>NZ_CBDDIG010000001.1:0-24621 GCF_965228755.1 Roseovarius sp.
TTCGGCGAGCTTGCGGGCCTGGAACTTTTCCAGCAGGCGGGCGCGGTAGACCTCGACCGTGCGGTAGGAGAGGCCGAGCTCGAGACCGATCTCCTTGGAGGTCATGCCGCGGCAGGTGAGGATGGCGACCTCGCGCTCGCGCTGGGTGAGCTCCACCAGCGGGCGTTCGTCGGAGAGGTCGGCGAAGGACCAGACGCCGCGGGCGAAGGGGTCGTCGGGCGTCACCGACTGGCCCCTCACGCGGCACCAGAACAGCGTGCCGTCATGCCGCTTCATCACCCGCTCGTCATGGTAGGTGCCGGTGAGGCGCATGGATTTCAGCCCGCGTTCGCCGATGCGGCGGTAATCCTCGATCGAGGGGTAGTAATGGGCCAGCGGGATGCCGGCATAGTCCTCGGGAGCACCGCCGAAGATGGCGGCGAACTGGCGGTTGCACTGGCGGATGATGCGGTTTTCGAGCACCGCCAGCCCCACCGGCGCGTGGTCGAAGGCCATTTCCTTGATCTGCATTGGCGCACTATGCCGCGGAGAGGCGGGCGCGCCAAGCGGGCCTTGCGTGATTCTACGGAATTGATTGCCGCGCGGGGCGGTGGTTTGGTGGCGCCGAAGAGACGGGGGAGGACAGGCATGAACATCGGTCAGTGGCTGATGCGGACGGCGCAGGTTCGCGGCGAGGCGCCGGCGATTTTCCTCGGGACGGAGCCGGTGGCGGATTACGCCGGGTTCCATGACCGGGCGGCGCGGCTGGCCGGCTGGCTGGGCGCGCGAGGCATCGGGCCGGGTGACCGGGTGGGGATCTTCATGAAGAACTGTCCCGAGGTGCTGATCGCGTTCTACGGCATCTGGTATGCCGGGGCGGCGGCGGTGCCGGTCAATGCCAAGCTGCACGGGCGCGAGGCGGCGTGGATCCTTGGCCATTCGGGGGCGAAGATGTGCTTTGCCACGCCCGACCTGGCCGGGGCGCTGGGCGAGGCCGGGGTCGAGGCGGCGGTGGTCGACACGACCGGGGCGGACTTTGCCGGGGCGATGCGGTCCGAGCCGGTGGCGGGCCCGGCGCCGCGAGAGCTCGATGACCTGGCGTGGCTGTTCTACACCTCGGGTACCACCGGGCGGCCGAAGGGGGTTATGATCACCCACCGAATGCTGATTGCCACCTCGCTGATGTACCTGGCCAGCGTCGACAGGGTGACGGCGGAGGATGCCACGCTCTATGCCGCGCCGATGAGCCATGGGGCGGGGCTTTATGCGCCGGTGCATGTGCTGATGGGGGCACGGCATGTCTGCCCCGTCTCGGGCGGGTTCGAGCCGGGGGAGATTTTCGAGCTGGCGAAGGGCATGGGCAACCTGCACCTGTTCGCCGCGCCGACGATGATCAAGCGGATGACGCAGGCGGCGAAGGCCGAAGGCATCGGCGGCGAGGGGTTGCGCAGCGTGGTCTATGGCGGCGGGCCGATGTACGTGGCCGATATCGTCGAGGCGGTGGAGGTGTTCGGGCCGGTCTTCATCCAGATCTACGGGCAGGGCGAGGCGCCGATGGGGATCACCGCGCTGAGCCGAGAGGAGGTGGCCGACCGGGCGCATCCGCGCTGGCGGGAGCGGCTGGGCTCGGTCGGGCGGGCGCAGGCCGGGGTCGAGGTGAGGATCGGCGATGAGGACGGCGCCCCTCGTGCCGTGGGCGAGCCCGGCGAGATCATGGTGCGCGGCGACGTGGTGATGGCCGGTTACTGGGAGAACGCGGAGGGCACGGCAAAGACGCTGAAGGATGGCTGGCTGATGACCGGGGACGTGGGCACGATGGATGCCGACGGGTTCGTGACGCTTCAGGATCGGTCGAAGGACGTGATCATCTCGGGCGGGACGAATATCTATCCCCGCGAGGTGGAGGAATGCCTGCTGATGCACGGCTCGGTCAGCGAGGTCTCGGTGGTGGGCCGGCCCGACCCGGAATGGGGCGAGGAGGTGGTGGCCTTCGTGGTCTGCGAGGGGGCGCTGGACGAAGCGGCGCTGGATGCGCATTGCCGCGAGAATATCGCGCGGTTCAAGCGGCCGAAGGCGTATTTTGCCGTGCCGGACTTGCCCAAGAACAACTATGGCAAGGTGTTGAAGACCGAGCTGCGCAAGCGGCTGGAGGAGGGGGCGGGCGGTTAGCCGGGCTTGGGCTCCAGCAGCTCGACCTCGACAAAGGCGCATTCGAAATCGTTGCCGTTGATCACGTCATGCTCGACGCCCAGTTCGCGGAAATAGGGCACGCCGTTCTGCATCGGCGCGGTGACCCGCTCGCCATTGCCGAGGTTGATCTCGAGCACGCCGTCGAAGAGCGGAACCACGATGTAATCAAAGGCATGGCGGTGCCAGCCGGTGTTATCGCCGCGTTTCGCGAAGCGCCATTCGGTGACGCGGACGCGGTCGTTGTCGATCATCACGGTCGGGGTGGCGGTGCCGGTGTCTGCGCACATTCGGGCGATCCTTCCTTGGGGTCTGCCCATGCTAGGTGGGTTTTCCGGCGAACGGAAGGATGCGCGCGGCGGCAGGGAAGGTTAACGAAAGGTTAATCGGGGTGCATGTCGCCGCGCGTGCAGCCGCCCGCCAGGGTGGCGGCGATCCAGTTGATGCGGATGCTCTCGCCCTGTTCGGCCAGCCATGCCTCCTGAAGCCGGTAGGCGGGCAGTTCCTGTTGACCGGGGCAGTACCAGTGCCGCGCCGTGGCCTGCCGGTGGTGGGTGAGTTCGTGCAACAGGACGCTGACGTCCTGCGGGCTGCGCATCGACCACGGGCGGACGAGGTAGATCGTCTGCGTGTCGGGGTCGTAGAGGCCCCGGCGGGTTGCGCCCAGCCGCCCGCCGCTGTCGGACATGGCCCGCGCCCGCTGGGGCGAGATCAGGCGGAGGCGCGGTGACGTGGCGCGGGCCGGGTAGGGGCTTTCGGCGTCGAGCCAGCGGTCGAGCGTGGTCATCAGCGCGGGCAGGGTGGTTACGCGCTGCCAGTCCGGTTCCGGTTCGGCGGCGTGGGCGGCGAGCGGGCCGAGGCCCAGCCACAGGGCAATGGCGATCGGGGCGATCCGCGCAAGCGCGAACCGGGGCAGGGGTTGCATGGCACCCTCCGTAAAATTTTGCTGAACGTGGGAGTCATGCTAACCTTGGGTAAAGAAAGCCTCAAAGGATCGTTCCTCAGCCGCAGATGAACCGCATTCACCCATGACCCAGCGCCCCCTTCCCCCGTTTTCCGCCATCCGCGCCTTCGAGGCCGCGGCGCGGCATTTGAGCTTCAAGGCGGCGGCGGAGGAGCTGTGCGTGACCCCCTCGGCGATCAGCCACCAGGTCAGGACGCTGGAGGAGCACCTGGGCCAGCCGGTCTTCGTGCGGGCGGCGAACAGGCTGGCGCTGACGCGGGCGGGGGCGGAGTATGCCGGGGCGCTGTCCGGCCTTATCGACGGGCTGTTCGCCGCGACGGACCGGGCCACGGCGGGGGCCAAGGCCGGGCCGTTCCGGGTGCAGGCGACGGCGGCGTTCAACGCCCGCTGGCTGGTGCCGCGGCTGGAGCGGTGCCCGTTGCGCGAGGCCCTGTCGGTGACCACGGCCGCCGGGGCGCCGGATACGGATTTTGCCAGCAATGACGCGGACTTGATCGTGCATTGGTGCGACAGCCCGATCCCCGGCTGCCACGTGCTTCCGATGCTGAAATCCGTGCGCTTCCCGGTGGCGAGCCCCGCCGTGGCCGCGCGGATCAGGACGCCGCGGGATTTGCTGAACGAGCCGCTGTTGCGCGACCAGGTGCTCGATTGCTGGGGCGACTGGTTCCGGGCGGCGGGGGTGGTGGCGCCGGAGGAGGGCCTCGGGGGTACGTTCAACGCCAATTGCGATATCAACCTGACCGCCGCCGAGCGGGGGCAGGGGGTGGCGCTGGCGTGGGATGCGATCGCGCGGGCGACGCTGGAGGAAGGGCGGCTGGTAAGGCTCTTCGATATCGAGACGGCGCCAAAGGTCATATATTCAGTGGCTTACCCCGAGGCGCGGGCCGACGATCCGCGGATCGCGGCGATGCGCGACTGGCTGCTGCATGAAAGCCTGGAAGACGGCACAAGCGCCGATCCGGTGCGGATCGAGGCGGCGCAGTGACGCTGAAACGCGGTGTCGGTATCGCGTCGGTATAACGTCGGTATTTTGTCGGTGTTTTGTCGGTGTTTCCTGCCGACGGGGCCGCCTGAAGGCCCTTCCCCTTGCATTCGATGAGGCGCGGCGTTAGTCACCCGCCCTGCGGTCGCAGCCTACCCGCATACCAAAACAAGGGTCACAATAATGGATACGATTGTCATCTGCTCGGGCGGGCTCGATTCCGTGTCGCTCGCGCACAAGGTCGCGGCGGAACACCGCCTGCGGGGCCTGCTGTCCTTTGACTACGGGCAGCGGCATGTGAAAGAGGTCGAGTACGCGGCGGCCTGTGCCAAGCGGCTCGGCGTGCCGCACAAGGTGGTGGATATCTCGAGCGTGGGCGCCGCCCTGTCGGGGTCGGCCCTCACCGACGATGTCGCCGTGCCCGACGGGCATTATGCCGAGGTGACGATGAAGATCACCATCGTGCCCAACCGCAACGCCATCATGCTGGCGATCGCCTTCGGCATGGCGGCATCCGAGAAGGCCGACGCGGTGGCGGCGGCGGTGCACGGGGGGGATCATTTCATCTATCCCGATTGCCGGCCCGGCTTCATCGACGCGTTCCAGGCGATGCAGGATCATGCGCTTGAAGGCGTGGCGGAGGTGCGGCTTTACACGCCCTTCGTGACCATCTCGAAGGCCGATATCGTGACCGAGGGCGCGAAGCATGGCACGCCCTTTGCCGAGACATGGTCGTGCTACAAGGGCGGGGAAGTGCATTGCGGGCGCTGCGGCACCTGTGTCGAGCGGCGCGAGGCGTTCGATATTGCGGGGGTCGCGGACCCGACGGTTTATGCCGATGCCGATTACTGGCGTGAAGCGGTGGAGCGCGCCTGATGTACCGGATCACCAAGGAATTCGCCTTTTCGGCCTCGCACCAGCTCAAAGACCTGCCGCCGGAGCATCAATGCGGGCGGCTGCCCGGGCATAATTACGTGGTCGTGGTGGAACTCGCGAGTGCCGAGCTTAACGCCCATGGCTTCGTGCGGGATTACCACGAGCTGGCGCCGCTGAAGCGGTATATCGACGACGAGCTCGATCACCGGCACCTGAATGACGTGCTGGGGGATGACATGGTGACCGCCGAGCGGCTGGCGAAACATCTTTACGACTGGTGCGCCGCGCACTGGCCGGAAACCGCGGCCGTGAGGGTCAGCGAGACACCCAAGACATGGGCGGAGTACAGGCCATGAGCACCCAAGACAGCATCCGGGTTTCGGAGATCTTCGGGCCGACGATCCAGGGCGAAGGGGCGCTGATCGGGCAGCCGACGGTGTTCGTGCGGACGGGCGGGTGCGATTTCCGCTGTTCGTGGTGCGACAGCCTTCATGCGGTGGAGTCTGAATATCGCGACACGTGGAAGGCGATGCCGCCCGAGAATATCATGGCCGAGATCGAGCGCCTTTCGGGCGGCAAGCCGATCATGGTGACGCTCTCGGGCGGGAACCCGGCGACGCAGCCGCTGGACCGGCTGATCGAGCAGGGGAAGACCAAGGGCTATCGCTTCGCGATGGAAACCCAAGGCTCGGTGGTGAAGCCGTGGTTTGCCGAGCTCGATACGCTTGTGCTGAGCCCCAAGCCGCCCTCGTCGGGGATGGGCACCGACTGGCGGATCGTGGCGAATTGCGTGCGCGCGGCCAAGGCGGCGCCGACGGTGCTGAAGATCGTGGTGTTCGACGAGGCCGATTACGCCTTTGCGCGCGAGGCGTCGGAGCGGTTCCGGGAGCTGCCGGTCTACCTGCAGCCCGGCAACCACACGCCGCCGCCGCCCGGCGATGACAGCGCCACGGTCGACCAGGAGGGCATCGACGAGCGGATGCGCTGGCTGATCGACAGGGTGATGCAGGACAAGTGGTACGGGGCGCGGGTGCTGCCGCAGTTGCATGTCATGCTTTGGGGCAACAAGCGGGGCGTTTGAGGGGATGATGCGATGAGCGACGATATCTACAAGGGGCTGAAACAGCTGGGTGGGGCGACGGCGATGCCGCAAAGCCCCGAGGAGGCCGAGCTGGAGCGGGTGCAGAACCCGCAGGCGGACGTGGCCTATAACGTGCGGTTCACGGCGCCGGAGTTCACCTCGCTCTGCCCGATGACGGGGCAGCCCGATTTCGCGCACCTGGTGATCGATTACGTGCCGGGGGACTGGCTGGTGGAGAGCAAGTCGCTGAAGCTCTTCTTGGGCAGCTTCCGCAACCACGGCGCGTTTCACGAGGATTGCACCGTGTCGATCGCCCGGCGGCTGGTGGAGTTCCTCGAGCCGCAATGGCTGCGGATCGGGGGGTACTGGTACCCGCGCGGGGGCATTCCGATCGACGTGTTCTACCAGACCGGCCCGATGCCCGAGGGGGTGTGGATCCCCGACCAGGGCGTGCCGCCCTATCGCGGGCGGGGGTAACGAAAAACCCGCCGGGGGTGGCCCGGCGGGGTTTCCTGATCAAATGACCATTGCTGCCTCAGCACGGGCCGCGGCGATAGCGGCCGTCGCCGGTGGCGTAGGCGCACTGGTTGTTCGCGGTGTTGCGCGCCACCAGCGTACCGGCAGCCGCGCCGCCGAGGGTCGAGACGACGGTCCAGTCGCTGTCGGCGCCCAGGGCCTTGGCGGTGATGAAGCCGAGGCTGCCGCCGATCAGCGCGCCGCCTGCCTGGCGTTCCTGCTGGGGTGTCATGCAGCCTGCGACCGCGACGGGCGCAGTGAGGGCAAGGGCGAGAACGGTCTTTCTCATGGGAAATCCTCCGAGTTGAGGCGGCGTTATGCCGCGATTTCGCTGATTGGAAGCTAGGTTTCTTTGCGCCAAGCGGAAGACGCAGTTTTTGTGACGGCGAATTTTTGCAGAGGTGTCAGCCCCATACCGGCAACTTGCCGCTTACTTTCAGGGCCATGTCTGATCGTCGGGAACTTTTTGCGGATGAGGGCTGCCCGGAACGGTGACGGTTTCGGCCACGTAGACGGTATCCCGCCCGGGTCTGGCGGCGCGCAATTCGCGGTAGCCGATATAGAGCCCGCTGGCCACGATCAGCGCCATGCCAAGGATCGTGGTCAGCGCCGGCACCTCGCCCCACAGGAGCCATGCCAGGGCCGAGGCAATGGGCAGGTAGCTGTAGTCGAAGGGCGCGATGACGCTGGCATCGGCCACCTGGTAGCCGCGCGACAGCAGGATATAACCCGCCATGCCGATCAGCCCCAGCAGGGCCAGGGTGGGCAGGTCGCCCCCCGTTTCGGGCGGCAGGGTCCAGCGGAGGTGGTGAAACTCCGGCCCGAAGGTGAGGACGCTGTTCAGGAGGTAGCCCATGCGCAGCAGGATCGGCCCGGTGAAGGCGAGGGTGTAGAGCCCGACGGTGAGGCTCGATTCCCGCTCGCCGATCTGCCGGGCGAGGATCTGCGAGGCGGCGTAGAAGGCGGCGCAGATCAGCGGCAGGATCGAGATCCAGGTGAAGTTCTCGCCGCCCGGGTTCATGGCGATGAGTACGCCGGCGAAGCCCGTGACCAGCGCGCCGATGCGGTGGATGCCGATGGTTTCCCCGAGGAACACCGCCGCCATTACCGCGATCATCAGGGGCGCGGAGAAGAAGATGGTGGTCACCTCGGCCAGCCCCATGAAGGGAAAGGCGGTGTAGAACAGCGAGAACCCCACCGAGAACAGCGCCGCCCGCAACAAGTGCAGCCGCCAGAGAGGCGTGGTCAGCCGATGCGGCCCACCGAGGATGAGAATCAACGGCACCAGCACCAGCACGGCGGCACAGGAGCGCACGAAGATCAGCATCCAGATCGGGTAGGTCAGGAGCAGCGATTTCATGAACGCATCCTGCCCGGCGAAGAGGCTCATGCCGATAAGGACGCAGGCGATGCCATGCGCCGTGCGCGAGGGCGCACGCGGGGTGTCGGGGGTCAGGGTGGCCATGGCAGCACGGTTGCCGCCGAAGGCGGGGGGCGTCCACCACGTTTGCGACGGGATGTCGGAAACGGCGCATGGGGCGTTGGGGGCGAATAACTGTCTTGTATTCAAGTATACTTGAACTTCTAGAACCGGTTCCATCCCACGGGAATCAGGAGAGAACCAATGCAGAAACGACCGTTGAACCCCTTCGACTGGCACGAGGCCGACGACCAGGGGATGCTTGTCGAGGGCTTCAAAAGGATGGTGTTCGTGTCGGGCCAGTGCGCCATGTCGAACGATGGCCGCCCGCAGCATCCCGGCGACATGCGGGCGCAGACGCTCCTGTCGCTCGAGAACGTGGCGGCGGTGCTGGCGGAGGCGGGGATGGACCTGTCGAATGTCGTCCACCTCAACACCCATGTCACCGATGTCGACCTGTTCAGGGCCGAGGCGGCGGAGGCAATGGCCGAGCGGCTGGCGGAATACGGCGTGCGGCCGCCGGGCGTGCTGTCGGGGACGACGCGGCTTGGCCTGCCGGAGTTGATCGTGGAACTGGAGGCGATTGCGGTGGGGTAGGGCCCCGGCCGGAGAGAGGGGCCGGGCCGCCTGACGCGGCCCGGCCATCCGGTCAGTCCCGGTTCATCCGGTTGTCGATCAGGTCGTCGACCACGCCCGGATCGGCGAGGGTGGAGGTGTCGCCAAGCGCGCCGTAATCGTTCTCGGCGATCTTGCGCAGGATGCGGCGCATGATCTTGCCCGAGCGGGTTTTCGGCAGGCCCGGCGCCCACTGGATCAGGTCGGGCGAGGCGATGGGCCCGATCTCCTTGCGGACCCAGTCGCGCAGCTCCTTGCGGAGGTCTTCCGACGGTTCCTCGCCCGACATGAGCGTCACGTAGCAGTAGATGCCCTGGCCCTTGATATTGTGCGGGTAGCCCACCACGGCGGCCTCGGACACTTTCGGGTGCGCGACCAGCGCCGATTCCACCTCGGCCGTGCCCATCCGGTGGCCCGAGACGTTGATCACGTCATCGACCCGGCCGGTGATCCAGTAATCGCCATCCGCATCGCGGCGGCAACCGTCGCCCGAGAAGTAATAGCCCTTGTAGTCCGAGAAATAGGTCTTCTCGAACCGCTCGTGATCGCCCCAGACGGTGCGCATCTGGCCGGGCCAGCTGTCGGTGATGACGAGCACGCCCTCGGCCGGGTTCTCGGTGATCTCCTTGCCGGTCTGCGGGTCGAGCACGGCGGGTTTCACGCCGAAGAACGGCTTCATCGCCGCGCCGGGCTTGAGCGCGTGGGCGCCGGCCAGCGGGGTCATCAGGTGGCCGCCCGTCTCGGTCTGCCACCATGTGTCGACGATGGGCACCTCGCCCTTGCCGACGATGTTGTGATACCACTCCCACGCCTCGGGGTTGATGGGCTCGCCCACGGTGCCGAGGATCTTCAGGCTGGAGAGGTCGCATTTCTCGACGAACCCGGTGCCCTGGCCCATCAGCGCGCGGATGGCGGTGGGGGCGGTGTAGAACTGGTTCACCTTGTGCTTCTCGCAAACCTGCCAGAAGCGGCTGGCGTCGGGGTAGGTGGGCACGCCCTCGAACATCAGGGTCGTGGCGCCGTTGGCGAGCGGGCCATAGACGATGTAGCTGTGGCCGGTGACCCAGCCCACGTCGGCGGTGCACCAGTAGATATCGCCCTCGTGATAGTCGAAGGTGATCTCGTGCGTCATCGCGGCCCAGACGAGGTAGCCGCCGGTGGTGTGCACCACGCCCTTGGGCGCGCCGGTCGAGCCGGAGGTGTAGAGGATGAAGAGCGGGTCCTCGGCATTCATCGCCTCGGGTTCGCACTCGGCCGAGGCCTTCTCCATCAGCGGGCCATAGGCGAAATCGCGGCCGTCCTTCATGGCGACATCGGCGCCGGTGCGCTCGACCATCAGGACCTTGGTATCGCCGCTGATCTCGAGCGCCTTGTCGACGTTGGACTTGAGCGCCGTGTTGCGGCCGCCGCGCGGGGCCTGGTCGGCGGTGACGATCAGCTTGGCCTCGCAGCCGCTGACCCGGGCGGCCAGCGCCTCGGGCGAGAAGCCGGCGAAGACGATGGAGTGGATGGCGCCGATCCGGGCACAGGCCAGCATGGCATAGGCCGCCTCGGGGATCATCGGCATGTAGAGGACGACGCGGTCGCCGCGGCCCACGCCGAGCTCCTTGTAGACATTGGCGAGCTTGTTCACCTGTTCGGACAACTCGCGATAGGTGATGTGCTTGGACGGCTCATTGGGGTCGTCCGCCTCCCAGATGATCGCCGTCTGGTCGCCGCGCTTGTCGAGATGGCGGTCGACGCAGTTGGCGGCGACGTTGAGCTGGCCGTCCTCGAACCACTTGATCGACACATTGCCGAGATCGAAATTGACGTCCTTGATCTTGCTGAACGGCTTGATCCAGTCGACGCGCTGGCCGTGTTCCTTCCAGAACGCCTCGGGGTCGCTGATCGAGGCCGCGTACATCTTCTCGTATGTCGCCTCGTCGACATGGGCGTTCGCGGCAATTTCGGCAGCGGGGGGATAGGTTTTCAGTTCGGACATATCGGACCCTTGGTGTTGTCAAATTTCGGTCGTGGTAAGACGGCCCGCACCGCCGGCAGGACAAAGACTGCGAAGCGCGCGCGCCGTCCGGCCTCAGATGGCCAGGTATTCCGAGCGAAGCTCGTCGTTTTGCAGAACCTCCTCTGCGGTGCCGTCAAAGACGATCCCGCCGGTGTCGAGGATAACAGCGCGATCGGAAAGTTCCAGTGCGCGCACCGCGTTCTGTTCGACGATGATCGTGGTCATGCCCTGTTCCTTGATCAGGCGCAGGGTCTTCTCGATCTCGTCGACGATGACGGGGGCCAGCCCCTCGTAGGGTTCGTCGAGCAGCAGGACCTTGATGTCGCGCGCCAGCGCACGGGCCACGGCCAGCATCTGCTGTTCGCCGCCCGAGAGGGTCACGCCCTCCTGCTTGCGGCGTTCGGCGAGGCGCGGGAACAGGTCGTAGAGCCGTTCGAGCGACCAGCCCACGGGCGGGGCGATCTGGGCCAGTTGCAGGTTCTCCTCGACCGTCAGGCCGGGGATGATGCAGCGGTCTTCCGGCACCAGGCCGATGCCGGCCTGGCTGGCCTGGTGGCTGTTCATGTTGTGCAGCGGCTGGTGATCCAGCCAGATCTCGCCGTGGTTCACCTGCGGGCTGTCCATCCGCGCGATCGAGCGCAGCGTGGTGGTCTTGCCGGCGCCGTTGCGGCCCAGCAGGGCGAGGATCTCGCCCTCGTGGACGTTGAAGCTGATGTCCTGCACGATGTAGCTTTCACCGTAGTAGGACTGCATGCCCCAGACCGACAGGAAGGCCGGCGATGTCTCGGCGTAGTTCTTGCCTTTCGAGAAGTCGGGTTTGACGTTCATGGTTCGTGTCCTCCCGTCCCGGACCTGACCCGGGACCTCCGTTTTGGGGGCGGGGCCCCGGGCCGGGCCCGGGGCGCCGGTGAAATGTCGCTCAGGCGCTTTCGCCGAGATAGGCCTCGCGCACCTTCGGGTGGCCCTTGATCTTGTCGGGCGTGTCCTCGACCAGCGGGGTGCCCTGCGCCAGCACGGTGATCCGTTCGGCCAGCGAGAAGACGACGTGCATGTCATGCTCGATGATGGCGATGGTGATGTCGCGCTCGTCGCTGATCTGCTTGAGCAGGTCGATGGTGTTGTTGGTGTCGGCCCGCGCCATGCCCGCCGTCGGCTCGTCGAGCAGCAGCAGGCGCGGATTCTGCGCCAGGCACATGCCGATTTCCAGCCGCCGCTTGTTGCCGCGCGACATCGAGGCCGCCTTGGTGTGGCGCTGATCGGCGAGGTTGAGGTTCTCCAGCATCTGCTCGGCCTGGCCGATGATGTCCTTCTCGTTCTCGGTCTTCTCGATGGCGTGCATCCGGAAGGCGCCGTCGCGGGTGGCGAAGATCGGGATCATCATGTTTTCCAGCACGCTCAGGTCGCCGAAGATCTCGGGCGTCTGGAACACGCGGGAAATGCCCATCTGGTTGATCTCGTAGGGCTTGCGGCCCAGCACCGACTGGCCGTCGAACATGACCGAGCCGGTATCCGGGATCAGCTTGCCGATCAGGCAGTTGAGCAGGGTCGACTTGCCCGCGCCGTTCGGCCCGATGATGGCGTGCACCGAGTTCTCCTCGACGCTCAGGTTGACGTCGCCCAGCGCCTGAAGGCCGCCGAAGCGCTTGTTGACGTTCTTGACCTCAAGAATTCCCATGGGTCCGTCTCCTTATTCGGCGGGGTTGCGCTGGTTGGCGGCGTCACGCTCGGCATCCGAGCCCTTGGCGTCGCGCCGGCGGAAGGTGAAACGCCCGATCCTCTGGCCGCCCTCGACAAGGCCGCCGGGCAGGAAGATCACCACCAGCATGAACAGCATGCCGAGGGTCAGGTGCCAGCCCTTGCCGACGAAGGGGTAGATCAGCGCCACGACCACGTCCTCGAGCCCGTCGGGCAGGAACGAGAACCAGCTGTGCAGCACCGCGTCGTTGATCTTCGAGAAGATGTTCTCGAAATACTTGATGAAGCCCGCGCCGAGGATCGGCCCGATCAGCGTTCCGGCGCCGCCGAGGATGGTCATCAGCACCACCTCGCCCGAGGCCGTCCACTGCATCCGCTCGGCGCCCGCCAGCGGGTCGACCGCCGCCATCAGCCCGCCGGCGAGCCCGGCATACATGCCCGAGATCACGAAGGCCGCCAGCGCGTAGGGGCGCGAGTTGAGGCCGGTATAGGTCATCCGGGTCTGGTTCGACTTCACCGCCCGCAGCATCATGCCGAAGGGCGAGCGGAAGATCCGGATGGCCACGTAGAAGGCCAGGATCATGCAGACCGCGCAGACATAGTAGCCGGTGTTGAAGTTGAAGTCCCAGGCGCCGAAGCTCATCTGGTTGTTGCCCCGCATCGACCAGCCGAACAGGTGCGGCAGGTTGGGCAGGCCGGCGCCGTGGAAGATCTGCGGATCGTCGGCATAGACCTGAAGCCCGGTCTCGCCGTTGGTCAGGTTGAACTTGGGGTTCGACAGCACCGAGTAGGCCAGCGCGAAGGACATCTGCGCGAAGGCCAGCGTCAGGATCGAGAAGTAGATGCCCGAGCGCCGCAGGCTGATATAGCCGATCAGCAGCGAGAACAGCCCCGCCAGGATCACCGCCACCACGATCGCCGGGATGACGTTGTAAGTGAACAGCTTGAACATCCAGACCGCCGCGTAGGAGCCGACGCCCAGGAAGGCGGCGTGACCGAAGCTGAGATAGCCGGTCAGGCCGAAGAGGATGTTGAACCCGATGGCGAAGATCCCGAAGATCACGAAGCGCTGCATCAGGTCCGGGTAGCCCGCGTTGAACTGCGCCATGGCGCTGTTCGTCGGGAACGGGTTCAGCAGGAAGGGCGCCAGGATCGTCAGGGCGATGACGATCAGGAAAAGCGCCGTGTCTTTCTTGTTCAGTCCGAGCATTGGTTCAGTCCTCCATCACGCCTTTGCGTCCCATCAGACCGCGCGGGCGGGTCAGCAGGACAATGATGGCGACAAGGTAGATGATGATCTGGTTGATCCCGGGGATGGTCGTGGTGGCCCAGGTCGTCGAGGCGAAGCTTTCGAGGATGCCCAGCAGGAAGCCGGCCAGCACGGCGCCCGGAAGGCTGCCCATGCCGCCGACCACGACGACCACGAAGCTCAGCACGAGGAAATCCATGCCCATGTGATAGTTGGGCGGGTTGATCGGCGTGTACATCACCCCCGCAAGCCCCGCCACTGCCGCGGCGATGCCGAACATGATGGTGAAGCGGCGGTCGATGTTGATGCCCAGCAGGCCCACGGTCTCGCGGTCGGCCATGCCGGCGCGGACGACCATGCCGAAGGTGGTGAATTGCAGGAAGGCAAAGACCCCGCCGATGATCAGCGCCGCGAAGACGAAGTAGATCAGCCGCCAGTAGGGGTAGATGATCGCGTTCGGGTCGAAGCCCACCATGACGCCCAGGTCGATGCTGCCCGCGAAGGCCTCGGGGGCCGGGGTGGGGATCGGGTTGGCGCCGTAGAAATACTTGATGATCTCCTGCAGCACGATGGCCAGGCCGAAGGTCACGAGGATCTGGTCGGCATGGGGGCGGCGGTAGAAGTGCTTGATCAGGCCGCGCTCCATGATGAAGCCGATGAGCAGCATGATCGGGATGGAAAAGAGGATCGCAATCGGCACCGACCAGTCGCTGATGGCGGCCCCGAGCTCTGGCCCGAACCAGTTTTCGACATAGGGCGTCTGGACCTTCAGCGGGTTGCCGAGGAAGTCGGTCCGGCTTTCGTCGATCGTGGTGACGCTGAGGTTCAGGATGCGCTGTACCGTCACGGCACAGAAGGCGCCGATCATGAACAGCGCGCCGTGGGCGAAGTTGACGACACCGAGCGTGCCGAAGATCAGCGTCAGCCCCAGCGCGATCAGCGCGTAGGCCGAGCCTTTGTCGAGCCCGTTGAGAATTTGCAGAATGATTGCGTCCATTGTTCCCACCCGTGGGTTATCTGATGTGGGGAAATCCCCGGCCGGGCCGGGGCAGCATCCCGGCCGCGACAGGCGCGGCCGGGATGTGGTGCGCGGTTACGCGCCCGGGTTACATTCACCCAGCGTGGCCTCGTCGCCACCGAACATCGGGTGGTTCGGCGGATACATGACCTGGTCGACCGGCGTGATCTCGACGATTTCCAGCGTGTCGTACTGGCTCGACGGGTTCTGCGCGCCGCGCACGACCAGAACGTCCTTGAAGCACTGGTGGTCTTCGGCACGGTAGAGCGTCTTGCCGTTGCCCAGGCCGTCGAATTCGAAGCCTTCCAGCGCCTCGGCCACACCGCAGGGGTTGAACGTGCCGGCGCGCTCGCAGGCGTCGGCATAGAGCAGCACCTGCGCATAGCAGGTCTGGGCCGAGTTCGACGGCGGCTTGCCGTATTTCTCGCCGAAGGACTTGACGAACGCCTTCGAACCCTCGTTCTCGAGCTGCCAGTTGTAGTTCATCGACCCCAGCACGCCCTTGATGTTCTCACCGGCGCCCTGCGCCATGAGCTCGGAGTAGAGCGGCACGACGATCTTGAAGTCCTTGCCGTTCACCTGCTTGTCGAGCAGGCCGAACTGGATGGCGTTGGTCAGCGAGTTGACCATGTTGCCGCCGTAGTGGTTGAGCACCAGCACGTCGGCGCCCGAGTTCAGGACCGGCGTGATGTAGGACGAGAAGTCGGTCGAGGCGAGCGGGGTCTTGACCGTGTTGACGGTTTCCCAGCCCAGCGCCTCGGTCGAGGCGACGATCGACTCTTCCTGGGTCCAGCCCCAGTTGTAGTCGGCGGTCAGGTGGTAGGCGCGGCGATCCTCGCCCATCTCCTTGGCCAGCACCGGCGCCAGCGCGGCACCCGACATGTAGGCGTTGAAGAAGTGGCGGAAGCCGTTGGCCTTGCGGTCCTTGCCGGTGGTGTCGTTGGCATGGGTGAGGCCGGCCATGAAGATGATGCCCGCCTCCTGGCAGAGGCCCTGAACGGCCACGGCCACGCCCGAGGACGAGCCGCCGTTGATCATGATGGCGCCGTCCTTCTCGATCATCGACTTGGCCGAGGCGCGTGCGGCGTCCGACTTGGTCTGGGTGTCGCCGGTCACGAATTCGACCTTCTTGCCCAGGATGCCGTTGCCCTTGAGCGCCTTCGAGGTGAAGGTGTTCAGGCAGCCGCCGTCGCCTTCGCCGTTCAGGTGCTCGACCGCCAGCTTCTGTGCCAGCAGCTCGTCCGCGCCCTCGTCGGCATAGGGGCCGGTCTGGGGCACGTTGAAGCCCAGCGTCACGGAACTGCCCGTCGGCTCGTTCATGTAGGCCGACGCGGACGATGCCGTGAAGATCGTCGGCAGCGCGACGCCGGCACCAGCGACTGCGCTGGTCTTCAGCAGGCCACGACGAGTCAGATGCGATTTAGACATTGATATCCTCCCGTTAATGAACTTCACCGGGGGGCCTCCTCTGCGCCCCCGGCTCACACAAATGTGCAAAGCGATTATCGCAGGTCGGAAGAAAATTTCGCAACAACTGGCTACGGCGAAAGGATTTTTTTGTAAAGAAATGGACAAGGCGGCTCGAAATTTTGTAAAGAATTTTGTATGACGTGGCGGAAGCCGCGCTATTCAATGGGAAAAACGTGATGGCGGAATCCTCGATGATCGGCAGCCGCATCCGTGAAAGGCGGGTGATCAGCGGGCTCAAGCAATCCGAGCTTGCCAGGCGCGCCGGCATCTCGGCCTCCTACCTCAACCTGATCGAGCACAACCGCCGCAGAATCGGCGGCAAGACCCTGAACAAGCTGGCGGATATCCTCGGCGTCGCGCCGGTCCTGCTGTCGGAAGGGGCCGAGGCCACGCTGATCTCCGCCCTGCGCGAGGCCGCCGCCCGGTCCGAGACCGAGGGCCGCGCCGGGGCCGAGGCCGAGCGGGCCGAGGAATTCGCCGGCCGCTTCCCCGGCTGGGCCCGGCTGCTGAGCGACCTTGCCCGCCAGCGGGCCGAGCTTGAAAGCACCGTCAAGGCGCTGACCGACCGGCTGGCCCATGATCCGCAGCTTGCCGCCTCGCTGCACGAGGTGATCTCGACCGTGACCGCCATCCGCTCGACCGCCTCGATCCTGGCCGACACCAAGCCGCTCGAACCGGAATGGCAAAGCCGCTTTCACCGCAACATCAACGAGGACAGCAAGCGCCTGGCCGAAGGGGCCGAGGCGCTGGTGCGCTACCTCGAACAGACGCCCGATGCGCAGTCCGAGATCATGTCGCCGCAGGACGAGCTGCACGCCTTCCTCGAAGAGCACGGGTTTCACTTTCCCGTCCTCGAGGGCGAGGACGGCGCCGCCCGCATCCCCTCGGTCGTCGACCGGTCCGACCGGCTGGAAACCCAGGCCGCGCGCAGCCTCGCCCGCACGGTGCTCGAGCAATATGCCAGGGATGCGCGCCTGTTGCCGGCCGAGGTTATGGCGCGGGCGGTGGCCGAACACGGGCCCGACCCCTCGGCCATCGCCGCGGCCACCGGCACGGCCCTGCCCGCCGTCTTCCGCCGCCTCGCCATGATGCCGCAAGCCGAGGCCGGCCCTGTCGGGCTGGTGGTCTGCGACGGGTCGGGCACGCTGATGCTGCGCAAGCCGGCGCTGGGCTTTACCATGCCGCGCTCGGCCGCGGCCTGTGCGCTCTGGCCGCTCTACCAGTTGCTGACCCAGCCCGGCGCCCCCGTCCGCCTGCGCCTGCGCCAGGGCGAGGCGCGGGTGCTGGCCCTGACCGTCAGCGAGGAGGTGGCACCGGCCCGGTTCGACCGCCCCGCGCTCTGGCGTCCGCACATGCTTCTGCTGCCCGACCCGGGGCCCGAGGCCGCGGGCCCCCTGCGCGAGGTCGGCGTCAACTGCCAGGTCTGCCCGATCGCCGATTGCGCGGCGCGGCGCGAGCCGTCGATCCTTGGTCGCGCCTTTTGACAGGCCAGCATAACTTGACGATAGTGAACTGCAGCCGTCAATCGGCGCAATCGGAGGGGGAGGCCGATTGGATGGGGAAAAAAGTGATCCTGATAGAGGACGAGCGGAATATCATCGAGGCGATCAGCTTCATCCTGAGCCGGGACGGGTGGGAGGTGAAGACACACTCCAACGGCCATGACGCGGTCGCCGCCGTGCGCGACCGGCGGCCCGACCTGGTGATCCTCGACGTGATGCTGCCGGGCAAGAGCGGCTTCGACATCCTGCAGGAAATCCGCGACGATGCCGAGCTGGGCGCGACGCCGGTGCTGATGCTGACGGCGCGCGGCCAGCAGAAGGACCGCGAGATGGCCGAGCGCGCGGGCGCCAGCCGCTACATGACCAAGCCGTTCTCGAACGCCGAAGTCCTGGAGGCGGTGCGCGATCTGGTGGGGCCGTGACCGCCAAGAAGACGCCCGTCTTCGTGCAGCGGCGCACCTATCGGCGCCGCCGGGTGGCCGACGGCGCCCGGCTTCTGCCGGTCTTCGGCGGCATTCTGTTCCTGATCCCGCTGCTGTGGGGCGGTGAGGCGGCGGGGCCGGAGGCGGCGCCCGACGGTGGGCGCACCGCCTGGGTGATGACCTATCTCTTCCTCGTCTGGTTCGGGCTGGCGGTGCTGTCGGGCGTTCTGGCCCGGTTCCTCGTGGCCGAGGACGAGGGCAACGAGGAGGAGGGGGAGAGCTGATGGTCACCCTCAACGTCCTCGTCCTTGTCTGCCTGCTTTACGTGGCGTTCCTCTTTGCCGTGGCCTTCGGCGCCGACCGGGCGGCGCTGGTGGGGCGGGGGACGTGGCTGCGCTCGCCCATCGTCTACACGCTGTCGCTGTCGATCTACTGCACGGCCTGGACATTCTATGGCGCGGTGGGCTTCGCCGCGCGCTCGGGGCTGGAATTCGTGACGATCTACCTCGGGCCGACGCTGGTGATGATCGGCTGGTGGTGGACCCTGCGCAAGATGGTCCGCGTGGGCCGCAGCCAGCGGATCACCTCCATCGCCGACCTCATATCCTCGCGATACGGCAAGTCGAACACGCTGGCGGTGTTCGTCACGCTGGTCGCGGTGATCGGTCTCACGCCCTACATCGCGCTGCAACTGCAGTCCGTCACCCTCTCCTTCGCCACCTTCGCCGAGGCCGACCCGTTCACCGACGCGCCGCCCAGCCAGCAATCGACCGCCTTCTGGGTCGCCGCCGGCCTCGCCGTCTTCACCATCCTCTTCGGCACCCGCAACCTCGACGCCAACGAGCGCCATCACGGCGTGGTCATGGCCATCGCGCTCGAGGCGGTGGTCAAGCTGTTCGCGCTGCTGGCGGTGGGGGTCTTCGTGGTTTGGGGGCTGGCGGGCGGCGTCGACGAGATCCTCGCGCGCATCGATTCCTCGCCCATCGCGCGGTGGGAGGTGCCGGGCAGCCGCTGGGTGGGCCTGACGCTTCTGTCGGCGGCGGCCTTCATGTGCCTGCCGCGGATGTTCCAGGTGATGGTGGTGGAAAGCGAGGACGAGGATCACCTGCGCATGGCCGCCTGGGCCTTTCCCACCTACCTGATGCTGATGAGCCTGTTCGTCGTGCCGATCGCGGTGATGGGGCTCGACCTGATGCCCGAGGGCGCCAATCCCGACCTCTTCGTGCTGACCCTGCCGCTGATGAACGGGCAGGAGGGGCTGGCGATCCTGTCCTTCCTCGGCGGGTTCAGCTCGGCCACCTCGATGGTGATCGTGGCGGCGATTGCGCTCTCGACCATGGTGTCGAACCATATCGTCATGCCGATCTGGCTGTGGTCGACCGGGGGCGGGGCGATGGTGTCGGGCGACGTGCGCAGCGTGGCGCTGCTGGCCCGGCGGCTGTCGATCGCGGTGATCCTGTTCCTCGGCTACTGCTATTTCCGCCTGTCGGGCGGGGGCACGGCGCTGGCGGCGATCGGGCTGATCTCCTTCGTCGGCGTGGCGCAGTTCCTGCCGGCGCTGATGGGCGGGCTGTTCTGGCGCGGCGCCACCCGCTCGGGCGCGCTGGCGGGGCTGGGCGTGGGTTTCGTGCTGTGGCTCTACTGCCTGTTCCTGCCCAGCTTCGGCGCGTCCGAGGTCATGCCGTATTCGGTCATGGAAAACGGGCCCTTCGGCATCGGCTGGCTGCGGCCGCAGGCGCTTTTCGGCGCCGACGGGATGGATCCGGTCATACACGCCGTGATGTGGAGCCTGCTGCTCAACACCTGCACCTTCCTCGGCGTCTCGCTGCTGACCCTGCCCAAGCCCATCGAGCGGCTGCAGGGGGCGCAGTTCGTCAATGTCTTCCAGCATTCGCAGACGCCGGGAAGCTGGTCGGGGGGGCTGGCGCGGTCGGAGGACCTGATGATCATGTCCCAGCGGATCATGGGCGCGTCGGAGGCGCAGGCGATGTTCTCGAAGGAGGCGCGCAAGCAGGGCATCGCGGGCTACCTGCCCGAACCGACGCCGGATTTCCTGCAGATGCTGGAACGGGAGCTTTCCGGCTCGGTCGGCGCCGCCACGGCCCACGCGATGATCTCGCAGATCGTCGGCCGCGCGACCGTGTCGGTCGAGGACCTGATGGCGGTGGCCGACGAGACCGCGCAGATCATGGAATATTCCAGCAAGCTGGAAGCCAAGACCGAGGAACAGGCCCGCACCGCACGGCAATTGCGCGAGGCAAACGAGAAGCTCACGCAGATTTCCGTGCAGAAGGACGCCTTCCTCAGCCAGATCAGCCACGAGCTGCGCACGCCGATGACCTCGATCCGGGCCTTCTCGGAGATCCTGCGCGACAGCGAGGGGCTGTCGGAGGCCGACCGCAACAAGTATGCCTCGATCATCCTCGAGGAGGCCACGCGCCTCACCCGCCTGCTCGACGACCTGCTCGACCTGTCGGTGCTGGAAAACGGGCAGGTGGTGCTCAATTCGCAGACCGGGCAGCTGTCCGACATGCTCGACCGCGCCATCTCGGCGGCAGGCGTGCAGGACCGCCTGCGCATCCACCGCCGCCGCGAGGCCGAGAAGATCACCCTGCACACCGATCTCGACCGGCTGGCGCAGGTGTTCATCAACCTCATCTCCAACGCCGGCAAATATTGCGAGGCGGCCGATCCGGCGCTGACCATCCGCCCGCAGGCCGAGAACGGCAATCTCGTGGTGGATTTCATCGACAACGGGCCGGGCATCCCCACCGACCAGCAGGCGATGATCTTCGAGAAGTTCTCGCGCATCGGCCAGACCAAGGCGGGGGGCGCGGGCCTCGGCCTTGCCATTTGCCGCGAGATCATGGGCCGGCTGGGGGGCGACATCACCTACCTGCCGGGGCAGGAGGGGGCGGCGTTCCGCGTGGTCCTGCCGCTGCGCGAGGGGCCGCAGGCGCAGGCGGCGCAATAACAACTTTCGTAAACGCCATGGTAAGGATGCGGGCGGTAAGGTGCCCCGGATGGCTCGAACGGGCCGGAAAACCGCGGCGAGGGCGATGTCGGGCGAGGAACGCAATTCAGTCATTCACAGGAAGGCCGCCAGCGCGCGCGAGGATTTCGACGCGCGCGCCATGTCGCCCTCCAAGGCGCTGCGCCTGTCGCTCGAGAAATGCGGCGACCGGCTGTTCCGGCTTGCGCTGACGGTGGGCACGCTGGAACAGCGGCGGCTGACCCATGCCGCGGTGAAGGAGGAGGTGGGCGCCGACACGCTGATCCTGCTGCTCGACGGGCAGGGCGGGGCGCGCGGCGCGGCGCTGCTCGACCTGCAATTCGCGCAAGCGCTGGTCGAGGTGCAGACCATGGGCCGCGTGCGCCCCGGCGCCGCGCCCGACCGGCCGCTGACGGGCACCGACGCGGCCATTGCCGCACCGCTGGTGGATGCGATGCTGACGGGTTTCGACGACACGCTGGCGGAGGCGGAGACGGGCCACCGCCCGCTGGGCTTTCGCTTCGGTGACAGGGTGGGCGATGCGCGCGGCCTGCTGCTGGCGCTCGAGGCCGCGGATTACGAGCTGTTCCGCCTGACCGTCGATATCGGCGGCGGCGCCCGCACCGGTATCCTGAGCCTGATCCTGCCGGCCGCCGTGCTGGCCCGGCCCGAGCCCGGCAGCGGCGAGGCGGGCGAGGGGGCGGCGTTTGACCTGGGCCAGTTGGCGATGCAGATGCCGGTCACGCTCGATGCCGTGCTCGACCGGGTGCAGCTTTCGCTGGCCGAGGTCTGTGCGCTGCAACCGGGCATGACCCTGCCGGTCGGCACGTCGGCCATCGGGCGAACGGAGCTCGTCGCCTCCGGCCACGTTGCGGCGCAGGGGCGGCTGGGGCAGATGAACGGCATGCGCGCCGTACGGCTGACCGGCGCGGGCGAGGAGGCGGCACCGCCTCGCGCCACGCCGGAGCCCGCCCTTGCGCCCACACCGCCCGATCCCGATCCCGCGCCGGGCTTCCCCGACCTTTCCGGCCTTGCCGCAAGCGAGCCGCCCACGCTGACCGCCCTGCCGGACCTGCCCGACCTGCCGGCCACCGGCGGCGGGTTGCCCGACCTGCCCGACCTGCCGGGCGAGGGGGGCGATGGCGGCCTGCCGGACCTGCCGGCGCTGGCCGACCTGAAATGATCAGAGCTTGTTGAGCGGCACTTTCAGGAACACGTCGCCCTTGTCATCGGCCGGCGGCATCCGCCCGGCGCGCATGTTGATCTGCAGCGAGGGGATGATCAGCTTCGGCATCGCCAGCGTGGCATCGCGCGCGTCGCGCATCTTCACGAAGCTGTCGCGGTCGCGCCCCGCGCCCACATGCACGTTCTTCGCCTTCTGCTCGCCCACCGTGCTTTCCCAGGCGTACTCGTCCCGCCCCGGCGCCTTGTAATCGTGGCCCACGAAGATCCGCGTGGCGTCGGGCAGCGACAGGATCTTCTGGATCGACGAGTACAGCACCTCCGACGACCCGCCGGGAAAATCGCAGCGCGCGGTGCCGAAATCGGGCATGAAGAGCGTGTCGCCCACGAAGGCCGCGTCGCCCAGCACGTAGGTCAGGCAGGCCGGCGTGTGCCCCGGCGTCTGCAGCACGTCGCCGCGCATCTGGCCGAGGTGGAAACTGTCGCCCTCCACGAACAGCCGGTCGAACTGCGAGCCGTCGCGCTGGAACTCGGTGCCCTCGTTGAACACCTTGCCGAACGTGTCCTGCACCTCGCGGATCTTCTCGCCGATGCCGATCTGCCCGCCCAGCCTTTCCTGCAGGTAGGGCGCCGCCGACAGGTGGTCGGCATGGACATGCGTCTCCAGCAGCCACTGCACCTCGAGCGCCTCTGCCTCGACATGCGCGACGATCCGGTCGGCCGAGCGCGTGTCGGTCCGGCCCGACGCGTAATCGAAATCCAGCACGGAATCGATGATCGCACAGGCCCTCCCGGCGGGATCGCGCACAACGTAGGAAATTGTATTCGTCGCATCGTCGAAAAATGCGGTAACATCGGGTGACATCCGGGCCTCCCCTGCGGCGCGCCATGACGACGCCTTCACATATCTTTCAACCGCAGGGGTTGACGCGGGTCAAGGACGATCACGACATGACGTGACAGGGTGTGCCAGTTGACGGAGGAAAAACATGTCTGACACGACCCGTTATCGAAAGGCGCTGCTCGCCCGTCTGGGAGAGCTCGACAGCCGTCTGCACCAGATCGAGGCCGAGCTCGACGAGCCCCATTCCAAGGACTGGGAGGAGAACGCCGTCGAGCGCGAGGGCGACGAGGTGCTCGAACAACTGGGCCACAGCGGCGAGGCCGAGATCGCCCGCATCCGCGCCGCCCTGCAACGGCTGCGCGACGGCACCTATGGCGAATGCGTCCGCTGCGGCGAGGATATCGCCACGGCCCGGCTCGACACGCTGCCCGACACGCCGCTCTGCCGCGACTGCGCGGCGGGCGCCTGATGTGCCGCCCGGCCGCGCGGTCCTGGCGCGGGCGGGCGATGTGAACGGTGATCCTGGTACCATGCGTAAACCTGGGAGGACGACCATGACCACGCTGACCGACGACATGAAACGCCTGCACAGCCGCATCCTGGATACGGATGAGGGCCGCCGGCACCTGTACCGGCCCAAGCTCACGGAAATGATCGAGCGGATGGAGGACGCCGGCGAACGGGTGCCCGCGCGCATCCGCGACCTGCACGAGGAGCTGACCGCCGACGCCATCGAGGCACAGTTCGACAACATGCCGGTCTGATTGCATCCCGCCGCGCCGCGCAAGGCTTGCCAGCCCGGTTTTTGTCCGGTCTAATCGCGCGAAACGAACCGGGCGATGACGGGGGAGGGCGTGACGCAGCAGGTGCAGCAGCGGGTGCAGGACGGGGTCGCCGTTCTCACGCTCGACCGCCCCCCGGGCAACGCCCTCGTCCCGGACCTGCGCGCCGACCTGCTGGCCGCGCTTCGGGCCGTTCTCGCCGATCCGGGTGTCCGCGCGGTGGTGATCACCGGGGCGGGCACCGGGTTCTGCGCAGGCGTCGATCTCAACGAGTATACCAGCCCGGACGGCGCGCCCCGGCTGCCCCTGAACGAGCTGTTCACGGCGATCGAGGAGGCGCCCAAGCCGGTGGTCGCCGCGCTGCATGGCGCGGCGCTGGGCGCCGGGGTCGAGCTGGCCCTCGCCGCCCATGCGCGGGTGGCACAGCGCGGCACGCGCATCTCCATGCCCGAGGTGACGCTCGGCCTGATCCCCGGCGGCGGCGCGACCCAGCGGCTGCCACGGCTGGCCGGCGCCCAGGCATCGCTCGAGCTGATGCTGTCGGGCCGCGCGGTGGAGGTGACGGAGGCCCGGCTGGCGCCGGTCTTCGACCGCATCACCGATGACGCGCCGCTGGCGGCCGCCTGCGACTTCGCGGCCGCCCTGGCCGATGGCGTTTCCTGGACCCGCAGCCGCGACGTCACGCGCGGGCTGTCCGATCCGGCGGCGTTCCAGGCCGCGGTCACGGGCGTCGCCGCCCGGCTGCGCTCGGCCGGCTCGGCCGAGGCCGACATCCTGGCCTGCGTCGAGGCGGCCCAGCTTCTGCCCTTCGAGCAGGGGCTGATCTTCGAGCAAAGCCGC
>NZ_CBDDIG010000002.1:0-172500 GCF_965228755.1 Roseovarius sp.
CTCGTGACCTTCGGAGGCGTCTTCGAGTTCCTGCGCCTCCTCCTCGAGCCGGGCGATGGTTTCGCCGGCGTCGCGGTTGAGGCTCTCCTCGCGCTCGATATCGCGGGCGAGCTGGGTGATGCGGGATTCCAGCGTCTCGATGCGGGTACGGGCGGTGGCCTCCTGCTCGTCGAGCGAATCGATGGCGACCTGCACGCGCTGCATGATGGCGGCGGCGATGGCCTCCTCTTCGCGCAGGGGCGGCAGTGCGGCCTCGGCCGTGGCGCGGAGGCGGTCGGCCTCGCGCGCGGCGGCCTCGGCGCGGGAGGTGTCGGCGGTGCGCTCGCGAAGCTGCGCCTCGGCGGCGGCGCGGGCCTCGTCGGCCTCCTTCCAGCGACGGTAGAGGAGGAGACCCTCGGCATGGCGCAGCTCCTCGCCGATCTTGCGGTAGCGGGCGGCCTGCCGGGCCTGACGTTCCAGCTGGGCGAGCTGCGCGGCGAGCTGTTCGATGACGTCGTCGACGCGGGTCAGATTCTGCTCGGCGCCGTTCAGCTTCAGCTCGGCCTCGTGACGGCGCTGGTAGAGGCCGGAGATGCCCGCGGCCTCCTCGAGGATGCGGCGGCGGGCCTTGGGCTTGGCGTTGATCAGCTCGGAAATCTGGCCCTGGCGGACGAGCGCCGGGGAATGGGCGCCGGTCGAGGCGTCGGCGAAGAGCATCTGCACGTCGCGGGCGCGAACATCCTTGCCGTTGACCTTGTAGGCGGAGCCCACGTCGCGGGTGATGCGGCGGACGATCTCGAGGTGATCGGCCTCGTTGAAGCCGGCGGGCGCGAGGCGGTCGGAATTGTCGATATGGATCGACACTTCGGCGAAGTTGCGGGCCGGGCGGGTGGCGGCGCCGGCGAAAATCACGTCCTCCATCCCCGAGCCGCGCATCGAGGTGGGGCGGTTCTCGCCCATGACCCAGCGCAGCGCCTCCAGCAGGTTCGACTTGCCGCAGCCATTGGGGCCGACCACGCCGGTCAGCCCGTTCTGGATATAGAGGTCGGTCGGGTCGACGAAGCTCTTGAAGCCGGTCAGCCTGAGTTTTGAGAACTGCACTGTGCTTGCCCCTTGTGGCCGGTGACGCGCCGGTGATTCCGGTCTTGGGGGTCAATGAGAGAGACGCGAACGCCACCTGTCAACGGGGTTTGCCCCGGATATGGGTCATTCTGCACCGTTATCCACAAGATATTGCGATTTGCGCGGCCGGATCGGCGGCGTTCGGCCCATCATCGCGGCGCCCGGCGCACAGGCCCGCCATGCCGCCGGCCCGCGCCGCGATGTCGCAATCGGCCTTGACGCAACGGCGGCCGGGCCTCATACCGGAGGGTGCAAGGGTCCCCATATGGGTGCAAAGCACTCGGGGATAAATCGGGAATGACGTGACGGCGGACCCACTTCGGGAGCCCAGGCGTCAGCCGCCCCCGCGACTGTAAGCGGTGAGCCCCCTGCCACATGCCACCGGGCCGGAAACGGCCTCGGGAAGGCGGCAGGACAGGCTATGACCCGCGAGCCAGGAGACCAGCCTTTGCGTGATGCAATCCACGCCTCGGGTGAGAGGCAAGGAAGGAGAATAGACTATGACCGCACTGGTTCAATCCGCCTCGAAATCGGCCGTTCTGCCGGCTGTTGCCGCCATCGTTCTGGGTTTCGGGATCATCACGCTGGCCGGCCACGTGCAGGCCGCGGCGCTGCATGACGCCGCCCACGACGTGCGCCACGCCACCGGCTTTCCCTGCCACTGAGCCATGTTTCAGCGTATCCTGACCAGCGCGCTGTTCGCTGGGTTCTGCGCGGGGCTGATCGCCGCCGCGCTGCAGTTCGCGTTCGTCCAGCCGGTGCTTCTGCATGCGGAGCTGTACGAGGGCGGTGAGCTTGTCCATTTCGGCGCCGAAGCGGTGTCGGCCCATCCCGAGCTGCCCGGCTTCGACCCGGTGCGCGACGGGATGAGCGTGCTTTTCTCGGCGTTGATCTACGTGGGCTATGCCTTCGTCCTCGTCGCCGGAATGGCGATGGCGGCCGAGCGCGGCGTGCGGATCGACGCCCGCACCGGGCTGATCTGGGGCATCGCGGGCTTCATCGCGTTCCACTTCGCGCCGGCCTTCTCGCTGCCGCCGGAAGTGCCGGGCGTGGCCGCGGCCGATCTGGCCGCGCGGCAGGTCTGGTGGTGGGGTACCGTCGCCGCCACCGGGATCGGCCTTGCGCTGATCGGGCTGGCGCGCGGGCTGGCCGCGACGGGCGCGGGCATCGTGCTGATCCTCGCCCCGCACGTGATCGGCGCGCCGCATCCCGCCAGCTTTGCCGGGCCGGTGCCGCCGGAGATCGCCGCGCTGTTTGCCAGCCGGGCGCTGGGGACGGGTTTTGCCGTCTGGGCGGTGATGGGTTGCCTTGCCGGGTATTTCTGGCAGCGCGAAGGCGCGGGCGAAACTACCACCGCGTGATCGCTCACAATGTCATCCTGTCCGGGCGGCCATCGCGCCGCCCGGCCGTACGACAGGGGATTACCGCATGCCGAAGACCTTCATATTCCTGATCATCGGCCTGTTCTTCGGAACCGGCGCGGGGTTCCTTCTGGCGGCCAGCACCGGTGCGCAGGTCGAAGGGCACGCGCACGGGGCCGAGGTGCACGACCATTCCGCGCACGATCATGGCGAGGGGACAGAGGGACACGACCATTCGCAGCTGACCGAGGCGGAGGGCCCGGCGCCGGAGTTGTCGATCGCGCTGCACCCCGACGGGCGGCAAAGCCGCAACCTCGAGATCATCGCGCGGAACTTCATCTTCGACCCGGAGGCGGTGAACGGGGAGCACATACCGGGCCACGGCCACGCCCATGTCTACGTGAACGGCGTCAAGATCGCCCGCGCCTACGCGCCGTGGTTCCACCTCTCGGCGCTGCCGGTGGGCGAGCACGAGGTGCGGGTGACGCTCAATGCCAACGACCACACGCAACTGGCCGTCGAGGGGGAGCCGATCGAGGTGACCGAGACGCTGGTGATCGAATGATGGCGCTTGTGGCTGGCGTGGGTTTGGGGGGCGCTGCCCCCGACGTTGAAACCCCTTGGGTTTCAACGCCTCCCCCGGGATATTTCCGGCCAGAAGAAGCGCCAGTGGTGCGCCCTGTTTCAGGCCGGGACTCGGCCGATCAGGCAGAAGCGCAGGCGGCCGGCGGGCCGGGCGTCATCGATCCAGCCGTCGGGCGTATCGGCGTAGAGCGCCGCGAAGGCCAGGGTGTCGGCGAGGTCGCTCTCGGGCGCGATATCGCCGAACAGATAGGTGGCCTTGCCCGGCGCGGTGAAGGCCATCGACAGGGGCCGGGCGCAGTTCGACATGCAGTCATGCGCCTGCACCTCGAATTCCATCGCGCGCGTCGCAAGTGCCGCGCGCAAGGTGGCGGCAAAGCCCTTGCCGTCACTTCCCTCGCATGTTGAACAGACCACGATCCGGTGCATGGGGTTCGCCTAGGCGATCGCCGCACCGCTGACAAGCTTTTCGGAAGGAGCTTCACGAATGCCCGCCAAGATCCCCGCAACCGTGGTGACCGGTTTCCTCGGCGCCGGGAAGACCACGCTGATCCGGCACATGCTGGAGAATGCCAACGGCAAGCGCATCGCGCTCATCATCAACGAGTTCGGCGACCTGGGCGTCGATGGCGGCATCCTGAAGGGCTGCGGCATCGAGAACTGTGCCGAGGATGACGTGATGGAGCTGTCGAACGGCTGTATCTGCTGCACCGTGGCCGAGGATTTCGTGCCGACGATGCAGAAGCTGCTCGACCGGCCGGACGCGCCCGATCATATCGTGATCGAGACCTCGGGGCTGGCGTTGCCGCAGCCGTTGGTCCGCGCCTTCAACTGGCCCGAGATTTCCACCCGGGTGACGGTGGATGGCGTGGTGACCGTGGTCGACGGCAAGGCCGTGGCCGAGGGGCGCTTTGCCCATGACGTGGCCGCCGTGGATGCACAGCGGGCGCTGGATGAGAACCTCGACCACGAAACACCGCTGTCGGAGCTGTTCGAGGACCAGATCGCCTGTGCCGACATGATCGTGGTGAACAAGGCCGACCTGCTGGGCGAGGAGGAGGCCGGCGCGCTGGTGGGCCGCCTGCGCTCGGACAGCCGGGCGGGCGTGCAGGTGGTCAAGGCCACGATGGGCGCGCTGCCGGTCGACGTGCTGCTGGGACAGGGGATCGGCGCCGAGGCGGATATGGAGGCGCGGCACGAGGTGCATCACCACCATCACCACGACGATGACGAGGATCACGACCATCACCACGAGCATGACCATGACGAGTTCGAAAGCTTCGTGGTGGCGCGCGACGAGATTGCAGACCCGGCCGCCTTTGCCGAGCAGGTGGCGGGCATCATCCGCCAGCATGACATCCTGCGCCTGAAGGGGTTCGCCGCCGTCTCCGGCAAGCCCATGCGCCTGACGCTCCAGGCGGTGGGGCCGCGGATCGACACCTATTTCGACCGGCCCTTCGGCGCGGACGCCCGCGAGACGCGGCTGGTGGTGATCGGGCAGGCAGGTCTCGACCGGGCGGCGATCGAAGCCGCGCTGCAGGCGTGATGCTCATCGTCGAGCGGGCCGATCCGCTGGCGCCGGGGCCGAAGGCGCTGCTGGAGGCGAGCCACGCGCTGATGCGCGAGATGTTCGAGCCCGAGGAGAACTATTTCCTCGATTTCGAGGCGCTGCGCGGCGACGATATCCGCTTCTTCGCCGCGCGCGAGGGCGGCGAGACGCTGGGCACCGGGGCGCTGGCGCTGAAGGACGGCTATGGCGAGGTGAAGAGCATGTTCACCGCCCCGCAAGCGCGCGGCCGGGGCGTGGCCGCCGCGATCCTGCGGGCGCTGGAGGACGAGGCGCGAACCCTCGGCCTGCCGCTTCTGCGGCTGGAGACGGGCGACCCGCTGGACAGCGCCGTGCGGCTGTATGAACGCGCCGGCTTCACCCGCTGCGGCATCTTCGGCGACTACCGCCCGAACGACAGCTCGGTTTACATGGAAAAGCCGCTGGAAGAGGCGTGACCCCCATGCTTCTTCTTGGCACAAATATCCAAGATCCCGACGCCCGCCACGGGCGGAAAGGCCCGATGTAATGCACCTGCTCGCCGCCACCCCCGGCACGATCGACGACGGCAAGGAACCGGTCGACCTTGGCCAGAGCCCGTCCGACCTCGTCTTCATTTCCGCCGCCGATACGGAGCTGGCGAGCCTGAGCGCCGCACGGGCGGATATGGGCGCGCCGCCGGGATTGCGGCTGGCGAACCTGACGCATCTGCAGCACCCGATGTCGGTGGACCTGCACCTTGATAACTGCGCCACGAAATCGCGGATGGTGGTGGCCCGGGTGCTGGGCGGCGTGGGCTACTGGAAATATGGGGCCGAGCAGTTTGCCGCGCGCTGTCACGAGGCGGGCGTGCCGCTGGCGCTGTTGCCCGGCGATGACAAGCCGGATGCGGAGCTGCGGGAGCTGTCGACGGTGCCGGACGAGGATTACGACGCGCTTTGGGCCTATCTCGTCGAGGGCGGGCCGGAGAACGCGGTGAATTTCCTCGCCTACGCGCAGGCGATGCTGGAGGGGGGCGAGAAGCCCGCCGCCGCCGCGCCGCTGTTGCGGGCGGGCGTTTACTGGCCGGGCGCGGGCGTGGCCGACCTGGCCGCCGCCCAGGGTGCGTGGACCGAGGGCCAGCCGGTGGTGCCGCTGATCTTCTACCGCGCGCTGGTGCAGGGGGCCGGGCTGAACCCCGTGAACCGGCTGGTGAAGGCGCTGCTCAGGGCCGGGCTGAACCCGTTGCCGGTCTTCGTGGCCTCGCTGAAGGATCCGGTGTCGGTGGCGACGCTGGAGCATCTCTTCACCGCCGCGCCGCCTTCGGTGATCCTCAACGCCACCTCCTTCGCCGTGGGCTCGCCCCATGCCGGTGACCAGAGCCCCGACAACCCGCTGACGATGAGCGCGGCGGCGCAGGCGCCGGTGATGCAGGTCGTGCTGGCCGGCTCGTCCGAGGAGGCGTGGAAGGAGGGGCTGACCGGCCTTTCCGCCCGCGATATCGCCATGAACGTGGCCCTGCCGGAGGTGGATGGCCGCGTGCTCTCCCGCGCGGTCAGCTTCAAGGGCGAGGCGTTCTTCGACGAGGCGACGGAATGCCCGGTCGCCACCTACCGGGCGCAGGGCGATCGGATCGATTTCGTGGCGCAGCTTGCGGCGAACTGGGCGCGTCTGAGGCAAACGCCGGAGGCCGAGCGCAAGGTCGCGCTGGTGATGGCAAACTATCCCAACAAGGACGGGCGGCTGGCCAATGGCGTGGGGCTCGATACGCCCGCCGGCACGGTGCATGTGCTGGGCCTGCTGGAACAGGCCGGGTACCGCGTGACCGGCGCGCCCGAGGACAGCGATGCGCTGATGCAGGCGGTGATGGCAGGGCCGACCAACTGGCTGACAGACCGGGCAGAGCGTGGCGGCGGGGTGGAGATGAGCCTCGCCGACTACATGATCGATTACGGCCAGCTTCCGTGGGAGCTGCGCGAGGCGATGGAACGGCGCTGGGGTCCGCCGGAGGCCGACCCTTTCTTCACCCCCGGCGAGGTGGATTGCGGCCGGTTCAGCCTGTCGGTCCTGCAGTTCGGCAACGTGGTCGTCGGCGTGCAGCCCGCGCGCGGCTACAATATCGACCCGACCGATACCTACCATTCCCCCGACCTCGTGCCGCCGCACAATTACCTCGCCTTCTATTTCTGGCTGCGGCACCAGTTTCGGGCGCAGGCGATCGTGCATATGGGCAAGCACGGCAACCTCGAATGGCTGCCGGGCAAGGCGCTGGCGTTGAGCCAGGACTGCTGGCCCGAGGCCGTCTTTGGCCCCACGCCGCATGTCTACCCGTTCATCGTCAACGACCCCGGCGAGGGCACGCAGGCCAAGCGGCGGGCACAGGCGGTGATCATCGACCACCTGACGCCGCCGCTCACGCGGGCCGAGACCTATGGCCCGCTGAAGGATCTCGAGGCGCTGGTCGACGAGTATTACGAGGCGGCTGGGGTCGATCCGCGGCGGATCGACCATTTGCGGCGCGAGATCCTGACGCTGGCCTCGGCCACGGGGCTCGACCGCGATGTCGGCATGGGCGGCGCGGACGAGGAGACCGATCTGGCCAAGCTCGACGCCTATCTCTGCGAGTTGAAGGAGGCGCAGATCCGCGACGGGCTGCATATCTTCGGGCAATCGCCGGAGGGGCGGCAGGCGCTGGACCTGACAATCGCGCTGGCCCGCGTGCCGCGCGGTCAGGGAAAGGGCGGCGACGCCTCGATCATCCGGGCGCTGGCCGATGACCTGAAGCTCGGCTTCGACCCGCTCGATTGCGAGATGGCGGCGGCGTGGGAGGGCCCGAGGCCGGAAGCGCTGGCGCAGGTCGCGGACGATCCGTGGCGCAGCACCGGCGACACGGTGGAGCGGCTGGAACTGCTGGCCGTCGCGATGGTCGAGGGCGCCACCCCGCCCGGCCCCGCGTCGCAGGCGGTGATGGAGGAGATCGGCGGCGCGATCACCCCGACGCTGGCCCGGTGCGGGCCGGAGGAGGGACGCGGGTTGCTCGACGCGCTGGCGGGAAGGTTCGTGCCCCCTGCCCCCTCGGGTGCGCCGACGCGCGGGCGGCTCGACGTGCTGCCCACGGGGCGGAATTTCTTCTCGGTCGACAGCCGGGCGGTGCCGACGCCGACCGCCTGGGCGCTGGGGTGGAAATCGGCCAACCTGCTGATCGAGAAGCATTTGCAGACCCATGGCGACTGGCCGCGCACCATGCTTCTGACGGCCTGGGGCACCGCCAACATGCGCACCGGTGGAGACGATATCGCCCAGGCGATGGCGCTGATGGGGGTGAAACCGAAATGGGACGCGGCGAACCGGCGCGTCACCGGGTTCGAGGTTTTGCCGCAGGGGGTTCTGGGGCGGCCACGGGTGGACGTGACGCTCCGGATCTCGGGCTTCTTCCGCGATGCCTTCCCGCAGCTGATTGCCTTGTTCGACAGCGCCGCGCGGGCGGTGCAGGCGATGGACGAGCCCGAAGATCTCAACCCCGCCGCCGCGCGGGCGAAGGCCGAGGGCACCGGCGCGCGCATCTACGGGGCAAAGCCGGGCGCCTATGGCGCCGGGTTGCAGGCGCTGATCGACGAGCGGCTGTGGTCGGGCAAGGCGGACCTCGCCGAGGCCTATCTCACCTGGGGCAGCTATGCCTATGGCGCCAAGGACGAGGGCACGCCCGACCGGGCGGGGTTCGAGGCGCGGCTGAAGCAGACCGAGGCAATCGTCCAGAACCAGGACAACCGCGAGCACGATATACTCGACAGCGACGATTACTACCAGTTCGAGGGCGGCGCGGCGGCGGCGGTTTCCACCCTTCAGGGCAAGGACCGACCGATCTATCACAACGACCATTCCCGCCCCGAACGCCCCGTCATCCGGACGCTGGAGGACGAGATCGGGCGCGTGGTGCGCAGCCGCGTGGTGAACCCCAAGTGGATCGAGGGCGTGAAGCGCCACGGCTACAAGGGCGCGTTCGAGATCGCGGCGACCGTGGATTACCTCTTTGCCTTCTCGGCCACCACGGGCGCGGTGAGGGATCATCATTTCGACATGGTCGAGGCGGCCTTCCTCGAGGATGACGAGACGCGCGACTTCATCGCCGAGCACAACGCCCCCGCCCTGCGCGAGATGGCCGAGCGGTTGCAGGAAGCCATCGACCGGGGGCTCTGGATGCCGCGCTCGAACTCGGCGCGGGCTCGGATCGAGGCGGCACGGCAGGGAGTGGCCGTGCCCTGACGAAGGGAGACGGAAACGATGACGCTGAAGGGACATTGCCTGTGTGGCGCGGTGCGGTTCGAGCTGGACGGCCCGCATAACTGGGTCGGGCATTGCCATTGCGACAGTTGCCGGCGGGGCAGCGGGGCGCCGCTCGTCACGTTCGTGGGGCATCCGGACGGGAAGTGGCGCTGGACGGGGCAAGAGCCTGCCGTCTACGCCTCCTCGCCCGGGGCCCGGAGGACGTTCTGCCCCACCTGCGGGGCGTCGGTGAGTTACGCCACCGACAGCGCGCCCGGCGAGACGCATTTCCACGCCGCCCTGCTCGACGATCCGGCGGCGGTGCAGCCCACCGAGATCGACCACGCCGACGAGCGCCTGCGCTGGATGCCGGCGGATTACCCCGGCTGCGGGAAGGTCTGATCGGCGGGGACGCAGTAGAGGCTGCCGGTGTCGCCGTTGTCGTGCAGGTCCATCTCGCAGAAGAGCTCCCCGCTGGGCGGGCGCGGCGGCGGCGGGCCGGAACCGCAATCGAGCCGCGCCTCGACCAGCGCGGCATCGCCCTTGAGGCGCGCCACCTCGCAGCCGCTGACCTTCTCGATGGCCAGTACCGCCTTTTCCCCCACCGAGGATAGCCGCGGCGCCCATTCCATGTTGAGGCGGATCGCCTCGGCCCGCCGGCCCTTCACGCGGATGTCGAAGGTGCTGCCGCCAATATGTATCCGCACCGGCTCGACCCCGTAGAATCCGGGGCTGGGCGTGTTGCAGGCCGCGAGCAACAGGAGAAGGGGGAAACAGCGCATGACCCCGAGCGTGGGCGCGGGTTGGTTAATGTCGGGTTAACGGGGCTCTGCCCCACGTCGAATGCCTTGCAGGCATTCGACGTTCCCCGGGATATTGCCGGCCAGAAGAAGCCGGCCGCGCGCGTGACGGCCGGCCGGCGAAAAACCCCGCTTGCACCCTGCGCCCCGCTCGCCCAAAGTCGGACGCCAAAGGGAGAGCCAAGATGACCGACGATCCAGACCGCCACGCGATGAAGATGGCCAAGAAGAAGGCCGCGCGCGACAAGATCATGGCCACCAAGACCGACGAGAAGGGCCTGATCATCATCCATACCGGCAAGGGCAAGGGCAAATCCTCGGCCGCGTTCGGGATGATCTTCCGCTGTATCGCGCACGAGATGCCCTGCGCCGTGGTGCAGTTCATCAAGGGCGGCATGAGCACCGGCGAGCGTGACCTGATCCTGTCGAAATTCTCCGACGCCTGCGCGTTTCACACCATGGGCGAGGGATTCACCTGGGAAACCCAGGACCGCGAGCGCGACACCGAGATGGCGCAGGCCGCGTGGGAGAAGGCGAAGGCGCTGATCCGGGACGAGACAAACCGGATGGTGCTGCTCGACGAGATCAACATCGCGCTGCGCTACGATTATCTTGACGTGAACGAGGTGGTGGAATTCCTGGTGGAGGAAAAGCCCGACATGACGCACGTGGTGCTGACCGGGCGGAACGCCAAGGACGAGCTGATCGAGATCGCCGACCTGGTGACCGAGATGGAGCTGGTGAAGCACCCGTTCCGCTCGGGCGTGAAGGCGCAGATCGGGGTGGAGTTCTAGGCCCCCCGCTCGCCGCATTGACCGCCGGCACCGGCGGGGCCATCATGCGCCATCGCCTGCCCTGCCGCCGCCCGGAGCGCCCGAATGCCGTTTCACCGTGTCACGCCCGAGAAGCTGTCGACCGCCGTCACCCGGCAGGTCGAGAAGCTGATCCTGCGCGGCATCCTGCGCCCCGGCGAGCGCCTGCCGGCCGAGCGGGAGCTGGCCGACCGGCTGGGCGTCTCCCGCCCCAGCCTGCGCGAGGCGATCGGCGAGTTGCAGGAGAAGGGGCTGCTGAAGACGCGGGCGGGGGCCGGGATCTACGTGGCCGACGTGCTGGGCAGTGCCTTTTCCGATGCACTGATCCAGCTGTTTTCCGAGCATGACGAGGCGGTCTTCGACTACATCGCCTTCCGCCGTGACCTCGAGGGGCTGGCGGCGGAGCGGGCCGCCAGGCTGGCCTCGGATACCGACCTGAAGGTGGTGGGCGAGGTCTTTGCCAAGATGGAGGCGGCGCATCGCAAGACAAACCCCGAGGACGAGGCCCGGCTCGATGCCGAGTTCCACATGTCGATCATCGAGGCCAGCCACAACGTGGTGATGCTGCACATGATGCGGTCGATGTTCCAGCTTCTGCGCGAAGGCGTGTTCTACAACCGGCAGGTCATGTTCAAGCAGCGCACCACGCGGGGCGCGCTGCTGGATCAGCACCGGGCGATGAATTCCGCCCTCCAGGCCCGCGACCCCGAAGCGGCGCGGGCGGCGGTCGAGACACATCTGAGCTATGTCGAGACCTGTCTCGAAGACCAAAAGAAGGCCGACCGCAACGAGGAGATCGCCCGCCAGCGGCTGGCGCACGAACAGTCGCGCTAAACCGCGCGACCGTCGCCTTCACTTACTGTTTCTGCTTTTCCGCCGCCACTTTTTCCGCGGCGCGCGCCTCGGCCCATTTGGCTTCCTCGGCCTCGCGGATCTTGCGGTAATAGGCTTCGGCCGCCTCCTGGATGCCGGCCTGCGGCACGGCGAAATCGACGTAGACCGGGTTCGGCACGTGATCGAGCGTCGCGCCGGAACCGGCATCGACCGCCACCCCGATAATCCCGCCGGCGATAAAGTTGCCGGCCGTCGCCGCGGTACCGTCGGAGGAGGATTTCACCGTCACGTGCACCTTGCGCACGTCGCGCCCGTGCTTGAACGTGGCCCAGAAGGATTCCTTTCGGTCGATCCGCATGGCGCAGGGGGTCTGGCAGCTTTTGCCAAGGCCGGTGGTCACCACGGCGCCCGCGGGCTTCGAGGTGAAGGTCACCGCTTCGGTGCTGCCGCGGGTCACGGTGGCGCAGCCGCCGAGGGCGAGGATGCTCGCCGCAAGCAGCGGCGCGACAAGTCTGGAGGACATTTTCCGTTATTCCTTCGTCATATTCTTTTGCTTTTGGGCCAAAACGCCGAGGCGGGGCCTGCCGGGAGGTAAATGGCTGGGGCCACCGCTCGCAAGCCGAAGGCCGCACAATCCTGACGTGCGTGCCGTTTGTTGCCGGCAAGTCACACGTGCCGGAGGCACTGGCTTCGCCCCGTGCCGAAAAGCCGGGCCCGCGTGCTGAAATTTTACCATTTGATAAAAAATAATCCTGTGTCATACTCCTCCGAAAAACACGGCCAACACGTGGAGGACATCTTGACCCACAACGCCCTTTCGCCGGGGATCGTCTCCGGCAGGCTGCAGGCACAGGATTACGAAGAGAACTTCGCCGACCTGCATGAACCTCTCGACGATCACGAAGCGCTGGTGGCGGCGGATCGCTGCTATTTCTGCCATGATGCGCCCTGCATCACCGCCTGCCCCACCGATATCGACATTCCCCTCTTCATCCGGCAGATCGCCACCGGCACGCCCGAAGCGGCGGCCGAGACGATCCTGGGCCAGAATATCCTCGGCGGCATGTGCGCCCGGGTCTGCCCCACCGAGACGCTGTGCGAAGAGGTCTGCGTGCGCGAGGTGGCCGAGGGCAAACCGGTGCTGATCGGCCAGTTACAGCGCTACGCCACCGACACGCTGATGGCGGCGGGCAAGCATCCGTTCCAACGCGCCGAACCCACCGGCAAGCGCGTCGCCGTCGTCGGCGCCGGCCCTGCCGGCCTGTCCTGCGCGCACCGGCTGGCCATGCACGGCCATGACGTGACGCTTTTTGACGGGCGCGAGAAGCCCGGCGGGCTGAACGAATACGGCATCGCCGCCTACAAGACCGTCGGCGGTTTTGCCCAGGCCGAGGTCGACTGGCTGCTGAAGATCGGCGGCATCACGGTGCAGACCGGCAAGCGGCTGGGCCGTGAGCTGTCGCTCGACGCCTTGCGCGACGAGTACGACGCGGTGTTCCTCGGCGTGGGGCTTGGCGGCGTGAACGCGCTCGGGCTCGAGGCCGAGGACAAGGACGGCATCGCCGACGCCGTCGATTTCATCGCCGAGCTGCGGCAGGCCAGCGACCTGTCGGCCCTGCCCGTGGGCCGCGACGTGGTTGTCATCGGTGGCGGCATGACCGCCGTCGACGCCGCCGTGCAGGCCAAGCTGCTGGGTGCGCTCAACGTCAGCCTCGTCTACCGCCGGGGCCGCGACCGGATGAACGCCAGCGTTTTCGAACAGGATCTGGCCGCCTCCAAGGGCGTGCGGATCATCACCAACGCCACCCCCGTCGCCATTCACGGCAACGGCGCGGTGCGCGAGGTCGAGTTCGAGTATACCGACGACGACCTGAAGCCCACCGGCGAACGCTTCCGCCTGCCCGCCGACCAGCTGTTCAAGGCCATCGGCCAGGCGCTGGAGGGCGACGGCCTGCCGAAACTCGACGGCCGCAAGATCGCCGTCACCGGTTCCGGCCGCACCAGTGTCGAGCGCGTCTGGGCCGGGGGCGACTGTGCCGCGGGCGGCGACGACCTGACGGTGACCGCCGTGGCCGAGGGGCGCGACGCCGCCGAAGATATCCACGCAAGCCTCGTTTCGTGATAGGTTTGGCCGACATGGTCATGACCCGCGAAAGGGATACCGCGATGGAGAGCCTCGAAACCCGTGTGGCCGATCACTACGCGGTCGACCGGATCGTCGACGTGATCAGAACGGCGCTGGAACGGGCGGGCGTCGACCCCGAGGCGCCCACGCCGGACGACCTCAAGCCGGTGGACGAGTTCCACACCGGCGGGCAGGAGGCGACGGACGAGCTGTTGAACCAGCTCGACATCACGAAGGACACGCGCGTGCTCGATATCGGCTGCGGCATCGGCGGCACTGCCCGGCACGTGGCGGCGCGGGCGGGCTGCCATGTCACCGGGGTCGACCTGACGCCGGATTACGTGACCGCCGCCAAGACTCTGAGCACGCTGGTCGGGCTCGACGGGCTGACGACGTTCAAGACCGGCAGCGCGCTCGACCTGCCGGTGCCGGACAAGGCCTTCGACCTGGTGCTGATGTTCCATGTCGGCATGAATATCGACGACAAGAAGGGTCTGTTCGCCGAGGTGGCAAGGGTACTCGCCCCCGGTGGCACATTCGCCCTCTTCGATGTGATGCGGCTTTCCGATGCGCCATTGAACTTCCCCTTCCCGTGGGCCGAAACCTCGGGCTTTTCCTTCGTCGACCCGCCCGAGATGTACCGCGAGGCCGCCGCGAAGGCCGGGCTCGGCCAGCTCGAGGAACGCAACCGGCTCGACTTCGCGCTCGACTTCTTCAACCGGGTCTTCGCACGCATGGAAAAGGCCGGCGGCCCGCCGCCGCTGGGCATCCACCTTCTGATGGGCGGCACCGCGAAGGAAAAGCTGCAGAACTACGTCACCCATATATCCGCCGGCGACATCGCCCCGGTCGAAATGATCTTCCGCGCGCCGAACTAGGGCGTGCAGGCAACAGGGAAAGGACCAGACAACATGGCCGATCTGACATCCAACTTCATCGGGATCAAATCCCCCAACCCGTTCTGGCTGGCCTCGGCCCCGCCGACCGACAAGGAATACAACGTCCGCCGCGCCTTCGAGGCCGGCTGGGGCGGCGTGGTCTGGAAGACGCTGGGCGAGGAAGGCCCGCCCATCGTCAACGTGAACGGCCCACGCTACGGCGCGATCTGGGGCGCCGACCGGCGGCTTCTGGGGCTCAACAATATTGAACTCATCACCGACCGCCCGCTGCAGACCAACCTCGACGAAATGACGCGCGTGAAGAAGGATTACCCCGACCGTGCGATCATCGCCTCGCTGATGGTCCCGGTGGAGGAGGAGAGCTGGAAGGCCATCCTCGAAAAGGTCGCGGCCACCGGCTGTGACGGGGTCGAGCTGAACTTCGGCTGCCCCCACGGGATGAGCGAGCGCGGCATGGGCTCGGCCGTGGGCCAGGTGCCGGAATACGTCCAGCAGGTGGCCGAATGGTGCAAGAAGCACACCGACCTGCCGGTGATCGTCAAGCTAACGCCCAACATCACCGATATCCGCAAGCCCGCGCAGGCGGCCAAGGATGGCGGCGCCGATGCGGTGAGCCTCATCAATACGATCAACTCGATCACCGGGGTCGACCTCGACATCTTCGCCCCCGAGCCCACGATCGACGGCAAGGGCGCCCATGGCGGCTATTGCGGCCCGGCGGTCAAGCCCATCGCGCTCAACATGGTGGCCGAGATCGCCCGCACGCCCGACCTTCAGGGCCTGCCCATCTCGGGCATCGGCGGGGTGACCACGTGGAAGGACGCGGCCGAGTTCATGGCGCTTGGTGCCGGCAACGTGCAGGTCTGCACCGCCGCGATGACCTACGGTTTCAAGATCGTGCAGGAGATGATCTCGGGCCTCTCGCATTACATGGACGAGAAGGGCTTCACCTCGGTCGATCAGCTCGTGGGCCGTGCCGTGCCGAACCTTTCCGACTGGCAGCACCTCAACCTCAACTACGTCACCAAGGCCCGCATCGACCAGGACGCCTGCATCAAGTGCGGCCGCTGCTACGCAGCCTGCGAGGATACCAGCCACCAGGCCATCTCGATGTCCGAAGACCGGGTGTTCGAGGTGATCGACGAAGAATGCGTGGCCTGCAACCTGTGTGTCAATGTCTGCCCGGTCGAGGATTGCATCACCATGGAGCGGCTCGCCCCGGGCGAGGTGGACAAGCGCACCGGCAAGGTCGTCGAGGAGGAATACGCCAACTGGACGATGCACCCCAACAACCCCGGCGCCTGCGCGGCGGAGTGATCCGTCAGCCCAGACGCGAGAGCAGAAAATCGGCGCGCGCCCGCACGCCGATTTTCGGCAGGATGACGGTGTCGTAGCCCAGCGCCTCGTAAGCGGCGAGCAGCCTGCGGTATTCGCCCTCCGCCTCGGCGATGCCATGCCGCCGCTCGGCATCGGCGGCGTAGATCTCCGGCCATGGCGGGGTCAGGAACACCTGGCGGTGAAAGCGGGGCACATCGCCCAGCGTCTCCGCCACCGGCACCCCCGCCGCATGCTCCAGCGCCACCGCCGCGTCGATCAGGCCGCGGTCGAAGACCACCCAGCCCGTTTGATGCGCGACTGTCGCCCGGTCCTGCGTCGCAAGGTCGAGGGCGCGGCGGGCGAATGCTTCCATGTCCACCCAAGGCAGGGCTTTTCCCTCGCCCCGGCTCTCCTCGGCCACGATGCGGCGACCGGGTTCGGGAACGGTCGCGACGCCCCGCCGCGCCAACTCATCGAGCAACGTGGATTTCCCGCCGCCGGAGCAGCCGGACAGGATGACGTGGTTGGAGGGATTGGGCATGGGAAGCTCCTTAACGGTCAGGCCCTAACATCAAGCGGCAACAGAAAGTGGGCGGGCCAACATTAACACGCCAGTTGCCCACCCGCGCGGGATCAAGACCTGCACGAGCAAGCCGGGCCCTTCCCGCCCCGGGCTTGACCCGGGGCCTCTGTTTCTCGGCCAACAGGCCCCGGGTCAAGCCCGGGGCGCGACGATCTCATATTGCCCGCCACTCGCAAAACTCCACCGCCCGACCTTGATCCCACCCCCAATCGGATCACTTCCCCTTGAATGAAACACCTGATCCTCCTCTCCCTCCTCCTCCTCCTCGCCGCCTGCGGGCGCGGCGTTCCCGATCAGGCCCGCATCGTCGTCGCCGGCGACTCGGTCATGGCGTGGAACCGCTCCGCCGGGGCGTCGGTGGCGGATCGGCTCGAGGCACGGCTGGGCGAGCCGGTTGGCGATGTCTCTCTCCCGCTGGCCAGGGTGACGGGCGGCGCCGGCCCCCTCAACATCCCCAACCAGCTCGAGGGCATCACCGTCAGCCACGTCGTCCTGAACGGTGGCGCCAATGACCTGACCAGCTGTGAATGCGGCCGGTGCGGCGCCGTGCTCGACCGGCTGATTTCCGAGGACGGTACGCAAGGCGCGATCCCCGCGCTGGTGGCCGATCTGCGGCGGCGCGGGTCACGGGTGATCTGGGCCGATTACTATACCTCGCCCAAATATGCCGGCACGGTTTGCGAGCCGCGCTACAAGGTGCTCGAGGCGCGGCTCGGCCGGATGGCGGCACGCGATGCCGGGGTGACTCTGGCCGATATGGATGACGCGTTGCGGCCTGACGACCTGACCTTCTTCGCTTCCGACAGGACCCACCCCTCGCAGAAGGGCTCGGCCCGCATCGCCGGCCTGATCGCCCCGCTGCTGGCGCGATGACGAATTTTTGACCGCCCCCCTTGACCCTCCAGTGACTGGAACCCCTATCTGGGGGGCATGACCCAGACCCAACACCTCCGAATCGAGATCGACGGGATGACCTGTGCCGGCTGTGCCGGGCGGGCGGAACGTGCGATCTCAGCCGTGCCGGGCGTGGAAAACGCCACGGTGAATTTTGCCAACCGCAGTGCCGAGCTGGATGCAGCGCGCGGCGCCGAGGGGGCGATCGTCGAGGCGCTCGACCGGGCCGGATACCCGGCCCGCCTCGACACGGTGACGCTCGAGGTGTCGGAGATGACCTGCGCCTCCTGCGCCTCGCGCGTCGAGAAAGCCCTGACGGCGCTGCCCGGCGTGGTCGATGCCGCGGTGAACTTCGCCGCCGGGACGGCGACGGTGCAGATCCTCGCCGATGCGGTCACGCCCGCGGAACTGGCCCGCGCCGCATCCGATGCAGGCTACCCGACCGTGCCCGCCGAGGACGGCCCGCGCGCCGACCGCGAGGACGAGGCCACCCCGGCCCTCCGCCGCACGCTCATCGCCGGCGCCCTCACCCTGCCGGTCTTCATCGTCGAGATGGGCGGCCACCTCGTCCCGGCCTTCCACCATTTCGTGCACCAGACCATCGGGCAACAGGCATCGTGGCTCCTGCAATTCGTGCTGGCAACCGTTGTGCTGCTGTGGCCCGGCCGCGAATTCTTCCTCAAGGGCGTGCCCGCCCTCCTGCGCGGCGCGCCCGAGATGAACTCGCTCGTGGCCCTCGGCGCCTCCGCCGCCTGGGCCTTCTCCACCGTCGCCCTCTTCGCCCCGTCGCTCCTCCCCGAAGGCACCCGCGCCGTCTATTTCGAGGCGGCGGCGGTGATCGTGACCCTGATCCTCCTCGGCCGCTGGCTCGAGGCGCGCGCCCGCGGACAGGCCGGTGAAGCGATCCGCAAGCTGGTGGGCCTCCAGCCCAAGACGGCGCGTGTCGAACGGAATGGAGGTTACGAGGATATCCCGCTGGAGAACGTCCAGCCCGGTGACATCCTCCTCGTCCGCCCCGGCGAGAAGATCGCGGTGGATGGCGAGGTGACGAAGGGCGGATCCTACGTCGACGAAAGCATGATCTCGGGCGAGCCCGTCCCCGTCGCCAAATCCCCCGGCGACCGGGTGATCGGCGGCACCGTCAACGGCGACAGCGCCCTCACCTTCCGCGCCACCCATGTGGGCCGCGACACCATGCTCTCGCAGATCGTGGCCGAGGTGCAGCGGGCCCAAGGCACCCGCCTGCCGATCCAGTCGCTGGCCGACCGCGTCGTCGCCGTCTTCGTACCCATCGTCATCGCCATCGCCGTGCTGACGGTGCTTGTGTGGCTGGCCGTCGGCCTCAGCCCCGCCCTCGGCCTCGCGCTGGTCGCGGGCGTCTCGGTGCTGATCATCGCCTGCCCCTGCGCCATGGGCCTCGCGACACCCACCTCGATCATGGTCGGCACCGGCCGCGCCGCCGAACTGGGCGTGCTCTTCCGCAAGGGCGACGCCCTGCAACGGCTCGACGAGGCGCGCGTGGTGGCCTTCGACAAGACCGGCACCCTGACCGAGGGGCGGCCCCGCCTGACCCGGCTGGAAACGGTCGAGGGGCAGGACGAGGACACCGTGCTGCGCCTCGTCGCGGCGGCAGAGGCGCAATCCGAACACCCCATCGCCCGCGCCATCGTCGAGGCCGCCAGCGAACGCGGCCTGACACTCCCACAGGCCGAGCAGATGCGCGCCATAGGCGGCCACGGGCTCTCGGCACAGGTCGACGGGCATGACATGCTGATCGGTACGGCGCGGCTCATGGAGCGTGAAGGCGTCGCGTTCGACACGCTGAACGAAACCGCTGCAGACGTTTCCGACAACGGCCAAAGCCCCGTCTTCATCGCCATCGACGGACAACTCGCCGGCCTCATCGGCGTCGCCGACCGGGTCAAGCCCACCACCCGCGCCGCGCTCGACGCGCTGCGGCGGGAGGGCCTGAAGATCGCCATGATCACCGGTGACACCCCGGCCACCGCCCATGCCATCGCCGCCGATCTGGGCATCGACCATGTCGAGGCCGGCGTCCTGCCCGCCGACAAGCGCCGCACGGTGCAGGCGCTGCGCGACACTCATGGCGCCGTGGCTTTCGTTGGCGACGGCATCAACGACGCCCCCGCCCTGGCCGAGGCCGATATCGGCATCGCCGTGGGCACCGGTACCGACGTGGCCATCGAATCCGCCGACGTGGTGCTGATGTCGGGCGACCTGACCGGCGTGGCCACCGCCCGCCACCTGTCGCACCGCACCATGCGCAACATCCGGCAGAACCTGTTCTGGGCCTTCGCCTACAACGCCGCGCTGATCCCGGTGGCGGCAGGCGTGCTCTACCCGCTGACCGGCACGCTTCTGTCACCGATGCTGGCCGCCGGCGCCATGGCGCTCAGCTCGGTCTTCGTGGTCACCAACGCGCTGCGCCTGCGGCGCGTGGGCAGGGGCGTGACGAAACAGGGGGCCGGGCCCGCCCCGGCGCTGCACCCGGCAGCAGCAGAATGAGGAGATCGCGATGAATATCGGCGACGTATCGGAACGCACAGGCCTCCCGGCCAAGACCATCCGCTATTACGAGGATATCGGCCTTGTCCGCCCGGCGCGCGACACCAATGGCTACCGCGTCTTCCGCGACACCGACGCGCACAAGCTGGCTTTCCTCGGGCGCGCCCGCGCGCTGGGGTTCTCCATCGAGGATTGCCGCACCCTTCTGGCGCTCTACGAGGATGACGACCGCGCCAGCGCCGACGTCAAGGCCGTGGCGACCGAACACCTGCACCAGATCGAGGAGAAGATCGCCCAGCTTCAGGCGATGCGCGACACGCTCAACGAGCTGGTGCGCTGCTGCGCCGGCGACAACCGGCCCGAATGCCCGATCCTGAAGGACCTCGCGCGGCAGTAGTCCTCACATCTCCCGCCCGGCCTTCATCTCGCCCCAGCGGATCACCGCGTTGGCCCCGAGAAACGTCACCGGCCCCGGCGGCAGCCGCTTCGGCGGATCGAGCGCCAGCACCTCGGCCAGCAGCTCCGTCCGGTGACCCGCCGCCAGATCGGCCGTCACCATCCCCAGCATCGTGCCCTTCGCCGTGCCCAGCCCGTTCTGGCAGCACGCGGAATAAAGCCCGGTCTCGACTTCCCCCGTCGCCGGCACGCTGTTCCAGCTCAGGCACAGCCGCCCGCCCCAGCGATATTCCATCCCGACACCCTTCAGCATCGGGAACCGCGCCGCGAAGGCCCCGTCGTGATCCCGCCCCACCCGCGCGATCCGCGCGGCGCTCACCTCCATCGAGGGGTCACAGGTAAACCGGTTGCGGATCACCAGCCGGTCGCCCCCGGTGCCCGAAATCCGCCGCACCGTGGTGCCCATCGGATCGGCCGGCGTCACCCCCCAGCGCGGGCTGCCGCCCAGCCTTTGCGCCTCCTCTCCGGTCAGGGCCCGGGTCATCGAGGCATAGGTGAACACGTGCAGCAACTGGCGTTTGAAATACCCGAAACTGTTGGCGTGCCCGTTCACCGCCAGGATCACTTTCGGCGCCACCACCCGGCCCTTCGGCGTGCTGGCATTCCACGCCCCGTTGCGCTTCAGCTCGGTCACCGGCGAGTTCTCGAAGATCCGCACCCGGTTCGACCGCAACCCCCGTGCCACGCCCCGCACGAACAGCGCCGGCTGGATCATCGCCGCGCCGGGGGTGAACAGCCCGCTCCGGTAATATTCCGTCCCGGTCAGCTCCCGCATCTGCGCGGCATCCAGCATCTCGTGCGCCTCACCCATCGCCGTCAGGTGCTTCGCGTAATCGAGGTTGTGCCGGTGCCCCTTGTCGCTCGCCGCCGCGTTGATCTTGCCCGACCGCGCGAACGCCTCTTCGCCCAGCCCGAACGCCTCGGCCATCTGGCCGGCAAAGTCGATTCCGGCCCGGTTGGCGCGGGTCTGTGCCTTGTCGGCCTCCACCGCCCCACCGTAATCGTCGGAGGCAAGGTCATGCGGCAGGTCGATCATGAAACCACTGTTGCGCCCCGCCGGCCCCTCGCCGATCCGCCGCGCTTCCAGCAGGACGATCCGCGCGTCGGGGTGCAACTGCGAAAGCCGCCGCGTTGCCGCCAGCCCCGCGTACCCCCCGCCGATGACAAGGAAATCCGCCGTCGTCCGCTCCTCCAGCACGTCCGCCGCCGCCGGGTCGGGCAGGATCTCGTTCCAGCCGGACAGGCCGGGATCGACAGGCAGGCGCGTCACCTTCATGGCAGGCTCAACTGGGCGGTGCGGCCGCCGTCGATGGTGTAGATTTGCCCGGTCACGAAACTCGCCTCGTCCGACGCCAGCCAGCAGATCAGCTGGGCCACCTCCTCCGGCGCCCCGGTGCGGCGCAACGGGTGGATGCGCCCGATCCCCTTTCGAAATGCCTCCGGGTCGCCAAGGCTCTCGATGAACGCCTCGTTCAGCGGCGTGTCGATCCAGCCCGGCGCCACGGCGTTGCAGCGTACCCCGTGCTGGCCCTCGTCCACCGCCACCGCCCGGGTCAGCCCGTGCAACCCGGCCTTCGACGCGCCATAGGCCGGGTGGCGGGGGTTGTTGCCCAAGCCTTCGATCGACCCGGTATTGACGATGGCGCCCCGCGCCGCCTTCAGAAGCGGCATCGCGGCGCGGATCATCAGGAAGGGAATGGTCAGGTTCAGGTGAAGCTGCGCGTCCCAGTCTTCCTCGCTGGTCTCCTCCACCGTCCCCTCGCGCATCATGCCCGCGTTGTTCACCAGGATATCGAGCCGCCCCGCCGCCTGCCGCACATGCTCCACGACCCGCGCCGGCGTGGCCCGGTCCGAGAAATCCGCCGCGATGCTCTCATGCGCCGTGCCCCCACGCTGCGCGGTGAACACCCGCGCGCCACCCTCGGCCAAAAGGTCCACCGTCGCCGCCCCCATGCCCGAGGACGCGCCGGTCACCAGCGCCACCTTGCCCGCGAACCGTGTCATATGACGGGCTTGCCTCCATGCACTTCCAAAAGCGCCCCGGTCATGTACCGCGCCGCATCCGAGGCCAGGAACAGGATCACGTCGGCAATCTCCTCCGGCTCGGCAATCCGGCCGATCGGCACGGTCGCGTTCAGCTCGGCAACCGCTTTGTCGGGGTCGAACCCCCGCGCCGCGAAGCCGCTGCGCAGCATCGGCGTGTTCACCTCGTTCGGGCAGACGGCGTTGACCCGGATCCCCTCATGCGCGTGATCCCGGCCAAGGCATTGCGTCAACGAGGCCAGCGCCGCCTTCGACATCACGTAAAGCGGATGGTTCGGCCCCGGCCGCAGACCCCAGCAGGACGCGGTGTTGACGATGGCACCACCGCCCTGCCCCGCCATGATCGGGATCGCCGCCCTGCACAGGCGAAAGGGCGCGGCCACGTTCACCGCCATGGTCAGCGCGTAATCGGCATCCGTCACCTGCGTGATCGGCCCCCGCGTGATCACGCCGGCATTGTTGCACAGCAGGTCGATACCGCCCAGCGCCTCCGCCACCCGCCCGGGCAAGGCATCACAGAACGCGCCATCGCACAGGTCGCCGTCGAAATGCGCCTCGGCCGCCAGATGTGCGGTCTGCCGGTCGGTCACCGCCACGCGCGCCCCCTCGGCCTGCAGCATCGCGACCACCGCCGCGCCGATCCCGCCGGCGGCCCCCGTCACCAGCGCCCGCTGCCCCTCGAACCGCATCAGCCGACCTCGTACCTGATGGGCAGCCGCCGGGCGCCCGTGTTGCCGCTATCGGGCAGCCATTCCGGTGCCCCGTCATAGTCCACCGTCACAAAGGTCTGCCGCAGGGCATCCAGCGCGCAGGCCGTATCGGTGCGGGCCACGAAATGCCCGATGCAATGATGCGCCCCGCCGCCGAACCCGAAATGCTTCCGCCGCTTGGCGGTGATGTCGAACGCCGGGTCGTCGCAATACTCCGGATCGCGGGCCGAGGCATGCACGAAGAGATGCAGGATCGTGTCCTTCGGGATCACCTGCCCGTTCATCTCCACATCCTCCACCGCCTCGCGCGTGGCCCATGTCGTCGTCGGCCGCGCACGGATGAATTCGTCCACCGCGGCAGGGATGAGCGAGGGGTCTTTCCGCAGCAACTGCCATTGCTCTGGGTGCTCGATGAACAACGACAGGCCCAGCCCCAGCAACGCCCGGGTCGTATCGACCCCGCCGAAAATGGAAATCACGATGGTGTTCAGCAGCTCCTCATGACTGCAATCGCCATTGGCGTCGAACTCGGCCACCATCCGCGCCACGTAACTCTCGCCATCCTCCCCCCGCCGCACCCGCGACACCAGCTCGTCGGCAAGGTTGAAGAGCCGCGTGCAGGCCGCGTTGAACCGCTCCTGATGCTGCGGCGCCTCGATCCCCATCGCCAGGCCGAGGTCGCTGGCATCATGCGCCACCTCGGGCCAGCGTTCCCGCGACAGGCCCAGCAGGGTGGTAATGGCCTGCCCGGCAAACGGCTCGCAAAAGGCGCTCTGGAACTCGCAACTCCGCGTCTGCCGCAACCCGTCGCACAGGTCCCGCGCGATCTCGTCGAACGCCGGCTTCAACCCCAGAACGTAGTCATCCGACAGCGCCGGCACCGCCAGCGCCCGCAGCTTGCGATGGTCATCCCCCTCGCGCCCGATCACCGAATCCCGCCAGAAATCCGCGAACCGCCCCTCGATCCCCACCGTGTCGGGCCAGGCGTGGCTGCCCTGCCGGAACCGACGGTCGCGCAGGATGCGCCCCACCTCCATGTAACGCAGCACCGCCAGCCCATAGGGCGTCTCGGCACACCAATGCGCGTCGCGCGCCGCCATCACCTCCGGCCCCCGGGTGGAAAACCCCGGATCGGTCAGGTCGAGATAGGGCAGCGCGGACATGGATCAGTACTCCTGGTTCAGCGCGTCGGCGGCCGGAATCTCCCTCTCGCGGCGCGCGATGTAATCGAGCAGCGCCTCGTTGACGCCTGCGTCGAGTGTCGGCTCTTCATAGGCTTTCAGCAAGTCCCGCGCGTGGTTGATGGCGCGGATGTTCGTATCGATCCCGCCTTCGGCCACCCATTGCTCATAGGCGTTGTTGTCGAAGAGGTCCGGCATGAAGAACGCCCGCTGGAAATTCGCCAGCGTGTGCGCATGGCCAAGGTAATGCCCCCCCGGCCCGATATCGGCGACGGCCGCAACCGCCTCGTCGAAATCGTCCCAGCGGATGCCCTCGGCCATCCGGTAGGCCATGGCGCATTGCTCGGCATCCACCACGAACTTGGCCATCGAACAATGCATCCCCGCCTCGTTCCAGCCGGCGGCGTGCCACATGTAATTCGTGCCCGCCATCTGCAGCGCCATCAGCGTGGTCGCACTTTCATACCCCGACTGCGCGTCCAGCACCTTGGCCCCGCCAAGGTTGGTCGAGGACCGCCACGGCACGCCATAGAACCGCGCCATCTGGCCGATCATCAGGTTCATCAGGGAAATCTCCGGCGTCCCCGCCATCGGCGCCCCGGATTTCATGCTGACGGTCGACAGGTAATGACCGTAAATCGCCGGGCACCCCTTGCGGATGACTTGGCTGTAGGCCAGCGCCGACAGCGCCTCGGCATTGAGTTGCGCCACCGACGGTGCCACCGACGCGGGCGTGTTCGCCCCGCCCAGCACGAAGGGAGAGCACAGCACCGGCTGGTTCTTCCGGCAGAACGCCCGCATCGCCCCCAGCATCGTCTCGTCCCACACCAGGGGCGAGTTGCCGTTGCAATTCCCGGTCGCGACCGGGTGATCCTCCATGAACGCCTCCCCGAACAGGATCGCGCACATCTCCATCACGTCCTCGGCGTTCTTCGGGCTGGTGGTCATGCCCATGAACGTCTTGTCCGAATGCTTCATCGACGAATAGGTGATCCGCAGATGCCGCTGGCTGATCGGGTGGTCATAGGGCTCCACGATATGATGCGCCGAGCTGTGCAGCGCCGGCAGCATATGCGCCAGCTTGTGGAAATTCGCGAGATCCTCCAGCGTCGGGTTCCGCCGCACGTCATCGAGGTCGCGCAGATAGGGCGCGCCCGTCATCGGCACGAAGATCGCGTGATCCTTCCCGAACGGCAGGTTATTGGCCGGGTTCCGCGCGTGGTAGGTGAAGGTCTCCGGGATCGTCTTGATGAGTTCCCGTACCAGCCCGCGGTCAAGGTACACGGTCTCGCCATCCACCTTGGCACCCGCCTTGCGCCAGTCCGCCAGCGCAATCTCGTCGCGGAACACCACGCCCACGTTCTCGAGGATATGCATCGAGGCTTCGTCGATCCGCTCGACCTGCTCCCGGTCCATCGGCTCGGTCAGCGGTATCCCCCGCTTCAGCGCCGGCAGCATCGTGAAATCCCGCTTCTGCCGCGCCGAGGTCCGCGCCCCGCGGCCCCGCCGGGCCGCCCGTTTCTCTGCCACTTCAGTCATCATGCGCCCTCTTGTAGGGTGGGTGCCAACCCACCGTTGCGCGAAAGGTGGGTTCACACCCACCCTACCCCACGTTGTCCCCGTCCTTCGGATCGGTCAGGTCGATCCAGATCGTCTTCATCTCGGTGAACTGGTCATGGGCATGGATGGAATTGTCCCGCCCGCCGAAGCCCGATTGCTTGTACCCGCCGAAGGGCGTGGAAATATCGCCCTCGCCGTAGCAATTGACCGTCACCGTCCCCGCCCGGATTTCCCGCGCGGCACGGATCGCCCGGCGCACGTTCCCGGTAAACACCGACGCGGCCAGCCCGTACTCGGTATCGTTGGCAAGCTGGATCGCCTCCTCCGTGCTGGCCACCTCCACAACCGACAGGATCGGACCAAAAATCTCCTCCTTCGCCTTCGCGTCGGTCTTCTTCACCTCGTAAACGGTCGGCTCCACGAAGTTCCCCTTGGGCTTGCCACCGCCCGCGACGGCCTTGCCCTTCAGGTACTTGGAAACCTTCTTGCAGTGCTCGCCGTCGATCAGCGCCCCCAGGTGCATTGCCGGGTCCAGCGGATCGCCCGTCTTCCAGTCGCGCATCCGCGCCACGACCCGCTCCAGCAGCGCGTCCTTCACCGCCTTGTGCACGATCAGCCGGCTGGTCGCCGAGCAGTTCTCGCCCATGTTCCAGAACGCCGCGTTCACCACGTGGCTTGCCACATGATCGAGGTTCTCGGCATCCTCCAGCACCACCGCCGGGTTCTTGCCGCCGCATTCCAGCGTCACCTTCTTCATGTTGCTGTCAGCCGCATAGCGCAGGAACCGCTTGCCGGTCTCGGTCGAGCCGGTAAAGCTCACCATGTCGACGCCCATGTGCAGCCCCAAGGGCTCGCCCACGCCCGGCCCGTCGCCCGGCAGCACCTGCAGCACACCGCGCGGAATGCCCGCCATGTGCGCCACCTCGGCCAGCCGCAGCGCGGTCAGGCTGGTCTGCTCGGCCGGCTTCACGATCACCGAGTTCCCGGCGGCCAGCGCCGGTCCGATCTTCCACGCCATCATCAGCATGGGGAAGTTCCACGGCAGCACGGCGGCCACCACGCCCAAAGGCTCGCGCACGATCATCGAAATCGCGTCATCGCCGGACGGCCCGGCCTGGTCATAGATCTTGTCGATCAGCTCGCCATGCCACTTGATCGTGTGAATGGTCTCCGGCACGTCGATCATCTCGCAATCCCGGATCGGCTTGCCGCTGTCGAGGCTCTCCATCACCGCCAGCTCGTGCCGCCGCCGGGTGATCAGCTTGCAGAACCGGATCAGCACGTCCTTCCGCTCCGACGGGTGCGCGCGCGACCACTCGCCCCGGTCAAACGCCTCCCGCGCCTTCCTGACGGCAAAATCCACGTCCTCGGCATTGGCGGTCGAGATTTTCTTCAGCACTTCGCCGGTGGCCGGGTTCACCGTCTCCATCACCGGGCCGTTCCCCTTGCGGAACTTGCCGTCGATGAAGGGCGCGGCGGGCAGGTCGAGGTCGGCGGCGATGGCGGCATATTCCTCGCGGGTCAGTAACTCGGTCATTTTGCCTCTCCCGTGATGGCGGCGATGGAGGTGTCGAGCGTGCGGATCACCTCTTCCAGCGCGCGCTTGTCGTCCTTGTTGAGCGGTTGCAGCGGCTTGCGGGGCGGCCCGCATTCGATGCCGCGCATGGTGACGCCGTGCTTGATGCACTGGATGAACTTGCCGCCCTGTTCCAACACGCTCATCAGCGGCATCATCGCCGACATGATCCTGCGGCCCTTGGTGAAATCGCCCTCCACCACGCAGGCCCGGTAAAGCGCCACATGCGCCTGCGGTGCAAAATTCGACCCGGCACAGACCCAGCCCTTCGCGCCCCAGGCAAAGAACTCCAGCGCCTGGTCATCCATCCCGCACAGAAGGCCCAGGTGCGGATATTCCCGCGCGATCATATGCAGCCGGTTGATATCCCCGCTGCTCTCCTTGATCCCGCAGAAATTCGGGCTCCGGCCCAGCCGGTCGAGCGTTTCCTCGTCCATGTTCACGCCCATCCGGCCGGGGTAGTTGTAAAGCATCACCGGCATGTCGACCGCCCGGTCGATCGCCAGCGCATGCAGCGCGATCTCGCGCCCCGTCGGCACCGAATAGGGCGGCGTCGCGACAAGAATGGCCTCGGCCCCCACATCCTTCGCCATCTTCGCGAACGCGATGCTGTCCTCCGTGCGCAGCGCGCCGGTGCCCACCACCAGCTGCACCCGCCCGCCGATCATCTCCTTCGTGAGCTTCGCCAGGTGCGCCCGCTCCTCGAAACTCTGGGCGTAATACTCCCCCGTGGTCCCGGCCGAGATGATCCCGTTCACGCCACCGGCGATCAGGTACTCCACCACTTCGGCCAGCGCCGCCTCGTCGACCGAGAAGTCCTCCTTCATCGGCGTCACGATGGGCGTCCAGATCCCTTCAAACTGCATTGGTGCGATCCTCTTTGGAAAGCACGTCCAGCGGCAGCGGGTCAGGGGTGACAAACCGCTCCAGCCGGTCGCGCGACAGGTTCCAGTGTTCGATGGTCAGGTCGACGATGCCTTCGGCGTCATGCGCCTCGATGGCGGCGATCATCGCGTCGTGATGGTCGATGGCCGCCCGCACCCGCGCCGTCTCGTCCTCCGAGGCCGGGCGATAGAAGGTCTGGCTCAGCCTCGTATGGTCGATCAGCATCCGGTTGAGACTGGCCAGCAGATAGGGGTTATGCGCCATCTCGCCGATCTGCCGGTGAAACCGGTGATTGAGCAGCGCGGCCTGGCCTGCATCCCCCGCCTCGGCCGCCGCGCGAAACTCTTCCTGCGTGGCCTTCAGCGGCCCGATCTCGTCCGCCCGCCGGTTCTCGGCCGCCAGCCTTGCCACGTTCGCATAGATCATCGGCGCGGTCTGGAAGAACATCCGCATCACCGGAAGGTCCATCGACGCCACCTTGGGCCCGCGGTTCTGGCCCTGCGTCAGGTACCCCTCGCCCGCCAGCCGCTGGAAAATCTCCCGCACCGGCGTGCGCGACAGCCCGTACTCTGCACAGATCGCCGCCTCGTCGAGGTCGGCGCCGGGCGCAATCTCCTGCCGCAGGATGCGCATCCGCAGGTCTTCGAGGCACTGGGTCTTCCGGTCGGGGGCCATGGCGAATCCTTTCTGAATACGCAATGTATACATTCTGTATTCACGTGTCGAGAAGATTCAAACGACGCGCCCGACCGCAGGGCCGGACGCCTTCGGCGAGAGTATTTTCGGAACAGTGAAAGCACAGGAGCCACGCCCCTGCTTCTTCTGGCTGGAAGTATCCCGGGGAGTTTGAGGGGCTGGCCCCTCAAGGCCTGCGTGGCCCGAACGCAAACCAACCGGCCGCGCCGCACGGGCGCGCCCGTCAGGTCAGGCGATCTTCGGATCGGAAGTGCAGTTTTCCCAGTCCGGCTCGAAGCCCAGAACCACCGTGTCCCCCGGAATGCCGGGGTTGAACAGCCGGTTATGCGCCATCGTCGCCTTGTGCAGAAGGTTGTGCGGCGCCAGCCGCCAGACCTTGCAGTCAAGCTCGAACCGCTGGGAATAGGCCTCGAAGACCAGCGTACAGCGCCCGGCCTCGTGGATCTGCGCCGCGCCGGGCGACTCCGGCGGGAAAGTGGCGGTCAGGATGTCCGAGAACTCCGCCGCCTGCTGGTAATACCCCGCCGCGAGGAACCGGATCGCCTGCTCGCGCCGCTGCGCCGGGTCGTTGGTCTTGGCCGCCATGTGCTCCAGCTCCGGCGTCACCGAGTAGCCCGGCGTCTTGCTCATCACCGTGATCACCGCGCCCAGCGGCTCGCTTTCCCCCGGCAGGAACACCTCAGGCATGATCGCGTCATCCGGCCGCCCGTCCTTGTCGCGCATCGCCATCTGCCGCACCCGGCATTGCCAGCGCAGGAACCCCATGCGCAGCGGGTGGTCGGAAAAGCTCTGCCCGAATTGCGAGGCCAGCGAACTCATGCAACGCTCCTGTGCGAGGAATTGGAAAGGGTGAAGGGCCGGTCGTTCATCAGACTGGGCACGCGCCCCTCGGCCTCGGCCACGGCGTCGAGGTCGATCCGCGCCTGCACCACGCCCGGCAGGGTGCCGCCATCGCAGATCACCTCGCCCCAGGGGCTGATCACCAGCGAATGACCGTAACTCTCCCCCCCGCCCGGCACCGGGCCGATGGCACAGGCGGAAATGACGAACCGCGTCGTCTCGATCGCCCGCGCCCGGTTCAGCACGTGCCAATGCGCCTCGCCCGTCTTCTTCGTGAACGCCGCCGGACAGATCAATATCTCCGCCCCCGCCTGCGCCAGCGTCCGGAACAGCTCCGGAAAGCGCAGGTCGTAACAGATCGTGTGCCCGATCCGGGCATAGGGCGTGTCATGGATCACCGCCTTCGACCCGGGGCTCACCCTTGCGCTTTCGCGATAGACCTCGGTCTCCGACAACTGGATGTCGAACATGTTGATCTTGTCGTACCGCCCGCGGATCTCGCCAGCGTCGTCCAGCATGAAACCGCGGTTGATGATCCGCCCGTCCGGCCCGTCGACGGCGATGGACCCGAGGTTGACCCATTTCTTCCGGTCCCGCGCGAACCCCTGCATCTCCTGCAGGAACGGGTGTTTCTCCTCCGGCGCGGAGGGCGGCGCCACCGCCGCCCCCTCGGTCGCCAGCCCGCCGCAATATTCCGGCAGGAAAAGGATATCCGCGCCCGCCCGTGCCGCCGTGTCGGCCAGCGGCAAGGCCTCGTCCAGCGCCGAACGGAAATCGGGCCGGGGCCGTGTCTGCAGACAGGCGATATCGAGCGGGCGCGGCATCAGGGCTTCAGAACTTCATGTACGCCTTGCGCAGCGCCACCAGCGGGTGCCGGTCGGACATCTGGAACTTCAGAAGAAGCTCCCGCGCGATCATGTCACGGTCCTGCTGGTTGTCGGGCAGCTCGAGCGTGTCGGGCACGCGGATCCAGCCATTGTTGTTCCGGTCGAACACGGCAGGGGCGCCTTCCTCATAGCCCATGTGCACGTCTTCCAGCCAGTTCAGGTCGTCCCAGCCCATGACCTCCATGTATTTCTGAAGATAGGGCGTGATCCGGTCGTAATCAGGCACGAGGTTCACGTCGTAGCGATAGCCGATATGCTGGCCGATTTCCTTCTCACGCTCCGAGCCGAGCCCGTCGGCGTCTTTCAGGAACTGGTCGACATCGGTGATCTCCGAGCCGCGGTACTGTGTTCCAGCCATTGTCTGTCTCCTTGTCGGAAAGGTGGGCCTGCCCACCCCCACGGTCAACCCGCGGGGTGGGCGATACCCCGCTTAGAAGTGGTGATAATCCGCGATGCCCACGGTATGGTTGGTGCCCGCAAGCGGCACACCGGCCATGGCCGAGGCTTCCATCGTCAGCGCGGCAATATCCTCCGGCTCCAGCGAGTGGATGTAGGTCTTGCCACAGGCACGGGCGAAGAGCTGCGCCTCGATGGTCAGCGTATGAAGGAAGTTGTAGACCCGCTCCGCCGCCGCATCCGGGTCGAGCCGTTCGCGCAGCTTGGGATCCTGCGTCGCCACGCCGACCGGGCAGCGGCCCGTGTGGCAGTGGTAGCAGTAACCGGGCTCCGCGCCGATCTCTTCCGGGTAGTTGGCCTCGGGGATGTCCTTGTTGCAGTTCAGCGCCATCATCGCCGAGTGGCCGATGGCGATGGCATCCGCGCCCAGCGCGATGGCCTTGGCCACGTCGGCCCCGTTCCGGATACCGCCCGCGTAGACAAGGCTGATCTCGCCCCGCTTGCCAAGGTCGTCGATCGCCTTCCGCGCCTGGCGGATGGCGGCCATGCCCGGCACGCCGGTATCCTCGGTGGCAAGGTGCGGGCCGGCGCCGGTGCCGCCTTCCATCCCGTCGATATAGATCGAATCCGGGTCGCATTTCACCGCCATGCGCACATCGTCATATACCCGCGCCGCCCCCAGCTTGAGCTGGATCGGGATCTGCCAGTCGGTCGCTTCGCGGATCTCCTGGATCTTCAGCGCAAGGTCGTCCGGGCCCAGCCAGTCGGGGTGACGCGCCGGCGAGCGTTGGTCGATGCCCGCGGGAAGCGAGCGCATCTCGGCCACTTGGTCGGTCACTTTCTGACCCATCAGGTGCCCGCCAAGGCCAACCTTGCAGCCCTGCCCGATGAAGAACTCGCAGCCATCGGCCAGCACCAGGTGGTTCGGGTTGAAGCCATAGCGCGACTGGATGCACTGGTAGAACCATTTCGAGCTGAAGCGCCGCTCGTCGGGGATCATCCCGCCCTCGCCCGAACAGGTCGCCGTGCCTGCCATCGTGGCGCCCCGCGCCAGCGCGGTCTTGGCCTCGTAGCTGAGCGCGCCAAAGGACATGCCGGTGATGTAGACCGGAATATCCAGCTCCAGCGGCTTCTTGGCGCGCGGGCCGATCACCGTCTTGGTCTCGCATTTCTCGCGATAGCCCTCGATCACGAACCGCGTCAGCGTGCCGGGAAGGAAGGTCAGGTCATCCCAGTGCGGGATCTTCTTGAACAGCGAGAACCCCCGCATCCGGTAGCGGCCAAGCTCCGACTTGATGTGGATGTCGTCCATCACGTTGGGCGGGAAGATGAAACTGTCGCCCAGCCGGTAATTGTCGCGGCCCAGGGGCTTTTTCTGTGGCAGATCGCCGTCAGCCATTGTCGTGTCTCCTTATCCGTGTGCGGCGGTTGGCGCCCTTGACCCTGCCGTAGGGTGGGTGCCAACCCACCTTGTTACAGGATCAATTTCTTCTCGGTCGGTTCGAGGTTGTCGTAGTTCCACAGCTGCTTGCCGGCCACGACCTTGGTGAAGTGATCCACCCCCTTCTCGGGCATCAGCCCGTACTGGGTCAGCTTCCGCTTCAGCCATTTCCTGTCGAGATCTGTCAGCTCGGCGGTAACGGCATCGACCCCCAGCGAGCGGATTTCGCCACCCACGTAGATCGTCCCGTCATACATCGAGTCGCCGAGGTTCTTGCCGGCATTGCCACAGACAACCATCCGCCCGCGCTGCATCATGAAGCCCGACAGCGCGCCGGTGTCGCCACCAACGATGATCGTGCCGCCCTTCTGGTCGATCCCCGTGCGCGAGCCCACCGAGCCCTTGCAGACAAGGTCACCGCCCCGCATCGCCGCCCCGAAGGTCGAGCCCGCGTTCTTCTCGATCACCACGGTGCCCGCCATCATGTTCTCGGCGCAGGACCAGCCGACCCGGCCGGTGATCCGCACGTTGGGCCCGTCGATCAGGCCGACACCGAAATACCCCGTGGAGCCTTCGATGATCAGGTTCAGCTTGCTCAGGATCCCCACGCCAAGGCTGTGCTTGCCGCGCGGGTTCTGCAGCACGATCGTGCCATAGCCCTCGCGCATCAGCTCGCGGATGCGGCTGTTCACCTCGGTGGTGGTCATCTTGTCGGTATCAAGCTCGGTGCGCTTGTTGAAATCGACATCCGGCGCCCAGGGATAGGTGAACCGCTCCTCGGCATCGGGGTCGAACTCGACATACAGCGACTTGCCCGTCAGCTGTTCGGTGCGCATGCCCAGGGCGGTCACCCGCTCCTCCTGGGTCATCTGCTTGAGGTCTTCGTCGCTTACCGCCATGTCTGCACTCCCTTTACGACTGTTGTGCTGCCCGCCCCGGACTTGATCCGGGGCCTCTGGCCTACGAGGTCCCGGGTCAGGCCCGGGACGGGGACACCCGTTACGCCTGCCATACCCGAACCTCCTCGTCATAAGGGTCTGTCGTATCGATTTCCTGCGGAAGGATCGCCCGGATCGCCACCTCTTCCGAGGCCATGGCGATCAGGTCGTCGGATTCGTAGAGAACCAGCGGTTTCGCCGCCATCGTGTCCTTGGCCATGCCAAGCTGGTCCTTGGTCGCCACGAGATAGGTGAACACCCCGTCGATCTCCTCGATCGACTGCCGCAGGCTGTCCTCGAGCGAGACACCATTGGCCAGGTTGTGCGCGGTGTAGACCGCCAGCAGCTCGCTGTCGCAGTTCGACATGAACCGGTGGCCCTTGCGCTCCATCTGGCGGCGCATGATCCAGTAGTTGGTGATCTGGCCGTTATGCACCACGCTCACATCGTTATAGGGGAAGGCCCAGTAGGGGTGCGCCGACTTGATGTCGACATCCGACTCGGTTGCCATCCGCGTGTGGCCGATGCCGTGCGTGCCCTTGAACTCGTTCAGGCCGTACTGGTTCGACACGACCGTGGCATCGCCCAGGTCCTTGATCAGCTCCAGCCCGTTGCCGAAGGACAGGATCTCGACGCCCTCGGTCTCCTCGATCCGCTCGGCCAGCTTGCCGGTGTCGTCGATATCGCTCAGCACGTAGCGCAGGGCGTACTCGGTCGCCGCGTCCTTCGACTTCACGGTGACATTGTGTTCGGCCAGGATCTCGTCGACCGAAGCGATCCGGTCGGCGATCAGCTTGTGAACGCTATGGCCGCGCGCCCGGTCTTCGGCCTCGGCGACCTTGAGGCGCATGATAAACTCGCCTTCCTTGGGCTCGCCATAGACCGCGTAACCGGTGCTGTCCGGGCCGCGATGTTTCAGGGCCTGCAACATCGCGGTCATTTCCGACCCGACGTTTGCGCTCTTGCCCTTGTGGATCAATCCAGCAATTCCGCACATCTGGATGCGCCTCCTTTGGTTGTCTGGTTGTCGCGTTGCTGTTCAAGAAAGGCGGCAGGCAAGAGGGTCACCTGCCGCCCTGAGAATGGAATGCCTCAGGGCAGACACTCCATGTACATTTCGTTGTCCCACTCGGTGACGGTCGACATGAAGCGGGCGAACTCGTCCCGCTTGTACTCGTCGTAGAGGCGGTACATCTCGCCCGGCAGGCCGCGCTGGACGACCTCGCTCGCCGCCAGCTTGTCGAGCGCCTCGCCAAGGCTCATCGGAAGCTTCTTCACTTCCTTGCCCTGCTCCATCGCCTCGTAGATGTTGCGCTCCTCCGGCTTGCCGGGGTCGAGATTGTTCTCAAGCCCGTCATCCATCGCCGCCAGCAGGGTCGAGCCCATCAGGTAGGGGTTCACCATCGAGTCGACCGAGCGGTACTCGAACCGCCCCGGCGCCGAGACGCGCAGGCCCGTCGTCCGGTTCTGGAAGCCCCAGTCAGAGAAGACCGGCGCCCAGAAGCCCGTATCCCAAAGCCGGCGATACGAGTTCACCGTCGAACAGCCGATCGCCGTCAGCGCCTGCAGGTGATGCACCACGCCGCCGATCGCCTTCAGCCCTTCCTTGCCCGGCATCTGCGGGTCATCCGTGTCGGGCATGAAGGTGTTCTCGCCGCCTTTCACGTACATGTAGTTCTCGGCCATCCCCGGCAGGTCGTCGGGATTGTTGCCGCACTTGACGAACTCGTCCTCGCCGCCGCGCCACAGGCTCATGTTGTGGTGACAGCCGCTGGCCGACACGCCCATGAACGGCTTGGTCATGAAGCAGGCGAAAATCCCGTTCTCGCGCGCCACCTGGGCACAGATCTGGCGATAGGTGGTCAGACGGTCCGCGTTGCGCAGCACGTCGTCGAACATCCAGTTCAGCTCGAGCTGCCCGGGCGCGTCCTCGTGGTCGCCCTGGATCATGTCGAGGCCCATCTTCCGCGCGTAGCGGATCACTTGGAGCGACACCGGCCGCAGGCTCTCGAACTGGTCGATGTGATAGCAATAGGGCTTGGAATAGCCGTCCTTCGGCTTGCCGTTCTCGTCGAACTTCAGCCACATCATCTCGGGCTCGGTGCCGATCCGCAGCTTGGTGCCGTGCTTCTTGGTGAACTCGTCATGCAGCCGGCGCAGGTTGCCGCGGCAATCCGAGGTCAGGTAGCCGCCGGGATCCTTCTTTTCCTCGCGGTTGCGGAACAGCGTGCAGTAGAACCGCCCGATCTCCGGCGCCCAGGGCAGCTGCATGAAGGTTTCCGGCTCGGGGATACCGACCAGCTCCGCCGCTTCCGGGCCATAGCCGAGATAGTCGCCGCCGCGGTTCAGGAACAGGTTCATCGTCGCGCCGTAGACCAGCTGGAAGCCCTTCTTGGCCACCTGCTCCCAGTGATCGGCCGGGATGCCCTTGCCCATGATCTTGCCGGTGACCGAGACGAACTGCAGGTAGAGATATTCGATGCCCAGCTCGTCGATCTTCTTCCGGACTTCCTTGATCTTTTCGTCGCGGCCCGGTGCTTCGACGAACTTTTCAATATCCATTTCAGCCACTTTGCTTGCTCCCTGATGTGTGTGCCGCCTCTGGTCTGATGCCGTTCAGCGGCGTTCTGGCCCTATGTCGCGTGAACCAATCCTGTCATGTCCGGTACATGTCCCGGTCAATCCGAAAGGCGCGCAGCTTCCCTGCGGCACGCTTCGCGTGTAAACATGGGTGCATGACCCGTCCGATCGTTTGTTCCAGATGTGCCAACACGAAGCACTCCCAAACAAAGGTGTTGCCGTCCGCGATACGTCCGGCGCGGAGGTCTACCGCGTGATCCAAGCTTTCCGTTGCGTTGGCCAAAAGTCAACCACTTTTGATCCAATAGGTACGTTTCTGCTGGATATTTCATCATTTTGGTATAATTTTGGACTAGTCGAGGGAGGGCAGCCATGACCGCACCGGCCGAGCAGAAACTGGGCGCCGCCGATATCGCCGCGCTGGTAAGGCGCGAGATTTCCAAGGGAAATCTTCAGTTGCACGACCGCCTGCCGCCCGAACGGGTGCTGGCCGAGACCTATGGCGCCGCCCGCGGCACCATCCGCAAGGCGCTCACCCGTCTCGAACAGGAGGGCTATGTCGAGATTCGCGCCGGGAGCGGTACATATGTGGCCCACAAGCCCGACCGGACCACCACCGACGCCATCGAGAACGCCACCCCGCTCGAACTGATGGACACCCGATTCGCCCTCGAACCCCATGTCTGCCGCCTCGCCGTCCTCCACGGCCGGCACACCGATTTCGACCGCATGGAAGAGCTCTGCACCCGGATGGAGGCCTGCACCGAGGATCCGGTCGGCTTTTCCGAGGCCGATACCGAGTTCCACCGCGCGCTGGTCGATTCGACGCGCAACGGCCTGCTCATCTGGATCATCGACCAGATCGGCAATGTCCGGAGCGAGGATGACTGGACCCGGATGCGCCACCTGACGCTCGATGCCCAGACCATCCGCACCTACAACGTCCAGCATCGCCAGATCATGAACGCGATTCGCACGCGCGAACCCGAGCGCGCGGCGAACATCATGAAGGAACATCTCGAAACCGCCCGCCTGTCGCTCACCCGCGCGTCGGAGACCTGAGCGAGGCCCGCCCGCAGGGGCGTGACGGGCAGACATTTCGACAATCCTCGAAATAACTCTTGCCGGCGGGGCATTATTTCGATATTTCTAGAATCATGAAACAGTCACCCGTCTCCGATCACGACCTCGCCCTCGCCGCTTCCACCTTTGCCGCGCTCGGCAGCGAACAGCGCCTCGCCGTCCTGCGCGCCCTCGTCCGCGCCGGCACCGACGGGCTGACGATCGGCGAGCTGGGCCAACGCACCGGCGTCACCGGCTCCACCCTGACCCACCACATGAAAATCCTCGCCCAGTCCGGCCTCGTCACCCAGGAAAAGCAGGGCCGCAGCATCATCTGCGCCGCCGTCGCCTATGACGAGCTGCGCGCGCTTGCCGATTTCCTCCTGCGCGAATGCTGCGCCGATAGCCCCAACCCCGCGGACCACGCCCATGACTGACATCTCCCTCCCCGCCGCCCGCCTCTGGTGGCAGCGCACCGACAAGGCCTGGCTCGCCCTCGTCATCATCCTCGCGCTGACGGCCTATTTCGACCCCGTGCAATTCCGCCCCACCGTCAGCTTCACTGCCACCGCGCTCTGGCACACCGCGCCCTTCATCGCCTTCGCCGTCCTCGCCGTCGCCTACATGAAGGCCACCGGCGCCGAGACGCTGCTGGCCCGCGCTTTCGAAGGCCGCCAGACCCGCATGATCGTCCTGGCCGCCCTCCTCGGCGGCCTCTCCCCCTTCTGCTCCTGCGAGGTCATCCCCTTCATCGCCGCCATGCTCGCCCTCGGGGCGCCGCTCGGCGCGGTCATGGCCTTCTGGCTCGCCTCGCCGATCATGGACCCGGCGATGTTCCTCATCACCTCCGGCACGCTCGGCTGGGATTTCGCCATCGCCAAGACGCTCGCCGCCGTCGGCCTCGGCCTCTTCGGCGGGTTCGTCACCATGGCCGCCGCCCGCTCGGCCGTCTTCGCCGACCCGCTGCGGGAAAAACCGCAGATCGGCGGCTGCTGCGGCGTCAGGAAACCCTTCCAGGGCAAATCCGTCTGGCGCTTCTGGCAGGAGGCCGACCGCCGCGACACCTTCCGCGAAAACGCCCTCGAAAACGCCGTCTTCCTGGTGAAATGGCTGGCGCTGGCCTATGTCATCGAAGCCCTGATGCTCGAATACGTCCCCGCCGACATGATCGCCCGCCTCCTCGGCGGCGACGGGCTGGGCGCCATCATCCTCGGCGCGCTCGTCGGTGCCCCTGCCTACCTCAACGGCTATGCCGCCGTGCCGCTGGTCGACGCGCTGCTGGCCCAGGGCATGAGCGACGGCGCCGCCATGAGCTTCGTCATCGCCGGCGGCGTCAGCTGCATCCCCGCCGCCATCGCCGTCTGGGCGCTGGTCAAACCCCGCGTCTTCGCCGCCTATCTGGGCCTCGCCATCACCGGCGCGATCCTCGCGGGCATCGCCTGGCAGGCCGTCGCCTGATCCCCCGCACCGGGCCACAATCTTTCCGCAGCGGAAACAAAACCCGGTGCACACCGGTCATTTTTGACGCATAATGACCCAAAATGGCCACGATTTATTGAAACATTCACCCGAATTCGGACATACTGAAACACGAGGTTGCCTTATCAGGCCTTAACGCAGCCCTGCCAAGAACAGGGCCGTCAGAGCAGCACCGGAGCTTTGGATGCTCGAATTCGAGAACGTGAGCAAGTCTTTCTGGACGGGAAGCCAGCGCAAGGTCATTCTTGACCGGGTGTCGTTCCGCGTCGAGCTTGGCCGCAGCCTCGGCATCCTCGCGCCCAACGGCACCGGCAAGACCACCCTGATCAAGATGATGGCCGGTTTGGAGAAACCCGACGAGGGCGAGATCCGCCGCGGCTGCCGCATCAGCTTTCCGCTGGGCTTCATGGGCGGCGTCATCACCAAGGTCTCGGCGATGGAGAACTCCCGCTACATCGCCCGCCTCTACGGGCTCGACCCCGATTATGTCGAGGCGTTCTGCCGCTGGCTCTGCGGCCTCGGCGAGTATTTCGACCAGCCCCTGGGCACCTACTCCTCGGGAATGCGCGCCCGCTTCACCTTTTCGCTGATGCTGGCGCTTGACTTCGATATGTACCTGATCGACGAAGGCATGCCGAGCTCGACCGATGTCGAGTTCAACCGCAAGGCCGGCGAGATCCTGAAAGAGCGGCTGGCGACCACCACCGTGGTGATCGTCTCGCACCAGCCGCAGACTCTCGAGAAATTCGCGCGCTCCGCCGCCGTCCTGAAGAACGGCAAGCTTCACATGTTCGACACCTTGGAAGAGGCAAGACAGCTTTATGACTACGAAACCCAAGGCTAGGAAATTCCGCATCCGCCGCACCCCGGCCACACAGGCCGGGCCGGTGTCGGACACCGCCCGCACCCCTTCGGACGGGGCGCAGGACGACGAGCGCGCGCATTACGAGCCGCCCGTCACCCCGCGCACCGAAACCCCCGACACCTCCGACTACCACGAGGCGTCGGAAACCGCCTCCAGGTCCGGCATGGTCTCCAGCGCGTCCGAGATGAGCGCCTCGCAGGATATCGACGCCATCCGCAGCGAAGGCCTCACCGGCCGCCAGCTTCGCATGGCCCGCCGCATGGCCCAGAAACACGGCCTCGCGCCCACCTCCGATTTCGACGCCGTCCGCCTTCTCCGCGCCAAGGGCATCGACCCGTTCCAGCGCTCCAACATCCTCGAGCTGGTCACCACCAACGGCCACCAGCCCGCCGAGAGCGGCGGCGAGCGCATCCAGCTCCCCCAGACGGTGCCCGCGCAACAGTTCCACCTTCCCTCTACCGAGGTCACCCCGGCCGAACGCCGCGCCTCCGAGATCATGCAGATCCAGCGCGACATCGGCCGCCGCCGCCGCCGCAAGCTGGCGCTGCTCATGTCGCGGCTGCTGGCCTTCGTCTTCCTGCCGACCTTCATCGTCGGCTACTACTATTTCAACATCGCCACGCCGATGTACTCCACCAAGTCGGAATTCCTGATCCTCACCGCCGACGGCTCCGCCGGCTCCTCGCCCGCCTCGGGCCTCTTCAGCGGCACCGCCTTCGCCACCGGGCAGGATTCCATCGCCACGCAGTCCTACCTGCAGTCCAAGGACGCCATGCTGCGCCTCGATCAGGACGTGGGCTTCCGCGACCATTTCAGCCAGTCCTGGATCGACCCGATCCAGCGGCTCGACCCCGGCGCCACGAACGAGGCCGCCTACGGCATCTACAAGAAATACGTCAAGCTCGGCTATGACCCGACCGAGGGCGTGATCCGGATGGAGCTCTCCACCGCCGACCCCGAGGTCAGCCAGCAATTCTCGCAGAAGCTCATCGAATATGCCGAGGAACGCGTCGACCACCTCAGCCAGGAAAAACGGCAGGACGCGGTCAAGACCGCCGTCGCCAGCCTCGAGGATGCCAAGGCCGAGCGCCGCGCCGCGCAGGAACGGCTCGTCACCCTTCAGGAAGGCTCGATCCTCGACCCCGAGGGCGAGGTCGCCAATATCCGCGCGCTGATCCAGAACGTCGAGCTGCAGCTTCAGGAAAAGCAGCTGGCGCTGAACACCCAGCTCAACAACTCCCGCCCCAACGCCGCCAAGGTCGAGGCGTTGCGCAGCCAGATCGAGGTGCTGGAGCGCGAGCTTGCCAAGCAGAACGCCCGCCTGACCGATGCCACCGAAAGCTCCACCTCGCTCGCCTCGCAGGCCGCCGAGATCCAGATGGCGCAGGCCGACCTCGCCACTGCCGACCTCGTCCTGCAATCCGCGCTCGAGGCGAAACGCGCCTCCGAGATCGAGGCGAACAAGCAGGTCCGCTACCTCACGGTCAGCGTCACGCCCGTCGCTTCGCAAGATCCCTCCTATCCGAGGGCTTTCGAGAACACGATCGTTGCGTTCCTGATTTTTGCCGGTATCTACCTCATGGTGTCGCTCACCGCGTCCATTCTGAGAGAGCAGGTATCGTCCTAACCCATGACGCATGTTGAAGTTTCCGACCTCACGATCGGCAATGACCGCCCCCTGACGGTCATCGCCGGCCCCTGTGCGCTTGAAAGCACCGACCACGCCCAGATGATCGCCGGCACCATGGCCGAGGCCTGCAAGGCTGCCGGGGCCCAGTTCATCTTCAAGGGCTCCTTCGACAAGGCCAACCGCTCTTCCATGTCCGGCAAGCGCGGCCTTGGCATGGACGAGGGGCTCAAGGTCATGCAATCGGTCAAGGACACGCTCGGCGTGCCGGTACTGACCGATGTCCACCTCCCCGACCAATGCGCCACCGTGGCGGGGGTCGTCGATGTCCTGCAAATCCCCGCCTTCCTCTGCCGCCAGACCGACCTGCTGCTCGCGGCCGGCGAAACCCGCGCGGCGATCAACGTCAAGAAGGGCCAGTTCCTTGCCCCGTGGGACATGGCCGGCGTCATCTCCAAGCTGGAAAGCACCGGCAACACCCGCCTGATGCTGACCGAGCGCGGCACCACCTTCGGCTACAACGCGCTTGTCGCCGACATGCGCGCGCTGCCGCAGATGGCGAAAACCGGCTACCCGGTGGTGATGGACGCCACCCATTCCGTGCAACAGCCCGGCGGCCTCGGCGGCTCCTCTGGCGGACAGCGCGAATTTGCGCCGGTCATGGCAAGGGCCGCGGTTGCAATCGGCGTCGCCGCCGTGTTCATAGAAACCCACGAAGACCCCGACAGCGCCCCCTCCGACGGGCCCAACATGATCCACCTCGCGCAGATGCCCGCGCTGATTTCGACGCTCATGAAATTCGACAGGCTGGCCAAGGAAAACCCCCTCGGCCTCTGACTTCCAGAAGGAGTCCCCGTGACCAAACCGCTGCCCGACGTCACCCCCAATACGTGGTCCTTCCTGCGCGACCCGATGATCAAGCCCACGGGCTTCCGCGAATACGACGCGCGCTGGAAATACCCCGACGAGATCAACCTGCCGGGCATGACCGCCCTCGGCCTCGGCCTCGGCACCCAGATGCACAAGCGCGGCATCGCCCCGGTCATCGCCGTCGGCAACGACTACCGCGACTATTCGCTGTCGATCAAGAACGCCCTGATCGTCGGCCTCATGCAGGCCGGCATCCAGGTCAAGGATATCGGCCCGGCCCTCTCGCCCATGGCCTATTTCTCGCAGTTCCACCTCGACGTGCCGGCCGTCGCCATGGTCACGGCCAGCCACAACCCCAACGGCTGGACCGGCGTGAAGATGGGCTTCGACCGCCCCCTGACCCACGGGCCTGACGAAATGGGCGAACTGCGCGACATCGTCCTGAACGGCGAGGGCGAGAAGCGCGACGGCGGCAGCTACGAATTCGTCGACGGCGTGCGCGAGGCCTATCTCGACGATTTGATCGGCGATTTCCGCATGTCCCGGAAACTGAAGGTGGTCTGCGCCACCGGCAACGGCACCGCCTCGGCCATCGCGCCCGAGCTCTTCGAACGCCTCGGCGTCGAAGTCGTGCCGCTCCATACCGAGCTCGACTACACCTTCCCCAACTACAACCCCAACCCCGAAGCCATGGAAATGCTGCACGACATGGCCGACGCCGTGCGCGCCTCCGGCGCCGATTTCGCGTTGGGCTTCGACGGCGACGGCGACCGCTGCGGCGTGGTCGATGACGAGGGCGAGGAGATCTTCGCCGACAAGGTCGGCGTCATCATGGCCCGCGACCTGTCGAAGCTACACCCGAATTCCATCTTCGTGGCCGACGTGAAATCCACCGGCCTCTTCGCCGCCGATCCCGAGCTACAGAAGAACGGCGTCACCGCCGATTACTGGAAGACCGGCCATTCCCACATGAAGCGGCGCGTGAAGGAAATCGGCGCGCTGGCCGGTTTCGAGAAATCCGGCCACTACTTCCTCGCCGAACCCGTGGGCCGCGGCTATGATTGCGGGATGCGCGTGGCGGTGGAAATCTGCAAGCTGATGGACCGCAACCCCGACATGTCAATGTCCGACCTCCGCCGCGCCCTGCCGCAGACATGGTCGACCCCCACCATGTCGCCCTACTGTTCCGACACCGAGAAATACGAGGTGCTCGACCGCATCGTCGAGAAACTGGTCACCAGGGCCGAGGATGGCGAGACATTCGCCGGCCGCGAGGTCAAGGAAGTGGTCACCGTCAACGGCGCCCGCGTGATTCTCGACAACGGAAGCTGGGGGCTGGTCCGCGCCAGCTCCAACACGCCCAACCTCGTGGTGGTCTGCGAAAGCGCCGAAAGCGACGCCGAAATGCGCGCCATCTTCGAAGAGCTCGACACGGTCATCCGCACCGAGCCCTCCGTCGGCGAATACGACCAGAAGATCTGATCGCAGATAAAACACGCCCCGGGCTTGACCCGGGGCCTCTCATCCGCTCACCAAGATCACCAGAAGCCCCGGGTCAAGCCCGGGGCGCCCCCACCGTCACTCCGCCAGCCCGTCCATCTTCCGGGCCAGCTTGACGTCGAGCGAGCTCAGCCCGTCGACATCATGCGTGGTCAGCGTCACCTTCACCGTCTTGTAGACGTTCGACCATTCCGGGTGGTGGTTCCACTTCTCCGCCCACATGGCGCATTTCGTCATGAAGCCGAACGCCTCGACGAAATTGCCGAACTCGTAGGTCTTGTTGATCGCGTCGCGTTCGCCATCCATCTCCCAGCCGGCCTCGAGCAGCGGCTCCAGCGTGGTCTTGCGGGCGGTATCGCTGAGTTTTTCGGTCACTGGCGTTCCTCTCTGTTGTCCTTGCGGAACGGGCCGTAACTGGTGAGGATCTCAATATCCTCGCTGACCGCGTTCCTCTCCGCCTCTAGATAATGCGCAATCGCCTCGGCGAAACCCGCATCGCGCATCCAGTGCAGGGAATATGTCTCTGCCGGCAGGTATCCGCGGGCCAGCTTGTGCTCCCCCTGCGCCCCCGCCTCGACCCGGTCGAGCCTCTGTTCGATGGCGAAATCGATGGCCCGGTAATAGCACAGCTCGAAATGCAGGCAGGGATGATGCTCGGTACAGCCCCAGTACCGCCCGAACAGCGCGTCGCGCCCGATCATGTTCAGCGCACCTGCCACCGGCCGCCCCTCGCGCTCGGCCAGGACCAGCAGGATATCGTCGCGCAGAACCTCGTGGGCGATTTCGAAGAACTCCCGCGTCAGGTACGGCACCCCCCATTTCCGCGCGCCGGTATCCTGATAGAAGGTCCAGACCGCGTCCCAATGCTCCGGCTCGATATCCCCGCCCGTCAGCATCCTGACCTCGCCGCCGAAACCATTGGCCTCCCGCCGCTCCTTGCGGATGTTCTTGCGCTTGCGCGACGACATCGACGCCAGGAACCCGTCGAAATCCTCATACCCCCGGTTACGCCAGAGGAACTGTTGCGAGGCCCGCGGCATCAGCCCCATCGCCTCCCCCGCCTCCGATTCTTCCCCGGTGCAGAAGGTGATATGCAGCGACGAGATGCTGTTCCGGTCCGCCAGCTGCACGGCTCCCTGCACCAGCGCCGCCTGCCCCGCCTCCTCGTAACCCGGCCGGGTCAGCAACCGCCGCCCCGTCACCGGCGTGAACGGCACCGCCACCTGCAGCTTCGGATAATACCGCCCGCCCGCGCGCTCATAGGCATGGGCCCAGTTGAAATCGAAGATGTACTCGCCCTGGCTGTGGGTCTTGGCATAAAGCGGCGCGCAGGCGATCACCTGCCCGTCCATCTCGGCGGCCATGTATTGCGGATGCCACCCGGTGCCGGGCCCGACCGATCCGCTGTCCTCCAGCGCCTTAAGAAACCGGTAGGTCGTGAACGGATCGCGCGGCCGCCCGCCATCCTCGGCCTCCGGACAGGCGCAGCCATCCCACGCCGCCTGACCGATCTGGTCAAGCCGGTCATGCACCGTGATGGTGACCGCCTGCCCGTCCATTACTTTGCTGCCTTCGCCGTGAATGTCCCGCCTAGACTTGTGCCCCCCGGGCCCGAGTTCAAGCCGGAATGGCCGCGCGGTACCCCTCGAAGGTCACGTTATCGGCAACCTTGCGCGCCTCTGCCTCCGCTTCGGGCGTCCGGATTGTCCAGCACAGAACCGCCGCGCCCCCGGCCTTCAGCCCGGCCACCCGCTCGCGGCCAAGATCCGGCGCATGATGGCTGATGAAGGCACAGCCCGCCGCCTCGTAATCCGGGATATCCCGCAGCCGCGCCCGCGTCTCGTCCTTCAGCAGCGGCCAGTCCTCCGCCTCGTACCCGCAGGACACGATGCCCCGCGGCCAGCCCGGCGCCAGCTCCGCCATCCGCCGCACCATGTGCGGGTTGAACGACATCAGCGCCAGCGGCCCGTCATACCCCTGCAAGTCCGCCGCCGCCGCCCGTTCCAGCGCCCCGTCCGTCTCGCCCATCTGCCCGTGCTGGTCCTTCAGCTCCACCAGCAACGGCACCCGGCCCCCGACAAGCTCCAGCACCTCGGCAAAACCCGGGATCCCCTCGCTGCCTCCTAAAAGCCCGATCTGCGACAGCTCCGCCGCCTCGCGCTGGCGGATCGGCCCCTTGTCGCCGGTCAGCCGCCCGAGGTCGTAGTCATGAAACACCATCGCCCGGCCATCCCGGCTGAGCTGCAGGTCGATCTCGATGCCATAGCCCGCCTCGATCGCCGCCTCGATCGCGGCGCGCGAGTTTTCCGGTCGCCCGTCGCCCACGTCATGCAAGGCACGGTGCGCGATGGGCAGCCGCAGGAAATCTTCAGGAAGCCCGCTCATCCGATCTGGAAGATGCCTTCGATCTCGACCGCCACGCCGAAAGGCAGCGACGCCGCCGAAACCGCCGAGCGCGAATGCCGCCCCGCCTCGCCCAGCGCCTCGGCCATGAAATCCGACGCGCCGTTCACCACCATCGGCTGCTCGCCATACTCGGGCGTCGAATTGACGAACCCGGTCAGCTTCACCACCCGCTTCAGCCGGTCGAGGTCACCGCCACAGGCTGCCTTGACCTGCGCCAGAAGCGCGATGGCACAGACCTTCGCGGCCTCAGCCCCGGCGGCGGTGTCCATGTCATCGCCCAGCTTGCCGGTGATCAGCTTATCGCCCGCCTTGGGAATCTGGCCGGAAACATACAGCGTGTCGCCCACTTGCACATACGGCACGTAATTGGCCGCCGGCGCCGGCGCGTCGGTCAGGCTCACGCCCATCTCGGCCAGCTTCTTCTCGAACTCTCCCATGGTGTCCTCCTTGCCCATGTCCCGTCGCGGCGGACGCTATCCGCGCGGGCCGTGGTTGAAAACCCGAAACATGCAGGCATCCGCCGGTTTCCGCTGCCCGTCATTCGCCGGCCCTGCCGGTCCGGCCGCTCTTTGCACTGGACAAACATGTCCAACAATGCTCCACCATTGGACAGAACTGTATAATATCCGCCCGCGAGTCGGCGAACCCGCGGCGGCACCGGCCAGGGGAGCGTGCCATGAAATCTCACTACCGCGTCGTTGTCATCGGCGGGGGCGTCGTCGGCGCCTCCGTGCTCTACCACCTCGCCCGCGAAGGCTGGTCCGATGTCTGCCTGATCGAACGCTCGGTCCTGACGGCCGGCTCAAGCTGGCACGCCGCCGGCGGATTCCACGCACTCAATGCCGACCCCAACATCGCCGGGCTGCAGGCCTACACCATCGACCTGCTCTCCGAGGTCGAGAAGGAATCCGGCCAGTCCATCGGCATGCACATGACCGGCGGCATGACGCTCGCGGGCACCCCCGACCGCTGGGAATGGCTGCAATCGGCCTACCGCACCTTCCAGTCGATCGGCATCGAGGATGTCCACCTGATCACCCCCGAGGAGGCGGGCGAGCTCTGCCCGATCATGTCGACCCACGGCATCCTCGGCGGCATGTGGGCCGAGCGCGAGGGCTATATCGACACCACCGGCACCGTCCACGCCTATGCCGGCGCCGCCAAGAAACGCGGCGCGCAGGTGATCGAACACAACCGCGTCCTCGAGCTGAACCAGACCGCCGAGGGCTGGGAAGTCGTCACCGAAAAGGGCACAATCACCTGCGAACACGTGGTCAACGCCGCTGGTCTCTGGGCCAAGCAGGTCGGCCGCATGGCCGGCATCGAACTCCCGGTCTCGCCGCTCAACCACCACTACCTCATCACCGACTCCATCCCCGAGATCGCGGCGCTCGACAAGGAAATGCCCCTCGTCGTCGACCTCGAAGGCTTCACCTACATGCGGCAGGACCAGAAGGGCCTGCTGCTCGGCATCTACGAGATCGACCACCAGCACTGGATGATGGACGGCGCCCCCTGGGAATACGGGTTCGAGCTGCAACAGGAAGACCCCGACCGCATCGAGAACGAACTCACCCTCGGCTTCCAGCGCTACCCCGTCCTGCAGGAGGCCGGCATCAAGTCCTGGGTCAACGGCGCCTTCACCTTCTCGCCCGACGGCAACCCCCTCGTCGGCCCCGTGCGCGGCAAGCCCGGCTACTGGTGCGCCTGCGCCGTGATGGCGGGCTTCCTCCAGGGCGGCGGCGTCGGCAAGTCGCTGGCCGAATGGATCGTCCACGGCGAGCCCGAGGCGGACGTTTTCGGCATGGATGTCGCCCGCTACGGCGACTTCGCCGAGAACAAGGAATTCATCCGCCAGACCACGGGCCAATTCTACACCCGCCGCTTCGTGATGACCTACCCCAACGAACAGCTTCCCGCCGGCCGGCCGCTCAAGATGGCCCCGGCCTATGCCGACATGACCGCCGCCGGCGCCCGCTGGGGCGCAAGCTGGGGGCTGGAACTGCCCCTCTACTTCGCGCCGTCGGAAGACTTCGAGGAAAAGCCCACCCTCAAACGCTCCAACGCCTTCCCCATCGTCGCCGAGGAATGCAAGGCTGTCCGCGAAACCGCCGGCCTCCTCGACATCTCCGGCTTCTCCCGGTTCGAGGTCGCGGGCGACGGTGCCGAAGCCTGGCTCGACCACCTCCTCGCCTCCAAGCTCCCCGCCCCCGGCCGCGCCAAGCTCGCCCCCATGCTGGCCCCCGACGGCCGCCTCAAGGGCGACCTCACCGTCTTCAACTGGGGCGACGGCACGTGGTGGATCATGGGCTCCTACTACCTGCGCGAATGGCACATGCGCTGGTTCCACGACCACATGGGCGAGGGCGTCTCCGTCCGCGACATCTCCGACGCGACCGTGGGCTTCGGCGTCTCCGGCCCCAACGCCCGCAAGATCGTCGAGACACTCACCGATGGCCCCATCGGCGAGCTGCCCTTCATGGGCTGCGGCACCTTCGATATCGGCCTCTACCGCTGCAAGGTCGGCCGCCTCTCCGTCGCCGGAGAACTGGGCTACGAGATCCACTGCTCCGCCGCCGAACACATCGGCCTCCGCAAGCTCCTCCTGCAAGCCGGCGCCGATCTCGGCCTGCGCGAGGTCGGCTTCAACGCCCTCCTCAGCCTCCGCCTGGAAAAGAGCTTCGGCATCTGGAGCGCCGAGTTCACCCAGGGCTACACCCCCGCCCAGACCGGCATGGACCGCTGGATCGCCTGGGACAAGGGTGACTTCATCGGCAAGGGAGCGGCCCTATCAGAGCGTGACGCGGGCGGCCCCTCCACCCACATCGTCCCCCTCGAGATCGACGCCGACGACGCCGACGCCTCGGGCTTCGAACCCGTCTGGCAGAACGGCAAACGCGTGGGCTTCGTCACCTCCGGCGGCTACGGCCACACCACCGGCAAATCCCTCGCGCTGGCCATGCTCGACCGCGCCGCCACCACCGAAGGCACCGAGCTCACCGTCCACATCGTCGGCGCCGAACGCCCGGCCAAAGTCATTGCCCCCTCGCCCTACGACCCCTCCGGCAAGGCCATGAGAACCTAGATGGAACAGGAATCCCGAGGCCGCACCTCCCGCCGCCGCCGCGCCCGTGACGGCGGCGGCGAGGCGCCCAGGCGCGAGGTCAACTACCGCCAGCTCCGCAACCCCTTCCCGCAGATGGCCGTCTTCTCCGACGACCAGGTCGCGGCGATGCACGACGCGGCCCTGCAAATGCTCGAAGAGCTCGGCATAAAGGTCCTCCTCCCGGAAGCCCGCCAGATCTTCGCCCGTGCCGGCGCCCGCGTCGACGAAACCACCGAGATGGTCTACCTCGGCCGCGATATCGTCGCCGAGGCCCTCTCCACCGCCCCCAAATCCATCACCGCCCGCGCCGCCACGCGCGAGCGTGACCTCCTCCTCGAACTCGGCTCCCTGACCTTCCAATGCGGCGCCGGCGCCCCCCACGCCACCGATCTCGAACGCGGCCGCCGCCCCGGCTCGGGCCGCGACTTCCGCGAATTCACCCGGATCGTGCAGCATTACGACGTGCTCCACATGATGCCGCCCGTGGTCGAGCCGCAGGACATCGCCACCAACGTCCGCCATTACTTCACGATGGAGGTGCAGCTTTCCCTCTCCGACAAGCTGCCCTTCGTCTTCTCCCGCGGCACGCCCCAAGTCACCGAAAGCTTCGAGATCCTCGCCGATTTCCGCGGCCTGACCGACGATGCCTTCCAGTCAGACCCCCACTGCTACACCATCATCAACACCAACAGCCCCCGCGTGCTCGACACGCCGATGGCGCAGGGCCTCATCGACTTCGCCAAGCACCGGCAACTCTCCATCGTCACGCCCTTCACCCTGATGGGCGCCATGGCCCCGATCACCGTCGCCGGCGCCGTCACCCTCTCCCATGCCGAGGCGCTCGCCGCCATCGCGCTCACCCAGATGACCAACCCCGGCGCGCCGGTCATGTACGGCACCTTCACCTCGAACGTCGACATGAAGTCCGGCGCCCCGGCCTTCGGCACGCCCGAGCATTTCAAGGCCTCGCTCGCCGCCGGCCAGATGGCCCGGCTGATCGGCCTGCCCTGGCGCTGCGCCGGCGGCTCGGCCGCCAATGTCAACGACGCGCAGGCCGCCAACGAAAACCAGTTCGGCCTCTGGGGCTGCCTCATGGCCGGCGCCACCACGATCATCCACGCGGCGGGCTGGCTGGAAGGCGGGCTCACCGTCTCCTACGAAAAGCTGATCACCGACCTCGAAGTCCTGCAGATGGTGGCCGAGATGTGCGCCGCGACCCAGGCCGGCCCCGACGAGATCGCGCTCGACGCCCACCGCGAGGTCATGCCGTCGGGCCATTTCTTCGGCTGCGCCCATACCATGGCCCGCTACCAGACCGAGTTCTACCAACCGATCGTCGCCGACTGGTCGAACTACGGCACGTGGGAGGAGAACGGCAGCCGCACCGCCAGCGACCGCGCCACCGATATCTGGAAAAAGATTCTGCGTGACGACGTGCGCCCGGCGGTGGACGAGGCTAAACTCGAGGCGATGCACCGTGACATCGAGAAACGCACCGCCGCCGGCGGCGCCCCGCCGGAGAGCTGAATGAGCAAAAGAGAGCTGCCGATCCTGCACCGCGACGACCCCGAGAAGGAACCACTTGTCGGTCATATCAAGGTTACGCGGGAAGATTGGCTCAACGTCGCCCGCGAGGTGCTGGTCAGCGATGGCGTGGCCGAGGTCAAGGTGCTCGCCCTCGGCCTGCGGCTCGACGTTTCGCGCTCCAGCTTCTACTGGTACTTCAAAAGCCGCAAACACCTGCTCGAGGCCCTGCTAGAGGACTGGGAGGCGCGCAATACCCGCACGCTCGTCAGCCATTGCGACCTGCCCGCCGCCTCCATCGCCGAGGCGGTCGGCAACTTCTTCAAATGCTTCCTCAATCCCGACCTCTTCGACCGCGGGCTCGATTTCGCCGTGCGCGAATGGTCCCGCCGCGACGGCACCGTGCGCCAGCGCATCGACCAGGCCGACCGCGAACGCCTCGCCTCCGTGACGCAGATGTTCGAACGCCACGGCTTTACCCCCTACGAGGCCGACGTGCGCGCCCGCATCCTCTATTACATGCAGCTGGGCTACCACGCCCTCGACGTGCGCGAACCGATGCAGGCCCGCTGCGACCGGCTGGCGGGTTACCTCAAGGGCTTTACCGGGCAGGAGGCCACCGACGAGGAACTGACCGCCATGATCGCCTATGCGCTCGAGCAGGACGGCAAGCAGTGACCCGGCCCACGGCCCGGCTCCGCTATTCCCGGAACGCCTTGTTGAAATAATCCGTCAGCGGCTTCACCAGGTAGGCGATCGGCGTCCGGTCCGCCGTGCGGATATAGGCCTCCACCGGCATGCCGGGAATTAGCGCCACGCCCTCGGGCAGCTTCGCCTGCTCCCCCTCGCTCAGCGCGATCTCGGCGCGGTAGAAGCTCCGCCGCGTCTCCTGCTCCTGGAAGGCATCGGCCGAGATCTGCATCACCGTCCCGGTCAGCTCGGGCGTCGTGCGCTGATCCAGCGCCGGAAAGCGCAGGATCACGTTCTGATCCAGGTACAGCTTGTCGATATGGATCGGGTCCACCTCGGCATTGATGATCAGCGGCCGGTCCTGCGGCACGATATACAGCAGCGGATCGGCCGGGCGCACCACGGCCCGCAGGGCGAACACCGTCAGGCCATAGACCACCCCGTCCACCGGCGCGCGGATATCCAGCCGGTTGAGCTGTTCCAGAAGCGCCCGCCGCTCCTCCAGCAGTTCCAGCTCGCGGTACTGGATGTCACGCAGGTTGGTGATCGCCTCCTCCCGCCGGCGCGAGCCCAGCTTGAGGATCTCCACCTCGATCTCGGTGATCCGGCCCGCTGCCTGCGCCTTCGAGGCGGCCAGCTCGCCCACCTGCCCGCTCAGCCGCGCCTGCTCGCGCTGCAGGCCCAGCACGCGGGTCGCCTGCGCCAGCCCCCGGTCGAGCAGCGATTGCTGATCTTCCAGCTCGCTCTCGATCAGTTCCAGCTGTCGCGCCAGCGCCTTTTCCTGCGCGGCGATCCCCTCGATCTGGTTGGCGATCTGCCCGCGCCGCTTCTCCAGCTGGTCGATCTCCTGCGCGATCGATTCCGACCGCGCCGCCATCAGCCGCGCCTGCCCCTGCATCAGCCCGGCCATCTCGGGCCGCTTCGCCGCCACCTCGACCAGAAGCGGATCGAAACTGATCTCTTCCGCCTCGTCGCGCTCGGCCTCCAGCCGGCCGCGCCGCGCCATGATCTCGAACAGCTCGTTCTCGGTGATCGCCAGCTTCGAGGCCAGCGCCGTCTCGTCCAGCCGGATCAGCACGTCGCCGGCCTTCACCCGGTCGCCCTCGTCCACCTCGATCGCGGCCACGACGCCGCCGTCGGGGTGCTGTACCACCTGCCGGTTCTGGTCCACCTCGATCCGCCCGGGCGCGATGATCGCCCCGGAAATCGTCGTCACACCCGCCCATGTCCCGAACCCGCCCACCAGCAGGATCAGCCCCACCAGCCCCACGGTCATCGGGCCACGCACCGACCAGCTGCGGCTTTCGGCGGCGCTCATTGCACACCCCCCGTGCCGCGCGCCTTGGCGATCTGTTCATGATTGTGAACGACCTGCTTCAACACCTCCTCCTTCGGCCCGAAGGCGCGCACCAGCCCGCCATCCAGCATCAGGATCCGGTCGCATTCCTGGATCGCGGCGGGCCGGTGCGCCATCACCAGCACCGACCGCTCCTGCGCCTTGAACCGCTTGATCGCGGCGTTCACGGCGGCGTTCCCTTCGTTGTCGAGGTTCGAATTCGGCTCGTCCAGCACGAGGATCACCGGGTCGCCATACATCGCTCTCGCCAGCCCGATCCGCTGCATCTGCCCGCCCGACAGCCGCGCGCTCGAGGCGGTGACGCGGGTGTCATACCCCTGCGGCAGCTTGAGGATCATCTCGTGCGCATCGGCCATCTTCGCCGCCGCCACCACCTGCGCGGCATCCGGCGCCTCGGCCAGCCGCGCGATATTGTCGGCGATCGTGCCGTCGAAAAGCTGCACCCGCTGCGGCAGGTAACCGATATGCTGGCCCAGCACCGCCGGCTCGTACTGGTCCAGCGCCGCGCCATCCAGCCGGATCGACCCGCCCGCCGGGCGCCAGACGCCGGTGATCGCTCGCGCCAGAGACGACTTGCCCGCCCCCGACGGCCCGATCACCCCCACCGCCTGCCCGGGCTCGACGGTAAAGCTGACGCCCCGCAGCGACGCCTGGCTCTCGCCCGGCGGGGCCACCGACATCCGCTGCACGTCCAGCCGCGCCATCGGCCGCGGCAGCGGCGTCTTCGGCGCCTCCGGCGGCACCGCCGACAGAAGCTCCTCGAGGTTCTGCCACCCCCGCATCGCCCGCTGCACCAGCGGCCACTGGGTGATCGCCTGTTCCACCGGCGCCAGCGCCCGGCCCAGCAGGATCGACCCGGCGATCATCGCCCCCGGCGTCAGCTCGCCCAGAAGCACCAGGTAGGCGCCCAGCCCCAGCATCGCCGATTGCAGGAACAGCCGGAACGCCCGCGTCGAGGTGGTGAAGGTGCCGCCAAGGTCCGACGCCTCGATCTGGCCGCGCAGCGCCCGCGACCGCGCCTCCTGCCACCGGCCGAAGGCCGCGTCGCGCATCCCCATCGCCTGCACCATTTCCGATTCGCTGCGGATCTGCTCGGCCACCTGCTCGGCCTGCACGACCGAGGCGTTGGCCTCCTGCAGCGGGTCGCGCGTCATTCTCTGGTTGACCACGGTGATCAGGACAAGCACGGCCCCGCCGACCACCGCCAGCGCGCCCAGCCACGGGTGAAAGATCCAGATGCCGGCAAGAAAGAACGGCGTCCATGGAATATCGAACACCGACATCAGCACCGGCGACGACATCAGCCGCTGCACCGCTTCCAGGTCGCGCAGCCCGGTGGCGCTGTTGGCATCCGGCGCCACCGCCGACTTGCGGATCACCGCGTCGAACACCCGCCGGTCGAGCCTTGCCTGGAACCGCGCGGCCACCCGCCCCATGATCCGCCCGCGGGCATAATCCAGCAGGCCCATCATGCAGTACAGGAACAGCACCAGCACCGACAGCGCGATCAGCGTCTCGACCGACCGGCTGCCCAGAACCCGGTCATAAACCTGCAGCATGTAAAGCGGCCCGGTCAGCATCAGCAGGTTGACGAAGAAGCTGAACAGCCCGACGAACCAGTACAGCCCCCGGCTCTCGTTCCGCGCGGCCCGAAGTTCCGCCCGCCCCCGCCGCACATCCTGCGAATGACTGGTCATGAAATCATGGCCCTCTTCTCGTCGGCCGATCTTGCAAAATACATCTATCCTGCCATAGACCTGATGTCGCCCGAGCGCCACATCTGTCTCGATCCTGCGGGGCGACTTCCGGGTGGAATGATCCTATAGTTTATGTACCGTTCTATTAACACGGTGGCTGCCAGTTCTTGACCTATCATCTTTCTCTCTCGCCCTCCCGCATCCTGCGCGCCGCGCTGGCCTTCCTGCTGGCCGCCGGCCTCGCCGCCTGTTCGGCGCCCGGTCCCGACCATCCGCAAGGCGCGCCCTGGGACCCGCATGAAGAGCGCAACCGCAAGATTCACAAGTTCAACAAGGGGCTGGACCGCAACCTGCTCCGCCCGGTCAGCCGCGGCTACAGCGCCTTCGTGCCCGATGACATCGAAACCGCAGTGTCGCGGTTTTCCTTCAACCTGTCGATCCCGCAGGCGGTGGTGAACAACATCCTCCAGGGGAACATGCGCGGCGCCACCGAAGACACCTACCGATTCGTCGTCAACACCACGATCGGGCTCGGCGGCTTCTTCGATCCGGCCACCGAACTGGGCATGCCGAAGGCCACCGACACCGATTTCGGCGAAACCCTGCACGTCTGGGGCGTGCCCGAGGGCGCCTATGTCGAGGCCCCCGTCTTCGGCCCCTCGACGGAACGCGACTATGCCGGCCGCTGGGTCGACCTGTTCACCAACCCGTTCAGATACATGCTCGAATCGCCCGAATCCTACATTCCCCCCTCGGCGCGGCTGTCCTCCACCCTGTCCCAGCGCGGCCGCTACGGCGACTCGATCGACGCGCTGCTCTACGACAGCGCCGACAGCTACGCGCAGGCCCGCTCACTTTATCTCCAGAATCGCAGGTTCAAGCTGGGCGGCACCTCGGGCGAGGCCTATGTTGATCCCTACGAAGACCCGTATGGCGCGACTTATGAGGACCCCTATGACGATCCGTATGCCGAGTGACCTGACCCGCCGCCGCCTGCTCGGCGCCGGCCTCGCCGCCACCACGGCGCTCGCCCTGCCACTGCCGGCCATGGCGCTGACCGACGCGTCGGCGAAGGCCCTCATCGACAAGGTCGTGGCCGAGATCAACAACGTCATCGCCTCGGGCAAGTCCCTTGGCGCCATGATCCAGGATTTCGAGCGCATCTTCGCCCGCTACGCCGACGTGAACATCATCGCCCAGTCCACCCTGGGCGCCGATTCCCGCCGCGCCAGCCCGGCCCAGATGCGCGCCTTCACCGACGCCTTCCGCGGCTACATCGCCCGCAAGTACGGCAAGCAGTTCCGCCAGTTCATCGGCGGCCGGATCGAGGTGACGGGCGTCCGCCAGGTGAAATCCTGGCACGAGGTCATCTCCACCGTCTACCTGCGCGGCGAGGCCCCGTTCGAGGTGCGCTTCCTGGTCTCCGACCGCTCCGGGCGCGACCTGTTCTTCGACATGCTGATCGAGGGCGTCAGCCTGCGCCTCTCCGAACGCACCGAGATCGGCGCCATGCTCGACGCCCGCCGCGGCAATATCGACGCCCTGATCCAGGACCTCCAGCGCGCCGGCTAGAGGGCTGTGCCTGCGCGGAATCCAGGGCGAAGCCCGCCGCGCATCGCCGGGCCGTCGCCACGGCACGGCGATTTGGTGAGGCAGGCGCAGCATCGGTAGGTCAGAGGTGCTTTGCGGGCATAAAGTGGCAATAGCAGCGTTGGTTCGCCGCACCACGGCCCGGCGATGCGCGGCTCCGGATCGCAAATGGCGGCCTGCGTACAGTGGATCGCCACGCCCCCTACCGGTTCCCCCCGCCCAGCAGATCCCGCAGGATACGCTCCACCGCGCTTTCCCCCCGGCCCTGCTGCGGCTGCTGCTGGGGTTGCTGCGGGCGCGGGTCGATATCGCGGTCGCTGGCCACGGGCTGCCCGCGCAGCATCGGCAAGGGCTTCGGCTCCAGCCCCTCATGCACCCGGATCATCACCTCGCGCCAGATCTCGGCCGGAAGCCCGCCGCCGGTCACCCCCTGCAGGGGCGAGTTGTCGTCGTATCCCATCCAGACACCCGCCACGTAATCCGCCGAGAACCCGAGGAACCACGCATCCCGCGCCGCCTGTGTCGTGCCGGTCTTGCCCGCCACCTCGCGGTCGGGCAGCTTCGCCCGCCCGCCGGTGCCGGTCGTCACCACCTGGTTCATCATGAACATCAGCTCCTTCGCGGCCTCCTCGCGGATCACCCGCTCGCCGATGCCGCCGCCGGCGCCCATCATCGGCTCCTCCTCGCCCAGAAGCGACAGCTCCACCAGCCCATAAGGCGTCACCGACGACCCGCCGTTCAGGATGCCCGCATAGGCCCCGGTCATCTCCAGAAGCGTGCTTTCCGACGCCCCCAGCGCCAGCGCCGGGCCGTCGGCCAGGCTGCTCTCGATCCCGAAATCCGAGGCGACCTTGCGCACCTGCTCGCGCCCCACCGCCTCCGACACCTTCACCGCCGGCACGTTGAGCGACCGCCTGAGCGCATCGGCCAGCGTCACCCGGCCGTAATGCTTGCGGGTATAGTTCTCCGGGCACCACCGGCCCGAGCCGGGGATGTTCAGGCAGTAGGGCTCGTCCACCACCGTCGAATTGTAGCTGTAGCCCAGCTCGAGCGCCGTGGCATAGACGAAGGGCTTGAAGGCCGAGCCGGTCTGCCGGTTGGCCATGGTCGCCCGGTTGAACGCCCCCGTCACCTTGGTCTTGCGCCCGCCCACCATGGCGCGCACGGCGCCGTCGGCCGACATCACCACGATCGCCGCCTGCGCCTTGGAACCGTCCTTCACCTTCTCGTCGAACACCGCCTGAAGCGCCTCCTCGGCGGCGCGCTGGATGCGCTGGTCGAGCGTGGTGCTGATCAGCACGTCCTCGGTCGTGTCGCGGGTGAAGAAGTCGGGCCCCGATTCCATCACCCAGTCCGCGAAATACCCGCCGGTCTGGGCCTCCGCCGCCTCCGACAGCATGGCGGGGTTGTTCTGCGCCTCCTCCATCTCGGCCTCGCTCAGGTAGCCCTGCTGGTACATCAGCCGCAGCACCGTCGCCGCCCGGTCATGCGACCGCTCGAGATTCGTCGTCGGCGCCAGCCGCGTCGGCGCGGTCAGCAACCCGGCCATGATCGCGGCCTCCTGCGGGGTCAGCTCGGCGGCGTGCTTGCCGAAATACCGCTGCGCCGCGGCCTCGGCCCCGAACGCCCCGCTGCCCATGTAGGCCCGGTTCAGGTAGATCGAGAGGATCTCGTTCTTGGTGTACTTGGCCTCCATCGCCAGCGCATAGATCGCCTCCTTCGCCTTCCGCCAAAGCGACCCGCGGCGGCAATCCTGCACGTAATCCTGCTCGCTCTCCCAGAGGTTCTTGTCGTATTTCACCCCAAGGCACAAAAGCTTCGCGGTCTGCTGCGTGATGGTCGAGCCGCCATGCCCCGACAGCGGCCCCCGCCCCTCGCTCAGGTTGATCCGCACCGCCCCGGCCACGCCGCGCGGGCTGATCCCGAAATGCCGGTAGAACCGCTTGTCCTCGGTGGCGACCACGGCGTTCTTCAGGTGCGGGCTCACCGTCTCGGCGGTCACCACGCCGCCGAACTGGTCGCCGCGCCAGGCAAAGACCTCGCCGTCGCGATCCCGCAGGGTGACCGAGCCGCGCGCCCGCCCGTCCAGCAACTCGCGCACATCCGGCAGGGTCGAATAGGTATAGAGCACGGCCATGCCGATGATCAGCACCACCACCGCCGTGATCCGCCAGGTCGCGGCCCAGATCAGCCGGAAGATCCAGCCGAAAAGGCCCCCGAACAGCCGCACGACCAATGGCGACCGGCGCCCGCTCTTGCGTTTCGGCGCCGCCTTGCGCCTTGTTGACTTGGTGGCCTGCGGCTTCGCCGTCTTTTTCCTGCGCCGATCGTCCGCGACAAGACGCGGATTCTTCCGACCATTATTGCTCATGCTCGCCCCATTCGGATCTTGCCCGATGTCCGGATATTAAACCGCCTTCCGGACAAAGTTGACCCCTGCTTTGTCTTTTTGAACAGCCTATTTTCTAGGCATACAGATTTTACCGCTCATTTTTTGAGCACCCTGCCCGTTTCCATCGCGCCTCACCGCCCGAGTCATCTTCCGCACCCCCGGCCAGGCGGCTTTTCTGCAGGTGCAAAACTAACCCTTGCACTGAGAATCCGAAAGGGGTGTCCTGTGAAACTCATTGTAGCAACCATCAAGCCGTTCAAGCTTGAGGATGTTCGCGAAGCGCTGACCGAGATCGGCGTCCGCGGCATGATGGTGACCGAGATTAAGGGCTTCGGCGCCCAGTCCGGCCACACCGAAATCTACCGCGGCGCCGAATACGCCGTGAACTTTGTCCCGAAAATCAAGCTCGAGGTCGCCGTCTCCGCATCGATGGCCGACCAGGTGATCGAAACCATCGCCAAGACCGCCCGCACCGGCAAGATCGGCGACGGCAAGATTTTCGTGCTCGACATCGGACAGGCCATGCGCGTGCGCACCGGCGAAACCAACGAAGACGCGCTGTAAACACCGCGTGCAGGGAAAGGAGCTCTATCAAATGAAACGTCTTACCAAACTCGGGCTTGGGGCCGCGGCACTGACCGCGCTGCCGTCACTCGCCCTCGCCCAGGACGCCGCGGCGCCGGGCTTCGACGAAATCGGCCCGTACATCATGACCACCCTGCTGTTCTGCATGGCAGGCTTCCTGGTGTTCTTCATGGCCTGCGGCTTCGCCATGCTCGAGGGCGGGCTGGTCCGTTCCAAGAACGTCACCATGCAGATGACCAAGAACATCGCCCTCTACTCCTTCGCGGCGATCATGTACTGGCTCATCGGCTTCAACCTGATGTACCCGGGCGACAGCTGGATCATGGCCGGCTGGGTCGGTCCCTTCTTCTCGACCACCGTGCTCGATCCGGTGGGCGTGGCCGCGGCCGACGCGGCGCTCGACTATGCCTCGATTGGCTCGGACTTCTTCTTCCAGCTGGTCTTCGTCGCCGCCACCGCCTCGATCGTGTCGGGCGCGCTGGCGGAACGCATCAAGCTGTGGCCCTTCCTCGTCTTCACCATCGTGCTGACCGGCGTGCTCTACCCGATCTCCGGCTCCTGGCAGTGGGGCGGCGGCTGGCTGTCCGAGATGGGCTTCTCCGACTTCGCAGGCTCCACCGTGGTCCACTCCGTGGGTGGCTGGGCCGCGCTGGCCGGTGCCATCGTGCTGGGCCCCCGGATCGGCAAGTACAGCAAGGACGGCAAGGTCATCCCGATCCCGGGCTCGAACCTCGCGCTCGCCACGCTGGGCACGTTCATCCTGTGGCTGGGTTGGTTCGGCTTCAACGGCGGCTCGCAGCTTGCCATGGGCACCGTGGGTGACGTGTCGGACGTCTCGCGCATCTTCGCCAACACCAACATGGCCGCAGCAGCCGGCGCCGTCACCGCGCTGATCCTGACCCAGGTCATGTACAAGAAGCCCGACCTGACCATGGTGCTCAACGGCGCCCTGGCGGGCCTCGTGTCGATCACGGCCGAACCCCTCGCGCCCTCGCTCTTCGGCGCGCTCTGGATCGGGGCCATCGGCGGTGTCATCGTGGTGCTGACCGTGCCGATGCTCGACAAGATGAAGATCGACGACGTCGTCGGCGCCATCCCGGTCCACCTTTTCGCGGGCATCTGGGGCACCATCGCCGTGGTCTTCTACAACGGTGAGGCCAGCATCGTGACACAGATCACCGGCATCCTCGCCTACGGCGTGTTCACCTTCGTCGCCAGCCTCGTGCTCTGGCTTGTCCTCAAGGCCGTGATGGGCCTCCGGGTGAGCGAAGAGGCCGAGATCGCCGGCCTCGACATGAGCGAGCTGGGCATGGAAGCCTACCCCGAGTTCTCCAACGCTTGATAAAGCGTCTTTCCTGGAGCAACTTCCCCCGGGCTTCGGCCCGGGGTTTTTTTATGCCGGTCCGCGCCTGCCGCGCAAACCCGCGCATCCTCCCCGACGACGGAACGCAAGGCGGGGGATGCGCGTTGCCTTCAGAAAGAAAGGCACATCACATGACCAGGATTTTTCTCGGCACCGCCCTCGCACTCGCCCTCGGGTCCACCTCCCTGACCGCCGCCCCGATCCACGGGCAAGCCCCCCTGAACGGCATCGACACCGCCCCCGACCAGCAGATCTGGCTGGCCGACGCCAAGGGCAAGGGCAAGGCCAAGGGCCCGGCAAAGGCCAAGGGCAACGCCAAGGTCAAGAAAAAGCAGGTCAAGGCCAACGGCAATGCCGACAAGGCCAAGGGGAAACCCGAACAGGCCGTGCAGAAATCGAATGGCAACGCCGACAAGGCCAAGGGCAAGCCCGAACAGGCCGTGCAGAAATCCAACGGCAACGCCGACAAGGCCAAGGGCAAGCCCGAACACGCCGCGCAGAAATCCGACGGCAACGCCGCCCAGGCGTCGAACGGCAAGAACAAGAACATGCGCGTCAAGGCCTTCACCCCGGACGAACGCGAAAATGCCGTCACCCGCCTGCTCTCGACATCCGCGCCCGACGGCCGCGACATGACGCGCGTGCTGGCGGCCACCGGTCTTGCGCTGGCCACCCCGCAACTCGTCATCGCCGACGTGCCCCGGAACGAGCTGATCACCTACGCCAACTGCCCGCCGGGCCTGGCCAAGAAGAACCCGCCCTGCGTGCCCCCCGGCCTCGCCAGGGACGGCGTCAGCTACGAGGACTGGGTCTCCTACGACCCGGACCGCTATGATTCCCTCTGGATCGACCGCCGCGACTCGTGGCTCGGCTCCGGCTACGATGTCGATCCGAACCCCGACTACCTGCTGCTGCAATCCGACCAGATCGCCTCGCTCTACGGCCTCTCCCCCGCCCCGGGCGGCCAGCGCTACGGCCTGATCGACGGCATGCCCGTGCTGCTGGACGATGACGATTACACCTCGCTCATGGTGGTCAACCAGCTCGCCCAGGTGCCCAACCTCGGCGGCGTGCCCATCGCCCCGACAGCAGCCCTGACGCAGGACGAGCTGATCAGCCTCTACCGCCTGCCCCAGCCGGGCCCGGACCAGAGCTACGCCGTGCTGAACGGCCAGCTCGTGCAGCTCGACAACTCGGAATACGACCTGCTCCAGATGCTCCGCGTCGCGCGGGCGGTTCTGTAGGGGATCGGGCGACGCTGCCCGCCCCCAGGGCCTCGCAACGGTTACAGCCGCCGGTCAACCGGCGGCTGTTTGCGGTTTGACCGGCTAAAGCACGTGAATATCGTCAAGGACCAACACCAGACGACCGTCATTCTGAAGGATTTCAAAGGTCGCGGTAAGATCGGACCACTCTCAGCACCCTGAGGATTGGGCCCGAACCGGACCTCCGCCACGCCGTGAAAGAAGGTCGGTAACGCGGACAGAATGGTCAGTGATTCCCGACGGTGCGAAGCCGCGCATCGACGGGCCGTGGTGCGGCGAACCAACGATGGTAGCTGCCACTTTATCCCTGCCAAGCACGTCCAACCCACGAGCGTGGCACTCCAACTGCCAAATCGCCGTGCCGTCGGGGCGGCCCGTCGATGCGCGGCGGGCTTCGCCCTGGATTCCGCGCAGGCGCTTCATCGGTAGGTCGATTTGGGCTCAAGACGAACCTCCACCGCGCCCCGCATGAAGCTCGGCAACGCCGACAAACCTCCCGTCCGAACCGTCGGCTAGAATGCCCGCTATCAAAGCCGGCTACACGTCCAAAACAAGCGGGCAGTGATCTGACACTTCCGGATCATACACCACGTCAAAACTCTTCACCGCGTCCTCGCGGTCGATCAGCATGTAGTCGGCAAATCGCCCCGGTTTCCTGTAATGTGAACTCCGCGTGCTGTCGAAGCCGCGCCCCGTCACCAGTTCGGTCAGCCCGGCACGCCTGAGGATCGAAAGCGTTTCGCTGCCCGGCTCGACGTTGAAATCACCGCAGATCACCGTGAGATCCTCCGGCCCCGTCAGGCTGCGCGACATGTCGAGCAGCCTGTGCGCCTGCGTCGCCCGCTCTGGCGTATCCATCTTGCCGTTCAGGTCGCGCAACCCGTGCATATGCGTGACGCTCACGGCTCGACCGGCGTCGTGATCCCACACCCTGACCCCATGAGCGCTGCGTGAACGCGGGTGATCGCCGTAACCGGCGGGGGAATAATCCTTGTGAACGAAGCCCTGCACCTGTCCGATGATCGGAAAAGAGCGATGTACGAAAGTCGCAAGCCCCCATTGCGACGGGATCGAGTTCTCGCCGTCCCAAAGCACCCCTTGCGCGGCCGGACAAAAGATCGCGACATGCTCCGGCAGCGCGGCGCCGACATCGCGAAACAGGTTGGCGCGTTGCGGCAGATCGTGATCGCCGTCCCGATAGGTCAGCCAGTCCTTTCGGGACGCGGGGCTGTGGATGACCTCCTGCAAGCACAGAATGTCGGGAGATGTCGCAGAGAGGTATGAGAGCAGCGCCTCATGGAGTCTTCCACCCCAGCCATTCAGACACATCACCTTCAATCCCGCACCCCAACCTTTCCCGTCAACTGATACCGGCACGTTGGCAGATAATGCGGATTTCCACCAATGTCCCCTCGGTGATCAACTCCGTCGTACCGATGCAGGACCAGGCGGGATAGGGCGCGGCGATGAAGGCGTCCTTGACTTTGACGAACGCGTCGAGGTGCTTCCGAAGATCGACGTGATAGGTCATCATTTCGACGATGTCCTTCCAATCCAGACCTCCGGCGCCGAGCGTCTCTCCCAGGAACGTGAAGGCGTCGCGGAACTGTTCCTCCGGGTCATGCGCAACGGTGCCATCGGGCCGACACCCCGTGACCCCTGAAAAGAAGACATACCCGCCAGTGTCGAGCCCGGGCGCCAGATGCCATTCATCGTGGAAACGGGAAAACGCGGGTGCCGAGAAAATCTTTCGCATGTTGCCTCCAGATCCCTTTGTACTCCCGTCCACGCCATGTTTGGCAAGTTTTCGAACAGGCCTTCCAGGGCAACTCTCAGGCTGGGGAGTAAAGCGTCTGTGACCTCGTGCGCATTGACGTAAAAGGCCGACGAAAACAGCACAGTCCTAACCGCCCCGCAGCCGGGCAACGGGGCATTGCACGTTTCGTGGCCACGTACATGCTTCAGCCCTGACGCGTTTCGATGGACATTCCTCCGTAAATGTTCCGGCGGATGGATGGGCGGACAAGGAAGTCATGGGGAAAACCCATGGGCACAGCACTGACGGCCTCCAGACGGCGAAGGTGTTCCGGGCTCAGCTCCACCTCAAGTGCCGTCAGATTGGCGTCCAGTTGCTGCGCTGTGCGTGCACCAATGAGAGGCGCGGCCATTCCGGGCCTGGTAAGCAGCCAGGCCAGTGCGACAGCCGACGGTTGAACTTCCAGTTCTGATGCGACGGCTTTGACAACATTCACGATGTCAAAGCTACGCTTCCTCACAGGTCCGGCCTCCAATACGATTGAGGCACGGCCTGCTTCGTTCGTATCGTTATGGCTCAGATCCTGAGGATTGTACTTTCCGCTTAGCAGCCCGCTTGCCAAGGGCGACCATGGAACGATGCCCATCCCCATTTCGCAGGCCATCGGCACGAGATCACGTTCGACCGTTCGCTCGATGAGATTGTATTCGAGTTGCATGGCGATCAGCGGGGCCCATCCGCGAAGGTCCGAGATGGCCTGCATGCGACTTGCCTGCCAGGCGGGAATATCGGAAAGACCCAGGTAGATCACCTTTCCGGCCGAAACGAGATCGTCCATGGCGCGCAGAACCTCTTCCACAGGTGTGGTGAAGTCCCAGGCGTGAAGGTAGAGCAAATCGATGTAGTCTGTCTCCAGGCGGCGCAAGCTGTCTTCCACCGCACGGACCATCGACAATCGACTGTTCCCACCCGAGTTCGGATCGCCCGGCCGCATGGCCAAAGTGTATTTCGTTGCGATGACCAGGCGTTGGCGACGCCCTTTTGCAAACTTGCCGAGCATCTTTTCGGAGGTGCCGCCGGTATAGTAATTCGCGGTATCGAGGCAGTTCCCACCGCGATCGACGTACATTTCGAAAAGTGCCCGCGCGTCCTCCTCCCTTGCGCCGAATCCCCACTCGGTTCCGAAGGTCATTGTGCCAAGGGCCAGTGGCGAGATCTTCAGCCCGGAACGGCCAAGTAAACGATAATCATCCAGTTTCATTCGATTTCTCCCAGCGCTGGAACGTTCGAAAAGCAGTCGCGTCTGGACTGGAAGATGCAACTCATGCACTCTGTCTTGAATACTTTCATTTGATCATTGAGCATGAAGTGAGGCTTCACAATGGATCCGAGGGACATCGCCGAACTACAAGCGCTTCTGGCCATTCTGGATGAGGGCAACTTCGCTCGCGCTGCCAGTAGGATCGGCGTCACTCCTTCTGCAATGAGCCAGACCATCCGGCGCCTCGAAGATCGTCTTGGGCAACGCCTGCTAAACCGGACGACGCGAAGCACGCAAGCCACGGAAGCTGGCTTGCAGCTGGCCGAGCAGGTAAGGCCGGCGCTTGCTGCCATTGCCGCGGCTCAAGCGGAAATCGCCTCGCGTTCAGGCAGGGTCACCGGCCGGCTACGGATCAATGTTTCCCGCGCGGTGGCCGTCCATGTCCTGGCGCCACTTTTGCCGGCCTTTGCCGCACAACACCCCGGCATCGAGACTGTAACCATGATATCCGAGCACTTGGACGACATTGTCGCGACCGGCTGCGATGCGGGTATCCGGCCGGGTGGCGCCATCGAACGCGACATGGTGACGGTTCCGATGAATCCTTCACTTCGATGGATAGCAATCGCATCTCCGGGCTACCTCTCGACCGCCGGTGTCCCACAGCACCCGCGCGACCTTGTTCACCACCAATGCTTGAACATGAGCTGGCCGAACGGCGGGCCGGTGTATCGCTGGGAGTTTCGGCGCGGAAAAGAGCAATTCACGATCGCAGTTCGGGGACCGCTTTGTACCGATGATGCGACGATGCGTTTATCCTCGGTGGAGGCCGGGCTGGGAATAGGCTACTTTCTCGACATTGAGGCTCGCGACTTGCTGCAACAAGGTAAGGCGGTTGAGGTCCTCTCCGAGTGGTGCCCCAGGGAACCGGGGTTCAGGCTGTACTTTCCCGGGAACCGATTGGTAACGCCACCGTTACGTGCATTCCTCGATTTCATTCGAACGAAATAACCTGTTCCGACGGACTATCTGAACATGCACTCCGTCCTTCGGGGACGCTCGTCGGTCACCGGTGCCGTCACGGCCCTGCCCCGGTCGGATCATGGGAGAGCGTATCGAGCGCCGTTGACGAACCAAGACCTTCCAGCCGCGAATTATGTTCGCAGTACTATCTCAGTTAATGAAATCCGAAATGTGTGGAGCACCCAAGCAATGATCACAGTTGAGATTGTCGACAACGAGATGGCTGAAATGCATCTGGATAGACTGGGGATCCAGCAATTGATACATCATCTCGAACAACTGAAGGATCGAGAAACCGACGACCATGTCCACCTGATGACCGCTGAATGGGGCGGCGGTGAACTTGGCAGCGACCTGCAGAACACCGACCCTTCGGCACAACTCGTCCAGAAACTGACTGTGTACTACTGGACTCGCATACCAGAGTCTTGAGCCGGAATGGGGCCTTCAACGCCAACCCCTCCGCTCATACCAGTTCCGGATAGTCCAAGCCTATGCCAAAGGCAGCGGCTATGATGAGGAACTGAATCGCGTCCTGCCTGGGCGGCAGCGTGTCATTGGGAGGCCAATATGCAGTGCTTGTATCGCTTGATTTTTGCCGGGTTTCTGACCGGCCTTCCGGCCGGTGATCTTGCATTGGCGGCAGAGGAGCCCGACTGCACGGACTACCGGGACAAGCGTGGCCTCGACGCGCGCGAAATTCAGTTCTGCGAGGCTCTATCGATCAAGCAGCGCTATCTGGAAGGCGTGACTTTCGTGGAAGCACTGCCGGCCGTGTCCGATGGCCGGGCTCTTGACGTCCGCAAAAAAACGACCAGCCGCTTCTCGAGCGGCGGAACGACCGAAATCGGTGGAACGGTATCGATCGGCAAGTTGACCGGCATGCGGCGCTTCACCTTGGCGACCACGAATAACACGCTCTACTATGACAGGACGGTGCGGGTTTCGGGCACGGTCTCGGCCAGCGAAGGCCGCCTGGCAATCTACGGTCCGGTCGATGTCAATTTCTGGGAAATGGCCGCGTTGTTCGTGGATGATCCCATCAGGCGCGAGCCCGCACCCGACAGCCTCGTGCTGAAAGGCTACGTCGTTACCGAAGTTGCCCCCGGCCCGGCGATGCCGTTTTCCACCGAGTTGATGGCGTTTGGCGGCGACTACAGTCTCCTGCTCGGCGCACTCGACGGGGAAGCTTCCGGCATCGAGATCGAGTTGGAAGACGAGTGAACATCGCCCGGTCAGGGTGTTGGGGTCCGCCGCGATGCAATCATGTTCAGGATTGGCAGACCGAGGACAACCAATAGAGTGACGCTGATGTGGGCCAACAAATACCAGGAACCAGCGGAGTCGAATGCCCGCCAGAACGCGAACAGCATTGTCCAGACGATGAGCGCCCAGGCCAGGGGGATAGCAGCCAGCAGAACGCACAGGATGCCCCAGCGCTGCCCCAGCAGAAGGCCGACACATCCCAGCACGCCCATCACACCGCCCAACCGGGTCGACCAGAGGGTCAGCCCGTCAACGCCGGAATGAACGAGCAACCGGATGGGATCACCGGCTTGCGGCGTTTCGGCGGCGATGGTCCTGAAGCCATGAACGAGTTGACCGATCCCGTACCCGCTGAGCAGCAGCAGATACCACCCCAGCGCAGCGAGCACGGCTGCATGAAAGAGGGATATGTGCCGCCAACTGCTTAACAATCGGACGGCACCAACGCACCAATGAAGCCGGAATCCATGATTGTCTCCGGCCCCGACGAGACACGCCAGGCCTCATCGACCCGCCCCTGCCGCCGCTCGATCCAGCCAAGCGCGAGAGAACGGATATACGCCGGCCCGGTCATTGGTTTGCGTGGGGCACGCATCAAGCTTGCGTCTCACCGGCATTCGCCGCGCTGTCGCGCCCGGTCGTCCTCTTTCGGCTGACGAACCAAAGCCCGGTGGCCAGGACGAACCCGACCACGATGATCGCGCCGCCCAGGAGTGGACGCACCGCGAACCAGGCGATCCCGATGGTCAGCGGTGCGAGTATCAAGGTCAGCGCGAAAGCAGCGAAACCGACCGCAATGCGAGTCAGGCTTCCGACAAACGGAATGACGTCGCCGATCACGCCGAAAATGTTGAGCATCATAAGGAACCCGACGAACATGGCGCCAATGCCCATCAGGCGAAGGATCCATGTGAACTGGGCGTTGCTCTTCTGCTCCTGCTCGAACATGGCCGGCGCCGAAACGACGCCATCGCGGACCAGGAAGATCTCGCGCCCGTTGGACGAGGACCACGGCACCATCCTGCTTCCGCCATCCGCGGCCACGACCGAAGCCGTGTCGGAGGTTGTCACCGTGTAGGATATGCGCAAATCGCCAATGCGCGGCCGCGACGGATCGTAGCCGAAATAAGCCGTACCGGCGGCGTTCCTGACAGGCAGGTACGTGCCCAGCGTATCGGCGATTGCCTCGGCTTGTTCATCGGTGATCGGCAGCGGTCGTTCGGCCCCGATCCCGCCAACCCGGCTGGCAGGAATCGCCAGGCTGCGCTCGCCGACGACAAGTGTGCGATCTACCTCGAAGGTGTGTCCCCGGACAGGCATTGACGGATTCTGATGTCCGGCGGTTTCCGCGAAACGCGCGGAATTGATGGGGTCGGCACTCCATTCCCGTGAATAGCTATAGTGCGTCACGGTTTCGGTCCCGCCACCGAGCTTCTTGCGGGTCTCGCTCCGGCTTTCTTCCTTCCACTGATACATTTCGACGATACGCACCAGGCGTGTCGTGTTCTCGGGCACGACCGGACCGCCGAGCTGGGTATCGGAGGGGACCGGCCCCGACAGATCACCGGTCGCGTGGACGAGCAAGCCGCCGGTGTCCATCCGCCGACCATCGGGACCGATCGCAGCACCCTGATCGTCGAGCACGATAACCGCGCCGGCGCCTTCCGTCAGCGACCTTGCGGTCTCGACGGCACGGTTTTCGTTCCAGGCGAGCCCGGCAATGGAGGCGATGACCAGCAGAAAGCCGATGCCGATACCGGCAAAGGAATTGCCAATACGACTGAACCATGACTCGCTGGTCACCCTGGTAAAATGATTGGCCATCGGTATGCCTCCTGTTAATCAATGCAATCGGCGGGAACGGCCGTGCCGAGGTCGTTAACGGTGGTAGCGAGACGGCTATCGCCCGCCGGCCGGTTCTGCTTGTCGTCGATCCATGCGAGCGCTTCGGTGACGCCGGCAAGCGGGAAGGACAAAGTGATCTCCTCGACCCCGCTGCAATCGGGGAAATCGATATACATAAGGGGGAACCGAACACCGCTGGCGGGGTCCGAACGCAGCCGCTCCACGACGCGCTCGACCGCCGCACCTTCCGGCAGGATGTAGTAAGGCGTCACGGTCCCGGGGATAAGCTCGCCGCGGCGAAGGGAGACCTCCCCGGCCACCACATGTTCCACCTCGTCGACGACACCCATTTGTATTCCATAGGCAAGATCGGGCCTGGGTCCCGACAGCGAAATCGAAACCATCCAGCCCAGATCGCCGGCCCGCCGCGACAGAGAGAACATCCCATTCCGGGTCCCTTCGAATTCTTCCGCATAGGCCTCGCAGGTCAGGCTCTCGTCGCACAGCACGAACCAGTCGCCAAAGCGCGAACTGTCCGCCTTGCTGTTGAACCAGTCGGAGGCGGCCACTGTTGAGGCCGGCAACCACATGGCGAAAAGCATGATGCCGAGGCCGGCAAGAGAGGCGCACCGATCGTACAGGTGTAGTGATGTCAGCCGCGTCAGCATTCGGTATCTCCGCCACCGTTCCCGTCGGGCCGCCAGCACCAGACAGGCTCGAAGCCATTGTCTGTGAGCTGGTAGTATTTGGGAAAGATTGTCAGGGGGATCTCGCTCTGGAGGTCGTCGCCACCGGTAAAGCCGACCCGCAGCTCGGCCGGTGGATTGACGATCAGAAGCGCGCTGCCGGCCTCATACTCAACGCCGTGCTCGGCTACGGGACCGACAAAGACCTTTCCCGTGTCCACATTGACGGCCGCAACTGTGAAACAGCCGGATCCGCAGCCTACTTGAACGACAACATGGTAGGCAGCGAAGTCCGGGGCCCGCCCGATTGCCGCCTCAAGGGCAGCGGCGAAGTCAGGCGCGTCCGCGTGGCTTTGCAGGTCTACCGAGACAAGCTCGTAAGGAACCGGTGGACGTGTGGGGTAATCCTCGAATGACGGCGCTTGGTCGGATGGGAAATCGTCAATCGACCAGTATTCGCTTTCCGCTGCGGCGCCGGACACCGTAAAGACCAGGCCGGCGAGCGCGAGGGGAGCCGCGATGTGTTTGCTGGCCCCCCTCATGACTCTCGTCTCGGCAAGCGGCTGACGGTGCCGCGCATCGGACCAGGCCCGATCTCCACGGACTGCATATCGTCACCCTTGTGTCTGGCCCTCGGCTTCTGCATCGTGATGTGCCCGTAATCCCTAGCGGTTGACGAAGGCACAGTCGTACAGATTCACGATGTTCCGATCCGGCTGGCCGACGGTGCCTGTCATCACGACGCCGTCCCGGTTCTCGCTCAGGCCCTCGGGCACCACGTCCTTGCCGGGGATGTGACAGTTGACCACGGTTTCGCCACCCTCCCCGGCGCTCAGATTGACCGCCGTCAGGTCGTTGGCGCTGGAATGTCCGCTGCCGTGATAATACCCGCTCACCGAAATCTCTGTACCAACGCGGCCGGTGATGGCGGTGTAAAGCGTGCCGAGCGGGATCGTCTGATCGGAACCCGGCTCCGCCGGCACACTCTCATCGAAGGGCTCGTTGACGGAGACCACCTCGCAATCGGTCATCTGCATTTTCGGCGTTCCATCGGGTGTCGCCGTGTCGAAATGGGTGAAGGTACCCCTGACGACGACCGGATGTTCCCGTCTGACCCTCTCCCCGGAAGGATCGGGCAGTGTGCAATTGACCATGCTGATCTCGCCCTCCGGCTCCGACGTGAACGAGAGGCGCGAATTGATCTTGCCGCGCGACGTCGCGATGTCCAGGTACCCACCGAAGGTCACCTGCTTATCCTTCCAGGCGAACATGTCCGCATGCAGGTCGGCGACCGGGATCGGCGCGTCCTGCGCCACGGAATGTCCGGCGCCGGCCAGAAGCGCCAATGCACCGGTAACGCTCAATGCCACCAGCGGGTGCGATCTTTTCTCTTCATTCATGTCACTATTCCTTACCTTGAGTTTTTCGATGCGTGTGGACGGCTTCGTTGACCGGCACCGCCGGAGCGGGAGGTTTCTATTCGCCGTCCGGTTTGATTCCGCAGGACGCCATGGCATCCTCGAAGGTCTTCCTGTCGGCTTCGACCCTGGTCCCCTCAAGGCCCATCAGGCGACGCCAGTCTTCGCCCAGGGCACCAAGCAGGCATGCCGCCTGCTCCGGATCGGCGCCGTTGGCGACCATCGTTTCGATCACGGCTTCCTTGGTCGGCGTTTCTGTCGGCATGTTTTCATCCTGCGCGGTTGAATGTCCTGCACCGGCCAAAACGGCCACGGCACCAGCCAGGGCCAATGCAAACAGACGGTAAGAAGACTTCCGGTTTTTCATTTCACGTATTCCCGTTCGGGTTTCTCCGACGAAAGCGATCCAGCTCATTCGCCTGAATCGACGTCACTGCAGGCATCCATTGCAGCCAGGAAAATCTGCTCGTCTTCATCGGTGAGATCCTCGTCCTTGGCGGTGAAGATGCGCCTGGCATCGTCGCCAAGTTTCTCGACAATACAGGCCGCCTGGGCGGGCGCCGCACCCTCACCGATCATGACCTCGGCGATGTCGTCACCTTCGGCTGCAAGCGCTATCGGCAAAAGGCAAAGGCTTGTGGCGGACGCGATCGACAGTGGAACTTTCATCCAAAGCATCTCCCTTGCGATTTTCCCCAACGTTCACGCGGGCGGCGAAACGACACGCCACTCGTCTCCTTCCCGCATGACCTCGAATTCGTCCTCTCCCTCGTCCGAGCGGCCATTGAACGAGATCTCGAAATACACCCGGATCCACGCTGTCCCGTCGTCTTTTGCCTTGCGGGCGCGCAGCTGGAAGCTCTCAAGCGTCCATTCTTCCCATTGCTGGAGTTGCCGCATTGTGCGGTCCGACGGATCGGCGACCATGGCGCCCTTCCACTCGCCGTCACCGCGTACACGGCTGGCGAGAAATCTGACCACGGCCCCTTCCGGCGTATCCATCGTGGGGTTGATCGACTTGGCCGTTGCGGCGTCGACGACGGGTGCGTCCTCGTAGGCTTCCCACCCGCGTTCGTCCGGCGTTGCAGCTGCAGGCGGCGTATAAGGGATGGTCGTCAGTGCAGCCAGGCCGGCAACATTCCAGAAGCTGATCGAAAGCACAGCAACGACTGCAACCTTTGTGGAACCATGCATTCCCAACACCCTCCAATGACGCGAATCGTGATCAACAGTAGAGCGAGGAAAGGGATCGGGCTTGGAGTCATCGGCACTGCAACTAGGACCATACGGAACCGACTGTCGCTGATCGGAAAGGCTTGCAACAGCAACCCAGGCACGGTCCCCATGCGGAGCGTCCAAGGGTTGGCCCGATCAGAGGTTGAGCCCTGAACCTGGGCCACTTTCGCCGGTTTCCCCTTCAAACGAACGGGGCATCCCGAGAAAACCCACCATAATATTTCTTCAGCGTAGCGGGTATGCGGCTTTCCGGCACTGGAAGGATGCAGCAGGCGCAAGTCTATTCGCATTCTGCAGGCCACCCTCGCAACCCGGTCGCCATTGGAGATGAAGCGGCAATTGCCGTCGCATGTACCGCAAACGAAGTGAAGCCAACTACATCGGGTTTACAGGATCATGAACATGCCGATGACATCCGCTGGCGGGCTCGCGAGGTCGCGTTTCTCTGCCAGCCTTTTGCCCGAACGGGACCGTATAGCCATCTGGCGCGAAGTTTTCGGTCGTACGAACATCCGCCTCGAGATGAATACGTTGAACGACGAACCGTTCTATTGCGAGTGCGAAACTCTCTCTTTCTCCAACATCGCCGTCCTGCGGGCAACCTCCAGTGCAATTTCAGCAGCAAGAACTCGAGAACTGCTCTCGGACAACCGCCACGATATCTCTCTGGTGATGCCCTTGAAAGGAAGAGCCCACGCGGCCCATGCGGGCAAGGAAGCCGAGATCGCCGAGGGCGAAGCCGTAGTGCTGGACACGTCGCGACCCGGGCCGGTTTATTTCCCCACCCGCTCGGAATACATCAATATATGCGTTCCGCAGGCCGCGCTGGCGCCCCTGGTGCCCAATCTCGAGGACGCGGCAATGACGGTCATACCGGCAGGCAGTGAGCCCTTGCGGTTGATCCGTGGCTATTACCAACTCTTGTGCAGCGAAGATGCGCCCAACACGCCCGAAACCGCCAGGATCGTGTCAGCGCATTTCCATGACCTGCTTGCGGCGGCGATCAACAGTACGGGCCATCAATCACGGCTCACCGACAGTCAGGGCATCCGTGCCGCGCGCCTCAAGGCGCTCAAGGCCGACATAGTTCAACATGCCTATTCTGCCGATATGTCAATTGACGAAGCCGCAAGGCGTCTCAACATCTCGCCCCGGTACATCCGGAAATTGCTGGCAAGCGAAAACACTACCTTTTCCGAGCTCGTCCTGAATGAACGCCTGACACACGCTTATCGCATCCTGGGCGATCTGCGGCACACGGATCGCAGCATCTCCGATATCGCCTTCAGCGTCGGTTTTGGGGATCTTTCATATTTCAACCGTACTTTCCGCCGCCGCTTCAACGCGACCCCGTCTGACGTTCGAGGCGGGATGTATGATGAACGACCCCCCGCATCAGCGCAGCTACAATAACGAACAGGGAACCGCCGTTGCGTTGTTCGGTCTCCGCCTGGGGCCCGGGTGTGACATCGGCTCGATTCTCAGGGTTTCCGGCATTGGAATCGCAACCATCGTCGCTGCATATGGTCTCAGGCAGGTTCCGCGACAGACGAGGCGGCCCATTCATCCGAGAGCTTGAGCGTAAAGACCGATCCGATGCCTGAGCGGCTGGAAAATTCCAATTCACCGCCGAGAAGCTGCGCAAGCTGGTGTGAGGTTGAAAGCCCCACGCCGGTTCCCGGCACACCCTGCGCCGTGCTGGCGCGGAAAAACCGGCTGAAGAGCTTGTCCTGTTCCTCGTCCGGAATCCCGATCCCCCGATCTTCGACCGCAAAGCAGATTTGCCTGTTCTGGGCGCGCACTTTGACGGAAATCGGCTCGGTGTCCGGAGAGTACTTGACCGCGTTGGAAACAAGATTGGCCAGTATCTGTTCGGCGAGGACAGGATCGGTCGTGAGGAAGGGCGGGACTTCGTCGCCGATGCTCACATCGATCACCCTGTCAGGCGTTTCTCTGGATTGGCAGTCCTTGACCCGTTTCAATAGTTTATCGATTTCGCAACGCGCGGGCGTTGCGGTGACCTGGCCGGCATCGAGACGGACAACATCGAGCGTGGCGTCGAGCAGGCCGGTCAGTCCCTTGATTTCGCCGCGAACCTGCTTCGCCCTTTGATCGATCTCCGCGCGTGGCATGGCTTTTCCGCTGCGCAGCACACGTTGCATGGCGGAATCGATCACCGCAAGAGGTGTACGGAACTGGTGCGACACCAGCGCCACGAACCCACGGTAAAGCTCTGCCGTTTCGCGCTCGCGCGCCAGGAAATGCCTGACGCGCTGCCGCTCGATCATGGCGCGCAACAAGGTGAACGAGAGGAATATCCCCAGGGCAATGATCGCCGCAATCGAAATGATGACCTGGCTGATAGCCAGGCGTTGCCGGTCCACTTGCGCGCCGGTCGCCTCCCATTGCCTGACCATGGATTGATTGCCGGCGCGCCCCAGGCCCTTGACCATGGGGGCAAGGACGTCGTGAATTGATGTCGCGGCCTCGGTGTCGCCGAAGGACAGGTCCAGGATCTGAGGTTCTAGGGCTCGTATGGCGCGCATCGCGGCGTCAATTTCATCGTCGAAACCCAGCTCCTGCATGTAGCGCAATTGCGGCCCGTCAGAGAGCAGGGTCAGCCTGCTGAGCACCACATTGTAGCGCCTTTCGACGTCCGCGGTGACTTGGGGAATGCCTGCTTTCCGGGAAACCGCGGAATCCAGCAGAAGCGCGGCAGACTGCGCTCTCGATATCGCCCAGAGCATGTTGTCGCCTTCGTTCTCGCGCATTTCGGCTTCGGTCTCGGCCAGCCTCACAAGCGCAAAGGCAAGCAGGATAGCGAACGCGACAACGGCGACCCCGGCCACGGCATAGGCTGCGAGGTCGCGTCTCCGGTTCATTTCACATCCAGTTCGATAAGCTGCCAGACCCAGCGATAATCATAGCGGATGTCCTGCAATTCGGCATGGTCGTCGCGCGGATAGACAATCCAGAGTGGCCCCTTGTCGCTGGGAAGCAGTCGTTCGCCGTCCATATGGGTTGCGACAAGCACATCGAACCGATGGAAATCCTCCATCGGGATCTCGATGACATAATCATTGAGCGCGGTCGCCGTTACGGTCTCACCCTCGGCGCCGACATACTCAAGCAGGTCGCGCATCAGGAAACCGTCGAAATGCCTCACGCCGTCGGTTACCACGGTCGTCGTATCGATGGCGGTGGCGGGCAGAGCCCCGAGCATTGTTTCGTCGAAGGCAGCCGCACCATCAAGGTTGGTCTGCGCGATACTGCCTGTAACGGTGAGAATGATCTTACCCGCCGGAACCGCCAGTGTTTCCTCGTCGGCCCGCGCAGCGGACAGGCTGACGAAAAGCAAAACTGCCGCGCACGCTATCCGTAGTATTGCCGGAACCGTCAATCTGATCGGGCGCGCCCCAACTGGCCCGTTGCCCCGACAATCTTCGGCAAATCTACTTTGAAACATCGAACAGCCCTCGCTCCATAGACCATGTAACAGGAAAGCGGACGCACGCAGCCCTGTGTGACCGATGCCGGAGGTCTCAAGTCTCACCTCCGCCGTTTGCCTTTCCATATCGCTATCGATGGTGCCCCGATCATTTGAGCGGGGCAAGCGATGAGCAACGCCGACAGCGCCGGCGCGGACGAACGTCTCGGAGACGCGCGGGATCGCCGCTCAGCGCCTCGGGCACCACGGCCGGCTTCTTGGATCATCTCCAAATGGCCGGGCCCGACATGGATCAGCCAGGTACGGAGTCGGGGTCTGCCGCCCGGGGCGGCTGATACGTCGCCGCCTTTTCCTTGAGGGTCTTGAACTTGCCTGACAGGTTATCAAGCTTGGCTTCCCACGCCGGATCGGGAACCTGCCCCTCGATGGTCCGGAAATAGACGTCCATCATGCAGGTGATCGCGAAGGGCTCGAGCAAAGCCGCCTTGACAGCCCACGCAAACAGGAGCGCGAACACCACGCCCCCTGCCGACCAAGCGCCGGGAATGAGGTAGACAGCCAATGCCGCCGGCGCCAGCATGACCAGAAAGACCACGAAAGACAGGCCATAGACGATCAAGGCCAGCCACGCGGCATTCTTGAGCATGGGTTTGTAGTTCTGGGCATAAAGGATCAGCCCGGTCCGCGCGGATGCCCAGGCATTGTCCGATCTGTTGCGGATGGCGTAGGCGAGGATGACCTCGTCAATGAAGCCGACCGCGATGCGCAGGAACGCCTGAAGGATCGAGACCAGTTGCCGTGCGCCCGGGATTGGCAGGATACTGATCATGCCCCGCACCAGCCCGGTGATCGCGCGCAGCACGCCCTTGACGAGTTGATCCACGCCGAAAAGCACACTGGCTTCCGCGAAGCGTCCTGCCACTTCTTCACGCGCATAGGCGATCTGCGGACGCCCCTTTGGCATCTGTTCCCCGTCAAGCAGCTTGATCAGCACGGCGATGTGGCCGGCTTTCACGACATAGAGGATGTATTCGCGAAGCAGGTACATGACCGCGGCCGTGAGGCCGAAGCCGATAACACCGCCCCACAAGGTCGTGCTTGCCCTGAATCCCTCGTCGCCGAAGCCGCCGATCCCCCAGCCGATGCCGGCGCCGGCTCCCGTGGCAAGCACATAGGCGACCGCCACGCCGAAATAGACCGCGACGCGCAAAATGACGAAGGGTAGCGTCTTGAGCATCAACCCCAAGGCGCGCCCGACCGAGAAATCCCACATGGGCCATAACTCCATTTCCGGTTTGATCCGACGCCACCATATTGCAGGATCACCGGACTGGCCCCGTTCGTTTGAAGGGGGTGAGGCGCTTGGAATCCCGCTACAGTTCGTGTGAACTGGCCTTGGGCGTGGTCCATCGCCGTCAGGGGAGGCAACTACCGGTGCGGGAGTCCGGCAAAAAACGGAAAAGGACCATCCTGTGCGTGGAGGATGAACATCACTTGCGCCAGGACATTATCGACGAGCTGTCATCGGCGGGCTACGAGGTGGTTGGTGCGGCGGACGGGCGCAAGGCTCTGGCACTGCTCGAATCCGAACGGCCCGATCTCATCCTGTGCGATATTTCGATGCCGGACCTGGACGGGTTCGGGTTCCTTGACACGGTCCGCGCCAATCGCCCCGATCTGGCCGATGTGCCCCTGGTCTTCCTGACGGCGCTCCATGAACGCGAGGCCGTCATCGCCGGCAAACTGGCCGGCGCAGATGATTACCTCGTCAAACCCATCGATTACGACCTCCTGCTTGCCACCGTGAAGGCCCGCCTCGGGCAGGTCGAGCGAATGGGAAGCAAGGCCGAGAAGGACATTGCGGCACTGCGCAATGCCCTGGGCCGCCCGGCAGGGGAGAGACGTTCCGGTATCGAACGCATCCTTGACATGTTGTCCTTCGGCGTCGTCATCGTCTCGCAATCCCGTATCACCTTCGCAAACCGGGCGGCCAGGGCCGTCGACGAGGCAGACGACGGCCTCGACCTGGGAGTGACCTTTCGCGTTGGTGTGCGCGTGTCGAACGCCAAGCTGAAATCCCTCGTCGAGACAGCGTGCGCCGCGACGGCACGTGGCGACGACTACCTGGCAAGCCTTTGTATCCCGAGGCAATCGAGCCATCATGATCTTCTGCTGACCGTCTGCTCACTTCCCGAACAGTCCGACGCCAACCCGCCGGAACACCTTGCCGTCCTCTTTGTTTCCGATCCCGCGCGGCGCCCGGAGGTGTCCAACGTGATCTTGTCGGACCTGTTCGGCCTGACACCAACCGAAGCCGAGGTTGCCCGCGCCCTCGCAGGTGGTCAGCGAACAGACGAGATCGCCCGGAACCTCGCAATCTCGGCAACCACCGTGGCGTTCCACCTGCGGAACCTGTTCGACAAGACGGGAACGCATCGCCAGGCCGACCTGATCGCGCTGATCCTCACGGGGCTCGCCTCGATCGATCCGGCCCAGGCGGCGGCGAGCCGGGCTTCCGTCGCTTGAGATTACCTCGCTCCTTCACGACCTTTCAGGCAGCCCCGATACTGGTTCGATACGCAGAGCATCGGTCTTCGTTTGATACGCTGCCAACGTTACGAACGAGCTCATTTGGACATTCGGCATTCCAAGACAATTATTGCAAGTTTTAGATATTAGTGCTGTGCTCGACCAACGTCAGTCTGGAGGGGGCTGCAGACAGGATAACTAACCGGGAGGATACAACAATGAATCGAATTTCGACCTATGCGGCGACCTTATCTGCCGTGATCGCGCTGACTGCCGGCGCGGCATTCGCTCAGGCGGAAGAGACCGCGCAACTCGACAGCCAATACACCGATGCGGACGGCGATCTCGTGGCCGACGCACCCGAGGATGAAGGCGCCCTGCGCGATCCCGACACGCTCGTCTTCGCCTATACGCCGGTCGAGGATCCGGCGATCTACGAGGATATCTGGACGCCTTTCATCGAGCATCTGGAAGAACAGACCGGCAAGGACGTTCAATTCTTTGCCGTACAGTCAAACTCGGCCGAAGTGGAAGCCATGCGCTCGGGCCGCCTGCATATCGCGGGCTTCTCGACCGGGCCGACGCCCTTCGCCGTGAACCTGGCGGGCGCTGTGCCGTTCGCGATCATGGGCGCCGACGACGGGCAGTTCGGATACAAGCTGCAGGTCTATACGCAGGCCGACAGCGACATCAAGGAACTGGCAGACATGGCTGGCAAGCGCATCGCGCACACGTCGCCCACGTCGAATTCGGGCAATCAGGCACCGCGCGCGCTGTTCCCCGATCTGGGCGTCGTTCCGGACGAGGATTACGAGGTGACGTATTCCGGCAGCCATGACCAGTCGATGCTGGGCGTGGTCGCGGGTGACTATGACGCCGCCCCGGTTGCCTCCGAGGTGGTCGACAGGATGGCCGAGCGCGGCCTTTATGACCCCGCGGATGTTCGCATCGTGTGGGAAAGCGACCCGTTTCCGACGACCTCCTACGCCTATGCGCATGACCTGACACCCGAATTGAAGAAGAAGATCGAAGACGCGTTCTTCAGCTTCAAATTCGAAGGCACCGCGCTGGGTGAAGAATTCGCGGGAGTGTCGAAGTTCATCCCGATCACCTACAAGGATCAGTGGCGAGTCATCCGCCAGATCCAGAAGGCCAACGGTGTGGAATACACGCCCCAAGGGCTTGCTGCGGAATAAGCCGCAGATCGTGGGGGCCGGCGCGAACCGCGCCGGTCCTTGCCCAGAGGAACCAGTCAATGCTGAAGATTACCGAACTGGTCAAACGTTACGATAACGGCAACCCGGTTTTGAAAGACCTCGACCTGACGATCGAGGGCCAGACCGTCGTGTCGATCATTGGCTCGTCCGGCGCGGGCAAGTCGACGCTCTTGCGCTGTATCAATCGGCTTGTCGAGCCGACGTCCGGCAGCATCATTCTGAACGGAACGGAGTTGACCAGCCTTCGGGGTGCCAAGCTTCGCGCGGCGCGGCGCAAGATCGGAATGGTGTTCCAGGGCTTCAACCTGGTGGATCGACTGACAGTGATGGAAAACGTCCAATCGGGACGGCTTGGCTATATCTCGACATGGTCCGCGATCATGCGCCGCTATCCCAAAGCGGACATCCGCCGTGCCTACGAGTTGATGGAGCGCGTCGGGATCGCGCATTACGCCGACAAGCGCGCCGATCAGCTTTCGGGGGGTGAGCGACAGCGCGTGGGCGTCGTGCGCGCCCTCATGCAGGACCCCGATATATTGCTGGCGGACGAGCCGACGGCCTCGCTCGATCCGAAGACGTCCGAGCAGATCATGGGCCTTCTGCGTGACCTCGCGGGAGAGTTGAAGCTGCCGGTGCTCATCAACATTCACAACGTGGCCGAGGCCAGGGAATACACCGACCGCGTCGTCGGCATGCGCTACGGGCGGATCATCTTCGACGACGTGCCCGACCGGCTTGATCAGGAGGCGATGGACAAGATCTATTCCGGCAGCCCCTACGCGGATCGCAGTGAAAACTCGGTGGCCGCGCAATGAGCGACCATCCCGACACCTGGAGCCGCCCGCCCTTCATCGCCAACCGGTGGCTTCGCTGGGCTGTCTATATCGGCGTGTTGGTCTATATCGTTTGGGTGATCGCCACGATCCCCATCGACTGGCAGCGCGTCATCGAAGGGGTGGAACGTGCAAGGCGCATCTTCGGCGGGGCCTTCCCCCCGAGTTTCGAGCGAAGCGGCCTGCTGATAGACGGCTTTCTCGAAAGCATGAAGATCGCCATCCTGGCAACCGCCGGTGGCGTGGCGCTGTCGATCCCGATTGCCTTCATGGCCGCGCGCAATGTGGCCCCGTTGCCAATATTCTATCTCGGGCGGGGCATCATTATCGTGGCGCGCAGCTTCCATCCCGTGATCGTGGCGATCATCTTCGTCAAGGCGGTGGGTTTTGGCCCCTTTGCCGGTGTATTGACGCTGGTGGTCTATTCCATCGGCTTCGTCGCCAAACTGCTGGCCGAACGGATCGAGGAAATCGACATGGGCCAGGTCGAGGCGACGCGCGCCGCCGGTGCGCCCTTTGTCTCGACCCTGTTCTACGCGATCTTCCCGCAGATCATACCGCGCCAGATCGGACTGACGATCTACCAGCTCGACTCGAACCTGCGGGCGTCGGCGGTGGTGGGCATCGTCGGCGCGGGCGGCATCGGGGCGACGCTCGCCAACGCGTTCGGGCGGTATGACTATGATTTCGCCTTTGCGATCACCATCGTCATCGTTGCCGCGATCCTCGTGTCGGAAGGTGTATCGGGCTATATCAGAAAGCGGGTTGGATGAGCAGCATATCCCGGCAATTCGGACGAGAGGACTGGTCACGTCACACGCCGAAGCAAAAGGCCAGCCGGTTCGCCGCCTTCGCCGCTTGCGCCGCCGCAATCGCCTGGGCGCTGTCCTCGATCGAGGTCGTCTGGGCCTGGGTCTGGGATTCTCCCGCACAGATGGGCGATCTTTTCGGGCGCATGTATCCACCCGATCCGACCAATCTCGGCACGATCCTGAGGGTGTTGATCGAGACGGTCAACATCGCCACCATCGCCACCGCCATAGCCGTCTTCATGTCGTTGCCGGTCGCCTATATCGCCGCCCAGAACACGACCCCCAACCGGGCGACGCTCTGGCTGGGGCGATTGATCCTTGTCACGTCGAGATCGGTCAACACGATCATCTGGGCGTTGCTCTTCGTGGCGATCTTCGGACCTGGCGTACTGGCCGGCATCGTGGCGATCATGTTCCGCTCCATCGGGTTCATCGGGAAATTGCTTGGCGAGGCCATCGAAGAGATCGACAGGCGCCCGGTCGAGGCCCTGGAGGCCACCGGCGCGTCACGATTCAAGGTCATCGCCTACGCCATCGTGCCACAGGTCATGCCCACCTTCTGGGCCGTGGCGATCTTGCGCTGGGACATCAACCTGCGCGAATCCACGGTGCTGGGCCTTGTCGGCGCGGGCGGTATCGGCATCATATTGCAGGGTGCCATCGATACGTTCAACTGGCCCGAGGCCGCGACCGTGCTCATCGCGATCCTGGCGCTGGTGATCCTGGGCGAAATCGTCTCGGCCTTCCTGCGCCGTCGCATCCTCTGATCGAAAGGGCCGGCGAGGCATTCGACATCCGCCACCGCCATACCAGCTTGCGGCACGTCACGGCCGGGATCTTTCCGAGTGGTCAGTGAATGCCAACGGTGCGTAGCCGTGCATCGACGGGCCGTGGCGCGGCGAACCGATGGTGGTGCTGGGCACTTTATGTCTGCCAAGTACATCCATGATCTGAGCGTGGCAGTCCGATTGCCAAATCGCCGTGCCGTCGGGGCGGCCCACCTCTCGGCGATTGCAGGCAATCGCCTGCCGGCCAACGGTCGATGCGCGGCGGGCTTCGCCCTGGATTCCGCGCAGGCGCTTCATCGGTAGGTCGATTTGGGCTCGAAGCAGACCTCCACCGCGCCGTCCAATAAGGTCGGTGCAGCGGACGAAGTTGACTTTCGCCGCGTCTGCGCGAATGGCTTTTTAAATATTTGGCGTTTTTGGTGAAAGAGGTTCGATGACAGCATTTCCGTATGATGACCCTGTTTGGGACCAGGCGCCTCACTGCTATGGGGTTGGCGCCAATGTGCTGTTGGCAGAATTGGAAAAAGAGTGGAGCGACGATGCCGCCGACTACCTTTTTTTCTCGGCGCTTCTCCATCAAGGCACGACCTATCCCGCAAGTTATCTCTCGATCCCGCATCTGTTACGCCTCGCCGAAAACAAGACCGGTGAACCGCTACTTATGATTGCAAATCTACTGGGTGGCTTAGCCTTGGCGGGACACCAGCCAGCACATACCAGTTATTCTGGTGTTTCCTGCACCCCGGACAGCGCATGGCTGAAAACACCTATTGGCCAGGCGGCAGCGTCAGAATTCAAAAACAGCCTTCCGCAAATTGGAGCTTTATCCATCAAGGCCTTCAAGGCGCATCCATCATCATACTTCGCATCCGGCCTGGCTGCGGCCGAAGGCGAGATCGATCTTGCTGAGTGGCTTGCGCACGGAGAGAATGGTGGCTTCCAATGCCCAACCTGTAGTGGCGATCATGAATGGTGGTTGCTTGGCACCGAAATGGGCATCTACCGAAACGACGATGTCTTTGGTTACTCAGAAGATTTGCTCGCCGACTACAAGAAAAAGACCTTCGAGAACGCCAATAGTATCGCCAAACCTCGAACCCAACCGCAAACGATTACACGCCTGAAATCGCGCCTTGGGCCACTTGATTCCACAACCGATGCTCTTTTCAGAAACTACAAAGCCACTGTTGTCTGTGCTCATTGTGCTTGGACCGGGGAACACCCGCAAACCCACCCTGGTTGAAGCCGCAGCATCTCAGGGACCCGAAAGCTGCCATCCGTGCACAGCGCCGCATATGTAACTCCGGGCTCGAACCGATCACTTCGCCGCGCCGTGCATGAAGCTCGGCAACGCGGACCGAGCCTCCACTGTTTGCCTCATCTTCACGGCCTGCTTTTCTTTTTCGCCTGGATGAATAACGTGTCCCAGGGACAAAGCCATGGAGCAGGAAATGATTGATTGGATGGGACTAGCTTCAATCCTTGCGGCTTTCTTCGTCGTCGCAGCTTCGCCTGGGCCAGCGACTTTGGCCGTTAGTACGGTGTCTGCTGCTTCTGGGCGCAAGAGCGGAATGATCTTCGGCGCAGGTCTTGCAGTCGGTCTCGCGTTCTGGGGGCTGGTCGCCGCAACAGGCCTCGGGGCCATTCTTCAAGCATCCACCCACCTTCTGATCGCGCTGAAAGTAGCTGGAGGGGTCTATCTGCTTTGGCTGGCATATGGATCGGCTCGCTCTGCAATGCGTGTGGCCCCTGAAAAGCCGGGTCTGGACAGTCACATACGACCCAGCGAGAAGCGTCTGTTCGCCAGAGGACTTGCACTCAACCTTTCCAATCCCAAGGCTGTCGTCGCCTGGATGGCCGCACTTTCGGTTGGCCTTGGAGCTGATGACGGCTTGGTGGGCGTGGTTTTGGCCACGCTTGGATGCGCGTTGATCGGGCTCCTCATCTACGCGGCCTATGCAACTGCATTTTCGCTCTCAGTTATCATGAACGGATACGTGAAGTTCCGTCGTTGGATCGATGGAATGGTATCGGCTCTCTTCGCAATTGCCGGAATCGCACTCATCCGCTCGGCGTTTGCAAGAAGCTGACGTCTCGCGCGGGCGGGACACCTTCGAAAGCGGCCATTTGTGCAGCAGTCGGCAAAGTGCGCTCGAACCGGACCTTCGCCGCCCTTCGCGGCAACCACCCCGCATCACCCCAATCACCCGTTCACCACCTTCGGCGCCCCTGTCGCCATATCCGTCCCCACGTACCGCTTCTTCGCCGCCTTCCACGCGCCGAAACCGCCCTCCAGGTGCGCCACCCGGTCCATTCCCGCCTCCAGGCACAGCCGCGCCACCTTCTCCGAGCGCACGCCCGAGCCGCAGTGGAACACGATCCGCTTCTCCGCCTGCCCCGGCAGCTTGCGCGCCTCGAAGAACGGCAGCGGCATCAGCAATGCACCACCAATATGCTCGAAGGAATATTCCTGCACCGTCCGCACGTCGATCAGGACGATCTCGTCGCGGTCGAAGGCGCCTGCCACCTCCTCCACGTCCCATGTCTCCAGCACGGCTTGGCCCACGTTTTCCGTCTTCATCTCGCTCTCCTCTCAGAACCTGTTCGCCGGGACCTTGAAATACCGGTGCCCGTCGCTTTCCTTCTCCGGAAGCCGCCCGCCCCGCAGGTTCACCTGCAGCGCGTACAACATCCGGTCCGGCAGCCCGAGCGTCGCATCCCGCTCGTCCCGCAGCTTCACGTAGTCTTCCCGCGACACGCCCCCGCCCACATGCGGGTTCCTCTCCCGGTGCTCGGCCACCGTGGCCTCCCACGCCGGGTCTTCGCGGTCACCCACCGGCGGATAATCATGCCCGATGAAAAGCCGCGTGGCGTCCGGCAGCTCCAGGATCCGCTGCAGGCTGTCATACAGAACGCTCGACGACCCGCCCGGGAAATCCGCCCGCGAGGTGCCCACATCCACATGCATGAACGTGTCATGCACGAAGGCTGCGTCGCCAACGACATAGGTGATCGAGCCCAGCGTATGCCCCGGCGACAGCATCACCCGCACCTCCAGCTCGCCGATGCGAAACCTATCGCCATCGGCGAAGAGCCGGCTGAAATCCTTCTCCGGGTCGAACACACCCGGCATGTTGTAGAGATCGGCCCAGAGGTGGGCGATTTCCACCACCTTCTCGCCAATCGCGTTCGGCGCGCCGGTCCGCTCCGCCAGCCAGCTCGACGCCATCAGGTGATCGGCATGCGGATGCGTGTCCAGCACCCATTCGACCTCCAGCCCCTCGGCCTTCACGAAATCCAGCACCTCCCGCGCACTCTCCGTCCCGGTCTTCGCGCTCGCCGGGTCAAAATTTAGCACCACGTCGATCAGCGCCGCCTTCCGCGTGGCCGGGTCGGCCACGACATACTGGATACTGCCCGTATCGGCCTCGTAAAACCCGGTGACCTCCGGCGATCCTGCCCCGTTCGACGGGCTCCTGCGGCTGAACATCTCGACCCTCCGTTCCTGAGTTCACATACAGATAATTGAATATGTTTCGTTTCCAACCCCCCGGCCCTGCAATTCTCGCGGCACCGCCGTTCCCGTCTGGCAGAATCGTCTCCACCCATGCTAGGTTTAGCGGAATGAACACGATCAGCCCCAATATAAGCCAAAATCGGCCCGTCATCCGCCAGCTCGACGAAGCCGCGGTGAACCGTATCGCGGCCGGCGAAGTCGTGGAACGCCCGGCCTCGGCGGTCAAGGAACTGGTGGAAAACGCCCTCGACGCCGGCGCGCGGCACATCGATATCGCCTATGCCGACGGCGGAAAAACCCTGATCCGCGTGGCCGATGACGGCTGCGGCATGGCGGCCGACGATCTCCCCCTCGCCCTCACCCGCCACGCCACCTCCAAGATCGACGGCACCGACCTGCTGAACATCCACTCCTTCGGCTTCCGGGGCGAGGCGCTCCCCTCCCTCGGCGCGGTGGGCCGGCTCACCATCACCTCCCGCCCCCCGGGCGCCGACGGCGCCGAGATCGCCGTCACCGGCGGCCGCCTCGGCCCCGTCAAACCGGCGGCCCTCAACACCGGCACCATCGTCACCCTGCGCGACCTCTTCCACGCCACGCCGGCGCGCCTCAAGTTCATGCGCTCCGACCGGGCCGAGGCGCAGGCCATCACCGACACCGTCAAGCGCCTCGCCATGGCCGAGCCCTTCACCGGCTTCGCCCTCCGCGACGTCTCGGGCGGCGGCGAGGGCCGCGTCACCTTCCGCGCCGATGCCGAGACCGGCGACCTGTTCGACGCCCTCCACGGCCGCCTCACCGGCATCCTCGGCCGCGACTTCACCGACAATGCCATCCGCCTCGACGCCAGCCGCGAGGGCCTGCACATGACCGGCTTCGCGGCGCTGCCCACCTACTCCCGCGGCTCCTCGGTCACGCAATACCTCTTCGTCAACGGCCGACCCGTCCGCGACAAGATGCTCTACGGCGCCCTCCGCGCCGCCTACCACGACTTTCTCAGCCGAGACCGCCACCCGGCCGCCGCCCTCTTCATCGACTGCGAACCGGTGCTGGTCGACGTCAACGTCCACCCCGCCAAGTCCGAAGTCCGCTTCCGCGACCCCGGCCTCGCCCGCGGGCTGATCGTCTCGGGCCTCCGCCATGCGCTGGCCGAGGCCGGGCACCGCGCCTCCTCCACCGTCGCCGGCGCCACCCTCGGTGCCATGCGCCCGGAACAACCCGCCCCCCGCATCTACCAGATGGACCGCCCCTCGCCCGCCGCCCGCGCCGCCGCCTACCAGGCCCAGGCGCCCGGCTTTGCGGAGATGCAGGATACCTACTCCGCCCGCGTCGAACCCACCCGCGAGGCCGTCACGCCAGAGACGGACGAGCAGCCGCAAGAACCACGCCCGCAATCCCTCCCCCTCGGCGCCGCCCGCGCGCAGGTGCATGAAAACTACATCGTCGCCCAGACCGACGACGGCATGATCCTCGTCGATCAGCACGCCGCCCACGAACGCCTCGTCTACGAGAAACTCAAGCGCCAGATGGCCGAAAACGGCGTCCGCGCCCAGGCCCTCCTGATCCCCGAGATCGTCGACCTGAGCGAGGCCGACGCCGCCCGCCTCCTCGACGAGGCCGAGGAACTGGCCAAACTCGGCCTCACCATCGAACCCTTCGGCCCCGGCGCCATCGCCGTGCGCGAAACCCCGGCCATCCTCGGCCCCTGCAACGCCGGCGCCATGCTCCGCGACATCCTCGACGAGCTCTCGGACGAGGGCCAGTCCCTCACCCTCCGCGCCCGAATCGAGGCGATCCTCTCCCGCATCGCCTGCCACGGCTCCATCCGCTCCGGCCGCCGCATGTCCGCCGACGAGATGAACGCCCTCCTCCGCGAGATGGAGGCGACCCCCCATTCCGGCCAGTGCAACCACGGCCGACCCACCTATGTCGAACTCAAACTCGCCGATATCGAACGGCTCTTCGGGCGCACATGATCCAGATCGGCGACACCACCCTCAACCTCTCCGACCCGCTCACACTGGCCGCCATCGGCGCCGGCGTGCTGCTCCTCCTCATCACCATCCTGCTCTTCGCCGCCATCCGCGCCGCCTCCCGCTCGGCCCGCCTCACCGAGCCCCTGATCCGCCAGATGGGCGACCTCGGCCAGCGCGTCCAAGGCCTCTCCGACGGCCAGCACCAGCTCTCCGGCGGCCTCACCCACGTGGCCGAGGCCCAGTCGAAGGCCCAGACCAACATGCTCCACCTGATGGAAAAGCGCCTCGCCCAGGTGCAGGAGCAGATGAACGAGAACCTCCACGGCGCCGCCCGCCGCACGGCGCAATCCCTGGGCGAGCTGCAACAACGCCTCACCGCCATCGACAAGGCGCAGGAGAACATCACCAAGCTCTCGGGCGACGTGCTCACCCTGCAGGACATCCTGTCCAACAAGCAGACCCGCGGCGCCTTCGGAGAAATCCAGCTCCACGACATCGTCTCCAAGGCGCTGCCGTCCGACAGCTACACGCTGCAATCCACCCTCTCCAACGGCAAGCGCGCCGACTGTCTCATCCACCTGCCCAACCCGCCGGGCCCGATCTGCATCGACAGCAAGTTCCCGTTGGAGGCCTACGAGGCCCTCCGCAACGCCGCCGATGACCGGCAGGTGCAGGAGGCCGCCCGCTTCCTCAAAACCTCCGTCCGCAAGCACATCCGCGACATTGCCGAGAAATACATCCTCGACGGCGAAACCGCCGACGGCGCGCTGATGTTCCTGCCCTCGGAAGCGGTCTATGCCGAGCTCCACGCCAACTTCCCCGAGCTCGTCCGCGAGGGGTTCGAGGCCCGCGTCTGGATCGTCTCGCCCACCACCTGCATGGCCACGCTCAACACCATGCGCGCCATCCTCAAGGACGCCCGCATGCGCGAACAGGCCGGCGCCATCCGCCGCGAACTCGGCCTGCTCTTCGCCGATGTCGACCGGCTCGGCAACCGCGTCGAGAACCTCGACCGCCACTTCCACCAGGCGGCCAAGGACATCTCCGAAATCAAGATCTCCGCCGACAAGGCCGGACGCCGCGCCAAGCGCCTCGACAATTTCGACTTCGAGGAATTGGCGCCCGAAACCGAACCGACCATCGTGAAGCTGACCAAGCCCGACACCCAGGGCGGCTGAGATACCGCCCCCGTCCGGCCCGGCTCAGGGCATCGGGATCAGCCGTTTGCCCCCGGCAAACACCTGCCGCCACTCGATGATCGCATAGGATTTGCGAAGCCCGGTCGGCCAGAACGGATCCTCCCGCACCAGCCGCTCGGCCTCCTCCATCGTGCCCGTCACGATCCACAGCCCGTCGCGCCCCGCCCCCTGCGGGTCCGCAAGCGGCCCCGCCGCCGCGATCCGGTCCGCGTTCCTTTCGAGAAACTCCAGGTGCCGCGCCATGTGGGTCCGGCGGATATCCGGGTCGGCATCGGGGGCATCTTCAAACAGGATGACATAGGTCATGGGGGCGCTCTCCTTCTCTGGCACGTTCCACCATCGCACATCAAATCTGCAGATTGTGCCGGCAATAATGCCGCCTTACTCTGCATTCATGCAGAGCCTCGACTGGAACGATCTCAGGTACTTCCTCGCCCTCCACCGCGCCGGCAAGCTAAAGCCGGCGGCCCGCGCGACCGGCGCAAGCGAGACCACGGTGACACGCCGGATCAGGGCCCTCGAACAGGCGCTCGGCGCTCCGCTGTTCCTGCGCGGCGCCGCCGGACGGTACGAGCCCACCGACACCGCCCTCCGGATCCTGCCCCATGCCGAAGCGGTGGAAAACGAAACCCGCACGATCCGTGAAACGACCGGCGCGGCGGCCCACGACATTGCCGGCACCGTCCGCATCAGCGCGGTGCCCATCATCGTGAACCGCGTGCTCGTGCCGCATCTTCAGGCCCTCGCCCGAACCCACCCGCAACTCACCGTCGAACTGGTCCCCGACGCGGACAATCTCGACCTCTTCCGGCGCGAGGCCGACCTTGCCCTGCGCTTCGCGCGCCCGGACAGCGGCGGTTTGCGCACCAAGGCCCGGAAACTGGGCGAGATGGCTTTCGGCCCCTACGCCGCCCGCGCGGCGCCGCCCGACGATAGGGATGCGCCCGGCTGGATAACCTATGACGACGCCCGGTCCGGCCTGCCCCAGGCGCGCTGGCTCGACACCGCCGCCAACCGGCCCGCCGCCACGCGCACCGGCCTGAAGGTCGCCGATGCCGAGACCGCGCTCGAGGCCGTCGCCCGCGGGCTGGGGCAGTCCCTCCTCCCCCGGATGATCGCCGACACCGATCCGCGCCTGCGCGCCCTGGACGTGGATGGCACCGAACGGCTGCCCGTCCGCGAGCTCTGGTTGCTCTCCCACGCCGACCAGGGCGCCCGCGCCTCGGTTGCCGCGGCGGTCGACTGGCTGGCCGCCCTGCCATGGCGCTGAGCCGTCGCGTGCCTTCCGGGGCAACGCCACGACAGCGGGGGCATCCTGGGGGACAAACCCTGCGATTTCCCTACCCCCAACGCCCGCCCCGTTCACGAACCGGCCCTCTCGCCCGCCCCGGGCTCTGACACCGCAAAAAACACCGACAAAATACCGACGTTATACCGACGCGATACCGACATCGGCTTTTCCCGGTGATTTCAGCTGGTTAACGCGGATTTCTCCGCCGACCCGACAGCCACCGCCGACCCGCCCATTTTCCCCGCCCGTAAACCTTTCCGTAGGGTGGGTGCCAACCCACCATCGCGCCTGAAAATCGATCACGACCGAAGCGTTCTTCAATCCCCCGGTGAAAAGCCGCGCATCGACGGGCCGTGGCGCGGCGAACCAACGCTCGTGATGGGCAGTTTATGCCAGCCAAGCCCCTCCAACCTACGAACGCGCCACTCCATCTGCCAAATCGCCGTGCCGTCGGGACGGCCCGTCGATGCGCGGCGGGCTTCGCCCTTGTTCCGCGCAGCACAACCCTCAACCCCGTCACACCGTCCCGGCCCCCGAGCCGGGACCTCGCCCCCGCAGAGCTCCCGGATCAACCCCGGGGCGGGAACCACCACCACCATCCCCAAAAACAAAAAGCCCCGGGAACCCCGGGGCCTTGCCTTCAAGCTCTCGCGAAACGCCTACCCGCGGCAGTGCTTCGCAATCTCGCGGTTCAACAGCCCCGTCTCGACAAGCTGGCACCGCTTCTTGGCCTCGTAGTAATAGCCCCGCGCATACCACATCACCGCCTCGTCCATGTTCCCGTCGGAAACAAGCCACGCGCCGCGCAGGTACTTCACCGCCCATTTCAGGTTGGTCTCGGCATCCAGCAGATCGCTCGCCTGCCCCTGGAAACCGATGCCCCGCGCCGTCGCCGGCAGGATCTGCATCATCCCGTAATATGGGCCGTTGCGCGCCTTGGGCCGGTAATCGCTTTCCCGCTGCACCACCTTGTGAACCAGCGGCCGCGGCACGTCGTAATGATCGGCGTACTTGTTGATCAGAACGCGAAGCTCCGGCGTCTCGTTCGGGAAAAGCGGCATCGCCGCCCGCGAAACTTCCGGTTCCCGCGCCTCGCCACACGCCGCCATCGCGACCATGCCGAGGCACAGCAAAATATTCTTGAGATTCATTCGGTGCCCTGTCCCAAAACCCCGTGGTGACCGCAGGAAGGGGGAAAACACCCGAATCGGCAACCGGAAAGCCGAATCAGGGGCCGTTCCGGCAAGAATCTGCCCGTCACCGACCAGGGCGAAACCGCCTCACCTCGTCTCCAGGCAATGCCGCCGGAAGGCCCGTTTCAGCATGTCCAGCTCCTCCCGCAGAAGGGTCACCTCGGCCCGGATATCATAGCTCAGCGCATCCCCCGACATCAGGGCGAAATCGCCGATCTTCTCGCCCGTGACCCGGTCGAGGATCAGGAAGGTCTGCACCCCGTCGGCGATCACCTCCGCCGGGATCGGCACCCGCAGCACCCAAAGCTTTTCCTCTGGCTTTTCAATGATTTCGACGCCGTCCAGCGGGGTCTGCAGGTGGGTGACGTCGACCTCCGGCGCGGCCGTCCCGCCGCTCTCCCGGGTCAGCACGCCTTCCCATACGCCCTCGAACAGCCGCGTCTTGGTGAGTGTCAGATCGGTCATGGAAACTCCCTCAGAACTCCGCCCTCGGCCGCCGGCTCAGCGTCAGGTCGCGCACCGTCACCTGGCTCATCTGCGGGTTCTCGAAGATCAGGTCGATCCAGGCCCGCTCGACCCTTTTTTCATTGATGTTCGAATAGGCCAGGTCAAACTCCGCCATGACCATTTCCTCCTTCAGGGGAAGCTCCCTGACAAGCTGCTCGGTATTGGGTCCATGCTTGATATTCAGCCGCACGAAGATCTCCAGCGGCTTCTCCAGCTCGGCGATCGTATCCACCCTCACAAGGTGCGACCGGGTAAGCCCCTGCACCGCCCCGTCCGGCAGATCCAGCGCCAGCGACAGGAAGGATCCGTCGAAGTTGAACACGTCCATCCGCAACCCGAACGGCGCCAGGTCGGCCTCCCTCAAATTGCGCACCTGCCGCAGCGTCAGCTCGGAATGCTTGCAGTCGTGGAACAGCACGATCTCGTCGCCCAGCCGCGCGTTGCTCTGCGCCGACGACACCCCCGGCACCGCCAGCGGATTGCGCCACAGCGACGGCCGCCAGGCCCAGTCGGTGCCATGCGGTTTCGGAAACACCGCCGACCCGATCACCGGAAGCGCCAGCCGGTGATCGGCCACAGCGATCAGCTCGTTCAGCTCGTGCCGAAGCTTCCGCGCCGCGGCCCGTTCCTTCCGCAAGTCCTTGAAAGAAAACGAAGGCGCCTGCCGCGCCGCCGTCCGCCACCGGCGCAGCGACCGCCGCTGCGCGATCCAGTCCAGAACCGAATTTCTCAACACTGCCATTCCGGGTCCACTCTGTCTGGTCCGCCCTGTCCTGCCTCGGTTAACCCGGCCCCATCATTATCCGGAATCCGTTGACAATCCACTCGAATCCGAACTTTCCGGTTCGGGTTGCGGCGCCTTTTGCGTGGCCGGCGGCGCCACCGGGCGGGCCGGGCTGGCCCGCCGGATCGACCTTGCCAGGTCGGTCAAAAGCGCCCGCCCGTCCTTACCCGCCATCGGGCTGCCCTCGCGGGCGTAAAGCGCCAGCGCGATCAGGTGACCGTTCAACAGCATCCCCCCGCGCCAGTGCCGCGCATCGCCGCCATCCAGCACCCCGTCGCCGCCACTGGCAAAATGCACCAGCGTCACATCCGTGGTCTCGTGGGCGGCAATCACCTTCGCCGGCGCCATCAGCGCGGCGATCTCGCCCGGCGTGGGCCGCGCCGCGCCGGGGGCGTCGGGCAGCACCGAAATGGTCATCAGCAGCGGCTCCACCCCGTGCCCGCGCAACCCGCTCAGCGACTCGCAGCTGGCCAGCAGGACGAACCCGCCATCGCGGCTCCGCCGCAGCGTCCGCCGGTCGATGCAATAGCCCGCCGGGCCCCGCACGACGACATCGCCGTCATACATCTGGACCTTGCGCAGCGCGTCCCGCGTGGCCGGCTCACTGCCCGAGGCCAGGAACCCGAGCGCACCCGGCTCGCCGCCGATACACCCCGCCAGCGGCAACATCGCCGCCAGCGCCACGGCGCGGAGAACCCCCCGGGCCATGCGCCTGTCAGATATCCATGTACACATGCCGCTCGGCCTTGCCGCCGGGATGGGTCACCGCGCCCTTGTAGGTCTCGCCCACCAGCTGGGCATATTTCCACAGCGCGCCCGAGGCATACATGGTCTCGCGCGGGCCGCCCCAAGCCTCTTTCCGCTTGGCCAGCTCCTCCTCGGAGAGGTCCACCGACAGCGCGCCCTTGATGGCGTCGATGGTGATCATGTCGCCGTTCTTCAACAGCGCGATCGGCCCGCCATGCGCGGCCTCCGGCCCCACGTGACCGACGCAGAACCCCCGCGTCGCGCCCGAGAACCGGCCATCGGTGATCAGCGCCACCTTCTTGCCCATGCCCTGCCCGGAAAGGGCGGCGGTGGTGGCCAGCATCTCGCGCATGCCCGGGCCGCCGGCGGGGCCCTCGTTGCGGATGACGATCACCTCGCCCTCCTCGTAGCCGCGGTTCTGCACGGCGGCAAAGGCGTCTTCCTCGCATTCGAAGACCCGCGCCGGGCCGGTGAAGACTTGGTTCTCGGCGGCGATTCCCGCCACCTTCACGATGGCGCCCGCCGGGGCAAGATTGCCCTTCAGGCCGACCACGCCACCGGTCTTGGTGATCGGTTTGTCGATCGGATAGATCACCCGGCCATCGGCCTCGCGGTCGATCCGGTCGAGCTCCTCGCCGATGGACCGCCCGCTCGCGGTCACGCAATCCTCGTGGATGAGGCCGGCCTTGCGCAGTTCCTTCATCACCACCGGGATGCCGCCCGCGTCGAACAGGTCCTTCGCCACGTACTGCCCGCCCGGCTTGAGGTCGACGAAATAGGGCGTGTCGCGGAAGATCTCGCACACATCGTCGAGGAAGAAGTCGATCCCCGCCTCGTGTGCGATCGCCGGCAGGTGCAGCCCGGCATTGGTCGACCCGCCGGTACAGGCCACCACCCGCGCGGCGTTCTCGAGGCTCTTCTGCGTCACCACGTCCCGCGCGCGGATGTTCTTGTCCAGCAGGTGCATCACCGCGTGGCCCGACGCCTCGCCATACTGGTCACGGCTTTCGTAGGGCGCGGGCATCCCCGAGCTGTTCATCAGCGCCAGCCCGATCGCCTCGGAGACGCAGGCCATGGTATTGGCGGTGAACTGCCCGCCACAGGCGCCCGCGCTGGGGCAGGCGACGCGCTCCAGCATTGCCAACGCCTTGTCCGACAGCTCCTTGTTCTGGTGCCGGCCGACCGCCTCGAACATGTCCTGCACGGTCAGGTCGCGGCTGCGGAAATCTTCCGGAATTTCATCCACCTGCGGCGCCTTGCCCGGCAGGATCGAGCCGCCGTAGACGAAGACGCTCGGCACGTTGAGCCGCACCATCGCCATCATCATCCCCGGCAAGGACTTGTCACAGCCCGCAAGCCCCACCAGCGCGTCATAGCAATGGCCGCGCATGGTCAGCTCGACCGTGTCGGCAATCGCCTCCCGGCTCGCCAGGGACGAGCGCATGCCCTCGTGGCCCATGGCGATCCCGTCGGTGACGGTGATGGTGGTGAACTCGCGCGGCGTGCCGTGGGCTTCCTTCACGCCCCCCTTCACCGCCTGCGCCTGCCGGCTCAGCGCGATGTTGCAGGGCGCGGCCTCGTTCCAGCAGGTCGCGACGCCGACCAGGGGCTGGTGAATCTCTTCCTCGGTCATGCCCATGGCATAGTAATAGGACCGGTGCGGCGCGCGGGCGGGGCCCTCGGTCACGTAACGGCTGGGCAGCTTGGTCTTGTCGAACTTCGTCATCTGGGGGCCTCCTGGAGCGTCGTCTCAACGGTCTAGGATAGAGCCGCCCGTGGGGCAAGCCGGTTGTCCCCTCGAGGCGGGGTCGCGGGCCGCGCTGTCGGATGCCTCCGGCGGGGATATTTGGACCAAGAAGAAGCCCGTGGCGCACACCCGGCTTCTTCTGGCCGGAAATATCCCGGGGGAGTCGCGCCCTTGGCGCGGCGGGGGCAGCGCCCCCTTACTCCGCCGCCTTGAGCGCCGCCTGCGCGCAGAAGCACGACGCCGCCACGGCTTTGTCGGCCCGGGCCTGGGCCAGGTCGAGCCGCTGGCGCACCTGCGCGATTTCCACCGCTTCACCCCGCGCCTTGAGGCAGTCGTGCAACCCCTTCAGGGCCCAGACGTTATCCGGGTGAACCGTCGCCCGCGACAATTGCCCGCCCAGCCCCAGATCCTCGCGGAACACCGCCTCCGCCTCGGCGATCCGGCCCTGTTCCAGCAGCAGAGCGCCCAGCGCGTGCCGCGTGGGCTGCATCCAGCCCCACGGCTCGTCATAGGGCAGACTGTCATCCAGCGCGACCGACCGGCGCAGTGCCGCGAAGGCCTCGTCGAACCGCCCTTCGCGATAGAGGATCTCGCCCCGCAGCATCTCGGCCCCGATGGCCAGCAGGTCGACCACCCTGTTGTTGTGCAGGAGCCGGCTTTCCGGCACCCGCGCCATCGCCGCGTGGTAGAGTTTTTCTTCCGCCAGCGCCTTCTCGACCTCGCCCAGCGCCGCATGGCCGACGCCCCGCGCGTAATGCACATGCGCGGCCAGGGTGCAGTAAAGCTCCGGGTCGTCCGGAAGCCGAAGCTGCGTCGCCTCCCGCCACCGCCCGAACCGCACCAGCACATGCGGCTCGAAGCCCAGGTAGGCCTCGAAGTAATCCGCCATCGGCGGGCTCTCCATCCGCAGCAATTCCTCCGGCACGGTCTCGAACGCCCCGCGCACTGCTCGCAGCGCGGGTTCGATCTGGCCCAGGAACATCGCCCCGTAGATGACGAAGTGATAATTGTGCAGCCGGTAGCCGGAATAGATGTTGTAGGGCCCCCGTTCCCGCCAGAACCGCTCGTCCGCCCGCACCGCCGCCTCGTTCCAGTGCACCACGTTCTGGTAATGCCCGCACAGCACGTCGATATGGGTGGGCATGTGGATGAGGTGGCCCGCATCGGGCACCAGCATCCGCAGCGCGTCGCCGACCTTCAGCGCCTTCTCGGGGAAGGGCGACATCTCCATCAGGTGCACGTAGAGGTGCAGGACGCCGGGATGCCCCATCGCGCCGGGCAACGACATCGCCGTCTCCAGCACCGCCTGCGCCTCCTCGGTCCGCGCGCCGGGGGCGGGCCGGCCGGTCGGCAGGTCCCACATCTTCCAGGGCGTAATGTTGAGCAGGGCCTCGGCAAAGATCGTGCAGATTTCGAGGTTGTCCGAGTGGTCGCCATGGACCGACCGCATCGCGTCGGCGAAATCGGTGTTCCAGCCCTTCATCACCTTCAGATCGGCCGGCTCGCCCTGCGGATACCGCGCCGGCAGCGCCCGGATCAGGGCCGCCTCCCACGCCGTGACAGTATCGACCAGCGCCAGCGCGGCCTGCGCCGCCTCATGCCCCACGGAGAGCGCCGCCGCGCGGCCCGCCTCGTCGAACAGGTCCCACGGCATGTTGTAGTTGGGCCCAGCCGCATACCCCCTGCCCCAATGGGCCATGGCACAGCCCGGATCGGCGGCGATGGCCTTGTCGAAACAGGCGACCGCCTCCTCGTGATTGTAGCCGTATGTCCACAACAGGCCCCGGTCGAACCAGAGCTGCGCCTCGTCCGAGCCTGTCGTTACCGGAAAGCTGTGTGCCCCCAGATCGAAATATCCGTCCATGCCGACTCTCCCCTGTCCGGCGACAGGATACCGGAAGCGGCAGCCTGCGTTGACCCCTTTTCTCCGGGGCGCCATTGCCCCTGCCCCGCCGCGCCCCTAGCTTGGCCGTCATGCGCTATGACGCCCACGACGCCCTGACCGCCCCGGCGCGGCCCTCGGCCCACCCGCTGCGGCTCGGGGCGGGGGTGGTGCTGGTCGTCCTGTTCTACCTGCCGATGGCGTTCGCCTATGCCGGTGTCGCCCCGGCGCTGCTGGGGTACGACGCACCGGCCGCCCTGATCGGGGGGCGTACGCCGCTGGCGGTGCTGATCCTGCTCTTCGAGTTCACCTTCCTGATCGTCGCCCTCGGGATGGTCCTGCGACTGATGCACCAGCGCGGCCTTGCCAGCCTGATCGGCCCGGCGGGCACGGCCGCCCGCCAGTTCCTGCGCTGCACTCGCTACCTGCTGCCGCTCTACCTGTTGCTGACGGTGATGCCGATGCCGCCGGAATACCAGCTCAGCGCCAACCTCTCGCCCGGCACCTGGGTGCTCTGGCTGCCGCTCGCGCTGGCCTGCGTGCTGATCCAGTGCGGCGCCGAGGAGATGGTGTTCCGTGGCTACCTGCAAAGCCAGCTCGCCGCCCGCTTCCGCAGCCCCGTCATCTGGATCGGCCTGCCCTCGGCGCTGTTCGGGCTGTTCCATTACGATCCGCTCCTGGCCGGCCCCAACGCCTGGGCGCTGATTCTCTGGGCCGGGCTGTTCGGCGTGGCCGCCGCCGACCTGACCGCGCGCACCGGCACGCTGGGCCCGGCACTGGCGCTGCATTTCACCAACAACGTCTTCGCCATTCTCGTCACCGCCCCGGCCGGCAACCTCGACGGCATCGCGCTCTACACCTTCCCCCTGGCGCTCTATGAACAGGGGCTCGCCTGGTACGTCATGCCGATCGAGATTCTCTTCACCCTCTGCGCCTGGCTCACCGCCCGGATCGCGCTGCGCCGCTAGGCCCTCCTGCAAGTCCGATTGCATTCCGCGCGCCCGGCGCTTATTTCAGGCGCCATATGGCCAAGCCGCAAAAGGGCGACCGGATGAACTGGATCACCAACTACGTCAGACCGCGGATCAACTCGATCTTCTCGCGCCGGGAAATCCCCGAGAACCTGTGGTCGAAATGCGATGAATGCGGCACCATGCTGTTTCACCGCGAACTGAGCCAGAACCTCAACGTCTGCACCAATTGCGGCCACCACATGCCGATCACGCCGCGCGCCCGCTTCACGGCGCTGTTCGACGGCGGCACGTTTTCAGAGGTCGACGTTCCCCTGCCCACCGCCGACCCGCTGCATTTCCGCGACCAGAAGAAATACCCCGACCGCATGCGCGCCGCCCAGAAGACCACGGGCGAGAAAGAGGCGATGCTGGTCGCCCGTGGCGAGATCGGACGCACGCCCATCGTGGCGGCGGCCCAGGATTTCACCTTCATGGGCGGCTCGATGGGCATGTATGTCGGCAACGCCATCATCGCCGCGGCCCAGGAGGCGGTGAAGCTCAAGCGCCCGCTGATCCTGTTCTCGGCCGCCGGCGGGGCCCGGATGCAGGAAGGCATCCTCAGCCTCATGCAGATGCCCCGCACCACCGTCGCCGTGCAGATGCTGCGCGAGGCCGGGCTGCCCTATATCGTCGTGCTGACCCACCCCACGACCGGCGGCGTCACCGCCTCCTACGCGATGCTGGGCGACGTGCATATTGCCGAACCCAACGCGCTCATTTGCTTCGCCGGGCCGCGGGTCATCGAACAGACCATCCGCGAGAAACTGCCCGAGGGCTTCCAGCGGGCCGAGTACCTGCTCGACCACGGCATGCTCGACCGCGTCACCCCGCGCACCGCCATGCGCGAGGAGCTGATCACCATCACCCGGATGCTGCTTGGCCTGCCGCCGGCGGTGAAGGGCGACCTGCCCGCGCCCGCGCCCGAACCGGACACCGCCGAGGCGACGCCACCCGCGCCGCCCCCGGTCGACCCGCCGGAGAATCCCAAACCGGCCGCCAAGGCCGACACGAAAAAATCCGGCAAGGCATGAGCGGCGCCTCCTCCGACGTCATCCTCGAACGGATGATGTCACTGCACCCCAAGATCATCGACCTGACGCTCGATCGTGTCTGGCGCCTGCTCGACCGTCTGGGCAATCCCCAGGACGCTATGCCGCCCGTGATCCACATTGCCGGCACCAACGGCAAGGGCTCGACCCTGGCGATGATCCGCGCCGGGCTTGAAGGGGCGGGCAAGCGCGTCCACGCCTACACCTCGCCCCATCTCGCCCGGTTCCACGAACGCATCTACCTCGCCGGATCACTGATATCCGAGCCCGACCTGACCGCGGTGCTCGACGAATGCTATGCGGCCAATGGCGGCGAGCCGATCACCTATTTCGAGATCACCACCTGCGCCGCCCTGCTGGCCATGTCGCGCACGCCCGCCGATTACGCCCTGCTCGAGGTGGGCCTCGGCGGGCGGCTCGATGCCACCAACGTCATCGCCCAGCCGGCGCTGACCGTCATCACGCCGGTCTCGATCGACCACGAATCCTTCCTCGGCGACACGCTACCCAAGATCGCCGCCGAGAAGGCCGGAATCCTCAAGCGCCGCGTGCCCTGCGTCGTCGGCCCCCAGGCCGAGCCGGCGCTGGAAGTGATCGAGGCCACCGCCCAACGCCTCGGCGCGCCGCTCCTCGCCCATGGCCAGCACTGGCACGTCATCACCGAACGCGGGCGGCTGATCTTCCAGGACGAAACCGGCCTGCGCGACCTGCCCCTCCCGAACCTGCCCGGCGCCCACCAGATCGAGAATGCCGGCGCCGCGCTCATGGCCCTCCGCCACCTTCAGGCCGGCGACACCGCGTTCGAAGCGGCGGTCACCCAGGCCCGCTGGCCCGCCCGGATGCAACGCCTCACCCACGGCCCGCTGATCGACGCCGCCCCCGAGGCCGAGGTCTGGCTCGACGGCGGCCACAACCCTGCGGCGGGCGAGGCGCTGGGGTGCTACCTCGCCAGCCTGCCCGACCGGCCGATGCACCTTGTCTGCGGGATGATGAACACCAAGGACGTCCAGGGCTACATGCGCCCGCTCGCGGCCCACGCCGCCAGCCTCACGGCGCTGTCCATCCCGGACGAGCCCAATACGCTCTCGGCCGAGGACACCGCCGCCGCCGCCCGCGCGGTGGGGATGGAGGCCGGCATCGCCGACAGCGCGCTCGAGGCCATCCGCGCCATCGTGGCCGAAGACCCCCACGCCCGCATCCTGATCTGCGGCTCGCTCTACCTGGCCGGCTCGATCCTGCGCGAAAACGGTTGAGTTACGCCCCCGGAATTTGCGCAAATTCCGGGTAAGAAAATGCGCATTTTCTTACCAGTTTTCCGCGCGGAAAACGCCCCCGAAACCGAGATCTTCAAAAGATTTCGGACCGCGTTCTTTCAAAGAACGCGCCTCACCCCGCCTCGGCCAGAAGCGCCTTCAACCCCGTCCGGTAATCCGGATATTTCAGCTCGACCCCCAGCTCCTCGCGGATCCGCCGGTTATCCACCTTCTTCGACTCGGCATAGAAGGACCGCGCCATCGGGCTCATCTCCGCCTCCTCGAACGGCACCTCCGGCGGCACCGGCAGGCCCAGCAACTCGGCGGCATGGGCGATCACGTCCTGCGGCGGCGCCGGGTCGTTGTCGCAGACATTATAGGCCGCGCCCGGATTCGGCCGGGCAATCGACGCCTCCAGCACCTGCGCGATATCCTCGACATGGGTCCGGCTGAACACCTGGCCCTGCTTGATGATCCGCCGCGCCGTGCCGTTGCGGACCTTCTCGAACGGCCCCCGCCCCGGCCCGTAGATCCCCGCCAGCCGGAAGATGTGCAGCGGCAGCCCGTCGATGTCGCGCCATTGCGTCTCGGCCATGACCCGCAGCTTGCCACGCTTCGTGGCGGGGGTCAGCGGCGCGCTTTCATCCACCCAATTGCCGCCGTGATCGCCATAGACGCCGGTGGTCGACAGGTACCCGGCCCATTCCAGCTTGGGCGCCATCTCCCGGATCCGCGGCTCCAGCTTCGCCAGCACCGGGTCGCCCTCCTCGTCCGGGCCGGCCGACACCAGTATATGCGTGGCCGCCTCGAACGCCTCCGACAGGTCGCCATCCGGCCACATCACCGGGATCACGCCGTCTTCCCGCAGCGCCTCGGCCTTCTCCGCCTTCCGCGTCGTGCCGTAGATCACCCAGCCCTGCGGCAACAGCCGCTTCGCCAGCGCCTGTGCCGAATAGCCGTGCCCGAAGGATATCAGTGTCTTGCCCATGCGCCCGGCCTAGCCAACCGCCGCCTGCTCTTCAATACTCAGCGCCCGCGAAGCCACCCAGGCATAGCCGTTCTCGCACAGGATGAACGTCTCGCGCAGGCCGTGCGGCTTGTTTGCCGGTGCCTGCAGGATGTGCCAGCCCCCGGCCTCCGCCCGCGCCGCCGCCTCGTCGGGATCGCTGCCATACAGCCGGATCTCGATCCCCGCGCCGCGCGGCGGTGTCTCGGGCAACAGGCCCAGCAGCGGGTTCTCCGAATAGGTGTGATCGCCATGCAGCTGAAACACCTGCCCCCCATAGATCATGATCGCGAAATCCCGGCTCGCCCGATGGCTCGCCATCCCGAAAACCGCGTCGAGAAACCGAATTTCCGCCGCCACGTCCCGCACGAGGATGTTCAGCCCCAGCCCTTTCAGCGATGTGCCGAACTCTGCCGCGCTGACCGTTTCGAAATCCATATCCCCCCTCCCAGGCTGCCGGAATACCGGCGCAGGTTGATCCGCCCGCTCCCGCGTGTCAACGTGAGCGGCAAAAGTTGAATGTGACGGGAACAATCCGATGGCGCCGACAGACCTCTCCGGCGGGGTACACTCCCCCGACCTGCCCGCGGCAGAGGATTTTCGCGACCCGGGGAAAGCCGTCGACCGGCTGATCGAGCTTTACGACACCGCCGCCGCCTTCCTGTGCGATACCTTCTCCGACGCGGTCATCAACGGCGCGCCGGCCCACCGCATCCGCGCCTATTACCCGGAAATCCGCATCACCACGACCAGCTTCGCCAAAATCGACAGCCGCCTCAGCTTCGGCCACGTGGCCGAGCCCGGCACCAACGCCACCACGGTTACCCGGCCGCGGATGTTCCGCAATTACCTGCTGCAGCAGCTCAAGCTGGTGATGGACAACCACGACGTGCCCGTCACCATCGGAGTCTCCGACACGCCGATGCCGGTGCATTTCGCGGTGGCCAACGATGCCGGTCTCACCGTGCCGCAGGAAGGCGCGATGGATTTCACCCTGCGCGACTATTTCGACGTGCCGGACCTCACGACCACCAATGACGACATCGTCAACGGCACGTTCCAGCCCGGCCCCGACGGCGCCGGCGCGCTGGCGCCCTTCACGGCGCAGCGGATCGACTACTCCCTCGCCCGGCTGTCGCATTACACCGCCACCGCGCCCGAGCACTTCCAGAACCACGTGCTGTTCACCAACTACCAGTTCTACGTCTCTGAGTTCGAGGCCTATGCCCGCCGCGTGCTGGCCGACCCCGACAGCGGCTACGAAAGCTTCGTCGGCCCCGGTAACGCCACCATCACCGAACCCGACGCGCCGCTCGACCTGCCGCTGAAACTGCCGCAGATGCCGACCTATCACCTGACGCGCCCCGGCGCGGCGGGCATCACGCTGGTCAATATCGGCGTCGGCCCCTCCAACGCCAAGACGGCGACCGATCATATCGCCGTGCTGCGCCCGCATGCCTGGATCATGGTGGGCCATTGCGCCGGCCTCCGGAACACCCAGAGCCTGGGCGACTTCGTCCTCGCCCATGCCTACCTGCGCGAGGATGGCGTGCTCGATGCCGACCTGCCGGCCTGGGTGCCGATCCCGGCGCTGGCGGAAATCCAGATCGCACTGGAAGAGGCGGTCGCGCTGGAAACCCGGCTCAAGGGGTACGACCTTAAGCGGATCATGCGCACCGGCACGGTCGCCAGCTTCGACAACCGCAACTGGGAACTGCGCGACCAGTCCGGCCCGGTGCAGCGCCTGTCGCAATCCCGCGCCATCGCGCTCGACATGGAAAGCGCCACCATCGCCGCCAACGGCTTCCGATTCCGGGTGCCCTACGGCACGCTGCTCTGCGTGAGCGACAAGCCGCTGCACGGCGAATTGAAGCTTCCCGGCATGGCCAGCGACTTCTACAAGACTCAGGTCGCACGGCATCTCATGATCGGAATCCGCGCCATGGAAACCTTGCGGGAAATGCCCCTGGAACGCATTCACAGCCGGAAATTGCGCAGTTTCGACGAGACTGCCTTCCTCTGAAGGGAAAAAATCGGCACAAAATCCGCGAAATACCCTTCTTTTCTTACACTATTCGTTGTGTTCGCTCTCAAGATACAGTTAAATCACCGCACGAGGCCCATAGGAACGGGCAGTTGAAGGAGACCAGAAAAATGGCAAAACCGATGACGAAAACGCAGTTGGTTGCAGCCCTCGCAGACGAGATGGGCGGCGACAAGAAAACCGCAAGCGCGGCACTGGATGCGGTTGTCAACGTGATCACCCGCGAAGTGTCGGGCGGTGGCGCGGTCACCCTGCCCGGCGTCGGCAAGATCTACTGCCGCGAACGCCCGGCGCGGACCGTGCGCAACCCCGCCACCGGCGAACAGATCCAGAAGCCGGCGGACAAGGTCGTGAAAATGACCATCGCCAAGGCCCTCAAGGACAGCGTGAACGACTGACCTTGTAATCGGCACGAGTTTCGGAAAGGGTCGCCCCCGCAAGGGGCGGCCCTTTTCTGTTGCAGTGTCGGGGGACGGGAAAATCATGGATATCCGGGCAATCGTCATGGGGCTGGCCTTCGCCTTCATGTGGTCCAGCGCCTTCACCTCGGCCAAGTTCATCGTCGTCGCCGCCCCGCCCGTCTCGGCCCTGGCGCTCCGCTTTCTCATCTCGGGGCTGCTGGGTGTGCTCATCGCCCGGATGCTGGGCCAAAGCTGGAAACTCACCCCGGCGCAATGGCGGGCCACGATCATCTTCGGGATCTGCCAGAACGCGCTCTATCTCGGGCTCAACTTCGTCGCCATGCAGACGGTCGAGGCCTCTCTCGCCGCCATCATCGCCTCGACCATGCCGCTTCTGGTGGGGCTGGCCAGCTGGGCCATCTTCGGCGAAAGGATCGGCCCGCTCGGGGTGTTCGGCCTCGTCGCCGGGGTGATCGGCGTCGCCATCATCATGGGTTCGCGGCTTCAGGGCGGGGCCGACATGTACGGCGTCATCCTCTGCGTGCTTGGCGTCATCGCGCTGACCTTCGCCACCCTCGCCGTGCGCGGGGCCACCTCGGGTGGTAATTTCCTGATGGTCGTGGGGCTGCAGATGCTGGTGGGCAGCGCGGCGCTCGGCCTCTTCGGCGCCGCCACCGAAACCATCGAGATCGCGTGGTCCTGGCAACTCGTCGCCGCCTTCGCCTATACCACGCTGGTCCCGGGGCTGGCGGCCACGCTCGTCTGGTTCCTGCTGGTCGACCGCATCGGTGCCATCAAGGCGGCGACCTTCCACTTCCTCAACCCGTTCTTCGGCGTGGTCATCGCCGCGGTGATCCTCAGCGAGCGGCTGGGAATGTGGGACATCCTCGGCGTGCTGGTGGTCACCGGCGGCATCCTCGCCGTGCAGCTTTCGCGCCAACGCCAGAAACCGGCCGGGGCGGCGGCACAAACCTGACACCGCCCCGGCCGGCTCCCGGCCTCAGCCGAGGATATCCGTGGCCGCGTGCCCCTCGCCGACCCCGTCGATCAGGATCGCAAGACCTTTCGAATGCCCGGTCCTGAGCGGCAGGATCGCCTTGTAGGCGCGCGAGTCGTACCAGCCCCGTGCCGCCGCAAGGTCGGGAAACTCGATCACGATCAGGTCGCCGGTCCACGTGCCCTCCAACTCCGTCACCGGGCCGCCATGGATGATGAACCGCCCGCCGAACGGCGCCAACGTCTCGTCGATCCCCTCGAGATAGGCCACGATCTCGGGCCCCATCTCGACCTCGTGCAACAGCCCTACGGCATAGGCCTTCGCGGTCCTGTCCTGCATCGCCATGGCTCAAACCTCCTGCCTGTGCGGGCAAGTCGCGCGCAGGGCCAGCTGTTCCAGCCGGGCCAGCACGGCCACGAACGCCGCCTGCCCCAGCACGAAGGCCACGCCCAGCGCGTTCGGCGTGACCACACCCGCCAGCAATGCGACACTTGCGATAACCCACAGCACGTTGCCGAGGATCACCAGCATCACCGCCGGCTGGTTACCGGGCAACCACAGCGCCACCGCGGCCATGTAGGCCGCCACCGGAAACAGGATCGCGCCCGCCCAGAACAGAAGCGGCGCGGGCAGGGCCAGCAGCCCGGCCAGCGGGTCGGACAGTACGACAAGCCCCGCGCCCATGCCGACACAGGCGGCGGCATCGAACAGCAGGATCGGACGAAGAGCATTGCGGATTTGCACAGGTGCCATGGGAAAACTCCTTGTCTGGCATTTCAGTCATGCCCTGGAATCTGCCCATCCCGGGGCACCCCGTCGATTACGCCCAAGGTAATTGGCCTCAGCGCCCGCCGCGGTATGATCCCCCCATGACAACCGCAACCACCCCCTCCCCCGATTTCGGCCCGATGCTCCGCCTCTGGCGCAATCGCCGATCCCTCAGCCAGCTCGCGCTCTCCGCCGACAGCGAGATTTCCCAGCGCCACCTGAGCTTCATCGAATCCGGCCGCAGCCGCCCCAGCCGTGACATGGTCCTGCGGCTGGCGGAAACGCTGTCGATCCCCCTGCGCGACCGCAACGCCCTGCTGGTCGCGGCGGGCTTCGCGCCTGCCTATCGCGAACGCCCCGCAGACGATCCCGAAAGCGCGGCGGCGCAACGGGCCGTGCAGCTCATCCTCAAGCACCACGAGCCCTTCCCCGCGCTCGCCATCGACCGGCACTGGACCATGCTCCACGCCAATGCCGGCATCACCGCCCTGCTCGACGGGATCGACCCGGCCCTGCTCGAACCGCCCGTCAACGCCCTCCGCCTTACGCTTCACCCCAGCGGCCTCGCCCCGCGCATCGACAATTTCCGCGAATGGCGCACGCATATCTTCCACCGACTGAACGGCCTGATCGACCAGACGGCCGATCCCGGACTCGTCACCCTGCTGGAAGAGCTGAAATCCTACCCCGTGCCACCCGGCGCCGCGCCCTACCGGCCTGGCGACATGGTCCACCCGGCCGGCATTGCCATCCCGTTCCGCCTGCGCACCGAACATGGCGTGCTCAGCTTCCTGAGCACCACCACCGTCTTCGGCACCGCGCTCGACATCGCGCTCTCGGAACTCGCCATCGAGACCTTCCTGCCCGCCGACGACCGCACCGCCGCCCTTCTCATACCCGGCGGCTGACCGCGGTCAAAGAAGCCACAGCACCACCGACAGCGTCACGAAGGACGACGCCACTGCCGTCAGCAGCGCGATCGAGGCAATCCCGTCATGCCCGAAGGGCTGCGCCAGGATGATATAGATGCTGAACATCGGGATCGCCGCCGACAGGATCACGGCCTGCCGGAATTCCTCCGGCAGCGCGAACAGCCCGGTCATCGAGCAGACCGCCACCGCCCCCGCCGCCATCAGCGGATGCAGCACCAGCTTGCCCGCCGCAATCCCGCCCGCCAGCGCCCGGTCGCCCCGCATCGGCAGGCCGTAAAGCGTGCCCCCGATCACCACCAGCGCCAGCGCGCTGGCCGACCCGGCCAGGATCGACAGGAACCGCTCCAGCGGACCGGGATACGGCAGGCCCGTCACCGACACCACCAGCCCCAGGATCAACCCGATCACGAAGGGCCGGCTGAAGAAATCCCGCGCGATCCCGCCCAGCACGCCGGCAATTGTCCGTCCCGGCCGCGGCCGGGACAGGTCCAGCAGGATCAGCCCCAGCGGAATCAGGATCACGTTCTCGACAAGGAAATTCAGCACCAGCACCTGCCCGGCGATATCCGGCAGCGTCAGCAACAGCGCCGGGTAGCCCACGAAGGCCGAGTTCGGCACGGCCATCCCCATCACCGCCACCGCCCGCCGCGCCGGCCCGGTGCCCGTCAGCGTCACGGCAACGTATCCCACCAGCATCGTCGCCAGCCCGGCCGCCAGGAACGCCGCCATATAGCCGGGGTGCAGCACCTCGCCCAGGTCCCGCCCCGCCACCGCGTTGAACAAAAGCGCCGGTAGCGCGATGTTCAGCACGTAGCGCCCCAGCACCTTCATGTCGTCGCTGCTGAACAGCCCGAAGGCGACCGTGCCATAGCCAAGCCCGATCGCCGCAAAGAGCGGGAATGTAATCGAAAGAACCTCGATCACGGGCCGATCTGGCCGCGCACTCCGCCGGTCTGGGCTCTGTCGAGCAGCAGGTGGTCGAGGATCACGCAAGCCACCATCGCCTCGCCCACCGGCACGGCGCGGATACCGACGCAGGGGTCATGCCGCCCCTTGGTCACCACCTCCGTCGCCGAACCGTCCAGCCGGATCGACCGGCGCGGCGTCAGGATCGACGAGGTCGGCTTCACCGCGAAGCGCACCACGATATCCTGACCGGTGGAAATCCCTCCCAGAATGCCGCCCGCATGGTTCGACGAATATTCCGGGCCATCCTCGCCCATGAATATCTCGTCGGCATTGGCCGTGCCCGTCAGCCTGGCCGCCGCCATCCCCTCGCCGATCTCCACGCCCTTCACGGCATTGATCGACATGCAGGCCGCCGCCAGGTCGGTGTCGAGCTTGCCATAGACCGGCGCCCCCAGCCCGGCCGGCACGCCCCGCGCGCAAATCTCGATCTCGGCGCCCACCGAGTTCTGGCCCTTGCGGATCTCCTGCAGGTATTTCTCCCACTCCGGCAGCGCCTGCGCATCCGGCATCCAGAAATCGTTCTGCCCGATGGTGGCCCAATCGAACCGACTACGGTCGATCTCCATCTCGCCCATCCGGGTCATGTAGCCGGTGATCTGAAGCCCCGGCACCAGCGCGTTCAACGCCGCGCGCGCCAGCCCGCCGGCCGCAACCCGCGCCGCCGTCTCCCGTGCCGAGGATCGCCCGCCGCCGCGATAATCCCGCAGCCCGTATTTCTGGTGATAGGTGATATCCGCGTGACCCGGCCGGAAGGTCTGGGCGATCTCGCCGTAATCCTTCGACCGCTGGTCGGTGTTCTCGATCATCAGCTGCACCGGCGTGCCCGTGGTCTTCCCCTCGAACACCCCCGACAGGATCTTCACCGCGTCCGGCTCTTTCCGCTGCGTCGTATGCTTGCTCTGCCCCGGGCGCCGCTTGTCCAGCCATTGCTGCAGGAACGCCTCGTCCACCGGCACGCCCGGCGGACAGCCATCCACCGTCGCCCCCAACGCGGGCCCGTGGCTTTCGCCCCAGGTCGTGACCCGAAAGACATGTCCGAACGTGTTGAGGCTCATGGCGCCCTCCTTGCTTTGCCTGAATTAGCCGCGCACCGTCCGGGCCTCAAGCCCAATCCCCACACAAGGCCCCCGCCCTGGCCCCGATCCGTGGCCGCCAGGGGCGTAGGACCGCCTGATTGAACAGTGCTGTCCAATTATCCGGCACACAACACCCACCTATGTCGCAAACAGACATGATCCTGTCGAAAAAATTACAGGCCGACGCCGATGTCGCCCTCATTCTCACCTAACCCCCGGCCAGTTATCGCGGCAACATTCGCGCCGAGGAATCACTGGATCATCATCATGTCTGGGGTAAGGTTGACCCGGGATACGCAACTAGAAACACCTCGCAGATTACCACCAACAGGGAGAACAAGAATGACAGAGGACACACGGACGCAAGCCGTTCGCCCCGTCGTCCGCCAGCTCGCGGAAGACGTGAAGGCCGGCAAGCTCGACCGCCGCGAATTTCTCGCGATGGCCACCACCTTCGGCGCCACCTCGGCCGCGGCCTATGGCCTGATCGGCATGGCCGCCCCCACCCCGGCCCACGCCCAGGAAGAGCCCAAGAAGGGCGGCATCCTGCGTGTCGCCAGCCGCGTCCTGGAAATCCAGGACCCGCGCAAGTTCGCCTGGACCGAGCCGGGCAACCTCGTCCGCCAGTTCTGCGAACCGCTGGTCCGCTGGGACGTCGATTTCAGCTTCAAGCCGATGCTGCTGGAAAGCTGGGAAGTGTCGGATGACGCCACCACCTACACCCTCAATGTCCGCCAGGGCGTCGAGTGGAACAACGGCGACACCTTCAACGCCGACGACGTGATCCACAACATCACCCGCTGGTGCGACAAGACGGTCGAGGGCAACTCGATGGCCTCGCGCATGTCGCCGCTGATCGACCCCGAAACCAACAAGGCCGCCGAAGGCGCGATCGAGCGCGTCGACGACTACACCGTCAAGCTGAACCTGCCGCGCCCCGACATCTCGCTCATCGCGGGCATGTCCGACTACCCGGCGCTGATCGTGCACCGCAGCCATGGCGATGACAGCGACCTGTCGAAATCGCCCATCGGCACCGGCCCGTTCGAATTCGTGTCGATGGAAATCGGCACCGGCGCCGAGGTCAAGCGCCGCGAGAACGGCAAATGGTGGGGCGGCGAGGCCTATCTCGACGGCGTCAAGTTCATCGACTTCGGCACCGACGGCGCGGCCATCGTGGCGGCCTTCGACGGCGGTGAAATCGACATCAACGACGAGACCACCGCCGACTTCATCGACACGCTCGATGGCCTCGGCCTGGTCAAGCAGTCGAAGGCGACCGCCAACACCATCGTCGCCCGGATGCGGGCGGACACCGAGCCCTACACCAGCAAGGAGCTTCGCAACGCCATTCAGATGGCGGTCGACAACCAGATCGCGCTGCAGCTCGGCATCAACGGTGACGGCATCCCGGCCGAGAACCACCACGTCGCGCCGTTCCACCCGGAATATGCCGAGATTCCGAAGAAGGCGCCCGATCCGGCTGCCGCCATCGAGATGGCCAAGGCGGCCGGCCATGGCGACACCGAGCTCGAGCTCATTTCGATCGACGGCGACTGGCGCACGGTGACCACCGACGCCATCGGCGCGATGCTGCGCGAGGCCGGCTTCAACATCAAGCGCACGGTGATCCCCGGCTCGTCCTTCTGGAACGACTGGACGAAATACCCGTTCTCGACCACCAACTGGGGCCCGCGCCCGCTGGGGGTTCAGGTTCTGGCCCTGGCCTACAAGTCGGGCGAGGCGTGGAACGAGTCGGCCCATAGCAACCCCGAGTTCGACTCGACGCTGGAAGAGGCGCTGGGTGTATTCGACGCCGACGAGCGCCGCGAGCTGTCCGCCAAGCTGCAGACCATGCTGCAGGATGACGGCGCGATCGTGCAGCCGTACTGGCGCAACCAGACCAAGCACCACACCGACGCGGTCAAGAACAACTTCGTCCACCAGTTCCGCGAGATGTTCTTCGAAGAAACCTGGCTCGACGCCTGACCCGGGTTTCGACTTCGGACCAATCAAGCCCGGCGGCGCCCCGTGCGTCGCCGGGTTTTCCGTTCCCGCCACTCGCGTTCTGCGAAAAGACGGCCGTTTCTCGAAATGATTCGCCCGAAACGAATCACTTCCTGTTGACCGATTCGCAGCGATTCGCCTATACCTTGAAAGACAGCAAAAGCGCGCCGGGCCAGCCCGGACAGCGCCGCGAAACGGGGAGCAGGCCGTGAAACAATCGGCAAGGGGACACATCGCGGGTACCACGGCAAACCGCCGACGGAACGCCGCCCCCGTCATCGCCTCTCCCACCCGAGTATCCTTCCGCACGGCGCACGCCGTCCGGATATCCTTCGTGCCGAGGGCCTGACCAACAGGCGCCGGCACATCCCAACACGTGGCAGGAGTGATTGAGGGGCCGGTTCAACGGCCTCCTTTCATTTTGCGGGTTGGCGCGTGGGAAGCGGCCGGGCCTCGGCCTTGTTCGCGTACATCCGGCTGTCGGCGATCCGTTTCAACTCGGCATAGCCGGTGGCGTCATCCGGGCAACAGGCGGCGCCGGCCGCGGCGGTCATGCAGATCTCGGTCAGCTGACCGGCGCGCCCCACCAACGCGTAAGGCACCGACACGCGCGCCTGCAGGCTGGCCAGAACCTCGGGCACCGCTTCCGCCTCGGTGCCGGGCATCCACAGCGCGAACTCGTCGCCACCCATGCGGCCCGTCGCCACCCAGCTGTGCGGCGGGAACGTCAGCGCCTGCGCCACGTGCTTGAGCAGCTTGTCCCCCGCCTCGTGGCCATGCACGTCGTTCACATGCTTGAACTCGTTGAGGTCGAGAAAGATCAGCGCCCCGTGCCGGCCCGGCCGGTCGACCAGCGCATGGCGCACCTTCTCCTCGAACGCCCGCACGTTCAGCAGACCGGTCAGCGGGTCGGTCTCGCTCAGCCGCTTGAGCTGTGCCGCCTCCTGCCTCAGGGCCCGCTGCCGCCGCTGGCTGTGGTCGATCTGCTGCCGGAACTTGCGGGAATCCGATTTCAGGTTGAGGAACTTGCCGATCAGCGCGCTGGCATTGTCCGCCACCAGCAGGATCAGCCCGTTGCCGCGCCCATCCGGCCCCCGCAGCATCGACCCCTGGAAGATAACCGGCTTGCCGTCGGCAAACTCGAGCCGCAGATAGGCCGGGGCACTGCTTCGCACCAGTCGGGCAAGCCGATTGCACAGGTGCGATTCCGGGGTCAGCAGAACATCCTGAAGCGGCGTCCCCGCGGTCTTGCCGATCAGGGCCATCGCCCGGGCATTGGCGCAGTGGACGTGACCCGTGGGATCGATCACCATTGCCGGTTGCTTCAGGGCCGTGACGACCGTGCTGATCCCGGCAAGCGTCGGATCGCACTCATCTGAAGAACTCAAACCCGTCTCCCGCGTCATCGTCCTGCAGGCTCACCCGGACGCGACAGCCCGGGTGGCCGGTCGCGATCGCATTGTCGATATTCACCCGCGCATAGCCCCGCGCATCCGACACGATGCGCCCGAACACGTTGGTCGTCATCATGCAAAGCGACGGGCGCCCCTGCACCCGGTCGGCGAAGGGACAGACACTGTTGATCAGCACGATCTCGGAATCGCTTACCGTCTCGACCGTGAAATTCCCGCCGATCCGCCGTTTCAGGTCCGACAGGATCGCCGCCAGCGCCCCCGGCTCCTCGGGAAGCCCGTCCAATGCCTCGGCATATCGCCGGCTGATGGCGGCCCCAAGCTCGTCCCCCACCTGCCCGACGAAAGACGACGCCTCGACCAGGCCGATCGTGTCTTCCAGTTCGCCGGCAAGCGTGGTGGCAATATCGGCGAAGAATTCCGGCTGACCAAGTTCGATCTCAAGGGCCTCGATTTCCCCTGCTGTGTGGTCCAAACCCATTGCATACACCCGTACAAAACAAACGTCTGGTGGCATGGGCCTGCCGCGCCACCGCTGATTTCCGCAGCATTGGCGCAAATACCTAATTTTAGGTGAACCGGCCCCCGGATTACACGCGGCCGGCCAAAAAAAACGGGCCGCGCATTGCGGCCCGCCTGCAGGATCGTCCGAAAGGCGCTGCTCAGTGCAGCTTGGCCTCCACGTCGGCGATCGACTCGTCGATCAGCTTGTTGGCCTGCGTCGCGGAGATTTCCTTCGCCACCACTTCCTTGGCCACGGCCACTGCCACGGTCACGGCCCGGTCGCGCACTTCCTTGACCGCGCTCGCCTCGGCCGAGGCGATCTGGTCTTCGGCGGCCCGGATCCGGCGCTCGATCGACACTTTCAGGTCGGCCTTGGCCTTCTCGGCGGCCTCCGCGGCCTCCTGCTTGGCATGGGCGACGATGCGGTCCGCCTGGCCCTGCACCTCTTTCTGCTTGCGCTCGTAGCTGGCCAGCAGCGTCTGCGCCTCCTCGCGGATGGCGCGCGCCTCGTCCAGCTCCGACTTGATGCCCTCGGCCCGCTTGTCCAGCTGCTTGCCCACAAGGCCGGGCACCTTGAGATAGAGAAGGATTGCGATGAAAAGCAGGAACGAGATCAGCACCACGAAATTGGTGTTCGACAGCGAGAAGAACGGGCCCGTCGCGGCCAGTGCGGGGCTGCCGGCGGTCAGCGCGGCGAATGTTGCGATCAGCTTCTTCATGTCGCTTACCCCTTGACCCGCGTCTGAACCGCGTTGGAAATCGTCTTGTCGTCGGCCTTGATGCCAAGCACCGCGACCAGCTCCTTCGCCGTCGCCTCGGCCACGTCCTTGACGCTCTCCATCGCGGAGGCGCGGATCTCGCCGATTTTCTTTTCGCCCTCGGCCGCCTTGGCGGCAATCTCGGCATCGGCCTTGGCCGTGGCCTCGTCCAGCTCGGCCTTGATGTCGGCCTTGGTGGCGGCGATGATGTTCTGGGCTTCCGCCCGCGCATCGGCCAGCGCCTTGTTATACGCTTCCTCGGCCTCGGAGGCTTTCGCCTTGAGGTCCTCGGCCGCGGCCAGATCGTTGGTGATGGTCCCCTGACGCTCGGCCAGAACCGCGGCGATGCGCGGCAATGCGAGGCGCGACAGGATGAAGAAGATCACGATCAGCGTGACGACCAGCCAGAAGATCTGGTTGCCCATCCAGTCGGGGCACAACTGCGGCATGCCGACCGCGCCGCCACTACTGTCGACGCAGGCACTTACAGTTTCATGCGTTTCGCTTGCCATGACGTCCTCCTTGGGAACTTTCCGAATACACCGGGCGGCTGCGCGTGTCGCGCCGCCACCCGGCCGTAAGGATCAGGTTCCGCAGGGTTTAGACGGCAAACATCAGCAGAAGCGCGACGAGGAACGAGAAGATCCCCAGGGCTTCCGAGAACGCGATACCGATGAACATGGTTGCGGTCTGGCCACCGGCCGCCGACGGGTTGCGCAGGGCGCCCGACAGGAAGTTACCCACAACGTGGCCCACACCGACAGCTGCACCGCCCATGCCCGTACAGGCAAGACCAGCACCGATGTAAGCACCCATTTGTACGACGTCGCCTTCCATTTCATGTCTCCTTACGTTGGAATTGGCAAAAAAGGTTGTTCGATCCCTAGTGGTGCGGATGCAGCGCATCCTTCAGGTACACGCAGGTCAGGATCGTGAACACGTAGGCCTGGATGAAGGCCACGAGCATTTCGAGCGCGTAGATCGCAGTGATCGCCACGATCGACAGCGGGGTCACGACAAGGCCGATCCCCGCGGAAATCAGGATCATCGGCGCGAAGGCCGCGAACACCTTGATCACGGCGTGGCCGGCCATCATGTTGCCGGCAAGACGGATCGAGTGGCTGACCGGGCGCACGAAGTAGGAAATCACCTCGATCAGCGCCAGGATCGGCCGCAGCGGCAGCGGCGCGGCGCTGATCCAGAACAGGCTGAGAAAGCCGGCACCGTGCTTGACGAAACCCAGGATGGTGACCGTCAGGAACACCGCCATCGCCAGCACCGCCGTCACGCCGATATGGCTGGTGGTGGTGAACGAGCCGGGCAGCAGGCCCAGGAAGTTCGAGAAGACGATGAACATGAACAGCGTCATGATATAGGGGAAATACGGCAGCGCGTCCTTGCCCGCCACGTCCTCGACCATCTTGCGGATGAAGCCATAGGCAAGCTCGGCGATCGACTGGATGCGCCCCGGCACCAGCGACCGGCTCGAGCTTCCCAGCACCAGCAGCGCGAAGATGCACAGGATCGTCAGCGCCATCCACAGCGTCACGTTGGTGATGGTGAACATGCCCACCGGCCCGTCGCCGAACAGCGGCTTGACGATGAACTGGTCCATCGGGTGGAAAACCAGCCCGCCCTCTTCTGCGTGTTCGGCACCGTTCGCTGCTTCAGTCGCCATCTTTCATCCTCTTGTCTTCCGCCCCGTCGGGCGCGTCGTCCGCCTGCTGGATTTCCTTCGCGCTCCGCATCATCGTCTTGATGCCGGCCACGAAGCCCAGCAATGTAAAAATCACGAGGAAGACCGGAAGCGTGCCGAAAAGGCTGTCCAGCCCGAACCCCATGCCGAAACCGATCGCCAGACCGGCCACGAGTTCGATCACCATCCGCCACGCAAGATGCGCCTGGCTGTAGTGCTGTTCCTGGTGCGGCTTCGGGGTGTCCTTGCCTTTCAGCCTGTTGATCCTCGCCTCGAGCTGCGCCATGCGCTCGCTGTCATCTGGATCGGTCACCCTTGCCCCTCCGGAACGGTTGCGCCTTTGCTATGCGCGGGCGGGCCCCGAGTCAAGCGCGCGCGGCACCGCAGAAACCGGCCTGCAAGCCATTGGTTTCAAATTACTTTCCAATCCCCGTCAATCACCTCCACCACCCGCCGCGCCCCACGTCGCGCCGCAAACCCCGGATTCCGCATATTCAACCATTCGGTTGAGGTTACCGCGCCCGGACGGCCCGCACGCATCATCCCCGTTGACGGCGGCGGCCCGAGCGGGCTTAACAGGTGCCATGTCTCACCCGCTCGATGCCGCCTTCTCGGCCCTTGCCGACCCCACGCGCCGCGCCATCCTCACCATGCTGCTCGAGGATGACATGGCCGTCACCGACGTGGCCGAGCCCTTCGACATGTCGCTCGCGGCCATCTCCAAGCATCTCGGCATCCTCAGCCGCGCGGGCCTCATCACCCAGGAACAGCGCGGCCGGGTGAAATGGTGCAAGCTCGAACCCGACGCCCTGCGCGACGCCTCGATCTGGATGCAAAGCTTCGGCCAGTTCGAGGCGGTCAATCTCGACGCCTTCGAACGCTTCCTCGCCTCCGAGCTTGCCGATGACCGCTGACCACATCCCGCTCTCGCCCGACCGCCTGCCACCGGCCATCGTCGAGCGGCTGCAACTGCCCCTCGTCATGCCGATGGAGCCAGGCCCCGAGGCCGCCTGCGGCGTCTTCCGCGCCGATGGCAGCTTCCGCCAGATGTCGCGTACGCTCCTCTCCGGCGCCCGCCTCTCCGGCATCCCGCAGCTCGAACAGACCCCCTTCGCTGAAATCGTCCCCGGCCGCTGGCTCTTCGTCGGCATCGGGCGGCACCATTTCGGCCATTTCGTCGTCGAGACCCTGATCCGCCTCTGGGCCCTCGGCCCCTACCGGGACGAGCTCGACGGCATCGTCATCATCCCCAAGGACGGCATGGACTTCTCCGTCGCGCTAGACCGCCGCTACGGCAGCTTCCTGTCGATGCTGACCGAGGGCCTGCCGGTCCACCTCGCCAAGTATCCCAGCCGCTACGAAACCCTGCTCCTGCCCTCGCCCGGCTTCGGGCCGCTGGGCTGGGTCGCGGGCACCGATATCTACCGCCGCGAAATCCGCGCCCGCATCGCCCGCCACATCAGGCCGGATGGTCCGGAAAAACTCTACATCTCCCGCTCCGCCCTCAAGCAGGAGGAAAAGCAGGTCCATGACGAACAGAAGATCGAGGACCTGATGCGCCGCGCGGGCTACCACATCTTCCACCCTCAGGACCACACGATCGAGGAACAGCTCGCCTTCTACATGGCCGCCCGCACCCTCGTCGGCGGCGACGGCTCGGCCTTCCACCTCGCGCCCTTCTCGATGCAGCCGGGCGCCCGCGTCGGCCTGATCCAGCGCCGCCACCGGCCCAAGGTCTTCGACGCCTTCACCGCCCAGATCGAGGCCTTCGCGCAGTCCGAAGTCAGCCTGATCCGCCCGGTACTGCCGAAAACCGAGGACACCCCCCACCCGAGCGAGGCCGCCACCCCGATCGACTTCGCCGTGGTGGAAGAGGAACTCGACAGCGCCGGCTTCCTCTAGCCCCGCACCACGTCGCGGCGGCGCACGACCCCGGCTTCTTCTGGCCAAAAATATCCCCGCCGGAGGCACCGGAAAATCCCATTTTCCGGTCAATTTTCCGCCCCGGAAAATTCCCCCGCCTCAGCCCGGGTGCTCGTCCTTCAGCAGAAGCACCAGCGCCACCACCGTCATGCCGACCCCCAGCAGCACCATCCCCGGCGGCAACCCCTTGCCCAGCGCCGCCTGCCAGCAGGCCACCCATGTGGGCGTCAGGTAAGTATAGGCCATCACCTTCGCACTCGGCAGCCGCAGGCTGGCGAACTGCAACAGCACGAAGGTCACCGCCGTCGCCATCACCGCCGTGTAGGCGATCGTCACCCAGACGATCGGCGGCAGCGTCGCCCACTCGGTCGCGATCAGCTTTTGCCACCCGGCCGCCGTCACCAGCACCGTCGCCCCCACCATCGCCCCGAAAGAGAACACCACCGGCTTCTCCCCGCGGTTCAGCAGCCGCACCATCGGCGTATAGACCGCATGCGCCACGCAGCCCCAGAAATAGACGATCTCGCCGCGCCCCACCTCGAAGGCCGCCACGTCCTGCCAGCTCGCGTCGAAGATCACCCACAGCGCGCCCACCGCCCCCACGGCCAGCGCCAGCGCCATCCGCGCCGTCGTCACCTGGCGCAGGAGCAGGTAGCCGAACACCCCCGACAGGATCGGCGTCAGCGTGAACACCGCGGCGGCCGACACCGGCTCGGCGGTCTTCAGCCCCTCGAACATCAGCACGAAGTACAGCCCCATCGACCCGCCCAGCAGCAGGTACCGCCACGGCGCCGCGAAGGCCTTGCGCGGAATGCCGGCCACCACGTGCGCCGCCACGCCCAGGATCACCGACGCGGCCATGAACCGCACGGCGTTCAGCACCACCGGCTCCACATGGTTCGCCGCCATCGAGCCCAGCGCGAACGACCCGGCGACCAGCGCCGAGAAGCAGAGCATCGCCAGATGCCCCTTCATCGCTTCGGTCATAGGTCCTCCCAGGCCTTCGCACGATCCTTCAGGAAGGCCAGGAAGGCCTGCACCTTGGTGGTCCGGTGCAGGTCCATATGCGTGACCAGCCACAGCGGCGCCGCCCATTCCTCGCGCGGTTCGGTCACCTCGACCAGCCCGCCCATCTCCTCGGCCTGCAGCCGCGACATGAACCCGATCCCGGCGCCTTCGCGGATCGCCCGCCGCTGGGCATGCACGTCTCCGCTCCGGAAAGTGATGCACTCCACCGGCACCGTCTCGCGCAGCCAGCGCGAGAACGGCGCGCGCGACTTGGGATCGTCGGCACTGACGAACCGGTGCTTGTGATACTCGCTCACATCCTTCGGCAACCCGTGGGCCGCGGCATAGCCTTCGCTGGCGAACAGCGTGATCCGCTGCTTGTGGAAGGGCTGGACCACGTTGTCGGGCTGGTCCGGCGGGTTGCCCGCCCGCACCGCCACATGCGCCTCGCCGTATTCCAGCCGGAACAGCCGCTCGCCGGTCAGGAAGCGCACCACGATCTCCGGGTGCTCCTTCTGGAAATCCGCCAGCACCGGCACCAGCAGGTGGCTGAGCCCGCCCAGCGTGGTCACCACCAGTTCGCCCGACACGTCGTTGCCGCGCCCCTTGATCCGGCCGGCCAGCTGGCTGAACTGGTCATCCGTCGCCTGCGCCACGCGCAACAGGTCCTCGCCGGCTTCGGTGGGCGTATAGCCCCGCGCATGCCGCTGGAACAGCTTCACGCCCAGCCGCTCCTCCAGCGCGTCGATATGCCGGATCACGGTGGCGTGGTGCACACCCAGCACCTCCGCCGCGCCGCTCACCGTCCCGATCCGGGCGACGTTATACGCCGTCCGGATTTCATCCCAGTTGTCCATCGGCATCGCCTATCCTCCGGTTTGCGCCGCCAGCGCGGCAGGTTTGCGCCATTCCATCATCAGCAGATAGGGCGCGCGGTTGTAGCGATCGGCCTTCGCCCCTCCCACGGCCCGCGGCTCGTCGAAATGCTCCAGTTCCAGCCCGAGCCCCAGCAGCGTCTGCATGTACCACGCCAGCGGACGGTGCCAGTTGAGGATCGACATCCCCTTCCATTCGGCGCGAAACGCGTGGTGCTCGAAATACCGGTCCACCACCATGCGCGCCGCGACATCCTCGTCGCGTGCCCAGCCATCCGCCTTGGTCTGCGACGCGGTCAGCCACCCTTGCAGGTTGGCGATCAGCAGCCGCCCCCCGGGGGCCAGCACCCGCGCCATCTCGGAAAGCCCGGCCCGCGCGTCGGCAATGTCGATCAGCGTCAGGTAACTCACCACCAGATCGAAGGCGCCGTCACCGAACGGCATGTCCTCGGCCCGGCCTTCGACGAAAACGGCGCCGCCGCGTTCCCGCGCCGTATCAAGCAGCGCCGGCGTCGGGTCGAGCCCCGTCACCTCGGGCACCTGCGCCGCCATCATCCGACAGAACCGGCCCTCGCCACAGCCCACGTCCAGCGCACGCCGCGCCCCGCCGACCCGCTCCAGCATCGGCGCGTCGAGAACCTGCGCCCGGCTGAAATCCCCGTCGCGGCCCACATGCTCAAGCCACGCGGCGGCCGACCGGGCCCAGCCATCATCCATGTCGTCCCTCGGGTTCATGTGCGAATATCAACATAGCCTATCACTTTCCTAGCGTTGCGTTCGCGTCAGCACAAGCCAATCTTCATGCCAATCGCAACCAACCTTCCAAGGAACCCATCCCATGACCCACACCATCCTGCATATCGACACCTCCGCCCGGCATACCGGATCCGTCAGCCGCGATCTCTCGGCGCGGATCGTCGCCGACCATCCCGGCGCCCGCGTGATCACCCGTGACCTCGCCGACGCGCCCCTGCCCCAGATCACCGAAGACTGGGTCGCCGCCAACTTCACCCCCGCTGACAGCCGCACCCCGGCCCAGCAGGCCGTGCTTGCCCAGTCCGACGCGCTCGTCGCCGAGCTGAAACAGGCCGACACCGTCGTCATCGGCCTGCCAGTCTACAATTTCAACGTGCCCACCGCGCTCAAGGCATGGATCGACCTCGTGGCCCGCGTCGGCCTGACCTTCCGGTATACCGAGAACGGCCCCGTCGGCCTGCTCGCCGGCAAGCGCGTCATCGTCGCGCTCGCCTCGGGCGGCACCGAAGCCGGCTCCGACATCGACCACGCCACGCCCTACCTGAAATTCATCCTCGGCTTCATGGGCATCACTGATGTCACCATGATCGCCGCCGACCGGCTGGGCATCGACGCCGAGGCCAGCATGGACAAGGCGCTGGCCCAACTGGCCGAACTGCGCACCGCCGCCTGACCGGCCGGCTGAATTCATGAGCAATCCGCCGCCCGCCTCGCCGCGGGCGGCGGTTTTTTCGCCCGCTCCCCCGCCGAATTTGCTATCTTGCGTACAAACGGCGACCGGGAGGCCAATGAAGATACGACGCAACACGCCCGACCTTCTGGTCGCCGAGCAGGTGCCGCTGCTGCTGGCCATCGTGCTGTTCGCCTTCGTCATGGCCTTCGTGACACCCGGCGTCATGCTGGTCTTTGCCGGCGAATGGCTGGGGCTCGCCTTCGGCGGGCTGGGCGGCGGCCTCGGCTTCGCGGCAATCTGCGTGTTCGTCGAACGGCTTCAGGTCATCCTCGACACGTCCAACAGGACCGCCACGATCCGCCGCCGGACCGTGCTCAGCCAGCAGGAGGTCGTTCTGCCGCTGGTCGAGCTCGTCCGCGCCACGACCGAAAGCACCTACAGCTCGGGCGAGACCCGCCAGCGCCTCTTTCGCCCGACCCTCGTGCTCGACGACGGCACCGGCGCGGGCGAGGTGCTCCACCCGATCACCAACGTCTACTCCTCCGGCACTGGCGCCGCCCGCCTCGTCGCCGCTATCAACGACTGGCTCGCCGTCAGCCGCCGCACCAGCCAGCCCGCCTGACCCTGCCGCGGCAGCCTTCACTTGACTCGCCGGCGCTTTCGGCTTAACCGACCCCAAATTTCCGGAAGTCCGTAAAGCTTCCGGTCCCATGGGCCCGGCCCGGGATCGCCCCCCACCAGCGAGTTTCGCCCGTGGGGGCGTTTATGATTTGAACCGCCTCTCCTATGTTCGGGGGGCATGACAGTAACCGGCGAAGGAGGCCGCAGGCATGTTTGAAAATCTATCAGAACGCCTATCCGGCGTCCTCGACCGGCTGACGAAACAGGGCGCGCTGTCCGAAGACGACGTCAAGACCGCCCTGCGCGAGGTTCGCGTCGCGCTGCTCGAGGCCGACGTCTCCCTCCCCGTCGCGCGCGAGTTCATCAAGAAGGTACAGGACCAGGCCACCGGCCAGGCGGTGACGAAATCCGTCACCCCCGGCCAGCAGGTCGTCAAGATCGTCCATGACGCGCTGGTCGACACGCTGACCGGCGAAGGCGACCCCGGCGCCCTCAAGATCGACAACGCGCCCGCCCCGATCCTCATGGTCGGCCTGCAGGGCTCGGGCAAGACCACCACCACCGCCAAGCTCGCCAAGCGCCTCAAGGAACGCGACGGCAAGCGCGTGCTCATGGCCTCGCTCGACGTCAACCGCCCGGCGGCCATGGAACAGCTCCAGATCCTCGGACAGCAGGTCGGTGTCGACACCCTGCCCATCGTCAAGGGCGAAGACCCGGTCACCATCGCCAAGCGCGCCAAGACGCAGGCCTCCCTCGGCGGCTATGACGTCTACATGCTCGACACCGCCGGCCGCCTCCACATCGACGCCGAGCTGATCCAGCAGGCCGCCGATGTCCGCGACGTCGCCAACCCGCGCGAAACCCTGCTCGTGGTCGACGGCCTGACCGGCCAGGATGCCGTCAACGTCGCGACCGAGTTCGACGACAAGATCGGCGTCACCGGCGTCGTCCTCACCCGGATGGATGGCGACGGCCGCGGCGGCGCCGCCCTCTCGATGCGCGCCATCACCGGCAAGCCCATCCGCTTCGTCGGCACCGGCGAGAAGATGGACGCCATCGAAACCTTCGAGCCCGAGCGCATCGCCGGCCGCATCCTCGGCATGGGCGACATCGTCTCGCTCGTCGAAAAAGCCCAGCAGACCATCGAGGCCGAACAGGCCGAGCGCATGATGAAGCGCTTCCAGAAGGGTCAGTTCAACATGAACGACCTGAAGATGCAGCTCGAGCAGATGCAGAAGATGGGCGGCATGGAAGGCATGATGGGCATGATGCCCGGCATGGGCAAGATGGCGAAACAGATGGAAGGCGCCGGCATCGACGACCGGATGCTCGTCCAGCAGATCGCCCTGATCCAGTCCATGACCAAGAAGGAGCGCGCCAACCCCAAGATCCTCCAGGCCTCCCGCAAGAAGCGCATCGCGGCGGGCGCCGGCATGGAAGTCTCCGAGCTCAACAAGCTGCTCAAGATGCAGCGGCAGATGGGGGACATGATGAAGAAGATGGGCAAGATGGGCAAAGGCGGCATGCTGAAACAGGCCATGAAGCGCATGTTCGGCAAGGGCGGCCCCTCGCCCGAGGAGATGGCCCAGGGCATGGACCCCAAGGCGCTCGAACAGGCCGCCCGCCAGATGGGCTCGGGCCGCGGCATGCCCGGCGGCTTCCCCGGCATGGGCGGTGGCCAGTCCCTGCCGCCGGGCCTCAGCGGGTTTGGCAAGAAGAAATGAACGGCGCGGCCCGGATATCCGGCCCGGCGGCTGACGGCGCGGGGGCAATTCCCCGGCTCGAGACCGTGCGCCTGATTCTCCGCGCCCCGCGCGTCGAGGAATTCGAGGCCTATTGCGCCTTCGTCGCCAGCGACCGCGCGGCGCACATGTTCCAGCTCGACCGCCCCGCCGCGTGGAAGGAATTCGCCGCCGAGCTGGGCCACTGGCCGCTCTTCGGCTACGGGCCCTGGCATGTCGAACGCCGCGAGGATGGCGCACTCGTCGGCGCGGTCAGCATCCTCAACCACGACACCTACCCGGAAACCGAGATCGGCTGGCACCTCTATGACGGGTTCGAGGGCCAAGGCTACGCCTTCGAGGCCGCCACCGCCGCCCGCGACTGGGCCTTTGCCGAACGCGGCCTGCCCACGCTGGTCAGCTATATCAGCCCCGGCAACACCCGCTCCATCGCGCTGGCCGAACGCCTCGGCGCAACCCTCGACCGCGACGCGCGCGGCGAAGACGAAACCGACCTCGTCTACCGCCACGCCCGCCCCGCCGAAAGGGCCGCGCAATGACCCTCGCGCTGCACATCCCCCGGCTGGAAACGCCCCGCCTGATCCTGCGCGCGCCCGAGCCTGCCGATTTCGAGCCGCTCTGCGCCTTCCTCACCGACCCGGTCCGCGCCTGGGGCTTCGGCGTCGAGAAAGACCGCCCGACCGCCTGGCGCTGGTTCGCCGCCAATATCGGCCACTGGGCCCTGCGCGGCTACGGCTACTTCACCATCGAGATGAAAGAAACCGGCGAGGCTTGCGGCATCTCCGGCATATGGGAGCCCGAGGGCTGGCCCGAACCCGAGGTGGGCTGGGTCGTCTTCGACGGCTACGAGGGCAAGGGCATCGCCTACGAGGCCGCCACCCGCGCCCGCGACTGGGCCTATACCGATCTCGGCCTGACCACGCTCACCTCGAACATCGTGCCCGGCAACACCCGCTCGGTCGCGCTGGCCGAACGCATGGGCGCCACCTACGAGCGCACCTACCACAACCCCAACATGGGCGAGGACATGCTCTATCGCCACCCGGGCCCCGCGGCGCTCGGGCTCGAGACCGACAATGACGGCAGCCCGGAGGCTTACGCCTGATGTCGCTGCCCCCCTCCGTCCCCGTGATCGAAACCGAAGACCTGATCCTGCGCGGCTACCGCGAACAGGATTTCGAAGCCTTCGCCCGCTTCGCCGCCTCCGACCGCGCCCGCTTCGTCGGCGGGCCGCAGGCGCGCTACGACAGCTGGCGCTCCTTCATGGCGGGCATCGGCCACTGGTCGCTCCGGGGCTACGGCATGTGGATGCTCGAACACCGCGAAACGGGCGAGGCCGCGGGCCGTGTCGGCGTGATCTACAATGACGGCTGGCACGAGCCCGAGCTGGGCTGGCACATCTACGACGGGTTCGAGGGCCGCGGCTATGCCTACCAGGCCTGCCGTGCCGCCCGCCGGCACGCGGCCGAAGAACTCGGCATGAACGCGATCATGTCCTACATCGCCCCCGACAACACCCGCTCCCTCCGCCTGGCCCAACGCCTCGGCTGCTGGCACGAGCGCGATGTCGAGGTGCTGGGCAGCCCCTGCCAGCTCTGGCGCCACCCGACCGAACTGGTGGGCGCATGACCCACCCGATCCCCTTCCACGAAACCCCGCCCACCGGCGCCACGGCCGATCTCGCCGCCCGGATACAGGCGCTGATCCCGGTGCTGGAAACCGAACGCCTGGTCCTGCGCGCCCCCCGGATCGAGGATTTCGAGGCCTTCGCCGCCATGGTCGACGGGCCGCGCGGGTCGTTCTTCGGCCACCCGCAAACCCGCGCCGACGCGTGGGAGATCTTCATGCAGCTCACCGGCACCTGGCCCCTGCGCGGCCACGGCGCCTGGACGATCACCGACCGCGCCTCCGGCGCCGTGCTGGGCATGGTCCTGATCGGCGCCGAACCCGGCGACATGGAGCCCGAGCTCGGCTGGGCCGTCACCCCCGAAGCCGAAGGCCGCGGCATCGCCTTCGAGGCGGCACAGGCCGTCCGCGACCACGCCTTCGGCCCGCTCGGCCTGACCCGGCTGGTCAGCTACGTGGATGCCGACAACATCCGCTCCGTCGCGCTGGCCGAACGCCTGGGCGCCACCCGCGACCAGGCCGCCGAAGCCGCCCTGCCCGAGGCCGACCGCTGCGCGGTCTACCGCCATTCCGCACCGGGGGGCCGCTGACATGGCCACCGCACAGATCCCCGTCCTCGAAACGCGCCGCCTCTCCCTGCGCGGGCCGGAGCCGCAGGACTATCCGGATTTCAAGGCCACCTTCGCCTCCTACCGCTCGCGCTTCATGGGCGGGCCGCTCAACCCGTACGAGACCTGGATGCTCTACGCCGCCGAGATCGGCCACTGGACGATCCGCGGCTACGGCATGTGGATGATCCACGACAAGGAAACCGACCGCACCCTCGGCATGGCCGGCGGCTGGTTCCCCGCGGCCTGGCCCGAACGCGAACTCGCCTGGATCATCTGGCCCGAAGAGGCCGGCAACGGCTACGCGCTCGAGGCCACCCACCGGGTCCGCAAGCACCTCTATGCCGATCTCGGCTGGGATAACGCGGTCAGCTACATCGACCCCAAGAACCTCGATTCCATCCGCCTCGCCGAACGGCTGGGCGCGGTCCGCGACCCCGACGCCGCCACCATCGACGGCAACGACACGGTCTACCGCCACCCCGCGCCCGAACGCCTTCAATCCGGCCAGCTCCGCGACGGGATCGAACTCGAAATCGAGCATTACTGCGACCCGCTCTTCAAACCGAAGGGGATGCCCATTGACTGACGCAACCACCCGCGCCGCCTCGCTCCTCAAGGAGCACCGCGAGAGCATCGACAGGCTCGACGCGATCCTCGTCTACACGCTCGGCGAGCGCTTCAAACACACCCAGGCCGTGGGCAAGCTCAAGGCCGAACATGACCTTCCCCCGTCCGATCCGGCCCGCGAAGAGGCCCAGATCGCACGGCTCGAAGACCTGGCGACCCAGGCCGATCTCGACCCGGATTTCGCCAAGAAGTTCCTGAACTTCATCATCGCCGAGGTGATCCGGCATCACCAGCAACACCAATCGTAGGGCGGGTCACCCCGCCGAACCAACGCCATTCAAAAGGAGAAATCGCAATGGCCATGAAAATCCGCCTTGCCCGTGGTGGCAGCAAGAAACGTCCCTTCTACAGCATCGTGGCGGCCGACAGCCGCATGCCGCGTGACGGCCGCTTCATCGAGAAGCTGGGCACCTACAACCCGCTTCTGCCGAAGGACAGCGAGGACCGCGTCAAGATGAACGTCGAGCGCATCCAGTACTGGATGGATCACGGCGCCCAGCCGTCCGACCGCATCGCCCGCTTCCTCGAGAACGCCGGCGTGCTCGAGAAGAAAGAGCGCGCGAACCCCAAAAAAGGCACCCCGGGCCAGAAAGCCCAGGACCGCGCCGAGCAGAAGGCCGAGAAGGCCAAGGCCGCCGAGGAAGCCGCCAACGCCCCGGCCAAGGAAGCCCCGGCAGAAGAGGCCGCTTCCGAAGAGGCGACCGAAGAGTAAATCGGGCAGGAAACTGGAATGTCGCGGTTCTCATCAGACTTCCAGTCCGGCCTGATCGACCTGATGCGGTGGCGGCGCGACGTGCGCCGTTTCCGCACCGATCCGGTGGACGAGGCGCTGCTGACGCAGTGCCTCGACACCTTTCTTCTCGCCCCCTCCGTGGGGCTCTCCGAGCCATGGCGCCTCGTCCGCATCGAAAGCGACACCGCCCGCGCCGCCGCGCTCGACAATTTCCGCGAAATGAACGCCCAGGCGCTCGACGGCTATTCCGGCGACAAGGCGAAGCTCTACAGCACGCTCAAGCTCACCGGCATGCAGGAAGCCCCGGTGCAACTCGCCGTCTTCTGCGACACCGCCACCGCCAAGGGGGCGGGGCTCGGTGCGCTGACCATGCCCGAGATGCGGCAATATTCCGTCGTCGCCGCCATCACCCAGTTCTGGCTCTACGCCCGGGCGCAAGGCTTGGGCGTCGGCTGGGTCTCCATCCTCGACCCGGCCCGCCTCCGCCGCGACCTCGACCTGCCCGACGACTGGTCGCTCGTCGCCTATCTCTGTGTCGGCTGGCCCGAGGCCGCCTCCGACACCCCCGAACTCGAACAGGCCGGGTGGGAAGACCGCCGCGGCTCGCTCCCCCTGGAGGTGCGCTGATGGAAGACCGTGTCTGCCTCGGGGCCATCGCCGGCGCCTTCGGCGTCAGGGGCGAGGTCCGGCTGAAAAGCTTCACCGCCGAACCCGAGGATGTCGCCGCCTACGGCGCGCTGACCTCCGAGGACGGCCGCCAAAGCTACGAGATCACCCTGACGGGCCAGACGAAGAACGGCCTCACCGCCCGCCTTTCCGGCATCGCCACCAAGGAACAGGCCGACGCCCTGCGCGGCACCCGCCTCTATGTCGACCGCGCCCGCCTCCCCGAACCCGAGGAGGACGAGTTCTACCACGCCGACCTGATCGAGGTGGAGGTCTTCGACACCGGCGGCACCCGTCTTGGCACGGTCAAGGCGGTTCACAACCACGGCGCCACCGACCTGCTCGAGATCCGCCTGCCCGGCAGCGCCGCCACCGTCCTGCTGCCGTTCACCCGCGATGCCGTGCCCACGGTCGATCTCACCGCCGGCCGGATCGTCGCCGACCCGCCCGAGGGGCTCTTCCCCGACGACGCAAAAAGCTGATTGCGTACGAAACGGCCGGAACCAGACGCATCACGTGACGTTATCCCTCAGACGCCGCCATATTCCGCGCGGCCAACTGAAAGGACTGCTCCAATGCTCGAATGGATCCTCATCCTCCTCGCCATCGCCGCCATCGCCGCCATGCTGGGCTTCGGCCGCCTCTCCGGCGTCGCCCTCTCGGGCGCCAAGATCCTCGTCGTGGTCGCGCTCGTGCTCTTCCTGCTCATGGCGCTCGGCGTGATCGCCCTCGGCTGACCCTGCCGGGCCGGGGCCGGTCACGACGAATGCGCTTGACCGCCCCGGCCCGACACCCCCAAAAGACAGGCCATGTCTGACCAGCCCCGTTCCCATGGCCGCAAATCCATCACCGCCTCGCTGAAACCCCGCGGGCTGATGGATCACAACCCCCGCCTCGCCGGGGTCTGGACCGCCCATATCATCACCCTCTTCCCCGAGGCCTTCCCCGGCGTGCTGGGCGAAAGCCTCACGGGCCGCGCTCTGAAAGACCGGCTCTGGGCGCTGGAAACCACCCATGTGCGCGAGTTCGGCGAAGGCCGCCACCGCAATGTCGACGACACGCCGGCCGGCGGCGGCGCCGGCATGGTCATGCGCGCCGACGTCATGTCCCGCGCGATCGAGGCCGCCACCTCCGGCGCGCCGCCCACGCGCCCGCTCCTCTACCTCAGCCCCCGCGGCCGCCGCTTCGATCAGGCCATGGCCCAGCACCTCTCCGAAGGCCCCGGCCTCACCATGATCTGCGGCCGCTTCGAAGGGCTCGACGAGCGCGTCATCGAGCACTACGGCATCACCGAGGTCTCGCTCGGCGACTTCGTCCTCACCGGCGGCGAGATCGCGGCACAGGCGATGATCGACGCCACCGTCCGCCTGCTGCCCGGCGTCCTCGGCAACGCCGCCTCGACCGAAGAGGAAAGCTTCACCTCCGGCCTTCTCGAACACCCGCAATACACCCGCCCCGCCGAGTGGAACGGGCGGGCCATCCCCGAAGTCCTCCTCTCCGGCAACCACGCGAAAATCGCCGAGTGGCGGCAAGAGCAGGCCGAAGCCCTCACCCGCGCCCGCCGCCCCGACCTCTGGAAAGCCTACACCGCCCGCCGCGACAAAAGCGACTGACCCCTCGCCACCGCCCCTTCCGCGTCCTATCTTCAAGCCGAAGCTCAGGGAGGGGATCACCATGCACCGACGTACCGTTCTCAAGGGCGCCTTGGCGACCGGCCTCGTCACGACCCTCCCCCGCCTTGCCACCGCCGACCCCCTCACCCTCACCGCCGCCCCGGGCGAGGCGCCCCTCGTCGTCCCCGACGGCCCGGCCACCAAGGCCTGGCTCTACAACGGCACCGCCCCCGGCCCCGTGATCCGCGCCCGCCAGGGCGACACCCTCAACGTCACCGTCCAGAACGACCTGCCCGAGCCCACCACCGTCCACTGGCACGGCCTCCGCGTCCCCGTCTCCCAAGACGGCATGCCCTTCCTCAGCCAGCCCCCCATCGCCCCCGGCGACAGCTTCGACTACACCCTCCCCCTGCACGACGCCGGCACCTTCTGGTATCACCCCCACGTCAACAGCTCCGAACAGGTCGGCCGCGGCCTCCACGGCCTGCTGATCGTCGAGGAACCCCCCGAGATCGCCGCCCGCCTCCAGGCCGACCGCGAGATCACCTGGGCCCTCGACGACTGGCGCCTCGACAACGACGCCCAGATCGCCCCCTTCGGCAATCGCCACGATCAAAGCCACGGCGGCCGCACCGGCAACGTCCTCACCGTCAACGGCACCTACCTGACACGCACGCTCGTCCGCTCGGGCGAACGCCTCCGACTGCGTATCTGCAACGTTTCGAACGCCCAGCACTTCCACCTCAAATTCGCCCCCTTCGACCCGTGGCTCATCTCCCTCGACGGCCACCCCGTCGCGCCGCGGAAACTCGGCGACAGCGGCGTCTGGCTCGGCGCCGGCCAACGCGCCGACCTGATCCTCGATATCGACATGGCCCCCGGCACCCCCGCCCGCGTGATCGACGACGCGTACGGCCCCGACCGCGCCTTCGAGGTGATGACATGGGAGGTCTCCGACGAACCACCCCTCCGAGAGGCCCCGCTCGGCCCGCCCGAGGCCTTGCCCCCCAACCCGGTCGCCCAACCCGACCTCGCCAATGCCGAAACCCACACGCTTACCTTCGACGGCGGCGCCATGGGCAGCATGGCCGAGGCGATGATGGAGGGCAAGATGCTCTCCATTCAGGAACTGGCCCAGGCGGGCCGCTTCTGGTCGATCAACGGCACCGTGCCCGCCCACCTCCACGACACCGAACCGCTCCTGCGCCTCGCCCTCGGCAAATCCCACCGCATCACGCTGGAAAACCGCACCCGCTGGCCCCACCCCATCCACCTCCACGGCCACAGCTTCCAGCTCACCGACCCCCGCGCCGGCAACATCGCCACCCTACGCGACACCGCCCTTCTAATGCCCGACGAGACCGTCGAGATCGCCCTCGTCGCCGACAACCCGGGCAAGTGGATGCTCCACTGCCACATCCTCGAACACCAGGCCTCCGGCATGATGGGCGTGGTCGAGGTCGCCTGACCCTGCCACCGGCGCCGCGGGGCCCTTTTTTCCTTGAATTTGAGCGCCGAACCTGATTTACCGCGCCCATTCCGAACCAGCGTCGGCGCGCGTGATTCCCGTTTTTCTTCTGATGGGTCCGTCTCCGCGCCATTTTCGCTTTTCCGGACAGGCCCTTAGGGGCACCGAACAAGACAAGACGACCTGACCTCTGGCGGGCGCCCCCGGCAAGACCGGCACGGCGGACCCGGACGAAGACCAAGAGCTCTGAGGACGCGAGACACCTTTGCGGGCCAAACCGCAAGCACAATTAGGAGAATGCAGCGATGGACATTATCGCTCAGATCGAGGCGGAACAGATCGCCGAACTCGGGAAGGACATCCCCGACTTCAAGGCCGGCGACACCGTCCGCGTCGGCTTCAAGGTTACCGAGGGCACCCGCACCCGGGTGCAGAACTTCGAAGGCGTCTGCATCAGCCGCAAGAACGGCGAGGGCATCGCCGGAAGCTTCACCATCCGCAAGATTTCCTTCGGTGAAGGCGTGGAACGGATCTTCCCGCTCTACTCGACCAACATCGACAACATCACCGTGATCCGCCGCGGCCGCGTTCGCCGCGCCAAGCTGTACTATCTGCGCGCACGCCGGGGCAAATCGGCCCGGATCGCCGAGGATACGAATTACAAGCCCAAGGACGACGGCAAGAAACCCGTGCAAGGATCGGCGACATGAAAAAAGACATCCACCCCGATTACCACTTCATCGAAGTCAAGATGACCGACGGCACCGTCGTGACCATGCGCTCGACCTACGGGTCCGACGGCGACAGCCTGTCGCTCGACATCGACCCCTCGGCCCACCCGGCCTGGACGGGCGGCGGCCACCGCCTGACCGACGCAGGCGGCCGCGTGTCGAAGTTCAAGAACAAATACGCAGGCCTCGGCTTCTGATCGAGCGCCACGCACCGAACCACCAAACGCCGCCCCCCGGGGCGGCGTTTTCTTTTTCGGCCCCGCCCCGAATCCACCTGATGCAACCGCGCCAGCCCCGCGCGGCAACTGCGCGAAGCTCTCTTTCAAATCGCCACCGGCACCGGTAAGTTGCGCAAAAAATCGCGCACGGACCAGGCGCAGAACGAGGGGCAACGGAACATGGCGCATATCATCGTCGTGGGGAACGAAAAAGGCGGTGCGGGCAAGTCGACCGTGTCGATGCACGTGGCCACGGCATTGGCCCGGCTGGGCCACAAGGTCAGCACGCTCGACCTCGACCTACGCCAGAAAACGCTCGGCACCTACATCCGCAACCGCGAGCGTTTCCTGCAGAAATCGGGGCTGAACCTCCCTTCGCCGGCCTATCGCGACCTCCCCGAGGTGGACCAGTCCGCCCTCCAGCCGGGCGAGAACATCTATGACCGCCGGCTTTCCGCCGCCGTGGCCGAACTGGAACCCGACAGCGACTTCATCCTGATCGACTGCCCCGGCTCCCACACCCGCCTCAGCCAGGTCGCCCACTCGCTGGCCGACACGCTGATCACGCCCCTCAACGACAGCTTCATCGATTTCGACCTCCTCGCCCATGTCGACAGCGACGGCATGAAGATCCTCGGCCCCTCGGTCTATTCCGAGATGGTCTGGAACGCCCGTCAGTTGCGCGCCCAGGCCGGGCTCCGACCGATCGACTGGGTCGTGGTCCGCAACCGCCTCGGCGCGCAACAGATGGTCAACAAGGAAAAGATGGGCGCGGCGCTCGACAACCTCGCCAAGCGCATCGGCTTCCGCACCGCCCCGGGCTTCAACGAGCGTGTCATCTTCCGCGAACTCTTCCCCCGCGGCCTCACCCTGCTCGATCTCAAGGATATCGGGGTGAAACAGCTCAACATCTCCAACGTCGCCGCCCGGCAGGAACTCCGCGACCTGATCAAGGCGCTAAAGCTCCCCGGCGTCGAGGTCGATTTCTGAGCCACCCCGAAATCTTCAAAAGATTTCGCCCCGTTTTCTTTTCGAGAAAACGGCCACTTAGCCACGCCCACACACTTCGAGAACATGCGCACTGGCCATCAAATCCAGGTGCCCGCCCCCGCCATTCTTGAACAGCGTGATCTCCTCGTCGCTCTCCCGCCGGAAAATCCTCTTCGGCAAATCATAGAAATCCGCCAGCACATCCCCCTCCGAAATCACCCCGCGCGCCAGAGGATCGGCGATCTCGCCGATATTCTCCATCGTGTCGCCGCGGATATCCACGAACACCCTGGCCCGCCGAATGGCGGCGTCATCCGCCTCCCGCATATCCGGCAGGAACGCCCCGATCAGGTCGACATGCTGCCCCGGCCGCAGCCACGCCCCCTCGATCAACGGTTCCTTCGCCAGCGTCGCACAGCTCACGATATCCGCCCAGCGCACCGCCGCCTCCAGGTCGGTCACGACCTCCACCCCCGGATACTCCGCCGCCAGCCGCTCCGCCCCCTCGACCGACCGGTTCCAGACGCGAAACGCACAGCCCGGAAACCCCGCGCCATAGGCCTCCACCATCGACCGTGCCACCACGCCCGCACCCACGACCAACACCCGCCGGCTCTCCGGCCTTGCCAGCTTCAGCGCCCCCAGCAGACTGTCGGCCGCCGTCTTCCACTTGGTCACCAGGTGGAAATCCAGCACCGCCTTCAGCGCCCCGGTCCGGTCGTCGTAGACATACACCCCGCCATTGATGTTCGGCGCGCCATGCTCCGGCGCGCCGGGAAACACATGCGCCGATTTCACCGCCAGCCCCAGCCCGTCGATCCACGCCGACAGCGTGATCGCGGTATCCTCGCCCCTCGTCAGGTAACTCACTTCGGCTGTCGCACGCGGCAGGTGATGCCCCGCCTCCAGCGCCCGCGCCATCGCCAGCCAGTCCAGGTGCCGCTCGCCCTCCGCGTAGGAAATGAACGCCGGCTCCACCGTCAGACCACCCGCCGCCGCCTCAGGGCCACGAAGTTCGACGCCAAAAGCGCCCCGATCACCACCGCGCCCCCGATCATCGCCCAGCGCCCCGGATCCTCGCCCACGATCGCCCAGACCAGCAGCGGTGCCAGCACCGATTCCAGCAGGATCAGCAGCGACACTTCCGGCGAACTGATATACCGCGGCCCCAGCGTCAGGAAACAGGTTGCCACCGCGATGAACGCCCCGTGCCCAAGGAACAGGTGCCACTGCGCCTCTACCGGCGGCCCCGGCTCGATGAACGGCCAGATCAAAAGCGCCGCCCCGATATAGGCCAGCGGAATCGCCGGGATCATCGAGATATCCTTCAGCCCCCTGACCGCCGTCAGCGCGCCCGAATAGGCAATGCACACCGACAGCGCATAGAGATCCCCCGACCAATGCGCCACGGCGTTCTCACCAGACCCGTAAGCGATGATCGCCAGCCCCGCCATCACCGCCAGCATGGTCATCACCACCCGCCGGCTGATCGGTTCGCCCAAAAACACCCGCGCGAAAATGGCCGAAAAGATCGGCATCGAGGCGAAGATAAACACCACGTTCGCCACGCTGGTATGCGTCACCGCCAGCACGAAGCCCGGCGCCGTGTACCCGATCAGCACCATGTAGATCACCCCGGGCCAGCCCGAACGCAGCACCTGCCCGAACCCCTTCGTGCCCTGCACCGCCAGAAGCCCCAGAAGGATGATCCCCCCGGCACTCATCCCGCGCCAGAACGCGGTGACCATCGGCTCGGCGTCGATCAGCCGCACGTAAAGCGAATCCGGCACCACGAACAGCACGCCCAGCGTGGTGATGATCAGACCTTTGAGATGTTCGTTCATGGCGCCAGCAGAACGGGTTTTCCTCGGGAAAGTAAAGTCCCGCGCCTACCGCCCCCCGGCCAGCCGCTTCAGCATCGACCGCAACAGCGCCGTCTCCTCGTCCGAGAATTGCGAGGTCAGCCTTGCATCGTATTGCCGCGCCACCTCGTGCAGGTCGCGATAGGCCGCCCGCCCCGCCGTCGTCAGGTCGGGATACTCGAACCGCCGGTCCGCCGCGTGCCGCTCGCGCGTGATGAACCGCCGCGCCGCCAGCTTCTGCACCGCCCGGCTGACCTTGGTCTTGTGAATGACCGCCCGCTCGCCGATCTCCTTGGCGGTCATCCGGCCATAGATGCCGAGGTGGAACAGCACCCGCCACTCGGTCCGCAACATCCCGTAGCGGCCCTTGTAGATCGTCTGGAACTCCTGCCCCGACGCCTCCGCCGCCTGGTTCAAAAGGTAAGGCAGGAAATCCGCCAGCTCGAAGGTTTCATCACTCGTATCGCGCATCATGCCCCTGCATGTAGCCTTGTTAGTTACAAATTCAACTGTTAGCTCCATGGGCCAAGGAGGACCGCTGCCATGAACCGCCAGACCAAGTCGCACGGCCTGACCCAGGCCGCCACGCCCGTGGGCACGCATGAAGGCTACATGCCCGGTTTCGGCAACGATTTCGAAACCGAGGCCCTGCCCGGCGCCCTGCCCCAGGGCATGAACTCGCCGCAGAAATGCAACTACGGCCTCTACGGCGAGCAGCTCTCCGGCACCGCCTTCACCGCCCACCCGCCCGAACGCACCTGGACCTACCGGATCAGGCCCTCGGTCAAGCACTCGGCGCGCTACACGAAGATCGACCTGCCGCACTGGAAATCCGCCCCCAACGTCGACCCCGACGTGATCTCGCTGGGCCAGTACCGCTGGGATCCGGTGCCCCATTCCGATGAACACCTCACCTGGCTCACCGGCATGCGCACCATGACCACGGCCGGTGACGTGAACACGCAAGTGGGCATGGCCAGCCACATCTACCTCGTCACCGCCTCGATGGAGGATGCATATTTCTACTCCGCCGACAGCGAGCTGCTGGTCGTCCCGCAGGAAGGCCGCCTCCGCTTCTGCACCGAGCTCGGCATCATCGACCTGGAACCCAAGGAAATCGCCATCCTCCCCCGCGGCCTCGTCTACCGGGTCGAGGTGCTGGAAGGCCCCTGCCGCGGCTTCGTCTGCGAGAACTACGGCCAGAAATTCGAACTCCCCGCCCGCGGGCCGATCGGCGCCAACGGCCTCGCCAACCCGCGCGACTTCAAGGCGCCGGTCGCGGCGTTCGAGGACCGCGAAACCCCCTCCACCCTCACCATCAAGTGGTGCGGCCAGTTCCACGAAACCGAAATCCCGCAAAGCCCGCTCGACGTGGTCGCGTGGCACGGCAACTACGCCCCCTGCAAGTACGACCTGCGCACTTACTCCCCGGTCGGCGCGATCCTCTTCGACCACCCCGACCCGTCGATCTTCACCGTGCTCACCGCCCCCTCCGGCGTGCCCGGCACCGCGAATATCGACTTCGTCCTCTTCCGCGAACGCTGGATGGTGGCCGAGGATACCTTCCGCCCGCCCTGGTACCACAAGAACATCATGTCCGAGCTGATGGGCAACATCTACGGCCAGTACGACGCCAAGCCGCAGGGCTTCGTCCCCGGCGGCATGAGCTTGCACAACATGATGCTGCCCCACGGCCCAGACCGCGACGCGTTCGAGAAGGCCTCGAACGCCAATCTCGGCCCCGACAAGCTCGACAACACCATGTCCTTCATGTTCGAAACCCGCTTCCCGCAGCACCTCACCCGCTTCGCCGCGACCGAGGCGCCGCTGCAGGACGACTACATCGATTGCTGGGACAGCCTCGAGAAGAAATTCGACGGCACGCCGGGCCGCAAATGACGCGCAATTGAGTATTTCCGGAACAATGAAAGCCCCGGACAGCGCCCCCATGGACAGCGTGACGATCCTCGGCAGCAAGGGCGGCCCGGCGATCCGGCCGGGCTCGGCCATGCCCACGTCGATCCTCGTGCGGATGGACGGGCAAACCGTGCTGGTCGATGCGGGCCTCGGGGCGGCGGCGGGCGTCTGCCGCGCGGGCGTCGCGCTGACGGAAATCGACGCGGTGCTCATCACCCACCTGCATTCCGACCACTACCTCGAACTCGGGCCGCTCCTGCACACCGCCTGGACCGCCGGGCTCAAGCGCGAAGTCCCCATCTACGCCCCCTCGGGCCTCCCCGCCTACTGGGAAGGCTTCCGCGCCTCCATGGCCTACGACATCGACACCAGAACCGAAGACGAAGGCCGCCCCGATTTCGACAGCCTCTTCCCCATCCACCTGCTCGACGACCACCTCGACCTGACGCTGGGCTCGCTGAGAATCACCGCGCTCCCCAACCTCCACCCGCCCGTCACCGAAAGCTACGCCCTCCGCTTCGACGCCCCCTCCGGCAGTGCCGTCCTCTCCGGCGACACCGCGCCCATCCCCGCGATGGTCGACTTCGCCCAGGGCGCCGACCTCCTCGTTCACGAGGCCATGCTCACCGACCACGTCACCGCCCTCGTGAACCGCATGGGCTATGCCGACGACCGCCTCCTGAAGCACATCCTGCGCAGCCACACCGCCGCCCATGACGCCGCCAAACTGGCCGAACGCGCCGGCGTGTCACAGCTCGCCCTCAACCACCTCATCCCCTCCGGCGACCCGGACGTCACCGAAGACACATGGCGCGCCGAGGCCGCCCCCCATTTCTCCGGCACGCTCCACATCGCCCATGACGGGCTGACCCTCCCCCTGAAAGCCACGCCATGAAATACGCCACCCTCGACAACGGCACCCCCGACGGCCAGCTTGCCATCCTCTCCGATGACGGCCAGTTCTGCCGCCTGCCCGAAGGCGCCACGCTGCAATCCCTCCTCGACGGGGTCGAGCCCTCCCCGAAAGGGGCGGAGAGGCCCTTCGACGAGACAACCTGCCACTCCCCCCTCCCCCGCGCCTACCAGTTCCTCGACGGCTCGGCCTACGTGAACCATGTCGACCTCGTCCGCCGCGCCCGCGGCGCCGAGATGCCGGACCGCTTCTGGCACGACCCGCTGATGTACCAGGGCGGCTCCGACAGCTTCCTCGCCCCCACGGCGCCGATCCCGGGCGACCCCGCCTGGGGCATCGACTTCGAGGCCGAAATTGCCGTCATCACCGGCCCCGTCCCCATGGGCGCCACCCGCGACCAGGCCCGCGCCGCCATCCGCCTCGTCCTGCTCTGCAACGACATCTCGCTCCGCGCGCTCATCCCCGACGAGCTGTCCAAGGGCTTCGGCTTCGTCCAGTCGAAGCCCGCCTGCGCCTTCTCGCCGCTCGCCATCACCCCCGACGCCCTGCCCGGCTGGGATGGCGACAAGCTCCATGGCACCGTGCATGTCGAGCTCAACGGCAAACCCTTCGGCCGCGCCAATGCCGGCGAAGACATGACCTTCGACTTCCCCACCCTCATCGCTCACGCCGCCAAGACCCGCCACCTCGCCGCCGGGACCATCGTCGGCTCCGGCACCGTCTCCAACCGCGATCCCGACGGCGGCCCCGGCAAACCCGTCAGCGCCGGCGGCCGCGGCTATTCCTGCATCGCCGAACAGCGCATGGTGGAAACCCTTCAGGAAGGCGAGGCGAAAACCCCCTTCCTCCAGCCCGGCGACCGCGTCAGGATCTGGATGGAAGACGAGGCCGGCCACCCCCTCTTCGGCACCATCGACCAGACGGTCGCCTCATGACCTCAGCCAGCGGCCTGCCATTCCTTCACCGCCTCCAGCGGCCACAGCAGCATAAGGATGTTGAGTGCCAGCCCGTCGCGGATCACGATCGCGGTCAGCACCTCGAACCCGATCACCACGAGCACACTCACCCAAACCGGCACGAAACGGGCCAGCGCAAACCCCACCCCCATCGCGGCGATATCGGACACCGAGTTCAGCACGCTGTCGCCCACGTAATCCGCCGAGACCGTCGTATCGCGATACCGCTGGATCATCGCATCGGTGTTCTCCACGATCTCCCAACCGCACTCGACCACCGTCGCGATCACCAGCCGCCAGCCCACCGGCATCCTTGGCACAACCAGCCACAGCGCGGCATAGAACAGCAACCCGTGCAACAGGTGGCTCGGCGCGTACCAGTCCAGAACCTGCTGGTTCGCCTCCTCCGTACCGACCGTGCCCCACAGGTCGACATAGCCGCAGGGGCACACCCCCGCCCGGCCCATCGCCAGCAGGGCAACACCCGTCGCCACGGTGATCAGGAACGCCAGAACATAGGGCAACCGGCTGTCTGTCATGGCGAAAACCCAAGCACAGCCCCCCGCCCCTGTCCATCTCAGAAAGGAGCCCCCCATGTCCAAGGCCTTCGCCTCCCAAGGTGACCTCACCGAGAAAACCATCAGCTTCACCGAGGTCGGAAACGGCCTCTGGGCCTTCACCGCCGAGGGCGACCCCAACTCCGGCGTCATCATCGGCGATGACAGCGTCATGATCGTCGAGGCCCAGGCGACGCCCCGGCTCGCGAACAAGGTGATCGAGAAGGTCCGCGAGGTCACCGACAAGCCGATCACCCACCTCGCCCTCACCCATTACCACGCCGTCCGCGTCCTCGGCGCCTCGGCCTACGGGGCCGACCAGGTCATCATGTCCGACACGGCCCGCGCCATGGTCGCCGAACGCGGGCAGGAAGACTGGGACAGCGAGTTCCAGCGCTTCCCCCGCCTCTTCGAAGGGCACGAGTCCATCCCCGGCCTGACATGGCCCACCACCACCTTCTCCGACACGATGACCGTCTATTTGGGCAACCGCCGGGTCGACCTCATGCATCTCGGGCGCGCCCATACGGCAGGCGATATCGTCATCCATGTCCCGGACGAAAACGTCATGTTCACCGGCGACATCGTCGAATACCACTCCGCCTGCTACTGCGGCGACGGGCATTTCTCCGACTGGGGCGACACGCTCGACGAGATCAAGTGGTTCGATGTCGACGCCATCGCGCCGGGCCGCGGCGACGCGCTGATGGGCCGTGAAATGGTCAACGCCGCCATCGAGAACACCCGCGATTTCGTGGAAAGCACCTACCGCCCCGCCGCCCGCGTCGCCGCCCGCGGCGGCACTTTGAAGGACGCCTGGGATGCGGTGCGCGAGGCGTGCGACCCGAAATTCTCCGACTACGCGATCTACGAGCACTGCCTGCCGTTCAACGTCGCCCGCGCCTATGACGAGGCCCGCGGCATCGACACCCCCCGCATCTGGACGGCCGAGCGTGACGTGGACATGTGGGAACAGTTGCAGGGCTGAGGATGCACAGATCCGTCACTCCCACCGCGCCGGCCTTACAGCGTCAGTCGCGCGTCCGGCTTGCACACCTCCTGCTTCAGCGCCACGGCGCCGGGCAGGTTGGCAGGCTTCGGCCGGCGCCACGCCGGGTGGCGGATGACCTCGGCCACCGGCCGCGGCTCTGTCTCGGTCGCGGCATCGGCGGCCTCGGTCATGGCATCGTCCGCCTCGGTCGGCCCGGTCAGGTAGAGGGTGGCAAGCGTCACGAACACGCCCATCGTCGTCAGCGTCAGCAGGATCAGCCCGGCCAGCGGCGTGGTCAGGAACGACACCGATACGACGACCAGCAGAACGCCACCGATCACGCCGGCGCCGCGATGGACCGGATCGGCCTGCCGCAGAACCACGCCCAGCGCCGCCAGCATCAGCCCGCCCCCGGCAAGCGCCGTCATTGCAAGATTGACCGGTGCCAGGTTGATCGGCCGCAGGCTTTCGCCCACCACGGGCACCACGGCCACCGCCAGGCCGCCGAGGATACCGATACCGGCCAGCCCGACAAGGCCCAACCCGGCCCGGCGATCCGGTCTTACGCTTTCACTCATGTACTCGGCAGTCGACATGACACTCCCCAGGTCTTTGTCTTTTCGTTCTGCGCCATCAACCCCGCCACACCCGGCATTGTTCCGGATCACACGCGCCGCGCATCCGCCCCGTTGCCCCCGCGCCACACCCGGCATCCGTAAGGCCCGCCCATGACCCGCCTCTTCGACACCCCGCTCTACCCCTACGCCCGGCACCCCGACCAGGATGCCGCAAACCCCGTCCGCCACCCGGTCATCGTCATCGGCGCCGGCCCCGTCGGCCTCGCCGCCGCGCTTGACCTCGGCCAGCAGGGCGTGCCGGTCGTGGTGCTCGACGAGAACGACAAGGTCTCCCACGGCTCCCGCGCCATCTGCTTCGCCAAGCGCACCCTCGAGATCGCCGACCGCCTCGGCTGCGGCGACCCGCTGACAGACCGCGGCGTACGCTGGAACCTGGGCAAGGTCTTCTTCGGCGACCGCAAGGTCTACGAGTTCAACCTCCTCCCCGAGGACGGCCACCGCCGCCCGGCCTTCGTCAACCTCCAGCAATACCACCTGGAAAACGACATGGTCGCCCGCCTCCGCACCCTGCAGGCCGAAGGCGCCCCCATCGACCTGCGCGGCAACAGCCGCGTCACCGACATCGCCGCCCACCCCGACCATGTCGCCCTCACCGTCGACACGCCCGACGGCCCCTACGACCTCGAAGCGGAGTACGTCATCGCCTGCGACGGCGCCGGCTCCCCGACCCGCGACAGGCTCGGCCTCGGCTTCACCGGCCGCGTATTCGAGGACAACTTCCTCATCGCCGACGTCACCATGCAGGCCGATTTCCCCACCGAGCGCTGGTTCTGGTTCGACCCGCCCTTCAACCCCGGCCAGTCGGCCCTGCTCCACAAACAGCCCGACGGCGTCTGGCGCATCGACCTGCAGCTCGGCTGGGACATCGACCGCGAGAAGGAGAAAGAGCCCGACCGCGTCCGCGCCCGCGTCCGCCAGATGCTGGGCGACGACGTGGCGTTCGAGCTCGAATGGGTCTCGATCTACACCTTCCAGTGCCGCCGCATGGACCGCTTCCGCCACGGCCGCGTCCTCTTCGCCGGCGACGCCGCGCACCAGGTCTCGCCCTTCGGCGCCCGCGGCGCCAATTCCGGCCTGCAGGACACCGACAACCTCTGCTGGAAACTCCGCCTCGTGCTGGCGGGCGAGGCGCCCGAGACCCTCCTCGACAGCTACGACAGCGAACGCGTCGAGGCGGCGGACGAGAACATCCTCAACTCCTCCCGCTCCACCGATTTCATCACGCCCAAGTCGAAAACCAGCCGCCTCTTCCGCGACGCCGTGCTCGACCTCTCCGAACACCACGCCTTCGCCCGGCCCTTCGTCAATTCCGGCCGCCTCTCGGTGCCCTGCATCCACGCGGGCTCGCCGCTCAGTACCCCCGACGCCCTGCCCGGCGGCCCGGCCCGCACCCGCCCCGGCGCCCCCTGCCCCGATGCGCCGCTCGGCAATGGCTACCTGCTCGACCACCTGCGAAACGGCTTCACCCTGCTGGCCCTCGGCCGCGAGGCCCCCGCCATCCCCGGCACCACCCCCCTCGGCCTGCCGGAGGTCACCGACGCCCTGCGCACCCGCTACCTCGGCAAGGCCGACAGCGCCCTCTACCTCCTCCGCCCCGACCAGCACGTCGCCGCCCGCTGGACCGACGCCACGCCGGCAGAGATCGAAACCGCCCTCACCCGCGCCAAGGGAGGCCACGCATGACCCTCACACTCACCCCCAATATCGACGCCCCCGACGACCTCTACGCCGACCTCCTCGCCGCCCACGAGGGGCTGACCGACGACCAAAGCGCCGCCTTCAACGCCCGCCTCATCCTCATCCTCGCCAACCACATCGGCGACCGCGACACCTTCCGCGAGGCCCTGAAGGCCGCCGCCCCGATACCCTGACCCCCGCTTTCATCTTTCCCCAAATACTCGATCCCCCCGACAGCCTCCCACGCCTCGGCCGCGGCCACCCCCCGCATTTTCATTGTTCCCAAAATACTCAAATCCCCCCGCCCCAACCTCCCCGCAGGCGCCCCGAATTCTTCAAAAGAATTCGACCCGATATCTTTTCAAGATATCGCCCCCCTCCCTTCCCACCGTCAAAAACACCGACGCAATACCGACAAAATACCGACGTCATACCGACGTCGGTCTCCCCGAGAAAATCAGTATCGCAATCACCCGCAGGACAGTCGCCAAGCCGTCACCCCCGGCCGGGACGCCCCGCTACCCGTCCCGCTCATGCACCTCGATCACGTTCCCTTCCGGGTCGTAGAAATAGATCTGGTGCCACCCCGCTACCGCCGAATCTCCCCAGTCGGCAAAGGGCACCCCCTCCGCCTCCAGGTGCGCCTTGAACGCCGCCAGGTCGTCGGTCCGGTACGCCACGTGCCCCTTCATCACCGGGTTCACCAACTGCCCCGTCCGGAACCCCGCCTGCACGTCCTTTCGCGCGATATGCAGATGCATGTGCCCGTCGGAAACAAAGGCCACGTCGCCGGCATAAACCCCCTCGTCATTCCTGAGCGCCGGCACATCCTCGTCGGTCGCCTCCAGCCCCAGCACCTCGCGATAGAACGCGTCCATCTCCTCGACCTTCTCGGTCGACAGGTTGATATGATGCAGCCGCGCCCTCATGCCTCCTCCTCCACCTGGTGCACCTCGATCACGTTGCCGTCGGGGTCGTAGAAGAAGATCTGGTGCCACCCCGCCACCGCCCGGTCGCCCCAGTCCGAATACCGCACGCCCTTCTCGTCCAGGTGCCGCATGAACGCCTGCAGATCATCCGTCCGGAACGCGATATGCCCCCGCTCCACCGGGTTGACGACCTGCCCCGTGGCAAACCCCGCGCCGAGATCCCGCTGCGCCAGGTGCGTCTGCACCACCCCGTCCGTCACGAAGGCCACGTCGCCCGCATAACCCTTCTGCTTCTCCAGCACCGGCACGCCGCGATCCTCCCGCCGCTGCCCCATGACCCGGCGATAGAAGTCGTCCATCTCGCCCACCTTCTCGGTGACCAGATTGATATGATGCAGCCTGAGTGCCATCTGCCGCGCCTCCCCGCGCCGGTTCCTGTGGACCCCCAGTCAACAACAGGCTTAGGGTGGCGGCAAGACACTTGCAGGAAAGGCCCGCCCCATGTCCGCCCCCGAAAACACCTTCAAGACCGCCCTCAAGCGCGGAGATCAGCTCTACGGCTGCTGGGCCGGCTTCGCCGATCCCTACCCGACCGAGGTGCTCGCCACCGCCGGCTTCGACTGGCTCGTGCTCGACGCCGAACATGCGCCGAACGACCTGCGCACCATCATGGCCCAGCTCCAGGTGCTCGAGGGCAAGCCCTGCCACCCCGTCGTCCGCCTGCCGATGGGAGAGGCATGGGCGATCAAGCAGGTGCTCGACGCCGGCGCCCAGACCCTGCTGATCCCCATGGTCGACAGCGCCGACGAGGCACGCGACCTCGTCCGCGCCATGCGCTACCCGCCGCAAGGGATCCGCGGCTCCGGCGCGGCGCTGGCCCGCGCCTCGCGCTTCTCGTCGGTGCCCGACTACATCACCACCGCCAATGACCAGATGTGCCTGCTGGTGCAGATCGAAAGCCGCGCCGCGGTCGAGGCGCTGGATGACATCCTCGCGGTCGAGGGCGTCGACGGCATCTTCATCGGCCCCTCCGACCTCGCCAACGACATGGGTTATCTCGGCGACAGCGATGCTCCGGAAGTCCGCGACACGATCAAGGATGTCCTCGCCCGCGCCGCCGCCTCCGACACCGCCGCCTGCATCCTCGCGGTCGATCACGACACCGCGCTGACCTACCGCGACTGGGGGGCCCAGGTCATGGCCGTGGGGATCGACGTGCTGATGCTGGCCCAGACCGCACGCGCGGTCGCGCAGAAATGGCGCAATGGCTAGGCGGCACCTGCTGGCCGACCTGGGCGGCACCAACACGAGGCTGGCGCTGGCCGATGACGGCCGGCTCCTCCTCGACACCCTGCGCCGCTACCGCAACGACGATTTCGCCAGCTTCGAGAGCGTGGTCTCGGCCTTTCTCGCCGACCTCTCCCCCGGCCCGGTCGAGGCAATCTGCGCCGGCGTCGCCGGCCCGGTGCTGGGCGAGACGGCACAGCTCACCAACCACCCCTGGCGGGTCGATGCCGCCCGCCTCCGCGAGGTCACCGGCGCAGGCCCCGTCCACCTGATGAACGACCTGCAGGCCCAGGGCTACGGGCTCGACGACCTGCCGCCCGACACGGTCCGGACCGTTTTCCCCGGCCAGCCCGCGGCGCCGGGCGCCCCCCGCCTCGTCCTCAACCTCGGCACCGGCTGCAACGTCGCGGTGATCCATTCCCGCCCCGAGGGCCTCTTCATCCCGCCCGCCGAATCCGGCCATTCCGCCCTGCCCCATGCCACTGGTCGCCTCGGCGCGCTCTTCGACCACCTGCGCGGAGTGCAATCCCACATGCCGATGGAAACCGCCATCTCCGGCCCGGGCCTCACCAACACCCACGCCTTCCTCACCGGCGCCGACCTCTCCCCCACCGCCATCGCCACCGCCGCGGCGCAGGGCGACCCCGCCGCGCTCGACACGCTCGCCCTCTTCGCCGAAGCCCTCGGCCTCATCGCCGGCAACTTCGCCCTGCACCACCTGCCCGCCGGCGGCCTCCACCTCACCGGCAGCCTCGCCCCCGTCATCGCCCCGCACCTGCCCGCCTCGGCCTTCCACGCCCGCTTCACCGCCCGCGGGCCCTATACCGACATCGTCCGCGCCATCCCCGTCCGGCTGGTCACCTGCGACACGCTTCCATTGCTGGGATGCGCGCGATACCTGCGGCAGGTAACGGCCGGTTAAGCCGATCCGGCACATACTCCATCCCGACACCAACGGAGCCCTCCCATGCCTCGGACCCCACCCCGCACCACGTGCGGACTCAATGACATCCGCGACATCGAAACCGTCCTCGCCCATTCCGGCGGCGAGCCCGTTGAAATCCTCACCGAGTCGGGCCGCATCGGACATTTCGTCCCGCAGGCATGGGTAGAGAAGCACGAGGTCATGACGGAAGACGCGCTGATCGAAAAGCTCCGAGAGCACACGACCTGATCACCGCATTGGAAATGGCCCAATGGCTCCGCACAAAGTCTGGTGAATCCGGACCCGCCTGACCACAAGCCCTTCCCCCGTCCCGCCCGCTCTGTCATACTATCTTCAACCAACAAACCAAAGAGCAGCAGCATGGCCGACGACCTTCTCACCGTAACGGAGTCCTCCGACTACAACGCCGCCTCCATCGAGGTGCTCGAGGGGCTGGAGCCCGTCCGCAAGCGCCCCGGCATGTATATCGGCGGCACCGACGACCGCGCGCTGCACCACCTCGTGGCCGAAATCCTCGACAACTCCATGGACGAGGCCGTCGCCGGCCACGCCTCCCGCATCGAGGTCACGCTGCACGAGGACTATTCCGTCACCATCACCGACAACGGCCGCGGCATGCCGGTCGACGAGCACCCGAAATTCCCCGGAAAATCCGCCCTCGAGGTCATCCTCTGCACGCTCCACGCCGGCGGCAAGTTCTCCGGCAAGGCCTACCAGACCTCCGGCGGCCTGCACGGCGTCGGCGCCTCCGTGGTCAACGCGCTGTCCGATTCCATGATCGTCCAGGTCGCCCGCAACAAGGCGCTCTACGAACAGCGCTTCTCGCGCGGCAAGCCGCTGGGCAAGCTGGAACAGATCGGCCAGGCCCCCAACCGCCGCGGCACCACCGTCACCTTCCACGCGGACGAGGAGATCTTCGGCTCCCACCGGTTCAAGCCGCACCGCCTCTTCCACTCGATCCGCTCAAAGGCCTACCTCTTCTCGGGCGTGGAAATCCGCTGGAAATCCGCCATCCCCGACGGCGACACGCCGATGGAGGCCAGCTTCCACTTCCCCGGCGGCCTGTCGGACTTCCTCCGCGAAACCCTCGGCACCGCCTCCACCTATGCCGAACGCCCCTTCGCCGGCACGGTCGAGTTCCAGGAACGCTTCGGCACCCCCGGCAAGGTCGAATGGGCCATCAACTGGACCCCCTCGCGCGACGGCTTCCTGCAGAGCTACTGCAACACCGTCCCCACGCCCGAGGGCGGCACCCATGTCGCCGGCTTCTGGGCCGCGATCCTCAAGGGCATCAAGGGCTATGGCGAGCTGGTGAACAACAAGAAGGCCGCCAACATCACCCGCGAAGACCTGATGACCGGCGGCTGCGCCCTCGTCTCCTGCTTCATCCGAGAGCCCGAGTTCGTCGGCCAGACCAAGGACCGCCTCGCCACCACCGAGGCCCAGCGCCTCGTCGAAAACGCCGTCCGCGACCATTTCGACAACTGGCTGGCCAGTGATACCAAGTCCGCCGGCGCCATCCTCGATTTCCTCGTCCTCCGGGCCGAGGAACGCCTCCGCCGCCGGCAGGAGAAGGAGACCCAGCGCAAATCGGCCACAAAGAAGCTCCGCCTCCCCGGCAAGCTGGTCGACTGCACCTCCAACACCCGCGAAGGCACCGAGCTGTTCATCGTCGAGGGCGACTCGGCCGGCGGCTCCGCCAAGATGGCCCGCTTCCGCCAGACCCAGGCGCTCCTGCCCCTCCGCGGCAAGATCCTCAACGTCCTCGGCGCGGCCAGCTCGAAGCTCGGCTCAAACGCCGAGATCAACGACCTGACCCAGGCGCTCGGCGTGGGCCTCGGCTCCCGCTTCCGCATCGACGACCTGCGCTACGACAAGGTCATCATCATGACGGATGCGGACGTCGACGGCGCCCACATCGCCTCGCTCCTGATGACCTTCTTCTTCACCCAGATGCGGCCCCTCATTGACAACGGCCACCTCTACCTCGCCTGCCCGCCGCTCTACCGGCTGACCCAGGGCGCCAAGCGTGTCTACTGCCTCGACCAGGCCGAGCGCGACGAATGGCTCGCCAAGGGCCTCGGCGGCAAGGGCAAGATCGACGTCTCCCGCTTCAAGGGCCTCGGCGAAATGGACGCCAAGGACCTGAAGGAAACCACGATGGACCCCGCCACCCGCAAACTCATCCGCGTCACCATCGACGAGGACGAACCGGGCGAAACCGGGGATCTGGTGGAGCGGCTGATGGGCAAGAAGCCGGAACTGCGGTTCCAGTACATCCAGGAGAACGCGCGGTTCGTGGAGGAGTTGGATGTTTGAGGATGGCTGAGCCCACAACTGTTGAACACGAAATTCCCAAGGACATAATTTTTGCCATAGGTAACTACGTACAACTTTGCGCTCGCATAGAAAAACTTATCGTTCGCGCAGTATTAATTGTTGAAAATCTGGAAGGTGAAAAACTTAAAAATCGGGCTGCTCAGCTATATAAGATGAGCACAAAAGAACTTATCGGCGCAGTAAAAGAAATCTCAGAGCGCCTAAACGAAGGCCACAGATGGGCCGTCTACTTTCGAGAACTGCGACCTTATCTTTATGAATTTGTCGACAACCGCCACAAAACAATACACGGCGTAGTTACTTTCGATCCTGCACTTCAAGTGTCCTACTTTGATAAAAAGTCCGGTGAATTTGTAACAGAAACGGTCGGGCTCGAAGCAGTTAACGCGATGCTTTCCCACGCGGATCAGATCGTTCGCGCATTGATTTCGTTTTGCAGTGAGGCCGCCGTAGAAAATTCTTAGAAAATTTTTATGTCCACCGCGCGGATTCAAGGCGCAGCAAGCTGCGGTGCCGCGCGATCGCCCGCTGCCCGACAGGCGATTGCCCCGCAATCGCCGAGAGGGAGACCGCCCCCCGGGGCTGGCGATTGATCACCGCAGGCACTCCGCTCGAATGTCCTCCTGACGCCCCACCATAAACTGCCTCCACACCCGTCGGTTCGCCACCCCGCGGTCTGGTCACCGCGCGGCCTCCTACCAGCAACGCCGATTCACAGTACCCCTTGAAACCCCCATCCGACGGGTCAAGTTATAACCCATCCCTCCGCCGCCACGCCCAAACCCATGCTCAAACCCCTCCTCCTCCTCGCCGCCATAGCCCTCACCGCCTGCACCCCCCTGCAGAACTGCACCTACAGCGCCACGCGCGAATTCCGCACCCTCGAGCACGACATCCGCGAAACCGAGGAAGCCCTCGCCCGCGGCTACCGCACCGAGCGGCGCACCGTCCCCCGCACCATCTTCACCACCTGCTACCGCCGCGATCCGGCCACGCAGAAACCCGTGGCCTTCCCCTGCCGCGACACCGTCTTCCGCACTGAAACCATCCGCATCCCCATCAACCGCGCCCGCGAGGCCCGCAAGCTGGCCGAATACCGTGCCGCCCTGCCCGCCGCACAGGCCCGGGCCAGCGCCGGGGTCCGCCAGTGCCAGGCCACCTATCCCGAGGAGGCCTGACCCGCGCCCCGTTGCGCCCCGCACGGCACGTTAACCCCGCCTCCGCCGGTGAAAAACACCGACAAAATACCGACGTTATACCGACGTGATACCGACACGGCATTTTGCCCTGAAATCAGCCCGTTAACCCCGATTCGCCCGCCTGCAGCACACCGGCCGGGAATCTTACCTCTACCCGCCCCGTTAATCCCTTGCTAACGTCCCGGACATGCGCTGGTTCATCCTCCTCTCCTGCCTCCTGCTTCTGTCCTGCGGCCGCCCCCTGACGCCCGCGGAAAAGAGCTTTGCCAAGCAGATGCACGGCGACACGATCAACGTCTCCCGCATCCGCTTCAACAACGGCGCCCTGATCGGAGAGACCACCTATCTCCGCCAGAAACGCCCCCGCCTCGCCTGCCGCGAACGTATCCTGCCGGAACCCAGGACAGAGAAGGTCACCGTCTCCCCGGCGGCCTTCGTCTTCAACAACAACGTCTTCTTCGCCCGCGACTGGTACCAGCGCGACTACCTGCCCGAGTATCCCGAGAAGATCGACCTCGTCAGCGCCATGCTCTTCGCCCACGAGATCGTGCATGTCTGGCAATGGCAGAACCGGGCGAAAACCGGCTACTCGCCGCTCCGCTCCGCAGCCGAGCATTCCCGTTCCGACGATCCCTACCTGTTCGACATCACCACCAACGCGAACTTCCTCGATTACGGCTACGAACAGCAGGCCTCGATCGTCGAGGAATACATCTGCTGCGCCACGCTCGACCCCGACGCCCCGCGCACCAAACGCATGGCCCAGATGCTCCGCGGCGCCTTCCCGATGAGCCGCCTGCACATTCCGGACAAGGTGCTGATCCCCTGGAAGGACGCGGAACTCGAGAACATCTGCCGCTAGGCGCCTAGCCCTCGGCCTGGATGCTTTTCAGGTAGGTCATCAGCGCCGCCAGCGGCCGCGGCGTCGGCGTCAGAACCCCGTCGCCCGTATCCACCGGCACGGTCTCGCCCTCCAGCAGCAGGCCGAATTCCGGCATCTCCTGCCCCGGCTGCCCGGCGCGCTCGTACCCGTCGATCACGCTCAGCACATGCGCCGTCGGAAACGCGCCGCCCCGCTCCAGCCGAGTCAGATCCGCCGGCCGCGGATCCTGTGACGCCGCCCACGGCCCGTCGCCCTTGCCCGACACGCCGTGGCATTGCACGCAATTCTCCATGTAGAGCGCCTGCCCTTCCGACGGCTGCGGCATCGACGGCGCGACACAGGCCACGGCAACGCCCCCGAACAACCCCAGGATAATCCATCTCGTCATGCCTGCCTCCTCGCTCCGGTTCTGGCCGGTAATTGTCAGTTGCCCCTGTTCTAGTCCGGCGGCAAACTCCGCGTCAACGAGGGGAGAAAGCCCATGCGCAGCTTCGACGAGATTTTCGCCATCGCCGCCGAGCGGAAAGGCGGCCCCGACGCGCTCGAAGCACAGCTTGCAAGGCCGAAATCCCCCGCCGACCTCGCCGCCATCCCCGACGACCGCTGGCTTTCCCAGATGTCGAAATCCATCTTCCAGGCGGGCTTCAACTGGAAGGTCATCGAGAACAAGTGGGAGGGGTTCGAAACCGCCTTCGACGGGTTCGACGTGGGCCGCTGCGCCTTCATGGACGACGCGAAATTCGACGCGCTCGTCGCCGACAAGACCATCGTCCGCAACCCCATCAAGATCGTCACGGTCCGCGACAACGCCGCCTTCCTGCTGGAATTGCGCGACGAAGGCGGGGCGGGCAAGGTACTGGGCGGCTGGCCGTCAGAGGATTACGCGGCCCTGCTAGAAATGCTCAAGAAACGCGGGTCACACCTCGGCGGCAATGCCGGGCAATACGCCATGCGCTTCATGGGCCGCGACAGCTATATCATGTCCCGCGACGTGGTCGCCCGCCTTGTCGCCGAAGGCGTGATCGACAAGCAGCCCAGCTCGAAAACCGCGATGAAATCGGTGCAATCCGCCTTCAACACCTGGATGAACCAATCCGGCCGCTCCCTCACCGAGATCAGCCGCGTGCTCGCCATGTCCGTCTGATTGGGGGCCAGCCCCCAAGCCCCCGGGATACTTATCCCCAAGAAGAAGCAGGGCCCACCCCCAGCCCTTCACCGTTCCGGAAATACTCCCGCCGGAGGCATCCGACAGCACGGCCGGACGCCTCCGCCAAAGAGATCAGGCCAGCTTGCCCGCCAGCGCGTCGTCGATCAGTTTCATGGTTTCATCCACGCCGTAAAGCGCGATGAACCCACCGAAACGCGGGCCCTGGCTTGCCCCCAGAAGCACCTCGTAAAGCGCCTTGAACCAGTCGCGCAGCGGGTCGAACCGGTCGCGCCCCACGGCATAGACCACCGATTGCAGCGCCTCGTCCTCGACCGGCCCGTCATAGGCGGCCAGCTGGTCGCGCAGCTCGGTGAGCGCCTCGCGCTCGGCCTCCGTCGGCGCACGATAAGTCTTCGCCGGCGCCACGAAATCCTCGTAATACTTCACCGCGAAGCCCGCGGCGGCATCGAGGTCCGGATGCGTCTCCGGGCTGGCATCGGGCGCGTAGCGGCGGATGAAGCCCCAGAGCTGGTCCTTGTCATTCGCATGCGCGACCGAAGCGAGGTTCAGCAACATCGCGAAGGGCACCACCATCCGGCTTTCCGGCACGTCGCCGTTGTGGATGTGATAAACCGGGTTCGCCACCTGCTGTGCCGCGTCCTGCCCGGGATAGGCGCGCAGCTGCTGGTGATACTCGTCCACCGCCCGCGGGATCACGTCGAAATAGAGCCGCTTTGCCGTCTTCGGCTTCTGGTACATGAAATACGACAGGCTCTCGGTCGAGGCATAGCTCAGCCACTCGTCGATCGAGATGCCGTTGCCCGACGACTTGGAGATCTTCTGGCCATTGTCGTCGAGGAACAGCTCGTAGGTGAAATGCTCCGGCGCCTTCCAGCCCAGGATCTCGCAGATCCGGTCGTAGATCGGCGTGTTGGTCGAATGGTCCTTGCCATACATCTCGAAATCGACGCCCAGCGCCGCCCAGCGCGCGCCGAAATCGGGCTTCCACTGCAGCTTCACGTTGCCGCCGGTCACCGGCAGGGTCCATTCCTTGCCATCCTCGTCGTCGAAGGTGATCGTGCCGTCCTTGGCGTTCACCTCCTTCATCGGCACGTAAAGCACGCGGCCGGTCTCGGGGTGCAGCGGCAGGAAGATCGAGTAGGTCTGCTGCCGCTCCTCGCGCAGGCTTTTCAGCATCACCTTCATCACGTCGTCATACCGCTCGGCCGCCCTCAGCAGCACCTCGTCGAACTGGCCGGTATTGTAGAACTCGGTGGCCGAGATGAACTCGTACTCGAACCCGAACGTATCGAGGAACCGGCGCAGCATGGCGTTGTTGTGATCGCCGAAACTGTCATGCGTCCCGAACGGGTCGGGCACCGACGTGAGCGGCTTCTGAAGGTGCTCCCTCAGCATCTCCTGGTTCGGCACGTTGCCCGGCACCTTGCGCATCCCGTCAAGGTCGTCGGAAAAACAGATCAGCTTGGTCGGAATGTCCGAGATCAGCTCGAACGCCCGCCGGATCATCGTGGTGCGCAGCACCTCGCCGAACGTGCCGATATGCGGCAGCCCGCTCGGGCCATAGCCCGTCTCGAACAGCACGTACCCCTTCTCGGGCGGCGCCTTCTCGTACCGTTTGAGAACGCGGCGCGCTTCTTCAAAAGGCCAGGCTTTCGATGAGAGGGCGGCGTCGCGCAACTCTGACATTGGGATATCTCCGGTTCATTGGCGTCGCGCATGGCTATACGCGAAGGTCGCACGGCTTCCTATTGCCGCCGGGCGGGACAGTCAATATTCTGCACTGCAACAAGACCCCGGAAAGGACAGCCCGTGCCCGAGCAGATTCCCCACCCCCTCACGCCGCAGGATTGCCTCGTCGCCGTGATGATCGCGGTCTCGGCCTCCGACGAGTCGATCCGCACGGCCGAACTTCTGACGATCGAAAGCCTGGTGAACAACCTGCCGATCTTCGCCACCTACGATCTCGACCGGATGAAGGTCATGTCGCAGATGGTGTTCGAGCTCTTCTCCGAGGAGGACGGGCTCGACGCGCTTTTCGGCCTCGTCCGCGACAACCTGCCCGAGCGGCTGTTCGAGACCGCCTACGCGCTTTCCTGCGACGTCGCCGCCGCCGACGGGGCGCTGACGGAAAGCGAGCTGCGCCTGCTCGAGGAAATCCGCTTCGAGCTCGAGCTCGACCGCCTGCACGCCGCCGCCATCGAGCGCGGGGCCCGCGCCCGCCACATGACGATCTGACCCTGCCGGGTTCCCTTGCCGGCAATTCGCGCTTAACTGTGACAGACAGACAACCGGAGGTGATCCCATGCGCTGCGTCTTCGTGAACATCCGCTGCAAGCCGGGCACGTCCTACCGCGTGGCCGAGGAAATCGCCCTGCGCGAGATACATTCCGAGCTCTATTCGACCTCGGGCCCCTTCGACCTGCTGCTCAAGCTCTACGTCCCCGAACCCGAGGATGTGGGCCACTTCATCAACGAGCACCTGCTCGACATCGAGGGCATCGAACGGACCGAGACGACCCTGACCTTCAAGGCGTTCTGAAGCCGCCCGGTTGGTGGGGTCGCACCCACCCTACGGAGCGTTGCATTTCCCGCCCCGGGCCTGACCCGGGGCCTCTGGTGGTACGGGACGGGTGAGTGACGCCGCTGTTGCGTAAGGTGGGTGCCAACCCACCACACCGGCCCGCCGCATTAACCCGCTCGACACCCTTTGCCCCGATACCCGCCTACGCGATGATCTCGAACTTCGTCACGTCGACCATCCCCCGGTCGGTGATCTTCAACGCCGGAATCACCGGCAGCGCCAGGAATGCAAGCTGCAGGAAAGGTTCCGTTAACTCCACGCCGAGCCCCTTCGCCGCATCGCGCAGCTCGACCAGCCGGTCGCGCACCACCTCGAACGGCTCCAAGCTCATCAGCCCCGCCACCGGCAGCGCCAGCTCCGCCAGAACCTCGCCGCCCCGCGTCACCACGAACCCGCCTTCCAGCTCGCTCAACCGGTTCGCGGCCAGCGCCATGTCCTCGTAATCCTGCCCCACGCAGACGATGTTGTGGTGGTCGTGGCAGACGGTCGAGGCAATCGCCCCCGCGGTCATCCCGAACCCCCGCACGAAGCCCGTGGCGACGTTGCCGTTCTTCCCGTGCCGCTCCACCACCGCAATCCGCGCCAGGTCGCGCGCCACGTCCGGCCGCTTGTCGCCATCGGCAATGGCGATCTCCTCGCGCAGATGCTCGGTAATGATCTTTCCTTCAAGGATTCCAATCACATCCGTCTCTTCCCGGTTGCCCGTCGCCCGGAAATCCTCGGCCCGAACCCGCGGCGCATTGACCGAGCCACGCCCCACCGGCGCGATCTCCTCCCGCGCCGCGAAGGCCGCGTCATCCGCCACCACGCCCCCGCACAACACCAGCCGCGCATCGCAGGCCTCCAGCGAGCCCAGCGCCACGATATCCGCCCGATACCCCGGCGCCACCAGCCCCCGGTCCTTCAGCGCGAACGCCTCCGCCCCGGACAGCGACGCCGCCCTGTAGGCCGCCAGCGGCGAACAGCCCAGCCGGATCAGCTCGCGGATCATGTAATCGAGATGCCCGTGCTCGGCGATATCGAGCGGGTTCCGGTCGTCGGTGCACAGGCACATGTAAGGCGCCGTCACCTCGCTCAGCACCGGCTGCAACGCCTCCAGATCCTTGCTGACCGACCCTTCCCTTATCAGCACCCGCATCCCCTTGCGCAGCTTCTCCAGCGCCTCTTCCGCACTGGTCGCCTCGTGCTCCGTCCGGATCCCGGCGGCGCAATAGGCGTTCAGGTCCTTGCCCGACAACAACGGGCAATGCCCGTCCACATGCCCGCCCTCGAAGAGGCGCAGCTTGGCCATCGCCCCTGGATCACGGTGAATGACACCGGGATAATTCATGAACTCCGCCAGCCCGATCCCCGAGGGATGCCCCCTCAGCGGCGCCAGCTCCTCCGCCTCGATCCGCGCGCCGGCGGTCTCCATATCCGTCGACGGCACGCAGGACGACAACTGCACCCGGATATCCATCACCGTCCGCTCGCTCGCCTGCTGGAAATACCGGATCCCCTCCACCCCGATCACGTTGGCAATCTCGTGCGGGTCGCAGATCGCCGTTGTCACGCCCCGCGGCGCGACACAGCGGTCGAACTCGAACGGCGTCACCAGCGAGCTTTCGATATGCAGATGCGTGTCGATGAACCCCGGCACCAGCACCAGCCCGCTGACATCAATCACCTCGCGCCCCTCGTAATCCTCGCCGATGCCGACGATCCGGTCGCCACAGATCGCCACGTCCCCCTTCACGCGCGTCCCGGTCACGAGGTCGAACACCTCTCCCCCGCGCAACACCTTGTCCGCCGGTTCGTCCCCGCGCCCCTGCGCGATGCGTGTCTCCAGATCGGCCATGTCCACTGCTCCTTCTTGTTGTCCCGATGTTGCCCGTTTCGGTCCACCCCGCCAATGCCGCATTTTTCCAACGGTCAACCCCTTTGCGGGCTCTCCCGCCTTTCTTGGCAAGAACCCGCGTGCTAAGGTCCGGCAAAACAATACAATGCGGGCAAAATATCGGGATGACAGCCAAAGACAGGCGGGACGAGATGCCGGTCCTCGTGGTGGACCTCGACGGAACCCTGATCCGGTCGGACTCGCTCTATGAAACCTTCTGGGCGGGCATGGCCGAGGATTGGGGCACCGCGCTGGCCGCCCTCCGTGCCCTGACCAGCGGTCGAGCGGCGCTCAAGAAATCCATGGCCGGCCGCACCGTGCTCGAGCCCGAGCACCTGCCCTACAACACCGTCGTGCTCGACTACGTCCGCGACTGGCGCGCCAATGGCGGGCGCGCGGTGCTGGTCACCGCCGCCGACGAAAGCATCGCCGACGCGATCTCCGATCACCTCGGCCTCTTCGACGAGGCGCATGGCTCTGACGGCCAGCACAACCTCAAGGGCGCGGCCAAGGCCCGCTTCCTCGAAGAGCGCTACGGCGTCGGCGGCTTTGCCTATATCGGCGACAGCGCGGCCGACCTGCCGGTGTGGGATGCCTCGGCCAAGTCTGTCTCGGTCGATGCCTCGCCCGCCCTGCAGCGACAGGTCGCGGCCCAGGGCGGCGACAGCGAACACCTGCAAAGCGGCACGAAATCCGGCTACCTCGCCGCCCTTCGCCCGCACCAGTGGCTCAAGAACGTGCTGGTCTTCGTGCCCCTCGTCGCGGCGCAATCCTTCACCGGGCAGGACATCCTCAATACCATCCTCGCCTTCATCGCCTTCAGCCTCGTCAGCTCCAGCGGCTATCTCCTGAACGACCTGATGGACCTGCGCGCCGACCGCGCCCACCCGCGCAAGTGCAGGCGCCCGCTGGCCGCGGGGCGGGTGCCCATCGCCCACGGCACGGCGATGATGCCGCTGCTGCTGCTGGGCGGGCTGCTGACGGCGCTCATCGCCGGGCCGAACCTGCTGGGCGTGATCTTCGGGTATTTCTTGCTGACCACGGTCTATTCCACCTGGCTCAAGCAGCGCGCCGTGGCCGATATCGGCACGCTTGCGGGGCTCTATACCCTTCGCATCATCGCCGGCGGGGTAGCCACGGGGCTGGCGCTCTCGGTCTGGCTGCTCGCCTTCTCGATGTTCTTCTTCTTCGCCCTGGCGGCGGTCAAGCGGCTGGCCGAGCTGGTCGATCTCGAGAAACGCGGCATCCGCACCGCCAAGCGCCGCGGCTACCATGTCGAGGACGCGCCGCTCATCTCGCAGATGACCACCGCCTCGGGCTATATCTCGGTGCTGGTCCTCGCGCTCTACGTCAACACCTCCGCGGTCCAACAGCTCTACACCGCGCCCTGGCTGCTCTGGGGCATCTGCCTCGTGCTGATGTACTGGATCAGCCGCGTCGTTCTGGTCACCCATCGCGGCAAGATGGATGACGACCCCATCGTCTATGCCCTGCGCGACCGAACCAGCCTGTTCTGCATCCTGCTGGTCGCGCTCTTCGCCGGCGGAGCCTCGGTGCTGTGAGCCGCGGAACGCTCATCCTGCGCTATGCCGGTTTCGCGGTCATCGCGGTGCTGGTCAACCTCGCCACCCAGCGCCTCGTGCTGGCCATAGGCTGGTCCACGCCGGGTGTCGGGCTGGCCGCCGCCATCGCGGCGGGCACGGCCACCGGGCTGGTGGTCAAGTACCTGCTCGACAAGCGCTGGATCTTCTATGACACCGAAGGGGGCATGGCCAATCACGGCCGGAAATTCGCGCTCTACACCACCATGGGGCTAGTCACCACGGCCATCTTCTGGGGCACGGAAACGCTGTTCTGGCTGCTCTGGAAAACCCACGCCATGCGCGAGGCGGGCGCCGTGATCGGCCTGACCATCGGCTATGTCACCAAGTACCAGCTCGACCGCCGCTTCGTCTTCGCGCCCGGCGCCCGGGCGGAGGCGGCGGAATGAAGCTCTCGGGCTGGGGCCGCTACCCGGTGGCCGACTGCACGGTGACCGCCCCCCGCACGCCCGAGGCACTGGCCGGGGCCCGCAGTAACGGCCCGCTCATCGCCCGCGGCAATGGCCGCGCCTATGGCGACAGCGCCATGAACGAGGACAACACCGTCTCGATGCGCCATTTCAACCGGCTCATCGCCTTCGATCACACCACCGGCCAGCTCACCGCCGAGGCAGGCGTCCTGCTGGGCGACGTGATCGACGCCTTCCTGCCGCACGGCTGGTTCCCGGCGGTCACGCCCGGCACCAAGTTCGTCACGCTGGGCGGCATGGCGGCGGCCGATGTGCACGGCAAGAACCACCATGTCGACGGCGGCTTCGGCAACACTATCGACTGGCTCGACATCATGGGGCCCGACGGAACCGTTACCCGCTGCTCACGCGAGGAAAACGCCGAGCTCTTCGACTGGACGATCGGCGGCATGGGCCTCACCGGCGTGATCCTCCGCATGGCGATCCGCCTGCGCCGCGTCGAAACCGGCTGGATCCTCCAGCACGCGCAGCCCGCTCCCAACCTCGCCGCCGCGATGGAGGCGTTCGAGGCCGCGCAAGACGCCCCCTATTCCGTCGCCTGGATCGACTGCCTCTCCACCGGCGCCAACCTCGGCCGATCCATCGTCATGCTGGGCGAGCATGCCCCCCTCGACCGCCTGCCCACCCGCTTCCGCCAGGTCCCCTTCGGCCCCCCGCCCGGCCGCACCCGCAGCGTGCCCTTCAACCTCCCCGGCTTCGCCCTCAACCGCTGGACGGTCGGCGCCTTCAACGCCGCCTATTACCGCGCGGGCCTCCGCAACGCCGGCACCAGCTACGTGCCGTGGGACACCTATTTCTACCCGCTCGACGGCATCCTCGGCTGGAACCGCATCTATGGCCGCCGCGGCTTTCTCCAGTTCCAGTGCGTCCTGCCCGACGACACCGCCCGCGCAGGGCTCGAGGCCCTGCTCACCGCCACCGCCGAGGCCCGCCAGGGCTCCTTCCTCGCCGTCCTAAAGAAGATGGGCCCCGAAGGCGGCCGCTTCTCCTTTCCCATGCCCGGCTACACGCTGGCGCTCGACTTCCCCGTTTCCGACAAGGTGCTTGAACTCATGGAACAACTCGACCGGATCACCCTCGATCACGGCGGCCGCTTCTACCTCGCCAAGGATGCGCGCCTCACCGCCCACATGCTCCACGCCACCGACCCCCGCGCCGGGGCCTTCGCCGCCATGCGCCGCGAGACCGGCGCCGACACCGGCTTCGTCTCGATGCAATCCGAAAGGCTTGGGCTATGAGCGCCGGTCCGGTCCTGATCCTCGGCGCGCGCTCCGATATCGGCATGGCCATCGCCCGTGCCTATGCCGCCGACGGCCACGCCATCCAGCTCGCCGCCCGCAACGCCGACACGCTCGAGCCCGAACGCAACGACATCGCCCTGCGCCACGGCACCGACGTCACCCTGCACGAGCTCGACGCGCTCGACTATGACAGCCACGAGGCCTTCCTCGACACCCTGCCCGACCTGCCCGACACCGTGGTCTGCGCCGTGGGCTACATGGGCGAACAGTCGGAAAACGAGGCCGACATGCACGCCGCCCGCCTCGTCATGCGCTCCAACTTCGAGGGCCCCGCCAATCTGCTCGCCCTCCTCGCCAACCGGTTCGAAGACCGCGGCTCCGGCACGCTCATCGGCATCAGCTCCGTCGCCGGCGACCGCGGCCGCGCCACCAATTACGTCTACGGCTCGGCCAAGGCAGGCTTCACGGCGTTCCTCTCGGGCCTGCGCAACCGGCTGGCGAAACGCGGCGTCCACGTCATGACCGTCAAGCCCGGCTTCGTCGCCACCAAGATGACCGAAGGCATGGACCTGCCCGAGAAGCTGACCGCCGACCCCGACAAGCTCGCCCGCGCTGTGCTGCGCGCCGCGAAGATGCGTCGCAACGTCATCTACGTCAAACCGGTCTGGTGGCTGGTGATGCTGATCATCCGCAACATCCCCGAGGCGATCTTCAAGAAGCTCAGTATCTGACGGCTACTGCTGCGCCAGTTGCGCGGCGGCACCCAGCGTGCCCCGCCCGATCATCGCATCGAGCGCCCCGGTATACAGCCCGCGCTCCTGCAGGATCGTCTGGAAGTTCAGTGCCGTCTCCCGGTCCCAGCGCGGGACGTACCCGTTCACCGTGCCGCGCAGCTCGTCCACCCGCAGGTCGCCCGTCTCCAGCGCCGCGATGTACAGCTCCGCCGCGCGCACCGGGTCATACTCTACCCCGTCGCCCTGTTCATACATGAAGCCCAGCTCGTTCATCGCCTGCGCATCGCCCTTCTCGGCGGCGCTCTGCACCCATTTCAGCCGCACCTCGGGGTCGTCGAACACGCCGTCGCCCTCGTAGAACGCCTTCAGCGCCTTCTCGGCCTCGGCACTGCCCTGTGCGGCGGCCTTCTCGTAAAGCTCAGCCGCCTTGATCGGGTCGGGCAGGTCCAGCTCCCGCGCCAGCCGGCCCGGAACGCTCCGCGGGTTCATGTAAATCTCCGCCAGCCGGAACTGCGAGAAGTGATAGCCCGCATCGGCCGACTCCGTCAGCAATTCGAGCATCCGGTCGAAATCCTGCCGCACGCCCCGGCCAAGCTGGTACATGATCGCCAACGTCGACATGGCCGGGATATCGCCGCCATCGACGGCCTTCTGGTACGCGGCCACCGCGCGCTTGTGATCCTCGCGCACCGGGCCGATCCCGAAATTGTAATAGTCGCCCAGCTTGGTATGCGCCGCCGCGACACCCGCCTCGCCGGCCATGCCGAACACCTCGAGCGCCCGCTCGTGGACCCCCTCGCGCTGCATGATCACGGCAAGGTGGAACATCGCATCGGCGTCCGGCTCGGCCCCGATCACGGCGGCCTCGCAATGCGGGCGGGCGGTGCCAAGCGTGCTGAAATAGGTGTTCAACGCCTCGCGGCTGACCGGCGCGCCGGCATCCGGCGTTCCGGCAATCTCGGCACAGGCCTCCGCCGCGGATTGCGCGAAACCGCCGTCCGGAACCGTCGCCGCCCCCAGCATCGCCGTCGCTGCCGCAATCCCCAGTGTCACACGCCGCATGTCAAATCCCTTTTCAAAACATGACCGAACAAATTCATCAGGGCCAAAACCCTCTGCCATATACCGATCAAATTGCCAGCCTCGCCGGCAAAAAGCTACTGGTCATTGCAGCGCAGATTGTCGGCTGGACCGAAACAATCCCGCCACCGATCCCCCGGCTTTTCACGCCAACCGGCACGGTGCCGGCAAATGGCCGCAAAGCCTTGCCACTTTGGGCGGGTTCCTGCCGTTTGACGTGGCGTCGGGACGCCATCGTTGACCGGTTTATTGAAGCGTCAATTAATCGCTTCTAAGGGACAGTGCATGACCACCGAATCTGCAAACGAGCTGGAACAAGTGATGCCGCGCGATTTGCCCCGTCGTGCTGCGCCGAAAGGTGCGGCGATCGTCGGGGTCTATCTGCTGGGCATGACCGCCATCGCGGCAAGCGCCTACGCGCTGCGCGATCAGGGATTCAGCGCACCCGACATCGTGACCGAAATCACCGATAGCCTTCCCCTGCCCGATGACCTGGCAGGTCAGGAACCATCGCCGCATCTCGGCCTTCTCTCCCGCCCGGCGGGCAACTCCGACGCGCCGAAGCTGGCCTCGCTCAGCGCGCCCGACACGCGCCTGACCGACGATCTTTTCTCGCCGCTGTCGCGCATCTTCGCGGGCAAGCCCTCGGTCCTCCCGCCCGAACGCCCCGCCTTCGGACAGGATCCGTCGCTGGAAATCCTCCCCGACGGCACCGAAATCGCCGAACCGCTCGAGCTCGACGCGCTCACACCGGACGCACCCGGCATCGTCACCGCCTCCCTGCGCCCGCGCCTGCGGCCGCAGACGCTCGAGACCGGGCCGGCCGACACCGCCTCCGACCTGCGGCTGGCCAGCCTGTCGCCCGCCGCGATGAAGGCGCTTCTGGCCCCGGAAACCCCGGCCGAGCCCCTCGCGACCCCGCGCATTGCCAACAGCTCCGGCAAATGCCCCAACCAGCTGTCGCGCGACATTCCCCGCCGCCCGGGCAGCGCCCGCGGCGCCCAGGCCGTGCTTGCCAGCGTCGCCAATGTCGACGGCGTCAAGCGGGACCAGACCGTGCTGCGCGAAATCCTCGGCGGCAACATGCCCGGCTTCATCCGCAACCTCGCCCCGGTCAACATCAGCGGGCGCGCGGCGGATGGCAGCAATGTCAGCATCACGCTCTGCGTGACCCCCGACTACCTCGCCCTCGGCAGCGACCGCGACTACGTGCGCGTTCCGCTCGGCCTGCGCGCCGCCACCCGCATCGGCGAGCAGTTCAACATGATCCTGCCCACCCCGCGCATGGTCGACCAGATCTACCGCCAGGCCGACCTGCGCCTCTCGCCCCGCCCGATGACACCGGGGCCACAGATGACCTCGACCAACTATTTCATGCGCCACAACGCCACTGTCGAGGCCCAGCGCCAGTCGGCCGGCGCCGCGCCCGGTACGCTGATTTCCGGCCACAAGAAAGACGTGGTACTGACGACGCGCCTGGCGTCCAACCGGGGCCGCGTGGCGATCTATGGCTGGCACCGCAGCAACGGCCAGCCGATCCAACCGCTCAGCACGGTGCACGGCGCGGGCTATGCCGATTACAGCCACGGCGTCCGGCTGGTCAGCCGCACGGCCTTCCTGAATGGCAAGTCGATCGACCTGCGCACGCTGATGGCCGACCCCCGCTATGCCGGCCTGCTCAGCAGCGAAGGGCCGATCTCGGGGCCGAACCTGCGGATGGCGGCGCTCGCCTCCAACTGAGGCGAAAACGCTGGTCTGACACGGAAAAGGCGCCCACATGGGCGCCTTTACTTTTCGTTAACCGGTTAACGAAACCTTACTTAACATCCTTGAAGCAGCGGAAGCCCAGGTGGTAATTCCGGTGGCTGTTCGACGCCATTACCCGCCCGCCATGCCAATAAGGCGCGCGCCAGCGGCTCCAGTGGGTATGCGCCCGCACCGTGTCCCAGATGAACCAGCTCCCCTTCATCTCGGTCACGCCCAGCTTGCGGCTGCCCCGGCTCGACATCTCGTCGGGCGACAACGGCAGGTTCATGTGCTCGGCCGCATTGCCGTCGATATCGTAGACCCCCAGCGGGCTCTTGCAGGCCGGGAAGCTGCCCGCCGGATAGGTGTTCGACCCGCAGCCGGTGAAGCTCCCGCCATTGCAGCCGCCATTCTTGAAACTGCCGGTGGCGCAGACCCCGGCCTTCCACTGCGGCCCGATGGAATACCGCGCCGACGCCTGGTACTTCGCGTTATGCGCCGCCCGCGCCGCCTGCACACTCCGCCCGAAGAAGTAATCCGGCGGCGTCAGCGCCCCGTGCGAGGCGCCTTCCCATTCATGCGCATCGCCGATCCGCTTGCCCTCGGCCCAGCACAGCTCGGCCGCCTCGTTCGCCTGCACCCATGTCACCGGGTACATCCCCGGCACGTTCGGATACTCGAACATGTCGGCGCACACCTTCGCATCCCCCGGGCTCTCCGACGCCGGATCGTACAGCGGCGCCATGTAAGGCTCGCCACAGATCCGCTCGAACGCGGCATTGCGGTAATAGCTCTTCGGGTCCTGCCCCAGTTTCGCCGCCAGCTGCTGCGGCGTCAGCGGGTGGCGCGTCACCGCCGGGTTGCCCTGCCCCATGTAGCGCGACCCGGCAAAGATCGACCGGATCCGCTGCATCTCCGCCCCGCTCAGGCCCCGCGCGGCCTGCATCTCGCGGAACATCCTCTCGTTGTTTTCCTGAAGCGTCTGCGCCTGTCCGGGCAGCGACCCGATCACCACCAGAAGCCCCGCCGCCAGAACGGCCCTCGAACGTTTCAGCATGCTCTTTCCCCGATTTCTACTTTCTGAGCAGGTAAACAAAGTCACGGTTGTCGGAGAACCCGACGAAACGGGCGATCGGATGCCCGTCATTGCCCTGCGCATCCACCGCCGACATCCCGTTCACAAGGTGATGCGGCACCACGCGCCCCTCCTCGTTGGTATAGAGCGCCATGTAGGTATGCTCCTGCGAGTTCATGTCGAGCAGCATGGCATGGTCACAGCCATAGGCCTGGAACGTCCGTGCCTGCGCCGAGGGCGTGGCCGAAGAGAAATAGGCGTAGATCAGGAACTTGCGGCCATTGACCTCCTTCATGCAGGCCCCACCGCGCAGCGTCCGCAGATCGGCCTCGGCCGAGCCGGACCAGTTGCCGCCAAGCCAGCTTGTCACCTGGTCGCCCGGCACGCCGTTCTCGATCAGCGGCACACCGTTCTGGCGCGCGAACCGCACCCGCGGCAGCAGCTCGCGATCCGCCTCGGTCCAGGTCCGCATGTGGATCGAGCCGTCATCCAGCACGAAGATCGTCGACAGGCCCGGATGCAGCTTGCTGAAGATCACCCCGTTGGCCAGGAACCCGTAATGGTGGCCGTAATTGGTGACCGCCTTGTCCCCCGCGCGCCACGCCCCGTGGTCGCGCTTGAACCCGCCGGCGAATGTCGCCGCCACCCGGTCGGTCAGCGCCGGGCTCAGCATCCCGGTCCGCACCAGCGGGTCGGACCGGTTGAACCCGTCCGGCCCCGGCAATTGCCAGTTCTTGCCCGCCCCGCTCGGCCGCGGCGACCAGTCGAGGCGCGGGTGATCGGTGCCCACCTCGTAGCCCAGCTCGAACTGAGACAGGTCGAACGCCACCAGGTACACATCGGCGCGGTTCTCCACGCCATCCAGCCAATGCGTTTCGCCCTTCCGGTTCAGGATATCGGGGTGGATCATGCCGGGCTGCATCGCGCTGGCATAGATGCCCGGCGCGTCCTTCACGGCATACCAGCTGCCCGCCTGCATCCCGCCATCCGCGCCGTCCAGCTCGAACCCGAAATAGGCCCGGAACACCGGATGCTGCGACAGGTTGGCCTTGCCGAGCGAGGCCGCCACCTCGCCGGAATCGCCGCCCGCGACCACTTCGCCCGACACCATGTAGGCGTCTTCGTAGAACGAGCCCTTGATGATCCCGACGATGCTCTCGCCAAAGATCACGTTGTCGCGCAGGAACTCCGCCACCGCCTCGCGGTTGCTCCGCGAGCCGCGCACATGGTTGCGCACGAACACCCGGTCGCCGCAGATCGGCGCATAGGGCAATCCGGAATTGACCGCCTTGTCGAGCTCCGAATTCCGCCCCGTCCACGGCGCACAGCGCTCGACGATGCCGTTACTTTCGAAGATCAGCTCGGGCGTGTCCGTTGTCCGGAGCGACACGATGGTCTCCTCCGGGTCGGTCATTTCAAGGTGATAGGTGGTCGTCTTGGTATGCCGTGCGACCGTCGTGATATCGAGCAGGAACCACGTATTGAACGCCGGGTTGAGCGAGGTCAGGGTAAATTCCGTCCCATCCGCATCCTGCGTCGTGGCGGACCGCCGGAAAGGCTGAACCTCCCGGATCGACTTCGGCCTGTCGGCCTCGTACTCCGCCCATTGTTTCTCAAGCAGCGCCCCATCCGCGGATTCGAGGTCCGTCGCCTCCGCGTGCGGCGCCGATCCCAAAAATATGCCAGCCACCGCGGCACCGGCGACGGACGTCCATAAATTTCTGATTTTAAACACCGAATCATCCCTTGCAATTGCCTGTAATTACAGGCGTTTGCGTTTCCCCCGGAGGGTCCCCGAAATTGCAGGTGATGCCCCCCAAGCTCACCGAACGGCTTCATGCTATTGCGAGAGGGTTGTTTTCTCAAGATGTTGATAAGGGCCGCGGTAAATGTCGCGGCCGCTGTTGCTTGGCTGCGCCGTCCGGCACCCCCGTGCCGAACGGCCTGTTTCGTCGGCCTAAGCGGCCGGTTGCAAATCGGTCCCGGGCGCGGGGCAATCGCACCGGACCGACAGGCTGCGTTGTCCGATCGCCACCGTCAGCACCGCCGCGATTCCCGACACCACCGACACCCAGAAGCCGTTCTCCGGGCCGAAATTGTCGACCACCCACCCGGCGACGAACGCGCCGAACGCCATACCGATACCGATCCCGGTCATCACCCAGGTGACGCCCTCGGTCAGCATCGACGCCGGCACGCGACGTTCGACCAGGCCGAACGCCGTGATGAACGTGGGCGACACGGCGATCCCGCTGACAAAGACGGCAAAGGCGAGAATGGCCACCGAGCCGCTGGCAAACAGCAGGGGAACGGCCGTCGCCGCAAGCACACCGACAGCGATCAGAAGCTGGCGCTGCAACGGCATCTGCGGGTTGAGCGCACCAAGGACGAGGCCCAGCACGAACGAGCCCACCGCGTAGACCCCGATCACGAGGCTGGCGGCGTCCGGCTGTCCGAGTTTCTCGGTAATCGCCACCGCGCTGACCTCGGCCGTGGCAAAGATCGCCCCGACGAAAATGAGCGTCAGCGTCACGATCTGGACCGGGCGCAACCGGATGGCAGAGCCCTGCGCCCGATCCTCCCCCGTCCACTCGACCACCTTGGGCTCCGTGCGCCGTTGCATCAGGAAGGCGGCACTTCCGACCGAAAGTAGCAGCGTGTTGGCTAGAATACCCGCCTCCGGAAAGAACGACACCGACAGGCCGACCGACAGCGACGCGCCGGCGATGTAGATCAGTTCATCCGCCGCCGATTCGAAGGCGAAGGCGGTATTGAGTTCGGGCCGATCCCGGAAAATCGCGCTCCAGCGGGCGCGGACCATGGCCGACATGCTCGGCATGGCAGCGGCAAGAAAGGCCGAAGTGAACAGCGTCCATAGGGGCCAGCCGGAATGCGCCGCGGCCGCAAGGGCCAGGAATGCCGCGGCCGAAATGGCCGTTGCGGGACCAACGACCGCCAACTGACCGAAACGGTCAACCAGTCGTGATATCTGCGGCGAGACAAGCGCGTTCGTCAGCGCGAAAACCGCCGCCACGGCACCGGCCAGCCAATACTCGCCATGGGTCTGGGACAGCATCGCCACGATGCCGATAGGCGCCATGGCAAGCGGCAACCGCGCAAAGAACCCGGCCGCCGAGAAACCTTTCGTTCCGGGGACACGAAAGATGACCGCATAGGGATTAGGCATCTGTTAACTCCTTGATTCGTGCCGAGGCACATTTTACATACGTAGCGTATGCCAACGGAACTAATAACATACGCCGCGTATGTCAATACACATACGCCGCGTAGGTGAATCTGGGAGAAGGATTTGCGGAAACCGCGCAAGGAAATGATCGCCGAAACCCGGGCCAAGCTGACCGCCGCCGCGCGGCAGGCCTTTGGCACGGTCGGCTATGCCGATGCCTCGATGGACGATTTCACCGCCGCCGCCGGCCTGACACGCGGCGCGCTCTATCATCATTTCGGCGACAAGAAGGGCCTGTTCCAGGCCGTCGTCCGGCAGATCGACATGGAGATGACCGAGCGCCTCTCGGAAATCTCGACGCGCGCGCCGTCGCTCTGGCAGGCTGTCGTCGACAGCCAGATCGCCTATATCCAGATGGCGCTCGAGCCGGAGATCCAGCGCATCATGTTTCACGACGGCCCCGCCGTGCTGGGCGATATCTCACAGTGGCCGGATACGAATTGCTGTGTCATGGACCTGAAGAACAAGCTCGACGCCCTGAAGGCCGACGGGCTTCTTGTGGACGTTGATCCAGAGGCGGCCGCCCGCCTGATCAACGGCGCCAGTATTCATGCAGCGACCTGGATCGCCAGCTCCGACACGCCGGAAGAGACCTCCTCCAAGGCCGTCACCGTATTCCGCGCGATCCTGGACGGGCTGTATGCCGGCGACCCGGCCCGCTCGTAACCCACATCGCTCGACCACCTCGGCCGCAGCCGCATAGCATGATTTCGAACTGCGCGTTGCACTCGACCCTGCCTCGAATTACGGTACTTCAAAAGATCCATAGAATTTGAAGTTCATGGAGCCAATTCTGGACATTGCGATCGATCTGCCCGAACCGGGCTCGCGTGATCTCCTGCGTTCGCTGCACAGGCAATTGCGTGCGGCCATCATTGACGGACGGCTTCAGCCTGGCCTTCGTCTGCCCCCGACCAGATCCCTGGCGAAAGGCCTTGGCATCTCGCGCAATACCGCCATGGCCGCGTATGACATGCTGCTCAGCGAGGGATACGTCGAGGGCCGTAAGGGTGCGGGCACCTTCGTTGTCGACATCAGTCCGCGATTGGAGCGTCCAAGGGCGCCGCGACAGGCAGGACACAATGCCGACAAGCGACTTGCCCCCGCGTTTCGCGACTGGCGGCCTGTCGCCGAGACGTGCAGCGGCGAAAGCTACCGTTTCGATTTCGTTGCCGGGATGCCCGACGCCGAATTTCCATTCGACATCTGGCAACGGCTGTCCACACGGGCGACACGTGCCGTTGCCAGGATGGGAGTTTCTGAACACGATCCTGCGGGCGAACACTCTCTAAGACACGCTATCGCCAATCACGTGTCTTTCGTGCGCGCCGTGGCATGCGGGCCGGAGGACATAGTCGTGACAGCCGGCGCGCGGCAGGCCATCGACCTCATTGCCCGCATTCTGGTGACACCGGGGGAAACCGCGGTTGCGCTGGAAGATCCCGGCTACGGGCCGACGCGACGATCCTTCATCGGTGCGGGCGCCAAGATCCATTCCATCCCGGTGGACGACGAAGGCCTGATCGTCGAACGCATCCCGCCAGAAGTGCGCGTCATCTGCGTCACGCCCTCGCACCAGTTCCCCCTCGGCGTCGCCATGTCCGCCCGCAGGCGCGCCGAACTTCTCGATTTCGCCCACAGCTACGGCGCGCTCATCGTCGAGGACGATTACGACAGCGAATTTCGGCACAACAGCATGCCGCTTGATGCATTGCAGACGCTCGATCGCTCGGAGTCGGTTTTCTATGTCGGCACTTTCTCCAAGAGCATGTTTCCCGCCCTCAGAATGGGGTTTGTCGTCCTCCCGGAATGGGCGCGCTATGCCCTGACCCTGGCCAGGCATCTGAACGATTGGCACAGCCCCCTGATCCCACAGCTCGCGCTCGCGGACTTCATCTCAGAAGGTCACCTGGCACGTCACGTTCGCAAGATGCGACGCATGTATTCTGAAAGACGCACCATTCTTCTCGAGGCACTGGACGCGCATTTCGGCGATCGGCTTCGCCCGTTCGACGCCCATGCCGGCGTGCATCTCGCAGCAGAGCTCTTGGAACCCGAAAACGAACAGATCGTGGTGGCGAAGGCAGCGGCCGAAGGCATACGGATTGAAGATATTGCACGCTACGCCACACACGACACTGTCCAGAAAGGCTACGTCTTCGGTTTCGGCCTGATCGACGCCCCCAGGATCGAACCAGCCATCTCGCAAGTTGCGAAACTAAGGGGTCGGTGATCAGACGCGGTCGCGCTGGTCTGGCCGACCTGCCCCTTGGCCCATTGCGGCGTGATCGAAGGGAACTCGGAAAGCCCGGCAAGCACCGGCTCTCACAGGCGCGCCGTGGCCAGCTTCCAGCTCGCGAAACAGAAGAACGCCCCGAGCCCGCCCTGGATCCAGCGCCGCGCACGAAGATAAAGTTTTCCCACCGGCGGTGCGGAAAACAGCAGGGCATAAGTGATATGCCCGACAAAGGATATCCCGAGGCAGCCCGCCACGACCGCAGGCCCAACCCATGACGGGGCCCCTTCCCGAAGGGCAAGCGACATGATCGCGATCCAGGTCAACGCCGCCTTCGGATTGCTGATCTGGATGAGCAACCCCCTCACGTAAAGCTGTCCGGCCTTTTGATCAGTCGCCACCGCTTCAGGCAGGTCCGACCGGGCGCGCATGGCCGCACGAAAGGACTTGTAGGCAAGCCAGAGCAGGTACGCCGCCCCTGCAAACTTGATGACTGTGTGGGCGGACGCGTAGACTGCCAGCAGCGCGGTCAAGCCCAGCAACGTGGCCGTACCCCAGAAAAGCGTGCCGCTGACCATTCCCATGGCCAGCGTGATGCCGGCACGCCGTCCATGTTCCATCGAGGTGCCCATGACCGCCAGAACGTTCGGCCCGGGACTGAGAATCCCCAAGCCATAGGCGCTCCAGGCAAGCAATAATCCGGAAAGTGATGCTTCAAGCATTGGATGGTTCCTTGTACTGCGGGATTGGGCAGGTGCAATCTGCTGCCCTTCCACCAAGGATTGCCTCGGATATTGGTGCCACGGAAGGTCCGATTCAATCGGATATCAAGGTGCCAATTTACTAGCGACAGTCGACGCCCCATGGCCATGCGACAGCTCACCCTTCAGGGCAGCCGCGGCACTGGTCACATCTGCGTTTCCTCTCAGGACAAGGCGGAGCGTGTGTCGAGAAGCGCAAGGATGAAAAGCAACATCGCCACGACGGACGCTACGGTGCGAACGTGGTTCCACCATGTCCAGTCCTTCAGATACTGCTCCCAGACCACGTCATCTGCGCCCGCCCGCGCCAGTTCATTGTTCAGCGGCACATTGAAGACCACCGTGCAAACGAACATGCCCAGGACATAGACAACCCCACCAGCCAGCATGGCAGTTGCCCCCGGCGCGCCCCACCGGAACAGCCCGAGAAGCGCCACCATGGCGGCGGAAACGGTGGTGCCAAAGAACAGCGGCATGAACGCCGAACGCAGGATCGTTTCGTTGATGGAATTCATCGCAGCAGCGCCCTGCCCCTGTCCGAGCCTGCCGAGCGCGTTCATGATAAAGATCGAGAAAGCGAAGTAGAGCCCCGCGATCAATCCGCAACCGATCGCCGAGCCCCAAAGAAGGATCGAAATGGCAATCTGGGTCAATTTCCGGCCTCCCATATGCCAATTGCCGCGGTGCGTTCTGCATAGTCTGCGAAATCGAGCGGCTTTCGTCCCAGCGTATGTTCCACCCCACTCTTGACGTCCATGTTGCTGCCCTCGTCCGGTTCCTGCGCATCTGCTGACTGTATGAGAATGCCGGACAATCCTGGTATCGCTGCCAATGAAAGGAATTGCCGCCGCCGCATGTCCGACCTCGGATGCTGATCTTGATCGGAACCATGTCTGTCGTTTCGGTCGCGGAACAGGTCCAAAACCCGCGTTGTTGAGGGAGCCAAATTGTCGGGGTTGGCGCACTTGAAGTGTTCTGCAATCTCCGGGGACTTCTTTTGCCGCGTCCATCCCGTCGATAGACCATCACAGCACATCGCAAGGAACGTTCCGTCCGAACTGACATGGCCACCCAAGACGGGACCGGCTCCTCGAGCCGATGTGCCAGACGTTGCAAGCGGGGGAGGTCCCGTGGTCTCGCCGAAATTCGCGTACATACCATCCAAAACGAAAAACCCCGCCGGAAAGGCGGGGTCATCGCGGGAAGATTTGGTTGCGGGAGCAGGATTTGAACCTGCGACCTTCAGGTTATGAGCCTGACGAGCTACCAGACTGCTCCATCCCGCGCCATTGCGTTGAGCCGCCTCGAATTGTCTGGAATGTGAGGCGGCATCGTCAGAGAGATACCAATCAAGGGTCTTACTAGGTTTGGCGGCGACCTACTCTCCCACGTCTTGAGACGCAGTACCATCGGCGCTAAGGCACTTAACGGCCGGGTTCGGGATGGGACCGGGTGTTTTGCTCTTGCTATGACCACCAAACCAAGAAAAACCCTTGAATTCCAAGTCAGTACACTTCGGTGTATGCTTTTGGTCCAGCCAAAGTCTGGCTTTTACTGGATCAAATCAAGCCTATTGGACAATTAGTACCGGTCAACTGAACGCGTTGCCGCGCTTACATCTCCGGCCTATCGACGTGGTCGTCTACCACGGTCCTCAGGGATACCTTGTTTTGAGGGGGGCTTCCCGCTTAGATGCCTTCAGCGGTTATCCTGTCCGATCATAGCTACCCTGCACTGCTGCTGGCGCAACAACAGGTCCACCAGTGGATCGTTCACCCCGGTCCTCTCGTACTAGGGGCAACTCCTCTCAAGTATCCTACACCCACGGCAGATAGGGACCGAACTGTCTCACGACGTTCTAAACCCAGCTCACGTACCTCTTTAAACGGCGAACAGCCGTACCCTTGGGACCTGCTCCAGCCCCAGGATGAGATGAGCCGACATCGAGGTGCCAAACACTGCCGTCGATATGGACTCTTGGGCAGTATCAGCCTGTTATCCCCGGCGTACCTTTTATCCGTTGAGCGATGGCCCTTCCACTCGGGACCACCGGATCACTATGGCCGTCTTTCGACTCTGCTCGACTTGTCAGTCTCGCAGTCAGGCTGGCTTCTGCCATTACACTCAACGAGCGATTTCCGACCGCTCTGAGCCAACCTTCGCGCGCCTCCGTTACGCTTTAGGAGGCGACCGCCCCAGTCAAACTACCCGCCACGCAGGGTCCCGGATCCGGATAACGGACCGCGGTTAGACATCAAGAGTGCGAAGGTTGGTATCTCAAGGATGGCTCCACAGAGACTGGCGTCCCTGCTTCGAAGCCTACCAACTATCCTGCACATCCCAATCCTGATGCCAGTGCGAAGCTGTAGTAAAGGTGCACGGGGTCTTTCCGTCTAACCGCGGGAAGCCTGCATCTTGACAGGCAATTCAATTTCGCTGAGTCGATGTTGGAGACAGCGGGGAAGTCGTTACGCCATTCGTGCAGGTCGGAACTTACCCGACAAGGAATTTCGCTACCTTAGGACCGTTATAGTTACGGCCGCCGTTTACCTGGGCTTCAATTCAAGGCTCTCACCTCTCCTTTTAACCTTCAGGCACCGGGCAGGCGTCAGACCCTATACGTCGTCTTGCGACTTCGCAGAGCCCTGTGTTTTTAGTAAACAGTCGCCACCCCCTAGTTTGTGCCCCCGCCCCAAAGTTGCCTTCGAAGCGGGCCTCCTTCTCGCGAACTTACGGAGGCATTTTGCCGAGTTCCTTCAACATCGTTCTCTCAAGCGCCTTGGTATGCTCTACCAGTCCACCTGTGTTGGTTTAGGGTACGGTCTGATGGAGGGGCTATTTCCAGGAACTGCTAAGCGGCCCATCCAATCCGATAAGGATGAACAACCTTCGCAATCCGTCACCACCTCCCGGCCCAGGAATATTAACCTGGTTCCCATCGGCTACGCCTTTCGGCCTCGCCTTAGGGGCCGGCTTACCCTGCTCAGATTAGCTTTAAGCAGGAACCCTTGGACTTTCGGCGAGAGTGTCTCTCACACTCTTTGTCGCTACTCATGTCATCATTCTCACTAGTGATCTCTCCACCGGATGGCTCACGCCCCGGCTTCATCGAAAGCCTCTCTCCTCCAAGGCGGGCGAACCCGCTAAGGAGGAATGAGACTATGTCACACTACGCTCTGCTACCAGTGCATACGCACTCCTCGGCTTCGGCTCGTGGCTTGAGCCCCGTTACATCTTCGCCGCAGGACAACTTGTTTAGACCAGTGAGCTGTTACGCTATCTTTAAAGGATGGCTGCTTCTAAGCCAACCTCCTGGTTGTTTTGGTCGTCCCACCTGCTTTCCCACTTAGCCACGAATTGGGGGCCTTAGCCGGAGGTCAGGGTTGTTTCCCTCTCCACTACGGGCGTTAGCACCCGCAGTGTGTCTGCCATCTAGTACTCCTCGGTATTCGGAGTTTGGTTAGGATCAGTAAGCCTGTGGGGCCCCATTACCCATCCAGTGCTCTACCCCCGAGGGTATTCGGATGACGCTCTACCTAAATAGATTTCGCAGAGAACCAGCTATCTCCGAGTTTGATTGGCCTTTCACCCCTAGGCACAGCTCATCCCGTTCTTTTTCAACAGAAGTGGGTTCGGTCCTCCAGTAAGTGTTACCTTACCTTCAACCTGGCCATGCCTAGATCACTCGGTTTCGGGTCTGATCCATCCAACTCATCGCCCTATTAAGACTCGCTTTCGCTGCGCCTACACCTAACGGCTTAAGCTTGCTGGATAGACCAAGTCGATGACCCATTATACAAAAGGTACGCCGTCACAAGACTGGACACTAATAACAATCTCATTTGAGAGGGATCGACACCCGCAGCTGCACGGTCTCGAGACCGGGGTTGCGGCTGTTGATGCCCGCGTTCGACCGGTGATCGACGCTGAGGCCGACCCGCGTGCCGTTCCGGGCCTGGTAGCCGATCTCGATGCCCGACCGGAACTGTACCGGTCCGCCAAGATCGTGCCCGCCGCCGTTCTCGTAAAGGCCCGCCATCGAGTGAAACTGGATGAAGGTCCGTTCGTTGAACAGGTTCAGCGTGTAGGCGTGGCCCGCGCCGATCCAGAATTCACCGTCTGTGGAGGCCGAGAGGCCCCAGATGCTCTGGAAAGGGCCGAAGGCCCGCGCGGTGTCGCGCCGGAAGTATATTTCCTCGCCAGAGGCGTTTTCCTGGAAATATGTCTCGCCCAGTGCCAGTGAGTTGTAGGCAGGAACATCGTTCTTCGCCAGGCACCCCTCGTTGGGGCAGTGGTTAACGCTCATGTCAATGAGCCCCGCGATAAGTCCGACGACTGCCATGGTCCCGTCTGTCACAAATGCGATATCCGACACGATTGCCTCCAACATGAATCGTTTTCATGTTGATGAAGCAGATTGTCATTAGAGTCCAGTCAAGCTCCGACTGATTGTAGGCGTCCGGTTTCAGGTACTGTTTCACTCCCCTCGTCGGGGTGCTTTTCACCTTTCCCTCACGGTACTGGTTCGCTATCGGTCAGTAAGGAGTACTTAGCCTTCGAGGGTGGTCCCCCGATCTTCAGACAGGATTTCACGTGTCCCGCCCTACTTAATACGTACCTCAGAGCTTATTGTACGGGGCTGTCACCCGCTATGGCCATGCTTCCCAACATGTTCCAAT
>NZ_CBDDIG010000002.1:175000-265580 GCF_965228755.1 Roseovarius sp.
CCTATCCTTAACGTTCGACCCTTGCACATCGTGTCTCACCCGGCAGGGTGAGACCCGTCTCTGTCTGTTGTGCATGGTCCTTGCGGACGATGCCGAACAAACAGTGAAGCTGACTATCCATCATCGGGCCGAAGCCCTAGGTAGTTGATATGCAAGAGTGTTCCGTCGTCTAGGACCAAACCGCCCGCATATCTCTTCAGATACCATCGATTTCAAAGAGCGTGAGAGACAAAATCGACTGGATGCGCCCTAACTTCCTTGGCGCGCCCCGCCTCATCGATCTCTCGTTTTGTTGTTCGCCTCGTTGCCGTGTGGCCCGTCTGGCGTTCCGTTGTGCGCCTCAGCGCCGCCGGTGAGGGGGTATTTACGGATTGCGGCTCACACTCGCAAGCCCTTTTTTCCGGAAACGTCATGTTTTTTTCAAAAAACTCGATTTCCCAACAAAAACAATGGCTTCCTTTCCTGAAATTTCGCCCACCCCCAGTTTTGCGCAGGATTTTTTCTGCCCCATACCGCGCAATTCCGGGGGAAATCGGCTTATCCACAGGGAATCTGCCGGGAAATGGCCAGACTCGCCCCCGGATTCCCCCGGAATCGGCGGCGAGTCAGCCGGGCGACTCGTGAATCGCGCCCGATTCACCCCCAAATGAATCGCTTTGTCGTCCGCGAGTCGTCATTTTTTCGGAAAGAATCCCTGAATCGCCCCGAATCCGGGCGCCGCGAGGTATTCGAAAAGCGATTCCGCCGGAATCGCCCCCGTCCGGGTCAGGCCCGGCTCTGCGCCCTGTCCGCCATCCGTGCCCGGCGCGGTTTCCCGATCCCCGGCAGCCGCAGGACAAGCAGCACCAGGATGACACCCAGCATCACCAACGGCTTCACCTGCCACCCCTTTACCAGCATCAGGTAATGCACCGCCCCCAGTACGGCCGCCGGATAGGCCAGCTTGTGTAGCTGCCGCCATGTCTGCCCCAGCTTGCGAACCGATAGGTTGTTCGACGTCACCGCCAGCGGCAGCAGCAGAACGAAGCCGGCCATGCCGACAGTTATATAGGGCCGCTTCACGATATCGGCCCAGACCCGGTCGAGCGCCTGAACATCCAGCACCGCCCAGGTGAGCAGATGGATCGTCACGAAGAAGAAACACGTCAAGCCGATCGCCCGCCGGAACTTCAGCAGGTTCACCTTGGCGAACCGCCGCAACGGCGTCACCGCCAGCCCGGCAATCAGAAGGTAAAGCGCGGCCTCGCCATAGGCATGTTCGATCGCCTCCACCGGGTTCGGGCCCAGTGCGCCGGTCGCGCCCTGGAAGAACACCCAGCCGGCATAGGCCAAGCTGCCCACGTAGACCGTCCAGGCCGGCACGCGGCGCATGGCCGAATTGAAGCGATCGACAAACCCCATCAGTGGAACTTCACCAGGTCCATGCCTTCATACAGGCCGGCCACCTCTTCCTCGTAGCCGTTGAACATCCGGGTCGGCGTCTTCTTGGCGAAAAGCCCCTGCCCGATCAGCTGTTCGTATTCCTGGCTCCAGCGCGGGTGATCCACCTTCGGGTTCACGTTGCTATAGAAGCCGTATTCATTCGCACTGTACTTGTTCCAAGCCGTCGGCGGCTGCGTATCGGTCAGCGTGATCCGCACGATCGACTTGATCGACTTGTAGCCATACTTCCACGGAACCACCAAGCGCAGCGGCGCGCCGTTCTGGTTCGGAATGTCCCGGCCATAGATCCCGGTCGCGATCATCGTCAGCGGATGCATCGCCTCGTCCAGCCGCAGCCCCTCGACATAGGGCCATTCGATCACCGGCCGGCTGACCCCCGGCATCTCGTCAGGGCGCAGCGCGGTCTCGAACGCCACGAACTTCGCCGAAGACTGCACCCCCGCCATCTCCAGCAGGTCGGCCAGCTCGAACCCGTTCCACGGCACGACCATCGCCCAGCGCTCCACACAGCGGAAGCGATAGATCCGCTCCTCGACGGTCATCTTCTTCATGATGTCCTCGAAGGCGTACGCGCCGGGGCGGTCGACCATCCCGTCGATCTCCACGCTCCACGGCTCGGTCGTCAGCATATGGGCGTATTTCGCCGGATCGCCCTTGCCGGTGCCGAACTCGTAGAAATTGTTGTAGCTGGTGATGTCGTCCCATTCATTGGGCTCCAGCGTATCGGCCCGCGCCGGGGCGCCAATGCCGGTCAGCGCCAGCCCGGCGGCCGCCGCCCCGATCACTTGCCGCCGGTTCAGGAACAAATGCTCCGGCGTCACGTCATTGTCGGTCAGGGTGTTCTTCCAGCGAAAGGCCATGCGTCGGGTCTCCGGTAATGCGCTACATCTGCGCCACAGATGTAGAGGGCCACGGCCAGCCCGGCAAAACAAGCCGACTCACAAACACGTTGCCCTACCGTAACATTCGGCAGCCCTCGCGCGCGCACGCGCGCGCGTCGTACTAAGGCCCGCCTACTCCGCCGCCTTCGCTGGGTCATAGCTTGGCAGAAGCCGGTTGAACGGCACGCTCGTCCCGTCCGCCTGCACGATCCGCACATGCCGCCGCCGCATCTGCCGCGGTTCGGCCACGCCGACCGAGTGGGCGATGGTCTCGACCTCCCTGATCACCGCCTGCGCGTAATGCGCCACCTTGTCGATCTTGGTCTCCACCACCAGCCCCTTCTGATACCGCGGGTTATGCGTGGTGATCCCCGTCGGACAGGTGTTCCGGTTGCACTTCAGCGCCTGGATACAGCCAAGCGAGAACATGAACCCCCGCGCCGAAGTCACGAAATCCGCCCCGGCACAGATCGCCCAGGCCACATCGCCCGGGTTCACCAGCTTGCCGCTGGCAATGATCCGGATCCGTTCCTTCAGCCCGTGCCGGTCGCGCATGTCCACCACCCGCGGAAGCGCCTCGCGCACCGGCATGCCCACAAGGTCGAGCAAAGGCATCGGCGCGGCCCCCGTGCCACCCTCGCCACCGTCTATGGTGATGAAGTCGGGCGCATGCTTGGCCCCGCGCGCGTCGATCGCCTCGAAGAGCGGCTCCATCCCCTCGACCGAGCCCACCGCCGTCTTGATCCCCACGGGCTTGCCGGTCACCTCGCGGATATGTCCGATCATGTCGAGCAACTCGTCATAGGTGCCGGCCTCCGGGTGCCGGTTGGGCGAGATGCTGTCCTGCCCCACCGGAATCCCCCGTATCATCGAGATCTCCGGCGTCACTTTCGCCCCCGGAAGGATACCGCCCTTGCCGGGCTTCGCCCCCTGGCTCAGCTTAAGCTCGAACATCCGCACCGTCTCGTGCGCGGCGACCTCCCTCAGCTTGTCGTCGCTCAGCCCGCCGGTCAGGTTCCGAACTCCGTACTTGGCCGTCCCGATCTGGAAGACCAGGTCGCACCCGCCCTCGAGGTGATAGGGCGACAGCCCGCCCTCCCCGGTATTCATCCAGATCCCCGCCGCCTTCGCCCCCTTGCTCAACGCCCTGACCGCCGGCCTGGAAATCGACCCGTAACTCATCCCCGAAATGTTGAAGATCGACGGCGCGGCAAAGGGCATCCGCGCATGCGGCCCGATCTCCAGCGGCTCGGTCTTGGCATACATGTCGTTGAGCGGCGGAAAGGCCGAGTTCGCGAAGATCGGCGTGCCAGGCACGCTGATATTCCGGGTCGAGCCAAAGGCCACCGTGTTCCCCACGCCCTTCGACGCCCGCCCCACCCAGTCGCGCTGCGCCCGGTTGAACGGCAGCTCCTCCCGGTCCATCGCGAAGAAATACTGCCGGAAGAATTCTCCCAGCTCCGAGAACAGGTGCCGGAACCGTCCGATCACCGGGTAATTCCGCCGGATCGCGTCGCCCCGCTGCGACCGGTCGATCACGAACAGGATCACTCCCGCCAACGCCAGCAGTCCCAGCACCGCGATGAACGCGACCGCCAGGATCTCGACGGCCCTCATTGCGAACCCCATGTCCAGTTCCATCCTCGCCCTCCATGCCCGGCCCGATCGGCCGCCGCCCCCTACAGACTTCTTCGCGGCGCCCGAGACTTCAACCCGCGAATTGCCATCCCCGTACCCCGCCGGATCACCGTTTGGGCGCCGACGCGATCACGCACCGCTAACCCTGAATAACAAATCTTTGACTTGATGACGCGAAATGCGCGGGCTTAGCGGGCCGATCCCGAAAGTCCACCCGCCCGAACGGGATCTTGCAGTGAACCGGTTTCGCAGGCCTCCCGTACTCCAGACCGAATGCTCAATGGGCATTCTCACACTCAACCAAGGAGGAGACTCTTATGCTTCGCAGAACCTATCTCGCTCTGACCGCCGCCACCCTGCTGTCGGCCACCGCTGCTCCGGCGCTCGCGGAAAGCGGCTCGATGGACGTCGTCGACACCGCCGTCAACGCCGAGGGCTTCGAAACCCTCGTCGCCGCGGTCGAGGCCGCGGGCCTGGTCGAAACGCTGAAGGGCGAAGGCCCCTTCACCGTCTTCGCTCCCACCGACGAGGCGTTTGCCGCCCTGCCCGAGGGCACGGTCGAAGACCTGCTTCTGCCCGAGAACAAGGATCAGCTGACCGCGATGCTCACCTACCACGTGGTGCCCGGCAAGGTGATGTCCGGCGACCTGTCCGACGGCATGACCGCGGCCACCGTCGAGGGCAGCGAAGTGACCATCATGACCGAGGGCGGCGTCATGGTGAACGACGCCACTGTCGTGCAGCCCGATATCGAGGCGTCGAACGGCGTCATCCATGTCATCGACAAGGTGATCATGCCCGACATGTAAGCCCGTCACGATGACGGTTTGGCGGGACGGGGCGGCAATGCCGCCCCGTTCTCGTTTCACGATTCGGCGAAAGTGGCCCCGGAATTCGAGCGCACGCCGGCTTGTCTCGGGATTGGCAACGCCAACGCTACCTTCGATATCATTGTTGCCCAAACTGGCCGCAATCCGCCGCTCGCCGACACATTCTCACCACAGATGGCCTTATTTATGCCATATTCGGACCACAGAAAAAACTTGGTTCCGGTCGCCTGGCCGGGCCCTGCGCGGGGGCGCAGATATTAGGTTTGTGAGTGCTGCGATGAAATCCTTTCAGGAATTGCCGCCGTCGACCGGCGACTTCTCCAACTCTGCCGCTGGCGCGAATCCGTATTTGAAACAGCCCAGCCGCGCCTTCTGGCGTTCGGCGGTATCCGACCTGTCCCCGATCGAGATGGACGGCGTCTACCAGCCCCGCTTCCGGATCTCGCGCGAAACCCGTATTTCCGCCGCCGGAAGCTGCTTCGCCCAGCACATCGCGCGCCAGTTCAAGGCCCGCAACTACCGCTTCACCGATGTCGAACCCGCCCCGCCCTTCCTGGACGCGGAAACCGCCGAGGATTTCGGCTACGGCCAGTACTCCGCCCGCTACGGCAACGTCTACTCGATCCGCCAGCTGCTCCAGCTCTTCGCCCGCGCCGAGGGCGCGATGGACCCCGACGATCACGTCTGGCTGAAGGATGGCCGCGCCTACGATCCGTTCCGGCCCACCATCCAGCCCGACGGCTTCGCCTCGCTGGCCGAGATGGAGGCCGACCGCGACTATCACCTCGACCAGGTCCAGACCCTGCTGGGCCAGACCGACCTCTTCGTCTTCACCTTCGGCCTGACCGAGGCCTGGGTGAACAAGCGCGACGGCGCGGTCCTGCCCTCGTGCCCCGGCACCCATGCCGGCACGTTCGACCCGGACACCTACGCCTTCCGCAACTTCCGCTTCGCCGAGGTGCTGCAGGATGCCGAGGCCTTCATCGCCCTCGCCCGCCAGCACAACCCGGACATGCGATTCCTCTTCACCGTCTCGCCCGTGCCCCTGACGGCCACCGCCACCGATCAGCACGTGCTGGCCGCCACGACCTATTCCAAGTCGGTCCTGCGCGCGGTCTGCGGCGAGCTGGCAATGGCGCATGACTTCGTTGACTACTTCCCCTCCTACGAACTGGTCGCATCGCACCCCATGCGCGGCATCTACTACCGCCCCAACATGCGCAACGTCGCGGCCCAGGGCGTGGCCCGGGTGATGGACATCTTCTTCGCCGCCCACGGCGACACCGGCACCGCCGAGCCGAAGCAAGACGAGACACCTGCCGTGCCCACCTCCGACCCGGCCTGCGACGAGGAAATACTGGAGTTCTTCGAGACATGACCCTGAACATCTGTGGCAACTCCCACACCCGCGCCCTGCGCGCCGGCATGCAGATCCTCGAAGACAGCGTCGCCGAAGAGGTCGTGGTCTTCCCCCTCGGCACCGCCGACAACGAGGCCGAGCCGTTCAGCACCATCGAGAACGGCCGCGTCGTCCTGACCAACGGCCGCTTCCGCACCAAGCTGCAGAAGAATTTCGGCTTCTCCAGCTTCGGCCCGGCCGATCGCTGGGGCATCTGTCTCGGCACCCACAACTACCGCCTGATGCGCTCCGAGGCATGGCTCCGCGCCGCCCCGGCGTGGCTCGGCATCCCCGGAATGCAGCCGGTGCCCGAAGCCGCCTTCGCCCAGATGGTCGCCGCCGATCAGCGCCACATCCGCGCGTTCTTCGACCAGCTTCTGCACACCGGCGTCCGCCCCTTCGTCATCTCGGCGCCCTGGCCCGTGCGCAGCCACCCGATCATGACAGAAACCGGCGTCCGCCCCGAGATCATCAAGGCGATCGACGTCAAGGCCCGTGCCCTATTCGCCGCATGGCTGGCCGAGCGACGCATCGACCTGATCCTGCCCCCGGAAGAGGCCGCCGACGAACAGGGCTTCCTACGCCCCCGCTTCGCCAAGGGCGGCGACGATCACTACCACGGCAACCCGCGCTATGGCCGTCTGATGATGAAGAAGGTGCTGGAAAGCCAGCGCGTGGCCGTCGCCGCTTAGGCCATCGACAGCCAGATGGCGTAACCGAACAGAACCACGTTAAGGTAGGACGTCCCCGCCATGCCGAAGGCGCGATAGAGCGGATGGATGCGATACCCGATCCAGAACGCGAGCCGCATCACCACGAAGATGATCGCCGCCCCCGCGACGACGCTCACCCTCTCACCGGTCGCACAGGCCGCCACCGCCAACGAGGCGACCACGAAGAGCACGTATTGCTGAAGGGTGTTTTCAGCGACGCGTCCGTTGATCTTGATCGCATCGGTTTCCTTTCCCAGGGTCGGGTCGATCGCGTCGCTGGTAAAGCGCGCGTTTCCCACGAACAGAAGCACCAGGAACAGCGGCAACGCCGCAATCGCGATCCATCCCGCAGCATAGGCAAGCCGCTCGCCCGGCAACGCCTCGGGCGGCAGCCCCGTCAGAAAGAACGACAGCGCGACAAGCCCCCCCAGCATCGTGAGAACGCCGCTCGCCGCTCCGGCCGCAACAACCTTCTGATCTCTCGTCATCGGCCTATCCGTCCTGCCTGAAAACATCGGGCTACCCGGCGATTGATTCGGCAAACCGGGTCGGCCCGAGTGTGGCCGCCTGCGCGCCCCGCATCTACCGGTTTTCCCCTTCAGCCTGTGAAGTTTCCGTAACGCTAGACCACCTCAAGGCTCGACCGCCGGCGAAACTCCAGCTCTCCGGCCAGCGCCCGGCGCAGCGCCACGGGCCGCTCGCCGATGGCGCATTCCGTCACCCGGTTGATCAGCCCCGCCGATTTCAGCCGCTTGCCCACGCCGTGCCCGACCTTGCCGATGATGTAATGGTGCAGGTTCGGACAGACCGGAAAGCGCGACCAGTGCGGGCGCTCTACCTTGCCACCGCCATGCAGGACGAAATAGCTGCAACCCGGCTCCTGCGTATCCTCCAGCGGCGGCCTGGTGAACCGCCCGATCCGCTCGCGATAGGCCGCCCACCGCTCCTCTTCGGGCACCACCGCCGGGTCCGCCGAATACTGCGCCGAGATCGCCAGGCAGCTCTTCGCCCGCAACGCCCCGGCAAAGATCACCGCACCATAGCCGCCCATCGAATTGCCGAAGGTCACAGTCTCGGTGATCCCGTGCGCCTCCCGGTACCGGCCCACCACGTCGAGGATCTCCTCGAAGATCCCCGGATCGTTGTACCAGCTCCGCAAGGTGTCCGACACGAACAGCACGTGGTTGCGCCCGTCCTGCCGGCTGCTCTTGACGAATTCCTCGGTCTGGTGCCGCGCCTCGGGCTTGCCCACACCGGTGAACGACACCACCAGCCGCGGTTCGCTTCCCGCAAGGCTCTTGGCCTTCACCCGGTCCGACTGGTGAAACACCGCAAGCGGCGCGGTCGGCAAACCGGCCATCTACTCGACCACCGACCTGTCCTTCTGATCGGCCACCGGCGCCGCGCCGGCCTCGATCCCGTGCTTGTCCAGCAGCGTCGCCAGCCAACTCCCCTCGGGCGGCACCCCGTCATGTCGGCGCGCGCAGAACCGCTTGATCGGCGCCCAGATATGGATGCAGCGCGTGTTCTCGGTCAGCTTCCGCTTCACCGCCATCGGCCGCTTGGCAAAGGCCCGGCGATTGGCGAAATGCACCGGGTAGTAATAGTCGGTCGGCCGCGCGTGCTTGTCCTCGCCCGTCTCCTGCAGGAACGCAGTCACGCCCAGCGGCCCCCACACGCCCCACGGCATCTCCGACACGTGCATCGGATCGCCCGCTTCGGCCCTTGCCTTGATCTCGTTCAGGAACCGCGGCGGAAGCCATTCCGGCACCGGGTACTCGTCCTTGGTGAACTCCAGCAGCCCGTTCAGCGCCGGCGAATCCTGCGGCAGCCGCAGGATGGCACCGTTGATCTGCCCCTTCTGCTTCTCCTCCGACCAGAATTCGTAGCCATAGACATGGCTTTCCCCGCCCGGCAACGGCTTCACCGAATAGACATCGGTGTCGATATAGATGATCTCCGGATCCTTCGCGATCATGTGAAAACGGAACAGGTCGGAAAACAGCGCCACGCTCCCGGTCCGGGCATGGGTGTGGAAATCATCCGTCTCCAGAACCTCCCGCCCGTCGCGCACCTCGACGCCCTCGGGGATGCCGCCAACCTCGCCATATGTATAAAGGATCGTGCGGTGCCCCTGATCGACGAAAGACTTCAGGCACAGTTGCTCGAGCCACGTCAGCGACCCGCCAATCCACAACGCGCCCACCGGGGGAAGTTCTGCCATTCCATTGCCTCGGGTTATCTTTTTTGGTTGCCCCAACTTCTACCCCACCCCCCGAATCGCATCAAGCTTGGCCCGACGCGAAGTCGCGCCAAGTTTCCTCAAATCCACAGCACCGGCGCAGCCATTGCCGCATTGCACCACGCGCCCGCTCTGGTACTTCTAGGGACCATGGGCAAACGCCCCGCCAAGCAAGGAGCCGCCTCATGCCAGATCGCCAGCCGAGAACCCTGCTCGGGACGGTCAAGGACGAAGGCCCCTACCTGCTGGAATGGATCTGTTACTACAAGCTGATCGGCTTCGACCGCATCGTCGTCGCCTCCAATGATTGCGAGGACGGCACCCGCCAGATGCTCGACTACCTCGACACCGTGGGCGAAATCACCCATCTCGAGAACAGCGGCCAGCGCGACGGCGAACATGCCGACCCCCAGAACCGCGCCTATGACAGGTTCTGGGCCGACGAAACCATCAAGACCTCCGAATGGGTGCTGGTGGCCGATGCCGACGAGTTCCTCAACATCCACGCAGGCGACGGCACCGTCGACGCCCTGGTCGACGCGGCCGAGGCCCGCGCCGGCAAGCGGGTCGACATCATCTCGGCCACCTGGCGGGTGTTCGGTAATGCCGGCATCGTGCCCTTCGAGGATGAACCGGTCATCGCCCAGTTCACCCGCTCCGCCCCGCCCGGCACCAACAAGGTCCAGCGGTACACCGCCTTCAAGTCGATGTTCCGCCCCCACCCGGTGCGCAAGCTCGGCATCCACCGCCCCCGCCTCTCGCCCCGCTACCAGGAAGGGCGCGTATCGCTCACATGGGTCAACGGCTCGGGCGACGAAATGCCGGAGCGCTTCCTCCAGCAGGGCTGGCGCTCCTTCGAGGACAGCTATGGCGACGCGCTGGTCACCATGAACCACTACATGATCAAGTCGTCCGAAGCCTTCCTGATGAAGCGCTACCGCGGCACCGCCAACAGCGACGACGACGAGCGCATCAACTTCCGCTATTTCGAGACCTTCAATGCCAACGATGTCGAGGACACCACCATCACCCGCCACGTCCCGGCGCTGAAATCGGCCATCGCACGGCTCAAGGCCGACCACCCGCATCTTGCCCTGCTCCACGACCAGAGCTTTGCCTACCACCGGGCCAAACTCGAAACAGCCCGACAGGAACTCGCGGCCAGCCGCCCGGATATCGCGGCAAGGCTCGGCCTCACCGCCTGAAGCCCTCACAAAGCCGGCGTTTTGCAAAAGACACGCCCAAGAATCGCCTTATAAATGCTTGTTGCCTGCTTTAGCGAGAGGTGGGACACTCCTGCCCGAGGCAGACGAAAGAACGGGTTACATGGCCTCCGATCGAAAAGAACGCTTCCTGATCGTCACCACGATGAAGAACGAAGCGCCCTTCATGCTGGAATGGATCGCGTATAACCGTGCCATCGGGTACGACGATTTCCTCATCTATACCAACGACTGCACCGACGGCACCGACGCCATCGCGAAGCGGCTCGAGGAAATGGGCCTCGCCGCCCATGTCGACAACAACAACCGCCAGATCGGCCGCAAGGGGGCAGAGCTGTCGCCCCAGCGCGCCGCCCTCCGGCTCGCGACCGACCACCCGCGCTACAAGGCCGCAGACTGGGTCATCTGCTCGGATGCCGACGAGTTCATGAATGTCCGCTCGGGCCGCACACTGCCCGACCTCGTCGCCGCCTGCGGCCCGGCCGATGCCATCTCGGTCTGCTGGAAGCTCTTCGGCAACGGCCTGCACCGCCATTACGAAGACATCCCCCTCACCGAACAGTTCTTCTCCTGCGCGCCCGAAGACGGCTTCACCAATTTCCGCGGCGCCGGCATCAAGACCCTCTTCCGCAACAACGGCGCCTTTCACCGGATGGGCGTCCACCGGCCCAAGGTCAACGCCGCCCGCGCCCCCGACCCCGAGAAGCCATACGCCCACGTCACATGGCGCGACGCCGGCGGCCAGCAGGTCGATGCCGAGACGATCACATGGCGCACATGGGCGGGCTTCTCCCACACCCACGCCCGGCTGCACCACTACGCCATCCGCTCGGCCGACAGCTTCCTCGTCAAGCGCGACCGCGGCCGCACCAATCACGTGCATGTCGACCAGGGCCGCGAATATTTCGACGCCATGAACACCAACCACACCCGCGACTATTCCGTCCTGCGCCACGTGCCGGGCATGTTGCGGGAACTGGTCAAGCTTCGCTCTGACCCGGTGCTCAACGAGCTGCACATGCAGGCCGTCGCGTGGCACCGGGAAAAGATCGCCGACATCAAGTCCCGCCCCGACTGGCGCGACTTCATCGAGATGGTCTATACCCATCCCGGCATCAAGCGCCCCGATCCCAGGGCGGCCAGCCAGCCCGAACCGGAACCGGAAGAAGAATTTGCCGACGACTGAGCGCATGAGCCCGATCGACGACATCCTGTCGAACTACCGCAATCGCCGGCACCTGCTGCAAACCATGCACTTGCCGGCGAAACCCTATGGCGGGCCCGATTTCCTCTACATGAAGAACCACAAGGCGGCCTGCACCAACATCCTGACCCTGCTGATCACCCAGATGCACAACGCCCTCGGCGGCGATGCCGCGCCCGAGATCAGCATGGACGGCGTCCATAACCTGCCCACCGACTACCTGCGCGCCGGCGCCCGCGGCCTGACATGGGAAACGGCACAAGACGCCCTCACCGGCCCGGGCTGGTTCCGCTTCACCATGGTCCGCGACCCGCTCTCCCGCACCGTCTCGGCATGGTCCGACAAGCTGCAGCCCGGTTCCAACCCGCGCCATCTGCGCGACCTCAACACCCATCTGGGCCGTCCCGCCGACACGGAAATCACCCTGCCTGCCTTCCTCGACCTGCTGGCCCAGGACGAGGGCGCCCGCGACCTCGACCGCCACTGGCGCCCGCAGCACAAGGAAATCAGCTACGGCCTCGTCTCCTACGACCTGATCGGCCGGGTCGAGGCGATGGACGACGCCCGCCGCGCCATCATCCGCGCCCTCTTCGGCGCGAAAGGCGAGGCGGTCGAGGCCATCGACACCCGCAAGCATCTCGGCCACCGCACCGCGAGCCAGCAACATCGCGACAGCCTATCCGCCGCCGACCGCCGCAATGTCGACCGCGCCTTCGCCCGCGACTTCGAGATGTACGAGGAAATCGCCGGGACGGAGGCCGCCTAGACCCCATGCGCAAGCTCTGGATCCATATCGGCACGCCCAAGACAGGCTCCACCGCGATCCAGCGCTATGCCCGCGCGCGCCAGCCCTACCTCGCCTCGAAATCCGTCGATTTCCTGATCCGCGGCCGCCGCGGCTCCTATAACGATCTCGGCGTGCAGCTTCGCGGCGGCCAGCGGGCCGAGGCCGAAAAGACCGGCGCCGAGATCCGCCGCAAGATCGCCGACAGCCCGGCCGAAACCCTCGTCCTCACCTCCGAGATGTTCACCGGCAGCGATCCGGCCCTCCTGCGCGAGGTGCTGGCGCTCGACGAGCCCTTCGAAACCCGCATCGTCGGCTATTTCCGCCGCCAGGACCGCTATCTCGAAAGCGCCTACAAACAGAAGATGAAGACCGGCAAGGTCAAGCCGGGCTTCCAGAACTACGTCGACAAGTTCGGCACAAGGGGCGGCGAATACCTCCGCATCATCTCGGGCTGGGATGCCGCCTGGCCCGACGCCGAATTCCTCTTCCGGCGCTTCGACCCGGCGGCCTTCCCCAAGGGCGACGTCGTCTACGATTTCATGTCCCTGCTCGGCCTCGACATCGACGCCGATGGCAAGCCGCCCGCCGAAGAGGTGGCCAACCCCACCCCCTCGATCGACCTGCTCGACCTCATGCAACTGGTGGCCGACATGCCCGGTCTCGACGCGCGCAAGGTCTTCCGCTCCATGCCGGTGGGCGCCCTTCCCCGGTTCGAGGGCCGCGCGATGGACAACGCCACCGCCCTGGACCTGCTGCAGCAATTCGAAGCCGACAACGAAGCTCTCCGCCAGCGCTTCTTCCCCGACGACCCCGCGCTTTTCCCGGTGGATGACCTCTCGGGCCCCGATCCTGCCATCGCGTCCCCCGGCTTTTCCGACGACCAGCGCACCATGATCCGCGCCCTCCTTCAAGCGGTCACCGAACAGACCACGCGCTCCCGCGCCTGACGCCCCTCAGAACCCGCGCCGCCACCCGATCGCGAAGGCGTTCGAGCCGGAATCCGTCGCCATCAGCCCGTAAGCATCCGACCGGTGATGCAGTCGCACGAAGATATCGTCATCTCCATCCCCCACCGAAAACGCGGTCTCGAGGCTGAAATACACCAGCGTCCGCTGCGATTCGCCCCGCCGGACCACCTCCAGCAGCGGAGTCTCGCTCGTGTGGGAAATGCCGATCCCGAAGGCGAAACTGTCGATCACCGCCGGCCACGGCCGCGCCGGGCTGTAGCGGATCGTCACCGGCAAAACCAGCTCCTGGTACGTGTCCTGCCCGAAATGATGGTTAAGCTGAACCTCCGCGCCCAAGGCCCAGCGCGGGTCGCTCAGCGGCACTTCGTAGCCAAGGATCAGCCCGCCGAAATAGGCATCGGTGAATTCCGTCTTGGTGGGCACGAAGACCTCGTCGATCCCGTTGATCGTCATTTGCCCGCCCTGAAGGCTCAGCGAAAGCCGGCCTTCCCCCGCGCGGTCCCCCTCCGCAGAGGCCATCGACGCCAGGATCAAACCGAGTGCCGCCACGAAGGATCGACAGGAAACACATGGGATACGCACGTGGTGCTCCCGCAGTTGAAAAACGACATTCCCCGGTTGGCGCAGCCCCTGAATACACCCCGGCAAGCGCTTCGGGCAACTCCATTCGGCAGCAGCCCGGCCCGATCAGCCGAACCCGCGAAAAGCCGCTCAGGGTTCCAGCACGCTCAGCCGCGCATCATCGCGAATGGCTGCCCAGTCGCGCTCGTAAAGCCCCTTCAGATGCGCCCGCTCCTCCGCGCTCCACGGGTCGAACTTGCCGTTCTCCTCGTTGAGCGGGAATTGCTCCTGCACCGCCTTCGCCCGTTCCGACATGGCGCCGGCCCCCTCCAGCTCGGAAATCAACACCAGCTCCTCGACCGCCCGCCGCGACGCGGTCGGCCGGGGCTTGGCATCCTCCATGTCCTTCAGCCGGCGCACGTCGACCCCCTCGCCGCAGAACAGGCCCAGCACCTCGTTCCGCAAGGCGCGGAAATCCTCGAACCGCCAGACATGGACGCGCGTCTCCGGAAAAACCTCCGCGAAATCCCCCAGCACCGCCTGCCATGACGGCAGGCTCGCCAGCACGTTTCGCCGCATCTCCTCGGGCGTGATCATCTTGCCCGATGTCGTCGCCGTCGCCGCCCGCAGGTACTCCACATAGGACGACGCGAAGAAATCCGCATAGTTCCTGACGGCAAAGAACGCATCCGTCACCGGCAGCGGGATGCGCTTGGCGAAACACTGAAAGAACGTCTTGCGATACTGGTAAAGCGCGCCCGAGGTCACGCAATGCCCCGGCAACCCCGGAAGGTTCTCGTCCGACAGGATCATCCGCTTCGGCCGAAGCGCCAGCGGCTCGGCAAAGAACGCATCCGCGAACCCCTGCAACTCCTCCTCGGAAAACTTCGTCCGCCGGCTGATCTTCAACTGCCGGAACGCATCGAGCTGCGAGGGAAAGGTCACGTGCTTGCGCAGCTTCTGGTGCGGCACCACGTAAACGCTCTGCCCACCCAGCCACGCCTCGTTATCCTCCAAAAGCTTCTGGATGTACGTCGTCGCCGTCTTGTGAAACCCGCCATGCAGCACCGCCCGGCTCTCGCCCTCCGCCGCTGCCTGAACGTCGAACCGCACCGGGCGCACCGGCGGCGGCATGTAGGTGCCCCCGCCGCCCCTCGGCGCGGTGCGCACCGTATCCTTCTTCTTTTCCTTCCGCTCGGCCTTCTTCGTCTCGGCCCGGGTCGCGTTGGTCATCTCGGCGCACAGCTCGGCGATCTTGCCGTCCTGCAGCATCTCTGCCATCCGCGCCTCGTGCCACGCCCGACCCGCCTGCTCCATCTCCGCCAGCGCCGCATCCCCGCGCAACGCCTCCAGCACCGGCGCCGACCGCGCGATATCGGCCTCCATCGCCGTATCCTCGACACCGTTCACGTCTAGCTTGCCCCAATCGTCCAGCAGCGCCTTCCGATGGTTCTTCTTCTCCGGCACGCCCCGCCGAAGGATGAACGCCTCTGGGCTGGGCACGGCGTAGTAATGCAACCGCGCGAACCGGTGCGAAAACCCGTCATGCGCCGCCCACTGCCCCTCGAAATACTTTTCCGGCATCGCCTGCCCGCCGGCATCGACCCACGCCACCTTGCCGGGGCCGTCGTCGAAATACGGCCGATGCGGTGCCAGCCGGCTGACCTTGCCGGGCCGGAACAGCGTCTTGATCCCGCGGCCGATCATCCGCCCCCGGTCATCCTCCTCGGCGCACAGCGTATAAGCCTCTCGCACCGACCCCTCCGGCAACCCCCGCCGCCAGCCCGACCCGAACGGCTTGCGGCAGATCGAGATCGCATCCGCCGCCCCGACCGCCGTCAGAAAACTCTGCAGATCACCGGCCCCGGTGCGGACCTGCAGATACTCGTCCACATCCACAGGCAGCGCCCAGTCGGCCCCCAGCCTATCGAGCACTGGCAGCACATCCCGTAGCCCATACCGCAACGGATCGCGCCCCGCCTTCAGGTCAAGCGGCACATGATGCACATACCCCAACTCCGCCAGCCGCGCGGCTATCCGGTCGGTGCCATCCTCGCTTCCGCTGGTGAACAGCACGGCCCCTGCGAACCCCAGGGCCCGGTAATGCGCGATCCATTCCAACAGGTAAGGCGCCTCGTTCACCGGCGCCGCGACGATCCACGCCTCCTCCGTCATCACACGCCCCGGTTTCCGCCAAGCCGCCCGTGCTTGCGCAGGTTCTGGCGAAACGCCACCGTCGCCCGCTCGGCCATGGCGGTGCGCCCGTCCTTCTCGAAGTAATTGGCCAGCGACCCGCGATACCACGGCAACCGCCGCCGTTCTCGGTAGAGCTCGTAGAACCGCCGCTCCGTCAGGTCGCCGAACAGCGCCTCTGACATGATCGGCTTCAACGCTTCGATCTTACGCAGGAAAACCGCCGACTTGTGGTTCGAGAACCAGCATTTCAGCGGCACCACGGTGCCCCCGGCCCCCTCCGCCGCCATCAATCGGTCAGTATGAAACTGGTCCAGCTCGAAATACGGATCATAGAACACGTACGCGCGCCCCAGCTCCGCCACCGCCTCCGCCGCATCGCCCAAGGGCAGCGACCAGTCCTGCCGCCGCCCCACCTGGTACCGCGTCTCCCACGGCACCAGCGCCTCGTTCAGCGTCGATTGCGGATTGAAGGCCAGCACATGCGCCCCCGGCGCCAGCCGCCCGAAACTCAGCGCCCCGAAGGCGCCCATCGAAGAGCCGGTGAAGACGCACCGCTCGTACCCCTCGAAGAACCCCTCGGCGGCCATCTTCTGCATCGTCGCGATCAGCCCGGCATCGCGGTACCAGTTCGGCAGATGCGCATAGACCCCGAGGTGACTCACCTGGTTGTCCCGCGCAAACTTGTAGGCCCATGGCAACCGCCCCGGCGAGCGGTCGTTGACGTTCGAAAGGTTGTCGAAGGTCACCATCAGGATCGGACGCCGCCTTTTGACGAACAGCATCGGATGGCGCGGATCGGAGTGCAGGAACCCGCTGGCCGACCCGCACGGCCCGATCTCGTCGAACCACATCGGTTTGTCGATCTGCTCGGCCTTCTCGACCTGCCCGGCCGGTTCGACCTCCGGAACGTCCTCTTCCTCGCTCATCCGCCCGGGCCCCGCCTATTCGCCCGCCGCGGCCTGCGGCTCGCCCGCATCCCAGCGCACCGAATAGTCGCCTTGCGAGACGTTGCGGATCCGCTCGTCGGTCACCGCATCCGGCCCGCGCTCGATGATGTAGAACAGGTACCACCGCCCCTGCATCCCGGCCCCGCGAAACCGCCGCCCGTCCTGACCCGTGTCGGGCGCCGGCCGCGGCTTGGCATCGGTCACATCGTGCGGCACGGCGGCACATTCATGCAGCACGCAGCGCCGCGCATCCTTCCAGTAGCGCCAGACCAGCTCCGGGCTGAACTGGTAGAACCCGTGCCCGGCCCAGCCGGTGATCCCGTTGATCGACAGGAAGATCCCGCCCGGCCGCAGCATGTGAAACACGTTATCCAGCGCCTGCGGCGTGTTGTAGATATGCTCCAGCGTGCCGCCATCGATGATCACGTCGAACCGCCCGCGCAGGTCATCGGGCAACGGATCGTTCAGATCATGGGTCAAATCGCACTTCTCGTAAGGCGACGCATCCAAAGACATCGACTCCGGGAACCCGATCTTCTTCAGGAAGGTCTCGCTGAACCCGTCCTCCTGCTCATACTCCGGAATATCCGGGCTCAGCCCCGCCTGCCGCAGCTTTTGCCGCACGAAGCGGCGGAACTTGCCCTTGATGTGGAACTTCTGCCGCCCCAGCATCACGCAGTTTTCCTTGCCCTCGACAAGCCCCCGCGCGGCGATCAACTGGCTGGCAAGCTGTGCGTCAATTCCCATGGCGACCTCTACCGCTCCGTCCGGTGGCGCCCCGTCGGGGGCCCGTCACAACCATTACGCAGCGCGAAATGCCTCGCGTCAACAGCAGCCGGCCCGTCACACCGGCCCCGGCACACGCGTTGACCGCCCCGCCCGTTTTTCTTGTCTAGGGGGCGCACTGCTCTCGCAATTTGGATACGGCAGCGGCGCGTGACCGGTCAATACGCCACGCGCCCAACGGCCTGTGCAGCGTTCGCGTCGTTGCCGTTTTGCCCGCGAAACCGCCCCGTTCAGCAAAAAGCCCCGCCGTCTCCGGCGGGGCTTCCCAAGCTCAATGTACGACCGCGTCGTCGGGCCGCCCGCGGTTGGAACTGCCCACCCGGTCGCCGATGATCAGCCCGTCGGGCCCGGCACTCACCGGCACCGTGCTGCCGTCGAGGATGTCGCCTGCCAGCAACGCCTCGGCCAGCGGATCCTGCAGCGCCTTCTGGATCACCCGCTTCAGCGGGCGCGCACCATAGACCGGGTCGTACCCCTCGTCGGCCAGCCACTTCCTGGCGTCCGCATCCAGCTCCAGCCGGATTTTCCGGCTCGCCAGCCGCTTGGTCAGGCGGCCCATCTGGATATCGACGATCCCGTCCATCTGGTCGCGCGTCAGCCGGTCGAAGACCACGATCTCGTCCAGCCGGTTCAGGAACTCGGGCCGGAAATGCGACCGCACCGCATCCATCACGTCACGCTTGGCCGAAGCGGCATCCGCCCCCTCCGGCAACTGGCTCAGCGCCTGCGACCCAAGGTTCGACGTCATGATGATCAGCGTCTGCTTGAAGTCGACCCGGTGCCCCTGACCATCGGTCAGAACCCCGTCGTCAAGCACCTGCAACAGCACGTTGAACACCTCCGGATGCGCCTTCTCGACCTCGTCGAACAGCACCACCTGGTAGGGCCGGCGGCGGACGGCTTCGGTCAGAACACCACCCTCCTCGTAACCCACATACCCCGGCGGGGCCCCGATCAGACGGGCGACGGCGTGTTTCTCCATGAACTCGCTCATGTCGATCCGCACCATCGCGCTGTCATCGTCGAACAGGAACTCGGCGACGGCTTTCGTAAGCTCGGTCTTGCCGACACCCGTCGGCCCGAGGAACAGGAAGCTGCCCAGCGGCCGGTTCTCGTCGTTGAGCCCCGCCCTCGCCCGGCGCACCGCGTTGGCCACGGCCCGCACGGCGCTGTCCTGGCCGATCACCCGCTTGTGCAGGTTGTCTTCCATACCCAGCAGCTTCTCGCGCTCGCCTTCCAGCATCTTGGCGGTGGGAATCCCCGTCCAGCGCTCGACCACCTGCGCGATCTGCTCCGGCCGCACGGCCTCTTCCACCATCATGCCGTCTTCCTCGGCCTGCTCGGCCTCGGCCAACTGCTTCTCGAGCTGCGGAATGACGCCATAGGACAGCTCCCCCGCCTTGGCGAGGTTGCCCTCGCGCTTGGCGTGGTCCAGTTCGATCCGCGCGCGGTCAAGCTGCTCCTTCAGGTCGCGTGCGCTGGCCAGCTTGTCCCGCTCGGCCTGCCACTGCGCGGTCATCTCGGCGGATTTCTCCTGCAGCTCGGCCAGTTCCTTCTCGAGCTTCTCGAGCCGGTCCTTGCTGGCGGCATCATCCTCCTTGCGCAGCGCCTCAGCCTCGATCTGCTTCTGCAGGATATCGCGGTCGAGCGCGTCAAGCTCCTCGGGCTTGCTGTCGACCTCCATCCGCAAGCGGCTGGCGGCCTCGTCCACAAGGTCGATCGCCTTGTCCGGCAGGAAACGGTCGGTGATATAGCGGTTCGACAGCGTCGCGGCGGACACAAGGGCACTGTCCGAGATCCGCACACCATGGTGCAGCTCGTATTTCTCCTTGATGCCCCGCAGGATACTGATCGTATCCTCGACCGTCGGCTCCGACACCACCAGCGGCTGGAACCGGCGGGCCAGCGCGGCGTCCTTCTCCACGTGCTTGCGATACTCGTCCAGCGTCGTCGCACCGATACAGTGCAGCTCGCCCCGGGCCAGCGCCGGCTTGATCAGGTTGGCGGCGTCCATCGCGCCATCCGTCTTGCCCGCACCCACAAGCGTGTGCATCTCGTCGATGAACAGGATGATCTCGCCCGCGGCACTGGTGATCTCGTTCAGCACGGCCTTCAGCCGCTCCTCGAACTCGCCCCGATACTTCGCCCCGGCAATCAGCGCCCCCATGTCGAGCGACAACAGCCGCTTGTTCTGAAGGCTCTCCGGCACGTCGCCATTGACGATCCGCAGGGCAAGCCCCTCGGCAATCGCAGTCTTACCGACGCCCGGCTCACCAATCAGAACGGGGTTGTTCTTCGTCCGGCGGCTCAACACCTGCATCGCGCGGCGGATCTCGTCGTCGCGGCCGATGATCGGGTCGATCTTGCCATCCTCGGCGGCCTTGGTCAGGTCGCGCGCGTATTTCTCCAGCGCCTCATAGGTATCCTCTGCACTCGCGCTGTCGGCGGTCCGGCCCTTGCGGATATCGTTCACGGCCTCGTTGAGGCTCTGCGCGCTCACCCCGCCCTGGTCCAGCGCATCCTTTGCCGGGCTTTTCACCACGGCCAGCGCCGTCAGCAGGCGTTCGACGGGCACGAAACTGTCGCCGGCCTTCTTCGCCAGCTTCTCGGCCTCGTCCAGCACCTTGCCGGTCTGGCTGTCCATGTAGACCTGGCCGGCATCGCCCGTCACCTTGGGGATCTTGCCCAGCGACAGCTCAAGCGCCTGCACCACGCGCTGCGGCTGGCCGCCCGCGCGCTTGATCAGGTTGCTCGCAAGCCCCTGGTCGTCATCCATCAATGCTTTCAGAACATGTTCGGGCGCCAGCTTCTGATGGCTCTCCCGCATCGCGATCGTCTGCGCCGCCTGAAGAAAGCCACGCGACCGCTCGGTGAACTTCGACAAGTCCATCCCTACTTCTCCTTTTCAAAGCGTTCCACCTTTTGGCGCACCCAGCATTAGGCATGCATCCGTCGGGAACCTCGACCCCCGAAATGGGGGGCGCGGCGCGGGTATTCAAGCGGGCAACTGCCGGAAAAAGGGCAAATTTCCACCGATCTGCCAGCGCCATTGCGGCAAGTTTGCGCCACTGTCGCCTGCCACCGACGGAACACTGGAACTTTTCCGTAATACTTCACGTTTATACCACATGTATGCCGCTCCTGGCGGCCGCAACACAAGGATTAGTGCAATGCTTATCGAGAAACTCGGCTTTGACGATGTCCGCTACAATCCGGAACTGTCGGCCTTCGAAGCGCTGGTGCAGATCAGGGAAGAAGGGGAGGTTTATTCCTACCCGGTCCACATGCTTGCACCGCTGCACGCAGAATTCAACGTAATCGCCCGGGGCCTGACCGACAAGGCCCTGCGCGCGCACCGCCACGCGCCAGAGCGGTCCATGCGCCTGCGCCGCGCCCCCGTCCCGGGCGAGGCCGCGCTGCAACTCGTGCCGAACGGCGTCGAAACCCCCGAACTCCGCCGCCTCGGCGGAGCGCTTGCAGCCTGAAACCCCCGTCCCCGGGCATCTCCCGGCCCGGGGACGACCCCGACCCTTCGGCTGCAATGCCTGAACCCCCCGCGTCTCGCTCCCGCGCGGGGGGTTGACCCGGTCGCCCTCCGCCGCGAGAAGGTTCCAACCCCCATCGCAAAGGAGCGCCCCCGATGTCCGATGACCGCCTCATCGTCGCAATAGATCTGCCCAACGCCCTCGAAGGGCTGCAACTGACCGAGGCGCTGGGGGATAACGTCTCCTTCTACAAGATCGGTCTCGGCATGCTCACCGGCGGCGGGCTGGCGCTCGCAAACGAGCTCAAGCAGGAGCACGGCAAGCGCATCTTCCTCGACATGAAGCTCTTCGATATCGGCGCCACGGTCGAAAACGCCGTGCGCGGGCTGGCGCAGTTCGACCTCGACTTCCTCACCGTCCACGGCGATCCGCATGTTGTACGCGCCGCCAAGGAAGGGGCGGCGGGCAAGGACATGAAGATCCTCGCCGTGACCATCCTCACCTCGCTCGACCGCGCCGATCTCGACGCCGGGCTGATGAAGGCAGGCGACGTGCCCGCCCTGGTGGAGGAACGCGCCGCCCGCGCCTTCGAGGCCGGCGCCGACGGGGTGATCGCCTCGCCACAGGAAGCCGCGATGATCCGCGCCCTGCCACAGGCCGAGGGCCGCCTGATCGTCACGCCGGGCGTCCGCCCCGCCGGCGCTGCGCTCGGCGACCAGAAGCGCGTCGCCACCCCGGCCCAGGCCTTGAAAGACGGCGCCGACCACATCGTCGTCGGTCGCCCGGTCTGGGCCGCCGAAGACCCCGCCGCAGCGGTCCGCGCCATCTTGAGCGAGATCGCCTGATCCTGCCGTCGGAATGGGGGCCAGCCCCCAATACCCCCGGGATACTTGACCCAAGAAGAAGCACACACCGCGCGCCTTCCTGGTTCGGGTACTCAAGTCCGCAACGCCGCCACGCCTTCCAGCACCCGCGGCCGAAAATGCGGCACCGCCTCCGCCGAGGCGGCGAATGCCTCGGGCGGCATCAGGAACCACCCCTGCCCCTCGTTTCCGAACCGCACCTCGGCGGCGCGTTCGGCAGGCAGGGCGGCGGCGAAGAACCACGCCCGGATCGGGATCGTATAGAACCGTCGCCACGAAATCTCCGTGCGGGACAGCCGCAACCCCAGCTCCTCTCGCATCTCGCGCAGGGCACAAGTTTCGGGGCTTTCTCCCCCCTCGCGCCCGCCGCCGGGCAGGTCGAGCAGCCCAGGATAGGCAATCCCCTCGATGTCGTCGCGCCGGATCACCGCCAGCCGCCCACCCAGAAGCAGGATGGTCTTGGCCCCGTCGAAGTCATGTTCCGGATCGCCTGTCATGGCCCGCCCCGCCGCTGACGTTTTCTGACCGGTGCCCTCACGTGCCCCGGTGAACTCTGGTCCGAAAACATGTAAGCTCGTCCCGATCCGACACAAGCGCCTGACACATGCCGTCTCTCTGCCGCACCTGCCTGACCCGGTTCGACACCGGCCCGCGCTGCCCCGCCTGCCGCAGCCCGCGGGTGCTGGCGCATGACGAACTTTATTCCCTCTCCATCGCCCATATGGATTGCGACGCATTCTATGCCAGCGTCGAGAAGCGCGACAATCCCGACCTGCGCGACAAGCCCCTGATCATCGGCGGCGGCCGGCGCGGCGTGGTCTCCACCGCCTGCTACATCGCCCGCATCCGCGGCGTCCGCTCGGCCATGCCGATGTTCCAGGCGTTGAAGCTCTGCCCCGACGCCGTCGTCCTGAAACCCCGGATGGAGGTCTATGCCAGCGTTTCGCGCGAGATCCGCGCGATGATGGAAGAGCTGACGCCGGATGTCGAACCCCTCTCCCTCGACGAGGCCTTCCTCGACCTCACCGGCACCGAGCGCCTGCACGGCGCCCCGCCCGCGGTGATGCTCGCCCGCCTCGTCAAGCGCATGCAGGACGAGCTGGGCCTCACCGGCTCGATCGGGCTCAGCCACAACAAGTTCCTCGCCAAGGTCGCTTCCGACCTCGACAAGCCGCGCGGCTTTTCCATCATCGGCAAGGCCGAGACGGCCGATTTCCTGCGCGACCGCCCGGTCAGCCTGATCTGGGGCGTGGGCCACGCCACCCGTACCGCGCTGGAAGGCGCCGGCATCCGCACCTTCTCCGACCTGCTGCGCTGGGACCGCGAAGACCTGACTGCGCGCTTCGGCTCGATGGGCGAACGCCTCTGGCACCTCGCCCGAGGTCAGGATGCCCGCCGCGTCTCGGCCAATGCGCCGGTGAAATCGATCTCCAACGAGACCACCTTTTCCGAGGACACCGCCAGCCGCGACATTCTCGACGGCCATATCTGGCGGCTCTCCGAAAACGTCTCCGACCGCGCCAAGGCCAAACGCCTCGCCGGCCGCGTCGTCACGCTCAAGCTCAAACGCGCCGATTTTTCCCTCGTCACCCGCCGCCTCGCCCTGCGCGACGCCACCCAGATGGCCGACACGATCTACCGCACCGCCACCCACCTGATGGCCCAGGTCGATCACAAGTCGCCCTACCGGCTGATCGGCGTCGGCATCTCGCATCTCGTGGCCGAGGACAGCGCCGACCTTTCCGGCGACCTTCTCGATCCCGAGGCCCGCGCCCGCGGCCTTGCCGAACGCGCCAGCGACGAGATCCGCCGCCGCTTCGGCAGCGACGCCATCATCAAGGGCCGGGCATTGCGCTAGAAGTTATTCCGCCGCCAGCGGCTGTTCCACCGGCCGCCCGATCGCGGCAATCTCGCCGATCACGCCGTCCAGCAACCGCTTGAACGTGCGGAACCGCGAATTCGGCCGAATCGACTGCTCGTCCATGTAGAGCGACCGGTCGATCTCGATCTGCACCGCGTGATGGCCGTTCGAGGGCCGGCCGTAATGCTGGGTGATATAGGCCCCGGCAAAGGGCGTGTTCCGCGTCACCACCAGCCCGGCATTGTAGAACGCCTCCTCGATCCGGTCGACGATCTGCTCGCCCGCCGCCGCGCCGAACCGGTCGCCCAGCACCACGTCGGGCCGGCGCACGCCGGAACGCGCCACCGAATCCATCGCCTCGTGCGGCATCGAGTGGCAATCGACCAGGATCGCCTGTCCGAACTGCCGCTGCGCCTCGGTCAACTGCAGGCGCAGCGCGGCGTGATAGGGCCGCCAGTAGGTCTCGATCCGCCGGTACGCCTCCTCCCGGCTGATCTTGCCGGTATAGATCACCTGCCCGTTCGCCACCACGCGCGGCACAACCCCCAGCCCCGAGGCCACGCGCGGGTTGTGCCCTGCCTTGCGCACCCCCTCGATCAGGGCCGGGTCAAGCTCGTCCTCGCTGCGGTTCAGGTCGACATAGGCCCGCGGCACGGAGGCGCAGAGCAACGGCGCGCCATGCGCCGGCGCGCTTTCGAACAGGTCATCGACGAAAGCATCTTCCGAACTGCGGATCGCATGCTCGTTCAGGGCCGATTGCTTCAGGAAACTGCGCGGATAATCCCGCCCGCTATGCGGTGATGCAAACACCACCGACGTGGTGCGGCGTTCGGGGTGGGTGATCTGGAACGCAAGCCTGTGCATCGAACCTCCTGCTCGTCGGTATCATAGACCGAAATTGCACTTCTAAAAGCCCTTGATCCCGTTTCCGACTCCTTTTATAGACCTCCCTCACCGGCGCGGATTTCCGCGCCCCAATTTATTGGGGTGCTGGTCCGTTTCGGTATTCATGGGCGATTAGCTCAGTGGTAGAGCACTTCGTTGACATCGAAGGGGTCACTAGTTCGAACCTAGTATCGCCCACCATGAATTCACTGTTCCGCACCCCGCGGGACGCCCGCGAAACCAAGGCGCTGGCCCGCGCCGCGACCAAAGAGGAGAGGACCGATGAAGGTCAAGAACTCGCTCCGTTCGCTCAAGAACCGGCACCGCGATTGCCGCGTCGTGCGCCGCAAAGGCCGCGTCTACGTGATCAACAAGACCCAGCGGCGGTTCAAAGCCCGCCAGGGCTGAGCCTTTCCGGCAACGGATTACCTGGAAAACCCCGCCTTCGGGCGGGGTTTTTCGTCGTGGTGGCAAAGCCTCTACCCGACCCGCTTCTCGAAATAGACCCGGTTGAACCCGTCCTCTGTCCGCCGCTCCGTCTCGGCATAGCCGAGATGCGGATAGATCGAAAGGTTCGCGGCCATCTTCTCGTTGGTATATAGCTGCACGCCCGCCAGCCCCAGCCGCCGTGCCTCCGCTTCGCAGAACCCGATCAACGCCCGACCGATCCCCTGCCCGGCGGCGGTTTCTGCCACGGCCACGTTTCCAGGAACATGCGATCGCCGCGCGGGAAAAACACGATGAACCCCAGCACGCTGCCGTCCGCGCCCTCGGCCACACGGACGACGCCATCGGCGATTTGCCCCGCGAAATTCGCCACCATCGGCGCGGGCTTCCGCCCGATCGCGGCCACGTATTGCGCATAAGCCGCCTCGGCACAGCCCCGCACGGCGGCCTCATCCGCTGTGACCGCCGGCTTTATCCGCCACGCCTCAACGCCCATGGCTCCGGTCATACCCGTTCACCGCCGGGCTCTCCCACCCGTCAAGCGCCCCGGCCTTTGGCGCGAACACCTCCACTAACAACGGATGACAGGCCGCCGTGTCGCTCGAATGCTCGGCCGAGCAATCCCCGCCCGGACAGGCCGACAGAGCCCCCAACACGTCGATCTCGGCGAAGAACTCCAGGTAATCGCCGGGCCGAACCGGGCTCGCCTTCATGAAATACTGGCCCGTGTCCCGCGTGAACCCGGTGCACATGAAGACGTTGAGCACGTCATGCACATGCGGCTCCGCCTCTTCCAAACTCATCCCCAGCTCATCCGCCAATGCCCGCGTCAGGTTGGAATGACAGCAATAGTGATACTGCGACCCCGCCAACAGGTTGCCCGTATACGGATCGCACCGCGTCCCGATCACGTCATGCACCGACCCGCCGAACCCGTCGATCCCGTACCAGCCCAGCGTATCGCCCGTGATCGTCGCCATCGGCCGCAAATACGGAAACGAGGACCACATCCGCTCCCCTTCCGTCAGGTGCGTGCCATGCAGCGCCCGCGACTTGCCGGAATAGAACCGCTCCGACAAATCATGCGCGTTCCACAGGTTCAGGTCACCCACCTGCGGCCCCTCGATGCTGCTGATCCGGAAGAACTGCCCGGCCGCCGCCCGGAACGTCGCGGCCTCCCGCGGTTCGACCCTGACCTCGGCGACCTTCTCCGCCCCGTCCCGCGCCCGGGCATATAACTCAAGATCCGGCACCGGCAGCGTGTCGTTCGGATAGCAGATCACCGGCTTTACCGCCCTGCGCGCCTCGGCATCCTTCGGTTCCCGCATCCTGTCACTCCTTCTTGTCCGGCTGGGTCACCCGGCAATGCAAAGGCTCTTTGCCCGTCGATGTAAAGACCACCGCGCCACAGGCCGCACAGCGATACATCGCCTCGCCGTCCTTGTCGCCCGACCGCACGGCCCGCCAGCGGCAATTCCGCGTCGCCCGGTTCGAGAAGACGAGCACCAGAACGAAGGCGATGATCAGCCCGGCAACGATGATCACTTTGACACCTCCCTGCGCTTGCCTCGGGCACCCTATCAGCCGGCGCGCCGAGGGTGGAGGGGGCCTCACGCCATTTCCACCGCCCGCGCCCGCCGCGCCAGCTCCGACTGCCGCCGGCACAGGAACGCCCGCAAAAGCGCCGGGTACTCCTCGGGCACCGCCTGCGCGACCGTCGCCCGCGCGGCCAGCCTTTCGCGCCACGCCGCCACGCCCGGCAACCCGTCCAGCAGGCGGAACTCCCCCAGCGCGTCGAACACGTCGAGATAGCGGAACACCGGCCCCCACGCGGCATCCACCATGCCGAACCGCGCCCCGGCAAAGAACGGGCCGTCCACCTCCGGCGACACCCGGGCGAACATCTCCGCCAGCCTGGCACGTTTCTCCTCGAATTGCTCCGCCGGGGCCGAATAGAACGCCGCAATCGCGTTCAGCGTTTCCGACGCATAGGCACACCACGCCCGCTGCCTTGCCCGCTCCAGCGCATCCTCCGGCAGCAACGCACCCTCCGTCACCTCGTCGAGATACTCGGCGATCACCTGGCTTTCGAACAACGCCACACCGCCCGCCTGCAGCACCGGCACCTTTCCCAGCGGAGAGATCTCCCGAAACCAGCCCGGCTTGTCCGCCAGGTCAATATAGGTACGCTCATGCGCGATCCCCTTTTCCGACAGAACGATGACTGCGCGCTGCACATAAGGGCAAAGATGGTGGCTGATCAGGTGATACGTCATGTGGGCTCTCCATTTACATGCATTTGCATATAACTTGCCAAGCCTTGCATTTAAATGCACTTGCATGTTACCCGGCGCACATGCCGCTCCCCACCGATTCACAGAAAGCCACGTGGCGCCGCCTGTTCCGGGTGCAGGCCCACGCCCACCGCCACGCCGAGACCGCCCTGAAATCCGCGGGCCTTCCGCCGCTCGAGGTTTACGATGTCCTGCTGGAACTCGACCGTGACGAGGCAGAGGACGGCCTCACCGCCAGCCAACTCGAACCCCGCCTGCTCCTGCCGCAATACGGCGTCTCCCGCCTCCTCGACCGGCTGGAAGCCGACGGGCTTATCGCCCGCCGCCCCAACCCCGAGGATCAACGCAGCCGCCTTGTCACCATCACCGAACGCGGCCATGCCCTGCGCGCCGCGATATGGGAGGTGTATGGCGACGCCATCGCCGGGTTCTTCGACACCCGCCTCCGCCCCGGCGAGGTCGACCGCCTCGGAACGTTGCTGGCAGAGCTCGACAACCACCCCGACGCATGATCCCGCCCCCCCGGGCCCGTCGCGCCTCACGCCTCCCGCCCGGCCACGCGCCCCGAGAAGATGCACCCGCCAAGGAACGTGCCCTCCAGCGCGTTGTACCCATGGTACCCGCCGCCGCCGAAGCCCGCGACCTCGCCCGCCGCGTAAAGCCCCTCGAACACCGAGCCATCCCCCCGCAACACCCGGCCATCCAGCCCCGTGTGCAGGCCCCCCAGCGACTTCCGCGTCAGGATATTCAGCCGCACGGCAATCAGCGGCCCCTTCTCGGGGTCCAGTATCGCATGCGGTTTCGCCGTCCGGATCAGTCGGTCACCCCGATATGCCCGTGCCTGCCGGATCGCAATGATCTGCGCGTCCTTGGCAAAGGGGTTCTCCAACTGTGCATCCCGTGCCTCGATCTGCCGCCGCAGCTTCGCGGCCTCCAAGGGCACCTCCGGCGTGATCCGGTTCATCCCCTCCACCAGCTCGTCAAACCCGTCCGCCACGACGAAATCCGCGCCCTTCTCCTTGAACGCTTCCACCGCCCGCGTCGCGCCCTTGCCCAGCCGCTCCTTCAGAACCGCCCGCCACTTCCCGCTGGTCAGGTCGGGGTTCTGCTCGCTCCCCGACAGGGCGAACTCCTTCTCGATGATGCCCTGCGTCAGGATGAACCAGCTATGCCCGTGCCCCGTCGACAGGATGCGCTTCAACGTCGCCAGCGTATCGAACCCCGGCAGGCACGGCGCCTCCATCCGCTCGCCCAGCGCGTCGAACCACATCGACGACGGCCCCGGCAGGATGCGAATCCCGTGATTGGGCCAGATCGGATCCCAGTTCCGCACCCCCTCGGTGTAATGCCACATCCGGTCCTCGTTGATCGCCGCGGCCCCGGCCCCCTTGGCCACCTCCTGCATCGCGCCGTCCACGTAATCCGGCACGCCCGAGACCATCACCTCCGGCGCCTTCCCCAGCCGTTCCTCCGGCCACAGCCGCCGCACCTTCGCATGATCCCCGCCAATCCCGCCGCTGGCGACAATCACGCTCTCGGCGCTGATCGCGAACTCCCCCACGATCTCGCGGCTGGTCGACGCCCCGCGCCTTGCCTTGTCCTCGGCCAGCACATCGCCGCTCACCCCGGTCACCCGGCCCGCCTCCACGTCCAGCGCCGTCACCCGATGCCGAAAGCGAAACTCCAGCAAACCCCTCTCGGCCGCCGCCTCCACCTCCCGCACGAAGGGCGCCACGATCCCCTCGCCCGTCCCCCACGTGATATGAAACCGCGGCACCGAGTTGCCGTGCCCGTCCGCCTTGCCGCCGCCCCGCTCGGCCCAGCCCACCACCGGGAACCACCGCAGGCCGATTTCGTGCAGGTACCCCCGCATCTCCCCGGCCGCGAAATCCAGGTACGCCTCCGCCCAGGCCCGCGGCATCGCATCCTCGTCCCGGTCGAACCCGGCGCTGCCCATCCAGTCCTGCGCCGCCAGCGCCCGGCTGTCACGTATCCCCATCCGCCGCTGCTCCGGCGTGTCGATCATGAACAGCCCGCCCAGGCTCCAGAACGCCTGCCCGCCCAGCGATTGCGGCCCTTCCTGGTCCAGCAGCATCACCTTCCGGCCCCGCCGCACCGCCTCATACGCCGCGACCAGCCCGGCCAGCCCGCCCCCGATGATGATGACATCCGTCTCCGCCATGCGCGCCTCCCTTTCCCTTCAGGTTAGGAACAAGCGCGCCCCGGCGTCCACAGAAACGACGCGTCAGCCCCGTTCCAGCACATCCACCGACAGCACCGTCGGCAGATGCCGCGCGACCTCGGCCCAGCTTTCACCCTCGTCCGCGCTGGCAAAGACAGAGCCGGTGTTCGTCCCGAAATACACCCCCGCCGGATCGCCGCTATCCACGGCCATCGCCTGCCGCAGCACGGTGAAGAAACACGCCTCCTGCGGCAGCCCCTCGCGCTTGTCGGCCCATGTCGCCCCGCCATCCACCGACTTCCAGACAGCTGCCGCCGCCCCCGGCGGATACCGCCCCTCCGTGTCGCCGTTCAGCGGCACGGTCCAGATCGTGCCCGCCTCCCGCGGATGCAGCCCGATCGGAAACCCGAAATGCGAGGGCAGGCCTTGGGTGATATCGTCCCAGCTCCGCCCGCCATCGCCGCTGCGGAACACCCCGTGATGGTTCTGCTGGTACAGCACGTCTCCCGGCGCCCGCGCCATGTTGTGCACGCACATGCCGGTATTGCCATCGCTCCCCGCCGCCGGATGGGCATGGTCACACGCTTCCGCATTCGACAGCCGGTTGCGCCGCTCCCACGTCGCCCCGCCATCCTCGGTCGCAAACACCCCTGCGGCGGATATCCCCACCCAAAGCTTCCCGGCATCTTCCGGATCATGCAGGATCGTGTGCAACACCAGCCCGGCCGCCCCCGGCTCCCATTCCTGCGCCGACGGATGCTCCGTCAGCGCCTCGACCTTCGCCCAAGTCTCCCCGCCATCCCGGCTCTCGAACAACGCCGCCGGCTTCGCCCCGGCATAAAGCCGCCCCCCGGCCCGCCGGATCGACCACAGCGCCACAACCTCCCCGTCAAACGGCGCCGGCGGCTCCGGCTCCATGCCGAATGCCTTGGCCATCTCCGGTTCGGCCTTCAGAAACTCGTTCATCGTCCCATTGGCAAACCGCGACAAGACCCAGCTCTCGCCGCCATCCTCCGACCGCCACACCCCGGCGCCGTGAAACTCACCGCCGCCCGCGGCCCAGATCGTGCCGCTCTCCGGATCGCCCGCCATGTGGTTGATCGGCCAGCCCCCGCAATGCGGCCCGCTGACGGCCCAGCCGTCCCCCTCCGGCCGAAGCAGGAAACCTCCCTTGGTCGTCCCCAGAAGCAACGTCACAGACATGGCCCACGCCCTCCCTTTTCCGGGCGGACCCTACCACCGAATCGCGCTCAGGTCGCCTCGTCGTAGAGAAGCCCGTAAAGATAGGCGCGCCGTTGCTCCTCGTTCAGGACACCCTGTTCCCAGCCATCCCCAAAGGCACGGCGGGTTTCCTCGTCATCGTAATGCTCGTCGAACACCCGCCCCAACCGGGACAGAAGCTCCGCCACCTCCGACGAGAACTTCTGCTCCCCCATCGCCACGCGGTTGAGGTAATGCATCCGCATCGCCAACTGGTGACACACCGCCCGGAACTCCTCCTTCGACTTGAAGTCGAGCGAAGGGCGCTCCGGCGCTTCGCTCAAACCGTGCGCTCCAGCATGAGCTTCTTGATCTCGGCAATCGCCTTGGCCGGGTTCAGCCCCTTCGGACAGGTCTTGGCACAGTTCATGATCGTGTGGCACCGATACAGCTTGAACGGATCTTCCAGATCATCCAGCCGCTCGCCCGTCGCCTCGTCGCGACTGTCGATGATCCACCGATACGCATGCAACAGCGCCGCCGGCCCGAGGTACTTGTCCCCGTTCCACCAATAGCTCGGGCACGCGGCCGAACACGACGCGCACATCACGCATTCATACAGGCCATCCAGCTTCTCGCGGTCCTCGATCGACTGCTTCCACTCCTTCGCCGGCCGGTTCGTCTTGGTCTCCAGCCACGGCATGATGCTGGCATGCTGGGCATAGAAATGAGTGAGGTCCGGAATCAAATCCTTCACCACCGGCATATGCGGCAGCGGATAGATCTTCACGTCGCCCTTGATCTCGTCCATCCCGTAGATGCAGGCCAGCGTGTTGATCCCGTCGATATTCATCGCGCATGACCCGCAGATCCCCTCGCGGCACGACCGCCGGAAGGTCAGCGTCGGGTCGATCTCGTTCTTGATCTTGATCAGCGCATCCAGAACCATCGGCCCGCAGGTGTCCATGTCGATGAAATAGGTGTCCACGCGCGGGTTCTGCCCGTCATCGGGGTTCCAGCGGTAGATCTGGAACTTGCGCACGTTCGTGGCACCCTCGGGCTTGGGCCATGTCTTGCCCGTCTTGATGCGCGAGTTTTTCGGCAGTGCCAGTTCGACCATGTCAATTCCTCCTGGGGATTTGCACCTGCGCAGTCTCCTGCGCCGTATCCGTCTGCGGGGTCTTGCCCGCCTGCCCGCTCTGCCGCAGCCGGATCAGCTGCCTTGCATCGTCGGGGTAGACCTTCGAAAGCCTGTCGCACAGAACCTCGTCCTGCGCCGCAAGCCACATGACGATCCGGTATTCCGGATCGTCCCGCATCTCTTTCCAGCGGGCGAGCGTGTTCAGCTCCTCCGCAGTGCCGGCATCCGCCTGGAAGGACGAGCCGTTACCGTAACGCTGCACCTCGCCAAGGCTGTTGTCCCGCGCCTCCAGGCCCAGCCGCTCCAGCAGCCCGGCGCGATACCCGGCATCGGCCATCCACGGCTCGTACCGGATCACCACCGGGCCCGGCCGCGCCTCGTCCCTGACCAGCTCCAGCATGCAGGAATACCCGTTCACCGCCTTCAGAACGACGCCCACGCGCTGATGCGCGGCAAAGGCCCCGTTCCCCTGCACCTTCTTCAACAGCGACGCGGCCCAGTTCAGGAACCCCCGGCAGATCACCACGTCATGACTGATCGCCGCATCGTCCACGCCCACCGTAACCGGCCGCTTCCGCCGCTCGTTCGGCATCGCATCCTCGTAGGACAGGATCAGCGCCGCCCCGTCCCCGGCCCGTTCGGCCAGCTTCACCGGGTCGCCGCCGCTCCCGGCCACGCGCTCCCCGTCGAGCTCGATGGCGCGATATGTCTCGAAAGGTTTCCGCCCCGCCCCGCAATTGTTGAAGAACAGCGACCGCCCGCCCGGCGCGTTCCGCGCCAGCCAGTTGATCACCGCATGGTTCCCCGACCGCCGCATCCCGAAGACGCGCAGCACCGGACCGGGCGTGATCCCAAGCTGCGGCCATGCGCTCATGACGGCAGTCTCCGGTGCACGGCCAGTCCGGCCTCGCGTGCTATGGCGGTCCCGCACGCCATCACCGCCTCAGAACGTCCGTTCCTTCGGCGCGATCTTCTTCAGCGCGATCCCGCCTTCCTTCTCGGTGGTCAGCGGATCCTCGATGATCGGCCGATAGCTCAGCTTGACGTCCTTGCCGTCGACCCGCGCGATGGTGTGCACGCGCCATTTCTCGTCGTCGCGCTTGGTGAAATCCTCGTGCGCGTGGGCGCCCCGGCTTTCCTGCCGCGCCTCGGCCCCGGCAATCGTGGCCAGCGCGTTGGGCATCAGGTTGGTCAGCTCCAGCGTCTCCATCAGGTCGCTGTTCCACACAAGGCTTCGGTCGGTGACCTTGATGTCGCCCAGCTTGGCGGCGATGGCGTCCATCTTCTTGACACCCTCGGCCAGCGTCTTCGACGTCCGGAAGACGGCCGCGTCCTCCTGCATCGTCCGCTGCATCTCCAGCCGCAGCTCGGCGGTGGGCGTGCCGCCATCGGCATGGCGCAGCCCGTCGAACCGCTCGAACGCCTTCTCCACCTGGGCGGTGTTCGTCGCCGGCACGGCGCTCCCGGCATCCACGACCTTGCCGGCGCGAATGGCCGCGGCCCGGCCGAACACCACGAGGTCGATCAGCGAGTTCGACCCCAGCCGGTTCGCGCCATGTACAGACGCACAGCCCGCCTCGCCCACGGCCATCAGGCCCGGCACCACGGCATGCGGGTCGCTCTCCGTCGGGTTCAGAACCTCGCCCCAGTAATTCGTCGGGATACCGCCCATGTTGTAATGCACGGTCGGCAGCACCGGGATCGGCTCCTTGGTCACGTCCACCCCGGCGAAGATTCGCGCCGATTCCGAGATCCCCGGAAGCCGCAGGTTCAGCGCCTCGGCCGGCAGGTGGCTGAGGTTCAGGTGAATATGATCGCCGTTCTCGCCCACGCCCCGGCCTTCCCGGATCTCCATGGTCATCGACCGGCTGACATAGTCGCGCGGCGCAAGGTCCTTGTAGTTGGGCGCATAGCGCTCCATGAACCGCTCGCCCTCGCTGTTGGTGAGGTAGCCACCCTCGCCCCGCGCACCTTCCGTGATCAGGCAGCCCGAGCCGTAGATCCCCGTCGGGTGGAACTGCACGAACTCCATGTCCTGAAGCGGCAGACCGGCCCGCGCCACCATACCGCCGCCATCGCCGGTGCAGGTATGCGCGCTCGTCGCGCTGAAATACGCCCGGCCATAACCGCCGGTCGCCAGCACCACCATCTTCGCGTTGAAGACATGCATCGTCCCGTCATCGAGCTTCCAGCACACCACGCCGGTACAGGCGCCGTCGTCGCTCATGATCAGGTCGATGGCGAAATACTCGATATAGAACTCCGCCTTCTGCTTCAGGCTCTGACCGTACAGCGTATGCAGGATCGCGTGCCCCGTCCGGTCGGCGGCGGCACAGGTGCGCTGCACCGGCGGGCCTTCGCCAAACTCGGTCGTGTGCCCGCCGAAGGGGCGCTGATAGATTTTGCCCTCCTCGGTGCGCGAGAACGGCACGCCGTAATGCTCCAGCTCGTAAACCGCCTTCGGCGCTTCCCGCGCGAGGTACTCCATCGCGTCCGTGTCGCCCAGCCAGTCCGACCCCTTCACCGTGTCGTACATGTGCCATTGCCAGCTGTCGGGGCCCATGTTGCCAAGGCTCGCGGCAATCCCGCCTTGCGCGGCCACGGTGTGCGACCGCGTCGGGAACACCTTCGTCACACAGGCCGTGCGCAGCCCCTGCTCGGCCATGCCCAGCGTCGCCCTCAGCCCGGCACCGCCGGCGCCCACGACAACGACGTCATAATCATGCGTCTCGTATTCGTATGCAGCCATCTCTCAGCTCTCCGGTCTCAAAGGGCGATCCTGGCGAGGGCGAACAGGCCCGTCACCATCAGCCCGTAGCTCACACAGGTCATCAGGATGATCGCGTATTTCCGCTTTCCACCCTGTACGTAATCCTCGATCAGCACGCGGACACCGTCGTTGAAATGCCGGAAGCCTACGATCAGCGTCAGCGCCGCGACGATCGCCGGGAAGGGCCGCGCGAAATAGGCCACCACCGCCTCGTGCGGCTCGCCCAGCATCGGCCCGAAGGTGAACACGAACAGCGGGATCAGGATGAGCAGCGCCACCGAGGACACTTTCATCGCCCAGAAGTGATGCACCCCGGTCTTGGCCGAACCAAGGCCGACGGCGCGCTTGCGGTCGGTCAGATAACGCATCGCGTCCTCCTCAGATGATGATGACGGTGACGATGGTCAGAATCACCGATCCACCGATCGCGGCCCAGCCCAGCCTCTCGGCGCTCGGGATGTCCAGCATCGCGCCGCTGTCCCAGATCAGGTGCCGGATCCCCGCCAGCGTGTGATACCACAGCGCCCACAGCGACAGCACCATGATCACGTCGCCGATGAAACTGGTCACCAGCCCGTCGACCGTGGCGAAATACTCCGCCGAAGTCGCCGCCGCCAGGAACCACCAGACCGTCAGGATTGCGGCCAGCAACAGCGCATTGCCGGTGATCCGCGTCAGGATCGAGGTGATGGAGGTCAGCTGCGGGCGATAGATTGTCAGGTGGGGTGACAGCGGGCGGTTGCCGCGGTTCACGTCTGCCATGGATCGGTCCCTTTCGTGTTTGCGTCGGGCGCAAGACAAAAGCCTGCCCGGCGCGTGGCCGGTCGGTCGGCTTCCTTCTCCTACGTTTTAACGGGTGAGTCACGTATGCAAAGAGCGAAATGCCGGATTTTTCAGGCAATTCGTCGCATTTGGCCCTTATGTGATCACAAGCGGATACGCGTGATCACAAACGCCCCTCCCCCTCGCCTCCTTCCCGCGCCGATATCTGCTTCGCCACCTCACGCAGCAATTTCCGCCGCATCCGCGCAGGATATTCGGCATAGCTGTTGGCTGTGATCACAAACGCGCCCGGCCCCAGGATCACGTTCTCCCAGAAATACTCGGTCATCATCGGCTCCGCCCCCTCGATCACCAGCGCGTTCACCACGATCCCCTCGGCCTGCAACGCCGCCCGCACCGCCACCGGGTCGATCCCCTCGTTCGACGACCCGTCACCTGATATGTCGATCACCCGCCGCTCGCACGCCGGCCCCTCCGCCAGCCTGTCCCGCGCGAACAAAAGCGCCTCGCCGATCGCGGTCGAGAAATTCCGCCACTGCCGCGGCGCCCGCTCCACCTCGTTCGCGAATCGCTCCAGCACGTCGAAACCGGTAATCCTTGTCCACGGCACCACCACCTCCTGCCGCGACGAGCCGGTCCAGTGCATCACCATCACCGCCGCCTCGCCCGCCACCAGCGCCTCGCTCACCGATCCGTCGCGCAGCCCCTCGGCCAGCCCCTGCATCTGGATGGCGTATTCATGCCGGTCGACCGAGCCCGACACGTCCACCGCCAGCACCAGCGCGATCTCGCACGCCGCCGCCGGCACCGCCGCGCCCAACATCATCAGGTGAAAGAGACCACGCAAGACCATGCGCCCAGAATGACCAATCCCGCGCCCCCTGCCCAGCACGGAAAAGCCCGAGGCGCACCCCGGGCTTCTTCTTGGTCCAAATATCCAGATCCCGACAGCCGCCCCAGGGCGCCGTCACATCGGCATGAGCGCCCAGTAATCCAGGTCCAGCATCACGTGCGGCAGATACTTCCCGTCCTCGCCCTTCAGCGTGAACGCCTCCCCGCCCTTCGTGGCCACCAGCCGCAGCCGGATCGCACCCACCCCCGGCGCGCCGGTCTCGGCCTTGTCCAGAACCTCAGACCACGCCTTGATCGTGTCACCGGCAAAACACGGGTTCGCATGCGCGCCTCCGTTCAGCCCGGCCACGATCTGCGCATTGGCCAGCCCGTTGAAGCTCAACGACCGCGCCATCGAAATGACGTGCCCGCCATAGATCAGCCGCTTGCCATCCTCCCGCAGGCTCGCATCGAAATGCACCTTCGCGGTGTTCTGCCACAGGCGCGTGGCCATCATGTGCTCGGCCTCCTCGACGGTCACCCCGTCGACATGGTCGATCACCTCGCCCACCTCGTAATCGCCCCACCGGTGCGGCTCGCCCGCCAGCGTGAAATCGTATCCGCTGAAATCCAGCCCTTCCGGCACCACGAGGTCCGACGCCTCCAGCACCGGCTTCAGCTCCGGGATCACCGTCTCCGGCGCCGGCGCATCCAGGTCGAACTTCCGCACCATCGCCCAGCGCACGTATTCGAGCACCACCTCGTCCCGCTGGTTCACCCCCTTCGTCCGCACCCAGACGACACCCGACTTGCCGTTCGAATTCTGCTTCACCCCGATCACGTCCGAGGTCGAGCGCAGCGTATCGCCGGGCCAGACAGCCTTCAGCCACCGCCCCTCGGCATAACCCAAATTCGCCAGCGCGTTCAGCGAGATATCCGGCACCGTCTTGCCGAACACCACGTGAAATGCCGCCCAATCGTCGATCGGCGCCCCCGGCAGCCCGCACCCTTTCGCGAACTCATCCGAAGAATAAAGCGCGTGCCTCGCGGGATAGAGCGCATGGTACAAAGCCCGTTCGCCCCCCGATACCGTCCGCGGCACCGCGTGGTGGATCGTCTCGCCCACCGTGTAGTCCTCGAAAAACCGCCCCGGGTTGGTCTTCGCCATGCTCACTGCTCTCCCAGCTTGGTGTCCGGCGAATACGTGCCCTCGGCCTCTTTCACGACCGCCTGCCCGCAGCGCATCACGCCGTTCGCCGCGTCATAGGCATAGGTGGGCGAGCCGTGCAGCGCCCAGCCCTTGTTCAGCGCCTCGGTCACCTTGTGGCAAAAGGCCGACGTGTCGTCGGCGCTCAGGAATCTGTACAGTTTCATCTCTCTCACCCGAAAACAGGATAGCCCAGCCAGCCATGGATCAGGGCGATCACCCCGAACACCACCACCGTGCCCACCACGGCCATGATCTCCTTGCGCGCAGGCACAGGCGCGGGCGGCACCCACTCGGGCTCCGACCGGTTGATCACGATCACCTCGATCACCGCCCAGGCCAGCAGCCCGCCGAACAGCACGAAGGACGGCACGTCGCCATTCACCAGCAGATGCGCCAGCGCCCAGGTCTTCACGCCCGCCAGCATCGGATGCCGCATCTTCCGAGCCACCGCCGTCTTCATGCCGGATGCAGCGAACAGGTAGACCGCCACCAGCATCAGCAGGTTGTTGATCCCCGCCGTCATCGGCGTCCGGCCCCAGAAGAACGCGCCTTCCGCCATCCGGTAGCCGATCACCATCAGCACGATCGCGACAAGCAGGCTCAGCGCCACCGCGCCCTTGCCCCCCTCGCCCATCGAGGCCCGCGGCCCCGGCGCGATCCGTTTGAACAAATGTGCAAGGGTCCAAAGCAGAACCCCGAGGATAAGCCAGATCATGCGCCCTACTCCGCTGCCAGTTCCGAAATCGCCTGGCGCTTCGCAAGGATGCGCTGCGCCGCCACCACGTGCAGGTTCTCGACGATCTGCCCGTCGACAACGGCCACACCCTGCCCCGATTTCATGCTCTCTTCATAGGCCGCGATCTGCCGCTCGGCCAGATCAATCTCCGATTGCGTCGGCGCGAAGGCCGTGTTCGTCACCTCGATCTGCGCCGGGTGGATCAGCGTCTTGCCGTCGAACCCAAGGTCGCGCCCCTGCTCGCATTCCGCCTTCAGCCCGTCGCCATCGCGGAACCGGTTATACACCCCGTCAATCGCCACGACGCCCCGCGCCGCCCTTGCGGCCATCACGATCATCTGCAACGCCGTCATCAGCGGCAGCCGGTCGGCCCGCGTGCGACAGCCCAGGTCCTTGGTCAGGTCGTTCGTCCCCGTCACCAGCCCGGTCACCCGGTGATGCGCCGCGATCTCGCGCGCGTTGAACACGCTCACCGGCGTCTCCATCATCACCCAGATCGGCATGTCCGGCGCCAGCATGTCGGCCAGCGCATCCACATCCGTGGGCGTGTTCACCTTGGGCAGCAGGAAGATATCGGCCCCCGCATCCTTCAGCACCCGCACATCCTCGTTGCCCCATTCCGTCGTCAGCGCGTTGATCCGAACCACCTTGGCCCGCTTGCCGTAATCGTTCTCCTTCAACGCCGTCGCCAATATCTCCCGCGCCTCGGCCTTGGCATCCGGCGCCACCGCATCCTCTAGATCGAAGATGATGGCATCGGTCGGCAGGCTCATCGCCTTCTCCAACGCCCGCTCCTTCGAGCCGGGGATATAAAGAACGGAACGATAGGGATGCGTCGTCAGGTCCATCTGCTGGTCCTCGTCTGGCAGGTGACGGAAATTTTCTTGCGCAGTCCTGCCACTTTTCGCCCGAAAAGTTCAAGCGCTTTCGCGCCGCATTGCAGCGAACGCCGCGGCGCGCGTTGCATTAACCGTCTCTTGGCAGGTGCGTCACAGCCTTTCCGCACACGCCCTTCGGGGCCCGTTCCGAAAAGGATACGCAAATGATCAAGTCGCTTGTCATGGCCCTCGCCACCGCCACGCTCGGCACAACCGCGGCCGCCTCCAACTGCGCCCCGCGCGATGTCGTGCTCGACCGGCTGGCCGACCGCTACGGCGAATCCCGCCAGTCGATCGGCCTCGGCGCCAACAATGCCGTGGTCGAGGTGTTCGCCTCCGCCGAAACCGGCACCTGGACGATCATCGTCACCACCGCAGAGGGGCTCACCTGCATGATCGCCAGCGGCCAGGCGTTCGAGACCCTGGCCGAAGCCCCGCCCGCCCCCGGCACCGACGCCTGACCGGTCAGGTCAGCGCGTCCCAGATCAGCTTGCTGCCGGTCACCGTCAACAGGACATAGGTGATCGCGAAGAACAGGCCCTCCGGCACCAGCCGGTGCGCCTTCACCCCGATATAGGCCCCCAGCAACGCGAAAGGCGCTATCGCCACATCGAAGACCAGCGTCTCCCGCGTGAAGATCCCCAGGAACGCATAGGGCACCACCTTCGCCAGGTTGATCAGCCCGAACACCAGCACCGTCGTCGCCTGGAACGGCGTCTTGCCCACCTTCTTCGACAGCAGGTACACCGCCACCGCCGGCCCGCCCGCGTGGCTGATGAAGCTGGTGAACCCGGCCACCACGCCCGCCAGCGCCCCGCCCCATGGCGGCAGCTCCCGCTTGCCGATCCGCAAGAGCCCCAGCCGGCCCGACAGCTGCCACCCCACGAACACCAGCGCCACCGCCCCGATCAGCAGCCGGAACAGGTCCGGCTCCGCCACCGTGTAAAGCGCCGCGCCCAGCGCCACCCCCGGCAACGCCCCCAGCACCAGAAGCCGTGCATCGGGCCAGCTCCATTGCCGCCAGTAGGGCCTGAGCGTCGAGACGTCGATCAGCATCAGCAGCGGCAGCATGATCCCCAGCGCCATCCCCGGCGGCATCACCAGTGCCAGAATCGTGGCGCTGGCAAAGGCCGCGCCCGACCCGAACCCGCCCTTCGATATGCCCGCGAAACAGGCGGCAAACGCACCCAACGCGTAAACTTCCCAGCCGAACCCGCCCATGCGCGACGCCCCTAAATCACCGGTTTTCCAACGGAATATCCCACCCCGACCAAAAGCAACAGCCCCCGCACACACCCGCGCCGCATCGCAGCGCCCTTGCGTGGCTGCCGCTTTGGGACTAGGCCATGGCAAAATTCAAACCACCGGAGAATTTTCCAATGGCCAGACCCAAGATCGCCCTCATCGGCGCCGGACAGATCGGCGGCACGCTCGCCCATCTCGCAGCCCTCAAGGAACTGGGCGATGTCGTCCTCTTCGACATCGCCGAAGGCACCCCCGAGGGCAAGGCGCTCGACATCGCAGAATCCGGCCCGTCCGAAGGCTTCGACGCGGCGCTCAAGGGCACGCAGGACTACGCCGACATCGCCGGCGCCGATGTCTGCATCGTCACCGCCGGTGTCCCCCGCAAACCGGGGATGAGCCGCGACGACCTGCTCGGCATCAACCTCAAGGTCATGAAAGCCGTCGGCGAAGGCATCAAGGCCAACGCGCCCGACGCCTTCGTCATCTGCATCACCAACCCGCTCGACGCGATGGTCTGGGCCCTTCAGAAATTCTCCGGCCTTCCGGCCGAGAAGGTCTGCGGCATGGCCGGCGTCCTCGACAGCGCCCGCTTCCGCCACTTCCTCAGCCTCGAATTCGGCGTCTCCATGAAAGACGTCACCGCCTTCGTCCTCGGCGGTCACGGCGACACCATGGTGCCCTGCGTCCGCTACTCCACCGTCGCCGGCGTCCCCCTGCCCGACCTCGTGGACATGGGCTGGACGACGCAGGACAAGCTCGACTCCATCGTCCAGCGCACCCGTGACGGCGGCGCCGAGATCGTGGGCCTCCTGAAAACCGGCTCCGCCTTCTACGCCCCCGCCACCTCGGCCATCGAAATGGCCGAAGCCTACCTCAAGGACCAGAAGCGCGTCCTGCCCTGCGCCGCCTATTGCGACGGCGACCTCGGCGTGAAGCAGATGTATGTGGGCGTGCCCACCGTCATCGGCGCCGGCGGGATCGAGCGGATCATGAACATCAAGCTCAACTCGGAAGAGCAGAAGATGTTCGACACTTCCGTGAAGGCCGTGAAGGGCCTCGTCGACGCCTGCAAGGAAATCGACAGCTCGCTGGCCTGAGCCACAGCCCGACCCGACAAAGGAAAGCGCGCCCGGATCACCCCGGGCGCGTTTTTTTCATGGCCGGAAGGTGGCTCGGATCAGTTCGACCCGCTCTCCTCTTCCTCTTCCTCCGCAGGCTCTTCCTCGGCGGACTGGCCTTCCTCGGTCGACTCGCTGTCGCTCTCGGTGCCCTCTTCGGATCCTTCGCCGTCGGCAGGGCCGATCTCGGTCACGCTGTCGCTTTCGGCGGTCTGGCCGTCACCTGACGCGTCGCTCTCCGCACCGCTCTCGGCCGCTGCGCTGTCTTCGCTGCCCGAGGTCGGCGCGCTGCCGCCCTCTGTCGCGGATTCGCCGTCGGTGCCCTCTTCAGCCTGCCCGCCCTGGGCATCGCCGCTGTCCGAACCGCTCTGCGAAGCCTCGCCCGACTGGCTCTCGCCACTCTCGGCCGCCGCGTTCTCCGCCTCATCCGATCCGCTCTCGGCCGCACCGGCTTCCTCGCTCGCCGGCCCGATCTCCAGCATCCGGCTCTCCGACTGGCTGTTCAGCTCGGTCATCCGCTTCTCGATCTCCAGAAGCCGGTTCGACCGCTCCTCGACCTGCTCGGTCAGCGTCGTCACCACCTGCTGCAGCTCGGCCCGCTGCGCCTCGGCGGCGGCCACGTCTTCCTGAAGCCCGGCCTGCTGCTCCGTCAGCCGGTCGACCGCGTCATCCAGCTTGATCCGCTCGTCCTGCAAACCCGACACGTCGGCCTGCAGCGTCTCCATCTCCTTGCGCAGGTTCGCTTCCTGCTCCACCGTCGCCTGAAGGGTTTCCTCCGCCGTGGCGGCCTCTTCCGAAAGCTTGGCAACCTCCTCGGTCAGCCCCGCCTGCGTCTCGCGCAGCTCGGCCTCCTCGGCCCGTGCCGCCTCCAGCCGCTCTCCGACCTCGGCCAGCTGGTCGCTCTGCTCGCTGATCTTCTGGCTCAGCTCGGTGCTGCGGCTCTCGTAGTCATCCAGCACTTTCTGCAGCGGCTCCGCCTCGCTCTTCAGCTCCGCCAGCTGCTCCTCCTGCGAGGATATCTCCCCCGCCAGCGCCTCGCTGCGCTCGGTCCTCTGCGCCACTTCCTCTTCCAGCGTGCCGACCTGCTCGCTCAGCGTCGCCTCCGAGTCGCGCAGCTCGCCCACCCGGGGCTCCAGCTCGCTCAACTCCGTCCGCGCCTGCTGCAGTGATCCCACCACTTCTTCCTGCGCGTTGTATTCGTTTTGCAATTGCGATTTCGCGGTCAGGGAATAGATCCCGATACCCCAGCCCACCAAGGCGACACACGCCACGGCCAGAACCTTGCCGCTCAACCATCCATTGCCATTGTCTGCCATAAATCAAATCCTCTCCTGTGCTGATCGTGATGATCTGTCCCGCGCGGCGCACAAGACGCCCTCGTGGGACAACCGAACTGCGCCGTGAAATGTTCCCTGCCGTACCATAAAAACCCCTGCTGTGCCGAATCGATCCGGAACGCCCGCTTTGTGATCACACGATTTACACCTGTGATCACAAAGGGCGAAAAACCGCCGCTATTCGGGGGGGGCGGGCAGAAACCCGTTTATCTTGCCGCCACACTTATGTGAATAACTGTCCCTGAACGCAGCAAAACGGGACAGTTTCATGAACATCCACGAGTATCAGGCGAAGGCTCTGCTTCGCTCCTACGGTGCCCCCGTGTCGGATGGCCGCATCGTCCTGCGGGCCGAAGAGGCCAAGACAGCCGCCGGCGCGCTCGACGGGCCGCTCTGGGTCGTCAAGGCCCAGATCCACGCGGGCGGCCGCGGCAAGGGCACCTTCAAGGAGCCGGGCGCCGGCGAGGCCGGCGGCGTGCGCCTCGCCAAGTCGGTCGAGGAAGCGGCCGACGAAGCCAAGCGGATGCTCGGCCGGACACTCGTGACCAAGCAGACCGGTCCCGCCGGCAAACAGGTCAACCGCATCTATATCGAGGATGGCTCCGGCATCGAGAAGGAGATGTACCTCGCCCTCCTCGTCGACCGCGCCACGTCCCGCATCAGCTTCGTCTGCTCCACCGAGGGCGGCATGGACATCGAGGAGGTCGCCGAGAAGACCCCCGACAAGATCCTCAGCTTCTCGGTCGACCCGGCCACCGGCTACCAGCCGTTCCACGGCCGCCGCATCGCCTTCATGCTCGAACTCGAGGGCAAGCAGATCAAGCAATGCGTCGCGCTGATGGGCACCCTCTACCAGATGTTCCTCGAGAAGGACATGGAGATGCTCGAGATCAACCCGCTGATCGTCACCGACGGCGGCGACCTCAAGTGCCTCGACGCCAAGATGGGCTTCGACTCGAACGCCATCTACCGCCATTCCGACATCGCCGAGCTGCGCGACACGACCGAGGAAGACCCCAAGGAACTTGAAGCCTCCAAGTACGACCTCAACTACATCGCGCTCGACGGTGAGATCGGCTGCATGGTCAACGGCGCGGGCCTCGCCATGGCCACCATGGACATCATCAAGCTCTACGGCTCCGAACCCGCCAACTTCCTCGACGTGGGCGGCGGCGCGACCAAGGACAAGGTGACCGAGGCGTTCAAGATCATCACCTCCGACCCGAACGTGAAGGGCATCCTCGTCAACATCTTCGGCGGCATCATGCGCTGCGACGTCATCGCCGAGGGCGTGGTCGCCGCGGTCAAGGACGTGGGCCTCAAGGTGCCGCTCGTCGTCCGGCTCGAAGGCACCAATGTCGAGAAGGGCAAGGAGATCATCGAAACCTCCGGCCTCAACGTCATCGCCGCCGACGACCTCAAGGACGGCGCCGAGAAGATCGTGAAGGCGGTGAAGGGGTAACCTGCACTTGAAACAGGAAACCGCATTCGTGCTCTCCATCGGAGCCATCGCCCTGGCGCTGATCTGCGCAGGCGCCGGCTACGTGGCCTCTCGGTTGTGCCGTCTGGTCATCACCGGGCCGGAAAGCGCGTACAACACCTGTGGCGGCCCCGGCGGCGGACTCGCGGAAGGGCTTACGAAAACGCTGTCCACCGGCGCATATGTGGTTTCTGCAACATCAATTCTGGCTTTCTTCTTTTTCATGAAGAAGGCGCGACAATAGGAGAACGCCAAGATGGCAGTCCTCGTAGACGAAAACACCAAAGTGATCTGTCAGGGCCTCACCGGCTCGCAGGGCACCTTCCACACCGAACAGGCCATCGCCTACGGCACGAAAATGGTCGGCGGCGTCACCCCCGGCAAAGGGGGCCAGACCCATCTCGACCTGCCGGTCTACAACTCGGTCCACGAAGCGATCCACGAAACCGGCGCCAACGCCTCGGTGATCTACGTGCCCCCGCCCTTCGCCGCCGACTCGATCCTCGAGGCGATCGACGCCGAAATGCCCCTGATCGTCTGCATCACCGAGGGCATCCCGGTGCTCGACATGATGCGCGTCAAGCGGGCGCTGGAAACCTCGCAGTCAATCCTCATCGGCCCCAATTGCCCCGGCATCATCACCCCCGACGCCTGCAAGATCGGCATCATGCCCGGCCACATCCACAAGCGCGGCTCCTGCGGCGTCGTCTCCCGCTCCGGCACGCTCACCTACGAGGCGGTCAAGCAGACCTCCGACGTGGGCCTCGGCCAGTCCACCTGCGTCGGCATCGGCGGCGACCCGATCAAGGGCACCGAGCATATCGACGTGCTGGAATGGTTCCTCGCCGATGACGAGACCGAGTCGATCATCATGATCGGCGAGATCGGCGGCTCGGCAGAGGAAGAGGCGGCCCAGTTCCTGAAGGACGAGGCCAAGAAGGGCCGCAAGAAACCGGTCGCGGGCTTCATCGCCGGCCGCACCGCGCCTCCGGGCCGCCGCATGGGCCACGCGGGCGCCATCGTCGCCGGCGGCAAGGGCGGCGCCGACGACAAGATCGAGGCCATGCGCTCGGCCGGCATCACCGTCTCCGAAAGCCCGGCGGGGCTCGGCGAAGCGGTGCTCGAAGCCATCGGGAAATAAGGGAAAATCAAAGAAAGGGCCCGGCCAAAACGGGCCCGCGAACAACACGGGAGGGAAGACAGAATGGACTTTCAGACATCGGTCAAGACATGCCTGACTCAGAAATACGCCACCTTTGCCGGCCGCGCCTCGCGGTCGGAATTCTGGTGGTTCATCCTGGCCTATTTCGTCGGTGCGCTGATCGCCCTCCTTCTTGGGCGGATCGTCTACCTCCTCTACGTCTTGGCGCTGATCGTGCCGACCACGTCGGCGGGCTGGCGGCGCCTGCAGGATACCGGGCGTCCGGGATGGTACATCTTGGTTCCCGTCGGGTTCAGCCTTTTCACCATGCTGCTCTCCCCCGCCCCCATGGCCGACCCGATGGCCCCCGGCGGCATGGGCGGCATGGGGCTGATGGCCATCCTCGGCATCGTCCAGCTGATCCTCGCCATCCTCTACATCTACTGGCTCACCCGCCCGTCCGAGCCCGAAACCAACACCTACGGCCCACCGCCCCAGGCGTGAGCCGCAACACACAAGGCGTCCGAATGGCCATGAGCCGGACAAAGCACAAGCCGAACCGCCCCGCGGGCCGCATGGCCGGCCCCCGGGCAGCCGCCCCCCTATTCACGGCAGTTCATGCCTCGGCCCGCCCGCCCGTCGCCCGGGCCGGGCTCAAGGCACTTACGGGAGTCTGACAATGACCGACCAATCCCCCAACGACCAGTTCCATGCCTCCTCCTTCATGCAGGGGCACAATGCCGAGTATCTCGAACAGCTCTACGCCCGTTACGCCAACGACCCGTCCGCGGTCGACCAGGCCTGGGCCGATTTCTTCTCGCAGCTCGGCGACGGCGAGATCGACGTCAAGAAAGAGGCTGCCGGCCCCTCCTGGGCGCGCGCCGACTGGCCGCCGCACCCCAATGACGACCTGACCGGCGCCCTCACCGGCGAATGGCCGCCCGAGATCGAGACGAAGAAGGCCGGCGACAAGATCAAGGCCAAGGCCGACGAGAAGGGCGTCGAGATCTCCGACGACGCGGTCAAGCGCGCCGTGCTCGACTCGGTCCGCGCGCTGATGCTGATCCGCGCCTACCGCATCCGCGGCCACCTCGCCGCCACGCTCGACCCGCTCGGCCTGCGCGACCACGGCTACCGCCCGGAACTCGACCCCCGCTCCTACGGTTTCACCGAATCCGACATGGACCGGCCGATTTTCATCGACAACGTGCTGGGCCTCCAGGTCGCCTCGATCCGCGAGATCGTCGATATCGTCAAACGCACCTATTGCGGCACCTTCGCCCTGCAATACATGCACATCTCCGACCCCGAGCAATCCGCCTGGCTCAAGGAACGGATCGAGGGCTACGACAAGGAAATCCGCTTTACCCGCGAAGGGCGCAAGGCGATCCTCAACAAGCTGGTCGAGGCCGAGGGCTTCGAGAAATACCTACATGTCAAATACATGGGCACCAAGCGCTTCGGCCTCGACGGCGGCGAAAGCCTGATCCCGGCGATGGAGCAGATCATCAAGCGCGGCGGCAGCCTCGGCATCAAGGAAATCGTCATCGGCATGCCCCACCGCGGCCGCCTGTCGGTGCTCGCCAACGTGATGGGCAAACCCTACCGCGCCATCTTCAACGAGTTCCAGGGCGGCTCCTTCAAGCCCGAAGAGGTCGACGGCTCCGGCGACGTGAAATACCACCTCGGCGCCTCCTCCGACCGGGAATTCGACGGCAACTCCGTCCACCTCTCGCTCACCGCCAACCCCTCGCATCTCGAGGCGGTGAACCCGGTGGTGCTCGGCAAGGTCCGCGCCAAGCAGGACCAGTATCACGACACCGACCGCACCTCGATCCTGCCGATCCTGCTGCACGGCGACGCGGCCTTCGCGGGCCAGGGCGTCGTGGCCGAATGCTTCGGCCTTTCGGGCCTGCGCGGCCACAAGACCGGCGGCACCATGCATATCGTGGTGAACAACCAGATCGGCTTCACCACCGCGCCCCACTTCTCGCGCTCTTCGCCCTACCCGACCGACATCGCCCTGATGGTCGAGGCGCCGATCTTCCACGTCAACGGCGACGACCCCGAAGCGGTCGTTCACGCCGCCCGCGTCGCCACGGAATTCCGCCAGAAGTTCCACAAGGACGTGGTGATCGACATCTTCTGTTATCGCCGCTTCGGCCATAACGAGGGGGATGAACCGATGTTCACCAACCCCATCATGTACAACAAGATCAAGAAGCAGAAGACCACGCTGGCGCTCTACACCGACCGGCTGATCGCCGACGGGCTGATCCCCGAGGGCGAGATCGAGGACATGAAGGCCGCCTTCCAGTCCTACCTCGCCGACGAGTTCGAGGCGGGCAAGGAATACCGCCCCAACAAGGCCGACTGGCTCGACGGCAAATGGTCCCATCTCGACCGCCAGGACGAGGATTACCAGCGCGGCGAAACCTCGATCAAACCCGAAACGCTCGAGGAGATCGGCAAGGCACTCACCACCGCGCCCGACGGCTTCCCCCTGCACAAGACCGTCTCCCGCCTGCTCGACGCCAAGGCGAAGATGTTCGAAACCGGCGAGGGCTTCGACTGGGCCACCGCCGAGTCGATCGCCTTCGGCTCGCTGCTGACCGAGGGCTACCCGGTCCGCCTCGCGGGCCAGGACAGCACCCGCGGCACCTTCTCCCAGCGCCACTCCGGCTTCATCAACCAGGAGACCGAGGAGCGTTACTACCCGCTCAACAACATCCGCGCGGGCCAGGCCCAGTACGAGGTCATCGACTCGATGCTCTCCGAATACGCGGTGCTGGGCTTCGAATACGGCTTCTCGCTGGCCGAGCCCAACGCGCTCGTCCTCTGGGAGGCGCAGTTCGGCGACTTCGCCAACGGCGCCCAGATCATGTTCGACCAGTTCATCTCCTCGGGCGAAAGCAAGTGGCTCCGCATGTCCGGCCTCGTCTGCCTCCTGCCGCACGGCTACGAGGGGCAGGGCCCGGAACACTCCTCCGCCCGGCTCGAACGCTTCCTCACCATGTGCGGCCAGGACAACTGGATCGTCGCCAACTGCACGACCCCGGCCAACTACTTCCACATCCTGCGCCGGCAGCTCCACCGCACCTTCCGCAAGCCGCTCATCCTGATGACGCCCAAGTCGCTCCTGCGGCACAAGCTGGCGATCTCCAAGGCCGAGGAATTCACCACCGGCTCCTCCTTCCACCGCGTGTTGTGGGACGATGCCCAGTACGGCAACTCCGACACCACGCTGGTCGAGGATGACAAGATCAAACGCGTCGTGCTCTGCTCGGGCAAGGTCTATTTCGACCTGCTGGAAGAACGCGACAAGCGCGGCATAGACGACGTCTACCTGATGCGCATCGAACAGTTCTACCCGTTCCCCGCCATCTCCCTCGTGAAGGAGATGGAGCGCTTCAAGAAGGCCGAGGTCGTCTGGTGCCAGGAAGAGCCCAAGAACCAGGGCGCCTGGAGCTTCATCGAACCCAACATCGAATGGGTCCTCACCCGCATCAAGGCCAAGCACAAACGGCCGGTCTACGCCGGCCGCCCGGCCGCCGCCTCGCCCGCCACGGGCCTGGCCTCGCAACACAAAGCCCAACAGGAAGCGCTGGTCGACGCCGCGCTCAGCATCGAAGGAAAGTGATCCGATGACCATCGAAGTACGAGTCCCCACGCTGGGCGAATCCGTCACCGAGGCCACCGTCGCCACCTGGTTCAAGCAACCCGGCGACGCGGTCGCGGCCGACGAGATGCTCTGCGAACTGGAAACCGACAAGGTCACCGTCGAGGTGCCGGCCCCCGCCGCCGGCAAGATGGCCGAGATCGTCGCCAAGGAAGGCGAAACCGTGGGCGTCGACGCCCTCCTCGCCACCATCTCCGAGGGCGAAGGCGCAGGCGACGATGACGCGCCCGGGAAATCCGCCTCCGAGGAGACATCCGGGAAGACGGAAGAGAAGAAGCCCGAATCCGGCCGCGGCACCGGCGGCAGCGGCGGCAGCGGCGGCAATGGCGGCGGCAACATCGACGTGATGGTCCCCACCCTGGGCGAATCCGTGTCCGAGGCCACCGTCTCCACCTGGTTCAAGAAGGTCGGCGACAGCGTCAGCCAGGACGAGATGCTCTGCGAGCTGGAAACCGACAAGGTCTCGGTCGAGGTCCCCTCGCCCGCCGCCGGCACCATCACCGAGATCCTCGCCCAGGAAGGCGAGACGGTGCAGGCCAACGCCAGGCTCGCCGTCCTCAACGGCGCCGCCGACGGCACCACCGAACCCGCCGTGCGCCCCGCCGCCGGGCAGGACGATCTCGCCGGCTCCGAGGCCGACGCGGGCGGCACGCAGTACACCGCCCCGCCCGCCGGCCGCGATATCGAGGATGCCCCCTCGGCCAAGAAGGCGATGGCCGAAAAGGGCCTCTCCCGCGACCAGGTGCAGGGCTCCGGCCGCGACGGCCGCGTGATGAAGGAAGACGTGGCCAAGGCCGGCTCCGGCGCCGCCGCCAAATCCGACAGCGCCCCCGAGGCCAAGGCCCCCGCCCAGGCCCCGCGCGCCCCGGTCTCCGCCGAGGATGCCGAGCGCGAGGAACGGGTCAAGATGACCCGCCTGCGCCAGACCATCGCCAAGCGCCTGAAGGACAGCCAGAACACCGCCGCCATGCTCACCACCTATAACGAGGTGGACATGACCGGCGTGATGGAGCTGCGCAACGCCTACAAGGACGAGTTCCAGAAGAAGCACGGCGTCAAGCTCGGCTTCATGTCCTTCTTCACCAAGGCCTGCTGCCACGCGCTGAAGGAGGTGCCCGAAGTCAACGCCGAGATCGACGGCACCGACATCGTCTACAAGAACTTCGTCCACATGGGCATCGCCACCGGCACGCCCACCGGCCTCGTCGTGCCGGTGATCCGCGACGCCGACGCGCTCTCCTTCGCCGAGATCGAGAAGGCCATCGCCGAGAAAGGCGCCCGCGCCCGCGACGGCAAGCTCTCGATGGCGGAAATGCAGGGCGGCACCTTCACCATCTCCAACGGCGGCGTCTACGGCTCGCTGATGTCCTCGCCCATCCTCAACCCCCCGCAATCGGGCATCCTCGGCATGCACAAGATCCAGGAACGGCCCATGGTCGTGAACGGCGAAATCGTCGCCCGCCCGATGATGTACCTCGCCCTCAGCTACGACCACCGCATCGTCGACGGCAAGGGCGCGGTCACCTTCCTCGTCCGGGTGAAAGAGGCGCTGGAAGATCCGCGGCGGCTGTTGATGGATCTGTAAGACATGGATGTTCTTGGAGGTTTATCTGCTGCAAGAATGGCTCTCGATCTCGCAAAAGACTTGCGAGAGATCGACAAGTCGGTTGATGAGGCAACTTTCAAGATGAAATTGGCCGACCTCATGAGCGCTTTGGCAGATACACAAATCGCGTTTGCGGATGCAAAGACGAGGATATCAGAGCTAGAGGACAAGATAGAAACGCTCACTAACGGAGAACCCTGCCCAAAGTGTCGGGCAGGGAAGCTCTCTTTGACGTCTTCGGAGCCGATGCATTTTTATGGTGCAGACCGTTTTGGCGTTGAAGAGCAACTCTGGGAATGTGGTGAAGAAGGCTGTGATTACTCAACGTTGCGAAAGCACGATCCTCATGGGATTCTCCCAAAGTTGGCAGCGACGCGATAGCGATGTGCAAAAGCATTGCTCAATATATACGCGTAGAACCATCGGCACGGTGGGTATGTCCACCTAAGTTCTAACCACGAGATCGGAGCATTCCCATGACCACCCAACTCCTCCTCCGCTACGACAGCTTCGACCGCGACACCCACGAGGCCCATGCCGAGGACCGCGCCAATGCCGGCCTCACCCAGCTCCAGGTCTGGCGCGAGGGCACCGGCGCCCACTGGGCCCTCTTCGACGTCAACGACCCCGACCGCGCCACGGCCTGGGTCGAAAAGGAAACCGCCCTCGGCCACGGCCCCTCCGCCCACCACCTGCTGGAGACCGCATGACCCGCGAAGACCCCATGGATGAGATTGTGCGCCTGACGCGAGGTCTCGACCATTGGCGCGACTGGTCCATCGAGGAACACAGGCGGCCCTACGGCGAGGTCGTATCCCCCGGCGATATGTTGTTTCTCCTGACAGAGGACGGCCCCGAGGAACTGGAGGCCATCCACACCACCCACCCGGAACGAGACACCGGCCGCCACTGGCTGTCCCGCATCGACCCCAAGACCGTCCGGCCCTCCGACGCGAGGACCGTGCTGAAAATGCTTCGGGAATGGTATTCCCATGTCGCCTCCGATATCCGGGCCTTCCAAGACCAAGCCCAACCGGCGGAGACGCAGATATACAGTGACTACCTGGGGCGTTTCCGCACGGATGTCGGCTTCGACCTGATGTCGGAAGGAAACGCCATCCGCGGGCTCGCACTGAAGGCCCTCGAAAACGGCGCCATCAAGACCCGGCGAGACTGGGACACGCTGAACGAACTGCGCGTCGACATAAGTCAGACAATCCTGAGCACTGACGAGATGGCCCGGGTTTCCGACCTGATGGACGGCTACGAGGCCCGCCAATGACCCCCGAGCTCACCGCCCTCACCCTCGCCGCCCTGCTTCAGGTCGTGCAATACGTCCTGATGGCGGTCCCGGCCAACCTCGAGCTCGGCCCGGGCAAGACCCTCTCCCCGCGCGACCCCGGCCGCCTCGGCCAGCCGCTGATCGACCAGGTCAGCCCCGGCACCGGCCGCCTCTTCCGCGCGCTCAACAACCATTTCGAGGGGCTGATCCTCTTCACCATCGCCTGCGTCGTCGTCACGCTGGCCGATCAGTCCACCCCCCTCACCACCGGCTGCGCCTGGACCTACCTCGCCGCCCGCGTCCTCTACATCCCCGCCTACTATTTCGGCTGGGTCCCCTGGCGCTCCCTCATCTGGGCCGTGGGCTTCGGCGCCACCACCCTCATGCTGCTGGCGGCCCTGGCATGAGCTTCTTCTGGCTACAAGTATCCCGGGGTGAATTGGCCGAAGGCCAAGAGGGGCAGCGCCCCTCCCCGACGCAAACACCGACGCAATACCGACAAAATACCGACGTGATACCGACGTCCCAAATCCAAGGAGAACCCGCTCATGGCAAGCTATGACGTCATCGTAATCGGCTCCGGCCCCGGCGGCTATGTCGCCGCCATCCGCTGCGCCCAGCTGGGCCTGAAAACCGCCTGTGTCGAAGGCCGCGATACCCTCGGCGGCACCTGCCTCAACGTGGGCTGCATCCCCTCCAAGGCGCTGCTCCACGCCTCCCACATGCTGCACGAGGCCGAGCACAACTTCGCCAAGATGGGGCTGAAGGTCAAGGCGCCCTCGGTCGACTGGAAAGAGATGCTGTCCTACAAGGACGATGTCATCGGCCAGAACACCAAGGGCATCGAATTCTTGTTCAAAAAGAACAAGATAGACTGGCTCAAGGGCTGGGGCTCGATCCCCGAAGCGGGCAAGGTCAAGGTGGGCGACGACACCCACGAGGCCAGGAACATCATCATCGCCTCGGGCTCCGAAGCGGCCAACGTCCCCGGCGCCGACGTGACCATAGACGAGAAGATCGTCGTCACCTCCACCGGTGCCCTCGAACTGCCCAAGATCCCCAAAAAGATGGTCGTCATCGGCGCCGGCGTCATCGGCCTCGAGATGGGCAGCGTCTACGCCCGGCTGGGCACGGAGGTGACGGTCGTCGAATACCTCGACAACATCACTCCCGGCATGGATGGCGAGGTTCAGAAGAACTTCCAGAAAATGTTGAAAAAGCAGGGGCTTCAGTTCGTCATGGGCAGCGCCGTCACCTCGGTCGAGACGCTCAAGACAAAGGCCAAGGTGAACTACAAGCTGCGCAAGGACGACAGCGAACACCAGCTCGACGCCGACATCGTCCTCGTCGCCACCGGCCGCAAACCCTATACCGACGGCCTCGGCCTCGACGCGCTCGGCATCGAGCTCACCAAGACCGGTCAGATCAAGACCGACGAGCACTGGCAGACCAACGTCAAGGGCATCTACGCCATCGGCGACGCCATCACCGGCCCGATGCTCGCCCACAAGGCCGAGGACGAGGGGATGGCCGCGGCCGACGTGATCGCCGGCAAGCACGGCCACGTCAATTACAACGTCATCCCCAGCGTCATCTACACCCACCCCGAGGTCGCCGCCGTGGGCAAGACCGAGGAGCAGCTGAAGGACGAGGGCCGCGCCTACAAGGTCGGCAAGTTCACCTTCATGGGCAACGCCCGCGCCAAGGCCGTCTTCGCCGGCGACGGCTTCGTCAAGCTGATCGCCGACAAGGAAACCGACCGTATCCTCGGCGCCCATATCATCGGCCCCTCGGCCGGCGACCTGATCCACGAGATCTGCGTGGCGATGGAGTTCGGCGCCTCGGCCGAGGACCTGGCCCTGACCTGCCACGCCCACCCGACCTTCTCTGAAGCGGTGCGCGAGGCGGCGCTGGCCTGCGGGCTCGGTCCGATCCACTCGTAACGAAAAGGCCGGTGAGAAGCTGCTCTCACCGGCCATGCATCCGCCACAGGCACTCTACGATGTGAATGGCAGTCTCCGTTACACCAGGGGGACGGATGCGGACACTGCAAGACTGTTACGCGAGCGCCGGAAACTTCCGTCGCAGAAAAATGCGCGGCGGGCCTGAAAGGGGCCGACGCGCGGCCTACCACATGCGCGGCGCGGCGTTCTTCTCGTAATCCCGGTCATAGGCCGCGCCGCCCATCTCGCCATCCGACATGTCCGCCAGGATCTGCCCCACCGTCGGCACCGTGTCGCGATCGTCCCGCGTCCAAAGACGCGAGCGCAGCAAGGCCTTGGCGCATTGGGTGTACACCTCGGCCACCTCGATCACGATCACCGTCGCCGGCAGGATCGACTTGTGCGCAAAGCTCTGCCTCAACCCCTCGTCATCGGTCAGCACCGCGCGCCCGTTCACCCGCACCGTGGTGTTCGACCCCGGCACCAGGAACAGCAGCGCCACCCGCCCGTCCTCGACGATGTCCTTCAGGCAATCCAGCCGGTTGTTCCCGCGCCAGTCGGGCATCATCAGCGTTTTCGCGTCCTCGACCCGCACCACCGGGCCGTCATCGCCGCGCGGGCTGCCATGCACGCCCTCCCGGCCGACCGTCGACAGGATGCAGAAGCGCGACCCCTCGATCCACTCCCGGTAGAGCGGCGTCAGCCGGTCGGCCACCTTCACGATCGCCCCCGGCACCGCCTCGTCATAGAGCGCTGCAAGCGCCTCAACTGTCTCGATTTTCCGCATCGAACCCCGCCTCCGTCATCAACCGGTTCGAGGCCTCCTCGACCTCGTCCGCCAGCCGCGCCATGAACGTGCCCTTGTCGAGCCCCGCCTCGATCCGCGGCAGGAACTCCACCACCGCCAGCCCCGGCTTGCGCAGGATGCCCATGCGCGGCCAGAACAACCCCACGTTGGTGGCCGCCGGTACGCAATCCTGCCCCAGCTCCTCGTAAAGCACGCCCGAGCCGATCTTGAACGGCGCCTGCACCCCCGGCGCGATCCGGGTGCCCTGCGGGTAGATGATCAGCTGCCCGGGCTGCTGGCGCCCCTTGGCCACGTCGCGCACCATCTTCTTGATGGCCTGGCTCCGCTTGCCCCGGTCGACCGGCACACAGCCGATCTTGAGCGCGTACTGCCCGATCACCGGCGCCCACATCAGCTCGCGCTTCATGATGAACTTGCCGGCGGGCACGCTGCCGAAAATCAGGATGATATCCAGGAACGACTGGTGCTTCGCGGCGATCAGCACCTCGTCGGTGGGCGGCGTGCCGCGCACCTCGGTGCGGATGCCCACCATCCAGCGCGCCGTCCACCGCACCCAGCGGCACCAGGTGTGGCAGGCGGTCAGCGCACCCTTCCGGCTGAACAGCGCCCACGGGAAGAACACGACCCCCATGATCCCCATCATCGCATAGATGTTGACGATGAAGACCAGCGACCGAACCCATTGAACCGCGTCTCTCATGGCATGTCACGCAAGGTTTTCCGCGCGGCGGCCCGCGTCGCGCCAAAGGCCACGAGCCCGGCCAGGATCGGAATGGTCAGCGGCCAGAGCCAATGCCACCCCTGGAACCCCAGCCCGGTCAGGAACCCGCCCTCGGGCTGTGCCGACGGAAGCAGCGCAATCGCCACCATGCCCAGCACCATGCCGATCCCCGCCCCGGTCAGCGCCCGAAGGGTGAACCGCCGCTCGAAGGCCTGCGCGATGTAAGAATCCCGCGCCCCCACCAGCCGCAGCACGCTGATCACCTGCGTGTTGGCCGCCAGCGCCGCGTTCGCGGCCAGCGTGATCATCGCCGCCGTCGCCGCCCCGATCAGCAGGATCGACGCCCAGCCCAGCATCCGCAGCCGGCTCGCCGCCCGCACCAGCGGCCGCCGCCAGCGGGTGTGATCGTCCAGCACCGCACCCGGCGCCTCCGCCGCCAGCCGCAGGCGCAGCCCCTCGGCATCATAGCCCTCCTCGGTCTCGATCACCTCGATGAGCTGCGGAATGGGCAGCGTGTCGACCGGCAGGTCGGGCCCGAACCACGGCTCCAGCAGCGCCTGCTGCTCCTCCGAGCTCAGCGCGCGGGCCGTGTCGACGCCCTTCGTGGTCTCCAGCACCTTCAGCGCCGCCTCGGTCTGGGCCGCAAGCTGGCCGTCGGGCGCCGAGATGCGGATCGTCGAACTCCGCGCCAGCTCCGCACCCCACTGGTCCGCCAGTCGCCCGGTCGCCAGCGACAGGGCCAGCGCGAAAACCGCAAGGAACGCCATCGCCGCCGCGCTGAACAGGGTCAGCGTCGCGGTGAACCCCGTGGGCGGCACCACCCGGTCGGCCTGCGTGTCGCCGACAAGGAACTCGGTCACCTGGCTCAGCACCGCCTTCAAAGGTCCGCCCCCGCCAGTTGCAGCCGCCGGTTGGAAATCCGCAGCACGCGCGCCTGCACATGGGTCTTTGCCGCCCGGATCAGCGCAAGGTCATGGGTCGCCACCATGATCGTCTTGCCCATCCGGTTCAGCTCGATCAGCAGCCGCAGAAGGCGCTGCGACATGTCCCAGTCGATGTTGCCCGTGGGCTCGTCCGCCAGCACCACGTCGGGCGACATGATCACCGCCCGGGCAAGCGCCGCCCTCTGCCGCTCGCCGCCCGACAGCTCCGGCGGCAAGGCACCCGCCCGCGCCGTCAGGCCCACCCAGCTGGTCAGCTCCTTCAGGTTCGCCCCCTCGGCCAGCAGGTCGCGCCCGGCCACCATCAGCGGCAGCGCGATATTGTCCGACACCGTCAGGTGGTCGAGGAACTGGCAATCCTGGTGCACCACCCCGATCCGCCGCCGCGCCAGCGCGATATCGTCCCGCTCCATGTCGCGCACGTCCGAGGTGAACAGCCGCACCTGCCCCGACGTGGGCAGAAGCGCCCCGTAGCACAGCTTCAGCAGCGTCGTCTTGCCCGCCCCCGACGGCCCGGTCAGGAAATGAAACGACCCGGGCTGCAGCTTGAGCGATATCTCACTCAGCAACTCTCCCCCGCCGTAATTGTAGGCCACGTTCTCGAGCTCGATCAAAGCCTGCCCCTTTGCGAAACAGCCCTTTCATGCCCCAAGGCATGGGGCAGTGCAACGGTAACCGCCCCAAATTGCTTTGCTCTTTCACGATCCAGCCGTTACACATAAGGTCAAGCGGACCGCCGGACGGAAAAAGGCGGCTGCCGGGGATCAGGCAACGGATGGCGAAATGAGGCTCATTTGCCCGAATTGCGGGGCACAGTACGAGGTACCGGACGAAGTCGTTCCGGAAAGCGGGCGTGACGTACAATGTTCCAATTGCGGGGACACCTGGTTTCAGACCCACCCCGATCACCCCCATGAGACAGCCCCCGAAGCGCCGGCCGAGGCCGATGACACCGCCGAGACCGAGGAATTTGACGAACCCGACTGGGTCGAGGTCGACGACGACGAAGCGGACGACCTGACCGCCACGCCGGCAGAGGAAACCCCCTCCCGGCGCGAGCTCGACCCCGAGATCGCCAGCGTCCTGCGCGAGGAGGCCTCGCGCGAGAAACAGGCCCGGGCAGCGGAAAAGGGCGGGCTGGAAATGCAGCCCGACCTGGGGCTCGACGGGGCACATGACGACAGCAACCGCCGCTCGGACCAGGCCAAGGCCCGCATGGCCCGCCTGCGCGGCGTCTCGTCCCCGCAGGCCGACCCGGCCGAGGACGAGGATATAGACCCCGCAACCCGCCGCGGCCTTCTGCCGGATATCGACGACGTCAACTCCACCATCGCCTCGGCCCAGCCCGCCGTCCGGGAAGACCTTTCCGCCCGTGACGGATCCCGGGTGACCACGCCCGAGCGTTCGACGGGCGGTTTCCGCCGTGGCCTGCGCCTGGCCGTGTTGCTGGCGATCCTCGCCACCGCCGTCTACATCTTCTCGCCGCAGATCGCCGAAACCATCCCGGCCACGGCCGATCCGCTGGTCGCATACGTCGAAACGGTGAACGGCTGGCGCGCCCAGCTCAACGAGGCGGTCGCGCCCCTCGTGGCACAGGTTCAGGAGATGATTGGCGGGTAAGGGGCCCGGAACGGGACGGCCGGCAGGCTTTCCCGCCCGGCCTCAGAACCGCTCCAGCAGCCGCTTGAGATATTCCAGCTCCACGTCCGGCCGCTCGCCCTCGCCCGAGCGCCGGCGGATCTCGTCCAGCAATTCCCGCGCCCGGCGATAGACATCCTCGCCCTGCAACAGGTTGTCCTGCGTGCCCACCTGCGAGCCCTGCCCGGGGGCCCGGCCAAGCGGGTCGTTCTGCTGGTCGCCGAACTGGCCGCGGGCCTGGCCCTGCGCGCCTTGCGTCTGGTTGTTCTCGGCCATCGCCTCGCCAAGGTTCCGCATCCCCTCGCGCAGCGCTTCCATCGCTTCCGACTGCCGGTCGATCGCCTCGGCCAGGTCATCCTGCCGCAGCGCGTCCTCGGCCCCCCGCATCGCCTGGTCGGCCCGGTCAAGCGACTCGCGCGCCGCCTCGCCCGCCTCGCTGCCGGCGCCGGGCAAGTTGCCGCGCTGCCGCTCCAGCTCGCGCCGCAGCGCCTCCTGCCGGTCGGCAAGCGTGCCCTGCTGGCCCTGTTGTCCGTTCTGGCCCTGCTGCTGGCCGGGCTGGTTGCCCTGGCCCTGCTGGTCGCCCTGACCCTGCTGGTGGCTCTGGCCCCGCCCCTGCGAGCCGTCGCGGCCCTCGTTCTGCTGCGACTGGCCCTGCTGCGAGTTGGGGTTGAACTGCTCCTGCAGGTCGCGGAACGCCTGGTCCGACAGGCCCTGCTGATCGCGCAGCGTCTCGGCCAGCCCTTCCATCGCCTCCTGCCCCGGGTTGTCCCCCTGCTGGCCCTGCTGGCCCTCGGTGATCCGCAGGTTCTCCATCATCTCCTGGAATTCCTGCAGCGCTTGTTCGGCCTCGGCGTAACGCCCTTCCTCCATCAGCTCCTGGATCCGGTCCATCATGTCCTGCAGATCCTGCTGGTTCAGCATCATCATGTTCTCGGATAGCTGCTGGTCGCCCTGCTGCTGCTCTCTATCCCGCTGCGCCTGCTGCGACTTCTGCCGCAGGTAATCCTGCGTGGCATCCCGCAGCTCCTGCATCAGCCGGGCGATCTCGTCCTCGCTGGCGCCATTGCGCATCGCTTCGCTCAGGCGCTCCTGCGCCTCGCGCATCCGCTCCAGCGCGTCGCCGATATCGCCATCCTCCAGCACCAGCGCCAGGTCCCACAACGCTTGCGCCACCTCGTCCCGCGCCTCGGTCGTCAGGCTGTCATGCGCCGTCAGCGTCTCCAGCCGCCGCAGGATCACCCGCAGCCGCAGGTAGGCCGTCTCCGACCGGAACAGCCCCTCTTCGGGCGCGTGCGACACCGCCCGCAGCACCTGCGCCACGCGCCTGGCATTGTCGCGCGACCACAACAGGTCACGCCGCATCTCGATGACCGAAGCCGCCAGCGGGTCGAAGAACCGCCGCGCGGGCAGCTTCATCTCCTCCGGCGCGCTCTGCCCGGCCTGCTCGGCCGCGTCGCTCACTTCCAGTTCCAGCGTCACCGGCAAGTGCGCCCAAGGGTGCTGCGACAGGTTCTCGATCAGGGTCTCGGTAAACTCCGCCCGGTCGCCCGTGATCGGCATCGGCAGGTCGATCGAGATCGGCTCCCGAGGCTCCGGCTCCGTCGCCAGCCCGTAACGCCGCTCCACCGCGTCGAGATCCAGCCGGAAGATCGCCTTGCCCGCCACAACGCCGTGATCGTCCTCGGCTTTGAACGGCTGGCTCATCTGCCCGTCGAAGGTCGTCTTCGCCCCCTCCGAGACAAGCGAGACCTGCGGCTCCCGGTCGGGGATCGCCACGATCGTCCACGTCTTGCCGCCCGGCCCGTCGATGCTCAGCGTGCCGTCCGACACGATGACGAAGGAATGTTCCGTATCCGTCGCCGCGCCCACGTCCTCCGTCCGGCCCGAGACGGTCTCGGCCACGCTCAGCGCGCCGACTTCCCCGTAAAGCCGCACGGTCACCCGGCTGCCCTCCGGCACCCGGATCTCGCCCTTCTGGTCGTTGAGATAGAGGCTCGGCAGCCCGGTATAGGTCGGCGGTTCGATCCAGCCTTCCCAGGCAGGGCCCGTCGCAATATCCGGGCCGCTCCCCGGCCCCATCTGCGACACCGAACCGACACGCATGACCGACCCGAACAGCAGCGCCACGACCAGCCCCAGCAACGCGACATAGCGCAGCCCGAACGGATCGCGCGGCGCCAGCGCAAGGTCGGGCTCCACCGCCCTCGCGGCGCTCGCCCGCTCCGCCATGCGCCGCAAATGCGCCTGCCACAGGGCTTCCGAGGCGGGATCGCCCCCGCCGATGGCCTGCCGGTCGCCCAGCGCCGCCAGCGGCCGGCCCGGCATCACGCTGTCCATCCGGTCGACGGCCTCCTGCCGCCTGGGCCAGCGGAACCGCATCGCGCCGTGAATGGCAAACCCGATCAAGCCCAGCCCGGCCAGCACGAAGCCGACCCAGACCACCTCGACCGGCAACAGGTCCTGCAACCCGAGGATCAGCGCCGCGGCTGTCGCCGCCAGCACCGTCCAGAACGGCCAGAACGCCCGCACCAGCCGTTCCGCGATCAGCCCGGCCCATGTCAGGCTGAGCGGACGCCGCAAACGGTTCATCACGGGGGTCAGAGGGGTCTGTCTGGCCATGCTCCCTTCCGGATCGGGGGCTGCCGCACCTGTCGCACTCTTACAGCCACTCCGGAATGGTATCTCGATTTATCATCTCGTCAAAGGTCGGACGCGCCCTGATGACGGCAAATTGATGCCCATGCACCAGAACTTCCGGCACCAGGGGCCGCGTGTTGTACTCGCTCGCCATCACCGCGCCATAGGCCCCGGCACTGCGGAACGCCACCAGGTCCCCCTCGCCCACGGGCGGCATCATCCGGCCCTTGGCAAAGGTGTCGCCGCTTTCACAGACAGGGCCGACAATGTCATAGGGCGCCTGTTCCACCGCCGCGTCCGGCTCTATCACCGGCACGATATCGTGATACGCGTCGTACATGGCCGGGCGGATCAGGTCGTTCATCGCCCCGTCGAGGATGAGGAAATTCCGCCCCTCGCCCTCTTTCAGGTAAATCACCCGGCTGACCAGAATTCCGGCATTTCCGACCACCAGCCGCCCCGGTTCGATCTCGATCTCGCAGCCGAGATGCCCCACCTCCTCGCGAATCATCGCGCCGTAATCCAGCGGCAGCGGCGGCGCCTCGTTGCTCCGCGTGTAGGGAATGCCCAGGCCCCCGCCCAAGTCGAGCCGCCGGATATCATGCCCGTCGGCCCTGAGCGTCTCGGTCAGTTCCGCCACCTTCCGATAGGCCAGCCGGAACGGCTCCAGCTCGGTCAGCTGGCTGCCGATATGCACGTCGACCCCGATCACCTCCAGCCCCGGCAGGGCCGCGGCCTCGGCATAGACCTCGCGGGCCTTCGCGATGGGAATGCCGAACTTGTTCTCGCTCTTGCCCGTGGCGATCTTGGCATGGGTCTTGGCATCCACGTCCGGGTTCACCCGGATCGTCACCGGCACGGTCGCGCCAAGCCCCGCCGCCACCTCGCTCAGCGCCCGCAGCTCCGGCTCGCTTTCCACGTTGAACTGCCGGATACCGCCCTCGATGGCCAGCCGCATCTCCTCGCGCGACTTGCCGACGCCCGAGAACACGATCCGCTCCCCCGGCACGCCCGCCGCCTTCGCCCGCGCATATTCCCCGCCCGAGACCACGTCCATCCCCGCGCCAAGCCCCGCCAGCGTCTTAAGGATGGCCTGGTTGCTCGCCGCCTTCATCGCGTAGCACACAAGGTGGTCCACGCCTTCGAGCGCCTCGTCGAACAGCCGGAAATGCCGCGTCAGCGTGGCGGTGGAATAGCAGTAGAACGGCGTGCCCACCGCGGCCGCGATCTCGGCCACAGGCACATCCTCGGCATGCAGCACCCCGTCACGGTAAAGGAAATGGTCCATATCCGCTGCCCTTTTTCTCCAGCCCGCCTCATAGCAGAGCGCTTGGCTAATGCAATTGTGCAATACCTTGTCTCCCTGCCCGCACTTCGACAGAAGTGACACGGACAGATCGCGGCGGGACAACAGTATGCATGTCATCGAGGCACAACGGCTTTTCGAGAGGGAAGGGCGGCTCTGGATGAGAAACGCCCTCTCGCCGGAAGAGCTTGCCCGGCTACGCACAAAATGGTCGGCCGGTGCCCGCCCCGGCGCGCGCCATTCGAATTCGACGCCTTTCGCGCAATCCCTCCGTCGGCTGGACGTCGTTTCAAGGCTGCAGCGGACCTGGCCGGGCATGCGGCTGGTGCGCGTCGTCTCCTTCGAGAAGCGGCCCGGTACCAATTGGGGCGTGCCCTGGCATCAGGACCGAACCATCGCGGTCAGCCAGCGGTTCGAAACACCCGGCTTCTGCAACTGGTCGGAAAAGCAAGGCCAGTGGCATTGCGAACCACCGGCCGAGATCCTGCGCCGCATGCTTTTTGTCCGGCTGCACCTGGACGAGAACACTTCCGCCAACGGCGCGATGGAAATTGCCGTTGGCAGCCATGAGGCCGGGCTCGTGCCGGCGGCACAGGCCGAGACTGTGGCGAGCCAATTCAGACACGAGATGACGACCGCGGCGGCAGGCGACGTGCTGGTACTGAACATGCTGACGCTGCACCGCTCCCTGCCTTCGCAAGAGCAAAACACCCGCCGCGTGATCCGCATGGATTTCTCGGCCGATGCCCTTCCGACACCCCTTGACTGGGCCGGTTAGGACACCCTGCGTTTCATCTTTCCGAAAATACTCAATCCCCCGGCCAAGGCCCGCGATACCGCATCCGACGGGCCCAGACCATCCGGCACATCGCCGCCAAATACCTCAGAGGCTGGTGCCCACACCCATCGTGAACCGCCCCGAGACGAAATCCGCGCCGACCCCGCCGCTCATCCCGTTGGACCCGAGGCCGACATTGGCATTCATCGACGGCTGGATCGGCTCGCCATCGGCGCCACAGGCCGCCAGCGCCGCAAGGCTCAAAAGAACGAAGACGCGTTTCATGACAGGATCTCCTTCCACCGGGCAATCTGTTCGCGCACGCGCACCGGCGCCGTGCCGCCAAGACTCGTCCGGGACGCCACCGAATTATGCACGCCCAGCACGTCGAATACATCCCCCGTGATCGACCCGTGTACCGATTGCATGTCCTCGAGGCTCAGGTCGGGCAGGTCGCACCCCTTCTTCTCGGCCATCGCGACCAGCGACCCGGTCACGTGATGCGCCTCCCGGAACGGCATGCCCAGCACGCGCACCAGCCAGTCGGCCAGGTCCGTCGCCGTCGAGAAGCCGGTCGCCGCCGCCGCCTCGAGGTTCTCGCGCAACGGTGTCATGTCGCGCACCATCCCCTCCATCGCCGCCAGCGCCAGCATCAGGTGATCGGCCGCGTCGAAGACCTGTTCCTTGTCCTCCTGCATGTCCTTGGAATAGGCCAGCGGGAGCCCCTTCATCACCGTCATCAGCGCCACGTTCGCCCCGAAAATCCGCCCCACCTTGGCCCGCAGAAGCTCCGCCGCGTCGGGGTTCTTCTTCTGCGGCATGATCGACGAGCCGGTCGAGAACCGGTCGGAGAGCGCCACGAACCGGAACTGCGCCGACGACCAGATCACCAGCTCCTCGGCGAACCGGCTCAGGTGCATCGCGCATATGCTCGCCACGCCCAGGAACTCCAGCGCGAAATCCCGGTCGCTCACCGCATCGAGGCTGTTGGCACAGGGCCGGTCAAACCCCAGCGCCTCCGCCGTCATCTCCCGGTCGATCGGGAAAGACGTGCCGGCCAGCGCCGCCGCGCCCAGCGGGCATTCGTTCATCCGGCTCCGCGCATCGCGCACCCGGCTCAGGTCGCGCCCGAACATCTCCACATAGGCCATCATGTGATGGCCCCACGTCACCGGCTGCGCCACCTGCAGATGCGTGAACCCCGGCATGACCCAGTCCGCCCCGGCCTCCGCCTGCGCGAGGCACGCTTGCAAGAGCGTGACGAGCCCCGCCTCGGCCGCATCGAGCTGATCGCGCACCCAAAGCCGGAAATCCGTCGCCACCTGGTCGTTCCGGCTGCGGCCCGTGTGCAACCGCCCGGCCGGCTCGCCGATCACCTCCTTCAGCCGCGCCTCGACATTCATGTGAATGTCCTCCAGCGCGGTGGAAAATTCGAACGTGCCCCCTTCGATCTCTGACAAGACCGTGAGCAGCCCTTCCCTCATCGCCTCGGCATCCTTATCACTGACGATGCCCGTGGCGGCCAGCATGGCGGCATGGGCCCTCGAACCGGCGATATCCTGTGCCGCCAGACGCTTGTCGAACCCGATCGAGGCGTTGATCGCCTCCATGATCGCGTCCGGTCCGGCGGCAAAGCGGCCGCCCCACATCTGGTTCGAGGTCGTGTCAGTCATGTCTTGGCCCTTCGGAGGGAATATGAAAATCCTGTCTGCGCTCGTCCTTTATACATGCATGATCCTCGGTGCAAACGCCGCCGCGGCCGACATGAACAAGCTCGCCGCGATGCGCGAGGGCGACATGAAGAAACTCTCCTTCCATTCCGAGCCGAAGGAGGTCTCGCAAGCCAGCTACACGATGGAAGACGGCAGCACCGGCACCCTCGCCGATTACCAGGGCAAGATCGCGGTGGTGAACTTCTGGGCCACCTGGTGCGCCCCCTGCCGCAAGGAAATGCCCATGCTCTCCGAGCTTCAGGCCGAACTGGGCGGCGACGATTTCGACGTCGTCACCATCGCCACCGGACGCAACCCGCCGCCAGCGATGAAAGCCTTCTTCGACGAGATCGGCGTCGACAACCTCCCCCTCCACCGCGACCCCAAGATGCAGATCTCGCGCGAGATGGGCATCCTCGGCCTGCCGATCACCGTCATCCTCAACCGCGACGGGCAGGAAATCGCCCGCATGCAGGGCGACGCCCACTGGAACTCCGACAGCGCCAAGGCGATTCTCAGGGCGCTGATCGAGGACGGCGCCTCCGGCTGACATCTCTTGCCGGTTGGCGCGGGAAGGTCTAAGGCCCATCCCATGTTCGACAACGCCGACGATATCCACCCGCTGTTCGAGGGCGCCCCCTCAAGCACCGAGTTCAAGAAACTCCGCAAACGCATCGTGCGCCAGACGCGCGAGGCGGTGGAACAGTTCGGCATGGTCGAAAAGGGCGCCAAATGGCTCGTCTGCCTCTCCGGCGGCAAGGACAGCTACACCCTGCTGGCCATCCTTTACGAGCTGAAATGGCGCGGCCTCCTGCCGGTCGAGCTGCTGGCCTGCAACCTCGACCAGGGCCAGCCCGGCTTCCCCGCCACCGTCCTGCCCGAGTTCCTCGAGAAGATGGGCGTGCCCCACCGGATCGAGTACCAGGACACCTATTCCGTCGTCGTCGACAAGGTTCCGCAGGGCCGCACCTACTGCGCCCTCTGCTCGCGCCTCCGCCGCGGCCACCTCTACCGCATCGCCCGTGAGGAAGGCTGTTCGGCCGTGGTGCTCGGCCACCACCGCGACGACATCCTCGAGACGTTCTTCATGAACCTCTTCCACGGCGGGCGGCTGGCCACCATGCCGCCGAAACTGGTCAACGAAGAGGGCGACCTCTTCCTCTATCGCCCCCTTTCCTTCGTCGCCGAGGCCGATTGCGAGCGCTTCGCCAAGGCCATGAACTACCCGATCATCCCCTGCGACCTCTGCGGCTCGCAGGACGGGCTCCAGCGCCAGCAGGTCAAGCAGATCCTCGACGGCTGGGAGAGGAATTCCCCCGGCCGCCGACAGGTGATGTTCCGGTCACTGATGAACGCCCGGCCCTCGCACCTGCTCGATTCGGGCCTCTTCGATTTCGCCGGCCTCCAGCGGCGGGAGGCCGGGGATACGGGCTTGCAGGACGGGCCCGACGCGCCCCCGAAGCTGCGTTAAGGAAAAATTGAGCGACAGGACGTAGCGTCCGGGCACAAACCGGGAACGTCCATGATTCTACGCATACGACAAACCTGTGCCCTGCTGCGCCGACGGCTCGCCGATCTGCTGACCGGGCCGCTGGCGCTGGCCCTGCTGCCGGCCCTGTTGCTGGGCGGCTACTGGGCGGGGGGCGAACCCGCCCTGCTGTGGTCGACGATCGCCTTCCCTGCGCTGCTCGTGCTGGCCGGGGTCTTCGGCCGGCCCGGGTCATCGTCGGGCACCGACGCCGGACCGCCCGCCACCGGTGACTCGCTGGAAGAGGCGCTCGACACCGCCCTCGCCCGCGCCCGCTCCCAGGGCGGAATGACCGCCTGCGTGATGCTGGAACTGGAAAACCACGCCGCGCTCTGCGCCTCCCGCGGCGAGGAGGTGACGGGCCGGGCCGCCGACCGGGTGGCCGAACGGCTGGGCGCCTGCCTGCGCCGCCGCGACCGGGTCTTTCGCCTCGACAACGCGACCTTCGGCATCGTCCTGGTCCCGCCGCGGTCGATGACGCCCGACACCGTGTGCAAGCTGGCCGCCCGCCTCCAGAGCGAAGCGCAGCACCCCGCCGACGAACCGCCGGACGAGCCGCGATTCACCGCCGCCATCGGTATCTGCCTTTCGACCGGCGGCATCGGCGAACGCGGTGCCGGGCTTGCCTCGGTGGCCACCGCGGCCCTGCGCGAGGCGTCCGCCCGCGGGCCGTCCACCATTCGCGTCCACCGGTCCGACAGTCCCGGCGCGCCGAACGGGATACGCCCTGCCCGGCTCTGCGACGAGGTGGCCCAGGCCCTCAACGGCGGCGAGATCGTCGCCTGGTTTCAACCGCAGATCTGCACCGACACCGGTCGCGTCTCGGGGTTCGAGGCTCTGGCGCGCTGGTGCCACCCCCAGCGCGGCGTCCTGTTGCCCGGCACGTTCCTGCCCCAACTCGAGAAGGCCGGGCTGACCGGCAACCTCCAGGCGATCATGCTGCGCCACGCGCTCGAGGCGCTCGGCCGCTGGGAAGCGGCGGGTTTCACCATCCCCGGCGTCGGCGTCAACTTTTCGCCCACCGACCTGCGCGACCCGGCCCTCGCCGACACCGTCGCGTGGGAACTCGACCGCCACGACCTCGCGCCCACCCGCCTCAAGATCGAAATCCTCGAAACCGTCGTCTCCACGTCTCCCGATGATGCCACGGCCCGGAACATCCGCCGGCTGTCCGATCTCGGCTGCTGCATAGACCTCGACGATTTCGGCACCGGCCATGCCTCGATTTCCTCGCTCAAGCGGTTTTCCATCGACCGGCTCAAGATCGACCGCTCCTTCGTGCGCGGCATCGACACCGACCCGCGCCAGCAGCGCATGGTCGCGGCCATCCTGACCATGGCGGAACAGCTCGAACTCGAAACCCTCGCCGAGGGGGTCGAAACCGCGGGCGAACACTCGCTCCTGGCCCAGCTTGGATGCGCCCATGTGCAGGGGTTCGGCATCGCCCGGCCCATGCCGCCCGAGGCCACCCTGCCCTGGCTGCGCACCCAGGCCGGCACGCTCCAGGCTCCGCCCGACCTGCGCAAGGGCGCGGTCTGAGCCCACGGCATCTGGCCGCACCCGGCCGCGAATTGCCCTGAATCCCCTTGACCTTTCGTCCCGCACTCTGTTGAACCCCGTCAAACTTTCTCAACCACGGGTGCCGCTGGCAATGGACGACCAGAACAAGAACCTCATCCTTGCAACCGCGCTCAGCTTCGTGGTGATCTTGCTGTGGTTCGTGCTGTTCCCGCCGCCCGAGGCGACGGACACGGCCGACACGACGACGCAGGAAACCAGCCAGCAGACCGGCCAGCAGGTCACCGACGAGGCCGGCGATGTCGCCCTCGCCCCGGGCTCGGCCGATCCCGGCGCCGACACCGGCACCGCCACCGCCGCCACCGAGGAAGCCCCCGCCGAGGACCAGGCGCCCCGCGTCGAGATCGACACGCCCGAGCTCCTGGGTTCGATCTCGCTCCGCGGCGGCCGCATCGACCAGCTTGCGCTCAAGGACTACCGCGAAACCCTCGACCCCGATTCCGACATCGTCACCCTGCTTTCGCCCGTGGGCAGCGAAAACCCCTATTACGCGCTCTTCGGCTGGGCCCCCGGCAGCGGCCTGACCCGCGACGAGGTGCCCGGCGCCAACACCCTGTGGGAGCTCGAGGGCGACGGCACGCTCACCCCCGACAGCCCCATCGTGCTGAGCTGGGACAACGGCGCCGGCCTGACCTTCCGCCGCGAAATGAGCGTCGACGACAAGTACATGTTCACCGTCACCCAGTCGGTCGAGAACACCGGCGACGACACCCGGTCGCTCGCCCCCTACGGCATCCTCGCCCGCCACGGCACGCCGCCCGACCTGAAGAACTTCTTCATCCTGCACGAGGGCGGCATCCGCATCGTCGACGGCGAACTGACCGAGGTCGATTACGACGATTTCGAGCCTGCCTCGAACCACGAAACCATCGCCGTGGAAGAGGCCGCCTGGACCGGCTTCACCGATCACTACTGGATGACCACGCTGATTCCCGAACAGCGTGCCGGCACCAAGATCAGCACCTTCCGCGACGGCCGCCGCGACATTTACCAGACCACCGCGCGCCAGCCGACCGTCACCCTCGCCGCCGGTGAGACCGCCACCAGCTCCACCCGCGTCTTCGCCGGGGCCAAGGAATGGGCCACCATCCGCGACTACCAGAACGAGCAGGATGTCCCGAAATTCCTCGACTCGATCGACTGGGGCTGGTTCTTCTTCCTGACCAAGCCGATCTTCGCCGTGCTGCACTGGCTCAATGCCATGATCGGCAACATGGGCTGGGCGATCATCGCGCTGACGCTGATCATCAAGGCGCTGCTGCTGCCGCTCGCGTACAAGTCCTACGTCTCGATGGCGAAGATGAAGGAACTCCAGCCGCAGATGGAGAAGATCAAGGAAAGCGCCGGCGACGACCGCCAGAAGCTCCAGCAGGAGATGATGGCGCTCTACAAGAAGGAAAAGGTGAACCCCGCCTCCGGCTGCCTGCCGATCCTCCTACAGATCCCGATCTTCTTCTCGCTCTACAAGGTGATCTTCGTCACCCTCGAGCTGCGCCACGCGCCCTGGATCGGCTGGATCCGCGACCTCTCGGCGCCCGATCCCTCGTCGCTCTACAACCTCTGGGGCCTGCTGCCCTGGGCCGCGCCGGAACCCGGCTCGATCCTCGCGCTGATCTTCATCGGCATCCTGCCCCTGGGCCTCGGCATCTCGATGTGGCTGCAGCAGAAGCTGAACCCGGCCCCCACCGACCCGACGCAACAGATGATCTTCGCCTGGATGCCGTGGGTGTTCATGTTCATGCTCGGCAGCTTCGCCAGCGGGCTGGTCCTCTACTGGATCGCGAACAACACCATCACCTTCGCCCAGCAATACCTGATCATGCGCAGCCAGGGCTACAAGCCGGATGTCTTCGGCAACATCAAGTCGAGCTTCAAGAAGAAGCCCAAAGCCTCCGAGGACGCCAAGAAACCGAAGAAGTCCGGGGGCAAGTGATGGCCACGGTCGCCGCGCTCTGGCGTCACCCGATCAAGGGCCACGGGCGCGAGGAACTCGACCGTGTCACCCTGACCGAGGGCCAGACCATGCCCTATGACCGGCGCTGGGCCGTCGCCCACGAGATGGCCCGCGCCGACGGCTCGGCCTGGGCTCCCTGCGCCGAGTTTTCCCGCGGCGCCAAGGTGTCCGCCCTGATGGCCATCGACGCCAGAACGGACGAGGCCGCCGGCACGGTCACCCTCACCCATCCCGACCGGCCCGCCCTCACCTTCGATCCCGAAACGCAGGCGCGCGCCTTCCTCGACTGGGTCCGCCCGCTCATGCCGGAAAACCGGGCCCAGTCCACCCGCATCGTCCGGGTCGAAGGCCGCGGCATGACCGACAGCGATTTCCCCTCCATCAGCCTGATCAACCTCGCCTCGAACGACGCGCTGGGCGAACAGATGGAGCAGGACCTCTCGCCGCTCCGCTGGCGCGCCAACATCCACCTCACCGGCCTGCCCGCATGGTCGGAGTTCGACTTCGTCGGCAAGACCCTCCGCATCGGCACCGCCGAGCTCGAGGTGCGCGAGCCCATCGTCCGCTGCCTCGCCACCACCGCCAACCCGGCCACGGGCGCGCGCGACGCCGACACGCTGGGCGCGCTCAAATCCGTCCACGGCCACCAGGATTTCGGCCTCTACGCCGTGGTCACCAAGACCGGCGAGATCGCCACCGGCGACAGCGTCGAGCCGCTCTGATGGCGCTCCCCTTCCCCCTCGCCCCCGAGCCCGACCAGCACGCCTCCGAGACGGGCCGCAAGCTCTTTGCCGGGCCGGTCGATTTCGTCAAGGGCGTGGTCGCCATGTCCGGCCTGCCCCCGGCCGACCGGGCCGAGGTCTGCTTCGCCGGGCGCTCGAACGTGGGGAAATCCTCGCTGATCAACGCGCTCACGGGCCGCAAGGCGCTCGCCCGCGCCTCCAACACGCCGGGCCGCACGCAGGAAATCAACTACTTCGCCCTGGCCGACAGCCACTACCTCGTCGACCTGCCCGGCTACGGCTATGCCAACGCCCCCCTGCCCAAGGTCGCGGCGTGGCAGGCACTGCTCAAGCAATACCTCTCCGGCCGCGCCACCCTGCGCCGCGCCTTCGTGCTGATCGACGCCCGCCACGGCATCAAGGAGGTCGACAAGGAGATCCTCTCGCTCCTCGATTCCGCCGCCGTCACCTTCCAATGCGTGCTGACCAAGGCCGACAAGGTCAAGGCCAATGACCGCGAGGCGGTGCTGACACAGGTCCGCGGCAAGCTGGCGAAACACCCCGCCGCCTTCCCCGAGATCATCCTGACCTCCAGCGAAAAGGGCGACGGCCTCGCCACCCTCCGCGCGACGATCGCCGGCGTGGCCTAGCTCTCCCCGCCCCGGCCCCCGAGCCGGGGCCTCACCTCTCCAGCCGCCAGAGGTCCCGGGTCAGGCCCGGGACGGATACCTCCAACTTACGACTCCAAATAAGAACAAAACGTGAATATACTCCCCGGATCATGTTCACCGAGCTCTCCGCCACCTCCAACTTCACCTTCCTGACCGGCGCCTCCCACCCCGAGGAATACATAAGCCGGGCGGCCTTTCTCGGCCTGCCGGCGCTCGCCATCGCCGACACCAATTCCGTGGCCGGCATCGTCCGCGCCCACACGCAAGCCCGCGAGATCGCCCGCCAGGTCGCCGAACGCCGCGCACTCGAATCGCAGAACGGCCCCATCGGCCCGCCCGCCCCCGATCCGCAACCGCCCGAATGGGCCCACACACCGCGCCTCATCCCCGCCGCCCGCCTCTGCCTGACCGAGGGGATCGAGCTCACCGCCCTGCCGCGCGACCGCACCGGCTGGGCCCGGCTCTGCCGGCTGATCAGCACCGGCCGTCTGCGCGCCGAGAAGGGCACCTGCCGCCTGACCATCGCCGACCTGCTGGAAAACGGCGGCCACATGGCCCTCCTCCTCCACCCGCCCGGGCGCCAGGACAGGCGCGACTGGGCCAGAGGCGCCCGCCGCCTCATCCGCCGTTACGGCGCCGACATGCACCTCCTCATGTCCCCCCGCTACGACGGGCAGGACCGGGCCCGCTTCGACACCCTCGCGGAGCTCGCCCGCCGCCTCGGCCTGCCCACCATCGCCTCGGCCACGCCAATGATGCACCACGCCCGCCGCCGCCGCCTCGCCGACGTGCTCACCGCCATCCGCACCGGCCGCCGGGTGGAGGCGCTGGGCCGCGACGCGCTCGCCAACGGCGAATGCCGCCTGCGCTCCCACACCGAAATGCTCCGCCTCTTCCCCGGCCACGAGGACGCCGTCCACCGCACCGGAGAGCTTGCCGACACCCTCGCCTTTTCCCTCGACGAGCTGCGCTACGAATACCCAAGCGAGCTCTCCGACGGCGAAACCCCCGCCAGCCGCCTGCGCCGCCTCGCCTATGAAGGCCTGCGCTGGCGCTACCCCTACGGCGCGCCCGAGAAGGTGAAAAACATGCTCGAACACGAGCTCGCCCTCATCGCCAAGCTGAAATACGAGCCCTACTTCCTCACCGTGAACGACGTGGTCGCCTTCGCCCGCTCCCGCGACATCCTCTGCCAGGGGCGCGGCTCGGCGGCCAACTCGGTGGTCTGCTACTGCCTGGGCGTCACCAGCGTCTCGCCCGAAACCGGCACAATGGTCTTCGAGCGCTTCGTCTCCGAGGCCCGGAACGAGCCGCCCGACATCGACGTCGATTTCGAACACGAACGCCGCGAGGAGGTGATCCAGCACATCTACGAGCGCTACGGCCGCCACCGCGCCGGCCTCTGCGCCACGGTCATCCACTACCGCGGCAAGCGCGCCATCCGCGAGGTGGGCGCCGCCATGGGCCTGTCCCAAGACACCGTCGGCGCGCTGTCCTCGCAACTCTGGGGCTTCTTCGCCGCCGGCAACCTCGAACGCCAGCGGCTGCAGGAAATCGGCCTCGACCCAGACGACCCCCGCCTGCGCCAGACCATGGAACTGATGCGCGAGATCGAGGGCTTCCCCCGCCACCTCAGCCAACACGTCGGCGGCTTCGTCATCACCGAGGGGCGGCTCGACGAACTGGTCCCGATCGAGAACGCCACCATGGAAAACCGCACCGTCATCTGCTGGGACAAGGACGATATCGACAGCCTCGGCATCCTCAAGGTCGACGTGCTGGCGCTCGGCATGCTCACCTGCATCCGCAAGGCCTTCAACCTGCTCGAACAGCACCATGGGCTGAACTACACGCTGGCCACCCTGCCGCCCGAAGACCCGGTCGTCTACGACATGCTCTGCGCCGCCGACAGCATCGGCGTCTTCCAGGTGGAAAGCCGGGCCCAGATGAACTTCCTCCCCCGGATGCGGCCGCGCTGCTTCTACGACCTCGTGATCGAGGTCGCCATCATCCGCCCCGGCCCGATCCAGGGCGACATGGTCCACCCCTATATCCGAAGGCGGAACGGCGAGGAGGCCGTCGAATTCCCCTCCGACGAGCTGGGCCAGGTCCTCGGCAAGACCCTCGGCGTGCCGCTCTTCCAGGAACAGGCGATGCAGATCGCCATCACCGGCGCGGGCTTCACCCCCGAGGAGGCCGACCGCCTCCGCCGCTCGCTCGCCACCTTCAAGAAGAACGGCTCGGTCAGCGAATTCCGCACCCGCTTTCTCTCCGGCATGGCGAAAAACGGCTACGATGCCGACTTCGCCGAACGCTGCTTTTCCCAGATCGAGGGCTTCGGCTCCTATGGCTTCCCCGAAAGCCACGCGGCCTCCTTCGCGCTGCTGGTCTATGCCAGTGCCTGGATCAAGCGCCACCACCCCGCCGTCTTCGCCTGCGCGCTGCTCAATTCCCAGCCGATGGGCTTTTACGCCCCGGCCCAGATCGTCCGCGACGCCCGCGAGCACGGGGTCGAGGTGCGGCCCGTCTGCGTGCAATCCAGCTACTACGACAACGTGCTCGAACCCGACGAACGGGGCGCCCTCGCCCTCCGCCTCGGCTTCCGGCAGGTCAAGGGCCTGTCCGAGGAGGACGCGGGCTGGATCACCGCGGCCCGCGGCAACGGCTACACGCAGGTCTCCGACATCTGGCGCCGCGCCGGCGTGCCGCCCGCCACCCTCACCCGGCTGGCCGAGGCCGACGCCTTCGCCGCGCTCGGCCTCACCCGCCGCGACGCCCTGTGGGAGGCCCGCGCGCTGGCCGGCGACAAACCCCTGCCCCTCTTCGCCGGCGACATGGAGGGCGAGGCGATCCACGAGCCCACGGCCCACCTGCCCCGGATGACCCTGGGCGAGGAGGTGGTCGAGGATTACGTGGCCACACGGCTCTCGCTCAAGGCGCACCCGGTGGCGCTCCTGCGCGATATCCTGACCCCGTCGCACGTGGCGGGCGGGGGAAATTGAGTATTTTTGGAAAGATGAAAGCCGGGGCGCGGCGCTTGGGCCCGCCCCGGCAAAGCCCCGCGGGCTTACATTTCGGCCAGAAGGCCCTCGCCCGCCGACACTTCACAGGTGCCGGGGCTGTCTTCGAGGTTCAGACGGCTCACCTTGCCGTCTTCCACCAGCATCGCGTAGCGCTTCGAGCGGTCGATCAGCCCCGCGGGCGGGGCCGAGAAATTCATCCCGATCGCCTTGGTGAACTTGGCCTCCGGATCGCTCAGCATGGTGATCCCGGCCGCCGACGCGCCGGTCGCCTCGCCCCAGCTGCCCATCACGAACGGGTCGTTCACGCTGACGCAGATGATCTCGTCCACGCCCTTCTCGGCAAACAGGTCCTTGGTGCGGATGAAGCTCGGCACATGCGCGGAATGGCAGGTGGGCGTGAACGCGCCCGGCACGGCGAAGATCACGACCTTGCGGCCATCGGTTTTCGAGGAAAGCTCGACCGGTTCCGGCCCTTCGCCCCCCATCTGAACCAGAGTTGCATCGGGAAGCTTGTCGCCAACAGTGATCGTCATTGTCGCATCCTGTCTATCAATTGCGTTTCCATCGGGGGTAGATATAGGGTCACGTCGACACACTGACCATGATAAATCGGGAGGATCGGGCATGCCCGGCATAGTCGTGATCGGAGCGGGGCAGGCAGGCGCCTCGCTGGTGAGCAAACTGCGCGCGCTGGGCTACGAGGGCAGCATCACCCTCATCGGAGAAGAACACGCGCCGCCCTACCAGCGCCCGCCGCTCTCCAAGAAATACCTGCTCGGCGAAATGGAGCTGGAACGCCTCTTCCTCCGCCCCGAAAGCTTCTATGGCGAGAACGGGATCGACCTGCATCTCGACACCCGCGCCGATGCCATCGACCGGCAGGGCAAGGTGGTCGTCGCCGGCGGCAAATCCATCCCCTACGAGCATCTCGTGCTCACCACCGGCTCCGTCCCCCGCCGCCTGCCCGGCAGCATCGGCGGAGAGCTGCGCGGCGTCTACGTGGTGCGCGACCTGAACGATGTCGACACGATGGCGCCCGAGTTCACCGAGGGCAAACGCGTGTTGATCGTCGGCGGCGGCTATATCGGGCTCGAGGCGGCGGCGGTCGCGGCCTCCCGCGGGCTCAAGGTCACGCTGGTGGAAATGGCCGACCGCATCCTCCAGCGCGTCGCCTGCCGCGAAACCTCCGACTATTTCCGCAAGCTCCACACCGACCACGGCGTTAACATCCGCGAGGGCGTGGGCCTCGAGACCCTGACGGGCGAGGGCCACGTCACCGGCGCCCGCCTCTCCGACGGCTCCGAAATCGAAACCGATTTCGTCATCGTCGGCGTCGGCATCACGCCGGCCACGGCCCTGGCCGAGGCCGCCGGGCTCGAGGTCGAGAACGGCATCAAGACCGACGAACACGGCCGCACCTCCGACCCCGCCATCTGGGCCGCGGGCGATTGCGCCTCCTTCCCCCATGACGGCGCCCGCATCCGGCAGGAAAGCGTGCCCAACGCCATCGACATGGCCGAACTCGTGGCCGAGAACATCATGGGCGCCGACAAGGCTTACGTCCCCCAGCCGTGGTTCTGGTCCGACCAGTACGACGTCAAGCTGCAGATCGCCGGGCTGAACACCGGCTATGACCGCGTGATCGCCCGCCCGGGCGAGCATGAGAACGCGGCCTCCTTCTGGTACTACAAGGGCGACACCCTGCTCGCCGTCGACGCCATGAACGACGCCCGCGCCTACATGGTCGGCAAACGCCTGATCGACGCCGGCAAATCCCCCGATCCCGACGCGATCGAGAATGTCGACACCGATCTCAAGGCGCTCCTGAAGGCATGAGGATCATCGGCGGCGCCTTCCGCGGCCGCCGGCTGGCCTCTGTGGGCAAGGGCGATGCGGCGGCGCATCTCCGCCCTACCTCCGACCGGGTGCGCGAAAGCCTCTTCAACGTGCTCGCCAACGCCCATGCCGACCGGCTGGACGACGCCCGCGTGCTCGACCTCTTCGCCGGCACCGGCGCCCTGGGGCTCGAGGCCCTCTCCCGCGGCGCGGCCCACGTCACCTTCGTCGAGAACGGCCGCACCGCCCAGAAACTCCTGCGCGAAAACATCCGCCTCTGCGGCGCCGAGGACCTGACCCAGATCCTCCCCCGCGACGCCCGCAAACCCGGCCCCGCCCCCGCGCCCTGCACCCTCGTCTTCCTCGACCCGCCCTACGGCAAGGGCCTGGGCGAACAGGCCCTCGCCGCCGCCATCACACAGGGCTGGCTCGCCGATGACGCCCTGATCGTCTGGGAAGAAAGCGCCGACATCACCCCGCCAGACGGCCTCACCCAGATCGACGAGCGCCGCTACGGCGACACCTTCATCCGCCTGCTGGAATACACAGGCACCTGAGCTTCTTCTGGCCAAAAATATCCCGGGGGGCGTTGAAATCCCTCAGGATTTCAACGTGGGGCAGCGCCCCAAATCTCAACCCTTCATCAACTCCGGCAGATCACCGGTAATCCCCGCCGCCTCGCGAATGAACCCGCGCCGCAGCCCCGGCATCGCGCCAAGCACGCCCATCCCGATATCGCGACCCAGCCGCAGCACGGGATTGTCGTTCGAAAACAGCCGGTTCGTCGCATCCGTCACCGCCGCCAGCGTCGCCGTATCGAACCGCCGCCACTGCTGGTAGCGCGCCAGAACATCCGGCGCCGCGAAATCCTCGCCCCGCCGCGCGGCCTCGCCCAGCACCTGCGCCAGCGCCCCCACATCGCGCAGCCCGGCATTCAGCCCCTGCCCGGCAATCGGATGCATCCCGTGCGCTGCGTCGCCGACAAGCGCCAGCCGCTCGGCCACGAAGCTGTTGGCGATGGTCAGGCCCAGCGGATAGGTATAGCGCTTGCCCTTCAGGCTGATTTCCCCAAGGAAATCGCCGAAACGCGGCCGCAGCACCTCCATGAAATCCTCATCACTCAGCGCGGCGAACGCCGCCGCCGTCTCCTCGCTCTCGCTCCACACGATCGAGCTCACGTTCCCCGGCAGCGGCAAGATCGCCAGCGGCCCGGGCGGCATGAAGAACTGGTGCGCGATCCCGTGATGCGGCAACTCATGCGCCACCGCCGCCACCAGCGCCGTCTGCCCATAGCCCCAGCCGGTGCGCCGTATCCCGGCCCGTGCCGCCGTCCCCGACGCGCGCCCGTCGCAGCCCACGACCATCCGGCCCGATACGGTTTCCCCCGACGCGAGCGTCAGCGTCACACCCCGCGCGTCCACCTCCTGCGCCGCCACGCTGTCGGTGATCTGGGTGATGCCATCGGCCGCGCCCATCGCCTCCAGCAAGGCCCGCCGCAGATACCGATCCTCGATCATGTGCCCCATCGGGCCTTCCTCGATCTCGGCATGGTCGAAATGCAGGAAGAACGGCGACGGCCCCTCCCCCGCGCGCCCGTCCGACACCTTGATCTCCAGCATCGGCTGGGCATGGTCCTCGACCCGCTCCCACACACCGATCCGCCGCAACAGACGGACCGAGGCCAGCGCCAGCGCATAGCCCCGCCCATCGAACGCGGCATCCTTGCGCACGGTCTCGGTCAAGGCATCGATCACGGTCACGCTGCGCCCCGCCTGGGCCAGCGCCAATGCCAGCGCCGGGCCGTTCAAGCCCCCGCCGACGATCAGGATATCGCTCATCTCGCTCATGCCCCTCAATATGGACAGCGCTGCGGGATTGTCCATGCGCCGCACTGCCGCTACGGTCGCTTTCCGAAGACACGGGCAGGAAGGGACAACAGGCATGAAAGACTGGCTTCACATGACGGCGGCCGAGCTCGGCCGCGGCATCGAGAAGGGCGAGATCGACCCGGTCACCCTCTGCGACACCTACCTTTCCGCCATCGACGCCCACCCCGCCCGCGACCGCATCTACACCATCGTCACCCACGACCGCGCCCGTGCTGAGGCGAAGGCCGCCAAGGCACGCGCCGACGCAAAACTCCGCCTCGGCCCCCTCGACGGCGTGCCGGTCAGCTGGAAAGACCTGTTCGACACGGCCGGCCTCGCCACCTGCTCCGGCTCCCGCCTGCTGGAAGACCGCGTGCCCGCGCATGACGCGCCGGTGCTCGCCACCGCCACCCGCGCCGGGCTCGTCTGCCTCGGCAAGACCCATATGAGCGAGTTCGCCTTCTCCGGCCTGGGCCTCAACCCGATGACGGCCACGCCCCCCAACATCAACGACCCCGAGGCGGTGCCCGGCGGCTCCTCCTCCGGCGCGGCGGCCAGCGTCGCCCACGGCCTCGCCGCCTGCGGCATCGGCAGCGATACCGGCGGCTCGGTCCGCATCCCCTCGGCGTGGAACGACCTCACGGGCCTCAAGACCACCTCCGGCCGCATCCCGCTCACCGGCGTCGTGCCGCTTTGCGAGAAGTTCGACACCGTCGGCCCCCTCTCCCGCTCGGTCGAGGATTGCGCCCTCGTCCTCGCCGCACTCGAAGGCACAAATCCGGCCGACCTCAAAGGCGCCACCCTCAAGGGCGCCCGCTTCGCCGCCCTGCAAACCGTGGTGATGGATGACGTACGCGACGGCCCCGCCAAGGCCTATGCCGACGCCGTGGAACGCCTCAAGGACGCCGGCGCCACCGTCGAGCCCATCGACTCGCCCGAGATCGAAGAAGCCATGCCCATGTCCGGCGTGCTCTTCACCGCCGAGGCCTACGGCATCTGGCACGACACGATCGAGGCCGCGCCCGACCGCATGTTCAAACCCATCCTCGAACGCTTCCGCGGCGGCCGTGACATCTCCGCCCCCACCTATGTCGCCGCATGGCGCCGCCTCGAACAGCTCCGCCGCGACTGGCACGCGCGCGTCGCGGGCTACGACGCGGTGATCCTGCCCTCGGCCCCAAACCTGCCACCCAATGCCGAACGCCTGATGACCGATGACGCGTTCTACGTGACCGAGAACCTGCTCACCCTGCGCAACACCCGCGTCGCCAACCTGATGGGGCTCGCCTCGATGAGCCTGCCCACCGGCACGCCAAGCTGCGGGCTGATGCTCTGCGGCAAACCCTTCGGCGAGGAGCACCTGCTGCGCGTGGCCAGCGCGGTCGAAAAGGCGCTGGCGTGACGCCCGTGGCCTGCGTCGGAATTTGAGTATTTTGGGAAAGATGAAAGACGGCTCATGGCAAAGCTGCTGCTGGACGGGACGGGACTGACGGTCGAGGCACTGGCGACGGCGGCGCGCGGCACGGGCGGCGTGGCGCTGGCCGAGAGCGGGCTGGCGAAGATGCGAGAGACCCGCGCGCTGATCGACCACGCCATCGCCAACCGCGTCCCCGTCTACGGCGTCACCACCGGCCTCGGCGCCCGCTCGACCGAGGCGCTCGATGCCGACACGCTCGCCGGCTTCTCCCTGCAAACCATCCGCGGCCGGGCCCACGCCGTGGGCGATCCCATGCCGCGCGACACCGTTCGTGCCCTGATGCTGGCCCGGCTCAACACGCTCCTCACCGGCTATAGCGGCGCGCGGCCGGAAGTGGCGGATTACCTGGCGAAGGTCATCGACGCCAACCTCGTGCCGGTCGCGGGCGGGCTCGGCTCGATCGGCGGCGGCGACCTCGTGCTGAACGCCACGGTTGCCCTTGCCCTCATCGGCGAAGGCCGCATGACCGGCCCCGACGGACAGGAAGGCCCCGCCGCCGACATGCTCCGCGCCGCCGGTATCGAACCGCTGCAGCTCGCCCCGCGCGACGGGCTGGCGCTCGCCAACCACACCGGCTTTTCCGCCGGGCTCGGCGCGCTGGCGCTCGACGGGGCGCTGACCGGCTTCGCCGCGGCCCAGGCGGCGGCCTGCCTGACCATGGAAGGCTTCCGCGCCAACCTCACCCCGCTCGACCCCCGGGCGCTCGCCGCCAAGCCCCTGCCCGGCCAGACCATCGCCGCCCAAGACCTCCGCACCCTGCTCGAAGGCTCCGCGCTCTGGCAGCCCGGCACTGCCCGCCGCCTGCAGGATCCGCTCTCCCTGCGCAACACCGTCCAGATTCACGGCGGCACCGCCGCCGCCCTCGCCAACGCCCGCCCCGTCGTCGAGACCGAACTCAACGGCGCCTCCGACAACCCCATCGCCATCGCCGAAACCGGCGAGGTCATCTCCTGCGGCGGCTATCACAGCACCGAACTGGGCCTCGCCCTCGAATCCGTCTCCCGCGCCTGGCAGCACCTCGCCATGGGCCAGGTCGCCCGCATCGCCCGCATGATGGACCCGGATTTCACCGCCCTCCCCCTCTTCCTCGCCCGGCCCGACAGCGGCTCCAACGCCTTCGCGCCGGTGCTCAAGCTGGCCGAGGACCTCGCCGCCGAGATCACCCAGGCCGCCATGCCCCAGCCCGTCTGGCCCTCGATCAACGCCAACGGCGTCGAGGACAGCCTCACCTCCGCCCCGGTCGCCGCCCGCACCCTCACCCGCATCAACGACCTCGGCCGCCGCCTGACCGCGATCGAGCTGATGGTCGGCGCCCAGGCGGCCGACCTCCGCGACATCACCGCCGATCTCGGCCCGCCCATGGCCCGCCTCTACCGCGCCATCCGCGCCGCCTCGCCGCGGATCGACACCGACCGCCCCCTGACCAACGATGTGGAATCGCTGGCGAAACTCATCGAACAGGGCACCCTGACGGCACCCGCCTGACCGGCTGCCAAAATGCCACAACACCTTGTCAAGGCATTGGTTTCGCTGGACCTGATGCAAGTCCTCCGGTACATTTTATGCAAACGGGGCACCAACGATCCCGGTATCTGAGGCAGGACGAGATGTTTCCCGAGCGGTTTTCGAACCTACCGGAATATGCATTCCCGCGTTTGCGGGCGTTGCTGGATTCGCACAAACCCGGCGGCGACACGTTGCATATGACCATTGGCGAGCCGAAACACCCGTTTCCGGCCTGGATCACCGATGTCATCACGGATCACGCCCACGAGTTCGGCAACTACCCCGTGAACGAGGGCACGCCCGAGCTGCGCCAGTCGATCTGCGACTGGGTCAAGCGCCGCTACAAGGTCACGCTCAAGCCCGACACCCAGGTGATGGCGCTCAACGGCACCCGCGAGGGGCTCTACAACGCCATGATGGCGCTCTGCCCCGAGGCGAAGAACGGCAAGTGGCCGATGGTCCTCATCCCCAACCCGTTCTACCAGGTCTACATGGTCGCCGCCCTCAGCGTCGGCGCGGAACCCGTGTTCCTGCCCGCCACCAAGGAAAACGGCTTCCTGCCCGATTTCAGCGAGGTGCCGGGCGACATCCTCAACCAGGTCACCGTGGCCTATCTCTGCTCGCCCTCCAATCCGCAGGGCGCCATCGCCACGCGCGAGGACTGGGCCCACCTGATCGGCCTGGCCGAGCTCTACGATTTCAAGATCTTCGCCGACGAATGCTATTCCGAGATCTACCGGGATGAACCGCCCGTCGGCGCCCTGCAGGTGGCCCAGGAAATGGGCGCCGACCCCGAGCGCGTGCTGATCTTCCACAGCCTGTCGAAACGCTCGAACCTGCCGGGCCTGCGCTCGGGCTTCGTGGCGGGCGGGCCAGAGTCGATCCGCCGCCTGAAACAGCTCCGCGCCTATGCCGGCGCACCCCTGCCCATGCCGCTGCAGCGCGCGGCCGAAAAGCTCTGGGCCGACGAGGCGCATGTCGAGGAGAACCGCGCCCTCTACCAGGAGAAATACGCGCTGGCCGACCAGATCATGCACCGCGTGCCGGGCTACAACCCGCCCGAGGCCGGGTTCTTCCTCTGGCTGCCCGTGGCGGATGGCGAGGAAGCGGCGCTGCGGCTCTGGAAGAAGACCGGCGTCCGGGTGCTCCCCGGCGCCTATCTCAGCCGCGACACAGACGCCGGAAACCCCGGCAAGACTTACATCCGGGCCGCGATGGTGGCCCCAAAAGACGAGATGGCGGAGGGCCTCACACGGCTGCGCGACTGTCTCTACACATGAACGAGGACGAGGCGAAACATGGCATACCAGACACGCGGGCGCGACCCGTTGCTTGACAGTTCGATGGCCGAGGCGATCGAGAAGCGCGGCAAGGAACTTGCCGGGCTTGTCCTGCTGGCGATCGGCATGATGGCGACGGCGATGATCCTGTCCTACCACCCCGACGACCCGAGCTGGATGTCGGCCACCGACGCGCCGGTGAAGAACTGGATGGGCCATCTCGGCGCCTCGCTGGCGGCCACCGTGTTCATGGTGATCGGCTGGGGCGCGCTGGGCTTTGCCGTGATGATCTGCGTCTGGGGCCTGCGCTTCACCCTCCACCGGGGCGAGGAACGCGCGGTCAGCCGGCTGATCTTCGCGCCGATCTGGCTGGCGCTGCTGTCGCTCTTCGCCGCCACGCTGACCCCGGGCACAAGCTGGGCCGCCACCCACAGCTTCGGCCTCGGCGGGCTATTCGGCGATACCGTTCTGGCCACCTTCCTCGGCATCATGCCCTTCGGCGCGGGGCTCAGCCTCAAGCTCCTGTCGCTGATCATGGCCGGCCTCGCCGTCACCGTGGGCCTCTTCGTGCTGGGCGCCTCGCGCCGCGAACTCCTCCTTGCCGCCCGCTTCCTGCTGGTCGGCGTGATCATGACCTATGTCGCCCTGCGCTCGGCCCTCGGCCGCGGCGCCAGCGGGGCGGCGCAGGCCTCGATGGGGCTCAAGTCCGGCGTCCAGGGCCACCTCCAGCGCCGCGCCGAACGCCGCGCCGAGGAAGCCGCCTACGCCGAGGAAGAGGAACGCGCCGCCCGCATCGTGCCCGCCGCACCCACGCGCCAGTTGCGCGCCGAGCCGGCCCTCCATGCCGCGCCCGCCGCCACCCGCCGCGCCGCACCGCAGCCCATGGCGGCGGCACAGAAACCGGCCGCCAGGCCCGAGCCCGAGAAATCCGGCGGCCTGCTGGCCCGGATGCCCTCGCTCATCCGCCGCCCCGAGCCGGAGCCCGAGCCCGAGCTGATCGACCGCTCCTATCACGGCGAAACGCCCGACAGCCCCGGCCCCGACCGCATCCGCGCCAAGATCGCCGACGCCGTCCGCTCGCGCCGCCGCCCGGCCGAGGACGAGGTCGCGGCCCCGGTCATCCCCCATGACAAGCCGCTGACCAAGGGTCGCGGCCGTGGCCCCGACCCGCTGCTGCTCGCGCCGCGCCCGGCGAAACTGCCGCCCGAGCCGCCGCTCACCGCGGCCCATATCCCCGCGGCCCCGGCCCCCGCGCCGCAGATGGTCAACGATTTCGCCGCCGGCAACGCGTATGACGACGCCTGGGATGATGACGATTACAACGTCTATCTCGACGGCGACGACACGCCCCCCGAACCGGTCATGCAGGCCCGCCCCCGCGTCCCCGCGGCCGAGCCGAAGAAGGTCGTGCAGCACCCGCCGCGTAAGGCGCCGCAACCCTCCGCCCGCGCCCAGGCCGAGGCCCAGCCCGCCCTGCAGTTCGAGGACAAGCCGCAGGTCGAGTTCGAGCTCCCCGCCCTCAGCCTGCTGACCAACCCGGCCAGGATCGAACGCCTCCACCTCAGCGACGAGGCGCTCGAGGAAAACGCCCGGATGCTGGAAAACGTGCTCGACGATTACGGCGTCAAGGGCGAGATCGTCTCGGTCCGCCCCGGCCCCGTCGTCACCATGTACGAGCTGGAACCGGCGCCCGGCCTCAAGGCCTCCCGCGTGATCGGGCTGGCCGACGACATCGCCCGCTCCATGTCGGCGCTCTCGGCCCGCGTCTCCACCGTGCCGGGCCGCAGCGTCATCGGTATCGAGCTGCCCAACGACCACCGCGAGATGGTCGTCCTGCGCGAACTCCTCGCCTCCCGCGATTTCGGCGACAGCAACATGCGCCTGCCGCTCGCGCTCGGCAAGGATATCGGCGGCGACCCGGTGATCTCCAGCCTCGCCAAGATGCCCCACCTGCTCATCGCCGGCACCACCGGCTCGGGCAAGTCCGTGGCCATCAACACCATGATCCTCAGCCTCCTCTACAAGCTCACGCCCGAGGAATGCCGCCTGATCATGATCGACCCCAAGATGCTGGAACTGTCCGTCTATGACGGCATCCCGCACCTGCTCTCGCCCGTGGTGACCGACCCGAAGAAGGCCGTCGTCGCCCTGAAATGGGTCGTGGCCGAGATGGAGGAACGCTACCGCAAGATGTCCAAGATGGGCGTGCGCAACATCGACGGCTACAACAGCCGCGTCGAAGACGCGCTCTCGCGCGGCGAGATGTTCTCGCGCACCGTCCAGACCGGCTTCGACGACGACACCGGCGAACCCGTCTTCGAGACCGAGGAATTCGCCCCCGAGAAGATGCCCTTCATCGTCGTCATCGTCGACGAGATGGCCGACCTGATGATGGTCGCCGGCAAGGAGATCGAGGCCTGCATCCAGCGCCTCGCCCAGATGGCCCGCGCCTCCGGCATCCACCTGATCATGGCCACCCAGCGCCCCTCGGTCGACGTCATCACCGGCACGATCAAGGCCAACTTCCCGACCCGGATCTCCTTCCAGGTGACCTCCAAGGTCGACAGCCGCACCATCCTCGGCGAAATGGGCGCCGAACAGCTCCTCGGCATGGGCGACATGCTCTACATGGCCGGCGGCGGCAAGATCACCCGCTGCCACGGGCCGTTTGTGTCGGACGAGGAAGTCGAGGAAGTGGTCAGCCACCTCAAGGCCTACGGCCCGCCCGACTATGTCGGCGGCGTGCAGGACGGCCCCGAGGACGAGAAGGCCAGCGACATCGACGCGGTGCTCGGCCTCAACACCGGCGGCAACACCGATGGCGAGGACGCGCTCTACGACCAGGCCGTGCAGATCGCCATCACCGACCGAAAATGCTCGACCTCCTATATCCAGCGCAAGCTGGCCATCGGCTACAACAAGGCCGCGCGCCTCGTCGAGCAGATGGAGGACGAAGGCGTCGTCAGCCCGGCCAACCACGTCGGCAAGCGCGAGATCCTCGTCCCCGAGCAGTAAAGTGACCGGCCCCGGCCAATGCGCCGGGGCCTGACCCCCCTGCCCCGCTCCGGGGCCACGTCACCCCATGTCCGCCAGGGTACATAATGTCGGCAACGGCCTGCCTGTTGCGCAGAGTTTGGGCACGCCGCGCCCCCGCCGAACGCCCGCGCCCCCGGCACAAGCGGTGCCGCGCTTACCCGATCCCGGGATTTGTGCGCCGGCCCGCCGGTCCGCGCCCCCGGTCCTGCCTTCCTTTGCGACGCCCGGCGCGCGCCCGTATGCCTTGCTCCGTTAGCCACTCACGCCAGGCTCACACTCTGGCCAACACTCACGGAGCACGCCATGAAGAAAACGACCACCGTCCTCGCATGTACCGCGATCACCGCCGCTCTTGCCGCCACCGCCACGGCGCAGGAAGCGGCAACCAAAGCGGCGTCCAACCCGTTCGTCTCGTCGCAGAGCATGCCCGCCGCCGCCAATCAGGGCCTCATGACCGCGGGCGCGGTCGCCTCTCCGGTCGCTCTCGCGGCCGGTCTCGGCATGGTTCTGAACGACGGCAGCCCGGCCACGTCCTCCGCATCGAGCACAGGCAGGGCCAATTCAAGCCGCTGATTTCCTCCCGGATACCGGCTTGAACCCCGAAACCGGAACGGGCCCCGCCGGGGCCCGTTCCTTTTGGCCAGGATCGGCGCCATACCACCGCGACCGCAAATTTCCGTGATCGCCATGGTGCAATTTCCCGCACCAGCGCCTAAATAGGCCTCATGACTATGATACGTACCCTCCTTGCCTCGGCCGCCCTCTCTCTCGCGGCCCTGCCCGCGGCGGCCGAGAAGCTCTCGCTGGGCGAGATTTCCCGTTACCTCAACGGTTTCCAGACCGCCCAGGGAAAGTTCACCCAGATCAACGAGGATCAGACGATCTCGACCGGCCAGATCTACATCAAGCGGCCCGGCCGGGTGCGCTTCGAATACGATCCGCCCGAGGAAACTCTGGTTCTCGCCGATGGCACCCGCGTCGGCGTGATCGACCCCAAGTCGAACACCGGCCCCGAGGCCTATCCCCTGCACCGCACACCGCTCAAGATCGTGCTTGCCAACAATGTCGATTTCACCCGCGAGCGCATGGTCACCGGCCATGACAGCGACGGCAAGACGACGACGGTACGCGCGCAGGATCCGGATAATCCCGATTACGGCAGCATCGAGCTGGTCTTCACCGACAACCCGGTCGAATTGCGCCAGTGGGTCGTCACCGACGACACCGGCACCCGCACGACCGTGGTGCTGGGCGACCTGAGAACCGGCGTCTCGATCGGAGATGACCGCTTCGTCATTCCGGGCGTCGGCGTCGAGACGATCGACCGATAATATCTTACGTTGATAAGCCGCGCGTCGACGGGCCGTGGCGCGGCGATCCAACAGGGGTGATGGGCATTTTATCCCTGCCGCGCACCTCTGTCCTGCCTGCGTTGCACCGACCTCGCCAAATCGCCGTGCCGTCCGGACGGCCCGTCGATGCGCGGCGGGCTGCGCCCTCGATTCCGCGCTCGGCGCATGAACGCACCCTGTGCACCACGAAAAGGCCCGAGTTCAAAAGAAAAAGCCGCCGCCCGACCCCGGGCAGCGGCTCTTTCATTTCAGTACCGCCCGCAGCGCGCCAGCTGCGCCTGGTAGGTATTGGCCCGCGCCGCCGTCTTGTCGGCGACCCGCAACAGCCACGCCTTCTTGTTGTAGCTGCCGCTCCGGTAACCGCCCCGCCCCTCGTGATAGGCAAGGTACTGGTTGCGCGTGTCATGCTGGGAAATGCCGAGGTCCTGGGTCGTCTTCGCCATGTACCAGCCCATGAAATCGGCGGCATCGTGGATATCGTTGCGGCGCGCGTTGTACCGTCCGCGCTCCTCGAGATATTCCTCCCACGTGCCGTCCAGCGCCTGGCTATAGCCATAGGCCGAACTGATCCGGCCCATCGGGATCACCCCGAGCGTCCAGCGGAAGGGCGTGCGCGCCTCCCCGTCGAACTTGCTCTCCTGGTAGATCGTGGCCATCTGCACGTGAACGGGAACCCCCCATTGCCGCTCGGCGGCACGGAAGGCTCGGGCGTATTGCGGACGCTCGCGAAGGATCACGCAGGCGTCGTCAAGGTTGTCGGGCGCGGGACCGCTGCTGCGGCCGCCACACGACCCCACCAGCAAGATCAATAGAATCGCGCGAAGAGTTCTGCTCATCTGCCTCTCGCTCTTTTTTTGGTCTTTTTTACCATTGTAACGCATCGCGGCGCCTTGGGAAATCCCGAATTCCGGCACCTTTACTGTCATGGGCGGGTTCACACACTGTTTCTCGCGCTTCCGCCAGCAGGCATTGGACAAACGGGCCTTGAATTGGGTAATGTCTGCCTTTAGGGGCTGTTTTGAATGTATACGACACGTGCGAAATATCATTTGGGTCAAGTCGTGCGCCACCGGAAGCATCCGTTCCGGGGGGTGGTCTTCGACGTCGATCCCGAATTTTCCAATACCGAGGAGTGGTACGAATCCCTCCCCGAGGAAAGCCGTCCGTCGAAGGAACAGCCGTTCTACCACCTGCTGGCCGAGAACGACCAAAGCTACTACGTCGCCTATGTCAGCGAACAGAACCTGATCGCCGACTATTCCGGCGAACCGGTGGGGCACCCCGACATCCCCGACCTGTTCGGCCCGTTCGAAGACGGCCACTACCCACTGCATTTCCAATTGAACTGACCGGGCGGTGGGTTTGCACCCACCCTACATTCCCCGGATGGGCCGGGCGGGCCCGACCCCGCCCCTCACCGTCATCCCGTAGGGTGGGTGCCAACCCACCGCCCGTCCCGGCCCCCGAGCCACCCGAGGCCCCGGGCCAGGCCCGTGGCGCGACAGGCACCGCTACAAACGCCTCAATACCCCAGCGCACACCCGTCCTTGCGCGGATCGCTGCCGCCTTCCAGAACGCCGCCCTCATGCATCAGGATCGCCTGCGCTCCGCCAATCGGCTCATCGGGCACAACGACATCGTGCCCCATATCCGCCAGCGCCCGCCGCACCGCCTCCGGATAGCCACGCTCGACCTTCAGCGCGCCACCATCGGCGAAACTCCGCGGCGCGTCGATCGCCGCCTGCGGCGACAGGCCGAAATCGCGCAGGTTGCTCACGAACCGCGCATGCCCGTTCGGCTGATAGGCCCCGCCCATCACCCCGAACGGCATCACCACCCGGCCGCCCTCGCGCAGTATGCCCGGAATGATCGTGTGCATCGGCCGCTTCCCGCCGCCCAGCTCGTTGGGATGGCCCGGCGTCAGGGTGAACCCCGCGCCCCGGTTCTGGAACAGGATGCCGAACTTCTCCGACGCAATGCCCGACCCGAACCCGTGGAAGATCGAATAGATCAGCGACACCGCCATCCGGTCGCGGTCCACCACGGTAATATAGACCGTGTCCTTGTGCACCGCCTCGGCCACCTGCGCCGCCTTGGCCATCGCCCGCTTCGGGTCGATCAGCGCCGCCAGCCGCTCCGCCGTCTCCGGCGCCAGCATGTGATCCAGCCGCGCCGTATGATCCGGATCGGCAATGAACCGGTTCCGCGCATCATAGGCGAGCTTCGCCGCCTCCGCCTCGACATGCGCCCGCTCGGCGCCCCACGGGTCCATCCCGGCGATGTCGAACTGCCTGAGGATATTCAGCATCAGGATCGCCGTCGCGCCCTGCCCGTTCGGCGGATGCTCGACCAGCTCCACCCCGCCATATGTCCCGGCCACCGGATCGGCGTAGTCGCAGGCCACCCCCGCGAAATCCTCGGCCGTGTGCACGCCGCCCATGTCGCCCAGCGCCGCCAGCATGTCCTCGGCCACCTCGCCCTCGTAGAACGCCTTGCGCCCATCCTTCGCCACCCGGCGCAGAACCTCCGCCTGCCCCGGCGCGCGGAAAAGCTGCCCCGCCGTCAGCGGTTGGCCGCCATCGGAATAATGCGCCACCCCGTGCCCCTGAAGCACCGCCACGTCATTCGGGAAATCGAACGCCACCCGCTCGGCCACCGGCACGCCCGCCTCGGCATAGTGGATCGCCGGCTCCAGCACCGCGTCCAGTCCCAGCCGCCCGTGATCCTCGCTCAACCGACAGAATGCATCCACCGCGCCGGGCACCGTCACCGCCTCGACCCCGTGCACCGGCACCGTCTCGTGCCCCTTCTCCCGCAGCGCCGCCGCATCCGCCGCCGCCGGCGCCCGGCCCGACCCGTTCAGCGCCCGCACCTCGTCGCGTCCCGGCTCGTTGAACAGTACGAAGCAATCGCCGCCGATCCCGGTCATCTGCGGCTCGCAGATTCCCAGCAGCACGGCCCCGGCAATCGCCGCGTCCACCGCGTTGCCGCCCCGTTCGAGAATACCCACCGCCGCCTTCGCCGCGAGCGGGTGAGAGGTGGCGCACATGCCGTTCGCCGCCAGAACGGGCGAACGGCCCGGAAGATGAAGATCGCGCATAGATGAAAGCCCTCCTCTGTTCCCTGTTGCCGCGACACTAAGGCCGCCGCGCGGGAATGCCAACAAACCGGCGGGCCGGCGCGTGACTTTGCTGATTTTCAGGGGAAGGGGAGGTAGACCTCGACGCCGCGCACTGGGTGGGGGCTGTTAAACGCGGCGCCGAGGGAAGCCATATGCAGCTACAAGACCGGTTATGATGTTCATTTCGGGCGGTTTTTCGTAATGAATGCGGCGAGATTAAGGTTTTTGCCCCGTCACGCCCCCGCACGCGGCGCAAACCGCAACCCAAGGGTGTTTTGCCCGGCCTCGCGGCTGTATCGGACCGCATCGGCTTGGCTGTGAATCAGGTACCAGCCGAATCCGCCTTCCGGCTGCCGCTCGCAAGGCACCTCCGTCTCCGGCAGCCCACCGGGCGGCATGGTCCCGCCCGGCATCGGCCGGCCCCGGTCGGCCACCGTCACGCAGAGCGCCTCGCCCTCCATCCGCGCCTTCAGCCACACGCGCCCGCCGGCCCCGCCATAGGCATGTTCGCCGATATTGTTCAGCACCTCCGCCAGCACCAGCTCGACCCGGAACAGCAGGCCCGGCGCCGCCCCGGCCTGCGCCATCAGCCCGCGCACGGCGCTCACCGCCTCGCGCGTGGCCTCCGGCGTCGCCCGGATCGTCAGCGACAGGCGCAGCCCCGCCTCCGCCCCGGCCCGGCCGCCCGGCACGGCCCGCTCACCCGGCCGCGCGGCGCGTGGCACTGTCGACATCCCCGTGAATCGCGAAAACCGTATCCATCCGCGTCAGCCGGAACACCTTGTCGACGTCCGGCGCCAGCGCCGCGAGGTCCAGCTTGCGCTCCGGCCCGAGGAACTTCATCACCGCCACGATGGCGCCCAGGCCGCTCG
>NZ_CBDDIG010000003.1:0-145390 GCF_965228755.1 Roseovarius sp.
GACCCCGGCGTCAGCCGCATCGACAACGCCCCCATGCTGCGCGGCATCCTCAGCCGCATCAACGGCCGGCCCGCATCCGAGGTCGCGGGCGAACACTGGGTCGTCCAGGGCGACCGCGGCATCACCTATGCCGACGCGCTGCCCTCCCGCACCACGATTACCGCCGGAGACTGGTGGGGCGAAGGATACGAGGGCGCGCCGCAGGTCAGCTTCGCGGCCGAAGAAGCCGCCGAGATGGGGCTCAAGCTCGGCGACGAGATCACCGTCAACATCCTCGGCCGCGACATCACGGCGACCCTCACCTCCTTCCGCGAGGTCGATTTCTCGACCGCCGGAATGGGCTTCATCATGGTCATGAACCAGGCCGCGCTCGAAGCCGCGCCGCATACCTTCATCGCCACCGTCTATGCCGACGAGGCCGCCGAAGCGGCGATCTTCCGCGACCTCTCCGACAGCTACCCCAACATCACCGCCATCCGCGTCCGCGACGCCATCGACCAGGTCAGCGACCTTCTGGCGGGCCTCGCCTCCGCCACGGCCTGGGGGGCGGCGGCGACGCTGCTCACCGGCTTCCTCGTCCTCATCGGCGCGGCCGCCGCCGACCAGCGCTCGCGCAGCTACGAGGCGGCGATCCTGAAAACCCTCGGCGCCACCCGCGCCCGCATCCTTGCCGGGCTGACCCTGCGCTCGGGCCTCCTCGGCATGGCCGCCGGGCTGGTGGCGCTCTTCGCGGGCATCGCCGGCGGCTGGGCGGTCAGCCACTACATCATGGACACCGGCTTCGAGATCGCCTGGGGCCCGGCCGTGCTGATCGTCGCGGGCGGCGCGGTCATCAGCCTGCTCGCCGGCCTCGCCTTCGCCCTCGGCCCGGTCTCGGCCAAGCCGGCCCGCGTTCTCCGCGCACAGGACTAGGCCCAAGTTGAACTTCCCGGCCAAGGGTGGCACTTCATGGCCCAAGCCAGCCCGAAAGGGGAATCGCCCATGCCCGACAGCCTGCCCATCCCGCTGACCTCGCCGCTCAGCCCGGCCCAGCAGACCAGCCTCGTGAACCTCGTCCGCCGCGCCGCCAAGACCGAGATCATGCCGCATTTCCGCAATCTCGGCCACGCCGACATCTCGGCCAAGGCCGACCGGTTCGACCTCGTCACCGCCGCCGACATCGCGGCCGAGGCGATGCTCGCGCGCGGCATCCAGCAGATGTTCCCCCACGCCCTCGTGGTGGGCGAGGAGGCCGCGGCCGACGATCCCTCGATCACCGACAAGCTGGCCGAGGCGGAACTGGCCTTCATCATCGACCCGGTCGACGGCACCTGGAACTTCGCCCACGGCCTCTCGCTCTTCGGCGTGATCCTCTCGGCCACCCGCTTCGGCCGCCCGGTCTGGGGGCTGCTCTACGACCCTGTGATGGATGACTGGATCACCGCCGACGAAGGCAGCGAGGGCGCGACGCTCGCCCGCAGCCTCGGCGCCGACCGCCCGCTCAGCGTCTCGCAGGGCGCCGAACTGGCCGACCTGTCGGGCTACGTGCCCATCTACAACCTGCCGGAAGACAAGCGCGCAGCGCTCGCCGAAACCCTGCCCCGCTTCGCCTTCACCACGGCCCTGCGCTGTTCCTGCCACCATTACCGGACGCTGGCGCAGGGCGGGATGGATTTCCTCCTCTCCGGCCCGCCCAAGCCGTGGGACCACGCCGCCGGCGTGCTGATCACCCGGAAAGCGGGCGGCGTCGCGCGCATGCTCGACGGCTCCGATTTCGTGGCCGGGAAGATGCACAGCTACGTCCTCGCCGCCCCCGACGAACAAAGCTGGACCCGCCTGCGCGACACCTTCTCCTTCCTGCTGGACTGAGAGCGCAGCAGGGGGGCCAGCCCCCCACGTTGAAATCAGGAGATTTCAACGCTCCCCCCGGGATATTTCCAACCAAGAAGAAGCACGTCACCCGGCTTCTTCTTGGCCCAAATATCCCCGCCGGAGGTATCCGACAGTCAGACCAGGCGCCGCCAAGTCAGGTCAGGCGCGCCCGCTGTCCACCCGGCGACACCCCGAAAAGGCCACGGTAGACCCGCGCGAAATGGGTGGTCGAGCGGAACCCCGTCGCCACCGCGATCTCGGTCACCGACTTCTCGCTCTGCAACAGCAGGTTCCGCGCCCGCTGCAGCCGCATCTCGAGGTAGTATTTCGACGGCGACCGCTCCAGGTACTGGCCGAACAGCCGCTCGAGCTGGCGGGTCGAGATCCCCACCTGCCGGGCGACCTCTGCCGTGGGCACCGGGTCCTCGATCGACTCCGACATGATCTGCACCGCCTGGGTCAGGTGCGGGTTGCGCATCCCGTGCCGCGCCTGGACCGAAACCTTCTGCGTGGCCGAGGCCTCGCGCACGGTGTTGTAGACCATCTGGTCGGCCACCTCGTTGGCCAGGTCCGCCCCGTGCGCCTGCCCCATCAGGTGCAGCATCAGGTCCGCCGTCGCCGTCCCGCCCGAGGCGGTGATGATCTTCTCGTCGGCGACGAAGACATTGGGCACTAGCTCCACGTTCGGGAACTCCTCGACGAAAAGGTCGTGATAGGCCCAGTGAATGGCCGCGCGCATCCCGTCCAGCATCCCGGCATAGGCCAGGATATAGGCCGCAGAGCACAGCGCCCCGATTTGCGTGCCATGCGACCGCTCGCGCCGGAGCGCCGACAGGAGCCGCTTCGTCAGGTGGTTGCGCATGTTCGAGCCGGCCAGCAGGAACAGCCGGTCCGCCTTCACCGGCTGGTCGAACCCGCCATGCACCCGCACGACGGTGCCGTTGTTGCCGAGCGCCGTCTCACCGTTCTCCGAGGCGAAGCTCCACTCGTAGAGCGGTTTGCCGGACACGAGATTGGCGATCCTGAGCGGCTCGACCGCGCAGGAAAAGGACAGATGCGCAAATTCATCGACCAGGTAAAAGACGAAGCGTTCCGTCTTGACCATCACCGCCTCCCGGACATGGGTCCATCCGGACGGCGATTAGAGGAAGCGCGGGGCTCCGTAAAGCCCCGCCGTTGCCGGGCGGGTTACTCCGCCGCCTCGGCATATTCCTCCATCGGCGGGCAGGTACAGACGAGGTGCCGGTCGCCATAGGCGTTGTCGACCCGGTTGACCGGCGGCCAGTACTTGTCGACCCGGAAAGCGCCCGGCGGGAAACAGGCCTGCTCGCGGCTGTAGGGCCGCTCCCATTCCTTCACCAGGTCCTCCATCGTGTGCGGCGCGTTCTTCAGCGGGTTGTTCTCGCCGTCGATGCGGCCCTCCTCCACGTCCCGGATCTCCTCGCGGATGGCCAGCATCGCCTCGCAGAACCGGTCGAGCTCGGCCTTGGTCTCGCTTTCCGTGGGCTCCACCATCAGCGTGCCCGCCACCGGCCAGCTCATCGTGGGCGCGTGGAACCCGTTGTCGATCAGCCGCTTGGCGATGTCGTCCACCGTCACCTTGGCGCTTTCGGCAAAGGGGCGGGTGTCGAGGATGCATTCATGCGCGATCCGCCCCTGCGACCCCTTGTAGAGCACGTCATAGGCCCCCTCGAGCCGCTTGGCGACGTAGTTGGCGTTCAGGATCGCCACCCGCGTCGCCTGCGTCAGCCCGGCGCCGCCCATCATCAGGATGTAGGCCCAGCTGATCGGCAGGATCGAGGGCGAGCCAAAGGGCGCGGCGGAGACCGGCCCGGCCGCGCCCCCCGTCGCCGGGTGGCCCGGCAGGTGATCCGCCAGGTGCGCCTTCACCCCGATCGGCCCCATGCCGGGCCCGCCGCCGCCATGCGGAATGCAGAAGGTCTTGTGCAGGTTCAGGTGGCTCACGTCGCCGCCCACGTCGCCGGGCCGTGCCAGCCCCACCATCGCATTGAGGTTCGCCCCGTCGATATAGACCTGCCCGCCATGGTCATGCACGATCTGGCAGACATCGCGCACCGTCTCCTCGAAGACGCCATGGGTGCTGGGATAGGTGATCATGCAGCCGGCCAGGTTCTCGGAATGCTCTTCCGCCTTGGCCCGGAAATCCTCGAGGTCGATATCCCCGCTCTTGCCGGATTTCACCACCACCACCTTCCAGCCCACCATCTGGGCGCTGGCCGGGTTGGTGCCATGGGCGCTCATCGGGATGAGGCAGACATTGCGGTGCCCCTCGCCATTCGCGCGGTGATAGGCGGCGATGGTCAGCAGCCCCGCATATTCCCCCTGCGCGCCCGAGTTGGGCTGCATGGAAATGGCGTCATAGCCGGTGATCTCGCACAGCTTGGCGTTCAGGTCGTCGATCAGGTGCCTGTAGCCCTGCGCCTGGTCCTCCGGGCAGAACGGGTGCAGACCCGAGAACTCGCGCCAGCTCACCGGCATCATCTCGGCGGCCGAGTTGAGCTTCATCGTGCAGCTTCCCAGCGGGATCATCGCCCGGTCGAGCGCGAGGTCGCGGTCCGCCAGCCGCCGCATGTAGCGCATCATCTCGGTCTCGGCCCGGTTCATGTGGAAGATCGGGTGGGTCAGGTACTCGGACGTCCGATGCATCTTCTCGGGCACCCGGTACTCGGGCTCGAAATCGTCATCCTTCCGCTGGATCCCGAAGGCCCGCCAGACGCCTTCCACGCTTTCCGGCCGCGTCGCCTCGTCGATGGTGATGCCGACGCGGGTCTCGCCCACGCGGCGCAGGTTGATCCCCTCGTCCACCGCCGATTTCATCACCGCGGCCTGAAGCGGGCCCACATCCACGGTGATCGTGTCGAAGAACGCCTTGGGGTCCACCTTGAACCCGTTCTCCTCCAGCCCGCGGGCCAGCCGCACGGTCTTGCGGTGGATGCGCTGCGCGATGGCCTTCAGCCCCTTGGGCCCGTGGAACACGGCATACATCGACGCCATCACCGCCAGAAGCGCCTGCGCGGTGCAGACATTGCTGGTGGCCTTCTCGCGCCGGATATGCTGCTCGCGGGTCTGCAGAGCCAGGCGATAGGCCCGGTTGCCGTGGCTGTCCACCGACACGCCCACGATCCGCCCCGGCATCGCCCGCTTCATCGGCTCGCGGCAGGCCATGTAGGCCGCGTGCGGCCCGCCATAGCCCATCGGCACACCGAAGCGCTGGGTGCTGCCCACGGCGATATCCGCCCCCATCGCGCCCGGCTCCTTCAGCAGGGTCAGCGACAGCGGGTCGGCGGAAACGACGCCGATCCCCTGATGCTCATGCAGCGCCGCGATCTGGTCGCTGAAATCGCGCACGTGGCCATAGGTGCCGGGATACTGGAAGATCGCGCCGAACACCTTGTCGGCCTCCAGCTTGTCGGGGTTGCCGACGATCACCTCGATGCCCAGCGGCTCGGCCCGCGTCTTGATCACGGCGATGTTCTGCGGGTGGCAATCGCGGTCGACGAAGAACGCCGTGGCCTTCGATTTCGACACCCGCTGCGCCATGGTCATCGCCTCGGCACAGGCCGTTGCCTCGTCCAGAAGCGAGGCATTGGCGATCTCCAGCCCCGTCAGGTCGCTGATCATGGTCTGGAAGTTCAAAAGCGCCTCGAGCCGGCCCTGGCTGATCTCGGGCTGGTAGGGTGTGTAGGAGGTGTACCACGCCGGGTTCTCGAGGATGTTCCGCTGGATCGCGGGCGGCGTCACCGTGCCGTGATAGCCCTGCCCGATCAGGCTGACGAGCACCTTGTTCTTCGACGACACCTCCCGCATGTAATGCAGCAGTTCCCGCTCCGACTTTGGCTTGCCGAAATCGAGCGGCTTTTCCTGCCGGATCGCCTTCGGCACGGTCTCGTCGATCAGCGCATCGAGGCTCTCGGCGCCCACCACCTTCAGCATCTCCTCCATCTCTTCCGGCGAGGGGCCGATATGGCGGCGGTTGGCGAAATCGTAGGGCAGGTAGTCGGTGGGTTTGAAGGGCATCTCTTAACCTCGTCTGGAATTGCGGGCCGGCGCAGGCCGCGCCGCCCGGCTTTCATCTTTCGCCAAATACTCCCGCCGGAGGCGGCGCAACGGCCGCCCCCATGCGGCACGCCTCAACTGATGAACTGCTGGTACGCGGCCTCGTCCATCAGGTCGTCCATCTGGCTGGGGTCCGAGGGCTTGATCTTGAAGAACCAGCCATCGCCCATCGGGTCCTCGTTCACCTTGCCCGGCTCGTCGACGATCGCCTCGTTCACTTCCGTGATTTCGCCATCGACCGGCGCCATGATGTCGGATGCGGCCTTGACGCTTTCGATCACCACGATCTCGTCATCCTTGCTGACGGTCTTGCCCTCCTCGGGCAGCTCGATGAAAACGATATCGCCCAGCTCGTTGGCGGCATGTTCGGTGATGCCGACGACAATCTCGTCGCCTTCGGGCTTCAGCCATTCATGCTGTTCGGTGAATTTCATGTGGGTCTCCCTCGTGTTGGATCAGCGTTTGAAATTGGCAGGCGTAAAGGGCAGTTCGGCCACCCGCACCGGCAGGCGCTTGCCGCGCACCTCGCCGTAAAGCCGGGCACCGGGGCGCGACAGCTCGGCGGGCACGTAGCCCATCGACACCGGCGCGCCCACCGTCGGACCGAACGCGCCGGATGTCACGTGGCCAATGGCCTCGCCACCCTCCTCGTTGGCGAAAAGCTGCACACCCTCGCGCATCGGCGCGCGGCCTTCGGGGGCAAGGCCCACGCGCAGGCGCGGCGTGCCCTCGTCCAGCTCGTTCAGGATACGCTCGGCGCCCGGAAAACCGCCCGCCCGGTCGCCGCCATTGCGGCGCACCTTCTGGATCGCCCAGGCAAGGTTCCCCTCCACCGGGCTGGTCGTCTCGTCGATATCGTGGCTGTAAAGGCAAAGCCCGCCCTCCAGCCGCAAACTGTCGCGGGCGCCAAGCCCGATGGGTTCCACCGCCTCATGCGCCAGCAGGTGCCGCGCCAGCGCCTCGGCATGGGTCGCGTGCACCGAGATCTCGTAGCCGTCCTCGCCCGTATAGCCCGAGCGCGACACCCACAGTTCCCCGAAATCCGAGTTGAAAATGCCGGTATCCATGAATTTCATGATGTCGCAGCCCGGCGCCACCGGCTCCAGCACCGCTTCCGCCGCCGGGCCCTGCAGCGCCAGCAACGCGCGGTCGCGCTGCTCGGCCACCTCGACGCCCGGCAGCCCCGCCTTCATATGCGCGATATCGGCCTCCTTGCAGGCCGCGTTGACCACCACCAGCATGTGATCGCCCCGGTTGGTCATCATCAGGTCGTCGAGAATGCCGCCCGCGTCATTGGTGAAGAACCCGTAGCGCTGCCGCTTCTCGCCCAGGGGCAGAAGGCTCACCGGCACCAGCCCCTCCATCGCCTGCGCCACCGGGCCATAGCCGCCCTCGTGCCGCAGGATCACCTGCCCCATGTGGCTGACATCGAACAGCCCGGCCTTCTCGCGCGTATGAAGATGCTCCTTCATGACGCCAAGCTTGTACTGCACGGGCATCTCGTAGCCGGCAAAGGGCACCATCTTCGCGCCCAGTTCCACGTGCAAATCGTATAGCGGCGTCCTGCCGAGATCGCTCATCCCGCACCTTTCTCGCTCTTCAAGGCCGGGTCGCGTGGTGGGTCGCATCCGGCATCGTTTCGGCACGCACTGCGCGCGCCCTTTCCGATGCCCCCTCTGTCCTTCTGCCTGAGATCGCTATCCCTTCGGCGCCCCGGTCCTGCTGCCGGGATCTCTCCAGAGTTCACTTCAGATGCAAAACGGTCCCTGAGGCCTGAGAGTTTCCGGGGCGGTTGCTCCTTCGGCACCGGCTGTTGCCAGTTCTCCCGTTTCGATCTGGGTGTACGCTAGTATACGGGACGAGTCGTTTCAAGCCCGCTTCACGCAAGCCGGCGGGCGCAGGATATCGGCCAGCGCCACGTTCTCGCAGATCAGGTCATCCAGCGTCATCCGGTCGAGATGGCCATAGAAGGCCTCGGCCGCATCGGCCATCGCCTCGCGCAGCCGGCAGGCCTCGACAAGCGGGCAGGTGTTGTCGATATCGGCAAAACATTCCGCCAGCGGCGCCTGCGCCTCGAGGTCGCGGAACACCCCGCCCACCTCGATCTCGGCCATCGGCCGCGCCAGCGTGATGCCCCCGGACCGGCCCCGCTGCGTATGCAGGTAGCCAAGCTGCGCCAACCGGTTGATCACCTGGGCCAGATGGCTTTCCGACGTGTTGCAGCGCTCGGCGATTTCGGCCTTGGTCACCAGCCTGCCGGCATGGACGCCACAGAACATGAGAACCCTGAACGCGATGTTGGTCCGCTTGGTAACGCGCATGTCTGTTGGCCTCCCCCGGCTTGATGTCCGAAGATATTGCAGGCACATAAAGGGGCGCACCATGACACAGATCAAAAGATACATGGCGGATACAACTTCTGAACCCGACCTGCCCGACGCCTATTTCTTCGGCTACGGCAGCCTCGTGAACCGCGACACCCACCATTTCCAGAACGCCGAAATGGCCCGCCTGAAAGGCTGGCGCCGGGTCTGGCGGCACACCGTCATCCGCCCGGTCGCCTATCTCACCGTCATCCCCGATCCCACCGCCGAGATCGACGGGCTGATCGCGCCGGTCCCCGCCGCCGACTGGGCCGCGCTCGATGAACGCGAGGGCGCCTATGACCGCGTCGCCGCGCGTGAACAGATCACCCACGGCCTCGCCCACCACCCCGAAATCGCCGTCTACACCATTCCAGAGGGCAAGCATGGCGCGCCCGATGAAACCTGCCCGGCGCTGCTGAGTTATATAGACGTGGTCGTGCAGGGTTATCTGCGCGAATTCGGCGAACAGGGGGTGCAGCGGTTTTTCGACACGACGGATGGATGGGACGCCCCGGTGCTCGACGACCGCAACGACCCGGTCTACCCCCGCCACCGCACGCTCAACGAGCACGAGCGCGCCCTCGTCGATGACATGCTGGCCGAAAGAAAGGTTCGCCTTTTCACCCGCTAGTCGCCTAGGCTGCGAAGACGGAAAAGGAAACCTTCATGGAAAGATCGGCGATCGTCTCGGGCACCGCGCTCAAGATCCTGCGCTTCGTCCGCAGCCTCTGGATCCGGGTCGCGCTGATCTCGGTGCTGGCGCTGCTGGCCTCGGGGCTGGCGATGGCGTTCGAGACCATCCTGCCCGAAGCCCTGCGCCAGCGGTTCGGCACCGACGCGGTGATGCCGGTGCTGAAGATCCTCGCCTCGGGCATGCTGGCGGTCAGCACCTTCTCCCTCAACGTCATGGTCACCGCCCACCACGCGGCGGCGGCCCAGGCCACGCCCCGTGCCCACCGCATCCTCTTGAACGATACCGTCACCCACACGGCGCTGGCCACCTTCATCGGCGCCTTCGTCTATTCGCTCAGTTCCATCATCCTCGTGCAGGCCGGGCTGCATGCCGAGGGCTCGGCGGTGATCCTCATGGGGATGACCGTGCTGGTGGTGGTGCTGGTAATCCTCGCCATGCTGCGCTGGATCGACCGCCTCAGCGATCTCGGCAGCATGGACGCCACCCTGCGCAAGACCGACGAGGAGGCGCGCGCCAGCCTGATGACCACCCGGCAAAGCCCCGCCCTGACCGCGACACCGCTGACCGGGGACACGGTGATCCCGCCCGACGCCAAGCCGCTTCCCGCCCCCAACTCGGGCTACATCCAGGTGATGAACCTGCCCCATATCGACGATTGCCTGCCGGGCGCGGCCGCCCGCGTCTGGTTCACCACCCCGCCCGGCACCTTCGTGCTAAAGGGGCAGACCGTGGGCCACGTGGCGGGCCTCGACGAGGATCAGATCGAACAGGTGCAGGCGGGCCTCACCATCGGCGAGTTCCGCACCTTCGAACAGGATGCCACCTATGGCCTGCTGGTCCTGTCCGAAATCGCCTCGCGCGCCCTGTCGCCCGGCATCAACGACCCCGGCACCGCCATCGACGTGGTCGGCCGGCAGGAACGCCTGCTGTGGGAATGGGCCACCACGCCGCGCAACGACGATGCGCCGGCCTATACCCGCATCTTCGTCACCGAGGTCTCGCCCGAAAGCCTGGTCGAATACGCCTTCGCCGGGGTCGCCCGCGACGGCGCCGGGCATCTCGAGGTCCAGCGCCGCGTGCTTCACGCGCTCGACGCGCTTCAGGATGCCGGCAACGACCGCATGGCCCGGGCCGCGCGCGACTGGGCCAGGCACACCTTCGACTACGGACAGTCGGCGCTCGCCATCGAATGGGAACGCGCGCGGATGAAGAAAACCTACGAGGACGCCTTCGGCGCTAGCGCTTCGCCTTGATCGTCTGAAGCAGCGGCAGCACCTGGCTCATGTCCGGCCCGTGGCTCTGACCCGTCAGCGCCTTGCGCAGCGGCATGAACAGCCCCTTGCCCTTGCGCCCGGTCTTCTCCTTCACCTCGGCGGTCCACTTGCCCCAGGTCTCTCCGTCATACGGCCCCTCGGGCAGCAGCGCCATCGCCTCGGCCACGAATTCCCGGTCTTCCTCGGCGATATCCGGCTCCGCCCCGTCGCGGAACATCACCCACCACGGACCCAGATCCTTGATCGTCGAGACATTCTCGCGCGTCACCTCCCAGAACCGCTCGGCCTGGTCGTCCGGCACGCCCAGCGCGGCGATCTCGGCCTTCACGTCCGAAAACGGCCGATTGTGCAGGATCCGCGCACTCAGCGGGAACAGGTCATTGGCGTCGAATTTCGTCGGCGCCGCCCCGAACCGCGTGATGTCGAACCCCTCGACCAGCTCGTCAACGCTACCGCGAAGCTCCACCGGATCGGCCGAGCCCAGCCGCGCCATCAGCGACAGAAGCGCCATCGGCTCCACCCCCTGCGCCCGCAGGTCGCGCAGGCTCAGCGTGCCCAGCCGCTTCGACAGCGACTCGCCCATCGGCCCGGTCAGCAGCGAATGATGCGCGAACGACGGCACGTTGCCGCCCAGCGCCTCGATGATCTGGATCTGCGTCGCGGTGTTGGTCACGTGGTCCGATCCGCGCACGACATGGGTCACGCCCATCTCGGTGTCATCGACGACCGAGGCCATCGTGTACAGCACCTGCCCGTCGCCGCGGATCAGCACCGGATCCGACACGCTGGCCGCGTCGATCGACACCGGGCCGAGGATACCGTCGTCCCAATCGATCCGCTCATGATCCAGCTTGAACCGCCACACGCCATCGCCCCGCTCGGCCCGCAGCTTGTCCTTCTCCTCGTCAGACAAAGACAGCGCCGCCCGGTCGTAAACCGGCGGCCGGCCCATGTTCAGCTGCTTCTTCCGCTTCAGGTCCAGCTCGGTCGGCGTCTCGAACGCCTCGTAGAACCGACCCATCTCGCGCAGCCGGTCGGCGGCTTCCGCGTAACGGTCCAGCCGCTCCGACTGCCGCTCGACCCGGTCCCATGTCAGGCCCAGCCATTCGAGGTCTTCCTTGATGGCATCGACATATTCTTCCTTCGACCGCTCCGGATCGGTGTCGTCGATCCGCAGGATGAAGGTGCCCCCGGCCTTGCGCGCGATCAGGAAATTCATCAGCGCGGTGCGCAGGTTGCCCACGTGGATGTAACCGGTGGGCGACGGGGCGAAACGGGTGGTGGTCATTGGCTCATGCTCCGGATGGTCGCAGCGGGCAATGTCACAGGCGGGCCCGATTGTCCAGAATGCTCGGCCCCCATGGCCGGGGCCGCTCCCCGCGGGTCACATTGGCGTGAGCATGTCTGAGCTGTCACGATCCCCGCGCTACACTCCGCTCGGACAACAAGGAGGACTGCCAATGACCACCCTGCTCACCCGCCGCTCCGTTCTCTCGGCCGCCGCCGCTCTGCCCTTTGCCGGCACCGGCATCGCACATGCCGCCGCCCCGATGATGGGCGCATCCACCCCCACCCACAACCGCTTCAAGCTGGGCGCTTTCGAAGTCACCACGCTTCTCGCCGCCAGCACGCCCCGGCCCGACCCGCATTCCATTTTCGGCCTCAACGTCAGCGAGGAAGAGTTCGAGACGGTCTCGGCCGAGGCCAACCTGCCCACCGATCAGGCCCAGTTCTTCTTCACCCCCACCGTGGTCAATACCGGCGAACAGCTCGTGCTCTTCGACACCGGGCTCGACCCCGCCGGCATCACCGCCGCGCTCGAGGCCGCAGGCTACGGCGCCGACATGATCGACCTCGTCGTGCTCACCCACATGCATGGCGACCATATCGGCGGGCTGTCGGATGGCGAAACGCCCACCTTCCCCAACGCGGCCTATGCCACCGGCCAGGTCGAGTTCGACCACTGGGCACAGGCAGAGAACGAAACCTTCGAGGCGAAGATGCGCCCACTCGCCGACCGGACCAAGATGATGGAGGACGGCGCCAGCGGTTTTTCCGGCCACACGGCAATGGCCGCCTTCGGCCACACGCCCGGCCACATGGTCCACATGATCGAAAGCGAGGGCGAAAGCTTCCTGATCGCGGCGGATTTCGCCAACCACTACGTCTGGTCGCTCGCCCATCCCGACTGGCACGTGAAATTCGACATGGACAAGGACGCGGCCGCCGCTACCCGCCGCAAGCTGCTTGACATGATGGCCGCCGACGACCTGCCCTTCGTGGGCTACCACATGCCGTGGCCCGGCACCGGCTATGCCGAGAAGCAGGGCGACGGCTTTCGCTTCGTGCCGACCAGCTACCAGATGATGCTCTGAAATACCCGCGGCGCGCCCTTCCAATCCGGCGCGCCGCGCCGCATATCTGGGGCATGTCACGCCCCGACCCCAGCCTTGCCCAGATCGAGGAGATGGCCCGCGCCGCCATCGCCGACCTTCCCGACGGCTTCCAGCCCGCCGCCAAGGAGGTGGCGCTGCGCGTTGTCGACTGGCCCGAACGCTGGATGCTCGACGACCTCGGCATGGCCGACCCGCTGGAGCTGACCGGTCTCTACGACGGCATCCCGATGACCGAGAAATCGGTCATCCACCAGCCCCTCGGCCCCGACAGCGTCTGGCTTTTCCGCGAACCCATCCTCGCCGAATGGCGCGACCGGGGCGACGTCGATATCGAGGATCTCGTGGCCCATGTCACCATCCACGAATTCGCCCACCATTTCGGCTGGTCCGACGACGATATCGCCTCCATAGATCGCTGGTGGGAGTGAGAACCGGTCCGGGCTTTGCCCGGCAAACCGTCCAGTGGACGGTTTGAGGTTCGAACGGGCGGAGCCCAATCCGGTCCGGGCAACGCCCGGCAAACGCCCCCCGAAATCACGCAAAACCTGCCCTCACGGCGCCGTCCCGGGGCGCCAATTTGCGCGAAATCCGGTTATGGAGTATTCTGGCTCATCCGTTTCAGGGGAGGATAACCAGATGAAACTCGATGAACGGAAGACCCTCGTCTCTCGGCGCAACGTCATTCTCGGCACCCTGCTGGGTGTGCCCGCCGCGGCCATGGCCGTCGCGATCACCGCTCAACAGGCCCAGGCCAGCGGCGGAGGCCGCGACCCCGGCGACGAAGAGGACGGCTGCAAGAACGGCAAATGCGGCGACGACGACAACTGACGCCTGACGCCTAGCTGCCGTCGCGCCAGCGGTTGACGATCGGATAGCGCCGGTCCAGCCAGAACGCCCGCTTCGACAATCTTGTCCCGGGCGCCGACTGGAACCGCTTGTATTCCGAGATGTAAAGCAGGTGCTCCACCTTCTTCGCATCCTCGCGGGCATATCCCGCGGCCACGCAATCCGAGATCGAGCCGTCCTGGTCGACGAGGATCTTCAGGATGCCGTCCAGCACCGGGTAATCGGGCAGCGAATCGCTGTCCTTCTGATCCTCTCGCAACTCGGCCGAGGGAGGCTTCTGGATGACGTTCTGCGGAATGACCTCGCCCCCGGGCCCCTTCATCCACGCCCGGTGGTTGGCATTGCGCCAGCGGCAGACGTCGAACACCCGCGTCTTGTACATGTCCTTGATCGGGTTGTACCCGCCCGCCATGTCGCCATAGATCGTGGCATATCCCACCGCCACTTCCGACTTGTTGCCGGTGGTCAGCAGCATCTCCCCGAACTTGTTCGACATCGCCATCAGCAGAAGGCCGCGCAGCCGCGACTGGATGTTCTCCTCGGTCAGGTCCGGCTCCAGCCCCTCAAACAGCGGCGCCAGCGTGTTGGTGATCGCCGCCCGCCCCTCGGAAATCGGCACGAAATCATACCGGCAGCCCAGGTTCTCGGCCACCGCCTTGGCATCGTCCAGCGAGGCCTGCGAGGTATTTTCCGACGGCAGCATCACGCAGCGCACGTTCTCCGGGCCCAGCGCATCCACCGCCACGGTGGCCACGATCGCGCTGTCGATCCCGCCGGAAAGCCCCAGCAACACCTTCCTGAACCCGGTCTTCGCCAGGTAATCCCGCAGCGACAGCACCATCGCGTGGTAATCCTGCTCGAACCCCTCGGGGATATGCGCCAGCTCCCCCGGCTCGGCGCGCCAACCCTCCTCGGTACGCACGAAATCGACGTGCGAGATCGCCTCCTCCATCAGCGGCATCTGCACCATCAGCTCGCCGCCGGGGTTCAGGACGAAGGTGCCCCCGTCGAACACCTGGTCGTCCTGCGCGCCCACGAGGTTCAGATAGACCAGCGGCAACCCGGTCTCGACCACCCGCGACACCATCAGGTTCAGCCGCGTGTCCAGCTTGCCGCAGTAATAGGGCGAGCCGTTGGGCACGACCAGGAACTCCGCCCCGGTCTCGGCCAGGGTCTCCGACACGTCATCGTACCAGCTGTCCTCGCAGATCGGGCTGCCGATGCGCACACTATCCACCACGTAAGGCCCGCCCACCGGGCCCACGTCATAGATCCGTACCTCGTCGAACACCGTTTCGTTGGGCAGGTGATGCTTAAGCACCTTCGCGCTCGTCCGCCCGCCCTTCAGGATGTAATAGGCGTTGTAAAGCCCCGCCCCCTCCAGCGCCGGCCCGCCGATGGCCAGTGCCGGGCCGTCGGCGCAATCCACGGCCAACTTTTCGATCTCGGCAATCGCCGCCTGGTGAAAGGCCGGCTTCATCACCAGGTCCTGCGTGTTGTAGCCGGTGATGAACATCTCGGGCAGCGCAACCATCTGCGCACCGGCCTTGCGGCCTTCCTCCCACGCCTCGCGCGCCAGCGCGGCATTGCCCGCCAGATCGCCTACCGTCGCATTGAGCTGTGCCAGTGTCAGGCGAAACCTGTCGGTCATGATGCGCGGGCCCTTCCCTTGCCGGTCGTCCCCGCCTGATTTAGCAGATGACACCGCGAGGGAAAGGCGATTTGACCAAAACCCGTTGTCACCATAAGCCCGGTCCACTAGATTTGCCCCACCTGCAGGGGCGCAGGCCGGGGCAACAGAGGCAGACATGAGCAGAACGCTGACCAGATTACTCGTATTCGCAGTCGCCGGTACCGCCGGCGCCGCCCTCGCGCAGGATGGCGAGGTGCAGACCAAGCAATACGAGGATGGCGGCATCTACGAGGGCACGTTCAAGGACGGGCTCCAGCACGGCACCGGCACCTATACGCTTCCCAATGGCTACGAATATTCCGGCGAATGGGTCGAGGGCGAGATCCGCGGCCAGGGCACCGCACGCTTCCCCAACGGCTCGGTCTACGAGGGGCAGTTCCTGCGCGGCAAGCCCCACGGCGTGGGCAAGATCATCTTCGCCGACGAGGGCACCTACGAGGGCGAATGGCTCGACGGCAAGATCACCGGGCGCGGCGTGGCGGTCTATGCCAACGGCGTCCGCTATGACGGCGAGTTTCGCAACGCCATGCATCACGGCCGCGGCCGCATGGAAAGCCCCGGCGGCTATGTCTACGACGGCGAATGGGTCGACGGCGTCAAGGAGGGCATGGCCAAGATCACATACCCTGACGGCGCGGTCTACGAGGGCCAGGTCGTCAACGGCGCCCGCGAGGGCGAAGGCACCCTCTCCATGCCCGACGGGCTGATCTACGCGGGCCGCTGGAAAGACGGCCAGATAGACGGCAAGGGCAAGCTCACCCAGCCCAACGGCGACGTCTACGAGGGCGACCTCGTCCGCGGCCGGCGCGAGGGCACGGGCCGCGTGGTCTACAACAACGGCGATATCTACGAGGGCGAGTTCGCCGAAGACCGCCGCCACGGCCAGGGCACCTTCACCGGCACCGACGGCTACCGCTACGAGGGCAACTGGGTGGCCGGCAAGATCTCCGGCCAGGGCACCGTCACCTACCCCGACGGCTCCGTCTACGTGGGCGAGTTCCGCGACGACCTCGCCAACGGCATGGGCAAGATCACCTATCCCGACGGCTCCACCTACGAGGGCGAGTGGACCGGCGGCGTGATCGACGGCACCGGCAAGGCCACCTATCCCAATGGGCTGGTCTACGAGGGCGAGTTCGAGAACGCCCGCAACCACGGCACCGGCACCATGACCTATGCCGACGGCTACCGCTACGAGGGCGAATGGCAGGACGGCCAGCGCCACGGCCAGGGCACCGCCACCTATCCCGACGGCACCGTCTACGAAGGCCAGTTCGCCGACGGCCAGCGCCACGGCCAGGGCAAGATCGTCATGCCCGATGGCTTCACCTACGAAGGCGAATGGCAGGAGGGCGAAATCTCCGGCCAGGGCGTGGCCACCTACACCAACGGCGATGTCTACGAAGGCACCTTCCTGCGCGGCAAGCGCCAGGGCGAGGGCACCATGCGCTATGCCAGCGGCGAGGAGGCCAGCGGCGAATGGCTCGACGGCGCGCTGACCGAAACGGTCACCGAGGACTCCACGACGCAGGAGGCCGCCACCCAGGACGCCCAGCCCACCGAAGACGGCGCGGACGAGCCCCAATCCACCGAATAGCCCGGTTCATCCCTCCGGATTGAGGGGCCAGCCCCTCAAGCTCCCCGGGATATTTTCCGGCCAGAAGAAGCATGGCGCGCCCTGTCGCTTCTTCTGGCCCCAAATATCCCCGCCGGAGGCTCCCCAGCTAGACAGGCTCCCCGGCGTCGAGCTTTTTCAGAAACGCCTCCGCCTCATCCATCACCGTATCGCGCTTGGCCTTCTCCATCCGGTCCCATGTCCGGTACATCTGCGCCATCCGCGGATTGCCCTTGAACCGCTCCCGGTGCCGCACCAGGAAATGCCAGTAGAGCAGGTTGAACGGGCAGGCCCCCTCGCCCGTCTTCTTCTTCACCGAATAGGCGCAGGTGCCGCAGTAATCCGACATCCGGTCGATGTAATTGCCCGAGCTCACGTATGGCTTCGACGCGATGATCCCACCATCGGCATACTGGCTCATCCCCACCGTGTTGGGCGCCTCGACCCATTCGAAGGCATCGAAATAGACCGACAGGTACCATTCATGGACCTCGGTCGGGTCCACCCCCGCCAGCAGGGCGAAATTGCCGGTGACCATCAGCCGCTGGATGTGGTGGGCATAGGCCTCGTCCCGCGTCTGCGCCACCGCCGCCTCGAGGCAGGCCATCTTCGTCTCCGCCCCCCAGTAGAGCGGCGGCAGGGCGCGGTCATGCTTCAGCCCGTTGCGCGCGGCGTAATCCGGCCCCTCCCGGAAATAGAGCCCGCGCACATATTCCCGCCAGCCGATCACCTGCCGGATATACCCCTCGGCCGAGTTGAGCGGCACGCGACCGGCTTTCCATTCCTCTTCCACACGGGTGCAGATTTCCACAGGATCCAGCAGGCCGATGTTCAGATATGCGCTCAGAAGCGAATGGTTCAGGTACTTGTCGCCGGCCAGCATCGCATCCTGGTAGGGCCCGAATTCCGGCAGCAATTCCTTGGCGAAATGATCGAGCGCCCGAAGCGCCTGCCCCCGTGTCACGGCGAAATGAAACGGCCGCAGTTCCCCGAAATTCTTCCCGAACCGGGTCTCGACCAGGTCCAGCACCTCTTCCGTCACCTCGTCCGGCGTGAACTGCATGGGCTTGGCCCGCAGCATGTCGTCCGAGGCCGGCTTGCGGTTGTCATGGTCGTAATTCCACTTGCCGCCCTCGGGCTTGTCGCCATCCATCAAGAGCCCGGTCTTGCGGCGCATCTCGCGGTAGAAATACTCCATCCGCAATTCCTTGCGCCCCTCGGCCCAGTCGTTGAACTCGTCGAGGCTCGCCACGAACCGGTCGTCGGGCAGCATCGTCACCTTCAGCGGCGCGTTTTCCAGCGCCTCCACCAGCCGCCATTCGCCCGGGCTGGTGGCGATCACCTCGCTGGTGTCATGGTCCAGCCCCCGCCGCATCAACTCGCCCACGATCGACTTCGTGGCCCCCGGATCGTCGAGCTTCGTATAGGCGACCGTCCAGCCCTCGTCCTCCAGGTGCGTCGCGAAATGCCGCATGGCCGAGAGCACCAGAGCGATCTTCTTCGGGTGGTGCGGCACGTAGCCGGTCTCGTCCCCCACCTCCGCCATCACCACGATATCCTCGGACTTGTCCGCCGCCTTCAGCGCCGCCACCCCGTCCGACAATTGATCCCCCAGCACCAGAACCAGCTTCACCACGGCACTCGCTCCCCCCGCCAGTCAAGGAACTGCCCGCTATCGCCGGGCCCCAGCCCGTCAATCACCGCAAGCAGGTTCGCCGCCGCCTCCGCCGCCGGAACGGTCGGATGGCCCTTCGCGTAGTCCGCCGTCAACGCCGTCTCCACCGTGCCCGGATGCAGCGCCACGCAGATCGCGCCCTTGTGCGTCCGCCCCAGCTCGATCGCCCCGGTATGTATCATCTGGTTCAGCGCCGCCTTCGCCGTCCGGTAACTGTACCAGCCACCGAAGCCGTTATCGCCGATCGACCCGACCCGCGCCGACAGCGCCGCGAACACCGCCCTCCCCTTGCGCGGCAGCAACCTCACCGAATGCTTCAGCACCAGCGACGGCCCCACGCAGTTCAGCCGAAACTGCGCCACCATCGCGTCGGCCTCCAGGTGTTTCAGCGATTTCTCCGGCCCGCGACCGTCAAGCTCCAGAGCCCCGGTCGCCACGAAGACCAGGTCAAACGGCCCCTCCAGATCACCGAGACAACGCGCGACCGACCCCTCGTCGGTCACGTCCAGCCCGTCCTCCGACCGCGACAGCCCCGTCACCGCCACGCCCCGAGCCTCCAGCGCTGCGCGCACAGCCGAACCGATCCCGCCCGACGCCCCGATCACCAATGCCGTTTCCATGCAAGCGGACCTAAAGCGCCCGTGCCCGGTATCAAGCGACCCGTGAAATCCGGGGGTTTTCAAGCCCGCGCACCATCCCTATACTTCGCCCCATGATGATGCAGGACCATATCGCACCCAAGGCCACCCGCCCGCGCGCGGCTTGCCTTCCCGTCCTGCTGCTCCTAAGCCGCCTCTGAGCGTGCCGTGAGCCGGCGCGACCGCTCAGAGGATACGCCTTCTTCGCGCCACCAGGCTTAGGACAACAAAACGAGACCAGACATGACAAACGCTGACAAAGACCGTGTTTCGCCAGACGCGAACAAGGACCGCGTTTCGCCGCAGGCGAACAAAGATCGCGTCGTAATCTTCGACACGACCCTCCGCGATGGCGAACAATCCCCCGGCGCCACCATGACCCATGACGAAAAGCTCGAGATCGCCGGGCTGCTCGACGATATGGGCGTCGACATCATCGAGGCGGGCTTTCCCATCGCCTCCGAGGGCGATTTCCGCGCTGTGAGCGAGATCGCGAAGAACGCCAAGAACTCGGTCATCTGCGGCCTCGCCCGCGCCAACATAAAGGATATCGACCGCTGCTGGGAGGCGGTCAAGCACGCCGAGCGCCCGCGCATCCACACCTTCATCGGCACCTCGCCCCTGCACCGCGCCATCCCCAACCTCACGCAGGACGAGATGGCCGACCGCATCCACGAAACCGTGACCCACGCCCGCAACCTCTGCGACAACGTGCAATGGTCGCCGATGGATGCCACCCGCACCGAATGGGATTACCTCGCCCGCGTGGTCGAGATCGCCATCAAGGCCGGGGCCACCACCATCAACATCCCCGATACCGTGGGCTACACCGCGCCGGTGGAATCCGCCGACCTGGTTCGCCGCCTGATCGCCGAGGTGCCGGGCGGCGACGAGGTGGTCTTCGCCACCCACTGCCATAACGACCTCGGCATGGCCACGGCCAACTCGCTGGCCGCCGTCGCGGGCGGGGCGCGGCAGATCGAATGCACCATCAACGGCCTCGGCGAGCGCGCCGGCAACACCGCACTGGAAGAGGTGGTGATGGCGCTCAAGGTGCGCAACGACATCATGCCCTATTACACCGGCGTCGACAGCACCAAGATCATGCATATCAGCCGCCGCGTCGCCACCGTCTCGGGCTTCAACGTGCAGTACAACAAGGCCATTGTCGGCAAGAACGCCTTCGCCCACGAATCCGGCATCCACCAGGACGGCATGCTCAAGAACGCCGAGACGTTCGAGATCATGCGCCCGGCAGATGTGGGCCTCGCCGAGACCAATATCGTCATGGGCAAGCACTCGGGCCGCGCCGCGCTCCGCGCCAAGCTCAAGGATCTCGGGTTCGAGCTGGGCGCCAACCAGCTCGACGACGTGTTCTACCGCTTCAAGGATCTCGCCGACCGCAAGAAGGAGGTCTATGACGAAGACCTCGTGGCCCTCGTCGCCGCAGGCGAGGACGAGGCGAAGGATCGCCTCGTCATCAAGTCCCTGCGCGTGGTCTGCGGCACCGGCGGCCCGGCCGAGGCCAAGCTGGTCATGTCCATCGACGGCGAGGAGAAATCCGCCACCCAGACCGGCGACGGCCCGGTCGACGCGACCTTCAAGGCGGTCCGCGAACTGCACCCCAACGACGCGCGGCTGTCGCTCTACCAGGTGCATGCCGTGACCGAGGGCACCGACGCGCAGGCCACCGTCTCCGTCCGGCTCGAGGAGGAGGGCAACATCGCCACCGGCCAGTCGGCCGACACCGATACCGTCCTCGCCTCCGCCAAGGCCTATGTGAACGCGCTCAACCGCCTGCTCGTCCGCCGTGGCAAGACCGGCGAGGACAAGCGCGAGATCAGCTACAAGGACGTCTCGTAACGTCGTGTAGCAGAACCGGAAACGTCAAACGCCGCCAGCCCCGCTGGCGGCGTTTTTCCATGCCCGCCGATCATCTCTCCAAGCCTCACTCGGGGCTTTGGGGCGCCGCCTTCGTTCGTCGACGGCGTAGTCGCATCCAAAGATGGACAATCGGCTTGAATGGAAGAAGCAGGGTTTTCACCGTTCTGAAGAACCAAGGATGCGCCGCATACATGGTCCATCGCGCAAAATCATCCGCCTCGCGTTCCTGCTCAGGTTCCCGCCCGCCCTCGAGATGCCCGCACACATGGTGCCCCACCTCGTGATAAAACGTATGCTCCCCCACGATCCGCCGCCACCACCGCAGCAACCCCCGTGCCCGCCCGGCGGGCCAGGTCAGCACGATGGCCGACTCGCAGATCCGGTAGAGACCGACATACTCCATGTCTCCCGACCACCCGATCACGTCGATCCGCGAGACGTCGCCAAGCGCCACACCCGGTGTCCGAGCCCACCGGGCAACATACCCGGCAATCCGCTCCCGGTCCTCGATCTCCTCCGCCACGAAAACCGGCGTCCCGTCCGTCAAATGCAGCACCGGTTCTGCATCGCTCATCTTCGCCATGAAATCCACGACGCGCCGATGCCGGTCATGCAACCGCGCTGCTCGCAACCGCCCGATCTCCGCCCGAAAGGCAGGCACATCGAGCGTATGAAGCAACGACAGAAGCACGCCCAGATACAGGAATGACGGCCCCTTCGGCCGCGCGCCCCACGCCGCCGAGTCGAGCTTCGCCAGAACATGCGGCACGGCCCCGGGCCCGACATCGACCAGGCGCCGCCAGGCATCCCGTCGGATTACGGTGTCGCGGGTGGCCACGCCCTGAAGAAGGCGGACGACCGCCCGCTCGACATCACTCATTGCCTTGATAGATCGACATGGGCCCTGCCTTTCATGCCTGTATTTCTACAGCAATCCGCCCACGGGCCAAAGCCGGCACAGACCGTGCCGGCTTCTTTCTTAACAACCTACCCTCACACCTTGCAGATCGAGTTCCCTCCGTCCGCCAGCATCGCCGAGCCGGTCACGAAACTCGCCATGTCCGACAGCAGGAACAGCGCCGCGTCGGCGATCTCCTCCGGCTCCGCCAGCCGCTTGAGCGCGTGCAGGCCCGCGATGAAGGCCGCCGTCTCCGGGTTCGTTGCCGCATCCAACGCGATCCGCGTCATCGTTCCGCCCGGCATCAGCACGTTGGCCCGGATCCCCTCCGCCCCGTGCTCCACCGCGATGCCCTGCATGAGCCCGACCAGCCCGGCTTTCGAGGCCGCGTAGGCACCCATCCCCGGCAGGGTCGCGGTGTGGCCGATGAACGACCCGGTGAAGACCAGCGAACCGCCGCCCCGCGTCCGCAGCGCCGGGATCTGTGCCCGTGCGGCGTGGTAGCTGGCGGTCAGGTTGGTCGCCAGCACCTCGTCCCAGTCCTCGGGCGCCGTCTCGGCCACCATCGCGCCGCTCCCGAGGATCCCGGCATTGTTGAACGCCCCGTCCAGCCCGCCGAACCGCTCTGTCGCCATGGCGACCAACGCGTCCGCGTACCCGGCCTCGCACACATCCCCCGGCACCGCAACGGCGGCCCCGTTCGACTGGTTGATCTGCCCCTCGATCTGCCGCAGCTCGGCCTCTCGCCGGGCGCCCAGCACCAGCTTCGCGCCCTGCTCCGCAAGCTTCAGCGCCGCCGCCGCCCCGATCCCGCTCGACGCACCGGTGACGATGATGATCTTGTCCTTCAACAACATGGGTAAACTCCTTTTCAGATGTCGCAGGCGCGACCATGGCCGCACCCGCGCCACCGCTCGACCCGGATCATGCGGTGGCATGACCCGGATCCTGCGCTTTCCCGAAAAGTCGTTTTCTGAAACCCCGAAGCGCGGGCTCAACCGCCCGCCGGCTTCGCCCATTCCCAGGGCCGCGTGAACCGGCCCAGCACCTCTTTCAGCTTCGCCTCGTCCACGTCGCCGGTCTTCTCGATCCGCGCGGTCAGGCCCTGCTTCTTCGAGTCGATCACCTCGACCACCCGCGCGGCCAGCCCTTCCTTCTCGAGCTCGGCATTGTAGACGCGGGTGATGGCCCGCTTGCGCAGGTCGGGCTTGAAGACCTTGCCCACCGCCGTCTTCGGCAGTTCCGGCAGTACCTCGATGAACTTCGGTTGCGCGGCGCGCTCGTGGACATGGGTCTTGCAATACTCCACCAGCTCCTCGCCGGTCACGCTCCCGCCCTCGACCAGCTCGACATAGGCGCAGGGGATCTCGCCCGAATAGGCATCCGGCTGACCGATCGCACCGGCCATCGCCACCTCGGAATGCGCCATCAGCGCCTCCTCGATCTCGGCCGGGTCGATATTGTGCCCGCCCCGGATGATCAGGTCCTTCGCCCGGCCCGTGATCCAGAGATACCCGTCCGCGTCGATCCGGCCCAAATCGCCGGTGCGCAGGTACTTGTCGTGATAGTACAGCTTCTCGTTCTTCGTCGGGTCGGTATAGGTGTGGCCGGGATAGACACCGGGGTTCGAGATGCAGATCTCGCCCACCTCGTCGGTCGCGGCCTCCACCGGGTCCTCGGCGTTCCCGGCATTGTAAATCCGCACATCCGTATAGGGCAGCGGGCAACCGACCGAGCCCACCTTCTTCTCCCCCGTCGGCGGGTTGCAGGCCACGAGACAGGTCGCCTCGGTCAGCCCGTAGCCCTCGATCACCGCCATGCCGGTGGCCGATTCGAACCGCTTGAACAGCTCCAGCGGCATCGGCGCCGAGCCGGAAAACGCGTTCTTCACCGTCGACAGGTCCGCATCCACCTTGCGCTGCATCAGCGCCGACACGGCCGTGGGCACGGTGATCACGAAGGTGATCTTCCACCGCTCGCACAGCTTCCAGAAATTGTCGAACACCCCGTCGCCGCGATAACCGGCGGGCGTTGGAAACACCACATGCGCCCCCGACTTGATCATCGCCATCAGGATCACGTGCGTCGCGAACACGTGGAACAGCGGCAGCGGGCACATGATGTTGTCCTGTTCCGAGAACAGCAACTGATCGCCCAGCCAGCCGTTATAGACCATCCCCGAATACCGGTGCTGCGCGACCTTGGGCATGCCCGTCGTGCCGCCGGTATGGAAATAGGCGCCCACCCGGTCGCCCGCGGAATCGGCGAAATCGAGCGTGGTGTTCTGCCGCCCGGCCTCGGCCACGAAATCCTTGATGTCGGCATGGTGCTTGCCGATCATCTTCGGCCGCAGGAAGGGCACGATCCAGCTTTTCGGCGGGCGGAGGTAGGTGTTGAGGTCGATCTCGAGGATCGTATGCACCTGCCGCGCGTGGCGCACCGCCTCGGCGGTCTTCTGGGCGATATCCGTCTTCGGGAAGGATTTCAGCGTCACCACCACCTTGGCGTTGGTCTCGCGCAGGATGGCACCGATATTCTCGGGCTCAAGCAGCGGGTTGATCGGGCTGGCGATGCCGGCCACCATCGCCCCCACCATCGCCGTCGCGGTCTCGAGGCAGTTGGGCAGGATCAGCGCGACCACGTCGCCCTCCTCCACCTTCAGCGACCGGAACAGGTTCGCGGCCTGGCAGACCTGGTCGTGGAACTGCCGCCATGTCAGCGTCTGCGCCGGATCGGTCGCGCCGGAAAACAGCTGGTAGCTGATCGCCGGGCGGTCGGGAAAGGCCTCCGCCACGTTCCGCAGCATCTGGTAGAGCGTTTCCGGCCGGTCCCGCTCCTCCCACGGCACCTCGTTCTGAATGTCGAGAACGTCCTGACGCGTGGCAAAACTCATTGCCGTCTCCTCCCTTCGCGGCGGATTGCCAAGTGGATCCGCCGTCATTTCCTCCGTTGGAACAGCATGAAAGCCTTTGGCCTTCGGCGCAAGTTTTACGCTGCGTTTTCCGGTCGATCGGCGCCTTCCTCCGGTGCGTCCCCCCGGGCCCGGCGCCGATTATCCGATTTGACTTGACTAATTTTGTCAGACATATGATCAGAAAACCCAGAAATTCAGTCGGAATATCGAGGAAGGATCACTCCGAATGCACCGTCTCACCCGCACGCTGACCACCGCCGCCGCGCTCATGGCCCTTGCCGCGCCCAGCTTCGCGCAGGAGGTCAACATCTACTCAAGCCGTCACTACGATTCCGACGACGTGCTGTTCGATGCCTTCACCGAAGAGACCGGCATCACCGTCAACCGGATCGAGGCCGACGCCGACGAGATCATCGCCCGGCTCGAGGCCGAGGGCGACAACAGCCCCGCCGACATCTTCATCGCCGTCGACGTGGGCCGCATGGACCGCGCCGAAGAGGCGGGCGTCCTGCAGCCCTTCACCTCCGACGTGATCGAAGAGCGCGTGCCGGAACAGTTCCAGCACCCCGAGAACCTCTGGTTCGGCGTCTCGCAGCGCGCGCGCATCATCTTCTACGCCAAGGACCGCGTCGAGACCCCGCCCGCCACCTACGAGGCGCTGGCCGAGCCCGAGTGGAAGGGCAAGATCTGCATCCGCTCCTCCTCGAACGTCTACAACCAGTCGCTGCTCGCCTCGATGATCGAGGTCCATGGCGAAGAGGCCGCCCGCGACTGGGCCGCCGGCATCGTCGAGAACATGGCCCGCGCGCCCCAGGGCGGTGACACCGACCAGCTGCGCGGCCTGATCTCGGGCGAATGCGACGTTGCCGTGGCCAACCACTACTACTTCCTGCGCGGCTTCGGCGGCGACGTTGACGGCCTCTCGGAAGAGATCGACAGCATCGGCTGGGTCTGGCCCAACCAGGACGACCGCGGCGCCCACGTGAACCTCGCCACCGCCTCGATGACCGCGGCGGCCCCCAATGCCGAGAACGCGGTCAAGTTCCTCGAGTTCCTGACCAGCGATTTCGCGCAATCCCACTTCGCGGCACAGAACAACGAGTACCCGGCCGTCGAAGGCGCCCCGGGCGCCGAGGCGACCGACCGGCTGGGCGAGTTCAAGGCCGACGACACCACCCCCACCGCCGCCTTCAGCCGCAACGCCAAGGCGGCCCAGACCATCTTCAACGAGGTCGGCTGGGACTGATTTCGTTCAGAGACGACGAGTTGAACCCCTGCCCGCATCTGCCGGCGGGGGTTTTCTTTTGGGTATCGTCTGGCAACAGCGCGGAATCGAGGCCGAAGGCCGCCGCGCATCGGCGGGCCGCCCCGACGGACCGGCGATTTGGTGAGGCAGGTGCACCCTCGTGAGCATGGAGGGACGTGGCCACCATAAAGCACCAGGCCAACCCCGTCGGATCGCCGCCCCACGGCCCGCCGATGCGCGGCGTCCGAGCCAGACCCCTCACCCCCTCAGATCAAGCAACTCCCGCACCTTCGCCCGCTCCGTCCGGAACGCGTTGGCCGGATGATCCGGATCCTCGTACCCGAAGGAAATCGCGCACAGCACCATCCGGCTGTCATCGAGCCCGAAATGGCCGCGGATGAAATCGGCATAGCCCGCAACCGAGGCCTGTGCCACCGTCGCCACCCCCTGCGCCGTCGCGGCCAGCATGAAGCCCAGCACGAACTCCCCGCAATCATGCGCGCCATAGGCCCCCAGCTTCGCCTCCGAATGCACGATCGCCACGTGCGGCGCGTCGAACAGGTGGAAGTTCCGCATCGCCTGCTCGGCCCGTGCCGCCCGGTCCTTCCGGTCTATCCCCACGGCACTGTAAAGCTGGTAGCCACAGGTCCGCCGCCGCTCGCCATAAACCCCCGGATAGTCCTCGGGCCAGGCGAGATCCGGCCCCGGCTTGCCACCGGCCACCTCCTCCAGCAACGCCGACCGGAACCGTTCCGTCTCGTCCCCTTGCGTCACCACCACCCGCCACGGCTGGGCATTGCACCAGGACGCGGCCTTGCCCGCCGTCTCCACGATCCGGCGGGTCACCTCCTCCGGCACCGGCTCGGGCCGGAACCCCCGGCAACTGTAACGCCCGTCCATCACGCGATTGAGCGCGTCGAAATCCTCCGGCACTCGGGCCTCCTTCAACTGTTTTGCGAAATCAAGTAGCCCACGCCACCCGCCACGATCAGCCCCAGCACCACCGCCACGGCGATCTTCCACGCCGACCACGGCCGCTCGCCCTGCACCCGGCCGGTGCGGCCGTTGACGACGAAACGATAGGTCTCGCCCCGGTACTTGTAGGCGGCCAGCCACACCGGCAGCAGCACGTGCTTGAAGGTCACGTCGCTGATCGCGGTGTCGATGTCGTGGATCCTCTGCCGGTCGCCGCCGATATCGAACCGCACGTCGCGGGCGATCACGTTGTCCATATGCGCCCGCGCCTCGACGAACCCCTCTTCCAGCTCCACCTGGTAGCCCTCGGCCCGGAACCCGGCCAGGAATTCCGGCCGGTAGGGCTCCATCGCCGACAGGTCCCACGGCTCCAGCGCATCCGTGTACCGCTTGGGCAGCGTCCGCGAGGCCAGCACCAGCACGTCGTCGAAGAACCGCGCCACCCGCCCCGACACCGAGCGCCAGCGCACCTTCTGCACCCTGACCTGTTCGCGCTTGCCGTTCCGGGTCACCGTGCGGGTCTCGTAGTAGACCGTGCCCCGCTCCCCCCGATAGCTCGACTTGGTATCGGCATCGAAGGTCCAGTAGGGCACGTAGATCCCCTGCATCTTCCGCCCCTTGCGGGCATACTCCTGCAAGCCCCCCGGCGCGAACCACAGCCGGCCCAGCCACTCGGTCATCGCCGTCCTTGCCGCCCGCTCGTCCAGTGCGAAAGGCAGCACCCCCTTGGGCTTGATATGCCGGTGCGTGCCGGTGCCGGTGACCACGGGCGTGGCGCAGAACGGGCATTCCTTGGAATGGGTGGCGTCGTCGAACTCCACCCGCGCCCCGCAGCTCGGGCATTCCAGAACCCGCGTCTCCTCGATCTCCTCGTCGCCCAGCTCTCCGGCCAGCGCCGACTGGAAATCCAGCTCGCGGATGGTTGATTGCCACGGCCCCGCCTGCGCGATCTCCTCCACGTGCCCGCAATGGTCACAGACAAGCTCCCCCCTGTCCGGGTCGAACCGGTAATCCGCCCCGCACTGCTCACAGGGGAACCGGTGCTCTTCCGGGGCAGCGGGCGGCGGAGCGTCGGCTTCGGCGTCGGGCGCGGGGGGCGGAGTGTCGACCATGGGCAAACCCTGAATTACTGCGTGATATCGGCGCCGAGCATACCCGAGCCCAGCCTGCGCGCCACCTCTTCGGCGATCCGATCGTGAATTTCCGCCCGATCGTGTTCTTCCAGACCGGTGCACAGCCGGTCATCCCCCGTCTCCTCCGCCAGGATGGCCGGCCCGCGCCCGGTACATTCGGGGAAGGCATCGAACCGGTCCGCCCCGTCAACCCGCCCATAGGCCACCGCCCCGGCCAGCTGCGCGGCATCCAGGGCCGCCGGCACATCCTCCGCCGCCCCGAGGTTGAGCACATGCGCGGTCCCCGACAGGTCGGCAAAGGACGCGGTCTCGAACGCGGCGGCGAATTCCGGATCGATGGCCACCACCGACGCCACCCGGCCCTCCTGCAACGGCCCCTCGAGCGGGCCAGTCGCCACATCGTGCAGCGACACGCCGGCCGCATCGAACCACCCGCAATCCATGCTCTGCCCCGGTGCCTCACAGGCCCCCGCCACGGCCCCGGCCGACAACCGCGCCCCGGCCAGCTGCAGCACGGCGGTGCCGCCAAGGAAAACGCCCACGGCGCCCACCCGGCCCGGGTCGACGCGCGGATCTTCCTCCAGAACGTCCAGGGCCGCCGACATGTCCTTCGGCCGTTGCCACAGCTCCGCCGGCGCCCGTGTCGCATCGGCGGGGCCAAGCGCAGGGCCGCGCACCACGGCGACGGCGTACCCCTCCTTCACCAGCCGGATGGCCAACCAGTCGCCACCCCCGGGCGCCGAGCGCATTCCACCATGCGACAATAGCACCAGCGGATGCTGTCCCTCCAGCGCGACGGCACCCGGCGCCGCGTCGACCGGCGCGAACACGGCGGTTCCGCCCACGGCCTCCGTTTCAACATCACCGGCAGGATAGAACAGGGTGATCGCCACCGCGGCCTCGCGATGGGCCACCGGCACCTCAAGCTGCTCGACCCCGGCACCGGCCACGGCCACGGCGGGCAAGAACCCGGCCACAAGGCCAAGACCTGGAAGCAGGAACCGGCGACACTCGGCGTTTGGCCCCATCACGCCCCCGGCGGGGGCGGCGGCAGGATGGTGAACAACTGCGCCAGCTCCTGCACCTCCCCGGCCTTGAGCCAGCCATCCTGCCCTGCGGTCCAGACAAGGCTGTCGCGGGTCAGCTTGTTCTCGCTGGCCATCCGCCCCATCGCCGCCTTCGAGTACGGCCCATGCGTCTGCCCGTTCTCGGCGATGTGCCAGACATGCTCGACCGGCGGCGGGGGCGGCGGCGCGGCGGCCGGCGCCTGCTGGCCCTGCCCGTTATTGCCCCACGGCCCTTGATTGCCCGACAGCTGCTGCGCCATCGCCATGCCCATCCCCATGCCAAGCCCGGCCCCGATCCCGGCGCCCCCGCTGGGGTTCTTCGCCGCCGCGGTCATCGCCTCGGCCGCCGAATACTGGGTGAACTTGCCCAGGTCGCCCGCCAGCCCCATCGAGGTGCGCTTGTCCAGCGCCTCCTCCACCGCGGGGGGCAGGGAAATGTTCTCGATATAGAACTCCGGGATGATCAAGCCGTACTCCGCCACCACGGCCGAGATTTCCGACGCGATCAGCTTTCCCAGGTCGGCCGTGTTCGCCGCCATGTCCAGCACCGGAATGCCGCTCCCGGCAATGATCCGGCTGAAACTCTGCACGATGATGTTGCGGATCTGAAAGCTGATCTCGTCCATCGTGAACTCGCCATCGGTGCCCACGATCTCGCTGAGGAACTTCGCGGGGTCGCTCACCCTGACCGAGTACGTCCCGAACGCCCTGATCCGCGTCGGCCCGAACTCCGGATCGCGCAGCATGATCGGGTTCTTCGTCCCCCATTTCAGGTCGTTGAACCGCGTCGTGTTGACGAAATAGATCTCCGACTTGAACGGCGACTGGAACCCGTGATCCCAGTGCTGCAGCGTCGTCATGATCGGCATGTTGTTGGTCTCGAGCATATAAAGCCCCGGCGTGAACACGTCCGCCAGCTGGCCTTCATGCACGAACACCGCCGCCTGCCCCTCGCGCACCGTCAGCTTGGCGCCGTACTTGATCTCGTGCCCCTCGCGCTCGAACCGCCAGACCATCGTGTCGCGCGTGTCGTCGACCCAGTGGATGACGTCGATGAACTCGCCCGTCAGGAAATCGAAAATGCCCATGTCTCAGGTCTCCTCAAATATCAAATCTGCCCCGGGTCCCCGTCCAGTATCCGGCTGATCAGCGGGCGGGCCTGATCCAGCGTCATCCCCGGTTTCAGGCTCGGATGATACAACAGCCGCAGCAATTCTTCATCATGTGTCGTCAGGAAGGCAAATTCATTGTCGTCGTTGAAGATCGACGGGCGCGCCGTCGCGCTGTCGTTGTTCATCCCGAGCCCCTGCGCGATCTCTTCGTGAATGCACGACCGGCGCATCAAATCGGGCTGTTCGCTGCGAATGAGCACGATCGTCTTTTCCAGCGTATAGCTCGCACCGGGCCGCCCGAAGGTCATGACAAAGCAGTAGAACTTGCGCGGCGGGTTCTCGAAGATGTCCCGCGACGCGGCTCCGATGGTCGGGGCCAGCGCCAGAACCCGGGCCACCGTATCCTGCCGGTCGTCCTCCGAGGCGATGATCACGTGGAAGTTCGGCGCATTGTCATCGAGCGCGATATCGTGCCCGGTGACCCGCGACAGCCGCGCCGCATAGCCGCGGATCGAGGCCGTGTCGCCCTCCTTTATCTCCTCCGGAACGGTCTTCCCGTACTCGATGGCGATCCGCACGGGCTTGACCCATTTGCGCAGCAGGTCCGGATCGTCCTTAGATTCCTGAAGCCCCGCGCCCGGCACATATTCGTTGTAGAACGCGATCCGCTCGAAATTGCGCGAAATGTCCCGCTCGGTATAGGGCGTGTCCACCCCGCCGCCGCCCGTCCGCAACAGGCCCTGGGTCAGCAATTGCGCCTGAAGCCGATTGTAATACCGGCTCAGCGCCGCACTCTCGGCCGAGGGCTCATGGGGCTTTTCCGTCACCAGCCCGTCGGGCCGGGCATGCGGCTTGCTCGTCGGCACCTCCGGCGTTTCGCAGGCCGACAGCGCAAGCACGCCGGCAAGCGCGCCGATCCGAAACGGCCTCTGCCACCCAGTTCCGAATGCGTTTTTCAAATGATGCCTCAGCTCTTCGGCACGGCGGTGCCGGCAGTGTCGCCAACCCCGTCGCGGCGTGACTTGGCCGATGCCAGCGTGTCGCGCAGATCCTTTTCCATCTTCTTCAGATCCTCCTCGGCGGCGGCCCGCTTGGCCTTGCCCTCGTCGGCGATCTGCAGGCTTTCCTCGATCGTCCCGATCAGGTCGGCATTGGCCTTCTTGACCGCCTCGATATCGAACACGCCGCGTTCCATCTCCTGCCGGATCATCTTGTTGCTCTCGCGCAGGTTCTCGGCATTGGCGGTCAGCAACTCGTTGGTCAGGTCGTTGGCATCCCTGACCGCCGCCGCGGCCTCGGCCGAACGCTGCATCGTCACCGCCTGCGCCAGCTGCGTCTCCCACAGCGGCACGGTGTTCACCAGCGTCGAGTTGATCTTGGTGACAAGGCTCTTGTCGTTCTCCTGCACCAGCCGGATCGACGGCAGCGACTGCATCGTCACCTGCCGCGTGAGCTTCAGGTCATGCACCCGGCGTTCCAGGTCATCCCGCGCCGCCCGCAAATCGCGCAGCTCCTGCGCCTTCATCACCTGTTGATCCTCCGGCGCGACCTGTACTTCCTTGTCCTTGGCCGGGATCACCTGCTCGTCCAGCTCCTTCAGCTTCTCCTCGCCCGCCGCGATATACAGCGCCAGCTCGTCATAGAAGGTCAGTGTCTTGTCATAGAGCAGGTCGAGCGACTTGATATCCTTTAGCAGCACATGCTCGTGGCCCAGCAGATCATCCGTGATCCTGTCGATCTGCCCCTGCACGTCCTCGAACCGCGCGGTGAACTTGGCAAAGGGCGCGGCCCGGCCCAGAAGCTTCTCCCACCACGTCCGCTCGCGCCGAACGTCCAGCTCCGAGACCGAGAAGCCCCGGATCGTCGTCACGATGTTCCGCAGGCTGTCGCCCGCCGGGCCCACATCCTTGTTGCGCACGCCCGACAGCATGGATTGCGAAATCTCCTGCAACTCCGCCTGCGCGCCCGAGCCGAAGGACACGATCGAGTTGGTATCGCTCATGTCGATCTCGTCCATCCGCTTGCGGATCTCGGCCCCCTGCGCCGGGTCCGCCTGCGCCAGCGGCACGATGGCATTGGCCTCCGCCGGCTCCGGCAGGATCACGCGGCTCACTTCCTCGACTTCGGCCAGCGAGGCCTCGGCTTTCTGGCGAATGTTATCAGACATGACGTTCGGGTCCTTATCCGTTGGGGTTGGCCGGGCGAATGCCCTCGCGTTCAAGCCGGTCGCGCAGCACCTCGATCTCGATCTCCAGATCGGCGGAATCGTCGCTCAGAAGCGCCCGGGTCTTGGCGTTGAAATTCTGTTCCAGATCGGTCAGCAGACCGAAATAATCCTCCCGCGCCCTGGCATCGCGGGACCGCGCGTAGACATCGGCGAACTTCACCGTCGCGTCCTTCGCGCCCATCAGGTACACCGTCAGGTACTTGCGCGCCCCGGTCAGGTCGCGCGGATCGTTCTCGACGGTGCGCAGCATCTCCCGAACGCTGGCCTGGAACCGCTCGACCCGGCCCTCGGCCTGCCGGTCGCCGGCACGCTGCACCGCGTCCCACATCTCCCTCAGATAGGCCTCGGCCTTGTCCACGGCCCGCGCCACCCGGTCGGTCTGGAACTGGTCGACGCCTTCCATGCCCTTGTTCTTCATCGGGTCGACCCCGAAGGAAAACACATGCAGCCCCGTCGTCACCGCGCCGAAGATCACCGGCGCCACCAGCCCCGGCTCGGCCTTGTAGGCGGCAATCGCAATCCCCAGCCCCGCCAGGATGGACGAGAACAGCTTGCGCGGCATGCCCGGGCTCCGCGCCACCTTCCGCGCATTATACGCGGCCTCCGCCCTCAGCCCGTTGCGCAGCATCCACGCCGACAGCGCCAGCACCCCGGCCGAGGCCACGCCCAGCGCCAGCCCGGTCGCGCCAGCGGTGATCGAAGTGAACAGCACCACTGCCGCGGGCAGGAACATCAGGTTCGCCCGCGCACCGGCCGGATCGACCCGCGCCCCGCGAAACAGAACCGCGTCGGTCTGGTCGGGCCCCTGCGCATCGCTGCCGTCCGGGCTGTATTTGCCGCCGAATTTCCGCGCCATGCCCTTCACAGCCCTCCAAGCAGGCCGCTCGTGACACCGAGCATCAGGATGAACAGGGCCGCATAGGCGATTTTCTGCACACTCGTTCCCCTTGTGGTCAGCGCGATCTCCTGTCCCAGCGACCGGGCCTCGCGCGTGGCCCGCGTCAGGGCGGACACGGCGAAACCGGCCAGCGCAACCAGCGCCAGTGCCAGGATAACGAGCATTAACAGGCGCGCCATGCCGGGCCATCTCCCGCTGTCGGTGGCTCTTGACTCCCCCGAAACTTAGGTCATGGCGTCAGGCGTTGCTAGGGTAAACATCGCCTTAACACCCTGTCCCGCCCCGATAACCGCCTCAATGGCGCGACGCCGTGCGCCGCTGCGCGTTCAGCTTCCGGGTATAGCCCGACTGGATCACCTCCACCGCCACCAGCACGATGACCGAGAAGTAGAAGGTCGTCTTCGACATCGGCACCACCTCGTAGCCGAAGAACCGCAGCGCCAGCGCCTCGTCATGCACCGCATGCGCCGCCGCCTGCCCCGCCTCGCCCAGCAGCACGACACCGACGATCAGCAGGATGAACAGGCCCAGCACCTCGTACATCCGGTTCTTCTCCAGGAACCGCGTCACCCCGTCCGCCAGCAGCAGCATCGCCAGCCCCGACAGGATGATCGCCGTCGCCAGCACGAGGAACACATCCGTGATCGCCAGCGCCGACAGCACCGAGTCGAAGGAAAAGATCAGGTTCATCATCACGATCATGATCACCACCTGCGCGGCCGACTTGCCCGGCTTGTCGCTCATGTCCGTATCCAGGTGTTCGATGGTCAGCATATGGCTGATCTCCTTCACCGCCGTGTAGATGATGAAGATACCCCCAACGATGAACACGCAGGTCGCGAAATTCACGCCCCCGGTCAGAACCCCCTCCCAGTCGAACACGTAGAACGGCTCGGCCAGCGCATCGATCAGCTCGATCATCACGAATAGCAGCACCACCCGCAGCGCCACGGCAATGATGATCCCCCAGTACCGCACCGATTTCTGCTGCGCCACCGGCGCCCGCTGGGATTCGATCGAGATATAGAGAAGGTTGTCAAAGCCCAGCACCGCCTGCAAAAAACACAGCATCAGCAGGTTGCCGAGGTTTTCGATGGTCAGAAGATCGGCCATTGGACACGCCCCTTGCATTGAAAATCACACAGAGGGGCTTAGCCCAGACAGGCGCGTATAGGAAACGAAACCTCGCTCAGGCCGCCTTGTCGAACGGCGCCGGCAGGTCGCCCTGCTCCCGCGCCCCGTCGATCGCCGCCTGCCAGTCCTCCTCGAGCGTCGCGGCAAGCTGGGCGAAATCGTCGATGGCGAAATAGACCGGCTGCACGATGTCGATCCGGTAGGGCATCCGCAGCACCCGGTTCAGGTCGAACGGCTCGATCACCGCCTCGCCGCCCGTGGCATGCGCGGCCTCGGCGGGCGACGACACGATCCCGGCGCCGAACGCCCGGTACCCGTCCCCATGGCGGATCATCCCGAACTCCACCGTGAACCAGAACAGGCGGAACAGGTGCCAGCTATAGCCCTTGCCCAGCGCCTTCGCCTTCTTCCCCACGCCCTCGATGAAGGCCACGTAATCGGGGTTGGTCAGCAGCGGGCAATGACCGAACACCTCGTGAAACAGGTCCGGCTCCTCGATATACTCCATCTGCTCCCGCCGCCGCAGGAAGGTCGCCACCGGGAACTTCTTCTGGCTCAGCAGGTCGAAAAACCGGCTCGGCGGAATGATCGCCGGCACGCCTTCAACCCCCGCCCCGGTCAGCTCCGCCAGCCGCGCGTCGATTTCCTTGACCTGCGGCACCTTCCCGGCCTTGAGGCCCAGCAGCTCGACCCCCTCGAAATACTCCGGTGTCGCCTTGTCCCGCAAATACACCATCTGCGCCTCGAACAACTCGCCCCAGACGGCATCCTCCTCCGGCGAATAGCTGTAAAACCCCTCCGCATCCGGCGTTTTCGACGTATAGGTGCTGTTCGTGTCCATGGCCTCTCTCCTTTCCACCATCCTACCACGACGCGGCTGAAGAGTTTTCCCGATCGCCCTCTGAAATCCGTGGAATTCAAGAAATTTTTCCGCTACCCTCCCTCATATGAAATTTTCTGATCAGGAAAAGGCCCTCCTCCGGGAAATCCAGCAGGACAGCGCCGCCTCGCTGGCCACGCTGGCCGACCGCGTCGGCATGGCCCAAAGCACCCTCTGGCGCAAGCTGCAGGAGTTCGACGCCGCCGGCATCGTCACCGCCCGCGTCGCCCTCCTCGACCCCGGGAAGGTGGGCGCCAAGCTCTGCGTCTTCGCCACCGTCTCGCTACAGGACCACTCCGAGGCGTCGCTCGCCGCCTTCTCCCGCCTGATCGACCGGCACCCCGAGATCCTCGAATGCCACGCCATCACCGGCAGCGCCGACTACATGCTGAAAATCCACACCGCCGACGTTGAAAGCTACGAGCATTTCATGACCAACGCCCTCCTGCGCAGCGACGTGGTCCGCGCCGTCCACTCCAGCTTCTCCCTGAAGGCGCTCAAACGGACAACGTCTCTCCCGGTCTGACCCGTCGGATTCTGAGTATTTTCAGAAAGATGAAAGTGCAGACGCCCTGCTTCTTCTTGGGGCAAATATCCCGGGGGGAGCGTTGAAATCCCCTGATTTCAACGCGGGGGGCAGCGCCCCCTAACCCGCCCGCAACACGGCCCCCGGATTCATGATCCCCAAAGGATCCAGTGCGCGCTTGATCGCCCGCATCGCCGACAGTTTCGCCGTATCGCCATAGCGCTCCAGGTCATCGACCTTCAAACGCCCGACCCCGTGCTCGGCACTCACCGACCCGCCCAATTCATGCACCAGGTCATGCACCACCCGCTTGATCTCGTCCCGCTGCCCGGTGAAGGCCTCCTTGCGCTCCCCCTTCGGCGGGAAGACGTTGTAATGCAGGTTCCCGTCGCCCACATGCCCGAAGCAATTGACCCGGAACGCCCCCAGCGCCGCCATCGCCTCGTTCCCCCGCGCAATGAACTCCGGCAGCGCGCCCAGCGGCACGGAAATGTCGTGCGAACTTACCGACCCGATCCTCCGGTTGGCCTCGGGGATCGTCTCCCGCACTTCCCAGAACGCGGCCCGCTGCGCCTCCGACTGGGCAACCATGCCGTCGCTCACCAGCCCCGCCTCGAACGCCTCTGCAAAGAGCGTCTCAAGCGCCCCCGCCGGCTCCAGCCCCTTGGCCAGCCCGATATCGATCAGCACCAGCCACTCCGGCGCCTCGTCGAACGGCAACCGCACATCCGGCATCGTCTCCGCCAGGAACTCGAAACCCGCCCGGTGCATCAGCTCGAAGGCCGACACCCCCTCCGCCATGTGCGCCCGCGCCAGCGCCAGCAGCTTCAGCGCCTCGCCGGGCCCCGGCACCGCCATCAGCGCCGTCCCCTCGCCCGCGGGCTTCGGGTGCAGCACCAGCGTCGACGCCGTGATTACCCCCAGCGTCCCTTCCGAGCCGATCAGCAGGTCGCGCAGGTCATACCCCATGTTGTCTTTCCGCAGCCGCCGCAGCCCGTGCCAGACCTGCCCGTCCGGCAGCACCGCTTCCACCCCGAGGCACAGCGCCCGCGCATTGCCATAGCGCAGCACGTTCACCCCGCCCGCATTGGTGGCCAGCATCCCGCCGATCCGCGCGCTCCCCTTCGCCGCGATCGACAGCGGGAACAGCCGGTCCACCGCCTCGGCCGCCGCGTGGATGTCCGACAGGATCGCCCCCGCCTCGACCTCCATCGCGTTCTCCTCGGGCCAGACGCCCCGCACCTTCCGCATCCGCTCGAGGCTCAGCAGCATTGGCGCCGGCCCCTCCGCCACGATCTGCCCGCCGACCAGCCCGGTGCCGCCGCCATAGGGCACCACCGGCACCCTTGCCTCGGCCGCCGCCCGCACACAGGCCGCCACATCCTCCACGCAATCCGGCGCCACCAGCACACCCGCCCGGCCGGCCCAGCGCCCGCGCGGCTCCTCCAGGTAGGCCGGCGTCACCTCGCGAAACGCCGCCTCCGGCAGCACCTCCCGCAGCCGCCCGACAAAGGCCTCGTCAACCGAATTCAACACCATCTCAACCCCTTGCGCGCCGATCCTGCATCACTCGAAAAGCTTCAGAAGCCCCTTCGTGGCCTCCTCCTCCAGCTTCCGCTTCAGCGCATCCTCGACCGACTCGTCCTCTTCCACCTTCACGCCCAGCTCCTTCTCCACCGCGCGCCGCACCTCCTTCTCGGCCTTCTCCTCCAGCTCCTTCTTCTCCTCCCGGAAGTTCCGGTCGATCGCCGCCTCCATGTCCGGCCGGATCTCCGGATCGTCCCACGACCCCCGGATCCGCACCGGAATGGCCAGCCCCTTGGTGCTCTCCCCCTCCAGCAGCACGGGCGTGAACAGGTAATCGATCCGCCGCTGACCCAGCGCGATCATCCCTTCCCCCTCCGCCTTCGCCAGCGGCAGCTTGAGCAACAGGTCATCGTTCCGCGCCACCCCGTTCTCGATGGTGAACGTCGCCCCCATCGTGTCGAAGATCGTCGTGCCCCCGGTCGCCACGCCCGACCGCATCAGCTTGTCGAGGTCGAACCCCTTGATCACCCCGCGCCCGGTCTGAACCGCGCCCTTCCCGCTCAGCGAACTCATGATCGCCTGCTCCGTGTTGCCCACGCCAAGGAAGTTCAGGCTGGCATCCGCCTCGCCGGAAAACCGCGTGATCCCGGCGGCATCGGTCAGGAACCGCTCCATGTCGATCCCCGCCGCCTTCAGGTCGCCACCAACCGACAGGCCCGAGCGGTTGTTCACAACGAAATTCCCGGTAATCAACGCGTTATACGCCCGAACTTCACGCAGGTCGAACACCAGCCGCGACCGGTCCAGCGTGATCATCGACCGCACCTTGCCCACCTTCAGATCGCCTAGGTCGACACTTTCGGCGGTCAGCGCCACCTCGGCATTCGCCAGCCCCAGCGCCGAGGCGTCAATCGGCTCGGTCGACCACCCCTTGTCCGCCGCCACCGACGCGCGCCCCGCGCTCGCCTCGCCGCCGCTCTCGCTCTCCATCCCCGTCAGGTCCAGCGCGCCCGCGTTGATCTGCGCCGACACCACCGGCCGCTCGCCGCCCAGGTCCACGTCCGCCGCCCCGCCGATCCGGTTGCCGTCAAGCTGCAACGCCACCTCGCGCAGCGACAGCCGCTGATCGGCGCTGTAGGTCACCAGCGTCTCGCCATTCACGCTCCGCCCCAGCCCGGCCGGAATATCCGCCGCCGGCAGACCCAGCGACGCCATGAACGCGCGCGTATCCGACACCGCCGCCGTCACCCGGCCCTGCAGCTCCGGCGCGGCACTCGCCCGGCCAAGGAAGGTCGCCTCGCCCCCCTTCGTGCTGACCGTCGCCTTCACGTCGCTCACCGCGCCGTCGATGAACTCGCCCACCCGGTCGAGATACCCCTCGACCCGCACCGCCTCCCCGGCCGGCCGCAGCGTCATGTCGAACGTCGCGCGCCCTTCATACTCGGGCCAGCGCAAGTCGAACGCCATGCCGCGCATCTCGGTCCGCTCGCCGGTGCCGTGATCGGTGTAGAGAAACGTCGCATCCTGCACCAACGCCCGGTCCAGCGTCAGCGCCAGCCGGTCCGACCGTGCCATCCCGTCCGCCTGCTCCGACGCGCCCTCGCCCGCCTGACCCGACGGCGCCACGCCCTCGACATTCAGCTCCCAGTTCACCCGCCCGTCGGCGGCCTTCTCGAGGTTGATGACCGGCCCCACCGCCTCCAGCCCGGTGATCCGGATATCGCCGCCCCACAGAACCTGCGGCTCCACCCCGATCTTCAGGCTCTCGGCCCGGAACATCGGCGGCCCGTCGCTCCACTCGGCATTGGCCACCGTGACCGCCCCGGTACTGACGCCGAGAATGGGATAGAAGCTCAGCGTCGTCTCCCCGCTCATCGTCACCTCGCGGCCGGTCCAGCTCGACAACTGGCTCGCCGCGACCTTGGCGATCTTGTCGCCCGGCAGAAGCAGGAAAACACCCGCCACCAGCACCACCGCCAGCAGCAACAGCCCGAAGGCCCGCACGATCCAACGCATACCGCTCACCCCTCCGCGTCTTTTCCCGCAAGGTTAGGCCCCGGCGCCCCGCGCAACAACCTCGTTTTCACTTTCGCGCGGGGGCGCGAGCGACTATATCGCGCCACATGAGCACCAACCCCCCCGACCTGCGCCCCGATCTCGCGCGCTCCACCATTTCCGAGGCACGCCGCCCCGGCCAGCCGGTCATCGGCATGGTCTCCCTCGGCTGCCCCAAGGCGCTGGTCGACAGCGAGCGGATCCTCACGCGGCTCCGGGCCGAGGGCTATGGCATTTCCCCCGATTACGGCGGGGCCGACGCGGTCATCGTCAACACCTGCGGCTTCCTCGACAGCGCCAAGGCCGAAAGCCTCGAAGCCATCGGCGAGGCGCTTCAGGAAAACGGCCGCGTGATCGTCACCGGCTGTCTGGGGGCCGAGCCCGAATACATCACCGGCACCCACCCCAAGGTGCTCGCCGTCACCGGGCCCCACCAGTACGAACAGGTGCTCGACGCGGTCCATGCCGCCGTCCCGCCCAGCCCCGATCCTTTCGTCGACCTGCTGCCCTCCTCAGGCGTGAAACTCACACCCCGACATTACAGTTACCTAAAGATATCAGAGGGCTGTAACCACAAGTGCAAGTTCTGCATCATCCCCGACATGCGCGGCCGCCTCGCCTCGCGCCCGGCCCACGCGGTCCTGCGCGAGGCCGAGAAGCTGGTCGAGAACGGGGTGCGTGAACTCCTCGTCATCAGCCAGGACACCTCCGCCTACGGGGTCGATACGAAACACGCCGAAACCGGCAGCCACCGCGCCCATATCGCCGACCTCGCCCGTGACCTGGGCGACTTGGGCGCGTGGGTCCGCCTGCACTACGTCTACCCTTATCCGCATGTGCGCGACCTGATCCCGCTGATGGCCGAAGGGCGCATCCTGCCCTATCTCGACATCCCCTTCCAGCACGCCCATCCCGACACGCTCAAACGCATGGCGCGTCCCGCGGCGGCGGCGAAAACCCTCGACGAAATCAACGCGTGGCGGGCGATCTGCCCCGATATTACCCTGCGCTCCACCTTCATCGTCGGCTACCCGGGCGAAACCGAGGAGGAATTCCAGACCCTCCTCGACTGGCTCGACGAAGCGCGTCTCGACCGCGTCGGCTGCTTCAAATACGAAAACGTCGAAGGCGCCCGCTCCAACGCCCTCCCCGACCACGTGCCCGAACCGGTTAAGGAAGAACGCTGGCAGCGGTTTATGGAAAAGGCACAGGCCATTTCCGCGGATAAACTGGCCGCCAAGGTCGGATCTGTACAAGACGTGATCGTCGACGACATCGACGAAGACGGCATCGCCACCTGCCGCACCAAGGCCGACGCCCCCGAAATCGACGGCTGTCTCTTCATCGACGAAGGCACCGAGGCGCTCTCGGTCGGCGATATCGTCACGGTCGAGGTGGACGAAGCGGGAGAGTACGATCTCTGGGGTCAGATCACCCGCGCCTGACACCGGCGCCGCGCCGCCCATCCCGGCACCCTCCGCCCGGCCCCACGGGAACCAACCGCCCCCCACAGCGCTTGATCTACCCCATGACGTCGCGTCGGCCCCGGTTTCAAACCGGCCGAAAACAAACCACAGTTTTGCGCGGATGCCGACATCAGGATGTCGTGGAGAGATGCCATCAACCGGGCAGGAGGTACCGGGACCATGTCCTATCCCAATTACACCCGCGCCGAACGCTGGGCCGACGGCATCGTCCACGTGATCGGCGTCACCGCGGCGCTCGCCGGCGTCGCCACGATCTTCTGGATGTGGTACCAGCAGATGCCGTGGTCGACCTTCGTGGCCACCTCGGTCTATGCCGCCGGCCTCATCCTCATGCTCACAGCCTCGGCCGCCTATCACCTCGGCGCCCATACCGCCGCCCGCCCGATCCTCCGCCGCATCGACCATGCCGCCATCTACCTCAAGATCGCCGGCACCTTCACGCCGCTCAGCGTGCTGCTCGGCACCGCCTTCGGCTACATCGTGCTGGGCGTCGTCTGGCTTCTGGCCCTCGTCGGCGCCGCCGCGAAACTCATGGCCGCCCGCGGCGCCATGACCACCGGCTGGTGGCCCCAGGTCGCCCTCGGCTGGATCGGCGTGGCGCTCCTCATCCCGCTCTGGACGCTGCTGCCCCCGCAAAGCCTCTGGCTGATCCTCACCGGCGGCATCATCTACTCGGTCGCGGTGATCTTCTACTGCTGGGAATCGCTGCGCTACGCCAACGCCATCTGGCACACCTTCGTGCTGGTGGCGACCGGCTGCTTCTTCATGGGCATCTCGGCGGCCCTGGCAAGCGCCGTGCAGATGCCGCTCTGACGCGGCGGCCTCAGAACCGCCGACCGTCCTTCAGCCCGTCGAACAGCTCGGCATTCCGGCACATCGGCGGCGCCTGCTCCGCCACCTCCACCTGCGCGGCCAGCCATTTCTCGCAGCCGCAAGGATCGGCACAGCCGGTACAGCGCAACACCGCCTCCCCCAGCGTGTCGATCTGCAGCTTGCCGCGCATGATCTTCTCTTCCAGGTCGATCCCGAGGGCATTCGCCATCCGGTCCACCAGATCGGCATGGCGCTTGTAGGTCAGGTTGGGCATGTCGTCTCTCCCGTCGCGTTGTACGCCACCAAGGCTAGACCGCCGCGCACCCCGCGTCCTTGACCTGCATCAACCGAACGCCTCCAGCCATGCGCGCACACAGGTCTGCACATGCCGGAACCGGTCGCCGCCCAGGTGCTTGCCGCCATACCAGCGCGTCACCACGACGATCCGGTCCGTCACGCCATCCCGTTCCAGCATCCGCAAAATCACGTTGCCGGCGCCCGATTCGCCGTCATCCCCCTTCAGCGGCGTCCCGTCCGACAGGATCACCGCCCAGGTGTTATGCGTGGCCTTGGCGAATTTCTTGTCCCGCTTCAGCTCGACCAGGAAGGCCTCCGCCGCCTCCCGGCTGGCCGCCACGCCGCCCGAGACGGCATATTTCGACCCCCGGTCGCGTACCACATCCGGCAGTTGCTGCATGCCCCGCGGCTCAGAGCCCGGCGGCCACGCGCCGCACGGTCTGGATCCGGTCGGCATTGCGCGGGTGGGTGCCGAGGAAACTGTCGCCCGGGTCGGCGATCCGCATGAAATACTCCGCCCCCAGCACCGGGTTATAGCCCGCCTTGTGGGCGATCACCGTGCCGATGGCGTCCGCTTCCAGCTCGAAATCCTTGGAATACCGCCGCGCACCCACGCCCGCGCCCATGTTCACCGCCGCCTCGATCCCGGCCGAATTCGCCCCTGAAAGCGAGGCCAGCCCGCCCATCAGGATCGCGCCGGCCATGGCGTTCTGCTGCTGCCGCGGGATGTGGCCCGCGATATGGTGCGCCGCCTCGTGGCTCATGACAAAGGCCAGCTGGTCGGCATTCTGCACATCCGCCAGAAGCGACCGGGTAAACGCCAGGATCGGCCGCCCGTTCTTGTCCAGCGTCTGGTAGGCGTTGGGCTGCAGGCCCGCGCGGTCATCCAGCACGATCCGGAAATCGCAATTCGACGAGCGCGTCCGGCTGCGGCAAATTCCTTCGGCCACCGGCTCCACCCGGCTGACCACCGCCCGGAACCGGGCAAGGTCGCCCGCCCCCGGCGATTGCGGCGCCCGAGATACCGCATTGGGCCCAGGGGCCGGCGCGGTGGTCACGCACCCCGCCAGACCGATCATCACACTCACGAGTAGAAACCAGCGCATCGCTATCCTCAATCGTCCTTCCCCTTGGTTCTAGCAGGGTTTGCCCCGCTGGCCAGCCCCCCAATGGTTCCGCACGGCCCCGCTTGCAATGGCTCGCCAAGCGAATAAGGTGGCCCCATGTTTTCCATCGAACACGAATTCGACGCCACCGTCATCACCCTCGTCGACGAAGGCCGCCCCCGGCTCGAGGAAGACGTGATCATCAACGCCTTCGAGGAATGCGTCACGATCGAGCAATACGATCCGCGCACCGACCGGGTCGAGAAGATCACCCTCTCCCCGGCCCAGCTGCGCGATCTCGGCGCGGCGCTGAACCTGCCCGAAGGGGTCTATTCGCTGAACGGCAAGACGCTCAACGAACGCTGAAAACCTTGTCACGCGCCGTCGCGCCCCGGATCAGCTCGAGCCGCGATTTCGGCACGCCCATCGCCTTCGCCAACAGCTTCTGCACCGCCGCGTTCGCCTTGCCGCCCTCGGGCGCCACCGTCACGCTGACCCGGATCTGCCCGTCGCGCAGCACGATCCCGTTGGCCGCGGCCTTCGGCGTCACGCGCACCGTCACGGTCGTGCCGGCCTCGGCAAGATGACTCAGATCGGGCAGTTTCATGGCCCGACTCCCTGCCCGCTTTCCCCGTCCCGCGCAAGATGCAGGGTTGACCCCCGCGCGCTGGCACCCGACATGTAAGCGCGCAACAGGACAGGAAGACGTGCATGCCCGATCCGAACCCGGCCGCGATGGAGTTTCTGCTCAACCGCCGTTCGCGCCCCGCCAAGACGCTCACCACCCCGGTGCCCGACCGCGCGGCGCTGATGCCGATCCTGACCGCCGCGGCCCGCAGCCCCGATCACGGCAAGCTCGAACCCTGGCGCTTCATCGTGCTGGAGCGGGGTGCGCTCCTGCGCCTCGCCGGGCAGGTCGACGAATGCGGCGAACGGCTCGGCAAACCGCCCGAGGATATCGCCAAGGCCCGCGCCCAGTACACCGATGCCCATCTCGCCGTCGCCGTGGTCGAGGTACAGAAACCCTCTGGGAAAATTCCGCTCCTCGAACAGACCTACTCCGCCGGGGCCGTCTGCCTCGCCCTCCTCAATGCCGCGCTGGCCTCGGGCTGGGGCGCCAACTGGCTCACCGGCTGGGCCGTCCATGACCGCGACTTTGCCGAGACGGGTTTCGGCCTCGACGCGGGCGAACGCATTGCCGGGCTGATCCATATCGGCACCGAAACCTCGGCCCCGCCGGACCGCCCTCGCCCCAATCTCGACGCCATCACCACCTGGGTAAGCGAATGATCTTCTCGAGCTTCTTCAAGGCCCTGGGCCAACTGGGCGACCCGCGCTTCCGCAAGGTCCTGTTTCTCGGCATCGGCCTGACGCTGGCGCTGCTGATCGCCACCTATGCCGGGCTCCTCGCCGTGATCGAGTGGCTGACGGGCGAGACGACCAACCTCCCCATCGTGGGCGAGGTCACATGGGTCGGCGACCTGCTCAGTTTCGGCTCCCTCTTCCTGATGCTGTTCCTCTCGGCCTTCCTGATGGTGCCGGTGGCCTCGGCCATCACGTCCATGTTCCTCGACGAGGTCGCACAGGCCGTCGAAGACCGCCATTACCCGCGCCTGCCGCCGGCCAACCGCGTACCTTTCGGCGAGGCGGTGAAGGACACGATCAATTTCCTCGGCATCATCATCGCCGCCAACCTCCTGGCCTTGTTCCTCTACGTCGCCTTCACGCCCGCCGCGCCCTTCATCTTCTACGCGATGAACGGCTACCTCCTGGGGATGGAGTATTTCACCCTCGTCGCCATCCGCCGCGTCGGCCGGCAAAAGGCCAAGGAACAGCGCCGCCGCCACGTCACGACGATCTGGCTGGCGGGCATCCTGATGGCACTGCCGCTCTCGATCCCGCTCATCAACCTCATCATCCCGATCCTCGGCGCGGCGACCTTCACCCACATCTATCACCGGCTTGCGGGCAACGGCTGACCCACACCCTGACCGGAAAATCTGAAAATAGCGTTAAAGCCGGGCCGTTGCGCAACGCGCCTTGTGTCAACGGCCCCCGGCCACCGGCCCCGCACCGACGCGATACCGACAAAATACCGACGTGATACCGACGTTGGAATCCCAGCAAAACAACCCCGTTAACCACCGAGTCGTCAGGCCAGCGAGGTCACCCACAAGATCGTGGCATCCTCGTCGCTGACCGAAACCACGTTATGCCCCATCGTCGCGTCGTAATAGGCGCTGTCGCCCCGGCGCATCTCGATCGGCTCGTAGAACTCGGTGAAGAGCCGCACCACCCCGGTCAGCACGTACAGGAACTCCTCCCCGTCATGCCGGACCCAGCCGTCGAACTCCTCGACCGACCGCGCCCTGATCCGCGCCCGATAGGGCAGCATCCGCTTCTTCGACAGCGCCTCGCCCAGCAATTCATGCTCGTACGTGGTGGTCGCGTGATGCGTCCCCTCGCCCGCCTTGGTCACCGCCAGCCGCCCGCTGATCTGGTCCCGCTGCGGCGGCGTGAAAAGTTGCGGCACCGAGATCTGCAAGCCAACGGCCAGCTTCTTCAACGCCTCGTAAGTCGGTGACATCTGGCCGTTTTCGATCTTCGACAGGGTCGATCGCGCCAGCCCGGCCTGCTTCGCCGCCTGCTCCAGCGTCCAGCCACGCCCCTTCCGAAGCTCCCGCACCCGCTCGCCGAGGTTGAGCGGTTCGGCCTGCTCCTCCGCCCCGTTCTGGCGCGAGATCCTGATAAGGTTTCCGGGCAGCGTTTCCTTCATGCGAAACGCTATACGCCCGGCCCGAACGACTTGCAACTGAGCCCGCCTGTGCCTAGAGCAAACCCATGGTGTCCCAGACAAATTCTCCGGCCTTCGCGCCCTGCCCCGCGCCCTTCAACCTCGCGGCCCACGTCCTGCGCCACGCCGACGCGTCGCCCGACAAGGTGGCGCTCGCCGTCCTCGGCCTCTCCGGCGCCGAACGCTGGAGCTACGCCAAGCTGAAACAGGCGGTCCTCGGCACCGGCACGGGCCTCCTGCAAACCGGCCTCCAGCCCGGCGACCGCGTCCTCATGCGCCTCGGCAACACCGTCGAATTCCCCATCGCCTATCTCGGCGCCATCGCCGTCGGCCTCGTCCCCGTCCCCACCTCCTCGCAGCTCACCGAGCGCGAGGTCGCCGGCATCATCGCCACCACCGCCCCCGGCGCCATCCTCCGCGACCCCGCCATCGCCTGCCCTGACACCGACATCCCCGTCATCACCCCCGATGCCCTCGCCACCATGCGCGCCCTCCCCCCGGCCGATTTCGACATGGGCGACCCGGACCGCATGGCCTACATCATCTATACCTCCGGCACTTCCGGCACACCCCGCGCGGTGATGCACGCCCACCGCGCCATCTGGGCCCGGCAGATGATGGTCGACGGCTGGTACGGCCTGCGCGACACCGACCGCCTCTGCCACGCCGGCGCCTTCAATTGGACCTACACGCTGGGCACCGGCCTGATGGACCCGTGGACAGCCGGCGCCACCGCCCTCATCCCCCAATCCGGCATCGACGCGGGCCAGCTTCCCCTGCTGATGAAGCGCCACGACGCCACGATTTTCGCCGCCGCGCCGGGCGTTTATCGCAAGTTCCTCAAGGACGGCACGCCACTCGACCTGTCCAAGCTCCGCCACGGCCTCTCCGCCGGCGAAAAGCTCGCCGACACCATCCGCGAGGCATGGGGCACCGCCACCGGCACCGAGATCTTCGAGGCCTATGGCATGTCCGAATGCTCCACCTTCATCTCCGCCGCGCCGGGCCATCAGGCGCCACAAGGCACCCTCGGCTACCCCCAGCCCGGCCGCCGCGTCGCCATCATCGGCGACAACGGCCCCGTGCCGCTGGGCGAGGAAGGCACCATCGCCATCCACCGTTCCGACCCCGGCCTGATGCTCGGCTATCTCGGCGCGCCCGAGGCCACGGCGGCCAAGTTCCGCGGCGACTGGTTCCTCACCGGCGATCAGGGCGTGATGGACGACACCGGCGCCATCACCTATCTCGGCCGCGCCGACGACATGATGAACGCCGGCGGCTTCCGCGTCTCCCCGATGGAGGTCGAGGCGGTGCTCAACGCCCATCCCGGCATCCTCCAGGCCGCGGTCACCGATATCGAGGTCAAGGCCGACGCCCGCCTGATCATGGCCTTCTACACCGGTCCCGAACCGCTGCCCGAGGCCGAACTGCACGCATTTGCGAAAGAGCGGCTCGCAGGCTACAAATGCCCCCGCGGTTTCTTCCACCTCGACGCGTTGCCCACCGGCGCGAACGGCAAAATCCTGCGCCGCGAATTGCGGCCGATCTACAAGGCGCTCCATGGTCAAGCTTGATATCATCTCCGACACGATCTGCCCCTGGTGCTATATCGGGAAAACCCTGCTCGACAAGGCGCTGGCCGAACGCCCCGACCACCCGTTCGAGATCGAGTGGCACCCGTTCCAGCTCAACCCCGACATGCCGCCCGAGGGGATGGACCGCCACACCTACCTCGAACGGAAATTCGGCGGTCAGGAAGGCGCGGCACGCGCCTATGCCCCCATCGTCGAGGCAGCCGAGGCCGCAGGGCTCAACCTCAACCTCGCCGGCATCAAGCGCACGCCCAACACGCTCGACGCCCACCGCCTGATCCACTGGGCCGGCATCGAGGGCAAGCAGATGGCCGTCGCCATGGCGCTCTTCCGTGCCTATTTCCACGACGGTCGCGATATTGCCGATCACGACACGCTGGCCGATATCGCCGACGGGGCCGAGATGGATGCCGCCGTGGTGCTTAAATTGCTCAAATCCGATGCCGACCTCGAAGGTATCCACAAGAAGGATGCCGGTTTTCGTGAAATGGGGATCACCGGCGTGCCCACCTTCATCGTCGCGGGCAAGCATGCCGTGCCCGGCTGCCAGCCGCCCGAGCTCTGGATCAAGGTGATCGACGAGCTCAACAACCAGCCCGCGCAGGCCGGCAACGGCTGAGGATCGAGGGGGCAAGGGATGAACTGGCGCCGCATCATCGCCCTATTCTCCACCCTGCCGGCCATCATCATCGGCGGCACGATCTTCTTCCACCATGTCGAAGGCTGGTCGTGGATCGACAGCTATTTCTTCACCGTCGTGACCCTCTCGACCGTGGGATATGGAGAGCTGGTGCCCGCCACCGCGACGGGCAAGATCGGCACCACGATCTTCATCTTCGTGGGCCTCGGCATCTTCGCCGTTGCCATCCAGCAGTTCGGTGCCTTCGCGATGCGTCAACGCAAGGAGCATACCGAGTGGCTGATCGGCAAGGTCCGCCACGCGCCGCACGTCCATGACGACGCGCAGGACCACGCCGCCAATACCGACACCCGGCCGGATCCCCCCCGGCGGTAATCTTCCTTTAACACCTTTCCCCTCCAGAACCGCCCCCCGCGCCGTTGCCACCCCGGCGCAGGTGTTCTAACGCTGGCAATGTTACGATATAACGTAGCGAATCACGCCGGGCGGCTCGCCCCCCGGCCCTGCCAACACCAACCCGAAAGGGAAAGACCATATGCAAACGCTCTTCCTCAGCCGCGCCGCCGCCCTGGCCACCGGCGCCCTGCTCACCCTCGCCACCCCGGCGCTCGCCTCCGACTCCACCGAGAAATCCCATGATCACGACCACGACCATTCCCATTCCGACTCCAAGCAGCAGGCCGAGATCTACAAGGGATATTTCGAGGACAGCCAGATCGAAGCCCGCGCCCTTTCCGACTGGGAAGGAGACTGGCAATCGGTCTACCCCTACCTGGTGGATGGCAGCCTCACCCCGGTGATGGCGCACAAGGCCGCCCACGGCGACAAGACCGCCGAGGAATACCGCGCCTATTACGAGATCGGCTACGCCACCGATGTCGACCGCATCGAGATCGTCGGCGATCAGGTCACCTTCCACGAGGGCGACACCTCCGTCTCGGGCACCTATGCCGATGACGGCTACGAGGTGCTGACCTACAAGAAGGGCAACCGCGGCGTCCGCTTCATCTTCCAGAAGACCGAAGGCGACGAGGACGCACCCGATTACATCCAGTTCAGCGACCATCGCATCGCCCCCGCCAAGGCCGACCATTACCACCTCTACTGGGGCGACGACCGCGCCGCCCTGCTTGAAGAGGTCACCAACTGGCCCACCTACTACCCGGCCGATCTGACCGTCGATCAGATCGTCGAAGAGATGACGGCCCACTAGGGCCCGTCACCCGGCGCGCGCCTCCGCTCCTTCCCTGTTGCGGGGCGCGCGCCACCCCGGTCCGGCGCATTAACCGGGCGGAAAGGTTCCCGCCCGCATATGTGCGCGAACGGCCTTCGACATGTGCGCACCCCGCCTATGGCGCATATCCGCACAGCATGATAGCGCCCAGGGATGAGCGTTTCCGAAACTCCCCAGCCCGGCCGCGCGCCCATCGGGCGCATCGAATTCGTCGCCCTCATGGCGATGCTCGTGGCCACCGTCGCGTTCTCCATCGACGCGATGTTGCCCGCCCTGCCCCGGATCGGCGCGGAACTTACCCCCGAGGCGGTCAACCGGGCCCAGCTCGTCGTGGCCTCCTTCCTTCTGGGGCTCGGCTGCGGCACCTTCTTCACCGGCCCGCTCTCCGACAGTTTCGGGCGCAAGCCGGTCATCCTTGCGGGCGCGGCAGTCTATATCACCGGCGCGCTGATGGCGATGATCGCGCCCTCGCTCGAACTGATCGTCGCGGCGCGCATCCTGCAGGGGCTCGGCGCCGCCGCGGCCCGCATCGTCGCGCTCGCCATCATCCGCGACCTCTATGCCGGGCGCGAGATGGCGCGGCTCATTTCCTTCGTGATGATGGTCTTCACCCTCGTCCCCGCCGTGGCTCCCCTCGCCGGCAGCGGCGTCATCGCGCTCACCGGCTGGCGCGGCATCTTCGGCATCTTCATCCTCTTCACCATCTGCACCACCCTGTGGATGCTGCTCCGCCTCGCCGAACCCCTGCCCGCCGAACGCCGCCGCCCCTTCCGGCCCCGCTCGCTCTGGGCCGCGGTGAAGGAGGTGCTGTCCTACCGCACCGTCCGCCTGTCGATCGCCGTGCAGATCCTCTGCTTCACCACGCTCTTCTCCTCGATCAGCTCGATCCAGCAGATCTTCAGCGCCACCTTCGACCGCACCGACGATTTCCCCTACTGGTTCTTCGTCATCGCCCTGCTCGCCGGCACCGGCAGCTTCGTCAACGCGGCGCTGGTCATGCGTCTGGGGATGCGCCGGCTGGTCAGCTTCGCGCTCATGGCCCAGGTCTGCCTGACGGCGATCACCCTGACCCTCTTCCTGATCGGCCTGCCGCCGGGCATCGACTTCGCGGTCTACGTCGCGTGGCAGACCACCGTCTTCTTCCAGGCGGCGCTGACGCTCGGCAATCTCAACGCCCTCGCGATGGAGCCCCTGGGCCACATCGCCGGCATGGCCGCCAGCGTCATCGCCAGCATCGGCACGGTCGGCTCGGTGATCCTGACCGTTCCCGTGGGCCTCGCGTTCAACGGAACGCCCCTGCCGCTCTTCACCGGCGTCCTCGCCTGCGTGCTGGGCGGCACCCTGCTGATGCGGAAGCTGGAAAAGATCGAGCATTACGACGGCTGACCCCGCCGCGCCCCTCCTGCGCGGCCTCCCGCTGGCCCTCGCCACTTTTTCCGGTATACAGTCGCATACCGTCTTTCCAGAGGCGCCGCGATAGGCTATGACGCGCCCAAACGCGTCTTACCCGGATCAAGAGGGATCACCGATGGCCGACAACTCCAATCCCGATATTGTCTACACCAAGGTCGACGAGGCACCCGAGCTTGCCAGCGCCTCGCTTCTGCCGATCATCCAGCGCTTCGCCGCCGCCGCCGGCGTGTCGATCGGCACCCGCGACATCTCGCTGGCCGGCCGCATCCTCGCCACCTTCCCCGACAAGCTGAAGGACGACCAGCGCGTCACCGACGACCTTGCCGAGCTGGGCAAACTGGTGAAACAGCCCGAGGCGAACGTCATCAAGCTGCCCAACATCTCGGCCTCCGTGCCCCAGCTCGTCGCCGCCGTGCGCGAGCTTCAGGGCCAGGGCTTCGACATCCCCGACTACCCCGACGACCCCAAGACCGACGAGGAAAAAGAGATCCGCGCCCGCTACGACGCCATCAAGGGCTCGGCGGTGAACCCCGTCCTGCGCGAAGGCAACTCCGACCGCCGCGCCGCGGCCCCGGTCAAGAAATTCGCCCAGAACAACCCCCATCGCATGGGCGAATGGACCGCCGACAGCAAGACCCGCGTCGCCTCCATGTCGGCCAACGACTTCTTTTCAAACGAGAAATCCGCCACCCTCGACAAGGCGGCAACGGCAAAGATCGTCCTTGAAACCGCGAATGGCGAGACCGTCTTGAAAGACGGCGTCAGCTACCCCGAGGGCACCGTCGTCGACGCCACCTACATGAGCGCCAAGGCCCTCGACACCTTCCTCGCCGACGAGATCGAGAAGACCAAGGCCGAAGGCGTGCTCTTCTCGCTGCACATGAAGGCCACGATGATGAAGGTCTCCGACCCGATCATTTTCGGCCACGCGGTCAAGCAATGGCTGAAGCCCGTCTTCGACAAGTACGGCGACGAGATGAAGGCAGCCGGCGTCAACCCGAATTCCGGCCTCGGCGACCTGCTGGAACGGGTCAAGGACAAGACGGAAATCCTTGAAACCATTGAGAAAACCCGCGACACCCGCCCGCCCATGTACATGGTCGACAGCGACCGCGGCATCACCAACCTGCACGTGCCTTCGGACGTGATCATCGACGCCTCGATGCCTGCCCTGATCCGCTCGGGCGGCAAGGGCTGGGGCCCCGACAACAAGGAGCACGACGCGGTCTGCGTGATCCCCGACAGCTCCTACGCTCCGGTCTACGACGAGACGATCAAGTTCTTCAAAGCCAACGGAAAACTGAACCCGGCCACCGCGGGCACCGTTCAGAACCTCGGCCTGATGGCCCAGAAGGCCGAGGAATACGGCTCCCACCCCACCACCTTCGAAATCCCGGAGGACGGGACCGTCAAGATGGTGCTGGATGACGGCACCGTGCTGCATCAGCACAGCGTTGAAAAAGGCGACATCTGGCGTTCCGCCTCGGCCCGCAAGGCGCCGATCGAGGATTGGGTGAACCTCGCCATCGAACGCCAGAAGGCCACCGGCTACCGCGCCATCTTCTGGCTCGACGAGAACCGCGCCCACGACGCCGAGCTGATCCGCTTCGTGAAGCCGATCCTCGATGCCAAGGGCGTGGCCGACAAGTTCGAGATCATGCCCCCGCGCGAGGCCACCCGCGCCAGCCTCGAGACCATCACCAAGGGCGAGAACACCATCGCCATCACCGGCAACGTGCTGCGCGACTACCTGACCGACCTGTTCCCGATCCTCGAACTGGCCACCTCGGCCAAGATGCTGTCGATCGTCAAGCTGATGAACGGCGGCGGGCTGTTCGAGACGGGCGCCGGCGGCTCGGCCCCGAAACACGTCCAGCAGCTGCAGGCGGAAAATCACCTCCGCTGGGACAGCCTGGGCGAGTTCTGCGCGCTTGGCGAAAGCTTCAAGTTCCTCGCCGACGCCAAGAACAACGCCCGCGCCCGCGTGCTTGGCGAAACGGTCGAGACCGCCACGCAGGGTATCCTCGATCACGGCCGGTCCCCCAGCCGCAAGGTGGGCGAGCCCGACAACCGCGACAGCCACTACTGGTTCGCCCGCTACTGGGCCGAGGCGCTGGCCGCGCAATCCGACGATGCCGCCCTGGCCGAGGAGTTCGGGCCGATCGCCAAGGCCTTGGCGGAAAACGAGGAAAAGATCACCGGCGAACTGGCCGCCGTTCAGGGCAAGCCGGCCGATACGGGCGGCTATTACCACCCCGACGACAAGAAGCTCGCCTCGGTCATGCGCCCGAGCGAGACGCTGAACGCGATCATGGGCTAACCGCCCCTTCCCCTTGCAAGACGGGCCGTCCTGGGTCATCCCCAAGGCGGCCCGTATTCTTTTGCAGGCACCCTTGCCGAGGAGCATGACATGTCGAAGATCAAGGTAGACAACCCCATCGTCGAGATGGACGGCGACGAGATGACCCGCATCATGTGGGATTTCATCAAGCAGAAGCTGATCCTGCCCTATCTGGATATCGACCTGCTTTATTACGACCTCGGGATCGAGAACCGGGATGCAACGAGCGACCAGGTCACCATCGACGCCGCCGAGAAGACCAAGGAGGTGGGCGTCGCCGTCAAATGCGCCACCATCACGCCGGACGAGGCCCGGGTCGAGGAGTTCGGCCTCAAGGAGATGTGGCGCAGCCCGAATGGCACGATCCGCAATATCCTTGGCGGCGTGGTGTTCCGGGCGCCGATCATCTGCCGCAACGTGCCGCGCCTCGTGCCGGGGTGGACCAAGCCCATCGTGATCGGGCGCCATGCCTATGGGGACCAGTACCGCGCGACGGACATCAAGTTTCCGGGGCCCGGCAAGCTGAGCCTCAAGTTTGTCGGGGAGGACGGCGAGGTGATCGAGAAGGAGGTGTTCGACGCCCCCTCCTCCGGCGTCTACATGGGCATGTACAACCTCGACGACTCGATCCGCGATTTCGCGCGGGCGTCGATGAACTATGCCCTGTCGATGGGCTGGCCACTTTACCTGTCGACCAAGAATACCATTTTGAAACAATATGATGGCCAGTTCCTGCTGCTGTTCGAAGCGGTGTTCGAGGCCGAGTTCAGGGACAAGTTCGAGGAGGCCGGGATCACCTATGAGCACCGGCTGATCGACGACATGGTCGCCTGTGCGATGAAGTGGAGCGGCGGCTTCGTCTGGGCCTGCAAGAACTACGATGGCGACGTGCAATCCGACACCGTGGCGCAGGGTTTCGGCTCGCTTGGCCTGATGACCTCGCAACTGATGACGCCCGACGGCAGGATCGTCGAGGCCGAGGCGGCCCATGGCACCGTCACCCGCCACTATCGCCAGCACCAGAAGGGCGAGGCGACCTCGACCAACTCCATCGCCTCGATCTATGCCTGGACGGGCGGGCTGAAACACCGGGCCAAGCTGGACGGCAACAAGGCGCTGATGACCTTCGCCACCACGCTGGAGCGGGTCATCGTCGAGACCGTGGAATCAGGGTCGATGACCAAGGACCTCGCCCTGCTGGTGGGGCCCGATCAGGGCTGGCTTACCACCATGGGATTCCTCGAGAAGATCGATGAAAACCTCGACAAGGCGCTGGCGGGCTAGGCACCCCGGCGCCCCCGGTGGCAGGAAGGGCTCAGGCGGCAGAGGCGCGCGGCGGCGTCGCTTGACCCCGCCGTGAAACCCCTGCGATATGGGCGAAAGTCCCACCCCGAGCCCCAGGTGCGCCCCATGCTGAAAGTCTACCTCATCCTGCTGCTGGCCGTTCTCTGCGAAGGGGTTGGGTCCACCTGTCTGCAGGCATCGCAGCAATTCACCCGTTTCTGGCCCTCGGTGGGCGTGGTGGCCGGGTTCGGCTCGGCCTTCTACCTGATGATGATCGTGCTGAAATACATGCCGCTGGGCATCACCTACGCGATCTGGTCGGGTCTGGGCATCTGTTTGACGGCGTTCCTCGGCTGGCTGTTCTTCAAACAGGGGGTCGATTTTCCCGCGATCCTGGGGATGGCGCTGATCGTCGCGGGCATCGTGGTGATCAACCTCTATTCGAAAACCGCCACCCACTGACCCGGCTCAGGATCCGCGATTGTGGGTCTTGGCGTACATCTCGGCGATCATCCGGCTGGCCGTCTTTTCGAACAGGCAGGGGATGACGGCGTGAACCAGCGCGCAGAACCCGGCGGCGAAGAGTTTGACGCTGAACTTGCCGGCAAAGGCCGCGTGTTCGAGATAGGTTTCATCCACGCTGCGCGGGTGGTCGAGGAAGGTCTTCGTGATCATCGTGTACTCCTGTCTGCGCCAATTTCCTTGCCATATGTTTAACGTGCCGCGCCGTGGCAGTTTTCCCAATTTCACGAAGAACCCGATTGATTGCGGGATGATTTCCCAAGTATCCTACAAATCATGAGCGAAATTGACGATATCGACCGGCGCATCCTGACCGAACTCCAGCGCAGTGCCGACCTGCCGCTCGACCAGCTTGGCGAGCGGGTGGGCCTGTCGCGCAACGCCTGCTGGCGGCGGGTCAAGGCGATGGAGGCGGCGGGGATCATCCGGAAACGCGTGGCGCTGCTGGATGCGGAGAGGCTGGGCTTCGGCCTGACGGTGTTCATGCAGATCAAGGCCGCCGCCCATGATGCCGACTGGCTGGAGCGGTTTGCGCGGGCCACCAAGACCATGCCGGAGGTGCAGGCGGTCTACCGGATGACCGGCGAACTCGACTACCTGATCCGGGCCCGGGTGGCGGATATGAAGGGCTATGACCGGCTGTACCAGAGGCTGGTGGCGAAGGTGCCGATGGGAGATGTGTCGGCGTCGTTCGTGATGGAGGAGATCAAGGAAACGACGGAATTGCCGCTGTGACGGCGGGGTTGGACGCGAATCGGGGTTAACGCGTTGATATGGCGGGGAAACCGGGTATCGGTATCGCGTCGGTATAACGTCGGTATTTTGTCGGTGTTCTTGACCGACATTCGCCGGGTTAACGCATCGGCCTCAGGAGGCCACTTCGGTCGCGGGGCCCATCCGGTCGAACATGTCGATATCGCGCACGGTGATCGTGCCGGTGATGATGATATAGGCGAGGATCGACCAGATCACCGCCGAGACCCCCGTCACGATCAGCGCTTTCTTCTTCAGGTGATGCTTCTCCGGCGAGCCGGAATGGGTGCCCGGCACCACCTCGCCCGCCTCCCCCTGCGTCTGGATGCGCAGGGGCAGCACGACGAGGAAGGTCATGAACCAGACCACCATGAACAGGACGATGCCCGAGGCGATGCCCATCAGACCTGCTCCAGTTCCACGAGGCAGCCGTTGAAATCCTTGGGGTGCAGGAACAGCACCGGCTTGCCATGGGCGCCGATCTTGGGCTCTCCCGAACCCAGCACGCGGGCGCCGCTTTCCTTCAGGTGGTCGCGGGCGGCGAGGATGTCGTCGACCTCGTAGCAGACATGATGGATGCCGCCCGAGGGGTTCTTCTCGAGAAAGCCCTTGATCGGGCTGTCCTCGCCCAGCGGATAGAGCAGCTCGATCTTAGTGTTGGGCAGCTCGATGAAGATGACGGTGACGCCGTGATCGGGCTCGTCCTGCGGTGCGCCCACATTGGCACCGAGCGCGGTGCGGTACTGGTCGGCCGCGGCCTCGAGGTCGGGCACGGCGATGGCGACATGGTTGAGGCGTCCGATCATGGGGGCATCCTTCGGGCTGGTTGGCTGGGGCCGTTATGCCGGGGCCGCGGGGCGCGTGCAAGCGGCAGGACAGCGCACCCCCGGCCCGCCGGGCAGCGCTTAACCGTTCATTAGGCGTGATGGCCTAGCGTGAGTCGCATCGCAGCAAGGGAGCAGCCGATGACAACGCCCGACAGTTTCCGCAGCCCGACCCGGCCGACGGCCAGCCGCCCGCTTCTGGGCATGACCATCCTTGTGGTCGAGGACAGCCGCTATACCTGTGAAACCCTGCGCCTGATGTGCCTGCGCAGCGGCGCGCGGATCAGGCGGGCGGATTGCCTCGCCTCGGCGCGGCGGCACCTGAAGGTGTACCGGCCCTCGGCGGCGATCATCGACATGGGGCTGCCGGATGGATCGGGGCTCGACCTGATCGACGAGCTGGCCCGCGCGGTACCGCGGGTGGGCGTGCTGCTCGGGCTGAGCGGCGACGACAGGGCCGAGACGGAGGCGCTGGCGGCCGGGGCGGACGGGTTCCTGGCCAAGCCGCTCGACAGCCTGGCCACGTTCCAGGAGACGATCCTGTCGGCCCTGCCCCCCGACGCGGTGCCCAGCGGCCCGCGCGCCGTGACGCAGGAGGCGGTTCACCCCGATAATGTGGCGTTCTGTGATGACATGTCCCACGTGGCGACCCTGCTGGAACAGCGGCAGGACGGGCCGACGATCGACTACGTGGTGCAGTTCCTGGGCGGGGTCGCGCGCTCGGCCCGGGATCACACGCTGGAACGCGCGGCGAGCGACCTGGCCCGCAGCCGTTGCCAGGGTGATCCGCAGCGCGAGAAGGTGGCGCGGCTGATGCAGATGGTACATGCGCGGATCGAGAGCCGGGCGGCGATCTGAGAGGCATCGAGGCGGCCGGATCTGGCGGGACGCGACATGGTTGGCCTGACCGGAAGCCGGACCTGCCGGCAGGACGGCCCGGAGGGCCATAGCAGGCAGGCCGGGCGCGGCTATTTCAGCGAAGGGTCCGAGCCGGCGCGCACGAGGCGGGTGAGATCGCTCAGCCGCTCCTTCTGGTGTCCCTCGGCATCGAAATTCGAGGGCGAAAGCCAGGCGCGGAAGGCCTCCTCCAGCGCGGGCCATTCGCTGTCGATCACGGCGAACCAGGCGGTGTCGCGGTTGCGGCCCTTGACCACCGTGGCCTGCCGAAAGACGCCCTCGTAGGTGAAGCCCAGCCGCTGCGCCGCGCGGCGCGAGGGGCGGTTCAGCGCATCGCATTTCCATTCGTAGCGGCGATACCCCGCCTCGAAGGCCCATTTCATCATCAGGTACATCGCATCGGTCGCGGCCCGCGTGCGCTGAAGCTGGGGCGACATGGCGATGAAGCCCACCTCGATCGAGCCCGCCGCGGGCTGCATCCGCAGGTAGGAGGCGAAGCCGCCATAGGTGCCGCTGACCTTGTCGCGGATGGCGTAAAAGAGGATATCGTCGCGCTGGGTGGCGCCGCGCATCCAGCGATGGAACTGCGCGGCCGAGGCGAAGGGGCCGTCGGGCATGTAATCCCAGACATCGTCATGCCCGTCGAACGCCTTGTAGAGCAGGGCGGCATGACGGTCGGCATCGAGCGCCTCGAGCTCGGCATAGCGCCCTGCCATCGCCTCGCCCGTGGGCAGGGGCGGCGGTGTCCAGTCGGGAACGGCCGGCCCCAGTGGCCGCGCATCTTGCATCGGATTGCCCTCTTCTGCCTGCATTTTGAGGGCAGAATAGGCCCGCCGCGCGGAAAATGGAAAGGAAAACGCGCCGGTCGGGACTCGCCCCCATTGCCGCAGGCCGCTGGGTGCCAGGCGTCCCGAATTGTCCTTCCGAACGCCGCGGGGGCGCCCGGGCGGTCCGTGGCGGGCGTCAGAGGATCAGCTTCGGGTCGGGACCAAGCTCGACCCCCGGAAAGACGGTGCGCTCGATCAGCCCGGCGTCGAGGCCGAAAAGCTGCCGCATGATCCAGCCGGCATGGGCGCGCACGTCGCGGGTGGGCATCAGGTCGCGTCGGTCGTAGAGGTCGGCCTCGGCCAGCCCCGGCCAGTCGCCCACCACCCGTCCGCCGCGCAGCGCGCCGCCGGCAAAGAGCATCGCGCCGCCGGTGCCGTGATCGGTGCCGCCGGTGCCGTTGGCGCGCGCGGTGCGGCCGAACTCCGTCATGGCGACAACGGCGGTCTTTTCCCAGACCGGGCCCAGCGCCTCGCGCAGGGCGAGGATGTTGCCGGCAAGGTCGTCGAGCGACCGCGAGAGCTGTCTGGGTTGCCTGGAATGGGTGTCGAACCCGTTGACCGACCACGCCGCGATGCGGGTGTCGCCGCGCAGCCGACCGGCGGCGAAACGGGCGATCTCGTCTAGCCCGTCCTTCTTCTTGCCGGCGCCCGCCATGCTGTCCTGCATGGTGCCCATCATGCCGGAACTGTCGAGCGCCGCGTCCGCCGCACCCGCCTGGCCGGACAGGGCGAGGCTGACCTGCGAGAGGGCAATCGCCTCGGCGGTGGCATCACGGAACAGCGGATCGCCATGCATGACCATGTCGAGCAGCTTTTCCGCCTGCGGGCTGAGCGGCAGGGCGGCATCGGGCGACCAGTTGGCCACGTCCGCCTTGCCGCGTGTCAGCAGCATGTCGGAATGGCCGATGGCGTAGGCGGTTTCCGCCTCGGTGCCGGGCAGGCCCTGCAGCAGGCGGTTGAGCCAGCCGTCACGCTCCTGCGCGCGGCCGAGCGAGGCGGTGCCAGCCTCGAGGATGTCCTGCCCATCGAAATGGCTGCGCTTGTCCCGGTAGGGGGTCGAGACGGCATGGGCAAAACCCAGCTCGCCCGCCTGCCACAGCGGCATCAGCGGCGCCAGCGCCGGGTGCAGCGCGTAGAACCCGTCGAGGTCGAGCTCACCCGGCACCGCCCCGTCCAGCAGGCTGCCCCGATAGTCGCCGAACTCTGGCGCCCCATACGGGCGCACGGCATCCAGCCCGTCGAGCCCGCCGCGCAGGATCAGGACGACCAGCCGGTTCTCGCCCGGCGCGCTGGCCATGGTCACCGGCGTCACCAGCGGGCTGGCCGCGAGCGAACAGCCGAGCGCCGCGCTCCGGGTCAGGAACAGGCGGCGGGACAGGGTCTGGCGGGTCATGGCAGAGATCCTTACATGCGCTGGAAGGCGGGGGAGGCGAGCACGATGCCGACCCCCTCGGCCCGGGTTTCGGCGGCGCGGGCGGCAAAGCGCACCTCTTCCGGCACGCGGCGGCCGAGGGCGGTCTCGACGAACTCCCGCGGGTCGGGCAGCACGCGGCGAAGTTCGAACGGCACCGTCATGCCCCAGATCAGCCGGGCGGAGAGGCGCTGGGGCGTGATCCACTCGGCGTCGGCTTCGGGCCAGCCGTCGGGGCCTCCGGGCTGTCCCCACTCCTGCCCCATGAGCAGGAGGGGAGTGAGGAAAAGCCGCCGCATCCGGCCCAGCTTGTCGTCGGGGATGTGTTTCGGCACGATGTCGAGCGCCCGCAGGCTGGAGCCGACGAAATCCAGCGGCTGCTTGATGTTGCCGGGCTGGTCGGCCCAGGCGGCCGGGTGGTCGAGCATCGCCGCATAGACCTCGGGCAGGTCGCCGTCGGTTTCCGCATAGCGTGCCGCAATGGTATCGACGAGCGCCTCGTCGGGCGTGTCGGAGACGAAATGCACCGCCAGCTTGCGGGCGATGTGCCGGGCCGTGGCCGGGTGACGGGCGAGATCGTCGAAAGCGGCGTAGATGTCCTCGAGCCGGGCCTTGCCGGGGCCGCCATACTCGACCGACAGGACCGTTTCCGCGCCGGGCTCGGCAAAGGCCGGGCGGAACTCGAAACCGCCCTTCAGACGATAGGTCAGCCCCGTCAGAAGCTCGGCCAGTTGCCGCACGTCGGCCTGGCCATATGGCCCGTCCACCCCGAGCGTGTGCAGCTCCAGCATCTCGCGGGCGAGGTTCTCGTTCAGCCCGGCCAGCTTTTCGTTCTTCGCCGTTGCGCGGCTGTTGGGTCCGGCCGAACGCCCCTGGTCGAGAAACCGGAGCATCACCGGATGCGTGGCCGAAGCGCGCAGCAGGTCGGCGAAGCGACCGGCCACGTGGGGCCGGATCGCCTCCTCGGCATAGATGGCATGGCTGAACTGAAGTGCCCCGCCCTTCTCGAACGCGGTGAAGTGATCGGCCCAGAAGGCCACCAGACGCTCGCGAAAACCGTCTTCGGTCAGGGCCCGGCGCCGCATCACGCTGGCCAGCCAGCGACCGCCGTCGCGAAACATGGCCCGTTCGGTCTTTCGGCGGGCCTTGAGCTTGGCCGTCTGCTCGGCCTCGGTCCGGGCCGATCGGTGGGCCTTGCGCGCTTTTCGGATCGCGACGTAATGCGCAACCGCGGCGGAAAACCCCGGAATCGGAAACGCCTCGGCCGCGCGGTCGGGACCGGTGAGCCGCGAGAGCATCTGCTCGGCAGATTCGGGTGGCGCAATTCGCGGCGAAAGTCCGCATCCGAAGCGGATTGCGGCACGTTCGGGATCAAAGCTCATGGGGCGGGCTCGAAATGGGTCGGAACGTCAAGGTCTACATAACATGGAACGCGGGCTGTTTCACCTTCCGTCGCGGGTTTGTGACGGGTGACGCCGCGGCGTGCGGAACTCCGCCGAACGCTCTGCGTTGATACGTTTTTGACGTAATCCAGGGAAACCGAGACATGCCGTCGATCTACGATGCCATCCAGGACGACCACCAGACCCACCGCAAGCTGCTGAAACAGATTGCCGACACCTCGGGCGACAGCGAGGAGCGCCGCACGGCCTGGGCGGCCTTCTACGAAGACGTGAAATCACACGCGGCGGCGGAGGAGGAGACGTTCTATTCCAAGCTGATGAACAAGACCTGGGGTCAGGACGCCGCGCGCCACTCGGTGCACGAGCATCAGCAGATGGACGACATCCTGGAAGAGCTGAACGAGATGGACATGTCCTCGCCCGGTTGGCTGCAGCGGTTCGAGACGCTGAAGCACGATTACGAGCACCACATGGACGAGGAGGAGGACGACGTCTTCACCCGCGCCAGGGAGGTCTTCGCCGAGGAGGAGACAGAGGCCTTCGGCGGCCGGTTCCTCAAGCGCAAGGAAGAGGAACGCGGGCTGATCGAGGAGAAGCGCGAGGATAGTCTGGAGGACTGACCCTGGCGCAGGGCGGGGTCACTCCTGCGGAATGACCCGCAACCCCAGTTCCATGAGCTGATCCGAGGTCGGTTCGGACGGTGCGTTCATCATCAGGTCCTCGGCGCGCTGGTTCATCGGGAACATGATGACCTCGCGGATGTTCGAGGTACCGGCCAGCAGCATGACGATGCGGTCGATGCCCGCCGCGCAGCCGCCGTGGGGCGGCGCGCCGTACTGGAAGGCGTTGACGAGGGCGCCGAAGCGTTTGCGCACCTCGGCCTCGTCATAGCCGGCCAGTTCGAAGGCCTTGAACATGATCTCCGGCTTGTGGTTCCGGATGGCGCCCGAGACGATCTCGTAGCCGTTGCAGGCGAGGTCGTACTGATAGCCCTTGACGGCGAGCGGGTCGCCCTCGAGCGCCTCCATCCCGCCCTGCGGCATCGAGAAGGGGTTGTGCTCGAAGTCGATGGCACCGGTCTCCTCGTCCTTCTCGTAGATCGGGAAGTCGACGATCCAGGCGAAGGCGAAGCGGTTCTGTTCCGTCAGTTCGAGCTCCTCGCCGATCACGTCGCGGGCCTTGCCGGCGACACGTTCGAAGGCGGCGGGCTTGCCGCCGAGGAAGAAGGCGGCATCGCCCACGCCGAGGCCCAGCTGTTCGCGGATCGCCTCGGTGCGCTCGGGGCCGATGTTCTTGGCCAGCGGGCCGGCCGCTTCCATCCCCTCGCCCTGGTCGCGCCAGAAGATGTAGCCCATCCCCGGCAGGCCCTCCTTCTGGGCGAAGCTGTTCATCCGGTCGCAGAACTTGCGGCTGCCGCCCGTCGGTGCCGGGATGGCGCGGATCTCGGTGCCGTCCTGTTCCAGCAGCTTGGCGAAGATGGCGAAGCCCGAGCCGCGGAAATGCTCGGAGACGTCCTGCATCTCGATCGGGTTGCGCAGGTCGGGCTTGTCGGTGCCGTATTTGAGCGCCGCTTCCTTGTAGGGGATCTGCGGCCAGCTTGCCGGGTCGTCGACCTTGGCGCCTTTTCCATGCTCCTCGAACACGCCCGCGATGACGGGTGCGATGGTGTCGAAGATGTCCTGCTGGGTGACGAAGGACATTTCCATGTCGAGCTGGTAGAAATCGGTCGGCGAGCGGTCGGCGCGCGGATCCTCGTCGCGGAAGCAGGGCGCGATCTGGAAATACTTGTCGAAGCCCGACATCATGATCAGCTGTTTGAACTGCTGCGGGGCCTGCGGCAGGGCGTAGAATTTCCCAGGGTGCAGGCGCGAGGGCACGAGGAAGTCGCGCGCGCCCTCGGGCGAGGACGCGGTGATGATCGGCGTCTGGAACTCGCGGAAATCCTTGTCCCACATGCGACGGCGGAAGGAGGCGACCACGTCGGAGCGCAGCGTCATGTTGCGCTGCATCGCCTCGCGGCGGAGGTCGAGGTAGCGATAGCGCAGGCGGGTTTCCTCGGGGTATTCCTGGTCGCCGAAGACGATGAGGGGCAGTTCGGCCGCGGCGCCCAGCACCTCGATATCGCGGATATAGACCTCGATCTCGCCGGTGGGGATGCGCGGGTTCACGAGGCTCTCGTCGCGCGCCTTCACGGTGCCGTCGATGCGGATGCACCATTCCGAGCGGACCTTCTCGACCTGCGAGAAGACCGGGCTGTCGGGATCGCAGAGCACCTGGGTCATGCCGTAATGGTCGCGCAGGTCGATGAACAGAACCCCGCCATGGTCGCGGATGCGGTTCACCCAGCCCGACAGGCGGACGGTCTCGCCCACGTTCGACTTGGTCAGTTCAGCGCAGGTGTGGCTGCGGAATGCGTGCATGATACCCTCTCACCGGGCCCGGGCGGCCCTTGCTCTCGGTCCGCGCCGATACACATGGCCGGGGCGGCAAAGTCAAGGGCTGCCGCCCTTCCAGCCGCCACGGAAAGGTTGCAAAATCGTTTACAGGTGCATGATTTTCGGCGAAAATACCGGTTAGCGAGCAGATAGCCGGGGGAACCGGGTGTTTTTAGGCAGGTTTTACTACATCGCGACAGGGCGCCGTGGGTGGGCGCAGATCCGCAAGACCAAGATGGGGTGAACCATGTGGGACAAGATTTTCGATGGGTTTCTTACCCATCTCATGCATGTCGGCGATTTCCGGCTTACCTTTCCTGACGGCACGACACGGCATTATGGCGACGGGACCGGCAAGCCGATCTCGGTGACGCTGCACGACCCGACCCTGCCGCGCAAGATCATCATGTCGCCCGACATGGCGGTGGGCGAAGCCTATATGGACGCGCGCCTGACCATCGAGGATGACGACCTGTCCGGCTTCCTCGAGCTGGCCATCCGCAACGTCGGCATGCAGGGCGACCCGTGGTTCCGCAAGCCGCTGGCGCTGGGGCGGCACATGATGCGCCACCTGCAGCAATTCAACCCCGTGGGCCGGTCGCGCGCGAACGTGGCGCATCACTATGACCTCTCGGGCGAGCTGTACGACCTGTTCCTCGATGCCGACCGGCAGTATTCCTGCGCCTATTTCCGCCGCCCCGACATGACGCTCGAGGAGGCGCAGGAGGCCAAGAAGCATCATATCGCCGGCAAGCTGCTGATCGAGCCGGGGATGAAGGTGCTGGATATCGGCTGCGGCTGGGGCGGCATGGGCCTGACGCTGGCGCGCGATTACGGCGCCGAGGTCACCGGCGTGACCCTCTCGACCGAGCAGTACAACATGGCCAACAAGCGCGCCGAGGAGGCGGGGCTGGCCGACCGGTGCACCTTCGAGTTGATGGATTACCGCGACGTGAAGGGCCAGTTCGACCGGATCGTCTCGGTCGGCATGTTCGAGCACGTGGGCATCCCGCATTACGAGGAATATTTCCGCACGGTGAAGCGCCTGCTGACCGATGACGGCATCGCGCTCATCCACACGATCGGCCGGTCCGACCCGCCGGGCACGACGAGCCCGTGGATCCTGAAATACATCTTCCCCGGCGGCTATTGCCCGGCCCTGTCGGAAGCGATGCGGCCGATCGAGAACCAGGACCTGTTCGCGACCGATGTCGAGGTCTGGCGCCTGCATTACGCCGAGACGCTGCGCCACTGGCACGACCGGTTCATGGCCAATATCGACCGCGCGCGGGAGCTGTATGACGACCGGTTCTGCCGGATGTGGCGCTATTACCTGATCGCCTGCGAGATGACGTTCCGCCACAACCGGCAAGTTGTGTTCCAGTTCCAGCTGACCAAGCAGCAGGACGCGGTGCCGCTGACGCGGGATTACCTGTATTGCCAGGACGAGAAGGACGATCTGCGCCACGCGGCGGAGTGATGCCGCGCGACGTTCCCCCGGCCGGTATCGCTCAGGCGAAGGCCGGGGTGAGGCGCCGGGCGAAGCGCGCCTTCCAGAGCGCTTCCTCGTATTCGGACGGGGCGGTGCTGTCATGCACCACGCCGCCGCCCAGGTTGAGCACGGCCCCTGCCCTCTCCAGCATCAGCGTGCGGATGGCCACGTTGAACTCGGCCCGGCCGTCAGGCGCGGCCCAGCCGATACTGCCGCAATAGATCTCGCGCGGGGCGGTTTCGAGACCGGCAAGGATCTCCATCGCCCGCAGTTTCGGCGCCCCGGTGATCGAGCCGCAGGGGAAGAGCGCGCGGAAGATGTCCGACAGGCCCGTGCCGCCGCGCATCTGGCCGGTGACGAGCGAGGTCATCTGGTGGACCGTTTCGTAGCTTTCGACGGCGAAGAGCTCGGGCACGCGGACGCTGCCGGGGGTGCAGACGCGGGAGATGTCGTTGCGCAGCAGGTCGACGATCATCAGGTTCTCGGCGCGGTTCTTCTCGTCCGATGCGAGGAAGGCGCGGCGGCGGGCGTCCTCGGCCGGGTCATCGCTGCGGGGCTGGGTGCCTTTCATCGGTCGGGTTTCGATCCGGCCCGTGGCATCGGTGCGGAAGAACAGCTCGGGCGAGCGTGACAGGATGTCGGGGCCGTCATGGCCGGTGACCAGCGCACCGTGGCGCACCGGCTGGATGGCCGTGAGCGCCGCGTAGAGCGCCTCTGGCGTGCCGTGGGCCTGCATGGTGACCGGGAAGGTCAGGTTTGCCTGGTAGATGTCACCGGCGCCGATAAAGGCGTGCACGCGCTCGAAGGCGGCGGTGTAGTCTGCCTCGGACCATGCCGGGCGGAACCGGTCGAGCGCCGCCGGGCCGGAATGCAGGGGGGCTGCGGATTGCGGCGCCTCGTAGACACCGAAGCAGAGGAGCGGCAGGCGGCGGTTGCCGGGCATCAGGGCGGCCAGCCGCGGCTCGAGCACATAGCCCAGCTCGTAGCTGGCAAACCCGGCAAGCCACGCGCCGTCGGCACGCGCCGTGTCCAGCGCGGCAAGCGCGCGGGGCACCTCCGACAGCGTGTCGGCCGTGATCATCCGGCGAGGCGCCCCGAAGAGGGCCGGCCCGCCATCCGGGCCATGATCGAAGCGAATCTGCATCGTGCTGCATCCTTCTGTCGCCTCCCCGCGCCTGCCTACGCTGTCACGCTTCCGGCCACATCCCCAAAAACGGCAGGTCCACACGGCTTTGCGATCCCCCTTGCACAGAGGCGCGTGATGGATATAACCGCCAACAATTTGCGCTGCCCCGGGGAAACGACCATGCCGAAGAGAACCGATATCTCGTCCATCATGATCATCGGCGCCGGTCCCATCATCATCGGGCAGGCCTGCGAGTTCGACTATTCCGGCGCACAGGCCTGCAAGGCGCTGCGCGAGGAAGGCTACCGGGTGATCCTGGTGAACTCGAACCCGGCCACTATCATGACCGATCCGGGCCTGGCCGACGCCACCTATATCGAGCCGATCACGCCCGAGGTGGTGGCCCGCATCATCGAGAAGGAACGCCCCGACGCGCTGTTGCCCACGATGGGTGGTCAGACGGGCCTGAACACGGCCCTGGCCGTTGCCGATATGGGCGTTCTGGACAAGTTCGGGGTCGAGCTGATCGGCGCCAACCGCGAGGCCATCGAGATGGCCGAGGACCGGAAACTCTTCCGCGAGGCGATGGACCGGCTGGGAATCGAGAACCCCAAGGCCACCATTGCCAACAACATGGAAGAGTGCATGGCCGCGCTCGAGCATGTGGGCCTGCCGGCGATCATCCGCCCCGCCTACACGCTGGGCGGCACCGGCGGGGGCGTGGCCTATAACCGCGACGATTACGAATATTACTGCAAGTCGGGCCTCGATGCCTCCCCCGTCAGCCAGATCCTGATCGACGAATCGCTTCTGGGCTGGAAGGAGTACGAGATGGAGGTCGTCCGCGACAAGGCGGACAACGCGATCATCGTCTGCTCGATCGAGAACGTCGACCCGATGGGCGTGCATACCGGCGATTCGATCACCGTGGCCCCGGCGCTGACGCTGACCGACAAGGAATACCAGATCATGCGCAATGGCAGCATTGCCGTGCTGCGCGAGATCGGGGTCGAGACCGGCGGGTCGAACGTGCAATGGGCGATCAATCCCGAGGACGGCCGGATGGTCGTGATCGAGATGAACCCGCGGGTGTCGCGCTCCTCGGCGCTGGCGTCCAAGGCCACGGGTTTCCCCATCGCCAAGATCGCCGCCAAGCTGGCCGTGGGCTACACGCTCGACGAGCTCGACAACGACATCACCAAGGTGACGCCGGCGAGCTTCGAGCCGACCATCGACTATGTCGTCACCAAGATCCCGAAATTTGCCTTCGAGAAATTCCCCGGCTCGCAGCCCTACCTCACCACCGCGATGAAATCGGTGGGCGAGGCGATGGCCATCGGCCGCACCATCCACGAATCGCTGCAAAAAGCGCTGGCCTCGATGGAATCGGGCCTGACCGGCTTCGACGAGGTCGAGATCGAGGGCGCCCCGGAAGAGGCCGCCGTGATCAAGGCGCTCAGCCTGCAGACGCCCGACCGGATGCGCACCATCGCCCAGGCGATGCGCCACGGGCTGTCGGATGACGCCATCTTCAACGCGACGAAGTACGACCCCTGGTTCCTGGCCCGCATCCGCGAGATCGTCGAGGCCGAGGAGCGGGTGCGCAAGGACGGCCTGCCGGTCGACGAGGACGGGCTGCGCGCGCTCAAGATGATGGGCTTTACCGATGCCCGGCTGGCCGCGCTGACGGGGCGGACCGAGGGGCAGGTGCGCCGGGCGCGCCATGCGCTCAACGTCACCGCCGTCTTCAAGCGGATCGACACCTGCGCGGCCGAGTTCGAGGCGCAGACCCCCTACATGTATTCCACCTACGAGGCCCCGATGATGGGCGAGGTGGAATGCGAGGCGCGGCCCTCGAAACGCAAGAAGGTGGTCATCCTCGGCGGCGGGCCGAACCGGATCGGCCAGGGGATCGAGTTCGACTACTGCTGCTGTCACGCCTGTTTCGCGCTGACCGATGCGGGTTACGAGACGATCATGATCAACTGCAACCCCGAGACCGTGTCGACCGACTACGACACCTCGGACCGGCTCTATTTCGAGCCGCTGACCTTCGAGCACGTGATGGAGATCCTGCGGGTCGAGCAGGAGAACGGCACGCTGCACGGGGTGATCGTGCAGTTCGGCGGGCAGACGCCGCTGAAGCTGGCCAATGACCTCGAGGCCGAGGGCATCCCGATCCTCGGCACCTCGCCCGACGCCATCGACCTTGCCGAAGACCGCGAGCGGTTCCAGGCGCTGGTCAACAAGCTGGGCCTGCGCCAACCGAAGAACGGCATTGCGTCGAGCGACACCCAGGCGCTGGCCATTGCCGAGAGCATCGGCTTCCCGCTGGTGATCCGCCCGTCTTACGTGCTGGGCGGCCGGGCGATGGAGATCGTCCGCGACATGGCGCACCTCGAACGCTACATCAAGGAAGCGGTCGTGGTGTCGGGCAAGAGCCCGGTCCTACTCGATGGCTACCTGTCGGGCGCGATCGAATGCGATGTCGACGCGCTGTGCGACGGCACGCGGGTGCACGTGGCGGGCATCATGCAGCATATCGAGGAGGCCGGCGTGCACTCGGGCGACAGTGCCTGCTCGCTGCCGCCCTACTCGCTCGCGCAGGACACGATCGACGAGATCAAGCGCCAGACCGAAGCGCTGGCGCTGGAGCTGGGCGTGCGCGGGCTGATGAACGTGCAGTTCGCGGTCAAGGAGGGCGACATCTACCTCATCGAGGTGAACCCCCGCGCCAGCCGCACCGTGCCCTTCGTCGCCAAGGCGACCGACAGTGCCATCGCCTCCATCGCCGCGCGGCTGATGGCGGGCGAGACGCTGGATGCCTTCCCCAACCGCGGCCCCTACCCCGCCGACGCCAAGCCCGGCAGCCTGCCGATGGCCGACCAGATGACGCTGGCCGACCCGGCGATGCCGTGGTTCTCGGTCAAGGAGGCGGTGATGCCGTTTGCCCGCTTCCCCGGTGTCGACACCATCCTCGGCCCGGAAATGCGCTCGACCGGCGAGGTGATGGGCTGGGACGTGTCCTTCCCCCGCGCCTTCCTCAAGGCGCAGATGGGCGCGGGCGCGGTGCTGCCCGAAAGCGGCAAGGTGTTCTTCTCGATCAAGGATGCCGACAAGACGCCGCAACTGGTCGAGACCGCGCAGACGCTGGTGGACATGGGTTTCGAGATCGTGGCGACCCGCGGCACTGCGGCCTTCCTCGAAGGGCACGAGATCGCCTGCGAGGTGGTCAACAAGGTCTACGAGGGGCGGCCCGACGTGGTCGACATGCTCAAGGACGGGCAGATCGCGCTGGTGATGAACACCACCGAGGGCGCGCAGGCGGTCGAGGACAGCCGCGAGATCCGCTCGGTTGCGCTCTACGACAAGATCCCCTACTACACCACCGCCGCCGCCGCCCACGCCGCCGCACTGGCCATGAAGGCCCGCGACGAGGGCGACCTTGTGGTAATGGCGCTACAGGGGCCCGGGAAGTCCGCCGCCTGACGCAACGGCACATAAAACGCAAGCCATTGTAAACACGGTATTTTTTTGCGTTATCCACAGCCATGACCGGCGGTCTGCCCGGGTATGCACGGATTGCATAGATTTTAATCTTCATTTCTGTTGCGCGAATCCACTTGCGCCATATATGCGGGCTATGAGCCGCAGCGAAACGCGACTCGGACCTGACCCACTCTAGACCCAGGAGGCTGGACATGACCCGCGATGAACTGAACCGCGAACTTCGTATGCATAGTGCCACCTGGCAGTCGGTTGTGCTGGTATACGGTCTGCTCGTCGGTACGCTGGTGCTCTCGGCAATGGCCATCACCGCATAAAGGCAGGGCGGGCGCCCCCTGCGCCCGGTACCACGCTCTTCACAACCGAAAAGGCGCCGGGCGGTATCTACCGCGCGGCGTTTGTAGTTTGACACCCCCGGACGGCATCGTGCTGTCCCCCGTTCCGGGAAGGAAACCGAGAATGACACGAGATGAGCTGAACCGCGAGCTGCGCATGCACAGCGCAAGCTGGCAATCGGTGGTGATCGTCTATGGCCTCATCGTTGCGGCGATGGTGGGCTCGGCCATGTGGATCATCGGCTGACAATCAGAAAAAATCTGGTATTCGACGCGAAACGGCGGAGGGGTGACCCTCCGCCGTTTTTGCTTGTGACGGGCCGTCAGCTTCCGCTGGTCTCGGTGCCCTCGACCTTCTCGTCGCCCGGGTCGATCCTGGCCGAGGCCGCATCGCCCACGTTGTCGACGCCGCGCTCTTCCAGCAGCGTGGTCAGCCAGTCGGGGTCCATCTCGGGAACCGAGCTGAGCAGCAGGTCGGTATAGGGGTGGTGCGGGGGCGTGAACATCTCGTCCTTGGGCCCCTGCTCGACCACCTTGCCGTGCTGCATAACCACCACCTCGTCGGCGATCGACCGCACGGTGGCAAGGTCATGGGTGATGAACATGTAGGCCAGGTTCAGCTCGTTCTGCAGCCGGTCGAGCAGCTTCAGGATGCCCTCCGCCACAAGCTGGTCGAGCGCCGATGTCACCTCGTCGCAGATGATGAAGGTGGGCTCGGCCGCCAGCGCCCGGGCGATGCCGATCCGCTGTTTCTGCCCGCCCGACAGCTCTGGCGGGAAGCGGTTGTAGAACTTCGACGGTTCCAGCTCGATCAGGTCGAGCAACTCGTCCACCCGGTTCTTGAGCGCCGCGCCGGTCAGGCCGGAATAGAACTGCGCTGGCCGGCCGATGATCTCGGAGATCCGCACCTTCGGGTTCAGCGCCGTGTCGGCCATCTGGTAGATCATCTGGCACTGGCGCAACTGGTCGCGGCTGCGGTCCTTGTAGGAGGGCGGGAAAGGCTCTCCCTTGAACAGCACCTGCCCCTTGGACGGGGGCAGCAGCCCGGTGATCACCCGCGCCGTGGTGGACTTGCCCGAACCGGATTCGCCCACGACCGCCACGGTCATGCCCTCGTGGATGTCGAAGGACACGTCATCCAGCACCTTCGCCCCGCCGGTATAGGAGGCGTCGACGTTCTGCACCGAGATGAGCGGCGTGGCGTCCTTGGGCCGGTGCTTCTGATCCCGCTTGAAGCTGCGGACCGCCCAGAGCGACTTGGTATAGTCCTCCTTCGGGCTTTCCAGCATCTCCTTGGTGGGCGCCTCCTCGACCTCCTCGCCCTTCAGCAGCACCTTGATCGTGTCGGCCATCTGCGCCACGACCGCCAGGTCGTGGGTGATGTAGATCGCGGCGGTGTTGAACTGATCGACGATGTCGCGGATGGCCGCCAGCACCTCGATCTGGGTGGTCACGTCAAGCGCGGTGGTCGGCTCGTCGAAGATGATCAGGTCGGGCCGGCAGGACATGGCCATCGCCGTCATCGCCCGCTGAAGCTGCCCGCCCGACACCTGGTGCGGATAGCGGAAGCCGATCTCCTCGGGGTTGGGAAGGCGCAGGCGGCGGTAAAGCTCCACCGCGTCCTCCTGCGCCTCCATCCGTTTCTTGATGCGGTATTGCACCGGCGCCTCGGTGTGCTGGTCGATCAGCTTGTGCGCCGGGTTGAACGAGGCCGCCGCCGATTGTGCCACGTAGGCGATCCGCGAGCCCCGTAGGGCGCGCCTCTCGCTTTCGCTGGCGGTCGTCAGCTCCATCCCGTCGAACTCGATCGAGCCGTCCGAGATGCGCGTGCCGTCGCGGGCATAGCCCATGGCGGCGGCGCCGATGGTGGATTTGCCGGCACCGGATTCCCCGATCAGGCCCATCACCTCGCCACGGTGGAGGGTCAGGTCGACCCCCTTGATGATGTCGATCCACTGCTCGTCGCTGTAGCCCTGGATCTTCAGGTTCTTCACCTTGAGCAGGACATCGCTGTCCTTGAACTTGGTCGCCATTTTTATTTCTCCTTCAGGCCAGAGGACCGGAACAGCATCCAGTCGACCACGAAGTTCACCCCGACCGTCAGCAGCGCGATGGCGGCCGCGGGTATCAGCGGGGTGATGTCTCCGAACGAGATCAGGGTCGCGTTCTCACGCACCATCGAGCCCCAGTCCGCCGTGGGCGGCTGAATACCGAGCCCGAGGAACGACAGACCCGCCACCAGCAGGAACACGAAGCAGAATTCCAGACCGAACTCGGCCACCAGGGGGGCGGTCGAGTTGGGCAGGATTTCCCGGCGGATGAGGTACCACATGCCCTCGCCGCGCAGCTGCGCGGCCTCGATATAGTCCATCACCACGACGTTGCCCGCCACCGCCCGTGTCAGGCGGAAGACGCGCGGCGCGTAGATGATGGCCACGGCGATGATGATCACGATGATCTGCGGCCCGAAGATCGACAGCATCAGCAGCGCGAAGATCAGTGACGGGATCGACATGATCACGTCGGCCAGCCGGCCCATGAACTGGTCGAACCAGCCGCCCTTGGTGGCCGCCAGAAGCCCGGCCAGCGCCCCGAAGAAGAACGCCGCCAGCGTCGCCGACAGGGCCAGCCCCACCGAGTTGCGCGTGCCATAGACGATCCGGCTGAACATGTCGCGGCCCAGCTGGTCGGCGCCGAGCAGCATGTTCGAATCCGCCGGCGCAAAGGCCGAGGCGATCACCTGTGCCTCACCATAGGGCGCGATCAACGGGGCGAAGATGCCCATGATCGCGTAGGTGAAGATGACGAACATCCCGAAGGCCGCCGTCAGCGGCGCGGTCCGCAGTTCCTTGGCCATCTCGTCCGAGACCAGCGCGATCAGGAACTCGCGGAACGCGTAGGAGACCATCGCCGCCAGCGCCAGAACGCCCGCGCAGATCGCGACTGCCCGAAGCGCGCCCGTGCCGCCGATGATGCCCAGAACGAAGGACACCAGCGTCAGCGAGAACAGCAGCAGGAACGCCGATCTCTTGTTGAAGTAAGCTGCAAGGCAGGAACCGCCCAGAAGCAGCGTGTAATATCCGATTACAAACCAGCTCATGTGACTGCCTCCTTACTTCGGATGCCGCAGACGCGGGTTGGTGAGAATGGCGCCAACATCGGCTGCGAGATTGAGCAGGATGAAGGTCGCCGCGAAGATCAGGCAGCAGGCCTGGACAACCGGGAAGTCACGCTTCGACACCGCGTCGACAAGCGCCTGCCCGATGCCGGGATAGACATAGACCACCTCGACCAGGACCACGCCGGTAATCAGGTAGGCGAGGTTCAGCGCGACCACGTTGATGATCGGCGCCCAGGCGTTCGGCAGGGCGTGCTTGACGATCACCCGCCACGGCGGCGCGCCCTTGAGGCGGGCCATCTCGATATAGGGCGAGGCCAGCAGGTTGATGATCGCCGCCCGCGTCATCCGCATCATGTGCGCCATCACCACCAGCACCAGCGTCAGCGCCGGCAGGAACGTGCGCTCGAGAAGCTGGAGGAAGGACATCCCCTCGCTCAGGCTCGAGATCGCCGGGAACATGCCCCATTTGACCGCGAAGTAGAGGATCAGGATGTAGCCGAGGAAGAATTCCGGCGACGAGATGAACGACAGCGACACCACGTTGGCGACCCGGTCGAAGATCGAGTTGCGCAGCAGCGCCACGATCACGCCGAGGACGATCGAGACCGGCACCGCGATGACCGCGGCATAGGCCGCAAGGAAGAGCGTGTTCATGAACCGGTCGCTGATCGTGCGGGCGACGGATTCGCCGGTGACGATCGAGTTGCCGAAGTCGAACATGACGGCCCCGCTGAGCCAGTCGAGATACCGGATGATCGCCGGCTGATCGAGGCCCATCTCCCGGCGCAGGGCGCGCAGGTTCTCTTCCGTGGCCCCCTGGCCGAGCACCGCCTGGGCGATGTCGCCCGGCAGCAGTTCGACCATGAAGAAAATGATGACCGAGATGACCAGTAGAATGATCAGCCCGAGCCCGAGCCGTCTTCCAACGAGCCCAAGTATGTCTCCCATCTGTCCCTCCTGCTGTTGCCCCTTGGTCCCGCGCTCATGGCTGTTCCGGTGACCGGGTATACAGATATTTTTAGCCTTGGCGGGCTGGGTATGACTGTCTGGATGACCCGCCTAGGCGATGGGTCCGGGCCGGGGCGTCGCGCCGTGGGCCGGACGGTGAAGCCCCGGCGCCTTCGCGCCGGGGCCGGTCGTGTCGTGTCAGCCCTCGAACCACCAGCGGCTGCAGGCGCGGGCGCCGTCCATCTGCCAGCTCGCGGCCAGTTCCGGCCCGTGCTTGACGTTCTTGCGGCGGGCATAGACGAAATCCGGGAAGAACGGGATGACGGTGCCGCCATCGTCCTTCGCGAGGATCGCCATCTCGCGGTACATCTCGGCGCGCTTGGCGTCGTCGATCTCCGACTTGGCCATCCGCAGCAGTTCGTTGAACCGCTCGTTCTGCCAATGGCTTTCGTTCCACGCCGCATCGTCCTTGTAGGCCAGCGAATACATCACGTCCGGCGTCGGACGCGCGCCCCACTGCACACAGCACCACGGCTTCTTGAGCCAGACGTCGGAATAGTACCCGTCGTTCGGCTCGCGCTTGACCTTGATATTGATGCCGGCGGCCTTGGCGTGTTCGGCATAGAGCACGCACATGTCGACCGAACCCGAGAAGACCGAGTCGGCGACGCTGATCTCGACGGTGAGGTCTTCCATCCCCGCCTTCTTCAGCAGCGACTTGGCCTGGTCGGGGTCATACGGGCGTTGCTCGATATCCTCGGGCCAGTAGGGCATGGCCGGCGAATGGTGGAAATCGTTGCCCATGGTCGCCGTGCCGAAGACGATCTTGTCGATGATGTCCTGCCGGTCGATCGACAGTTTAAGCGCGTTGCGCACGTCGACATTGTCGAACGGCGCCTGGTCGCAGAACATCGGCATGGTGATCGCCGCGGCCGAGGCGACCTGGTCGATCTCGATATTCGGGTCGCGCTGCAGCAGGGCGAGCGTCTTCAGCTCGATCTGCGTGACCGCGTCGACATCGCCGGTGACCAGCGCGGTCTGGCGCGCGTTGGGGTCGTTCAGCACGGTGACGGTGACGCTGTCGAAATAGGCGCCCTCGAGGTGCCAGTCCTCGTGCCGCTCGAACTCGTAGCTGACACCGAACTCGGCATTGGTCAGCTTGTACGGGCCACAGCCGTCGCCCGATTTCCAGTCGATCGAGCCATCCTCGTTCGCCGGGCAGATCGCCAGGTGATAGTCGGTCATCAGCCAAGGCAGGTCGGCGTTGCCCGAGGCCAGCTTGAACGTGATCGAGCCGTCGCCGTTGTCGACGATATCGTCGACATCGGTCAGCAGCGCGGTCGCCGCCGAGGTGCTGTCCTCGCCGCGGTGGTGGTTCATCGACGCGATCACGTCGTTCGGCGTGACCTTGGCCCCGCTGTGGAAGGTGGCGTCCTGGTTCAGCTTGAAGGTCCATTCCTTCGCGTCCTCGGTGGCCGACCAGTCCGTCGCCACGTCCGGCCCGAGCGAGCCGTCGGGCTCGATCAGGGTCAGGTAGCTGCGGAAGGTATGCGCCACCTGGATCATCGAGAACGACAGGTAAGTGCCCGGATCATGCGTGTCGGAGGTGTTGCCGTCATGCGCGCCGAGGCGGAAATGGCCGCCCTTCTGCGGTTCGGCCTTGGCAGAGGAGGTCCAGAGACCGGTGGCGGCCGAAGCGGTCATCCCCGCGGCCAGCGAATAATTCATGAACGAGCGGCGCGAGATCTTGCCTTCGCGGGCGGCATCCGCCAGCCGGTCGATCATCATCTGATCGTGTTTCTTGGTCATATCTTCTCCCTGGTATGTCGTCTTGTTGGACTTGTTCCCGGTCGCTGCCGGGCAATTCTTGGTGTTTCTGGTCCGGTTCCTTCCCCCCGTGCCCAATGGGCATGTCATTCAGAGGCCGTACGAAGACCGGATTCTTCGATTGTGGTGTGATGTCGGTCCTGGTCCCCTTTTCTTCTTCGTCTTGGGCCGCCGGGGCGGCCGAATGGCAAGGCCCGGCGCACATGGCGCCGGGCCCTTTCTGGATCAGTCTTCGAACCACCAGCGGCTTGGGCCGCGGGCGCCGTCAAGCTCCCAGCTGGCGGCGAGGTTCTCGCCCCGCTTCACGTTGGCCCGGCGCGCGTAGACGAAGTTGTTGAACATCGGGATGATCGTCCCGCCGTCGTCCTTCGCGAGGATGGCCATGTCGTGGTACATCTCGGCACGCAGGCTGTCGTCGAGCTCCGACTTGGCTTTCAGCAGAAGGTCGTTGAACTCCTCGTTCTGCCAGCGGCTCTCGTTCCAGTCGGCGTCGGCCTTGTAGGCCAGCGTGTACATCACGTCGGGCGTGGGGCGCGCGCCCCAGGACACCGCGCAGAACGGTTTCTTCAGCCAGACGTCGGAATAGTAGCCGTCGTTCGGCTCGCGTACGACCTTGACGGTGATGCCCGCCTGCTTGGCCTGTTCGGCGTACAGAACGCACAGGTCCACCGCGCCCGAGAACAGGCTGTCGGCGGTCGAGATGCTGACCGTGAGGTCCTCGGCGCCGGCCTTCTTCAGAAGCGACTTGGCCTGGTCCGGGTCGTATTCCCGCTGTTCGATATCCTCGGGCCAGTAGGGCTGGGCCGGGGAATGGTGGAAGTCGTTGCCGATCGTGGCCGCGCCGAAGGCGATCTTCTCGATGATCTCGTTGCGGTCGATCGACAGTTTCAGCGCGTTGCGCACGTTGACATCGTCGAACGGCGCCGTGTCGCAGAACATCGGCATGGTGATCGCGGCCGCCGAGGGCACGTTCTCGATCTCGATGTTCGGGTCGCGCTCCAGCAGCGCCGAGGTCTTGATGTCGATCAGCGACACCGCGTCGACATCGCCGGTCACCAGCGCGGTCTGGCGGGCGTTCGGGTCGTTCAGCACCAGCATCTCGACCTTGTCGAAATAGGCGCCTTCGAGGTGCCAGCCGTCATGCCGGCTCAGCTTCCAGCTGACGCCCCATTCGCCCTGGTCGATCTTGTAGGGGCCCGAGCCGTCGCCCGACTGCCAGTCGATGCTGCCATCCTCGTTGCCGGGGCAGATGGCGAGGTGATAGTCGGTCATCAGCCAGGGCAGGTCGGCGATGCCGCTTTCCAGCGAGACGACGACGGTGTGATCGCCATCCGTCGTGACATCGGTCACCGACGTCAGCAGGGATTTCGCCGCCGAGGTGCTTTCCTCGCCGCGGTGGTGGTTGAGCGAGGCGACAACGTCCGAGGCCATCACCGGCCGGCCGCTGTGGAACGAGGCATCGGGGTTGATCTCGAAGGTCCAGACCGACGCGTCCTCGTTCGCCGACCAGTCGCTGGCAAGGTCCGGGCCGAGAGAGCCATCGGGCTCGATCAGGGTCAGGTAGCTGCGATACTGGTGCGCGAGGTAGATCTGCTGCCGCGACACGTACTGGCCGGGGTCGTGGGTGTCCGAGGAGTTGCCGTCATGCATCCCGACGCGGAAGGTGCCGCCCTGCTTGGGCTGGGCGTTCGCCTTGGTGGTCCAGAGCCCCGTGGCGGCCGAGGCGGACATGCCGGCGGCCAGCGAATAGTTCATGAAGGACCGGCGCGAAATCTTCCCCTCGCGGGCGGCTTCGGCGAGCCGATCAATCAGGAATTGATCTGTTCTCTTGGTCATATTGTCTCCCTGGAATTCTTCATAATGTCGGACGGTCCGCGGGATTGCGGTATCACCGTCAAAGCTTCTCTCCCTTATCGGATTTCGGGCGGCTTGAATGCGACATATTGATAGCAAAACACGAAATCGGCGAGTCTTCCAGTGTGGAGTTTGCCTTTCCACGATTTTTTGAAGAAAGCCGCATGGATAGGGCCCGCTGTGAAAGCGGCTTACGTCGCGGTCGCGCCGCCCCTCCCGTCACCGATCTGACGGGGCGGTCAGAAAACGACATTTCCTGACGCGGCGATTGCATCCGCCACCCGGGCCCGCTCACTCGTTGCGCTTGGTCCGAAGCTTGGCGAAATAATCCACGCGTTTCTTCAACTCCCGTTCGAACCCGCGCTCGACCGGCTGGTACAGCACCGGGCGCTTCATGCCCTCGGGGAAGTAATCCTGCCCGGAAAACCCGTCCTCGGCATCGTGGTCATAGGCATAGCCCTTGCCGTAACCCTGCTCCTTCATCAGCTTGGTGGGCGCGTTCAGGATATGCTTGGGCGGCGACAGGCTGCCGGTCTTTTGGGCCTGTCTCCGCGCCTCCTTGTAGGCATTGTAGGCCGCGTTCGACTTGGGCGCCAGCGCCAGGTAGGTCAGCGCCTGCGCGATGGCCAGCTCCCCCTCGGGGCTGCCGAGGCGCTCGTACACCTCCCAGGCGTGCAGGCAGTGGGTCTGCGCCTGCGGGTCGGCCAGGCCGATATCCTCCACCGCCATCCGGGTGATGCGCCGGGCCAGGTAACGGGGGTCCTCGCCCCCTTCCAGCATCCGCGCGAACCAGTAGAGCGCGGCATCGGGGTCGGACCCGCGCACCGACTTGTGCAGCGCGGATATGAGGTTGTAATGCTCGTCGCCGCTCTTGTCATACTTCGCCGCCCGCCGCATCAGCCGCGAGGTCAGGCCCTTGACGTCGAGCTTGCCGTCGGTCTTCCACGCCGCCACCTGCTCGATCAGGTTCAGAAGCGCCCGCCCGTCGCCATCGGCCATCTCCAGCAGCGCCTCGCGCGCCGGGCCGTCGAGGGGCAGCGGCTTGCCGATTTCCGCCTCGGCCCGCTGCGTCAGCAGTTCCAGGTCGGCCAGCGACAGCCGTTCCAGCACGAAGACCTGCGCCCGGCTCAGCAACGCGGCGTTCAGCTCGAAGCTGGGGTTCTCGGTCGTGGCCCCCACGAGAAGGATGGTGCCATCCTCCATATGCGGCAGGAAACTGTCCTGCTGGGCCTTGTTGAACCGGTGGATCTCGTCGACGAACAGCAGCGTCCCCTGCCCGTTCGCGCGGCGGTGCTTGGCCTCGTCGAACACCCGCCGCAGGTCCGGCACGCCGGTGAAGATCGCGCTGATCTGCACGAAATGCAGGTCGGTCTCGTCCGCCAGGAGCCTTGCAATGGTGGTCTTTCCCACCCCCGGCGGCCCCCAGAACACCAGCGAGCCAAGGCTGTTCGAGGCCAGCATCACCCCCAGCGGCCCCTCCGGCCCCAGCATCTGCTGCTGGCCAATCACGTCCGACAGCTTGCGCGGACGCAGCCGGTCGGCCAGCGGGCGCGGTGCGGTGTCGGGCAGCGCCTCGGGCTGGGTATCGAACAGGTCGCTCATCGGCTTACAACCGGAACCGCATGGTCATGCGTTGGGTGCCGCGCTGCACGTCGAGGAACAGGTGCCGCCGCGCCTCCTCCAGCGCGGCCTCGGCCTCGGTCGCGGTTTCGACCGTCACATCATTGATCCCGCGCAGGATATCCCCCGCCCGAAGCCCGGCGCGCAGCCCGATCTGGCCGGGGTCGTCGACCACCACGCCCTGCGCCGACAGCGGCAGGCCGTACTCCCCGATCACCGCCGGGTTCACCGTCGACAGCACCATGCCGGGAATGGCCGCGTTCCGCCCCGTCGTCAGCTGCCCGCGCGGCGGCACGTCCGGCGCCGCGATCAGGCGCACCGTTGCCTCGCCCCGCTCGCCGTTGCGCACATGGGCGATCCGCGCCTCCGCGCCGATGCCGGTTACCGACATGCGAAAAATCATCTCGGCCGGGGTGTTCACGGGGTGCCCCTCGACCGCGGTGATCACGTCCCCCGGCTGGTAGCCCGCCTCGAGGAAGCTGCTGGCCGGGTGAAGCTGCGAGATCACCACGCCGCCCGGCGCCGCCAGCCCCAGCCCCTCGGCCATGTCCGCCGTCACCGGCTGGCCATCCATCCCCGCCCACGGCCGCTCGAACACGCTCTTGCCGTCGCGCGCCTGTGCCACGAATTGCGACACCAGCCGCGAGGGGATGGCGAAGCCGATCCCGTTCGACCCGCCCGAGCGGCTGAGGATCGAGGTGTTGATGCCGATCAGGCTGCCATTCACGTCGACCAGCGCACCGCCCGAGTTGCCGGGGTTGATCGGCGCATCGGTCTGGATGAAATAGCCCCGCGCGTTGCCGGTCGCGGTGCCCGACCGCGCGAGCCCCGAGACGATCCCGCTGCTGACCGTCTGCCCCACCCCGAACGGGTTGCCCAGCGCCAGCACCAGCTCGCCCACCTGCACCGTATCGCTGTCCCGCAGGGTCAGCGCCGGCATGTCGCGGGCGTTCTCCATCTGCAGGATGGCAAGGTCGCTCTCCTCGTCGGCCAGAAGCACCTTGGCCGAAAACTCCCGCCGGTCGTTGAGCACGACGCGAATATCCGTGGCCTCCCCCACCACGTGGTAATTCGACACCACGATCCCGTCTTTCCCGAGGATCACGCCCGAACCAAGGCTGTTCTGCACCCGCTGCCGCGGCGTGCCGAAATCGCGGAACAGGTCCTGGAAGAACGGGTCGCTGGAAAACGGGCTCTGCACGCTGACCACCCGGCGGGCATAGATGTTCACCACCGCCGGAGAGACCTTCTTCACCACCGGCACGAAACCGGTCTGGATCTCGACCTGGCTGGTCGGCACCTGCATCTCGGCCCGGGCGGACAGGCCGGCGAGGAGGAGACAGATGACCAGTATCCAACGCATGTCCGCCCTCCGTTTTCTCGGCTGCCCCTCTGATATGCTGGGCCGGCGGGCGGATTGCAAGTTGTCATGAAGGTTGCCGGGCCCCGTTGCAGGGCCCGGCCCGGGCGGGGCTCAGCCCGCCTTGCGGGCCAGCCCGCCCCGCCGCGCGCGCACGGCGTCGGCCAAGCCGTGCAGCGCGGTTTCCGTCTTCTCCCAGCCAAGGCAGCCATCGGTGATCGACTGGCCGTAGACCAGCGGCCCCTGCCCCACCTTCTGGGCGCCCGCGACAAGGTGGCTTTCCACCATCACGCCGGTGATCCGGCGGTCGCCCGCCGCCACCTGCGCGCCGATCTCGTCCAGCACCTCCGGCTGTTTCTCGGGGTCCTTGCCGCTGTTGGCGTGGCTCGCGTCGATCATCACCTGCGGCCGCAAACCGTCATTCACCATTTTCGCGCAAGCCGCCTCGACCGAGGCCGCATCGTAATTCGTGCCGCCCCCGCCGCGCAGGATGACGTGGCAGTCGGCATTCCCGCCGGTGCCGACGATGGCCGCCTGCCCCTCCTCCGTCAGCCCCATGAAATGATGTGGCTGCGCGGCCGAGCGCACGGCGTCGATGGCGATCTGCACGTTGCCGCGGGTGCCATTCTTGAACCCCACCGGGCAGGACAGGCCCGACGCCATCTCGCGGTGGATCTGGCTTTCCGTCGTCCGCGCCCCGATGGCGCCCCAGGCCACGAAGTCGGCAATGTATTGCGGCACCGTGGTATCGAGGAACTCCGTCCCCACCGGCAAGCCCATCTCGGCCAGTTGCAGCAGAAGCGTGCGCGCCGTCTCGATCCCCTCGTTGATGCGGAAAGAGCCGTCGATGCCCGGATCGTTGATCAGCCCCTTCCAGCCGCCGATGGTGCGGGGCTTCTCGAAATAGGCCCGCATGACAAGCTCCACCGCGTCCGACAGCTCGTCCCGCAGGGTACGCAGGCGGCCGGCATACTCCACCGCCGCCACCGGATCGTGGATCGAGCAGGGCCCGACCACCGCGACGATCCGGTCGTCGCGCCCGTCGAGAATGGCGCGGATCGCGGCGCGGCCCTCCTGCACCGTCTGTGCGGCCGGGTCACTCACGGGATGCCGCGCGCGCACCGTCGCGGGGGAGAGGAGTTCGTGCATCTTCGTGATGCGGAGGTTCTGTGTCGTCGTCGCCATGGGATCTGTCCTTCGGGCTGGCCCCCGGCGGTGACATGAAAAAACCGCCGGTGAGGGCGGTTCGGTTTGGTGTGTCACTGTCAACGTTTTGTCAGAACGCGCAGACCCTTCCCGCCGCCATATGGCTCGGAGCATAAAAATACCAGAATGCGGCAAAGGTGCGTGTCATGGGGGGCACGCTAGCGGGGCTTGCCGGGCATGTCACGTGAAAAATGCGGGCGTGGGCGCCCGTGGCCGGCACCCTGGGGGCCAGCCCCCCGGACCCCCCGGGATATTTCCGGCCAGAAGAAACGTGGGGCGGGATAGAAAAACCCCCGCCAGCGGAACCGGCGGGGGTGGAAACAAGCCCGGAAGGGCGGTTTCTTATTCTTCGTCGGCATCCTCGAGCGCGACGCGCTCCTTGTCGGCCTTGCCCTTGGCGTCGAGGTCGCGGTCGACCAGTTCGATGATCGCCATCGGCGCCATGTCACCATAGCGGAAGCCGGCCTTCAGGACGCGGGCATAGCCGCCCGAGCGTTCCTTGTAGCGCGGGCCCAGCACGTCGAAGAGCTTGGCGACGTGGATGTCTTGCTTGAGCTGGGCGGCGGCCTGGCGGCGCGCATGCACGTCGCCGCGCTTGCCCAGCGTGATGAGCTTGTCGATCACCCGCTTGAGCTCTTTCGCCTTGGGCAGGGTGGTCTTGATCTGTTCGTGTTCGATGAGCGAGCCGGCCATGTTCGCCCACAGCGCCTTGCGGTGCTCGTGGGTGCGGTTCAGGCGGCGGTAGCCTCGTGCGTGACGCATGTTTCTTACTCCTATTTGCCCTCTACGGGCGGTTTTGCTTTGTCCGGCCGGCGATGCGTGTCACCGGCTCTCCTTGGGGCTCGACGCCCATTGTGCGGCGGGTTGCCCCCCACCCTACGATCTCCCGTAGGGTGGGTGAAACCCACCAATGCTTAGAACTGATCCTCGAATTTCTTCGCCAGATCCTCGATGTTGTCCGGCGGCCAGTCCTCGACATCCATGCCGAGGTGCAGGCCCATGCCCGAAAGCACTTCCTTGATCTCGTTCAGCGACTTGCGGCCGAAGTTCGGGGTGCGCAGCATCTCGGCTTCGGTCTTCTGGATCAGGTCGCCGATATAGACGATATTGTCGTTCTTCAGGCAGTTCGCGGACCGCACTGAAAGCTCGAGCTCGTCGACCTTCTTGAGAAGCAGCGGGTTGAACTCCAGCCCGTCATCCTCGTCCTGGCGGCCGGCGGATTCGGGTTCCTCGAAGTTGACGAAGATCGAAAGCTGGTCCTGCAGGATGCGGGCGGCATAGGCCACCGCGTCGTCCGGCGTGACCGACCCGTCGGTGTCGACCTTCATGGTCAGCTTGTCATAGTCCAGCACCTGGCCCTCGCGGGTGGGCTGCACGTCATAGCTGACCTTGACGACCGGCGAATAGATCGCGTCGACCGGAATGAGGCCGATCGGCGCGTCTTCCGGCTTGTTCTTGTCGGCGGCGACATAGCCCTTGCCCTGGTTCACGGTCAGTTCCATGAACAGGTCGGCGCCCTCGTCGAGGTGACAGATCACGTGATCCTTGTTCAGGATCTCGATGCCCGCGCTGTCGGAAATGTCGCCGGCGGTGACGACGCCCGGCCCCTTGGCCGAGATCGACAGGCGCTTGGGCCCTTCCACTTCCATGCGCAGGGCTACGCCCTTGAGGTTCAGGACGATATCTGTCACGTCTTCGCGCACACCGGCCACCGACGAGAATTCGTGCAGCACGTTGTCGATCTGCACCGAGGTGATCGCGGCGCCCTGAAGCGACGACAGCAGCACGCGGCGCAGCGCGTTGCCGAGGGTCAGACCGAAGCCGCGCTCGAGCGGTTCGGCCACGACGGTGGCCTGGCGCAGCGGGTCGTTGCCCGGCTTCACGTCCAGCTGCGTCGGCTTGATCAGTTCTGCCCAGTTCTTGTGGATCATGCGGTCCCTCCATTCCTGTTCTCGGCCCCATGTCCGAAGGCCAAGAACGCCCGAGGTTTAAAATGACGGAATGGGGCCGTGAACGAACACGCGGCCCCACCGATAGTCGGTAAGATCAGACCCGGCGACGCTTCGGCGGGCGGCAGCCGTTATGGGCGATCGGGGTCACGTCACGGATCGACGTGATGTTGAAACCGATCGCGGCCAGGGCGCGAAGGGCGCTTTCGCGGCCCGAACCGGGGCCCTGCACTTCGACCTCGAGGGTCTTCATGCCGTGCTCCTGCGCCTTGCGGCCTGCATCCTCGGCTGCCATCTGGGCGGCGTAGGGGGTCGACTTGCGCGAACCCTTGAAGCCCATTGTGCCGGCCGAAGACCATGCGATCGCGTTGCCCTGCACGTCCGAGATTAGGATCTTGGTGTTGTTGAAAGAGCTGTTCACATGCGCCACGCCCGTGGCGATGTTCTTCGAGACCTTGCGTTTGCCGCGCTGTGCGCCGCGGCGGGTATCACGTGCCATATCTGCTGCCCTCCCTTACTTCTTCTTGCCGGCGATGGGTTTCGCCGGGCCCTTGCGGGTGCGGGCGTTGGTGTGGGTACGCTGGCCGCGAACCGGCAGGTTCCGGCGGTGGCGCAGGCCACGGTAGCAGCCGAGATCCATGAGCCGCTTGATGTTCATCTGAACATCGCGGCGCAGGTCGCCCTCGACGGTGTAGTTGGCGTCGATATGCTCGCGCACGGCAAGCACTTCGGCGTCGCTCAACTCGTTCACCCGGCGGGTGACGTCGATGTTGACGGCTTCGCAGATGGCCTTGGCCGAGGAGTGGCCGATACCAGTGATATATGTCAGGGCGATCGGGACCCGTTTGTGGGTCGGGATGTTAACGCCGGCGATACGTGCCAAGTGTCGTGTCCTCTTGTGTTGCGGTTCCGTAGTGCCAGAACCTTTTTTCACAACGTAGGCCCGAGACGGTTCCGTCCGGGCCGCAGCTGATGCAGGTGGTCGATTCGGCCCCGGGTGCGACCCGGAAAAGAATCATTTTCTCTCATGAGATGGTGGTGCTTAGGAGCAAATGCCAAAGGCGTCAAGCCCCCCGCGGGGCCTGTCAGTCACTGCACAGGAAATAAGCCCGCGCACTGCCCGTTTCGTCCTCGTAGACATATAGCAGGCCCGGCTCCGATTGAAAGGTCCGCAGCACGAAAACCTTGGGGTAAAGCGCGCCGGGCTCCTCGCAGTAGCCGGGGCGGATATGGGTGGCGTCCCGGGTCCAGTCGGGGCGCGGGATGGGCTCCGACAGTTCGCAGGAATACTCGATCTCGGAAAACCACTTGCCGTCAAAGCTCATGCCGCGCTCGTGCCGCTCGATCATCTCCAGCCCGCACAGCGCCCGGTCGGTGACGAAATCCATCTCCGCCCGAAGCGGCGTGGCCAGAAGGGCAAGCCCCGCGATGCAAATGACCTTCATGAAAAAACCTCCGACCCGTGGGACCGGAGGTTAGACGCTTTCCGTGAAAGCGCCAAGCGTGGGGCGCGGGCCTCAGCCCAGCTTGCCGTCGATCTCCCCCGACACCTCGTCGATGGCGCCCAGCCCGTCGACCGAGGTCAGCTGGCCCTTGGCATAGTAATAGCCGATGAGCGGCGAGGTCTTCTTGTAATATTCCATCAGCCGCTGCTTGAGGCTTTCCTCGTTGTCGTCGGCCCGCACCGGCTGGCCGGCGGCCGCGGCCTCCTCGGCGCGCCCGACGATGCGGCGCACCAGAACCTCGTCATCCACCTGAAGCTCGATCACGGCATCCAGCGTCTGTCCGGTCTCTTCCAGCAGATCGGCCAGTGCATCGGCCTGGGCCAGCGTGCGCGGGAAGCCGTCGAAGATGAACCCGCCGCCATTCTCGCCCTGGATCTTCTCCCGGATCAGCCCGATCACGATCTCGTCGGTCACCAGGTCACCGCGCGCCATCACCTCGGCCACGACCTTGCCCATCTCGGTGCCGCTGTCCTTGGCCTCGCGCAGCATGTCGCCGGTCGAAAGCTGGATCATGCCCCGCTTCTCGACAAGGATCTGCGCCTGTGTGCCTTTGCCCGCGCCGGGCGGTCCAAGAAGAATGATATTCATCGGCGTGCCGTTCCTTTCCGACGGGCGCGCTTGCGTCCCTTGCCACTCAATTGCGATTTTTCAATGAGGCCCTCGTACTGGTGCGCCAGGAGATGCGACTGCACCTGCTGGATCGTGTCCATGACAACCGACACCACGATGAGAACCGACGTGCCGCCAAAATAGAAGGGAATGGCGAATTGGCTACGAAGGATTTCGGGAAGGAGACAAACTGCCGCAAGGTAGGCCGAACCCAGCACGAGGATGCGCGAGACCACGTATTCGAGATACTCCGCCGTCCGCTTGCCGGGCCGGATGCCGGGAACGAAGCCGTTCTGGTTCTTGAGGTTGTCGGCCACGTCATCGGGCTTGAAGGCCACGTTGTAGGTATAGAAATAGGCGAAGAACACGATCATCCCGGCGAAGAACACCAGGTAGAGCGGCTGGCCGGGGCCGAAATAGGCCGAGATGGTCGACATCACCGGCCCGCTGTTCTGGCCCGAGAAGGTCGACAGCGTCACCGGAAGAAGCAGCAGCGAAGAGGCGAAGATCGCCGGGATCACGCCCGCCGGGTTCACCTTGACCGGCAGGTGGCTCGACCCGCCGTCATAGACCTTCATGCCGACCTGGCGGCGCGGATACTGGATGTGGATCTTGCGCAAGGAGCGCTCCATGAACACCACGAAGGCGATCACGGCCACCACCATGATCATCACGCCGACGATCACCGCCGGGCTGATCGCGCCGCTGCGGCCGGAGGCGAAGAACTGGGCCAGCGCCGCCGGGATCTCGGCGATGATGCCCACGAAGATGATCAGCGAGATGCCGTTGCCCACGCCTCGCGCGGTGATCTGCTCGCCCAGCCACATCAGGAACATCGTGCCGCCCACCAGCGTGATCATGCAGGAGGCCACGAAGAACGGCACGGGAAGGTCCGCCTGTACCAGGTCGCCCGAGACAAGGCTCATGGCAAGCCCGTAGGATTGCAGCGTCGCGAGGGCCACCGTGCCGTAGCGGGTGTACTGGTTGATCTTCTTGCGCCCCTGCTCGCCCTCTTTCTTTAGCTGCTCCAGCGCCGGCACCATGGCCGTCATGAGCTGCACGATGATCGAGGCCGAGATATAGGGCATGATCCCCAGCGCGAAGATCCCCATCCGCCCCAGCGCACCGCCGGTGAACATCGACAGCATCCCGCCGATGCCCTGGCTCGCATCATCCATGAAGTCGCGAAGCGCGGCGCCGTCGATGCCCGGAACCGGAATATAGGTGCCGAGGCGATAGACGATGAGCAGGACGATGGTGAACAGGATGCGCTTGCGAAGATCGGTGGCCTTGCCAAGGGCGGACCAACTGGTGTTGGCGGCCATTTGTTCTGCTGCGGATACCATGCGCGGGTCTCTTTTTCTTTATAAACGAACGCCGCCAGAGCCGTTTTCCGGCAAAGGCGGCGTCCTAAGGAAAACTAGGGGCTATGTAAGCGGCGCGAAGGCCGCTCACAACCTCTTATTCGGCCGCCTGCGCGGTTGTGACATTCAGAGAGCCACCCGCCTTCTCGACCGCCTCGACGGCCGATTTCGACGCGCCGGTGACTTCCAGCGTCAGCTTGCCGCTGATCTCGCCCTTGGCGAGCACCCGGATGCCGTCGAGCTTGCGGCGCACGAGGCCGCTTTCGACCAGCACGTCCTCGGTGATCGGCTTGCCGGCGTCGATCTTCTTGGCGTCGACGAATTTCTGGATCAGGCCGAGGTTGACCACGGCGTATTTCTTGCGGTTCGGCTTGTTGAAGCCACGCTTGGGCAGACGCTGGTAGAGCGGCATCTGGCCGCCTTCATAGCCCTTGATGGCCACGCCCGAACGGGATTTCTGGCCCTTGATACCACGGCCGGCGGTCTTGCCCATGCCCGAGCCCGGGCCACGGCCGACACGTTTGCGGGGTTTGGTCGCGCCCGCGTTGTCGCGCAGTTCGTTCAGTTTCATATCGCTTCTCCTGAGCCGGATGTGCCCCCCGAAGCGGGTGAGGACAACCTCGGCATGTCTTGGTTTTCGAGTCGGGCCCATCCCGGGCCACCGGGCGCGTATAGACGGGTTGCGCGGGCGGATCAAGGGGCCTGTGCGGGGGCGGAGGTCGCGGGGCGGACCCGCGGCGCAACGGCCCCGGTGACGCCCGCCGCGCGCCCCCAGCCGAAACCGCCACCCCCCAACCAAACCCGATTGATTTCTCGCCCCCCGCGTTATCTCCTTCTCCCATGACCCTCCGCGCCGCCCTCCTCGCCTCGGCCCTCGCCCTCGCGTCCAGCCCCGCCGCCCCGAGCTGCGCCACCGATGCCATGCTGGTCTTCGACGGCTCCGCCTCCATGGCCGAGATCGGCGCCGACATCAGCCAGCCCACCCGCATCGCCGAGGCCCGCACGGCCATGCACCGCGCCATGCCCCAGATCGCCCCCTTCCGCCGCGTGGGCCTCCTCGTCTACGGCCCCGGCGGCGACCGAAGCTGCACCGGCATCGACCTCCGCTTCGCCCCCATCCCCGACGCGGCCGACGCGATAACCGGCGCCATCGACACCCTCGCCCCACAGGGCCTCACCCCGCTCGCCGCCTCCGTCCTCGCGGCCGCGGAAACGCTGGACTACCGCAGCACCCCCGGCATCGTCGTGCTGGTCACCGACGGCAACGAAACCTGCGGCGGCCGCCCCTGCGCCCTCGGCGCGACATTGGCCGCGGAAGGGTACGACCTCACCGTCCACGTCATCGGTTTCCGCGTGGTCTACGACCCGTTCAGCTGGAACAGCCCCGAGGCCGAGGGCTATGACGGCACGACCGTCGCCAAGTGCCTCGCCGACCGGACGGGCGGCATGTACGTCTCGACCGAAACCGTCGACGAACTGGCCGCGGCCCTGCGCGAGACGCTGGGCTGTGCATTGATCGGGCGGGCCCCTGCCCGTCCCGCGACTTCGGCCGGCTAGACGAACCTGCCCCTCCCCGAATTCGATATTTTTTACCCCGAAAGGCAAAAAGTTAGTAAACTGTTAACGCATCATGTGGGGGGAGATTAACATGAAGCGGTTCATCACAGCGGCGATCATCAGCATCCTGGCCTCGTCCAGCCCGGTTTTCGCAGTCAACCAGGGCGCGCCGCAGGGCTTACTGGCAGACGATGTCTGGCACAGCGGCGGATGCCGCAAGAGTTCGCCTCCGGGAAAATGCTGCCACGCCGGGTCGAAACCCTACCATTGCCACTGATCCACGGCGCTTAGGACATCGCGTCCGACAGGGGCCGCCCGTAGGATGGGTGAAATCCACCTCTCCTACCCCGCCCCCACAAGGCTCAGCACGCCCACCACTTCCAGCCCGCTCAGCACCGCGTCCACCGCCACCGTCGCCAGGATCATCCCCATCACCCGGCTGATCACGTTCGCCCCGGTGTTGCCGATCACCCGTTTCAACCGGCTCGCCAACAGCAGAAGCAGCAGCGTGATCAGCAGCACCACCACCAGGAGTCCCGCCGTAACCGACTGATCCGGAATGGAATTCCGGTTGTTGTCGGTCAGGATGACGATCGCCAGCATCGCCCCCGGCGAGGCGATCGAGGGCATCGCCAGCGGGAACACCGCGCCGCTCATGTGGTCCTTCTCCGCCGCCTCGATCTCGCGCTCGGCCTTGGCCTCGCCAAAGATCATCTGCAGCGCGAAAACGAACAGGATCAGCCCGCCCGCGATCTGGAACGACCCCAGTCGCAGCCCGATCGCCTCGAGCACCACCTGCCCCAGCACGAGGAACGCCATCAGCACGATCGCGGCCACGAGAACACCCCGCACGGCCAGCCGCCAGTGCAGCTTCTCCGGCACGCCCGCGACGGCGAAATAGAAGACCGGCAGCGTGCCGATCGGGTCGATCACGACGAAAAGCGTGATGAACTCGCGGATCAGGGTTTCAAGGTCGATGGCGGGCACGGGGGCGGGTCTCCGGGGGATCTGTTTCTCTTTTGGCAGACCGCTCGCGCCGGGGCAACGGGAGGAATGCCGCAGGCCCCCGTCGCGGCCCCCGAGCCGGGACCTCGCGCGGCCAGGGGCCCCGGGTCAAGCCCGGGGCGCGACACCGCTGCCGCCGGGCGAGCGCCGGCCCGTGGGTAGGCGCTGCAACGGCACCGGCCCGCACTTTATGGTGCCAAGAACAAAGCGCCTGCCCGTGGGGACGGGCCGGCGCTCGCCCGGCGCCTTCGGCGCTATTCGGGCTGCCTCTGCCCCACAACCACAAACGAAAAACGCCCCGGCCATCTCTGACCGGGGCGCCTATCCGTAGGGTGGGTACTAACCCACCAAACCTTAACTCAACCGCGCTCTTCGACGATTTCCACCAGGTGCGGGATCTTGTTGATCATGCCGCGCACCGAGGGGGTGTCTTCCAGCTCACGGGTCTTGTGCATCTTGTTCAGCCCCAGGCCAACGAGCGTGGCGCGCTGTTCCTTGGGGCGGCGGATGGGCGAGCCCACCTGCTTGACGACGATGGTTTTGGCCATGTCCCTGTCTCCTTACGCTTCCGCGGCCGTGTCGGCCGGGTGTTCGCCCTTCGGACCTTCATCCCGTTTCAGGATGTCGGCGACCTTCTTGCCGCGGCGCTGTGCCACGTGACGCGGGCTTGCCTGGAACTGCAGCGCGTCCAGCGTGGCACGGATCATGTTGTAGGGGTTCTGCGTGCCGACCGACTTGGCCACTACGTCCTGAACGCCCAGCATCTCGAACACGGCGCGCATCGGACCACCGGCGATGATACCGGTACCTTGCGGCGCGGTGCGCATGATCACCTTGCCGGCGCCGTGACGGCCGTAACCGTCATGGTGCAGCGTGCGGCCTTCGCGCAGCGGCACGCGGATCATGCCGCGCTTGGCCTGCTCGGTGGCCTTGCGGATCGCCTCGGGCACCTCTTTGGCCTTGCCCTTGCCGAAGCCCACGCGGCCCTTCTGGTCGCCCACGACGACGAGAGCTGCAAACCCGAAGCGCTTGCCGCCCTTCACGGTTTTCGAAACACGGTTGATCGCGACAAGGCGATCGGCGAATTCCGGCGCTTCGTCGCGATCGCGACCTCCGCGGCGGTTGTCATCTCTTGCCATCTGGCATCCTTTCCTGGCGCCCTCGCGGGCCTAGAATTTGTCCAATCCAGGTGTCGGAAGGCCTCGTGCCCCCGACCCGGATCATCGAGGCGCCCCGGTAGACCGGGGCACCTGCGCCTTAGATTTTCAGGCCGCCTTCGCGCGCGGCATCCGCCAGCGCCTTGATCCGGCCGTGAAACAGGAACCCGCCGCGGTCGAACTGGGCCTCGGTGATGCCCGCCGCCTTGGCGCGTTCGGCGATGGTGGCGCCGATCTTCTTCGCCGCATCCATCGTGTTCTTGCCGACGAAGCCGAGATCCTTCTCGAGCGTCGAGGCCGAAGCCAGGGTGACGCCGTTCACATCGTCGATGATCTGCACGCTCATGTTTTTCGACGAGCGGTGCACGCTCAGGCGCGGACGCCCGGCATTGACCTTGCGAAGTTTGCTCCGAACGCGCAGGCGGCGTTTCTGGAACAGTTGTCTTTTGCTGTTTGCCATCTGTCGCGTCCTTACTTCTTCTTGCCTTCCTTCTGGAAGATATACTCGCCCTTGTAGCGGATGCCCTTGCCCTTGTAGGGCTCCGGGCGCCGCCAGTCGCGGATATTGGCCGCGACTTCACCGACGAGCTGCTTGTCATGGCCCTCGACCACCAGTTCGGTGGGCTTCGGCGCCGTGACAGTGATACCTTCCGGGATCGGGAAATCCACATCGTGCGACAGGCCGAGGTTCAGCTTCAGGACATTGCCCTGAACCTGCGCCCGGTAACCGACGCCCTGGATTTCGAGCTCTTTCTTGAAGGGCTCTTTCGATCCGTGAACGAGGTTGGCGATGATCGTGCGGCTCATGCCCCACTGCTGACGCGCGCGCTTGGATTTGCCGCGCGGCGCAACGGTGACCTGGCCGTCCTCGATCGCGATGGTGACGTCGTCGGTGAAGGTGAAGCTTTTGGTCTGCTTCGGGCCTTTCACCTCGATCGTCTGGCCGCTGAGCGAGGCAGTGACGCCATCGGGCAGGGCCACGGGTTGTTTACCGATACGAGACATAATCAGGCCTCCTTAGAATACGGTGCAAAGCACTTCGCCGCCAACGTTGGCCGCCCGTGCGTTTGCATCCGACATCACACCCTGCGGGGTCGAGACAATCGACACGCCGAGGCCCTGGCGGACCGACGGAATGTCCTTGACGCCCATGTACACCCGGCGGCCGGGTTTCGAGACCCGCTTCATCTCGCGGATGGCGGGGGCGCCTTCGAAATACTTCAGGCTGACCTCGATGGCGGGGTGGCCGCGGCTGTCGGTGGCATCTTCGAAGCCACGGATATAGCCCTCGTCCGCCAGCACGTTCAGCACGCGCACGCGCATCTTCGAGGCCGGCACCATGACGGTGGACTTGCCGCGCATGCCCGCGTTGCGGATACGGGTCAGCATATCGCCGATAGGATCGTTCATCTCATGTCCCTCCTTACCAGCTCGACTTGACCACGCCCGGCATCTGACCGGCCGAGCCGAGGTCGCGCAGGGCGATCCGGCTGACTTTCAGTTTCCGGTAGTAGGCGTGCGGCCGGCCGGTGAGCTGGCAGCGGTTATGCAGGCGGGTGGCCGAGCTGTTGCGCGGCAGTTCCGCCAGCTTGAGCGAGGCACGGAAGCGTTCTTCCATCGGCTTCGACTCGTCGCTGATGATTTCCTTCAGAGCGGCACGCTTGGCGGCGTATTGCTTCACCAGGCGCTGACGCTTCTTCTCGCGTTCGATCATTGCTTTTTTAGCCATGTCAAATTCCTCCCGGCTCAGCTGGTGAAGGGCATATTGAAATGCTTCAACAGCGCCCTGGCTTCAGCGTCGGTCTTCGCCGTGGTTCCGATAATGATGTCAATGCCCCACACCTCGTCGACCTTGTCGAAGTTGATTTCGGGGAAGACGATGTGCTCCTTCAGGCCCAGCGCATAGTTGCCGCGGCCGTCGAAGGACTTGGCCGACACGCCGCGGAAGTCGCGGATCCGGGGCATCGCGATGGTGATCAGGCGATCGAGGAATTCGTACATCCGGTCGCCGCGCAGGGTCACTTTCGCGCCCAGCGGCATGTCTTCACGCACGCGGAAGCCGGCGATGGATTTCTTCGCCTTGGTGACGACGGCCTTCTGACCGGCGATCAGCGTCAGGTCTTCCTGGGCCGACTTGGCCTTCTTGGAATCCTTCACCGCCTCGGCGCCGCAGCCGATGTTCAGGACGATCTTGTCCAGCCGCGGGATCATCATGTCGTTCGTGTAACCGAACTCTTCCTTCAGCGCGGGGCGGATCGTCTCGCGGAACTGCTGGCGCAGGCGCGGGGTGTAATTCTCGGTATCAAGCATCGATCACGTCCCCCGTGGTCTTGGCGAAACGCACCTTCTTGTCGCCGTCGATCTTGAAGCCGACGCGGGTGGGTTTGCCGTTCTTGTCGAGCATCGCCAGGTTGCTCAGGTCGATCGGCATCGCCTTGGGAAGGCGGCCGCCCTGGCTCTGCTGGCTCTGGCGGGTGTGGCGGATGGCCATGTTCACGCCGTCGACGACGGCCTTGCCGGCTTTCGAGTCGACGGAAGTGATTGTGCCTTCCTTGCCCTTGTCCTTGCCGGAGATCACGACGACCTTGTCGCCCTTCTTGAGTTTAGCAGCCATCTTACAGCACCTCCGGGGCGAGCGAGATGATTTTCATGTAGTTCTTCGCGCGCAGCTCGCGCACGACCGGCCCGAAGATACGGGTGCCGATCGGGTCACCTGCGTTGTTCAGGATGACGGCGGCGTTGCGGTCGAAGCGGATCGCGGTGCCGTCTTCACGGCGGATTTCCTTGGCGGTGCGCACGACGACGGCCTTGCGGACATCGCCCTTCTTCACACGGCCGCGGGGGATGGCTTCCTTCACCGAGACGACGATCACGTCGCCGACGGAGGCGTATTTACGCTTGGAACCACCCAGGACCTTGATGCACTGAACCTTCCGGGCACCGGAATTGTCAGCCACATCCAGATTGGTCTGCATCTGGATCATTTGGTTTCTCCCGACCTTTGGGGTAACGACCCCAGGGTTTCGCTCAAACCGGGTGTGCTAGAGCCTCAGGCTTCCAGCACCTCCCAGCGTTTCGTTTTGGACTTCGGTGCGCATTCGATGATGCGGACCTGGTCGCCCACCTTGTAGGTGTTCTTCTCGTCGTGAGCCCGGTATTTCTTGGACTTACGAATGGTCTTCTGAAGCACGGGGTGCTTGAAGCGGCGTTCGACCGAGACGGTCACGGTTTGCGCGTTGGCATCAGAGGTCACGACGCCTTGCAGGATACGCTTGGGCATGGGTGGCCTCCTTATTCCGCTGCCGCGGACGCGGCTTTTTCGTTCAGCACGGTCAAGACGCGCGCCACGTTGCGGCGCACGGTCTTCATCCGGGCGGGGTTCTCGATCTGGCCGGTCGCGGCCTGAAAGCGCAGGTTGAACTGCTCTTTCTTCAGGTTCACCAGCTCTTCACGCAGCTGGTCGGGCGTTTTGTCACGCAGCTCTGCAGCGTTCATGTCGCCATCGTCCTTCTCTCAAAACACCGGTCGGCCCCTGACGATTGGCTCAGGGTCACCTGCAAACCCGGTGGATGAATTGCAAACAAGCGAATCCCGGGGGCATCCCGGGCTCGCGGATTTGGGCTCTATAAGGGAGGCGCGGCGACAGGGCAAGGGGGAAGTTCCGATTTCCGTAGGGCGGGTGCGAACCCACCATTCGGCCGACCGAGAAGCCGCGCATCGGCGGGCCGCGGTGCGGCGAACCAACGGCGGTGGACGCCACTTTATCCCCGCCAAGCACATCCACCCTCACGACGTCGCGCCTACCTCACCAAATCGCCGTGCCGTCGGGGCGGCCCGTCGATGCGCGGCGGGCTTCGCCCTCGATTCCGCGCGAGGGCATAAATCAAACTGGGGTCACCCCCACCCGTAATTGAAGCTCACCGAAATCCTATCATCCTCGGCCATGTTCGCCGGCACCTCGTGTCTCAGCCAGCTTTCCCACAGCAGCACATCCCCCACCTTCGGCGCCTCGTAGATGAAGGTCCGCAGCTCCCGCCGCGCGTCCTTCTTCCGCGCCGGCGCCGCCATCATCCTTGCATGGCGCGGGTCTTCCAGCTTCAACGCGCTGGTCCCGCCGGGCATCGCCACGTAGGTCGTGCCGGAAATCACCGAATGCGGGTGGATATGGCTGCCATGGCTGCCTCCCTCGGGCAGGATGTTGATCCAGATATCCTCCAGCTTCAATTCCCGCCCGTCGAGGTCGAACTCCAGGTCCTCCGCAAACGCCGCCACATGCGCATCCAGCGCCTTGACCACGTCCGCGAAGATCGGAAACCGCCACGGCAGGTCGGTCAGCGAGGCATAGGAGGTATAGCCCGGATAGCCGTTCTCCTCGCACCAGGCCTGCCCCGCCTCGTCATCCTCGGCGATGGAATAGCATGACGCCTCCAGCTCATCTGCATCGATGGCGGGCCCGTGCTCGGTCAGGGGGGCACGGTAGAGACGGGTGACGAAAAGCGAGTCGATCTGGGCCATGCCCCCGGTCTAGCGCAGCGCCCCGGCCAGCGCGAGCCCCGAAAGCATTGAGCTTTGCCGCCGTCTGGGAGATAAGCCGCCCGTCGACCGGCAAGAGGAGCAGGACCACCATGATCACCCGCCTTCGCGAGCGTATCCGGGCGCGCATCCTGCGGCTCTACCGCTCGGCCGTCTCAGACATCTCGCTCGCCCTGCAGCAGGAGGCGACGCAATCCACCGCCGCCTATGTCCGCCGCCACATGCCGCTGGTGCAATCCGTCCGCCGCTGGCACGAGGTCCACGACGTGGCGATCGAGGCGGTCACGCTCGACGGGCTGGTGCTGGAATTCGGCGTCTTCGAGGCCCGCACGGCCACCTATATCGCCGGCAAGAGAAACTGGCACCTGCACGGGTTCGACAGCTTCGAGGGCCTCCCCGAACCCTGGCGCGACGGCTTCCCGGCGGCCAAGTTCTCGCGCCCCACCCTGCCGGAGGTGCCCGACAACGTCACCCTCCACAAGGGCCTTTTCGCCGACACACTGCCCCCCTTCCTCGCGTCCCTCCCCTCCCCGCCGGAGCCTGTCGCCTACCTCCATGTCGACAGCGACCTCTACAGCTCCGCCAGGACCATCTTCGACGGCCTGTCCGACCGGATCGTCCCCGGCACGGTCATCGTCTTCGACGAGTATTTCAACTACAGCGGCTGGGAAGACGGCGAATACAAGGCCTTCCAGGAATTCGTGGCAGCCCGGGGCCTGACCTACGAGTACCTCACCTACAACCACGAACACCAACAGGTGGCAGTGCGCATCTCGTAGGCTGGGTGCAAACGCACCGCACCCCCACAAACACCCGTCCCGGCCCCGAGCCGGGACCTCTTGCAACGCAAAGGCCCCGGGTCAAGCCCGGGGCGGGCAACGAGCCACAGTCACGCTTCCCCGGCGACGTCAATGGCTCCGCCAAAGGTCGGCCCAGCCGCGCGGACATCCATGCACCGGTCCTTCATATAAAAGCCCCGAAACAGCGATCCTGGCACCTTGTGTGGACAGTTGGTTTTTGGATCAATCGCGCGGAAATATCGTATGATCTCCCTCGTACGTGACTTCCTCGCCTAGCGTCAAAGTGTCGTTGCCAAGGGAATAAGGAATGACCAGGATCACCGAAAAATCGTTCACGTGATCTATATTGACGACAACTGCGTCACTTTCTCCGCCGCCATCAGGCAGGTTGACACGCGCATCGAAAAAGAGCGCAGTTGCAACATATTCCTGCGACTTGGCCGCCGCCTGAAATCCCTCAACAAGGAAGTCGATCACGTCCTGCGACGCAGGAGTTTCATCGCCGTCATAGGCGCCCACGGCCGTGATCTCACCATCGGGCAACATCGCCGCGCCATAAGGGTAAAACTCACCATGTTCGCGCAACATCTGCGCGGAGAACCCAATCATGGCGTCCAGCAACTCGTTGGCGTCCGCAGTCGGATCACGCATCGGCTGGGCCTTCCCACATGACACGGCCACGAGCCAGACCAGCAATGTCAGGCGCAAAAGCATTCTCAAAACCCTTCAAGAAAAACCCCTTTTCAAGATGAAACAGACAAACGCCAACGTATCAATCCCCGGCCCGATGTCTCAACCCTTAAGCGATGGACGCAGCCCGCCGTAGGGTGGGTGCCAACCCACCATGCCCGCCCCCCCAAAAAAACCAAAACCCCCGCCGATCTCTCGACGGGGGTTCCGAATTCTCTCGGGCGAGGCGGCCCGCAGATTTCTTCGAAATCCGCTACACCGCCTGCGTCATTTGCAGGCAAATGACGTTACCAGTCTTCCTTGACCACGATGCGGGTCTTGATCGGCAGCTTCATCGCGGCAAGGCGCAGGGCCTCTTTCGCGATGGCGTCGGAAACGCCGTCGATCTCGAACATCACCCGGCCGGGCTTGACCTTGCAGGCCCAGAAATCGACCGAGCCCTTGCCCTTACCCATCCGCACTTCGGTGGGTTTCGAGGTCACCGGCGTATCCGGGAAGATCCGGATCCAGACCCGGCCCTGACGCTTCATGTGACGCGTCATGGCCCGGCGGGCGGCCTCGATCTGGCGCGCGGTGACGCGCTCGGGCTGGGTTGCCTTGAGCCCATAGGTGCCGAAGTTCAGGTCCGAGCCGCCTTTGGCTTCGCCCTTGATCCGGCCCTTGAACTGCTTGCGGAATTTGGTGCGCTTCGGTTGCAGCATCTCTTATCCCTCCTCAGCGGCGGCCGCCGGCGCCACGGGGCGCGGGACCATCCTGAAGTTCCTGGGCCTTGCGATCACGGGCCGACGGATCGTGCTCCATGATCTCACCCTTGAAGATCCAGACCTTGACGCCGATGATGCCGTAAGGCGTGGACGCCTCCGCATGGGCATAATCGATGTCGGCGCGCAGGGTGTGGAGCGGCACGCGGCCTTCCCGGTACCATTCGGTCCGGGCGATCTCGGCCCCGCCGAGGCGGCCCGACACGTTGACCCGGATACCCAGAGCACCCATGCGCATCGCGTTCTGCACGGCCCGTTTCATCGCACGGCGGAAGCTGACCCGGCGCTCGAGCTGCTGGGCGATGCTTTCGCCAACCAGCGCGGCGTCAAGCTCGGGCTTGCGCACTTCGACGATGTTGAGGTGCAGTTCGCTGTCGGTCATCTTGGCGAGCTTCTTGCGCAGGCTCTCGATATCGGCGCCTTTCTTGCCGATGATCACGCCGGGGCGCGCGGTGTGCACCGTGACGCGGCACTTCTTGTGCGGACGCTCGATGATCACGCGGCTGACGCCGGCCTGCTTGCACTCTTCCTTGATGAACTCGCGGATCCGGACATCTTCCAGAAGAAGATTGCCGTAATCCTTCGTATCGGCATACCAGCGGCTGTCCCAGGTGCGGTTCACCTGCAGGCGCATGCCAATCGGATTGACTTTGTTACCCATTAGGCTTGCTCCTCGACTTCACGCACCTTGATTGTCAGCTCCGAGAACGGCTTCATGATCCGCCCGAACCGGCCGCGTGCCCGCGGACGACCGCGCTTCATGACCAGGTTCTTGCCCACATAGGCCTCGGCGACGACAAGCTCGTCGACGTCCAGGTTGTGGTTGTTCTCGGCATTCGCGATGGCGGACTGAAGGCATTTCTTCACGTCCTGCGCGATCCGCTTCTTCGAGAAGGTCAGGTCGCTCAGCGCCTTGTCGACCTTCTTGCCCCGGATCATCGCGGCAACCAGGTTGAGTTTCTGCGGGCTGGTGCGCAGCATGCGCAGCTTCGCCATCGCTTCGTTGTCCGCCACGCGGCGGGGATTCTTCTCCTTGCCCATGGCTTACTTCCTCTTGGCTTTCTTGTCGGCCGCGTGACCGTAATAGGTCCGGGTCGGTGCGTATTCCCCGAATTTCTGGCCGATCATGTCTTCGTTGACCAGAACCGGAACGTGTTTCTGGCCGTTATAGACGCCAAACGTCAGGCCCACGAACTGGGGCAGGATCGTCGAGCGGCGCGACCAGATCTTGATGACTTCCTTGCGCCCGCTTTCGCGCGTTGCCTCGGCCTTTTTCAGGACGTAGGCATCGACAAAGGGGCCTTTCCATACAGAACGTGCCATGTCTTAGCGGCCCTTCTTCCGTGCGTGACGCGAGCGCAGGATAAGTTTCTGCGACGCCTTGTTGGTGTTGCGGGTGCGCTTGCCCTTGGTGGGCTTGCCCCACGGCGTGACCGGGTGGCGGCCACCCGAGGTGCGGCCCTCACCACCACCGTGCGGGTGGTCGATCGGGTTCATCACGACACCGCGGACGGAGGGGCGGATGCCCTTGTGGCGCATGCGGCCGGCCTTGCCGTAATCCTGGTTGGAGTTGTCGGGGTTCGACACGGCACCCACGGTGGCCTTGCACTCCTGGCGCACCATCCGCAGCTCGCCCGACGACAGGCGGATCTGCGCATAGCCGCCGTCACGGCCGACGAACTGGGCATAGGTGCCCGCGGCGCGTGCGATCTGGCCGCCCTTGCCGGGCTTCAGCTCGATGTTGTGAACGATCGTCCCGATCGGCATGCCGGAAAACGGCATCGCGTTGCCCGGCTTGATGTCCGCGCGCTCCGACGAGACGACCTTGTCGCCGATCGCCAGCCGCTGCGGGGCCAGGATATAGGCCTGTTCGCCATCCTCGTAGCGGATGAGCGCGATGAAGGCCGTCCGGTTCGGGTCGTACTCGATCCGCTCTACGGTGGCGGCCACATCGAATTTGTTGCGTTTGAAATCGACGATCCGGTAGAGCCGTTTGGCCCCGCCCCCGCGGCGTCGTGCAGTGATACGTCCGGTGTTGTTCCGGCCGCCCGACTTGGTCAGACCCTCGGTGAGGGCCTTGACGGGGCGTCCTTTGTACAGCTCCGAACGGTCGATCAGCACCAGCCCGCGCTGGCCCGGCGTCGTCGGCTTATACGACTTGAGTGCCATGCTTTCTGTCTTCCGTTAGCTAACGGCGGATCGGGATCCGCCTATGTGTAGGCCGGGCTTCAGCCCGGCTCGGGTGTAGGGCCCCGAAGGTCCCCGGTTCGGTGATGTTCTCGCGAACAATAAAAACACAGCCCCAGACGAATCCGGGGCAGTGCAGATGGGTCCGTTTAAGCGAGAGACCGGTGGGGGTCAAGGGAGTAAGGGCAGAAATGCACCTGCGGGCCGCTTGTGGCGTGGGGTGGGAGACAACACACCTATCCCACGGCCTCGAAGCCGCGCGATCGCCAGGCCGCGGGGTGGCGAACCAACATACGTGGACACCACTTTATCTCTCCGCATCCGAAAAACCTGGCGATGTCGCGCTGCCCTCTCCCAATCGCCAGCCCGTCGGGGCGGCCTGGCGATCGCGCGGCGGGCTGAAGCCCTTGACTCCGCGCGTGTTGCGCTCGTTGGGTGGGTGCCAAACCATCTCCACCGCCTACACCCTGCCATTCCCAACGCTCGCCCGGCGGCCTTCGGCCTCTATTCCGGGCGTGTGCCAAGCCGTATCGTTGGTTCCACCACATCACCCAACGAAAAAACCCCGGCCACTCCACGCAGCCGGGGTCCTATTTCTCACAAGGCCAGGGCCAACCCCCGACCGACGTCACCCGATCAAAGACCGGTCGTCACGTCGATCGTGTTGCCCTCTTCAAGCGTCACATACGCCTTCTTGACGTCCTTTCGGGTGCCCTTGACACCGCGGAAGCGCTTGTTCTTGCCCTTGGTGATCGTGGTGTTCACAGCCTTCACCTTCACACCGAAGAGCGCCTCGACGGCCTCCTTGATCTGCGGCTTGGAGCTGTCGATGTCCACCTCGAAGACCACCGCGCCGGCTTCCGACGCCATGGTGGATTTCTCGGTGATCACCGGCTTGCGGATCACGTCGTAATGTTCCGGTTTCGCGCTCATTTCAGTCGAGCCTCCAGTGCTTCGACACCCGCCTTCGTGAGCACCAGCGTGTCACGCTTGAGGATGTCATAGACATTCGCGCCCATGCTCGGCAGCACGTCCAGACCTTCGATGTTGGCGGCCGCGCGGGCGAACTCGGCGTTCACCTCCGAGCCGTCGATGATCAGCGCGCGCTTCCATCCCAGGTCGCGGACCTGCTTGGCCAGGTCCTTGGTCTTGGAAATGCCGTCCGCCGCCTCGATCACCACCAGCTCGCCGGCTTTCGCCTTGGCGGAAAGCGCGTGCTTAAGGCCCAGCTTGCGCACCTTCTTGGGCAGGTCATGCGCATGGCTGCGCGGAACCGGGCCCTTGTAGATGCCACCCTTGCGGAAGATCGGCGCGTTGCGGTCGCCGTGGCGGGCGCCACCGGTGCCCTTCTGGCGATAGATCTTCTTGGTCGAGTAGCTGGTTTCGCTCCGGGTCTTGACCTTGTGGGTCCCCTGCTGCGCCTTGTTGCGCTGCCAGCGGACGACGCGGTGAAGAATGTCGGCGCGCGGGTCCAGGCCGAAGATCTCTTCGCCCAGATCGACCGAGCCGGCTTTCCCGCCGTCCAGTTTGATCACGTCGAGTTTCATTCCTCGCCTTCCTTCTTCTCACCGTCATCGTCGCTCTTCTCGGCTTCGATGTCGGCCTCGGCTTCCTTCAGCGCCTCGGCTTCGGCGGCGGCCTGCTCTTCGGCAAGGCGCTTGGCTTCGGCTTCGGCCTCGGCAGCGGCGGCGGCAGCGGCTTCCTCGGCGGCCTTGGCGGCAGCCTCGGCTTCCGATTTCAGGGCCGCGGGCAGGATCGCGCTTTCCGGGAACGGCTTCTTGACCGCGTCCTTGATCGTGACCCAGCCACCCTTCGAGCCCGGAACCGCGCCCTTGACCATGATCAGGCCACGGTCGGCATCGGTCTTGATGACCTGCAGGTTCTGCGTGGTCACGCGGACGGCGCCCATGTGGCCGGCCATCTTCTTGCCCTTGAACACCTTGCCCGGGTCCTGGCACTGGCCGGTCGACCCGTGGGCGCGGTGGCTGATCGACACACCGTGGCTGGCGCGCAGGCCGCCAAAGTTGTGCCGCTTCATGCCGCCCTGGAAGCCCTTACCGATCGAGGTGCCCGACACGTCGACGAACTGACCCTCGAAATAGTGGTTCGCGGTGATTTCCTCACCCACGTCGATCATGTTCTCGGGCGCCACGCGGAATTCCGCGATCTTGCGCTTGGGCTCGACCTTGGCGGCGGCGAAATGGCCGCGCATGGCCTTCGAGGTCCGCTTCGCCTTGGCCGTGCCGGCACCCAGCTGAACGGCCGAATAGCCGTGGCTCTCGGCGGTGCGCTGTGCGACCACCTGAAGCTTGTCCAGTTGAAGGACGGTCACGGGAACCTGCTTCCCGTCCTCCATGAAAAGCCGGGTCATGCCGACTTTCTTTGCGATTACGCCAGAGCGCAACATATCGTTACCCTCCCTTAAACCGAAATCTGAACGTCCACGCCCGCGGCGAGGTCGAGCTTCATCAGCGCGTCCACGGTCTGCGGGGTGGGGTCGACGATGTCGAGCAGCCGCTTGTGGGTGCGGATCTCGAACTGGTCGCGGGATTTCTTGTTCACGTGCGGGCCACGCAGAACGGTGAACTTCTCGATCTTGTTCGGCAGCGGGATCGGCCCACGTACCTCGGCACCGGTCCGTTTGGCGGTGTTGACGATCTCCTGCGTGCTGGCATCCAGTACGCGGTAGTCAAATGCCTTCAGCCGAATGCGAATGTTTTGGCTTTGCATTGGGGTAGCCTTTCGCGGCGTTGGAGTTGATAGGAGGAAGGCCGGACCACCCGGCCTCCCTCGTCGAACCCTTGGGGTAGTTCTTACTCGATGATCTTCGACACGACGCCGGAGCCGACGGTCCGGCCGCCTTCGCGGATGGCGAAGCGGAGGCCGTCTTCCATGGCGATCGGGGCGATCAGCTCGACACCGAACTTCAGGTTGTCGCCGGGCATGACCATCTCGGTGCCCTCGGGCAGGGTCACGGTGCCGGTCACGTCCGTCGTCCGGAAGTAGAACTGCGGGCGGTAGTTGGCGAAGAACGGCGTGTGACGGCCGCCTTCATCCTTGGTCAGGATGTAGACCTCGCACTCGAACTTGGTGTGCGGCGTCACCGATTTCGGCTTGCACAGCACCTGGCCCCGCTGGATGTCGTCACGGTCGACACCGCGCAGCAGCGCGCCGATGTTGTCGCCGGCCTCACCGCGGTCGAGCAGCTTGCGGAACATCTCGACGCCCGTGCAGGTCGTCTTCTTGGTGTCCTTGATGCCGACGATCTCGATCTCGTCGCCCACGTTGATCACGCCACGCTCGACACGACCGGTCACAACCGTCCCGCGGCCGGAGATCGAGAACACGTCCTCGATCGGCATAAGGAAGGGCTGGTCCACGGCGCGCTCGGGGGTCGGGATGTACTCGTCGACGGCGGCCATCAGCTCGGCGATCTTGTCCTTGCCGATGTTGTCGTCGCGGTCTTCCAGCGCGGCCAGGGCCGAGCCGGCCACGATCGGCACGTCGTCGCCCGGGAAGTCATAGGCCGACAGAAGTTCGCGGACTTCCATTTCCACCAGCTCGAGCAGTTCCTCGTCGTCGACCTGGTCGACCTTGTTGAGGAACACCACCAGCGCGGGCACGCCCACCTGGCGGGCCAGCAGGATGTGCTCGCGGGTCTGCGGCATCGGGCCGTCGGCCGCGTTCACCACCAGGATCGCGCCGTCCATCTGGGCGGCACCGGTGATCATGTTCTTCACGTAGTCGGCGTGGCCGGGGCAGTCGACGTGGGCGTAGTGGCGCGCCTCGGTCTCGTACTCCACGTGCGCGGTCGAGATGGTGATCCCGCGCGCCTTCTCTTCCGGCGCCGCGTCGATCTGGTCATACGCCTTGAACTCGCCGAACTGCTTGGTAATCGCCGCGGTCAGCGTCGTCTTGCCGTGGTCAACGTGCCCAATCGTGCCGATGTTCACGTGCGGTTTCGAACGGTCAAACTTTTCCTTTGCCATGATGGCCTCCTTGTCTTTTCGGGTGCCGGGCTGAAGCCCGGCCTACGGTGGGTGGGTAGGCCGGGCTTCAGCCCGGCATCCCGTTAAGCGTATTTCGCCTGGATCTCGTCCGAGATGTTCTGCGGAACCGGATCGTAATGCGAGAACTGCATCGTGAACTGCGCGCGGCCCGAGGACATCGAACGCAGCGTGTTGATATAGCCGAACATGTTGGCCAGCGGCACGTTCGCATTGATCGCGATGGCGTTGCCGCGGGGCTCCTGCCCCGACACCTGGCCGCGACGGCTGGTCAGGTCGCCGATGACGTTGCCGGTATATTCCTCCGGCGAGATCACCTCGACCTTCATGACCGGCTCAAGCAGCTTGGCGCCGGCCTTGCGGAGACCTTCACGCATGCACATCCGGGCGGCGATCTCGAAGGCCATGACCGACGAGTCGACGTCGTGGTACTTGCCGTCGATCAGCGCGACCTTGAAGTCGATCACCGGGAAGCCGGCCAGCGGGCCGCTGTCCATGACGCTCTCGATGCCCTTCTCGACGCCGGGGATGTATTCCTTCGGCACCGAGCCACCGACGATGCGGCTTTCGAAGCTGTAGCCTTCGCCCGCCTCGGTGGGGCTGATGATCATCTTGACCTCGGCGAACTGGCCCGACCCACCCGACTGTTTCTTGTGGGTGTAGGTGTGCTCGATCTCGTGACCGATGGTCTCGCGATAGGCCACCTGCGGGGCGCCGATATTGGCTTCCACCTTGAACTCGCGCTTCAGGCGGTCGACGAGGATGTCGAGGTGAAGTTCGCCCATGCCCTTCATGATCGTCTGGCCCGACTCGAGGTCGGTCTCGACGCGGAAGGACGGGTCTTCGGCGGCAAGCCGCGCCAGGCCCTGGCTCATCTTCTCCTGGTCGGCCTTCGTCTTCGGCTCGACGGCGATCTCGATCACCGGGTCGGGGAAGGTCATCGTTTCCAGCACGACCTGGTTCTTCGGGTCGCACAGCGTGTCACCGGTGGTGGTGTCCTTCAGACCCGCCAGCGCGATGATGTCGCCCGCGAACGCTTCCTCGATCTCCTCGCGGTTGTTCGAGTGCATCATCATCATCCGGCCAATGCGCTCTTTCTTGCCCTTGGTCGAGTTCATGATGTTGTCGCCCTTCTTCAGGACGCCCGAATAGATCCGGGTGAAGGTCAGCGAGCCCACGAACGGGTCGTTCATGATCTTGAACGCCAGGCCCGAGAACGGCATCGAGTCATCGGCGCGGCGCGCGATGTTCCGGGTCTCGGTCTCGTCATCCGGCGCGAAGCCCATGTAATCGACCACGTCCATCGGGCTGGGCAGATAGTCGACCACGGCGTTCAGCAGCGGCTGGACACCCTTGTTCTTGAAGGCGGACCCGCCCAGAACCGGCACGAAGCTCAGCGACAGCGTACCCTTGCGGATCAGTTTCCGCAGGGTGGGGATGTCGGGCTCGTTGCCTTCGAGGTATTCCATCATCGCGTCGTCGTCCATCTCGACGGCGTTCTCGATGAGCTTGCCGCGCCATTCCTCGGCCACGTCCTTGAGCTCGTCGCGGATCGGGCCGCGCGTCCAGGAGGCGCCCAGGTCCTCGCCCTTCCAGACCCATTCTTCCATGGTCACGAGATCGATGGTGCCTTCCAGCTCGCTCTCGGCGCCGATCGGCAGGGCGATCGGAACGGCCTTGGCGCCGGTGCGGCTTTCGATCATCTCGACGCAGTTGAAGAAGTCGGCACCGATCTTGTCCATCTTGTTGACGAAGACGATGCGCGGCACCTTGTACCGGTCGGCCTGGCGCCACACGGTCTCGGTCTGGGGTTCGACACCGGCGTTGGCGTCCAGTACGCAGATTGCACCGTCGAGCACGGCCAGCGAGCGTTCCACCTCGATGGTGAAGTCGACGTGGCCGGGCGTGTCGATGATGTTCATCCGGTACTTGGTGTCGGAGGTCCCTTCCTTGGTCGGGTCTTCCTGCCACTGCCAGAAGGTCGTGGTCGCGGCCGAGGTGATGGTGATGCCGCGTTCCTGTTCCTGCTCCATCCAGTCCATCGTCGCGGCGCCGTCATGCACCTCGCCGATGTTGTGGGACTTGCCGGTGTAGAACAGGATGCGTTCCGAACACGTGGTCTTGCCGGCATCAATGTGGGCCATGATGCCGAAGTTGCGGTAGCGTTCCAGCGGATAATCGCGTGCCATTGGTCAGATGCCTCTAGGGTTTACCAGCGGTAATGGCTGAAGGCCTTGTTGGCTTCGGCCATCTTGTGGGTGTCTTCGCGCTTCTTCACGGCCGAGCCGCGGCTGTTCACAGCATCCAGCAGCTCGCCGGCGAGGCGTTCTTCCATGGTGTTCTCGTTCCGGGCGCGCGACGCGTTGATCAGCCAGCGGATGGCCAGCGCCTCGCGGCGCTCCGGGCGAACCTCGACCGGCACCTGGTAGGTGGCGCCACCAACCCGGCGCGAGCGAACCTCGACCGACGGCTTGATGTTGTCGAGCGCCTCGTGGAAAATCTCGACGGGCGCGCGCTTGACCTTGTCCTCGACCCGGTCGAGCGCGTTGTAGACGATCTGCTCGGCAACGGATTTCTTGCCGTCGATCATCAGGTTGTTCATGAATTTCGTCAGAACCCGGTCGCCGAACTTGGCATCGGGCAGGATTTCGCGTTTTTCAGCAGCGTGACGGCGGGACATCTTCTCTTCCTCTTACTTCGGACGCTTGGCGCCGTATTTCGAGCGGCGCTGCTTGCGGTCCTTGACGCCTTGCGTGTCGAGCACGCCGCGCAGGATGTGGTAACGGACGCCGGGAAGGTCTTTCACACGGCCGCCGCGGATCAGGACGACAGAGTGTTCCTGAAGGTTGTGGCTTTCACCGGGGATGTAGCTGATGACCTCGTAGCCGTTGGTCAGGCGCACCTTGGCAACCTTCCGCATGGCCGAGTTCGGCTTCTTCGGCGTCGTGGTGTAGACGCGCGTGCAAACGCCACGCTTCTGCGGGCAGCCCTGCAGGTGCATGGATTTGGTGGCTCTTGTTTTCGGCTGCCGCGGCTTGCGGATCAGCTGCTGGATCGTTGGCATTGGGTCTCTTTCCCCGTCTCTCAACACATGTGTCTGCACGGGCATCCCCGTGCGGGTTTCATCAAAATGCGCGCCTTACGCGTCCGCAAAACGCAATAACCGCACCCGTACCCTGCTACCTGCCGGTACGACGCGGTGGAATTCCAGAGGATCGGGGCGCACACCGCCCGGATCATGACCACTACAGTTCTGATATCGGCTCTCGGGGAATGCCCCATTGGCCGGGATGGAGCGGCGTATAGGCGGAGTCGGAATCGTTGTCAACAGCCTCCCGCGCGGGTTTGTGCCGGGCGGAACGCCTTATGTGCCTGGCCCGGGGCCGGTCTGCCCCGCCCGTCACATCCCCCGCGGGCGGGTGCGCGCGGATTGCGCGATGCGCTCGGCCCGGGCCAGCCGCGACTCGCGGTAGAGCGTGAAAAGCCCGCTGCCCGCCACGATCGCGGCGCCGGCCAGGGTGATCGTCTCGGGCCACTCGCCGAAGGCCAGCCAGCCCAGCACCAGCGCCCAGATCAGGCCGGTATAGCGGAACGGCGCGGTAAAGCTGATCTCGCCCACCCGCATCACCATGATCGAGAACAGGTAGCCGCCGATGATCATGAACGCCGCCCCCGCGGTCAGCCCCAGCGCGCGGCCATCCATCGGCGCCCAGTCGTCCGCAAGGCTGCCCAGACCGAAGAACACCATGATCACGGCCGAGGTGATCAGCGTCACCAGCATCGACGGCGTCTGCGGCGACAGCCGCCGGGACGACAGGTCGCGCAACGTCACGAACCCCACCGCGATCAGCGCGTAAAGCGAATAGACGTTGAAATCCGACGCACCCGGCCGGACGATCAGCATCACCCCCGCGAACCCCACCACGATCGCCGCCAGCCGCTTCCACCCCACCGGCTCGCGCAGGAAGATGGCGGCCGCCAGCGTGATCGTCAGCGGCAGCGCGGCCAGGATCGAGGTGACGTTCGCCAGCGGCATGTTGAACAGCGCGGTCAGGAAGAAATAGGCGGCCCCGGTCTCGCCCACCGTGCGCCAGAAGATAACCCACCGGTCGCGCCGCGACACCTGCGCCCGCAGCGCCCCCATCCGCCAGGCGATCACCGCCACGGCAACGGTGGTCAGCACGCCGCGCAGGAACAGCAGCTGGAACAGCGGGATCTCGCCCGCCATCAGCTTCATCATGGTGTCGTTCAGCGTGAAGGCCGCCATCGACGCCATCATCAGCAGCGCACCGGTCAGGTTGTCGGATCGGGCCATTCTTCGGGGCTTCCCGTCGGTCTTCAAAAGGGATCGGACCGCCCTGCGGGCGATCCGACCGAAACAGGGGGGCCAGCCCCCCACGTCGAAATCGAAGATTTCAACGCTCCCCCCGGGATATTTCGACCAAGAAGAAAAGGCAATCTCGTTTGCGCCGGGAGGGGCGCGCCCGGCGGGCCGGGTTCACACCACCAGCGCGCCGGTGATCGCCCCGTGCAGGGCCGGGTTGGCGGCGACGATGCCGTTGACCTGCGGATGCGGGTTGTTGAAGACAAGCGGCTTTCCCGCCCGGTCCGAGGTCGCCGCACCCGCCTCGCGCAGGATCACGTCGCCGGCGGCCACGTCCCATTCCCATGTCGGGCGCAGGGTGAACATCGCGTCGGCCCGGCCCTCGGCCACCACGCTCAGCCGGTAGGCGAGCGACGGACGGTAGAGGCGCTTCACCTCCGGCACCGCGCCGCGCCAGTGCTGCGGCGCATAGCCGGGCCTGGCCGCCAGCACCGAGGCGCCGGTCAGCTCCGTCCGGTCCGAGACCTTCAGCGGCGTGCCGTTCAGCGTCGCACCCTGCCCCGTCGCGGCGGCATAGAGACTGTCACGCATCGGCAGGAAGACCACCCCCGCCGTCACCGTGCCATCCTCCACCACCGCCAGCGAATGCGCCCAGGTGCCCGAGCCTTCGATGAAGCTCCGCGTGCCGTCGATCGGATCGACGATGAAGATGCGCCGGCAGGCCAGCCGCGCCTCCCCGTCCTCGCTCTCCTCCGACAGCCAGCCATAGTCGGGCCGCGCCCCGCGCAGCACCCGCTCCAGCACTTCGTTCACGGCGAGGTCGGCCTCCGTCACCGGGCCCAGGCCATCCGGCTTGTCCCAGCGCTTGGCCGTCTCGGCGGCGAACCCCGAAGCGACCTCGCCCGCCTGCCGCGCCGCGTCAATCAGCAGCGAAAGGTCACTCCCCGGCAAGCGTCAGCCCCTCGACCAGAAGCGAGGGCACCACGCGGCTCAGCCACGGCCGCGCGTCGTTGGCCGGTGTCATGTTGCGCAGCATCTCCGGCAGGGCCCCCGCGATGGTGCATTCCTGCACCGGGTAGGTGATCTCGCCATTCTCGACCCAGAAGCCCGACGCCCCGCGCGAGTAATCCCCGGTGTTGGGGTTGATCGTGGCCCCGATCATCGAGGTCACCAGCAGCCCGGTGCCCATCTCCCGCAGCAGGTCGTCGCGGCTCTTGTCGCCTTGCGTCAGCGCGATGTTCCACGGGCCCGGGCTCGGCGGGGCGGAGGTGCCGCGCTTGGCGTTGGCGGTGCTTTCCATCCCCAGCTTGCGGCCGGTCGAGAGGTCAAGAATCCAGCCCGTCAGTACCCCCTCATCCACCAGCGCCCGCTTGCGCGTCGGCAACCCCTCCGCATCGAACGGACGCGAACCCGTCACCCGCGGCCGGTGCGGATCCTCGATCACGCTCAGCCCGGCGGGCAGCACCGGCTCGCCCAGCCGCCCACGCAGCCAGGACTGGCCCCGCGCCACGGCGCTGCCATCGGCCGCGCCCAGCAAATGCCCGATCAGCGAGGCCGCGATGCGCTCGTCGAACAGCACCGGGTAGGCGCCCGTCTTCGGCCGCTTCGCCCCCAGCAGCGACGCCGCCCGCTCGCCTGCCACCCGGCCGATATCCGCGGCACCCCGCAGATCGCTCCGGAAGATGCGGCTGTCGCCATCGGCATCGCGCTGCATCCCGGTGCCGGTCCCGGCAATGGCGGAACAGTGGATCGCCGCATCGGTGCGCTCGTAGCCCCCGGAAAACCCGTTCGAGCCCGCCATGTGCACCGCCCGCCGCGACCAGGCCGAGGTGGCCGACTGCACCTGGCTCACGCCCGTCACGCCCAGCGCCGCGGCCTCCGCCGCCAGCGCCTTGTCCTGCAATACCTCGGGCGACGGCTCCTCGCCCGGATCGGCCAGCTCCAGCGCCCCGGCCTCGCAGCCCGTGCCAAGCTGCCCCGGCTCGGCCAGCCCCGCGTAAGGATCCTCCGGCGCCTCGCGCGCCATCGCCACGGCCCGCTCCGCCAGCACGCCGATCGTCTCGTCCCGCGTGTCCGAGGCCGACACGCAAGCCTGCCGCCGGCCCACCAGCACCCGCAGGCCCATATCCGTGCCCTCCGACCGCTCGGCCTGCTCCAGCGCACCCGCGCGCACGTCGATCGTCACCGCGCTGCCCTTCAGCGCGATGGCATCGGCGGCATCCGCCCCGGCCTTGCGGGCGGCGTCGATCAAGGCCGCGGTGATGTTCTCCAGCGTGTCGGTCATGCCCTGCCTTTCCTGATTGCCGGGAACAGGTAGACCGCCGGGCCTGCCCGTGCAAGCCCGTGCCCCTCGGCGCCCGGGGCCAGCCGCCCTAGCGCACGCGCTGGCCGTTGGCCTCGATCACGCCGCCCGGCTTCAGCTCGATGGTCGAGGTCATGGTGTCCTCGCCCTCGCCCGGCACGGCGAAGACGCCCAGCATCATCCGCGCGCCGGCAGCCTGGTCCTCGGGCAGCAGCCGCGCCTCGACCAGCCGGTCGATCAGCACCTGCCCGCCCTCAAGCACCAGCTCGATCACCCCCTCGGGCTCGGGGAACCCGCCCTGGCTCTCCCCGTCCGCCTCGTCGAAACGCAGATCCGCCTCGCCCGTCAGCCGCGCGCCCAGCGCCGCCACGGCCAGTTCCTGCACCGTCAGCCCGCGCAGCGCCGTCGGCGCCTCGCCTTCCTCCTCCAGCACCGCGATCGAAGGGAAATCCAGCAGCCCGGCGAAAAGCTCCACCGCCGCCGTGGCCTCCAACGACAGATCCGCCGGATCGCGCGGCAGCGCCCCGCCCGGATCGACCATCGCCCAGGCCTCCTCGCCCAGCGTCATCCCCTGAAGCGACAGCGCCAGCGCCGCCTCCTCCGGCCCCTCCGTCCGGTTCAGCGGCGTGGCGAACCGATAGCCCATCGCCTCGAACCCCACGACCAACGGCACGGGCAGCACCTCGGCCGCCATCGCCATCGTCAACCGGTCGGCCTGCCCCTCGATGGACAGCCCCCCGGCATCGAGACGGATCGCGGCCGCCTGCGGGCCGAGATCGTAGGTCTGCCGGAACATCTCCGCGTCGCCGGCCTCCCCCCCCGGCTCGGTCGTCGTCATCACCGTCTCCGCACCCGTCGCGGCCACCTTCGAGGTCAGCGAAAACGCCAGCCCGTCGCGCAGCCCCTCCGACAGGTTCATCAGCGACAGCGTCCCCTTGGGCAGCGCCCCTTCGTAGGTGACCGCGACCCCCTCCATGCGCTGCGCGGTGGCCTGCGTCGCCATCACGGGCGGCACTCCATCGCCCCCCGGCATCTCGGTTTCCGAGACCGAATCCACGATGATCGTCTCGTAATCGAACGCCCCGCCGATCCGCAGCAAATCGCCGTCGGTCACCCGGTAGCTGCCCTCCGACCCGGTGATCCGCATGGTCATCCGCACATCCGCCCCGCCGGCCGCCTCCGGCATCTCCACCCGCATCACCTGCAAAAGCTCGTCGGTGCGGAAGGCATGGGTCACGTCGCCCGGCGCGCCGCTGGCGACCTGCTCGAACGCCGTGCCGTCCAGCTCCCGGGTCAGCACGATCGCCTCCGGCGCGCCGTCCTCGCCGTCGAATTCCAGCCGCACGATGCATTTCGACTCCGCGGGATACCGCACCGAGACCGTGCCATCGCCCGCCTCCTCCAGCACCATGCCATTGGTCGTCAGCACCAGCCGCCCCCGGCCCTGGGCAAAGTCGAACCTGATCTCGATGTCATCGACCACCAGCCGGTCACCCTCGCGCACCGGGCTCGCCTCGATCTCGGCATTCAGCGCCTCGAACGGCGCCATCGCGCTGGCCCAGACATCCTCGGCACTCACATCCGCCGCCGCCGGCATCCCCGCCAGCCCGACCGTCGCCACGGCCACCAGGCCAAACCCAATCCTCATCCGAAATCGCCCCTCGTTCCAAACATTTCGCCGCCCAACGCTAACCCCAAACGAAAAGGCTGCAACCGATGATTGCAGCCTTTCCGAAGTTCCGTAACGACAGGCGCGTTACTTGATGCGCTGCCCGTTGGCCAGCACCTGCCCGTCACCCTTGACCTCGATGGTCGAGGTCAGCGTGTCCTCGCCATCGCCCGGCACGGCGAACAGGCCCATCATCATCCGCGCACCGGCGGCCTGTTCCTCGGGGACAAAGCCCATGGCCACCAGCTTGTCGAGCAGCGCGTTGCCGCCCACCAGCATCAGGTTCACCGAGCCGGTCGGCGCCGGCATCCCCTCGAATGTGGTCAGGTCCGAGTTGTCGAAGGTAAAGCTGCCGTCGCCGGTCAGCTCGGCGCCCGCCGCGCTCACCGTCAGGCTGTTGAGGTCGAGCGAATGAAGCTCGCCGGGCATCGACTCGCCTTCCTCGATCTTCTCCATCTCCTCGGGATCGAGCAGGTCGACCAGCAGCTTGACCGTGCCGCTGGTGTCGAACGCCACCGTCGCCGGATCACGCGGCAATTGCCCGCTCGGGTCGAAGATGCCCCAGATCAGGTCGGACATGGTGAAATCGCCCAGCGTCAGTGCGAAGGCAAAGTCCTGTTCGCCCTCGCCGGCGGTGACCGGCACCATCAGGTTGAACCCGGCCTGCTGCATCGACATTTCCAGCGGGAACGGGATCTCGGCACCGGCCATCGACATGGCGATATCCGTGCCCTCGCCGGAATAGGTGATGCCGCTCTCGTCCATCTTCAGGCCAATCTGGCCGGAGGAGGAACTGCTGGTGCCCTGCGCGCTCTCATCGCCGTCGTTGAAGTTGAAATTCGACGATCCGTTGGTGAACGAGAAGCTGCCGTCGAAGGCAAAGCCCGCCTTCAGCGCCGCCGCCATCTGCTCGGGGTCCATGTCGTTGGGCAGGCTGGCGGTGCCGTCGAACTCCATGCCCTCGGCCTCGCCGCGGATCACGAAACGGCCGCCGCCGTCATCCGGCTCGTTGAAATCCATCACGTAGCTGACGGCGCCCGTGGTGACCTTCTGGACCGACTGGCGCAGGTTGCCCACCGACATCTCGGTCGTGCCCTCGACATCGGCCATCCGGAACTCGGCCTGGCCGAACTCGTCCATCGGAACGTCCTCGCCCTCGATGTTCAGGCTGACCAGCGTCAGCGCGATGTTCGCGGCCGAATAGGCATAGGTCATGTTCTCGGGGTCGCCCGAGACGTCGATCGTCAGGCCATCGGTGGCATAGTCGAGGCCGATCTCCACGTCCTCGCCGTCCTCGGCATCGACGGAAATGTCGATCGGCAGGCTCGGCGCCAGGGTGATGGAAACCGTCCCGTCGCCATTGTCGACGAAGTTCATGTCGCCCATCGACATGTCGATCGTCATGTCCTCTTCCGGCACCTCGAACGTCATGCTGATCCCGCTGACCGTCAGCGTGTCGCCCGACCGTGTTTCGGTCGCCTCCAGCGTATAGCCGGAATCCTTCATGTAATCGCGCCAATCGGCCCAGACCTGTTCGGCCGTCACGTCGGCAAATGCCGCGGTTCCGCCCGAAATGACGCAAAGCGCGGCCACCGACGCGGCAGTTCTCCTCCAGGATGTCATCATCAACCCTTCCGTTTTTAAAATTCGAGTATAGCTTCTGCCCAAGCACGGGCCGGGTCAAGAAATAGTTGCCCCGGCCGCACGAGCTTGAGAGTAGCGGGTTTGAATGCAGGGAGGTACGAAATGAGTATGACAGAGGCAGTCGTCGGCAAAACGGTGCTCATCACCGGGGCCAGCCGCGGCATCGGCGCGGCGGCGGCCCGGATCTTTGCCGAGGCGGGCGCCAACGTGGCCCTGGCCGCGCGCAACGGCGACGCCATCGCCGAGATCGCCGGCGAGATCGGCAACCGGGCGGTCGCCATCCCCTGCGACGTCTCCCGCTACTGGGAGGTCGACGCCGCCGTCTCTGCCTGCCAGAAGGCCTTCGGCAGGCTCGACATCCTGATCGGCAACGCCGGCGTGATCGAACCGATCAGCCATCTCGACGCCATCGACCCCGAGGAATGGGGCAAGGTGATCGACATCAACCTCAAGGGCGTCTTCAACGGCATGCGCGCCGCCATCCCGGTGATGAAGGACGCAGGCTCCGGCACCATCATCACCGTATCCTCCGGCGCCGCCCACAGCCCGCTGGAAGGCTGGAGCCACTACTGCACCTCCAAGGCCGGCGCCGCCATGCTGACCCGCTGCGCCGACCTCGAGAACCGCGGCCACGGCCTGCGCATCATGGGGCTTTCCCCCGGCACCGTCGCCACCCAGATGCAGCGCGACATCAAGGCCAGCGGCATCAACCCGGTCTCCGAACTGGAATGGGAGGATCACATTCCCCCCGAATGGCCCGCGAAGGCGCTCCTCTGGATGTGCAGCCCCGACGCCGACGACCACATCGGCCAGGAAGTCAGCCTCCGGCAGGACGACATCCGTCGCCGGGCGGGCCTCGCATGATCCGCCTCGACAAGACCGACGGGCTCTGGACCGTCACCATCGCCCGCCCGGACAAGGCCAATTCCCTGACCGAGGCGATGCTGACCGACCTCGCCGACATCGCCGAAAGCGCCGACGAGGCCGGCGCCCTGATCCTGACCGGCGAGGGCAAGGTCTTCTCCGCCGGCGCCGATCTCGAAGCGGCAAAGGCCGGGCTGGCGACAAGCTCCGCCTGGGAACGGCTGTCGTCTGCCATCACCGGCCTGCGCGGCCTGACCATCGCGGCCTTGAACGGCACCGTGGCGGGCGGCGCGATGGGCATGGTGCTGGCCTGCGACCTGCGCGTCGCGGTGCCCTCGGCCAAGGCCTTCTACCCGGTGATGAAGCTGGGCTTCCTGCCCCAGCCCTCCGACCCCGGCCGCCTGGTCCGGCTGGTCGGGCCGTCGCGGGCGCGCATGATCCTGATGGCGGGGCAGAAGGTCGACGCCGAAACGGCGCTCGCCTGGGGCCTCTTCGACCGCATCGCCGAGCCTGACGAGCTGATCGCCACCGCCCACGAGTTGGCCGCCGACACGCTGGCCGCCGACCCGGTCCACGCCGCGACGATCAAGGGGATGTGCCGGGTTTAAAGAACCCGTCCCGGCCCCCGCGCCGCTTCATGCGCCCCGCCGGGCGAGCGCCGGCCCGTGGGGAGGCGCTGCAACGGATATGGCCCACGCTTTATGGCGCCGAGTACATCCTACCTAAAGATGTCACGCAACACCCGCCAAAGCGCCTGCCCGCCGGGACGGGCCGGCGCTCGCCCGGCGGCCTTCGGCCTCTGTTCCGGGCGTGTGCCAACCAGCACCGGTCAGAAAACCCCGAGCCTCGCGCATTCTCCCCCGTCCCGGCCCCCGAGCCGGGACCTCACCGAGCCCTCGAAACGTAGGGTGGGTGCAAACCCACCCCACACCCCCCGTCACAACTTCCGCAGATACGTCTCCGACACGTACCCCTTCGTCCCCGGATCCCGGTCCAGCGCCGCCTCGCACCACACCGTGCCGCCCACGCGGTTGCAGGCCCCGGTCCGCACCACCGTCCCGTTCGGCAGGCCCACGATCACCTCGTAGCCCAGCCCCGGCCCGGCCCGCAGCTTCAGCATGTCGCCCGCCTCCACACCGGCCACCTCGGCCCGGCCGGTCATCCCGAGCAACGATGGCGTGGGCGAGCCGTAGCACCCCGCCAGAACCCCAACCAACAGAAAACTCCCGATCAGCCCGCGCATTCCGCCCTCCTTTGCCTCGGCCCCGTACCGCCCCTTACTGGCCCATTCCGGCAGCCGGCGAAAGGGGGCGTCTGGCCGCGGCTCAGCCCGGCGCCCGCGCCTGCATCTGCGCCCCGGCCGCGTCCACCTCTTCGGGCACCGGCAGGGTCAGCTCGCATTCGAACGCGCCATCCCGCACGTCCCGCGTGATGCGGCCGTCAAGCTGATCCTCCACCGCCAGCGTCAGTAGCTGCGTGCCGAACCCCGCGGTCTCGGGCTCCACCGCCCCGGCCACGGCCGCGCTCCGCTCCCGCCAGACCAGCCGCAGAACCCCGCCCTCGCCGAGGTCCCAGCCGATATCGAGCGTTCCCTCGTCCCCGGCCAGCGCCCCGTATTTCACCGCGTTGGTGGTCAGCTCGTGCAGCGCCATCGCCACCGGCTGCACCATCGAGGGCGGCAGCACCACCCGCGGCCCCTGCAGCCTGACCCGCCCCTCCCCGGCCGACAGGAACGGCGCCAGTTCGCTTTCCAGCACGTCCCGAAGGCTGGCCCCGACCCACTTGGCATCGGACAGGATGGTCAGCGTCTTGCCCAGCGCGCTCAGCCGGTCGAGCAGCGACGACTTGTAGCCCGCGACATCCTCCGCCCGGGTCAGCCGCACCAGCGCCTGGGAAATCCCCAGCAGGTTGCGCGCCCGGTGGTCGATTTCCTGCATCATCGCCTTTTCGCGCGCCAGCACCCGCTCCCGTTCGATCGTCTGCGTGGCCAGGCCAAAGACCTGTTCGGCGGTCGCCACCTCCTCGTCGGTCCAGCCATGAGGCTTTTCGCGATGCACGAACATCACCGCGCTGAGGCTCGCGAACTTGAACGAGGGCAGCGCCAGCGCCGCCTCGGCCCCCAGGCGGCCGAACATCTCGCGCGCCCGCCCGTCCTCCAGCTTCGACGTGCTGTCGACGCGGACGGCGCGCCCGGCCTCCAGCCCGTCCCGCAGGCGGCCCAGCCACGGCCAGTGAACCCCGGGGCCGGCGGGGGCCACGCCCTCGGCCATCCATTCCTGCGAGACCGGAAACAGCTCGGCCGAGACGTCGCGCTCGCGAACGCCCACCCGCATCGCACCCAGGTGCTCGCCCAGCATCCGGCAGACCTCGGTCATGATCTCGTCGGCCCCGGTCAGCTCGCGCACCCGCTCGCCCGCCTCCAGCAGGAACGCCGTCTGCCGCTGGCGCAACACCTTGTCGGTGGTCTCCTGGCCCGAGTTGTAGATGCCGACGATGGTGCCGTCCTCGCCCCGGATCGGCGTGAAACTGTAGGACCAGTAGGTCTCCTCCTCGATCCCGTAGCGCCGCATCGGCAGCATCTGGTCATCGACGAACAGCCCCTCGCCGGTCTCGATCACCTGTGTGAACTGCGGCTCGATCACGTGCCAGATATCCGACCACACCTCCTCCGCCGGCGCGCCGAGACAGGCGGGGTGGCGCGGGCCCGGAATGGTCGACCAGGCGTCGTTGTAAAGCAGGCGCAGATCCTGGCCCCAGTAGATCGCCGTCGGAAAGGCCGAGTTCAGGCAGATCCCCAGCGCCGCCCGCAGCGATTGCGGCCACGCCTCCGGCGGGCCGAAAGGATGCGCCGCCCAGTCATGCTCCCGGATACGCCGCGCCATTTCCCCCTCGCCCGAGAGAAAGCTCATCGGCGTCGCGCCCGTACCCTGCCGCCTCAGCACCTGATCACCTGTTCATGCCCGCCATGTTACAGGCATATATGTAGAAACATCCCCCGCAAAGACAAAGTCTTGTCCGGGGTTATTCACGCGCTGCCCGTCCCGACCCCAGCGCCGACACCCACCGCCTCCCCCGCCCCGGGCCTGACCCGGGGCCTCTCTCCCTCGCAAAACAGGTTCGGTCACCCCGCCGGGCGAGCGCCGGCCCGTGGGGAGGCGCTGCTACGGTGGTGGATGGCATTTTATGGTGCCGACTACATCCTACCCTAAGAAACGTGCGCAACACCCGCCAAAGCGCCTGCCCGCCGGGACGGGCCCCTCTCGGCGATTGCCTTGCAATCGCCTGCCGGGCAGCGGGCGCTCGCCCGGCGCCGCGCCAAGGCGCGGCTTGACTCCGGGCGCGTGCCAAACTGAAATGTCACTCCCCCCGCCCCGGGCCTGGCCCGGGACCTCGCACCTTCACCAAACATGTTCGGTCATACCGCCGGGCGAGTTCCTTACTGCGATGGCAGCAGTGCCCGTCTGCTCTCCCTTGTCGGACCACGCGCCGGGGCCACCAAGGGCCCCACGTCAAGTCCGAAGCGGACATTTCTGAAGCACGGCCTTCAGCAAAGACGACCGGAGAACAATTACCACTCCATCCTCGATCAAACCGCGCCAAACACCTCCCGCAACCCGCCGGGCGAGCGCCGGCCCGTGGGGAGGCGCTGCAACGTTCATGGCCCGCACTTTATCGCGCCGAGCACATCCTAGCTATCAACCTCGCACCACACCTCAAAAGCGCCTGCCCGCCGGGACGGGCCCCTCTCGGCGATTGCCTTGCAATCGCCTGCCGGGCAGCGGGCGCTCGCCCGGCGCCGCGCCAAGGCGCGGCTTGACTCCGGGCGCGTGCCAAACCGCAACATTAGCACAACCCAGCACCCTTCGCGTTCCCCTTACAAACCGAAACCTCTCCCCTTCTTCCTAGCCCGCTCCGGCCTTGAGCCGGGCCTCGCCATCGCCAAACTCATGCAGTCACCCCACCCGACAAGCGCCACCCCGTGGGGAGCCGCCGCCACGAAAAGGGCCCGCACTTCCGGGTCACGCCTTAACCTTGCTGCCAAGCCGAGAACTCGCGCCCCCCGCCCCGGCCCTGACCCGGTGCCTCGCACCCTAGCCAAACACCTCCGCCAACCTGCCGGGCAGCGGGCGCTCGCCCGGCGGCCCCCGGCCTTTATCCCGGGCGCGTGCAATACCGCTACGGCACGCCCCCCGCCCCGGCCTTGAGCCGGGGCCTCAAACCTCCACCGCCCACAACGCCGCCAAACACCCCCCGTTGCACCGCACACAACATCTCGCGCCACCCCCCACCGAACGCCACATCAACCCGGGCCAGGAACCGAAAAAACACCGACAAAATACCGACGTGATACCGACGCGATACCGCCCCGGCATTTCCAAGCCATTCCAACCGGTTAACCCCGATTCGCCTGCCTCAGCTCCCGCGGTAGGTCGAATACCCGAACGGCGACACCAGGAGCGGCACGTGGTAATGCACCGCTTCCGACATCCCGAACCTTATCGGCACCTCGTCCAGAAACCGCGGGCTGTCCGGCGGCGAGAACCGGGCATCGATGTAATCCCCGGCATGAAACACCAACTCGTACGTGCCGACCCGGAACTCCGCCTCCGGCAGGATCGGCTCATCCGTCCGCCCGTCGGCATTGGTCTGCAACGCCCTGACAAGGCTGCGCTTTTCGCCCTCGATGCGGTAAAGCTCCACGGTCATGCCCGCCGCCGGGCGGCCCCGCGCGGTATCGAGCACATGGGTTGTCAGATATCCGGCCATCTATACGGTCCTCCTGTCGCCACCCTGCCGCGCCCCGGGGCCCCGGTCACGCAGGAAATCATTGTAAGTCCTTCAGGTTTTATCGGAAAGTATCCGGCAAAGCCCTCGTCTAGACTACCGGCATCCACCACTCACGGAAGGCGTCGCCATGCCCCAACGCTACATCCGCGACATGCGCGGCCACGGCCCCACCCCGCCGCACCCGCACTGGCCCGGCAACGCCAAGGTCGCCGTCCAGTTCGTCCTCAATTACGAGGAAGGCGGCGAGAACTGCCTGCTGCACGGCGACGCCGCCTCCGAGGCCTTCCTGTCGGAAATCCCCGGCGCCCAGCCCTGGCCCGGCCAGCGCCACTGGAACATGGAATCGGTCTACGAATACGGCGCCCGCGCCGGGTTCTGGCGCCTCCACCGGCTGTTCACCTCGCGCGGCCTGCCGCTCACCGTCTACGGTGTCGCCACGGCGCTGGCCCGCTCGCCGGAACAGGTCAAGGCCATGCAGGCCGCGGACTGGGAAATCGCCAGCCACGGCCTCAAATGGATCGACTACAAGGACCACACGCCCGAGGCCGAACGCGCCGACATGGCGGAGGCCATCCGCCTCCACACCCTCACCACTGGCGAGGCGCCCCGCGGCTGGTACACCGGCCGCTGCTCGGTCAACACCGTGCCGCTGGCCGCGGAAACCGGGCAATTCGACTACATTTCAGACACCTACGCCGACGACCTCCCCTACTGGGTCACCCTCGCCGGCCGCGACCAGCTCATCATCCCCTACACGCTCGACTGCAACGACATGCGCTTCGCCACGCCGCAGGGGTTCAACTCGGGCGACCAGTTCTTCGCCTATCTCCGCGACAGCTTCGACGCGCTTTATGCCGAGGGCGAGGCCGGCGCGCCGAAGATGCTCTCCATCGGCCTGCATTGCCGCCTGATCGGCCGCCCCGGCCGCGTCATGGCCCTGCAACGCTTCCTCGATCATATCGCGGCGCATGACGGAGTCTGGGTCGCCCGCCGCATCGACATCGCCCGCCACTGGGCCGAAACCCACCCGCCCGAACGCCTCGAGCGCCCCTCCGAGATGGACCGCGACAGGTTCGTCACCCGCTTTGGCGACATCTTCGAACATTCCCCCTGGGTCGCCGAAAACGCCTACGAGCTGGAACTCGGCCCCGCCCATGACAGCGCGGCGGGCCTCGCCTCGGCCATGGCCCGCGCCTTCCGCGCGGCGCCTCGCGACAAGCGCCTCGCCGTGCTCAACGCCCACCCCGACCTCGCCGGCAAACTCGCCGCCGCCGGCCGCCTGACCAGCGACTCCACCGCCGAACAGGCCTCCGCCGGGCTCGACATGCTCACCGACGAGGAACGCGCCACCTTCACCCGCCTCAACGACGCCTATGTCGCCAAGCACGGCCACCCCTTCATCATCGCCGTCCGCGACCACGACAAACAGGGCATCCTCGCCGCCTTCGAAACCCGCCTCGCCAATGACAGCGAGACCGAGTTCGCCGCCGCCTGCGCCCAGGTCGAGCGCATCGCCGAGCTGCGCCTGCAGGGCCTCCTGCCGTGACCACGATCACGGCCCGGCCCCTGACCCAATCCGCCTTCGCCCCCTTCGGCAATGTCATCGCCCGCCGGCCGGAACCGGACATGATGATCAACCAGGGCCTCTGCGGCCGCCACCACGCGCTGGCCCTGGCCGACATCACCGACGGCACCCCCGGCATCAGCCTGTTCGATGCCCAACCCCGCAGCCTCCCCTACCGGCTCGACATGGTCGAACGCCACCCGCTGGGCTCCCAGGCCTTCCTGCCAATGTACGAGACCAGCTTCCTCGTCATCGTCGCCCCCGACGAAAGCGGCCACCCCGGCACCCCGCTCGCCTTCCTCACCGAACCCGGGCAGGGCATCCAGATCGCGCGGAACACCTGGCACGGCGTCCTCACGCCGCTCGCGCCCCCCGGCCTCTTCGCCGTGATCGACCGCATCGGCAATGGCCCGAACCTGCAGGAACACTGGTTCGACACCCCCTTTACCGTCACCGCAGACTAGGGGCGCTGCCCCTCGGCCTTCGGCCTCACCCCGGGATATTTCCGGCCAGAAGAAACAAGGGGCGCCCCATGCTTCTTCTGGCCAAAAGTATCCCGGGGGGAGCGTTGAAATCTCCTGATTTCAACGTGGGGGGCTGGCCCCCCTAGCGACGCGCGATCAGCCGCGCCATGTCCAGCATGCGGCAGGAAAACCCCCACTCGTTGTCATACCAGCCGAACACCCGCAGCAGCCCGCCCCGCGAGACCGAGGTCTCCGGCCCCACCATCACGATCGATTCCGGCCGCCCGCGCAGGTCGGCACTCACCAGCGGCTTCTCGGTCCAGCCGAAGACAGGCGAGCCCTCGGCTGCCGCGCGCAGCACCGCGTTCACCGCCCCTTCCGTCACCGTCTCGCGCAGCTGCACCGTCAGGTCGATGCACGACACGCTCGCCGTCGGCACCCGGATCGCCCGCGCCTCGATCCGCCCCGCCATGTGCGGCAGGACAAGCCCGGTCTGGTGCTGTGCGCTGGTGGTCGTCGGCACCATCGACAGCGCCGCCGCCCGGCTGCGTTCCGGCGCGCTGCGGGGCTTGTCGACCGTCGGCTGGCTGCCGGTATAGCAATGCACCGTGGTCATCTGTCCGCTTTCCACCCCGAACGCCTCGTCCAGCACCCGCACCAGCGGCGCCAGCGCGTTGGTCGTACACGACGCGTTCGAGATGATACGCTCACCGCCCAGCTTGCCCTCGTTGGCCCCCATCACCAGCGTCACGTCCGCCTCGGCAGAGGGCCCCGAGACCAGCACCGCCTTCGCCCCGGCCGCCAGCCCGCGCTCGGCCACCGCCCGCTTGCCGCCCATGCCGGTGCATTCCAGCACCAAATCGACGCCCGACAGATCCAGCGCGCTCAGGTCCGGCGCCGCGTGAAACGGGATCGTCCGGCCATCCACCACCAGCGCCCCCTCCTCCGTCGCCACCTCGCCCGGCCACGGGCCATAGACGCTGTCGTACTCGAACAGGTAGGCGCAGGTCTCCAGCGGCTCGATATCGTTGATCAGCACCAGCTCCACGTCCGGCGCCTCGCGCAGTAGGATACGCAACAGCGTCCGGCCGATCCGGCCAAACCCGTTCAGGGCGATGCGAATGGGGGTGTCGGTCATGGGGGCGTCTCCGGCAAAAGCGACTCTTTCGCCGGACTGTCCGCCTGCCGCGCCGGATTTGCCAGCCCCTGACACGAAATTTGATCAAACCCGCGCAACGCGGCGCGGCTTCAGGAAATTTTAGGAGACGCGCGGCAGGTTCGCCCTGCACCGGCATCGCCCCATGACGCGCCTGGCCCGGGGTGAAGTTAACCTTGGAAACGCACCCGGCTTTACTAAATCTTAAGAAATTGGCAGAATACTGGGACTGTTCTAAATGGGATTTCAGTGCTTCACCGGAATCAGCCCCGCGTAGTGTCAGCTACGCGGGGCTTACTTTGCCCAGAACCCTAAAGCCCTGTCCAAAGCTGCATGATGGCCACGATCAACGTCGCGATCGCCACGGCCAGCATGACTGCTCTAAATGGTCTTTCATTCAGCGTGCTCACCTCCTTCCGCCGCGAAGTGTCACGGCGAAAGGCAGCATCGGGCGATCCGATAAAGTTCGAGTTAACTCCGCCTCACAGCCCCATATGCCGGTTCACATCCTTGTAGAGCAGGTAGCGGAACTTCCCCGGCCCGCCCGCGTAACAGGCCTGCGGGCAAAAGGCGCGCAGCCACATGTAATCGCCCGCCTCCACCTCGACCCAGTCGGTGTTGAGCTTGTAGGCCGCCTTCCCCTCCAGCACGTAGAGCCCATGCTCCATTACATGCGTCTCCATGAAGGGGATCACCGCGCCCGGCTCCAGCGTCACGATCGTCACGTGCATGTCGTGGCGCATATCCTCCGGATCGACAAACCGCGTCGTGGCCCAGCGCCCCTCCGTATCCGGCATCGGGTGCGGCGCCAGCGTGGCCTCGTCGGCAAAGACCGGCTCGGGCCAGCCCAGCCCCTCGACCGGCTCATAGGCCTTGCGGATCCAGTGGAACACCGCCAGCCCCTCGCCCTCGTTCCTGAGCTGCCAGTCACAGGCCGCGGGCAGGTACGCATACCCCCCCTCGCCCATCCGGTGCTCTTCCCCGCCGACCGTCACCACCACCGCGCCGGAGGTCACGAACAACACCCCCTCGGCCTCCTCGTTGCTCTCGGGCCGCTCCGAGCCGCCGCCGGGCGCAACCTCCATGATGTAGTGGGAGAACGTCTCGGCAAACCCCGACAGCGGCCTTGCCAGAACCCACAGCCGCGTCCGCTCCCAATGCGGCAGGCGCGAGGTCACGATGTCCCGCATCGTCCCCCGCGGCAACACGGCGTAGGCTTCGGTGAACACGGCCCGGTCGGTCAGCAGGCCGGTCTGCGGCGGCAATCCGCCCTCGGGAGAATAGTAGCTACGGTCGGTCATGGGGCGGCTTTCCATCAGGTTCGGGATCACCCCCAAGCAAAGCCCCGCCGCGGCCCCAAGGCAACGCATAAACCGCCCCCGCCCGGCTGAAGGACAATCAGCTTTTGCCTGAAGATCACCTCAGCCCCGCGCCGCCGCCTCCAGCGCCGGATAGCGCAGCCCGAGCGTCACGCCACGGGCCACGAAGCTGATCAGAAGCGCCACCCACAACCCGTGATTGCCCAGCCACGGCACCAGCAGCACCACCGCCACGCCATAGACCAGCAGGCTCACCGCCATCATGTTGCGCATGTCCCCGGCCCGCGTCGCGCCGACGAAAATGCCGTCCAGCATGTAGGCCGCCACCCCCAGCACCGGCGCCACCACCATGTAGACAAGGTACTCGCGCCCCGCCGCCTGCACCTCGGGCGCCTTGGCCATCAGGTCGATGATCATCCCCCCGAACGCCCAGAACGCCAGCGCCAGCGCGACCGAGATGATCACCCCCCACAGGCTCGTCACCAGCGCCCCGCGGCGGAGCATCGCCCCGTCGCGCCGCCCCACCGCCTGCCCCACCATGGTCTCGACGGCAAAGGCCAGCCCGTCCAGCGCGTTCGACACGATATGCAGGAACTGCAACAGCACCTGGTTCGCGGCCAGCGTCACGTCGCCGAAATCCGCGCCCAGGAACAGGAACGACACGAACACCGTCTCCAGCATCAGCGAGCGCAGCAGGATATCGCGGTTCACGCCCGCCATCCGTTTCAGTTGAACCCGGTCGAAGACCCTTGGCCAGTCGCGCCACGCCGGCACGCGGAACGCCGCGCGGCAGAACCACAGGCCCAGCGCCAGCCCCGACCACTCGGCGATGAAAGTGGCCCAGGCCACGCCCGTCACCCCAAGGTCGAACCCCAGCACGAACCACAGATCCAGCACGATGTTCAGGCCGTTCATCGCCACCTGGATGGCCAGCACCGCCCCCGTCCGCTCCTGCGCGATAAGCCAGCCGGTCACGCCATACATCGCGATCAGCGCCGGCCCGCTCCACACGCGTATCGCCATGTACTCCCGCGCCAGCCCTTCCACCTCGTCACTGGCGGGCGAGACGCGGAAGGCCAAGTCAAAAACCGGCCCCTGAAACAGGATGAACAGCACGCCCCCCATCAGCCCGATCATCAGCGACCGGGTCAGCAGCGCGGCCACCTCCCCCGCCTGCCCCGCGCCCAAAGCCTGGCTGGTCAGGCCCGTCGTGCCCATCCGCAAAAAGCCGAACAGCCAGTAGACGGCGGTCAGGATCACCGCCCCGATCCCCACCGCCCCGATCGGCGCGGCCAGCCCCATCTGCCCCACCACGCCGGTATCCACCGCGCCCAGGATGGGCACGGTGGCATTGGAGATCACGATCGGAAGCGCGATCCGCAGGACACGGCCATGCGTGACCGCCCGCGGCCCCTCAGCCATCCCCGCGCGGCATCAGGAAATGGCCCGTCGCCTGGGCGAAGGGGCGGGCGCGGTTGTCCTGCCACGCCTCCACATGCACCGAGGCATAACGCCGGCCCGAGCGGTTGACCCGGGCCCGCGCATAGGCGTCCCGCGGCAGGCCCGAGCGCAGGTAATCCACCGTGAAACTGATCGTCTTGGGCAGGCTCGGCAGATCGCCCCCCACCAGCTTCTCGGGGTCCAGCCGCCCGCTCTCGATCTCCTCCCACAGCATCGCCCAGCTCAGCCCGATGATCGACGACACCTCGAGGAAGGCGGCCGTCGCCCCGCCATGGATCGCCGGCAGCGCCGGGTTGCCGATCAGCGTCTCCTTGAACGGCATGATCGCGGTCAGCTCGTCGCCCCGGCGGTCGAACTCGATCCCGAGGAAGCGGATATAGGGCACCCCGTCGACCAGCGCGTGAAGCGCGGCGTCGCGGCGCTGCTTGATCACCTGTACCGGTTCTGGCTTCTCGCGCGCCATCAGGTCTTCCCCGTCGTGAAAGTGCCGGTCGCGGTGGCGACGGGCCGGTCGGCATCGTCATCCATCGCCCGCGCCCGCACGAAGGCCACGGTGCGGGTCACGTGGAAACATTCCGCCTCGGCGCGGATCCGCTGGCCGGGCGTGGCGGGGCGCATGTAGTCGATGCGCAGGTCGATCGTCGCGGTGGTCCCGCCGCAATCCGGATGGCTCAGCGCCGCCGCCCCGCAGCAGGTATCCATCAGCGCCGATACCGCGCCGCCATGGATCACCCCGGTCCGGGGGTCGCCCACGAAACGGTCGTCATACGGCATCTCGATCGCGGCGAACCCCTCGTCGATCCGGGTCACCGTCATGCCCAGCGCTTCCGAATGCGGGATGGCCTTGATGAACTGCTCGGCGATTTTCGTCTTGTCGACGCCCATGCGCCTCCCCTTCTGTCCGGTGGCGCGCCCTTTATGAGCCGGAACCGCCCCGGCCCGCAAGACCGGCAGTTGCCCTGCCGGTCGCATGGTTCTAGTTTCAACCCAGGGAGTATTCGAGCGATGCCGGAAAGCCGTCTGACCTTCAAGGAAATGTGCGCGAAATTCGACGTGACCCCGCGCACCCTGCGTTATTACGAGTATATCGAGCTTCTCAGCCCCGAACGCGATGGCCGCGCGCGCTATTACGGCCCGCGCGAGGTGGCCCGCCTGACCCTCATCCTGCGCGGCCGCCGCTGGGGCTTCGCGCTCGAGGAGATCCGCCAGTGGCTGGAAATCTACGAGGAGGAAGGCACCGAGGCCCAGATGCGCAACTGGGTCAAGCTGGCCGACCAGAAACTCACCGAGCTCGACCACCAGCGCGCCCAGCTCGAAGAGGCCATGACGGAGCTGCGCAACACCCGCGACGAGGTGGCGAAGAACTTCACGTCGTGACGGTCACGTCCCGGCCTCCGCGCCGGGACCTCGCTACGAGAAGAGGCCCCGGGTCATGCCCGGGGCGGGAAAACCACTCCCGCGATTTGGGTAAAAGCCACGTCATGCACAGGTGACCCGCCGGGCGAGCGCCGGCCCGTGGGGAGGCGCTGCAACGGTCCTGGCTCACACTTTATCGCGCCGAACACATCCTACCTAACAACGTCACGCTACCCCCGCCAAAGCGCCTGCCCGCCGGGACGGGCCGGCGCTCGCCCGGCGGCCTTCGGCCTTTATTCCGGGCGCGTGCCACACCGCGAGGGTCGCAACACCACACCCCACGCCTAACATCACCCCGGCTTCTTCCCCCGGATGTGATGCGGACAATGCTCGCCCTTCTCCAGCACCCGCAGCATCTTCGTCCAGGTCTCCACCTGGTGGCCGATGAACTCCTTGCCGTGCCGCTCCTCCAGCCCCGGCCGCTTCTCCCCGGTCAGCCACGCCAGCTCCTCCGCCGCCACCTCCGCATACCACGGGTTCCGGTTGACCAGTTCCACCTCCTCGAACCCGGCCTCCCGCATCGCCGTCTCGTAGGTCGCGGGCGAGGCCATGGCGAAATCGAGGTCCTCCGACTTGATATACTCCACCATCTCCGGCGACGGATCGTCATCATGCCCGATCAGCCAGTCCGACGCCGCGAACATGCCGCCCGGCTTCAGGATCCGGAACGCCTCCTTCGCCATCGCCGCCTTGTCGGGAATGTGGATGATCGAATCCTTGGAAAACACCACGTCGAAGCTCTCGTCGGGAAACGGGAACGGCCCCGGCTCGACCTTCTCCACCACGATCCGCTCCGACAGCCCGGCCGCCTCGGCCCGCCGCCGTGCCGCGCCACAGACCGGCTCCTCCACGTCGATGCCGGTGACATGATCGGCGCCCAGGTCATGGGCGATCAGCACCGCGCAGGCCCCCGAGCCACAGCCGATATCCAGCACCCGCTTGCCGGCGATGTCGACCCCGTGCAGCACCCGCCGCACCTCCTCGGGCCCGCCGGGCGACAGGAACCCCTCGCCCCAGAGCTCCTCGAGAAACTTGATGGTCTGGTCGTCATACAGGTCGTCGTCGGTCATCCCGGGCCTCGCCTTCTGCTGAACATTTCCGCCAGTCTTAAGGCTATCGCGCCTTCATACAAGCCCGACTCGGCCCCCTCCGCCGCGCCCTCAAACCGGCAAAATCCTGCCAAACCAGCAGATTCTTGCCGCCCCGAAAGCTCAGAAAATATCCCGAAAACCCTGTTTCCCTTGCGTGATCTTACGTCATTTCAAAGTGACGCAACGTAGTAGTTACGTCAACATGGAACCCTGTTGTAACCACGGGGGCGGATGCGCAGGTAAGTACAAGTTGACGTAATGATAACGAGCGAACCCATGACCGATGAAACGATGAGCATTCGCGAGATGTGCGACGCCTTCGAGGTGACGCCGCGCACCCTGCGTTTCTACGAATCCAAGGAGCTGCTGTTCCCCCGCCGCGTGGGCCAGAAGCGCCTTTTCACCAAGCGCGACCGTGCGCGCCTCAAGCTGATCCTGCGCGGCAAGCGCTTCGGTTTCAGCCTCGAGGAAATCCGCCAGCTGCTCGACCTCTACGACAAGGGCGACCAGCAGCTGACCCAGCTGACCGAGACCTACAACCTCGCCGAGAAACGCCTCGCCGAGCTGGTCAAGCAGCGCGACGAGCTGAACGCCGCGATCGAGGAACTGCGCGGGCAGATGAAGTGGGGCGAGAAGATGATCGCCTCGATCCGCCAGCAGAAGAACGCCGCCGAGTAACCCGGCCCCAAGCCGGACCGGCCCCCGAGGGACAAAGGGAGAGAGACCTGAATGCCGACCTACACGCCCCCTACCAAGGACATGCAGTTCATCCTGCATGACATGCTGAACGTTTCGGCCTCCGGCACGCCCGGCTATGCCGAGCTCGATGCCGACTTCACCGGCGCGGTGCTGGAAGAGGCGGGCAAGATCGCCCGCGACCTGCTGACGCCGCTGAACGTGGTGGGCGATACCGAGGGCTGCAAGCTCGAGAACGGCGTGGTGCGCACGCCCACGGGCTTCAAGGCCGCCTTCGACGAGGTGCGCGCCGGCGGCTGGACGGCACTCGACCTGCCCGAGCAATATGGCGGGCAGAACATGCCCTACATCCTCGGCACCGCTGTGGGCGAGATGTTCTCCTCGGCCAACCAGGCCTTCACCATGTACCAGGGCCTCACCCACGGCGCCACCTCGGCGATCCTCGCCCACGGCACCGACCAGCAGAAAGAGACCTACCTGCCCAAGATGGCCTCCTGCGACTGGACCGGCACCATGAACCTGACCGAGCCGCATTGCGGCACCGATCTGGGCCTCATGCGCACCAAGGCCGAACCGCAGGACGATGGCAGCTACAGGATCACCGGCCAGAAGATCTTCATCTCGTCGGGCGAACACGACATGGCCGACAACATCATCCACCTCGTGCTGGCCAAGATCCCCGGCGGCCCCGAGGGCATCAAGGGCGTCTCGCTCTTCATCGTGCCCAAGTTCCTGGTCAAGGAAGACGGCTCGCTCGGCGAACGCAACGGCGTCTCGTGCGGCAAGATCGAGGAGAAGATGGGCATCCACGGCAACTCGACCTGCGTCATGAACTACGACGCGGCGACGGGTTACCTCTTGGGCGAAGAGCACAAGGGCATGCGCGCCATGTTCACCATGATGAACGAGGCCCGGCTCGGCGTCGGCATGCAGGGCCTGGCGCAAGCCGAAGTCGCCTACCAGAACGCGCTCGAATACGCCAAGGACCGCCTCCAGGGCCGCGACGTGACCGGCGTCAAGAACCCCGACGGCCCGGCCGACCCGCTGATCGTGCACCCGGACATCCGCCGCGCGCTCCTCGACCAGAAAAGCTTCGTCGAGGGCGCCCGCGCCTTCCTCCTCTGGGGCGCCGAGATGATCGACCGCTCGCACCGCGCGGGCGATGCCGATGCCGAGGGGCTGATCTCGCTCCTGACCCCGGTCATCAAGGGCTTCATGACCGATGAAGGCTTCGACATGACCATCCTCGCCCAGCAGGTCTATGGCGGCCACGGCTATATCGAGGAATGGGGCATGTCCCAGTTCGCCCGCGACGCCCGGATCGCCATGATCTACGAAGGCGCCAACGGGGTGCAGGCGCTCGACCTCGTCGGCCGCAAGCTCGCCGCCGACAGCGGCAAGCACGTGATGGCTTTCTTCGAGATGGTAAAGACCTTCATCAAGGAGAACGAGGGCAACGAGGCGCTCAAGAAGGATTTCCTCGACCCGCTCAAGGAATCCTCCAAGCACCTGCAATCCGCGGGCATGTTCTTCATGCAGAACGGCATGAAAAACCCCAACGCGGCACTGGCGGGTTCCTATGACTTCATGCATCTTTTCGGCCATGTCTGCTTCGGCCTGATGTGGGCGAAGATGGCCAGGGTCTCGCACGCGGCGCTGGACAACGGCACCTCGGACGAGGCCTTCTACAAGGCCAAGCTCAAGACGGGGCGCTATTACATGTCCCGCCGCCTGCCGGCGACCGCGATGCACCTCAAGCGCATCGAAAGCGGGGCAGACCCGGTGATGGAGCTGGAGGCCGAGCTGTTTTGATCGGGGGGTGGGGTCACACCCACCCTGCGGGACGATTTCGAGGGGAGGAAAGATGCCGAAACGATTCCGTCTGACGCGCCGCTTCAACGCCGCGATGACCGAAGACGCCTACAGGCGCCTGAAGAAATTCGCGCAGGAAGCCGGGCTCGACGAGGGCGAGGCGCTTTCCTTCCTCTTCGAAAACTTCGACAGCGTGATCAACGAGGACACGTTCAGCCACCGCCTGCGGCTCTTCAATTCCGAACTCGAGGCGCGCAAACGATGACCTTTCGCGTCCCCCGAACCCTCGCCGCCTGCCTCCTCCTGCTGGCCGCCCCGGCCCTGGCCCGCGACCTCACGCCGGACGAACAGGCAAGCCTGCAGGCGCGCATAGACAGCTTCGAACAGGCCTTCGAGCAGGGCGACATCGACGCGGTCTTCACCGTGATCCCCCCGGGCATCCTCGCGACCACGTCGGAGACCTACGACATCACCGAGGCACAGGTTCTGACGGCGATGAAGCAGGCGCTTGCCGGGATGATGGAAACAGCCTCGATCGAGGAGTACAGGATCGATCTTGCCTCGGCGACGGTCAGGGAAACCTCCGCGGGGCGCGTCTACGTGCTGATCCCGACCACCGCCTATGTCCGCCGCGACGGGCAGGACGAGGCCCGGCGCTCCGACACCGTGACGCTGGCCTTCCAGGACGGCGACGCCTGGTACCTCGTCCGCATCGACGATGCCCAACAGGTCGGCGTTCTCGAAACCGCCTATCCGGATTTCGAGGGCGTCGATTTTTCCGAAACCCGCGCAACGCAAGGGAGCGAGTGATCCGATGAAAGACATGCACCAGACCCGCTCCGCATGGATGACCGACGAGCACCAGATGCTCTCGGAAATGACGGCCAAGTTCATCGCCGACGAATGGCGCCCGCATTTCGACCGCTGGCGCAAGGCCGGCATCATGGACCGCGACACCTGGACCCAGGCTGGCGAACTCGGCCTCCTCTGCCCCTCCATCCCCGAGGAATACGGCGGGGCGGGCGGCGATTTCGGCCACGAGGCGGTGATCTGCATCGAGCAGTCCCGCGCCAACTTGGCCAGCTGGGGCAACCCGATCCATTCCGGCATCGTGGCGCATTACATCCTCGCCTACGGCTCCGAGGAGCAGAAGAAACGCTGGCTCCCGAAGATGGTCTCGGGCGAAATGGTGGGCGCGCTGGCGATGACCGAACCGGCCGCGGGCTCCGACCTGCAAGGCATGAAGACCAAGGCGGTGCGCGACGGCAACGCCTACCGCGTCTCGGGCCAGAAGACCTTCATCACCAACGGCCAGCACGCCGACCTGATCCTCGTCGCCGCCAAGACCGACCCCTCGCAGGGAGCGAAAGGCATCTCCCTCGTCGCCATCGAAACCGAGGGCGCCGAGGGATTTACCCGCGGCCGAAACCTCGAGAAATCGGGCCTCCACGCCGGCGACACCTCCGAGCTCTTCTTCGACGACGTGGCCGTGCCGCCCGAGAACATCCTCGGCGGCGAGGAAGGCCGCGGCTTCATCCAGATGATGCAGCAACTCCCCCAGGAACGCCTGATCATCGCCTGCGGCGCACAGGGCGCACTCGAAGGCGGCGTCGAGCGTACCATCGCCTATGCCAACGAACGCCAGGCCTTCGGCGGCCCGATCATGCAGTTCCAGAACACCCGTTTCAAACTGGCCGAATGCCTGACCAAGACTAAGGTCGCCCGCGCCTTCCTCGACGAATGCATCGCCGACCACCTGCGCGGGGAACTCTCCGTAGAAAAGGCCGCCATGGCGAAATACTGGATCTCCGACACCCAGTTCGAGGTGCTCGACGAATGCGTCCAGCTTCACGGCGGCTATGGCTACATGGCCGAGTACGACATCGCCGAAATGTGGGCCGACGCCCGCGTCCAGCGCATCTACGGCGGCACCAACGAAATCATGAAGGAGCTGATTTCCCGCTCATTCACCGCCAAGCCCTGACCCGCCGCACCCGGCCGCCCGGGCAGGAGCCTCCGGCGGGGATATTTTCGCCAAGAAGAAATCGAAGCGCCACGCCCCGGCTTCTTCTTGGCCAAAATATCCAAATCCCACACTCACCACACGCGCAACGCACGGGAGGTACGCGCCATGACCATGAAACTCTACTGCTTCGGCGAAAGCGGCAACGCCTACAAGGCGGCGCTGGCGCTGGAACTCTCCGGTCTCGACTGGGAACCGGTCAAGGTCGACTTCTTCGGCGGCGAAACCCGCTCCGACACCTACCGCGCCGAGATCAACCCCATGGGCGAGGCGCCGGTGCTGGTCGATGGCGATTTCCGCACCTCGCAATCGGGCGTGATCCAGCAATACATCACCGACAAGACCGGCAAGTTCGGCGGCAAGGACGACGCCGAGCGCTACGAAGTGCTGCGCTGGGTCTTCTGGGACAATCACAAGATGTCGAGCCAGGCCGGCATGACCCGCTTCCTGATGAACTTCCTGCCCGAGGACAAGCGCCCGGCCGAGGTCATCCCCTTCATGCAGGGCCGCCTCAAGGCCGCCTATGCCGTCCTCAACGCCCATCTCCAAGAGCGCGACTGGATCGTGGGCGACGGGATCACCAATGCCGACATCTCCTGCTGCGGCTACCTCTTCTACCCCGAGCCCTTCGGCTTCGACCGCAAGGACTGGCCCGAGATCGACCGGTGGCTCTCGAATATCGAGAACACGCCGGGTTGGAAACACCCCTATGACCTGATGCCCGGCAGCCCTGCCGACCGGGCCTGAGAAAGGAGACGTCATGTCTGACGCATATATCTACGACGCGGTGCGCACCCCCCGTGGCAAGGGCCGCAAGGACGGCGCCCTGCACGAGGTGACCGCCCTGCGCCTCTCCGCCCAGGTGCTGAACGCGCTGAAAGACCGCAACGGGCTCGACGGGTGCGCCGTCGAGGACGTGATCTGGGGCAACGTCACCCAGGTGATGGAACAGGGCGGCTGCCTTGCGCGCACCGCCGTGCTGGCCTCCGAGCTTGACGAGGGCATCCCGGGCCTTGCCATCAACCGGTTCTGCGCCTCCGGGCTCGAGGCCGTGAACCTCGCCGCCAACCAGATCCGGGGCGGCGCGGGCGAGGGCTATATCGCCGGCGGCGTGGAAATGATGGGCCGCGTGGCCATGGGCTCCGACGGGGCCGCCGTGGCCGTCGATCCGACCGTGGCGATGGAGAACTACTTCGTCCCGCAAGGCATCTCCGCCGACATCATCGCCACCGAATACGGCTTCTCCCGCGACGACGCCGACGCCTTCGCCGTCGAGTCCCAGAAACGCGCCGCCAGGGCATGGGAGGACAAGCGCTTCGCCAAATCCATCATCGAGGTGAAGGACCAGAACGGCCTGACCATCCTCGACCACGACGAATACATGCGCCCCGGCACCGACATGCAGTCGCTGGGCGCCCTGAAGGCGTCGTTCAAGGAAATGGGCGAGGTGATGCCCGGCTTCGACGCGGTGGCGAAACTCAAGTACCCCCACCTGGAGAAGATCGAGCACATCCACCACGCCGGCAACTCCTCCGGCATCGTCGACGGCTCGGCCGGCCTTCTCATCGGCTCGAAGGAATTCGGCGAGAAATACGGCCTCAAGCCCCGCGCCCGCATCCGCCAGACCACCAAGATCGGCACCGACCCGACGATCATGCTGACCGGCCCCGTCCCGGCCACGCAGAAGGCGCTCAAGGACAGCGGCATGGAACTCAACGACATCGACCTCTTCGAGGTGAACGAGGCGTTCTCCTCCGTCGTGCTCCGCTTCATGCAGGCCTTCGACGTCGACCACGCGAAGGTCAACGTCAACGGCGGCGCCATCGCCATGGGCCACCCGCTGGGCGCCACCGGCGCGATGATCCTCGGCACGCTGCTGGACGAGCTGGAACGCTCGGACAAGGAAACCGGGCTTGCCACCCTTTGCGTCGCCTCCGGCATGGGCGCGGCCACCATCATCGAGCGCGTGTGATGCCGAAGATCGACCTCTCCGCGCTCGCGCCCATCTCCCGCTCGAGCTACCCGGCACCGCATGATGCCGAGGTGGCGGGCCGCTCGTACCTGCGCGCGGGCCACGCAGGCGGGCTCACGCAGTTCGGCGCGAACATCGTCATCCTCGCCCCCGGCGCGAAATCCTCGCTCCGCCACTGGCACGAGCAGCAGGACGAGTTCGTCATGGTGATCTCGGGCCGCTGCACCCTGATCGACGACGCGGGCCGCCACCCGATGCAGCCCGGCGACTGCGCCGCCTTCCCGGCGGGCGACGGCAACGGTCACCACCTCGTCAACGACACGGACGAGGAGGCCCGCTTCCTCGTCATCGGCACCCACACCCCGACCGAGATCGCCTGGTACAGCGATCTCGACCTCAAAGCGACCCTGACCGCGGAAGACACCACCTTCACGCGCAAGGACGGAACCCCTTACACGGGAGATAGCAAATGACTGATTTCACGATGGAAAAAGGCGCCGATGGCGTCGCCGTCATCACCTGGGACACGCCCAACAAGTCCATGAACGTGATGAACATGGAGGCCTGGCCGATGCTCGACGGGCTGATCGACGACGCGCTCAGCGACGACGCGGTCAAGGGCATCGTCATCACCTCCGGCAAGGAGGGCTCCTTCGCCGGGGGCATGGACCTGAACGTCATCTCCAAGATGAAGGACATGGCGGGCGACGACCCGGCCAGGGGCCTTTTCGACGGGCTGATGAACATGCATTCCATCCTGCGCAAGATCGAACGCGGCGGGATGGACGACAAGAACAAGGGCGGCAAGCCCATCGCCGCCGCGCTCCCCGGCACGGCGCTCGGCATCGGCCTCGAAATCCCGCTCGCCTGCCACCGCATCTTTGCCGCCGACAACCCCAAGGCCAAGATCGGCCTGCCGGAAATCATGGTCGGCATCTTCCCCGGCGCGGGCGGCACCACCCGCCTTGTCCGCAAGCTGGGCGCCATGGCGGCCTCGCCGCTCTTGCTGCAGGGCAAGCTGAACGAGCCGAAGAAAGCCAAGAGCGCCGGCGTGGTCGACGAGGTCGTGCCCGCCGACGAGCTGCTTACCAAGGCCAAGGAATGGGTTCTGAGTGAGCCGTCCATCGTCAAACCGTGGGACGAGAAGGGCTACAAGATGCCCGGCGGCGCCCCCTACCACCCGGCTGGCTTCATGACCTTCGTCGGCGCCTCGGCCATGGTGAACAAGGAAACCCAAGGGGCCTTCCCCGCCGCCAAGGCCCTCCTCTCCGCCGTCTACGAGGGCGCGCTCGTCCCCTTCGACACCGCGCTGAAGATCGAGGCGCGCTGGTTCACCAACGTCCTGATGAACCCCTCCTCCTCGGCCATGATCCGGTCGCTCTTCATCAACAAGGAAGCGCTGGAGAAGGGCGCGAACCGCCCCGACGTGCCCGACCAGAAGGTCAGGAAGGTGGGCGTGCTCGGCGCCGGCATGATGGGCGCAGGCATCTCCCTCGTCTCGGCCATGGCCGGCATGCAGGTCGTGCTGATCGACCAGAAGCAGGAGGCCGCCGACAAGGGCAAATCTTATACCGCCGACTACATGGACAAGGGCATCAAGCGCGGCAAGGCCACCGAGGAGAAGAAACAGGCCGCCCTCGACCTGATCACCGCCACCACCGATTACGCGGCCCTCGACGGCTGCGACCTGATCATCGAGGCGGTGTTCGAAGACCCCAAGGTCAAGGCCGAGGTCACCAAGCAGGCGCTCGCCCATGTGGGCGACGACTGCATCTTCGCCACCAATACCTCGACCCTGCCGATCACCGAGCTTGCCAAGGCCTCCGACACCCCCGATCAGTTCATCGGCATCCACTTCTTCTCGCCCGTCGAGAAGATGATGCTGGTGGAAATCATCAAGGGCAAGGAAACGGGCCCCCGCGCCGTGGCCAAGGCGCTCGACTATGTCCGCCAGATCAGGAAAACCCCGATCGTGGTGAACGACGCGCGCTTCTTCTACTGCAACCGCTGCATCATCCCCTACATCAACGAGGGGATCCGCATGGTGGCCGAGGGCATCGCCCCCGCGCTCATCGACAACGCGGCGCGTCAGCTCGGCTTCCCCGTGGGGCCGCTGCAACTGGTTGACGAAACCTCCATCGATCTAGGTGCCAAGATCGCCCGCGCGACCAAGGCGGCCATGGGCGACGACTACCCCGACGAGGCCGTCGACGAGGTGATCTTCTGGATGGAAGGCGAAGGGCGCCTGGGCCGCAAGGCGAATGCCGGCTTCTTCGACTACGACGAGAAGGGCAAGCGGCAGGGCTACTGGACGGGCCTGGAAGACAAGTACCCCCGCGCCGCGGACCAGCCCGACCTGATCGAGGTGCAGCATCGCCTGATGTTCGCCCAGGTGCTCGAAGCCGTCCGCGCGCTGGAGGAAGGCGTGCTCGAGGACATCCGCGAAGGCGATGTCGGCGCCATTCTGGCCTGGGGCTTCGCGCCGTGGTCGGGCGGGCCGTTCTCGTGGCTCGACATCATCGGGGCTCCTTATGCCGCCGAGCGCTGCGACCAGCTGACCGAGAAATTCGGCCCCCGCTTCACCACGCCGGACCTCCTGCGCGAGCTGGCCGAGAAGAATCAGGGCTTCTACGCCCGCTTCGGCACCGAGGCCGACCAGGCCGCCTGATCCTTCAGGCGCCCCGCTGAAAACGAAAAACCGCGCAAGGCCTTCCCCTTGCGCGGTTTCTCTTGCCCGGCCCGGTCGTCAGGCCGGCAGGCCCGCCCTGTAATCCTCGTCCGCGATCCTCCCGGCCAGAAAGCGCGCCTCGTCCAGCGGCAGGATCGCATAGAGCGGATCCTGCGGCGCCTCCCACGCCGCCGCGACCATGTCGCGCGAGGACGGGCACAGGAACAGCAAGCCGTCCCGTGCGAACACCACCTGCTCGGTCGCGAAATGCAGGCGGACGACCTCGAAGCCATCCTGCGGGGGCACCCGGCGGCTCCCGGTCAGCGCGTCCATCGCCTCGGCGGGCAAAAGCGAGAACGGATCGCCGTAAAGGTCCTCGGCGGTGTCGCTCTCCACCATGATCGTCTGTTGCGGCATCAGGTGCATGACCTCCCGGTTGCCCAGCACCCCCTCCGGCACCTCGATCGGCCAGAAGGCCGGCGGACAGGCGCCCGGCTCCGGAAAGCCGTGCCGCGTCACCCGCGTCACCCTCTGCAACCCGGCATCGAAGGTCAGCACCCGGTCGCCCGCGCTCACCCGCTCCACCGGCTGCCAGCCCCGTTCCGTCGCCACCCGCGTGCCCGACACGAGGCCCGAAATCACCGGCCCGTCAGGGCTCTCGGGATCGACCGCTGGGAATGACTCGAACATCTCGTTGTCCAATGCTGTCGCCGGAGGCACCCGGCCGCGTCACCGGCGTTGATCATCCGGCCACACCTGCGGCGCTCGTTTGCCGGAAAGGTGGCGGAAATGCGGCACTGTTTCATGGGGCGAAACACGTTGCCCCCAGACCCCGCACTATGCACTCAAACGAAACGCCCTCTCACGAAAAAACGTACCCGAACCGCGCGATATCCTCGCCGCACAACTCCCCAACCAGCGCCGAATCGGCCTCCGAGTAATAGTCCCGATACGCCGCCCCCCGCTCCGAGGCGTTGACACGCGGCAGCTCCAGCCGAAACCCGAGATGATCCCACAACGCCTCCGCATCCTCCGCAAAGGCTTCCAACCGGATGAACAGGTCGCACCGCTCCCGCCCGTCCGGCCCGGTGACATAGCTGCCATATGGATGCGCCCCGAGGCTCTCCCGCGTCTGCCGATGGTTCAGGAATTCGCTGAACCCCACCGCCTTCGCCAGCCTCACTGCCGGATGATCGAACCCCTGCGCCCTCAGCCAGTGATAGTAGCTCACCACCCTGTCCCAGGGGTTCCGCACCATCGTGACGACAAAGGCCCCCTCGATAAATGCCCGGCTCACCAGCCCGTCGATATCCCGCAAGGTCGAGTGCTTCCACAGCCGCCCGGCCGAGGCCACGCCCTTCACCCGCCCCCGCCGCTTCCTTGCCTTCGGCGTATCCCCGATCAACAGGTCATCCTTCATCGCCCGCCCCTCCAGCGCCAGCGCCAGCGAGGTGCCCCCGGTCTTGGGGATATGGACGAAGATGTAATTGCGCCCGGGCGAGATGATCATGGGCGGGATGCTACGAGGGAGAGGCCGAAAGAGAAACCTCTCAATCGAGACACCCGCCCGGAGTCAAGCCGCGCCAAAGCGCGGCGCCGGGCGAGCGACTGCCCGTCCCCACGGGCGGGCGCTTCTGCAACCTGCTCATACAGAGCGACCGTCGGATGTAAGCCGCACCATAAATCAACCAACACCCCGTCGGCGCGCCCACCCGCGGTCGGGCACTGCCCGGCCCCCTCCCCAAACCAAACCCTTTGCTTTGCCGCCCCAAATGCGCAATATCCCTGGTCTGACACCCACCGCGAAGGAGGAGCGCACCATGGGCTGGATGAAGGACGAAACCGGACTGGAAAAGAACGCGGCCAATTTCGTGCCGCTCACGCCCCTGTCCCACCTCCGCCGCGCTGCCCGCCTCTTCCCCGATGACGAGGCGCTCGTCTACAAGAGTTTCCGCAAGACCTATGCCGAGTATCACGAGCGCTGCACCCGCCTCGCCTCCGGCCTGACAAAACTGGGCGTCGAACCGGGCGACGTGGTGGCCACCCTCCTGCCCAACATCCCCGCCCATGCCGAGGCGCATTTCGGCGTGCCCGCCTGCGGCGCCGTGCTCAACGCCATCAACACCCGGCTCGAATCCGACACCATCTCCTACATCCTCGACCACGGCGAGGCGAAGGTGGCGCTCATCGACAGCGCCCTCCTCCCCGTCACGCTCGAGGCCATCGGCAAGATGGAGGGCCCCGCCCCCAAGATCATCGAGGTCCCCGACCCCATCGCCGGCATCCCCGCCAGCGGCGACCACCTGACCTATGACGACCTCCTCGCCACCGGCGACCCGGATTTCGACTGGATCATGCCGCAGGACGAATGGGAAAGCCTCGCGCTCAACTACACCTCCGGCACCACCGGCCGACCCAAGGGCGTGGTCTACCACCACCGCGGTGCGTACCTCATGACCATGGGCACCACCGTCAGCTGGCCCATCCCCCGCGGCGCGAAATACCTCACCATCGTGCCGCTCTTCCACTGCAACAACTGGAACCACACATGGGCCGTGCCCATGGTCGGCGGCACCGTGATCTGCTGCCGCGACATCACAGCAAAAAACATCTACGACGCCATCGCCGACGAAGGGGTCACCCATTTCGGCGCCGCGCCCATCGTGCTCAACACCATCGTCAATTCCAAGCCCGCCGACCGGCGCGCGTTCGACCACATCGTCGAGGTCTTCACCGCCGGCGCCCCGCCCCCCGCCGCCACGCTGGCTGCGATCGAGCCGCTGGGCTTCAACGTCACGCAGGTCTACGGCCTCACCGAAACCTACGGCCACGTCACCGAATGCGTCTGGCAGACCCGCTGGAACGACGAAGCCGACGACGAACGCTACGCCATCAAGGCCCGCACCGGCGTGCTCATGCCGATGATGGAGGATATCACCTCGATGGATGCCGAAACCATGACCCAGATCCCGATGGACGGCACGGCCCAGGGCGAGATCATGATCCGCGGCAACTCGGTCATGAAAGGCTACCTCAAGAACCCCGAGGCCACCGCCGAGTCCTTCCGCGGCGGCTATTTCCACTCCGGCGACATCGCCCTCCAGCACCCCGACGGCTACCTCCGCATCGCCGACCGCGCCAAGGACATCATCATCTCCGGCGGCGAGAACATCAGCTCGATCGAGGTCGAGGGCGTGCTGATGCGCCACCCGGCTGTCCTGCTCTGCGCCGTGGTCGCCAAGCCCGACGAGAAATGGGGCGAGGTCCCCTGCGCCTTCGTCGAGGTCAAGGAAGACGCCACCGTCACCGAGGACGACCTCATCGCCTTCGCCCGCGAACGCCTCGCCGGCTTCAAGACACCCAAGAAGGTGGTCTTCCGCGAACTCCCCAAGACTTCCACCGGCAAGATCCAGAAATTCGAGCTGCGCCAGGCCCTGAAGGAGAGCTGAGCGCCCCTCACTCCGCCGGGTACACCAGGCACGGGTCGAGGATCACCTGCCGCGCGCCCACCCGGTTATACCCGCCGGCAAAGCGCACCGTCCCGCTGCCCGCCTCCTTCGGGTAGTAGGTCACGCACATCACCTGCACCTCCTCGGGCGCGCACATGATCAGGTAGGCCAGCGCCCCGTCCCAGTGGCTCTCGACAATCTCCCCGTCGATCACCATGGTGACACGCGCCTCCGTCTCCGGCGCCCGCTCGATCCAGCCGGGCAGGCTGGCACAGCTCGCCGGCCGCCCGAACCCCTCGCCGGGGCGGAACGGGCCCTCCTCCTCGTAAACCGGCTCTCCCGCCGCGGCCACGGCCCAAGTGCCCACCGCCAGCGCCATGCCAGCCATCCCGATCCTCACCATATCCTGCCTGCCTCTCCATTGACCCGCGCCTGTCCCGGGCGATTCCACGCCACCCTAGGCCGCCCCGCGCCCTCCGGTCTTCCAGCATCCGCCGGCCTCTATTACGATCCGCCGCACCCCCGGCCCCAAGGAGACGCGCGTGCCCGCCCCGGCCTATTCCGACCATGCCGATTTCTACCGGCGCGGGCCCTATGCCCGCTACCTCACCGGCCGCAAGACCGTGGGCTCCCGTCCCTTCGCCATGTTCGCGGCCGAACAACCCGCCGGCGCCTACCCCGATCCGCCGATGCCCGGCCTGCTGCTCTACCTCGCCCTGCAAGGCGCGAAAGAGGCGCGGTTCGACTGGGGCGCCGGGCGCTGGCACGGCACGTGGCGGCGTCACGACCTGACCCTCGTGCCCGCCAACGCCGCCTCCGACGTATCGCTCTCCGACCGCCACGGCTTTCTCGGCCTCTGCCTGCCCGTCTCGCTCTTCACCGAAAGCGCCGAAACACTCGGCCCGCTCCACGCGGCCCCCTTCCGCGACCCGCTCACCGCCGAGCTCGTCACCGCCCTCTGGCGCGACAGCGACCCCGGCGGGGCGGCCTGCGCGCTCTTCGCCGACAGCGCGCTCGCCTGTCTCACCGACCGCCTGCGCCATCTCGCGGGCTCTCCCCCTGCCCGGCCCGAGGCGCCACCCCTCTCCCCCCGCCTGCTGGCCCGGATCGACGACCATATCCGCGCCCGCCTCGACCAGCCGATCACCGTGGCCGAGCTCGCCCGCCTCGCCGGTCACAGCCCCTCGCATTTCTCGACCCTCTTCCGGCGCGCCACCGGCGTCTCGCCCTACACCCGCGTCCTCGCCCTGCGTGTCGAACACGCCGCCGGGCTGATCGCCACCTGTCCCGACATGCCCCTCGCCGAGATCGCGCTTGCCAGCGGCTTTTCCAGCCAGTCGCACCTGACCTCGGCCTTCCGTCGCCACACCGGCACCACCCCGGCCGCCCGCCGCGCCGCCTGCCGACCCTGACCCCGCCCCGGGCCTGACCCGGGGCCTCTCCACCACCCGAGGTCCCGGCTCAAGGCCGGGACGCGCCCCCCAATCCTCACCCGCCCCGGGCCCGACCCGGGGCCTCTCCGCCACCCGAGGTCCCGGCTCAAGGCCGGGACGCGACCCCCAATCCTCCCCCGCCCCGGGCTCGACCCGGGGCCTCTCCGCCACCCGAGGTCCCGGCTCAAGGCCGGGACGCGACCCCCAATCCTCCCCCGCCCCGGGCCTGACCCGGGGCCTCACGCGGCCACCAAACCCCCGTTGCGCCCAACACAACATCTCGCGTGTTGCGCCCGGAACGCCGCATCAACCAACCGCCTTACAGCCCCGGAAACCGACGCGATACCGACGAAATACCGACGTGATACCGACGTCGGCCCCCTTTCAAATCCTCGCCGTTAACCATCGAATCACCAAAACCCTTGATGTCACCCGGCAATTGCCGCCTGCCACCACCCCGTGCTAAGGTTTCCGAAAAGGCAGAGCAGGCCCATAAAGCCATGACGGCACTGAAAGAATACCAGCGGCTGGAAGCCTCGGGCCTGTGGCGCCCCACCCCGGATGCCCAGCGCACCGAGGTGATCGTCTCGATCGGCGACGCCACCCTGATCATCAGCGACATGCAGGAACGCGCGCTCACCCACTGGTCCCTCGCCGCCGTGGCCCGCGCCAACCCCGGCAAGCGGCCCGCCATCTACCACCCCGACGGCGACCCGGGCGAGACGCTCGAACTGGCCGACGACGAGAAGGACATGATCGCCGCCATCGAGAAGCTCTGCGCCGCGATAGACCGCCGCCGCCCCCATCCCGGCCGGCTGCGCCTCGTCATCCTGCTGGCCGTGCTGGTCATCGTCACCGCCGGCGCCGTGATCTGGTTGCCACAGGCCGTGCGCCGCCACGCCGTCACCGTCGTCCCGCAGGTCAAGCGGGCCGAGATCGGCGCCGCCCTCTTCCGCCATATCCAGCAGGAAACCGGCCCGCCCTGCACCACGCCCGAGGGGCGCGCGGCCCTTGATAAACTGGCCCAGCGCGTGCCCGGCCCCGATGGCCCCGGCTATCTCGAGGTCATGCGCGAGGGGATCGACGGCACCATCCACCTGCCCGGCTCGACCATCCTGATCGGCCGCGGGCTGGTGGAACAGTATGACGAGCCCGACGTGGTGGCGGGCTACCTCGTGGCCGAACGGCTCCGGGCCCAGGTGCAGGACCCGCTGGCGCAGCTGCTCGAGGCCAGCTCGGTCTGGGCCAGCTTCCGGCTGCTCACCACCGGCGATATCGACGACGGCACGCTCGACGCCTATGCCGACACGCTGCTCGACAGCCCCGGCGTGACGCTCGACACCCAGACGCTTCTTTCGGGCTTCGAGGCCTGGTCGGTCCGGGCCGCGCCCTACGCCTATGCGCTGGACGATACCGGCGAAACCACCCTCGGCCTGATCGAGGCCGACCCCTTCGCCGACGGCGCCCCGCCCGCCCTGCTCAGCGATTCCGACTGGCTCCGCCTGCAGGCGATCTGTGGCGGCTAGTCGGATCCGGCCGCGGTATCCGCGCGGCAGGAAACCCGCCGCCAAAGCCCCCAGCCCTTTGCATCCCGTGGTGCAAACGAACGTTCATTAAGCCCGAAGCAAAGTGTCCGGTCAGAGCCCTTTGTCGCCATCGTAGTATCGGTTAAAAATCTGCTTTATGACACGTCGCGCTATTTCCTGCACTTACATGGCCTCGCTAATCGTCATGGTTGTTGTCGGATTCGGATACGACAGCTTTTCGCCGGGCTTGGCCGGGCGAAGTTCGAACGGGCCGTTTTTTTGCAAGCAGTTGATGAGTTCCGGTTCGGACGATGATGCGCTCCTGATGGCATTCGTCCTGTTCATGGTGCCCCTCACAATTCGGACCTTGAGAGCCCGGTGTCGCATCGCGATCTTCGAAATGGCCGTGTTCAGCCTATGCCCCGTCGAGCCAACCTTCGGGACAGTAGGATGCCGAACACGAAACGCAAAGGGGTGGTGCAAGCTCTCATACTCTAGACAAAATAAGGCGGCCCCGTTTCCGGCGCCGCCTCTCCTTGTCTCCGAACCGTGGTCCCTACCGCCGCAGGCTCGCCTGCGCAAAGCCCATCCCGCGCACCCGGGCCAGTCCGCGGTCCAGCGCGCCTTGCGTCTCGAACGGCCCGGCCATCACCAGCGTATAGGTCTTGCCCTTGTGGGTCACCTTCCCCATCCGCGCGGGCATGCCGGAATTGGCCAGCTTCTGCGCCGTCCGCTTGGCGTGGGCCGGGTCGCTGAAATGGCCCAGTTCCACGTAACGATGGCTCGCCGCCCGGGTCTCGACCTTGGGCGTCGCGGCCATCGTGGCGGCCGGCTTCGGCGCAGCCTTCGCCTGCGGCGCGGCCTGCTGGGCGAAACTCATCGCCACCGGATAGGCAACCGTCGACCGTGTCACCACGTCCGCCTCGGTCACCACCGGGCCCACCGCCGGCTCCTTCAGCCGCCGCGGCGTGGTTTTGGTCCACCGCTGCTCCATCTGCGCCTTGCCGGCAAAGGTCTGGTGCGCCCGGCGGGTGTTCAGCCGGTCATCCTCCCACACCGCGACATAGCCCTCGGGCACGTAGACCCCCTCGGTGCTGGCCTTCTGGTTGGCATAGACATGCTTCGGCGCAACCATCGTCGTGGCGGTGACATATCCCGGCGCGGCATGGCTGCCGGTGCGATAGGCCGCCACGCTGCCCGTCGGTGAACCGGGGTTATAGATCGTCGCGTTGGGCCCGGCCGTCTCCCGCTCGGTCACGTGCGGCGCGCTCTGCGGGCCGCAGCGGATCGCGTAGCGGTTGGTCGAGTTGATGTAGTGCTGCGATTGCGGGCTCAGGCTTGCGCAATCCGCCGCCACCACCCGGCGCGGCTTGGATGCGGGCGCTGCCGCGACGACCGGCGCCTTCGCCGGCTTTGGCGCAACCGGCTTCGGCGGCGGGGCCGAGCGGTAGACCGTGGTGGTGGTCGTCGCGGGCGCCGTCACCGGCTTGCGCGCCACGGCGGTCGTCGCCGGGGCCGGCGCCGGCTGCGTCGCCGGGCCGGTGGCCCGCGGCGC
>NZ_CBDDIG010000004.1:0-237838 GCF_965228755.1 Roseovarius sp.
CGACCCGCGCGTCGACCGGCGGGTCCGTGCCCGGCTGGCGCAGGGGCGGGCCCAGGGAGCCGGGGCGCGCGCCGCGCTCGAGGCGGCCCGGGCGACGGCCCGCCTGACCCTTGCAGACGAGTTGGGCGATGCCTGCATGGTCTTCCCGACCGTGCCGATCCCTCCGCCGCGCCTGGCCGACATGCAGGCCGACGATGCGGCATTCGCGCGTTGCAACACGCTGGTTCTGCGCAACACCATGCTGGGCAGCCTGCTCGACACGCCGGCCATCTCGGTGCCGTTCCATGGCGGCGGGGATCATCCGATCGGCCTGCAGTTTTCGATGGGGGCGGGCCGCGACCGGCCGCTTCTTGCGCTGGCGCGGGGCGTCGAACGGCAATTCCAGGACATGAGGTGAGCCAGATGACCAAGGAAATTCTTGTATCCTACGGCGTGGATTTCGACGCGGTGGCCGGATGGCTCGGCTCCTACGGGGGCGAGGATTCGCCCTGTGACATCTCGCGCGGTGTCTTCGCCGCGGAGCGCGGCGTGCCCCGGCTGCTCGAACTGTTCCGCCGCGAGGGTATTCGGGCCACCTGGTTCGTGCCCGGCCATTCGGCCGAAAGCTTTCCGCGCCAGACGCACGAGATCATCGAGGCCGGCCATGAAATCGGGCTGCACGGGTACAGCCACGAGAACCCGCTCGACATGAGCCGCGATCAGGAAGAGGCGGTGATGGCGCGGGCGCTGGAGATCCTCGTCGGGTTGACCGGCGCGCGGCCCCGCGGCTACGTGGCCCCCTGGTGGGAGTTCAGCCCGCGCACCGCAGAGCTGCTGCTGGCGCATGGTGTGGATTACGACCACTCCATGATGCACCGCGATTTCGAGCCCTACTGGCTGCCGGTGGGCGAGGACTGGACGAAGATAGATTTCAGCCGTCCGGCCGAGGCATGGATGAAGCCCTACACGCCCGGCAAACCCTCGGGGCTGATCGAGATCCCGGCCAGCTGGCTGCTCGATGACATGCCGCCGCAGATGTTCATCAAGAGCTATCCGAACAGCCACGGCTACGTCACCCCGCGCCAGGTCGAGGAGCTCTGGCGGGAACAGTTCGACTGGGTTTACCGCGAATACGATCACGCCGTCTTTCCGATGACCATTCACCCCGACGTGTCGGGCCGTCCGCAGGCGCTTTTGATGCACGAGAGGCTGATCGCCTATTTCCGCAGCCATCCGGGCGTGCGGTTCGTCACGCTGGGCGAGGTCGCCGACGACTTTGCCGCGCGGGAGCGGGCGGGGCGCGGCGTCGGGCCGGTCAGCATCGGGGCGGGCCCGTGATGGGGGCGCCGCGCGACACCATGTCGGCCGGCCCGGCCGCCCCTGCGGTGCATCGCGGGCGGGCCATGCTGCGGGTGCTGGGCACCTCGGTCAGCCTGATCGAGCCGATCAGGCGGCGGTGCGAGGACGACCTGGGCATCGACGTGGAGTTCATCGTCGAAGATGGCAAGAACGCCCAGCGGATCGCGGCACTGCATCCCGAAACCTTCGATATCTACGACCAGTGGTTCCACAATATCGACCTGGTCTGGCCGGCCCGGTCGATGCAGCCGGTGCGGCTGGACCGGATCGAGCGGTGGGACGAGGTGAACGATCTGCCCAAGCTGGGCCGGATCGACGAAGGGGCCGCGCCCGCACCGGGCGGGAACCCGGCGCAGCGGCTGTATGTCCAGCCGAACGGCGAACTGGCGAGCCTGCCCACCGACGAAATCTCCATGCTGCCGACCGTTCACAACGCCGACAGTTTTGCCGTGGCGGCCGACGATCCGCAGGCCGAACGTCCCGATGCGGCGCGGTCCTGGGCCTCGCTGCTGGCGCCGAGGTTCGAAGGGCGCGTTTCCGTGCAGAGCGATGCCGCGATCGGGCTGGTGGACCTGATCCTTGCCGCCCGCGCCGCCGGCTGGGCCGAGTTCGCCGACCCCGGTAACCTGACGCTCGAGGAGATAGATTACCTGCTGGGGCGGCTTGTCCACCTCCGCCGCCGCGGTCATTTCGCCGAGTTCTGGACCACCGAAGCCGAGGCCAGCGCCCTGCTGGGCGCGCGCCGCGTCAGCGTGTCGAGCATGTGGTGGCAGGGCGCCATCGCCCTGCGCCGGCGGGGCATCGCGGTGCGCATGGCGGACCCGGCCGAGGGGTTTCGCGGATGGTATGGCGGGCTGGCCCTGTCGCGGGCGCTGAACGGCCGCCAGCGCGACGTGGCCTATGCCTATCTCAACTGGTGGCTGGACGGGTACGCCGGCGCGATGATGACGCGCAACAACGCGCATATCTCCAATCCCGGAAGGGCCCGCGCCCACCTCCGGAGTGCCGAGTGGGATTACTGGTACGCCGGGCTGCCTGCCCGCGAAGACCTGCGCTGTGCCCAGGGCCGCGTCATCGTGCGGCGGGGCGATCGCTATCCGGGTGGCAGCTATACCGACCGGATGCGCCGGATCGCGATGTGGAACGTCGTCATGGACGAGCACAACTACCTCGTCCGGCGCTGGAACAAACTTCTCAATCCAAAAGGGTGAAACACAGGGAGGACCCGAAAATGACGGAACGAAAAACCTTGACCCGCAGGGGTTTGATGAAAGGCGCGGCCGCGGCGATGCTGGCCACGACCGGGCTGACGGGCCTTGCGCCGCGAAGGGCCGATGCCGGCACGACCGAGCTCAACATGCTGTCTTGGTACGGCCATGCCGAGCCCGAGATGATCGCCGCCTTCGAGGAACGGCACAACGTCCGGATCAACAAGAAATACTATGTCGGCGGTGACCAGATGCTGGCGCTGCTGGCGCAGTCGCCGCCGGGCACCTATGACATCGTGCTGAGCGACCGGGAATACATCGAACAGCTTGCGGCGGCCGAGATGATCGAACCGCTCGACCCGGCCGATTACCCGTTCGACGATTTCTTCCCCGAGTTCCAGAAGATGCCCGGCCACTGGCAGGGCGATACGCTGCTGTCGGTGATGATCCGCTTCGGCTATCTCGGGCTCTCCTACAACGAGGAGGCGCTCAGCCCCGAGGACGTGCGCAGCTACGAGATCCTCTGGAACGAGCGGCTGGCCGGCAAGGTCGGTCATTTCGACTGGCACCTGCCGAATTTCGGCACGGTCAGCAAGGCCCTTGGCCATGATGCGCCGTTCGACCTCGATGCCGGCCAGTGGCAGGCGGTGCAGGACCGGACCTTTGCCCTGAGATCGCAGGCGGCGGGGTTCTTCGACTATGGTGGCGTGCTGTCGTCGCTGCGCTCGGGGCAGGTGCTGGCGATGCCCGGTATCGGCGACTGGATCACCGGCGTGCTGCGGCGCGACGGGGCGCCGGTCACCACCGTCATTCCCGACGAGGGCGGGCTGTTGTGGGCCGAGTCCCTGTCGATCGGGCGCGGGTCGCGGCACCCGGAGCTGGCGCGGGAATTCATCCGCTACGTGCTGTCGCCCGAAGGGCAGGTGAAGACCGCGACGCTCGAGGCCTACCCGGCGCTGCTGCCGACGAAATCGGGCTGGACGGCGCTGGCCGACCGGAACCCGGAGGAGGCCGAACGCCAGGGCATGGTGCTGAACGGCGCGAACGCGCTGGACGTGCTGCGCGACGGGCGGATCAGCCTGCGCGCCCTGCCAGTGCAACAGTCGCTCGAGGACTGGAACGAGGCCTGGTCGACCTACAAGAACCTGTGAAACCGGCGCGGCCCCCGTGCACCGCTGCGCCGGGGCCGCGCGATCCGCCAATACCTGCATCTGTCGAGGAGGGCATCATGCACGCAACCAACGCCACCCTGCCGCCGGAGGAGCGCACCGCCCCGCCAGGAGCAGACGGCGCCATCTTCGCCCGGCTGTTTCGTTCCGCCCGGCTCTATGCCGGCAGCTTCGCGCTGCCCGTCCTTGTCTGGCAGCTGATCTTCTTCGTGGCGCCCCTGTGCTTCCTCGTGGCGATGAGCTTCTGGGTGGTGCAGTCCTACCGGCTGGTTCCCGATTTCGACACCGGCAACTGGGCAAGGGTGCTGGGCATGAAGGTGTTCTGGGATGCCTATGCGCGCACCTTCGCCATGGCGGCGGGCGCGGCGGCCCTGATCAGCGTGCTGGCCTTTCCGGTCACCTGTTTCCTGGCGTTCCGCCTGTCGCCCGCCGCGCGGCGGCTGGCGATGCTGATGCTGGTGGTGCCGTTCTTCACCAGCTACCTGGTGCGGGCCTATACCTGGCAGGTGTTCCTGGCCGATGACGGGATCGTCAACGCGGCGCTGACCGCGATCGGCCTGCAGGACCTGGCGATGCTGAACACCGTCTTCGGCACCTTCGTGGGCTACGTCACCCTGTGCCTGCCGCTGGTCATCCTGTTGCAGCTGATGAGCGTGGCAAGCGTCGACCGCACCTTGATCGAGGCGGCACGGAACCTGCGCTGCTCGCCGATGCGCACGGTCTTCCGGGTGGTCATTCCGGCAAGCCGCGTGGGCCTGACCCTCGGCGCCACTTTCTGCTTCATCCTCGTCTTCGGCGATTTCGTCAGCCCGACCTACCTTGGCGGCGGCAACGCACCGACGCTGGGCATCCTGATCACCGACTTCACCAAGGCCGGCAACCAGTGGCCGCGCGCCGCGGTGGTGGCGATCACCATGATCGCAACCCTTCTGACCGTCGCGTTCCTCGCCGTGCGCTTCGCCTACAGGAAAACGGGAGAGACGGCATGAAAACCGCATCCGCATGGAATGTGACCGGCCGGGCGCTCGGGCTTTACACCGTCCTTGCCTACGGCTTCCTGTTCGCGCCGATCTTGGCAAGCTTCGTCTTCTCGCTCAATGCCGCGCGGTTTCCGACGCTGCCGCTCGCCGGGTTCTCGACCCAGTGGTACGCGGCGGTCTGGGCCGACACGGCGGTCTGGCAGGCCTTCGGCAACTCGGCCCGGATCGCGCTCACCACGGGTGTGCTTGCCACCCTGTTCGGCTTCGGCGCGGCCTATACCGACTACCGCTACAATTTCATCGGCAAGTCCGCCTACCTTGCGATTGCGCTGCTGCCGCCGACGGTGCCGGTGATCATCCTGGGGCTGGCCATGCTGAGCTTCCTGTCGCGCATCGCCCTGTCGGGGCAGGTGGTCTCGGTGATCATCGCGCATGTGGTGCTGGCCACGCCTTTTGCCATGGCGGTGATCCGGCTGCGGCTGTCGCAGATGGACACCGCGCTCGAGGCCGCGGCGTGGAACCTGGGCGCGTCGCCCTGGCAATCGCTGCGGCACGTGGTGCTGCCCTTCGTCTGGCCGGCGCTGGTCTCGGCGCTGTTCCTGACGATGGCGGTTTCGTTCGACGAATATGCCATCGCGTGGTTCGTCTCGGGCCTGAACGAGACGGTGCCGGTGCGGATCCTGTCGATCCTGCAGGGCAGCGTCAGCCCCGAGATCAACGCCATCGGCAGCATCGTCTTCACCACGTCCATCTGTCTCGTGGTGCTGGCGCAGGTGATCTACCTGCGGTCCGCGCCGGCGAAGACGCAAGACACCAACTGAGAGGAAGCGACCATGACCCCCGTCCTTCAAATCGAAAACGTCACCAAGACCTTCGGCAATTTCACCGCCGTCTCCGACGTCTCGCTCGATATCGAGCCGGGCGAGTTCCTGGCCATCATGGGTTCCAGCGGATCGGGGAAATCGACCCTGCTGCGCCTGATCGCGGGGCTGGAGCAGCCCAGCAAGGGGCGCATCCTGCTCAACGGGGCCCCGACCGAAAACCTTGCCGTGCACGAACGGGTCACGCCGATGGTCTGGCAGAGCCTCGCGCTTTTCCCCTTCCTGACGGCGGTGGAGAATGTCGAGTTCGGCCTGCGGATGCAGGGGATCGGCAAAGCCGAGCGCCGGGCGCGGGCGATGACCTGGCTGGACCGGATGGAGATCGCGCATCTCGCGCAGCGCAATGTCGACGCGCTGTCCGGCGGCCAGCGTCAGCGCGTGGCGCTGGCCCGTGCGCTGGTGACGGAGCCGCCCGTGCTGTTGCTCGACGAACCGCTCAGCGCCCTCGATGCGCACCTGACCGTGCGGATGCAGTCGGTGCTGACGAACCTGCAGCGCGAGCTGGGGATCACCTTCATCTACGTCACCCACAGCCATTCCGAAGCCTTCGCCATGGCCGACCGCGTGGTCATCATGCGCGACGGGAAAATCGAGCAGATCGGCGCCCCGAAGGAGCTTTACCTGCGCCCGTCCTCGCGGTTCGTGGCCGAATTCCTGGGGTCGAACAATATCTTCTCGGGCACGCTCGAGGTCGATGCGGCCGGGCGGCGGGTGCTGAACACCGGCGACGGTCCGATCCGCATCCCCGGCGAGGGCGCGACCGATTCAGGGGCGCCCGGCGGGCCGGCCGATCTGGTGGTCTCGTCCGACCGGATGGTGATCGGCGAGGGGGCGGCGCTGGGCAACCGGCTGACCGGCCGGGTCGTGGGAGAGGAGTTCGTCGGATCGGGGATCAACCTGTTCCTCGAAACCAGCGCCGGCAGCGAGATCATCGTGCAGGTGCCGCAGCGAGAGATGGACCGGGTGACGATCTCGCCCGGCGACGACCTGACAGTGGGCTGGCCGGTGGAGGACGGGCACCTAATCTTCAAGGGGGAAGCCGGCCATGCATGATGCGTCGTCACGGTTTGATCCGGCCCGCCCGGACGGGCAGAACGCCACGCTGACCCTTGCGATTTCGGCCCACGGGCGCCCCGAGATCGGCGAGACCTATGACATCCCTGCGCGCTGTGGCCGTGCCGTGCTGCTGGAGGCGGGGGAGACCCTGTCGATCGTCAATCCCGGCGGCAGCCAGGTCTGCGATTTCTGGGCGTTCCGCGCCGATGACATGCGCGAGTTCCTGTCGATGGAGCATCTGCGCACGGCGCTGGGCCGGACGATCCCGCGGGCGGGCGACGTGCTGGTCAGCAATCGTCGGGCGCCGCTGATGCGCCTGGAGGCGGACAGTTCCCCGGGCGTGCATGACACGATCATCGCCGCCTGCGATGCGGAACGGTACTGGCAGCTCGGCGCCGAGGGGTATCACGACAACTGCACCGACAACCTGCGCATGGCGTTGCTGGCGATCGGGCGCGAGGCGCCGGAGATCCCGTCGCCCTTCAATATCTGGATGAACGTACCGGTCTTGCCCGACGGCTCCTTCGAATGGAGCGCGCCTGTAAGTGCGCCCGGGGATGTCATCGAACTGCGCGCGCTGGCCCGCTGTGTCGCGGTGATGTCCGCCTGTCCGCAGGACATGACGGCGGTCAACGGCGCGGCCCCGCCGGGGCCGCTGGCTTTCACCGTCACCGCGACGGGGGACGCGGCCACATGAGGCGCCGGGGCGTGCCGAGAGTGAGCCAGCCACCCGGGGCCGCGCACCGGGGTTGACTAAGTTCCGCCCCGTGGAATGATGTACGGCATGAAACCCTGCGAGCGCGCCTCGCGGTTTCGTGACCGTATGGAAATGGTGCCCCATGTATCTCAGAAACGCTCTCTACACATGCATGTTTGCCGGTGTCGTGGCCCTGTCTGCCGCCATCCTCGTGGTCCTTCCGGATTTCGCGAAGACCACCCAGAGGCAATCGCTTGAACGCGCGCTGACGGCGCGCTCCGCCTCGATGGCGCTCGAACTGGGGCGGCGATTGCATGCGGAATGGGAGGAGCTTGGCGTTCTCGCCGAGCAGATTTCGGGGATCGACCCGCAACTGGGGCGCGCGTTTCTCGAGGGGGTGGCCGGCAGCAAGAACGTCTCGTGGGCAGGCTTCGCCGGAACCGACGGAATCGTCCGCTTTGCCGCGGACGGTCTGCTCGAGGGCGAGTCGGTGGCGCAGCGCCCCTGGTTCGCGGCCGGCCTCAACGGCAGCTATGCCGGTGACGTGCACGAGGCCAAGCTGCTGCAATCCATCCTGGCGCCCGACGCGACGGACCCGCTGCGCTTCATCGACCTTGCCCGCCCCGTGAAGGACGATGCCGGCCGGGTGCGCGGCGTTCTGGCGGTGCATATCGACGCGGGCTGGCTGCAATCCTACCTCGCCGAAGCGGCTGCGACGCGCGAGATGGATATCTTCCTGATCGGGCCGGAAGGGCAGGTTTCCGTCTCGACCGCGCCGCTCGACGGCGAGGCCATGTCGGTAAGCGCCATCCGCTCGGCCAGCGCGGGGGCGGCGATGATCGGCGTCGAGGAATGGCCGGACGGCAACACCTACATGTCGGTCGTGCTGCCCGAGATCGCCTACCAGGACCTGCCCAGCTTCGGCTGGCGGATGGTGGCGCGGATCGACGTTGCGGATTTCGCGTTCACCCGGCACACGATCATGACGCACGGCCTGGCGCTGGGCCTCGCCGCGGCCGCCATCTTCGCGATTGTCTGTTTCATGTTCTCGACCGTCTTCCTGCAACCCCTGATCCGGCTGACGGACGTGGCCGACCGCATCAGCCGCGGCGAGGACGCATATCCGGAGGAAACGCGCAGCTCGGCCGAGGCCGCGAAACTGGCGGCCTCCCTGTCGCGGCTGAGCGATGCCCGGGCGGGGGACAGGGCCGGGGGCGATGCCGGCCCCGCCTAGCGGGTGAAGGCCAGGCGGCGGGCCAGGTCCCGCAGCAGGAGCAGGCTGCGCGCGCCGGCGATGCCGGGCACGTTGTCTTCGGCATAGAGCTTGAGGTCGAGCGCATCCGCCTGCTCCGGCGTGGTCAGAAGCTGCAGCCGCGAGCCGTCATGGGCGGCGCCGAGGCTTACCGCCTCCAGCGTGCCCACCTCCTCGATCCGCAGGCTCACGACCTGGCCTGCCGGCAATTCGAGCCCGCGCAGCCGCACGTCGCCGGTGGTCAGGGCGGTGATCCAGACCTGCCGCGCCTTGCCGTCGATGACGAGATCGGCCCGCTCCGGCGCGTCGGCCACGTGGCGCTCCTTGCGGGGCAGCTCGATGCAGACGATGATCGTGAAGGCCAGCACGAAGATGTTGTAGAGCGTCCAGAACAGCACCACCGCCTTGCCGTCGCCGGCATCGAAGAAGGCGAACCGGTCGCTGACCATGCCCAGCGTCAGGCCGGCCAGGGTCAGCAGCAGGATGATCACGAAGGGCGCCATCAGCTGCCACTGCACCTGGATCTTTGCCCTGTCGCCGCCCTTGGCCGTAACCTTGAACGGGTGGCCGTGGGGGCGGAACAGCCCGACAAGCGCGGCCCGGCTGATCTGGAAGGCGCCGACAAGCTGGCTGACATCGTTGATGATGGGCACGACGTTGCCCCTCGAGACATGGTTGAGCGCGACCAGTGTCCAGAGGTAGTAGACGCCGAAGTAGCTCAGCACGTCGGGCACGCGGGCATCGACCACGACGACGTTGAAGTACCAGTAAAGCAGCGGATAGACGAGCGCCGCGATGCGAAAGGGGAAGGTGGTGAGCCAGTAGATGCCCGCGTCCAGCACGCTCCACCGGTCGCGCGGGCGGATCTTCGATCGCGACAGGGGGCCGACATGGCTGCGCGCGATCTGCATCATGCCGAGGCACCAGCGTCCGCGCTGGGTAATGTATTCCTTGAGCCCCTCGGGCGCGAGCCCTTCGGTCAGCGCCTCGTTGAGGTAGACGGTGCGCCATCCCGCGTTCTGCAGCACCACCGTGAGCATGAAATCCTCGGTCACGCTTTCGGTGGGGAAGCCGCCGATATCCTGGATGGCCTTCCACCGCACCACCGAGGACGTGCCGCAGCAGAAGGCGATGTCCCAGGCATCCCGGCAGGCCTGCATCGTGTCGAAGAAGAAGCGCTGCTCGTCCGGGTAGGAGCGCGAGAGGTTCAGGTTGTGCTGGATCGGGTCCGCGTTGAAGAAATGCTGCGGCGTCTGCACGAGGCCGACGGTCGGGTCATGGAACAGCGCGAGCGTCCGGCTGATGAAGCCGCGATGCGGTACGAAATCCGCATCCAGGACGGCGATGAAATCCGGCGGATCATCCGCCATGACTTTTAGCGCGTGGTTGATGTTGCCTGCCTTGGCATCGCGGTTGTCGGGGCGGCGGATATAGTCGATGCCGCGTTTCTCGCAGTAATCGCGCAGCCAGTCGCGCTTGCCGTCGTCGAGGATGTGGATGGTCTTGTTCTCGTGGCGCAGGCCGAGCGCGCCCACGACGGTGCGGTCGAGCACCTCCTCTTCCTCGTTGTAGGTGGCGATCATGATCGCCACGCGGGGCGCGGGGCCCTCGCCCCACCAGCCGAGGTTTTGGGTCGCCTCCTCCTTCCGGTCCTTGGTGCGCGACAGCATGACGAAGGCCGAGATCGAGCCGAAGACCGCGGCCATTTCCAGTGCCAGAAGCGACCAGCTTGCCGCCCAGTCCCATGTCAGGCCGAGGGGCGCGACCGTTTCCGTGGCCCGCCACCAGATATACCGCAGCGCAAGCAGGACCGAGACCGCCAGAAGCACCGAGCGGTGCAGCGTGCGGCCCGGATCCGCAAAGACCGGCACGAGCAACGCCAGCCCCGCCACGAGCAGCAGATGCATGTAGCTTGCGCCGGTTTCGCCCAGGTAGAGCATGGCTCAGAGCCCGATGTTGCGAAGCCAGTCGAGCGGCCGGCGGTCAAAGAAGACCCGGCCGGTTCGGCCCACCGCACAGCGCAGGGTTTCGTCCGCGTTGAGCCCCGGCACCGAGAGCGCCACATCGTAGCGCTGCAGGTGGCGCTCGCTGGGCGCCACGGCCAGGTGCCGATAGATCGTGGCGGCCCCCGCCCCGGCGAGCCGGATGACCGTGCCCTCGAAATTCGGCCCGCCGCCCGCGGGCCGGAACACCGCCTCCTGTCCGACGGTCAGGCTGTTGTAGACCGCCTCGGTGACCGAGGCGGTCACGATCACCGACCGGCAATCGAGCAGTTTCGCCACCGGGTCGCCGCGCTGCACGTTGGTGCCCGAGGCCTCGAGCACCTCCCACAGGCGCCCGGCCACCGGCGAGCGGACCTCCACCGTGCCTGCGCGGTTCGTCTTCAGCCGCTCGGACTCGAGCCGTGCCGCATAGGCACCCCGACGCGCCTCCGCCTCGGCCAGCAGCGCGGACTGCGCGGCCAGTTCGCTTTCCAGCTCGGTGATCCGCTGCTGGGCATTCGGGGCATCGTTGTAGCCATCGCCCAGGAACGCTCCGTCCTCGGCAGAGGCAAGTTCATTCTCCAGTACCGCGATCCGTTCCCGGACGGCATTGATCCAAAGCTCCTGCAGCCCGACGGCGTCGGGTTCGGCCTCGCGCTCGACGCCGGCCTCGGCCGGGGGCGCGATGTCGAAGGCCGGCGGAAAATTGCCGTCCTCCAGCAGGGTCAGCCGCTCCCGCGCGAAATCGAGCCGCAGGCGAAGTTCGGCGATTCGCCGGGTGCGGTATGTCTGCGCGCGCGCCTCGAGCCTCTCGATGATCTTCGCGGTCTCGTCCCGCAGGCTGGTATGGCGCGCAATCGCGGCCTCTGCAAAGCTCAGCTCCATCACCAGGTCGTCCTGCCGAACCGCGTCGACCCGTTGATCCCGCACCGTCCCGAGAACCTCGCCCCTGTCGAACGAGGCGCCAAGGGGCCGCGCGCTCAGCTCAAGATCGCCGGCGATTGGGGTGCGGACGGTGACGAGCCGCGCGTTGATCGTCGCATCCGCGCTCGCGCCCGTGATCTGCTCGCCCACGATGACCCAGAGCGCAAGCGCCACCATCGCCAGGCCCAGTAACAGTCTCCAGAATATTTTCATTGTCCTGCTCGCATCCAACCTTGCCGGCAGCCCGGCGTGAAATCGCACCGCACAGTCGCTCCACCCATCCTATCGATAGTGCATCTGATCCGCCCGGTCCATGTGGTTCGAGACAGGTCAAGCGGGAACCGGCTATACCTGAGCTTGCAAAGAAGCTATGCTTCGTGTCAACGAAATGGGACGTAATCCGGCTCGCGTGACGGACCAAACCGGGCATGGTCTGCCGGACCGCCTACCGCACGCGGAACGCGGCGCCCGTTGCGACACGAGGAACAGGCAGGACAGGGCCATCGAGGTGACATATCGAAAGCGGCGCGCCACGCTCGCCATTGCCGCCATACCCGTGATGTTCGCGGCGACCGAGCTGCGGGCGGATGGCGAGTTCTTCCAGTTCGACACCGGTCCGGACACCACGACCGCGGTCGTTTCGGTCGAGCGCGGGCCGTTGGCCTTCGGGCTCGTCTACAGCGATTATACCGGGCCCGAAGACCTCAATCTTTCGGTCACCTACAAGTTCAACCTAGGCACGCCAGTCACTTTCCGCGCCGGCCCGACGCTTCAGCACGAAGGGCTCGACACCCTCAAGGGCGGGTTGCGGCTCGTGGCGGAGCATTACCAGCCCACGAGTTTCGGCAGCGTCTTCCTGCTGGGCGAATTCTCGACCATCGACCGCAGCTACTTCGCCCTGGCCGCCTTCGGCCTGCGCAACCCCAAGGTGACCTTCGAGCTCAGCCATCTCGGCGACGACGACGGCTTTCGCGACACGGTCGCCGCCCTGGCATTCGGGATCCCCAACACCAAGGCCAGCCTGCGCCTCGGCCACAAGATCGAGACCGACGAAACCTTCGTCGGCATTTCGGTCAACACGTTCTGAGCGCCGGCATTCCCGGGCGCGGCCCGGGCAAGGCGGGCCGTCGGTCGTCCGCTCCTCGTTCGTTGTCGGACCGCTTCCGCCCAATGATCCGCCGGTCCGCCGAACCGTCTTGACCCGGCACCGCGTTCCATGCTCCATGGCGCCGTCGGTTTTCCGAGAGGAAATGAAAAGGGAACACGGTGAGGCGTAGCCATCAGGCACCGAGACCGTGACTGCCCCCGCAACTGTGAGCGGTTAGCGACGCCGGACAACGTCACTGTTGCGCCCAAGCGCGACGGGAAGACCCGGCCAAGCGATGACCCGCAAGTCAGGAGACCTGCCGGCATGTCAACCGTAACACCGGGCGGGGTTGCCCGGGGGAAGGACTGCCGATGGACCGCCCGAACCGCCAGCCGCGCGCAATGCGCATCGCCACGCGCCACCTGTCGCTCCACGACCGCACCTCACCTGCCAGCCCGATTGCCCGGATTTCACCAATCCGGAGATCATGATGAAACACCTCTGTCCTGCGGCCGTCTTCGCCGCATGCCTGGGCCTTGCCGTGTCGGCCGCCCATGCGCAATCCACCAGCTACCCGCTCACCGTCGAGAATTGCGGCCGGCCCATCACCTTCGATGCCGCCCCTGAAACCGCGGTGACGGTGGGGCAGTCGGCCACCGAAACGCTCTACTCGCTGGGCCTCGCCGACCGTGTCGTGGGCACCTCGGTCTGGTTCAACCCGGTCCTGCCCGAATACGCGCAGGTCAACGAGGCCATCGAACGCCTCGCCGACAACGACCCCAGCTTCGAAAGCGTCGTCAACAAGAAGCCCGACCTCGTCGCCGTGCAGTATGAATGGCATGTGGGCCCCTCCGGCATCGTCGCCACCCGCGACCAGTTCCACGAGCTGGGCATTCCCACCTACATCATGCCCGCCGACTGCGACACCAAGGACAACACCACCGGCGGCGACGGCACCCGCACCGGGGCCTTCTCGACCGACTCGGTCTACAAGGGCATCCGCGAGCTGGCCGCGATCCACGACGTGCAGGCCGCCGGCGAAGAGCTGGTGCGCAAGCTTCAGGCGCGCGAGACCGCCGCCATCGACCTGGCCCGGTCGCTCGACCTGCCCGACGGCATCTCGGCCGCCTTCTGGTTCTCCTCCGCCGACCTGGAAATCGACCCCTACGTCGCCGGGCGCAAGGGCGCGCCGGGCTACATGATGGACAAGCTCGGCATCGAGAACGTCATCCAGTCGGACGAGGAATGGCCCACCGTGGGGTGGGAGACCATCGCCCGCGCCGATCCCACCGTGCTGGTCATTGCCCGGATGGACCGCCGCCGCTTCCCCGCCGACGACATCGAGAAGAAGATGGAGTTCCTGCGCACCGACCCGGTCGCCAGCCAGATGACGGCGGTGCGCGAGAACCGCATCGTGGTGATGGACGCCCACGCCATGAGCGCCACCATGCGCACCATCTTCGGGCTTGAAACCGTGGCCGAGGCGCTGGCCGGGTTCGATTTCGGCCAATGAGCGAGGCGATCGAGATCACGGCGCGCGGGCCCTTTCGCGCGGCATGGCACTGGGGGTGGATCGCGCCCCCGGTGCTCTTCGTGGTGCTGATCCTGGGCGCGGCCATCGGCGAAACCGCGATTCCCGTCACGACCGTGCTGCAGGTGCTGGGCAACAAGCTCTTCGGCCTTGGCTACGCGGTCGACCGGATCGACGCCGGCATCGTCTGGGAGTACCGGCTCAGCCGCGCCATGGTGGCGGCCTGCTGCGGGGCGGGGCTGGCGCTGTCGGGCGTGGTTCTGCAGGCGCTCCTGCGCAACGCGCTGGCCGATCCCTACCTGCTGGGCATCTCGGCCGGGGCCTCGACCGGGGCGGTGGCCGTCACCATCGCGGGCCTGGGCGCGGGGGCGGTTTCGCTGTCGGCCGGGGCCTTCGCGGGGGCTGCGCTGGCCTTCGTGATGGTCGCGGCGCTGGCCCGTGCCGCCGGTGGCGGGGCAGGGGTGCGCGCGGCCGGCGTCATCGTGCTGGCCGGCATCGCCGGCTCGCAGCTCTTCAACGCGCTCACCGCCTTCATCATCGCCAAGTCGGCCAATGCCGAACAGGCCCGCGGCATCATGTTCTGGCTGATGGGCAACCTCTCCGGCGTGCGCTGGGACGACGTCATCGTCGCCATCCCGGCGGTCGCGCTGGCGGTGCTCACCTGCCTCTGGCATGTCCGCGCGCTCGACGCCTTCACCTTCGGCACCGATAGCGCGGCCTCCCTCGGCGTCGCGGTGCGCCGGGTGCAGGTCACCCTGATCGGCATCGCCGCGCTGGTGACGGCGGCGATGGTCTCGATGGTGGGCTCCATCGGCTTCGTCGGCCTCGTCATCCCCCACGCCATGCGTTTCGTCGTGGGCGTCCGTCACGGGCGACTGGTCCCGGCCTCGGCGCTGGCGGGTGCGGTGTTCCTCATCGCCTGCGACGTGATCTCGCGCATCCTCGTGCCGGGGCAGGTGCTGCCCATCGGGGTGATCACCGCGCTGGTCGGCGCCCCCGCCTTCGCCCTGATCCTGATCCGTGGAAGAACCTCCCGATGAGCCTGAGTTGCCAATCCCTCGGCTGGTCCGTCCGCCGCCAGCCCATCGTGCAGGACATCACCCTCGACGTGCGGCGGGGCGAAACCCTCGGCCTGATCGGTGCCAACGGCTCGGGCAAATCCACCCTGCTGAAGATGCTCGCCGGCATCCGCACCCCCACCGCCGGCCGCGTCACGCTGGACGGGCGCGACCTCGCCTCCTATCCGCGACGGCAGATCGCGCAAAGCATCGCGCTGGTCGAGCAACAGGCCGAAACCGGCGACCGCATCACCGTGCGTGACGCCGTCGAACTGGGCCGCACCCCGTGGCTCTCGGCGCTCCGCCCCTGGTCGGAGGAGGACGAGGCCACCGTCGCCCGCGCCATCGCCGCGGTCGAGATGCAGGGCTTCGAGACCCGCCACTGGACCACCCTCTCCGGCGGCGAGCGCCAGCGCGTCCACATCGCCCGGGCGCTGGCGCAGGAGCCGCAGATCCTCCTGCTGGACGAACCCACCAACCACCTCGACATCCACCACCAGCTGTCCATCCTGTCGCTGGTCGCGCGCCTTCCCGTCACCAGCATCGTCGCCCTGCACGACCTCAACCAGGCGATGGAATGCGACCGGCTGGCGCTGTTGCAGAAGGGCCGCCTCGTCACCCTCGGCCCGCCCGAAGAGGTGCTGACCTGCGATCGCCTTGCCGACAGCTTTGCCGTCACCGCCAGCATCCTGACCGACCCGGCCGACGGCGCCCGCGTGCTGCGCTTCCACAAGCCCGCCTGATCCTTTGAAAGGCCCCCGATGAAACCGCTCCTCGCCCTCCTCGTCGCTCTGCCGTCCCTCGCCATGGCCGAGCTGCACGAGGTGAAGATGCTCAACCGCAACGCCACCGGCGCCATGGTCTTCGAGCCCGATTTCGTCGCCGCCCGACCGGGCGACACCATCCGCTTCCTCGCCACCGACCCCGGCCACAACGCGGCCTCCATCGCCGGCATGCTGCCCGACGGGGCCGGGCGGTTCATCGGCAGGATCGACGAGGAGATCGAGATCACTCTCGAGGCGGAAGGCCTCTATGGCGTGAAATGCTCGCCCCACGTCATGATGGGGATGGTGATGCTGATCCGGGTGGGCAACGCGCCATTGTCGCCCGACGCCCTGCCCCAAGACCTGCCCACCCGCGCCCGCGACCGGTTTCAGGCGATCCTCGCCCGCCAAACCGCCGACTGAGCGGCGCGCCCGGCCGCCCTGAAGGTAGGCCGCGTTCTGCGTCGCCTAGACGGCATCGTCCGCGGTGTCACCGAATCCCTCGGTCGATTGCCCGCCTCGTCCGCCCGTACCGAAATTGCACCGACGTGATACCGACAAAATACCGACGTTATACCGACGTTGGTTTTCCGCCCAAAAGGCCGGGCCGGATCCGCCGTGTCGCCAGCTTTCGGATACCGGTGACTTGTCATGTTATTTCATATCATGTACATCGGCATGAATGTTATAAGATAACACGGAGGCCCGGATGCTACGGCACGCTGCGACCGACACTCGCGTACCCGTAACCCTTCTCACGGGTTTCCTCGGCGCGGGCAAGACGACCGTCCTGAACCAGCTGCTGGCCAAGCCCGGCGCCGCGCGTGTCGCGGTCATCGTCAACGAGTTCGGCGAGGCCGGGCTCGACCACGACCTGATCGAAGCGGTCGACGAAGAGATCGTTCTGATGCAATCCGGCTGCCTGTGCTGTTCAGTCCGCGGCGACCTCAGCCGCGTGATCGGCGATCTGTTGGCGCGGCGCGCGGCCGGCACGCTCGACTTCACCCGCGTGGTGATCGAGACGACCGGGCTCGCCGATCCGGGGCCGATCCTGCAGACTTTCAATGTCGATCCGGCCCTTGCCGGACAGGTGCGGATGGACGGGGTGGTGACGGTCGCGGATGCCGCGACGGGGCCGGGAACGCTCGACCGGCAGTTCGAGGCCGTGTCGCAGATCGCGATGGCCGATCTTGTCATTCTCAGCAAGGCAGACCTTGTCACGCCAGAGGCCGCCGCGCGTTTCGAGACGCGGATTGCCGGGCTCAAGCCGGCCGCGCGAATCCTGCGGGCGGTGCGGGGACAGGTGCCGGAAGGCTCGCTCTGGGGGCTGTCGGCGCTGAGGCCGGGGGCGAAGCCCGAGGATGCGATGGCGTGGCTGTCGCGGCCGGAGCCCGTGACGGACCCGCTGGCCAACCTGTCGGGCCTGACTCGCCGGATGGAAAGCAAGCCGCACCACTCACCGCACGATGACCGGATCGGCTCGGCCTCCGTTGTGCTGGACGAGCCGGTTCCCGACGTCGCCTTCGACCTCTGGCTCGAAAGCCTCGTCGCGCTGCGCGGGCCGGACATCCTGCGGATCAAGGGCATCGTGCATATCGAGGGCCTGCCGAAACCCTTCGTGTTCCACGGGGTCCAGCATGTCTTCGACCCGCCCGTGGCCGTCGAAAACTGGCCCGGCGGCGATACGCAATCCCGGATCGTGGTGATCGCCCGCGACATCACCCGGCCGGAGCTTCAGCAAAGCCTCGACAACCTGCGCTCGCGCTTGCCGCGCGTGGCTGGAACCGAAACCAAAGAAGAGGGCCTCATGCCATGACCGATACCAGACTTCCCGTGACCGTGCTTTCCGGCTTCCTCGGCGCCGGCAAGACCACGCTTCTGAACCGCGTGCTCAACAACCGCGAGGGGCGGCGCGTTGCCGTGATCGTCAACGACATGTCCGAGGTGAACATCGACGCCGATCTCGTGCGCGCCGATACCGAGCTGTCGCGGACGGACGAGACGCTGGTGGAGATGTCGAACGGCTGCATCTGCTGCACCCTGCGCGACGACCTGCTCGACGAGGTGCGCCGCCTCGCCGCCGCCGGGCGGTTCGACTACCTGCTCATCGAATCCACCGGCATATCCGAGCCGCTGCCCGTGGCCGCGACCTTCGACTTCCGCGACGAATACGGCGACAGCCTGTCCGACGTGGCCCGGCTCGACACGATGGTCACGGTGGTCGACGCGGTGAACCTGCTGAACGATTACGCCAGCCACGATTTCCTCCGCGACCGGGGCGAGACCATGGGAGAGGCCGACGAGCGCACGCTGGTGCACCTGCTGACTGACCAGATCGAGTTCGCCGACGTGGTGATCCTCAACAAGGTGGCCGATGCCGGGCCGGAGAAGACCGACGCCGCGCGCAAGATCATCCGCAGCCTGAACGCCGATGCGCGGATCATCGAGACGAACCACGCGAACGTGCCGGCGGGCGAGATCCTCGATACCGGGCTTTTCGATTTCGAGAAGGCGCACGAGCACCCGATGTGGGCCAAGGAGCTCTATGGCTTCGCCGACCACGTGCCCGAGACCGAGGAATACGGGGTCAGCTCCTACGTCTTCCGGGCGCGGCGGCCGTTCGATCCGCAGGGGATCCATGACGTGCTGAACGGGCCGCTGCCGGGGGTGATCCGCGCCAAGGGGCATTTCTGGATCGCCACCCGGCCCGAGTGGGTGGCCGAGTTCTCGCTGGCGGGCAGCCTGTCGACCGTCGCGCCGCTGGGCACATGGTGGGCCTCGGTGCCGAAGGAACGCTGACCCGATCACCCGCAGGCACGCAGCTACCTGGCGAACCACTGGCAGGAGCCATGGGGCGACCGGCGGCAGGAGATCGTCTTCATCGGCGCCGGGATCGACTGGCCGGCGCTGAAGCGGACACTGGAGTCGGTGCTGGTGCCGGAAGAGCGCGCGCCGGGCCCCGACGCGCTGCCCGACCTGGCCGATCCCTTCCCGCAATGGCGCCGGTCGGAGGCGGCATGACCCTGGTTCGGACCGTCGCGGAGCAGGTGGTTGCCGGGCTGGAAATCGTCCATCGGACCGAGGACCTCGAGGTCATCCGGCAGGACGGTGTGGCGGCCGCACTATGGCACCGCACGCCCTTGCCGACGTTCCAGACATGGCTCGACGGGCTGCATCCGGATCACCTGCCATCGGCCCGCGTCATCTTGCGCCCGGCTCAGGTGCGTGCCGCCGTGGCATCCCTCTGCGACGGCGCAGGCACACCGCCCGGGCCGGAGCGCGACCTGCTGGTCGACGACATCGCGGCACTGGCCGACATCTTCGCGCCCCTTGCGAAAGCCCCCTATCTGCGACTGCGGCTCGACTGGGTGAGCGGCAACGCCTGCGGCCGGTTCCATGTCGACGCGGTGACGACCCGGTTGATCTGCACCTATCGCGGGACGGGCACGGAATATGGCGAAGGGCAGGGGGGTGACGCGCCGCGCGAGGTTTTCAATGCGCCCACGGGGGCGCCGCTTCTCCTGCGCGGCAAGCTCTGGCCCTACGGTGGGGGCGGCGGTGTTCTGCACCGCTCCCCGCCGATCGACGGAACTGGCGAAACCCGGCTCGTGCTGGTGCTCGACCCGGTCGCTTGTCCGGAGGCGCGATGATGAGCAACCTCGGTGCCACATCCCTGAACCGCCAGCGGCGCGCCCGCGAACCGATGCGCGAGTTTGACCGGCTGCCCCCGCATCTGCGCCAATGGCTGGCACAGGCGGCCCTGCCGTGGTCGCCTGCCTCCTGCCGAAAGATCTGGCGCGCGGCGGAGGCGGAGGGGGCCAGTGTCGGCGACGTGCTTGCGAGGCTCGAACGGGCCGAGCAGAAGACACTGGCAAGAATTGGCCACCCTGAGTCCCGCCTGCCTCGCCAAGACCAATTGCGCCGCAGGAAAGATATGTTATAAGCTAACAAGATCGGGTTGGCAGGTGGAAAACGATGAATGTGGAAGGGGCGGGTCGCCAGGATCATAACCTGAAGCTGCACGGAAAAATCCACCGCCCGATGCTCGCTTGCGACACCCTGCGGGTGAGCGCCTGACCCCATAGCATCCCTGATCCCTATCAGAAGGACATGACATGAAACGCACGACGCTTGCCATCTTTGCCGCAACCATGGCCACCCCGGCGGTGGCGGAGGAGACACGCGGGATGGGGGCGCATGTGCATGGCGTCTCGACCGTCGAGATCGCCGTGGAGGATGGGGTGCTGGAACTCGACCTGCGCGCGCCGGGCATGGATATCGTGGGGTTCGAGCACGAGGCGACCTCGCCCGGGGACAAGGACGCCGTCGAGGACGCGATCCGGGTGTTCCTGTCGCCCGAGGATATCGTCACGCTTCCGGAAGGGGCAGGCTGTCGGTTGACGGAGGTACTGGCGCATTTGCATTCGGGCGGGGATGACCATGGGCATGATCACGGCCGTGCCGGGGAAGAGGGACATGATCACGACCATGGCGAGGGTGAAGATCACGATCATGAGCATGAGCATGAGGAGGGTGGGGATCACGACCACGACTCCGAGCACGTCCATGCCGACGGCGAGGATCACGCCCATGACCGTGGCGCGGGGCATAGCGAGTTCCATGTCCGCTACCGGTTCACCTGCGAGGACGGGGCGGCGCTGACCTCGGTCGGGTTCCCGATGTTCGGCCAGTTCGAGAATGCCGGGAAGATCGAGGTGCAATACGTGACCGGCACCGGTGCCGGGGCTGCGGAGCTGACCCGGGGGTCGGCGGTGCTGACCTTCGAATGACGCCCGAGGCGCCGGCGCTGTCCCTCAAGGACGTGCGGTTCCGCTGGCCGGGGCGCGCGTCGTTCGGGCTGTCGGTGGCCGAGTTCCGGGTGGCGCCGGGGGAAAGCGTGCTGCTGATCGGGGAGAGCGGATCGGGGAAGTCGACGCTGTTGTCGCTGATCTGCGGGATCGTGACGGCGGAGGCCGGGCAGGTATGTGTCGGGGGCACCGATATCGCCGCGTTGCGGGCCGGGGCGCGGGACCGTTTCCGGGCCGAGCGGATCGGGGTGATCTTCCAGCAGTTCAATCTTCTGCCATATGCCTCGGTGACCGACAACATCCTGTTGCCGCTGCGGTTCGCGCCAGAGCGGCGCAGGCGCGTCGCGGATACCCGCGCCGAGAGCGCGCGGCTGTGCGCGGCGCTGGGCTTGGCCGAGGATATTCCGGGCACCGCCGCCGGGCGGCTGTCGGTCGGGCAGCAGCAGCGGGTTGCCGTGGCGCGGGCGCTGATCGGGGAGCCGCCGCTGATCGTGGCGGACGAGCCGACATCGGCGCTGGATGCCGCCACGCAGGACAGTTTCCTCGGGCTCTTGTTCGGGCAGGTCGCGGCGACCGGGTCGTCGCTTCTGATGGTCAGCCATGACGAGCGGCTGGGCGGGCGGTTCGACCGGGTCGTGCCGCTGGCCGAGATCGCCCGGGCGGAGAGGCGGGCGGCATGATCCTGCGGCTGGCCATCGGCTCGCTTCTGGCGCGGGCGCTGACCGTGGGGATGACGGTGCTGGCGATTGCCCTGTCGGTGGCGCTGTTCCTCGGGGTCGAGAAGGTGCGCACCGGGGCGAAGGCGAGCTTTGCCGACACGATTTCGGGCACCGACCTGATCGTGGGGGCGCGGTCGGGGTCGGTGCAGTTGCTGCTGTACTCTGTCTTCCGGATCGGCAATGCGACCAACAACGTGACATGGGAAAGCTACCTGGATATCGCCGCGCGGCCCGAGGTGGACTGGATCGTGCCGATCTCTCTGGGTGACAGCCACCGGCAGTTCCGGGTGATGGGAACGACGCCGGCGTTCTTCGAGCATTACAAGTATCGCGGTGGGCGGTCGCTGGACCTGTCCGGGGGACACGGGCTGGAGGATCTCTATGACGCGGTGATCGGGGCCGAGGTGGCCGAGACACTGGGCTACGCGGCGGGCGACCCGATCGTGGTGTCGCACGGTCTGGCGTCCTTCACCGACCATGACGACCAGCCCTTCCGCGTGGCCGGCATCGTCGCGCGGACGGGCACGCCGGTCGACCGGACGGTGATCGTCAGCCTCGAGGCGATCGAGGCGATCCATGTCGACTGGCGTTCCGGCGCCAAGATCCCGGGGCGGACCACGCCGGTCGAGCAGATCCGGCAGATGGACCTGACACCCAAGGCGGTGACGGCGGCGCTGGTGGGGGTGGAATCGCGGCTGCAGGTCTTCGGGTTGCAGCGGTGGATCAACGAATATCCCGAGGAGCCGCTGCTGGCGGTTCTGCCGGGCGTGGCGCTGCAGGAGCTGTGGCAGATCGTGGGCGTGGCGGAGACCGCGCTGCTGGCGGTGTCGGCGATGGTGGTGGTGACGGCCCTGCTGGGGATGATGGCGATGATCTTCTCCTCGCTGAACGAGCGGCGGCGGGAAATGGCGATCTGGCGGGCGATGGGGGCGCGGCCGGCGACGATCCTGGGGCTGCTGGTGCTGGAGGCGGCGCTGATGGCGGCAGCGGGGGCGGTTCTGGGGCTGGGGCTGCTTTATGGCGGGCTTGTCATCGCGCAGCCGCTGGTCGACAGCGCCTTCGGCCTGTGGCTGCCGATCGGGCTGCCGGATGGGCGGGAACTGGCCGTTCTCGCAGGTGTGATCGTGGCGGCAGGGTTTGTAAGCCTGTTGCCGGCACTGAGGGCCTATCGCCTGTCGCTGGCCGATGGCATGATGGTGAGGATATGACGCAGAGCTTCCTTTCCCGCCGGGCGTATCTTGCGCTGATGGCCGCCGCTGCCGCCCTGCCGGGGCGGGCGGTGGCGAGCGGGTTTCGCGAGATCACCTGGGAAGACCTGATCCCGCCGGGCGTGCCCTATGGCGAGATCGTAGGCCTTGGCCAGATCGACGAGGCCAACGACACCTGGAACCCGGAATACGACGCCAACGGGAAGAAGGTGAACACGCGGCTCAACGGCAAGGCGGTGAAGCTGCCGGGGTTCATGATCCCCTTCGACGTGACCTCGGCGGGGGTGACCACCTTCATGCTGGTGCCATATGTCGGTGCTTGCATCCACACGCCGCCGCCGCCGCCCAACCAGCTTGTCTTCGTGACCACGGCGCGGCCGTGGCCGGGCGACCGGATGTGGGATCCGGTCTGGGTCTACGGGCGGTTGTCGGCGCAGCCGCTGACGACGCAGATCGCCGACGTGGGTTACCGGATGACGGCGCAGAAGATCGAGGCCTACGAATGGTAGCGTACCGTCCCACACGTCGCGCCATACTCGGGGGGCTGGCCGTGCTGGCCACTGCCGGCCCGGGCCTGGCGGAAACCATCGTCGACCTTGGCTGGAAAGACCTGCTGCCCGAAGGCGAAACCCCGGTGCCACCGGACCTTCAATCGCTTCTGCCGCACGACGAGAGCGCGATGGCGGCCGGCCAGCCGGCTTCCTCCGGCGTCAGGACTGACTGGAACGGGCAGATCGTGCGGATGTCGGGGTTCATCGTGCCCATTGACTTCGACGGCAGGGGCGTGACCGCCTTCATCCTCGTGCCTTATGTCGGCGCCTGCGTGCACGTGCCGCCGCCGCCCGCGAACCAGCTGGTGCTGGTCACGGCGAGCGAACCTTACCCGTCGGATCGCTTGTTCGAAGCGGTCACGGTGACAGGCATGTTCGGAACTGCGGCCACCTCCACGCAACTGGCCGATATCGGTTACGCGCTCTCGGCGGAAGACATCGAGCCTTTCCGGTATTGACCCCCTGATATCGCAACCTCTGCGAGGCGGTCGCCCTTTGCGCGGAGCATAGGGTAGCCCGACCTAGCAGATGTCGTCGAGATGCACAGGCGGCCCGCCCGATAGCCGCGTGATCGCGAGGCTCAATGACCATCGCGGCGCGGTCTCGACTGAAAGCATGGTGCGCCTGGCCAGTTCGGCAATGGCCGGCCCGGGCCGGTAGCCGGGCGGATGGCGCAGGATGATCCGCTCGACCCGGCCAAGCCCGGCGCTTCGCTGCAGCGCTCCGGCGCGGCCGTCCGTCCATTCGGAAGGGGGCCTGTCGCCGGGAGAGCGGAACACGAAGGGAACCGCCGGGTCATCGCTTTCGGTCGCGACGGCAATGGAGGCGCCGGCGGGCAGGAAGGGCGGCTCATAATCCCAGGTGTCGACCTCCATCGCTCCGTCCGCCGCGTCGCGCCAGGCGATGCCGACAGGGCAGACAGAGGCGTCGCCGGAGCCGCGCCGTATCAGCGCCGTGCGGGCCACGTGCGGATGCCGGTCTGCCGTGGCATCTTCGACCCGGAGGAGCTCGAGATAGGTATTCTCGAAGCAGTAGCAGACATTCGCGGTTCCCTGCCCTGGGTGGTTTCGCCGGAAAGAGGGTACAAGTCCCTCCATGTCCAGCCGCTGCTGCAACGCGGCGGGGTCGCGGGGGAAGACGAAGACGTGGTCGATCCGTGTCATCCGCCCATGCCGAGCGCGTCAATGAGGTCGGCCACGCGGGCATGCGCGGGCAGTTCCGCGGTCGCGTAACCCTCCTCTGCCTGGATGGCATCTGCCGCTTTCGTCGCGGCGGCGGCCTTGTCGTCATCGTGGCCTTTGAGACGGGCGGCCATTTCGCGGAGCAGCTTGATACGGATGATCGGCATGTCCGCCGCCTCGGCGTCCTGCAGAACGTCCTGCAGCTGCCGGACCGAGCCCTTGGCCTCGTTCCGGACCGCGCAGGCCACGGCGGCCCTGGCCTTGATCTGGGCGATCTGAAGCAGCGTCGCATCCGCGAGGGCCAGGAAGCCCTGCAACTCTTCCAGACCTTCCTCGAACGCGCCGGAGGCCAGCTTGAGCTCCGCCATATCCGCTTCGGCCCATGCCACGTAGGCCGGCGTGTCGGCGCGCTGCCCGATCTCCCGCGCGGCGGCATAGGCCTGCATGGCGGGCTCTGGCGCGTCGGAGAACACGCAGATATCGGCGAGCCCCCGCATGGCGATATAGCGATCCACCGGCCTGTTCGTCTCTGCCGCCGTTTCGGCTGCCAAGCGTATGTCGCGCCAAGCCGCTGCGCCGTCCCCCAGCGCCGCGTGGGCGCGTCCGGTGTGGAACTTCAGCATGACGTGCCGCGTCACCAGAAGACCGTCCTGCACGTGCCGGCGCTGATCCCAGGCCGTTTCGTGGGGGCGGATCGCCTGAAGGGCCGCGCGCATCCGGCCATGCAGCGCGTAGGTCTGGCACCGGGCGAGGACGGCCTCGGCCACGAGCCGGGCGTCTCCCATGCGGGAGGCCGCCGCTTCTGCCTTGCCGGCATATTCCAGGCCGGTCTGCGGCTGGCCATCGTCGGTGTGAATGTAGGCGCGGTGGATACAGACCTCGGCCAGTTTCCGGTCGTCGCCGAGCTGCCTTGCGATGGCTTCGGCCCTTTTCAGGCCTTCCACGGTGCGCGCCTTCTGGCCCAGCGGCCACAGCAGGGCCCGCCGCCAGGACAGGATGCCGGCTTCCTCGCGGAGGAGCTGGTCGCTTGGGGGAAGCTGTTCGATGGCCTGCAGGGCAAGGTCGGTCATGCGGTTTGCAAGCGCGTAGGCGGATCGCGTGGCCGCGTCTTTCGCGGCCCGCATCGCCAGGTCGAGCGCGCGGTCCGGCAGGTCGCCCCGAAGGGCGTGGCCGGCAAGAACGGTGTCATCCAGCCCGGACGTCTGCCCCGGGTCGTCGCGGAGGCGAACCACGCCCGCGTGAAGCGCCGTGCGCCGGCTGGCCGGTATGCCCTGGTAGGCGGCGTCCAGCACGAGGGCGTGCTTGAAGGCGTAGGACCGCTGCGGAAAGGTTCGAATGCGGTAGAGCAGGTCGGCATCGGCGAGGGTCGACAGGGCGGTTTCGTAGGCATCGGGGCGGAGGCCGCTGAGGCTTGCCAGCAGATCGTCCGTCGGGGCGGAGCCGAGGACCGCAGCAGCCTCGAGGGTCTGGCGAGCGGCGGCGGGCAGCGCGTCGATGCGGTAGGAGAGGATGCCGCGCAAAGCGATCGGTATCCCGGTGCTTGAGGTGTCTGGAATAGAGGAGGGCGGGGCCGCGTCGAACAGGTCCGGCGCCGCCGTGGCGGCCCGGGAGAGTTCCTCGAGAAACAGCGGCACGCCATCGCCGCGTTCGAGGATCGCGGTGCGGACGTTGCCGGGCAAGGCCGACCCTTCCAGAAGCGCCTCGGCTTCGTGACGGTCGAGGGGGCGCAGGGGCAGGCTTCGGACGGTTTCGTGCCCCAGCCAGCTTTCGGCCTTGCCGGGCCGCCGGGTGACGATCACCATCGGGCCCTCCACCCCCAGCGACAGGACCAGGCGCTCGACCAGGAGCTGCGCATCGTCGTCTGCCCAGTGCGTATCCTCGATCAGAAGCACGCTTTTCCGGTCGCAGAGCGCCGCGATGATCGTCAGGAGGGCATCGGCAAGGGATTGGAGCCTGCGGTTGCGCGACAGGTCGAGCCATGCCCGCTCTGGCCCGGCGAGCCCCAGCAGACCGGCGATGGGCGGCTGAAGCGTTTCGGCAAGCCCCGGGTCGCCCAGCCGTTCGCGCAGAATGCCCGGCAATGCCGCGGCCGACGGCTCCGACTCCATGCGCAGCAGGGCCCGCACCATGTCGCGGAAGCAGGCGATGCCGCCGCCCGCCTCGCCGCGCCCGAACTGGACGCGCATCAGAGTTGTCGGCTCGTACTGCCTGATGAACTCGTGGGCGAGGCGCGACTTGCCGATCCCGGCTTCGCCCATGATGGCCACGACGCGCGGGCCGTGATGGTCCGCGACCTCGGCCAGCGCCGAGAGTTCGCGCGCCCGCCCGCCGAACCGGCTGAGCCCGCGGGCCACACGGATATCGAAGCCGCTGCGCGCGGAGGTTTCGCGTTCGAGCCGCCAGGAGGGTGCGCCGTCGGGGCCCGGGGCCGGCGCGACATCGGAAAAGACGAACGCCCCCCGGCAGGCGGCCTCGACCTCCGGGGCGACGCGGACCTCGCCGGGTTGGGCCATGTCGGCGAGGGACTGCGCCACGTGCGCGAGCGGGTAGGTCGCCGATTGCGGGCCGACCAGCCCGGTGCCGGCGTTGATGCCGACGGCGCAGTCCTGCCGGGCGATCTCGAAACCGGCGAGCGCGGCGGAGAGGGCGGGGCTTTCGTCGGGGCGATGTGCGCCGAAGACGGCCGAGAGCTGGTGTCCGGCCCGGCCGATGATCTCTCCGCCCTCGCGCGCGACCGCGACCTCGATGTCTCGAATGGCCTTCTGGCTTCCGGCTTCGGCGTTTTCCGGATCGGGGTCGCGCAGGGCCGCGCGCAGCCGCTCTGAGCGGATGTGGATCACCGCGAGGTTGCGCAAGTGGGTGATGAAAGGGCTGCCGGGCGGGGGCGGCATTGGTTTCGCGCCCGTCTCCGGTTCGGCAGGGGCCGTGTCGTCCGGGCGGGTCTGCGGCGTGCGGGGGGGGGCCGACTCCTTTTCGCGTGCGGCGCGGATGGCCTGGTAGAGCGCGGTGGTCTGGTCTTCCACGGAAACGGAAAGGTCGTCACGGATCCTCTGGCTGATCTGGCGAAAGGCGGCAAGGCCCGCATTGCGCCGGCCTTGTCGCCAGAGCGCTGTCATCAGGTCCCGCAGCGCCGCCTCGTCGTAGGGTTCCACGGCAAGGCGGGCCCGCGCATGACCTTCCAGGTCGACGAATCGCCGCTCCGAAAGCGCCGTCGCCGCCGCGGCCTCGTGCCAGTCGCACAGGCGGCGGCGCAGTTCGGCGCGGGCCGTGTCGATCAGGTCTTCGATCTCGGGCTCGAAGCCCGAAAGCCCGTCGAGCGGAAGGCCGCTCGGGATGTCGGCCGCCGGGGCATCTTTGGCGTCGAGCGCATCCGCGTCGAGCACCACCGCAGCGCGCCTTAGCTTGACCCAGCCCGTCGTGGTCTCGATTGCCCCGGAATGTTCCGTGCCGAGCGCCCCGCGCAGCCGGAACAACGCCTGCCTAAGCGACGCCCGCGCCTGTGCGTCTTCCTGCTCGGGCCAGAGCAGCGCGGCGAGGTGGGACCGGCTGAACGCCTTTTCGGGCGAGAGTGCGAGAAGCGCCAGTATCAGTTCGACGCGGCGTGTCGGCATCCGGACGGGCACGTCGTGGATGCGGGCCTCGAACACGCCGAAAAGGTTGATCCTGAGTTCCTGCATGACCAGAGCCTATCACGCGGAGGTCGCCGGTTGGATCGGGTCCCTGAGCCGGGCCATGATCAGCGCGTCGCGATAGGCGCCGTCGACCACCACGAACCGTCGCAGGCGCCCCTCGACCTCGAAGCCGAAACGCTCGTAGAGCCGGATGGCGGCGTCGTTGCCCTCCCAGACATAGAGTTGCAGGCGTGTCAATTGCAGCCAGCGGTCGGACAGGTCGACCAGGGCCTCCAGCAGCGCGGGGCCCACGCCACGCCCGCGAAAATCCGGGTGGGTGGCGACCATGTCGACCTCTGCGCCGTGCCGCTGGCGGGGCCTGTCGGGCCAAGTCTCGAGCTCGGCATATCCGGCAACCGCGCCATCGATCTCGGCGACGAGCTTCACCTTATGGGGATCGTCGGCAATGCGCGCGGCGACCTGTGTGTCGGCGTGGAACGGCAGGCGCTGGGTTCCGAGGTTCACGTGGCGGGCATTGAGAATTTCCAGAACGGCATCGTGGTCGCTTGCACGCACATGCCGGATTCTCGGCGCGGCGCCGGTGCCGGGTGTCTGTTCATTTGCCATGGCCGAACCTTCTAGCTGGGGACAAAGCCGCTGCGTCGCACCGATTTATTGGCGCCTGCGCGTGAACCGGTAAAGCGTTTAATTCCCGCGGCCATCCGTTTTGACGCAGTTGTAACGCTTCGAAAACGCGAGGGGTCACGCGCATGGCCGACAGAGGGGTCGTCAACAAACAGAGAGACGATCCATGCGATTCCTTTTCAACCCGTTCCGGCACAGGAACAACGTCATCCTGCCGTTCAGCCCGCACCTGAGACGCGATATCGGGCTGTCCGAAATCGACCGATCCGACTGGCTGATCGGCCGTCAGATCTCTTCGGTGCGAGGGTGGTTGTAATGCTTGCCCTTCATCGCAATCGCCTGCCGCAGGCCGACGGCACGCCGCTGCTCACCGTTTCCGGCCTCGAGACGACGCTTATCTTCCTCGATGGGCTGGACCTGCCGTGCTTCGCCTCCTACCCGCTGCTCGACACCGTCGAGGGGCGCCGGACGCTGCGCGCCTATTTCGAACGGCACCTCGCCATCGCGGCGGATCACAACAGTGGTTTCCTGCTGGAATCGCCGACCTGGCGGGCCAGCCGGGATTGGGGGGCGCAACTGGGCCACGGTCCGGCTGACCTCGAACGGCTGAACAAGGCTGCCATTGCGCTGCTGGCCGAGATCCGGCGCGATGCGGGGGCCGTGGCCCCGATCGTCATCTCCGGCAATATCGGCCCGCGCGGCGACGGCTACCAGCCCGACACCGCGATGTCGGCGGACGAGGCCCAGGCCTTTCACGCCGAACAGATCGGGTGGTTCGCCGAGACCGCGGCCGACCTCGTGACCGCGGTCACGATCTGCACCGTGAACGAGGGCGCCGGGATCATCCGCGCCGCTGCGGCCGCCGAGATGCCGGTGGTTCTGTCCTATACGACCGAAACCGACGGCCGGTTGCCCGACGGCACCCCGCTGGGCGACGCCTTCGAGCAGACCGACATGATGACCGCCGGGGCCGCCGCCTATTACATGATCAACTGCGCCCATCCCGATCACTTCCGGGCCGCGCTCGAGACCGATGCGGCCTGGCTCAAGCGGGTCTGGGGCGTGCGCGCCAATGCCTCGCGGCTCAGCCATGCCGAGCTTGACGAGGCCGAGGAGCTTGATGCCGGCAACCCGGCGGAACTTGGGCGCGACTATGCCCAGCTCAAGCGCGTGCTGCCCAACCTGCGGGTCTATGGTGGCTGCTGCGGTACCGATCATCGCCACATCGAGGCGATGGCCGATTGCTGCTTCCAGCATCAGATCGCCTGACCGCTCGGAGGAGGCAGGTGCGCCGGCCCGAACAGCCTTCGCACCTGCCTCAGGCGTCGGGGGCAGAGCAACCTTTCCATTCTTCGATAAAGAAAATCCCGAAAGACACACCTCATGAAACATACTTTTCTCTCGACAGTGGCGCTTGCCGTCCTTCCCAGCGCCGGCCTGGCGGACCAGGTCTTTACCCAGGACGTGATCATCGACAGCAACCTGCTTTGTGTCGGCACCGCCTGCGGCGACGGCGAAGACTCCATCCCGTCCGCGCGTGCCGGCCTCAAGGTAAAGGATATCAACGGCGCCATTCGCTTCGAGGACACGACTGTCGCTGATAACTTCCCCAAGCGCAGCTGGCAGCTTTCGGCCAATGAAGAGGGATCCGAGGGCCAGGAGGCGTTTTTCCTGACCGACCTCACGGAGGGAACGACCCCGCTATGGGTGTCGGGCGCGGCACCGTCCAATGCCCTCTATATCAAGGATAACGGTTCCATCGGGCTCAATACCGGCATTCCGCAAGCCGACTTTCATCTCGTTTCGAACTTCAATGCCGCCAGGGTCCGGCTGGAAGAGCGGCACGGAACGCCCGGGCGCTGGGATCTGGTCGCAGGCAGCAGTGCGTTCGCCGTGATCAACGGCGATACTTCTCAAACGCCCTTCCGGATCCAGTACCAGGCGCCCAGCAGGTTGCTCGAGCTTGCGGCGAACGGCAACGTGGGGATCGGCACGGGCACCCCGCAGGCACCGCTCGAGATCAGCGATGACGAGACGTTCAGCTTCTTCCGCATCACCGCCACGGACGCGCCCATCAACCAGTCTGCCGACGTCGTCTTTACCGAAGGTCCCCTCCGCACCGGCGAGTTCCGATACAATATCGTCGACGGCGACGGGCCGGAAATGCGCCTGAACGCCGATGGCGACATGGTGTTGACGGGGACGCTGACAACGGCCGGGCCGACCTGTGCCGCGGGCTGCGATGCCGTGTTCGAACCGGATTACGACCGGCTGTCTATTACCGAGCACGCGTCGGAGATGTGGGAAAAGGGATACCTGCCCGCAGTGGGCCCCACCAGGCCCGGCGCGCCGTTGAACGTTGCGGAGAAGCTGGGCGCCGTCCTGAACGAGCTGGAACATGCGCATATCTACATCGAGCAAGTGCACGAGGATCTTGTCGACCAGCGGGCGCGCCTCGACCGGCAGGACAGGCTGATCTCCTCGCTTCTGCAGCGGTTGGAGACGGTCGAGCAAATGTAAGGCCCGGGCGGCGGCCCCGGGGCGGGGCCATCCCGATCAGAACACCATTCGACAAAGGACATACCCATGACCTCTTACGCCGAACCTCTCGAACGGCGGCCGGATAAGGCCGGCGACACCCGCTCGATAGCGAACCACGACGCCATCCTCGGCACGCTGACCGCGGCCTTCGAGACCGATCCCCCCGTGCGGTGGATGTATCCGGACCGGGCCGACTACCTGACACATTTCCCGGCTTTCGCAACGGCCTTCGCCGGCCCGGCCATGTCCGATGACACGCTCGTCAGGGTCGAAGGCGGGGTTGCGTTGTGGATCGCGCCGGGGGCCGAGCCCGACGAGGCCGCGCTCGTCGAGGTCGTCGAGCGCTCGATCCCCGGGCCGCGACAGGAGGAGGTCTTCGCCGTGTTCGAGGCGATGGGCAACGTCCACCCGCGTGAGCCGCACTGGTACCTGCCGATGATCGGTGTCCGGCCTGACCGGCAGGGCAGAGGCCTGGGCGGTGCGATGCTGCGGCCCGTTCTGGCGCGGTGCGATGCCGAGGATATTCCCGCCTATCTCGAGGCGACGACGGAACGCAATCGCGCCCTATACGCCCGTCACGGTTTCCAACTGACCGCAACGATCGAGGTCGCGGGCTGCCCGCCGCTCTACGCGATGCTGCGACAGCCGGCGCGCATCGCGGCGACACCCGTTTGAACACCACGATGGAGGGGAACCAATGATCCGGAGCACGTTCGACATTCGATGGGCAAGGCCCGTTGACGCAGCCGAAATCGCGCGGCTCTTCCTGATGTCGTCGGATGGTCTGGCGGCCTATATCTGGAGCCGGCACGCGCGGGAGGACGAACCGGTCGAAGCGGTCGGCGCGGCCCGCTATGCCCGGACGGGTGCGGCCTTTTCCTACGAGAACTGCCTGTTGGCGACACGCGGCGACGAGGTGCTGGGGATGGTCCACGCCTTCGAGATGCCGGAACCGGAAAACGAGGCCGCGGCGCCCGACAGAGTGCTGGCGCCCTATGCGGAGCTCGAGGATCCGGGGTCGCTTTATATCTCGGGGCTGGCCGTTCACGCGCCTTTCCGTGAGCATGGCGTCGGCGGCACGCTCCTCGATTACGTCGAGGCGCTGGCACTCACCCGGGCGCTGCCGCGGCTGTCGCTGATCTGTTTCGAGCAGAATGCCTTGGCGCGGGACTTCTACCTTCGTCGCGGCTTCAACGTGGCGGACCGCCGTCCGCTCGTTCCCCATCCCTGCCTTCATTACACGAAGGGGGACGCGCTGTTGATGGTGCGGCCCTTGATGGAGGCACCGCACACGCCCGAAACCCGCCTGCCTGATGCCGCCGTCGCGAATACAGATTGAACCGTAGAAGCAAGAGGATACGCAAATGACGTCCATCGAAACCACCGCGGCCGACATGACCGCCGACCTGCGCAACATCCGTCGATACGCCGCGTTCTCGGAGGGGGACCGGGGCGGCAACCCGGCCGGCGTGATGATCGCGGAGGAGCTGCCCGCAGCCGACGAGATGCAGCGGATCGCGGCGAAGGTCGGCTATTCCGAGACCGTCTTTGCCGCGCGCGAGGCGGATGGCCATTGGCGGGTGCGCTACTTTTCCCCCGAGGCCGAAGTTCCGTTCTGCGGCCATGCCACCATCGCGCTCGGTGCGGCTCTGGCGGAAACGGTTGGCGCCGGTGTCTTTCCGCTGCGGTTGAACAGTGCCCAAATCACCGTCGAGGCGTCGTCGGACGACACCGGGACGCAGGCGGCGCTTCAATCGCCTCCCACGCGCAGCCGGCCCGCCGCGGAGGACCTCGTGGCCGAGACGCTGTCGCTCCTGTCGATGGGGCACGACGATCTCGACCCGCGCATTCCGCCCGCCGTCGCGGAAGCGGGGGCGACCCACCTGGTGCTCGCGTTGATGACACGCGAGAGGCTGGCGGCAATGTCCTACGATTTCGAGCGCGGGAAAGACCTCATGCTCGCTTGGGAACTGGGCACGATCTGCCTCGTACACGCCGCCTCGAGGGCGGAATTCAACGCACGGAACATCTTCGCCTCGCACGGGGTCTACGAGGATCCGGCCACCGGGGCCGCGGCGGCGGCCTTTGCCGGGTACCTGCGCGATCTCGGATGGCCTCACCAGGGCGAGGTCGCGATCCGGCAGGGCGAAGACATGGGAGCTCCGTCCCGCATCACGGTCGGTATCCCGTCTGCCGCGGGGTCGTCGATACGCGTGTCGGGCCGGGCCCGGTCGATCGGGGCCGAGCCGGGCGGCAGACCGTGACCCGGAGACGCCCCACCGCCCTCGGGGGCTCGGGATTTCCCCAGCGCCCCGGTCAGGACTTTGGAAAGACCACGGTGGGTATCGTCGGGTTCGGAGCGTTCGGCCGGCTGATCGCCAGGCACCTCGCCGCGCATTTCGACCTCATGGCATACGATCCTGCACCGGGTTTTCGCGAAAGTGCGGTCAGCCTCGGCGTCACCCCCGTAGACCTCGAGACAGCGGCGCGGTGCGATGTCGTGGTCCTCGCGGCGCCTGTATCGTCCCTTGAACGGGTCGTTCGCGATATCGCCCCTTTCTGCCGGCCCGGTGCGCTCGTGATCGACGTGGCTTCGGTCAAGGTCTGGCCCGTCGCGGTGATGCGGGACACTCTTCCCGTACACGTCCGGATCATTGCGACGCACCCCCTGTTCGGCCCCGAAAGCGCTGGAGACGGCATTGCTGGGCTGAAAATCGCGGTGTGTCCCGTTCGCGGCCCCTGCCAGTGTCTCCTGTCTTTCCTGCGTGAGCGATTGCAGCTCGAGGTGATCGAGACAACGCCCGAGGCCCACGACAGGGAGGCGGCCACGGTCCAGGGGCTGACCCATTTCATCGCGAAGCTGTTGTCGGAGATGGGCCCCATGCCGACACGGTTGACGACCGCCAGCTTCGATCTTCTGGTACAGGCCATCGCGATGGTTCAGGAGGATTCGCCAGAGGTGTTCCAAGCGATTGAAACGATGAACCCTTACGCGCAAGGCGTTCGGCGCGAGTTCCTCGAACGTGCCGTGCAGCTCGATCGCTCCCTTTGCACCGGGACCAACCTGGCCGAGGATCGCCCCGGCCCGGCGGAAGACGGCGACGCGTGCCTTCAAGGCCGTGCCGTGCCGGACCGCTCTCGGCAACCTCTGCAAAATCAACGAAAGGATTCCGTGACATGACCCCCCGACGCCTTCAACTATGCCTCGCCGCCATTTTCCTGCTCCTCGGGATGTGGTGCCTTCTGTTCCCGGCCATGGTTGTGCGCGTCACCTTCCGGCCTGACCTGGCGACGGCCACCGAACAGGCGCGATTCCTTATGGGCTGCTTCGGCGCGCAGGCGGTGCTCTGCGGCACGATCATCGCGACGGCACGCTTCACGCCGATGACCTTCCTTACCTTCGGGCTTGTCGGCTCGGTTCCCTTCTTCGTCTTCAACATCTGGTTCTGGCTCGTCGAACCGGTGCTGAATTCGTGGATGCTGCTGGACCTCGCCGGCAATGTGGGGATCCTCGTGACCGGGGTCAGGGGGTGGCGCCTTTCCCGAAAGGAACAGGCGGCGGGCGCTGGGTGAAGGTCGCCCTTCGGCGCGGCCATCGAACGACGGCCCGGAACGACCCGCCTGGCCGGTATTCGCGTCGGAGCGTCGTTTCGTCAGCCAGGTGCATTTGATAAATGTGGATTGCATCGCGCTGTCATTGGTGCAGAGGGTGACACGGGCCGGCTCTCCCGGCTTTCAGATTTTCAATCGCCAACCGGAAAGTTATTGTGTCGCCGTGATTAAAAGCCTTCTGCCCTTGACTGCTCTCCTGATGGGCTCGGCGTTCCTCGTGTTCGCCGGGGGTGTCAATGGTCTGATCCTGCCGATCCGTGGCGAGGCGGAGGGGTTCACGGCGGCCTCACTGGGTTTGCTTGGCACAGGGTGGGCTGTCGGCTACGTGGCCGGGTGCCTGCGCACTCCCGTACTTGTTGCACGGGTCGGGCACATTCGGGCCTTTGGCGCGATGTGTTCGATTGCCGCGATCGCCGTGCTCCTGTCGCTGCTGCTTATCACGCCGTGGGTCTGGATTCCGGTCAGGGCATTGTCCGGCTTCTGCTTTGCGGGCGCGGCGATGATCGTGGAAAGCTGGCTGAATGAACGGTCAGACGCCAAGTCGCGCGGGCGCGTGTTCGGCATTTACACGATGGTCAACCTGGCGGCCACGACCGCCGGACAGATGGTGCTTACACTCGGCGATGCCACCGGTTTCCTGTTCTTCGTTCTCGCCGCGATGGTCTACTGCATGGCGCTGCTGCCTACCGCAATCAGCGCCACCACCACGCCCCGGCCACTGACAAAGGTCTCGCTTGACCTGCGAAAGCTCTGGCGAAACTCCCCAATCGCCGTGTTCGCCGTATTGATGGTCGGCGTTTCCAATGCGTCCTTCGGCACGTTGGCGGCGGTGTACGGGGCGCGTATCGGGTTGTCGCTTGCCGACATCGCGCTCTTTGCAAGCCTCCCGATATTGGCGGGTGCGGCGAGCCAGATCCCCGTCGGTATCGCGTCCGACCGGTTTGATCGCCGCAAGGTGCTGATTGCCGTCGCGGTGGTCGCCATCTTAACGGACTCGCTGTTTCTCTTCACGGGGCCGAGGCAACCGGGTGTCGTGCTTGCGCTTGCCGGGATGTTCGGGGCAACGGTGTTTGCGATGTATCCCCTGATCGTCGCCCATGCCAACGATCACGCTGAACCCGGGGCATTCATTCAGGTAAGCGGTGGGCTGTTGCTTGTCTACGGGATCGGTTCGATCTTCGGTCCGACGATGGCAGGGTTCGCGATGACGTCCTTTGATGAGACGATGCTCTTCGCCGTCACAGGCGGGGCGCATGTGTTGCTCGTGCTGTTCGCACTCCTCCGGCTGCGTATCGCGCCTGCTGTTTCATCCGCCGACAAGGTCGTGTTCCAGGCAAAACCGCTCGCCCGCGCCTCGACCCCCGAAACGGTGGCCCTTGCCGCAAACCAAGCCGTCCTCGATGCAGAACAGCCGCAAACGCGTTCGAAAGATCATGAACGTCTGCAAGAGGGCAGAGAGTGAGCGTGGTCGCCTAGGTCGCGTGGCGGATGCCGCTTCCCGCCGTGTCGATTGTCTTGCGTAAGGTCCATTGTTCAAATCTTCCGCGCCCCCCGTGCCAGAGGGGAGAACGTGCTGGCCAAGCCCGAAAGAGCTTCCCCCGCGGGAGCCGGGGGAAGCTTGGCAGGCAAAGCCCGCGCCTCGTCAAGCGGACTGCAGGAAATTCAGGATGTCCGCATTGATGGTTTCGGCCATCGTCGCCGCCATGCCATGAGAGGCGCCGTCATAGATCTTGAGTGTCGCGTTGGGCATGATTTCGACCGTCCTCGCGGCAGAGGCGTCGATGGGCACGACCTGGTCGTCGCTGCCATGCATCACCAGGGTCGGCAGAGGGATCGCCTTGAGGTCCTCGGTGAAGTCGGTTTCCGAGAAGGCCTTGATGCAGTCGTAATGCGCCTTGGCGCTGCCCTGCATCCCCTGACGCCACCAGTTGCGGATCAGGCCCTCGCTGACCTGTGTGCCGGGCCGGTTGAAGCCGTAGAACGGGCCCGATGCTACGTCGAGGTAGAACTGCGGCCGGTTCGCGACAAGCGCCTCGCGGAAGCCGTCGAACACCTCGAGCGGCGTGCCATCAGGGTTGCTGTCCTTCTTCACCATCACCGGCGGCACGGCGCCGATCAGGACCAGTTTCGAGACGCGCCCGGGCTTGGCGCGGGCGGCGTAATGCACGACCTCGCCACCACCGGTGGAATGGCCCACATGCACGGCCGCCTTAAGGTCCAGCGCGTCGGCCAGGGCGATGACATCGGCGGCGTAGGTGTCCATTTCGTTGCCGGTTTCCGTCTGGTCCGAGCGGCCGTGGCCGCGCCGGTCGAAGGCGATGACCCGGAAACCCTTGCCGAGGAAATAGAGCATCTGGGTGTCCCATTCGTCGGCCGTCAGGGGCCAGCCGTGGTGGAACACGATGGGTTGCGCATCGCGCGGGCCCCAATCGCGGTAAAAGATCCGTGTGCCGTCATTGGCGGAAATATAGGTCATGGTCTGTGGTCCTTTGATGGAGGGGGATGTTTCGGCCCGCAGGCCGGAGGCGGTCAGGAAAGGCGTCGATGCCGCGAACAGCAGGCCCGCGCCACCGGCAAGCGCAGTGCGCCGGGTCATGGGGGCATGTTCAGGTGCGGTCACGGCGTCGCTCCGTCACGATGGTTTCGCATGGATCGGAGCCGGGCATGGTGCAGGCCCGATCCGTGCGCATTTGAATGCTGGAAAAGCTGTCCACGTTGACGATGCAGGCGGCGACGAAAAACGCCGCGACCGAGATGAGGACGAGGATGACACTCCACGAGAATATGGCGGCCCCGCTTGTGTGGTACATGGTCTGGCTCCTTTGCCGGGGTTAAATTCCCGGCGTGACGTTTCCGGGTGAACAGGTTGCAGGTTCATGCGGCGAGGCCGGCCCCGCCGCATGAGCATTCGCCGTCAGTTGTTGCCGGCCGAACGGGCGGCCTCGTCGATCACGTCGGCGACTTCACCCGGTTTGGTCAGGAAGACGACGTGACTGCCGGACACTTCGACCGACACGGCGCCGATCCGGTCGGCGGTGTGGCGCAGAAGTTTCGGATCGATGGCCTTGTCCTCGGTCGCGATGACGGCCCAGCTCGGCTTGTCCTTCCATGCGGCGTGTTTCACCGGCGTTCCGAAGATATCCATGTTGATGGGCACCTGGCTGTCGCGGAGAAAGGCCGCGTCCGCATCGGAGGTGTCGCCGGCAAAGCCGGTCTTGAATTCGTCGAGATTGACGAAGCCGAAGCCGTCCTCGCCGGTTTCGATGATGAACTCGGGCGGGGCGGGGATGTCGGCGAACTGGCCGCCCGTGGTCTCGCCCACGTCGGGGGCCAGCGCGGAGACGTAGACGAGGCCCGCGACCTTGGGGTTGATGCCCGCCTCGGTGATGACCGTACCGCCGTAGGAATGCCCGACGAGGATCGAGGGGCCATCCTGACGGTCAAGGATGCGGTCAGTGGCGGCCACGTCATCTGCGAGGGAGGTCAGGGGGTTCTGGACGATGCTGACACGATAGCCGCGCGCGGTGAGGATGTCGTACACGCCGCGCCAGCCCGACCCGTCGGCGAAGGCGCCGTGAACGAGGACGACGGATTTGACCGGCTGTTCGGGCGGGATCGTTTCCTGTGCGCTTGCACTGGCGGTGAAGGTCGCGGCGGCGGCAGCAGCGGCGACGGCAGTCCTGAGTTTCTTGGACATATGAGGTTCCTAAGCTTGATATTGAGAGAGGTTCTTAAAGGCCGTGGGAGGGCGGCTTTCCGGATTAATTTCTGGATTCCACCCCGGTCGCGGGCGTCGGCATGGTAGCGTTTTGCCGCTGACATGTGCTTTCAAGTTTGCCGTATGATTTGGCTCAAACTCTGCGTAGCGATCGGAATTCGGTATGAAGAATGGCAAGGAATACGTCCGAGATGAAAGATTCCTTCATGTCCGGTTCTTCCGAATCGCGATCATCCGGGTAAGCGTCTGTGTGGTCTGCTCCTTTCGGTTCAATTGATGTGTGCCTGTAAATTATCCCTTTGACGCCGTTTATATAATCGGGATAAATTGGGATGTTGACTTGCGAAAATCGGGACAATGAAAAACTACAAGCTGACCGACTTCGATGCAGTGCTCGCGATCAGCCGCAGAGGATCGTTCCGGGCGGCGGCGCTCGATATGGGAATGTCGACGAGTGCGCTCAGCAACGCGATTTCGAAGCTGGAAGGGCAACTGGGCGTGCGCCTGTTCAATCGCACGACTCGCAGTGTCTCGCTGACCGAGGCGGGGCACAGGTTCGTCGATCAGGTCAGCCCGGCGGTGCGCGATATCCACCAGGCCCTGGACACGGTCCGGTCGCAACAGGAGACGCCGTCCGGCACCTTGCGTATCAACACCTTCGTCACCGCTGCGCAGGAGATACTTGCGCCGCTGATCCTCGAATTCCTGAAGCGGTTTCCCAAGGTACAGATCGATCTCGTGACGGAAGGCAACCTTGTGGACATCGTGGCGGACGGGTTCGATTTCGGGGTGCGCAGCAAGACCCTCGTGCCGTCGGACATGATTGCCATACCGCTTGGGCCCGCGCGGCGGCATGCCGTGGTGGCCGCGCCTTCCTATTTCGCGAACCGGGATGTGCCGCAGGTTCCGGCCGACCTGAAGGCGCATACCTGTATTCGCGTCCGCCTGCCGAACGGCGCCCTGTTTCGGTGGCAGTTCGAATCCGAAGGGCAGCCGGTGCATGTGGACGTGGACGGCCCGCTGACCCTGGACGAGGCCAGCCTGGCGCGCGCCGCGGTGCTGGATGGCGTTGGCATCGGGTATTTCATGGAGTCGAACGTGCGCGAGGATATCGCGGCGGGCCGACTGGTGCGGGTCCTTGAAGACTGGACACCGCCGATTGCGCCGCTCTGCCTGTATTACCCCAGTCGGCGCAACCCGCCAGCCGCGTTCAAGGTGTTCGTCGACCTTGCGCGCGAGTTGGCCCGAACGGCACGCTCGGGGTAAGAGCGGCCGGGCTATCGTCGGAATGGGGCGGTGCTGAAGGCCCGGGCCAGGTGGTCGATGAAGGCGCGAAGGGCCGATGACTTTGCGGTTTCGCGTGAGAATACGGCGTAGATGGTGCCCTCGACGGTGGAGACGTCCGGCAGCACGTGAACCAGCCGGCCGCTTGCGACATCCGGCAGGCAGGCGTGCTCGGGCAGCAGGGCCACGCCCAACCCCCTCATCGCGGCGTGGCGCAGGGTTGCGATGTCGCTGGTGACGAGCCGCGGAGAGACGGTGACGGTATGGGGCGCGCCGTCCGGGCCGAACAGGGTCCACACGTGGTTGTCGCCGGGCAGGGACAGGGTCGGAACCGTTTCCAGGTCCGCAGGCGACCGCAGGTCGCTTGTGCCGGCGAGCGACGAGGCGGCCACGAGGATCCCCCGCGAGCCGCCGAGGCGCCGCACGACGTGCGAGGCGCCGGCCTCGACCTGAGAGCGGGCGCGCAGCATGATGTCCACGTCGTCCCTGACGAGGTCGAGGGGGCCCGCCATCGCCACAAGCTCGATCCGGATTTTCGGGAGGTCGGTGAGGAAGTCGACAAGGACGTCATCGAGGAGATCGTCCAGCAGCCCCGGCGGACACCCGACGCGGAGACGGCCCGAGGGCCCGTCGCTGTCGCTGGCCGCGCGCCGTGCCGCATCGAACGCGTCGACCATCGTCTTGCTGTGGCCCGCCACGATGCGCCCGATCTCGGTGGGCCGCATGTTGCGCGTCGTCCGCTCCAGCAGGCGCACGCCGAGATCCTGCTCGAGCCGGGCGATGGCCTTGCTGAGCGTGCTTTTGGGAATGCAAAGGTCGCGGGCGGCGGCGGCGAAGGAGCCTTTCTCGATGACTTTTCGGAAGCGGGCCAGATCATCGAGGCTGGGCGTTTTCGACATGGGATTGTCCATCCGGGCAGACAGTGAAGCGCATTTCGACTCTATAGTGGCGGCGGACGGGCGCGCCTAGCTTTCCCCTCATCAATCAAAGGAGAGCGACATGACTGAACAGGAACCCGTCCGGCTGGCTATCGTCTATTACAGCAGTACCGGCAACACCTATACGATTGCACAGGAAATCGCCGCCGGCGCCGAAGCGCGCGGCGCCGAGGTCAGGATACGGCGGGTGGCGGAACTGGCCCCCGACGCGGCGATCGACGCGAACCCGGCGTGGAGGAAACACCTCGAGGCGACGCGCGAGGTTCCCGTGGCCACCCATGAGGACCTGGAATGGGCGGAGGGCTTCGTTTTCGGCACGCCGACACGGTTCGGGCTGCCGGCGGCGCAGTTGAAGCAGTTCCTGGACACCTGCGGCGGGCTGTGGATGAACGGCGCGTTGACGGACAAGGTCGTCAGTGCCTTCACCGGGGCCGGGAACGTTCATGGCGGACAGGAATCCACCCTGCTGGCGCTTCACAACGTGTTCTACCACTGGGGTGGGATCATGGTGCCGCCGGGATATACCGATCCGGCGATCCATGCGGCCGGCGGGAATCCCTACGGGACCAGCTTCACCGACGGGCAGGGCGCTGCGCTGCCCGAGGCGACTCTGCTTGCGGCAAGGCACCAGGGGGCGCGGACGGCCACCTGGGCGCAGGCGGCGCGATTGGTCAGGGCAGGGTGAGAGCAAAGGGGCGGTCCGGGGGGCGTGGCCCCCGGCCGCCCGGTCAGAAGGCGAGGGGCGCGTTGTCCTTGACTTCCTTCAGCACGAAAAAGGTGCGGATCTGGCGGACGCCCGGCAGGGTGATGAGTTTCCGGCTATGCAGCAGGTTGAACCCTTCCATGTCCCGCGTTCTGATCTTGAGCAGGTAGTCGAAATCCCCGGCGACAAGATTGCAGTCGAGCACCTCCTTCATGCCTTCGACGGCCTTTTCGAACTCGGAAAAGCTTTCCGGTGTGGACCTGTCCAGCACGACCCCCACCATCACGAGCGTTCCCAGCCCCACGCTCGCAGGCGCGATCTGGGCCCGGACGGAGGAGATGTACTTCTGTTCGATCAGGCGCTGGGTGCGGCGGTGGCATGTCGCGGCACTGACGTTCACCAGCCTCGCCAGATCGGAATTGGGCATGCGGGCGTCTTTCTGGAGCGCACGCAGGATGTTCCGGTCGATCCGGTCGAGGTCCGGGCTGACGGGATCTTCCGGCATTTGGGGCCCTTTCGCGGCTATCGGGCGATCTGACGCGCCTTTCCGATTTATCTAAGACACAGGTGAGGTGTGGAGGAAAGCGTGCTGTGGGTGCGTTGCCACGCCACGGGGAGTGGGCCCGGCGAACCGCCGACCGGTGCGGGCGGGATCCGTCCGATGCGGATGCGGCAGGTCATGCGGATCGAAGGCCCTGCCTCCGATCCGCGGCCCGCCTGGCTCAGGCCCCGGCGTCGACGAGCCGTTCGTCGCGGGCCAGACCGTGCTGCAGGCCGATCATGTCGGCCGCCCGCTCGCCGATCACCACGCAGGGGGCCATCGTGTTGCCGGTGGTGATGCGCGGCATGATCGAGGCATCGGCGATGCGCAGGTTGTCGATGCCGTGGACCTTGAGTTGAGGATCGACAACCGACACCTCGTCGCGTCCCATCCGGGCGGTGCAGGACTGGTGCCAATAGGTGACCGCCGAGTTGCGGATGAAATCGGCCAACGCCTTGCGATCCCGCCTGCCGGGCGCGACTTCCTGCCGGACGAGGGGTGTGAAGGACTGGTGGTTACCGAGCTCGCGGCACATCTCGACGGCGGCAAAGGCGGTCTCCAGGTCCTCGGGCTCGCTGAGGGCGTTGGGCTCGATCAGGAGCGGATCGTCGGCATTCGGCCCGGACAGCCGCAGGCGGCCCCGGCTTTTCGGCTGGGCCAGCCCGGCGAACATGGTCCAGCCATGCGGGGGCGTCTCGATCCCGGCTTCGGCGGGCGCGGGCACCGGGAATTCGAGCTGGCATTGCAGGATGTCCGGCTGTCGGAGGCGCGAGTCGCTCCGCCAATAGAGCGTCGCCTCGCATCCGCCGCCGCCGATGCCCTCGGGCTTGTGATAGGCCCAGGTGCAGCCGAAGGCGAGGTGGTCCTGGTGGTTGCGGCCGACGCCGGGAAGGTCGCGCACGATCGGGATGCCGTGGGCGGCGAGCTCTTCCCTGGGGCCGATGCCGGACTGCATCAGCACCTTTGGCGTCTGGATGGCGCCGAGCGACAGGATGGTCTCGCAGCGCGCCCGGATCTGCCGGGGCTTGCCGTCGAGCAGGAGTTCGACGCCGGTGGCGGAGGTGCCGTCCAGCAGGATGCGGGTGACCAGGGCGCCGGTCAGGACGGTCAGGTTGGGCTGGTGCATGACGCGGTGGGTGTAGGAGCGGAAGACCGACTGGCGCCGGCCGTCGCGGATGCGCAAGTCGGCGATGGCGGCGCCGCCGGGGCCTTCCATCATCGCCCCGTTCGGGCTGTCGAAGACCGGGATACCAATCTGGCCGGCGGCCTCGAGCATCGCACGGGCGACGGGCTGGGGCGAGGCGGGTTGTTCGACGTGGACGGGGCCGCCCGTGCCGCGCCGTTCGGCATCGGGGGTGCCGTGCCAGTCCTCGATGCGCCGGTAGTAGCCGAGGATGGACGTGTACCCCCAGCCGGGGTCGCCGGTTTCGGCGGCGAAGTGATCCCAGTCTTCCTTGTGACCACGGGCCCAGACCATGACATTGATGCTCGATCCGCCGCCCAGGCCCTTGCCCATGCTGAGCGGAAGCCTGCGACCGGCGAGGGCCGGGGCGGGTTGCCCCGAGAAGCCCCAGTCCCGCTCGGTTCCGAGGTTCAGGGGCCACATGGCGGGGTTGGTGACCGTGTCGGCCGTGTCGTCGCCACCGGCCTCCAGCAGCAGCACCGAGACATCCGGCTGTTCGGCCAGCCGGGCGGCGACGACCGAGCCGCTGGACCCGGCGCCGCAGACGATGAAATCGTATTCGGCGCGAAGGGCCCGGCGGAGGGCTTTCTGGTTGTCCGCAACGGCGCGGTCGTGCCGCGACTGGGTCGGATTGGTGTCCATGCAGGGATCTCCTTGGGGATGGCTGTGGTCTGGTCGAAAACGGTTCTGATCGCGATGACGTGGTTGTGGCGGGGCACCAGGAACAGGCCACCAGAGGTGGTTTCACCGTTCACCGGGATGGACGATGAAACGCCGCAACCATGCGGCCCGGAGCCGAGGTTTCGGGGCCGCTGGCCAAAGCGCAGGGGTTCAGACGGTCGGAACGGTTCCGCCGTCGATGGTGTGTTCGGTGCCCGTGATCGTGGCCGCGCGGTCCGACACCAGGAAGGCGATCAGGCTGGCGACCTCTTCGGGCTTGGTCGGGCGGCCTATGGGGATGCCGCCGAGCGACTGCATGATGATCTGCCTGCCGCTCTCGTAGTCGGTTCCCTGCTCCTCGGCGAGGCGTTTGGCCAAGCGCACCGATGCCTCGGTTTCGATCCAGCCGGGAGAGACCCGCACCACGCGGACGCCTTTCGGAGAGACTTCCTTGGAGAGACTCTTGCTGTAGGCCGAAAGCGCGGCCTTGGCCGCGGCATAGGCGGTCGTCGCCTCCGGAAGGGGAAGAATGCGCTGGATCGAGGTGACATGGACGACGACCCCATGACCCTGCGCCACCATGTCCGGCACCAGTGCGCGGTCGAGCCGGACAGACGGGAACAGGTTCAGGTCGAGTTCCCTTTGCCAGTGTTCGTCATCAAGTGCGGCGTGGCCGCCGCCCGGCGTGGAGGATCCTCCGACCATGTGGACGACGATGTCGACCCCGCCCAACTCCTTACGAACCGCATCGACAACTGCCTTGCAGCCGTTCACCGTTGTCAGATCCGCGGCAATGAATGCATCCGCGTTGAGGGTTTCCGGGCGAGAACGCGCCGTTGTCAGAACCTTGGCGCCAAGTGACCGCAGCAGTTCGACGGTTGCGGCGCCAGCACCCTGGGTGCCTCCGGTCACGAGGGCGCGCTTACCGGTCAGGTTGAGAAAATCGGCCATGATCCGTCCTCCGGGTTATTGCTGAATGTTGCTTGAGGCAGAACCTAGGGGACGTCGGATGTTTGGATAAGGAGGATAAGTTGATATGCGTTGTTACGGTTTCGGGGATAATTGCTTTCGGAGCAGGGCCCAAAGATCGTCCTGCTTTTCGAAACAAGACATGCTACTTTATCCCTATTCCCGTATTTCCCTCCGCCCTTAGGTTCACTCTTGTCACGGCTGGCGCGTGGTCGCGTCGCCCTGAACCGTAAGAGGAGATGAACCATGAAACCCGAACTACCGAACGTGATCGAGCAGTATTTCTCGGCCGACAAGAAGGGCAACGCGCAGGCGCTTTCGGAATGCTTTGCAGATGGCGCAATCGTTGTCGACGAGGGCAATACATACACGGGGCGGGAGGCGATCCGGCAGTGGATGGCCAACGCATCGACGCAATACAGTTATACCGTGGAACCATTCTCCGTGACCGAGGAAGGTGAGCGCACCATCGTAACCAGCCGTCTCGTCGGCAATTTTCCCGGAAGTCCGGTCGATCTGCGATATCTGTTCCTGCTCCAGGGGGACAAGATCGCCGAGTTGGAAATCGTGCCCTGACGCGCCTTTCTGCCTGGAACGGTGTCGACTGCACGCATTGGGTTATTTTTCAACCGGCCTGTCCGGCAATTTGAAACTACTCGTGCAATTCTTAAGGTGGCGGGTAGTGGAAATTTCTGAGGGGCTGGACCATGCGTTGGCGGCAATTGACTGCGTTTCGGGAAACGATGGTGACGGGCACGGCAAGCGGCGCGGCCGAGATCATGGGAATCTCGCAGCCCGCCGTGAGCCGGCTGATCGATGCGCTGGAAGAGTCGTTGAGCATTACCCTCTTTGACCGGCGCACCGGTCGCATGGTGCCCACGCTGGAGGCGCAGCTTTTCTACGCCGAACTGCAGAACGCCTTTGCCGGGTATGACAGGCTGGTGGCCGCGGCCGAGGATATCCGGCTGGGCCGCCGCGGGTCGCTGCACATCGCCTCGATGCCGGCACTGGGGCTGAATTTCCTGCCCGACGCGATCGCCCGGTTCCGCAAGGTCCAGCCCAACGTGAAGATCCGGTATGACCTGCAACTGTCGATGCGGGTCGAGGAATGGGTCTCGTCCCAGCAGGTCGATCTCGGCTTGGCGGAGTTCCCGTTCGAGCGGCCGGGGATCGAGCGGGAAAGTTTCTGCGAAACGCCCTACGTGATGGCGATGCCCGCCGATCACCGGCTGAGCGGCCGCTCGGTCGTGATGCCCGGAGACCTCGAGGGCGAGCGGATGGTCAGCCTGAGCCCGGAAACGGTCGCCCGCCGCCTGCTCGATACGTGCCTCGCCGAAGCCGGTGTCACCCCGCAATTCGTCTGCGAGACCACCTATGCGGCCGGGGTCTGCGCGCTGGTCATGCGCGGGCAGGGGATCGGGCTGACGGACATGTTCACGGCGACCGACTTTGCCGGGTCGGGAATCGTCTTCCGGCGGTTCGAGCCCGAGATCGTGTTTCGCGTGGGCGTCCTCTATCCGCGGCACCTTCCGCGGTCGCGCGCGACGGGGGAATTCATGACAACGTTGCGCGCGAAACGGAACGAATTGATGTCCGGGGCCCAGCATTTATTGGCCATATAACATTACGTCATACAGCGTGAACCGGACGTAATTTGATCGGTGGGCATGGCTCTGCAATCCTGCCCGCCATGCTTGAACACCGCTCACCCTCCGACCAGATCAAGGCCCTCGACGGGCAGGTTTTCGACGTTGTCGTCATCGGCGGCGGCGCCGTCGGATGCAGCGCCGCCCGCGAGGCCGCGGCGGCCGGCTACACGGTCCTGCTGGCCGAGAAGGGCGATTTCGCCTCCGGCTCGTCCAGCCGGTCGAGCCGACTTCTGCATTGCGGCCTGCGGTATTTCGAGGCGCCGAACCCGGTGCGCTATTTCGCCCGCCATCCGGGGCGTTTCCTGACGTCGCTGAGCATGGCCCGGCAGGGGATGCGCGAACGGCGGGAGATGGTGCTGACATCGCGCGAGCGGGTCACGCCGATCGACTTCTTCTTCCCGATCTACGCCGACGGCCCCTATCGCCCATGGCAGGTCGACATGGCCTTCAAGCTGCTGAAGCGGCTGGCGCCGGATGACGTGCCGCTGGGCTACAACCGGCTGAAGACGCCCGAGGCGCTACAAAAGCCGATGGTCGCGGCGCTGGGCAACCGGGACAGGCTGGAAGGGGCGGCCCAGTTCACCGAGTACCAGTTCAACTGGCCCGAGCGCATCTGTGTCGATGCCGTGCTCGATGCCGAGGAGGCGGGCGCGGTGGCGCTCAACTATACCGAGGCCCGGATGGGCGACATGCAGAACGGCACCCGCAAGGTCACGCTTACCGGTCAGGACGGCGCGCGCGCCACCGTGCGGGGCTGCCGGGTGATGGCCATGTCGGGGATCTGGATCGACAAGGTCCTGTCGGGCACCGGCAAGCCCGCCGCGCGCAAGATCTTCGGCACCAAGGGCGGCCATATCGTCATCCGCCTGCCGGAGAAATACCGCGGGCAGGGGGTATCCACGATCAACAGCTGGGGCGAGCCGTTCTACTGTATCCCGTGGCATGACCTGCATTACATCGGGCCGACCGAAACGCCCTATGAAGGCGATCTCGACGATATCCATGTCGACGAGACCGACCTGGAGTTCCTGCTGTCCGAGACGGCGTCGTTGTTTCCCGGGCTGAACGTGACGCGGGACAAGGTGATCCGCACCTGGGCCGGAGTCCGGCCGCTGACCTACGATCCGGCGCATCCCAAGGGCAGCCGGGCGCGCGAATTGCACGACCTGGGCCGCGAGGGGCTGGAGGGCGTCTACGCGATGACGGCCGCCCCGGTGATGAGCCACCGCGACTCGGGCCGGAAGATCACGGAGGTGCTGCGCAAGGCGTTCGCCCCCTCGGGCGCGCCGAGCGCGCTGTCCTATCGCCCGCGGATGCCGATCGAGAATTCCAACGCGCAGCCCATCGCCGAGGGCGCCGGCTACACGATGGCCGATGTCCGCCACGCGGTTCGGCACGAACATGCGCGTACGCTTCTGGACGTGCTGTTCCGGCGCAGCGGTGTCGGCCTGCGGCACTGGTTCGGCGATGCCGAGATCGCCCGCGTCGCCGAGGAGATGGGCGCCGAGCTGGGCTGGACCGAGGCCGAGCGCCAGACAGAGATCGACCGGTACAAGCGGGAGGTTTCCCGCCTGTACGGCGTCCCAAACCGCCGGGACAAGGCGGATATCAACCACGATGCAACTATCCAACAAGGAGAAAGAGCATGACACGCTCCACTACGATTTCCCGCCGCTCGCTGCTCAAGTCCGGGGCGGCCGCGACGACCGTGGCGATGGTGCCCTTCTGGGCCGGCGCCGCGCAGGCCTCCTGTTCCACGCTGCGGGCGGGGATCACCGGCTACAACGTCATCAACACGCTCGACCCGGGCCAGATGACGCTGATCCCCGAGGCCTACATGGTCTGGGGCATCTTCAACTGCCTGCTGAAGTTCGACGAGGAGATGAACATCGTTCCCGACCTTGCCGAAAGCTACGAGTCGGTCAGCCCGACCGTGCTGCGCTTCAAGCTGCGCGAGGGGGTCAAGTTCCACGATGGCGAGGAGATGACCTCGGAAGACGTCAAGTTCACCTTCGACCGACTTCGCGACGAGTCGTTCGGCTCTCCGCACCGCTCGAAATTCAGCGCCATCACCGAGATCCGGACGCCGGACGACTATACCGTCGAGATCGAGACGGAGGAGCCCTTCGCGCCGATGCTGAGCTACCTGACGAACACCCGCACCGGCAGCCAGATCGTGCCGAAGCACATCCTCGAGAACGGCTCGAACGAGGAGTTCGCCTCGAACCCGGTGGGCACCGGCCCGTTCAAGCTGGTGAGCCACGAGCCGGGCGCGTCGCTCGAGCTGGCGGCGCACGGGGAGTATTTCGAGGAAGGCCTGCCCAAGGTGCAGACCGTGGAAGTGCCGCTCATCGCCGAGGAATCCGCCGGCGTGACCGCGCTTCTGGGCGGCAGCATCGACGTGACCAGCACCGCGCCCTTCGCCGACGTGCCGGAGCTGGAAGAGGATGACCGTGTGCAGGTGCTCAAGCAGGCGGGCACGAGCACCCGTTTCGTGAGCCTCAACAACTCGGTCGCGCCGTTCGACGACGTGCATTTCCGCCGGGCGCTGTCCTATGCGTTCGACCGGCAGGCGATGGTCAACGTGGTGCTGTTCGGCGAGGGCCGGGCCGCGAACGGGATCATCCCCAGCTCGATCTCCTGGGCCGCGACGCAGGAGACGCCGGAGCTGGTGACGCTGAACCAGGAGAAGGCACTGGCCGAGCTGGAGAAATCCCAGTACGGCCCCGGCACCGAGGCCACTGTGCTGACCTGGGGGTCGAGCTGGTGGAAGCGGTTCGCCGAGGTGTTCGTGCTGCAGGTGAACCAGGTGCTGGGCGTGAACTTCAAGGTGGAAGTGTCGGATTCCGGCACGGTCTACCAGCGGATGCAGACCGGGGACGTGCAGGCGTCGATCTGGGGCTGGCTGGGGCTGGTGGACCCGGATGAGTATGCCTACGAGATCTATCACACGGACGGGGCGCGCAATTTCGAGCATTATTCCAACCCCGAGGTGGACAAGCTGCTCGAAGCGGCCCGGCGGGAGACCGACCTCGAGGCGCGCGGGGCGCTGTATCGCGAGGCGGAGGCGCTGGCGATCGAGGATTGCCCGGTGCTGCCGTGTTTCGAGAGCAACGTGCACAACCTGCTGGCGCCCGACGTGGACGGGTTCGTGCAGCTGCCGTACTCGGCCTTCGGGGCGCAGCTTGCGGCGGTTGGAAACTGCTGAGCCATTCGCCTGACAAGGCCCCCCGCGCACCTGTCGCGGGGGGCCGCTGATCGACGGACCAAGCCAGATGCCCTCTAGCCTGAAATATTTCCTAACCCGCCTGTCGGGGTCGCTTGTCACGATGCTGGTCGGCACGATCGTCGTCTTCCTCGTGATGAAGGCCGCGCCGGGCGACCCGGCGCTGATCGTGCTGGGCGACTACGCGACCGACGAGACCGTGGCGGAGTTCAACCGCAAACACGGGCTCGACGCGCCGCTGACGGCCCAATATCTCGACTGGCTGGGCGGGCTGGTGCGGTTCGATTTCGGCCAGTCCCTGTCGGTCTCGGCGGGCGAGAATATTGGCGAGCTGCTGATCTACCGCCTGCCCAACACGATCTTCGTGGGCGTCTATGCCATCCTGATCGCCGTCACCCTGTCGCTGATCCTGGGCACGCTGGCCGCGCTGAACCGGGGCACGTCGGTCGACACCTCGGCCACGTCGCTGGCGGTGCTGGGCGTGTCGATGCCGGATTTCTGGTTCGGTTACATGCTGATCCTTGGCCTGTCGATCGGGCTGGGATGGTTTCCCTCCTACGGGTTCACACCGCCGTCGGACTCGCTGGCCGGGGCCTTCTACTCGGGCTTCCTGCCGGCGCTGGCGATCGCCGCGCCGATGGCGGCCGTCTTCACCCGCACCTTGCGCACCGCGCTGATCGAGAACCTCGACCGCGAGCACGTGATGGTGGCCAAGGCGATGGGGCATTCCGGGCGGTTCCGCTTCCTGCACCATGTCTTCCGCAATTCGCTGATCCCCTACATCACCGTCGTCGGCCTGCAGATCCGCTACCTGCTGGGCGGCGTGGTCATCATCGAGCGCATCTTCGGCATCAACGGCGTGGGGTCGCTGATGGTCGAGGCGGCCTTTGCCCGCGACTTCTTCGTGGTGCAGGCCTGTGCGGTCGTGTTCCTCGGCATCGTGCTGGCGGTCAATTACGTGGTCGACCTGATCTGCGCCATGCTTGACCCGAGACGCGTGAGGTAATCCCGATGAAACTCAAGCATTTCCTTCACAACCGCACCGCGCTGGCCGGGCTGACCATCACCACGCTGTTCCTGCTGGGGGTGTTCTTCGGGCCGATGCTGTCGAAATGGAGCAGCAACCAGCACGATTTCATGAATGCCCTGCAGCCGCCGTCCTGGGCGCATCCGTTCGGCACCGACAGCCTGGGGCGCGACGTGATCACCCGGGTCCTGGAAGGCGCGCGCATCTCGCTTCTGATCAGCGTCTCGGGCGTGTTCGCGGCGATGGTGTTCGGGATCACGGCGGGGCTCTACTCGGGTTTCCACGGCGGCTGGATGGACGTGATCGTCATGCGCGTCGTCGACCTGCTGTTCGCCTTTCCGGCCTTCGTGCTGGCGCTGTTCCTGATGGTGGCCCTTGGCTATGGCGTGACCAACGTGGCGCTCGCGATCATGCTGGTCTACCTGCCCATCTTCGCCCGGATCACCCGCAACATGACCGAGACGGTGCGCAACGACGCCTACGTGCAGGCAGCGCAGGTGATGGGGCAGGGCACCCCGCGCATCCTCTTCCGCGAAATTCTCCCCAACATCTCGGCGCCGATCCTTGTGCAGGCCACCATTGCCGTCGCCTTCGGCATCGTGATCGAAAGCGGGCTGTCCTTCATCGGGCTGGGCGTGCAGCCGCCGACCCCGTCGCTGGGCGTGATCATGGCCGACGGGCAGGAATATTTCCGCCGCTCGCCCTGGGTTCTGACGCTGAGCGGGCTGTCGGTGACGGTGGCGCTGCTGGGGCTCAACCTGCTGGGCGACGGCATCCGCGACCTGTCCGACCCCCGGCTGAAAGTGAGGGAATGACGATGACCGAGACATTGCTCGAAGTGAACGACCTGAACGTGGCGTTCCGGCTGGCCAGTGCCAACCTGACGGTATCGTCCGACGTGTCCTTCTCGGTCGACCGGGGCAAGGTGCTGGGCCTGATCGGGGAATCCGGCTCGGGCAAGACGGTGACGTCGAAGGCGATCCTGCGGCTTCTGCCGAAGAACGCCAGCCTCGAGGCCAGGGAAATCCGGTTCAAGGGCCGGGACATCAGCACGCTCACCGAGGCCGAGTTCAACCGCCTGCGCGGCACCGAGCTGGCGATGATCTTCCAGGACCCGGTGGGCTCGTTCAACCCGGTCAAGACGATCGGCTGGCATTTTCGCACGGTGGGCAAGCTGCACCGCGGCGCCGGCGCCCCGCGCGGCGAGATCATGAAGGAGGCGAAGGAGGTGCTGGCCAAGGCCGACATCGCCGATCCGGAGAACGCGCTGCGGAAGTACCCCCACCAGATGAGCGGCGGGATGCTGCAACGCTGCCTGATCGCGCTGGTGATGTTCTCCAAGCCCTCGCTGATCGTGGCGGACGAGCCGACGACCAACCTCGACAACCTCGTCGAGCGCCAGATCCTCGACCTGTTCGACAAGCTGCGGCGCGAGACCGATGCCTCGTTCATCTTCATCACCCACGACATGACCATCGCCGAGATGATTAGCGACAGCGTGATCGTCATGTATGCCGGCCAGATCGTCGAACAGGGCCCGACCGAGGCGCTGATGCGTCGCCCGCAGCACCCCTATACGCAAGGGCTGGTGCGGACGGCCCGCGAGCTTGAGGGCGAGGTCGAGACGCTGACGGAAATCTCGGGCGAGATCGGCACCGGCGTGCACCCGGAGAACCGCTGCCGCTTCGCGCCGCGCTGCCCGCTTTACGAAAAGGCCTGCGACCATGCCATCGCGTTGCGGCCGGTCGAGGGGCACGGGCTGGTCCGTTGCATCAAGGCCGGGCAGGGCGCAGAACACGAGGTGACGCCATGAGCGGATTGCTGGATTTCGACGACGTGGTCGTGACTTTCGGGGCCTCTGCCGGGATGATGTCGCGCCTGCGCGGCAGGACGACCAGCTTCAACGCGGTCGACCACGTGAACCTGTCGGTCGCGCGGGGCGAGATCCTTGGCATCGTGGGCGAGTCGGGCAGCGGCAAGACGACGATCTGCAAGGCCGCGCTGGGGCTGCATCCGGTGGCCGGCGGCGCGGTGACGCTGGACGGCAAGCCCGCGCGCCTCAGCGACGGGACGCTGCAGATGGTGTTCCAGGACCCGCTTTCCTCGCTCAACCCGCGCCAGACGATTGCCGAGGCCATCGCCATCCCCCTGCGCCTGCACGGGCGCGCCGGGCGGGGCAACATGGCCGAGGCGATCGACGGGCTGTTGAAGGATGTGGGCCTTGGCGCACAGTTCCGGAACCGGTTTCCGCATGAACTCTCCGGCGGGCAGCTTCAGCGGGCGGCCATCGCCCGGGCGCTGGCCACCAACCCCAGGGTGCTGTTCGCCGACGAGGCGGTGTCGAAGCTGGATGTCTCGGTGAGGGCGCAGATCCTCAACCTGCTGAAGCGGCTGCGGGACAGCCACGACCTGACCATCGTGTTCGTGACCCATGACCTGCATGTGGCGCGGTTCCTGTGCGACCGGATCGCCATCATGTATTTCGGCAAGCTGCTGGAGTTCGGGCCGACTAGGGCGGTCTATGCCGATCCGAAGCACCCGTATACGCAGGAGCTTCTGGGCACGCTCGACCACGAGCGCAAGAGCGTGGCCAGCACGCGCGACGTGTTCAACCCGCTGACCGACGACCGGCGCGCCTGCCGTTATCTCAACCGCTGTCCGCACGCCATGGCGGCCTGTGCCGAGCGCCACCCGGATTTCCGCAGCACCGGGCCGGGCCATGCCACGGCGTGCTACCTGTATGACGAGGCCACGACATGACCAAGGGGAAACGCACCGCGCTCATTACCGGGGCCGGCAAGGGGATCGGGGCCGCCATCGCCGCCGAGCTTCGCGCGGCGGGCTGTGCCTGCACGATCACCGGGCGGTCGGCCGAACGGCCGGAGGGGCTTGACGGGGCGATCGGCTACCTGCCGCTGGACTTTCTCGATCCGGCCAGCCGGGCGGCGGCGATCGGGCATGTGGAAACGGTGCTGCGGCCCGATATCCTGATCAACAATGCCGGCATCAACCTGAAGGGGGCGATGACCGAGACGGATGACGACCGGCTGGGGCAGATCCTGGGCACCAATCTCGAGGGGCCCTACGCCCTGACGCGGGCCTGCCTGCCGCACATGATGGAAAGGGGATGGGGACGGATTGTCAACATCACCTCGATCTGGAGCGTGGCGGGCAACCCGCTGAACACCGCCTATTGCGCCTCGAAATTCGGGCTGGACGGGCTGAATGCCGCGCTTGCGGCGGAGGTCGCGGGGAAGGGCATCCTGGTGAACGCGGTGTCGCCCGGCTATACGCTGAGCGAGACGATGCGCGGCAAGTACAGCCAGGAACAGATCGACCAGGCGTCGCAGCATATCCCCGCCGGACGGCCCGGCCGCCCCGAGGAGGTGGCCAGGCTGGTCGCCTTCCTGGCGAGCGACGCCAACAGTTACATCGTCGGCCAGAACATTTGTGTCGACGGCGGCCTGACGCGCACCTCCCACCCGTTCAACCGGCTTGGGTAAGGCGTTGAAATCTTGAACAGTACGAATTCTTCCATGGAGAGCCACATGCTACAGGGTGATGTACCCGTCGCCGCACGGCGGACCGATCCGCTGCTGACCCCGCTGAAGATCAGGGGGCTGGAACTGCGCAACCGGATCATGTCGACCAGCCACGCCTGCGGGCTGCAGGTCGACGGGTATCCGCAGGACGCCTACCAGGCCTATCACGAGGAAAAGGCGCGGGGCGGGATCGCGCTGTCGATGTTCGGCGGCTCGTCGAACGTGGCGCCGGACAGCCCGAACATCTTCAACCAGCTCAACGTGGGCGTCGACGGGATCATCCCGCACCTGCAGCGCTTTTCCGAGCGGATGCACGCGCAGGGGGCGGCGCTGATGTGCCAGATCACGCATCTCGGCCGCCGGGCGCAGCCCTATGACCAGGACTGGCTGCCCGCCATCGGCCCCTCGCCGCTGCGCGAGACCCTGCACCGGGCGATCCCGCGGGAGATGGACCGGCACGATATCGACCGGGTCGTGAAGGCCTATGCCGCGGCGGCGAAGCGCTGCGAGGAGGGCGGGCTCGACGGGATCGAGACGCTGTCGGGCGGGCACATGATCGGGCAGTTCCTGTCGCCCAAGACCAACCTGCGCACCGACGGGTTCGGCGGGTCGCTGGAGAACCGGATGCGCTTTGCCCTGATGGTGCACGAGGCGATGCGCGAGGCGACGAGCAGCGATTTCATCATCGGCATCCGCTGGGTCGTCGATGAGGGGATCGACGGCGCGCTGACCCCGGAGGAAAGCCTCGAGGCCGCGCGGCGGCTTCAGGAAACCGGTACGATCGACTTCTTCAACGCCATCTATGGCTCGATGGATACGCTGCGCGCGCTCACGGTCGAGAACATGCCGGGCATGGGCTCGCCGATTGCGCCATGGGTCGAAACCGTCGGCCGCTTCAAGCGCGAGGTGAAGTTGCCGGTCTTCCATGCCGCGCGGATCTCCGACCTTGCCTCGGCCCGGCACGCGGTGGCCGAGGGGCATATCGACATGGCGGGCATGACCCGCGCCCAGATCGCCGATCCGCATCTGGTGGCGAAACTGGCGGCCGGGGAGGAGGAGCGCGTGCGCCCCTGCGTCGGTGCCCAGCACTGCCAGTCGCAATACCGGCCGAAATGCCTGCACAACGCCGTGACCGGGCGCGAGACATTCCTGTCGCACAAGGTGGAACCGGCGGCGAAGAAGCGCCGGGCGGTGGTGGTCGGCGCCGGGCCGGGCGGGCTGGAAGCCGCGCGGGTGCTGGCGCTGCGCGGCCACGAGGTGACGGTGCACGAGGCCGCGCCGCGCGCCGGGGGGCAGGTGATCCTGGCCTCGGAAGGCTGGCGCCGCGACCTGACCGGCATCATCGACTGGCGGCTGGCCGAGCTGGAGCGGCACGGCGTCGAGATCCGGTACAACGATTTCATGGACGAGGCTTGCGTGGCGGCGCTGGATCCCGACCTTGTCATCCTTGCCACCGGCGCGCTGCCGCAGACCGATTTCGGCACTGGCGCCGATCTGGTGGTCAGTGCGTGGGACATCATCGGCCGGCAGACCCAGCCCGCCGAGAGCGTCCTCGTCTGGGACGGCACTGGCCGCCATCCGGCGCCGATGGCCGCGCGCATCGCCAAAGAGGCCGGCGCCGAGGTGACCTTTGCGACGATCGACGGCGGGCTGGGGCAGGATCTGACCTATGCCGAGACGACGCGCTGGAAGACCGAGTTCGCCAAACTGGGGATCGAGCCGAAAATCGACCAGCGGCTGATTTCGGTGGAGCGCAAGGACAACCGGCTTGCCGTGACGATTCTCAACGAGCTGACCCGGCAGGAGCTGCACCACGTGGTTGACCAGGTGATCGTCGACATGGGCACGATCCCCGACAACGACATGTTCGAGGCGCTGCGCGGGCAGGCGGGCAACGAGGGGGTAACGGATATCGATGCCCTGCTGGCCAGCCAACCGCAGCCGCGGGCCCGCAAGGGGTACGAACTGCACCGGATCGGCGACGCGCTGACCAGCCGGAACGTCCATGCCGCGATTTACGACGCGTTCCGGCTTTGCCACGTTGCATAGGCCTCGGATCGCGTGCACCTTCGGGCGGACATGGCGGAACATCTGGGCGGCGGGACCGCGGCCCCACGGCCCGAACAGGAAGGGAAGAACATGAAACTGAGCGATTTCAAGGTATTGACCTTTGACGTCTACGGCACGCTGATCGACTGGGAAAGCGGCATGGTCGAGGGGCTGAAGCCGCTCACCGACAAGGTCAGCCGCCACCTGACGCGCGACGACATCCTCGAGGCGCATGCCTATTACGAGTCGACCACCCAGCGCTGGACGCCCGCCAAGAAGTATTACGAGTTGCTGGCCGTGGTCTATCGGCGGCTGGCCGAGGAATGGGGGGTCGAGGTCACGTGGGAGGAATGCGCCGCCTACGGCACCTCCGTCCGGCACTGGCCCGCTTTCGACGACAGCCGCGAGGCGCTGGCCTATCTCAAGCAGCATTACAAGCTGGTGGTGCTGACCAATACCGACAACCTCAGCTTTTCCGGCTCGAACGCCCGGCTCGGCGTGCATTTCGACGGGGTCTATACCGCCGAGGACGTGGGCAGCTACAAGCCGTCCGACCGGAATTTCGACTACATGCTGGAGACACTGGCCCGGCAGGGGATCGGCAAGGGCGACATCCTGCACACCGCCGAAAGCATGTTCCACGATCACCAGTCCGCCAACAAGTACGGTCTGGCCAATTGCTGGATCTACCGGCGCCACGACAAGGAAGGCTTCGGGGCGACGATGAACCCGGGCGAGTTGCCGCGCTACGATTTCCGCTTCGACAGCATGATGGACATGGTCCGCGCGCATCAGGCGGAGTTGGCCAAGCCAGGTTGAGGTCCGTAGACAAGAGACCAGGGCGGCGCGTTATGTAACCAAGTGAACAGGCCGGATCTTGTCTTCGGGCCGGTCCCGTCTGGCCCGGGCGATAGTGTCGGAATGTTGTGCGGTGATTTGAGAACGCCGCTGGAGTGTCAGGCGATTGCCGCCCGCGCTGCTGATTGTGTCGGCCCGTCGACGATCATCACGGGGCAGCCGCGTGAACACCGCTCGATGCGGCTGTCGATGCCGTAAAGTTGGGCGATCAGGGCGGGGGTCAGCACCTCCAGCGTTGGCCCGGTGGCAAGGATATGCCCGTCGGCCAGCGCCATCACGGTTGTGCAGGCGCGCATCACCTGGTTGAGGTCGTGCAGCGCCAGGATCAGCACCGCGCCGGTTTCATCCGCGTAGCGGCGCAGCGCGTCTAGCACCTCGTATTGGCGATAGAGGTCCAGCGCCGAAGTCGGCTCGTCCATCAGCACCACCTTGGGGCGCGTGACCAGCGTCTGGGCGATGCTGACCGCCTGTCGCTGGCCGCCCGACAGCTCCGGCAACTGCCGATCGGCCAGATGCGCAATGCCAAATCGGTGCAGCACATCCTCGGCCGCTGCCAGTTCTGTGCTCGACAAGCGCCAGCCGCCGCCGCCCTGTTTCAGTGCGAGGATGACGGATTCATAGACGGTCAGCGCGGCGCTCATGGCGGTATCCTGCGGCATGTAGCGCAGGTCATCTTCGGTTGTGCCGTCAAGGCGGACTGCACCGGTGCCGCGCAATTGCCCGGCGATGCGGCGGAACAGGGTCGATTTCCCGGCGGCGTTGGCACCGACCAAGGCGGTCAGCACTCCGCCCTCGATCTCAGGGGTCGAGACGTCGCTCAGGATCTGGTGGCGACCGTAACGCGCGCCGATCCGGTCGAGTGCAAGGCTTACCATGACTTGCGTCCCTTCGTCAGGACCAGCGCGGCAAAGAACGGCACGCCCACCAGCGCGGTGATGATGCCGATGGGCAGAACCGCGCCGGGCAGGATGGCCTTGGACAGGACCGAGGTCGACGACAGGATCAACGCGCCCGACAACATCGCGCCGGGCAGGAAAAACCGCTGATCCTCGCCCAGCAGCAACCGCGCGACGTGCGGGCCGACGATGCCGATGAAACCGATGGTGCCGACGAAGCTGACGGGCACGGCGGCCAGCAGCGAGACAAGGAACAGCGCCTCCAGCCGGAGGCGTTTCACCGGCACGCCCATAGCGGCGGCGCGGGTTTCCCCCAGCCGGATCGCGGTCAGCGCCCAGGCCCGGCGGGCAAAGAGGGGCGTGCAGACCAAGAGGATCGTGGCGGTGACGGCGACCTTGGCCCAGGTCGCCTTGGTCAAGCTGCCCATCGTCCAGAAGACCACTGCCGACAGAGCCTGTTCCGACGCGAAGTACTGCAGAAGCGCGAGCGCCGCATTGAAGCTGAAGACCAGCGCGATGCCCAGAAGCACGATGGTTTCCACCGTCACGCCCCGCAAAGTCGACAGGCCGAACACCAAGAGCGACGCGGCCATCGCCATTGCAAAGGCGTTGATCGGGACCATCAGACCGATCGCCGCCGGAAACAGTGCCACGCCCAGCACCATCGCCAGCGCTGCGCCAAAGCTGGCCGCTGCCGAAAGACCCAGCGTGAAGGGGCTCGCCAATGGGTTGGCGAGAACCGTCTGCATCTGTGCGCCCGCCAGTGACAGGCTGGCCCCCACCGTGATCGCCAGCAGGGCCATCGGCATGCGGATATCCCAGATCACCACGCGCATCTGCAAGTCCGAGGCCCCCGGCGCAAAGATCGTGCGCAGAACGTCCCACAGCGGATAGCGGGCGGGGCCCAGCGACACATCGACGGCCAACGACAGCCCCAGCAGCAGGGTCAGGCCGCTCAGGATCGCGATCCGCCGCGCGACGAGGCCGAGATAGGCGGTGGCTAGGGTATTCGTCGTGACAGCAGCCATGGGGGCTCCGGAGGTCGGGGGCGGCACGAGGATCGCCCGGTTCAGTCGGTCGCGGTGTCCAGCGAGACCCAATAGCCGGGCTGGTACTGCACCGGCAGGAAGCGGTCGTGCAGTTCGGCCAGCGTCGCCTCGGGGTCGAGATCAGGGAAGAGGTCCGGGTGCAGCCAGGTCGCCAGCCGCTGCACGGCCACAAAGCTGTAGGGATTGTTGTAGAACTGGTGCCAGATGGCGTGGACGTTGCCCTTTTCCACCGCTGCGACGCCGGTAAAGCCGGGGCGTTCCATCAGTGCGGCGAGCTTTGTGCGCGCCTCGAATTCATCCGCACCCGGCCCGACCCCGATCCACGCACCACCCGGTACATAGGCGTCCCAGTTGCCACCCGTCACGACGATCTGATCGGGGTCGCTGGCGATCACTTGCTCGGCGTTGATGGTGCCGAAAGTTCCGGGGATAAACGGCTTGGCCATGTTCTCGCCCCCCGCCAACTCGACGAATGTACCGAAGTTGCCGTCGCCAAAGGACATGCAGCATTCCTCGGTATAACCGCCGGCGCGCTCGACAAAGACCAGCGGGCGGTCGAGGTCCGGCTGCGTCTCGATCACGTCTGTCACGCGGGCGATCTGTTTCTCGTAGAAGGCGTTGAATTCGGCGGCGCGGTCTTCCTTGCCAAAGAGCTGTCCGATGATCTGCATTGACTGGGCGGTGTGCTCGAACGGCTTCTCGCGAAAGTCCACATAGACGATCGGGATGCCGACCTTGGCCAGCTTGTCCTCGTATCCAGCCTCGTCCGTGGCGGCCTTGGCCTCGAGATTCAGGATCATCACGTCGGGGTTCAGTGCGACCGCTTGTTCGATGTCGAACGTGCCATCCTTGAAACCGCCGAAGGTGGGAATGTCGGCGATCTGCGGGAACTTCTCGGCGTATTGCGCATAGCTCTCGGGGGCCGCTTGCAGCAGGTCATCGCGCCACCCGACCACGCGCCTGAAGGGGTCTTCGCCATCCAGGACGGCGGCAAAGAAGATCTGCCGTCCCTCGCCAAGGATCACCCGGTCGGCGGGGCCGTCCAGGGTGACCTCGCGCCCGGTGATGTCGGTGACGGTGATCGGACCGGCAAGCGCCAGTGTCGGCAGAATGGCCAGCGCCATGGCGCAAAGCAAACGGGTAGGAGTCATGTGCGTGTCCTCTGCTCGTGTCTGGGCGTGGCATAGCGATGGTCGACAAAATGAGTCAAGATATAAGTTGACTAAAACAGTCAGCTAAAAAATGCCTAAACCGGGCAATGTATTGGGCCACCCATGACCGTTCCGCATCCGAAGAGCCGCGGCACGACGGCCCGTGGAAGAACGGCCGGTTGGCCGTACTCGACGCGGCCCTTGACCCTGTTATCTGCATGAAATATTGGTCACCAGTGTTGAGCGGGCGTTGTGTAATGGTAAGACCTCAGCCTTCCAAGGAAGCGTTGTGAGCTTCTCCTAGTCGCGCATACTTGCTATCTATTTCATTTAATTTCAGAATGTTTTGCATCGAGTATCACCTCGTATCGCCAGATTGCATCTAGTTACCTACAAAAAACCGACAAACATGCCCAAGCTTACAGAGACCTACGCCCGCAAAATTCCCCAGACAAAAACGGGTACCGACAAGTACTGGGACAACGAACTCAAGGGCCTCGTTCTGTTCGTCGGAAAGAGATCGAAAACGTGGTATTTCCAGAAGGATGTTGGCGGGCAGACCAAACGCGTATTAATCGGTCGCTTCCCCTTGATTTCGGCGCAGGCGGCAAGGCAGACTGCTCTGGGTTTGGCGCTCGAAATGGGACGCGGGGCAGGGAAGGCCATTCAGATCGGTCCTCCGACACTGGAGCAGGCCATGGAAGTCTATCTCGCCCGTCCCAAGCTTCGGTCCGACGACTACAAGAAGGGTGTCCGTGATTGCCTCAACAAGCACATGAAGGACTGGCTCCGATTGCCGCTGGATGAGATCACCAAGCAGATGGTCGTTCGCCGGCACCAGGAGCTCTCATCCCATCCGGTCGGCGCCAACCGAACATTGCGCATGCTGAGGTCCATCTGGAACCATACCCGGCGCACGTATGATCTGCCGGAGTGTCCGACGATGGCAATCGAGTGGAATCCGGAGCCCCCGAACGGCACGGTCATCGATGACCTCAGCCGGTGGCGGCGAGAGGTAGATGCACGTTACAATCCCATCCACCAAACGTTCTACGAGCTGCTTCTGTTCAGCGACCTGCGAAAAACCGAGGCGCTGACCCTTGAATGGAAGAACGTCCACGACGGGCACATTCACGTGCCAATGACCAAGAATGGTCGAAGCTTCGATCTGCCGATCCTGCAAGTTCATCATGAGATCATGGCGCCGTTGCGTGGTCTGAGCCGGCGTTGGGTGTTTCCGTCGCCCAAGGGGCCGGACGGCCGATTGGCCGCGCCGCAAAGGTTCAGGTGGAACCCGCACACGCACCGCCGCACCTTTGCGACTGTCGCAATGGAAGCGGGTGTGTTGGAGGAGATCGTTGGGCGTTTGCTGAACCACACGCCGCTATCAATAACGGGGCAACGCTACGCCCGTCCGAGCCTTGATGCACTTCGGCCTTCGATGGAAGCTACGTGTGTGGAATTGCAGAGACGAACTGGAGGTGGGGCTGTTGATCCTGAAGCATAGGTTTCGCGAGAGCTCCGATCCGCGCCCCAAGTCGAATACGTTCACTGGGGAAGAAGGCATTGGTATGCTAACCAGTGGTGAGTACGTCCTTGAGCCAAGGCAGACCGAACCGCCCTTCGAGCTTCTCACGGAACTCAACTCTCGGGTTGGCCGCCGCGATCTATTCGGCCCTCCGATTGATGATCCCAAGGTCCTTGAAAAGGTTTCCAGCAAAGTCTTTGCCTACGGTACCAGGCATTCCGTGGTAGAAGGGTTGCCCATCACTTGGTTCGATAACGCCAGGCAACTGAGGAGCGGGGCAGAGGTCATCTTGAGCCAGTGTGATGGCGACCAAACCAATCTCTTTGAGCAGGCACGTGCGACTCTAAAATTTTACATCAGGGAGAATGCCCAAACCATTAGCTGGCGAGGGACACCATCAGAACAAGAGCGCGTTGAGAACCGCTTAATTAGGTTGCGATCCAGGAACTTCATGCGTGGCACCTGCGACTACGCGCAGCTCCGGGAAGAGTGGTTTGATTTTCCATGAGCAGATCGCGGAGCTGGGGAGGGTGCTCGACCAGATGCTCTTCGTGGCGCTAGCAGAAGGCCGCATTATCTGCTCAGAAGAGCACGCTGGGGGACCTCACCTGCTTCCGCCTCAGCATATCGGCGCGTTGATTGAAAAGAGTTTCTCAAAGAAGGGCTACAGTTACTGCTTCACTCGAGACTTGCCCGCTGATTGGTTTGAGGCATCGGACTCGCTGCCTGCTAGACGGCGCAAAGCTCGCGCGTGGATGGAGAGCACGTTCAAACACTTCAGGAGTGAGGGGCGCCGAGCCAGCGCAAAAGACTTGATCTTTGTCGCACAGGAAAAATTCCACATTACGGACCACGCAGCGAAAGGCGCGTGGGAGGAAGCAAAAACAAAACTCGACGTCAAGGCCGGTAATATTGCAGGCAAAAATAGAGTAAAAATAAGCGAAATCAGTGCTTTAAAATAATGCAGGGGTAAAGCTTGGCCCCCCAGAATTTTATCCCTTCCGAAAGTAAATGAAACTGGATCGTACGAAAAGACGTACGGAGAAACTTCATGGAACTTGATGCAGGTGATCGGCTTTTGGACCGAAAAGAAGTCGAGCAACACTTCGGAATCCCGAAACGATATCTCGAACTTGCTGTGATGCGGGGCGACGGCCCCCGCATCGTGCGTGTTGGCAGGCTTGTTCGGTATCGCGTCAGCGATGTGCGCCTCTGGATTGAGGCAAACGCAAGTGCGGAGGGCTGAGACATGAACACGAGAGCAAACGTTGGTTACGGCAAGCTGCGATTTAGGTGGAAAGAGCAAGTGTTCGCGTCTGCGACGCTTGGCAGAGGCGCCAAACTTCTAGCTGTCTGTCTTTGCGATACATACGTCAACAGGGATACAGGTCAGTGCTTTCCCAGCAATCGGGCGTTAGCTGATCGAATGAACACCTGCACACGGACAGTGCAACGGCACCTCAAAGAATTGCTGGATGGTGGTTGGTTAAGGCCGGTCCAAAAACGAAGCGTTCGGCGAGCGTTTCAGCTTGCCTTCCCGAATGGAAAGGTCGCTCCGCCTGAAAATGACAGGGCTGTCGCACCAAAGGTGACAATTACGTCCCCTGAACATGACAAAAGTGACGCGCCCTATAAGAACCAAAGGAATAACCAAGTAAATGAGCGCTCCGTCTCACGGCCACTGAAGTTTCATCTCTACTCTCACGACGCCGTGCGTCCAGAGTGGAAGAACTGGATCCGGACAAACACGGATCAGGATCCCGATGACGTGTTGGGCTGGCTGAGAAATGGCACAAACGTTTGCCTGCCATCGAAGTATCCGCCAACAGGATATGACCCAACCTACTCGGCCTTCTTCCAGGCTGTGATTTCCACCAAGGGGGCGTGCTTGAGATTATGAAGGAGCAGCGAGGGGAAAATTGCATCCGGGCTCTCGAATGGGAATGCGTGTGCGCAGTCTACTAGCGCGGGGAACGGCGCGAGATCAGGCTGGTTCTAAATTGGGTCTGGTACAGCCCGTACGCTTACGGGTCCTTCTGGAGCCGGGCGATTACGGTGCGGCGGAGGGTGCGGATCTTTCTGTTGCCAATTCTGCCAAGGGTGCAACATATTTAAAGCGTGCAACACATCGGGCAACGAACCAGCGTTCACTCAGCTATCTGCTTAATGCCAGTTACCTGCAATGTTTTGCGTCATTGGTAGCGTGGGTCCTTCCCCGGAAACTTTCACACGGGGGTAATTCGCACCCCGGGGAAGGGGTGTATGTGGTTGTCAAACCAGGGTGAGATTGGGGTTGGTGTTGTTGTTTCGTCGCTCCGGTCAAGATAGGAACGATGCACATTTTTGATGAAGGACTACTATCAGCACTATCTTAGTGCCGCGCAATAAATACGAATGTATTGGAGCATGTACTGCCCAACCTGCTTGCGAGCCGTTTACGTTGGGGACCCTATTGCATCGGTTTAGGCGGCTCCAATTAGACCTGAGTTCTGTGCAAACCGATGATAATCAGAAGCCATCTGAAAGAGGCATGGGAAAATAGGAGAGAGGATTGACGGAAACGTTCTCGTCCAGGTCCCGCGCCCACCGGTGGCCAGCATGCACTGCGGCGGCGATGATCGACGGGGCTTCGCAGTCGCCGATGCGGCTGACCGACTTGATGCCGGCCTCTTCCAGCGCGGGGCCGAGGGACGACAGTTGATGTGTCTAACGTCAGCACCTACCGTACAGATTTAGGTGTTTGAGGAACGGAGGATTTCTGGTTCATCGAAGCCATAATGGAGCGAAGATGAACAAGAGATCCGGAACATCCAAGGATGCTGCTGACAAGCTTGTCAGGGGTATCAAGCGTAAGACCCGTAAGCACTACTCGGCGGAGGAGAAGATCCGCATCGTGCTTGCCGGGATGCGGGGCGAAGAAAGCATAGCGGCCCTGTGCCGTCGTGAAGGGATCGCCGAGAGCCTTTATTACAGCTGGTCGAAGGAATTTCTTGAGGCTGGGAAGAACCGGCTGGCGGGTGACACGGCCCGTCAGGCGACAGCTCCCGAGGTCAAGGGACTGCGCTCTGAGGCAGCCGCGCTGAAAGAAGTGGTCGCGGATCTGACACTGGAGAACAGGCTGCTCAAAAAAAGCACGTTCGGGGATGGGGAGGACGACGCATGAGATACCCAGCCTCGGAGAAGCTCGAGATCATTCGGACAGTCGAAGCCTCGCATTTGCCGGTCAGGCGGACCCTGACCATGCTCGGCATTCCCAGCAGCACCTATTACCAGTGGTATGCGCGGTGGGCCGATGGCGGCATTGACGCTTTGCGTGACATCTCCCCGCGGCCTCGGTCCGTGTGGAACCGTATCTCGGACGAGATCCGATGAGAAACGGTATTTTGTATCTGAGTCCTCGGCATACCGCATTCTCAAGGCCGAGGACCTGATCACGGCTCCGGCCCATGTGGTGATCCGTGCCGCCGATGAGTTCCGGGACAAGACAACTCGGCCCAACGAACTCTGGCAAACCGACTTCACCTATCTCAAGGTCATCGGTTGGGGCTGGTTCTATCTCAGCACGATCCTCGACGATTACAGCCGCTACATCATCGCGTGGAAGCTCTGCACGACAATGAAGGCCGTGGATGTGACGGACACGCTGGATCAGGCGCTGGAGGCCTCGGGCTGTGCTCATACGACAGTCGTTCACAAGCCCCGGCTGCTCAGCGACAACGGCTCGTCCTATGTTGCGGCCGACTTGGCCGACTACCTCGATACCAAGGGTATGGATCACGTCCGCGGAGCGCCGCACCACCCACAGACCCAGGGCAAGATCGAACGCTGGCACCAGACCATGAAGAACCGGGTTCTGCTGGAGAACTACTATCTGCCGGGGGATCTTGAACGCCAGATCGGCGACTTCGTCGGATACTACAACACTCGGCGATACCACGAGAGCCTGGATAACCTGACGCCGGCTGACGTCTACCACGGTCGGGGTCAGACGATCCTGAAAACGAGAAAGGAGATCAAGAAACAGACAATCCGAAAGCGCCGGTTGCAGCACAAAGCCGCGGCCGCCTAAACTCAAACAGAAACCGAGCCAGAGCCTCCGTTACCAAAACAAACGACGTGTCCGAAAAACTCTGAAGACGGACAATCTGCGAGCCTCTGTGCCGGCACAGATTGTAGTGGGCATGAATGTCACCGTCACGGCCGCGGATCACGATCACGGAGTCCCCGAAAAGGTTCAGCGTGAAGTAGTCACCAGCATCGGGAATGCGGGATCCGTGATCGATCAATAGCCAGTTCCGAGGCAATAAGCGGCTGACTTCATGGTCGAACACGGAGGTGCATGCGTAGAAACCGCGATCCAGTGTATAGCCGGGGCGCTGCGCCTCGATTGCTTTAAAGATATCAGGTTTTTGCATTTGGTGCCTCCGAAGCGACGTGTTCAACTTGCGAAAGCGATCCTGGTAACCAGCGGCCCTCTTGTGGGTGGGAATGCTGGTCCTGCCGCGTGGCCTGAAGTTTGTTCTGTTCGGCACTGACAGCGGCCGGGATTCGCTTGTGCGCGTGTGTTGTCATTCTAGAAGCTCGGTTCCGGTCTACAGCGCAGATTGCGACCTCAACGAACGCCGGAACGCCGCGGCTTTGGTGAATGACAGGGAACTGGCCGCGACGAGTTCTTACACATCGATGGTCCACGGCAGGTTGGTCTTCGCCTCAAAACAGAGGTTGGTCTTAATGCGATCCATCACAATGGATAAAAACAGACTACCAGTAAGTCGGTCGATGTCTCCCCCCTTCGTCAGGCCAGCCCAGGCCATACGTGCCATCTTGTTAGACATGGCGACCGCAGCGACGTTAACATGCGGGCGCGCCGTCAGCCCGTCTGCCCATGCCGTTATCGGCGACGCCCTGTAACGCAAGAGATGTTGCACCGTTCGAGGTCCGCGGATGAAGAGCTTGCGCAAGTATCGATCTGCCGCAGCACCAAGTCGAACGATGAGGCGAGATCACGCCCCTTGCCAAAGCTACTGCCGCTGAAATGAAGGGAATCTTCTTTCCAAAGTGGATTCAAAAGTAAGACAAAAGGAGGAGGAAACGAACTTTACAACTTGGTGCCCGCCGACCCAGTTCCGATAATGTCCATAATTATGTAAATGTTCCGTCCGCGCCCTTCGCTGCCGTGCTAGATCGGGCGGACAGCGGTCTTTCGCTGCGCAGGCGGCCAATGTCGGCAATGCTGAAATTAAGCCATGTTGCTTCGATCAGAAGTCCGAATTGCTTTTTGAAGTACTGCAGCTTCGAGGTCTCCGCCCACTTTCATCGGTAAGGCCCGAAATGCAGGGTCGCATACCATTTTCACTCCGATGCGCCAAAGGTTGAGCCGCCCCCCACCGACAGAAAGGTCGGCTCAACTTTTTGCATCATCTGATAATTCCGATTGATGGCGGTTCGGCTTGCTTACTCGGCAGGTGCCATATCATAAGCTCGACGATTGCTCGTCCACGCAATCACAGCCAGCCCGAATGCGATGAGGGACAGAATTGCGCCCGCCCAGTTCGGCGAGGCAAGCCCGAGGCCGACCGCGATGGTTGCACCACCGACCCAGGCGCCAATGGCATTCCCAAGATTGAACATGCCGATGTTCACGGATGCAGCCATCGTCGGCGCTCCCGCTCTGCTGGCTCGGTCCATGACAAGCTTCTGAATCGGGGACACGGTGGCAAATCCGAACGCTGCCATCAGGAAGACGGACGCCGAGGCGATGACGCCACTGCCCACGCCAAGCCAGAAGATCAAGAGGACCGCGGCCTGCGCTGCCAGGGTGACGAAGAGCGTTCCGAACAGGGATTTGTCCGCAAACCGTCCGCCAAGCCAATTTCCGACCGCCAGCCCAAGTCCAAAGAGGATCATGATCCGCGCGATACCGGCGTCTGAAAACCCGGCCTCCTCCGCCATCATGGGGGCGATATAGGTGATGGATGTGAAGAATGCGGCCGGGCCGAACACCGTGATCCCCATGGCGAGCAGAACCTGCGGATCGACGAACGCGCGCAGCTCGGCCCTGAGTGCGATGGCCTTGCCCGGCTCGATGCGAGGGACCAGGGTGGCGACGCTGGCCACGGTCACAAGGCCGATCGCTGCGATCAGCCAGAAGACGAGGCGCCAGTCGAACACCTGCGCCAACCATGTTCCGGCGGGTACGCCAAAGAGGTTTGCCAGCGTCAAGCCCGAGAACATGAAGGCGATGGCGCTCGCCTGCTTGTCTGTCGCGACCAGCGACGCTGCGATGATCGACCCGATGCCGAAAAAGGTGCCGTGGTTGAAGGCCGTGAGAACCCGTCCCACAAGCGCGAGTGTGAGGTTCGGCGCAAGGGCGGTCACGATATTGCCGAGCGTGAAGATCAGGGCCAAGCCGATCAACATCGTCTTGCGGGGGATCTTCGCGCCGAACACCGTCAGGATCGGCGCGCCGACAAAAACGCCGAGGGCATAGGTGGTTGCCATGAGCCCGGCTGCCGGGATCTCGACCCGGAAGTCCCGGGCGATCTGGGGAAGGATGCCGGCGACGACGAATTCGGTAAGGCCGATACCGAATGCGCCAATCGCCAGCGCGAAAAGTGCGACCGGCATGAGGATCTCTCCGATTTTCTGCGTGTTGCGTTCGAATGAAATTCGATTACATGGCGCATATGAGACATGAGGTTCGGAGATAAACCCGCCATGGCGATTTTCAGGAAAGAAACAGATGTGGTTCGGCAAACCAGGCACCAGCCTGCCGAACTCGACAATATCGACCGAAAGATATTAGGCGCGCTTTCGGAAGACTCGTCTCGGAGCTACGCCGAACTCAGCGAGATAGCCAATCTTTCGGCGCCCGCGGTTCACGACCGGGTCAAACGGTTGAAGCGCGACGGGGTGATCAAGGGCACCGTGGCTGTCCTCGACGGGTGCAAGCTTGGCCGCACGCTGCTGACATTCCTCGTGGTGGACACGAGCAGCTACAGCGCCACGCGCGAGCTGTTGAAATTCGCCGAAAGACCCGAGGTGGAGGAGCTGCACACTGTCGCCGGCGACGGCTGCGTGCTGGTCAAGGTGCGCGCCATCGACACCGAGGCGCTTGAGAGTTTCCTGATGGAGATACAGAGCCTCGAGGGGGTCCGGGCTGTCCGCAGCTACATCACCCTGTCGACATTCATCGAGCGGGGACCGGCGCCGATCCCGGCGGCGTGACGAGACGCCATTTCACCTAGGGCTCTTGCCGCGTCCCTGCGGTTGCCTGAACTCGGCCTTGAGGAAGTCGATGAAGGCCCGCACCTTGCGAGGCACGTAACGTCGGTGGGCGAAGAGGGCGTAGACGGGCTGCTCGACCGGCTCGTAGTCCGGCAGAAGCCGGATCAGTCGCCCATCTTCGAGTTCCCTGGCCACGGAAAAGTCACTCAGAAGGCTGTAGCCATAATCCGACATGACGGCGTTCTTGGTCGCGACCGTCGAACTCATCGTCACGTTCCGGGGGACGTCGAAAGAGATGCGATCCTCACCAAGCCGAAAGTGATGGGTCTTGCCCCATTCGCCGGAGACCTGCATTGCGGATGGTAGTCCTTCGAGGTCTTCGAGTGTCTTCGGCGTGCCGTATCTCTGGCAGAATGCCGGGGTGGCGACGAATAGAATCTTCTGCGTCGCGATATGCACCGAAATGAGCGAGGATGAGGGCAAAGGCCCGACACGGATCGCCACATCGACGTGGTCTTCCAGGAGGTCCACCTTGCGGTTCTCAAGCTCCAGTTCGACCTGAAGGTCGGGGAAACGTTCCAGGAAAACGGGAAGGACCGGTGACAGACAGTCATTTCCGAAGCCTGTGACGCAGGATATCCGCAACCGGCCATGCGGGGTATCGTGGCGGTCCTTTATCGCGTCGCGAAGCTCCTCCACCTCTTCGAGCAGCGACGACGAGCGCAGGACGAATTCCTCCCCCGCATCCGTCAGGTTCAATTGCCGGGTCGTGCGGTTGATGAGCCTCACGCTCAGGTCGGCTTCGAGATCTGCCACGATGCGGCTCACCGATGCCGCCGACATCGACAGCTTGCGGCTGGCCGCCACGAAACTGCCCGACCGGGCGACCTCGTTCAGAACTTGCATGGCGGTGATCATATCCATCGCGGCATTATTCCACATTTCGAAATGGTTTCAATTACGCATCGCCCATTATCACGAAATTCGAAATGGATTAACCTGTCCGCAATGTCTCACACGCGTCTGCAAGCTGCGCAAATGAAGGGGTCGCCGTCATGAAAGAGAATCCGACATGGTTCCTGAAATCTCATCCCTCGGGAATGCCGCAAACCGACAACTGGGACCTTCGGGATATGCCGATACCCGATATCGAAGGCGACCAGCTTCTCGTTCGAACGCAATGGCTCAGCGTCGACCCATACATGCGCGGCAGGATCAGCCCGGCGAAAAACTATGCCGCCGGGCTCGCCCCCGGAGACATGATGCGCGGTGGCGGCGTGGGCGAAGTGGTCTCCTCGAACTCACCTCACTTCGCCCCCGGTGACATCGTGACGAGCGATCATTTCGGCTGGCAGTCCTACACGGTCCTGCCGGCGCAATCCGCCACCCGGGTCGATGACACCGACGCACCGGTTCAGTCCTGCCTCAGCTACCTCGGCATGCCCGGCATGACAGCCTACTTTTCCTTGCTCCGCTCCGGCGCGCCGAAGAAGGGGGAGACGGTGCTGATCAGCGCGGCTTCCGGCGCCGTCGGCCAGATCGCCGGCCAGATCGCGCGGATCAAGGGGCTCGATCCCGTTGCCATCGCCGGCACGGATGAGAAGATCGCGTGGTGCAGGGAGCTTGGGTATCGCACAGGTATCAATCACCGGACCACGCAGGACATCGTCGCCGACGTGGCAGAGGCCTGTCCTGACGGTGTCGACGTATTTCTCGACAACACGGCCGGGCCCGCCCACGACGCCGCCATGCTGAACCTGAACGTCAACGGCCGCGTTGTCGTCGTGGGGACAATCGCCCTGGCCGACCGTTTCGACGAGCCGGATATCGGCATGCGGCACCTGCGCCAGATCATGATCAAGCGTGCCTGCATCCAGGGCTTTCTGCTCGATGATTTCGAGGCGGACTACACGACAGCCAAGGCGGACCTGCTGTCGTGGTACAGGCAAGGCCTGTTGAAGACCCGCGAGGATGTTTCGGAGGGCATCGAAACCGTGCCGGAAGCGTTCACCCGAATGCTGCGGGGCGAGAACTTCGGAAAGCAACTGGTCAGGCTGGATTGAGGAGCCGATGAGATGAGCACCAATGATGCGAGCAAGATCGACTTTGATACGTGGGTCACCCGCGAACTGGGCGTCCGCTATCCGGTCCTTGTGGGTGGCATGATGTGGCTCGGCCGTGCAGAACTTGTGGCGCCGGTCGTTCACGCTGGGGCGACCGGTTTTCTCTCCGCGCTGACCTTCCCGGATCCGGGCCAACTCAGGGACGAGATCATGAAATGCCGCGAGCTCGCGGGCAGCGACCGGTTTGGCGTCAATCTCTATATTTCCAGCCAGGAGGACCGGTCACAGGATCTCATGCGGCTTGTGGACGTGGTCTGCAACATGGGTGTGCCCTTCGTCGAAACGTCGGGCGGACGGCCGGATTCTCTCCTGCCTCCCCTCAGGGAGGCAGGCGTGAAAATTCTTCACAAGGTTCCGACCGTACGACACGGCAAATCGGCGGCAAGGATGGGCGTGGACGCGGTGATCCTTGTCGGCGCTGAATGCGGCGGTCATCCAGGGCCGAAGATGGTGGGCAGCTTCGTGCAAGGCGCGCACGGCGCACAGGAAATTCCCGTTCCCGTGATCTTGGGTGGCGGTATCGGACATGGCAGCCAGCTGGCCGCAGCTCTTGCGATGGGCTGCGAGGGAGTGCTGATGGGAACGCGTATGATGGCCGCGGCGCAGGCGGTTCCACATGAAAATCTCAAGGCCAGGATCGTCGAAAGCGACGGCACCGATACCGAGATCGTGCAGTCGATCTTCAATCATCACCACAGAGTGCTTTCGAACGAAGCCACCGGGAAAGTTCTCGCGCTCGAGCGGGAAGGTATCACCGATTTTGAGCAGTATCGCCCCTTGGTCGCCGGGGGCACGACGTGGCAGGCAATTCAATCCGGCGACTACCGTCAAGGCATGATCGATATGGGGCAATCCGCCTGTTTCGTGAGACGGGTCGAGTCTGCGGAACAGATTATCGAAGGCCTCTTGGTGGAAGCCCTGGAAGCATCGGCGTGCCTTGCGTCGAAGCTTGGATGATTGATTTGAGAGAAGTTAGATTTCCAGGTGTCACTTGGACACATGGTAGTTTAACGTTCGTGGGTTTGATGATTTAATTGACCAGAAATCGCTGCAGAGCGGACTTCCACTGCGTTCTGCTTGAATGTCCGCAATGGGCCGGCCGCGACCGACCGGCCCGTATCGTTCAGATCTCCACTGCTTCCGCAATTGCGAGCGCATCTTCAAGCTCAACCCCGAGATATCGGACGGTGCTGTCCATCTTAGTGTGACCGAGCAGGAGCTGCACGGCACGCAGGTTCCCGGTCTTCTTGTAGATTTGTGCAACCTTGGTCCGGCGCATCGAGTGCGTGCCGTAGGACGTGGCATCCAATCCAATAGAAATCACCCAGTCCCGCACGAGGCGGGCGTATTGCCGCGTCGATATGTGGAGGCGCTCATGAAACCGGCCGGGCCAGAGAAATTCTGAGCCAACCATTAGCGGTTCATCCATCCATCGCGCGAGCGACTTGCGTGTGCCCTCTGTGATCTCGAAACGCACCGAACTCTGCGTCTTGCTTTGGACAACCGAAGCGCGCTCCTTCACTTGGCCGGAAGCATAGACGTCGGTCACCTTGAGCTTTACCAGATCACACCCTCGCAGTTTGCTGTCGATGGCGAGGTTGAAAAGAGCTAAGTCCCGGTGTTTCTCGGCGATCTCAAGACGAACGCGAATTGCCCAGACGTGCTTAGGCAGCAAGGGTCGCTTCTGGCCGATAACACGGCCTTTGTTCCAAGCTGGTCTGCCGGCTCGAATGGCAGGTAAGTTCGCAATTGTCATGGCGGTTACTCCGATCCGCCACTCCCTGCCTCAACGCCAACCCGACGTTGGCAGTAGTTCATATCATTGAAAGTTGCGCCTGCAGAGACGGTCTGGAAGGAGCCCTGTTGCGACATCCGTGATTCACGCAGCGATGCTACCGATCCTCGAAAATGAGCGGTGCTGTCATAAAAAGCCGTGAATCTTTTGGCAGAACGAAAAACTTGAAACCGGGCCTCGAACAAGCGGGGCCCGGCACCGCTGAGGACTTAGTCAGTCAGCTGCGCACGGATATCCGCGCGGTCGAAATGCGCGCGCTTCTCGATGATCAGTCCGTCCTTGAGCGTCAGCTTCATGAAGAGCGAGAAGCGCAGCTTGCGTCCCGAAGCGGGGATGCCGGCCCAGTCGCGGGCATGGATGCCTTCGAAGACGAGGTAGGCGGCCACCTGGTTGCCTTCCGCGATCATGTCGATCAGCGGCATCTGCCACTCGTCGTAGGCGGCGAGGTTCTTTTCTTCGGAGGCGCGGAAACCCGCGACGCCCGGGTGGGGCGTGTCCACTTGATGGTAGAACACGAAATCCGGGTGGCAGTATTGCGCCAGATCGTCGAACCGGCGGTCGTTCAGCGCCTCGTAGAAGGCGCGAACGGTTGCCTTGTTGGTCTCGCTCATCGCTCAGAACTCCAGCACGGCGTCGTCTGCCGGGATCGACAGGCGCGCGGTCATGCCGTTTGTATCGGCGAAGGATGCCAGTTCGGCTCGGCTGAGAACGCAGTGGTTCACGGATTCCATGTGGCTGGCGATGATCTGCGCTTCGGGTGCCGCGTCGTGAACTGCCTTGATATCGGCCGTGCCCATGATGATGGAGCCGAGGCCCGGCACTTGTGCATCGCCGGCGGCCAGCACGATCACGTCGGGTTTGAACATCTCCAGGTTCGTCGCAACCATCTGGTTCCAGACCGTGTCACCGGCGAGATAGAGCGTCTTTTCGCCCTCGGCCCGGAACACCACGCCCATCACGTTGCCCAGCAGTTCGGCACCGTAGACATAGGCCTGATCCGAGCCGTGCTGACCACGGGTACGCGACAGGGTGACGCCTTCGAATGTGGTCTCGATCCCGAGGGGGCGGACATCGGTGAAACCCATGGACTTGATCAGCTCCGCATCCGAATAATCCTGCACGAAGACCGGCGTGTCGCGCGGCAGCAGCTTCATGGCGGCCTCGTCGAAGTGGTCGGCGTGCAGGTGCGTCAGGATCAGGGCGTCAAAGTCGAGGATGGTTTCCATCGGCGTGCTCAGGTCGACGCGCGGGTTGCGGATCTCGCTGTTCACAGTGCCCTCGAAGCCAGGATAGGCATCCTTTTCGGCCAGGTAGGGATCGACGAGGAAGCGCTTACCGCCGAAGGTGACGATCAGGGTGGCATTGCGGATCTGGTGGATTTTCATAGCAGGATCTCCGGCTTAGCGAGCGATGAAGGCGTCGGTCGAGATGACCTCGCCGTAGAAGAAGGCCAGCGCGGACATCATCGCGGTCTGGACATGGGCGGCCGGAACGGTGGCGCCGTTGAATTCCAGCTCGCGGGTCGCGCAGGCGTCATGGATGGTGGTGGTCGTGTAGCCGAAGTCATTGGCTGCGCGGACGGTGGCGTCGACGCACATGTGGCTCATGGCGCCGACCACGACGACCTCCTCATTGCCCTTCTCGTCCAGCAGCGCCTTCAGGACGGTTTCGCGGAAGGAGTTCGGGAAGTTCTTGGTGATCACCGGCTCGCCCTCGGCGGGGGCGACGATCTCGTTGATGTCCACCCCATCCGAGCCTGGCACGAAGATTGGCGCGCCGGGCATCTCGTGGCGGATGTTGACGATCAGGTCGCCTTGATTGCGGCCATGAGCGATGACGCGCGCGGCGTTGGCGGCCGCGGCGTCGATGCCTTCCAGCGGCAGGTTGCCGCCCGGCCAGTATTCGTTCTGCAGGTCGATGACGACGATAGCACGGTTCGACATGGGATTTCCTTCCTTCGTTTGACTTGACGCCAATGTGGTGGATCCCCAGATTGCCCACCATTGGCGCAATCGACATAAAGAGGGGCGATATCGACAAGTGTCAGAAATCCGGATTGGTATCGTCCTCTATCCTGGCGCTCAGCGCTCGGCCGCCATGGGTCTGGAGGACCTCTTTCACATAGCGGTCCGCCTGACGCCGGCTGCGGGCGCAGGCGTGCACGTGCTTCGGACAAGGATGATCGAGGCGGGCGCAGGCAAGTTGCAGGATATGCCGGGGGCTGCCGATGAACCCTGCCATGTCCTGATCCTGCCGTCCTCGCTGGAGGCGCCGATCAGCGCCGAGACTGCCGCGCCGATCGCGGCCTGGCTCCGGGAGCGCCACGGCGAGGGGGCCGTGCTGGCCTCCGTCTGCGGCGGAGCGTTCCTGCTGGCCGAGACGGGGCTTCTGGCCGGGCGCTCAGCCACGACGCACTGGGCTTATGCCGATGCGTTCGCTGAACGGTTTCCGGAGGTCGATCTGGACCCGGATCGCCTCATCATCGATGGCGGCGACATTCTCTCGGCGGGCGGCTTGATGTCCTGGACCGACCTGGGGCTCAAGCTGGTCGACCGGTTCCTGGGCCCGGTGGTCATGGCCGCGACAGCGCGGATGATGCTGGTCGACCCTCCGGGACGCGAACAGCGGTATTACAGCGGGTTCTCGCCCCGTCTAAGCCATGGCGACGCGGCGATCCTGAAGGTCCAGCACTTCCTGCAGCGGCAGGAGGGCAAGGAGGCGCGGCTTGCGACCCTGGCGGAAGAAGCCGGGTTGGAGGAACGCACCTTGCTCCGTCGGTTCCAGAGGGCCACTGGCTTGACTACCACGGAATACGCACAGCGGCTGCGGGTCGCGAAGGCCCAAGAGTTGCTGCAGTTCGGTCGTCTGCCGGTTGAGCGCATCTCGTGGGAGGTTGGCTATTCCGACGTTGGCGCCTTCCGCAAGATCTTCCACAGGATTGTCGGACTGACGCCGGGAGAATACCGCCAGCGCTTCCATGCGTGAGACCGCTCAAGCTATCCTTGATGAAAACCAGGCAATCTTCTGAAAACGTAAACCCTATGAGTATACTGATGACAGGAAATACTGATCCCTACATAAATGCCTATTCCAGACGCCTCGTCGGCAAAGTTGCACTCGTGACCGGAGGGCGGTCCGGGATGGGGCTTGCTATTGCTATGAGGTTACAAAAAGAGGGAGCTTCCGTAGTTACGGCACAACGAGGAGAAGCCTCCGATTTCGAATCCATCTCTGCCGACTTCACCGATCCGGAGGCTCCGGCCCGCGTCGTGGACGCTGTCATCAAGCTTGCAGGCCGGTTGGATATCCTTGTCAACAATGCCGGAGTCATGCAGGAAGCCACCGCTGAGGAGATGAAGCTTGAAGACTGGCAAAAAACGCTTTTCGTCAATCTGACGGCCCCCTTCCTTATGATCAGGGCCGCGCTGCCGCATCTGCGCGCAACACGGGGCAGCATCATCAACACCGGCTCCATTGAGGGTCTGGCCGCGAATCCCGGTCACGCTGCATATTGTGCGTCGAAGTCCGGGCTGCACGGCCTGACACGCGCCGTCGCTGTCGATCACGGCCAAGAAGGCATACGCTGCAACGCTATTGCCCCGGGATGGATCGACACGGATCTCAACCAGACCATGATTGATAGCAGGCGGGACCCCGAAACCTTTCGCAAGGAGATCGGGCGCATTCATCCTCTTCGGCGCACGGGGTCGCCGGAAGAGGTGGCCGCACTCGTTGCCTTCCTTGCTTCAGCAGATGCAAGTTTCATCACTGGCCAGGTTTTCACTGTCGATGGCGGGCGAATGGCGCAGCTAAGTCTTCCCTGACTGAATGGCAGCTCTGTCCGCAGAGCCGACCTTGAGGATCGCACAGATCTTGCGGTTGTAGCGAATGGCCGGTTCGGTGAAGCTGCATTGCAGCGTAGCCTGGTCCGATGAATGGCAGGTATGGGCCGAATTTGCATGATCGGACGGTCGGGGCGGTTTCCTGACCTTCGCTGCGTTTCAGCCCAACGTCCGCTTTTTGGCGTTCACCCGATTTCGGTTGCTCAAGCGCGACCGACCGTTTCCGGGCACGGGCGCGCTCTCCGCGACGAGCCCGCCTTACTCTTTCGGCATTAGCGCGCGGATGGCGTACATGCCGTCATCGCCCTTTTCGAGCATCATCATCACGTCGTCGCCGGCCTCGACGCCGTCGGTTTCGGCGCCTTCGAGCAGGGTCAGGTCCATCGTCATCGCGGGCCAGCCGATCTCGGCGATGGGGCCGTGCGTGACGTTCGCCTTGTCACCGTCGATGCTGTTGACGGTGGCCTCGGCGTGAATGCCCGCCATGCCCTCGTGCGAGGACATGTCGTGCCCGGTATGATCCTCGCTGGCCAGCGCCAGGGCCGGGGCTGTCGCGGCGAAGGCAAGCGAAAGCAGGAATTTACGCATGTTGGGTCTCCTTTTTGCGTTTGATGGACCCGGTCATTCGCCGGGCTGGGTTGAGTGGAAAGGGCGGACGGGCTGCCACATCTGGCTGTTGACGCGCCGGAGCGCGAAGCGCTTCCAGATCACGAAGATCGCCGGGATGACGAACAGCGTCAGGATCGTGGCCGTGGCCATCCCGCCCAGCATCGGCGCCGCGATCCGCTGCATCACTTCCGAGCCGGTCGCGTCGCCATACATGATGGGGATGAGGCCGGCGAAGATGGTCGCAACCGTCATCAGCTTGGGCCTCAGCCGTAATAGTGCGCCCTCGAACACGGCTGTCTCGATATCCTCGCGGTTCACCTGCCGGCCCTGTTCCTTGGCGGCCAGCACGCGCCGGTCCCAGGCGAGGTTGAGATAGAGCAGCATGACGATGGCCGTTTCCACGGCCACGCCCGCGAGCGCAATGAAGCCCACCAGTACGGCGACCGACACAGCATAGCCGAGGTAGAAGATCAGCCACACGCCCCCGGCCAGCGCCACCGGAAGCGCCAGCAGGATGATTGCCACCTCGGTGACCCGGTTGAAGGCCATGAACAGCATCAGCGTGATGATCAACAGCGTCGCCGGCGCCACCAACCCCAGCCGCTCCTGCACCCGCTCGATATATTCGTACTGCCCCGACCACGCGATGGCGTAGCCCGGTGGCAGATCGACCTTTTCGGCCACCACCCGCTGCGCCTCAGACACGTAGCTGCCAAGGTCGCGCCCGGCGATGTCGATGAAGACGAAGCCGGTGCGCCGGGCGTTCTCGGACCGGATCATGCCCGGCCCGTCGACCAGCTTGACCTCGGCCACCGCCCCCAGCGGGATATGCGCCCCAGAGGGCGTGACGATTGGCAGATCCTCCAGCCGGTCGGGGCTGTCGCGCCAGTCGCGCGGATAGCGCAGGTTGATTGGAAAACGCTCCAGCCCCTCGACGGATTCCGCGATGGTCTGGCCGCCGATGGCGGTCTGAACCACCTGCTGCACATCCTCGATCGACAACAGGTAGCGCGCGGCGGCAGCCCGGTCGATGTCGATTTCGATGAACCGCCCGCCCACGGGCCGTTCGGCATAGGCCGAGGTGGTGCCGGGAATATCCGCCACAGCCTGTTCCACAGCCACCGCGATTTCCTCGATCACGCTCAGATCAGCGCCGGACACTTTCACCCCCACCGGTGTTTTTACCCCCGTGGCCAGCATGTCGATCCGGTTCTTGATGGGCTGGATCCACACGTTGGTTACGCCCGGCACCTGCACCCGACGGTCAAGCTCGGCCCGGATGTCGTCCATCGTCACGCCGGGCCGCCATGCCTCTTTCGGTTTCAGCTGGATCGTCGTCTCGATCATGGTCAGTGGCGCGGGGTCGGTGGCCGTATCGGCGCGGCCCAGCTTGCCGTGGACGGTGTCCACCTCGGGCACCTGTGCGATCATCCGGTTGGTCTGTTGCAGCACCTCCCGCGCCTTGCCGATCGACACGCCGGGATAAAGCGACGGCATGTAGAGGAAATCGCCCTCGTTCAGTTCCGGCATGAACTCCGTACCCAGCCGCTGCAACGGGTGCCACATCGACACCACCAGCGCCGCCGCCAGAAGCGTCGTCGCCCAGGGCCACGCCACGGCGGCATCGAGGAACGGCCGGTAGATCCACTGGCACAGTACATTGAGCGGGTTGCGCCGTTCGGCTACGATCCTGCCGCGGATGAAATACCCCATCAGCACCGGCACCAGTGTCACCGACAGGATCGCCGCCCCGGCCATGGCATAGGTCTTGGTGAAGGCCAGCGGCTTGAAGAGCCGGCCCTCCTGCGCCTCCAGCACAAAGACCGGCAGGAAGCTCACCGTGATGATCGCCAGCGAGTAGAAGAGCGCCGGCCCCACCTCGGCGGCGGCATCTCTGGCGGCCTGCCAACGCTCGTCGGACGACAGGCGCTTGCCCTCCATCTTCCGGTGCATCGCCTCGATCATAACCACGGCGGCATCCACCATCGCCCCGATGGCGATGGCGATCCCGCCCAGCGACATGATATTCGCGTTCACCCCCTGCAGGCGCATCACCGCGAAGGCCGCAAGGACCCCCAGCGGCAGGAACAGCACGATCACCAGCGACGAGCGCAAGTGTAACAGGAACGCCCCGCAGACGAGCACCACGACGAGGAGCTCCTCCCCGAGCTTTTTTTTGAGGTTGTCGATCGCCCGTTCGATCACGCCCGACCGGTCATAAGTGGTGACGATCTCCACACCCTCAGGCAGGGACTCGCGCAGGATATTGAGTTTCTCCTCCACCGCCTTGATCGTGGCGAGGGCATTTTCGCCCCAGCGCATGACGACCACCGCGCCCACCGCGTCGCCCTCGCCGTTGAACTCGCCCACGCCGCGCCGCATCTGCGGCCCGAGCCTGATCTCTGCCACGTCGCCCAGCGTCACCGCGGCGCCGCGGTCGTTCACCATCAGCGGTATCTCGGCGAGATCCTCGATACTGTCGACGTAGCCCGTGGCGCGCACCATGTACTCGGACTCGGCCATCTCGATCACGCTGCCGCCGCTCTCGCGGTTGGCCGCCCCGATCGCCGCCCGCAGCTTGGCCAGAGGGATGTCGAACGCCCGCAGCTTGTTGGGGTCGACCACCACCTGGTACTGCTTGACCATGCCCCCGATCGTGGCCACCTCCGACACGCCCTCGACCGTTTGCAGCTCGAATTTCAGGAACCAGTCCTGCAAGGTCCGGAGCTGTGACAGGTCATGCCCGCCCGTCCGGTCGACCAGGACGTACTGGTAGATCCAGCCGACCCCGGTGGCATCCGGCCCGAGTTCGGGGTTCACCCCCGCGGGCAGGCGCGACTGGACCTGTGCGAGATACTCCAGCACTCGCGAGCGCGCCCAGTAGAGATCGGTGCCATCCTCGAAGACGACATAGACATAGCTGTCGCCAAAGAACGAAAACCCGCGCACGTCAACCGCGCCCGGCACCGACAGCATGGCCGTGGTGATCGGATAGGTGACCTGATCCTCCACCACCTGCGGCGCCTGGCCAGCATAGGGCGTCTTGATGATCACCTGCACGTCCGAGAGGTCAGGGATCGCATCGACCGGGGTGCTTCTCAGGGCCCAGACCCCGGCCGCGCCGAGAAACAGCGCCAGCACGATCACGATGAACCGGTTCCCGACCGACCAGCGGATCAGCGCGGGGATCATTGGCCCAGCTCCACGGTTCCGGCCAGCGAAAGGCTCATGTCTGACCCCTGAACCAGCAGCAAGCCGGTTTCCCGGCCCACTGGCAGGGTTACGGGGTCAACGCTGCTGTCCAGCGTGAAATCCATGGTCATTCCGGGCATGCCGATCTCGGTGATCGGGCCATGGGTGATATTGGCCATGCCGCTGGCAGCATCAACGCTGTTGATCGTCCCGGTGACCGTCATCGGCGCAGGCTTTGCCTCGAAACCGTCAAGCACCATGGTCATGCCGTCTGGCCGGATGAAGCTCAGCGTCAGCTCTTCCCCGACCGGCAGAGCCGCCGCGTCCAGGGTTTCGGACAGGGCGAACTCCATGGTCATCCCGGGCATCCCGATTTCCTTGATTGGCCCGTGGGCGATGGTGGCCGTCCGCGTTTCCACGTCGACGGTTTCGATGCGGCCATCCACGGTAAGCGGCGCCGCGGCCGGCTCTTCCGTTGTGTCCGAGGCCGGTGGCATGTCCATCCCGTCCGCCGCGCGCACGGCCACGATGGCCACCATGCCATCTTCGCCGAAGGCAAGGTCGAATGTCACCGGCTCCCCCAGCGGAATGGACGCGGTATCAACCCCGTTCACGTCGAGATCCATCTTCATCGCCGGCCACCCAAGCGCCGGGATCGGGTCATGGCTGACGGTCAGCTTGCCCTCGGGCGTCACAGCGTTAACGATGCCTTTCCCGGTAGCGTCGACCCCGTCATCGCGGCCCAGCTTCGTCAGCGCGATCAGCCCGTCCGCCCCGCGGACAGCCTCGAACTCGACCTCCTGGCCTTCCTCAAGATCGTCGAGATACACGTCGCTGCGGATCGCGAACACCGTCTCCATCGCCGGCCATCCCAGCGGCTCGATCGCCGCGTGCGCGATCCGTGCCTGCCGTTGCCCGGCCTCCAGTGACACCAACACACCCTTGCCGGTGACAGGCTCCGCCTCGGTCGGCGCGAACCGCATCATCCCGGCATTGAGTGCGCTCTCGCTGTCGATCAGGAACTGCGCCGAGGCGACCACCTCGTCGCCCGGGGCCAACCCCTGCACGATCTCGGTCCGCTGGCCCGCGCCGAATCCGCCCCGCAGGCCGGTCGTCACGAGGCGCGGCCGAAAACTGCCATCCGCCAGACGCAGGATAACCCGTTCCGCCCGTCCGGTACGGATGACCGCCTCCGACGGCACCGTCAGCGCCTCACGGCCCTGAGACGGCACGAGCGCCACGTTGGCGAACATGTTGGGCCGCAGCAGACCGTCGGCATTGTCGAACCGCAGCCGCACCCGAAGTGTGCGTGTCTCGGCGTCGAGCTCGGGGAAGATGTAGTCGATCTCACCGGCGAACAGCCGCCCCGGCAGGTGATCGAATCGCGCCTCGGCCGTCATATCCTCGGTCAACAGCCCCATGTCACGTTCGAACACGTCGACCAGTAGCCATACCGAAGACGTATCGGCCAGGGACATCGCTCGCGTGTCGGGCTGCAGATACATCCCGTCGGCGGCGTTGAGCGCATAGACCACGCCATCCTGCGGCGCGTAGAACCGGATGCGCTGGGCCGGGCGGTCGGCGGTTGCCATCTCCTCGATCTGTTGCGCGCTCACGCCGAAATTCATCAGCTTCGTGCGCGCGATGGAAATCTCGGCGGCGTTCCCCGCCTGCGTGGCGCGCATCAGCTCCGAACTCGCGATGGTGATCTCGGGCGCGTAGAGGTCGAACAGCAGGTCGCCCTCGGCCACCTCGTCGCCCACCGCCCGCAGTTCCAGCCGCTCGATCCAGCCTTCCACCCGGGTATGGATGTGGCTCGTGGCGTGCTCGTCGTAATCCACGAAGCCCACCGTCTCGATGCGTCGCGAGATTTCCTCGACCCGGGCCACCGCGCTGCGCACGCCGATCGTGTTCACCTCGGCCGCCGACAGCGTCACCTCTTCCGGGTCTCCCGACGGCTCTTCGCCCTCGTAAACCGGGATCAGATCCATTCCCATGGGGGATTTTCCCGGCCCGTCCTTGCGGAAATTTGGGTCCATCGGTGCCACCCAGTAAAGGATCTGCGGCCCCTCGTCGCCGGCTTCCGCCGCCTGTGCCAGCCGCTGGCGCTCGTACCAGACACCGCCTGCAGCCCCCGCCGCCAGCGCCATCAGCGCCAGCGCGAAATATCGTCCACGCATCGCAAATTACCTGTCTCTTGACGTCCCGCGGGTGCACCGCGGCGACAGATCCGCCCGGGCTCACCCGGGTCGCCGAAGTCAGAAGATCAGGTCAGTCTCGGGGGTTTCTTCGCCCGTTCCGGCTCCGCCTGGGTCAGGCGCGGTTCGGCCGAAAGCACGTGGCGGGCCGGCACCAACACGAAGTCCGGCGTCACGACTCCAACGTGCGAGCCTTCCGGGAAACAGCAGACAGTCATTGGGCAGGCCCCGTGGCCCTTCTGCATCTGGGCGCCTGTCTTCGCGGAATCGTTGCAGTCATGTCCCGGCGCCATGGTCGCTTGCGCAACATGGGCGGCCACATTCGACGACTCCGCGGCCATTCCGGCCCCGGACGCGCCCATGCCAATGGCGCCCATGACGAAACCCGCCACGAGCCAGACCATCAGGAACCGTGCAAGTGCGGGCCGCAGCTGTCTCATGCGCGTGACAATACGCGGGTTTCCGTCACTGTCCAGCCGAACCCGAACCGGAACGCCGGGAAAGGCCCCAATTTTTCGTGAAGCCGTCCATGGCAGAGGGATGGATGCCGGGCATGTCGCGCCTGATATCGATCAACTGACGGAAATAATTCACCTTTTTCTTTTAGGCGTGGATCCGGCGCAATGCCTTGACCTTCCAGTCACTGGAAGCCCTATATGCTTTTGCACGGACAAGGAGACAGCCATGACTGGGCACGCACATCACTCCCCTCACCACCATTCCAACGGCCCCGACTTCCCACCGGATGTCGAAACCGCGACCGATCCGATCTGCGGCATGACCGTGCAGGTCACGACGGACACACGGACCGAAGAATATGACGGTCAGAGTTTCCATTTCTGCTCCGATGGGTGCCGGGAAAGCTTTCGCGAGGATCCCTATTTCTATGCCTCCGGCAACGCCAAAAAGGCAAAGACCAACGTCGCCGCCGGTACGCAATGGACCTGCCCGATGCACCCCGAAATCATTCGCGAGGAGGCCGGATCCTGCCCGATCTGCGGAATGGCGCTGGAACCCATGGTGCCCAGCGACGAGCCCAGCGAAGAACTGACCGATTTCACCCGCCGCCTCTGGGTCAGCGCGGGGGCCGCCGTGCCGCTCATGATTCTCACGATGGGCGAGATGGTGGGTCTGAACCTCCGCCACTGGCTTGGTCACGAGCTTTCTGTCTATATCGAGTTTGCGCTGGCCACGCCCATCGTCCTGTGGGCCGCGCGGCCCTTCTTCAGTCGTGGGCTCGACTCGATCCGCAATGCCTCCCCCAACATGTGGACGCTGATCTCGCTGGGCGTTGGTGCGGCCTATACCTACTCTCTCTTCGCCACATTCCTTCCCGGCCTCTTCCCCGACGAATATCGCATGGGCGCGGGTGTGGGCACGTATTACGAGGCGGCGGTCGTGATCGTCGCGCTGATCTTTGTAGGGCAGGTTCTCGAACTGCGCGCCCGGGAGCGCACTGGCGACGCCATCCGCGCCCTGATGGATCTTGCGCCCAAGACCGCACGGCGCATCCTGCCCGACGGCACCGAATACGACGCGCCGCTTGAAAACGTGGTCGAGGGCGACATGCTCCGCGTGCGCCCAGGCGATTCCATCCCGGTCGATGCCGCGGTTGTCGAGGGGCATTCCTCGGTCGATGAAAGCATGATCACGGGCGAACCCGTCCCGGTGGAAAAGACCGAGGGCGACCGCGTCACCGGCGGCACGATCAACAAGAACGGCACGCTGGCGATCCGCGCCACCCAAGTCGGCGCCGATACGGTTCTGGCCCAGATCGTCGACATGGTCGCCGGCGCCCGCCGGTCCAAGGCGCCGATCCAGGGCCTTGCCGACAAGGTGTCGGAGATCTTCGTGCCGACGGTCGTCGCGATTGCCCTTATCGCCTTCGGCACGTGGCTGGCTGTCGGTCCCGATCCGGCGCTGGCCTTTGCCATCGTTTCGGCGGTGTCGGTGCTGATCATCGCGTGCCCCTGTGCGCTTGGCCTTGCCACGCCCATTTCGATCACCACCGCCGCCGGGCGCGGGGCGCAGGCGGGCGTGCTCATCAAGGATGCCGAGGCGCTGGAACGCATGGCCAAGGTCGATACGCTTATCGTCGACAAGACCGGCACCCTGACCGAGGGCCGCCCGCGGCTGACGGATGTCATTCCCCTCACCGGCCTGGGCGAGGAAGACGTGCTCACCGTCGCCGCTGCTCTGGAAACTGGTTCCGAACATCCACTGGCCGAGGCCATCGTCAACGGCGCCCGCGACCGCGGCCTGAAACCCGCCCGCGCCACCGACTTCGAGGCTATCACCGGCAAGGGCGTCAAGGGCGAGGTCGACGGTAAGAGCGTGGCCCTAGGTAACCCTGCCATGATGCAGGCGCTCGCGCTGGAGACCGGCCCGGCCGAGGCGCAGGCCGACACGTTGCGCGCCGAGGGCAAGACCGCGATGTTCATCGCCATCGACGGCGCGATCGCCGGCATCGTCGCCGTGGCCGATCCGATCAAGGACACGACCGAAGGGGCGATCCGGGAACTGCACGCGCAGGGACTTCGCGTCATCATGGCGACCGGTGACAACCGGCGCACCGCCGAGGCGGTGGCCGGACAGCTTGGCATCGACGAGGTGCGCGCCGGTGTGCTGCCAGAGGACAAAAAGGCGCTGGTCGACGAGTTGCACGCAGCCGGCGCCTTCGTCGCCATGGCCGGCGACGGGGTGAACGACGCTCCCGCGCTGGCCGCGGCCGATGTGGGCATAGCCATGGGGACAGGTGCCGACGTGGCTGTGGAGAGCGCGGGCATCACCTTGCTGGGTGGCGATCTCACCGGCATCGTCCGTGCCCGCAAGCTGGCCCGGGCGACGCTACGAAACATCAAGCAGAACCTGTTCTTCGCGTTCGTCTACAACGCGGCGGGTGTGCCGGTGGCGGCGGGCATCCTCTACCCGGTCTTCGGATTGCTCCTGTCGCCGATGATCGCGGCAGCGGCGATGTCACTATCATCGGTATCGGTGATCGGCAACGCCCTGCGCCTGCGCGGCCTTAAACTCTGAGGGAAGGCCCATGGCACGGGCCGGAGTTCTGTCTTCGGTCCTAGTCCTTGTCTATGGGGCAACCTTCTCGTGCGCACGGTCACACGCGCCCGGCGATCAACTGTTGCTGAGCAGCTTCTTGCGCGCGGAATAATCCTCGGCGTCGATCTCGCCGCGGGCAAGCCGCATGTCCAGTTCCTTCATGGCATTCGACGCGCCTTGCTCCGGCATGCCGTGATCCAATCTGCGCACAAGCCAAATAATACCGGCCACGACGAGTCCCAGTATCAGGATCCACAGCACCGGCCCGAAGAACATGCCCATGCCATAGCCATAACCCCAGTCCATCATGTGGCCATACCGCTCGGTGTCGGCCATGGCCGGGGTTGCGAATAGGACGGTGGCGAGTGCGTAGCCCAGCATGAGGGCCTCCTGCATTGAAACAAGAAACGCGTTCGATGATCGGCGTGGCGACGCCGGGATGCATTGACGCAGGTCAAGACGTCTGACCGCGGCAATCACGTTCCCGCGAGGTTCACGCCTCAGCCCCCGTCTCCGGCCGTGTCCTCGTCCAACAGGTAGGCGGCGATCGCCTCTCTGTCGGCCTGCGACAGCCACGCGGTGCCATGCCGCACGACCTCGCCCATGCCGCTGCCGAACGTGTCGCCATCCGGCATCGCGCCCGATTTCAGCCCGAACGCGAGCGACGACACGGTCCAGCCGGCCTCGCGCAGATCCCCGGGCCGGATGGGCGGCGCCTTGCCGCGATCCGGCAGGTCGTCGCTTCCGGCAAGATAGGCATCGGCCCGCCGTCCGCCGGCGAGGTTCCGGTCGGTGTGACAGGCCCCGCAATGCCCCAGTCCGTTGACCAGCCACCGCCCCCGGTTCCAGGTCTCCGACCGCCCGTCCATAGGGTCTGTCGGCGGGCCGCCCCCGTAGATCGCGCGCCATATCTTCAGCCCGAAGCGCAGGTTGAAGGGGAAGGTCAAGTCATTTGCCCCGGCCGTGACCTCCTGTGCCTTCACACCCCGAAAGGCCGCCCAGAGATCGGCAATGTCCTGATCGCTCAGGTGACCGTAGAAGGCATAGGGAAAGGCCGGGTAATAGGGCGAGCCGTCCGGCGCCACGCCCTGCCGCACGGCTCGGGCGAAATCGTCGATCGTCCACGCCCCGATCCCCGCCGTGGGGTGGGTGGTCAGGTTCGGCGGCACGAAGGTACCGAAGGCGGTTGTGAACTGCGCCCCGCCGGTCAGCGCCGGGCGGCCCGAGCCCGGGTCGGAATGACAGGCGATACACCCGCCGGCCCGCGCCAGGTAACCGCCACGCTGCGGGTCTCCCGTGCGCTCGGCCAACTCGGGGGGCTCTCCAATCGGCCAAACCGCCAGCGAAACCCCGCCCACCCCAACCACTGCGGCAAGGGCAAGCAGAACACTCAGTATGCGGCGCATGATCAGTCCTCGTCCTTCCGATACCGGTCATGACAGGCCGAACAGGTCTGGGTGACCATCATGAAGGCACCGTCAGCCGGCATCTGGCCGATATGCTCCGCAGTCATCCCGTCGGGAAATGCGCCGTCGCCCATCATCATGCCATTGCCCATCATGCCCGACGCGTTTCCCATCATGGACTCGCCCATCATGTTCTCACCCATCATGCCGGACTGGCCGCCCATCATGTGACCGTCGCCATGCAGCCCGTTGCCCGAGGCCAGCGCAAGCCCGTCGGCCGCCATCTCGAGCTGCGCGGAAAGGGCGGTGAAGCGGTCCCATTCCTCCCATGCGCGCGGCAGGACTTCCGAGGGGGCATCGGTCGAGCCTTCGGGGAACTTGTTCGTCATCGCCGCGCCCGCCTCGGCGGCAATTGTCTCGGCCGCCTTTTTCACCGCGGCCGCGTCGTATTCGGACTCGCCTGACATCATCGGCTTGATCCGTTTGATCGCCTCGCCCATGGATTTCATCGCCTCCATGCGTTCCTTGACCACACCGGTGGCCCCTGAATGCGCGAAGGCAGCGGCGGACAGGCCGGCGATGGCGGCCCCGCCAAGTAGCAGTCGTCTGAAAGTCATTCCTTGTCTCCCTTGATCCGATAGAGTTCAGCCCCCGTGAGGGCAGGGTCCATCGGTCAGGCGCGCGGCGGGGGCGGGTCCTTCGCCGAGGCTAGGGATGCGTGGCGCACCGGGGCGAACCCGTGCTCCAAGGCGGTGGCCTCGGCATCGAGGGGCGTCATGGCCGGGCTGACGGGCAGGAAAGTCACCACACACGTGCCGGCCTTGTGGCAGCATGTGTCGGCAACAAACGCCTCTGCATCCTTGCTGTCCTGCTGGATTGAGAACGCTGTCTCATTCGGCCCACCGGTATGGGCGGATGCAGGCGAGCCCATAACTGCGAGCAGCACCGCGAAAGCAATCATGAAACGTGCAGCCAGATATGCAATCCGGCAGGTCATACCAGTCATGCCGCAAAACATGAGGGGGCATCGGCACCTTTGTCAACATGGCTTGGCGAAACATCGGGAAGCCGGCAAGATCAGGCGCTGTATTGCTGGGAACCAATAGCTGCCATTCATCGCGGAGCGAATGAAAGGCAGGCATGGGCCGTTCAATACGCGGCACTTGACCCTTTTATCTGCATGAAATATTGGTCTGCAGTGTTGAGCGGGCGTTGTGTAATGGTAAGACCTCAGCCTTCCAAGCTGATGATACGGGTTCGATTCCCGTCGCCCGCTCCAGGCTATCCTTTATCGACGATCTTGGTACCTTTCGCGCCGCGGTGAACCGGGGTTCGTGGGAACATGCCGCCTGACGGCATTCCTGCGGGTGCGGCCCATTGGCCGGTTACGGGAACGGGCCTTGACCCGTCTGCACAGGGCGTTCAAGAAGCCGGGACAGCAAGAGGCGAGGGCGAAATATGGTGCGCAGGGCCGAAAACGGCGCGGATCGGATCGAACGGGACAAATCCAGAAGTGTGGGCCCGCTGGCCGATTTGTGGCCCTTCATCAGGCCCTACCGGATGCTGGCCGGGGCGGCCATCCTGGCGCTGATCCTGACGGCGACGGTGTCGCTTGTCCTGCCGATGGCGGTGCGCCGGGTGATCGACAATTTCCGGGTCGAGGATGGTGCCCTGCTCGACAGGTATTTCGTGGCAGCGATCGTCATCGCCGGCCTTCTGGCGATCGGAACGGGGCTGCGCTATGCGCTGGTTTCCAGGCTGGGCGAGCGCGTGGTGGCCGACATTCGCAAGGCGGTGTTCGGCCGCGTGATCGGCATGAGTCCGGCCTATTTCGAAAACATCATGACCGGAGAGGTGCTGAGCCGGATCACCACGGATACCACGCTGATCCTGTCGGTCATCGGCTCCTCGGTGTCGATTGCGCTGCGCAACCTCCTGATCTTTGCGGGCGGGCTGGCGTTGATGCTGTTTACGTCGACCAAGCTCACTCTGATGGTGCTGCTGATCGTGCCGGTGATCATCGTGCCGATCCTGACGCTGGGCCGGCGGCTGCGGCAGCTCAGCCGCGAGAACCAGGACTGGATCGCGCGGAGTTCCGGGAACGCGTCCGAGGCGCTGACCAGCGTCCAGACGGTCCAGGCCTTCACGCACGAGGGTGCGAGCCGCGACCGGTTCGGCGAGGTGACCGAAGAGAGTTACACCTCGGCCCGCCGCCGCATTTCGACCCGGGCGCTGATGACCATTATCGTCATTTTCCTCGTCTTTACCGGCGTGGTCTGCGTGCTGTGGATCGGCGCGCGCGACGTGCGGGCAGGGGGCATGAGCGTGGGCATGCTGGTGCAGTTCGTGATCTACTCGATCATGGTGGCCGGGGCGGTCGCCGCCCTGTCGGAGATCTGGGGCGAGCTGCAGCGCGCGGCCGGGGCGACCGAGCGGCTGGTCGAGCTCCTGCGGGCCGAGGACGCGGTGCAGGACCCGGCCGAGCCACGGCGCCTGCCGGAAAAGGTGCAGGGGGCGATCGGCTTTCACGACGTGAGTTTCACCTATCCGTCGCGCCCGCAGACCGCGGCGCTCGACCATCTCAGCCTGTCGATTGCGCCGGGCGAGACGGTGGCCATCGTCGGCCCGTCTGGGGCGGGGAAGACCACGATCATCCAGATGATCCTGCGCTTCTACGATCCGGAGTCGGGCACCGTTACCCTCGACGGCGTGCCGCTGAATGAAATGGCCCGACCGGAATTCCGCAAGGCGCTGGCGCTGGTGCCGCAGGACCCGGTGATCTTTGCCGCCTCGGCGCGCGAGAACATCCGGTTCGGCCGTCTGGATGCCACGGACGAGGAGGTCGAGGCCGCCGCGAAGGCCGCAGCCGCCCATGACTTCATTGCCGCGCTGCCCGAGGGCTACGACACCTATGTCGGGGAGCGGGGCGTGATGCTGTCGGGCGGCCAGAAACAGCGCATCGCCATCGCCCGCGCCATTCTGCGCGACGCCCCTGTTCTGCTTCTGGACGAGGCGACCAGCGCGCTGGATGCCGAGAGCGAGCGGGCAGTGCAGGAGGCGGTGGACCGGATGTCGCGCCGCTGTACCACGATCATCGTGGCCCACAGGCTGGCCACGGTGAAGAAGGCCGACCGGATCATCGTGATGGACCAGGGCCGTATCGCCGCCGAGGGCACGCATGACAGTCTCGTGGCCGAGGACGGTCTTTACGCCCGGCTGGCCCGGCTGCAGTTCACCGACGGGCAGGCCGCGTAGGCCGCTCACGCGGGGTCACGTTCGCGTAGCGGGGCTATCGCGACGGGTCGCTCTGCGCGTAAACCGGTGAAGCCTGTCCCAACGCCGGAGCCCGCGATGCCGACCCGCCGCTTCTTCCTGATTGCCGCCGCCGCGGCGCTGCTTGTCCTTCCGCGCCTCGCCCGGGCGTCGGAACCGGAAATCTATTCCGTGGACGGCGCGGCCATCGGCGGCTACGACCCGGTCACGTATTTCACCGAAGGCGCACCGGTCATGGGCAACCCCGCGCATGCCGTCACGTGGCAGGGTGCGGAATGGCGTTTCTCCACCGCCGCCAACCGCGAGAGGTTCGAGGCGAACCCCGGCGCCTACGCCCCGCAATACGGCGGCTATTGCGCCTACGCGGCGTCGAAAGGTGCCGTCGCGCCCACGGCGCCCGACGCTTGGACGGTGCATGACGGCAAGCTGTATCTCAACTACAGCCAAGAGGTTCGAGACATCTGGTCCGAGGATATTCCGGGCAATGTCGCCCGGGCAGACGCCACCTGGCCCGAGCCCCTGACGAAATAGGGTCTCCGCAGGCTCAGCCCAGGGCCGAGAAGGCCCGGTCGAGCCCGTCGGCCACCTCGTCGACATCGTTGAGCGACAGGCACATCGGCGGCACCATGCGAAGAACCGACTGGGTCGGCCCCGATTTCGACAGGATCAGCCGGCTTTCGCGGCAGGCCTCGAAGACGGCCGAGGTCGTTTCGCGGTCGGGCTCCTTTGTCTTGCGGTCCTTGACCATCTCGATGGCCAGCATCAGCCCGCGGCCGCGGACGTCGCCGATGGCCTCGTGCTTCTGCTTCAGGTCCTGCAGCCGTTCGAGAAGGGCCGCGCCGACGGTGCGGGCGTTGAGCCGCACCTTCTCCTCGCGCATCACCTGAAGAACCGCGCGGCCCGCCGCGCAGCTTGTCGGGTTGGCGCCGTAGGTGTGGAACAGGAACTTTTCCGCCATCGGTTCGGCGATCTCGCGCTTCGTCACCACGGCGGCGAGGGGGAAGCCGTTGCCGATGCCCTTGGCCATGACGATGATGTCGGGGATCACGCCGTCGGCCTCGAACCCCCACATGTTGTCGCCGGTGCGGCCGAAGCCCGACTGGACCTCGTCGGCGATGTAGAGCCCGCCGGCCGCGCGCACCCGCTCGGCCGCGCCGGACATGTAGCCCTCGGGCATCGGGATGATCCCGCCATAGCCCTGCACCGATTCCACCAGCATGCCGGCCAGCCGCCCGTTGGTGGCGGTGGCGATGGTGCGCTCGATCTCGTCGAGATAGGGCGCGGCGCCCGCGTTCTCGCCGAAGATGCCGCGATACTGGTTGGGATCGGCCACGAAGGCCACGTTGCCGGGCATGCCGGGGTGGCGCCAGCCGGAAATGCCGGTGACCGATTGTGCTGCCGCGGTGGGACCGTGATAGGCGGTACGCAGCGCCAGCAGGTCGAGATTGCCGGTATGGGTGCGGGCGATGGTCATGGCGAGGTCTATCGCCTCGGCGCCGGAATTGCAGAAATGCACGACCCAGTCGGGCCCCTGCGGAAGGGTTTCCACGAGTTCCTCGGCCAGGTGGGCGGGCACCGGGTGGTAAAACATCGTGGTGCAATGGGTGAGCTCGGCCGCCTGTGCCTGGGCCGCCTTCACCACCGTGGGGTGGGAATGGCCGACCGAGATGCAGACATTCATGCCGAGCAGGTCGATATACTTGTTGTCCTCGGCGTCCCACAGGTATTGCATCGAGCCCTTGCGGAAGACGATCGGGTCGCGGAAGGGCACGAATTTCTTCAGCGTCGCGGCATAGTAGGTGTCGCGGCGGCGGGCGGTGCCTTGCGTGCTCCAGTCGGTGGCAAGCTCTTTCATGTCATCTCTCCTTCAGGATCGCAGTCGGGTGTTGTCCGGGTCGAAGGGCGGGCGGTCGAGCACGGTGGCGTCGAAGCGCTGGCCCAGGATGTCGAGGGTCAGGCCCTCGCGCAGGCCGCGGGTGCGCAGGTAGGCCAGCGCCAGCGTCAGACCGGTGCGGTGGCTGTGGGCGCCGGAAGTGACGATGCCGACGGGCCGGCCCTCGTGCCGGACGGTATGGGCGTAGAACGGGTCGAGCGTGCCGCTGTCGAGGGAGAGCAACACCATCTCCCAGCGGTCGGGGCTGTCCATCCGTCGCAGCAGGGCGTCGCGTCCGGGGAAGTCGCGGTCCTCGGTGCGGATCAGGGAGCCGAGGCCCGACTCGTCCGGCGTGCGCTCGGTCGTGAGGTCGCCGCCCCAGGCGCGGTAGCCCTTCTCGAGCCGCATCGCGTTGGCCGCATAGGCGCCATACAGGCCGATGCCGTGAGGTTGGCCGGCCGCTTCCAGTGCGTCGAACAGCCGGGGCAGGTCGGCGGCGCGGGCGTGAAGTTCCCAGCCCAGCTCGCCGACATAGGAGACCCGGAGCGCGCGCAGGGTGATGTCGGCCACCGTGATCTCACGGAAGCTGAGCCAGGGGAAGCCGTAGGTGAGGTCGGCCTCGCAGACCGAGGCCAGAACCGTGCGGGAGTGCGGGCCCATCAGGCCGATCACGCCGATCTCTTCGGTCACGTTGCGCAGGCGGACATCGTGGAAGGCGGCGTAAGCCCTGAGCAGGTCGTGATCCATCTCTTCCGCCGCGGCGGCGCTGGTCAGGTAGGCCGCGTCCTCGGCCAGCCGCGCGACGGTGAATTCCGAGGCGACGCCGCCCGCCGGCGTCAGCGCATGGATCAGCCCGACACGGCCCGGGGCAGGGGGACGGTTGGCGCCGAGCGTGTCTAGGAAGTCAGGCGTGCCCGGGCCGGTGACCTCGAACTTGGAGAACACCGACAGGTCGGCCAGGGCCACCCGGTTGGTGACGCCTTCGACCTCGCGGGCGACCGGGTCGAACCAGTTGGTGCGCTGGAAACTTTCCTGCGCCACGTCGCCGGGCGTCTCGGAGAACCAGTTGGGTCGTTCCCACCCGTGCGCCGCGCCCATCACCGCGCCGCGGGCCAGCATTCGATCATGCAGCGGCGACAGGCGCAGGTTTCGGCCGGCGGGGCGTTCCTCGAACGGGTAATGCACGCCGAATTGCAGGCCGAAACACTCGATGGCCTTGGCGACGCGGTACTCCCGGTCGGCCCATGGCCCGAAGCGGCGCGAATCCACGGCCAGCGCATCCATCGGCGGCGCGCCGTGGGTCATCCAGTGGGCCAGGAACCAGCCCGCGCCGCCGCCTTCCATCACCCCCATCGAGGAACCGGTCAGCAGCCAGCCATTCTCGATCCCGTGCGCCGGGCCGATCAGCGGGTTGGCGTCGGGCGTGAAGGTGATCGGGCCGTTGATGACCGATTTGACCCCGCCGGTTTCCAGCGCCGGGACCCGGGCCATGGCGGCCTCGATGATATGCTCCACCCGGTCAAGGTCGGGCGGCATCAGGTCGGCGCCGAACTCGGGCGGGACGCCGTCGACCGACCAGACCTGGGCCTCCTTCTCGTAGGGGCCGAGGATCAGCCCGTCACGCTCCTGCCGGACGTACCAGCTTTCCTCGGGGTCGCGGATGATCGGCAGCTCGGGCAGGCCTTGCGCGAGGCGGCCGGCGATGGCGGGCACCGTGTCGGTGACGAGATACTGGTGCAGGACCGGGACAGAGGGGATGTTGAGCCCCATCATGTGGCCGATATCCCACCCCCATGTGCCGGCGGCGTTGACGAGGTGACGGGCGCGGAAGGTCTCTTTCGGCGTCTCCACGCGCCAGCGCCCGTCCTCGCGGGTGATCGAGAGCACCGGGTTCTGCCGCATGATCCTGACGCCGCGCGCCTTGGCGCCTTCGGCCATGGCCTGTGTCGCGAGGGTCGGATCGACATGACCGTCCTCGGGTTCGTATATCCCGCCCAGAAGCCCGTCGAGCCGCGCCAGCGGGTGCAGTTCGGCGATGCGCTCGGGCGAGAGCACCTCCAGCGGGTAGCCGGTGAAATCCGACAGGCCGGCGACATGGCGGAACTCGTCCATCCGGTCGGGGTTGCGGGTGACGCGCATGGCGCCGGAGCGGTGAAAGCCGCAGGACTGGCCCGTCTCCTCGGGCAGGATGTCGCGGTAGAGGCGCACGGAGGTGGCGCGCAGCTCCTGGATGGTCGGATTGTGGGCGAAGTGGGTGCAGAGCCCGGCGGCATGCCAGGTGGAGCCGTGGGTCAGGTCGTTCTTCTCGGTCAGTACCACGTCGGACCAGCCAGCCTTGCCCAGGTGATAGGCCAGCGAGACGCCCATCGCGCCGCCGCCGATGATGAGAACCTGCACGTCGGTCATGCGCGCATCCTTTTGCCGTCAGGGTCATGGGGCGGGCGGCCCAACGGTCTGGCCGCGTACCGTTTCCCCGCGATTTCGATCTCGAAGCGCCGGTCGGGCAGGGTCGTGTCGGTCACGTCGACCATGGCGAAGGCCAGCGTCAGCCCGGTGCGCGGCCCGCGTGCGCCGGAGGTGGTGAGACCGACGACGCGGCCGCCTTCCCACACGGGTTCGTCATGCAGCACGAGCGGGCCGCCCTCGACCTGGCAGAGCACGAGGCGGCGGGCGAGTTGCCCGCGCTGCGCTTCCAGCGCGGGTTTGCCGGTGAAGTCCTTCGACCAGTCGATGTTGAATCCCAGCCCCGCCTCGAGCGGGGTGATCTCGGGGCCCACATCGTGGCCCCAGTGGACGAACCCCTTCTCGATCCGGCAGCCGTCGAGCGCGTAATGGCCCATCGGGCGGGCGCCGGTTGCGATGAGGGCATCGAAGAGGGGCGGGGCGTCGTCATTGGAGACGCGCAGCTCCCAGCCCAGTTCGCCAACGAAGCTCAGCCGGGTGGCGAAGGCCTCGACACCGGCGACGGTGACGGTGCGGGCATGGCCGAAGGGCATGTCGGGCCACTCCGGAGCAAGCGCGCGCAGGGTGTCGCGGCTGCCGGCACCCATCACGCCGATCACGCAGAAATCCTCGGTCATGTCGGTCAGCGCCACGCCATCGAGCGCGCGGCGGAAAAAGGCAAGGTCTCGCCAGCGGGTTGCGGCGGCGGTGGTGATGTCGAACCGGTCGGGCGCGCGCCGGGTCACGGTCGCCTCGACCTCGATGCCGCCGCGCGGGTTGAGGAACTGGGTATAGACGGCCCGTCCCTCGGCCATGTCCAGTTGCGCCGGGCAGAGCCGGTTGAGCTGGTCCAGCGCGCCGTCGCCCTCGGCCCGCAGCTTGGTGAACGGCGTGAGGTCCAGGAGCACCGTGCCGCTGTCCATCCGCGCCGCCTCGCGCACGGCGAGGGGCCACCACGGCTGATCGCCGGTGGCATAGGGCAAGGCGCGTTCTTCGTCGGTCTCGGCATAATACAGCCCGCGCTCCCACCCGGCGGTCAGGCCGAACACCGCGCCCTGCGCCTGCCATCGGTCGTGCAGGGGCGAGCGGCGCAGATCGCGGCCGGCCTTCGGCTGCTTGTAGGGCCAGTGCAGGGTGAAGAGGTCGGCCACGGCCTCGGCCATCCGGTCCGCCATGTGGGCGGGCGTGGCCGCCAGCGGATCGGCCCGGGCGACATCCACCTCCCACGCGTCCATCGGCGGGTGCCCGTCCTCCATCCAGTCGGCCAGAAGCCGGCCCACGCCGGCCGAGGACATCACCCCGACCGAGTTCATCCCGGCCGCCACGTAGAGCCCGTCCACCCCCGGCGCGGCGCCGATCAGCGGGCGGGTGTCGGCGGTGAAGCTTTCGGGCCCGTTCATGAAGTGCTGGATGCCGGTGTGTTCCAGCGCCGGGACCAGATTGAGCGCGGCCTCCATGAAGGGGGTGAACTGCTCCCAGTCCTCGGGCAATTCGAGGAAGGGGCGGTTGCCCTCGGGACCGTCGGGGTTCCAGCACTTCGCGTCGGGCTCGAACCCGCCGATCACCAGCTTGCCGGTATCGCCCTTGATGTATACGCCCGAGTCGAGGTCGCGCAGCACCGGGAAGCCCTCGAACTCGGGGCGGGGTTCAGTGACCACGTACATGTGTTCGACCGGCTGCAGGGGCAGGACGAGGCCGGCCGTTTCCGCCAGCCGCTTGGACCACGCGCCGCAGCAGAGGGCGACCTGGCCTGCGCGGATTTCGGTGCCGTCGTCCAGCACCACCCCGCACACCCGGGCCCCTTCCGTCACAAGCCGGCGCACACCGGTGGTCTCGCGAATCTCAACGCCGTTCGACCGGGCGGCCCGGGCGTAGGCCATGCACAAGTCGACCGGGTTGACGCTGGCATCCTCGGCCACGGCCATGACGCCGTGCAAATGGTCGGTCGACAGGCAAGGGAGGGCGGCGCCGAGGGCGTCGGGCGTGATCATGTCCGGCGACAGCCCGAAATGGCGCCCGAGCGCGGCGATGCGGTGCAACTCATCCATCCGCTCGGGTACCTGCGCCAGCCAGTAGCCGCCGGTCACCCGGTAGCCCGTGGACAGGCCCGTCTCTGCCTCCAGCCTCGGAAAAAGCTCTCCTGCATACATCGCCAGCCGGGTCATGTTGGGCGTGGCCCTGAGCGGCCCGACGATGCCGGCGGCGTGCCAGCTCGTGCCGGAGGTGAGCTGGTTGCGTTCCAGCAGCAGCACGTCCTCGGCCCCGCGCCGGGCCAGGTGATAGGCCAGAGAAAGGCCAACCGCCCCGCCGCCGATGATGACGGTGCGCCGCGCCTCAGAAGTAGTCGGCATCCGCGACCTCCAGCTTGCGCCGCGCGATGTAATCTTTCAGCGCATGGTCGATGTCGGGATCGAGGCCGGGGTCTTCATAGGCCTCAAGCCGCGCCTTCCACAGCGCGTTGGCGCGCTGGGCGATGTCGAGACCGCCCGCCGCCTGCCATTGTTCGTAGGAGTTGTTGTCGGGCAGGTCGGGGCGGAAGAGGGCCGAAAGGAAATTGGCCTGCGTGTGCTCGGAGCCGAGGAAATGCTGCCCCGGGCCGGTGGCGGCGATGGCGGCCATGGCCTGTGCGTTCTCGGACAAGTCGATGCCGGCGAAGAACCGCATCATCTTGCCGCAGAGGTCGGCGTCGATCATCGTCTTCTCGAACCCGGTCACCAGCCCGCCTTCCAGCCAGCCTGTGGCGTGGTTGACCACGTTGACGCCTGCGAAGAGCGCCATCATCAGGCCCCAGGTCGCCTCCTGCTGGCTTTGGGCGTCGGGCAGTTTCGAGGCCGACAGGGTGCCGACCGAATGGAGCGGCACGCCGAGGCGGCGGGCGAGCTGCCCCGCGGCGAGGATCATCTGGCCCGCTTCCGGGGTGCCGAAGGTGGGCGCGCCCGACTGCATCGACATGGTCGAGGCGAAGGAGCCCATCAGGCAGGGTGCACCGGGGTTGATGAGTTGCACCAGGGCGAGGCTCGCCAGCGCCTCGGCGAGCACCTGCGCCAGCGTGCCGGCCACGGTCGAGGGGCTCATCGCGCCGGTCAGTGTCCATGGCGTGCAGGCGACGGGCTGGCCGGCGCGGGCATAGGTCTTGAGCGCGCCGGACATGTGCGAATCCATCACCAGCGGCGCGTTGGTGTTGGAGACGCAGTAGAGCACCGCGTTTTCTGCCACGTAGGCCTCGCCAAAGAGGATGCGCGCCATGTCGATCGCGTGGCCGGCGCGCTCGGCCCCGAGGAAGGCGCCCATGAAGGGCCGGTCGGACCAGCGGATATGGGCGTAGAGCATGTCGAGATGCCGCTTGTTGGCGGGCAGGTCGACCGGCTCGCAGACCACGCCGCCGGAATGGTGCAGCCATGGAATGGTCTGGTGCAGTTTCACGAGGTTGACGAAATCGGGATAGGTCGCATAGCGGCGCCCGTTGTCGAGGTCATGCACGAAGGGCGGCCCCCAAGACGGGCAGAGCACCGAGGCACTGCCGCCGATCTGGACAGTGTTGTCGGGGTTCCTGGCGTGTTGCGCGAACTGCGCCGGCGCGGTCGCCTGTATCGTGCTGCGGCAGAAGCCCGGGGCGAAGCGGACGCGCTCGCCGTCGACGTCGCAGCCGGCCTTTGCGAATATCCCGAGGATCTCGGGGTCGTCGCGGAATTCCATGCCGGTCTCGGCAAGGATCCGGTCGGCATTGGCCTCGATGATCTGCAGGCCTTCCTCGGACAGGATCGGAAGCGGCCCGACATGGCGGAGGAGATATGGCGCGCGGGGCGCTCCCGCCCTTGCCTCTTCGCTGCGCCGCTTGCCTCTTCGTGTCACGACAACCTCCCTGATGGTGAAAGGAGGATGGACAAAACCGGCCCTCTCGGGCAATGAAAACGCGACAGTATTAGGAACTCTAATGAAGCCGCCGAAAATCACCACCCGGCTCGCCTCCGACAAGAACCTGCTCACCGCGCTGGAAGTCTTTGTAGCGATTGCGGAAACCCGGCAGTTTACCCAGGCCGCGCGGCTGATGGGGATGACGCAATCGGCCGCGTCCCAGCAACTCGCTTCGCTGGAGGCCGCCTGTGACGCGCGGCTGATCGACCGCACCGTGCGCCCCGTGCGCCTGACACAGGCGGGCGAGCTTTGCCTGCGGCATGCGCAGCGCATCCTCAACTCGGTCGAGGATCTCGCCACCTCGATGCGGCACGAAGGGCCGCAGCCGATCAACGTGCTGCGGATGGGCATGCTGGCCTCCATTGCCACAACGCTGACCCCGCCGCTGGTGCGGCTGCTGAAATCCGAGATCGCGGTCGAGGACCTGACCCTTCACGCGGGCCAGAGCGGCGATCACGAAACGCTGCTGCGTACCAAGCGGGCCGACCTGGTGATCACGTCGAACCCGTTCTACGACATGGACGGGCTCGAGCGGCATGACGTGCTGACCGAGAACTTTCTTCTGGTCCTGCCGCAGACCTATGACGGCCCGTCGCGCCGGTTGCAGGATATCCTCACCCATCTTCCGCTGGTCCGGTTCGCGGCGACCACCAGCGTTGGTCGCCGCACGGAACAGCATCTGCGCCGCCTGAAACTGACGGCGCCGCGGGTGATCCAGGCCGACCGCTCCAGCATGGTCACGGCCTGCGTGGCGGAAGGGCTGGGGTTCACCATCCTCACGCCCAGCCTGCTGATCGACGGTTTTGTCGAGCAGATGCCACTGGTGGTGCGGCCGCTGCCGGGGCCGGGATTTTCCCGGTCGATCAAGGTTGTGGCGCGGTCGGGCGATCTTGATACCCTGCCCGAGCGGATCGCCACTCTCGCATCGCGCGAGCTTGCGGCGCAGATCGATCAGCAGATGGGGCAGGTGGGGCGCGAGGCGGTCACGCTGGCCGACCAGGATTGAATCGTGGGGAGGATTCCGCCGAGGACGTGGCCAGCTACAAGCCGTCCGACCGGAATTTCGACTCCATGCTCGAGACATTGGCCCGGCAGGGGATCGGGAAGGGCGACATTTTGCCCACCGCCGAAAGCATGTTCCACGATCACCAGTCGGCGAACAAGTACGGGCTGGCCAATTGCTGGATCTACCGGCGCCATGACAAGGAAGGCTTCGGCGCGACGATGAACCCCGGCGAGATGCCGCGCTACGATTTCCGCTTTAACTGTATGATGGACATGGTCCGTGCCCACCAGGCGGAACTGGCAATTTGACAGGGCAGCGCCCGTTTTTGACGGTTTTTTGCATGACCACCCGTCTTCGTGCGCGTGATATCCCGCTTGCGCCGCCCTCGCCGGGCATCCCGCTTGCATTTCAGGGAAACACAAAATAGGCGTCTAACAGGCGAGGCTCCCTGTGTGATGGTGGAGAACAAAATTCAGGTTGAGACGACGAAGCTTGGGGGTGTCCTGATCCTGACGCCGCAGCGACACGGGGATGCGCGGGGGTTCTTTTCGGAGAGCTGGAACCGGCGCCGTCTTGAGGAGGCCGGGGTTTCGGTCGAATTTGTCCAGGACAACCATTCGCTGTCGGCGAAGGCGGGAACGGTGCGGGGGCTGCATTTCCAGGCACCGCCGCACGCGCAGGCCAAGCTGGTGCGCTGCGGACGGGGAAGCCTGTATGACGTGGCGGTGGATATCCGCCAAGGCAGCCCGACTTTCGGACAATGGACGGGGGTCGAACTGAGCTTCGAGAATGGCAAGCAGCTGTTCATTCCCGAGGGTTTCCTGCACGGCTTCGCCACGCGGGAGCCCGACACTGAAATTCTGTACAAGTGCACCGACTACTACGCGCCCGAGTGCGATGGGGCGGTGCGGTTCGACGACCCCGATATCGGGGTCGATTGGGGGGTCGATACGGGCGCGGCGGTGTTGTCGGAGAAGGACGCGGCGGCGCCCCTGTTCCGGGAGTTCGACAGCCCCTTCACCTGGGAGGGGGCGGCATGAAGCTTCTTGTGACGGGCGGGGCCGGGTTCATCGGCTCGGCGGTGGTGCGTCTGGCGGTCTCGCGCGGACACGGAGTGGTCAACCTCGACGCGCTGACCTACGCGGCCTGCCTTGAGAACGTGGCGGAGGCGGCCGAGAGCCCGCTCTACGCCTTCGAGGAGGCGGATATCCGCGATTCGGCGGCGCTTGACCGGATCTTCGACGCGCACAAACCGGATGCGGTGATGCACCTGGCGGCGGAAAGCCACGTGGACCGGTCGATCGATGGGCCGGGCACCTTCATCGAGACTAACGTTACGGGGACCTACACCCTTCTGGAGGCGGCACGGAAGTACTGGACCACCCAGGGCAAGCCCGCGGGCTTCCGGTTCCACCACATTTCGACCGACGAGGTGTTCGGTTCGCTGGGGCCGACCGGCAAGTTTACCGAGGAAACCCCCTACGACCCGCGTTCGCCCTATTCGGCGTCGAAAGCGGCCTCGGACCATCTGGTGCGGGCGTGGCACGAGACCTATGGCCTGCCGGTGGTCCTGTCGAACTGTTCGAACAATTACGGGCCGTATCACTTCCCCGAAAAGCTCATTCCGGTAATCATCCTGAACGCGCTCGCCGGCAAGCCGCTGCCGATCTACGGCAAGGGCGAGAACGTGCGCGACTGGCTCTATGTCGAGGATCACGCAGACGCGCTGCTTACGGTGCTCGAGAAGGGAGCGCTCGGCAGGTCCTACAATATCGGGGGCGAGAACGAGGCGACGAATATCGAGATCGTGCGCCGGATTTGCGCCATCCTGGATGAAAAGCGCCCGCGTGAGGGCGGGGGAGGCTATGCCGAGCTGATCACCTTCGTCGAAGACCGGCCGGGGCATGACCTGCGCTATGCGATCGACCCGGCGCGCATTCGCAAGGAGCTGGGCTGGCGACCGTCGGTCACGCTTGAGCAGGGGCTTGAGCGGACAGTTCAATGGTATCTCGACAACGAGGACTGGTGGCGGGCCCTGCAGAACCGGGCCGGCGTCGGCGAGCGTCTGGGCAAGGCGGGCTAGGCATGACGGTGCTGGTCTTCGGCAAGACGGGGCAGGTGGCCACCGAACTGGCACGGGTCGGTGGCGATGATGCCCTATGCCTTGGCCGGGACGAGGCGGACTTGTCGGATCCCGCGGCCTGCGCGGCAATGATCCGCGAAACCCGGGCGAGGGCCGTGATCAATGTCGCCGCCTATACGGCGGTCGACAAGGCCGAGGACGAGGAAGCGCTGGCAAGCGTGGTGAACGGCGACACGCCGGGCGCAATGGCGCGGGCAGCGGCCGACCGGGGCCTGCCATTCCTGCATGTCTCGACCGATTACGTGTTCGACGGCACCGGTGACGTGCCGTGGCGCGAGGCCGATCCCGTGGCGCCGCTCAACGCCTACGGACGCAGCAAGCTGCGCGGCGAGGAGCTGATCGCGGCGGCCGGTGGCCAATACGCCATCCTGCGCACGGCCTGGGTGTTCTCGGCGCATGGCAACAATTTCGTCAAGACCATGCTTCGGCTTTCGGCCGAGCGCGACAGCCTGCGGGTGGTGGATGACCAGATCGGCTGTCCGACACCGGCGCGGGCGATAGCGGATGCATTGTGGCGGATGGCGAGCGTTATGGCCGATGGCCATCCTGGCGGCCTCTATCATTTCGGCGGTCAGCCGCCGGTCAGCTGGTGCGCCTTCGCGGCGGCGATCTTCGAACGCGCCGGGCGCGACGTGGCACTGGAAGGGATACCGACATCGGCGTTCCCGACACCGGCCAGTCGGCCTGCGAATTCGCGGCTGGAGTGCCGGGCGCTTGAAGCGGATTTCGGGATTGCGCCGCCGGACTGGCGCGCAGGGCTCGACGATGTTCTGAGGGAATTGGGAGAGATGGGATGACGAAGCGCAAGGGCATCATCCTGGCCGGCGGGTCGGGCACGCGGCTGTGGCCAATCACCATGGGCGTGTCGAAGCAACTTCTGCCGATCTACGACAAGCCGATGATCTATTACCCGCTGTCGGTTCTGATGCTGGCCGGTATCCGCGAGATCGCGGTGATCACCACACCGCACGACCAGGAGCAGTTCAAGCGCATGCTAGGCGATGGCAAGCAGTGGGGCGTGGAGCTGACCTATATCGAACAGCCCAGCCCGGACGGGCTGGCCCAGGCCTATATCCTGGCTGAAGAGTTCCTGGCGGGCGCGCCCTCGGCGATGATCCTGGGTGACAACATCTTCTTCGGCCACGGTTTGCCGACCATCCTGGCCGCGGCCGACCAAAAATCCAAAGGGGGCACGGTCTTCGGCTACCATGTCTCGGACCCGGAGCGTTACGGCGTGGTGGATTTCGACAAGGACGGCCGGGCGAAAGCGATCATCGAAAAGCCGGAGGTTCCGCCCTCGAGCTATGCGGTCACCGGGCTTTACTTCCTCGACGCCACTGCACCGGAGCGGGCGAAGAAGGTCGAGCCTTCGGCGCGGGGCGAGCTGGAAATTACCACGCTGCTGGAAAGCTACCTGCACGACCGGCAACTGTCGGTCGAGTTGATGGGCCGCGGCTATGCCTGGCTCGATACCGGAACCCATGCCAGCCTGCTCGACGCCGGCAATTTCGTGCGCACGCTGGAAACCCGCCAGGGCCTTCAGACCGGCAGCCCGGACGAGATCGCCTACTCGCTCGGCTGGATCAGCCGCGAGGACCTGAGTGCGCGGGCGAAGCAGTTCGGGAAAAACGGCTATGGCAGGTATCTTCTGAAGCGTCTGGAGGACTGACAGGCGACGATCGGCCACCGGGGATCTGGTGCCGACATTCTCGGACAGCGACAGCCTGACCGGGGTTCTCAAATACTGGCTCGACAACGAGGCGGAGCGAAAGGAACGCGCGGCGGCCATGCAGAAGGTCATCCGCGAAAACCATACCTATGCCCACCGGGCCGGCACCGTGCTGCGCGCCCTTGCCGAAACGCCACCGGTGCGGATCGCCATCAAGTGCGCTGCCGTCCACAAACATCGCGAGGAATGGGGCGATTACCACTTCGCCCAGGGTCTGGCTGCGGCGCTGCGCCGGTCGGGTTACGTGGTCCGGGTCGATTGCCGGGATAACTGGTACGGCGGTATCTGTGATTCCGACGACCTGGTGATCGTCCTGCGCGGCCTCGTGGCCTATCAGCCAAAACCCCATCAGCGGAACCTCCTGTGGATGATCAGCCATCCCGACAAGACCACGGTTCAAGAGATCGAAGGCTACGACCACACCTTCGTGGCGTCTGCCTATCATGCCGAAATCCTGAACCGGCTCGTTCCGGGCCGGATTGAATTCATGCCGCAATGTACCGATGTCGAACGGTTCTATTTCGACGAAAGCGAAATCGGCACGCGGCCCAACAGCAACCTCTACGTCGCCAACTCGCGCGGGGTCTTCCGTGATCCGGTGCGGTGGGCGATGGGCCACGAGCTCGACCTCGACATATACGGAGCCGGCTGGGAGCCGTTCATCGAAGATCGCAGGCTCAAGGGTGGCGTCATTTCCAACTCGGTGCTGGGCGGGGTCTATGCATCAAGCCGCCTCGTGATATGCGATCACTGGGATTACATGCGCGAGATGGGCTACGTCTCGAACCGGGTGTTCGACGTGCTGGCCTCCGGTGGGCGGCTGGTCGTCGACGCGGTCCGGGGCCTCGAAGACCTGGTGCCGCGGAAATTCTACGATCGCTTCCGCAATGAAACGGAATTCGTGAAGATCCTGCGCGGGCCTGACGCCATGAACATCAGGCGCCGCCGGGCCGCCGCCGAATGGGTCGCCCGCCACCATTCCTTCGACGCCCGCGCCGCGAGCGGCTTTCCCGATGACCGGTTTCTCTTCATGAAGTTCGACGATCTCGTAGAGGACCCCAAGGCCTTTGTCCGGCAGGCCACGGATTTTCTCGGCATCGACCCGATGAACTCTGTCCCTGCGGGTCAGATAAACGCGGGCCTGCCGCTCTCTTTCGACGGGGAAAGCCTGACGGTGCGCAACACGGGGGATCTGCCGAGTGCCGACCTTCCCCGGTTCACGATGCGCGAACTCAGTGATCTGCAGGACACGTTCAATTACGACCTGAAGCGCACCGAACTGTTGACGGGACTTGACCTGAAAAGCTGGTACAACCTTCCCGAGTTTGCCGATTGATCCTTTTTGGTCGGGCGAGGGGTGCAGGGACCGATAGACGTCACATGAGGTTTGAATGAGCGTGAAACCCGCAAAATCTCCGCGAAAGGCGGTGCTGGTTCTCGAAATGCACCGGTCCGGCACCTCTGCGCTGGCCGGCACCCTGTCGATCCTCGGATGCGATCTGCCCGGGAGCCAGCTCAAGGCGGACGATAACAATTCGAAAGGGTATTTCGAATCGTCGCGGTTTTACGCGCTGCACACCCAGCTCCTCCAGTCCGCCGGTTCGAGCTGGGACGACTGGCTGCCGATCAACCCCGGCTGGTTCGAGAGCGCCCGGGCAGAGGAATATCGCGATCGGATCGTCGCCGCGATGCGGGAAGAATACGGCAAGTCGCGGCTCTTCGTTGTGAAAGACCCCAGGATCTGCCGCATGCTGCCGTTCTGGTTCGACGTCCTCGAATACGAGGAATGCACGCCTCTGATCGTACACACTCACCGGCATCCGCTCGAAGTCGCCCGGTCGCTGGAGCGGCGCGACGGGATCGGCATCGACCTTGGCATTCTCCTGTGGTTGCGACACGTCCTGGACGCCGAGCACGGATCACGTGGCAGGCCGCGCTTCTTCACATCCTATCACCGGCTGATGAACAACTGGGGCGAGATGGCCCAGGGGTTCAGTGACACGCTAGGCCTCCCGCTGCCGCGGATGTCACGGAACGCCGCCATCGAGGTCGACGAGTTCCTCGCGCCCGAGCTCAAACATTTTACCGACTCGCCGGACAAGGTTCTGCGCAGCCCGATGATCTCGGACTGGGTGCGCGATCTGTACCGCATCCTTGAAAGCTGGGCCGAAGATGGCGAAAACGATAAAGACCTGCCGACGCTCGACCGCATCCGCAGCGAGTTCGATGCTGCCGCCCCGGCGTTTCACCGACTGGTCGAGATCGGTCAGCAGACCTCCACCGCGCTTCGCGACACTACCGGAAAGGTAACCAGGCTCAGCGACGAGAATTCGGAACTGCAATCGAAACTGGTTGCATCCGACGCGACTGTGAACGAACTGCAGGAGGAAATCACCAAGCAACACTACGCGGTCGGCACGTTGACGCGGAAGCTCGACCAGGTCGAAACCGAGAAACTCGGCGAACTGACCCGGAAACTCGATGAGATCGAAACCGAGCGCGCGGCCGAACGCGAACTTTCCCGCCAGCTCGAGACCGAGTTGGAGCAGGCCAAATCAGAACTCGCGACACTGAACGACGATCTGTCCCGGACCAAAAGTCATCTTGAACAGCGCAGCCACGAAGCGGACGAGACATCCCGCGACCTCGCCGACGCAAATGCCGAAATTGCCGAGAAAGTCGGCAAGATCGAGACCCTGCGCGCCGAGATCGGCCGCCAGGAACACGAACTGGCCTCGCACGAGGAGTCCGCGCGGCAGCATGCCGCCGACCTGGCGAACATGTCGACGCTTCTTTCGGAACGGGAAGGGAACCTCGAGGCCAGCCGCGAAGAGATCGCGCAGCTGAAGCAGAACGTCAAATCGCTGACCGACAAACTTGACGAGGAGCAGCGCGCCCATGCAGCCGCAGTCGCGCGTGACGCTGAGCAGTTGCGAGAACTGGAGCACAACGTGGAATCCCAGGTGCGCGAACTTACCCAGGTCACGCAGATTCTCCTCGATACGGAAGCCAAGCTCGAACGCGCGCAGATCAAGTCGAGCCAGGAGAACGAGGAGATGCGCAAGCGTCAGGCCGAGTTGGAAGGCAAACTGAACTGGCTGCGGGAAAAATCGAAGAGAGCGGAGGACAGCGTCGCCGCGATGAAGGCCAGCACGTCCTGGCGGATCACCGGCCCGCTCAGACATCTGCGCCGGGCCTTGACCTTCAGGCGCTGAAACGCCCGGCGATATCCTGGTTGGGGAAAGGTCCGGTCAACCGCATGGAAGTGGACCTAGGATCGTTCGCTCAGAGCCTCCAGGCGGTCGATCCAGATCCAGTACTCCCGGAACTGCCGGAAGGTCGCGTGGCCAATGAACAAACTCACAGACGCCACTGCAAAAAATACTTCAAACGCCATATCTCGACTCCTCGTCACGCATCCTCAAGCGAATACATACTTAAGTATGGCGTCAACATACTTAATATCTCAAGCGGGGAATCGTGTCGGCTTGGAATAACTGCGTCCCTGATCCGTGAACAATGCGGGGTACCTGCTCCGTGGCGCCGGCGCCTTCAGGCGGCACGCCAGTGTTTCATCGACTTCACGGCCCCGCCCACGTGGATCATGCCCGGCAACCTGTACTCTCCGGGAAAATCACGTCCGTCGGGGAAGGCGTAAACGCTATCGTGGACAAACAACTCGGGTTTGATCATCGGCCAGACAACGTCCATCAGGAAAGCCTGGTCGCCGAAGCGGTTCTCGAAATACTCGGTGGCGCTTCCAAGGGTTTCGCCCATGTTTGGTAGCACGCCGGAAACGCCGCCCCACATGCCTGCAAGGATGAGTTCCATGTGGTAGACATGATCGCGCATGACATGGAACCTTTTGCCCGACCTGACCCATTCGTCGACCGCCAGGAACTCCTGCACGTTCAAGCGCGAGTCCGCGTCACGGCAGACGAAAAAATCCGTGTCGGGATCGTCCGACGCAAGAAACCGCCACATCGGCCGGAATTTTCTGAATTCCGGTTCGCGCAGAAGCACCACCTGCGCGCCGTATTTCTGTAACTCGGCGAGCGCATCGGCCGGGACTGTTTCGTCGCAATAGAAACGCGCCGTCCAGCCCACATAGATGTGGGGGGCGATCTGTGCGTTCACGATGGCCCCCGTGACGTATGTCGGGTCGTCGCCCCACAGTGAGAATGAGATGATGTTCCGCGTCGGGCGACTCGGATCGAAACTCGGCCGTCGGTCGTTCAGCTCGCCCCCCTTGAAAGGGGACGCCTCGAACCGCTCGAAGGCGATCTTGTCTTTCAGCTTCAGGTTTACCATCCCTTCCCGGGTGGCCTTCTCATGCTGGCCCGTCCGCCACAGAGAGGTGACGAACGCATTGCGCGCCGCCGGGTCTTCCTTCAGCGCCAGCGCCCGCTCGAACGCCGATACGGCTTCTTGGAATTGCTCGTTCTGCTTCATGGTGACGCCATAGCTGCACCATGCGTCGAAATGATCAGGTTTCGTCTGAAGAAACGCCTTGTAAACGGAAGCGGCCTTTTCGATCTCGCCGGCATATTTCAACTGGATCGCCTGGAACAAGCGGGCATCACTTTCCGGCCGCAGACGAGCGGCCAGTTCATAGGCGACGGCCGCTTTCAGATGCTCGCCTTCGGCGGCGTATGCTCGCGCACGGACCTTCAGAACGTCAAAGGACAGCGCCTCCAGTTCATCCCTGCTAGTCATGGCGGCCTCTCAACCTGCTGTCGTCGCCGACAAGGAACAGCAAATAGAAAGGGCGCACAAGTTCATGATCGCCGGGCAAATCGACCCACGGGGGCAGGGGGCGCAGGGCGGCAATTCCAATAGGGCGCGGGTATGGCCTACAGAGCCACCCGGCGAGCGTGAAGAACGGGCGACCGATCGCCGGGCGATGCGCGGGCAAGTCTCCGGCGTCGGGCTTTCGCCTGCTCAGTACAAGCCAAGCTCTTTCGCCCGGAGAACGGCTTGCGTCCGGTTCTTCGCCTCGAGCTTGCCGCAGATCGAGCGGACATGCATCTTGATCGTTGGCTCCGCCAGTTGAAGCGCCTCGCCGATCTCCCGGTTCGACATCCCCTCGACCAGATGGGACAGGACCTGGCTTTCCTTCTTGGATAACAGCGCGTTCGCGTCATCCACTTCCTGTTCCCGGTCGATCGTGATCTGGCGGGGAAGGTACAGCTCGCCCGCCGCCATGAACCGCAAGGCATTGGCGAGCGTTCGCATCGGCGTGGTCTTCAGCACGATGCCGGCCGCACCGGCGTTGACGATGTCAGTCACGTTTCTGCCGGACGGGCTTCCCGTGATGATGCCAACTGGCTTGCCGCCATTCGACTGTATCGCCGTCTTGAGACCGGCAACGCCCTTCATTCCAGGCATTACGAAATCAAGAAGGACAATGTCGAAGGGTCCGTTCTTCTTGATCTGCTCGATGGCATCCTTCAGCGATCTGGCGGTCCAAACTTCGAAATCTCCCGTCTGCGACAAAAACAATTCTATCATCTCGAGAATCATCTCATGGTCGTCAGCGACGAGGACTCGAACCTTTCCGTTTTGGTTATCATTCATTCCAGAGACTCTGTTCCGCTATTCCAGTTACCAAGCTACCGTCGTTACCAGTGGTTAAGATTCATTAAGAAGGACTTAACTCGAATGCTAAACTGGGCAATAATCAATTTTTCTTGGCAAAGTTCCGCAGAAATGGTCTTCACCTGGCACATATCCTCCCTACCTGAATTCGGGGCATTGTACCGAGTGTCGGGCATTAATCCAGTGCCCCATCCGTTTCGGCGATCGTGTCGCCCAGCAGGCCGAGGGCCGCGGAAAACGCGGCGGTGCCCGCCGGGCGGAACTTCGACACGGCCTGCACGATCCTGAGAGCGTGATCCAGTCGCGCAAGGCCAGTCATCCCGGCCGATCCGATGGCCGAATGTATCAGGTTCCTGTCTTGAAACACGCCCTTGGCTTGCGCCAGGCTCGCATGCACGCGAGACGCCTCGTCAAGCGCGCGCCGCATCATCGTTTTTGCCACCTCCTGCCCCAGCTCCTCGCCGAGTTCGCTTGTCACGCTCGCGTCGAGTACCTCTTCCGGCATCGCGGTACGCGTGCCATGGGCGGCACCGATAATGCTCCCGATACGTTTGCGAAGGTCCTGCGGGCTCACGGGTTTCCGAATGACCGCCACCATGCCGAGCGCCTTGCAGGTCTCGAGGCAGCTATCGTCGGCTTCGGCGGTCAGGGCCGCGATCCGCGGGGGCGACGAGATCTTCGAGCGGATCAGGTCAATGGCAAGGGCAACGCCATCGGTGCCGGGCATGTTCAGGTCCGTCAGGACAAGGTCATAGCCGGCAGTCGCCGACCTCAGGCACTCCAGCGCAGCGTCGCCGCTTTTCGCCGGCGTTACGGTTTCCGCTTCCGAAGACAGCGCCTTCACAAACAGGTCGAGGTTGACCTCGTTGTCGTCCACCACCAGCAATCTTGCCGTCCGGGTGGCGCGGTCCCGGCCCTGGTCGGTGGGCTCTTCCGTGGCCATGCCGGCGGATTCCTGCGCAAGGGGCAGGGAAAAGGTCGCCGTGAAGCGCGAGCCGATGCCGGGCTTGCTGTCGACCTTGATGTCTCCGCCCATCGCCTTGACGGCTTCTGCCACCGCGTATGTTCCGATGCCAAATCCGGACGCATCGCCATCCCTGGCCGAACCAGTCTCGTAGGGCAGGAAAAGGCGTTGCAGCTTTTCTTCCGCAATTCCCTCTCCGGTATCCTCGACGGATAACGTCACCTGGCAATCCCGACCATCGGGGGCGACATGCTGGTCGATCGTCAGGCAGATGCGTCCCCTGTGGGTGAACTTGTTCGCATTGCTGAGCAGGTTGAGAATGACCGTATCGACGAGCCGGGGATCGCTGGACACCGGACTATCGAAAGTATTGGCAACGATCGTGAGCTCGTTCCCCTTCTTGACGGCCAGGGCTTGCATGCGCTCGACGATCTCGGTCGCGCGGGCGCCCAGATGAAAGGCCGAATTGTCCTGTCTGGATTGATCATGCTCGGCGCGGGCGGATGTGAGGATACCGTTGACCAGGTCGAGGGCCCTTTCCGCGGCTTTCCGGATGTTTACGGCAGATTGCCGGGCCGAGGCGCCGTCGCCGGCACCTTCGGCGAACAGGTCGACGGTCGATAGTATGGTCTGGAGCTCGTTTCGAATGTCGTGGGCGCTGACGGCCTGCCTGTGCGCCTTCTCGGCAGAACCCGAGCCATTCCCCTGATTTTCCATCATTTAAACCGGTTCCTGTGCCGTGTTCAGGTTTCCTCGATGTCACTTTGGCCGGACAAGGGGAATCTGCATGCGTGGTGTGTTCGCACGCATGTCACGCGCACAGTCGCACAGATTCGTTTCTCGGGCACCTATCAACGACACTTAAAAGGTTAATGGAAGCTTAATTTCCTTCGATAGTTTTCGAATTGTAACCAGTTGTCCATTTTGGCGCGAAATGTTGCCTGGCTTCCCCAGAGTGAGCTTCCGTTAGTTGCATTAATGTTGGTGCAAAATCAATCACTTGTGAGGTTTGTCGCGGAAACCGCCCGGCAGACGACGCTGTTTCGTTGACATGCATAGCCAAAAGTCGGCAATACATACTTAAGATTGTAATTCATCACCAAAGTATCTTTGGCGACTGAATACTGGGCTGTCGGCGGGTGGCTGGCGGAACGTGAGGGGGCGACGCGAGGTGAAAGCCTGAAGGACCAACAAATCACTTGGCCGGATCGGCCGGCAATGCCTGGCCCGATGTCCTGCCGTTAGGGAACAAATATAGACGAGGTATCAAGAGAGATGGCTAGACTTGTGTTGACGGCCGAACGGCCAAAGGAATTTAACCTCAGCCTGACCAGGGAAGAGGTTGCAAGGTTCGTACGCGTTGGTGACGACCTGATCGTGAAGAAAGTCGATGGCGACGAGGTCGTCATCCGCGACTTCTTCGTCAAGGGCGCGGACGGCAAGATGAGTACGGTCACCCTGATTGACGGGCCGTACAGCTTCGGCGATTCCACGTCGGGCGAAGGGACGGTGGCGTCCGAGGAAGGTGACTCGGGCGTCGGCGCCGTTCTGGGCGGCGAGGAAGAGGCTCTCATCGCGGGGGCCGCGGCCCTGCTTGGCGGTGGCCTGCTCCTGTCCGGTGGCGGCGGCAGCAGCAGCGGCGGCTCCGGCTTCCCCTTCCCGACACTGCCGACCGATCCGACCGACCCGACCGATCCGACCGATCCCACGGACCCGACCGATCCGACTGATCCTACGGACCCGACGGACCCGACCGATCCCACGGACCCGACTGATCCGACCGATCCTACGGACCCGACCGATCCGACCGATCCCACGGACCCGACCGATCCTACGGACCCGACCGATCCGACCGATCCCACGGACCCGACCGATCCCACGGACCCGACTGATCCGACCGATCCCACGGACCCGACCGATCCCACGGACCCGACCGATCCGACCGATCCCACGGACCCGACCGATCCGACCGATCCCACGGACCCGACGGACCCGACCGATCCCACGGACCCGACCGATCCGACCGATCCCACGGACCCGACCGATCCGACTGATCCCACGGACCCGACCGATCCGACCGATCCTACGGACCCGACGGACCCGACCGATCCGACTGATCCCACGGACCCGACCGATCCGACTGATCCCACGGACCCGACCGATCCGACTGATCCCACGGACCCGACCGATCCGACTGATCCTACGGACCCGACCGATCCGACTGATCCTACGGACCCGACCGATCCGACCGATCCTACGGACCCGACGGACCCGACCGATCCGACCGATCCCACGGACCCGACCGATCCCACGGACCCGACTGATCCGACCGATCCCACGGACCCGACCGATCCGACCGATCCTACGGACCCGACTGATCCGACCGATCCTACGGACCCGACCGATCCCACGGACCCGACGGACCCGACCGATCCGACGGACCCGACCGATCCCACGGACAATGCCAGCGTGCTCGGCGAGGCCATTGACGGGCTCGGTGGCACCACCGGCACCCTGGGCGAGGGCATCGATCAGGCGATCGCCGACCTGGAAAACCAGGACGTCGCGGCGGCCATCGATACGGTCCTGACCACGGTGATCGAGGCCCTGACCGGGGATGAAAGCATCGTCACCGGCCTGGGCGAGGGCACCGAGATCCTCGTGAACAGCCTTGAAGACGGCATGCAGGGTCTGATGGACGGTCTCGAGAACGGCACCCCGCTGGCCGGAGCCGGCGATCTGCTCGGATCGCTCATCGAAGGGCTGCTCGTCGGCGACGGCGTGTCCGACGGCGGCGCCCTGGGCGAGACCGATGCCGGCACCACCCAGGCGGGGGCAGCCCTGGCCGAAGGTGTGGCGGCAAGCCTCGCGGCGCTCGACGATCTCGATGTCGAGACCGCGCTGGAGACGCTGCTTGCCTCGCTCGAGGAGGCGCTGCTGGCCGAGAACACGCTGGTCGACGGCGCGCTGGACGGGGTGATCGAGCTGCTCGACGCCGTGGCCCAGGGCCTCGACGGGGCCGTGACCGGTCTGAGTTCCGGTGACGTGCTGGGCGGCGTAAACGCGCTGGTGCAGGATGTGCTGGGCGGCCTCTACGGCGGCACCCAGGACGGCGGCGGCGGTGCCGATGGCGGCCTGCTGAGCGGCCTGCTGGACGGCATCCTGGGCGACGACGGCCTGCTGGGCGGTCTGCTGGGCGGCGAAGACGGCCTGCTCGGTGACCTGCTGGGCGAGGATGCCGGCCTGCTCGACGGGCTGCTGGGCGACGACGGCCTGCTGGCCAGCCTGCTGGGCGAGGACGGTCTTCTCGGCGGCCTGCTGGGCGGCGACGGCGGCCTGCTCGACCCGCTCTTCGGCGAAGATGGCCTGCTCGGCGGTCTTCTCGGAGGCGAGGGCGGCCTGCTCGACGGCGTGACCGGCGAGGACGGCCTGCTGGGCGGCCTCACCGGCGGTGAAGGCGGCCTGCTCGATCCGGTTCTCGGCGAGGACGGCATCATCGGCGGCCTGACCGGCGGTGAGGGCGACCTGCTCGATCCGGTCCTCGGTGAGGACGGCATCATCGGCGGCCTGACCGGCGGTGAGGGCGACCTGCTCGACCCGGTTCTCGGTGAGGATGGCATCGTCGGCGGCCTGCTGGGCGGCGATGGTGACCTGCTCGACCCGGTTCTGGGTGAGGACGGCATCATCGGCGGCCTGACCGGCGGCGAGGGCGACTTGCTCGACCCGGTCCTCGGTGAGGACGGTATCGTCGGCGGCCTGCTGGGCGGTGACGGTGACCTGCTCGATCCGGTTCTCGGTGAGGATGGCATCATCGGAGGCCTGACCGGCGGCGAGGGCGACCTGCTCGATCCGGTCCTCGGTGAGGACGGTATCGTCGGCGGCCTGCTCGGCGGTGAGGGCGACCTGCTCGACCCGGTTCTCGGTGAGGATGGCATCGTCGGCGGTCTGCTCGGCGGCGACGGCGGTCTGCTCGGCGGCCTGGCCGACGACGACGGTCTCCTGGGCGGCCTGACCGGCGGCGACGGTGGCCTGCTCGGCTGACAATAAAAATGGCCAGGCCGGGGTTACCCCCGGCCTGGCATCTTTATTGGTTAATTCCGCCCAGTTGGGCGGAATATGCATACCGAGGGCCGGCCAACCCAAACGTTTCGATGGCATTGTTACTTCGTGTTGTCAGTTGACATCGAAAGGCTGGCATAGGAATGAACTAAGACACCTATGCGGTAGTGATTCCGTTGATTGCTCCGGGTTTCTGCGCCCTCGAGCACCTGCCGAGCGTCACCTGGCAGGGAGAATTGGCAACCGGATCAAGGTGATTGGGGGCGTATACCATCGGGGGATGGAAAGTGATTGAAATATTCAAGTCTTCTCCGGGTCAAAGCGGCGCGCCTGAGCGGTTTGTCGGAACCGAACTGCCCCTCTCTCAACCGGCGGATGTGTATTTCGGCAGTGCAAGCCCCGGTATCGCGTTCTACGAGAAGATTGGTCCTGACCTGAACATCACGCTGCTCGACGGCACCGACGTGGTGATCAAGAACTTCTTCGTTATCGGCCCGGACGGCAGCTACAGCCGTCTGCTGGTCGGCGCCTCTCGTGCGGAAGAGATCACCGGTCTCGTCGCCCCGGAGCCGATCGCGTTTTCGACAGATACGCCATCCTCGTTCGAAGAGGAACAACCGCCCCAGCAGCCGACCGAAACGGTGATCGCCGAGGGCGACACCGATCTGGACGTGGCTCCCGTGGATGTCGTGGAAATCGGCTGGACCGAGGAAAACGGCTTTGAGGTTGCCGACACCGAGGGTGAAAGCGCGTCGGGCGCGTCGTCAACCGGGACGGACAACGGATTCATGGGGATCTCGACCGACCGGCTGGTGCTTGGCGCCGCCACGGTCGCAGGTGGTACGCTCGCCTTCGGCGAATGGAGCGATTCCGACGATTCCGCTGCTGCGGCCCGCGCGGCGGCGGCTGCGCGTGCGGCAGCGGCGGCAAAGAAGGCCGAGGAGGCCGAGGACGAGCCCGACACGACCGGCGAGCCCGAAGAAACGGCGGATACGGAATCCGGTGCATCGCCGTTTTCCGAGTTGCTTGGCGCCGGGGCCGGAACGGGCGAGGCCAATGAAGCGGCCAATGAAGGTGACGAAGCGCCGGTCGAAGAGCACACGGCACAGGAAACGGAAAGTGCAGCCGAGGTTTCGGGATCGTCGGATTACCTTGGCGAATTGCTGGGCGGCCTGTTTGCCGCGGATGCGGAAGAGGATGGAGAGCTCGACCTGACATTTGCCCAGGCCGAAGGACCGTCCGAGATCGGCTCCGGTTCGGAGGTGGATCTTGCCGGGCTTCTCGGTGGCAGCATGGGAACGGCGGTCTCGACGGAGATGGATGATCCGATGGCCATTCTCAGCGGATTGGACATCCTTGGTTCCTGGGGCTCGGAATGAGCCCGGGAGATGCCAGGCCCGACGACCTGACCGGATCTGGAACCCGTTGCCGGAGCTCGGCCGAAACCCTGACCGTTCTTCGCAAACCGATGCTCGGGGTGGGATGAAAGGTGTACGCGCAACAAGTCCAGTGGTGGGTGAAGGGGCCAGGTTTCGAAAGGGAACGGTCGTGGACCCGGCGCAAAGTGAGAAACAGACGCCCGCTGGTGGACAAGACGTCTCGGAATGGCAAAGCAAGTGTGAATGATACAAGGTACTGGCAACTGGTTCGATCGAACACGCATCACCGTGTGCCTGGGGACTGTGCTGTTCATCGCCTGCCTGGCAACGACGTCGGTGGCGCAAACCCTGTCGCAGGCCGTCATGATCGGTAGCAAGCGGGATCCCTCCATTGCCGCGCTTCGCCAGCAGGTCGCCCGCGAAACCTCGAATGTCGAAATCAGCAAGGATGCCCGCCGCCCGCAGCTCAGCGTGGCTGGCGATACCGGGCTTGACGGCGACAACCTCGGCGTGAACGTGACGATCAGCCAGCTTCTGGCGGACTGGGGATTGTCGAAAAGCCGGATCGCCGAGGCCGAGGCGGTACGTGTGAAGGTGGTGGCCGACCTGAAGTCGGAAGTCGAATCCTTCACGCTGAGAATGTCCGAGCTCTATTTCGAGATCGACGCGGCGCGCCGCCGGATTGCCCGCACGCGCGAGTATGTGGCGTTTGCCAAACGACTCGACGGGTATTCCCGCGCGCGGGTGCAGGCCGGGCTGGCCAATGCCTCCGAAGTCGCAAGGGCCCGGCTCGAGATCGCGCGCGCGGAAGAACAGCTGTACCAGCACGAGATCGACCGCGAGATCGCGCGGGCGGAACTGGAATTCCTGCTGGGTCAGTCGGCAGGGCAGGTCGCGCCGCCGCCGCGCTTGTCCTTCCTGTCGCAGCTGAGCTCGAGCCGGAACGTGATTGCTGCGGTCGTCGGTGCGCCCGACTATATTTCCGCCACCGCCGACGTTGCCATCGCCGAGGCCGGGGTCAAGGCCGCGAGGGCTGCGCGCAAGCCGACCATCCGGCTTCAGGCCGAGCTGCGCCAGGACCTGACAGGGGGGCGCGGTCGCTCGAGCTCCGTGGGTATCACGGCGGGGGTCGATCTGAACTCCAGCAGTTTCCGCGGACGAGAGGTGACCGCCGCCGAGCAATCCCTCCGTGCCGCCCAGCAATTGCGAACTGCGGTCGAGCGCGACTTGCAGAACGAGATGCGCAATTACCGCCAGCGCCTTCAGGCCCTGGCGCAGACGAGGCAGTCGCTCGGCGCCCAGGTCAGCGACGCGCGTGTCGTGCTGGAGGCCTACGAGGGCCAGTTCCGGGCAGGCCAGCGGGATCTGATCGACCTCCTGACCACCGGTCGGGACCTGTACGAGACGCAAATGGAACAGATCGACGTCGAAGACGAACTCAACCGCAAGGAATACGAGGCCGCCGAAGCACTTGGGCTCCTCGGCTCCCTGCTGTTCAGAAAGAGAGAGTAGGACGTATCCGGGAAGCCGGCGCGCTTCAGTCAAGATTTTTTGCAGATCAATCTGCTGCCGGGGGGCGAGGAGAGTGAACTATGGCTATCCAAGTCGAAGAAGACAGTCTTGTCACCGGCCTGATCGCGCTTTGCCGGGCATATGATGGTGACGCAACGGCATCCAAGCTGACCGATGGTATCCCGCTGGATGACGGGAAACTTCCGCTCCGCTCGGTCGCGCAGGCCTTGCGGCGGGTCAACCTGGCCGGCCGGGTCATCGAAACCGGTCTGGACGACCTGGCCGATTACGCCTTTCCCGTGCTCCTGTTGCTCGAGAAGGACAAGACCCTCGTTCTCGAAAGCGTGAGCAAGGACTACGTCACGGTCATCTTGCCGGAAACCGGCGGCGGCCGGAAAGAAGTGCAGCGGGCCGATATCGAGGCGCGCTACCTCGGTCGCGTCGTGGTGGCCAAGCCGATCGACGTGGTCAGCGCCCGAGTCGGCGACCTGCTCAAGCGGGACAGCCGGCACTGGATCCTCGGTTCGGTTCTCGACAACTGGCCGATCTACAAGGACGTGCTGCTGGCCTCCTTCACGGCCAACCTTCTGGCGGTGGTGACCGCCATCTTCGCCATGCAGGTCTATGACCGCGTGGTGCCCAACCAGGCTTTCGACACTCTCTGGATCCTTGCCAGCGGCGTCGTTCTGGCCGTCGCGCTCGAGTTCTGTCTCAGGGTGATGCGCGGGCGGCTGGTCGATATCTCCGGGCGAGACCTGGACCTGCGGCTTTCGAAGGAACTCTTCCACCGCGTGGCGAACCTGCGGCTGGAACACCAACCGCAATCCATCGGCGCGTTTGCCAGCCAGGTCCGCGAATTCTCCTCCGTGCGGGAATTCTTCACGTCGTCGACCGTCGGAATGTTGTGCGACCTGCCGTTCGCAATCGTCTTCCTCGGGGTGCTCACCTATATCGGCGGGCCGATCGGGCTGGTCGTGCTGGCCGGGGCCGTGGCGATCGTCGTGCCCGGCCTCGCCCTTCAGAAGTACCTTGCCAAGATGGCCCGGCAGAATACCCGCGAGGGCGCGGCGCTGAACGGCCTGCTGCTCGAAGCCGTCTCAAGCCTCGAAACCGTAAAGGCCGCCCGCGCCGAAACGCGCATGGAAAAGGCCCATACCCAGCTTACGGCCGCACTCGCGGCCTCGTCGGTGCGAACCCGCCAGGTGACGATGATGCTCAACCAGGGCGCCACCACGGCACAGCAACTGGCCTATATCTTCGTCATCGTGACCGGCGTCTACCTGATCAGCGCCGGCAATCTCACGGTTGGTGGCCTGATCGCCTGTTCCATTCTGACGGGCCGGACCCTTGCCCCCATCACCCAGATCAGTGGCCTTCTCGCCAAGTGGCAATACGTCCGCAGCTCCATGGAATCGCTTGACGAAATCATCAAGCTGCCGATCGAGCGCGACGAAAGCCAGACCTACGCCCGGGCCAACAACCTGAAAGGCGCGTATGTTCTGGAGGACGTGAAGTTCAGCCACGGAAGCGAGCAGGGCGACGCCCTGTCGGTGCGCTCGCTCAAGATCGAAGCGGGCGAGAAGGTCGCGCTGTTGGGCAGTAACGGCGCCGGCAAGTCGACACTTCTGCGGCTCATGGCAGGGCTCGTCGATCCCTACCTGGGATCGGTGCGGGTGGACGGGCTGTCGATGCCGCAGATCGACCCGATCGACCGGCGGCGCCAGATCGGCTACCTGCCGCAGAACGTCGCCCTGTTCCAGGGCACGCTGCGTGACAACCTCTGCCTCGACCACGGCCTGCACTCCGACGACGAAATGCTTTCCGCCCTCGATGCGGTCGGACTGGGGCCATACGTGCGCAAGCATGTCCGCGGCCTCGACCTGATGATCCTCGGCTCCGGCAACGTCTCGGGCGGCCAGAAACAGGCGATCGGGCTGGCCCGCATCATCCTGCAGGACCCCAGCGTCGTCATCCTGGACGAACCCACGTCTGCCTTCGACAGCGTCAACGAACAGCGCGTGATCCGCTTCATGTCAAAATGGCTGAAGGGGCGCACCGCGATCATCTCGACCCACAAGAGGGAGCTGCTGACCCTGACGCCACGGGCCGTCGTGCTGAACGAGGGTGAAATCCTCCACGACGACTCTCTCGACAACATCCTGATGCTGGCAAGACGCTCGGCAGAAGAGAACAAGATCAAGGCAGTCAAATGAACAGCGCCAGTGATCGTCTCCTCGCAGATCTCGACGGCAACTATCGCCGCCAGACACTGCGCACCGCCCGTTACACGGTCTGGACCATTTGCGCCGCCCTGGCCATTGCCGTCCTCTGGGCCGCCCTCGCCAAGATCAACGAGATCACGCGAGGCTCGGGCGAGGTCATTCCGATCCGCCGGATGCAGGTCATTCAAAGCCTGGAAGGCGGGATCCTTTCGGAACTCCTGGTCAACGAGGGCGACATCGTCTCCGAAGGCGATGTCCTTGCGAAGATCGACGGTACCAAGTTCCTGTCGGCCTACCGCGAAACCGAAGCCGAGATCGCGACGCTCCAGGCCGAGATCGCCCGGCTGGAAGCCGAGGTGCTCGAGAAGGACGCCATCGAGTTCGGCTCCGGGGCCGACGACGGCGCTCAGCGCGACGAAGCCCGGCTTTTCCAGGCCCGCCGCACCAAGCTCGAGGAGTCGATAGCCGCCCTGAACGAGGAGAAGTCGATCCTCGACAGCCAGATCGAAGTCACGGCCCCCCTGGTCGAATCCGGCTCGGTCAGCAAGGTCGAACTGTACAGGCTGCAACAGCAGGCCGCGGCATTGACCGGCCGCATCACCGAACTGCGGAACACGTATGTTCAGGACGCCTACGATGACCTGGTGGACAAGCGCGCGCGACTGGTCTCGTTGCAACAGGTGCTGGTGCAGCGCGAGGATCAGCTCGAGCGGACAAGCATCCGGGCACGCGTGTCGGGGCGGGTCAACGACGTCAATATCACCACGATCGGCGGGGTGGTCCAGCCGGGCGAAACCATCATGGAGGTGACGCCCATCGACGACCAGCTGCTGATCGAGACCAAGGTTCTTCCGCGCGACGTGGCCTTCGTCACGCCGGGCATGAGCGCCAGTGTCAAGATCACCGCCTACGACTTTGCCGTCTACGGCGACCTTCGCGGGATGGTCACGCAAATCAGCGAGGACACCGTCGAGGAGGATACCCCAAGCGGCAAGAAGGATTACTACCGGGTCATGGTGACGACAGAGAAAAACTATCTCGAGGCGGGCTCCGAACAATATCCGATCCGGCCGGGCATGGTCGCCGATGTCGACATCGAAACCGGACGACGGTCAGTACTGAGTTACCTGTTGCGACCACTGCTGCGGGCACAGCTGCGCTAGCAACCAAGACGTGAAATCACCGGGCATTGGAACGATGTTCGCGAACCGAAATGGATAACGAGATGAGACGACCAACCGCGACAGGGCATGTGACAGGGTCAATTGCCAAATTCGGTCTTTCGAACCCCCTGCCGGTCGCCGGTCTGTTCGTCATGCTCTGCGCGATCGTTGCCCTTTTCCCGCCGCGAAGCGCCGCGGCGCAGGAAATCCTGACGGTCGACAACAGACAGATTTCGATCAACATCAACGAGGCCAAGTTCCTGCGCTTGACGGAGCCGGCCAACGCCATCTTCCTGTCCAACCCCAGCGTTGCGGAAATCGACCTGCAATCGGCAAGCTACATATACCTCGTGGGCAAGGCGGTCGGTGAAAGCACGCTTTTCGTCCTGGGTCAGAATGACGAGCCGATCTTGCGCACGACCGTGTCGGTGGATGTCGATGCCGATCGGCTGACACGCGCGGTCACGCGGTCGGTAAGCGGGGGCAGGGTGGCCGTGTCCTCGATCGACGGCGCGATCTTCCTTCGCGGCGTGGTGCCCTCGCCCGATGATATCGCCACCGCCGAAGACGTTCTGGCAGCGCTCACTGGACCGAATGCCGTGATCGTCAACCGGCTGGAGCTCGAGCAATCGGCGCAGGTGAACCTTCAGGTGAAGATTGCCGAGGTTTCGCGGTCGGTCGGCGACAGCCTCGGGTTTGGCATCAACGCCTCCGGCCCAAGGGGCAGTTTTTCATCGCCCGTCAGCGACATCGACAACGGCTTCAGCGTGTCGGTGACTCCATCTGGAACGAACATGAACCTCATGCTGGACGCGCTGTCTCAGCGGGGGCTGGTCAGCATTCTGTCCGAGCCGAACCTGACAGCGCGTTCGGGGGAAACTGCGAACTTTCTGGCCGGCGGTCAGATTCCCTACCGTGTCGGCGACAGCGCGGAAGATACCCGGATTGAACTGCAACCCTTCGGTGTCGAACTGGATTTCACGCCGGTCGTGCGGCCCAAGGGCCGCATCGAGATCGAGCTGAACACCAGCGTCAGGGAAGTGGATACCTCGCAGGTGACGAACTCCGACATCGGCCCCGCCCTGACCGAACGAAGCGCGTCGACCACGGTCGAGATCGGCTCCGGTCAAAGCTTTGCGATTGCCGGGATGTTCCAGAGCGGCACGCGGCAGAAACTCGGCGGAATCCCCGGATTGGTCAACCTCCCGATCATCGGGGCGCTGTTCCGCTCGTCGGAATACTCTCGCGGCGAAACCGAACTCGTGATCATCGTGACGCCCTACCTGGTAGAACCCACGAGCCCGCGGGAACTCAACCTTCCGACGGACCAGGTCAATACCGTGAACGGGGTCGAGCAGTGGGGCGTGGGGCATTTCACACGGCCTCTCAAGCCCAGCCAGTCGGGCAAGTCGAGGGTCCGGACCAACAACGGGGGCTTTCGGTTGCAATGAAGACAAGCTGGATCAGACTGCTCTGCGTGCTCGCGCCCTTCGCGCTCGGAGCCTGCGAGGTACAGGAAGCGCCCACCAGCGTTGTAAGCCGTCTCAAACCGAACCTGGTCGAGGCGGTCGAGCCTTACAGGTTCAACGACTGTTCGGGAAATCTCGCGCCCGGCGAGGCAGAGCGCATCCGCCGCTTTCTGCACGACCTCTGGCTGACGCCACAGGACGTGCTTATCGTGACATTGCCCAAGGGCCGCAACACCACCCGCGATGTTCAGCGCCGCAGAACCATGACCTCACTGCTGTTCTCGGTGCCGGCGCAGAAACGCTTCATCGGGGCAAACGATTTCCGCGACAACTGCAAGTCGGATAGCGAGGGGATCATCCGCGTCGTCCGCACCGTCTCCGTCGAAGCTGATTGCGAGCGGGGCGTGGTGCCTGACGGTTGCACGAACGCAAGCAACCTTGCCGCCATGATCGCCAACCCCAGCGATACGTTCCTTCCGCCCCAGACGGCAACGGGCGGCTACACGAGGTCCTCGAATTGACGATGACGCCAGGATCAGCCCGACCGGGCCCGCTGTCCCGCCTTCTCGGCGAAGAGGACGGCGCCGTCTCGGTCGAGTTCATGATCCTGCTACCGGCCCTGTTGCTTTTCGTCGTCTTCATTTTCGTCGTCAGCCTCTACCTGGGCACCGCCAGCGACGTTCAGCAGGCGGCCCAGACACTGGCCCGCGCGACGCTTCCGCTTCTGAATTCGGGAGAGGAGAACGTCGATGTCTGTGCCAGCCTCCTCAGCTCCAACATGGTGCAGGCGGTGATCGACCAGACCGCGTTTCTCAGCATCGACAACCTGACCTTTCCGGCAAGCTGTACCGACCAGCCGGCGGCGGACGGGAGTGTCACGATCACGCTGGTCTACAACCTGGCCGGCAGCACGCTGAACAGCCTGAGCAGCCTCGTCGGCCTGGATTTCGTGCAGATCGAAAGAAGCGCCGTCGTCTACCTGTGAACCGTCGGCCTCAGTTAACCAGCGTGGACGCCGACCCGGCGCAATAATAGTCGTCCAGAATGATCTCGGCGCGGGCGGTGTCGATGCCGAGAAGGTCAAGCAGGGCCTCTGCAATACCGTCGAGCACGGGCGTGGCCAGCAGGCTGCCAACCTGCGTGATCACGCTGTTGAGCAGGCTGACGATCTGTCCCAGCAGGCTTCCCAGGATACAGCCCAGGATACCGCAGCTGTTCTGCGTCGACTGGCGCTGGCTCTCCAGGTCGGATTCGAGGTCGCTCAGCACGCTGGAAAGCGAGCTGGAGAGGCTCGCCAGCGAGATGACCCCGGGCACAGGTACCGGCTCTCCGATCTGGTCCAGGCGAATGTCGATGGTCTGGGTATGCCCGGCAATGTTGATCGGCGTCGGCGACTGGGCGGCGTCGTTGCCGTCGATCGGGGACAGCAGTGCAAGCTCGATGCCAAGCGCGGCCGGCGCCGTGACCACCGAGAACGACGCGACGATATCGCTCGGATCGGTGGCGTCGCAGTTCAGGTCCGTGAGCGTGGCCGCGGCTGTCGCCGCGCTCAGGCTCAGGGACAAATCCAGCAGCGATGCCACGTCGGCACGAAGATCGATATCCGCCTGGGATATCTCGGCGGTGAAAAGGTTGTCTTCCTCGAACTGCGTGACGAAGGTGGACGGCGCGCGGATCAGGCCGGTTTCCAGCTCGACATTCGAAAGCGGCGACAGGTCGAGCCCTGCATCGACTTCAAGCCGTTCCGTCGGGCTGAACCCGGCCAGCCCGGCCGTCACCATCAGCAGGTCCACCGCATTGACCGTGAGGTTCGGCAGGACGTTCCCGATCCGCAACTGCGTCAGATCCGGTTGAACCGAAAGGATGTCCTCCAGCGCGAGCGTCCCGCCGGCAAGGCCCGGCCCGTTCAGCACGCCGGGGTCCAGCGCCCCCTGGTCGATCAGCATCCCGACAAGATCGCCCGGCGCAAGCGTCAGATTGAGCAACTCCTCGAAGGTCACCACGTCGAGCGCGGTATCGAGCGACACGAGTTCGAGAAGATCCGCGATCGCGACATTTGTGTCCAAAAGATCCTCGTAGCTCAGAACAGACAGGTCGAGCCCCAGCGCATCCGACCCCAGAAGGGAATCCAGCAGCGGGTCGAGCAGGGCGGAGTCCCTCGTATCGAGACTGAGCAACCGGTTCCTGAGCGTGAACGTAACGATCGGCGGGCCGCCGACGGCAACGGCATTGCGCGAGACGACATAGTTTTCTTCCGAGATGATCGGGGCCCAGAGCAAGGTGCGCCACGGTGTCTTCACGGTCACTTCCACCGCGTTGACCCCGGTCGCATCGTCCTGGTCGGCGGATGCGACGAAACCGCTCTCGGCTTCGAAACGGCCGAAGACGATATCGCTGTCGGCCAGCGTGACTTCCCCGTACTGTTTGTTGCCTGCCATCACGGCGCGGGCGATACCGCGGGCCTCGTCGAGGTCGTGCAGGTGGGCGGCCGCACTTTGCGCCGCCAGATCGGCCTGGCCCTGGACATAGGATTTCTGGGCGTTCAACTGCGTCACGTCCACGGCCAATCCGCCGAGAAGGACAAAGGCCGGAAAGAGAATGAGGATCAGCACGGACATCGTGCCAGCGTCCCGTCGGGCAAAGCGGCACAGCGCCTCGAGGAGGGGGCCGGGAGGGTGGTGTCTGCCACGGCTGCGCGGGCAAGGGCGCAACGAACGGCGAAACTTACTGAAAGATGAGCGCATCGCCCGGCCCTTGATCAATTGACATGGCAACCCGGCCATTCCCGCTGGCCGGGTGCTGACATTCTATAACTTATCGAAGCAATTTGTTGGCATACTATGGGCTATTGTATGTCGGCCAGCGGGGTATGGCACAACTTTTGGTAATTTGAACTACTGCCAAAGTTTTTTCTCCGGGAATCGGTTGATCCAAAAGTGTGGTCCATGCATGAGATAGAGTGCCTTCATTCAATTGCGCTGTGGCGATTCGGAACGAAGTTGGAACGATGGGTGCCGTGTCGTGGGACCGATACGCGCAGCCGTCCATGGCGGGAATGAGCACCGGTGCTGCGCCGGGGTATGAGTGTATCGGGGTTTGCTGCCTCTGAGTGTGTGTCGAAAAGTGAAGCCGGTCTCGGCGTCCCGCTGTCGTGTCGGCGGGGCAGGCGGGGCGCGGAAGTGATGTCATCTTGGGGGGATAGGTCTGGAATGCCGCTAAAGAAGAAGTCCTGGGTTTGCGCTGGTGCGGTGGCCGCCTTCAGCATGGTGAACCCCATGGTCGGTTCGGCGCAGTATTATTCTCGTGTCGAGGTTCAGGGGAACCAGTTCCTGCGCGGCGACGACATCCTGTCCGTCTGCGGCATTACGACGGAACAGTCCTTTACCGGTCCGACAGTTGCCGCCATGCGGGATTGCCTGATGTCGACGGGACAGTTCAAGAATGTGGCCTTTACGCCCAAGGGCGACACGATGCACGTCGTGGTCGAGGAATTGAACACGCGCCCCGGGCGCGTCGAAGTCGGCTTGAAATACGACAGCGAGGCCGGGCCGATCGGTACGGTCTATTTCGAACGTTACAATCTGTTCCCCAGCACGTTCGGCGCGCTGGAACTGACATTCTCCGACGAGCATTACGGCATGGAAGCCAACCTGTACCGAAAGGACGCCTTTGCCGGAGGCTGGGACGCCGGCCTGGACCTGCATGTCAGCGAGTCGAATTTCGACGACCAGAGCTTTACGCATCGCCGGGCGACCATAGAACCCTTCATCGCGCGTCAGTTCGACGACCGAAGCCGCGTCGAGATCGGCCTCGGGTATCGCAGCGACGTCATAAGGGACGTCAGCGTTCTTTCCAGCCCCCACATCATTGCCGAGGCAGGCTCGCGGCGCGCGGCATACCTGCGCTTGAGCTATGACTACGACGCCGATGACTGGAGCTTTGCGGCAAAGCAGTACTTCTTCGGATTGGGAAGCGGCGACATCGTGAGCCAGACCCTCCTGCAGGCTGAAAAGACCTTTGCGCTTGTGCCGGACGATCTTGGCCTCACCTTCAGTGCCAAGGGCGGCCACGCGGCCTCTCTGAAGGGAGAGGCGCCGCGTATCACCGACCGGTTCCTGATCGGCGGAAGCGAATTCCGCGGTTTCGCCCCCCGTGGCGTGGGCGCGCGAAGCGGCGCCGACAACCTCGGCGGCGAATCCTTCGTGGTGCTGAGTGCCGAGCTGAAAAAGGACATCGGCGATCTGTTCGGGACCACGGCGCAGATCGGCGGCTTTGTCGATGTCGGTTCGGCGTGGGGTCTGTCAAACACGCTGGGCGGTACAATCGACGACAGTTTCAAATGGCGGTCCGCGGTTGGCCTCAGTCTCACCCTGGATATCGGCCGCGTACCGGTCTCCCTCTACATTGCCGAGCCGATTTCCAAAGAGCCGGGCGACAAGGAACAGAATTTCGGCATTTCGATTTCGACACGATTTTAGGGCACGGCATCTGGCGCATGATCGGGGACAACAAGACCATGACAAGACTGCGAATGATCGGCAAGATCACTGCGATGATCGTTCTCGCATCGGGATGCGCGGACAATCAGGGCGGGTTGAACCTTGGCGTCGGACCTTCGCAGTCCCGGATCTCCGAAACCGAAGCCGTGGCCGAAGCGGCCCTTGCCGGCGGCTCCTATGCCGAGGCCGCGCGGCTCTATGAGCGCGCCGTCGAGGAAACGCCGGGCTCCGCCTCGGCCTATCTCGGGCTGGGCCGCGCCTATATCGCGATGGGACAGTACTCGCGGGCCGATTTCGCCCTTCAACGGGCCCGGGTCCTGGATCGCCGGAACCCGGAAATCCTCAATGCACAGGCGGAACTCAAGCTCCAGAAACTTCGCCCGGCCGAGGCCATCGAGCTCTACGACCAGGCGCTCTCCCGCGACCGCAAGAACCTTTCGGCGCTGACCGGCAAGGCCGTTTCTCTGGATTTCCTCTCGCGGCACGCCGAAGCCCAGGTCGTCTATCAGCGTGCGCTGCAGCACTACCCGACGAACTTCATCCTCCTGAACAATTACGCGCTCAGCCTCGCGCTGTCGGGGCAGGTTGCCGCCGGGCTCAAGATCCTGCAGGAGCTGGTACGGGATCCGGAGAACGGCGAAGCGGCACGGGGCAACATGGCCATCGCCTATGCGCTCGACGGCCGCGAGCGAGAGGCGCGCGCGGTGCTGGAAGGGACCATGAGCAGCAGCGAGATCGAAAGCCTTCTCGCCGAGTATGCGGACATGCGGCGGCGCTTCAAAAGCGGCAAGCCGATCGGTTATCTGATCTTCAACTGACGGGGCGCCGCACCGGGCCTCAGGGGCTGAGAAGTGTCAGGCAGGTCAACCCCAGCCCGAACGTGGCCATCGCAATCCCGATCCCGGTGATGATGTCTGCCGTGACGCCGTGCTGCCACGAATCGAACCATTCTTCATGGGACCGGTACAGGATTCGCGTCCTCTTGATCGACGACTTGGCCGCCGCGGCAATCAGGAACCCCCCGACGCTGATCAACAGCAGGCACAGCGACAGGGGGCGATCCAGGAACTGGTGAATCGCAACCATCGTCACGAAGGAAACGCCGCAGGTCGCCAGCAGGTAGTCGGGCCAGGATTTCACCGAGGTCGAGGAACACTGGACGATACCGACGTAATTCGCTTCCGGCCTTTCCGCCGCGTCCTCCCCTATCGGAGCAGGCGTTTCGTACAGCTGGCGCGAAACACGCCGGAACGCGGCGTCGACGTCGGATTCGCGCACGTCACCCGATATGGGCGACCGGCGAAAATCCAGATGGCTGATATTGCGGCCCATGATGTGCTTTTCCAATAATATCTTAAGTATGTAACTTACGGTAATATGATTGTAATGAAAACACTTTAAGCGAATGATGCGCCACGTGACGGGGGCGGTGCGGCGTCGGGCTGCCGGGCATGCCGCGACTTCCCTGGGTGTGCAGGCCATTGGCGGCGATGGCCCCGGCTCCCGCGGGCGCCGCGCATTGGCCAATGATGACAGGGCCGGAAGAGAATTCGGGGCGCGGCCAACTCCAACCGGACGGCGCGGCCTGCGCTGCGCCAGGAAGGCCGCATCAATTTACCTATGCCAATGCGTTGAAAACAACACAAAAGTATATTGTGAAATACGAAAGTATGGATTAGGTTGAACCGGATAGAGCCGCCATGGGTGCCGGTCTGGCACGGTGGCGGGTGAACGCAGCGATGCACAAGGATGTGTCACCTTCGCCGTTTTGCGTGCGCGGGTGAAATTTTGGGACAGGGGGCGACTGGTATGGCGACCAAGGTGCTAACGGCAGACAAGCCGATGGATTTTCAGATCACGGCGCGTCGCGCGGACGTGGACAATTTCATCCGCCGCGGGGATGATCTCATCGTTCGCATGGTCAATGGCGACGAAGTGCTGATACGGAACTTCTTCGTGGTTGGCCCGGATGGCGCGGTCAGCAGGCTGCTGCTCGTGGACGGCCCCTACGTGCTGGGCAACACCGGCGCGGTGACCGAGTCGGCCGAGGAGGGCGATAGCGGCTCGACGGCCGGTGGGCTCCTGGGCGATAACGAGGAACTCCTGCTGGCAGGCGGCGCGGCGCTTCTCGCCGGCGGCGCGATTTGGTTGCTGGATGACGGCGGCAGTGATTCCGTCGGTGGCCCCTTGTTCCCCACCGATCCGACCGATCCCACGGACCCGACTGATCCGACTGATCCGACCGATCCCACGGACCCGACGGACCCGACCGATCCGACCGATCCTACGGACCCGACTGATCCGACCGATCCTACGGACCCGACTGATCCGACCGATCCTACGGACCCGACCGATCCCACGGACCAGACGGACCCGACCGATCCGACGGACCCGACCGATCCGACGGACCCGACCGATCCCACGGACAATGCCAGCGTGCTCGGCGAGGCCATTGACGGGCTCGGTGGCACCACCGGCACCCTGGGCGAGGGCATCGATCAGGCGATCGCCGACCTGGAAAACCAGGATGTCGCGGCGGCCATCGACACGGTCCTGACCACGGTGATCGAGGCCCTGACCGGGGACGAAAGCATCGTCACCGGCCTGGGCGAGGGCACCGAGATCCTCGTGAACAGCCTTGAAGACGGCATGCAGGGTCTGATGGACGGTCTCGAGAACGGCACCCCGCTGGCCGGGGCCGGCGACCTGCTCGGATCGCTCATCGAAGGGCTGCTCGTCGGCGACGGCGTGTCCGACGGCGGCGCCCTGGGCGAGACCGATGCCGGCACCACCCAGGCGGGGGCAGCCCTGGCCGAAGGTGTGGCGGCAAGCCTCGCGGCGCTCGACGATCTCGATGTCGAGACCGCGCTGGAGACGCTGCTTGCCTCGCTCGAGGAGGCGCTGCTGGCCGAGAACACGCTGGTCGACGGCGCGCTGGACGGGGTGATCGAGCTGCTCGACGCCGTGGCCCAGGGCCTCGACGGGGCCGTGACCGGTCTGAGTTCCGGTGACGTGCTGGGCGGCGTAAACGCGCTGGTGCAGGATGTGCTGGGCGGCCTCTATGGCGGCACCCAGGACGGCGGCGGCGGTGCCGATGGCGGTCTGCTGAGCGGCCTGCTGGACGGAATCCTGGGCGACGACGGCCTGCTGGGCGGTCTGCTGGGCGGCGAAGACGGCCTGCTCGGTGACCTGCTGGGCGAGGATGCCGGCCTGCTCGACGGGCTGCTGGGCGATGATGGCCTGCTGGCCAGCCTGCTGGGCGAGGACGGACTCCTCGGTGGCCTGCTGGGCGGCGACGGCGGCCTTCTCGACCCGCTCTTCGGCGAAGATGGCCTGCTCGGCGGTCTTCTCGGAGGCGAGGGCGGCCTGCTCGACGGCGTGACCGGCGAGGACGGCCTGCTGGGCGGCCTGACCGGCGGCGAGGGCGGCCTGCTCGATCCGGTTCTCGGTGAGGACGGTGTCGTCGGGGGTCTGCTCGGAGGTGACGGCGGCCTGCTCGACGGCGTGACCGGCGAGGACGGCCTGCTGGGCGGCCTGACCGGCGGCGAGGGCGGCCTGCTCGATCCGGTTCTCGGTGAGGACGGTGTCGTCGGGGGTCTGCTCGGAGGTGACGGCGGCCTGCTCGACGGCGTGACCGGCGAGGACGGCCTCCTTGGCGGCCTGACCGGCGGTGAAGGCGGCCTGCTCGATCCGGTGCTCGGTGAGGACGGTATCGTCGGCGGTCTTCTCGGAGGCGACGGTGGCCTGCTCGATGGCGTTACCGGCGAGGACGGCCTGCTGGGCGGTCTGACCGGCGGTGAAGGCGGTCTGCTCGATCCGGTTCTCGGTGAGGACGGCATCGTCGGGGGTCTTGTCGGAGGCGACGGTGGCCTGCTCGACGGCGTGACCGGCGAGGACGGCCTGCTGGGCGGTCTGACCGGCGGTGAAGGCGGTCTGCTCGATCCGGTTCTCGGTGAGGACGGCATCGTCGGGGGTCTTGTCGGAGGCGACGGTGGCCTGCTCGACGGCGTGACCGGCGAGGACGGCCTGCTGGGCGGTCTGACCGGCGGTGAAGGCGGCCTGCTCGATCCGGTTCTCGGTGAGGACGGCATCGTCGGCGGACTTCTCGGCGGCGACGGCGGCCTGCTCGGCGCCGTGACTGGCGAGGACGGCCTCCTGGGCGGCCTGACCGGCGGCGAGGATGGGCTGCTGGGCTGACAGGAGCTGTAACACCTGACGGGTTGCGCCGTCTGACCGACAGGTCATTGCGCTAAAGCAGCTGCCGCCTTCGGGCGGCAGTTTGCATTGAAAGCCCGGAAATGCTGGCGTTTCGACGTCCCGGAGCAACGCCACGAGCGCGTCTTGCAAGCGGCGAAACTAAAGCATTGCAAAAATAACTAAAGTATGTATCTACTGCGCGAAGGTGCGGGGGCACTTTGATGCAAGGAGTATCACGATGTCGATGCAGAAGGGCATGTTTCCCGACCAGAACCTGAAGGGCGTGGAGCCCATTTCGAATGAACAGCGTGGCAAGGGGGCCAGCGAATTGCTGGACGACCTGGGCGCGCTCAACCTCAGCACCGCGATGGAAAAGGTCGAAGGCAAGCCGGTTTGCCCCAAGGGCCTTTCGTTCTATTGCGGCTCCGTGGACAGTACGGCCGAAATCTACCGCATGTGGGTGGCGCAGTCCGGTGGCAACCTGGGGCTGCTCGAAACGCCCGAAGCCATGGTCGAGGCGCTGCTGCGTTTCCCGGGCGAGGTGGATTTCGTGATCGTCGACGTCGATTCGTTTGGTGACGTCGGCCAGGCGATCGACCTTTGCCTCTACGTGAGGAACTCCTCACCCGATGTGCCGCTGATCCTGGTCGCCAGCGAGGTGTCCGCCGACGATTTCACCGCAGAGCGGATGTCGGCCTGCGACGCCACGCTCCGGGCGCCGGTTTCGGCAGGGCGCATGCGCGATGCCATCCGGGCCGCACACCAGAACAACGCCCGCTATCAGTCGTGGCGCGAAGACCGGTGGGCGAGCGATCCCGCCGAGGACGTCGTCGCGACGGCCTGAGGCTTCGTACCCGGGGCTGCCGCTTTCCCTCCGTGGTGCCTCTCTTCCAGTCCCGGGTTCGGGGTCATGCAATTTCCGTTTTGGCGCCGGGCAATCCACGCGGGCGCGGACCACGCCATCGGGTGTGTCCGCACCGGAACGCGCGGGCCCGCGACCCCCTTGAAGCTTCGGTAAACCGGCGCCGGCAGGTGCGGCAGCATCGCGGTCATCGCGAGGGCGGATTGACATGACCGCGCCAACCGGGGCGATGCAAAATGCCCACAATTTGGCTATTAACGATAGTATTTTTGACACAATCTAAAGTTCAGATAACGAAACTGTTGACGATTCAAGGGCAAGTGCGGATGCCAGGTGCATACGCCAGCACGAGGTAAGATGATGCGGTTGCGCGGAAAAATTCCAATGTTCCTGGTCGCCGGGCTGGCGGTAACGGCCGTTGCCAGTGGTGGAACCTACTTCTACGTCAAGGCGCTGGAGCAGGATCTTCGCGATGCCAGGGCAGAGATTGCCCGGCTGTCGGAAATCGAGACGGTCTCTATTCCCGTCCTCGAACGGGACGTGCCCCAGGGCGCCGTCCTCGACGCGGACGCGTTCACCACGGTCAAGATCTCCGCGAACCACCTTCCCGATGATGTCGTCGTCGACCTCGCACAGGCAATGGACATCGCCGACGGCACACTGACGGCCGCCCAGGATCTGAAAGCCGACAGCTTCCTGCTCCTTTCTCAACTGGCCCGCCCCGAAATCATCGCTTCGGGTGGTGTCATCGTTCCGTTCGGCCAGGCCGCCATATCCGTTTCGGCCGCCAATGCCCCGGATTTCAAGAAACGCTTCGGGCCGGGTGACCGGGTGGACGTGCTCTGGCGCATGACCGACGAAAAGGCGGACGGCCAGGCCGGCACGCGCGTGATCGGCAGCAACCTGTCCGTCGCGCAGGTCTACGATCTGGATGACGGGGCGCGTAACGCATCGAGCAATGATGACGCCGTCATCGTCAACGTCGCGAACACCGTCCAGGAGCCCGCGGACGACATGATCGTGCTTGTCGGCCCGACCTCTGAAATCGCGCTGCTTGTGCAGTCGGAAGGGCGGGGCGAGCATTTCGTCGTGCCGGCGAATTCCAGTGTCGTCTCGGGCGGGCGTGACAAGGTTTACGACGACAAGACGCTGACATCGCGCACGGCCGTCGAAGACCCCGATGCCGACAAGAAGGAAACCAAGCCCGCCCGTACCTCGGACGCGCCGTCGGATTCGAAGCCGGCGCCGAGCTGGGAACGGGTCAGCCTTCCGATCGAGTTTGCGCCGAAGAAATGCCAGCTCAACGTGGTTCGCTCGGCCTCGAGATCAATCATCGAGGTGCCGTGTTGAACCGGCCGCTCCTGAACATACCTTCGGGAAGCGCCTTTGCCGACAAGTTGAAGGTGTGTACCGTCTGCGACGATGCCATCGGCGTCCTGCATGTTGCGGATGCGCTCTCCGACCTGCCGCCGCATGTGCGTACCGACCTGGGCTTCTACGAGGCGTCGGCCGTTCTGGCGGATGACCTGACAGGGCCCGGCTTCGATCTGCTGATCGTGGCCGTCGGGGCGTCGGGTGACGGTCTTCCCGTGATGGCGCAGCGCGTGATCGATTGCGCAAAGTCCTTGCTTTCGGTCATCGTCGTCATCTCGTCGGACAGCACGGCAAGCGAGCTTGACCTGCCGCCCTCCGCGATCGTGGTGGATCCTGACGCGGCCAGAGACCTGGCGAACCTGCTTCCCGACCATATCACCGGACCCCGGGGCGAGATGCAGTGGTCTCGGCACGGTGACGAGGATGCGCCCGCGGACCTGGACGGCACTCCGTCCCGGCCGGCGCCGTCGAAACGCAACTTCCTGAACAAGTTCAAGAACATGTTCCGGCACGACCGTGCGCTGCGCGAGCGGTACGTCCAGTCCAGCGTTCTCAACAAGGTATTGTTCCGGCGGTCCGGCGTCATCGTTTTCCAGGGCATGTCCGGCGGTGTCGGGACGACAACGCTTGCCGCGAACCTCGCGGTCGAGCTCGCGGCGGAAAGGAACGTGCCGGGGGTCTGCATGCTGGACCTCAACCTGCAGTTTGCCGCCCTCGCGGGGTACCTGTCGATCGAGGAAACGGATCAGATCGGCGACGCCTACCAGTCGATCGGTGCGGTGGATACGGACAGCTTCGAGGAATGCCTCAGGAACTACAGCCCCGGTCTGCGCGTCTTCGCCGGCCCGCGCGAGGTTCTGCCGGTCGATGCACTGGCCCGGGGCGAAGGCACGAGGCTTGTCTCCCTGGCAAAGCAGAGCGCGCCGCTGGTCATCATCGACATGCCCCACGTTCTCGCCGACTGGAGCGAAGAGGTCTTCAAGGCGGCCGACGCCGTCGTCTGCGTGGCGCAGCAGGACGTGCGGAGCGTTCGCAACGCCCGCAAGTTCAAGAACCAGCTTCTGGAAAGCAGCATCGACATCGGTCATTTCGTCTATGCCCTGAACCGGTGCCCGTCCAACCCCGACCAGGAATGGTGGGATAAACTGAAGCATTTCGAAGTCGGCCTCGGTCAAAGGGTCGATCACTTCTTCCCCGATGGGGGCAGCGACGTCAGTGCCGCCTGCGACATGGGCAGCCCCTTGCTGAAATTCGCCCCGCGCAACGCGCTGAGGAAGTCACTGCACGCGCATGTCGACATGACCCCTGCAAGGGAACGGGCCGATGTTTGACAAGTACCGCAGGAACCGCCTTGCCGCGACGGGGCACGATGCCTTCGACGTCGACCACGAGGAGGCACCGACACCCGCCGCCGAACAGTTCAACGAGGCGCCGGCGGATGTGGACATCGCCCCGCCCGAAGCCGAAGGGAGCCAGTCCCGCCGTCTCGTCCTTGCCAAGATCCGAAGCCTCGTGCACCGGCAGCTTCTCGAGACCCTGGACCTTTCGGCACTCGACCATGCGAGCGAAGACGATATCCGCAAGGAAATCAGCGATATGGTCAAGGAGATCGCGCCCAATCAGCCGATTGCGCTGTCTCGTACCGAACGTGATCGCATCATCGACCAGATCTACTACGAGGTGACCGGGTATGGCCCCCTCGAGGTTCTGATCAAGGATGACCGTATTTCCGACATCCTGATCAACGGGCCCGAGAAGGTGTATATCGAGAAAGACGGCATCATGCAGAAGACCGACGTGCAGTTCTCGGACGAGATGCACCTTCGTCGGATCCTGCAGAAGATCGTTTCGGCCGTGGGGCGCCGCATCGACGAGATGAACCCCTATGTCGATGCCAGGCTCCCCGACGGGTCTCGCCTGAATGCGATGATCTCGCCGATTTCGGTAGACGGGACGATGGTGTCGATCCGCAAGTTCCGCAAGGATTCCCTGAACATGGATCAACTGGTCGTGTACGGGGCGCTGTCTCCGAACATGGCGGAGTATCTGAAGGCGGCTGTGCGGTGCCGCCTCAATATCGTGATCTCGGGCGGCACCGGCGCTGGCAAGACGACGCTGCTGAACGCCCTGTCCAGCTACATCGGTTCCCGCGAACGGGTCATCACGGTCGAGGATACGGCCGAGCTGAACCTGCAACAGGATCACGTCGGCCGCATGGAAAGCAGGCCACCCAATATCGACGGCCGAGGAGAGGTCACGCAGCGGGACTGCCTGCGAAATGCCCTGCGGATGCGCCCCGACCGCATCATCGTCGGCGAGACGCGCGGCAACGAGGTCATCGACATGCTGCAGGCAATGAACACCGGCCACGACGGCTCGATGACCACGATCCACGCGAACTCTGCGCGCGATGCCACGAGCCGGCTGGAAAACATGGTGGCGCTGGCCGGTATCGAGATTCCCCTGACCGCGCTGAGACGCCAGATCGCCAGCGCCGTGAACCTCGTCATTCAGATCAGCAGGATGCAGGACGGCACGCGCCGGGTCACCTCGATCACCGAGATCACCGGCTGCGAGAACGACGTGCTGTCGATGCAGGAAATCTTCGCGTTCGAGCATACCGGCATATCCCCGGACGAGCGCGTGGAAGGGCATTTCGTCAACACCGGTGTCCGATCGCATTTCACGGACCGCTTCAAGCGCTGGGGACAGGAGTTGCCCGCGAACATCTACCAGAGCGACCTGTCATGAGCATCGCGGCAATCCTCTCGATCCTGATGTTTGCCGGAACCTTATTGTTGCTGGCGGCCTTCCTGCTCGGGGTGTGGGCGCAAGCCTCCCAGAGGCTGGAACGCCTGCGCAGCCGGTACAGCCTGACCTCCGATACCCCGCTTTCCGCCGCCGCGCCCGCTCCCGAGGGGCGCCCGCTGCGCCGCCAGGACGGGCGGATTTCCTGGGCGGCCTGGGGCAAGAACAGCACCGTCAGGGCTCATTTCCAGTTCTTCCTCAAGTGGCTGGGCTCGCTCAGCCACGTTGAGTGGCTCCTTTACGGAAGCGCTTGCGGCGTGCTGATTGCAATTCTCTACTTCGCACTCGGCATTCCCCTGATCCTTTCGGTGGCCGCAGCCCTGGCGCTTGCCATTGTTGCATGGTCCATCGTGACACGGATCCGCCGGCAGAAACGCCAGGCAGCCATCGCCGAAAAGGTGCCCGAGGCCATCGACGTGATGGTTCGCGCGCTTCGGGTGGGCTCGCCGTTTTCAAGTGCGATCACGCTGGTGGGCAAAAGCATGGAAGGGCCGATAGCCGAGGAATTCACCGCCACCATCCAGGAAGTGAACTTCGGACAGGACCTGGTCGTTGCGCTGCACGATCTCGCAGAGCGTTGCGACAACCAGGACCTGCGTTTCCTCGCCGCCGGCGCGGCCATTCAGCAAACCAGCGGCGGCAACCTCGCCGAACTGCTCGAGCGGATCTCCACGATCTGCCGCGGTCGACAGGCGCTGGCGCTGAAAGTCAAATCCCTGACCTCCGAAGCGCGGTGGTCCGGCAACGTGCTGTCGATCTTCCCGATCATCGCGGTGCTGGGCATCACGCTTCTGAGCCCGAACTATTTCGACGAAGTCTCGAAGGCCGATTTCTTTCCGGCGCTGCTGACCGTTGTTGGTGCTCTGCTGATTGCCAACGTAATTTTCATGCGCCGCATGCTTGTTCTGCGGGACTAGGGCAGGAGCTCAAACATGACCGGGCTGAATCTTTCTCTCTTCCTGGCGGTCCTTCTGGCGCTCGGAATCGGAACGATGCTCTGCGCGGTCGGCCTGATGGTCCTCCGCGGGGGCATCGGCGTGCAAGCCGATCAACCGGGCCGCTCGCTCAGCAAGGTCACGAACTCAAGCTCGCTGTTCCATTCCGGCGTGTTGCGGCTGCTGGGCGAAAGCGACGCAAAAAGACAGGAAGCGGTCCGCCGCCGCCTGTTCCAGGCCGGGTTCGACGGACCCCAGGCGCTCTACCTCTTCGCGCTCTGCAAACTCGGGATGGGCACAGCCGCCATTGTCGTGATGGGCGTGGTCATTTTGACCTTTCCCGAGTTCCGCGCAGCAGAGCGGTTCCAGTGGCTCACGTTCCTTCTGCTGGCCTTCGTGATCGGCTACTCGCTGCCGAGCGTACTGGTCTCCAGTTGGGCAAAGCGGTATGTCGACAGGATCGCCAAGGGCTTGCCGGACGCGCTTGACCTGATGCTGGTCTGTGTCGAGGCCGGCCAGTCCCTTGACCTGAGCCTTGTCCGGGTATCGCGGCTGATGCGGGAACTGCATCCTGAACTGGCCGAGCGGTTCTCGGCCACCGCCGACGCGCTGAAGGCCGGCGAAGATCGGGCAAGCGCGTTCGAAAGGCTCGCAAACGAAACCGAGAACCCCGATCTCGAGGCCTTTGCCCGCGTGATCCTTCAATCCTCCGCCATGGGTACCCCGGTTGCCGAGACGTTCCGTGTGTTCGCGGCCGAACTGAGAAACAAGCGCATGCGCCAGGTCGAGGAACAGGCGAACGTGCTGCCGACAAAGATGACGCTGGGCACGATGCTGTTCACCGTGCCGCCGTTCCTGCTTCTCATGCTCGCGCCCGCCGTCTACACGATCCTGACGAGCTTCTGAGCGATGCTGGCGAAGCTTGACACTGGCATGACGGAACGGGTTTCCACATTGGTTCGGACGGAGAACAAAGACCAAGCCGAAAGGCGGAAGAAATGGCCGCTCGGGCCGGTGTTGAGCCTGTGGATCGTCGGGCTTGCCTCCCTGTCGATGATTGACCCCGCGACCGCCGACATGCCGGCGCGGTTTTTGTTTCCGCTCGCTGCGGTCGCGGCGTCGCTGTTGCTCTTGTCCCTGGACATGAACCGCTGGCGCCCCGGCAAGTTTCGGGCCGGCGCCGGGGCGATGGCCGTGGCTGGCGCGACTGTTCCCTCGCTGATCTGGCTGCATCTGCACGGGGTCGCACCCGAGGGTGGCTTGCTGCTGCCTGCCCTGGTCATGTCGATCTGTGCGGGCCTGGGGGCGGGCGGTGTCTTCCTCGTCTCCCGGCTCGGAGGTCTGGGGCATGGCACCTGGCAGGATGGGCGTCCGACTGTCCTGAATCGGCCCGAGGGCGTCCTGACCGCCGCCGTATTGGTGGCGGCTGGCACGCTTGCCGGCGGTGCCCTCGCGGAACAGGTGGGCGCGATTGAGATCGGCACCATCGCAGAGCAAGCGGGCAGGGCGGCCATCGCGGCGGCCTTGTCTGTTCTGGTTTACCAGTTTTCCCGCCACGCCTTCGACCCTCGCGGGGCCCTTGCGCGCGCATACCTCGTGGCGGCCGCCGCGGTAGGTGTGTCCGTCATGCTCTATGGTCCTTACCTTGGTATGGCCGCCATGCCCGAGATAGCCCTTGTCGCGGTGCCCACAGTTTGCGCCCTCTATGCCCTGGTCCGAACCCCGATGGTCGCGTGGATCGGCCTGGTCACCGTCGCGCTGGCGATACCGTCCCTTGCGGCCCTGTCCGGCTTGATATCGTCCGAGGCAGCGCCCGCCCTGGCAGGGGCGGCGCCGTTTGCCGCATCCGCCTTCCTGGTCGCGATTGCCATGATGAACAGCCGCAACAGGGCGGCGGACGACCTGCTTCTGACCGACCGGGAATTCAGGAAAATGCGCGCAAGCCTGGCACGGCGCGGCGCGGGCCGGTTGCTGAAGGCAGACCTCGAGTCCAAGCTCATCCGTGTCGTAGATGCCGGGAATGACGAAAGACCGGCCCTGAACTTCGCCGAGTTCTTCTCGGGCAGCAAGTCGACGGACTTGCTCCGGCTTGTCGACGCCATGAACCGGGGGGACGGCGAGGCCTTCGACCGGCCGTTTTCCGTTGATCTGGCCCCCGACCCGTTCGGATCCCGCGGCATGGAACCGGCGCAGGCCCCGGTGCCCTGTCACGTCCATATCCTCGAGAAGAAGGGAAGCACGGTCTGGCTGGCCCTGGTGAACCTGGCATCGAGTGCCAACCTCGTCAGGCGGGCAGAAGCGGCGGAAGAAGCGCTGGCCGAGGTGCTGCTGCGGGAAGAACGCCTGCTGTCGGTGGCCGCGCATGAAATGCGGACGCCGATGTCGATCCTGTCGATGCTGTCGGAAGAGCTCGACGCCGGCACCCCGTGGTCCGAGATCGGCCCCAGTTTCCGCAAGGCGAATGGCCGGATGACCGAGATCCTGGATGACCTGCGTGTTCGACCGGACAGCGAACACGTCCAGATCGTGAAGACCAAGTTCACCCTGCGCGAACTGGCCTTCCACCTGCAGGAAACCTACACCGGGCCGGCCCAGGCGAACGGGGTCGCCCTCATACTGGCCCTGTCGCAGCAAAGCGATGCGCTCATCGAAAGCGATTACGGCCGTATATTCATCGCCCTGTCCAAGCTGGTGCACAACGCGATCGTTCATTCCAGGGGCACGGAAATCACGCTCAGCGCCTTCCTGACCCGGCAAAGCGGCGGCGGCGCCATCATTACATGGCAGGTCAGCGATGACGGCCGGGGCATCTCGCCCGAGCGCAGCAAGACGGTGTTCCGGCCATTCGATACGGATGGCAGAAGCGAGGGGGATGACAGGACGGGTCTGGGTTTGTACACAGCCCAAAGGGCCATTCGGGCCATGGGGGGGGAACTGAGCCTCAGGAAGACGAACGAGGCCGGCCTCGTGCCCCGTCGCCTGCCGCCGTTTTCGGGCTCGGACAAGGGGGAAGGCGAACAGCGGATCATTGCCGGTCCCGGCGCAACTTTCGTTCTCAAACATCCGGCCAGGCTGGCGGACCACTCGAAATACGCAAACATGGAGCATGAACCGGTGATGGAGACACAGGTTTTATATCCGGACAAGACCGCGCTTCTGCTGGAAGACAACCAGATCGTCGGCGACATCACGGTCGCGCGCATGCGCCGGCTATTCGGCAAGTCGATCTGGGTCGAGCGCTCGGACGACGCGTTGGTCGCCTTCGAACAGCATCATCCGGATCTGATCCTCGTCGACCAACTCCTGCCGGGCATGCTCGGATCAGAGTTCATCCGCCAGATCCGCATCATCGACAAGACCATCCCGATCGTCGGCATCACCGCGTCGACCATGGGAACCGAATGCACCGAGCTCGAGGCGGCAGGGGCGAACTATGCGCTCGAGAAACCGCTTTCGGTTCAGCAGCTTCAGAAGATCGCCGAGGAATTCTTCGGTCTCGTGGACGGGCAGGGCGCGAAGGCCTCCGACGCCTGATCCTCCTTTCGCCGGCCTCGCCGCCATTGCCCGGCCCGCACATGTTCACACATTCGAGGATGAGCGCCTCAACCGTCCCGCCCGGCCGCCGGGCCGGTCCCCCGCCGCGCGATCCAGCGCCGACCCGCCGGCGGTCGCCCACGTGATCGGTCCGAACTCGCGCCTGATATCCCGCTCGCGACCCGCGGAAAGGTGAGAACCCAGCCGATCCAGGATGGCGATGGTCTCTTCCAGGCAGCTCCTCTTGGTCCCCCGGTACCGTTCGATGTAAATCTGTTCGTCCGCGAGATCGTACCTCAGCCGGTTGTAGCTGGAGATGAACTTGATCGCGCATCCGCCACTGCAGATGAACTCGATCTTCGAGCGAAGGTATCTCGCCAGCTCGTCGCAGCGACGTCCGAGCGTCCTCAACCGCGTCTGTCGCCGCTTTCGGCCAAAACGAAATCGACTGATCAAGGGTTCAACCAACCTTCCCAAGGGTCATTCCAATCATCTCTGGGCGCCTTCCGGCGATGGTAGCAAATCTCCGTACACGTTTCAGCAGAAAATATCGAAAGTATGTATATCACTGAAGAAGGCGGCATGCCCGACCAAGCCTGACCGACTGGGCGCGCCCCGTCTGCGCCACGCAAATGCGAGAGGACGGCCGAAATCCCGACGCGACGACGCCCACGATACCCGAAGGACGCATTCATCGATTTACTTAAAGGGGCTGATTTTGTTTGGAGGCGAGTACCGGAATCGAACCGGTGTACACGGATTTGCAATCCGGTGACTCACGTTGAATTTCCTGGAAAAAATTGTAAACGCCCTTGATTCAGGGTGTGAAAAATCAAGGACTTAGCCGGTTGGTGTAAACCGTTTTCGGCCCTCGGAATCCCGGGAAACGTGGTGATTGGGGGCCGTCTGTATCCGAGCTCGCCTGAGCGATTGTCCTGGATCCGGGACCTGTTTCCTGTGGGCATTTGGCCGTGGTGCCTGACACACCCGCGAGAGTTCGTATTGCCCTTCAATCGCAGTCGCCGCCCGGGCGGCGACGTGTCGCTTTGTGCCCGTCCGAATACACCCCAACATCAAGCGGCGGGTTGCTTGGGATTCCCGGCGCAAGAATTTTCAGTGAGTTTGTAGCGTGTTTTGGGTACTGTGCCCAATATGGAGAACGCCGATATCGAACAGAAGGTCGCCGGCCACTACACGCAAGGCAACGTAGTCAACAGGATCGTCGAGGCGCTGGGGCTCGAACCCGATAAGCAAGGTCAGGTGAGCGTCGAGACCCTGTTCCCGGTGGATCAACTTCATCACGGCGGCGTTGCGCTGACCGAGAAGATGGCAGAGCATGCAGGTATGTGCACAGGCATGAAGGTCCTAAATGCCGGGTCAGGAATTGGGGGCGCGGCACGATTCCTGGTCGACAGGTTTGGGTGTGAGGTGGACGCCATCGACCTGAGCGAGGAATATGTCAGTTCCGCACAGGCGTTGGACAAATTTGTTGGCCTGACGGGCAGGATCATGCATCGGGTCGGGTCGGTGACAGAGTTGCCTTTTCCCGGAGAGGCATTCGATGTGGTCTGGTGCCAGAATGTAACCATGAATGTGCCAGACAAAACGGCAATGTTTGCTGAAGCCTACCGCGTTCTGAGGGAAGGAGGCGTCTATGTCCTCTCTCACTTGGGAGAGAGTAAGCGGGGAACGATGGACTATCCGCTGCCCTGGGCCATGACGGCCGAAACCAGTTTCGCAAGCCCGCCAGACACAATGTTGCAGCTTCTCGCTGACGCGGGCTTCCACAGAGTGACCAATCACGGGCCGGATGCGCCCTCACCCCCGCTACCCTCATCACCAACTGGTCGGCCTCAGGACATGTTCGCGATGGGTGACGACATGCCGCAAAGACGTGCGAATGTGGCACACGCTGTCGCGGATGGACGCCTGGTTCCCATGCTGATTACAGCGTATCGATGACTACATACAATGCTGTCAGATGTTCCTCTACCCGGTCTTTTGGACAAGGTGCTGGGGAAGGCGGACTCTGACTTCCTGGTTCATCATGCTGAGCAACACTTGGACGCGCTGGTCGTCGGTCACATGCTCGACCTTCGAGATGAAATGAGCAAACGGCCCGGCAATGACGCGGATCTGATCACCAGCTTTCACCTCATCTAGCTCTTGCAGGACGCCATCCGTGTCGCAGCGAGCTTGCAGGCCTGCGATGAATGCCGAGGGCAGGGGGCGAGGCAATTTCGGGTTGTTCAGAATCAGGCGTGAAATCCCGCGCGTCGAGTTGATCTTGCGCCAGGAGGAACTCTCTGGATCGAACTGGATGAAGAGATAGCCCGGAAACAACTGGCGCGGACCAGTGTGACTTTTCGTGCCACGGTGGCGGGTTTCGACACGACGCGGGGAGAAGACCGGAAATCCCTGCCTTGCCAGATGCGTGGTTGCAATGGACAGGGCGTTTGGTTTCACCATGGCCACGAACCAGTTGGACGCGTCAAGGTTTTGGGGCGCACCCTCGGATGGAGCCATTTTTCCCCGCGATCATAGATCAAGACCAGGCTGGTCTGCGTGTTTTCATCTGAGCTAATAATCCGGCATTCGCGCCGGTTAAACCCACAGTTTCAGCTAAATCGGCGGAAACTGGCTCTGGTCATAGCGGGTACTGCATGACCTCTTTCACTGTAGCAATCCTCGTGGTTTGGGTGGGATGGGTCGAGCTCGTGAGGAAATGACCTCCTATGACGTCGAGCCCGCGCGTTTGATGAAGACCCTCGAGAGTGTCACGAGGATTTCGTCAATAGACGATAAATGGGGTGTTGGCGATCAACACGGCGCGATTAGGGAAACTTCCTTTTCCCTAAAAGCAGAGTTTCCCCTTGAAGTTTCGCTATATTGGTGTATGCGTTCAGACATGAACGCAGCTCCTCCTTTTTGCGTTTTCGCCGGGCCGTCCAAGCGAGTCACGGTGCGGTAGCCGTGAAAGCGTCGATCGATACCGATGTCCGATTTCGGCTGCTACGGCTTCTCGAGCAGAATCCGGACCTGTCCCAACGAGACATAGCTCGCGAGCTTGGCATGAGCCTGGGAGCGACCAACTACGTGCTGCGAGCTTTGGTAAACAAAGGGCAGGTCAAGATCCGCAACTTTCGCGCGTCAAACAACAAGCTGCGTTATGCCTATATACTCACGCCGAAAGGTCTTGAGAGCAAAGCGCGGCTCACGTCCGGGTTCCTGCGTCGGAAGCGGATGGAATACGACGCGTTACGTGCCGAAATTGAAGCCCTTGAAGAAGAGCTTTCGCTCGGGGCGGATTTAGCGCCGAGAGCTGTGAAATGAGATCATGTTTGTCTGACGTATGTTTGGCAGGCCTTCAGGCTTATGTCATCGGCCTACCGCTTCGCTATGTGAGGGCTTTATGGTAGCCCTACCGCTTCGCTGCTTCAGGGCGGAAGGTTTGCGTTATCGGGGGTTCGAGTCGGGCAGGCGACCTAAATAGAGAAATCTGGTCGCAACCAGACTCAATGAAAACAATATCTTACCTCTCACGATGCCCGTTTCAGACGCGAATTTCACGGAGACGCGATTTTGAGTAATCCCGGTCCCATCCGCAAGGCCGTCTTCCCGGTTGCCGGTCTCGGCACCCGCTTCCTGCCCGCCACCAAAGCCATGCCCAAGGAGCTTCTGCCAATCATCGACAAGCCGTTGATCCAGTACGCGGTGGAGGAGGCGCTGGCGGCCGGGATCACCGATCTCATCTTCGTGACGGGCCGCACCAAGCGCGCGATCGAGGATCATTTCGATGCCAACCCCGAGCTCGAAGCTCTCCTGAAATCCAAGGAAAAGGTTGCGCTGGCGGACATGGTCCGCCGGATCGTGCCCGCGGGCGTCAACTGCATCTTCGTGCGCCAGCCCGCGGGCTCGGGCACGCGGTGCTTTGCGCCGCGCCGGTGGTGGATCACGAGCCCTTCGCCGTGCTGCTGGCCGATGACGTGATCCGCGGCGGGACCCCGACCCGGGACCTGGTCCAGGCCTATGCGCAGGCGCCCGGCTCCTATCTCAGCGTGATGGAGGTGCCGGCCGAGGCCGCGCGGAACTACGGCATCGTCGCGCCGGGGGAGACACGCGACTCCGTCGCCGGATTGGTGAAAAAACCCGCGCCAGGTACCGAGCCCTCGCGGCTGGCCTCGATCGGGCGCTACGTCTTGGAGCCGGATATCTTCGAGATCCTGCGCACCCAGGCCCCGGGCCACGGTGGCGAAATACAACTCGCGGACGCGATCAACACTCGAGCGGTGCACGGCCGGGTGGGCGCCGTCGAGATGGCCGGGCATCGCTACGATTGCGGCTCGAAACTGGGCTACCTTGAAGCCATCGTGGATTTTGCCCTGGATCACGACGAGTTCGGCGATCATTTCCGCCAGCTCATCGCGAGCCGCTACGAACAATTGCCGGCCGCGGAATGAATTTTGAACGAGAATTCCCATGAAAATTGCAATGATAGGCACCGGTTACGTCGGGCTCGTCTCCGGGGTGTGTTTTTCGGATTTCGGCCACGAGGTGGTCTGCGTTGACAAGGACCCGACCAAGATCGAGATGCTGGATAGCGGCAAGGTGCCGATCTACGAACCAGGGCTCGACCGTCTGCTGGAGAAAAACCTGGAGGCCGGGCGGCTATCCTTCACCACGGATCTGGCGCAGGCAGTCGACGGGGCCGAGGCGGTGTTCATTGCCGTGGGCACTCCGACGCGGCGCGGTGACGGGCATGCCGACCTGACCTACGTGATGGCCGCCGCCGAGGAGATCGCGCGCGCCGCCAGCGGCTATGTGGTGATCGTCACCAAGTCGACCGTGCCAGTGGGCACCAACCGGCAGGTCAAGCAGGCGGTGAAGAAGGCCAATCCCGATCTGGACTTCGACGTGGCCATCAGCCCCGAGTTCCTGCGCGAGGGTGCGGCGATCGAGGATTTCATGAAGCCCGACCGCGTTGTTGTCGGCGTCCAGGCCGAGCGCGCGGGCGAGGTGATGGCCGAGATCTACCGCCCGCTCTACCTGCGCGATTTCCCCATCATCACCACCGACCTGGAATCCGCGGAGATGATTAAGTACGCCTCCAACGCCTTTCTGGCCACCAAGATCACCTTCATCAACGAGATCGCCGCCCTGTGCGAACGCACCGGGGCGGATGTGAAATCGGTGAGCAAGGGCATGGGGATGGACGGCCGTATCGGCAACAAGTTCCTGCATGCCGGGCCGGGCTTCGGCGGGTCGTGCTTTCCCAAGGACACGCGCGCACTGGCCCGGATCGGGCAGGAACACGGGATGCCGATGCAGATCACCGAAAAGGTGATTTCCGTCAACGACGGCGTCAAGGCGCGCATGGTCGAGAAGCTGCGCGACCTCTGCGAAGGGTCGTTCAACGGCAGGACCGTGGGCGTTTTGGGGGTGACCTTCAAGCCCAACACCGACGACATGCGCGATGCACCCAGCCTCACCATCGTGCCGGCGCTGGTGGGCGGCGGGGCCAAGGTGCGCGTCTGCGACCCCCAGGGCCGGCGGGAGGGCGAGGCGCTGCTGCCCGGGGTGAGTTGGATCGAGGACCCCTACAAGTGCGCGCACAATGCCGACCTGCTGGTGATCCTGACGGAATGGAACGAGTTCCGCGCGCTGGACCTTTCGATGCTGGCCAGAAAGATGAACATCCCGCGCCTGGCGGACCTGCGCAACATCTACGGTGCTGAGGCCGCGTGGGAGGCTGGCTTTAGTTCTTATGCTGCAATTGGACAGCCGGGGTTCGCCAATGATGGCCAATCCGAAATTGACCGCATGCTGAGGTCGAGTTAGCTGGGAACTGAATCGTGTGCTGCGTCCACTTTTTTGGAAAGGCAAAATCAGGAAATTCTGAGTGATATGGCTAAACGAGGAAACGAGGTTGAGGAATGATTAATGTGGCACTAGTAGGCTGTGGCCGAATCGCGCAGCGACACGCGCAGTTGTTAGGTGATGCGCAAATAGACGGCGCAAGACTTGTGGCGGTCTGCGATACCGTGGCTGAAAGGGCCCAAGCTCTATCTCATCGCTACGACGTGCCATCCTACACTAATATGAATGAGATGTTGGACCGTCATCAGCCAGATCTGGCCGCGATCCTCACCGAGAGCGGGTATCACGCCAAGCACGCAATTTCGGCGGCCAAAGAAGGCGTGAATGTCATGGTCGAGAAGCCCATGGCGCTGACTCTTGCCGACGCCGACCAGATGATCGAGACGTGTGATCACGCTGGTGTGAAATTGTTTGTTGTCAAACAAAACCGTTTCAACCGACCTGTCGTAAAGCTGCGGCAAGCGTTGGAAGGGGGGCGATTTGGCAAACTGACAATGGGTACCGTCCGAGTGCGCTGGTGTCGTCCTCAACACTACTACGATCAGGCTCCTTGGAGGGGCACTTGGGCGCTTGACGGTGGAGTCCTGACCAATCAGGCGAGCCATCATGTTGACCTGCTGGAATGGATGATGGGCGATGTCGAGAGCGTTGTCGGAATGACACGCACGGCGCTGGCTGACATCGAAGCTGAAGATACCGCCGCCGTGTTGCTACGCTTTGCAAACGGCGCGCTCGGCATCATCGAGGCGACGACGGCGACTCGCCCCAAGGACCTTGAGGGGTCACTGTCGATTCTTGGCGAAGCCGGCTCGGTCGAGATCGGCGGATTTGCCGTGAACCAGATGAAGACCTGGCAATTCACGCATGAGGAGCCGGGCGACGACGAAGTGTTCGAGAAATACTCCGTCAACCCGCCCGATGTTTATGGCTTCGGACATCGTGCTTATTATGACCACGTCGTGACAGCACTTCGTCATGGCGGCCCGAACCTCGTTGACGGGATCGAAGGAAGGAGAAGCCTAGAACTGATAACCGCCATATACGAGGCCGTGGAAACGGGACAAGAAGTGCGGTTGCGCTTTAGGCCTCGGCAGGCGCGGTTAGGGATGCGCTCATGACAAAAGCGGCAACTGGCGCTCCGGACCGCGTTCAATATATAGGAGTGCGCGATGTTCGCTTCGGTGTTGGCGTGACGGTTATCGAGCCTGTCAATCTCTACGGTTGCGAGATCGGCGATGATGTTTTTGTCGGGCCCTTTGTTGAGATTCAAAAGAGTTCCCGTATTGGGTCTCGCACCCGTGTTCAATCTCACAGCTTCATATGCTCGCTGGTGACTGTCGGAGAAGACTGCTTCGTCGGTCACGGGGTTATGTTCATCAATGATACGTTCGAAAGCGGCGCTCCGGCGAGAGGTGATCAAAAGCTTTGGAAAGAGACGGATATCGGAAATCATGTCTCGATCGGCTCCAACGCTACGATTATGCCGGTGCGCATATGCTCTGGCGTCGTCATTGGCGCAGGAGCAGTTGTGACAAAGGACATCTCCGAACCCGGAATCTACGCGGGAAATCCGGCGCGATGGCTTCGGAGCTTGAGTTATGATTAAGGAGTTGCATTCCATGACTACGATCCCGCTCGTAGACCTGCACGCGCAGTATCTATCTATGAAGGACGAGATCGATGCCGCGATTGCGGAGGTGATCGGCGCCTCGGCCTTCATCCGCAGTCCGCATGTCGACCGGTTCGAGGCGGAGTTCGCCGCTGCGATCGGCGCGCGCCTGTGTGTCTCCTGCGCCAACGGGACGGACGCGCTTTACATCGCGATGTCCGCGCTCGGACTACGGAGTGGCGAGGAGGTGATCGTTCCCGCCATGTCGTGGATATCCACAAGCGAGACGGTCACGCAGGCCGGCGGCCGGGTGGTCTTCTGTGAAATCGACCCTGAGACGCACACGCTCGACCCTGAGAGGTTGGCCGATGTTATCACCTCACGCACCGTCGGGATCATCCCGGTGCATCTTTATGGCCATCCGGCGCGAATGGACCGTATCATGGAGATTGCATCCACGCACGGCCTGTGGGTGCTGGAAGATTGCGCCCAGGCACATCTCGCCGAGTTCCGGGGGCGCAAGGTGGGAACATTCGGCGTCGCTGGCACTTTCTCCTTCTACCCGGGCAAAAACCTCGGGGCGATGGGCGATGCCGGCGGGATCGTCACTAACGACGCGGCGCTCGCCGAGCGGATGGCGATGTTCGCGCGCCATGGCGGGCTAAAGAAGCATGATCACCAGATCGAAGGCATCAACAGCCGTCTCGACGGGCTGCAGGCCGCTATCCTGAACGTAAAACTCGCGCATCTGCCTTCTTGGACGGAGCGCAGGCACAGCCTGGCCGAGCGTTACGGCCAGTCCCTGGCTGGTTCGGCAGGGATTACCCTGCCGGTCGGGTCGGAATGGGCGAAACACGTCTGGCATGTTTACCAGATACGCGTTGCAGATCGGGACGAGCTGATGCAGCGCCTGAAAGCTCAGGGTATACAAACCGGCGTGAACTACCCTAACGCCCTGCCGTTTCTGCCCTGCTATGCCCACCACGGCCATGGTCCCGATGACTTTCCAATAGCCTATGCCCTGGGCAAACAGACGCTGTCGCTTCCGATCTATCCGGAAATGACCGAGGCGCAGCAGGCGGCCGTTGTAGAATCGCTGCGTCAATCGCTTCCGAAAGTCTGATCCCCGAGGGCTGTCATGATTCCATTGTTTATTGGAGGCACCGGACGGAGCGGCACAACCATTCTTAGGAAGGGTCTTGCCCAGCGTCCTGATTTTGTCGCCTTCAGAAGTGAACTACGAATTATTGTGGATCCGGATGGTGTGATTGATCTTGCGTCCTCACTTGATGAAAATTGGTCTCCTTACAAGGCGGACATCGCCTTGCACAGGTTTCGCACACTTCTATCTAGGGTGAAAAAGACGAACATTGCGAAGCGCGCTCTGCGGAAGACGCTCTACAAAGCGAGAATATCGCCGCCAGAATATCTAGCGCTCAGCCTAGAGGATGATCTTCAGGCAGGTACCCTAGTCGATACTTTTTCTCCAGTGTTGCAACACTTGAGCTATGGAGAGGCAAAAGGGGGCTGGATAGGAAGTCCTGCTGGCCAGATACCACCAAGGATATTCGAGAGCGTACGAGTTCCGAAAAGCGTTTCGTTGCCGTTGCTCGCGTCAGCGGTGCATTCACTATTCGAACAGCTTCCTGGCGCTGCCAAAGCTACCGCTTTTGTCGAGGACACACCTTTCAATATTCTTCACGCTCACGAACTTTTCCAGTTGTTTCCGGACATGCTCCTTGTACACGTCCATCGCGATCCGCGCGACGTTGTCGCCTCCTATCTGGGCAAGGATTGGGGTGGCAATGATGTTGAGATGACTGCGCGGCGAATACGCGCCGTGCTGGACCGGTGGGCCGAAATTCGTAGGACGCTGCCCAACGATCGCGTTATTGAGATTGCGCTTGAAGATCTTGCAGCGAAGCCGAAAGAAACGCTAAGCCCACTTATGAAAACTTTAATGCTCGATGAAATCGAAGATTTTCCGATAAGCGTTGAAGGGGCAAATATTGGGCGCTGGCGCCGGTCGATGACGAAAGGTGAGATCCGGGTCCTTGACCAGATTTTCCCGGAACATGCTGACGGAAATTCGTATGGGTCGCGTGGAAAGCTGCAGCACGGATGAGATTACTAGGTCTGAGAACTGCTACCCGACTTTTTTGATGCTAACTTTCTTTCCGCAGCCAGGTTGAAGTTGGAAAGCTCATTCGTTCGCTATGTCGGCATACTCGTGGGCGGAACTGTTCTGTCGCGGCTTATCATGGCCTTGTCGCTCCCTGTCCTTACCCGGATCTACTCGCCGGAAGATTTCGACTTTCTTGCAGTTTACATGGCAGTGTTGATGCTGCTCACGGCGATATCGAATCTTCGACTGGGCCGTACTGTTCCACTGCCGGCCAACGACGCCGAGGCGGCCAATCTGCTGACACTGGCCCTGCTTGCAGCGGTGGCTTTCGGCGTCCTGCTGGCCGTCCCGGTCATTGCCGCACCGGACACCGTAACCGGAATTCTCGGGCAAGAGCGGTTCCTGCCCTTCCTTTGGATGATCCCCGTTGGTGTCACGCTCGCTGGCGGGTATCAGGCCCTTCAATTCTGGGCGTCGCGCAAGCGTCGTTTCGGGCTGGTGGCGCGCACGCGCGTCGCGCGGGCGGTTGGCGGTGCGGGCACGCAATTGGGTCTTGGTGCGGCCGGGATCGCACCCTTCGGCCTGCTTCTGGGACATATGATCTACAGCGGTCTCGGATCGCTCAGCCTGGCGCGTGACCTGCTGCGCCAGGACCGCATCGCGCTGGCGGCGGTGTCCCCGGCAGCGATGTGGCGCGCTCTCAGCGCCTATAGACGGTTCCCGATCTGGTCCGTGCCCGAGGCGCTCGCGAATTCCGCCGGGGTTCAGGTGCCGGTGATCCTGATCGCCGCGGCGGCGGCCGGGCCCGAGGCGGGGTACCTCGCGCTGGCGATGCAGGTCATGGCGATTCCAATGGCGCTCGTCGGCCAGTCGGTCGCGCAGGTCTTCATCGCCGAAGCCCCCGAGCGGCTGCGTCAGGGCACGCTGCCGGCCTTCACCCGGCGCACCAGCCTGACGCTGTTCAAGCTGGGCGCGGCGGTGCTGATCCCGGTGGGGCTCCTGTCACCGCTGGTGTTCCCGCCGCTTTTCGGCCCGGGGTGGGGGCGCGCCGGAGAGATCGTGCTCTGGATGACGCCATGGCACATCCTGCAGTTCACGGCCTCGCCGGTCTCGTCGGTGCTGCACGTCATCGGACGGCTTCGGACGGCCCTCGTCCTGCAAGTCTTCGGGGCGCTGCTGCGGATCGGTGCGGTCGCCATCACAGCGGCGCTGGCCACGGGATGGATCAGCGAGGTCTATGCCTTGTCGGGGGCTGTGTTTTATGGTTTTTACCTCATTGTCGTCACGATGCTGGTCCGCAGAGTATAGCGATGACATCCATTTTCATGACGCCCAATGACTTAAACGCAACGGCAATCGTGAGATGTACGGATATGGAAAAGTAATGTCTCAGGACGGAATGCCAGTCATTGATCCGGCTCCGAACACCTCGCCGACTGTCAGCATACTCACGCCTGCCTTCAACGAGGCCCGGCATTTGGGCGCTTGCATGGCGTCCGTGCAGGCGCAGTCATTTCCGGATTTTGAGCACATCATCGTTGATGATAACTCCACCGACGACACGCTCATCATTGCGAAGAAAGCTTCCGATGAAAGAACACGAGTGCTGAAGAACCCCCGCAAGGGTAAGCTGTCAGCATTCAAGCATGCGTACCGGAACTCCAAAGGTCGCTTTATCGTACTCTTGGCGGGAGATGACCAGTTGCCGCCGGACTCGCTAGAAAAGCGGGTAGAGAGCATGCGTGGCATTGATCCTTTGGCTGAAGCGGCAGTGGCACGTGGCCACCTTAAATCATTCTCTGATGATCCGAAGTTCGAAGGGCTTGTCATCCCGAAACATAACAAGGGTTATTTTTCCGGCGGAACGATTATCATGTCCAGGCGTTTCGCGGATTTGGCTTTTGACCTCCCCGACGACCTACCCAACGAGGATTCGTGGATTCGATTGTGCGCCGAGCACCTTGACTGTATCGTGAGGCCTAGCCCTGGCGTTTCACTGTTGTATAGAATTCATTCAGCCAACAGCTCGGCTAGCCGCGGCGATTTCGAGACAGCCGCAACCGGTTACTCGAAGCGAGAGAAGGTTGGCCAAGCATTCTTGAAAAAGCACCACTCTGATATATCGGATTTCTCCAGATCGCGCATAAGGGCAAAGTTGAATCTTGAAGAGGTGCGCGAAAACGGCTCACTCGTTGATGTCTTGATGACAAAGAATGTTTTCTTTTCTGAGAAGCTTCGTGCTCTGATGTTTCGTTACAGAGCTCTGTATGAGATGAGAAACATGTTTTGGCGTTGGATTGTTGGTTGGCGGTCTTGACTCGAGGAGAGAGTTCTTGTTGACGTTCGTATTACTGCTTGCAATTGTGATGCTCTACGCGATGTTATTCCGTGTCGCAGGTGGGCGTTCAATTGTCTTCATTGCGGCGATTCTGCAAGCGACTTTCTACATTCCGATCCTTTTTCTGGTAGATGTGAATGACCACTTAGAACTCAAGTTCCTTCTTGTTCACCAGACTTTCTTCATCTCCTTCCTGAGCTTCGCCATTCTATTTTCCGCGAAACTCAGCGACAGCCAGTTCTCAACTCCGCAAATACTTTTAGACAAGCGGCGGTATTTTATATGGAACGCCTTCTACTTCACAGTTTCCATAATTGTATCGGGCGCGTTTTTCATGGCGACAGGTGGTTTGATTTTCTCGAGAATTGCTTTTGTAGATGATGTTGCAGGCCTGAGGCTGTCGTTTTATGCCTCGGGGGATTCTGGGGCTGGTTACGTAAATCAATTTCGAAACATTTTGCTGCCGGTCACAATCGGAGCGATTTCTTTTTTTCTGGACAGAAAGCTTAGACTGTTCTTTTTAATTTTCGCGATTCCTGCTGCCTTGGTGCTCCTAACCGGGACCGGCCAGCGCTTCCCTCTGGTCTTTGCAGCAACTTATGCTTTCGTGACATTTGTCGTCTTAAGGGGTGTCAGGCTCAATTTCCGAGTTATTTTTCTAAGTGTAATGTTTCTCTTTGTCTTCGGATACCTATCTTCCCTACTTGGACGGGCTGATGCCTCCTTTCTGTCTTCGGTTGTGCACATTATAGAAAGGGTATTTTCTGTAAATCAATCGTCGAATATTGCGACGTTTTTCTACCTGGATCAGAGAGGCATGGTTTACGGGAAGGACTGGGTTGAGGATTTGGTCGGGATCAGCCCCTTCGCGAGGCCAAGCACGATCGCTAACGAGCTTTTTTCTGTTCTTTACGGCTCTTCTCGTGGAAGTTCTCCGCCCTCTTTGGCGTCTTCGGCCTTTTACAACTTCCATGCATTCGGACTTTTTTTGATCCCAGCACTTTTAGCGTTTTCGCTCGCATGGATTGCTCGGAAGCTGCACGGTAAGGTAATACACGCCAGCAAGTTCTTGGCATTGATTTTTTTGGGATTGGTTATCGGCAGCTGGACCACGGGGGGTATAAACACGCTGTTAAATCGAGGGTTCTTAGCTATACTCCTTTACCTATTTTCTCTCCGTCTGGTGCTACATACTCGCGCCCCATCACAGAAGGGACGACAGCATCGTGAGCGGAGCGTTTCCGGGTAGAGCAAAGGTGCTCTGACCTGTAAGGACGCGCGAGGCCGTAAAGAACACTTTACACAGACCAACGTCTCTCAGGGAACTGAAAGCTGGATAAAAACGGAGTAGCGATAGTGACCATCCCCCAAACCGTTCTCATCACAGGCGGCACCGGGTCGTTCGGCAAGACCATGCTGCGCGACCTGGTCGGGCGGGGTTGCGCCGAGGTCCGCGTGCTCAGCCGTGACGAGGAGAAGCAGGACGCCCTGCGCAACGAGCTTCGCGACGACAGGGTGCGGTTCTATGTCGGCGACGTTCGCGACCGCGATGCCGTAGAGCGCGCCATGCAGGGCGTCGGGTGCGTGTTCCATGCCGCGGCGCTCAAGCAGGTGCCGTCGTGCGAGTTCTTCCCCCACGAGGCGGTGCGCACCAACATCGTCGGATCGGAAAACGTGCTGCGCGCCGCCGTGGCCGCCGGGGTGCGCGGTGTCGTCTGCCTGTCGACCGACAAGGCGGTGTTCCCGATCAACGCCATGGGCATGTCCAAGGCGCTGATGGAGAAGACGGCGCAGGCCGCCGCGCGCGATCTGGGCCCCGACGCCCGGACCACCATTTCCTGCGTGCGCTACGGCAACGTGATGTATTCGCGCGGCTCGGCGATCCCGCTTTTCGTGCGCCAGATCCGGCAGGGCAATCCGATCACGATCACCGAACCCACGATGACGCGCTTCCTGATGCCGCTTCGTGACAGTGTCGCATTGGTCAATTACGCGCTGACCAACGCCCGGCAGGGTGACCTGTTTGTCAAGAAGGCCCCTGCCAGCACGATCGCGGTGCTTGTCGAGGCGCTGAAGGACTTGTTCGATGTGCCAGATCACCCGACCGAGACCATCGGCTGGCGCCACGCCGAAAAGCTTTACGAGACGCTGGCCAGCGCCGAGGAACTGGCCCATTCCGAGGACATGGGCGACTATTACCGCATCGTGCTTGACCAAAGAAACCTGAACTACAAGGCGTATTTCAGCGAAGGGGAACAAGAGATCGTCCACCAAGAGGAATATCACTCGCACAACACCGAGCGGCTGGATGTGGCCGGGGTGAAGGAGCTGCTGCTGACCCTGCCCGAGATCCGTGCCGAGCTGGAAAGCCGGAACGGAGCGCGCTGATGCGGATCGCCATAACCGGAGCGGCCGGGCTGATCGGCTGGCATGCCCATGCCCGTCTTCATGCCGCGAACTGTGCCGCCCGTTTCAAGGGCGAGCCGGCCCCCTTCGATATCGTCGCGCTCGGGCATGCCGCGTTCGAGGACGATACGGAACTGGCCGCGGCGCTGGCGGGCGCCCGGGCCGTGCTGCACTTTGCCGGCGTCAACCGCGCGCCGGATGACGAGGTTGAAGCGGCCAACCCCGCCATTGCCACGCGATTGTCCGAAGCCTGTCGTGCCGCCGGGGAAACGCCGCACATCGTTTATGCCAACTCGACCCATGCCGCGAGCAACACGCCCTATGGCCGCTCGAAACGCCGCGCCGGTGAAATCCTGTCAAAGACGCCCGGGGGGTACACCAACCTGGTCCTGCCGCACATCTTCGGCGAAGGCGCGCGGCCCTTCTACAACAACGTCACGGCCACGCTGATCGCGAAGATCCTTGCCAATGAGACGCCCAGCATCAACCCTGACGGACGCGTGCAATTGCTGCATGCCGGGGCCGCGGCGCAGGCGGCGATCGACGCTGTCGTCTCCGGCACCACGGGGCGGCTCGAACCCGCGCCGCGGCCGATCTCCGTCCCCGATCTTTTCGAGACGCTGAAGGGCTTTCACGACAGCTATCAGCAAAACATCTACCCCGATCTTTCCGCCCCCTTCTTCAGGGATCTGTTCAACGCCTATCGGGCCGCCACCTATCCCGGCGGCTGGCCGCGCCCCCTGCGGCTGAACACCGATCCGCGCGGCGCGCTCTTCGAGGCGGTCAAGGGCGGTGGCGGCGGGCAGACATTCCTGTCGACCACGAAACCGGGCATCACCCGCGGCGACCATTTCCACCTGGACAAGGTCGAGCGGTTCCTTGTCGTGCAGGGCGAGGCGGTCATCCGCATCCGCAAGGTGCTTTCAGACGAGGCCTGGGAATACCGGGTCTCGGGCGACGCGCCGGCGCCCGTGGACATGCCAACCCTGCACACACATTCGATCGAGAATATCGGCGATGGTGATCTGCTCACCCTCTTCTGGACGCACGATCTGTTCGATCCGGCCAATCCCGACACATTTGCGGATCAGGTATTGAAATGACGAAACTCAAGGTGATGACGATCCTCGGCACCCGGCCCGAGATCATTCGGCTCAGCCGGGTCATGGCGCGGCTGGACCGCTACACCGATCATGTCATCGTGCATACCGGGCAAAACTATGATTACGAGCTGAACGAGGTGTTTTTCGAAGACCTTGGCGTGCGCAAACCCGACCATTTCCTCGGCGCGGGCGGCGGCAGCCTGGGCGAGACCCTTGGGGGGATACTCGCGCAGACCGAGAAGGTGCTGGCAGAGGTAAAACCCGAGGCCGTGGTGATCCTCGGCGATACCAACTCGGCGATTTCGGCCATCATGGCGCGACGCATGAAGATCCCGGTCTATCACATGGAGGCCGGCAATCGGTCCTTCGATCGGAACGTGCCCGAGGAAACGAACCGTCGGCTGGTTGACCACATCGCTGATTTCAACCTGGTCTACACCGAACATGCCCGCCGGCACCTGCTGTCCGAGGGGCTGGAACACCGGCGTATCAACGTCACCGGCAGCCCGATGCGCGAGGTGCTCGACCACTACCGTCCGCGGATAGAGTCCTCTGACGTTCTCGAAAGGCTCGGGCTGACGGCGCGGGAATACTTCATCGTCTCGCTGCATCGCGAGGAAAACGTTGATAGCCCGGCGCGGCTGACGATCCTGGTCGAGACACTCAACGAGATTGCCGAAACCTACGGCTATCCGGTGATCGTCTCGACCCACCCGCGGACGCGCAAGCGGCTCGAAGCGCTTGGGCTGGCGTTTCACGCCAATGTGCAGGATGCCAAGCCGTTCGGGTTTCACGATTACAATCACATGCAAATGCACGCGTTCTGCGCCATATCCGACAGCGGCACGATCGCCGAAGAGGCGTCGATCCTCGGCTTCCCGGCGATCACGCCCCGCGATGCCATCGAACGGCCCGAGGGCATCGACGTCGGCTGCCTGATCATGACCGGGCTGGATAGCGGCACGATCCTGTCGGGTATCGAGGCGATCACGCAAGGCTTCGCCGAACGCGCGGCGGCAGGCGTAGCGCAGCCAGTGCCGGCGGACTATTGCATCACCAATACCGCCGAGCGGGTGGTCAACCTGGTGCTGGGCACGGCACGGCTGTCGAACGCATGGGATGGGATCAGGGACTGATGACCCGCCTCGATTTTGCGGTCAAACGCGGCTTTGACATCACTGTCGCGGCAGCGGGGCTTGCCGTTCTCTGGCCGGTAATCGCCGTGACCTGGGTGCTGGCGGGCCTTGACACCGGTGCCAGCGGTTTCTTTCGTCAGGAACGGGTCGGTCGTGACGGAAAGATTTTCAGGGTCGTGAAGCTGCGCACGATGCGCCCTGTCGGGGGCACCTCGGTAACCATGGCGGGAGACCCGAGGATTACGCCACTGGGAGCCAAGCTTCGCCGCTACAAGCTTGATGAACTCCCCCAGCTCTGGAACGTGCTGATCGGCAACATGTCCTTTGTCGGCCCGCGACCCGACGTGCCCGGTTTCATGGACAAGCTAGAAGGTGCCGAACGCGAGCTATTGAAGCTTCGCCCCGGAATCACCGGGCCTGCGACCCTGAAATACAGAAACGAGGAAGAGATCCTCGCCAGTGTCGAAAACCCCGAACGATTTAATTCCGAGATCATCTGGCCTGACAAAGTGCATTTAAATATGGATTATATGCGCACCTGGAGTTTGAGAAACGACATTTCATTTATTTTGCGAACCATTTTCGGATGACAGACAATAACGATCATCCGCTTCCCTTCACCCCCCTGATTATCATCGGTGCCGGGCGTTCGGGTACGAATGCGCTGCGTGACGCTTTGACGCGGCTGCCCGGCTTCGCGACGTGGCCCTGCGACGAGATCAACCCGATCTGGCGACACGGCAACCTGGACTGGCCGAATGACGAGATCCCGCCCGAACGGGCAACGCCCACGGTGCGCCGGTCGATCCGAAGGGCGTTCCGGCGCATCTGGCGGCAACGGGGGCAACCGGATTTCGTCGTCGAGAAGACATGCGCCAACGCACTGCGTGTGTCCTTCGTCGATGCGGTTTTGCCCGAGGCACGGTATATCCACATCGTGCGCAACGGGTTCGATATCGTTGCTTCTGCGAGGAAACGCTGGCGTGGCGAACTGGAAGTCCCCGGCCTGCCTTATTATCTTGCCAAGGCGCGCTATGCGCCGTTATCCGACCTGCCGCGCTACGCGGTCTCTGCGCTGCGCAACAGGTTGGCAATCAAGCTGGGCCGGAAGGAGCATTTCGATTCCTGGGGGCCGCGTTTTGCCGGGCTTGAAGCCCTGTCGGACGCTCCCCTCGATGAAATCGTTGCAAGGCAATGGGCGGCCTGTGTCAATGCCAGCGACGCGGCCTTTGCGCAGACCGCCACATCGCGGGTACTAGAGCTGCGCTACGAGGATCTCACAACCGATCCGGCTGCCAACCTGGCGGGGATCACAAGTTGGCTCGACGCACCGCTTGACGAAGGTGTTGTACGCGCCGCGGCCGCACAGGTCTGGGCGACCTCGGTCGGCAAAGGACAGGTTGTCGCCCGGACGTTATCCCCTGAGTGTCTGATCGAAAATGAGTTGAGTGAATTCAGCAGGTTATGATTCTGTTCGATTGCAACATTGAACGGAGATCATGATGGCCTGGACCGAATTCACCCGCCCGCGATATGAGCGCAATACAGCGCGATATTCAAGTGATGTAACGGACGAAGAATGGGCGGTTGTGTCCCGGCTGTTGCCCGGCCCCAACCCGCTTGGTCGCCCGCGCGAGGTTGATCTTCGGGGTGTCTGGGATGCGATCCAGTACATTGCCGCGGCGGGATGCGCGTGGTCGCTTTTGCCGAAGGATTTCCCGCCCGTCTCGACGGTGCGGTACTATTTCTATCTCTGGCGCGACAGCGGTCTGCTGGCCGAGATCAACCGGTCGCTGGTTTCCCTGGCCCGCGAAAGGGACGGCCGGCAGGATATGCCCACGGCGGGGGTGATTGACAGCCAGAGTGTGAAAACCACTGAAAACACGGCTCTTTCCGGCTATGACGCGGGCAAGCGGATCAAGGGTAGAAAACGCCACATCATAACCGACACCTGTGGCAACCTGATTGCTCTGTGCGTCCACCCGGCCAACATTCAGGACCGCGACGGCGCGCCAGCGGTGTTCGCCCGGCTCCGGCGGGAGGCTCCGAAACTGCGCCATGTCTTCGCCGATGGCGGCTATGCCGGGCCGAAGCTGCGCCGGGCTCTGGCCGACATCGGGCGCTGGACAATCGAGATCGTCAAACGGTCCGATACCGCGCAAGGCTTCGAGGTTTTGCCCCGCAGATGGGTCGTCGAGCGCTCCTTCGCCTGGCTGGGAAAATGCCGCAGGCTGGCGAAGGATTGGGAAAAGACCATCGAAAGCGCCGAAGCATGGATCCTCATCTCGCATATCAGGCGAATGACCCGCCATCTCGCAAGAGCCTGAAAAACATCAGGTCATTTTGAATCGGACACTGAAATCAAAGCTGTGCTCGAAGCGCCCTTGCGGGCTCATGGGTATTCGCAAAAGGAGTAGACGCATGCGCATTTGGCTCTCACGCCCCCATATGTCCGGTTCCGAGCAGTCCTATGTCGCGCAGACCTTTGAAAACAACTTTGTCGCGCCAGTGGGGCCACAGCTCGATGCGTTCGAGACATCAGTGGCTGATTTCCTCGGCGGTGACATGCACTGCGTCGCCCTGTCGTCCGGATCGACGGCGCTGCATCTGGCGCTGCGGCTGGTTGGGGTCGAAGCAGGCGACGAAGTCTGGATATCCTCGATGACCTTTGCCGGGGGAATTTTCCCCGTGCTCTACATGGGCGCGACGCCGGTGTTTTTTGATCTTGATCCGGCAAGCTGGACTGTCGATGTGGGGCTGCTCGGCGAGGAACTGGCGAAAGCCGCGAAGGCCGGGAAACTGCCCAAGGCCATCGTACCAACTGACCTTTATGGCCAGAGCGTCGACCTCGACCCGCTTGAGGACCTTGCGCGGGACTACGGTATCAAACTCGTGGTCGATTCCGCCGAAAGCCTGGGCGCAGCCTACAAGCACGGGCGCAAATGCGGCACCGGGGGGGACGCGTCGATCCTGTCGTTCAACGGCAACAAGATCATCACCACCTCGGGCGGTGGGATGCTGGTATCCCGGTCGAAAAAGATCGCAGATGGTGCGCGATTCCTAGCGACCCAAGCGCGTGATCCAGCTCCGCATTATGAGCATTCGACTTTCGGTTACAATTACCGCCTCTCAAATGTTTGCGCCGCGATCGGCATCGGCCAGATGGAAGTGCTGGAAGACCGTGTCGCGACACGCCGCTCGATCAACCAGCGTTATCGCGCGGCGCTGGATCGGCCCGGCATCCGTTTCATGCCTGAACCTGCGGGCTATCATTCTTCGCAATGGCTGACCGTCATTTCGGTCGATCCCGACCAAACCGGCGTCTGCCGCGAAGACATCCGCTTAATGCTCATGGAGCATCAAATCGAATCCCGGCCGGTTTGGAAGCCGATGCATATGCAGCCACTTTTCAAGGGCGCGCAGTATGTTGGCTCCGGGGTCGATGAAAATTTGTTCGAAACCGGGCTTTGCCTGCCATCGGGCAGTGACATGACCGCCGGTCAACAGGATGAGGTGGTAGGTCGTTTCCGGCGTCTGTTGGAAGGCGCATAATAACATGAAGGTTTTGCTCACCCATCGTTTCTTCTGGCCAGACACTGCGCCTTACGCGGTGATGCTGCGCGCGATTGGCAATGCCCTGGCAGACGCTGGTCACAAGGTTCACGTTCTGTCCTCGATGCCGTCCTACCGGTCCGAAACGCGCCCCACGGACACCCCGCGGCGCGAGACGCTCGGCGCGCTGGAAGTGAAGCGGATCCGGGTCCTCGCAGACGAAAAGCGCAATCCGCTTCGTCGGCTCACCAATGTGTTGCTCTATTGTTGGGCGCTGTTCGTGAACGTGCTGCGTCTGCGACCCGATGTTGTCGCCGCGTCGACCTTCCCCCCGGTCGCGGCGGCTTGGTCGGCCAGCTTTGCGGCGCGGTTGGTCGGGTCGAAATTCGTCTACCACATGCAGGACATCCATCCGGAGGTTTCCATTTACTCCGGTGGACGTCTTGGGCGCGGGCTACCGATGCGTCTCATGCGCTGGCTGGACAATCAGACTCTCCGCCGATCAAGCGCAATCGTCGTTCTTTCGCAGGACATGGCCGACACTCTGGCGCAGCGGCAACTGGGGCCATTGCCAATACACGTGGTCAACAATTTCTCGCTCGACTTGTCCGGCGAAACCGAAGAGCCGCCGGAGGAACTGCGCAAAGCCCCGGGACGCCGCCGAGTGATCTTTGCCGGCAATCTCGGACGGTTTCAGAACCTGCCGCAAATGACCGAGGCCGTGTCGCGGCTGTTCGCCGATTTCCCTGATCTTGAGCTATTCTTTCTGGGTAGCGGCACCGCACTACCGGAGTTGAAACGCCGCTGGGGCGATCACCCGCAAATCGGCTTCGGGCCATTCTTGCCGTTTTCGCAGGCCAAATCGTTGATCGCGGAAGCCGATGTCGGTCTGGTGTCGTTGGAAAAGAACCTCTTTCGCGTTGCCTATCCTTCAAAGATCGCGAGCTATCTGTCATTGGGTGTGCCGGTTTTGGCCTTGGTCGAACCGCATAGTGCTATCGCGACGCAGATTGTCGACGAAAACTTGGGCGCCACCGCTCCTGCCGATGACCCTGAGGCCGTGGCGAAGGCGTTGCGGCAGCTGTTGCAGGGGGGCGCACATGCACCGCGCCCGCATTTTCTGCGTTCTTGGGTTCAGCGCGAGGCCGTTGCGGAGGAGCTCTTGCCCCACTGGATTGACTTGATTCACCGCCTAGAGCCCGCGCCCGACCCTAGCCTTTGACGAGACGTGGGAGTCGTACGGCGCACATCAGACAACACGAAACGTGACTTCGGCCATCACCGAATCGAAGTGCATAAGTGCCAAAGCCCAGAAACCCCGCCTCACGCGCCGCCGCCTCGACAGCTGCCAGGTGGTAGCGCGTGACGGTCCTGAAGTCTCGCTGTAACGGGTGCACGGGGTGCACAGTGCAAGACGGCTGCCGTCATGCCTTCTATAGGTACTACGTCGAAGGCCGGCCTGAAAACCTCACAACCGAATGGGATCGCGACCGGATCGTCGAGGAAATCAAGGCACGCGGTGTGCTCTGTTTCGAGGGAAGCTGCTCGGAGGTCTATCTCGAAAAGGCGTTCGAGGGGACCGGCTGGCAGCCCAAAGAGCGGTTGCCGGTCGCTCGTGAACTCGGTGAGACGAGTCTCATGTTTCTGGTTCATCCGACCTTGTCGAAAGAAGAGGTGGCCAAGACCAGGCAGGCCATTGGCGAGATCCTGTCGCAAGCGGGCAACGGATAGGTCACCAATACGCTACCAATAATCTCCTCATGCCTATTCATTGGGCTCGGCCGTCTTCAGGTAAAGCGACAACGATTAACCTGTTTTCAGCCGCACGCCTACCATGATCGCGACGGTATCCAAGTCCATTTGCAGCTGGTATCGTGTGTCATCAACGGTGCTCAGATACAAAGTCGAAGTAAACCGCGTCAGGGTTTTCCCTAATCAACTTCAAGAAAATCTGTTGCGCCTCATCAAAGCTGTCGAAAAATTTTTCCATCAGCGTAGCATAAACGCTTTCGTGAACGTCGCCCTGAAGAACCGAGACAACAAGCATCTTGTCCTGTGCCGCACTCTGGTAACTCGCAACGTCTGGGTTCAGGCGAGCAAGCTGCTCTGCTGATGCCAGGTCAATGCGGATGTTTTGCGTGTAATAATCTTTCAGTAGCTCGAACATTGATCGATTTCGGCAGTTCGCAGAACTCTGGTTTGGCAGGAGGATACTCAAATTGGTATGGACATACCATAGAAATGATTGTCCGCAAGCTTTGGATCAAAAGCGCCGCGCAGGCCAAGGAACCATAAAACCAATAAAGGGATTGGTTAACCTCATTCACTGCTTTACGTTGTGTGCGTTGTGGTTCTAGCCTTGGCGAACATCAAACTTGCAACTAGAGCTCTTTGGATCGTATTTCGTGCTGAACTATATCAAACTCTTTTCTTCTTTGAGCCGGCGGTCCAAGGTTCTGATCCAACTCGCAATGGACGCGGTTTTGATCGTGCTTTCATTTCTTTTGGCGATGTTGTTTCGTCTCGAGAAAGCAGCTTTCATTAACGATGCCGAGGTTTGGGTTGCGTTCATCATCTCGGTTGTTGCCGCACTCGTCGCGTTTCGCTTCTTCGGGCTTTATCGCGCGCTGGTGCGTTACATTACCGGGAAAGTTTTTTTCATCGTTGCAAAAGGGGCAATAGTTGCAGCCGTTATACTCTATCTTGCGGGCCTTGTTTTCGAGGCCAATTTGCCGCGATCTGTCCCAATCATTTTTTGCGTTTTCACGTGCCTCTCGGTCGGCGGATTACGCTTTCTTGTACGTAGTGTGTTCCGCAAACCCAGTCACCTGACCAAGAAGCCTGTTATCATTTTTGGTGCGGGAGAGGCCGGGCTTCAGCTATTGAACTCTTTGTTCCACGGTCGTGAATACGCGCCGGTGGCATTGGTAGACGATGATTCAAATCTACATCACTTGGCGGTTGGCGGTCTCAAGGTGTTGGCTCCGGATCAAATCCCACGGCTCATCAGGCAGACAGGTGCCGAGGTAGTTCTCCTTGCAGCACCCAACATGAGCCGCACACGTCGACGTGAAATCTTGACCGATTTTGAAGACCTGCAAATCGAGATCAAAACGATTCCGAGCATGTCAGAAATCATCAGCGGGAAAGCAAGTATTTCAGAACTGCGAACGGTGTCTGCAGAAGATTTGCTCGGCCGGGATCCTGTTGCCCCTGATCCGGATCTGCTTGCAAAGGACATAGCTGACCAGGTGGTTATGGTCACCGGGGCAGGTGGGTCAATCGGAAGTGAACTCTGCCGGCAAATACTGGATCAAAAACCAGCTACTCTTATCCTCTATGAAATAGCAGAGTTTTCGCTCTACTCCATTGAGGATGAGCTGTCCGCGAAGGTCAAGCGGTTGCAGTATCCGACAAGGGTCATTCCCATATTGGGGTCTGTTCAGCCTGTGCGCCGAATGGAGCAAGCAATCAAGGCGTTCAAGGTGCAAACAATCTACCATGCTGCTGCCTACAAGCATGTTCCGCTTGTAGAAGAAAACGTGGTGGAGGGCATTCGCAACAACGTGTTTGGAACGCTTTCGATCTCAACTGCCGCAAAGAAACTTGGCGTACAGAACTTCATTCTTGTTTCCACGGACAAGGCCGTACGACCAACGAATGTCATGGGGGCAACGAAGCGGATTGCGGAACTCATTTGTCAGGCCAGTGCGCAAGAAATGTCGCCCACGGTCTTTTCCATGGTTCGATTCGGTAACGTTCTGGGATCTTCAGGATCGGTTATCCCCCGGTTTCGTAGGCAAATCGAGAGCGGTGGCCCGGTTACTGTCACAGACAGGAACATAAATCGCTACTTCATGACCATCTCCGAAGCCTCTCAGTTGGTGATCCAGGCGGGTGCAATGGGCAAGGGCGGCGACGTTTTCGTGCTCGACATGGGTGCGCCCGTCAAAATCCTGGATTTGGCGATCACTATGGTTAAGCTTCACGGATTGACACCTTACATGGTGGACGATCCTGATCAGGTTTTACCTGGCGAGGGTGATATTCCTATATGCATCACCGGATTGCGGAAAGGTGAAAAGCTCTATGAAGAGCTCTTGATCGGAAACAACCCATCCCCGACGCTTCATCCGCGTATCATGACGGCTTCAGAAGTCTCCTTGCCAATGGAAGACCTCATGGCAATGCTGGACCGTTTGCTTGCTGCTTGCGAAAGCTTTGATTTGCCGGCCATCTTGGCAATTCTCCACGAATTGCCCTTGAATTATGCCCCGCTCGGTGGGGACATATCTGATTTGCTTTGGAGCGCTCAGCAGGACAGGATTGTAAGTCAAGAAAGCTTGACGGAGTAGGACGTACGCTCTTGAGGACGGCGCAAGATGAAGAACGGAGCATGGGAGGCGCGCTCTTTTCCCGCTTGCTCCACACATATTTTCTCGCGACGCGCGGTTTGACCATCGGGGTTCGGGCTATCGTTCAATCTGATGACGGTAGCTTCCTACTGGTGCGGCATACTTATACGCCAGGCTGGCACTTTCCGGGCGGCGGTGTGGAAAAGGGCGAAGCGGTCGAACGTGCTTTGCGCAATGAACTGTGGGTAGTGTCCAGAGTCTTTCGCACTTTCATCATGCGACGACGGCTCCTTGGGTTTGCTCCGCGAATAGCGGGGTCATGTTCATGTACTTCCGTGTCGACCACTGGGTTCCAGCGATGTGACGCAGACGGGCGGCGGCGAGGTTCAGGCAGGATTTACCGTCCGGGAAGGCGCCGACGACTTTCGTGCGCCGCCTGATCTCGCGCATGATCCGTTCCAGCGGGTTGTTGGTTCTTAGCTTGATCCAGTGGCTGTCTGGAAAGCCGTAATAGGTCAGCGTCTCGTGGCCGCTCTCTTCCAACAGCTCTGCCGCTTTCACCAATCTCATGGCGCGCAAATCGGCGATCACCGCCTGCATCTTCTCGGCCGCCGCCTTGCGGTCCTCCTGGGCGTGGATCGCCTTCAGCATTTTGCTGATATCCCGGACCTTGCCCGACGGCACCAGGCTGAAGACGTTGCGGTAGAAATGAACGACACAGCGCTGCCATTGGGTGTCCGGCAGGACCTCGGTGGCGCTCTCCACCAGCCCCCGGCAGGCGTCGGATACGATCAGCTGCACGCCCGAGAGCCCGCGATCCACCAGATGGCGCAGGAAGGCCGACCAGCCGGACTTGTCCTCCTTGGGGCCTTCCATGATGCCCAGGATCTCTCGGTAACCGTCGGCGGTGACGCCGATGGCCACCAGCAGCGACACGTTGCGCACCTCACCGGCCCAACTGCGCTTCATGACAATGCCATCGAGGAAGACATACGGGTGGTCGCCCTCGATTTTCCGGTGCCGCCAGTCGTCGATCTTGGCGTAGATCTTCTTGTTCAGGTTCGAGACCGTGCCGGGGCTCACCCGCGTGCCCCAGAGCGCCTCGGTGATGTCTTCCACTCGGCGCACCGAGACGCCCGCCAGATACATCTCGATCAGCGCCTCCTCGACCGAGCTTTCCCGGCGCTGGTAGCGCTCGATGATCGCCGTCTCGAAGGTCTGCCGGCGCAGCTTCGGCACCTTGAGCTTCACCGATCCGGCCTTCGTCTCCAGCGAACGCTCGTAACTGCCCGCCCGCGTGTCCTTGCGGCCTTCGCTCCGCTCATACCGGCCGGCCCCGCACAGCCGGTCCGCCTCGGCATCGAGCATCGCATTCAGCGCTTCCTCCACCGTGCCACGCACCATCTCGCCAAGGTGGTCGCGAATGCGCGCCTCGTCGATCTGTATCACTTGCCCCATCGCATTGGGCTTCTCGTTCTCGTCCATTCTCAGCTCCTCTCAGCCAGTCTGAAAGGAACCGCCATCCAAATCAAATGTGCGAAAGACTCTGTACGTTATCGAACTGTGTCAGGAAACAGGTTTGGAACTTCGTGGCAAGCCCACGCTTCTCGGCGTGTTCCACAATTGTTCAATCAGCAAACGGGATCATGTGCTTGCCTATCTTTGCGAAGTTGAAGGTGACATGCCCGACAAACCACCGAGCATGGAAATAGCGGAATTCGGTTTTTTTGACTTGAACAGCCTGCCAAAGGGGACTGACCCTGGTACCGAACGACGAATGCGAGAGATCGTCGAAGGCGTCGAGCATACTGAATGCTGGTGAGTGATTCCTGCTCCAGATGATTATCGGTCGAGAGGTCGAGCATCGTGTGCTAAGATCAGACATTGTGCTCAGCATGTTCGAGGTAGCGCGACAGGATATTCACCGTCTTCCAGCCGCCGGCCCGCATGATGGCAGCACACGCGCAACCGCGTTCCAGACCAACCGGATCATGTAAATGCAAGAAGGACAATATGGACACTGGTCGACGCCAGCACAAGCCTTTATCACCAGCCCATGGCCTTGAAACATCATGGTGTCATCCGCGTGGTGTCAAATGTCCTCACGAAGCCGGCGAACCTGAAGCTTGCGGCACTCGCCGTGACAGTAGCCATCGCGTGGTTGACGCTGTCTCCCTGGGCGTCATCCCCTCAATCTCTCCGCTTCGACCAGGCCGACAAGCTTTGGCATTTTCTAGCATTCTTCACTTGGGGGACGCTGGTCGCAGTCAGTTGGACAAGACCGTTCTGGCAATTGTTGGTCGGCGGGCTAGTTTTCGGCGGAGTGATCGAACTAATCCAGCCATTCGTGGGGCGGGACGCCGAATTGGCAGATCTCGGTGCGGATCTTCTGGGCTCCGGCGTGGGAGTCTGGGCAGGAACAAGTATACGCTCGCGCAACAAGCGCAAACACGGAACGGAGAAGTGACGGAGATGGCTCTGCACACATCGCCCGCCAGGACGCAGGATGGTTAGCTGCGGTGAAAGAACTCTGGAAGCATATTTCGGGACATAAGGGGTCTACCGGAGACACAGCCAGGTCGATTTCGCCACCGGAACCCGAGCAGGGCGTCCTTGTGATCGGTGACCTGCATGGGTCATCTGATCTTCTTTTTGAGCTAGATCGTATCATAGATGGAAGGTATCGCGGCTGGCCTGTCGTTTTTCTTGGTGATTACATCGACCGTGGAGAAAAAAGCCGCGCCGTGCTGGAGATGCTTATGCAGGCATCACCCGATGCATCTTCGTCGATCATCTGCCTCATGGGGAATCACGAGCGAATGCTTCTGGATTTCCTGGATGATCCAAAGACAGGTCCGCGCCGTTGGCTTCGGTATGGTGGGCTTCAAACACTCGCAAGTTTCGGTGTGCCATTGCCTCGCAGTAATTCTGATGACGCACGGGCATTTGAAGAGCTTCGCGATCGACTCGCTGAGGCCATGGGGCCGGAGATGATAACGTGGCTGCGACATCGACCGTTAAATTGGCGGACTGGAAATCTCTGGTTCGTTCATGCAGGCGCGGATCCTGATCTGCCGATGGAAGATCAAGATCCGGATGTGCTTCTGTGGGGGCATCGGAGATTTCGCACTCAAGTACGGAGGGATGGTCAATGGGTCGTACATGGCCACACGATCGTTGAAACACCCCATGCGAAAGATGGTCGAATCGCGCTCGACACGGGGGCTTACGCAACGGGCCGTCTGAGCGCTGCGGCTATCTCGAGGGGCGAGGTGGAGTTCTTTCAAACCGGGACAGATAAGCAATTCTAAGCTCGCGAGTCTGACCTTTTGATGTCGCGGGGGGAGGCAGGCGAGCGTCGATACAGACAGATGTTGAGCAGTGCAGCTCTGTGACGTGGGTCGGCTGGAAGTCGCTGTTCCAGTGAGCAAGACATTCAATCGCACTATCTCTCACGCAGCCGTGACTTTAAGGTTTCTTGGAGTTGTAGGTTGCGCGGGAACGGGATAATTCGCGTTCATGGCAGGAATGAGAATAAAACCAGAGCAAGTAAGAACCGACGTCGCGCACGCTTCCGAAGAAGATGAAATTGATCTTCTGGAACTGGTGCGTGCGCTTTGGCGTGGTAAGTGGACGATCGTGCTTACCACCGTTTTGGCTTTGATGATCGGTGGGTATTATGCCTTTGGGGTTGCAGAACCAGAGTACCAATCTACTGCACAGTTGACACTCGAAGCCCGGACCAACAATGTCGTGGATCTAGAAAGCGTGATTTCGGGCGTTTCGACCGAACAAGCGGCTTTGAATACCGAGCTTGAAATAATTTTGTCACGTCGCTTGCTGGGAAAGGTCGTTGATGAACTCGATCTCGTGAATGATCCCGAATTCAACTCTGCTCTGGAGCCGCCCTCGATGCTTGCAGAGGTAAAGGGCATGGTAATAGGTCAGGTTGCGACCTGGCTTGGTTCAAGCGTGAGCGAGACACCGGGAAACGCGGCTGTTGAAAAATCACCACGTGACCGAGCAATCGACAACCTGAACAAGGCGCTATCGGCATCGGTAAAGCGTGATACCTATGTCTTCTCCATCAATGCAACGACTGATGATCCTGAAAAGTCGGCGCGGATCGTCAATACGTTGGCCGACATCTACCTTGACGAACAAATCGCCGTAAAGTTCGAGGCAACTGAACAGGCTGTGACATGGCTTTCGGCACGTGTCAGCGAGTTGGAAGAAGACCTTCGTGCCAAAGAAGAAACTCTCAAGAACGCACGAGCAGAAACTGAGCTCATTAGTACGGAAGCCTTGGAGGGTCTGAACCTTCAAGCAAAGGATTTGCGTGATCGTTTGCAGGAAATGCGCGATCAGACCAACGCCGCCAAGACGAGCGAGACCCAGTTGCTCGACCTGGTAGAGACGGGCGATAGAGCGGAGGCGGTTAACGTAACGGGGGATTCCGCGCTTCAGAGACTGTTGCAATCGATCGAAGACGGGGATGCAGATGCAGCTCAACTTTTCGATCAACGTCTGGCGACGTTGCTCGAGCGTGCCCAGACGGAACGGGAACGCTTGCAAAGCCAGGCTGCTGCGCTTGCCGTATCCTATCAAAGGTTGCAGGATCGCATTGATCGTCAGTCGGAAGATCTCGTGCGCATCCAGCAGATGGAACGAGAGGTCGAAACCACCCGAACGCTCTACGAGACATTCCTCACCCGTTTGAAAGAGACAACAGTTCAACGCGGCCTCCAGCAAGCCGACAGCCGCGTTCTCTCAGATGCGATTGCCGGCGAGCAGGTCGCACCACGCACAGCGATGATCCTGGCTCTTTCAATGGTTCTCGGAGCCATGGCTGGGATAGCGCTCGTCTTGGTACGACAGTTTCTGCACAGTGACTTTCGGACTGCAGAGGATCTTGAAGCGACCACCGGACTTCCTGTAATGGGGCAAATTCCCAAAATGCCAGTCAAGCGCACCGGTCTGATTAACTATTTGAGGAACAAACCGACCTCTGCGGCGGCGGAAGCCATCCGAAACCTGCGAACGTCCATATTGTTGTCCAACATCGATGCGCCGCCCAAGGTGATCATGTCGACGTCTTCAGTGCCTGGAGAAGGGAAGACGACGCAAGCTATTGCCTTGACACAGAACCTGGCCGGGCTTGGCAAGAAAGTGCTGTTGATAGAAGGCGATATCCGGCGGCGGACGTTTTCGCAGTATTTCAAAACTCAGCCCAAGGGGGGGGTGCTGTCGGCTTTGTCAGGAGACGTTTCACTTCACGAGGCGGTTTTTCTTGACAAGGCTCTGGGGGCACACGTGTTGATGGGCGAAAAGTCGAGTGTAAATGCCGCAGATCTTTTTTCCTCCGATCGGTTCCGTAATTTCCTCGATGGTGCGCGTGAGACTTATGACTATATCATCATCGATACCCCGCCGGTCCTCGTTGTGCCCGATGCGCGCGTGATCGGTCAGTATGTGGACGCAATTGTCTTTTCTGTGGGATGGAGTAGCACGCATCGGGGACAGGTCACTGCAGCACTGCGTGAGTTTGCCTCCGTCAATCTGCAGGTAGATGCACTGGTTCTGGCACAGATCGACCCGAAGGGCATGCGACGCTACGGGTATGGTGGCAAGTACGGTGCCTATGCCAGCTATGGAAAGGGGTATTACGAAGCCGGTTGATTCATGCTTGTGCCCATAATTTCATGTTTCAATCTACACCTTTTGCGTGTACCCTCACCTCAGTTCTCGAAGGAGATGATCAATGAAAATCCTTACATCGACGTTTGCTATCGCTGCTTCTGTACTGATGGCATTGCCTGCGACTGCGCAAGTCAACACAGGCGTGCCGCCGGTTGCCGGTGAAACAGCTCTTCAATACGCTCAGCGGATCAATGCTTGTGGTGGCGCGGGCGTAGAGAGCGCAACGTTCACCCAGAACCGTACTCGCTTGAGCGTTCGGTGCCCGCAAACCACGAGTACCAGCAATAACGGCATGAGTGGTGGTCTGGGGACTGCGATTGCATTGGGCGCCGGCATGGTTCTCATCATTGCAGGTGCTGCTGGCGACAGTTCTTCGACCGTTACCACCACGAATTGACGGCCAAAGAATCTGAACGCCAAGCGCGCAGCGCGAAGCAAAATGGGCGGCTCCAAGTTTGGAGCCGCCCTTTCTTTTTTAGAGCACTTCGAATGCCTTCGATTCTGATCGTCCAGATCAATTGGTGGCTGCGCGTCCCGCAGTATTAAGAAGTGTGGGCAGAAACTGCTGCAAGGCCCGGCCCCATTTTGTGATCGGCTGCTCCTCGATGAAGATGATATCGTTCGGACGCATCTGCATTCTTGTTGCCAGCGTCATATTCACGGCGTTCTTGGCATCGAGGTGCCATGCTGTCACGGCACCAAACTCGGCTGGATCAGACGAGGGCCGAAGAACGTATATGTTTGAAGGGTTCCCGGTTTCGGTCGGAAAGCCCCCATTCCCATAGAGGACATCCGCGAGGGTTGCGTGCTGACCATAGGGCAGGGCGACCCTGTTCTGGTTCTGAACCTCACCGGAAAGGTATACGTAGTCGCGCTTTTCCGCGCCGTATTCCTGGCGTGCTTCGAAGTTTGACCGCCGTTCGTCCAGCATGCCACGACGCAAGGAGATCTCCGTCTGAAGGGCATCCAGTGTTTGCTGACGCGCTTCGCTGCGCAGGCGGATCACCTCGATTTCCGTTGTGTAGAAGCTTAAAGCTCGGTCGAGATCATAGGTGGTATCCACGAAGACCGCATCGCCATTCATGAGCTTGAGGTTTTGCAGGTCGGGTCGTTCCAGATAGATCTCGTAAGGGATTTGATAGAGCGTGCCGTCGCGATAAATTCGAATCGATGCAAACTGCTCGTCCTTGACCACGGTGCCGCCGGTCGCCGTCAGAGCCTCTGTAAGACTGGGTCTATTGAGTGTGATCGGAATGCGAACCGAGTTTTGTACTGCGCCGCCAACCGTCACCTTTTTCGAGTTGAACTCGGTGACTTCAAGAGAGAAGGCCGGATCGACCTGGTTCTCGAGAAGGAACTTGAATATCTGGTCCTGCGCTTCGGCAAGCGTCATGCCTCCGATCATCACCCGACCAATATCCGGTATCGAAATCGAGCCATCGTCGAGAACCGTGTACCCCTGTCGTCGTGTCTGCGCGGCCAGGAGTCCGCTTAACTGTTCCACGCTGCTACCGTTCGTCTTGGTCGCAAGCAGGACCACGTCGCCCACGCCGATCGTGTAGGGCCGATCCGGGGCCTCGGGAGGTACGCGAAGCTCCAGCCGTCCGGGCCTTTCATCGGGCACAGAGGGCGCACTGGGAAGGGCGCCGAGACCGGGGCCTTGGTGGCCCGTCGCGTGGCTATAGAACTCGCTGGGCAGATCTCGCGGGCTGTAGGGAGCGCGATTTGCCAGCAGCACCGTTTCCGGGGTCAGCTTGATTTCGCGGATATCGACATCTGTTCCCGCGGCACGGCTGACTTTCGGGCTGGTATACACCATGCCACATGCGGACGGGAGTGCGAGAGACGCGGCTAGGGCAAGCCCGATGGCTGTTCTGTTTATCATTTTGGACTTCCGGTTCTTCATCCCGTTGCCTCCAAGAATTCGTTTCTTATGTTCAACGCTGAACGCGTTCGGTTTCCATGTACTCGATGGCAGGGCTCACCCATTGACGTGACTTGATGACCTCGCCACTTGTGTTCAGCCAGTAGGTATTCGTGAACTCAGCTCGAGGAGAAACACACCTTTCCTCGATCTTCCGGGTTACATATATATGACCGCCAATGCTCGTTTGCTCTCGTGAGCGCGCTTGTTGCCGGCATTGAAAGCTTCGGAATTCGGTCTGGTATTCGCCGTCAAGGTAGCTTCGGACGTGTGGGTAATACATGCCATCAAGCTTTCCGTCCACCATCGCCAACGTGTTGGTAATGCCACTGGTCATTAGGTCGTCGCCCAGCCCACGTGTGCCCACCAGCAGGCCCTGACGAAATGAAAGCGTGATACCGTCGAGCGTTTGCCAGACCGTTGTGCCGCCGCTACGTGCGACCGGAGCGAGTGTGGCTTGTGCTCCTCGGGCGGGCAGCATTACATGCATTCTCTCCGGCCCAATTGGCTGGGGGGCAACAGCCGAGACCTGTCCGGTAAGGCCAAGCCTGTTGGTCAGCTTGTCGCAGCCGCTGGAAAGTGCCAGAGATGCCAGAATGACAAGCGTGGCAGAAAGCCGACGTGCTTGAGGGATTGTGACGGTCATCTCCAGAATTTCCCCCAACCGTCTTGCAGAGCCGGTTTCTGAAGAGGGCGAACCTTTTCGTAGAGTCGGCCGCCAACATCCAGCCGGGCTCCGCCGTCGCGTGTCACCGGGCGGATCGTCGTCGTGTAGTCGGATTTGTTGGGCTCGCCGGTGAGCCAGGAGATCGGCATGGTTATCCTGATCCCCTTGTCAAAGGAGCCTTCACCGAAAGTGCTGAATGGTACATCTGTCAGGGTTGCGAAGGCGCCGATCTTCCAGCCGTTCTTGAACTCTCGATCCACCGAAAGCGTCGCGCCCCAATCCCCGGCAAGATAACGCCCGGCATCGATCTGAGTGTGGAAGCCATTGCCCATGTCCCAGTAGGCGGAGACATGACCGGTTGCCACCTCGTAGCTTCTGAAATCGAACAACTGGTCATAGGCCCGTTGCTTGACGTAGTTCGCCTCGACACCGAAAGCGAAGGGGCTGTTGTTGGGCTTCCACAGCACTTCCGAGGAAATGCCGCCAAACATGGGCTCGAGGTAGCCCACCGTCACTCGGCCATAAAGGTCTTGGCCTGGTTTGAAGTAGTAGGCCGCCGTCAGGTTGGTGATCGCTGGATCGCCTTGCTGCTCATAGAGATTGAAATCGCTCCTGACCCGCGGCAGCAAGGAGTCGGATCGACGAGTGGCATCGTCCAGGTTGCCGATGACCTTCTTGCGGACACTCCCTGTGAGTTCCCAACCAGGAGCCGGTTCATAGGTCGCATCAAGCTGAACGCCAAGATCCGCGCGAATTGGGCTGTCGGGATCGAACAGGCTCGGCGTGAGATAGGGTTTCAGGTTCCAGTCAAAGCGCGGATAGCGCTCCGGAATGGGCTGAAGCTTGCCGACGGGAGATGTGATGGAGGTCCGGGCAAAGCTCTTCCAGCTGCCTTCCAGATCATCGCCCAGCGTTTCCATGTCGCTGCGCCGCACAAGAAGCTCTGATACGGGTACGCCTGACGAGACGAGAATGATCTCGAACGTGTCGACATTGGTCGGCATTCTGCGCGAAAGAACTCGCGCCGTACGCCCAACGGCCTGAGCTTCAAGTTGATAGGTCGTGTTCTCGATCTCAACGCGCGCAGCGGAGCCTTTGAAGCTCAACCCGTGCAGCCGAATACCCTGCTGCCTAAGTGCTTGAGCCAGATCCGTGCGGCGCGTCGTCTGTTGGCCCTCGCTTGTTGGCCAGTTCAACTCTTCGGCGGACAAGGCCCCGCGTGGAAGAACAGGGGGCGGGGCTGGTTCCCGACCGGAGGTACTCGCAGGATTTTTGGGGTTGAGTGCTGCCGTGAGCTGCACGCCGATCTCACTGCCATAGAGATATCGCAAGGACAGATCCATGCCCGGCCGTATCTTGTAGGAGGCCCCGAGGTTCAGCTGTGAATCCCGCTCGAAGTTGAAGGGCGATTCATCCGGGTAGGCATCCGAGGAATATTCCGCAATCAGCTTCAGCCGATCGGTGGCCTGCCATTCGACTCCACCAAATAGCGCAGCGTCCCCGCGGAAAAACTGTGCCGATTCCACAGTTCCGCCTTGGCCGGTATTCCGGACCGGTCTTGTCTCCAGCTTGTCGCTGAGGATGGACAGCGGATTCTTGAACCCACCACTGCCTGCCAGGCGTCCCCAGCCCATGCCGAGACTGAACCGCAGCCGATTGCCCACACTCTTTGTGGCGACCACATATTCGGACGCGTAGATCCCGGTTCCGAGGAAATCGTTGAAGCCAATGGCGACAGCCGGGCGAGTATATGTCTCATCAAGAAAACGATAGTGCAGAGAGAAACTGCGGTCGTAGAGCGTGTTTCCCCCTCTGTAGTTATCAATAATGGAATATCGAAAACTGCCCGACAGTCGGGGGGTGATCTGGAAGGTCAGGGTGTTCCGTGTCTGGCCTGCGAAATGGCTGGAGGAGAAGGCCAGTTCGCCGTCAGGTCGGCTTGTCGCCACTGGCATGTCTATGAGGCCAGGATAGCCGTAGCTGTTATAGCCTGTCGATATCTCAGACCCTGCCAAGGCAAACACAGGAATGACGGCGACCAATACGGCCGTCGTTAACTTTCGCGATCTGATTTGCCTGCCTGCTCTCATGTTTCCCGCATAAGTGGTTTTGTCTTTTATCAACAGCTTTTTGGGCAATTGTGGCTTTCTTGGCGCCCGATCGTTGCCTTGGGAACACGGGTTTTCACGGATTGTCGGGAACGCTTTTCAGAGTGGCCTGGCGGGAGGTTTCTTGCACACTGCCGAAGCCGAATGAGCCGCGTGAAACTATCCACGCGAACACGGCTTATCAGCACTCTCCTGTCTGGCCCACAAGCATGAATGCTTGGACGCAGCGCTCTACAAATCACCGGCCCTCCCCAAGAGCGGCGCTATGACCCGAGCCGCGCAAACACAACGTAGATCGTCCTCATGAGCACATAGCTGTCCATCGCAAAACTCGCGTTCTGGATGTAGTAAAGATCCGCGGAAACCTTCTTCTTCGTTTCGTCTATCCCGTTGACATAGCCAATTTCCGTCTGAGCCAGTCCGCTAATGCCCGGCCGCATGCAGTGCCGGTCCCGATACTCGGGGATCAGGCGAATGTAACGACGTGCATGGTGAAAGTAGTCCGGTCGCGGGCCAATCAGGCTCATGTCCCCGCGCAGAACGTTCAACACTTGGGGCAGTTCGTCGATGCGGTTCTTTCGGAGAATATTTCCGAGCTTCGTAATCCGGTTAAGTTCAACCGGGTCATCCGCACCACGGGTTATGCAACGTTCAGGTGTCATCGTCCTGAACTTGATGGCCGGAAAAGCACGACATCCCTTGCCCATGCGTGGCTGGATGAAAAGCAGGGGGCCGGCGTTGAAGAATGGGTTCAGGAGCAGAAGAACGATGGCGATAACGGCTGTTGGAAGCAACAGGATGAGGCTGAGGACAATGTCAAAAGCTCTTTTCGCGCAGCAGTAGATGAGGCCGGGGCCAGAGGTAACTTCGTCGGTCGAGACGCTATCGTATTGCTTGGCAGCAGTTGTGTCGGTCATGTTTCGCCTTCGAGTTAGGTTTGAACAACGCTGAGAACGTCCAGCTACTCACTGACCAACACGTCTTGGCTCGTCTACTCGCAGTAGTTGCGAGCAATACCAGCCCCCCATCTGCCTTGCAATCTGCAAATTCAAGACCGGCATAAGTCCGCTTCATGACAATTTTGTGGCGCTATTTGCAGATCGTATGACTTTGCCACTCGTCACAATTGTCCCGATACTTCATAGCTTTACGAGGGTCAATCCGGATCGTTCCGGCGAAAGGATAGGGCGTGCGAGGAATGCCAAAATTTTCTCCGCCTCGATGAGAAATTCAACATCCAGTGTGCCATGGGGTTGAGTGAGCGGCTCAAACATGCCGGTCAACGCCTCTTCCCTGAGTTGTTTAAATGTGCTGCGCACCGTGGCAAAAAACGCTGCCTATTCATGTGTGGTCGCTCGATTATGTTTCCGCAAACGTTCCCGGCTTCATTGCATCCGGTAAGTTCCACGACCCATGACGCAAGGAAGTGAGCTCATCCATGGCAGAGGCTCGCGGTTCATCGAGAAAGATCGCGTAGGGTAAGGTGGGCGTGACCCTAATCCGCTGCGGGATACTGGGTCTCAATATCCCACACAGTAACCTGAGCCACCATGCAGAACCGAGGCGCCGTTTGGGCATCGTCCAGTCGCTCTGGGGGCGACGGGCGTGCTGGATCTTCCGAGCCGATTGTCGGCGCAGGCATTGATCCAGGCCGCGTCCTCACTGCCGACGCTTCCGTGCGGCAAGATCCGCAAAACGGTATCTCCGCCCCACGGATAAGCGACGTAGGTCGCCTGTATCTTGGGTGAACCATGCAGGCCAAGCTCGTATTGGCAATCGATAATCGCCTGGTGCTGCTCAGTGGCGGGCAAGTAGCCCTTGCGCTTTGGAAGATCGGCGTAGGCCATTTGAGCCGTTGCGGTTGCTGCAAAACCCAGAAGGCAAAGTTTGGCAAGGTGGCGCATCTTGATTTTCACTCCTGGCGAACCGGTTTTTCACGGATAGCGGGCATCCAAAGAACGATGGACGACACTTAATGGTTGTAGTGCTATTGCTGTTTTCGACTGATTTGAAGGCGTGAAAGTGAAGAAAAATGGGCAAATCCAACTTGTTGTCGAGCCACATCACCACTGCAGTCCCGTCGCAACAACAGTGACGAATGTCTGCCCGTCTCGCTCGGGGCTGTGTTGACTGTTTTTACCTTTATCGGGGTGTGGGCGCCCCTCTTAGCCATGGGTTCGCAATCATATTAGCCAAGGGTTCGCAGTCATACACATGAGGGAGGCGCTCAATCCGTCCAGTTCCACCCGTCTGCGCAACCGCAGACGTCGCTCGGGTCAGAAAAAACTTGTCCAGCAGGCAGTCTCAGGAGAACTTGGCATTAAACGGCAGGTCACTTGGCGAATGTCGGAGGACAGTAGGGGCAAGCAAGATTTCAAAGAAAAGTGAAGACCTATCCGCTGGTGCAGCACCAAAACGCAGTCGGGCGCAGTCACTCTGCGAGGCACATGGCCTTGAGCCGCAGGACGTGCTCGCACAACAGTTCATTTTGTCGAGGGGTGCGATAGAATGCCCGCCCGGCTTCGCGCATGCCGGACTTGGTGCATGGGAACTGCTCACCGGACCGGATTTGCCTGTGGCGGTAGCGCGATATGAGGACGAATGGCTGGCGGTTCTGGGTATTGCTGTCGATCAGGACGGGAAGCTGGTCAACCAGTCTCGGCTCGACGCTCTAGCAGCCGAAAAATCCGCAAGCTTTGCCGCGTTGGCTCGCTTTCTCGCCGATAGTGCCGGGCGCTTTGCAATTGTTCTCGTAACCCCCGAGGGCGGAAAGGTATACTCCGACGCGGTCGGATCGCTTGGTGTTGTTTACGACCCGGAAACCGGTGCCGTGGGGTCCACCCTCAATGTTGTTCTCACACGGGAGCCGGAGCCAAGAAGGGACTTTCCTTTCGCAGAAGCCGCGCGACTTGGCCAAGGTCGTTTTGCGTTTGGCCACACCTCTGACAGAGCTGTGAGGCGCCTGCTGCCCAACCATACCCTCGATCTAGCACGTTTCACCATCGAACGGTTCTGGCCAACGGACGAGGACACTGCGCTGGCCGAACCCACGCCAGAAGAGGAGTTAGCGGTTATCCGCGGTATGGGGACACGGCTGGAACAGGTGATCGCGACACTCGCCAAAGACGTGAATGGCCCGACATTGCTGCCACTCACCGGCGGTGTAGACAGCCGTCTTTTGCTCGCTTTTTCCAAACCGGTTCTTGAAGATATCAGCCTCTTTTCTCATGCGGAAGACATTCTGAGCCGTAAGGATACGCGATTGGCAGGGTTTCTTGGGGAACGCGTCGGCAAATCTGTCAGAGTGATCGACCCTCTGAAAGGGACCTGTCCTCTGTTGGAAGACCCAGACGTGCTAACTCAAAAAAATTTATCCTACAAGATTGCGACCGGTCTGGAAGACACGCCCACACCGGTACGCCATACGGTGTTTCAGGAACATCCCGCGGGGGGGATCGTGCTGCGCGGCAATACAGCGGAGTTTTTGAAAGCCGTCCTGTGGGGCCGTGGCGTACACGAGAACAACAACAAGGCACATAACATACCTACCGGAGTAAAGAAGATGATGCTCGGTGAAGATGCGAATTTGCATCCGCAGATCCAGGCCGAGTACTCGGAATGGTACGCCGGGCTGCCTCACCTCGCCGCACTCCGGCCCTTTGACCTGATGTTCGCCGAACATTTCCTGCCGCGCAGACTTGGCAATCTCTTCTACGGGTTTACCAGGAACCTCTATATCTGCCCGTCCAATGACCGGCGGTTCATAGCAGCGGCCACTTCTCTGCCGCCGAACAAACGCCAGAGCATGTACTATCATGAAGTACTTCTGAACTGGCGCGCGCCGGAACTGGCCGACATCAGACACACGCGGCCCCGTCAAAACCAATTGTTCGACACGCTGCGCAACAGCGATACCGTGATCCCGGACTTAAGCTGATGTGTGAAACCGCGGCCCCTGCCGTCGTTCGCCCAGGCGAACTCCAGCAGGAGCGAGTTGAAAGGTCAAGTGTTTAGGTTTCAACTTTTTCTCAGGGCTTTGAATGCTCTGCAATTGGGCGAGAATGGCTCGAAACTGGTCCGCTTTTGCCTGAGCGGAAGTTGGATCTGCAGTTGAACCCCCTAAAGGCAAATGGCGGGCTCAGACCCCGAACACCACCTAGATGCACCCTGCACCCCAAGAGGCTGCTGAACTGGGCCCATTTTCGACCAGGCCCTGAAGGACTATGTCAGCTCGCAAATCGCCATCAACGACGATCAGGAGATCACGGTAGATCTCAAGTTCGGCCGCGGTGACAACGGCAACACTGCCACCATCGACATTCGCCCTGCCAAGGTCACCAAGACCAAGAAGCCTACAACCCGCAGTGCTCCGGCCAAGCCGACCCTGGTTGAAGAATCCAAGGACGAACCGGACGAACAGCCGGAAGAAGAAGCCCGGGATGCAGCTGAAGCCGAAGCATCTGCTGCTGACGACGCTGACGAGAAAGCATGCGATGAGCCCCAGGAAGAAGGGACACCTGCACCGTCGCGGAAGTCGATCTTCTCCACTGGTTCCTGACCGAGATCAGAGTCGGGTGGTCGGACGCAGATTGGGTAGCACCCTGATCCTTAGCTAAGGAACATACAGACCACATTCCCGACGAACCAGGCATGGAGCCTGGGCTACCTTTTTTGGGGAACCTCCTCTGAGAAGAGGATGCAGGTTCGATCCCTGCCGTCGGGCGCCAGTTCCAGCCGGGGTAATGCCGAGCGTTACACGTCGAAAAGCACCGCCAATCGTGCGGCCGGACAAGTACGCAGGCATTACCCCAAGAATCCACTCTACATCTCTGTCGACTATCTCGAAGTCCCTGAACCAGACAAGGAAACCCCATAATGCCTAAGTTCAACGTCACCATCGTCGAGACTGTTAAGTCCACTTACCGGCAGGAAATCGAGGCGGACACATCTGATGAAGCCAAGCTTCTGTTCGAGGACTGGATCGTCAACCACCCCGAGGATGTGGAACCAGTGTCCGAAGAACAAGTCTCAATCGCCCGTTCTGCCGCAAAGGTCACCACATGATTTGGTCCGGAGAATATTCCCAACAGTGGGTACGGCATTTTGCCTGGTTCCCAACTTCCGTTGAGAGAGGCACCAAGGTTGTCTGGCTCAGGTTTTACTGGAGGCGTTATGTGCCGGGTCCACAGTTCTGTGAAAAATGCCAATTCAATCATAGCGACCGTGTGCTTGGTCATTGGCAAACCACAGCCAAAAACCCATTTCCTCGCTTCACTGACGATCCCGGCCCATAAGGAAACCACATGATCCAACTCTTCACCATCATCGCCTGGTTCTGCATCCTCATCGGAATTGTCCTTGGCATCGCTCAAACTCTCATCACCCTGGCCACGTATATCCTGGGGCTCGGAATAACCTTGCTCCTCGGCGCTGTCCTGTGGTCAAGAGCTTGATTTTTCTGACCTGTGGAAAGCCGAAAGTTTGAATGGTTTTGAGGAGTTCTGAAGGCTTGTTCAGGTAGAGTTTGCGAAGTTCAACTTGAGTTCAACTCCCAGCCCATAGGCTTTCCATAGGTCGGCTGGCAGGCAGGTTTTCAGTTGCGACAGATTCCAGCGTCTAAAAACACTTGATCAGCAGCCGATCACGTTGATCTCGATGGTGTGGTCGGACGATATGATTTCGCCATTTTCAGAAACCTGTGCCGGCCCAGTGATCATCGCGCCGTCTTCGGAGAATTCAGTGGCGTCCTTGGTCGTGGCCCCCCTCACGTTCCAGGTTTCGCGGGTGTCTGCCATTGCTGCTTCGCGGGCTTTGTCTGGCGTGGCCCCTCCATGGATCACGTATTGCGTGGGCGCGAAGGACGTGGCGTACAATGTCAGGAACACAGCTTCTCCTTCGGGACCCGTACCGGGTGCCATGACGCGCAATTGCATTGCCCCGTTACGCCCCATGAGCAGGCAGGTACCCTCGAACTGATAGGTCGAACCGTCAAGGTTGGCGATTGCTTGCGCACTGGTCTCCGTCGACACGCTTGTCTGAGCCAGCGCCGGATTTGCGCCCATGTTGGCCATCACGGTGGTCGAAAGCAGGAGCAGACCTGCGGACGTCAGTTGTTTCATGTTTCACCTTTCCGGATGTTGCGCCGAGATGGCGCGTGAAGGGACGGGGTTTGATCGGGCCGAGCAAGTGAGGTGCGAGCTGAAGTGTCGCTCGATCTGCCCCTCAATCAGTCGGGCAATCCCCCCAGACACTACTGGTCTCGAGGTCGACACCGGGACGCAGGCATCGCGAGCGGCAAGATAAAGAGTCGTCCGGATGTGTCACGGTTTTCCAACCGGATACGTCCACACTCTCACGCTGTAGGATAAATTTGGAGGAGATATGGATGAGGTTTCCGTTTTGCACACCATCGTAGAAAACATGACCCAGAACGGTGGTTGCCGTCATTCCGATCAGTTCGATGTTCATCGTCGGTGACTGGGGAGGTTTATAAGTTCCTGCCCAACGCGGCCAGAACTCGAACGTACAATACTTGCCTTCTTGCCGGCGAAGGCTCCCTTTGACGTTCTTGTCGAACAGGAATTCGAACCCCTCGCGGTTCTGAAGCGCCTCGTCCCCACTATGCAGAGGGCCGAGTTTCGCCTCTCCTCTGAAAGCGCCATCACCGGCAAATCCGAGCCGACCCTCCATGTCGAACAGGGTAAGCTTGCCCTTTGTCTCAAGCGGCGGGTCAAATCGATTGCCATTGATCGTCATCTCGAAAAACAGTTGTTCGCCCGAATATTCGCCGATCCAGAAAGCTTCTTGGTGGGCGGGGTCGTCGCACATGCTCGGCGGTTTAAACTCGGTACACGCCAGCGCTGCACCTGCGAACTGTGGAGCCAGTAGAATGTGGGCCACAATGATATTCACAAGTTTCTGCAACATCATACTTCCTTTCACGCTCACCATCGGAAAGGGGTAGTTGCGTGCGTCATATTACCTCGCACGGAATGCTCCTGTTGTAAATGTTGTTGGTGCGGAGTGCCCTCGAACATCGGGATGCACTTCGTCTCTGCCATCCGAACCAGGGCGCCTCACTGCCTCTGAGAGCCACGGAGAGCGCCTCTGGAGGCGCTCTGCTCTCGTTTTTGTCCCGACATAGCTGAAAGATCCAAGGCCTCTCAACGGGACTCTCCGTGGCTCTCAGGGGTATCCCTTGATTTTACCGGGATTCTGCATGCGGTCGAGTGGGGCGCCGAGTGGAAAAGGGATCCCTGGTGCGGTGTGTTTCGGCCCGAACCGGCGATCGGCGCTGGTTGGTGCTGGATTGAGCCGGGCCCCTCGCGCGCGCCTGGTAGTTAGCCTCTACTTTCCATAGATTCTGTGTAGCTCTTCTTTCCATGTTTTTTGCTTACTCCTTCTCAAGGAACTCAAGGAGAGGCGTAGCCTCGCCGTAGAGAGTTCCTTGAGAAGGAGTAAGGTAAAGGGTAAAAAAGATTCATTCCATATTGTCAGGAAAGAAAGAACATGTTATATTCTTGTATAATAGGATATTAAGTTGTTGTATTAAATAATAAAATTATACACGCGCGTGTATCTAAAATAGGCAGGTGGCGAGCCACCTGCCTATTTTAGATATGTCTTTTTTGCTTCACGGTGAGAGCCGTCGGTCCTGCTGGTTCCTGCCTGAGCAGGTCTTGCGGGTCGCAGTCTTTCGAGGCTTCGATCTCGGTTTGTTCCCTGTTCCGCTCACTGGTTCTCGCCTTTGCTCACTGGTTCCCGGCGTGAGCGAAACGGCTGCACGGAAAACCGTTTTGTCCAGCCTGGGTCATCGGCGATCCATCCGCTTCGAAGGGGAGGGCGGTTATGGCGTTCCTGGTTCCTAAATCTGGGTTTTGCCACACACATTAAATACTGTGTGGTGTGGCTTGACTGGATCCATCTATTGTGGCATTGCCACACACGAGATATTTTGTGTGGTAAAGTTGGAAATCAAACGTCATTCGATGGCCTCGACGACTGCCTACATCGATCTGCTTGAGAAGCATGTGATGGAGGATGTTTCAGGCATCAAGGGAGCGCCCACCTTGCGCAAGAGAAGCGGGCGCCAGTACTGGTATGATCGCTACAGGGTCGGTGACTCCGTGCACGAGAGCTATCTCGGAGAAGACAGTACGCAGTTGAGGTCTTTCATCGAAGATCACAAGGCGAACCAGGAAGACGCTGCTGCTCGGAAAGAACGGATGGCCTATCTCATCAGACTGATGAATGCCGATCGGTTCCTGCGCCTCGACAGAACAACTGGTTCGTTGTTCTCCGCGCTTTCAAAAGCTGGTTTCTTTCGCCTTGGCGGTGTCGTGGTCGGGACACATGCGTTTCGAGCCTACGAAGGCGAGCTCGGAGTGAGATTGGACGTCGAGCTTGGTGCCTTTACCGATGATATCGACATCGCAGGCTTCGAGCGCCTCAGCGTCGCCATCGCCGAGACAGACTTGGCAAATCCGAGTGCAGACGAGATTTTCAGATGTCTCGAGTTCAAACCGGTGCCAAGTCTGGCAAGCGAGCACGTGTGGAAGTGGGCGCAGACAAAGGGGGATGCCGTTGTGGAGTTCCTTACCCCGTCATTCGGAAGCGAGGAGCCGACCAAGCGATTGCCGGCACTGGGAGTGTCCGCGAAATGCCTGAACCACTTGAACTATTTGATTCGCCAGCCGATCGATGCGGTATTGAACTACAGGTCTGGGGTTCTGGTGAAGATCCCCCGGCCGGAGCGGTATGCAATTCACAAGCTTATTGTGTCCGAGCGAAGAGGTCAGGGGCCAAATCCCCAAAAGGCGAGAAAGGACCGCATGCAGGCGGAATTTCTTATTCATGTTCTGGCAGATGACCGGCCAAATGAGCTTCGATGGGCCTACAGCGAAGCTTTGGACGAGGGGAGAGGCTGGAGGGATCGGATCGACAGAGCGCTTTCCAAGATGCCCGGGGCAAGGAAGGTTTTGCTGAATCTGAACCAGCCTTGAGGGAGCTGATGCCTGCCCAACCTCGAGCGGCACTTGTTGGTCTTCTACAAGTCGTTGCTCTTTTCCACCTGGTTCAGGCCTAAGACTCCAGTTGAAAACGGTGCAGATAAACCGACTTTAACGGTTTGTTAACCCGTGCCGCTGTAGAAATCGGTCATGACAGAACCAGCAGAAATAGCCACTCCCGGCCAGTTGGCCCAAGCAGAAGAAGTAATCGCGGAGTACGTGCAGAAGTATGGGTTTACCCGTTTTGCCAGTCGTTACTTCGGTCGAAAGTACAGCGGTTGGCGCGAAAGCGTAGCGCTCTTTGATTGCCCGCCCGAAGTTGATTCAGGAGACAACAGCATGGAACGGGCTGAGCGGCCGAGTGGGCAAGCGTCAGAATTCGAGATGCGGCAGGAAACTGATGAATTGCAACGGTTGCGTTGTGAGCTAAAGGAGATGCGGGAGGAGCGTGACCTGCTCGCCAAAGCTGCAGCCTGGTTCGCAAGCAACGAGGTGCGGTAGATATTGTATGGCATGCTTTTGTTTCGAGGATGCTCTATCCCCAAGGTTATGCCGAGTTACGCGGCTCCTTGTATTGGTGTGAATATTATTCATTCCAGGTTGACGGAGGCAATTGGTTGTGTATCCTTGGATGCAAGGGTTTATCCGGGACCTTTGCCTGTCTCGAAGTCGACATTCCGTCGGCGGTCAGATGACGAAAGAGGTGTCCGCCACGGCTTGTCACTTGCCGGCCATCAAAGGTGACTGTTTGCCGGGGACTTCACCCGACCCGCTCTTGATCCGGCTCCGTCTAGGCTAGAGCAGAAACGTGCCAACGAAACCCACCGGCACGATCCAGATAGATGAACGGGAAAGATCTTTCCTGCTATTTTGTATCAGACCGGGGACTTGATCCCCGACCCGCCGGTTCGCCTGGCGGCGTCGGCGGGTCGGGGGCAGATGAGAACTCTGCGGGGAAGCGGCTGGCCTCCGATATCAGGCAGCACGTGGATACGGCAAATTTAATGACGGGCCTTCTCTTGCTTGCGGGGGGAAGGAGCGGGTGTGGTCGTGTGTCCGAAGACGCCGACTTTGAACCGTTTCGATCCCTTCGTGAGCGGAGCATCGTTGCACGATCGGGTACCTGTGAAGCATGCCGTTCCTGGTTCCTGGTTCCTGGTTCCTGGTTCCTGGTTTAGTCCGAGCTGGAAGGGGTACGGCGGGATGATAGCCTGACGAGAGCACGACGCGAACACCTAACATGAGGTAGACGCAAAAACCTAATTTCTGTACAACGCAATAACCTAACAAGAGAGCGGCAAAAAGTTGAGGTAAGATCGAGCGCATGGCGACACCGCAAGAAAAACTGGCCGAAGCCCTGGAGGCGCTGAAGGCGCTACAGGACGACGGTACTGTTGCCATCCGTTCGGCTGATCTCATACGCATGCATCGAGAACGCCTCGTGAAGAACGGCTTCCTGCAAGAGGTCATGAAGGGCTGGTACATACCCGCGCGCCCTGACGAGACGGCTGGGGAAAGCACGGCGTGGTATGCTGCGTTCTGGTCATTCTGTGCGGCCTACCTTCGGACGCGCTTCGATGATGAATGGTGCCTTTCGCCCGAGCAGTCTATTGCGCTGCATGCGGGCAATCAGACCGTGCCACGCCAGCTCGGCGTTCGCGCCCCGAAGGGAGGTAATAAACCGACCGCTCTTCCGTTCGATACATCGCTCTTCGACATTCGTGCTAGCCTTCCTCCTGCGCAAGAAATCGTCGAGATGAACGGCCTGCGGCTCTTTTCCCTCCCCGCTGCGCTGACCTCTGTGTCGCCCGGGTTCTTTCAGCAACGTGCGGTGGATGCCCGCGCGGTGCTGGCCAGTATTCAAGATGCGTCGGAGGTTCTGGGTATTCTTCTGGAAGGAGGACACAGCACTGTCGCAGGACGGCTTGCGGGTGCTTTCCGTAACGTCGGAAGAGATCGTGTCGCTGATGACATCCTCAGTGCGATGCGTGCCGCTGACTATGATGTTCGGGAACAAGACCCTTTCGAAACCAAATCGCCGCTGCGTATTTTGCGCCGGGAGGTTTCGCCCTATGCGGGTCGCATTCGTCTCATGTGGAGTGAGATGCGAGAACGGATCATCGAACGTTTTCCTGAAGCTCCAGGCAAGCCGAACGACATCGATGCCTATCTGAAGCGGGTCAGCGACACCTATGTCACCGATGCCTATCATTCCCTTTCCATCGAAGGCTACCGTGTGTCGCCTGCGCTGTTCGAAAAGGTAAGGAGCGGTGATTGGAACCCCGAAGCCGATGAGCGGGATCGCGAGCATCGGGACGCTCTGGCAGCGCGGGGGTATTGGGTTGCCTATCAGGAAGTCCTGAAAAGCCTCGGTGCAGTCCTGAAGGGAAAGAACCCTGGGTCCGTGGCCGATGACGATCACGGCGCGTGGTATCGCGCTCTCTTTGCCCCAAGCGTAACGGCTGGTTTACTTCGGCCTGCGGATCTGGCGGGTTACAGGGGCGGTTCGGTGTTTATTCGGCGCTCTATGCATGTACCGCCATCGCCGGACTCAGTGCGGGATGCCATGCCGCTGTTTTTCGAGCTTCTGACGGAAGAAGCCGACCCCGCCGTTCGGGTCGTGCTCGGACATTTTGTTTTTGTTTATATCCATCCCTATACGGACGGGAACGGGCGGATGGGACGCTTTTTAATGAATCTTATGCTGGGCGCGGGCGGTTATCCCTGGACGGTCGTTCCCGTTGAAAGACGCGATGCGTATATGGCTGCGCTCGAAGAGGCGAGCGTTCACAATGATATCCGGCCGTTCGCCGGAATTCTCGGCGAGCTTGTGAAAGCGGCGATGGACGGCAATCAGCAGGCCACGCTGCCGGAATGAAGGCGTGGGTTTGAGCGGGCCCTCTTTGTAGACGTTGAAGTGCGGATTTCTGGACGTGGCCCACTTGGACGCTACCTTGCGTCGACAAGATCGCTTCGGTCATTTCCAGCGGCGCATAGGTGCCAACCTGTAGCTTTCCATCCGGTTTCCCTGCGCGCTTCGAAATATTTGTGCCACGCAGATTGATGCAGTTGACTTGGAATAGAAACTTTTTTGACCTATTGGTGTCGAATTGAAGGATACGCGCTTTGACCCCTGTGGAATTCGTGTCTGGCCTGATTTCGGTCATGGACGTGGAGCGAACCGAGCTCGCCAAGGTGGACCGGGCAAAACAGAGAACATGGTTGCATTGAGTTGAATTGTCTTCATGCTACATGCCGTTCATTGGCTTGGTGTTCTGAGGAAAGCCACAAATGCTGTAAGCTATGATTGGGTGCCCCCGTGACCTTTCGAATCCTCCATGTGGATGACGACGCAGTATTCCTCGATTTTGTTCAGACCGTGTTCGCGGACGAAGAGCAATACCAGGTTACATCTCGCAAACACGTAAGAGATGCGCTTGCCTCGATTGAAGACGTCGCGCCCGATCTTGTCATTACGGATATCATGATGCCCGATATGGGCGGCTTGGAGTTCGTCCACGAATTACGACAAATGGCGGCATTTGAGCAGATTCCCGTTTTTCTCCTCAGTGCGAGATCGCGAGATTTGGAAAAGTATGCGTCGCTTGGAGAAAATGCGGCGATCATATTGTCAAAGCCGATCGAGCCGGAGGTGTTGCGGTCGAAGGTGAAATCGCAACTTGAACAGATGCCGCAATAAGACTGCGCGTCGGCTCAAGAGCGTTTTGACTTGGGGGGGTGCTGCCCATTTTGCAATGAAGTGGCACTCTACCGAATGCCAGCGTTCAAAGACGTCCGCATCATGGTCTTGACGATGCTTTCGCTTTAACTTCGGCAGGATTGCCGCAGTCCCGCCACGCGCTTCCCGGTGCCCCAACGACCAGTTTTCGTCAAATGCCACTTTCTGCCAGTAACGCGCCGACCGGAGCATCCCTGATCAGCGGAACTGCCCCTTTCAGTCAGCGCCTGTCTTGGTAGCAACAGGAACCGCACGAGGATGCCAAGCGCCTCCACAAGCGCCAAGATCTTGGTTGTTAGCCGACCGTGCGAGCGCCTGACGGCCTGAGCCTGAGGCCTCCATTTGCGGCTGCGGACTTCTGGTCGACTTGAACGATGGTGCCGTCGATGAGCGCATACTCGAAATCCGGATCATCCCGCATTGCATCAAACAGCCCCTCAAAAACGCCCGCCTCTGCCCATCGCCGAAATCGCCGGAACTGACTGTTCCAGTTCCCGAACTCACGCGGCAGGTCGCGCCAAGGCAATCCCGTCCGCACACGCCAGAAAACCGCTTCCAGAAACAGGCGATTATCCTTTGCGGTTGCTCCGGCATCGAGGGCCTTCCCCGGCACGTGCCCTTCGAGCCGTTGCCACACCCTATCCGTCACCACCATCCGCTGGTCACTCAACTCAAACCTCCATTTTGGATGCTTGAAACAAACATCAGACCGGAAGAAAAGCTTGATTGTCCACGGATTCAGAAAATTCCACCTTGACGTGAAGTAAAAGCCTAGTATTTCTGCGGATCTTGTTTTTTGGCCGGATGGTCAAAAGATGCGTTTGCAAGGGAGGAGCGATAGTAGACCGGAGACAGCTATGAAACCTGATGCGCCTTTGACCAAGGTCATAGCTGTTCTGCTTCCAATCGCTGTCGTCTACGCTCTGATTACCCGCTCCGATGTGTGCCGGCCGTCTGACCAAATCTCGGACGAAACGCCCATGGTGGTCGCTCACCAAGCATCCATCCCTCTGGGTTGCTAAGTTCCTCCGCGTTTATTCGTCATCGGGGCGATAGCTGCCCTTCGGGCGCCGGGCGATGTCCTGGCTGACCGACAGGCCTGGCGATTGCGTTTTCGCGCACTTCCTTCTCGATCGCTCCTGCAATCTGAAAGCGAACGTATCCCAGTCCTTTCGGCCGATGGCAGGATGGAGGCGAGCGAGGCAGACTTGCTGCTTCCTCACATGGCGTAGGAAATCGGCATGTTCATTTCCCGTGGTTGACTTGGAGTGAAAAAGTTATATCCTAGTGAGGTCGAATTGAAGGATACGCGCTTTGACCCCGGTGGAATTTGTTTCTGGCCTAGCTTTGGCAATGAAAGTGGAGCGGACCGAGCTTGCCACGGTGGACCGGGCCTTGGCAAAGGGCGGGCTTCGACAGATTGCACGTGGTCGGTCGCGCCCTGATATCAACCTGATGGAGGGAATACAGATCGTCTGCGCCTGGGCTGGTGTAGAAAAGCTGACCGATGCCGCGGAAGAGGTTAAGCGCTTGGAGCATTATTGCGCGGCCGCAAATCCTGATGACGAATACGTACCTATAATGAAACGTAAGCCCTTGTTCGGAAGTGATTTTAGAGAAGAGGAGGAAGGCCTCTACGGAAGAAACTTTTTCGCGGTCCTGTGTGAAGTGGCTCGGTGGCTCGGCGAAGAAAGGCTGGAAGCTAAGCGGGTGCTGTTTTCTATCGAGAGAGGTGGGCCGCCTGAATTAAGCTATGATTGGGAACTGGAAAAAAGGAAACTCGGGTTCGCCTGGTTTGGAGAACTGAAACTGTTCCAAGAGAATAAACCCGCCCGTCCGCCGGTGGTGATTGCAGCCTCTATCCGCGGACCGGTGCTGAAATGGATCTATGATGTCACGGAGGGTGCCTGATGCCCCGCCCACATCTGCCAAAAGCTGAAGACGTTGCCGGCCTTGCGAGGCTGCTCAGAGCCGAAGGTTTCGCGTCCTTCTGCATCGAGACAACGCCGGACGGACATGTCTCCATCACCGTCGGCAAAGGCGAGGGGGGCGAGAATGTAACCCCACTTGAGAAATGGAAGGCGGCACGTGCCGCTTCCTAAGGGCGTACACCGTGTCCGGCGAAAGCTGGCAAGCGGCAGGAGCCGCTATCATTTCTATGCTTGGAGGGGCGGTCCGAGGTTCTGGGTCGACGAGATCCCCATGCCGAAAGACCCGGATTTCCATTTGGCATTCGCCGAGGCAATCAATCGGCCCAAACCCGCAACGCTGACGACGGCCAGCATGGTGGATCTGTTCTTGTCAAGTGCAGCCCGGGCAAAGTCCCCGCGGTCATTCGCCGATCAGCGCAAATGGCTTCAGCGATTTGCAACGCACTTTCATGATGCGCCGGCCATCATTTTCGAAGAGCGCGCCTCCAGAGGGGAAGTCAATGCCTGGCGTGCGCAATGGAAACATTCTCCGAAGCAGCATGACATGGCAGGAACGCACGCAGTACGTGTGCTGAACTGGGCTGTCGAAGAGGGTCACCTGTCTGAACATCATTGTCACAAGCTGCCCAGGCTCTACGATGTCGATCGCTCCGAGGTCGTTTGGACCCAGTCAGATCGGGAGGCGATCGATGCCAAGGCTCCGGAATGGGTGCGAAGGCTGTTATGTGCCGCTTGCGAAACAGGATTGCGGCCAGGGGATCTGATCAAGCTGACGCGGAACTCGGTTGAAGAGACACCGCAGGGACGACGGTTGAGGGTGCGAACCAGCAAACGCGGTCGCGTGGCTCATATTCCGATCACGCCCGCCTTGGCAAATGTGATCGACAGCACACCGTGGGACCGGATGTTGATACTTGCGAATGCGAGCGGACGGCAGTTGACCGAGCATCGCGCATCCGAAGGGTTGAGGCAGTGGCGCGACAAGGCGGGACTGAGTCGCGACTTGCGCCTGCAGGATTGCCGGGGAACAGCAGCGACAAGGCTTCTCGATGCCGGGCTCAGTCTCTCGCAGATTGCAAGTCACATGGGGTGGTCGCTTCGGCACGCGGCAAATGTGATCGAACACTACGCGCGGGTGTCTCCGGGTGAAACCGATGCTGTCCTGGTCAAATTGGCAAGCGCGAAAAAGGATAGATCATGAACAAAACTGTAAACGGTGCTGTAAACCGTCGGGGCCGCGCAGTCATCATTGGGGGCTAAGCTGTTGATTTTGTTTGGAGGCGAGTACCGGAATCGAACCGGTGTACACGGATTTGCAATCCGCTGCGTCACCACTCCGCCAACTCGCCGTCTCTCAAGTGGTTGCATCGAATTATATGATCGCTCCGCCTTCCGCAAGGCCCGACAGCGTGGCTTTCGGGGTTGATTGACATTGTCGGGCCGGGGGATATGTGTCAGAACATTCAGGACAGGACTGAACGCAAGAGTTTAGCAACATGACCGACTACGCTGCCCGCCGGACGATGATGGTCGACACCCAGGTCAGACCCTCCGACGTGACCAAGTTTCCGATCATCAACGCCATGCTGTCCGTCCCGAGAGAGGCGTTCGTGCCCGACCACCTTCGGGAAGCCGCCTACATGGGCGACAACGTCGATCTCGGCGGCAACCGGGTGGTGCTCGACCCGCGGACGCTGGCCAAGATCCTCGACTCGCTCGATATCCGGCAGGATGAGCTGGTGCTCGATATCGGCAGTGCGCTGGGCTATTCCGCTGCCGTGATCGCGCATATGGCGCAGGCCGTCGTCGCCGTCGAGGAAGATGCCGAGATGGCCGGCGAGGCGCAATCCCTGCTGCCCGAACTGGGCGCCGACAATGTCGCCGTGCACGAAGGCCCCCTGACCGAAGGCGCCGCCGAACACGGGCCGTTCGACGTGATCGTCGTCGAGGGTGCCGTCGCGCACCTGCCCGAGACCCTGACCGACCAGCTGAAGGATGGCGGCCGCATCGCCTGTCTCTTCATGGAAGGCACCCTGGGCGCGGTACGCATCGGCTACAAGATCGACGGCAGGATGACGTGGCGTTTTGCTTTCAATGCCGGCGCCCCCGTGCTGCCGGGTTTCGAGCGTCATACCGCATTCACGCTTTGACGATAATCAGGACGGCAGGAGAGCGCTGATATGAAAATCCCGTTCAGGTCGCGCGTTTTCGGTGCCGTCTCGGCCCTGATGATCGGTCTGGTGCATCCTCTTGCCGCCAGCGCTGAAACCCTGGCCGACGCGCTGGTCAGCGCCTACGAGAACAGCGGCCTTCTGGAACAGAACCGGGCGCTGCTCCGGGCCGCCGACGAAAGCGTCGCCCAGATCGTCGCGGAACTTCGCCCCATCATCAACTGGTCCGCCGACATCACCCGCACCTTCGGCACCACCCGGGCGGGCGGCATCACCGGCGGCGCCGACAGCAACGACCTGAATGTCGGCATCTCGCTCGACCTGCTGCTGTTCGATTTCGGGCGCACCAACCTGCGCCTGCAGGCCGCCAAGGAAACCGTGCTCGCCACGCGGGAATCGCTGCGCAACATCGAACAGCAGGTGCTGCTGCGGGCCGTCGCCGCCTACATGAACGTCCGCCGCACGAGCGAGCTGGTCTCGGTCCGCCAGAACAACCTGCGCCTGCTGCGGCAGGAACTGCGCGCCGCCAATGACCGGTTCGAGGTGGGCGAGGTGACCCGCACCGACGTGGCGCTGGCCGAAGCGCGGCTGGCCTCGGCCCAAAGCGGCCTCGCCTCGGCACAGGGCGACCTTACCCAGGCAGTCGAGGAATATCGCAACGCCGTGGGCCGCGCCCCGGGCCAGTTGCGCGCGCCGCAAAGCCTGCCGAACCTGTCCGGCAACATCGACGCCGCCAAGGCCATTGCCGTGCGCAATCACCCCGACATGCGCAAGGCCCAGTATGATGTGGCCGCCGCCGACCTGACCGTGGCCGCGGCGGCCGCCGCGATGAAACCCAGCGTCAATCTGACCACCCGCCTTGGCGCTGGCGAGGAGATCGACGGCACCGACTACACCCGCTCGGGCAGCATCGGCGTGACCGTCTCGGGCCCGATCTACCAGGGCGGTCTGCTCAGCTCGGCCAAGCGGCAGGCGATGGCACAGGCCGACTCGCTGCGCGGTGCCCTGCACGTGGCCCGCAAGCAGGTGATCGAGGATGTGGGCAACGCCTATGCCATCCTCCGCGCCGCCCAGGCCAGCCGTCAGGCCGGCCAGGAACAGGTCCGCGCCGCCCGCGTCGCCTTCCGCGGCGTGCGGGAGGAGGCCAAGCTCGGCGCCCGCACCACGCTCGACGTGCTCGACGCCGAGCAGGAGCTGCTCGACGCCCAGGCGGGCCTGATTTCGGCCGAAACGGATCTCTACATCGCGGCCTATACCGTGCTGGAAACCATCGGCGAGCTGACGGCGAAAGATCTGCGCCTGAACGTCCGCACCTATGACCCCGCGACCTATTACGACCTCGTGAAGGACGCCCCGGTGCCGATCAGCCCGCAGGGCCAGAAACTCGACCGTGTGTTGCGCGCGCTAGGGAAAGAATAGAATCCTCCCTAAATTGTTGTGCGAAATGGCCCCGGGCGGTAAACTGCCCGCAGGCAAGAATGGTAATTGAGCAATGTCAGACCCTGTAACGAATGTCGAAATCGAAGACGTTCTGTCCTCCATACGTCGACTCGTGTCCGCCGATGACCGCGACGCCGCGCAACAGCGCCAGGCGGCACCGGCCGCGCCGCGCCAGCAGGCGCCCCGACTGGTACTGACCCCGGCACAGCGGGTGGACGAGCCTGACGACGACAGCACCCCCGCCGACATGGACATCGAAGCGCCCGAGGCGCGCCAGTGGGACGAGGGCCGATTCGACGGGATCGAGGATGCCGAGATTGTCGAGGCCCGCGCGCAGGGCAATGATGCCGATGCCGAGATCCTGAAGGACCTGCCACAGTTTATCCGCAGCGGATTTCGCGACGACGATGACGAGGCACCGCAGGCGGGGCAGGGCGGGGACGAGCCCGCCGAAGAACAGACCGCGGAGGCCGACACCGGCGCCGCGCTGACCGATGACTGGGACGCGGCCGATGACGAGCCTGCGCTGTCCGAAAGCCTGTTGTCCGAGGACTTGGATGCGGAGCCGGAGGCACGTAGCGCCGATCCCGAGGACATGGCCGACGACGCCGCGGACGAGATCGACCTGAAGGAGCTCGAAGCCCGTATCGCCGGGTTCGAAAGCGCCGTCGCCCAACGCGACGACGAGTGGGAGCCGGATGGCGACTCGGACGACGACTACGCCGCCGCCCCGCAATCGCCCTTGCCCTGGCAGGACGTCGAGGAGGAGGACGACACCGCCGCAGACCTCTCGGCCTATGCCTTCGACCCGGAGCCCGAGCCGGAGACAGGGCCCGAGGCCCCGCTGGCCCAGGACCAATTCGAGGCATCGCCCGCCGCGATGGTCGAGCCCGACAGCCTCGAAGATGATCGCCCGACGCAAAGGACCGCAACGGAGGAGGCCTGGTATGCCGATGACGCCGTCCTCGACGAGGAGGCCCTGCGCGACATGGTGAGCGAGATTGTCCGTCAGGAGCTTCAGGGCGCGCTGGGCGAGCGGATCACCCGCAACGTCCGCAAATTGGTGCGCCGCGAGATCCACCGCGCGCTGATGAGCCAGGGGATCGACTAGGCGTCGGCCCCCACCGGCTCTGCCAGCTTCAATAGCAGATCCACGTCGAAATGCGCCTCGATATGGCGCGCGAGCGCGTCGAGCGCCTGGTCGACGCTATCGGTGAAGGACAGGTCCGACGGCGCGCCAAGTTCTTCCAGGTATCGCGCCCGGAACCCGTCCGACGCGAACAGCCCGTGCAGGTAACAGCCCCGCACGCGCCCGTCCGCACTGGCCGCCCCCTCGGGCCGCCCGCCGATATCCAGCCATGCCCGCGCGCAATCGGGCCCCGCGGTCTCGCCCAGGTGGATCTCGTAGCCCTCGACCGTGCCCCCGGTCGGGCGATAGGTGGCCTGCGTGAGCGAGAGGTGCTTCTCGGGCCGCATCACCGTCGTCACGTCGAGATGCCCCAGCCCCGCCACCTCGCCCGGCGCGCCTTCGATCCCCTCGGGATCGGCCACCGTCCGGCCCAGCATCTGGTAGCCGCCGCAGATCCCCATCACGTGCCCGCCGCGCCGGATATGGGCCGCCAGGTCGATATCCCAGCCCTGCGCGCGGAAATGGGCGAGATCGGCAATGGTCGACTTGCTGCCGGGGATCAGCACGAGGTCGGCATCGCCGGGCAGGGGGCGGCCCGGCTCAATGATCTCGACCGTGACATGCGGCTCGCCCGACAGCGGGTCGAGGTCGTCGAAATTGGCGATCCGGCCCAGCCGCGGCACGGCGACCCTGAACCGCCCGCCGGGGCGGTTCTTGAGGTCCATCACGTCCTCGGCCGGCAGGCGCCAGGCATCGCCGAACCACGGCAGCACGCCCAGCGATGGCCAGCCGGTGCGCCGCTCGATCTCCGCCAGCCCCTCGTCGAACAGGCGAACGTCGCCGCGGAACTTGTTGATGGCAAAGCCCTTTATCCGCCCGGCATCACCCGGCTCCAGCACCGCCTGGGTGCCGACGATTTGGGCGATCACGCCGCCGCGGTCGATATCGCCCACAAGGATCACCGGCACGCCCGCCGCCTCGGCGAACCCCATGTTGGCGATGTCCCCGGCCCGAAGGTTGATCTCGGCCGGGCTCCCGGCGCCCTCGACCAGAACGATATCGGCATCGCGGCCGAGCCGGCGAAAACTCTCCAGCGTGGCTTTCAGAAGGCTGGGTTTGCGTTCCGCGTAATCCCGTGCCTTCAGCGTGGCGAACCGCTTGCCCTGCACGATGACCTGCGCGCCGGTATCCGTCTCGGGCTTCAGCAGCACCGGGTTCATGTCGGTATGCGCGGGCTTGCGCGCGGCCAGCGCCTGCAACGCCTGCGCCCGCCCGATCTCGCCCTCGTCCACGGTAACGGCGGCGTTGTTCGACATGTTCTGCGGCTTGAACGGTGCCACGTCCAGCCCGCGATTGGCACAGGCCCGCGCCAGCCCGGCGACGATCATGGACTTCCCCACGTTCGACCCCGCGCCCTGTATCATGATCGCTTTCGCCATGCCGCACCCTCATCCTGCGCCGTGCCGTGATACTAGCCGGGCGGGCGCAGGGGAAGCCATGAAAGCGCCAACCGGCCCCGTCACGCCGCAGCCGTTTCCACGCGAGCTTCGGCGCCTAACCCCGCGGAATACCACCCGGAAATGAAAAAGCCCTGCCGCAGGGGCAGGGCCTTTTCGTCAAGTCAGGAAAAAGAAGTGTCAGGCAGCTTCGGCATGTGCGGCCAGGGCCGCGGCAGCATTGCGGCGCTCGCTTTCCTCGCGCGACAGCGCGACAGAGGTGCGAACACCTTTCGACACGAATTCCATCAGGCCGGTCACAACCCGCTCGTTGGGGTCGATGCCGGCACAGCTCAGCACTTCGCGCCCGTCGCGCGAGCGCGCCCACCGGGCGATCTGTTCAGGACCGTTGCCATATTTCTTGTCGTCAGAAATGGCATCGTCCAGCGCGGCCAGTACGACAGCCGCGAAAAGTTTGCGAGCACGGTTGCCCTGTTCGGCATTGAAGGCCGTGCCGTCAACGAAATCTTTCATGATTCGTCCTTGCTTTTATTGCTCTTGTCTTTTCGGCGTGGCGATGGTTATGACGAAGTTTGTTCGATTCGGATAGCCCTGTGCTGCATAGCTCGGTTGCAATTTCTGCATATCATTCTGCACCTGCAGCACGAGATTTCGTCGTCTTGCCCACCTTTGCATCCCCAGATATAGGGATGTGCCAAATATGATCAACCTTTTGACATGGGAAAGTCACGATGCCCAAGATCAACGGAAACGAAATTCGCCCCGGCAACGTGCTGGAACATAACGGCGGTCTGTGGAGCGCCGTGAAGGTCGAACACGTCAAACCGGGCAAGGGCGGCGCCTTTGCCCAGGTCGAAATGCGCAACCTGCGCAACGGCTCGAAACTGAACGAACGCTTCCGCAGCGCCGACAAGGTCGAGCGGGTGCGCCTCGAGCAGAAGGACCAGCAATTCCTCTACGAAAGCGACGGGATGCTGATCTTCATGGATGCCGAAAGCTACGAACAGATCGAACTGCCCGCCGACATCCTCGGCGAACGCCGCCCGTTCCTGCAGGACGGCATGACCATCACCGTGGAATTCTACGAAAGCGAGGCGCTGAACGCCACGCTGCCGCAGAAGGTGATCTGCAAGGTGGTCGAGACCGAACCGGTGGTCAAAGGCCAGACAGCGGCGAACAGCTTCAAGCCCGCGGTGCTCGACAATGGCGTCAAGGTCATGGTCCCGCCTTTCGTGGGCCCCGACGAGGATATCGTCGTCAACACCGAGACGATGGAATACGCCGAGCGCGCCTGACCCTCAGACGCCCGCGCGATTCAGCAAACGCGTGACCAGCCCGCGATAGCCTGCGCCGAAAAGGCGCAGGTGAACCAGCGCCGGGAAAAGCTGGTAGACCGGCCGGCGATCTTCGTGGCCGTCACGCAGGGCGCCGTAGCCCTCCAGAAACTCGGCCGGGGGCTGCCCGAACAGGTGCAGCATCGCCAGGTCGACCTCCCCGTCGCCGTGATAACAGGCCGGGTCGATGAGATAGGCCGCATCGCCCGAGAAAAGCGCGTTCCCCGTCCAGATATCGCCATGCAGCAGGGCAGGGCGGGGCCGTTCCGGCAGCAGCTCCGGCAGCCGCGCGCACAGTCCTTCCAGCCGCGCCGCCATCTCCCTCGGCACCGCGTCTAGAAACGGCCGCAGCCGGTTATCGGCCCAGAAGGCGGGCCATGTGTCCTTGAAACCGTTGCGGATCTCGACCGGTCCGAAGGCGTAATCCTCGGCCCAGCCATAGCTTTCACCGTCCGTCTGATGCAGCAAGGCCAGCGCCGCCCCCAGCGCACGCCAGCTTTCCGGGCCGGGCGGCGTTTCCTCCAGATGCTCCAGCAGGATCAGCCCCGGCCCGGCATACAGCACCCCCGGCACCGGCGTCCCGGCGGCCTGCATCGCCCGCAGCATCCGCGCTTCGCGCTCCACCATCGCCCCGGTCTTGGCCACCACCTGCCCGCCGCAATCAAGCTCCGCACGCGCCACGTCCGACAGGTCGCCGCCGTGCAGGGCCACCATCCGGGTCACTCCCCGCCCGAGCGCCGCCTCGACCTGCGCCTGAAGGCTCATTCCGCGTAGGTGACGGTCGCCTCGCCCGCTTGCATCTCACCCTTTGCCCGGTTGAACCGCAGGTAGGCGATGCCACGCCCGCCGGCCTGGGTGTAAAGCGTTCCGGCGGGCTTGCCGTCGGCGGTGATCTCGGCGCCCACCGGCGCCTCGCCCTCAACCATCACCGGTACCAGCCCCTTGTTCAGCTCGGTCTTGTGCTTCATCCGTGCGGTCACCTCCTGCCCGACGTAACAGCCCTTGCGGAAGTCCACCCCGTTCAGCCGGCCGAACCCGGCCTCGAGGATGAACGTGTCCGGCGTCAGCTCCACCCCCGTCTCGGGGATGCAATGGGCCACCCGGATGGCATCGAAATCGGTGCCGTCATCGCCCTCCTCGTCGCCGTAAATCCGCCAGCCCAGCTCCGGATGGCGCGGATCGGCCAGCGCGCCCTCGGGCGCGGGCCCGGTGCCTCGGAACACCTTCAGCGGGCTCTCCTCGATCGTCACGTCCGAGCGCAGCTTGTACATCCTCAGCCGCTTCACGAGGTCCTCGGCCAGCGAACTGTCAACATCCAGCAGGATCGCCTCGCCCCGCCGGACAAGGATGAAATCGGCGATATACTTGCCCTGCGGCGTCAGCAGCGCGGTATAGACCGGCCCCTCGCGCAGCTTCGAGACATCGTTGGTCACCAGCCCTTGCAGGAAATGCTCGGCATCGCTGCCGGTGATTTCATAGATTGCGCGTGTCATCGCGTCTCCCGTTTCTGTCCCTTCCGTAATATAGGTGCCACCGGCGGCGACAACAGGGGAGAGTCATGCGCGCGAAACTGTCGGTCGTCATCCCGACCCTGAATGCCGAAACAGCACTGGCGCGCAGCCTGCCGGCGCTGGCCGAGGGGCTGTCGGCGGGGCTGATCCGCGAACTGGTGATCTCCGACGGCGGCTCGGACGACGCGACCTTGACCATCGCCGGGGAGGCGGGGGCGGAGGTCGTCACCGGCGCACCCTCGCGCGGCGGCCAATTGCGGCGCGGGGCCGAGGCGGCGCAGGGCGACTGGCTCCTGTTCCTCCACGCCGACACCGTCCTGCCGCCCGGCTGGGCCGATATCGTCCTCGCGCACCTGCCAACCGGCAACCCTGCACATTTCCGGCTGCAATTCGACACCTCCGGCCCCGCCGCCGCCGTGGTGGCCGGCTGGGCCAACCTGCGCTCGCGCCTCTTTCACCTGCCCTATGGCGACCAGGGCCTGCTGATCTCACGCGCCGACTACGACGCCACCGGCGGCTACCCGGATCAGCCCCTGATGGAAGACGTCGCCATGGCCCGAAACCTGGGCCGCCGCCTGACAATCCTGCCCGCCACCGTCACCACCAGCGCCGACAGGTACCGCCGCGACGGCTGGCTGCGGCGCGGCGCACGCAACCTGTCCCTTCTGCTGCGCTACCTCGCGGGGGCAGACCCGGAACGCCTCGCCCGCCGCTACTGATCTCAGAAGAATGACCGCTTCGTCTCGTTGAACGTCTTCTGCACGTCCTTGAACTCGTATTCCGAGCGCACCCAGTCCTCGAAGGAAATCCCCGTCTCGGCCTGCCGCGCCTCGTAAAGATCGAGGATGTAGTCGAGCACGCCCGTCTTGGTCCAGCGAAAGTGGATATACTTCGCCGTCAACATCCGCCGCGCCTCCGACACCGGCCGCCCCTCGATCACGATCAGGTAGATGGCCGAGGCGAACCCGGCCCGGTCGGCCCCCGACTTGCAATGCATGACGAAGGGCTTCTCGATCGTCCGGAACGCGTCGATCACCTTCAGGATATCCTCCCGCGGGGCCGCGTGGCGGGCGTGAAACGTCACGTTCACCAGCTTCAGCCCCAGTTGCCGACAGCTTTCCTCCTCCACGAGGTAATGCGCCGCACCGCCCGCCCCCCGCAGGTTCAGGATCGACTTGATCCCCATCGCCTTGAGCTTGACGAACCGCTCATGCGTCGGCTGGTTCGACCGGTAGACACCGGGCGCCACGGGGAAGAAATTCGTCCACACCTTGCGCAGCACGGCATGATCGAACCACAGGTTGTAGATATTCGCCCGCCGCCGGTTCTCCGGTGTCGACAGGTCGGTATTGTAATAGGCGCGCAGACCCCGCTCCCAGTCGGCAATCCGTTTGATCAGCTTCATGAGGGTCCGTGCGCTCCGTTCACCTGTCCCGCCCGTGGGTCTCGCCCCGGGGGCCGCGTTCATCTAGGGGCAACCTGACCGCAAGGCAACCCGTGTGATCGCCGATTGACGCCCCCGGCGCGCGGCGTAAAGTCCCGCCGACCCCTTGAAGGAGAGTGACATGAGCGATGCAGGCGGCCGCCCCTACCTTGCCATTCCCGGCCCCTCGGTGATGCCCGAGGAGGTGCTGCGCGCCATGCACCGCACCGCGCCCAACATCTACGCGGGCGAGGTGGTGGATGTCACCGACAGCCTGATCCCCGACCTGCGACGTGTGGCGCGGACCGAAGGCCACGCCACCATCTACATCGCCAACGGCCACGGCGCGTGGGAGGCCTCGCTCGCCAACGTGGTGGTGCCGGGGGACCGCGTGCTGGTGCCCGCGACCGGGCGCTTCGGCCTCGGCTGGGCCGAGATCGCCGAGACGCTTGGCGTCGAGGTCGACCTGATCGATTTCGGCCGCCGGACGCCCATCGACCCCAACCGGGTCGAGGACGCCCTGCGCGCCGACACCGACCGCCGGATCAAGGCGGTGCTCGCCACCCATGTCGACACCTCCACCTCGACCCGCAACGACATCGCCGCCGTCCGGCAGGCGATCGACGCGGCGGGCCACCCGGCGCTGCTGATGGCCGACTGCATCGCCTCGATGGGCTGCGACCGGTTCGAGATGGACGCCTGGGGCGTCGATGTCGCCGTCGCCGCCAGCCAGAAGGGCTTCATGGTGCCGCCGGGGCTGGGCTTCGTCTTCTTCAACCCCCGTGCAGCCGAGGCGCGGGCGGCCCTGCCACGCGTCTCCCGCTACTGGGACTGGCGGCTTCGGGCCGAACCGGAGATGTTCTACCAGTATTTCGGCGGCACCGCCCCCACGCACCACATCTACGGCCTGCGCGCCGCGCTCGACATGATCCATGCCGAGGGGATCGAGGGGGTCTGGGCCCGGCACGAGAAGCTCGCGCGCGCCATCTGGACCGCCTGCGAGGTCTGGGGGCAGGCGGGGGCGCTCCGGCTCAACGTGGCCGACCGCGCCCATCGCAGCCATGCCGTCACCTCGCTGGCACTCGATGCGCCCGACGGCACACGCCTCCGGCAATGGCTCGAGGCGAATGCCGGCGTCACGCTGGGCATCGGCCTCGGCATGGGCACCGAGGAAGACCCGAAGGGCGACGGCTATTTCCGCATCGGCCACATGGGCCACGTCAACGCCCACATGGTCCTCGGCGTCCTCGCGACGATCGAGGCCGGGCTCACCGCCCTCGACATTCCCCACGGGTCGGGCGCGGTCGAGGCGGCGGCGGCCACGCTGGCGGCGGGGTGAGTCTCAGGCGCGGTGCCCGATCCGGGTAATCAGAAGGTTCAGCCCGTAGCTGATCGCCAGCACCACGGGCAGGCCAAAGACGGCCCACAAGACCATGAAAATCCAAAGCAAATTGACCAGTGCCATGACCAGCGCGGCATTGGTGTAATTCGGGGCTTCTGGCAGCACACCCTTTTTCATGCGCGAAGTTTACTGCGCGTTCGGGGTCCGTCAGAGTCAATAATCCGCGATGGCGGTTATCCGCCCGCCTCGACCAGGGCCTCGGGCAGCGCCTCGGCCAGCACCGCCATGTCCTCGGGCCGGCCACAGCTGATGCGGATGCACCGGTCCTGGGGGGCGATGAACGGCTTGCGCACGAAGACCCCGCGCGCCACCAGCGCCTCGAGGATCTGCGTCGCGAACGCCCCGTCCCGGCCGCAATCCACCGCCACGAAATTCGTCGCCGAAGGCAGCGCCGCCATGCCGCTTTCCGAGGCGATCCGCGCGATCTCGTGCCGCGATTCGTCCACCTTCCGGCACACGTAATCGAGCCAGCCGCGATCCTGCAGTGCCGCCAGCGCCCCGGCCTGCGCCACCCGGTTCATGCCGAAATGGTTGCGGATCTTGTCGAAGCTGCGGATCAGGTCCGGCGCGCCGATGGCATAGCCGATCCGGGCGCCCGCCATCCCGTAAGCCTTTGAAAAGGTGCGCATCCGGATCACCCGCGGGTCATCCGCCGCGATCGGCGCGGCGGTGCCTTCGGGGGCGAACTCCACATAGGCCTCGTCAAGCAGCAGCAGGCATCCCTCGGGCAATTGATCCAGCGCCGCCGCGATGTCCTCGCCACTGTGCCAGCTCCCCATCGGGTTGTCGGGATTGGCGAGGTAGACCAGCTTCGCGCCCGTCTCTTTCGCCTTTGAAAACAGGCGGTTGGGGTCTTCATGGTCATCCCTGTACCGCACCTTGTGCAGCACGCCGCCAAAGCCCGCGACATGGTAGTTGAACGTCGGATACGCCCCCTCGGAGGTCACCACCGCATCCCCGGGCGCGATCAGCAGCCGCACGAGATACCCCAGCAGCCCGTCGATCCCTTCGCCAATCAGTACGTTCTCCAGCCCGACGCCGTGATGGGCCGCCACGGCAACGCGAAGGTCATGGCTCGTCGGATCGCCGTATTTCCAGACCTGCGCCGCCTCCTCGCGCATGGCGGCGACCGCCTTGGGCGAGGGGCCGAACAGGCTCTCATTGGCGCCGAGGCGGGCGCGGAAGGGGGCGCCGCGGGCGCGTTCCTGTTCCTCTGGGCCGACGAAAGGCACGTTGGCGGGGAGGGAGGTTACGAGGTCGGTATAGCGTGGTCCTGTCATGGCGGGAGATAAGACCAGTCGTGGCGGGGTTGCAAGGGCGGGATGCCGTCACGTTTCGATGGCGGCGCGGCGGGAATCGCGGTTTGATGGGGCGGAGAGAAGGAGATGCCCCATGCCGCGCGTGACCGTCGAAACCATTGACAAGATTGCATTTGTCACCCTCAACCGCCCCGAGAAGATGAACGCCGTCGACATGGAAATGGCCGAGGGGATCGTCGAGGCGGGGGAGAGCCTGGTCGACGCGGATATCCGGGCGGTGGTGATTTCGGGGGCGGGAAAGGCGTTTTGCGCGGGGCTCGACGTGATGAGTTTCGCCAAGCTTGCGGCGGGGGATCCCGAGGCCAGAATCATGCCGCGGACGCACGGAAAAACCAATCTGTTTCAAGAGGTTGCCATGGTCTGGCGGAAGGTGCCGGTGCCGGTGATCGGGGCGGTGCGGGGGGTGGCGTTTGGGGCCGGGTTTCAACTGGCGCTGGGGGCGGACATCAGGATTGCGGCGCCGGGGACGAAACTGGCCGTGATGGAAATGAAATGGGGGCTGATTCCCGACATGGGGGGCATGGTTCTGTTGCCGAAACTGGCGCGGTCGGATGTCATTCGGAAGCTGACCTATACCGCCGAACCGATCGAGGCGGAGCAGGCGGAGCGTTGGGGGCTGGTGACGGAGATCAACGAACAACCCTTTGACAGGGCAAAGGAAATTGCGCAGCAGATCGCCAAGAAAAGCCCCTCGGCCATGCGCGCGGCGAAGCGGCTGATCGGGTTTGCCGAAAGTGGCGCGGGTGAGGACGCGGTGCTTCTGGAGGAAAGCCGGGAGCAGGCCAGTCTGATCGGCAAGGCAGACCAGATGGAGGTGATCGCGGCCAACATGGCGGGCCGCGATCCGGAGTTCAAATAGGCAAAATCCAACGTCGGTATAACGTCGGTATTTTGTCGGTATTACGTCGGTGCGACGTCAGCCAAGTTCCGCCAGCCGGGCAAGCGCGGCGCGGATCTTGGCCTCTTCCTCTTTCCGGGCGCGGAGGTTCTCGCGGGCCTCCTCGACCACGTCCTCGGGCGCGCTCTCGACGAATTTCGGATTGTTGAGCCGTCCGCGCAGGCCGCCCAGTTCCTTCTCCAACTTGCCGAGGGTCTTCTCCAACCGGGCCTTCTCTTCCTCCACGTCGATCACGTCGGCGAGGGGAAGGCCGAAGCTGGCGCCGTCGGCGGGCACGGTGATGCAGCCCTTGGGCAGGCTGTCGGCCGGCGTCAGGCTGTCGATGCGGGCAAGGCGCTTGATCATCACCTCGTTGCGGTCCCACGCAGCCTGTGCGGCGGGGTCGATCTGGGTCACCAGCATCGGGATATGCAGGCCCACGGGCACATGCACCTGCGCACGGGCCGAACGGATCGAGTCGATCAGGTCGATGACCCAGTTCATCTCGCGGTCGGCGTCGCGGTCGATCAGCTCTTCGCCGTAGGTCGGCCAATCGGCGTGAACCAGCATTTTTTCGCGTTTTCCGAGGGTTCCCCACAGTTCTTCAGTGATGAACGGCATGATCGGATGCAGGAGGACAAGACACTGGTCGATGACCCAGGCCATGGTCGCCTGCGTCTCGGCCTTGGTGGCCTCGTCCCCGTCGAGGAGGAGCGGCTTGGAGAATTCGACATACCAGTCGCAGACCTTGCCCCAGACGAAGGCGTAAAGCGCGTTGGCCGCGTCGTTGAAACGGAACTGCTCGAGCGCGGTATCGACCTCGGCCCGGACCTTGGCGGTCTCACCCACGATCCAGCGGTTCACCGTGGCGGTGGGCTGCGGGATCGCACCGTCGGACCCGGTGGCGCCGTTCATCTCGGCAAACCGCGCGGCGTTCCAGAGCTTGGTGCCGAAATTCCGATATCCTGCAATACGTTGCGTCGACAACTTCAGGTCGCGGCCCATGGCGGCCATGGCCGTCAGCGTGAAGCGGACGGCGTCGGCGCCGTATTCCTCGATCAGCTCCAGCGGGTCGAGCACGTTGCCCAAGGACTTCGACATCTTCTTGCCCTTCTCGTCGCGGACGAGGGCGTGGACATAGACGTGATCGAAGGGGCGTTCGCCCACCACGGCATATTGCATCATCATCATCCGGGCAACCCAGAAGAAGATGATGTCAAAGCCGGTCACCAACACACTGGTCGGAAAGTATTTTTGCAGCTCGGGCGTATCCTCGGGCCAGCCCAGCGTGCCGATCGGCCAGAGGCCGGAGGAGAACCACGTGTCGAGCACGTCCGGATCCTGCCAGACGGGGTAGACGAGATGCGTGGGATCCTGCGACGCGGTGTAGTCCGCCAGGCTTTCGGCAAGGCGGTGCAGCGCCTCGTCGCGCGACTTGACCTCGACCACCTGCATCGAGTGCAGCGGCACCGGAAGCGACGCGAGCTTGTCGTGGTAAGCTTTTGTGATCCCGTCGAAATCGGGCGCGCATTCCATCAGGTAGCTGCTGTGCCCTTCGTTCAGCAGGCGCAGCATCTCGACCAGGTCGAGCGTGCCGTCGCCCTCGTCATCGTGGAAGCCGGGGCTGGAGAGGTCGAACCCGTACCAGACGGGGATCTGGTGCCCCCACCAGAGCTGACGGGAAATGCACCAGGGCTCGATGTTTTCAAGCCAGTGGAAGTAAACCTTGCGGTCCTGCTCGGGCATGATGTTGACCTCGCCCTTGCGGACGGAGTCGATGGCCGGGCCGACGATCTTCTGCGTGTCGACGAACCATTGATCGGTGAGCATCGGCTCGATCACGACCTTCGAGCGATCACCAAAAGGCTGCATGATCGGCTTGTTTTCCACAAAGGGCTCGGGTTCGCCTTGATCATTTACAACTTCGACGGCCAGGCCCTCGCTGGTGATCTGTTCGACCACCTTCTTGCGGGCCTCGAACCGGTCGAGACCGCGCAGGTCGTCGGGGACGAGGTTGAGGGTGTCGACCTCCTCGATGGTGAAATCGGAGCCGTTGGCGATTTCCTGGGCGCGGGTGGCGCAGGTGGCGTAATCAGCCCCGTCCGAGCGCATCTGGGCGCTGGTGTTCATAAGGCGGTACATGGGGATGTTGCCGCGCTTGGCGACGCCGTAGTCGTTGAAGTCATGCGCGCCGGTAATCTTGACCGCGCCGGAGCCGAAATTCGGGTCGGGATAGTCGTCGGTGATGATCGGGATCATGCGCCGATGCTCTTTCGGGCCGACCGGGATTTCGCAGAGTTTTCCGACGATTGGCGCGTAACGCTCATCCGAGGGATGTACCGCGACGGCACCGTCGCCCAGCATGGTTTCCGGGCGTGTGGTGGCGATGGAGATATAGTCGCGCTCTTCCTCGAAGAGCACCTTTCCGTGCTCGTCCCGCTCGACATAGGTGTAGGTTTCGCCGCCCGCCAGCGGGTACTTGAAGTGCCACATGTGGCCATGCGTCTCGATATTCTCGACCTCGAGATCGGAGATGGCGGTCTCGAAATGCGGATCCCAGTTGACCAGCCGCTTGCCGCGGTAGATCAGCCCCTTGTCGTACATGTCGACGAAGACCTTGATCACGGCGTCGTGGAAGTTGCCATCCTCGCCCTCGGGCGCCCCCGGGGCACCGGACATGGTGAAGGCGTTGCGCGACCAGTCGCAGGAGGCGCCGAGGCGCTTGAGCTGGTTGATGATGGTGCCGCCGGACTGGGTTTTCCATTCCCAGACCTTTTCGAGGAATTTCTCGCGCCCCATCTCGCGGCGGGATTCATTGCCGTCCTCGGCAAGGCGGCGTTCGACGACCATCTGGGTGGCGATGCCGGCATGGTCCTGCCCGGGCTGCCAGAGCGTGTCGTGGCCGCGCATCCGGTGCCAGCGGGTCAGGATATCCTGCAACGTGTTGTTGAAGGCGTGCCCCATGTGGAGCGAGCCCGTCACGTTGGGCGGGGGGATCATGATCGAGAAGGTCTCGGCCCCTTCGGCGGCGTTGGCGCCGGCCTTGAAGGCGCCGGAATTCTCCCAGGCGTCGTAGATGCGGCCCTCGGCCTCTGTCGCGTCGAATGTCTTGTCCATCGCCATCTGTCGCGGTCCCCGCGCTGCTTACTTCCAGTCGGGGATCGGCATACCCAATGACAGGGCGAAGGGAAAGACGGGAATGGCGTCAGGCGGCGCGGCTTGCGGCGACCTTGGCGTCGGTCAGGGGTTCGCGGGCGCCGGGGCGGATTACGGCGGGGTCATAGGCTTGCCGGGCGAAGACCTCCTCGACCAGCGGCGCGAAGAAGTCGAGCGGCAGGGTGTCGTAATCCGGGTCGAAGCTCGCCTGGTCCCAGCGTTCGCAGAAGGTGACGTTGTCGTCGAAATACGGGTGGCCCTTGTGGCGGTCGCGCTTGTTGGGGTCGGCGCCGTCGAGGTGGTGGCCGTAATAGATCATCTGAAAGTCGCCATGGGTCTGGACGACCCAGGTGCATTGCTCGCGCAGGAAGGGCTTGAGGATGGTGGCGGCGTATTCGTCGTGATTGTAGGGGGCGTAGATGTCGCCGATGTCGTGAAGGAGGGCGGCGACGACCCAGTCGGTGTCGGCGCCGTCGCGCCAGGCGCGGGTGGCGGACTGGAGCGAGTGGCCGAGGCGGGTGATCTGGTAGCCGGAGAGGCCCTGGTCAAGCTCCACCAGCGCCTTGAGGAGGCGTTGGGCGGTGTGTTTGGTATGGTCGATCTCGTGGGCGGTGAGGAATTCGTAGTCTTCCCTCGTGCCGTCCTTCATCTGGGTGAAGCTGACCTTGTCCATCACGAATAGAATCCCTTGCTGTCGGTTCTGGCGCCTTTCATCAGGGCGCCGGCCTGTGCCTGTCTGATCTCATCGTAAAGCGCGAGGCTGGCGGGCGTAAAGGGGGCGCTGGGGGGTGCGAAGTTGATGAAGTTGCCGGGGCGGTCGGCGCCGCGGGCGAGGATGGCGTAGTCGCGCTCCGAGACCTGTTGGGCGATCTCGGGGGAGCAGTAGCGGATGGCCATGGCGATGCGGCGGTCGTCGGAGGTGTTGGGGCCGGAGCCGTGGATCATCAGCCCGTGGTGAAGCGACATCTGGCCGGGCTGGAGGATGGCGGGCACGCGGTCCTCGTCGGCGATGTCGACGCGGATCTCCTGCCCGCGGGAGAGGAGGTTGTTCTCGTCGTAGGTATCCTCGTGCGGCAGGATCGGGTTCTTGTGACTGCCGCGCACGAAATCCATGCAGCCCGATTCCGGCGTCGCGGGCGAAAGGGCGATCCACGCGGTGGTAAGATGCTCGACCGCGCCGAAGCCCCAGTAGGTGAGGTCCTGGTGCATCGAGACGATATGGGTGGTGCGCGGTTCCTTGATGAAGAACTCGGCCGACCAGATCAGGATATCCGGCCCGAGGATGCCCTCGACCACGTCGAGCACGCGCGGGTCGGCGGCGACGCGGTGGGCCATGGGCAGCACGCAATGGGCGTTGATGCGCTTGTAGGTCGAGAGCGGCCGGGGCAGGCCCGCGTCGAGCCAGTCGGTCTCGATCGTTTCCAGCTCGGCGCGGAGCGACCGGGCCTCGTCCGGCGACATGATGTCGATCGGGTGGAGGAAGCCGTCGTCGCGGTAGCGGGCGACATCCCCGGGCGAGAGGCGGCCCCGGGTGAGGGGGATGGTATCGAACATCTGGGACTCCGTGATCGGGCGTGTTTCCGGAGAGGATAAGGGAAAGCCGCCGGATCGCAGCATGTTGGTGCTGGACGCCTAGGCTAAGTTCAGCTTAGCCTGATCCCCATGAGCCTGCCCATCCCCTCCCTTAACTGGTTGCGCGTGTTCGAGGCCGCGGCGCGCTGCGAGAGCTTTGCGCGGGCGGCGACGGAGCTCAACATGTCTGCCGCCGCCGTCAGCCAGCAGGTCCGCGCGCTGGAGGACCGGGTGGGCGCGCCGCTGTTCATCCGCCACGCCCATGCGGTGACGCTGACCGATGTGGGGCGGGCCTATCTGCCGGGCGTGCAGCAGGCCCTGCTGACCCTGCGCAACGCCACGGAAGGGCTGTTCGGCAAGGCGCGGGAGCAGCAGCTTTACGTGCAGGCGGTTCTGGTCTTCGCCCACGGCATCCTGACCCGGCATTTCGCCGCATTTTCAGAGGCGCATCCGGATATCGCGCTGATGCTGACCACGTCGCAGGACGAGGTGGATTACGGGCGGGGCTATGCCGACCTGCGGGTCGTCTTCGGCAGCCCCAGCGCCCACGGGGCGGAGAGCGATTTCCTGCTGGGCGAGCGGCTGTACCCGGTGGCAAGGCCCGGCATCGCGGCGGGGATCGCAGCGCCGCGGGACCTGTTGTGCCACCGGCTGATCGAGGTGTCGACGCACCGGGCGGGCTGGGCCTATGTCTTCGAGGCGCTTGGCATCCTGCCGGCGGGGGCGCGCCATGCCTTCGCCGACAGCACGGTGGTGGCCATGGCCATGGCGGCCGAGGGCGTGGGCGTTGCGCTGGCCCGGGCGCCGGCAAGCGACAAGGCGATGGCGGAGGCGGGGCTGGTGCCGTGCCTGCCCGGGGTCGAGGTGGCGGGGCAGGGCGGCTATCACCTCGTCTATCCCGATCGCGGCGCGCTGCGCCCGCCGGCGCGGGCCTTCCGTTCCTGGCTGATCGAGCTGTGCCGGGGGCTGTGACCGCCACGCGGCACCCCCCGCAGGGGCGCCCCTTGCCACCCAGCACCGTGCGGCGTATACGCCCGGCCTGATACAAGGAGATCGTCGCCCATGCATGGCAGCGCAAACGTCAACATCATGATCAAGGCCGCGCGCAAGGCGGGGCGGTCGCTGGTCAAGGATTTCCGCGAGGTGGAGAACCTCCAGACCTCGATGAAGAGCGCGGGCGATTTCGTGAGCCGGGCCGATATCGCGGCCGAGAAGATCCTCAAGGAAGAGCTGATGGGCGCGCGGCCGACCTATGGCTGGCTGGCCGAGGAAGGCGGCGAGGAGGAGGGCAAGGACCCCACCCGCCGCTGGATCGTCGACCCGCTGGACGGGACGACGAACTTCCTGCACGGGCTGCCGCACTGGGCGATCTCGATCGGGCTGGAGCACAAGGGGCAGGTCGTCGCGGGCGTCATCTTCGACGCCGCCAAGGACGAGCTGTACTGGGCCGAGAAGGGCGAGGGCGCCTGGCTGAACGAAAGCCGGCTGCGGGTGTCGAACCGGGGCAAGATGATCGAATCGATCTTCGCCACCGGCGTGCCCTTCGGCGGGCGCGGCGACCTGCCGCAGACCCTGCAGGACCTGGCGCGGCTGATGCCGGCCTGTGCGGGCGTGCGGCGCTGGGGCTCGGCGGCGCTCGACATGGCCTACGTGGCAGCCGGGCGCTATGAGGGGTTCTGGGAGCGTCGGCTGAACGCGTGGGACCTGGCCGCCGGCGTGATCATCGTGCGCGAGGCCGGCGGGCTGATCGAACCGCTGCGCGAGGGGCGCGACATCCTCGGGCATGGCGAGGTGGTCTGTGCCAACGAGGCGATCTTCGACAAGTTCGCAGGCATCATCCGCGACGCCTGATCCTCAGGCATCCGAGGGGTGGTTCACCCCGTCATTCCACGGGATCGGCTCGAAGTCGGCGGGGTTCACCCCGTCGAGGCAGCCCAGGTTGACGCCGTATTCGGTGGGGTCCGAGCGCCGCCGGTGATGCGTGTAGATCCCGCAGACCGAGCAGAACCAGTGCTGCGCCGTGCCGGTGTTCCACTGGTAGAGCGTCAGCGCCTCGGCGCCTTTCACGATCTCCAGATTGGCCACAGGCACGCTGATATTGGGCGCCGCCCGGCGGCGGCAGAAGCTGCAATCGCAGCGCATCGGTTTGTCGAGCGCGCCCTCGGGCAGGTCGACGCACAGCTCGACCGCGCCGCAATGGCAGGTGGCTTTAGTCATCATCGCCGCCGCCCGACCTTGGGGACATTGCTTCGGACATATTTGTATTCCGCGTCCGGATGCGGCGGGTGGCCGTGCGTCCGCTGCCAGAAGGCCGGGCCGCCGCGGGCGAGGAAGACCGGCAGGGTCAGCACCGCGCCCACGACGAAGCCGCCGGCATGGGCCCAGTAGGCCACGCCCCCCTGCAGCGGATCGGCGCCGAAGCCCGCGAAAAGCTGGATGCCGAACCACAGCGCCAGCATGATCCAGGCCGGAATGGTGAAGATGCGGAAGAAGACGATGAAGATGACGAGGATGTCGACCTTGGCCTTCGGAAAGAGCAGCAGGTAGCCACCCATGACGCCTGCGATGGCCCCCGACGCCCCGACGGTGGGCACCGGCGAATAGGGCGCGGCGAGGACATGCGCGAGCCCCGCGCCGATGCCCGAGGCGAGGTAGAAGGCGAGGTAGCCCAGATGCCCCATCTCGTCTTCCATGTTGTCGCCGAAGATCCACAGGAACAGCATGTTGCCAAGAAGGTGCATCACCCCGCCATGCAGGAACATCGAGGTGACCACCGTGTGATAGGTGCCGTCCTGCGTGACCATGACCGGCACCATCGCCCATTCGTAGAAGAAGGCGTTGAGTTGGCGCGGATCGGTGAAATACGGCCAATACCCTATGAAAATCAGGATATTGGCCGCCATCAGGGCGTAGGTCACATAGGGCGTGCGCCCCGACGGGTTATGGTCGCGGATGGGGAACATGGGCTTACGCTGCGGCGAAAGCCGGGCGGCGTCAAGCGGCTCCGCCCAGCAGGGCGGCGTTTCCTCCGGCGGCCGTGGTGTCGACGCAGACATGGCGCTCGTGGCAGACATGGCCGTGGTCGGGTTGTCCGGTGATCAGCGGCATGATCGGGCCGGTGCGGGCGGCGAGGGCCTGCGCGTAGGCGCGGCCCTTTTCGGCGTCGCCCCACCAGAGCGCGCCGGCGTGGCCGTCGAGCGTGGTCAGCAAGTCGGGGGGGATGTCGCCGGTGGCCTCCACCGCCGCGCCGCCGAGGGCGCGGACGGCCTCGGCCTGCGCCTTCGCGGCGTCGGCGCCGGGCCCGAGGCAGAGGATGGCGTTGCGGCGGTAGCTGCCGAGGCGGTTCGACTCGCCGGTGGGGCCGGGAAGGACGAGGTCGTTCAGGCGCTTGTCCCGGCCGGTGTTGGCCTCTTTCAGGGCCTTTTCGATGTCGGCCTGTTTCATCGCGCCGGACCAGTCGGTGCCCTGTTGCGGAGCCGGGGCGAGGGTGTAGCGGGGCAGGTAGTGCGGCCCGCCGGCCTTTGGCCCGGTGCCGGAAAGCCCTTCGCCGCCAAAGGGTTGCGAGCCGACGATGGCGCCGATCTGGTTGCGGTTCACGTACATGTTGCCGGCCTCGATCCGGTCGGTGACGTGCTGCACGCGGTCGTCGATCCGGGTCTGCAGGCCGAAGGTCAGGCCGTAGCCGGTGGCGTTGATGGCGTCGATCACGGCGTCGAGCTCGTCCGACTTGAACGTGGCGAGGTGCAGCACGGGGCCGAAGATTTCGCGTTCGAGGTCGGCGATGCCGGTCACCCGGATGAGGGTGGGGGCGATGAAACTGCCGGAGTTCGGGGTTTTGAGCTCGTGCATCAGGCGGCCCTCGGCGCGGGCCTGCTGAATGTGTTCGGCGATGGTGGAGCGGGCGTCTTCGTCGATCACGGGGCCGACGTCGGTGGAGAGGTGCCAGGGCGCGCCCATGACCAGCGCGTCCATCGCGCCGGTGAGCATCTCGGTGAAACCCTCGACGATATCCTCCTGCACGTAGAGGCAGCGGAGCGCCGAGCAGCGCTGGCCGGCCGACTGGAAGGCGGATTCGACGATGGCCTGCACGGCCTGTTCGGGGAGCGCGGTGGAATCGACGATCATGGCGTTGAGCCCGCCGGTTTCGGCGATGAGCGGGGCGCCGGGTGCGAGGTTGTCGGCCATCGCCTGGCGGATCTTCATCGCCGTCGCGGTGGAGCCGGTGAAGGCCACGCCGTCGACGCGGGGATCGGAGGTGAGCGCCGCGCCGACCTCGCCCGCGCCGGGGAGGAGTTGCAGGGCGGATTGCGGCACGCCCGCCTCGTGCAGGAGCCGGATGGCGAGGTGAGAGATGAGCGGGGTCTGCTCGGCCGGTTTCGAGAGGACCGCGTTGCCGGCGGCCAGCGCCGCGCTGATCTGGCCGGTGAAGATGGCGAGCGGGAAGTTCCAGGGGCTGATGCAGGTGAAGGTGCCGACGGGCCGCGCCTCGGGCGCGTTGGCGGCGTAGTAGCGGAGGAAATCTACCGCCTCGCGCAGTTCGGCCACGGCGTCAGGCAGGGATTTCCCGGCCTCGCGGGCGACGATGGCGAATATCTCGCCGAAGTTCTTTTCATAGAGATCGGCGGCGCGGTTGAGGATGCGGGCGCGCTCCTCGGCCGGGGCATCCCAGGGTTTGGCGTTGGCGAGGGCGGTTTCGATATCGGCCTCGCTGGCGGTGGCGACGGTGCCGGGGCTGTCGGCCGGGTCGGCGGGGTTGGTGACCGGTTGCGGCGCGTTCGGGGCGGCTTTGGCGGCGAGGATCGGCGCGGCCTCCCAGGTGGCGGTGGCGAAGGGGCCACGCTCTGCGGCGATCAGGTCCAGCGTCGGCTGGTGGGTGAGGTCGAAGCCGCGGGAGTTGGGGCGTTCCGGCAGGAACAGCTCCGGCCCGCGGGGGAGGCGGGGGGCAGGCTGCTGCACCGCTTCGAACGGATCGCGGGCGACCTCCTCCGGCGGCACGTCCTCGTCGACGATCTGGTTCACGAAGGAGGAGTTGGCGCCGTTCTCCAGCAGGCGGCGGACGAGATAGGCCAAGAGGTCGCGATGCGCGCCCACGGGGGCGTAGATGCGGCAGCGGGTCTGCTCGGCCTTCATGATGAGGCCGTGCAGCGCCTCGCCCATGCCATGCAGGCGCTGGAACTCGAACGCGTCCCTCTGGTCCTTGCCCATGTCGAGGATGGCGGCCGCGGTATGGGCGTTATGGGTGGCGAACTGGGGATAGATCCGGTCGGTCATAGACAGGAGCTTGCGGGCATTGGCGATGTAGGAAATGTCGGTCGCCGCCTTCGAGGTGAAGACGGGGAATCCGTCGACCCCCTCGACCTGCGCGCGCTTGATCTCGGTGTCCCAGTAGGCGCCCTTGACGAGGCGCACCATGATCCGGCGGTCGAGGCGCTGGGCCATGTCGTAGAGGTGGTCGAGCACGGGGGCGGCGCGCTGGCCATAGGCCTGCACCACCACGCCGAACCCGTCCCAGCCGGCGAGGGCGGGCTCCGAGAGGGTGGCCTCGATCACCTCCAGCGACAGCGACAGGCGGTCGGCCTCCTCTGCGTCGATATTTAGGCCCATCCGGGCGGATTTCGCCAGCAGCGCAAGCGAGCGCAGGCGCGGCATCAGCACGTTCATCACCAGGTCTTCCTGCGCCACCTCGTAACGGGGGTGCAGCGCCGACAGCTTGACCGAGATGCCGGGATTGTCGCGGATATCGCGGTTGGTGCAGGCGGCGGAGATGGCGGTGATCGCGCGGGAATAGGCCAGGTGATAGCGGATCGCGTCGTCATCGGTACGCGCGGCCTCGCCCAGCATGTCGTAGGAGTAAGTATAGCCCTTCTTCTCCATGTTCGCGGCGCGGTGCATGGCGCTGTCGATGGTCTCGCCCAGCACGAACTGGCGCCCCATCTCCTTCATCGCGCGGCCCACGGCGGTACGGATCACCGGCTCGCCCAGCCGCCGGATGGCGCCGCGCAGCGCCTTGACCGGGCCCGGATCCTCGTCCTTCAGCACCTTGCCGGTGAGCATCAGCGCCCAGGTCGAGGCGTTGACCAGCGGCGAGGTGGAATGGCCCATGTGCCGGCCCCAGTCGGAGGGGGCGATCTTGTCCTCGATCAGCGCGTCGATGGTTTCGGCATCGGGCACGCGCAGCAGCGCCTCGGCCAGGCACATCAGCGCGATGCCCTCCTCCGTCGACAGGCCGTACTCGGCAAGGAACACTTCCATCAGCCCCGGGTTCGACTGGCTGCGGATGTCGCGCACCAGCGCCGCGCCCCGGTCACAGATGCGCGCGCGGTCCGCCTCGGACAGCGCGGCAAGCGCCGTCAGCCGGTCGAGCGTCTCGCCCTCGTCGGCATAGGTGGCAAGGTCGATGGCGCGGCGGGTGTCACTGTCATAGGGCAAGGCGGTCTCCTGATCGCAGAAGTGGTTTTTCCCATTTTACCATTGCCTGATTTAAACTTTTTCCCGAAAATCTCAAAATCACAGCCGATCCGGTCAGAAAATCACGAGAAAACCATGCAGGATGAACATGCACAGCTTGACCGGTTCGACCGGGCGATTCTCCGGGTGCTGGCCGGCGACGGGCGGATCTCGATCACCGACCTCGCGCGGGAGATCGGGCTGTCGAAATCGCCCACCCAGGCGCGGCTCCGGCGGCTCGAGGCGGCGGGGGTGATCACCGGCTACCGCGCGCTGGTCGATCCGATCCGGCTGGGCCATGATCACGTCAGTTTCGTCGAGGTGCGGCTGCACGATACCCGCGAAAAGGCGCTGGCGGAGTTCAACGCCGCGGTGCTCAAGGTGCCCGAGATCGAACAGGCGCACATGATCGCGGGGAATTTCGACTACCTTTTGAAGATCCGCACCCAGAGCATGGCCGATTACCGCCGCATCCTGGCCGAGCATGTCTCGACCCTGCCGCACGTGGCCAATACCTCGACCTACGTGGCGATGGAGGCGGTGAAGGAAAGCACCCTGCCAACCGTGATTTGATTTGCGCGGGCGGCGGGTCATAATGAAAGTCATGAAACAGCTTGCCGCCGCCGCAGTGACAGGGCTTCTGATCGCGGGGCCGGGTTGGGCCGAGTGCCCGCCGGCGCCCGACCATGCCGATGCCCTGACCGGGTTGATCGAACGGGTGCAGGCGGCCCCCGACGAGCGGTCGGCGAAGCTCATCTCGAACCAGATGTGGGAATTGTGGGCCGACGCGCCCGATGCCCGCGCGCAGGAACTGCTCGACGAGGGGATGAGCCGGCGGGAGGCCTATGATTTCAAGGGCGCGGTCGTGGCCTTCGACGCGCTGATCGCCTATTGCCCGGATTATGCCGAGGGCTACAACCAGCGCGCCTTCGTCAATTTCATCCGGCAGGATTACGAGGGGGCGCTGCCCGACCTGGAACGCGCGCTGGCGCTGTCGCCGCGCCATATCGCGGCGATGACCGGCCAGGCGCTGACGCTGGCGGCGCTCGATCGCAAGGCCGAGGCGGCGCTGGTCCTGCGCGAGGCGCTGGAGATGAACCCCTGGCTGGGCGAGCGGTCGCTGCTGCCGGTGCTGGAGGCGGACGAGCAGGAGCTCTGACGCCCGAAAACCCCCGTTTACACCACGGCCTGAGCCGATATTGTCCCGCCACCTGGCCCGCGTGGTGGAATGGTAGACACAGGGGACTTAAAATCCCCAGGCTTTATGCCGTGCCGGTTCGAGTCCGGCCGCGGGTACCAGTCAGGGCAACGGAAGGCGTCGCGCAAGCCTTTACCGCCGAACGAACCAGCGATCCGTCCCTCAACCGCCTTCCAGGAACGCGATCAGCAGGCCCTCCTGTGCCCGCAGCCCGCTCAGCTCCACCTCGTCCAGCGCCGCCAGCCGCGCCTCGCGCGCCTCTGGCTCCAGCTCGGCCAGCGCGATAACCTCGGGATGGATGTAACTGCCGCGGGCGATGGTGGGCGTGTTGCCCAGCCGTTCCGCCGCCGCCTCGGCCATCATCGCGATGGTCAGCTGGCCGGGCACGACCGCCACGCGGAAGGCTGCGACCGTGCCGTTCCATGTCCGGAAACTCTTCGCCGTCGTCCCCTCGCCGCAGACTTCCTCCAAGAGCGCGTTCACCTGCGCCGGGCCGATGGCGTGATATTCCCCGTCCGGTCCGCGCCACGAGATCAGCTCGGCGCCGGGCAGGTCGCGCACCTTGTGCAGCGCCCGCATCAGCCGCGCCCCGTGCAGGTGGCAGGTCACCGGAAGCTGGCCCTTGCCCGGAAAGCTCAGCGTCACGCCGGTGTCGTCGAACCGCGCGTGCCGGTTCTTCAACGTGGTCGCGCCATAGCTGTCGTTTTCCCTGGCATAGCCGGCCGAGCCCACCCGGATCGATGCCCGGTCGAGCAGCGCCAGCACCGAGGCCAGCGCCAGCTCGCGCGATCCGGCGGGGGTGCGCAGCCCGGCAGCGATCCGGGCGCGCAGCGCGGGCAGGGTACGGCCGAAAGCGGCCAGCCCGTCATACTTGCGCCGCGCCCGCATCGCCTGCCAGTCGGCGTGATACTTGTACTGCTTGCGGCCCTTGGCATCGCGCCCGGTGGCCTGCAGGTGGCCCAGCGGTTCAGGCGTGATCCAGACCGAGCTGTAGGCGGGTGGCACGGCGATGGCGGCGATCCGGTCACGCTCGGCACTGTCGCGGATCAGGCTGCCGTCGGGGGCGTGATAGCTGAACCCGCGCCCCCGCCGCCGCCGCGTGATGCCGGGCCGGTCGTCGGGATAATAGACCAGCCCGTTTCTTCCCCTGGCGGTCATCGCGCCGGGGTCATTCGCTGTCGATCTCGACCCCGCCGGGGTAATGCCGGCCGGCCATCTTCTCCAGCTCCTGCGCGGTCATCGACACGTAAAGACGCCGCGCCGCATCCTCCAGTTCGTTGATCTTGGTATAGCCGCGCTTGGCCAACAGGGCCGCGTCCGCGGCCTGCTTCTCTTCGTGCGATACGAGTGACATGGCCTGTCCTTTCCTTGTGGAATGCCGCCCGTTCGCCGGGGTCGGCATGTCGGGAAACCCGCAACATGGCCCCGAGGTTCCCGCGATCCGGCGCGCCTGCGCGATAGCGTACGGCATCGTTCCGCCAGTGCCGGGGTGTTGCGCGGGCACCCACATCTGGTGGTCGCGGGGCGGGGCGCCACATTAACCTGTCGCCCTGCCGACCCCTGCACCGACGCGATACCGACGAAATACCGACGTGATACCGACATCGGTTTCCCAGCAAAACAAGGCCGTTAACCATCGAATCGCCGCTCAGCCTGTCGACCACGCCTCCAGCGCCTCGACCACCTTGGCCGTGATGCCCGCCGGTTTCGCCGCCTCAAGGGGACAGGGCCGGGCCAGCCGCCCCTCCATGTCGTCCACGTGAAACCCGTCCGGCGCCTTCAGCCGGTCCAGCTCCTCCCACGTCACCGGCACCGCCACCGCCGCCCCTTCCCGCGCCCGCAGGGAATAGGGCGCAATCGCCGTCGCCCCGCGCTCGTTGCGCAGCCAGTCGACGAAGATCCGCCCCTTGCGCTTGGCCTTCGACATGGTCGCGGTGTAGCGCTTCGGCGCCCGCTCGGCCAGGATGCGCGCGAAGGCCTGCGAGAACACCTTCACCGTCTCCCACCCCGCCACCCGCCGCAGCGGCACGATCACGTGTACCCCCTTGCCGCCGGTCACCATCGGCGCGCTGTCGAGCCCGCAGGCCGCAAGCCCCTCGCGCACCTCCCGCGCCGCCTTCACCACCTCGGCAAAGCCCAGCCCCTCGTCCGGGTCGAGGTCGAAGACCATCCGGTCGGGCCGCTCGATCCGGTCCCGCGCGGCGCCCCAGACGTGAAACTCCAGCGTTCCCATCTGCGCCGCGCCCAGCAGCCCTTCGGCGCTGGTGACATACATGTAATCCTCTGTCCCGCCGTCCTTTTCCTCGATCGGCAGGCTCTTGACGCCCGCCGGAAACCCCTTCCCGGCATGTTTCTGGAAGAAGCACTCGCCCCCCAGCCCGCCGGGACAGCGCAACAGCGACAGCGGCCGGTCGCCGGCATGGGCCAGCATCCGCCCGGCCACCCGCTCGTAATGCCGCGCCACCTCGCCCTTGGTCAGTCCGGCCCCGGGATAGACCACGCGCCCTGGGCTGGAAATCCGCACGCCCGCCACGCGGATGTCGTCCCCCGTGTCGGCATCGACCTCCACCTCCGCCGCGGCGCTCACCTCGCTTGCCGCCTTGTCCTCGCGCAGGCCCTTGAACACCCCGTGCCGGATGCGCCCCTCGCCGGTGAACCCGGCATATTCCACCTCGGCCACCAGCTCCGGCCGGCACCAGTGCGCCCCCTTCGTCTCGGCGGGCAGATCATCGTCGAACGGCGCCGTCTTGCGCTTCATCGCCTTCAGACGCTTGCCGACCTCTTCCAAAGCCTGCTCGTCGAACCCGGTTCCCACCCGGCCGCGATAAACCAGCCGGCCCCCCTCGTAACTGCCCAGCAGCAACGAGGAAAACGCCCGCCCGCGCTTGTCCGAAGGCGACCAGCCGCCGATCACGAACTCGGCCCGCCGCAGGCATTTCGACTTGATCCACGCCCGCCCGCGCCCGGCGCGATAGGGCGCATCCAGCCGCTTCGAGATGATCCCTTCGCCGCCCGCCTCGCACATCGCCGCCAGCGCGGCATGGCCCTCGCCCTCGATCACCGGGCTCAGCCGCAGCACACCCCTTGGCGGCTGCCCCTTGAACAGCCGCTCCAGCGCCTTGCGCCGCTCGCGTAGGGGTTTGCCGGTCAGGCTCTCGCCATCCAGCGCAAGGCAGTCGAACACGTAGCAGGTCAGCGCCCCGCCTTCCGTCAACGCCCGCTGCAGCGCCGAGAAATCGCCGCCGCCACCCCCGGCGATCACCTCCCCGTCGATCAGCGCCGACTGGCATTTCAACCCCGCCGCCGGGTCGCACAGCGCGCCGAACCGGTCCGACCAGTCCTTGCCGTTGCGGGTGAACAGCCGCACGCCCCCCTTGCCCACGGCGATCAGGCAGCGATAGCCGTCGAACTTCGCCTCGTGCTGCCAGTCCTCGCACTCGGGCGGGGCATCGCGCAACGTGGCGAGCTGGACTTTCTGAAAGCGGGGCAGGGGCTTGCTATGCCTGGCCGGCGTCACCCCCACGCGCCCCCGGGCGATATCGCGCATCGCCCGGCCGGTGGTGACGCTGGTCTTGTACCTGTTCACCAGCGCATCGGCGCTCCGCTCGGCGAAATCGTCCCGCTCCTTGATCAGCAGCCAGTTCTCGCGTGTCTCACCCTTCTTCCCCCGCATCCGCACCAGCGCCCAGCCGCCCTTCATCCGGCTGCCATGCACGCGGAAATGCAGCTTGCCCTTTTCCAGCCCTTCCGCGGGATCGTGCAGCGGCTCCCACCAGCCGGCATCCCACAGCATCACGGTGCCGCCGCCATATTCCTTTTCCGGGATCGTCCCCTCGAAGGCGCCATAGGACACCGGGTGATCCTCGGTCCTGACCGCCAGCCGCTTCTCGCCCGGGTCGCTCGACGGGCCCCGCGTCACTGCCCATGACAGCAGCACGCCCTCCCATTCCAGCCGGAAATCGAAATGCAGCCGCCGCGCGTCGTGCTTCTGCACCACGAAGGACAGCCGGTCGCCGCCCGCCTCGACCAGCTCGGCGCGCGGCTCCGGCGTGACCTCGAAATCGCGCTTGCCGGAATAGGCCTCGAGGCTTCTCATGAGGCCTTCTTCTTGCCCTTGCTGCCGCTGCTCTTGCTGCCGGATTTACGGCTGTTGCTCTGCTTGAGGCTCTTCTTCAGCGCATCCATCAGGTCGACCACGTTCTCGCCCTCGGGCCGCTCGTCATCCTGCGAGGTCTTGGCGCGCGGGGTCTTCTTCGACTTCATCTTGCGGTCGATCAGGTCGCGCAGCGCGGCGGCATAGTGATCCTCGAAGGCGGCGGCGTCGAACGGCGCGGTCTTCTTGTCGATCAGCTGCGTCGCCACCTCCAGCAGCTCCTTGTCCGGCGCCTCGTCCTCGATGCCGGAAAACATCGGCTCGGCCTCGCGGATCTCGTTCTGGTAATGCAGCGTCTCCATCAACAGCCCGTCGCCACAGGGCCGGATGGCGCAGAGGTATTCCTTCCCCCGCATCGTCAACTGCCCCAGCCCGGCCTTCTTCGTCTGGCGCAGCGCGTCGCGCACCACGCGATAGGCATCCTCGGCCAACTCGTCCGACGGCACCACGTAATAGGGCCGGTCGAACCAGATCGGCGCGATCTCCGTCACCTCGACGAACTGGCTCAGCTCCAGCGTCTTCTTGGTTTCCAGCTTGATGGCGTCGATCTCGTCGGGCTCCAGCAGGATATATTCGCCGTCATCCGTCTCGTAGCCCTTCATGATATCGTCCGATTCCACCGGCCCGACCCCCTGCACCACCTTCTGATAGCGCACCGGTTTGCCGCTGGGCTTGTGGATCTGGCGGAACGACACCTGGCTGCCGGAATTGCGGGCCGAATGGATTTCCACGGGGATCGAGACCAGCGACAGCCTCAACTGACCTTTCCAGATTGCACGCGACGCCATCATCTTTTCCTTTCGCACAGGGCAGGGCGGGCCGGGTCGGGGCGACCGGGCCCGTACCCTCTCTCAACCCGATCTGCGTCGAAAAGTTTCCGCCGCGGCCGCCATCGGGGCGGGCGCAAGGGCTCAGGGCACGTTCCGGTCGGGGTCGTCCACCTCGGGCTCGATCGTGGCCTCGTGCCAGTCCCCGGCCAGCGCGATGCGCCCTTCCGGATCGACCACGTGATCGGCGACATAGGCGTTTCTCTGCCCCGCCCGCCGCGCGGCGCCCACGGTGGTGTCATGCCGTGTCTGCAGTTCCAGCTCGGCATTCAGCAGCGCGCCGAACAGCACCAGGTAGGCGCTCAGGTAATACCACAGCTGCAGCGCGATGGCCGCGCCGATCGAGCCGTAGACCTCGTTGAGTGAGCCGAAATTGCGGATATAGAGCGAGAAGGCGATCGAGCCCGCGGCCCATGTCAGCACGGCGAACACGGCCCCCGGCGACAGCCACGGCACCTGCGCCGGCCGCCGGTTCGGGCCCCAGCGGTACAGCAGGCCGATCGAGAAGAACACCACGCCGATCACGATCAGCCACTTGATGGCGCTGACCAGCAGTTCGACCCCGAAGGGCAGAGCCGTGAAGGCCAGCACGATCGGCACCATGACCACCGCGGCAAAGGCGAAGAGGGCCACGAAGATCAGCAGCAGCGTCAGGCCGATGGCCACGGCATAGCGCTTGACCACGTTGGGGCGGTGCGCCTCGCGATAGGCCGCGTTCAGCCCGCGCACCAGCGAGGCGACCCCGTTCCGCGCCGTCCACAGCGCCAGCACCAACGACAGCAGCCCGGTCAGCTGCAGGGTCGAGGCGGTCTGGGCGATCACCGTGGCGACCTGGTCCTCGAGGATGCGGAAGGCCTCCTCCGGCAACAGCTGGCGGGCCAGCCCGATCTGCTCGCCGATGGTCTGCGGGTCGGCCACCAGCCCCCAGATGGCGATCACGGCGGTCAGCGCGGGAAAGATCGACAGCATGGCATAGAACGCCACCCCGGCCGAGATCAGCCCGATATTGAGCTTGTCGGCCTCGTCCAGCAGGCGCCAGAAGACGCGCAGCCAGACGCGCCCCCGGAATTCCGAGGGGCGCGTCGCCGTCGCCTCGTCACGCGGCGCCATGGCAGGCCCGTGGGCGCGACGGGTTAAGGTTCGGGTCACGTTTTAAGGGATACAGGCTGGGTCTGGCCGTATGGCCCATGGTGTCCGGTCTCCTCACGACGCCGCCGGGCGCGCCGACTGGCCCGCCGGTGGCGTTTGTGAGTGAACGTGCCGCCACCGCCTCGGGTTCCGGAACCGGGCAGGGGATGCGGGCGCAATCGGCCCGGGCATTAACCTTCTGGTAACGTTTCGCGGCGCCACCGGCGCCTGCATCCACCGGCCCTGCCCGCGCGGAGGGGCAGGGCCGGCGGAACCGGACCGCGGAGGGACGAGCGGCCCGGGGGGAAGGCCGGCTTAGTTCGACATGCCGGTGCGGGCGGTGCCCGCCGCGGCGATGTGGCTCTGCAGCTCGGCTTTGGTCATGCCATAGCTGACCTGGCCGTCGGCCTGGGCCGACAGGTTCGCCGCCTCGACGGCAACCTTGCTGAGCGGACCCTGCAGGTCGGCGGCGAGGTCGATGACGGCCTGGGTGCTGCCGTCCTTCTCGTCGGTGCGCAGGCCGCTGAGCTGGCCGATCACTTCGCCGTCCGCGGACAGCACGCTGGCGCCCGACGAGACGGCGGCGTTCAGCTCGCCCGACGCATCCGCCGCGGTAGACAGCGCGGCCGTTGCGGCGGCGGTGGTGGAGCTGTCCTCTTCGCCGGTGCTGTCGCTCTCGGCGGTGTCGCTCTCCTCGCCGGTGGAGCTGCCGACACTGGCATCTGCACTGGCGCTGGCATCGGCGCTGGCACCGTCCGTGCCCACGCTGGCCCCGGCATCCGCGCCGACGCCGGCATCTGCGCCGACCCCGCCGACGCCTGCATCCGCGCCAACGCCTGCATCGGCGCCAACGCCACCGACGCCCTGTGCGTAAACGGGAAGGGCCAGCGTGCTGGCCAGGGCGGTCGTGAGTGCGAGTGATCTGAGTTTCATTGAGCTCACCTTTGTTCCATTTCTCCTGCCGGGGCGAGATCCGCCCGGGCTGGAGACAGAAATGTGGCCTGAGCCGTGTTTGCAAGCCTGCCCCGGGCCGCCGGTGACGCGACGGCATTTTCTTGCCATATTTGCCCCGCGCCATGGCGGAAGGTCGCCCAGCGTGCAATTCGTTTGAACCGGAACGGCCCGTCCGGCGTTTCCCGCAGTTGCTCAGTTCATGCCGCGCGCAACCAGAAGGGCGATCAGCAGCATGGCGAGGATACACAGCTTCCCGGCGGCTTCGCGAAGGACGCGGCGCAAGTAGCCATGTCGTGTCCAGGGATGCTGCACCGGGCGCGGCCGGGCGGCACGCGGATTGTCATAGACGATGTCGAGCCTGCGACGCTCTCTGTTCTGGCGCCAGCGAAACATGGAACCAGCCCTCCGACGATGTTCCCCCGCAGCCAAGCCTTGCCCCCGATTGAGGTCGGTCGATGGCGAAACAGGGCCCATACGGTGGAGTCGGGGCACCCCCGTGGACCTGTATTGCCGCGCGCGCGGCCATCGCGGCGCCTTGAAACCGGGCCGCCATCGCGCCACCTTTTCCGCATGTGATTGCAAGGGGCGGGCATTTCCATGACCTACCGATTTACCGTCAGGCTGCTGCTGATCACGCTGGCCGCGATGCTGGTGGTGGCGACCTACCAGCTGATGCCGGCGCTGCGCATGGCCTATCTCGAGCCGGAGGCGGAGCCGCGCGTGGTGACCGCCCGCGGCGACCTGGCGGCCGAGGAAACCGCCACGATCGAGCTGTTCCAGTCGGCCCGCGACAGCGTGGTCTTCATCTCAACCGCCGAGCGGGTCCGCGATCCGTGGTCGCGCAACGTCTACGAACAGCCGCGCGGCACCGGGTCGGGCTTCCTGTGGGACAATCGCGGCCATATCGTGACCAACACCCACGTGATCGAGGGCGCCTCGACCGCGACGGTGCGGCTGGCCGACGGGCGCAGCTTCCCGGCGGAACTGGTCGGCCGCGATCCCTCGCATGACCTCGCCGTGCTGCGGATCGAGGCGCGGGATTTGCCCGCGCCGGTGGCGGTGGGCAAGAGCGACGACCTGCAGGTCGGCCAGACGGTGCTGGCCATCGGCAACCCCTTCGGGCTCGACTGGACGCTGACGCGCGGCATCGTCTCGGCGCTCGACCGGGAACTGCCCTCGCCCTCCGGCCGCCCGATCACCGGCCTGATCCAGAGCGACGCGGCGATCAACCCCGGCAATTCCGGCGGGCCGCTGCTCGACAGCGCCGGGCGGCTGATCGGCGTGAACACGGCGATCTACAGCCCCTCGGGCGCCAGCGCCGGGATCGGGTTCTCGGTGCCTGTGGACACGGTCAACCGGGTGGTGCCGGAGCTGATCGAAACCGGCCGCTACGCCCCGCCGGCGCTGGGCATCCGCTACGATCCGCGGGTCAACGACCTTGCCCGGCGCGAGGGGCTGGAGGGGGTGCTGATCCTCGGCGTCGAGCCGGGCTCTCCGGCGGCGCGCGCGGGGCTGGAACCGGCGCGGCTGTCGGGCGACGGGCGGCTGCTGCCGGGCGATATCGTCACCGGGCTGGGCGGCGAGCCGGTGCGCGGGGTCGACGACCTGCTCGCCGCGCTCGAGGCGCACCGGCCGGGCGATACGGTCAGCCTGAGCCTCAGCCGCGAGGGCGAGGTGCGGGAGATCGAGATCGAGCTGGGCGAGGGCGGCTGACCCCCGCAGGAGCGCCCTGCGGCGCATCCGGTGGGTCCGCGTTCGGGCCACGCGGGCCTTGGGGGCGCTGCCCCCAAGGCCCCGGGATACTTCCGGCCAGAAGAAGCAGAGGCGTGGGTCCTGCTTCTTCTTGGGTCAAATACTCATTTCCGACAGTGTCGCTCGCGCCAGGGTATCAGTTGCGTGTGCCGGCGAAGCGGGTGGACCAATCCTCGCGCTGGTCCTCGGTGATCTTGGCAAAGAGCACGTCAGGCACGGTGAAGCCATGGCCCTCGGGCAGGGTGGCGAGAGCCGATTGCAGGTCGGAGGGCCAACCTGCGTCCATCGTGTTCATCGAGGCCAGCATCCGGGCCGAGGCGTCGGGGATGAAGGGGGCCGAGAGCACCGCGTAGACGCGGATCAGGTTGAGCGCGAGGCGGATCTGCATCGCTGCCGTCTCGGGGTCTTCCTTGAAGGTGGCCCAGGGGGCCGCTTCCTGCAGGTATTCGTTGCCCGCGACCCAGATGAAGCGGAGCGCGGCCGCGGCCTTGCGCACCTCGATGGCGTCCATGTGGCCCTCGTAGGCGCGGAGCTTGGTGGTCAGCTCCTCGATGAGGGCGGTTTCCCGGTCGCCCATGGTGCCGCCGGCGGGCACCTCTTCGCCGAACTTGGAGCGGCAGAACTTGGTCACGCGGGAGACGAAATTGCCCAGCACGTCGGCGAGATCCTTGTTCACCGAGGCCTGGAAATTCTCCCACGTGAACTCTGCGTCGGAGGTTTCGGGGGCGTGCGACAGCAGCCACCAGCGCCAGTAATCCGCCGGCAGGATCTCGAGCGCCTGGTCCATGAAGATGCCACGGCCCTGCGAAGTGGAGAACTGGCCGCCATCGTAGTTGAGGTAGTTGAACGACTTGATGTAGTCGACGAGCTTCCATGGCTCGCCCGAGCCGAGGATGGTGGCCGGGAAGGAGAGCGTGTGGAAGGGCACGTTGTCCTTGCCCATGAACTGGGTGTAGCGGACATCTTCCGCCCCCTTGTCGGTGCGCCACCAGCGTTGCCAGTCGGCTTCGCCCCGACCCGTCGCCTCGGCCCATTCACCGGCGCAGGCGATGTATTCGATGGGGGCGTCGAACCAGACGTAGAAGACCTTGCCTTCCATGCCGGGCCAGTCCTCGGTGCCGCGCTTGACGGGGATGCCCCAGTCGAGGTCGCGGGTTATGCCGCGGTCGCGCAGGCCGTCGCCGTCGTTGAGCCATTTCTTCGCGATCGACGTGGTCAGGATCGGCCAGTCGGTCTTGCCGTCGATCCAGTCATTTAGCCGGTCGCGCATCTGGCTCTGGCGCAGGTAGAGGTGCTTGGTTTCGCGCACCTCGAGATCGGTCGAGCCGGAGATGGCCGAGCGCGGGTCGATCAGGTCGGTCGGGTCGAGCTGCTTGGTGCAGTTCTCGCACTGGTCGCCGCGGGCCTTGTCGTAGCCGCAATTGGGGCAGGTGCCCTCGATGTAGCGGTCGGGCAGGAAGCGGCCGTCGGCGTTGGAATAGACCTGTTTCTCGGTCACTTCCTCGATCAGCCCGGCCTCGTGCAGCTTGCCCGCGAAATGCTGGGTCAGCGCGGTGTTCTGGGGCGAGGAGGAGCGGCCGAAATGGTCGAAGCTGAGGCCGAACCCGTCGGAGAGGTCCTTTTGCACCTGCCACATCTCGGCGCAGTACTCCGCCACCGGCTTGCCGGCCTTGGCGGCGGCGAGTTCCGCGGGCGTGCCGTGCTCGTCGGTGGCGCAGAGGAACATCACCTCGTGGCCGCGCCCGCGCAGGTAGCGGGCGTAGAGGTCGGCGGGCAGCTGGCTGCCCACGAGATTGCCCAGGTGCTTGATCCCGTTGATGTAGGGGATGGCGGATGTGATCAGGTGACGTGCCATGGCGTGTTGTCCTGCCCCTCGGTTGGCTGCGCGCCTCCTTTAGCGCAGCTTGGCAGGCAGGGCCAGAGGGGGTTGCATCAGTCGCCGTTGCGGTCGCGGTCGGAGCCCGTGAGCCGGCCGATGATGAAGCTGGTGCGGGGCGACCAGACGTAACGGGTGCGGCGGTCGGGCGCTTTGCGGCGGCGCATCCGGAGGAAGCCGTAGACGATGAGGTAGACGTGGGCGACCGCGATCATCGTGAACATCGCCGCCGGCCCGAACCCCGCGATCAGGGTCGAGGCGAGGAGCGGCGCCGCGATGGCGCCGGTGGCGAAAAAGAACATCAGCGCCGCCGACAGCTCGACCCGCTGGGAGCTTTCGACGAAGTCGTTGGCATGGGCCGCCGAGACCGAGTAGATCGGGATCGAGGTGAGCCCGAAGAAGAAGGCCATGAGCATGACGCCGGTGGGGCTGAGCTCCTGCACCGAGGCAGTGACGATGCAGCTCAGGATGGCCGCGACCGACAGGCCGATGAGGACGTGGCGGCGGTCGTACTTGTCGGCGAGCCAGCCCACCGGGTATTGCGCGATCGCCCCGCCGAGGACGAAGGAGGCGAGGAACCAGGCGATCTGGTCGGTGGCGAGGCCGACCTCCTCGCCGTAGAGGGGGCCGACCATGCGGAAGGAGGCGCTGGAGACCGCCGCCACCAGCACGCCGGCGGCCGCGAGGGGGGAGCATTCGATCAGCAATTTCGGCCTGAGCCGTGGCGCCGCCGGGGTTTCGGGCTGGCGCACGCGGGTCAGTGTCAGCGGGATGAGCGCCGCGCAGCAGAACAGCGCCAGGATGTTATAGGAGACGTAGGAGGCGGGTTCGAGCACCGAGATCACCATCTGCGCCATCAGCGAGGCGGTCATGTCGACGATCCGGTAGGTGCCCATGGTGCGGCCGCGGGTGGCGTTGGTGACCTTGGATTGCAGCCATGCCTCGATGATCGTGTAGCAGCCCGCCACGCAACAGCCTGTGGCCACGCGCATAAGGGCCCAGGCCCAGGGGTCGATGATCAGCATGTGCAGCATCAGCCCGATCGTGCCCGCCGCGGTGAAGGCCGCGAAGGCGCGGGAATGGCCGACGCTGCCCATCAGCCGGGGCGCCCACCAGCAGCCGATGAAGAAGCCCACGAAATGCGCCGAGCCCAGCAGGCCGATCTGGGTGGTGGTGAAGTCGAGCGCGATGCCCGAGAGCGCATCGAGCGGGCCGACCCCGCCGGAGGAGAGCTGGAGGAGAATGACCGAAAGGAACAGGGCCGCGAAGGAAATGATCAGGCGCATGATGCGCCTACCTTGGCAGGTTGGGCCGCGAGGGAAAGCGCATATTCGACAGGGCGTGGTCGTTTTCGGCAGGGGGGCGGGTTTTTTGGGTGGTTGCCCACTTGCAAATCCTACTGTGGCATTATGTGCCTCACACGCTATGCTTGTGCTTGCCGGCTTTTGAGCGAGGGAGGATCGGGGCCCGGCATTATGCGCAATCTGCAAAAGAAATTCTGATTGAAAGGGTATATTATGACATCGGATGAAGTCACATTTTCACAGCGCCCGGGCGACCCAGTTTTTAGTTCCGACGACCGCTTGCCTGTCTCGATCAGAGAGCTCGATTTGGGGCCGATCGTGTGGAAATTGACCAGCGACGAGTCCGAAAGCGCCAGCGAGGTCGATTGGTCAACGAAACAAACTCTCCGGGTTTGTGAGGAATACCGGAAGTTCTTGACCCTGTCGTTGGAGGGAAATGGTAAAGTCACATCCCCCAGTCGAAACATCGATATCATCTGGCATCATCACATTCTGGATACTCAAAAATATTACGAGGACTGCCATCGTATTTTTGGGCACGTTGTACATCATTTCCCGTACCTGGGTGTTCGCGGCAGCGCAGATAGACAGATCTTGCTGGACGCTTACGAAGATACGAAGAAACGGTATTGCGCTCGCTTCGGTCAGGTGCCGGAGGATGTGTGGGGCATGGCTGCGCATTGCGGGGTTTCGACGTGTTCTACGCCGACGAATTGTTCAAGTCAGTTCTGATGCCTTTTGCGGAACGGTTTTGGGTCGGCTCGACGTCATAGGCTTGTCCTGCCGGCAAGATACGACAGGTTCCTGCGGTTTGGCGCGCCGGTAATCAGACCGGGGTGAGGCTCCAGCGGCCGGGGCGGCCGGCGAGGTGCCAGACCTTCGGCGGCAGGGTGCGGGCGCGGCGGCGGGTGAGGGTCCAGCCGGGCGCGGCGGGGGTATGGGTCTGGGCCATGTGCCAGCGCGTCTCGATCCCCGGCGCGCCGCCGTCGCCCGGGGTGAGGATCAGGCCGAGGGGCGCCCCGTGCCCCTCCGCCGCGCCGGTTTCGGCGGCGAGGTGCTGGCGGCGGACGGCGGTCATGCCGGGCGGTTCGGGCAATTCGGCGATGGCGAGGGGGGCAAGACCGCTGCGGAGGACTTCCTCGAGCGTCCAGAGCAGGTCTTCGCCGCGGCGGGGGCTGAGGAAGGTGAAACGGTTCGGCTGGGCGAAGGCCGCCATGCCGTCGGGGTTGAGCGTGTCGGTGGCCCAGCCGGGGGCGATCCAGAAGACGGGGCCTTCGGTTTCGGCGGCGATGAGCATGGCCAGCGTGTGCCGGGCCGGGCCGCAAAGTTCGTGCAGGCGGGTCAGCGGCAGGGTGAGCGTGCCCAGAACGGTGAGGTCGGGGCGGGTTGGCCTGCGATGGGTGCGGCGGGTGAGAAGCGCGGTGGTCATGGGGGGAGGATAGTGCGTTCGTGATTTGTTCTCAATGGGGTTTGAAGGCGGACTGCGCGGCGAAGAGGAGGGCACCGGGCCGATATTGCGGTTTCACCCTCCCGCCATCCTGTTCTAGGGTCCCCGCAACACCGAAACAGGAAAAGGATACCGGGACATGAAGATGAACCCGCTTGGACGGACGGGGCTGGAGGTGAGCGCGCTTTGCCTGGGCTCGATGACATGGGGCACGCAGAATACCGAGGCCGAGGGGCACGGGCAGATCGACACCGCGCTCGACCATGGCATCAACTTCATCGACACCGCCGAGATGTACCCGGTGAACCCGACCTCGGCCGAGACCATCGGGCGGACCGAGGAGATCATCGGGACGTGGTTCGCCAGGACGGGGCGACGGGACGACGTGATCCTGGCCACCAAGCATTCGGGCGAGGGGCAGAAGATGGTGCGGGACGGCGCGCCGATCTCCTCGAAGACCATTCCGGAGACGGTGGAGGGCTCGCTGCGGCGGTTGCAGACGGATTACATCGATCTCTACCAGTTCCACTGGCCCAACCGGGGCAGCTACATGTTCCGGAAGAACTGGACGTTCGACCCGTCGGGGCAGGACCGGGCCGAGACGGTTGCCCATATGGAAGATGCGCTGGAGGCGCTGCAGAAGCAGGTGGAGAAGGGCAATATCCGCCATTTCGGCCTGTCGAACGAGAGCGCGTGGGGCACCTCGCAATGGCTGCGGATTTCCGAGGACCGGGGATGGCCGCGGGTGGCGTCGGTGCAGAACGAGTATTCGCTGATGTGCCGGCTCTACGATACCGACATGGCCGAGATGAGCGTGAACGAGGATGTGGGTTTGCTGGCGTTCTCGCCCTTGGCGCAGGGGTTGCTGACGGGCAAGTACCGGGGCGGGAAGAAGCCCGAGGGCTCGCGCATCGAGGTGAACCCGACGCTGGGCGGGCGGGTGCTGGACCGGGCTTACGAGGCGGTCGAGGCCTACGTGGCGGTGGCCGAGAAACACGGGCTGGACCCGACGCAGATGGCGCTGGCCTGGTGCATGACGCGGCCGTTCATGTGCTCGGTGATTTTCGGCTGCACGACGCAGGAGCAGTTGATGACGGCCATCGGCAGCGATGCGGTGACGCTGAGCGACGAGGTGCTCGAGGATATCGACAAGGCCCACCGGGCGCATCCGATGCCGTTTTGACAGTGGCTGACATTCGGAGGCGCGCGCCGCCGGTCTAACCGTTGCGCGCGACCCGGGCCCTTACCGCGGCATCAGCCGCTCCAGCCCCGTGCCGTTGTCCCACGTGCCGTGCAGCTCTCGCCCGTTGACCACGTAGATGATCGGCGTGGCCGCGCCCCAGTTCACGGTCACGATCCGGCCCTGCACGTTGCCGCGGCCCTGGTAGCTTTGCCCGTCGATCGACCAGTAGATTTCCACCTCGCTGCCCTGCTGGAGGATCTCGGCGACCCCGGCATAGGCGCGCCCGTCGGGGTAGCGGCCCTGGGCGGTGTATTGCCCGGAGATATCGAGGATCTGGGTGTCGTGCCCGGTGGCGGCGGTGGCGAGCGTGGCCAGCGCGGCGGCGGCGAAGAGGCGGCGGGTGAGCATGGCGGGGTCTCCGGTAACGCAGGGGAAGCCTAGCCGCGCCGCACCGCCCTGTCCATCGCCCTCAGGCCCCGGACCAGATCGCGCGGATATGGTCGGGCAGGCCACGCGCGGTGACATGGGCCTCGCGCACGAGGTGGTCGAAATGCGCGGTCAGCGCCTGCACCCGCTCGGTGTCGCGGAAGACCATGTAGTTCTGCCCGATATAGATCGCCGCCAGCAGCGGCCCGAAGATCGTGACCGGCGCCGAATAAAGGCGCCGGGCGTCGAACAGGTAGATGCGCATGCGCGGGTAAAGCTGTTCGACCACGTCGAGCAGGTTGTCGACCTGCTCCTCGCGCACGTCGCGGGGCAGCCCCGCGTAATAGCCTTCGCCACGCACGAAGGCGTCGATCTCGAACAGCGGCAGGGCGATCTCGTAATCCGACTGGGTGCGGCGCATCCACGACAGGCGGTCTTCCGAGGCGCCGATGGCCTGGTCGATGCTGCGGCCGAGATGCGGGGCATATTCCCATTCCAGCATGGCGCGGGTCTTGAGCATGTCGGGCAGGCCAGCGGGCACGTGACGGATCTTGTAGCCCGCCGCCTCCTGGTGCCAGCGGAAGATCTGTTCGTCGACCAGCGCCCGGGGCGCCTCGGTCAGCGACAGCGTGTTGGCGAGGATGTCGGCGGCGGTCTCGGGCCGGTCGGTGAGGCCCAGCAGCCAGTCGGCGGAGACGCCGAGCGCGGCGGCGCATTCGCCCACCACCTGCGCGTTGGGCAGGCGGGCGCCCGAGCCCTTGATGAGCTGCGAGATGGTCGAGCGGTCGACCCCCACGGCCCGGGCCAGCCCGGATTGCGTGGTGCCACGCTCGCGCATCGCCTCGGCAATCCGGTTGCGAAACAGGGTGGCGCGGTCGCGCTTGTCTATGGTTTCCCGCATGTGTTGACAAATATCACCATTGCAGAAAAATGTTAACCGTATTCGGAGTATCCTGCTGACATCTTCTGACGTAACGTTTCCGTGAATTGGGGAAAATCCGGAGTATCGAATGGAGACGCGAGCGCGGACGCTTGTGAAAGCTGTGGTGTGGAATGCGATCGGCCTGGGGGTGATGAGCCTTGTCGGCCTCGCGATGACCGGCTCGGCCGCCGTGGGCGGCGCGATGGCCGCGATCAACACCGGCATCGGGCTTACATGCTATTTCGTTTACGAGCGCGTCTGGTCCCGCATCAACTGGGGGCGCGCGCATGGCTGAGACTGTTCGCAGGGAAACCGGCGTCGAGTGGCCCACCATCGGGCTGATGGTTGCCTGTTACGGCGTTTGGATGATTGCGCTGACATGGGCGGCGGCGGCCTGGCTGCCGCTGGGCATGGCGCTGGCGGCGCTGGCCATCGCGCTGCATTCCTCGCTGACGCACGAGGCGCTGCACGGGCACCCGTTCAAGAGCGAGCGGCTGAACGAGGCGACGGTGTTCCTCTGCCTCGGCCTCTTCATCCCCTACCGGCGATTCCGCGACCTGCACCTGGCCCACCATGTCGATTCGATCCTGACCGATCCCTATGACGACCCGGAATCGAACTACATGGACCCAGATGTCTGGGCCCGCCTGCCGCGCTGGGGGCGGGTGGTTCTGCGCCTCAACAACACGCTGGCGGGCCGGATGCTGTTCGGCCCGGCCCTGTCGGTCTGGACGCTGTGCCGCGACGACTGGCGCGCGGTGCGCTGCGGGGATGGCAAGGTTCTGAACGCGTGGCTGATGCACCTGCCGGGCGTGGTGCCGGTGGTGGCGCTGGTGATCTGGGCGCCGATGCCGGTCTGGGCCTACCTGGTGTCGGCCTACGGGGCGTTCTCGGTCCTGAAGATCCGCACGTTCCTCGAGCACCGGGCGCATGAACGGGCGAGCGGGCGGACCGTGGTGATCGAGGACAAGGGGCCGCTGGCGCTGATCTTCCTGAACAACAACCTGCACGTGGTCCACCACATGCACCCAAAGGTGGCCTGGTACCGTCTGCCGCGGCTGTTCGAGGAGAACCGCGAGAAGTATCTCAAGCGCAATGACGGGTATTACTACCGCTCCTATGCCGAGATCTTCGCCCGGCATTTCCTCAAGCCCAAGGATCCGGTGCCGCACCCGCTCTGGCCCGCACCCGGGGGCCGGCCGGACCAACCGGCGGAATAGCATCGCAACAGCCCCGAAGGAAACTTCGGGGCTTTGTCTTTCCTGACAGGGCCTATCAGCAGGCGGCACCGGGGCCGGAACGCGCGGGGCCGCCGGGCGTTTGCCCGCTGACTCCTGTGAAAGGACAGACCATGGATTTCTCGGGCAGAACGGCACTTGTCACCGGCGGCACGCGCGGAAACGGCGAGCGGATCGCCGAACGGCTGTTCCAGGGCGGTGCCACCGTCGCGCTGTGCAGCCGCAACGGCGAGGAGGCGGCGGCCGCGGCGGACCGGCTCGACCCCACGGGCGAACGGGCCCTGGGGCTCGCCTGCGACGTGCGCGACGAAGATGCCGTGCAGGCCATGATCCGCAAGGTTTGCCAGCTATTCGGCGGCCTGCACCTGGCCGTGAACAATGCCGGCGGTCCGGGAGAGGCGCCACTGCCGATTTACGAGAAGTCGGCGGAGACCTGGGCCGAGGTGATCGGCACCAACCTCACCGGCTGTTTCCTGTGCCTCAAGCACGAGATCCCCGCCATTGAGGCAAGCGGCGGCGGGGCGATCGTCAACATGGCCTCGGCCAACGGCATGGTGGGCATGGGCGGGCTGGCGGACTATACGGCGGCGAAACACGGAGTGATCGGGCTGACCCGCGAGGCGGCGCTGGATTGCGCGGAGATGGGGATACGGGTGAACGCGGTGGCGCCGGGCTTCGTCGACACGCCCGCCATGCGCGAGATGCCGGAAGAGGCGCATGACGAGCTGGCCGCGCTGCACCCGCTGGGGCGGATGGCACGGCGCGACGAGGTGGCCGCGCTGGTGGCGTTCCTATTGTCCGACGCGGTCGGCTTCGCGACCGGCGGGGTCTATCCGTTGGATGGTGGCTATACCGCGCGCTGAGCCATTGTACGGGGTACAAGCCCTCGCTGGTCTTTGCCGGGAAAACCCGGCATAGGCCTTTGGCATGGACGCCTGGATCTACCTTTCCGTCATGGCCGCCGCGTTCCAGACGCTGCGCTTCATGCTGCAGAAATCGCTCAGCATGGGCACGCTCTCTGCGGGCGGGGCCACGTTCGCGCGGTTCTTCTATGCCGCGCCCTGCGCGTTCCTTTTGGCCGTGGGTTATGTCCTCTGGGGCGGGTTCGACGTGCCGCGCCCGGGCGGGCTGTTCTGGGCCTACGCGCTGACCGGGGGGCTGGCGCAGATCCTGGCGACGTGGTGCGTGGTGCTGCTCTTCGCCCAGCGGAATTTCGCGGTCGGGATCACCTTCAAGAAGACCGAGGTGATCCAGACCGCGCTGGTCGGCCTGATCGTGCTCGGCGACACTGTCAGCATACCGGGGCTGGTGGCGATCGTCGTGGGGCTGACCGGGGTGCTGGTGCTGTCCGACATGCCCGACTTGCAGGGCGGGCGGCTGAAGCGGCTGATGAACAGGGCGGCTGGGCTGGGCCTCTTGTCCGGGGCGCTTTTCGCGGTGTCGGCGGTGACTTATCGGGGCGCCACGCTGGAGGTGGCGAGCGACGATGCCTTCCTGCGGGCGGTGGTGACGGTCTCGGCGGTGACGCTGTCGCAGACGGTGGGCATGATGCTCTGGCTGCGCTGGCGCGAGCCGGGGCAGGTGGGCCGCGTCTGGGCGGCGCGGGGCCGGGCGATCTGGATGGGGGTGGCGAGCCTTGGCGGCTCGGTCGGCTGGTTCACGGCGTTCACCTTGCAGAACGCGGCCTATGTCTTTGCCGTGGGGCAGGTGGAGGTGATCTTTTCGCTGATGGCGTCGGTGCTGTTCTTCAGGGAGACGGTTACGCGGCGGGAGCTGGCGGGGATCGCGCTTCTCACGGTGAGTATCCTGTTGCTGGTGCTGGTGGGGTAGGCCCCGCCCGGAACAAGGCCGAAGGCCGCCGGGCGAGCGCCTGCCCGTCCCGGCGGGCTGGCGCTATGGCGGGCGTTGCGCACGCCGTCGAGGGAGGAAGTGCCTGGCTGCCATAAAGCGCATCACTGAAAGGTCAGCAGCGCCACCCCACGGGCAGGCGCTCGCCCGGCTTTGCGCCCCTCACTCCACCGGGGCCACGCCGCGCAGCCTGAGAAACAGGCTTTCCTCGTCGTCGTTCTTGAAGAACGGGATCGAGGGCGGCGGGGTGAGGGTGCGGGCGCTGGCGGCGATTTCAGCCAGCACGACCTCGGTGATGAAGGGCAGGTCGAGCGCGCGGGCCTCGGCGAGCGGCACCCATTGCAGGTGCGAGAGTTCCTCGGAGGCGGCGGAGAAGTCGTCGAGGTCGCCCTCGATCCGGTCGGCATCGACGAGGAAGAAGCGCGCGTCGAAGCGGCGGGGCCGGCCCGGGGGCGTGAGGGCGCGGAAGAAAAACTGCATGCCCAGTGCCGACGGAAGATAGCCCGCTTCGGCGAAGCGTTCCCAGTCGGGATGCGGCGTGCCGGGCCATTGGCCGGGCTCGCCCAGCAGGAGGCCCGTCTCCTCCCACAGCTCGCGGATGGCGGCGGTGGCCAGCGCGTGGGAGAGGTCGGCGGGGCTTTCGTCCAGCAAGCGGTTCCGGCAGGTCTCGGAAAGCGGCGTCACCAGCGGCACTCTCGCGTCGTCGGCATCGACCGCGCCGCCCGGAAAGACGAATTTCGAGGGGAAGAACGCCGCCTTCGCGCCGCGCTGGCCCATCAGCACGCTGGGCGTGGTCATCCGGTCGCGCAGGACGATCACGGTGGCGGCGTCTCGGATGGCGGTCTTGTCGATGGTCATGTGCTGCGCGTGTCCCTGTCCGGTGTTGCCGGCATCAGGCGCTGCCGCCGAACCCGTGCATCAGGCGGGCCCACTGAAAGCCCACGACGGCCCCTTTGAGCCGGGGCAGAAGGTAGAGCGAGAGCGTCACGCAGCCAATAGCGAATATGGTGAAAAGCACCAGCGGCTCGGGCCGGAACATGGTGAAGGACACATGCAGCAGCGGCGCCATCAGGTGGCCGACGATCAGGATGGTGAGGTAGGCCGGGCCGTCATCGGCGCGGTGATGGCTGAGATCCTCGCGGCAGACGGTGCAGGTGTCGCGGACCTTGAGGTAACCCTGCATCATCGGCCCCGAGCCGCAATTGGGGCATTTGCGCCGGAATCCCCGGCGCAGCGCCGGCCACAGGTCCCGGGTGTCGGTGCTGATGGTCTTGTCTGTCATGAGGTGCCTCGTTCGCGATATTTCCAGAATTGGGCCATGGGGGCAGGAAATGGAAGGGTGCAGACTGTCCTTGCGGCCGGATGTCGCAAACCTGTTGCGTAAAATTTTCCCCGCCGCGGGCGACGGAAAGGCGGACCATGCCCGTTCAGGAAGTGTGACCGGCCCGAGATCCGGGGCGGTTGCAGGAGCCAATACAGGTAAGATCTCAAGGAGACGAAGAGATGAGGAACGGTATTCTGATGGCCAGCCTGAGCGCCGCGATCCTGGCCGGTGCTGCCACCCAGGGTGTTGCTGCCGGCGACGACATGGACCGCGGTCACCACGGCAAGCGCCCGTCGTTCGAAGAGCTCGATACGAACGGCGACGGTGCGGTCAGCCGCGATGAGATGCAGGCGCGGATGCAGGCCCGCTTCGACGAGGCCGACGCCGATGGCGACGGCAAGATCACCCGCGAGGAGATGTCGGCGCGGATGGAAGCGCGGGCGGCGGAGCGCCGCGAGCGGTTCCTGAACCGGATGTTCGAGCGGCAGGACGCCGATGCCGACGGTGCGCTGACCATGGAAGAGATGCGCGGCGACCGGGCCGACCGGATGTTCGCCAAGGTCGACCAGGATGGTAACGGCGCCGTCTCGCGCGAGGAGTTCGACGCGATGAAGGAGCGGATGCACAAGCGTCACGGCAAGCATGGCAAGCATGGCAAGCACAAGCGCGGCGATGACGCGGTAACCGGGCAGGACTGACCGGGCAGAGGCCGGAGCGCCCTTGCCAATGGCGGGCGCTCCGGCCACCATCCCGGCCCGAGGGGTCTTTGCCGATCCGCCAACCTGAGGCCAGTGCGCGCGCCCGGAACATGACGATGCCGCTTGACGAACAGAGGTCCGCCCCCGACGAGGCGCTGTTGGTGCTCTATGCCAACGGCGACGCGGTGGCGGCGCGTGTTCTGACGGCGCGGCTGGTGCCGCGGGTGCTGGCGCAGGCCCAGCGGCTGCTGGGCAACCGGGCCGAGGCCGAGGACGTGGCGCAGGAGGCGATGCTGCGGCTGTGGCGGATCGCGCCGGAGTGGCGGCAGGGCGAGGCGAAGATCACCACCTGGCTTTACCGGGTGACCGCCAACATGTGTACCGACCGGCTGCGCAAGGCGCGGGGCATGGGCCTCGACGAGGCGCCGGAACCGGAGGACGAGCGGCCGGGCCCGGCCGAGGGCCTGCAGGAGCGGGCGCGGGCGGATGCCTTGCAGGAAGCGCTGGACAGGCTGCCGGACAGGCAGCGCGAGGCGGTGATCCTGCGCCATATCGAGGAACTCGG
>NZ_CBDDIG010000005.1:0-1993456 GCF_965228755.1 Roseovarius sp.
GCCCCTGCAACTCTTCCTCCAGCGCCGCCGCCACCAGTACGATCCCGGCATCGGTCTTCAGCATCAGCCGCGCCTTCTGCGCCGCCTGTTCGCCGCCGCCGACGATGACGACGCGCCGGCCGGTGGTGCGAATGAACATGGGAAAGGCTTTCATGGCTGTCTCCTTGTCAGGCAATGCACCGGGCGGGCCGCGTCCGCCACAGGGTTTCGGCCTCGCGCGCGGCGCCCTCCCGCCCCAGCGTCGCCAGCGCCAGCGCGGCGGTGCCCAGCACGATCTCCGTCTCGAACCCCGGCCGCTGCGCACCGCTCCAGACCTCCCCCAGACCGGGCCCGTCACCGGCCAGCCGCCGCGTCTCCTCCACCCGCGCGCCGGCCTTGCCCTGCCAAGCCTCGCCCCCGCGCAGGCCGAAGGCGGCGATCTCCTTGCCCGGATGGCGCTCGAACTCGCCCCCGCCACCCTTAATCACGCTCAGGCTCCGCCATCCCAGCCGCGCCGCCGCATCAGCCTGCAACAGCCGGTAGGACGGGTGGAACACCCCCTGCACCCCGGCCCTTGCCCGGCCCGGGTTCAGCATCCGGCACACCGTGTTGACACAGGACCGCAGGCCCAGCACCGCCCGCAACTGCAACAGCCCGAACAGCGCCGGATGCATGTCCTCGAGCGGCAGGTAGGCAATCCGCTCCCGCTCCAGCAAGGCACCGGCCTCCTCCGCCGTCCGCGCAACCCCGATCCCGGCCTCCCCCAGCCCCGCGCGCACGGCCCCGTCGGCCCCGTTCCAGCCATGCAGCAGCACCCGGTGCCCCGCCTGCGCCACCAGCCGCGCCGACAACAGGAACCACGGCGCCCCCCGTGTCCGCCCGGCGGCATAGCTGGGCCAGTCCAGGTCGACCCGGGGCATCGGCCCCACCTCGGCCTGCGCGGCCTCGGCAAACCCGGCGATCTCGTCGGCCGTCTCGCCCTTCATCCGCAGCAACATCAGCAGCGCGCCCACGGCCTCCGGCGCCGCCTCGCCCGACAGCATGACAGCCATCGCCTCCCGCGCCTCGGCGCGGGTCAGCGACCGCGACCGGCCCGGCCCCCGGCCCAGCGTGCGGACATGCGGCGCCAGGCTCATTCCGCCGCCTCGCGCGTCTGCAGCGAACGCAACAGCTCGGCGATCTCCGGCCGGCACGAGCCGCAATTCGTGCCCGCCCCCAGCGCTTCTCCGACCGCTTCGACACTGATCAGCCCCTGGGTCTCGACCGCCTCGACGATGGTGTTCACGCCGATCCCGAAACAGGAACACAAGGTGGGGCCGGGGCTGGGCACATCCGCCGGCGGCCGCCCGGTCAGCGCATCCGCCGCGCCGGTGCCGGGCAGGGTGGCGAGGTAGTCGCGCATCACGGCCACCGGCTCGCGCGCCACGAACAGCGCCCCCGCGATCCGGCCATCCCGCATCAGCACCACCCGGGCCGAGCCGCTTCCGGCATCGATGACCCAGGCCGCCGGTGCCTCCGGCGCCCCGAACAGCCGCCGCGCCTCCGCCTCCCAGTCACCGACCTCTTCACAGCCTGCCAGTTCGGCCCGGTACCCGCGTTCGGTCCGCGCCAGCGCCCAGTACGCGGCCTCCGGCGCCATCTCCTCGCAGGACACCGCGAACCCGTACCAGCGCGCCGCGAACCGGCTGACGGCGACCACCCCGGCCTTGCTCTCCGGCTGGCCCGACACCGGATCGGTCTGCGCCTCGACCACCGCATCGATCCGCGCCGCCGGGGCGGTCTCCCCGGTCCAGTGGATCGGCGCGAAGACCTGCCCAGGCTGCACCGCATCGGTGATCCGCGCCCGCAGGATGGCCTGCCCGCACGGGCTCTGCACCCGAACCAGGTCGGCGCCCCGCACCCCCAGCCGCGACGCATCGCCGGGGTGAAGCTCCAGGAACGGCTCAGCCAGGTGCGCCGAAAGGCGCGGGCTCAGCGCCGTGCGCGTCATCGTGTGCCACTGGTCCCGCACCCGCCCGGTGTTCAGCCGGAACGGATAGCGCGGCCCGGTCCGCGCCGCGGGCGGCCGCCACGTCACCGGCACCAGCCGCGCCTTGCCGTCGGCGTGAAAGAACCGGCCATCCCCGAAGAACCGCCCGCCGGTGCGCCGCCCGGTCACGGGCCACTGCACCGGCGCAAGCGCCGCGTAGCCGGCATCCGACACGTCGGCCAGACCGGAAATGTCGAAATCCCGCCCGAACTGCCCGGCAATCCCCGACAGCGCCGCATGTTCGCGGAAGATCTCGGCCGGGCCGTCGTAATCGAACGCCGCCCCGAACCCCATGCGCCGGCCCACCTCGGCCAGGATTGCCCAGTCCGGCCGCGCCGCGCCGGGGGCGGGCAGGGCGGCTCGCTGCCGGCTGATGGTGCGTTCCGAATTGGTGACGGTGCCGTCCTTCTCGCCCCACGCGGCGGCGGGCAGCAGCACGTCGGCCAGCCGCGCCGTATCGGTCCGCCCGGTCACGTCGCTGACCACGGTGAAGGGGCATTGGGCAATCGCCTCGCGCACCGCGTCGGCCTCGGGCATCGACACGGCCGGGTTGGTGTGGATGATCCACAGCGCCCGGATGCGCCCATCTCCCACGGCCCGGAACATGTCCACCGCCTTCAGCCCCGGCGCCTCCGGCACGCGCGGCGCGCCCCAGAAATCCCGCACCGCCGCCCGGTGATCGGCATTTTCCAGGTCGAGGTGACAGGCCAGCATGTTGGCCAGCCCCCCCACCTCGCGCCCGCCCATCGCGTTGGGCTGTCCGGTCACCGAGAACGGCCCGCAGCCCGGCTTGCCGATCCGCCCGGTGGCCAGGTGACAGTTGAGGATCGCGTTGACCTTGTTGCTGCCCGAACTCGACTGGTTCACCCCCTGGCTGTAGATCGTCACCACCCGCTCGGTCCCGATCCACATCCGGCAGAACGCGGCCAGCTCCGCCTCGCCCAGCCCGGTCACCGACGCGTCGTCGGCCCCCGCCGCGCGCAGCGCCGCGTTAAACCCCTCCGTCCGCGCCACGAACCCCGGATCGACCGCCCCCGCCTCGTGGATTGCGCCCAGCAACCGGTTGAACAGCGCCACGTCCGACCCCGGCACCAGCGCGAGGTGCAGGTCGGCCCCGTCGCAACTGGCCGTGCGCCGCGGGTCGATCACCACGATCCGCGTGCCCCGCGCCCGCCGCGCCGCCAGCAGACGCTGGTACAGCACCGGATGACACCATGCCAGGTTCGAGCCCACCAGCACCACCAGGTCGGCCTCGTCGATATCCTCGTAGCTGCCCGGCACCGTGTCCGTGCCGAAGGCGCGCTTGTGCCCGGCCACCGAGGACGCCATGCAAAGCCTTGAATTCGTGTCAATATTCGCCGACCCGATGAACCCCTTCATCAGCTTGTTGGCGACATAGTAATCCTCGGTCAGCAACTGGCCGGACACGTAGAACGCCACGCTGTCCGGCCCGTGCTCGGCCACGCTTTGCGCGAACCGCCCGGCCACGAGGTCGAGCGCCTCGTCCCACCCGGCCGGCCGCCCGTCCACCTCGGGCGCCAGCAGCCGCTGGCCCAGCCCCACCGTCTCGGCCAGCGCCGCGCCCTTGGAACACAGCCGCCCGCGATTGGCCGGGTGCTCGGGATCGCCGCGCACGTCCAGCCCGCCCGCCCCGTCGGGGCGCAGCAGCACGCCGCACCCGACCCCGCAATACGGGCAGGTCGACCGCGTCCCGGGCAGGCCCGCACCATCCATCACGCGGCACTCCGCGCCATCAGCCGCGCCCCGTCGATCAGGATACGCCCCGCCTCGACCCGCACCGGGAAGGTGTCGATCCGCGCCTCCTCGCCGCTGGCCTGCCCGGTGTTCAGGTCGAACACCCAGTTATGCAGCGGACAGGTCACCGACTGACCGTGCACGATGCCTTCCGACAGCGGCCCGTCCTTGTGCGGGCAGCGGTCAGCGGCGGCAAAGACCTCCTCGCCATCCGTCCGGAACACCGCCACGCAACCCAGCGCGGTCCTGATCTTGCGGGCCCCGCGCAGGGGGATGTCCTCGATTGCGCCGATATCGATCCAGCTCATTCCGCCGCCTCCAGTGTCAGGTCGGCCAGCGGCTGATACCGCGGGGCCTGTTTCGCGTGTTCCGCCCACGGGTCCTTGCGATAGACGGATTGCGACAGCTCGAACGCTTCGATCAGCCGCTGCCGCTCGGAAAGGTCGTCGACCACCCGCTCCCTGACCCAGTCGAGCCCCACCTGCGCCAGCCACTTGTAGGGGCGGTGCAGATACCGGGCGCTCTCGCGGTAAAGCTGGATGAAGGCGACGGTCACGTCGATCGCCTCCTGCTCGGTCGCGACACTGGCCAGCCGCTCGGTCTCCTTCACGTCCATGCCGGCGGCACCGCCGACCCCGATCTGGTAACCGCTGTCGACACAGACGATGCCCACATCCTTGCAGGTCGCCTCGGCGCAGTTGCGCGGACAGCCCGACACCGCCAGCTTCACCTTGTGCGGCGTCCACGCCCCCCACAGGATCCGCTCCAGCCGGATGCCCAGCCCGGTGCTGTCCTGCGTCCCGAACCGGCAGTGATCGGTGCCGACACAGGTCTTCACCGTCCGCAGCCCCTTGGAATAGGCATGCCCCGACACCAGCCCGGCCCGGTTCAGATCGGACCAGATCGCAGGCAAATCCTCGCCCTTCACGCCCAGCAGGTCGATCCGCTGGCCGCCGGTCACCTTCACGGTCGGCACGTCGTATTTCTCGGCGGCATCGGCAATCGCCCGCAATTCGCGCGGGTTGGTGATCCCGCCCCACATCCGCGGCACCACCGAGAACGTGCCGTCCTTCTGGATATTGGCGTGCTTGCGCTCGTTGACGAACCGGCTCTGCGGGTCGTCGCGATACTCCAGCGGCCAATCCGCCAGCAGGTAGAAATTCACCGCCGGCCGGCACACGTGACAGCCGTTCCGCGTGGTCCAGCCCAGCTCCTGCCAGACCGCCTCCTGGCTCTTCAGCCCGCGCGCCTTGATCAGCCGTCGCACCTCTTCATGCGTCAGCTCGCAGCAGCCGCAGATGGGCTCCTTCGCCGGGGCGGCAAACTCCTCGCCCAGCGTGACCTGCAACAGTTGTTCCACCAGCCCCGTGCATGTCCCGCAGGAAGCGCTGGCCTTGGTCTGCGCGCGAACCGCGCCAAGGTCTCCCGCGCCGCCCTCGATCGCCTGCACGATCGTGCCCTTGCAAACGCCGTTGCAGCCGCAGATCTCCGCCTCAGGCGGCAAGGCTGCAACGGCTGACAGAGGGTCCGCGGCGGCCCCCCCCTGAAAGGCCGGTCCGAAGATCAGCGTCTCGCGCATCTCCGAAATGTCGGTGCCGTCCTTGATCAGCCCGAAGAACCAGTTGCCATCGGCGGTGTCGCCATACATCACCGCCCCGATCAACCGGTCGCCCTCGATCACCAGCCGCTTGTAGACCCCGCGCGACGGGTCTCGGAACACGATATCCTCGCGCCCCTCGCCATCGGCGAAATCGCCCGCGCTGAACAGGTCACAGCCGGTCACCTTCAGCTTGGTCGACAGGCTTTTCTGCCGGAACGCCGCCGCCTCGCCCAGCAGGGTCTGCGCGGCCACCTTGGCCTGCTCGTAGAGCGGCGCCACCAGGCCGAAAACCGCCCCGTCATGCTCGACGCATTCACCCAGCGCCAGCACGTCCTCGACCGAGGTCACCATCTGGTCATCCACGTGAATGCCGCGCCCCACGGCCAGCCCGGCGGCCTGCGCCAGCGCCACGTTGGGCCGGATGCCCACCGCCATCACCAGCAGGTCGCAGGGCAGTTCGGTGCCGTCGTCCAGCTCCAGCGCCCGCACCTTGCCGTTCTCCCCCAGGATCGCCTTCGAATTCGCCTGAAGGCGCAGGTCGATCCCCTTCTCCTCCAGCGATTTCTTCAGAAGATACCCGGCCGCCTCGTCAAGCTGACGCTCCATCAGGTGGCCCATGATATGCACCACCGTCACCTGCGTGCCCCGCGCGGCCATGCCGGCAGCGGCCTCCAGCCCCAGCAGCCCGCCGCCGATCACCACGGCCCGCTTGCCGGCGCCAAGCGCCATCATCCGCTCGGTATCCTCGAGGTCGCGATAGGCGATCACGCCGTCAAGGTCATGGCCGGGCAGGGGGATCATGAACGGGTTGGAGCCGGTGCCGAAGACCAGCTTGTCATACCCCAGAACCTCGCCTGCCTCCGTGGTGACCGTCCGCGCCGCGGTATCGACCGCGGCGATACGCTCGCCGAACCGGCAGGTGATGCCATGCGCCTCGTAGAACGCGGCGTCATGGGTGACGATCTCGTCATATGTCTTTTCGCCCGACAGCACCGGGCTCAGCATCAGCCGGTTGTAATTGCCCCGGGGCTCGGCGTTGAAAAGCGTGATGTCATAGGCCTCCGGGTCGCTCTCGACCAGGTGCTCGATCATCCGCCCCGACGCCATCCCGGCGCCGATGATTATCAGTTTCCGTGTCATTTCATGATCTCCCTGCGCTTGGGGTCGGCCGCGCCGCGTGGGCGCGAAAGGTCCGATCTGCGTGCATGGTCATTCCGCCGCCATCCGTGCGGCGGTGCGCGGCGATTTGGGCGTCGCGCCATGCTCGTACTCCTCGAGGAAGTCGAGCACGTCCTGCCGGTAGGCATAGTAATCCGGGTGCTCCAGCAGCGCCTTGCGCGTGCGCGGGCGGGGCAGGTCCACCTTGGTGATCCGCCCGATCGTGGCCTGCGGACCGTTGGTCATCATCACCACCCGGTCGGCCAGCAGGATCGCCTCGTCCACGTCATGCGTGACGCAGATCGCCGTCACCTTGGTGCGGCTCCAGACCTCCATCAGCACTTCCTGAAGCTCCCACCGGGTCAGGCTGTCCAGCATCCCGAACGGCTCGTCCAGCAACAACAGCTTGGGCGACAGGGCAAAGGCCCGGGCGATGCCCACCCGCTGCTGCATCCCGTTCGACAGGGCAGTGGCGGGCCGGTCCATCGCGTCGGCCAGACCCACCCGCTCGAGATAGTATTCCACCACCTCCTGCCGCTCGGCCCTGCTGGCGCGCGGATAGACCTTGTCCACCCCGATGGCACAGTTCTCGCGCGCCGTCAGCCACGGGAACAGGTTGGGCGACTGGAACACCACCGCCCGCTCCGGGTCGGCGCCTTCCACGTGCCGCCCGTCCAGCTTGATCGCGCCCTGCGAGATCTCGTTCAGCCCTGCCGCCATGGTCAGCACCGTCGACTTGCCGCAACCGGAATGCCCGATCAGGCTGATGAACTCGCCCCGGTCGACCTTCAGGTCGAAATCCTCGACCACGGTCAGCGGGCCCTTGGGCGTGGGATAGACCTTGTGCAACTGCCCGAAATCGAGGAACCGGTTGTCGAGCAGCCCCTTCTGCGCATCCGCCACCGCCGACGGTACGCCGTGAATGGGTTGTACGTCCGGCAGGTGCCGCGTGCCCTCGACCCGCGCCTCGATGCCGATATCCATCAGGTATCCCGTCACCTCGGCCCGAAGCCGCTTGTACTCCGCATCGGTGTTCATCGCCGCCCGGTCGCGCGGTCGCGGCATCGCCACCGGGAACGACCGGCCCAGCGTCCCCTCGGGGGTCAGCGTGACGATCCGGTCGGCCAGAAGGATCGCCTCGTCCACGTCGTTGGTGATCAGCACGCAGGTCTTGCCGTCCGCCGCCCGGATCCGCTCGATCTCGTCGGCGAGGTTGGCGCGGGTCAGCGCGTCCAGCGCCGACAATGGCTCGTCCAGCAACAGAAGCTCGGGCTTCATCGCCAGTGCGCGGGCCACGTTGACCCGTTGCCGCATTCCCCCCGACAATTCCGCCGGGCGGCGCGTGGCGGCATGGCTCAGCCCCACCATGTCGACGTAATGCGCGACCTTCGCCGCCTTCTCCGCCCGGCTCAGGCCGGGAAAGACCGTGTCCACCGCCAGCCCCACGTTGCCGCTCACCGTCAGCCACGGCATCAGCGAATAGCTCTGGAAGATCACGCCGCGCTCGGGCCCCGGCCCGGTGATCGCCGCCCCCTTGAAGCGCGCCCGGCCTTCCGTCGGCTGATCGAGCCCCGCCATCAGGTTGATCAGGGTCGTCTTGCCGGTCCCCGAAAACCCGAGGATGACCAGGAATTCGCCCTCCGCCACCTCGAGGTCGATCCCCTTCAGCACATCGGCCCGGTGCGCCCCCTGGCCGAAACTCTTCGATACGTTTTCCAGTGTCAGGATACCCATGGCGCTCACCGGTTGTTCGTGAAGGTGAACAGCGACTGCAGCGCGTACATCACCCGGTCCAGCAGGAAGCCGATGATCCCGATGGTGAAGACCGCCACCATGATCCGCGCCAGCGAACTCGACGACCCGTTCTGGAACTCGTCCCACACGAACTTGCCCAGGCCGGGGTTCTGCGCCAGCATCTCGGCGGCGATCAGAACCATCCAGCCCACCCCGAGGCTCAACCGCAGCCCGGTAAAGATCAGCGGCAGCGCCGAGGGCAGCACCAGCTTGGTGATCTTGGTCCAGGTGTTCATCTTCAGGACCTTCGAGACATTCACCAGGTCCTTGTCGATCGAGGCCACGCCAAGCGCCGTGTTGATCAGCGTCGGCCACAGCGAACACAGCGTCACCGTGATCGCCGAGACCAGGAAGGATTTCGAGAACAGCCCGTCATTGGTGGCGTAGACGGCCGACACGATCATCGTCACGATCGGCAGCCATGCCAGCGGCGAGACCGGCTTGAAAATCTGGATCAGCGGGTTCAGCGCGGCATTGGCGATGGGCGACAGCCCGGCGGCAATCCCCATCGGCACGGCCACCAGCGTCGCGATCAGGAAGCCGAAGAACACCGTTCTGATCGAGGTCCAGATCTGCTGGTAATAGCTGGGCGCGCCGGTATAGGCGATGTCCTTCACCTCGTCCGCCCGGCCCGCATCGATCAGCTTCTGGTTCCGCTGGTCGACCATCGCCTCGAACTTCGCCTGTTTCGCGGCCTTCGCACCGGCATCCTCGTGCAGGGTCACGGCCTCTTGCCAGACCTGCGCCGGCCCGGGCACGGCGCCCAGCGACGTCTCGACCCGGGGCGCCAGCATCCCCCACAGCAACAGGAACACCCCGATCGCCAGAAGCGGCACCGCCAGCAGCCGCCAGATGTCGCGCATCTGGCCTTTCGGATTGTCCCCGGCCGCGGCCTTCAGGACCGGCGTCAGCCACGCCAGCCCCAGAACCTGGAACCACTTGTCGGCGGCGTTGATGCGGGTGAAAAGCTTCGCCCGCCGCGCGGCGCGCTCGGGGCTCTCGGTGAAATTCGGATCGGCGGTTGTCATCTGTCTCGCGTCCTTCATGTCGGGTGGAGGCCCCGGGTCAGGGCCCGGGGCGTGTTCTGTACTGGCCGCGCGCGCCCCGGACCTGGTCCGGGGCCTCGGCCGCGGCCGGACGGCTCAGCCCTCGACCTCGGTGCCGTTCACCGTCTGCCCGCCCTTCAGCCCGATCGGCAGGCTGTCGAGATAGGCGTTGGGCGACCGGCCGTCATAGGCGATGCCGTCGATGATGTCCCCGCCCGGCGTCGGCGCCTTGTACCCGTCGCTGTCCCAGGGGAAATCGGCCTCGTCCGCCAGGCCCTCGTCGACCAGCATCCGCGCGGCTTCCAGATAGATCTCCGGCTTGTAGACCGACCGCGCCACCTCGTCGTACCAGCTGTCGGGCTTCGCCTCGGCGATCTGCCCCCAGCGGCGCATCTGGGTCAGGTACCAGACCGCGTCGGAATAGAACGGATAGGTCGCGTTGTGCCGGAAGAAGACGTTGAAATCGGGAATGTCGCGCTTGTCGCCCTTCTCGAACTCGAAGAAGCCGGTCATCGAGTTGGCGATCACCTCCTCGTCCGCGCCCACGTATTCCGACCGGCTCAGCATCGCGACCGCCTCCGCGCGGTTGGCGTTGTCGTTCTCGTCCAGCCACATGGCCGCCCGGATCAGCGCCTTGGTCACGGCCAGGGTGGTGTTGGGATACTGCTCCGCGAACTCCGCCGAGATGCCGAACACCTTCTCGGGGTTGTTCTTCCAGATCTGGTAATCGGTGATGACCGGCACCCCGATCCCCTTGAACACCGCCTGCTGGTTCCACGGCTCGCCGACGCAATAGCCCGAGATCGTCCCCGCCTCGAGCGTCGCGGGCATCTGCGGCGGCGGCGTCACCGACAGGAACACGTCGGCGCCGATCTGCCCGGTGACGTTCTCGGGGCTGTAATACCCCGGGTTCAGCCCCCCGGCCGCCAGCCAGTAGCGCAGCTCGTAATTATGCGTCGAGACGGGGAAGACCATGCCCATGTTGAACGGCTTGCCCTCGGCCCGGAACGCCTCGACCACCGGCGCCAGCGCCTCGGCGCTGATCGGGTGCTGCGGGCGGCCATCCTCCCTCTTCGGGATATGCGGCAGCATCCGCTCCCACACCTCGTTCGACACGGTGATCCCGTTGCCGTTCAGGTCCATCGAGAAGGGCGTGACGATATGCGCCTCGGTGCCGTAGCCGATCGTCGCGGCCAGCGGCTGACCGGCCAGCATGTGCGCCCCGTCCAGCTGCCCGCCGATCACCCCGTCCAGCAGCACCTTCCAGTTCGCCTGCGCCTCCAGCGTCACGAACAGCCCCTCGTCGAGGAAATACCCGTTCTCATACGCCACGGCGAGCGGCGCCATATCCGTCAGCTTGATGAAGCCGAAGGTCAGTTCGTCCTTCTCGAGGTCCAGTTCCGCAATCGCCGGGCCCGCCAGCAGGGCGGCGGCGGCAATGCCTAGAAACAGCTGTCTCATCGGTTGTCCTTTCGATCCGCCCGGCCGAAAGAAAGCGTCGCCGGGCCAAAAAACGCGAAAAAGGCCGTCCACTTGCCACCGGACTTCCGGCAGAAAGCGAGCGACCTTGCTCAGATATTCCCGATCATTGGGAAGGAATTTCGGACCGACCCACTCCATTGCGCGTCGATGAAACCTTTATGCGGGATGGGCCCCGGCGGCGTGAAGGGAAAATCGCCGCACTGCGGCAATTCCGGCGCTGCGCCCCCGCTCCCTGCTGAAAAATCAGTCAGCCAGCCTCGTTCGGATCAAAAATCCGGCCATCGAAAAACCGGTCCGGCCGCAGGCTCAGCCGCCCGAAGGCCGAGGCGACGGGCGTTTCGTGCCGAATCGCGCCCTCCACCTTCTCCGACGCGCCGGGCAGGTCGTTGCCCGTCACCGAAAGGTGCCGCCTGTACAGGTCGCTGCGAAATGCCTGGGCGACATCCCCCGGCATCGCCGACCTGTCCACCCCGTGCGACCGCGCCATCTGCGCCGCGATCCACCTTGCCTGGCTGCGCCACGGAAAGGTGGCCGCGCCCCGGTGAAACTCGATGAACCCGTCCACCTGCCGCTGCTCGCCGCGCCCCGATACCGTCAGGTGCCCGCTCAATGCCCGGTCGATCAGCTCCGACGGCACGTCCAGGTATTGCGCCCGCGACAGGATTTCGCCCGCCGTCACCCGGCTTTCGGGGTTGGACAGCCACCGCCCCGCGCGCCACACCGCCCGCATCAGCCGGCCCAGCAGGTTCGGCTCGGTCTCGGCCCAGTCGCGGCGCACCGCCAGCACCTTCTCCGGCGCGAATTCCCAGATCGCCTTGCCCGGCAGCAACAGCGCCCCGGCCCCCTCGTCGACCGCGACCGAGCCCCACGGCTCGCCCACGCAGAAGGCATCGACCTCCCCCGCCGCCAGCGCCGAGGCCATCAGCGGCGGCGGCACGGTCCGGATCACGATCCCGTCCTCGCCCAGCGCCGTCGCCCCGCCCCAGTAGCGCAACAACTCAACATGCATGGAAAACGGAAACGGCACGCCGAAGGTGATGGGCCCCTCGCGCACCCCCGCCAGCGCCTTCGCCGCCGCCACCGGATCGTCAAAGTCGAAGCCAAAGCCGCGTGCCCGCAACCGTTCCTCGAGCACGGGCCCGACACCGATGACATTGCCGTTCACCGACAGCACCGACACCGCCGAAATCTCCGTCGATACGCCGCCCAGCCCCATCGCCATCGCCACCGGCACCGGCGACAGCAGGTGCGCCGCATCCACCCGGCCAAAGGCCAGCATGTCGCGCACAGACGACCACGACGGCGCCGCCACCAGGTCGAGCGACACGCCCTCGCTCTCGGCAAACCCCATTTCCTGCGCCACGATCAGCGGCGCCGCATCGACCAGCGGCATGAAGGCGGCGGACAGGGTGACCGTCTTCATTTCAGAAGCCCCGACGCGGTGACCAGCGCCTCGGCCACGTCCGCCACCCGGCGGCCCTGGTCCATCGCCGTCCGCCGCAACAGCGCATAGGCCGCGTCCTCGTCGATCCCCTTGGCCTTCATCAACAGGCCCTTGGCCCGGTCGATCACCTTGCGCTCTTCCAGCGCCCGCCGGGTCTCGGCCAGCTCGTTGCGCATCTGGCGCACCATGGTGAAGCGCGCAATCGCCGTGTCCATCACCGGCTTGACTCGCTCCGGCGACAGCCCGTCCACCACGTAGGCCGAAACCCCGGCCTCGATCGCGGCCTGCGCCAGCCCCCCGGCGGCGCCCGAGACGAACATCGCCACCGGCCGCTCCAGCGGGCCCGAGGCCAGCGTCAGCTCCTCCAGCATGTCGCGGGTCGGGTTGTCGATGTCGATCAGCACGATATCGGGCGCGTGGGCCGCGATCTTCCGCGCCAGCCCGCTTGCGTTCCCGATGATGTAAACGTCGCAATCCGTGGCCGCGGTCAGGGCATCGACAATGGCGATCGCCCGGTCCCGGTCTTCCTCGACAACGACGACTGTCAGCTTCCCGTCCATGTCAGCATCCGTTGTCGCAATCGCCGGCAATCACAAGACGGGCAGGGCGGAGGGCCGGCAAAATTCACCACCGCCGGGCCACCGCCAACCGGGAACGCCTCATATTTAATCACCCGTGTCGCCGGCGGGGCGGCCGTGTTTCCCGGCACGACAATAAGTTGACTCAAATTGTCGGATTAAGTAATCCCATACCCACGACTCACCTCGTACAATCGAAGCCAGCTCCTTCGTGCGCCCGCTACCAACAAGAAACGCACGAAGGGGATGGAGAAATGTCCAGTCCACGAAACGTCACGGCGCGCCTGTCGGCGTGCCTCCTGCTCGGGCTGTGGCCCGCCGCGCCGGCCCTGGCGCAGTCCGGCCATGTCGAACTTGGCACCCTCACGCTCAGAACCGACAGGGCAGGGGGGCAGGTACGCGACGTGCCCGCCAATGTCACCGTCGTAGACTCCGAAGAGATCGACGACCGCCACATCACCGACATGGAGGAACTGGTCCGCACCGTGCCCGGCGTCACCGCACCGCGCCAGACCACCGGCACCGACCCGTTCAGCACCTTCGGCGGCTTCACCATCCGCGGCGTCGGCGGCAACCGCGTGGCCATGCAGGTCGACGGCTCGCGCGTCCCCGAACGCATCATCGACGGCACCCGCGACTATCTCGATTTCAGCTTCACCAAGCAGGTCGAGATCGTCCGCGGCCCGGCCTCGGTGCTCTGGGGCGCCGACGCGCTGGGCGGGCTCGTGGCCCTCGAAACGCTCGACCCCGAAGACCTGCTTCAGGGCCGCGACCGGAGGCTCAACATCAAGGGCGGCTTCGACAGCTTCGACAACGCCACCGACGTCTCGCTCACCTTCGGCCAGCGCTTCAGCGACGACCTCTCGATCCTCGTCGGCCTCAAGCGCGCCACCGCCAACGAGCCGGAACTCTCCAACGCCCGCGACGATGGCGGCATCTACGGCTGCCCCCGCAACATCGCCTCCGGCGCCGTTCCCTGCGGCACCTTCGACCCTATGAACACCGATGCCAACCGCACGCTGGCCAAGCTGGTCTGGACACCGGGCAATCACCGCTTCGAATTCAGCGCGGACATCACCGGCCGCGAAACCGATGTCCGTCAGCTCTCGACGCTGGGCCCGGTAATTTCCTCGATCACCGGCGCCCCCACGGGCGAGGTCACCCACCAGAAAGACCGCTTCCTCGACCTCTACCGCGAACGCTACGCGATCGAGCACAGCTTCACCCCCGGTGGCACCCTGCGCGAACTGCGCACCACCTTCGCCTACACGCCCAACGGCTATTCCCGCACCGGGTTCGAGGCCTCGACCTCGGCCTCGGGCGACAGCATCGTCACCCGGGATTACCTCGGCTATTCCGAGGATTTCTACGAGCTCGACGTCCAGGCCACCTTCGACTTCATGCTGGGCCAGACCGAGCATGAGCTGATCGTCGGCTTCGACGGCGACATCGCCCGCACCGATTACGAACGCCGCGATATCGAGACCAACCTGACCACAGGCACCGTCACCGACACCCGCGCGGGCGGCTTCAACTTCGCCAACGCCACCACCACCCGCGCCGACATCTACCTGCAGGACCGGATCACCTTCGCGGGCGGCGCGTTCGAGCTGACCCCGGGCTTGCGCTTCGCCACCTACAAGATCGACCCGCGCCCCGACGCCAACTACCAGCCGGTGCCGGGCAAGGAGCCGCGCACCCGCGAACAGGAACGCCTGCTCGCCAGCCTCGGCGCGATCTACCGGTTCGACGACACCTGGTCGGTCTGGGGCAAGTACGGCGAGGGCTTCATGATGCCCACCGCGCAACAGCTCTACACCTCGCTGCCGGGCGCCTTCTTCAACCTGATCCCCGCGCCCAACCTGCGCCCCGAAGAGGTGAAAAGCTACGAGCTCGGCCTCCGCTTCGAGAAGCCCCTCGGCTTCTTCGCGATCAACGGCTTCTACGCGCAGTACGACGACTTCATCCAGGATTTCTACAACCCGCCGGGCACCAGCGACTACACCTACCGCAACATCTCCAAGGTCGACATCTGGGGGATCGAGGCGTCGGGCGCGTGGCAATTCACCGACCGCACCGGCGTCGACTTTTCCGCCGCGTGGCAGAAGGGCCGGCAGAAGCTCACGCCCACGGCGCTCGAAACCCCGCACACCCTGCCGCCGCTCACCGCGACCGTGGCGCTCACGCACGAGATCCCGTCCCGCAACCTCACCCTCGAAGGGGTGGCCACATTCGCCGCGGACGTACAGGAAACCGAAAGCCCGACCGACTTCAAACCGTCGGGCTACGCGCTCCTCGACCTCTACGCCAAGTGGGAAATCGTCGATAACGGCTTCCTCAAGCTCGGCGTCCAGAACGTCTTCGACACGCGCTACTTCGTGCCCAACGCCGCCACCTACGGGATGACGGCCAGCGCGGCCGTGGCCAAGACCAACCCGATCGAGCTTCAGACCGGGCCGGGCCGGACCTTCATGGTCAGCTTCGACCGGACCTTCTGAGATGTGCGCCGTTCTCCATCGCATCACCCGCCTGACCCGGCTCGCGGCCTCCGGGCCGGGGGCCTGGGTCGGGCTCACCATGTTCGGCTCGGTGCTCGGCCTGCAATTCGCCGACATCTGGGTCGATGTGCAGATGATCGCCTGGTACAAGCGCTTCTACGACGCGCTGGAAAACCTCGATGCCGCCGCCGCGATCCGCGAGCTCTGGGTCTTCGGCGGCATCGTGCTCCTGTCGTCCATGATCTTCCTGCTGGGCGACTACATCCGCAAGCGCCTGCTCCTGCGCTGGCGCGCCCGCCTCACCGACCGCGCCCTCGATGCCTGGACGAACGGGCACGCCTACTGGCACCTGCGCCCGGGCCTCTCGCCCAAGTCCGTCGACAACCCCGACCAGCGCATCGCCCAGGATTGCCGCCTCTATATCGAGCTTCTGCTGCAGGAAACGCTCGACCTGATCGGCCGCATCGTGGCGCTGGTCTCCTATGTCGTGATCCTCTGGAACCTCTCCGATTTCGTCCTCCGCCTGCCGGTCTTCGGCCGCGAACTCGCCATTCCCCATTATCTCGTCTGGCTGGCCTTCCTCTACGTGGCCGTCTCCAGCGTCTTCACCCACCTCATGGGCCGCCCGCTGAAATCCCTCGTCTTCCGGCAGGAACGGCGCGAGGCCGATTTCCGCTACGCGCTCGTCCAACTGCGCGACAACGCCGGCGAGGTCGCGCAATCAGCGGGCGAGCCGGCCGAACGCCGCCGCCTCGCACAGCGCTTCGACGGCATCCGCCACAACTGGTATCGCCTCATCGGGCGCGAGTTCATCCTCGGCCTCTTCACCCGGCCCTATTACCAGTCGATCCTGCGCATCCCGCTCTTCTTCGCGCTGCCCGCCTATTTTGCCGGCGCGGTCACGCTGGGCGGGCTGATGCAGCTTTCCGGCGCCTTCGGCCGCGTGACGCAAACGCTCAGCTGGTTCATCTTCTCCTACCGCGACCTGGCCGAGTTCGCCGCCGTCGCCGAACGGCTCGACGACCTCTTCGCCAGCGCCGACCGGCCGCCGCCGATGCCCGGCGCGGCCCGCGACATCATCCGCACCACCGCTTCCGACGACGCGCTGCACGTGCGAGGCCTGCGCCTGGTCACGCCGCAGGGCAGGGCGCTCTTCCCCGTGCCCGACCGCACCATCCACCCCGGCGAACGGGTCTGGATCGCCGGCGCCTCGGGGCAGGGGAAAAGCACGCTGCTCGCGGCCATCTCGGGCGTCTGGCCCTATGGCGAGGGCCAGATCGACCGGCCCGCGAACCGGATCCTCTACCTGCCGCAGAAACCGCACCTCTTCGGCGAGGGGCTCGCCGCCGCCGCCTGCTACCCCGAGGATCCCGCCGATGTCCCGCCGGAACGCATCCGCCAGGTGCTCAGCCAGCTTGGCCTCGAACACCGCCTTGCCTCGCTCGACGATGACGGCCCCGGCGCGCTCGAAGGGCTGTCGATGGGCGAGCGCCAGCGCCTCGCGCTGGCCCGTGTGCTGCTGCTCCGCCCCGCCTGGGTCGCCCTCGACGAGGCCACCAGCAGCCTCGACGCCACCGCCGAGGCCGAGATCCTGTCACTCATCAACCGCGCGCTTCCCGACACCGCGATCCTCTGCGTCTCGCACCGGGATCCGTTCCCGCTCGCCCCCTATTCGATCTGGCAGATTGGCCTGCCGCAACAGGAACAAACCCAACAAAGGAACACCGCATGACCGACACCACCCAGGATACACCCCAGGATACCACCGAGACCGCCATGGGCCGCTGGCGTCTCGACGGGGCAGACCCCGCCGCCATCCTGCAACGCCTGCCGGAGATGGATCGGGTAATGCTCGCCATCCGTCTCGACAATTTCATGCATGAACGGCTCGGCACGGTCGACAGCGTCACCGTCGAAGGCGGCCGCATCCGGATCACCGGCCCCGAACAGTCCGCCGACCTGCCGGCCGACGCCTTCGCCTCGGTCGTGCTCGACATCAGCACCATCATGCGCGACAAGCTCTACCCCCGGCTCGAATTCCTCGATGCCGCGGGCGACCGCCTCTTCTCCGTCACCGGCCTCGAAGGCGCCGCCCCGATGGAGGCCGCGCTCGCCGACCTCCCCCGCACCCCGCTCCCCACCGAGCCGCCTGCGCCCCGCGACACCACCGACCCGGACGAGATCGACCCCGCCGACCCCGGCCTCGCCCTCCTCGAAAAGCTGCAGGACAGCGCCCAGCCCGTCACCATCACCGCCGAGCTTTCCGGCCTCACCCAAAACTGGCAGGGTACGATCGAGAAAATCGTTCCGATGGGCGGATATATCAACGTGATGACCAAGGGCTTCCACCTCCACCTCGCCGGCGGCAGCGTCGCGGGCTGGGAAACCGATGCCGACGGCCACCGCGCCCTCGACACGGATGGCGCGCCCACCGGCCTGCGGGTAACCCCGGCATGAAGGCGGGCGACTGGTTCGAACCCGGCACCGGCACGCCGCTGGCCTATCCCGACCTGATCGCCCGGGCCGCCGCGCCCCGGCGGTCCTGCTTGGCGAAACCCATGACCGCGCCGATATCCACCGCTGGCAGATGCACGTCTCGGCAGCGCTGCTGGCCCATGGCCGCCCGGTCGTGCTGGGCTTCGAGATGTTCCCCGCCCGGCTTAACCCGGTGCTGGCCGAATGGGTGGCAGGCCAGCTCGACGAGGAGACTTTCCTCGAGCGCGCCGAATGGGGCGAGGTCTGGAACTTCCCGCCCGAGCTCTACCTGCCCATCTTCCGCTTCTGCCGCGACACCGGGACCGAGATGATCGGCCTCAACTGCCGTCGCGGGCTGGTCAGCGAAGTGGGCAAGCTCGGCTGGGACGAGATCACCGAGGAGGCCCGCGAAGGGCTCACCCCGTCCCGCGACGCCTCGCCCGATTACCGCCGCTACCTGTTCGAGGTCACCGGCGGCGCCCGCCCCGACCGTCAGGCCCAGTCCCCCGAAGACCCCGCCTTCGACCGGTTCGTCCGCGCCCAGCAAACATGGGACCGCGCCTTCGCCTGCCGCATCGCCTCCCGCGCGGCGCAGGACGACGCGCCACTCGTCATCGGCATCATCGGCCGTGGCCACCTCGAATTCCGCGGCGGCACGCCCTGGCAGCTCGAAGACCTCGGCATCCCCGACGCCATGGTCTTCCTGCCATGGGACGAAGGCACACCCCACCACCCCGGCCAGGCCGACGCTTCCTGCGTCATGCCCCGCCTGCCTGCCGGTTAAACCCCGAGTATATCCGCCAGCTTCAGCCGCTGGATCTTCCCCGACGGCCCCTTGGGCAATTCGTCGAGGAAGTGAATCGCATCCGGCGTCTTGAACGCCCCCAGCTTCCCACGGCACAGCTCCAGCAATTCCTCCGCCCCGAGGCTGGAACCCTCCCGCACGGCGACCGCCGCCTCCACCGTCTCGCCATACTTGGCACAGCGCCGCGCAAACGCCGCGGCCTCCACGACGTCGGGATGCGCATAAAGCGCCTCGTCCACCTCGCGCGGGGCGATGTTCTCGCCCCCCTTGATGATCAGCTCCTTCAGCCGCCCGGTGACGAAGACATACCCCTCGCCATCCATCCGGGCCAAATCGCCCGTCCGGAACCAGTCGCCCCGGAAACTCGCCCCCGTGGCCTCGGGGTTCTTCAGATACCCCAGCATCACGTTCGGCCCCCGCACCACGATCTCGCCCTCGGCCTCCGCCGCCACCGGCTTCCCCGCCTCGTCCTGTATCGCCACTTCGCAGCCATAGGCGACGCCCGACGACCCGATCTTGCGCACCTTGGGGGGCAGGGGGTTCGACAGGATCTGCGCCGCCGTCTCGGTCAGCCCCATCGTCTCGATGATCGGCACCGAGAACCGGCTCTCGAACGCCGCCTGGGTCTCCACCGCCAGCGCCGACGAGGCCGAACGCCCGAAGCGCAGCCGCCCACGGCACGCCTCGTCCGGTCCCCCCTCGCCGTGCAGCAGGTGGGAAATGATCGTCGGCACCGCCGAGAACCACGTCACCCCGCCATCCCCCGCCTGCGCCCAGAACCGCGAGGCCGAGAACCGCCCCACCATCGCCAGCGACCCGCCCGAGACCAGCGCGCTCATCACCGTCACGCACAGCCCGTTGATGTGATAGACCGGCAGCACGCAGAACCCCCGGTCCTCCGGCGTCAGGTCATGGGCAATCGCCGTGGTCCACCCCCCGGCCATCAGGCTCGCATGGCTGTGCAGCACCCCCTTCGGCCGCCCCGTCGTGCCCGACGTATACATCAGGAGCGCATGATCCCCCGGCGCCACCTCGTGCAGCGGGCCGTTCCCGTCGCCCTCCGCGCCGATCACCTCCACCCCGGCATCGTTCGCCGCGTCGAACTGCTCGCGACAGGCGGGATGCACGAAGGCAAACCGCGCCTCTGAATGCTCCAGCGCATAGGCGATGGCATCCCGCCCGGCGGCCAGGTTGATCATCGTCGCCCGAAACCCGCCCGCGAGCGCGCCGAAAAAGGCGGTGATCCCCTCGCGGCTGTTCGGCGCCACGATGGCCACGCTCTCGCCCTTCGCCACGCCCAGCCCCGTCACCTGCCGCGCAAACGCCAGCGCGTCCGCGCGCAACTCCGCCCAGCCCAGCGACGTGCCGTCCTCGGGAAACACGATCGCCGTGCCGCCCCCCTCGGCCCGCCGGTCGAGCCACGCGCCCACCGTGCCCCCGGGCGGCGTTTCCCGGTCCAGCGTCATGCCCCGGCAGCTTTCCAGTAATCGCCGAAAATCTCCTCGAGGCTCGGCTCGTTCGGCGGGATCTCCCGCACGATCCGCGTCGTCTGCAGGAAATGCTTCCAATGCACGTTGTCATTGACCGAATTCCCGCCCCAAGCGCCACAGCCCATCGACAGCGAGAATTTCATCCCGTTGGTGAACGACCCGCCCGTCGCGAATGTATGCGCCTGGTTGACGATCACCCGGCTGGTCGGCACCGCCCGCGCCAGCACCATCGGCCGCGCGTCATCCCCGGTATGCAGCCCCACGGAATGCCCCGCGCCCTGGTGCCTCTGGATCCGTCCGGTGATCTCCACCGCCTCCTCGAAATCCTTCGCGCCATAAAGCGCCAGCACCCGGCTCAGCTTCTCCTCCGACAGTGGATGCCCCGGCCCGATCCCCTTGGTCGGCACGGCGACATATTCCGTCCCCTCCGGCACCTTGCCCGTCAGCCCCAGCGCCTCGATCATCCGGTCGGCATCCTGCGCCACGACCATCCGGTTCAGGTGCCCGTCGGGGAAAAGCGCGGCCACCACCGCCGCCTCGTCCTCCACCACGGCCCCACCGGCGCGCGCCATCTCCTCCACGAAAGCCTCCCGCACGGCATCCACCACCACCACGGCATTCTCCGACGAGCAGGACGTGGCATTGTCGAAGGTCTTCGACGCCCGGATCTTCTCGGCCGCCGCCGCCAGGTCGGCGGTCTCGTCCACGATCACGGTGACATTGCCGGTGCCCACCGCCACGGCCGGCGTCCCGGCCGTCTGGGCGCGATGCACGTTGTTCTGGCTGCCTGTCGCCACGATCAGATCGCAGCTTTCCATCAGCCGCTGGGTCTTCTCCTTCGATCCCGGCGCCGGCACCATCTGCACAAGCTCCGGATCCTCGCCGATCTTGGCGAACTCGGCGTGAATGAATTCCAACAGCCGCTCGCAGCTCGCCACCCCCTTGGGCGAGGGCGCCACCACGATGGCATTGCCGCATTTGAGCGCGTTGATGATGTTGTTGGCGGGGGTCGCTCCCGGGTTCGTCGAGGGCACGATCGCCCCGATCAGCCCCATCGGCCGGGCGATCTCGGTCAGACCCGTCGCCGCATCGTCGCTGATCACCCCGTAGGTCGTAACCCCCATGATATCCCGCAACAGCCCAAGCGTCTTCCGATGGTTCTTGACGATCTTGTCGGTCACGTTGCCCAGCCCCGTCGTCTTCACCGCCAGCTCGGCCAGCTCCCGGTTGCGGCCGGGCTCCATGATCGCCCAGCCCACGGCCTGTGCCGCCCGGTCATACCGCTCCTGGCTGCCCTCCGCGTCGTAACGGGCCTGCGCGGCCCTTGCGCTGGCGATCACGGCATCGAGCTCGGGGATCGGGTCAATCGCGTTCATCTTTGAAAACCTTTCCGTAAGCCGGGGCGCGCAGGCCGTCCCGCGCACCCCGCATTGCTGGTTCAGAGACCGGCCAGAAGCTCCTTCAGCGTCGCTTCCCGCGCCTTCCACATCTCGATCACCTCGTCCCGCGTCATCACGTGCATGGGCGAGCCGCCGGCCTTCATCTTGTCGGCCACGCGCGAATTCTCGAACATCGTCGGCACCACCTCGGCCAGCTTGTCGATGATCGGCTGCGGCGTGCCCTTGGGCACCATCACACCGCGAAAGTTCACGCTGGTATTGTCGATGTCGAAGCCCTGCTCCTGCATCGTCGGCACGTCGGGCAGGAAGTCGCTCCGCTCGGTGTCGAAGACCCCGAGAATCTTCACGTTCCCCGCCTCTTTCGCGCGAAACGCGTCCGACAGGTTGTTGACCCCGCCCAGAACCTCGCCCGCGATCACCGCCTTCATGGCCCCGGCGCCGCCCGCGTTGTTGGGAATATAGGCCAGCTTCACCCCGGCCGCCTTCTCAAGCTGCAGCGCGGCGATATGGTGCCCCACGTAAAGCCCCGCGCCCGAGAAGGTCAGCCCGCCGGGGTTCTCCTTGGCGTAGGCGATCACGTCCTCCATCGAGTTGAACTCACTGTCCGCGCCCACGACGAACACCGCCGGGTCGGCGCCCCAGTTGGCGATCGGCTCGAAACTGTCGGCGCTGTATTCCACCCCGCCCTCGATCGACTGGGCGATGAAATGCGGGATGTTGTAGGCGCCCAGCGTATAGCCGTCGGCCTCGGCCTGCGTCGCCAGCCAGTTCCAGCCGACACGCCCGCCCGCGCCGGGCTTGTTGACGATCGCCATGGGCATGCCAAGCGCATCCTCGTTGCCCGCCGTCATCGTGACGATCCGCGCCTGGAAATCTGTGGCGCCGCCCGCGCCATAGCTGACCATCAGCATCAACGGGCGTTCGGGGTAGTTCTCGGCCGAGTCCGCGGCTGCGGCCCCGGTCAGGCCCATCAAGGCGATGGACGCGGCTGCGAAAAGGGTCTTCATGGGGTTTCCTCCCTTGGATGTGATCTCTGCCGCTGTTGCGGTTCAGAGGAATATCTCCCGCGGCGTGTAGACGTTGAGCAGCACCGCGAAGAGGCCGTACATCACCGCGACGAAACCCGCGGTGACAATGATGCGCTTGACCCATGTCCGCACCGCGTCATGCGGCGCCGGGTCGTAAAGCGACAGAAGCAGGAAAAAGGCGATGCCCGACGCGGTGTAGAACCCCAGCGCCTGCGCCGCCCAGAAGACATAGACCAGCGCCACGACAAGCCCCGGCAGGATGTTCCGCAGCGCCTCCGCCGACAGGCCGATCCCCACCTTCGTCTTGCCCAGCACGGCCTTGCCGAAGGTCCACAGCGCCAGCACCACGAAGGCGGTCGAGATGATCCGCGGAAACAGGAAGGCCCGCGCCGGCTCGGACGTGTAGCTGATATAGGCCACGCCGATCCCCACCGCGGCGATCAGGCCGCTGGCCACGATATGCTGTGTGCGGGGCAGGTCGCTCATGGCAGGGTCTCCCCTCTCACGATGGCGTCTTCCTTGGTGGTGTAGCGCCGCTGCCGAAGCTCCATCCAGACCGAGTAGGCGACAGACGCCACCACCAGCCCGATCAGCGTCAGGTTCAGCAGCCCGGTAAAGAAATAGGCCCCGGTGCTCGACGTCGCGTTGGCGATCATCTGACCTTGAATGAAATTCGCCTCGGCAATCGGCCCAAGGATCAGCCCCAGCACCAGCGGCGCCGCCGACAGCCCGAACCGCTCGAGGAAGAACATGCCGGTCCCCAGCGCCATCATCACGTAAACATCGCCCATCGAGTTCTGAACCGAGTAGCTGCCGAACACCGCCAGCCCCAGCACCACCGCCGCCATCACCGCATTCGGCACCTGCGCCACCCGCGCCGCCAGCCCGGCCACCAACAGCCCGAAGACGCACATCAGGATCTGCCCCACCAGCATCGAGTTGATGAAGGTCCACGCCACGTCCGGGTAGTTCTCGAACAGGTCGCTGCCGGGGAAGATCCCGTGGATCAGCAAGCCGCCCAACAGCACCGCCGCCGTGGGCGAGCCGGGGATCGACAGCGTCAGCAGCGGCACCAGCGACGGGCCCACCATCGCGTTGTTGGCGCTCTCGGCGGCAATCACCCCCTCGCTGTGCCCGGTGCCGAACTTGCGGCTCTCCGGGCTCATCCGGCGCGACTGGTCATAGGCCACCAGCCCCGCGATCTGCCCGCCCACGCCGGGGATCAGCCCGATGAACGAGCCCGTCAGCGTCCCGATGGTCAGCGCCCGCGACCGGCGGAACACCTCGCGGATGGCCTCGGTGATCGGGTGCCGCCGCACGCTCAGCACCTCCGCCTCCCGCTCCCGCCGGCCCTTCAGGAACATCGAGATCACCTGCGGAATGGCGAACAGCCCGATCAGCGCCGGGATCACGTTGATGCCCCCCGACACGCTGGAATGAAAGATGAAGCGCTGGGCGCCCATGATGTCGTCGAAGCCGATGGTCGACAGCCACAGCCCGATGCACCCCGCCAGCAGCCCCTTCACCACCGAACTGGAATCGAGCGACCCGATCACCGTCACCCCCAGGATCGCCAGCCAGAACAGGTGCGACGGCCCGAAGGCCAGCGCCCATTTCGCCAGCACCGGCGTCAGGAAGATCAGCAGCAGCACCCCGAACACCCCGCCCACGGCCGACGCCACGAAGGACAGCTGCAACGCCCGCGCCCCTTCGCCCTTCTTGGCCATCGTGTGCCCGTCGAGCGTCGTGGCGATGTTCGCCGGCGCCCCGGGGATCTTCAGCAGGATCGCACTCACCGCCCCGCCCGCGACGGTCGAGGTATAGGCGGCGCCCAGCAGAACCAGCCCCTGCGTCGCGTCCAGCCGGAAGGTGAACGGAATGAGCAGCGCCACCGCCATCGTCGGCGACAGGCCCGGCGTCGCGCCAAGGATCAGCCCGCCGATCGTCCCGATCAGCAGCAGGCCGAAATTGATCGGCGTGAACACGTCACCCATATACGCCAGGAACTCCACGCAGCCCTCCTCCCAAAACGCATTGTGGTTGACGCTCCACGGTAAGAGATGAAAATAGTAATGCAAATGTTTTCATAAATAGGCGTCAATACACGGGGCAACCATCGGAAATGAATGAGAAAAAGGCAGATATCCTCGCCGTTGCAAAGGCCGCCCGCGTCTCCCCCTCGACAGTCTCGCGCTCCTTCAACCACCCCGACCTGGTCAAGCCCTCGACTCGCAAACGCATCGACAGGGCGGTCCGCCGGCTGGGCTATATCCGCAATCGCGCGGCCCAGACGATCCACGGCATCCGCAGTGGCACCATCGGCCTGATCGTCCCCACCATCGACCAGGCGATCTTCGCCGAACTGATCCAGAGCTTCTCCGACGCGGTCGAGGAGACGGGCTTCACCATCCTGCTCGCCTCCCACGGCTACAGCCTCGACCGCGAATATGCCCTCACCCGCAAGATGCTCGAACACCGGGTCGACGGCATCGCCCTGATCGGCCTCGACCACGCCACCGACACCTACGAGCTTCTGGCCCAACAGAACACGCCGGCCCTGCTTCTGTGGAACTACGCCGAAGACGCGCCGCTGCCCTGCGTCGGCTCCGACAATTACCGCGCGGGCCACCTGATCGGCACCCATGTCGCGTCCCTCGGCCACCGTCATATCGCGGCGGTCTTCCCGCCACTCCACGGCAATGACCGCGCCGCCCAGCGGCTTCAGGGTCTCACCGACGGCCTGCGCGCCCATGGCGGCGACCCCGAGATCCTGCAACGCGAAACCCCCTACAGCGTCGCCGACGCCAAGCAGGCCGTGGCCGAGCTCATGGCCGCGCCCCGCCGCCCCACCGCCATCGTCTGCGGCAACGACGTGCTGGCCTGGGGCGCGCTGCACGCGCTCGCCCGGCTGGACATTTCCGTGCCCGGCGACGTCACCGTCACCGGCATCGGCGATTTCCACGGCTCGCAGGATTTCGAACCGGCGCTGACCACCGTCCGCATCCCGGCCCGCGCCATCGGCGCCCGCGCGGCCGAAACCATCACGGAGATGATCACCGGCGACACCCCGGCCCAAAGCCTCGCGTTGCCGCCCGAGCTCATCATCCGCGCCACCTCCGCCATGGCGCCCACCTGATCACCCCGGCCTGATCACCCCGGCGCCGCCACCCCGCCCAGCTTCGCCGTCAGCTCCGCCGCCGCCCGCGCCACCGTCTCGCCGATCGCCCCGATCCGGTCGTCCTGCAGCCGTGCCGCCAGCCCGGAAACCGAGATCGCACAGGCCGCCTCGCCCTGCGGCGACCACACCACCGCCGCGACACAGCGCAGCCCGGTCACGTGCTCCTCGTCGTCCAGCGCAAAGCCTCTCTCCCTGATCCGCGCGATATCTGCCATCGCCGTCTCCAGCCCCCGGTGCGAATGCCCCGTCTGCGGCCGGAAGCCGGTGCGCGCGGCAAACGCCGCGATATCCGCATCCTCCCACGTCGCCAAAATCGCCTTGCCCATCCCCGAACAAAACGCCGGCACCCGCCCGCCGGGGGGCGAGATCGCCCGCATGATCTCGCGGCTTTCCACCTGGCTGATCGTCACCAGCTCGTCATTGTCGAGAATGCCAAGGTTCGCCGTCTCCCGCGTCACGTCCCGCAGCCGCCGCAGGTAGGGCAGGGCGGGCGCCACGAAATTGTGCCGCCGCCCGAACGCCGCGCCCACCGCGAACGCCTCCCGCCCGACATGCCACAACGCCCGCTCCGGATCGAACTGCGCAAACCCCTGCAGCTCCAGCGTCGTCAAAAGCCTGTGCGCCGTCGACACTGCCAGCCCCGATTCCCGCGCCATGTCGCTCACGCGCACGCCCTCGTCATGCCGGCTGAGGATCTTCAGCAGGCCAAGCGCACGCGCGACGGATTGAACCCCTTCGGTGGTCTGAGTGCCCATTCGGTATACCTTTCCATACAATGGAAAATATTTTTCCGTTTCTTACAAGCCTGCAAGGCCTGCGCTAGGCGTGACGCAACGCAACGGAGGATGAAAAATGACCGCGTATGTAGACCGCCACGGGCTCTCCGTGGCCGAACCGCTTGCAAAACTGATCGAGAACGAAGTCCTCACCGGCGTCACGCCCGACGCCTTCTGGTCGGGCTATGCCGAGCTCTTGCGCGACCTCGCGCCGGAAAACGCGGCCCTTCTCGCCAAGCGCGAGAAACTGCAGGAACAGATCGACAACTGGCACACCTCCCGCCAGGGCCAGCCCCACGACCCCGCCGCCTATCGCGACTTCCTGACCGAGATCGGCTACCTCCTGCCCGATCCCGCCCCCTTCACAGTCGAAACCCAAAACGTCGACCCCGAAATCGCCTCCATCGCCGGGCCCCAGCTTGTCGTGCCGGTGATGAACGCCCGCTTCGCGCTCAACGCCGCCAACGCCCGCTGGGGCTCGCTCTACGATGCGCTCTACGGCACCGACGTGATCGAGGGCGAAGCGCAGGGCGACGGCTACGATCCGGACCGCGGCGCCAAGGTCATCGCCTGGGCCCGCGCCCATCTCGACGCGGTCACGCCCTTGGCGCAAGGCAAATGGGCCGATGTCACCGCGCTCTCCGTCGCGGATGGCACACTCTCCATCACCCTCGGTGACACCACCACCCAACTCTCCGACCCGGACCAATTCGCCGGCCACACCGACAGCGGCAACGTCCTCCTCACCGCCCACGGCCTGCTCATCGAACTGGTCATCGACCCCAAGTCTCCCATCGGCAAGGACGACCCCGCCAACATTGCCGACGTCAAACTCGAAAGCGCCCTCACCGCCATCCAGGATTGCGAGGATTCCGTCGCCGCCGTGGATGCCGAGGACAAGTGCCTCGCCTACGCCAACTGGCTCGGCCTGATGCGCGGCGATCTCGAGGACAGCTTCGAGAAGGGCGGCAAGACCGTCACCCGCCGCCTCAACCCTGACGTCACCTATACCGACCCGCAGGGCAAAACCGTCACCCACTCGGGCCGCGCCCTGCTGCTGGTGCGCAACGTCGGCCACCTGATGACCACCGATGCCGTGCTGATGGACGGCGCCGAGACCCCCGAGGGCATGCTCGACGCCGCCGTCACCGTCGCCGCCGCCATGCACGACCTCGGCAAGGACGGCCCGCGCAACTCCCGCGCGGGCTCCGTCTACGTGGTCAAACCCAAGATGCACGGGCCCGAGGAAGTGGCCTTCACCGACACCCTCTACGGCCGCGTCGAAGACCTGCTCGGCCTGCCGCGCCACACCGTCAAGATCGGCGTGATGGACGAGGAACGCCGCACCTCCGTCAACCTGCTCGCCTGCATCGAGGCCGTGAAGAACCGCTGCGTCTTCATCAACACCGGCTTCCTCGACCGCACCGGCGACGAGATCCACACCTCCATGCAGGCGGGGCCCGTCGTGCCCAAGGGCGAGATGCAGAAATCCAAGTGGCTCGCCGCCTACGAGGCCGGCAATGTCGATGCGGGCCTCTCCGCCGGCATGGCGGGCCGCGGCCAGATCGGCAAGGGCATGTGGGCCAAGCCCGACGAAATGGCCGAGATGCTCGAGGCCAAGATCGGCCACCCCCGCGCCGGCGCCAACACCGCCTGGGTCCCGTCGCCAACCGCCGCCACCCTCCACGCCACCCATTACCACCATGTCGACGTGGCGGCCCTTCAAGAGCAGATGAAATCGCGGCAGAAAGCCTCCCGCGACGATCTCCTGACCCTCCCGCTGATGACCGGCCGCAACCTCTCCGCCGACCAGGTCCGGCACGAGCTCGACAATTGCTGCCAGTCCATCCTCGGCTACGTGGTCCGCTGGGTCGACCAGGGCATCGGCTGCTCCAAGGTGCCCGACATCAACGATGTGGCCCTGATGGAAGACCGCGCCACCCTGCGCATCTCCTCGCAGTTCCTCGCCAACTGGCTGCTGCACGGCATCGCCTCCGCGGACGAGGTCGAAGCCTCGCTCAAGCGCATGGCCCCCAAGGTCGACGCCCAGAACGCCCACGACCCGGCCTACACCCCCATGGCCCCCGGCTTCGACGGGCCGGCCTTCACCGCGGCGCATGACCTGATCTTCAAGGGCACCGAACAGCCCTCGGGCTACACCGAACCCCTGCTGCACGCCGCCCGGCGCGCGGCCAAGGCCAGCTGAAAGGACACCATTCCATGATGACCGTCACCCGCCTCGACCTCGAAGACGCCGGCAAGCTCCTCGCCGGCGCCCGCGCCAGGGCCAACGAAATCGGCGTGCCCATGTGCATCGCCATCACCGACGAAAGCGGCAACCTCATCGCCTTCGAGCGTATGGATGGCGGCAAGGTCACCTCGATCACCATCGCCATCGACAAGAGCTTCACCGCCTCCGGCGCGAAAAAAGCCACCCATGAATACGGCGAGGCCAGCCAGCCCGGCGCGCCCGCCTACGGCATCGCCTCGGCCATCTCGGGCCGGCTGATGGTGGTGGGCGGCGGCTTGCCCGTGGTGGTCGACGGCACCGTCGTGGGCGGCATCGGCGTCAGCTCCGGCACCCCGGCACAGGATCGCGACGTGGCCGAGGCCGGCATCGCGGCGTTCCTGTCGACCTGAAGCCAACCTCGCAGGCGGCGCCTCAGCCGGCCCCCGCCTGCGCCCCCGCCGGTATCACCAGCGTCTTCTCCACCGGCCAGCTCAGCCACACAAGCTCGCCCTCGGCCAGCCCGGCGGGAATGTCCTGATCGCGCGAGACCACCTTCATCTCCCCGCCATCCTCGCGCCTGACAAGACAGGTCGCCATCGCCCCGGCAAACACCCGCCGTTCCAGCACGCCCGCGCATCTCGACAGGCCCGCCCCCTCCGGCTCGGTCCGCGTCATCGCGATGGCCTCGGGCCGCACCGCCAGCACCGCGCCGGGCGCCGCGCCCTCCGGCGCGACAAGACCGGCCCCGACCCCGGGCAGGATATTCGCCTCGCCCAGGAAGGTTGCCGCGAACAGGTCGGCCGGCGCGTCATACACCTCCCTCGGCGGCCCGGCCTGCACCAGCCGCCCGTCGCGCAAGATCCCGATCCGGTCCGACAGGGTCAGCGCCTCCTCCTGGTCATGGGTCACCAGGATCGTGGTGATCCCGATCTCCCGCTGGATCCGCCGCAGCTCGAACTGCATGTCCACCCGCAACGCCTTGTCCAGCGCCGACAACGGCTCGTCCAGCAGCAGCACGCGCGGGTTGGTCACGATCGCGCGCGCCAGCGCCACCCGCTGCCGCTGCCCGCCCGACAGCTCGTGCGGCTTGCGCCCGCCGAACCCCTCGAGCTGCACCAGCTCCAGCGCCTCGCCCACCCGGCGCCGCTCCTCGGCCGCGCCCACTTTCCGCACCCGCAACCCGAAGCCCACGTTGTCGGCCACGCTCATGTTGGGAAACAGCGCGTAGTTCTGGAACATCATCCCGATATCGCGCTTCTCCACCGGCACCCGCTCCACCGGCTGATCCCCGATCCGGATGCGCCCCCGGTCAGGAAAGACGAAGCCGGCAATCGCCCGCAACAGCGTCGTCTTCCCGCTCCCCGACGGGCCCAGCAGCGCGAACAGCCCGCCATCCTCGAAGTCGAGGCTCACCTCGTCCAGCGCGGCAACCGTGCCGTACCGCTTGACGATTCCCTCCACCGAAACCCGCGCCATTACCGCTCTCCCCCGAAATTCGAAAACCGCGCCGCCACCAGCATCACCGCCATCGACACCACGATGATCAGGGTCGAGACCGCGTTGATCTCGGGCGTGAACCCCTTGCGGATCGCCGTGTAGATCACCACCGGCAAGGTGCTGTCCCCCGGCTCCGACAGGAAATAGGACACCACGAACTGGTCGAAGCTGATGGCGAAGGCAAACAGCGCCCCGGCGATGATCCCCGGCGCGATCCACGGCAGTGTCACCCGCCGCGTCACCGTCCAGCCCCCGGCGCCCAGCACCCGCGCGGCCTCTTCCAGCGTCGGATCGAACGTCGCCAGCCGCGCGGTCACCACCACGATCACATAGGGCAGCGCCAGCGCCACGTGCCCCACGATCACCGCCGGCGTCCCCCGGCCCAGCCCGATGCCGAAGAAGAACACCAGCATCGCCGTCCCGGTGATCAGCCACGGAATGGCAATCGGCGGAAACAGCAGCACCCGCAGCACCGCCTTGCCCCGGAACTCGTACCGGAACAGCGCCAGCGACGCCGCCGTGCCCAGCACCGTCGCGATCACCGTGGTCACCATCGCGATGCCCACCGACCGCCCGGCGGCCCGCAGGATGCCCCGGTTCTCGCTCAGCTTCTCGTACCACTCCAGCGTGAACTCGAACGGCAACTGGTAATAGGGCGAGGCATTGAACGACATCGCCGCCATCACAAGGATCGGCGCGTACAGGAACACGAGGATCAGCCCCAGCCACACCTTGCCCAGCCGTGCCAGCATCGCCCCGCTCATGCCTGCGCCCTTTTCAGCATCGGGCTCGCCACCGCGAGGATGAACAGCACCACCGCCAACAGGATGAACGACAGCGCCGCCCCCAGCGGCCAGTTATAGACCGCCACGAACTGGTCCTCGATCACCGTGCCGTAATAGGTGCCGACCCGCCCGCCAAGGATGCGTGGCTCCATGAACGCGCCCACCACCGGCACGAAGATCAGCACCGCGCCCGCCACCAGCCCCGGCAGCGACAAGGGCAGGATCAGCCGCCACAGGATCGTCAGCTTCCCGGCCCCCATCGACCGCGCCGCGTCGATCAGGTTGTCGTCGATCGCCTGCAACGCCAGGTACGAGGTCAGGATCACGTAAGGCAGGTAGGAATGCACCAGCCCGATCACGATAGCATGGGTGGTGAACATCAGGCTCACATCCACCTCGAAGGGCAAGAGCGCGTTCAGCCCGAGGTCGAGCACCCCGTTCCCCCGCAGCACGATCGCCCACGAGAAGATCCGCACCAGCGAGTTCGACCAGAACGGCAGGATCACCAGCAGGAACAACGCCTCCCGCGCCCGCCCCCTTATCGCCTTGGCCAGCACGTAGGCACAGGGAAACCCCACCAACAGGCACACCACCGTCACGATCAGCCCCAGCCGGACCGATTTCCACAACAGCGTGGCATAGGTCGGCGTCTCGAAGAACGCCCGGTAATTCTCCAGCGTGAACGCCCACTCCGCCCCGCCGAAGGGCAACTCCGTGACAAGGCTGAAGAACAGCATGGCCGACAGCGGCAGGAAGATCGCCGCTGTCAGCCACAGGTAGGCCGGCGACAGCAGGGCAATCAGCCCGGCCCGCGCACCGCCGATCGCCGTGCCGCCCGCCATGCTCACGCCCCCCGTCGCCCGGCCCGGCCGCCTATTGCGCCGCCTTCAGCTTCTGCCACAGCGCCAGGTAGGCCTCCCGGTCCTCGTCCGACACGGGCCGCTGGAACTGCACCCGCGCCACGACCTCCGGATCGCCCAGCACCTGCCGGTTGAACGCATCCTCCGGCAACGCCTCCGCCGCCTTGGCATTGGCCGACGCGGGCGCCCCTTCCTCGGCCCATTTCACGTAGAATTCCGGGTCGATCATCCAGTCGATGAATTGATGCGCCGCGTCCATCTTGGTCGAGCTTTCCGGAATCGACAGCCCGTCCAGCCAGCCCACGGCGCCTTCCTCCGGCACCACGAACTGCACCGGCAGCCCGCTGGCGATCGACCGGCTGGCCGAGCCCGACCAATAGGTCGCCACGTCCAGCTCGCCCGCCGCCATGAACTGGTTCCAGTCATTCTCCGAGCCCCAGTAGGTCTTGATCTGCGGCATCAGCGCGGTCAGCTTCGCCTCGATGGCCTCCATGTCGCCGATATCGTTGATGTCCTGCCCGGTGGCGATCGCCGCGAACTGCACCGCCTCCAGCGCATCGTCCCGGATCGACACGCGGCCCTCATGCGCCTCGTCCCAGAACACCTCGACACTCGTCGGCGCCTCCTCGAAGGCCTGCGTGTTGAACGCGTAAGCCGTCAGCCCCCAGGTCCACGGCACGCCGTACATCTCGCCATCGGCGTTGAGGTCCTGGTTCTCCGCCATGTCCGCCGGCACATCCGCAAGGTTCGCGATCTTCTCCTTGTCGATCGGCGCGATCAGCCCTTCCTCCTGCGCCTGCGGGGTAAAGGCCGCGTTGATCAGCACCACGTCATAGGCGCCCGGATTGGTCCGCAGCTTGGTCAGCATCTCCTGCTCCGAGTTGAAATACTCGTGCACCACCGTATGCCCGGTCTCCTCGGTAAACGCCTCCACCGCCCAGTCCAGGTCGGTGCCGTAGCCCTGCCAGTTCAGCACCCGGATTTCCTCGGCCTGCACCGCCCCGGCACCCGCCATCGCGGCCATCGCGGCCGCACAGATCAGTCTCTTGGTCATGGTCCTTGTCTCCCTTGTTGTTGGTCTTCGCTGTTATTCCGTCATCTCTCACACCGGCTCCGTCCGCGCCATCGCGGCCAGAACCTCCGCCCGTCCCGGCGCCGTCGCCGGCCCGTACCGCGTGGCCGACAAGGCCGCCGCCACGTTGGCATAGCGCGCGGCCTCCATCGGCCCGGCGCCCTGCGCCAACCGGGCGATGAAACTGCCCAGGTGCGTATCGCCGGCGCCGTTCGTATCCACCACCGCCACCGCGTGCGCCGCCACCGCCTCGCAGCCCTCCGCGCTCGCCACGACACAGCCTTCGGCCCCCAGCCGAACCACCGCACCGCCCCCGCGCTTGCCCGCCGCCAGCGCCCGTGCCGCCGCCACCGGGTCGCCATGCCCGGTCAGCACCTCCGCCTCCACGGCATTCGCACTCACCCACGCCGCCCGCTCACAGGCCCGCATCACCAGACCTCGGGGCAGGGCGGCCACCACCGGCGAGGGGTCGAAGACGAACCCGTCCACCTCCCCCTCGAGCCACGCGTCCAACGCCGGCGCCATCCCCTTGTAATGCAACGCATATCCCGACAGAAGAACCCAGTCATGCGGTACGCCCAGAACCCTTTCCAAAGCCTCCCGCCCCAACTGCCCGTCCGCGCCCTCGCTGGCCACGAAACTCCGCTCGCCCGTGGGCTCCACCATCACCGTACAGCACCCCTGGTCGCGCGCCTCATCCACCTCCCGCAATACCTCGATGCCTTCCGCCGCCAGCGCCCGCCGCGTCATCTCCCCGAACGGTCCGCTGCCGATCCCGCCGCCATAGCGCACCGCCATCCCGGCCCGCCGCGCCGCCACCATGGCGTTGAACCCGCCGCCCGGCGCCATGTCGAACCCCGTCACGATGGCCTCGCCCCCCGACCGCGGCAGCGCCTCGACCCGGTAGATCAGGTCCACCACCACGCCCGACAACTGCAACAGCCCCCCGCTCATGGCCCGGCCGCCCTGAGCGGGGCAGGGGCCTCGGCCACCCGCAGGGCCAGCAGCCCCTCCGCCACATCGTACAACTCCAATCGGTTCGCCCCCTCCAGCACCCGCCGCGCCTCGGCCGGGATCGCGCCCGCCCCGGCACAGGCCCCGGCCATGGCACAGGCAATCGCCCCGATCGTGTCCGTGTCATCCCCGATATTCGCCGCCAGCAGCCCGGCCCGCCACGGGTCGCCCCCCGCCAGCCGCACCAGCCCGAACGCCGCCGGCACCGACTGGTGCGTCGCCACCGAATTGCCCACCCGGTCGGCAAACGCCTCCGGCGCGGGCCCCTCGGCGGCATACTCCAGCGCCGCCGCGATCCGCCGCGCCATGTCATCCACCCCGGCACCATGCCCGCGCGTCTGACCCTCGCCCGCCGCCTCCAGCGCCAAGTCCAGCGCCGCCTCGAACCCGCGCCCCTCGACGCCCGCGCTGATCACCGCCGCCACCGCCGCCGCCCCGGCCACGGCCTCGCCGGTAAAATGCGTCATCCGGCAGGCCTGCTCGACCCGGTCCACCAGCGCGCTGACCGGGGCAGGGGCCGTCGCAATCCCCACCGGCGCGATCCGCATCGCCGCGCCGTTGGTGGTGCCGCCCCGCCCGGCCTCCGCCGCCGGCGTCCCGGCCAGCATCGCGTCCAGCGCCGCCTTCGTCGACGGGCCCAGCAGGTCGCGCAGCCCCCGCGCCTTCACATCCGCCTCCCAGTCCAGCAGATCCCGCGCCAGCGCCGCCTCGTCGATCCGCCCGGCCCCCGCGATCAGCCGATGCGCCAGCAGCAGCGCCTGCTCGGTATCGTCCGTCACCTGTCCGGCCACCAGACCGTGCGACACCGGATGATCCGCCACCGGCGCCACGAACCCCTCGATCCGCCCGTAAAGCCGCCCGATCTCGGCCCGCGACAAGGTCTGCCCCGGCATCCCCAGCGCATCGCCCATTGCCAGCCCCAGAAGGGCGCCAAGGGCCCGGTCCCGCTGATCCGCCGCCACGCCCATGCCCCTCAGAACCGCATGTGCAGGCCGAACCGCTCCGGGTCCAGCACGCTGCGCACGTATTCGATCACGCTGTCATCCGCCGCCCGCGTCAGCCGCCGGAGCAGCAGCATCGGCTCGCCCGCCTGCCGGCCCAGCACCGCGGCATCCTCCGTCGGCAACGCGGCCAGCACGTTCGCCCATTCATCCCCCTTCGCCACCCGCAAGCCCCGCTCGCGCAGCGTGTCCGTCAGCGACCCGTTGGTCAGCCCGTCGCGCAGGATATCCCCGAACCCCGCCCGCCACGGCACCCGGCTCCGTTCCAGCGACACCGCCCGCCCGGTGGCCACCCGGAACCGCAGCCGGTCCACCATCAGGCAGTCGCCCCGCACGTCCTCCGGCGCGTCGGGCAGGTCCATCGCGCCCCGCTCGATGCGCAGCACCCGGGTCCCGATCTCCTCCCCGCCCGAGGCCAGCGCCACGCTCCACCCCCGCCGGTCGTCGATCGTCCGCCCGCCATAGGTCACGAACGACCCGATCCCGCTCCGCGTGGTGATCAGCCCCTTGCCACTCAGGATCTCCAGGCTCTTCCGAACCGTGTTCCGGCTGACCGAGAACCGCTTCACCAGCGCGTTCTCGCTCTCCAGCGCCTCGCCCCGGCCCAGCTGCCCAGACATGATCTCGCGCTCCAACACCCCGGCGATCCGCACCGATTTCGGCGCGCCGATCAACTCGTCCCCTGTATCGGCATATCCCAGCTTGTTCATACCTGTACCCTAGGGCGCGACCGGGCCACCGGTCAACTGCCCCGCGCCATGCCTCTTGATCGGCGCCCGGCCTTCGGCAATCCTGTGCCGGTAGAACAGGACCGGCCCGCCCGACCGCGCCGGCACGAGGGAGGCTCCGAATGACCAGACTGCAATACGAGGTGAAGGACGGGATCGGCTGGATCCGCTTCAACCGGCCCGAAGTGCTCAACGCCTTCGACCCGCCCGAGGTGCGCCGCTTCGTCGAGGTCCTGCGCGAGGCCTCCGCCGACCCGGAGGTCAAGGCCATCATCATCGGCAGCCATGGCGAGGCGTTCAGCGTCGGCGACGACCTCAAGGTCGCGATGGAGGAATACCCCCAGATCCAGAGCGGCGAGATCCACCCGATCCTCGACATCGTCGAGGACATCACCGAGAACCTGCAGGAAATCCCCCGCATCATCCGCGCCGCCCGCAAGGTGGTCATCGCCTGCGTGCGCGGCTATGCCGTCGGCGCCGGTTTCGAGGTGGCGATCGACAGCGACCTCGTCGTCGCCGCCGAAAGCGCCATCTTCGGCTTCCCCGAATCCAACGCCGGGATGACCATCACCGGCGGCGCCTCCAAGCTGCTGCCGCTGATCGTCGGGATGAACAAGGCCCGCGAACTGGTGCTGACCGGCGAATTCATCGACGCGGCCGAGGGCCACCGCATCGGCCTCGTCAACAAGCTCGTCCCCGACGGCGAGGAGGAGGCGGCGGCCGAGGCCATGGCCCGCCGCATCATCTCCCGCGCGCCGCTCGCCACCGTCGCCCACAAGCGGATGCTGCAACGCGTGGTCGACGCCGATTTCGAAACCGCGCTGGAGCTGGAAAAGCAGACGATCACCAACCTGATCTATACCGAGGATTACGGCGAAGCGATCCGCGCCTTCTCCGAAAAGCGCCCGCCGAAATTCAAGGGGCGCTAGGGCCCATGGCGCCCGCCGAGCCCCTTGCCGACCCCCTCCGCGAGCGCGACCTCGCCACCGTCCTGGCCCGCCGCATCGCCGACCGGCCCGATGCCACATGGATCGCCACGCCGGAGCGGAACTACACCTACGCCGAGATGGGCGACCGCTCCGCCCGGCTGGCCCAAGGCCTCTCAACCCTCGGCCCCGCGCCGGGCGAGACGATCCTCAGCATGCTCCCCGACGGGATCGAGGTGATCGACCTCTGGTGCGCGCTGGCCCGCACCGGCATCGTCGAGGTGCCGCTCAACAACCACTACCTCGGCGACATCCTCGCCTACATGATCAACGACTCGCTCGCCCGCGACATGGTCATCCACACCGACTTCCTCGACCGCCTCCCGCCCATCGCCGACCGCCTCGACCACCTCACCCGCCTCATCGTCACCGGCGAGGGCGACCTGCCCGAAGGCCTCGACCGCTTCGACATCCTCCCCCTCGCAGACCTCTACGCCGACACCCCCTTCACCGGCGCAGGCCCCCGCTACAACGACATCATGGCGGTCATGTACACCTCTGGCACCACCGGCCCCTCCAAGGGCGCGATGATGACCCACGCCCATGTCTACGAATACGCCTTCGGCGTGACCGAGATGCTCGCCCTCCGCGACACCGACACCTATTTCGCCCCGATCCCGCTCTTCCACATCGCCGGCCGCTTCGCCGTGGTCTACGCCGCCTGCATCGCCGGCTGCACCGCCGTCGTCCAGGGCGGCTTCCACACCGACAGCTTCTGGCACGACATCCGCCGCCACGGCGCCACCACCTCCTTCCTGCTCGGCGCCATGGCAAGCTTCCTCTACCGCCAGCCCGAAACCCCGTCCGACGCCGACACCCCGCTCGACCGCCTGCTCATGGTTCCCCTCATCCCCGAGGTCGAGGAGTTCAAACGCCGCTTCGCCTGCCGCGTCTCCACCACCTGGGGCGGGACCGAGATGAACTGCCCCACGCGCTCGGGCTTCGACCTGCACGACGCGAAAACCTGCGGCCGCGTGGCCGAGGACCGCTACGAGGTCCGCCTCGTCGACGCCGATGACGAGGAGGTCCCCAACGGCACCCCCGGCGAAGCCATCGTGCGCGCCAAACGCCCCTGGATCATGTCGGCAGGCTACTGGAACCACCCGGAATGGACGGCCAAGGCCTGGCGCAACCAGTGGCTCCACACCGGCGACATGCTGGTCCGCGACGACGCCGGCAACTTCGCCTTCGTCGACCGGGTCAAGGACGCCATCCGCAGACGGGGCGAGAACATCTCCTCCATGGAGGTCGAACAACAGATCCTTGCCCACCCCTCGGTGCTCGAATGCGCGGTCATCCCGGTCGCCTCGGCCGATACCGAGCAGGAGGTGATGGCCGTCCTCGTCCTCAGGCCCGGCGCCGCGTGGGAACCGCATGCCCTCATCGACTTCCTCACCCCCCGCATGCCCGCCTTCATGATCCCCCGCTACCTCGACCGCGCCGAAAGCCTGCCGAAAACCCAGACCGGCAAGATCCAGAAATTCCCCCTGCGCGAGGCGGGGGTGACCGAAACCACATGGGACCGCGGAACCAGACGCAAGAACCGCTGACGCGCCCTAGATCCCGCAGGGCACCCCGCCCGACACCGGCAGCGCCACGCCGGTCACGTAGCCCGAGGCCGGCCCGGCCAGGTAGGCGATCGCCTTCGCAACCTCCTCCGGCCGACCCGCCCGCCGAAGCGCCACGGCAGCATAGCGCTGCGCCTTGACCTCCTCCATCGCAAGGCCCTGCTCGCGCGAAAGCCGCTCGTTCACCGCCATGTGCATGTCGGTCTCCGTATAGCCGGGGCAGACCGCGTTACACCGGATTCCGTCCACCCCATGCTCCGACGCGATCGTCTTGGTCAGCCCGATCAGCCCGTGTTTCATCGTCGTATAGGCGCCAAAGCCCGGCTCGGCCCCAAGGCTGCCGGTCGACCCGATATTGATGATCGACCCGCCCCGCGCCCGCAGAAGCGGGATCGCCGCCTGGCACATCAGGACCACCCCCAGAAGGTTCACCTCGTAGCTGAGTGTCCAGTCCTCGGGCCGGCTGTCGATGAACGCCCCCGTCCCGACAAGCGACGCGGCATTGTTGACCAGGATATCGAGCCCCCCGAACGCCTCCACCGTGCGCGCCATGCACACGGCAACATCCGCGCCCTTCGTCACGTCCACTTCCAGCGCCAGCGCCTCCCCGCCGTCGCCGCGTATCTGCTCCGCCAACGCCTGCAACAGGTCAAGCTTCTCCGCCGTCCCGTCCGCCGCCTTCCCGGCAATGTCCGTCACGACAACCCGCGCCCCTTCCCTCGACAACTCCAGCGCCGTGGCCCGGCCGATACCGCTGGGCGCCGAGGCACCGGTCACGATCGCGGTCTTCCCCTCAAGTGTCTGCATGTCTCTCACTCCTGTCTGCCGTCCGGTCTACACGATGCGCGGGTCGATATCCGCGTCGATCGGCGCCGAATCCGGCCAGTTCCCCGCGATGATCGCCCGGTGCCAGCGTTCCATCCTGATGGCCTGCCGGTCATAGCCTTCGCTCCTTGCCCCCGCCGGCTCGATCACCGCGTCGAAACGCGGCGTGGCGAAATACGGGAAGGAATAGCGCTCCCGTCCGCTCCGGTTGATGACCTTGTGCGGGGTCGATTTGAACACGCCCCCGCTCCAGTGCTCCAGCACGTCGCCGATATTCACGATGAACGCCCCCTCCGGCGCCTCGGCCTCGATCCAGTCGCCGCCGCGCGTCTGCACCAGCAACCCGCCCACCGGATCGGGATAGAGGATCGTGAAGGCGGAACTGTCCTTGTGCGGGTGAATGCCGAACCCGCCCGACGCACCGTCCATCGCCGGGTAATGCAGCAACGTCATGCCGGTCAGCGGCTGCCGGAAGAACGGCAGGAAAAACCCCTCCTCCCTGCCCAACGCCAGCCCGAACACCCGCAACAGCCGGTCCGCCACCCGGTCCAGCGCCGCCCAATACTCCGCCACGGCCGCCTTCGCGCCCTCCAGCCCCTCGGGCCACAGGTTCGGGCCGTAAAGGTCGCAATCCTCGCGCAGCGGGTCGTCGGCGGCCACGTCGAGATGCAGCTTGAACCCCTCGTACTGGTCCGGTGCCGCATCGCCCGAGGCCGGCGTGAAGAACCCGAGCGGAATGTACCCCCGGTAATCCCCGGGCGTGATCCGGTGCGCTGCCTTCACGGGGGCGGGCTGGTCGAACACCTCGACCACCGCCCCGCGCATCCGGGCGATGATCTCCGGCGCCACGCCATGCCCGTCGACGTAAAGAAAACCGATCTCGGTACAGGACCGCCGCACCGTCTCCACCACCTCTCGGCGGATGGCAGGGTCGTCCGACTGGACGTCGTTCAAGTGAATGATTGGAATGCTGGTCATTGGGGCCACCCCTCTGGTTCGTGCCGCGTCTCCTCCCTGTCTGCGGCGGCCCCGGCGCGAATACTTGCCCGATCCGGCCAAATATTTTAAGTTTCAGGCCATAGACCCGGAAACCGCCCCGAACCCGCCCATGCCATCGCCGCGTCCCACCGTCATCGGGGTCGTCCTGATCCCCGAATTCTCGCAGCTCGTTCTCACCCTGCTGACCGAGCTTCTGCGCATCTCCCAGCTCAGGAAGCCCGACATGTTCCGCACCCGGCTCTTCAGCGCCGACGGGCAGCCGGTCCTCGCCAGCAACCGAAAGGCCCAGCCAGTCGATGCCGCCCTGCACGACGCCGGAACTGTCGATGTCGCGGTCGCCTGCGCCTCCTACCGCCCGTTCAGCCATCTCGACCCGAAAGTGCTGAACTGGCTGCGAGTGCAGGAACGGCACCGCGCCCGCATCTGCGGCGTCGATACCGGGACCATCGCGCTGGCCGAGGCCGGGCTCTTGCGCGGCCGCCGCGCCACCCTCCACTGGGACGACCTCGCGCTCGCGCGCAGCCGCTACCCCGAGACCGAGTTCACCAGCGCGCTGGTCGAGCGGGACGGCCGGTTCATCACCTCGCCCGGCTCCCTCGGCACGACCGATTTCGCCCTCGACCTGATCGCCACCATCGCCGGGCGCGACATGGCCGACAACGTGCTCGATCTGGCCATCCACGACCGCAACCAGCCGCAGGGTAAATTCGCCGACCCGGTCGTCGCGAGTGCGGTCGAAGCCATGGCCGCCAATATCGAGTTTCCGCTAAGCCTGTCGCAGGTCGCCGGCCGGGCCGGGGTCTCGGTGCGCCACCTTTCCCGCCTCTTCCGGGCCGAGACCGGGCAGTCCCCGGCGGCCTGCTATCTCGGCCTACGGCTCGATCACGCCAGCGACCTCGTCCAAAGAACCCGGTTCCCGCTGTCCGAGATCGCCTTCGCCTGCGGATTTCAGTCGCTGTCGTGGTTCAGCCGAAGCTTCAAGGCGCGCTTCGGCACCGGCCCGCGGGCGATGCGGCAATCGGCCCCCACCTCAAAAAGCGCCGCAGGAAACACCGACGCAATACCGACGTAATACCGACGCGATACCGACGTCCCGCAATCGGTCAGGCCACGTCGTCCGCATAGATCCGCGCCAGCGCCCTCTGCACCATCAAAAGCACCTCGTCGGTCGACCGCGCCAGGTGCTCCCGCAGGGTCTCGACGGCGGTTTTCCAGTCCCTGACCGCGATCGCCTCCAGCAGCCTTGCATGCTCCGCCAGCGCCTCCCCGTTCCGGTCCGGCGCCTCCAGGTTGATCCGGCGCACGAACCGGATCCGGTCATTGATATTATGGAGAAATTTCATCCTCGGCCCGTTCCCGGCCATCGCCGCCAGCTCCAGGTGAAAGGCCTCGTCGGCGCTCACCAGCTCGTCCAGCGACAGGCTCTCCCCGCGCGCCAGTTCCGCCCGCCACTTGCCCACGAACGCGGCCAGTTCCGCATCCGTGGCCGACGACAGAACCACCACCAGCGCGCCGGTCTCCAGATCCAGCCTGACGTCGTATAAATCCGTTATTTCCCGGACACTTAGCTTCCGGCAGAAGAACCCCCGCCCGGGCTCCAGGCTGACCATCCCGTCCGCCACCAGCCGGTTCAGCGCCTCCCGGATCGGCGCCCGGCTCATCGACAGATCGGCGGCAATCTCCGACTCGTTCAGCCGCGCCCCCGGCTTGACATCGAACGCCACCAGCCGGTCCCGCAACCGCTCATACGCCATGTCCACCGTGCCCGCCGCCGCCTTCGCCATGCAACCTCCCGATCAGCCATCCCATCGTTGACAGAATGACCCTCGGCCGTCAATCTCGTCCGCAAAGCTGTCGACAGAATTGCGGACAGAGAATCCACCAACCGGAGATCCCCATGACCACAACGGAAAATTCACAGGTAGATCAGAGTGTTCTGCTCTCCGACGCCGAGTTGCAGCAGTATCGCGAGAAGGGCTGGATCGTCCCGAAATGGGAGATTCCCCAGGACCTCATCGCCGAGATGCGCCAGGAATACGACGACCTCCTCGACCGCAATCCGCACGTGGAATCCGACATCATCCTCGCCCCGCACCAGACCAATGGCGGCTCGATGGGCATCAAGGGCTCCGAACGCTGGCTCGACTTCGCGACCCAGCCGGAACTGATGGCCATCGCCCGCCAGCTCATCGGCGACGACATCATCCTCTGGGGCACCACCGTCTTCGGCAAACCCGCCCATAACGGCAAGGAAACCCCGTGGCACCAGGATGGCGGCTACTACCCGATCCGCCCGCTCGAAACCCTGACCATGTGGATCCCGCTGGATGACGTCACCCCCGAGAATGGCCCGATGAAATTCATCCCCGGCTCCCACAAGGCGCACGAGCTATTCAACCATTCCTGGAAGGACGGCGACGACAAGACCATCAACCTCGTCACCGATTCCGAGTATTTCGACGAGGACAAGGCCGAGCCCCTGATCCTGCGGGCGGGTCAGGTGTCGTTCCACGATGTCTACATGATCCACGGCTCCAGCGCGAACCGCACCGACAAGCGCCGCGCCGCCTTCATCGTGCGGCTGATGCCCGCGACTTCGCTCTACGATCACAAATTGGGTGCCGAGATCGGCAAGAAGCATCCCGCGCAAGGCTACGGCGTCCGCCCGCTCTACCTCGTCAGCGGGCAGGACAAGGCCGGCAACAACTTCTCGATCGGGCACGACTAGCGCGTGCCCATGCCGTCACCGCGAGGGCAGGGCAGGCGGGAGAAACCGGCGCGTCGCCAGTGGCTTACACCCGCCTCAGGCCTGCCCGCGCAGCTTCCGCAGCACGAGGTCGCAGGCCCCCGCCCACGCCTCCGGCACGCCTTCCGCCTCGATATGGCGCAGCCCCGCCTCGGTGATCCCGCCGGGGGTGCACAGGCTGGCAAGGATGTCGTCCATCGGCGCGTCCTGTTCGCCCTGTATCCGCCCCGAGGCCACGAAGGTCCGCGCCATCAACTGCCGCGCCGCCGCGGGGTCGAGCCCGTTGGCGATGCCCCATTCCGTGCCCGTCCGGATCATCGCCTGCGCCCAGCCATAGACGGCGGCGCTGACCGTGGCGGTCTCGAACTGCTCCTCGCTTTCAAGCGGGATCGGCGTGCCGATCGCCTCCAGGTAGGGGGCCACCTCCGCCCGCATCGGGTAGACGATCGTCGGGCTCGCGCCCAGCTCCGAGGCGGTGATCGGCATCACCCTGACCACCTCCGCCGGCGCGCTCGCCTCAGCCAGAAGGTCAATCCGCACCCCGGCACAGGCCGACATCAGCACCTGCCCCTCGCGCCACGGCAGGCCGCGCACGACCTCCGCCGCATCGCCGGGCCGCACCGCCAGCAAAACCACATCACACGCCTCCACCAGCGCGGCGTTGTCCTCGGCCAGCCCGAACCCGAACCGCTCCGCCATCTCCGGCCCGCGCCCGCGCGGCGACAGGCACACATCCCCTGCCGCCACACCGCCGTTCAGCAGGCCTTTCAGAACCGCCCCCGCCAGATGCCCGACGCCGATCACCCCAAGTTTCATGCCTCTATCCGCCTTTCCCTGCCTTGGGCCGCGCCACCTGTGCCAGCCCCGATGCTTGTCTCGTCCTCCCCGCCTGATAGGGTTTTCACGTCCCCGTTTCCACCCTCCCAAGCCAACCGCACCATGATACCCCACCCGACCGGAGCCGCCCGATGACCCCCGAGCCCGCGCTGACAGCCCCGGAGATGCGCCCCGGCGCCGACCTCCTTGCCAACGGACGCCGCATGGCCGCCGACTGGCCGCTGGGCACCTGCCTCTTCCTCGACACCGAGGGGGTCGCCTCGGAAGCCGCCTACAAGCGCCGCAAGGCCGCCGAGGGCCGCATCATGCAGCACGCCCATATCGGCTTCCGCAGCATCGACCGCACCGTCGCCGCCATGGCCGACCTGCACGCCTCCGCCCTGAAACGCGACGTGCGGATCGACCGGTTCGGCATCACCCTCGACTGGTCCATGGGCTACCCGCCCGACCGCCGCAAGGACGCGGGCCGCGGCACCGGCATCGTGCTGACCGACCCGCAGGATTTCGCCCGCATCACCAATGCCAGCCCCGCCGCCGCGCATTTCGGCGACTTCATGCTGGGCCTGCCCGGCGCGCTCCACAACGTGCAGGCCGCGCTGGTCGCGGGCGCCACCTCGATCGGCAACATGGGGCAGTATTTCACCTTCCGCCTGCCATACTGGGACGACGACGTCGCCACCACCGAGGCCACCGTCACCGCCCTCGGCCTGATCGCCGCGCAGGAGGCCGACATCCTCGTCCACTCCAACCTCGATGACGGCTTCGCCGGGCTCTTCCTCGACATGACCAGCGCCTTCGGCATGATGCTGATCGAGAAGCACATCGTCGAGGACCTGATCGGCGCCAGCGCCTCCTTCTGCTTCGGCCACCATTTCTCCTCGCCCCTGACCCGCGCCGCCTTTCTCGAGGCGCTGGCGCGCGAGGTCACGACGCCCGGCACCATGCTCTTCGGCAACACCGTCGCCTATCGCGGCACACCCGCGGCCAACTATGCCAGCCTCGCCAGCTATTTGCTGGCCGATATCGGCGCGCTGACCCGCGCCCATACCGGCCACGCCATCAACCCCGTGCCGGTGACCGAGAACCTGCGCATCCCCGATGTCGACGAGATCCTCGACGCCCAGACCTTTGCCGCAAGGCTGGCCGAGCACGCTCCGGCCCACGCCGCCCTGATCGACCGCACCCGGATCGACACGGTCGCCACCCAACTGGTCGAGGGCGGCCGCCGCTTCGCCGAAACCGCCCTTGCCGGGCTGGCCGATCGCGGCGTCGACACGGGCGACCCGGCGGCGCTCATGCTGGCCATCCGCCGGCTGGGCGCCAAGCGGATGGAGGCGCTCTGGGGGCAGGGCGCCCAGACGCAAGCCCGCCGCACGCCCCTCGTGCCCGCCGACTGGGCCGAGGAGCTTGACGAGATGGCCGCCGACTGGGTCGCCCGCGCCCGGGCAAAGGACGGCCCGCTCGCCCCCCTCCGCGTGACCATCGGCACCACCGACGTGCACGAGCACGGCGCCTATCTCGTCAGCCGGGCGCTCGACGGGCTGGAGGCCGAGGTGCTCGACGCGGGCGTCGCCCTGGATGCCGAGGTGCTGGTCGACCGCGCCGTGCAGGCCGGGGCGGACGTCATCGCCATCAGCACCTATAACGGCATCGCGCTGGGCTATGCCTGCAAGGTCATGGACGAACTCGCCCGCCGCGGCCTCGACCTCCCCGTCCTGATCGGCGGCAAGCTGAACCAGATCCCCGAGAACTCCAACTCCGACCTGCCGGCCGACGTGACGCCCCAGATCGCCGAGACCGGCGCCATCCCCTGCGCCGGGCTTGACGACATGCTGACAGCGCTCCGGCGCATCCTCCGCAAGGCCACGGCGGAGGCGCAACAGCCCGCCCGGCCGCTTTGACAAACCGCCGGCTTTCCCTATCGTTCCAATGTTGGAATCAATTTGGCGGGCAGGGGCATCATGGCGGATAACTCGATCGACCTCGAAAGCCCCATCGTCCCCGGCAACCACGACATGGGCACCCCGGAAGAGACCACCCTCCCGGACGCGCCGAAAGGGTAGGGGCGGCATACCCCGGCTAGTCGAGCGGGGCGTGGAGCCGCGTCTCCCTCGTGATGATCCCGCCGCGATTGCCGATCTCGATTGAGCCATACCGCTCCCGGAAACACTCCGGCAGCGGGCGATCCCCTTCCAGCGACAGCCAGAGGCGCAGCAGGTGGCGGCGTTCCTTCGGGTCGGGCCAGTCGAGAAAGCCGGTCCGGTCATGCAGCTGCGAATGGTTGTAGACGAACTGCATGTCCCCCGGCTCGAGGTCCATGGCGAAGTTCAGCTCCGGGTCGTCGGCCAGCCGGTCGAACATGTCGAGCGCCTCGACATGCTCTGGCGTCAGCCGCATCGCCTCGTCGAACCGCTGGGCGCTGTCGATATACTGGCGCTGGTAGAAGACCGTCAGGCACCCCTCGTGCCAGTTCAGCACCGGGATCTCCATGTAGGGCTTCGCGCCCTCCGGCACCTCGCCCCGCCGGTCCGTGGCGATCGGGTCGAACAGCTTCAACAGCAGGTCCGGCCGCTCCGCCCGCATCCGGTTGTAGATGCTCTCGGCGCTGACCAGCAGCGACCGGCCGCCTTCCTTCGCCTTCTTCAGGCACAACAGGCCCACCACGTCGGCGCTGTCGGTATGGAAGGTCTGCCGGGCCGAGGTCTGGTAGATCCGGCTGTTCGGGTCGTTGGCATCCGCCCCGGTATCCCGCACATGGCCAAGGATGTGACCTTGGGCATTCTGCGACCGCGCGCTGCCGATATGCGCGCCGATCCCGCAGAAGATGGTCGCCGCCATCTTCTGGCTGTACTCCGAAACCGGCAAGCCGCGCAGCACCTCGACGCCCACGCCCTCACGCATCGTGCACCGCAACTCCTCCAGGTGGCCGGTGAAGCGCTGCAGCGGAAAATCTTCCCGCGTGATCTCGCCCACGTCCCGGCCAAGGCCCAGGAAATGCTCCGCCGCCTGCTCCAGATCGGCGATATCCGCCTCGTCGAGCCGGTACAGCCACCGATCGGGATTGCCGGCCATATCGCGGCCAATCCAGGCAGACGGCCCGGTCAGCTTGTCCGGAAGGTCGTTCAGATCAATCGCAGCCGTGGTCATGTCGGTCTCCTCTTGGTGGCGCCATGTTTATGTTCTAGATTAATCAAATTGCACTTAAAAATGAGTTTCAATCATACTCATGCCCGACCCCTCCCTCACCGTCCTGCGCGCGCTGAAAAGCCTCCGCGAGACCGGCAGCGTCTCCCGCACCGCGGACGGGCTGGGGCTCACCCAATCCGCCGTCAGCCGCGCCGTCGCCGGATACGAACAGGCCACCGGCCTCACCCTGCTGCGTCGCGAGACACGGCCCCTGACCCTGACCGAGGCGGGCGAGGTGGTCGTCGCCCACGCCACCGACATCGACCGCTCGCTCGCGGCGCTCTCCGCAGAGCTTGCCGCGCTGCGCCAGAACCGTGCGGGCACCCTGCGCATCGGCTCCTTCGGGCCGACCGCCTCCACCCGTATCCTGCCCGACCTCCTGAGCCGCTTCCGCAAGGCCCACCCCCGCATCACCGTCAGCATCAAGGAAGGGCCCGACGACACCACCCGCGAGACGCTCTCGAAAGGGTTGACCGATGTCGCCGTGCTCTCCGACCCGGTCGATGATCTCGACGCCCTGCCCATCGCCACCGACCGGCTCGTCGCGCTCCTTCCGGACGGGCACCCGCTGACGGCACGACCGGCCGTCTCGCCCGGTGATCTGGCCGCCTTGCCCTTCATCATGACCCTCGCCGGCAACGAGCCTGCCATCCTTGACTGGTTCCGGGCCGCCGGGCACCGCCCCGACACGCGCCACCGCGTTCAGCAGACCCATTCCATCCTCGCACTGGTCGGCGCGGGGCAGGGGGCCGCCATCGTCGCCTCGCTCTCCCTGCCGCAGGACATGGCGGGCGTCCGCACCGTGCCGCTGACGCCGGGCACGGAACGGCAGATCTACCTCGTGAAGAAACCGGGCACCCCCCGGTCGACCGCGGTCACCGCCTTCTGGGATGTCGCGCGCGGCGCCGGCCTCCGGCTGCCGGGCGCAGACGACACGGCCCGGCCCGAACGATAACAGGTCATCAACTTTCCGGGAAACCCCGGCAAAAAACCGCGATTGTGCCCGTTTCCGGCCCCGCGTCCGATCCGCCCCCCGATGGACCGCGGCGCGCTCTTGCACTAACTATCAAACCGAACCACATAGCTCAGGCCCGTCCTGAACCAAGTCCCTTTGCGATCGGGGTCGCTCCGATGAGATGTTCGATCATGACAGCGCAGGTCGTCGCCCCGCTTCCGGGGCCGCTGGCGGCCGTGCCACGTCGGGTTGCTCCGCCGGGGGCCATGCCTGCGCCCCGGACCTGCTGATGATCAGACGCTCGCTTCTCGTCGCGGCGGTGGCGATCCTGCTGTCACTGCTCACGCACCTGTTGCTGCTGAACTTCGCCACGCGCGAGGTCAGCCGCACCGAGGGAAGCGCGCCCCCGCCGCCCCCCGATGTCAGCGGCACGTTCGACGATTTCGTCGAATCCGCCCCCGAGCCGGTCGAACCCGAACCGACCCCGCCGATGGAGAAACCCGAGGTCACCAGCCCCGATCAGGTCGAGGACTCGCTGGCGACCTCGAACGCCCTGGTCGAATCGGACAATCCGCAAAGCGACATCACGCCCGGCACCGACGCGTCGGAAACGATCACGCCCGATGCCGCCCAGCCGTCCGAGACCGGCGAAGAGGCGGAAACCGAGCTTGCCGCCCAGCAGCCCGAAACGCCCGATCCCACCCCCGAGACGGCACAGCCCGCCGAGGAAACGCCGGACACCCCGGATGACCCGGTCGAGGAGGCCCGGCAGCCCGACGCCCCCCAGGTCACCATCGAGGCAACCGAAGAGACCCCCGACATCCCCGCCACGCCCAGCGAGGACACCGTCGAGAGTACCGCCGTCACCCGCTCGCTGCGGCCGCCGAAACAGCGGCCCTCCACCGAGGCGCTGCGCAGCCCCGAAACGGCACAGGACGACGCGCAGCCCTCCGGCGATCAACGCACCCGCATCCAAAGCAGCGGCCTCGAATTGCTGGCACAGAACGGCGGCCTCGCCGCCGCAAGCGCTTCGGTCTTCGGCAATCTCGGCGCGTCGGGCAATGCCGAGGCGGCCAACTACGCGGGGCGGGTGCTGACCCACCTCAACAGCACCGCGCGGATGAGCACGTCGGAACGCGGTTCGGCCCGGGTTCAGTTCCAGATCAATGCCGACGGATCGATCGCCTGGGTCCGGGTCATCAACAGCTCCGGGTCCTCCGGTATCGACGAGGCGGCGGTCGCACAGGTCCGCAAATCGGCCCCCTTCCCGGCGCCGCCCGAGGGCACGACGCGCCAGATGGTGTTCGTCTACCACAGCCGGTAGCCATCGCGCCGCCCGCTTGCGGCTCACCCCGGGCACGGGCCGGCGCCCGTCGGCCAACACAGGTGAATTTTCGATAAATACCTGAAACGACACCGCCCGGTTCGGGCCGGTTTTTAACCGGGGCTTAAGCCGCGGCGCGGATGGTGCCCGGGTTATATCCAGACAAGGGCCGGGGACATGAACGCCAAGAGTAATGCGGTTGCCACAACCGACGCATCCAACGATGACCAGTACCTGCACGCAGTGGTCGAAGCCGTCCACCGCGTTCAGGCGGTGATCGAGTTCGACCTGAACGGCACGATCCTGACCGCGAACGACAATTTCCTGAAAACGCTCGGCTACGATCTGGCCGAGATCCAGGGCCGCCATCACAAGATGTTTTGCGATCCGCAGCTGGTGGCCTCCGACGCCTACCGCGATTTCTGGATGCAGCTTGCGATGGGCGAATTCATCGCCGGCGAATTCCAGCGCTTCGGCAAGAACGGGCGCGAGATCTGGATCAACGCTTCCTACAATCCGGTCTTCGATGCCGATGGCAAGCCGGTCAAGGTGGTCAAGTTCGCCACCGACATCACCGCCGAAAAGTTGCGCACGGCAGAGCAGGACAGCAAGTTCGCCGCGATCGACCGTGCCCAGGCGATGATCGAGTTCGAGCTCGACGGCACGATCCGCACCGCGAACGAAAACTTCCTGGCCGTGACCGGATACGGCCTCGACGAAATCACCGGGCGCCACCACCGCATCTTCTGCGATACCGACTATGCCGCCAGCAGCGAATACAAGGCGTTCTGGGCCGATCTGGCCGACGGGCAGTTCGCCTCCGGCGAATTCCAGCGCTTCGGCAAGAATGGCCGCGAAGTCTGGATCAACGCCACATACAACCCGATCCTCGATTCCCGTGGCAAACCCGTGAAGGTGGTGAAATTCGCCACCGACATCACAGCCGAGAAACGCCGCACCGCCGAGCAGGACGGCAAGATGGCCGCCATCAGCCGCGCCCAGGCCATCATCGAGTTCGAGCTCGACGGCACCATTCTCTCCGCGAACGAGAACTTCCTCGCGGTGACCGGCTATGCGCTGGACGAGATACGAGGCAAGCACCACCGCATGTTCTGCGACCCCGACTATGTCCGCAGCGGCGAATACAAGGCCTTCTGGTCCGACCTGGCGGCCGGGGAATTCGCGGCGGCACAGTACAAGCGCCTCGGCAAGAACGGCAAGGAGGTGTGGATCAGCGCGTCCTACAACCCGATCTTCGATGCCAGGGGCAAGCCGTTCAAGGTGGTCAAGTTCGCCACCGACATCACCGCCCAGAAGGCGGTGGAGGCGAACGTCTCCCGCATCGCCGCCGACTTCGTGGCGAAATCCGCCGATATCGACGAACAGGCCAAGAAGGTGGCGGAAGGGGCCCAGACCCTCGGCTGCACCACCGAGGAAATCAACGCCTCGGTCGAGGAACTCAGCGCCTCGATCGACTCCATCGCCCAGAACAGCGGCATGTCCGACGAAATCGCCAAGCGCACCAAGGACGAGGCCGATCTCGGCGCCAAGGCCATCGACCGCTCGATCGAGGCGATGGACCTGATCAACGCCTCCTCCGAAGAGATCAACGAGATCGTCAAGGTCATCAGCGAAATCGCCGGCCAGACCAACCTGCTCGCCTTCAACGCGGCGATCGAGGCGGCGCGCGCCGGTGAACACGGGCTCGGCTTCTCGGTCGTGGCCGACGAGGTGCGCAAACTGGCCGAGCGGTCGTCGCAGGCCACCAAGGAGATCACCAAGCTGATCAACGAGACGGTCAAGCGCGTGACCCAGGGCAGCGAGGTCTCGCGCGAGGCGGGCGCCGCCTTCACCAAGATCCTCGCCGGCATTTCCGACACCACCGAGTCCATCACCCAGATCTCCGTCGCCGCCAACGAACAGCAGACCGCCGCCCGCGACGTGGCCGAGGCGATCCAGAGCATCGTCGACGCCTCCGAACAGGCCGTCGTCGCCTCCGATTCCATCGCCGAAGCCACCGACGGGCTCCGGGTGGGGGCCGAGGGGCTGACCGACGAAATCGCGAAACTCGACGCCTGACACCACCAGGCCCGGCTCATTCAGGGAAAGTGCAGCAGCATGGAGAGCTCGAAAACCATGAGCGATGGCGATTTCGCGAAACTGCGCGCCATCGTCTACTCCCAGACCGGCATCAGCATCGGCGACGCGCGCCGTTCGCTTCTGGTCACCCGCCTCCGGCCGCGCCTGCGCGACCTCGGGCTGCCCGATTACCGGGCCTATATCACCCGTCTGTCAAAGGATCCGGCGGAACGGCAGGAACTCACCAACCGGGTCACCACGAACGAGACCTATTTCTACCGCACGCCCCGGGTCTGGACCTATTTCAACGATGTCTTCCTGCCCGATTTCGCGGCGCGGGTGCAGAACCGCCCGATGCGCGTCTGGTCCGCCGCCGCCTCCACCGGGGAAGAGGCCTACACCGCCGGCGTCTACCTCGAGGAGCAGCGCAACCGCTCCGAACGGTTCGACTATGCCATCCTGGGCACCGACATCTCCTCGCGCGTGATCGACGTGGCGACGGCCGGCCTCTACAAGGGCCGCCCCGTCGCCCGCTTCCGGCAGGAACAGCCCGACCTCTTCGACCGCCACATGACCGGCTCCGACGAGGCCGGCTTCAAGGCCGGCCCCAGGATCAGGTCGCGGATCCGCTTCCGGCAGCACAGCCTGCTCACCCCCTTGCGCAACACGGCGCTGTTCGACGCCATCTTCCTGCGCAACGTGCTGATCTACTTCACCGCCGCCGACCAGGAAACGATCCTCCGCCATGCCCGCGCGGCGCTGCATCCCGACGGGGTGCTCTTCATCGGCGAATCCGAATCCCTCAAGCATATCGACACCGATTTCGAACAGGTGGAGCCCATCATCTACCGCCCCGCCACCCGCGCGAAAGGGGGCGGCGCATGACCACCGCCCAGAAGATCCACGTCCAGATCGGCGAAGTGAAGACCGGCGGCCCGGGCGATATCCTGACCGCCATCCTCGGCTCCTGCATCGGCCTCGGCTTCCTCTACCCGGCCCGCGGCATCTTCGGTCTGGCGCATTGCCTGCTGTCCGACTCCGGTACGGTCACCGACACCATCGGCGGGCGGCACGTCGACCAGGCGGTGCGCTCCCTCGTCTCGCTGATGGACATCGGCCCGCTCGACAGGAAGCACATCAAGGCCATCGTCATCGGCGGCGCGAACATGACCATGCCACCCGACACCGACCCGCGGCGACTGGTCGGCACGGTCAATTCCGGAAGCGCCTACCGCGCCGTCCGCAAGCTGGGCCTGCGCAACATTCACGAGGACACCGGCGGCGTGTTCGGCCGACAGGTCACCATCGACTGCACCACCGGCGAATTTGACGTGGCACAGATCCCGCGCCTGGGGGAACGGACATGACCTCGCTGCCGACCGACCCCGCATCGGAACACCCCTCCGCCACGACCGACATGATCGCCCCGGGTCGCGGGCGCGATGCGGCGGACCAGACGATCTACGGCTCGTTCTGGCTGGACGGGATCGAATTCGCCCTCCGCGCCGGCGTGATCCGCGAGGTCGTGAACGAACCCGCGACGATCTCCGCCATGCCCCTGTCGCCCCGCTTCATGCGCGGCCTGATCAACCTGCGCGGCATGATCATCCCCGTCGTCGACCTGCGGGAGCTGCTGGAATTCCCCGCCGGGCAACCCTCCGACCGCAAGGTCGCCATCGTCGAGGATGGCGACCACCGCATCGGTCTTCTGGTCGACCGCACGGGCGAGGTGCTCAAGGTCGAGGAACGCTTCCGCGTCGATTTCCGCCCCCGTGACGGCCAGGTCAAGGACGTGGTCGTCGAAGGTCTGCTCAAGCTCGACGGCGGCGAACGCATCGTTCAGATCCTCGACCCGTGCGAGATCCTCAGCCTCGAGAAGGTGCCGCGCGGCCAGGCCCTGTCGGGCCTCCCGGGCGATCAGGGCCCCTCGCGCGGGCGGCGCTTCAACTGCCTCTCCTTCCAGTTCGGCCACACCACCTGTGCCATCGACCTGCGCCACGTGAAGGAGGTGATGGACGCCCCTGAAATCATGGATTCGATCCTCGTCCACGATTGCTTCATCGGCATCACCAACCTGCGCGGCGCGGTCATCCCGGTCGCCGATTTCCGCAAGTTCATGGGCGACGCGGCCGACTTGCGGTCGACCCGGGAAACACCCCCGAAACGCAAGATGCTGGTCGTCCAGACCGACGGCGGGCCGATTGGCCTGCTGGTCTATTCCATCGACAGCATCATCGCCTGTTTCGAGGACGAGGTGCTGCAATTCACCAAGCTGGCGCTGCCGCGCGCCGATATCGTCGAGGGCTGCCTTCTGGGCGCCGAGAACGAGATCGTCATGATGCTCGACTACGAGGTCATGAAGCGCGACCGGATCCTCGTCGACACCGCCCGCCGCTGCCGCGAGGTGCACCCGCCCGAGGAAACCGCCAGCACCGACCCGGAAAGCCGGACCGCCAGCGCGCGCCTGACCTTCATCGTCTTCGCCTTCGACAAGCGCTTCGCCCTCGAAACGTCACAGGTGAAGGAGGTGATCGACTACCCCGGCACCCTGCTGCAGCCGCCTTACGCCATCGAATTCGTCGACGGGGTCATCAACCTGCGCGGCGAACTCATAAGCCTGATCAACCCGCGCAAGCTGTACGGAATGCCGGCCTCGCGTCAGCATGGCGAAAAGGTCCTGATCTTCCGCAACGACGGCAACAAGTACGGGATCGTCGTCGATACGATCGACGAAATTGTCATCACCACCGAGAACAAGGTGTACGAGATGTCGGCTCTCAACCATCGGGACACGACCATGAAGATTGCCGAGGATGTCTGCGGATGCATTCAAAGCCCGACCCGTGGCAGCGTGATGATCCTCGACACCGGCGCCCTTCTCCGGCGCTGCTTCAGCCGGGCAGGGGGCCATGCGCTGGCCCCGGCCCCGGTAGGCGGATAGACCAGATCCTGATTCCTCGCTGGATCGGATTCAGAACCCGCTCACCCGGGGCAGCCATGTCGACAGGAACGGCACGAAGGTAATCGTCAGCAACGCCACCGCCAGCGCCAGGAAGAAGGGCGGCATCTCGCGGATCAGGGTCGAGGGTTTCAGCCCCATGGTCGAGGACACCACGAAAATCAGGCTGCCCACCGGCGGCGTCGTCAGGCCCAGCGTCAGGTTGACGATCACGATGATGGCAAAATGGTTCGGGTCGATCCCCAGCGCAAAGCTGATCGGCGCCAGGATCGGCACAAGGATCATCACCCCCGGCAGCGGGTCCATGAACAGCCCGAAGACGAGCAGCAGAAGGTTCACCGCCAGCAGGAACACGATCGGCGCCAGGTCCCAGGCGATGATCGTCTCGGCCAGGAATTGCGGAATGCTCTCGATGATCAGCACCCAGGCAAAGGCCCGCGCCGCCCCCAGGATCAGCAGCACCGCTCCCGAGGTCAGCGCCGCGCGCAGCACGATGCCGGGCAGGTCCCGCAACCGCAGCGAGCGATAGACGAACATCCCCACCAGCAGCGCATAGAACACCGCGATCACCGAGGCCTCGGTGGGCGTGAACACGCCGAACCGTATGCCGCCGACGATCAGCACCACAAGGATCAGCGCAGGCAGCGCGAAGAACGCGATCCGCGCGATCTCGGCCAGCGGCGGCATCGGCTCGCCCGAGGCATAGTTGCGCCGCTTGCTCTGCCGGGCATTGGCCAGCAGAACCATCAGCGTGATCAGCAGCCCCGGCAAAATCCCCGCCATGAACAGCGAGCCGACAGACACTTCCTGGTCCTGCATCGCGTAGATGATCATCGTGATCGACGGCGGGATGATCGGCCCGACTACGGCGCTCGAAATCGTCAGGGCGCTGGCATAGGGCCGGTCATAGCCGCCCTTTTCCATCATCCGGATCATCATCGTGCCCGGCCCCGCGGCATCGGCCAGCGCGCTGCCCGATATGCCCGCGAACATCGCCGAGCTGATCACGTTCGCATGGCCAAGCCCGCCGCGCATGTGCCCGACAAGCGATTGCGCCAGCCGCAAGATGGCCAGCGTCACCGCGCCCCCGGTCATGATCTCCGAGGCGAGGATGAAGAACGGCACCGCCAAAAGCGGAAAACTGTCGAGCCCCGCGAACATCTCCTTCACCACGACCAGCGGCTGATAGCTCGAGGCCAGCATGATCGCCGCGAAAGCCGAAATCGCCATCGCGAAGGCAACGGGCAGGCCAAGCGCCAGCAGAAGGAACAGCGCGGGAAACAGGATCTCAGCCATTGGCGCCGCCGGTGACCATTTCATCCGCGCCCTGGCCATCGAGCGGCTTGTAGGCCCCGGCCTCGATGAACGGCCGGGCGATCAGCAGCAGATGCACGATCAGCAGGGCGAACCCCACCGGCATCGCCGCGTATATGTAAATGAAGGGCAGGCGCAGCGCCGGGGTCATCTGGTACTGCATGCGCTGGGCATACTGCCAGCCGACGAACACCATGTAGCCGAAAAACGCCAGCAGGATCAGCACGATGACTGCCCTGAGAACCTTCTGCCCGGTCGTCGGAAGCACGTCCTGCAGGTTGGTAATCGCCACGTGGCCGCCGATCCGAAGGATCAGGCCCGCCCCGATGAAGGTCAGCCAGATCATCAGGTAGCGCGCCACCTCGTCCGCCCATGGCAGCGAATGCGAGGTCAGGTAGCGCAGCGCGATATTGGCCCCCACCACCAGGGCCATGCCCGACAGCATCAGGATCAGCGCCCAGCCGTTCAGCGCAACGAAGGCTCGCTCAATGCGTTTCAATGGCCACCCCCGGAAAGCGCGCCGGCGCCACGTGGGCGCCGGCACAATCTGCTCACTCGAAATCGACGATCGAGTCGACAAGGTCCTTGCCGTAGGTCTCGTAATATTCCTCGTAGGCCGAGGCGATCGACTCCTGGAAGGCGGCCTTCTGCTCGGCCGACAGCTCGTTCACTTCCATGCCGCGCTCCTTCAGCGTCTCGACGCCCGTGGTCTCCACATCGTCGACATAACCACGCATCGCGGTCACGGCCTCTGCCGCGGCCTTCTCGAACACGGCTTTCTGTTCGTCATCCAGCCCGTCCCAGAACGGCTTCGACACGATCAGCATCGCCGGCGAATAGACATGGCCCGACAGGGTCAGGTATTTCTGCACCTCGTCCAGCTTCACCGACACGATCACCGACAGGGGGTTCTCCTGCCCGTCGATCACACCCTGCTGCAGCGACGAGATCACCTCCGGCCACGCCATCGGCGTCGGCGCCGCGCCCATCGCGTTGAAGGCCGCCAGGTGAACCGGGTTCTCCATGGTGCGGATCTTCAGGCTCTGCACGTCTTCCGGCGTCTCGATCGGGTTACGGTTGTTGGTGATGTGGCGGAAGCCCTGCTCGCCCCAGGCCAGCCCGTGCAGGCCGACATCGTCGAACTTGGCCAGGATCTCCTGCCCGATCTCGCCATCCAGCACGGCGCGGGCATGGTCGAGGTCACGGAACAGGAAGGGGATGTCGAACACGCCGGTATCCGGCACGAAATTCGCCAGCGTGCCCGACGAGACGATGGTCGCCTCGATCGTGCCAAGCTGCAGCCCCTCGATCACCTCGCGCTCGCCGCCCAGGCCGGACGACGGGAAATGGTTGAACTCGAACGCGTCGCCGGTCTCGGCCTTGACGACCTCCTCGAACTTCGCGGCCGCGACGCCGTAGTGGCTGTCGGGGGCCAGCGCGTAGCCGATCTTCACTTCGGTCTGCGCGACGGCCGGAACGGCCAGGGCAAGGAAAACGCCGGTCGAAACCAGCCCGCGGGTCATAAACGTCATGGATATCCTCCCGTTGAACGTATGCGATTGCTACACAGGTATTTTTTCGGTGGCAACCCGGTGACATCCGGGCCGCCAGCGTCCGTCTCAGGTGTTGGTTTCCTTCCTGAACAGGCGCACCAGCTCAGGCACGTAAGCCTCTCCGAAACCGGCCTCGACCGTCTCGGCGAGCGCCGCCGACACACCGTCGGCAACGACCTTGCGCGCGCCCGAGGAGTCCGACATGGCGCGGTAATAGTCAATGTCCTTCTGCGCGTTCGCCACGAAGAAGGGCAGGGCGTCGCGATCCTCCGAGACGATATAGGGCGCCAGCCGGTCCAGCGCCGCGCTCGCCCCGCCACCCCCGGCCAGCACGTCAACGAAGACCTGCGGGTCCACCCCGCTATCCGCCGCCTGCGCCGCGGCCTCGGCCAGCAAGGTCATGAACCCGACCGACACGTAATTGTGCAAGAGCTTCAGCCGGTGCCCATGCCCCAGCGGCCCGACATGATCGACCTTCTCGGTAAACGCCGCCAGCACCGGCCGCACCTTTTCCAGCACCTCCCGCTCGCCGCCCACCAGCAGGTTGAGCGTGCCCGCCCGGGCATGCGCCGCCGTCCGCGTCATCGGCGCGTCGAGGTAATCTCCTCCCGCCTGCCGCACGACCTCGCCCATCCGCAGGGTCGACTCGGGCAGCGCGGTCGAGCAATCCACCACCACCGCCCCGGAGCGCAGCGCCGCGGCCAGCCCGTCCTCGCCGGTCACGATCGCCTCCACCTGCGGCGAGCCGGTGACGCAGAGGATCACCACGTCCGACCCCGCCGCCACCTCGCCCGCCGTGGCACAGGCCCGCGCGCCGAGCGCCACGATATCCTCGGTCGGCTGGTTCCCCGGATGCGCCAGAAAGCTCAGCCCGAACCCGCCGCGTTCCATCACGTTCCGGGCAATGCCATGCCCCATAAGCCCGACGCCGATGATCCCGACTTCCATCTTTCCGCTCTCCCTCCGTGCCGGCCGAACCGCTCAGTCCGCGTTGATCCAGATCGCCTTGGTATCCAGGTACTCTTCCATGTGCTCGGTCCCGCCCTCGCGGCCATAGCCCGACATCTTCACCCCGCCGAACGGCACCGCCGGGTCTATGGCGTGGTACATGTTGACCCAGACCGACCCGGCCTTCAGCCGGTGCGCCAGCTTGTGCGCGGTGCCCAGATGGGTCGAGAACACGCCGGCGGCCAGCCCGTAGGGCGTGGCATTGGCCCGTGCGACCACCTCGTCGATGCTGTCGAAGGGCAGGGCCGAAATGACAGGCCCGAAAATCTCCTCCCGCGCCACGGTCATCTGGTCGGTCACCCCGCCCAGCACCGTCGGATGGTAGAAATGCCCGGCTTCCAGCCCCGGTCCCTCGGCCCGCGCGCCGCCAGTCAGCACCTGCGCGCCCTCCTGCGGGCCCTTGGACAGGTAACCGGCAATCCGTTCGGCCTGCCGGGCCGAGATGATCGGGCCGATATCGGTCTCCTCGCTGATGCCATGCCCGATCCGCAGCCCGGCGGCATAATCGGCCACCCGCCGCACGAACTCGTCATGGATCTCCCGCGCCACGAACAGGCGCGACCCGGCGATGCAGATCTGCCCGGAATTGGCGAATACCGCCATCGCCGCCACCGGCACGGCCTTCTCGATATCGGCGTCCCGGCACACGATCACCGGGGATTTCCCGCCCAGCTCCAGCGACACCCGTTTCAGGTTGCCGGTGGCCGCCCGGGCGATGGCCTGCCCGGTCGCGGTCGAGCCGGTGAAGACGAGCTTGTCGACGCCGGGATGCTCGGCCAGCGCCGCGCCCGCCTCGTGGCCCAGCCCGGTGACGATGTTCAGCACCCCGTCCGGCAGCCCCGCCTCCTGCATGATCCGCGCGATCATCAGCACGGTCAGCGAGGCCTCCTCCGACGGTTTCAGCACTACGGTGCAGCCGGTCGCAATCGCCGGCGCGATCTTCCAGATCGACCCGGCGATCGGCGCATTCCACGGGATGATGGCGCCCACCACGCCGACCGGCTCGCGCACGGTCTGCGAATAGATCTCGCCGGGGAAGGAGTTGGGGATCGTCGCGCCGTGAATGGCCACGGCCTGCCCGGCATAGAACCGCAGCATGCCCAGGACCCGACGGCTGTTGGCCAGCGTCCGCTGGATCGGCATCCCCATGTCCAGCGTGTCCGACAGGCACAGGTTTTCCCATTCCGCCTCGAACCGCTCGGCGATACGCAGCAGAAGGTTCTGCCGCTCGAACGGCGTCCATTTCGCCCACGGCCCCTCGAACGCCTTGCGCGCGGCGGTCACGGCCGCATCGATATCGGCGGCGCCGCCCTTCGGCACCGTGGCCAGCAACGTGCCATCGGCCGGGTTGCGCGCCTCGATGGTCTCGCCGGATTGCGCCTCGCACCAGTCTCCGCCGATGAACATCCGGCGGGCCCCGCCATCGTAAAGCGCCGTCGCGGCCGAACTCCAGTCCTTCATATGCGTTCACCTTGCCTGATCGTCATCTTCGCCGGCCCCCGGTCAGACCGTGCCGGACAGGCCGGGTCAGCCACAGCCGTTCTTTACACCCGCGGCTTTCGGAATGACCAGCCGCTATCCGCGCATCGTGCCGCAAGCCACTGCCCTAGAACGGAAAATGCCCGCCGGAATCGGCGGGCATCCTGGTCAATTATCCGGCCAGCCTCAGCCCGCGCATTCGCGCAGGGCTTCCACGTCCGGGCCGTTCGGCGTCCGGCCAAGGTTGAACGGGGCCGAGGCGTCGCGCCACTGCTTGTAGTCTTCCAGGTACTCGACCATGCTCAGGTAGACCTTCGCGGAATTCGGGTTCTCGCAGGCGGTCTCGACGATCACCTCGTTGGCCATTTTCTGGACCTCTTCAAGCGTCTCGTCGTCGTAGCGGTTGATCTCGACCGCCTCGTTGAACTTGGCATAGGCTTCCGTGGCCCGCTTCTCGGTGAAGGCCAGCGACCACAGCAGGGTGGCGTCGGCCGCGATCTGCAGTTTCTCCTGCGTCTCGGGGGTCAGCGCGTCCCAGGCCGACTTGTTGATCATCACGCCGAAGACCGAGGCCGACTGGTGCCAGCCCGGCGTCGCCCAGTAATCGGTGACCTGCTGGAAGCCGCCCGACCAGTCGACATTCGGGGTCGAGAATTCGGCCCCGTCGATCACCCCGCGCTCGAGCGCCTGGTAGATCTCGCCACCGGCCATCGACACCTGGTTGCCGCCCAGACGCTCGAGCAGCTTGCCCTGCTCCAGGCCGGACAGCCGCAGGCGCTTGCCCTGCAGGTCCTCGAGATTGACGATCGGCTCGTTGGTGCGGAAGCCGGACTCGTTGTTGGTCACGCCATAGGGCAGGTAGACCATGCCGAAATTGCCGTAGACCTCGTTATAGAGCTCCGCGCCGCCCCATTGCTGGATCCAGTTCACGTAGTCGACCGCGTTGAACAGGCTGGGCGTGGTGGCCAGCGGCGAGAAGGCGGCATCGCGGCCGGCCCAGTAGCCCGGCCAGTCGGCGCCGGCCTGAACCGTGCCGGATTCCACCGCACCGAAGACCTCGCCCGCCGGCACCAGCGCACCGCCCTCGAAGAACTCGATGGTCAGCTCGCCTTCCGTCAGCTTGTTGGCCAGCTCGACGAAATGCTTGTCGGTCTCAATCAACTCCAGCGACGAGGGCCACGTCGTCGTCATGGTCCAGCTTTCCTGCGCCACGGCCTGCGAGCCGAGGGCAGCCGCCGCGGAGGCGGCGAAAATGAGTGCCTTGGCAGTCATGATACTCTCCTATCTAGGTTGAAAGTCAGTTCGAATAGAGGGCGCCGGGCAGCCACGTCACCAGCGACGGGAACAGCGCCACCAGCACGCACATCACCACGATCAGCCCGATGAACGGCAGCACACCGCGGATGATCGCCGCGGTCTTCACCTCGCGCGGCGCGATGGCCCGCAGGTAGAACAGGGCGTATCCGAATGGTGGCGTCAGGAACGAGGTCTGCAGCACCACGGCCATCAGCACCACGAACCACAACAGGCTCACATCCGGCATCTCCTGCACGATCGGCAAGAAGATCGGGAACGACAAAAGCACGATCCCCGTCCAGTCCAGGAAGGCGCCAAGCACGAAGACGATGGCCATCATCACGGCCACCAGCATCCACGGCTCCATCTCCAGCGCCCGGATCAGCTCCTGCGTGGCGCGCAGGCCCCCGGTGATGTTGAACACCCCGGTAAAGGCCGTGGCGCCGACCACGATGAACAGGATCATCGCCGAGGTGCGGGCGGTTTCCAGCATCGCGCTGTAAAAGGTTTCCAGCCGGAACTTCCGCCGCAGGATCACGATCAGCAGCGCCAGCGCCGCCCCGATGGCCGAGGCCTCGGTCGCCGTCGCGATCCCCGCCAGCAGCGAGCCGAGGATACCGAAGATCAGCAGCAGCGGCGGCAACGCCTCCATCACCAGCATCCGCATCAGCTCGCCCCGGCTGGTCTTCTCCTCCGGCTCCACCGCCGGCGCCAGGTCGGGCCGCAGCACGGAAATCACGTAGACATAGACGGCATAGCTCAGCCCCAGCAGAACCCCCGGTATCATCGACCCGGCAAACAGCTCGCCCACCGACAGCGGCGAATAGCTCGCCATCAGGATCAGCATGATCGACGGCGGAATCAGGATGCCAAGGCACCCCGACGCCGCGATCACTCCGGTCGTCAGCGACTGGGAATAGCCGTATTGCAGCATCGGCCGCAGCGCCATCACCCCCATCACGGTGATCGACGCGCCGATGATCCCCGTCGTCGCCGCCAGCAGGATCGAGATGAACACCACCGCCAGCGCCAGCCCGCCCCGCACCCGGCTGAGCAACAGCCGCAGCGTCTCGAACATCCGGTCCGTCACCCCGGAATCCGACAAAAAGCGCGCCATCAGCACGAAAAGCGGAATGGCGATCAGCGTGTAATTGTCCAGCACATCGCCATAGATCCGGTTGATCACGATCCCCAGGACCATCGGCTTCCCGGCGATGATCGCCGTCAGAACGGCCGTCCCGCCCAGCACGAAGGCCAGCGGATGCCCCATGAACAGGCCCGCCACCAGCAGGCCGAACATCAGAACGGAGATAAGTTCAGGTGTCACGCGCAGCCTCCCCGCGACCCAGCGCGATCTTCAGAACCTCGGATACGCCCTGCAGCAAGAGCAGCCCGGCCGCCACGCACATTGCCATCTTCAGCGGATAGACCGGCATCTGGATCGCGCCATAGGTCACCTCGCCCTGCGCCCAGGACCGCGCCGCGAACTCCCACGACCGGGTCAGGAACACCCAGGCGAACGGGAAGAAGAAGATCACGTAACCCAGCAGGTCGACGATCCTGCGGGCCCCGGGGCCGAATTTCTCGGTCAGGATATCCACCTTCACATGCGCCCCGTGCCGAAGCGCGTAGCCGCCCAGCAGAACGAAGTAGAAGCCGAAAAGCTGCTTCGAGACGTCGAACGCCCACCGCGTCGGCTCGCTGAACGCATAGCGCATCACCACGTCGAAAATGATGATCGCGGCAAAGACGATCGCCACGACCGCAACGATTCGGCCGACGATCTCGTTAAGCCCGTCAATGGCGCGCATTATCATGCGATTCCTCCCGAATTTCGTCTCCACCTACGTGTTCTTTCACACGTCCCGAGGCTGTCCTCCGTGGGCAGACGACGGGAAACTGAAGGCAATCGGCGCGAAGTTCAAGCTGATAGGTGTGCAATGGTATGCAAAACTTATGTAACGGCGGGACGCCGCTTGCATTCCCTCCGGCCCTGTGTCACCTCAGGGCCCGACAGGCAGCCAATTCATCCGCTACCCCCAAATCCAATAACGACAATTCGGGGGACGGATCATGCGCCGCGCGACGCCTCATGCCACGTTTATTTTCATCGTCGGAGCCGGGGGCGCCTTCGCCCAGGCGCCGGAACCCTTCGTGCTCGGCACGATCTACATCGGCTCCGATGCCACGTCCGAAATCGGCATCGACAACGAGGACCTGACGCGAACAACTCCCAAGGATCTGCAGGAAGTGTTCAAGTCCGAACCCTCGGTCTCGGTCGGAAGCTCGCTGCCGATCTCGCAGAAGATCTACGTCAACGGCGTGGAAGAGAACAACCTCAACGTCACGATCGACGGCGCCCGCCAGAACAACCGCATCTTCCACCACAGCGCCACCACCTATATCGACCCCGAACTGCTCAAGGCCGTCCGGGTCGACCCCGGCGTCGCCCCGGCGGATGCGGGCCCCGGCGCCATGGCCGGCGCCATCGCCTTCGAGACGAAGGACGTCAACGACCTGCTGGAAGAGGGCCGCAGCTTCGGCGGCCGCTTCATCACCGAGTACCAGAGTAACGGCAACGTCTTCACCAACAGCCTCGCGATCTTCGGCGTCACAGGCGGGTTCGAGTACCTCGCCTTCGGCAAATACGCCGATGGCGGCCTGCGCGAGGACGGCGACGGGATCGACATCACCGGCTCGGGCACGCAACTGACCAGCGGGCTGGCCAAGGTGGCCTATAACGGCGCCAATGGCAGCCGGCTCGAGCTCAGCTACGAAAACGTCCGCGACGACGCACAGCGCCCCCTGCGGGCCGATTTCGCCGGGCTGCGGGGCATGTTCGCCACCCGGACCTACACGCTCGAGCGGCAGAACCTCGTCCTCTCCTACGAGTTCGGCGACACCACCGACATGTGGAACCCCACGGTCCAGATCGCCTACAACTCCACCGAGCTTTACACCGGCCCCATGCCGGGCCGCACCGACGCCTATTCCGGCGAGACAACCAGCTTCACCGGCAAATTCGTGAACGAGTTCACGGTCGCCAACGGCACGGTCAAGGCCGGCGCCGATTTCTACAGCGATGTCGCCGACATCAACGGCGAGGGCACGGCCGTCTTCTTTGCGCGGGAGAAGGCCAACAATTTCGGCCTTTTCGTGCAGGCCGAGCTTGACGTGACCGACCGCTTCCGCCTCTCCACCGGCGCCCGCTACGACTTTCAGGAGTTTACGGGCGTCGACGGCACGAGCTACGACAATGACGGGCTCTCCGCCAACATCTCCGGCGATTACGACATCTCCGACGCGCTCACCCTCAGCGCCGGCGCCTCGCATAACTGGGGTGGCATCGCGCTGGCCGAAAGCTTCCTCTTCGACCCGGCCTGGACCTATCCCGCCTCGATCTCGCCCGTCACGTCGGAAAACTACTACCTCGGCGCCAATGTCCATCTGGGCAACTGGAATCTGAACGGGCGGCTCTTCAAAACCAATATCGACAACGCCCGCACGCTGCTCGACCCCGCGACCGGGCTGTTCGGCGCCTCCCCGGGCCTCGTCGCCGATCTCGACACCGAAGGGTTTGAGGTCAGCGCCGATTACAACTGGTCCACCGGCTTCGCGCGCATCGCCTATGCCAATATCGACAACAAGATCAACGGCGGCCCGGCCGACAGCTACACCGGCCGCTACCTGACCACGCCGCTGGGTGACAACCTCGTGCTCGAGGTGGCCAACACCTGGGATCCGCTCGGCCTGACCCTCGGCGCCGACGCGCAGATCGTCTTCGACGAGACCGCGGCGGGCGCCCCGGGCGGCAAGATCGGCGGCTTCGAGGTGCTCAACCTCTTCGCCGAATACACCCCGCGCCGGATGAAGAACCTGACCCTTCGCGCCGAGATCGACAACGTCTTCGACGAGACCTACACCGAACGCGCCACCTACGGACAGGAATTCGCGACCGTCACGCCGCTGAAGGAACCGGGCCGGTCCTTCAACCTCCGGGCCTCGCTCCGGTTCTGACGCGCCTGACCGGTTCGGCGGCCCATTCCGCCGTTCCGGAACCTGCACCCCCGTCGCCGGGTTGATCCCGACAGGATGCAGGAGGCCCGATGACCCGCCATGTTGCAGATGTCGCCGTGATCGGCGCCGGCACCGCCGGGCTGGCGGCCGAGCGTCACGCAAGGCGGCAGGGGGCGACGACCCGGCTGATCGACCCGGAATTTGCCGGCACCACCTGCGCCACGGTCGGCTGCATGCCCTCGAAACTGCTGATCGCGGCGGCCGACGCGGCGCATGGCGCCTCCGACGCCGAGCGCTTCGGCATCCATGCCCGGGTCGAGGTGCGCGGCGCCGAAGTGCTCGGCCGCGTCCGCCGGATGCGCGACGACTTCGCCCGCGGCGTCCGCCGGTCGATCGCCGATCTGCCCGACGGCACCTGCCTGCGCGCCCGGGCCCGGTTCGACGCGCCCGGCGTGCTGGCCCTCGACACCGGCGACACGGTCGAGGCCCGCGCCATCGTCATCGCCACCGGCGCCGCGCCCGACCTGCCTGGGCCCTACCGCGCGGTTGCCGACCGGGTGCTCACCAACCGCACCATCTTCGAACTCGACGACCTGCCCGCCAGCATGGCGGTGATCGGCGCCGGGCCGCTAGGGCTGGAACTGGCGCAGGCCATGCACCGGCTGGGGGTGCAGGTGGAACTGTTCGACAGCGGCGACACCCTCGCCGGCCTGCCGCCCGAGACCAGCCGCGCCCTTTATGCCATCCTCTCCGACAGCTTCCCCATCCACCTCGACTGCAAGCCGCACCCCGCGCCCCATCCCGACGGGGTCGAGCTGACCTGGAACGGCCACACAGCCCGGTTCGAGCGCGTGCTGGTCGCCGCCGGTCGGCCGCCCTCGCTCGACGCGCTGGAGCTCGAAAACACCGATCTCGACCTCGACGACCACGGCACGCCGATCTTCGACCCCGACACCCTGCAATGCGGCGACGCGCCCGTCTTCATCGCCGGCGACGCCAACCACGACCGCCCCCTCCTGCACGAGGCCTCGGCCGAGGGCACCATCGCCGGCTGCAACGCCGCCACCTGGCCCGACGTCTCGGCCTCCCCCCGCAAGACCCCCCTCGCCATCTCCTTCACCCGCCCCGAGGCCGCCACCATCGGCACCATCCCCGACCCGGATGACGACACCCACGTCACCGGCACCGTCGACTATGCCGACCAGGGCCGCGCCAAGGTCATGGGGCAGGCCCACGGCCTCCTCCGCCTCCACGCCCGCGCCACCGATGGCCGCCTCACCGGCGCCTCCCTCTGTGCGCCGGGCGGCGAACACCTCGCCCACCTCCTCGCCTGGACCATCCAGCAGGGCCTCACCGCCTCCGACGTGCTCGACCTGCCGTTCTACCATCCCACCCTTGCCGAAGGCCTGCAAACCGCCCTCCAGGACATCTGCCGCCAGACCGAACGCACGCGCCCCTGGCACCGCGACGACGACCCCCGCCCGGGCAGCCAAAGCGGCACACCGACCCCCTGACCGCCGCCACGGAAACCGACCCCCGCAGGAACAATCCCCGCCGGCCGTCGGTTGACCCGACACACGCCCCGCGACCGCCGCCGCCATCCGGAGACCCCATGCAGATCACCCTCACCGTCAACGGCGCCGACCATACGCTCGACCTCGACCCGCGCGTCACCCTGCTCGACGCGCTGCGCGACCACCTCGGCCTCACCGGCTCGCGCAAGGGCTGCGACCAGGGCCAGTGCGGCGCCTGCACGGTGCTGGTCAACGGCCGCCGCATCAACGCCTGCCTCGCCCTCGCCGTGATGCACGAGGGCGACGCCATCACCACCGTCGAGGGTCTCTCCGACGGCTCCCTCTCACCGCTGCAACAGGCCTTCATTGACCATGACGGCTTCCAGTGCGGCTACTGCACCCCCGGCCAGATCTGCTCCGCCACCGCCATGCTCGACGAGCTCGACGCCGGCTGGCCCAGCCATGTCAGCCCCTCGCTGGATGGCCCCTGTGAGCTGACCGAGGCGGAACTCTCCGAACGGATGAGCGGCAACCTCTGCCGCTGCTCCTGCTACCCCGGCATCAACGCCGCCATCCGCGACGCGAAAGACCACCAGGCATGAAACCCTTCGATTTCCTGCGCGCAGAGGACACCACCGCCGCCTGCGAGGCCGGCTTCGGCCGCGGTGCCGCCTTCATCGCCGGCGGCACCAACCTTCTCGACCTCATGAAGCTCGAGGTGATGGCCCCCGACACCCTCGTCGACATCACCCGCCTCGGCCTCGACCGCCTCGAGGAGGAGGATGGCGGCCTGCGCATCGGCGCCACCGTGACCAATTCCGACCTCGCCGCCGATATGCGCATCCGCCGAGACTGGCCGGTCCTCTCCCGCGCGCTGCTCGCCGGCGCCTCGGGCCAGCTCCGCAACAAGGCCACCACCGGCGGCAACCTGCTGCAACGCACCCGCTGCCCGTATTTCTACGACACCGACACCCCCTGCAACAAACGCACCCCCGGCGAAGGCTGCGCCGCGCTGGGCGGCGAGACCCGCAACCACGCCATCCTCGGCACCTCCGAACACTGCATCGCGCTGCACCCCAGCGACATGGCCGTGGCCCTGCGCGCCCTCGACGCCCAGGTCGAGGTGCAATCCCCCGAGGGCCACCGCCGCGCCTACGACCTCGACAATTTCTACTGCCTGCCCGGCGACACCCCGCATATCGAAACCATGCTCGAACCGGGCGACCTGATCACCTCCGTCTTCCTGCCCGCTCCAAAAGGCGACCGGCAGGTCTACCGCAAGGTGCGCGACCGCGCCTCCTACGCCTTCGCGCTGGTCTCGGTCGCCGCGGTGATCCGGATGGACAATGGCAAGATCGCCCACGCCGCCATCGGTTTCGGCGGGCTCGCGCCCCAGCCCTGGCGCGATATCGAGGTCGACGCCACCCTCACCGGCGCCCAACCCTCGGCGGCGCTCTTCGAGAAAGCTGCCGACATCCTGCTGCAGGGCGCCGAAACCCACGGCGGTGACGCATTCAAGATACCGCTCGCACGGCGCCTCCTCCCCGCCGTGCTCGAGGAGGCGACGGCATGACCATCAATCTCAAGCTCGACGACAAGTCCGAAGACCGCGCCGACAGCCTCGCCCAGGGCCTGCTCGGCACCCCGGCCGACCGGCCAGAAGGCCACCTGAAAGTCACCGGCGCGGCCACCTACGCGGCCGACGACGTCCCCGAGGGCTGCGCCTTCGGCGTACTGGTGCGCGCGCCGGGGCAGGGGGCGCTGACCGCCACCAATGCCGAGGATGTCCGTGCCAAGCCCGGCGTCCTCGCCGTGATCCGCGACCCGCGCATGATCCGCAACTCCGCCCAGGGCACCGCCAACGAGGCCCCCGTTCAGGGCGTCGACACCGCCGCCTATACCGGCCAGCCCATCGCCCTCGTCGTCGCCGAAAGCTTCGAGCAGGCCCGCCACGCCGCCAACGCGCTGAAGATCACCGCGGAGGGCCCGCCCGGCCCGGTCGACCCGCAGGCGGTCGAGCCGGAAGGCGAGCCGGACGGGCAGGGCGATCTCGACGCCGCCATGGCCGATGCACCCCACAGCTTCGACGCCGAATACACCACCGCCGGCCATTCCAGTGCCCCGATGGAGCCTCACGCCGCCGTGGCGGCCTGGGACGGCGAGAACCTGACGGTCCGCGCCTCGCTCCAGATGCTGAAATACAATCGCAACGAACTGGCCGACTGCCTCGGCATCGACCCGGCCAGTGTGCGGCTGCTCTCGCCTTATGTCGGCGGCGGCTTTGGCTCCAAGCTCGGCATCTCCGCCGAAACCGTCGCCGCTGCCATCGCGGCGAAGGAGCTCGACCGCCCCGTGCGCGTGGTCCAGCACCGCCGGCAGGTCTTCGAGACCATTACCCGCCGCTCCGAGACGCGCCAGCGCATCCGGCTGGCCGCCGATGCCGAGGGGCGCCTCACCGGGCTCGGCCACGAGGCCCTCGTCTCGAACCTCCCCGACGAATCCTTCGCCGAGCCGGTCACGCAGGCCAGCACCTTCGCCTATGCCGCCGCCAACCGGCTGATCGGCGAACGCGTCGCGCGCCTTCACCGGCCCGCCGCCGGCTCCGTCCGCGCGCCGGGCGAGGCGGTGGGCGTCACCGCCTTCGAATGCGCGATGGACGAACTGGCGGTTCAACTGGGCCTCGACCCCATCGAGCTGCGCCTCCGCAACATCCCCGGGAAGGATCCGCAAAGCGGCATCCCGTTCTCCTCCCACATGCTGGCCGAAACCCTGCAGGACGGCGCGAAACGCTTCGGCTGGCAGGGCCGCGACCCCGCCCCGCGCCAACGGCGCGAGGGCGAATGGTGGATCGGCACCGGCATGGCTGCCGCCTTCCGCGTCAACATCCTGTCCGAGGCCGAGGTGCGCGTCACCCTGACCGCCGAGGGCGCGCTCGTGGAAACCGACATGACCGATCTCGGCACCGGCACCTACGCCATCCTGACCCAGATCGCGGGCGAGGCGCTGGGCCTGCCCGCCGACCGCGTGACCGTGAAGCTGGGCGATACCGAGTATCCGCCGGGCTCGGGCTCCGGCGGCTCATGGGGCGCGGCCTCGACCGGCAACGCCACCTGGCTCGCCGCGCTCGACCTCCGCCAGCAGCTTGCCTCGAAGATGGAGTGCGACGAGCGCGACCTGACCCTGAAGGACTGGCAGGCGACCTTCGGCAACACCACCCGCGCGCTCTCCGACCTGATGGGGGGCGACACGCTCACCGGCCACGGCCATATCGACGCCGGCAAGGCGTTCGAGGATGTCCGGCAATCGACCTTCGGCGCCCATTTCGCCGAGGTCGCGGTCAACGACATCACCGGCGAAATTCGCGTGCGCCGGATGCTGGGCAGCTTCGCCGCCGGCCGCATCCTTAACCAGAAAACCGCCCGCAGCCAGTGCCATGGCGGCATGACCTGGGGCATCGGCATGGCCCTGACCGAAGGGCTGGTCCATGACCGCCGCGACGGCCATATCGTCAACCGCGACCTGGCCGAATACCACGTCGCCACCAATGCCGACGTCCCCCCGCTCGAGGTGCATTTCGTGGAAGAGCGTGACCCCTGGGCCGGGCCGATGCAGTCCAAGGGGCTGGGCGAGCTCGGCATCTGCGGCGCCGGCGCGGCGGTGCTCAACGCCGTCCACCACGCCTGCGGCGTCCGCCTCCGCGACATGCCCGCCACCCCCGACAGGGTGCTGGCCGGGCTCACGAACCTCTAGGCTACGGGTGGCTCAGCCAATCGCCTCGCGGATCCCGTCCAGCATGTCCGACCGGTCCTTCCGCGCGGCCAGCGCGGTGTCCATGTCCACCTTGACGAACCGCGTGGGCGTATTGGGCTGCAACTGGCCGATCAGGTCCATATCCGCCGAAATCACCGTCCCGAGCATGAAATACCCCCCGCCCGACACCGCGTCGCGGTGAAGCACGATCGGCTCCTTGCCGCTCGGCACCTGCACCGAGCCGTAGGGATAGCACGCATCGGTGATGTTCGACGGGTCCGAACCCGCGCTGAACGGCTGCTCCCGCGGCACGAAATCCAGCGGCCGACCGCCCTGGAACCGATAGCCCATCCGGTCCGCCTCGTTCGCCACCTTCCACGTATCCTCGAAGAACGTGCCCTGCGCCGCCTCGGTGATCCGGTGCCAGTAAAGCCCCGGTAGCACCCGCAGCTCCGCCGATCCCCCCGGCAGCCGCCGCAGCTTCTCCGGCACCGTCGCCCCGGGCGTCGCCGCCCGCGCCGGCTTGCCCAGCGGCAGCGTGTCGCCCGGCTGCACCGCCCGGCCCTCGACCCCGCCAAGCGCCCCGATCGGATAGGTCGCGCGGCTGCCCAGGTAGGGCGGCGTATTGATCCCGCCGGAAATCGCGATGTAGACCCGCGCCCCCGCCTTGAGGAAATCGAACGACAGAACCTGCCCCTTCTTCACCGCCAGCGCCGTCCATGTCGGCTGCTCTTCCCCGTCGATCTTCGGCGGCAGCTCGGCCCCGCAGACGGCCACGGTGGCATCTTCCGTGAACTCCAGCTCCGGCCCGACGAACACCGCCTCCAGCCCGGCCGCGTCCTCGGCATTGCCCACCAACAGGTTCGCGGCCCGCAGCGCCAGCCGGTCCATCGCCCCGCCGATCGGAATCCCGAGGTGGTAATACCCCGGCCGCCCGAGATCCTGGATGGTGGTCATGATACCGGATGAAATGACGTTAATCGGCATAGAGGGCCTCCATCAGCTTGGCATTCGTGCCGTCCATATCGGCGTTGAAATCATCGAGCGAAAAGACAACGTCCGCCGTCCGCGGCTCGAACCGTCCGGCCTGCACGTCGGCGACGATGGTTTCGTATTCCTCCCGATCGATCGGCCGCCACTTGACGATGTCGCCCGGCTTGAAGAACACCATGAAATCCTTCAGGTACGGCGTCTTCTGCTGCGGGTCGAAGATCGTCATCGGCGTGATCCCGAACATCTGGTAGCCGCCCGCCCCCCGCACCGAGTAGATGCACGAGAACGACCCGCCGTAACCCACCGTCTGCTTCGGCGTGTCGGTGCGCGGCGTCAGGTACTTGGGCACCTGGATCTGCCGCGCCCGGTCGACCATCTGGTAAAGGAACGGCAGCCCCGACACGAACCCCACCATCGACACGAACCAGGGCGCGCCGTGATGCGCCTCGATGAACGCCTCGACACTGTCATACCCGTTGATCTTCGCGGCATATTCAAGGTCCGTGCCGTTCGGATCCTGGTGGCGCTCACGGAACCGCATGAGGGTCTCGTGCGTCCACGGATCCCGGTAATAGACCGGCACCTCGACGATCCGGGTGTTGAGCTTCGCCTCCTGCTTCTCGGCGCTGGCCTCCATCTCCTTCAGCCGGTCCATCAGGACCTGCGGATGGATCTTGTCGGGATCGAACTTGATCTGGAAAGAGGCATTGGCCGGGCAGATCTCGGTCACCCCTTCGATCTTCGCCTCCCGCACCGCGTTGGTCATCGCCAGAGACGTGAAGAACGCCTCGAGCGACATTTCCTCGTCGACCTCGACGAACACGTGCTCGTCGCCTCCGAATGTGTATCGGCTCATGTCGTTGTCTCTCCCTGTTTGGTGAGTTTGTCGATGTTCCGCTCCAGCCACGGCTCGAGCCACCGCGTATGCACCGCGTTGGCCTGCACGTCCGCGCTGTCGGCCAGCGCGGTGAACAGCGGCGCGGTGGTGGGCAGCCCGCCGATCTTCAGCGTGCTCAGCGCCTCCTTCATCCGTGCGATGGCCTGCGCCCGGTCCGGCGCCCAGACGATCAGCTTGCCCAGAAGCGAGTCGTAGAAGGGCGGGATCGCGTACCCGTCGTAAAGCATGTGATCGAACCGGATGCCTTCGCCCCCGGGAACCTTCAGCCCGCTCACCACGCCGGGGAAGGGCATGAACCCGTTGGCCGGATCCTCGGCGTTCAGCCGCACCTCGATGGCGTGGCCCTCGCGGGCGATCTCGCCCTGCGCGATGCCCAGCGGCGCCCCGGCACAGACCCGGATCATCCCGGCCACAAGGTCGGTGCCACAAATCATCTCCGTCACCGGGTGCTCGACCTGGATGCGGGTGTTCATCTCGATGAAATAGAATTCGCCGGTCTCGTCGTCGTACAGGAACTCCACCGTTCCCGCCCCGCGATACTGCACCGATTTCGCCAGGTCGACGGCCGCCGCGCACAATTTCTCGCGCACAGCTTCGTCCACCGCCGCCGACGGCGCCTCTTCCCAGACCTTCTGCCGCCGCCGCTGCAACGAACATTCCCGGTCGAAGAAATGCACCACATCGCGACCGTCGCCCAGCACCTGCACCTCGATATGCCGGGCGCGCTCGATCACCTTCTCGATATAGATGCCGCCGTCACCGAACGCCGCCTTCGCCTCGTTCGAGGCCTGCGGGGCAAGCTTGCGGAACGCCTCGGCATCGTCGGCCACCCGGATGCCGCGGCCGCCGCCGCCGGCCGCGGCCTTGATCATCACCGGGTATCCCACCGCGCCGGCCAGCCGCTCGGCCTCGTCCATGTCGGTGATCACCCCGTCACTGCCCGGAACCGTGGGTACGCCCGCCTTCTGCGCCTGTTCTCGCGCGGCGGCCTTGTCCCCCATCAGCCGGATCGTGTCGCCCGACGGGCCCACGAAGACCAGGCCGGCGGCCTCTACCGCGTCGGCGAACCCGGCATTCTCGGACAGGAACCCGTAACCCGGATGCACCGCGTCGGCGCCGCTTTCCTTCGCGGCGGCCAGCAGCGCGTCGACATCGAGATACGACTTGGCGGCCTGCGGCGGCCCGATCACCTTCACCTCGTCGGCCAGCCGCGCGGCAAGGCTCTCGGTGTCGGCCTCGCTGACGGCCTGGACCACCTTCAGCCCAAGCTCCTTGGCGGCACGGTTTACCCGACAGGCAATCTCGCCGCGATTGGCGATCAGGATCGTCTTGATCGGCAGCTTATCGGCCATCGCGTCAATCCAGCTCGGCGATGACGGCGCCGGGGGTCACGGGGTCGCCGTCTTCCACCGGAAAGGCCGAGATCGTGCCCGCGCCATCCGCCTTGATCTCGTGAAAGGTCTTCATCACCTCGACCAGCGCGATCACGTCGCCCTTCTCCACGCTGTCGCCCACCTCCTTGAACGGCGGCTCCTCGGGGGCGGGCTTGCGAAAGAACGTGCCCGGAATGGGCGATTTGATCTCGTGTTTGGCCATGTCTCTACTCCCGTTGATGATGCCGTGTCCGAATATGGTCTCAGGCCGCTTCCAGCCGGTTGAGCGCGTCAAAGACCGCCTTGCCGATCGCCACAGAATCCGGCGTGTCGGAATGCACGCAGACGGTCTGCGCCTTCACCGGAAGGGTCTTGCCCCCCACCGTCGTCAGTTTGCCATCGCGCACCGCGGCCACGGCGCGGTCGGCGGCCAGCGCCGGCGCCACCGCCTCGTGCTCGCGCGTGATGATCAGCTTGCCGTCGTCGTCATAGTCGAGATCGGCAAAGAATTCCGGCAGGAAGGTGACCCCGCGCTTGACATAGATTTCCTCGTGCAGCGTGCCGGCAATGCCGGTCACCGGCACGCCGTAGACCAGCGCGGCATCGGCCACCGCCTCGGCGATGTGCTTCTCGCGGGCCGCCATGCCGTACAGCGCGCCATGCGGCTTGATATGGCTCAGCGCCATGTCCTCCTGCTTCAGGAACGCGCAAAGCGCCCCGATCTGGTAGAGGATGATGTTGGCCATCTCCTCGCGCTCGATCTTCATTTCCCTCCGTCCAAAGCCGGGCAGGTCGGGCAGCGAGACATGCGCCCCCACCTTGACGCCGTGTTGCTTGGCCAGCGCGACGGTGTCGCGCATGTGGTTCGGGTCCGAGGCGTGAAAGCCGCAGGCCACGTTAGCTTGCGTGATATAGGGCATGATCCCGGCATCGTTGCCCATACGGTACAGGCCGAAACTCTCACCCATGTCACAATTGATGTCCGCCCGCATGGCGCCTCCTCCCTCAATCTTTCAGTGTTGCCACGTATTTCAGCCGGAACTGGTCCGCGATCACCGCAAGGATCAGCAGCGCGCCCAGCACGACCGTCTGCAGATAGCTCTCGATCCGGGCGAGGTTCATGCCGTTCTGCACCAGCCCGATGAACAGGGCGCCCAGCACCACGTTCTCCAGCCGCCCGACACCGCCGCGCAGGCTGACCCCGGCGATCACGCAGGCGGCGATCGATTCCAGCGGCATCGAGGCGCCGATATTGGCCTCGCCGGTATCCAGCCGCGCGGTCAGCAGCATTCCCGCCACGGCGGCGAAAAAGGCGCACAGCACGTAGGTGAAGAACAGGGTGCCCTGCGTGTTGATCCCCGACAGCGACGCCGCCTTGATATTGCCGCCCACGGCATAGAAATGGCGGCCGAACGGTGTCCGGTACAGGATGACGTAAAGCACCGCGATCAGCACCGCGGCCACCAGCACCGGCACCGGCACGCCTAAGGCCGTGCCGAACCCGAACGTGTCGCCGAACGCGATGGGCATCCCGTAGACCGGCACACCCCCCGTCAGGAACAGCGCGATCCCGAACCCCACCGACGCCATGCCTAGCGACATCATGAAGGGCGAGACGTTGAAGAACGCCACGCCCACGCCGTTGACCACCCCGATCAGCGTGCCCGCCATGACCCCGACGAGACACCCCAGCACGATCGCCAGCCACACCGCCTCGGGCATCGCCGCATAGATCGCCGCCATCGCCATCGCCCCGGCCACCGAACTCAGCGCCAGCACCGTGCCCACCGACAGGTCGAACCCGCCCGTCAGCAGCGCCAGCATCTGCCCGATCGACACGATCATCAGGTACACCGACTGCCGCAGCACGTTGGTCAGGTTGCGCGCCGTCAGGAAATTGTCCGACATCAGCGCAAAGATCACCACCGCCGCCACCAGCAGGAACGGCAGGATCCCCAGCTTGACGAAAGCCCGTTTCAGAAAAAGCGTCACGCCGCCCTCCGGCGTCGCGGTCCCGGCATTCCGGTCCTGGGCCATCAGGCCACCTCCCTTTCGAAAAAATTCCCCAGCACGGCCTCCTCGGTCAGCTCTTCGGCCGCGATCTCGGCCTGCACCCGGCCGCGATAGAACACGTAGGCCCGGTTGCTGAGGTTCAGGATCTCCGGCAGATCGGACGAGATCAGCACGATCGCCACCCCCTGCCGCGCCAGCCCCACGATGAACTCGTAGATCGCCGCCCGCGTGCCCACGTCCACCCCCACCGTCGGCTCGTCGAAGGCAATCAGGCGGAAATCGCGCGTCAGGCTGCGGGCCAGCATCACCTTCTGCTGGTTCCCGCCCGAGAAGTGATCGACCGCCCGCTCGATCCGCCGCGGCTGCAGGTTCAGCCGCTCGGCCAGCTCCAGCGCCGCCTGCCGCTCGCCACCCGGCGTCAGCAGCGGCCCGCTCGAGAACGGCCGCGCGTCGAGCGCCGCCAGCGACATGTTCTCCCTCGCCGAGCGCATCATCAGCAGCCCCTCGTTGCGCCGGTCCGACGGCAGGTAGAGAAACCCGCCGCGAATGTTCCGCTTCGGGCTGTGCCCGGTAATGTCCTGCCCGAGATAGCTGACCCGGCCCCCCGCAATCGCCTTGCCGCCGAACGCGGCCTGGAGAACCTCAGACTTGCCGGCGCCCACCAGCCCGGCCAGCCCCACGATCTCGCCCGCCCGAACCTCGAGCGAGGCGTCCCGCACGGTGTCGTCCCGCGTCGTCAGGCCCTCGATCCGCAGCACCGTCTCGCCCGCGGGCGCGGTGATCCGCTCCGGAAAGATCGCCCCCACCTCGCGCCCGGTCATCAGCTTCACCAGGTCGTCCTCCGAGGCCTCCTGCGCCTCGACCGTCTCGATATACCGCCCGTCCCGCAGCACGGTGATACGGTCGCCGATCCGCCGGATCTCGGCCATCCTGTGGGTGATGTAGACGATCCCGATGCCCCGCGCCGTCAGCCCGCCGATCAGCCGGAAAAGCTGGTCGGTCTCGTGGTTCGTCAGCGACGCGGTCGGCTCGTCGAGGATCAGCACCGACAGGTCCGACCGGAACGCCTTGGCGATCTCCATCATCTGCTGTTCGGCCCGGGTCAGCCGGTCGACCCGCGCCGCCGGATCAAGCCGGAAATCCAGCTCTTCCAGGATCTCCCGCGCATGCTCCCGGCTGCGCTTCCGGTCCAGGAACCCGCCCTTCGTGGGCTCGGCGCCCAGGAACAGGTTCTCCTCCACCGTCATCTGCGGGATCAGGGAAAACTCCTGGAACACCGCCGACACCCCGAGCGCGCGGGCGTCATGCACCGAATGCAGCTCCACCTCGCGGCCCTGGAACAGGATGGTTCCCGATGTCGGCTGGTTGGCCCCGGCAAGGATCGAAATCAGTGTCGACTTGCCGGCGCCGTTCTCTCCGAAAAGCACATGCACCTCTCCCGCGCGCAGATCGAAATCCACCGCATCCAGCGCCCGCACGCCCGGATAGTCCTTGGTAAGCGATCGGGTCTCGATCAGCACCTCACCAATACCGGTTGCGTTGCCGCCGCGCACGAGCGCCGGAGCGGGAGAAGTCATGGCCTCGGTCTCCCCGGTTCTCTTACTCGACCGCGAAGACCGGGCGGAACCCGTCGGGCGCCAGCGTCGAGGACGGGTCGAACTCGCCGTGGTTCTCCTGGTTCACGACGTAAAGCGCCGGCCCCACATGCTTGAGAACCTCCTCGCCCTGCAACAGGCGCACGGCCTGGTCCACCGCGATCCGGCCCTGGATCACCGTGGAATCCGTCGGCGCCGCAAGGATCTGCCCGCGGGAAATCCCGCGATCCACGCCCGGGGTATAGTAGTACGAGACCACCTTGACCGTATCGGTCAGCCCCCGCGACCGCAGGATCGGCACCGCCGCTTCGGCGGTTACCGCCGTGCCGACGATATAGTCGAGGTCCGGATAGGTCTCGAGCGCATCCTCGACCAGCGCGGCCTGCGCTTCCTTGCCGGTGTCGCCATACTTGGTATCGACCACCTCGAGCGCGCTGCCTTCCACCGCGCCGAGGAAGCCGGTATTGCCCGCCTCGACCCAGCCGGCCCCGGCCGGCCCGGGGAACCACGCCGCCTGCACGGCCTCGCTGCCCGCGGGGTGAAGCTCGGCAAGGTACTGCCCCGCCTTCGCCCCCATCTCGCCGAACGAGACCAGCGACTTGGCCGACAGCTTGTCTGACGACATGCCGTTGATCACGTCGATCACCGGAATGTCCTTCGCGCGGATCTCCTCGACCACGTTGTTCAGCCCGTCATAGGAAATCGCCCCGATGATCACCGCGTCGGCCCCGGCCGAGACGCAATCCTCGATCTGCGAGATCTGGGTGTTGAGTTCGGTATACCCGCCGGCCTCGACCACGGTCGCGGCGACCCCGAGGCGCTTGGCCTCTTCGACCACGCCATAGTCGACACCCAGCCAGTAGGCGTCCTTCATGTGCGGGAACGAGACGCAGATGTCCCATTTCTCGCTCGCCTTCTCGAGCGGTTCGTAATCCACGCTCGTCCGCGGGCTCGACATGTCGAAGGGCGGATCCCACACCTCGACCGAGTAGGGGAACCAGTTGTCTGCGGCCTGCGCGGCCGAGCCGATGCCCAGCACCAGCGCCGCGGCGGACGTGCCGCCCAGAAATCTTTTCAGTGGTTTCATTTCTTCCTCCAGGGGACAGTTCGATCAGTGTCACGCCGCCTTGCCGACGGTCTGTCAAAAACTGTACGGACCCTGACCGGAAATGTTAAATACTAATAAAAGTATTTATTTATCTCATTTTTTTATAATAGGTCGAACAGCGATCCGTGCCCGAAAATGCACCGGTTTCCAGTGAAAACCTGAAGAACCATGCAAAGCGAATGGGCAATCGTTCGGGGGCTGTCGCGCCGTCGCCGGCTTGCCGGCGGGGCCGGCAACACGTATAGCGTTACCAGTAATGCAAAAGATTGATGTCAGATATCAATAAAATGAAACAGCCCTCCCTGCGCCAGATTCAATACTTCATCGCCGTGGCCAATGCCGGCCAGTTCTCCCGCGCGGCCCGAGAGCTCAGCGTCTCCCAGTCGGCGCTCACCAACGCGATCAAGCAACTGGAAGAGATCGTCGCCACGCCGCTCTTCAAACGCCACGGCTCCGGCGTCAGCCTCACCTACGAGGGCAGCAATTTCCTCGTCCATGCCCGTCGCGTCCTGGCCGCGGTCGACGAGGCGGTGCGCTCGCCGGGCCGCAAGCGGGACGGGGTCACCGGCCCGTTGCGCCTCGCGCTCACCTATACCGTGGCGGGCTACTACATCCCGCCCTATCTCGAACAGTTCCAGCGCTCCTTCCCCGGCATCGACCTGCAACTGACAGAGGCCTCCCGCGTTGCCATCGAGGACGGGCTGGTCTCCGGCAGTTTCGATCTGGCGGTGATGCTCACCTCCAACATCGTCGACCAGGAGGGGCTGAAGTTCGAAACGCTCATGCAGTCCCGGCGCAGGCTCTGGCTGCCCTCGCTGCATCCGCTGCTTTCGCAAAGCAACATCACCCTCGCCGACGTCTCGCGAGAGCCCTACATCATGCTGACGGTCGACGAGGCCAGCAACACCGCCCAGCGGTACTGGAACAAGACGGCCTACCGCCCCAACACCATCTTCCGCACCTCCTCGGTCGAGGCGGTGCGCTCGCTGGTGGCCAGCGGCATGGGCGTCACCATCCTGTCAGACATGGTCTACCGGCAATGGTCCCTCGACGGTCGCCGGGTCGAGGTGGTCTCGCTGGCCGATGCGGTTCCGACCATGGACGTGGGCCTCGCCTGGGCCGCCAATGTCGAGCTCAACCGCGCGGCGCTGGCGTTTCGCGAATTCATGCATATCGGCGACCAGTGACCGGGCCATTCGCCGCCGGCACCATCCCTCGCACCGTCCCGCGCACCGACAAAATACCGACGTAATACCGACGTTATACCGACGTTGGATTTCCGGCGTCTGACGGCCTTTTCCGGCGGCGGGTACGCCGGGCTTCAGGGGCTCAGCAGGCTCGAACGAAGGTCGCGCCTGGTGTCGTCCTTGGACGAGAAATCAAGCCGGCTCTCGATCCCCCGCAAATGGCGGTCCATCAGCTCCGATGCCTTGTTTCCTTGGCCTTCAAGGATCAGCTCGGTCAGCCGCGTGTGCTCTTCCAGCTCCGCCTCGTCGGGGGTCTTGGCCTCGTAAACCGCGATGATCAGCGACGACCGGGCAATCAGCTCCCTGACGAAATGCGCCATGATCGGACTGTCCGCCTGGTCCGCCAGCACCTGGTGATACTTCCCACACCGCTTGATCACCTGCACCACATCCCCCGCCGCCCTCGCACGGTTCTCGTGCTGGAGGTGGGCGTGCATCGCCTCGCGGATCGAATCGCTTGCATTCACGGCCGCGCGCTCGGCCAGGTGGCACTCGATCACCCGCCGCGCGCGGAACACTTCACGCGCTTCCTCGACCGACGGCTTCGCGACAAACGCGCCGCGATTGGCGACCAGGTTGACCACGTGATCCGCGGCCAGACGGGACAGCACCGCCCGCATCCGGGTCCGGCCGATGCCGAAGATGTCGCACAGTTCGTCTTCCTTGAGATGCGTTCCGGGGGCGAGGTTGTGATCGACGATGGCATCAAAAATTCTGTTGTAAATCTGATCACTATCGACGGTTTCGGCGCCTCCGGGCGCGGCGGACAGGGTCGAAGTCTTGTTCATTATGCCTCTCCTTGCGGTGTCGCGCGACCGGTGCGGCGGCGACGCCGACCCCTCCATGATCCTATCTGCAAACAATGGTTCGGAGCATACCGTATACAACCGTTGTGTGAAAGCCTCTCTAATATTGTGTACGATTTTATTTTACTTTTGTACACAATTATGAAATCTTCTTCGGTATCGGCCCCGGTGCAACCACACCATCCAACCGGGGCTTCGCCGCCGGCAAGCACGCCTGAAGAAGCGTGCAAGGCATCGTCAACCAACGGGAGTTACAGATGAACTTCAGACTTTTCACCGGAACCGCCATCGCGGCCCTCGGCCTCAGCCTGGGCCTCGCATCGGCGAACACGCTGCGCATGGCCGATTCCGCCGATATCGCGGCGATGGACCCGCACTCGATGACGGAAAGCAACACGATCGGCTTTCTCAACCACGTCTACGAAGGGCTGGTGCGTTACAACAAGGACCTCGAGGTCGAGGCCGCCCTGGCCGAATCGTGGGAATTCGTCGAGCCGACCCGCCTGCGCTTCAAGCTGCGCGAAGGCGTGACCTTCCACAACGGCAACCCTTTCACGGCGGATGATGTCGTGGCCTCGCTCGAACGGGCAAGCCACGAGACCTCGCCGGTCAAGAGCAACCTGCCCGGTCTGGAAAGCGCCGAGAAGGTCGATGACCTGACCGTCGACCTGGTCCTGAAAGGGCCCGATCCGATCGTGCTCAACTATCTCACCAACATTTACATTCTTGACAAGGAATGGATGGAGGAGCACGACGCCCTGCTGCCCGCCGACATGCGCCGGGGCAAGGAAAACTACGCCGTGGCCAACTCCAACGGGACCGGCCCCTTCATCCTCGAAAGCCGCCAGCCCGACGCGCGCACGGTTCTGGCCGTGAACGACGGCTGGTGGGACGAGCCGCAGCACAACCTGACCCGGATCGAGTTCAGCCCCATCGGTTCCGACGCCACACGCATTGCCGCGCTGCTGTCGGGCGAGCTTGATTTCATCACGCCCGCGCCGCTTCAGGATATCGAGCGGATCAACCGCGCAGAAGGTGTCTCGGTGATCGAAACACCCAGCTTGCGTACCATCATGCTGGGGCTGAACTATGCGGATTCGCTGCATAATTCGAACCTCACAGACGACAATCCCCTGAAGAATCGCAAGGTGCGCGAAGCGCTGCAGCTTGCGATCAACATGGACCTCATCCAAGACAAGATCATGCGGGGCCGTTCGCGCAACGCCGCGCTGCTCGTGGCGCCGCAGGTGCCGGGCTTCGACGAGGCGCTCGACACCCGACCGGCCGCAGATGCCGAGGCCGCCAAGGGCATGCTGGAAGAGGCAGGGTATCCCGACGGGTTCGAAGTCGGGCTGGATTGCCCGAACGACCGCTATGTCAACGACGAGGAAATCTGCCAGGCGATCACCGCCATGTGGGCCCGCATCGGCGTCAAGGCGCGGCTGACGGCCCAGACCAATTCGAAACATTTCGAAAAGGTGCTGGCCGGCGGGGCGGATGTCTACATGGTCGGCTGGGCCACCCTGCCGATGCTGGACAGCTACAGCGTTCTGTCGGCGCTGCTGCACACGCCCGGCGACCGCATGGGGGCATGGAACCCCGGCGGCTATTCCAACCCCGAGATCGACGCGCTGACCGCCAAGATCGCGACCGAGCTTGACGAGGAAAAGCGCACCCAGATGATGAAGGACGCGCTGACGATCGCGCGTGACGACGTCGCCATCATCCCGCTGCACCAGCAGCCGCTGGCCTGGGCCGTGCGCGACGGGGTCAACCTGAGCGTCACCGCGGATAACAAACCGCGCCTCTGGTACGCCACCATCGAGTAGGATGGGTCACGGCCCGGCCCGCGCGGCACTTCTCCCGGCCGCACGGGCCGACGGCCGAGACATACGCGACCACATCGAACCCAACATCCGGAGTCCGTTCCCATGACAGCCTTCATCCTCCGGCGTCTGATCCAGTCCATCCTCGTCATGCTGGCCGTTGCCCTGATCGCCTTCTCAATGTTCCGCTTCGTCGGCGACCCGGTGAACAGCATGCTGCCCGAGAACGCCTCGGCGGAAGAGCGGCACGATCTGCGCGAACAGCTTGGACTGAACGCCCCCGTCACGACCCAGTTTGCCCGCTTCGTCACCGGCGCGGCACAGGGCGAATTCGGGATCTCCTACCGCAACAAGCGCCCGGTCAGCGACCTGATCGCCGAGCGCCTTCCGGCGACGCTGGAACTGGTCCTGGCCGCCGCGATCTTCGCGCTGGCGATGGGGGTGCCGATGGGCATCTACACGGCGCTGCATCGAAAGGGATTTCTCAGCAATTCCATGCAGATCCTGTCGCTGGTCGGCATATCGGTACCAACTTTCGTGACCGGCATCCTGCTGATCCTCGTCTTCTCGGTCTGGCTGAACTGGCTGCCCTCCTTCGGGCGCGGCGACGTGGTCGATATCGGCTGGTGGTCGACCGGGCTTCTGACGGTAAGCGGGCTGAAATCGCTGGTCCTTCCGGCAATCATGCTGGGGCTCTTCCAGGTCACGCTGATCATGCGGCTGGTGCGGGCCGAGATGCTCGAGACCCTTCGCTCGGACTACGTGCGCTTTGCCCGGGCAAGGGGCCTGACCAACCGGGCGGTGCATTTCGGCCATGCCTTCCGCAACACGCTGATGCCGGTGATCACCATCGTCGGCCTACAGCTGGGTGCGATGATCGCCTTCGCCATCATCACCGAGACGGTGTTCCAGTGGCCGGGCATGGGCCTGCTGTTCATCCAGGCGGTCAGCTTCGGCGATATCCCGGTGATGTCGGCCTATCTCGTGCTGGTCGCGCTGGTTTTCGTCGTCATCAACATGGTCGTCGACCTGCTCTACTTCGCCATTGATCCGCGCCTGTCGATCCGCGCGGGCCGCGCCTGATCCAAGGAGATCCGACCCATGGCAACCCTCATCGGAAAACACTCACGGCTCGCCGCCTTCTTCGGCAGCGACCTGTTCTACAACTTCCGCACCTCGCGGATCACCGTGATCGCCTTCGTCGTGACCATCGGCATGATCCTTGCCGCCGCGCTGGCACCCTGGATCGCGCCGCATAACCCGTTCGACGTCTCGACGCTCAGCCTGCTGGACAGCGAGCTGCCCCCGGCATGGGCCGAGGGGGGCGATCCGCGGTACCTTCTGGGCACCGACAACCAGGGGCGCGACGTATTCTCGGCCATCCTCTACGGCTCGCGCATCTCGCTGGCGGTGGGCTTCATCAGCGTCGCGCTGGCAATGGTGCTGGGTGTCGTCGTCGGCCTTGTCAGCGGGTATTTCGGCGGGATGGTCGATGCCTTCTTCATGCGCATCGCCGACGTGATGCTCAGCTTTCCGACGATCCTCGTGGCGCTGCTGGTCAGCGGGATCGCGCGGGGCATCCTGCCGCGCGAGCTGCATGACAGCGCCGCACTGGTGGTGCTGATCTTCGCCATCACCATCACCACCTGGGTGCAGTATGCCCGCACCGTGCGCGGCTCGACCCTGGTCGAGAAGAACCGCGAATACGTGCTGGCCGCCCAGCTTGTGGGCCGCCGCCCCTCGGCGATTATCTTCAGCCACATCCTGCCCAACGTGATGGGGCCGGTGCTGGTGATCGCGACGATCAACCTTGCCATGGCGATCCTGATCGAGGCGACGCTGTCGTTCCTCGGCGTCGGCATGCCGCCGACCAACCCGTCGCTGGGCACGCTGATTCGCATCGGCAACGAGTACCTGTTCTCGGGCGCCTGGTGGATCGTGATCTTCCCCTCGCTGACGCTTGTGGCGCTGGTGCTGGCGGTGAACCTGCTGGGCGACTGGCTGCGCGACGCGCTCAATCCGAAACTGCGCTGAGGAGACGGACAGATGCAAACCATGACCCAATCCGCCGACCCGCTGCTGCAGGTGCGCGACCTGTCGATCGCCTTCGACACCCGCCACGGGCCGCTGCGCGCCGTCGACAACATCACCTTCGACCTCGCACCGGGGGAAATCCTTGGCATGGTGGGGGAATCCGGCGCCGGCAAATCCCTGACCGGCACCGCGATTACCGGCCTGCTGGAACGGCCCGGCCATATCAGCGGTGGCGAGATCCACTTCGAGGGCCAGCGCATCGACACCCTGTCGAAGGATGCGATGCGCCCGCTGCGGGGGCGCAAGATCGGCGCGATCTTCCAGGATCCGCTGACCAGCCTGAACCCGCTCTTGACCGTGGGCAAGCAACTGGTCGAGACGATCCAGACGCATATGGCCATGTCGAAAGAGGCGGCCCGGAAGCGGGCCATCGACCTGCTGGCCGAGGTGGGCATCCCCGCGCCGGAACAGCGAGTCGACCACTATCCGCACCAGTTCTCGGGCGGGATGCGGCAGCGGGTGGTCATCGCGCTCGCGCTCTGTGCCGATCCGAAGCTGGTGATCGCCGACGAGCCCACCACGGCGCTAGACGTGTCGATCCAGGCGCAGATCCTCGCGCTGCTCAAGCGGATGTGCCGCGAGCACGGCGCGGCGGTGATCCTCGTCACGCATGACATGGGCGTCATCGCCGAAACCGCCGACCGGGTGGCGGTGATGTATTCCGGCCGGCTGGTCGAGATCGGGCCGGTGGAACAGGTCGTGAAAGACCCGCGTCACCCCTACACCAAGGGGCTGATGGGCTCGATCCCCGTCGTCGGTGGCGGGCTAAAGCGCCTGACCCAGATCGACGGTGCGATGCCCCGGCTGACCGACCTGCCGTCGGGCTGCGCCTTCCACCCCAGGTGCCCGAAAGCGACCGAGGCCTGTACCCGCGTGAAACCTTGCGCCGTGAAGGTCGATAACGGGCAGGTCGCCTGCCTTTTGTATGAAGGAGCCCAGTGATGCAGACCGTGACAAGCCAGGGCGAAACGCCGCTTCTGTCCATCACCGGAATGAAGAAGCATTTCGACCTCTCGCCGCCGCTCCTGAACCGGGTGATCGAGCGCAAGCCGGTGCAGCATCTGCGCGCCGTCGACGGGCTGGATATCGCCGTGCCGAAGGGCAAGACCTTCAGCCTCGTGGGGGAATCCGGCTGCGGCAAGTCGACGGTGGCCAAGCTGGTGGTCGGGCTTTACGGGCCGACCGAGGGCAAGGTCATCTTCGACGGGGCCGATCTGACCGATCTGGAAGCCTCGCAGCGGGCCGAGTATCGCCGGCGTATCCAGATGATCTTTCAGGATCCCTATGCCAGCCTCAACCCGCGCTGGCGGGTGCGCGACATCATCGCCGAGCCGCTGCGCTCGTTCGGGCTGGTGGGCTCGAAGCAGGAAGAGCGTGACGAGGTCGGCCGCCTGCTGGAACTGGTCGGGCTGAACGCCCGCGACGGCGAGAAGTTCCCGCATGAATTCTCGGGCGGGCAACGCCAGCGCATCTCGATCGCGCGGGCCATTTCCTCGCGCCCCGATTTTCTAGTCTGTGACGAGCCGACCTCGGCGCTCGACGTCTCGGTGCAGGCGCAGATCCTCAACCTGATGCGTGATTTGCAGGAGGAGCTGGGGCTGACCTACCTGTTCATCAGCCATGACCTGGCCGTGGTCGATTTCATGTCGGATTACGTGGGCGTGATGTACCTGGGCCGGCTGGTCGAGGTGGGCCCGGCGGAGCAGGTCTTCCACAACCCCACCCACCCCTACACCCGCCTGCTGATGGACACGATCCCCGACATGGAGATGACCCGGCGCGACCGGGCGCCGGTGGCGGGCGAGGTGCCGAACCCGATCAACCCGCCGCCGGGCTGCACCTTCCACCCCCGTTGTCCCCTGGCCAATGCCCGCTGCAAGGCCGAGCCGCCGCAATTGCGGGCCATGCCCGGTGATGCGCGGGTGTCGTGCCACGCCGCCGAGGAGGGGCGCATACCGCCGCTGGCCAAGGGGCCACAGGCGCAAAGTGACGCGCCGACGATGCAACTGCGCGCCAGCGCCGGGGGTGCCTGATGGAGGTCGATTTCACCAGGCTCGACCAGCGCGACCGCTATCGCCTGCTGTGCAGCTTCGTCGCCCCGCGCCCGATCGCCCTTGTCACCACGCTGGACGAGGACGGCACGTCGAACGCCGCGCCGATGAGCTTCTTCAACGTGTTCTCCCAAGACCCGCCTCTGGTCATCCTCGGCATCCAGGTGCGCCCCGACGGCGCGCCGAAGGACACGATCACCAACATCCGCCGCAGCCGGGAATTCGTGGTGAACATGTGCGACATGGCCATCGCCCAGCAGATGGTGGATTGCGGCATCAACTTTCCCCAGGGCGTGGACGAGCTGGAGGTGACGGGCCTGTCGCTTGCCCCCTCGCGGCAGGTCGAGCCCGGTTGGGTGAAGGAAGCGCCCTGCGCGATGGAATGCCGGGTGGCGCAGATCCTCGAATATCCGCGCCGGTCGATCGTGCTGGGCGAGGTCGTGCAGATGCATGTGCGCGACGAATGCCTCGACGAGAACGGGCGCTACGTGCGGCCCGACAAGTACCAGCCCATCGCCCGGCTGCATGCCGACAATTACATCGTCTCGAACGACCAGTTCGAGCTGTTGCCCACCGCGGCGCTGCAAACCGCGCGCATCGCGTGACTGACTGACAGGAAGGTAATGGAATGAGTGGAACGCTGTTGTTGCAGAACGTCCGCCCGTGGGGCGCGGAGGCCACCGATATCCTGATCCGCGACGGGCGGATCGCGAAGGTCGCGTCGGGGCAGTCGGCCGAGGGAAGTGCCGCCGAGGACGGGGCAGGGGCCATCCTTCTGCCCGGCCTCGTCGAGGCGCATACCCACCTCGACAAGTCCCTCTGGGGCATGGGCTGGCGCCCGCACCAGGCCGGCCCGCGGCTGATCGACAAGATCGACACCGAGCGGCGGCTGAAGACCGAATGGAACATCGACCCGCACCGCCAGTCGATGCGGCAGGCGCTTTTGTCGCTGTCGCACGGCTCGACCGCGATCCGCAGCCACGTGGATATCGACACCGAGATCGGTCTTGCCGGGTTCGAGGGGGTGGCGCAGACCCGCGAAGTGCTCAAGGGGCAGGTCGACATCGAGATCGTCGCCTTCCCGCAATCGGGCATGATGAGCCGCCCAGGCACGGCCGAGCTGATGGAAACCGCCCTGGCGAACGGTGCCGACGTGGTCGGCGGGCTCGACCCCTGCGGGATCGACCGCGACCCGAAAGGCCAGCTCAACGCCGTGTTCGCGATGGCCGAGAAACATGGCAAGCCGATCGACATTCACCTGCATGAGCCCGACGAGCTGGGCGCCTTCTCGATGGAGATGATCCTCGACCGAACCCGCGCCCACGGGATGCAGGGGCAGGTCACGATCAGCCACGCGTTCTGTCTTGGCATGGCCGATCGCGCCCGCGCCCATGGGTTGATGGACCAACTCGCCGAGGAGAAGGTCTTCATCGCCACCGTCGCCACACCCTCGCGCCCCGTCCCGCCGGCGGCGGAGCTGCGCGAGCGGGGGATCACCCTCTGCGCCGGCTCCGACGGCATCCGCGACACGTGGGGGCCCTATGGCAATGCCGACATGCTGGAACGTGCCATGCTGCTGGGATTACGCAACAATTTCCGCACCGATCCGGATGTCGAGCATGCGCTCTGGTGCTGCTCCCACGGCGGAGCCGAGGTGATGGGGCTTGAAGGCTACGGCCTGAACGAGGGCAGCGTTGCCGACCTCGTGCTGGTCGAGGCCGAGGCCGTGGCACACGCGGTCGTGGCGCACCCGCCGCGGCGGCTGGTGCTCAAGAACGGGGCGGTCGTGGCGCGCGACGGCCAGACCCTCACCGAGGCACCGTGATGCCGGGCCACCAGACAGGCACAACCCTGATGACCGCCCGCTGGGTCGTCGGGCACAAAAACGGGCGGCACGTGCTGTTCGAGAACGGCGAAGTGGCGTTCGAGGGCGGGCGGATCAGTTTTGTCGGGCATGATTTCCCCGGCGAGGTGGCCCGGCGGATCGACTGTGGCGACGCCGTGCTCGGCCCCGGCTTCATCGACCTCGATGCGCTGTCCGACCTCGATACGACCGTGCTTGGCTTCGACAACCAGCCGGCGTGGAAGAAGGGCCGCGTCTGGCCCGCAAGCTATTTGCGTGCCGGACCGCGGGAGATGTACACGCCCGAGGAACTGGCGTGGCAGAAGCGCTATGCCTTTGCCCGGCTCATCCGCAACGGGATCACCACCGCGCTGCCGATCGCGTCGCTCTTCTACCGCGAGTGGGGCGAGACGCCGGAGGAGTTTTCCGCCGCCGCGGACGCGGCAGAGGAACTCGGGCTGCGGGTCTATCTCGGCCCGGCCTATCGGACGGGGAATACTTTCGTCAACGATGGCGGGCGGATCGATTTCCACTTCGACGAGGCGCGTGGGCTTGAAGGGCTGAAGGCGGCTCAGGCGTTCTGCCAGGAACACGAGGGGCGGGCCGGGGGGCTGATCCGGACGATGCTGGCGCCCGACCGGATCGAGACCTGCACCGAGGAACTGCTGCGCCGGACAGCCGCCGCCGCCGACGATCTGGGCGTGCCGGTGCGGCTGCATTGCTGCCAATCGGTTTTCGAATATGAAAGCGTTCTGCGCCTCCGCGGGAAGAGCCCGCCGGAATGGCTGGCCAGCCTTGGCTTCCTGTCCGAGCGGAGCATCCTGCCGCACCTGACCGTGATTTCCGGGCGCAATGGCATCACCCATGAGGCGCCCGACCTTCAGATCCTCGCCGATGCCGGCGCCAGCCTTGCACATTGCCCGCTGGTGATGGCGCGGGGCGGGCTGGCGCTCGACGATTTCGCCACCTATCGCGACGCCGGCCTGACCATCGGCATGGGCACCGACACGCATCCGCCCGACATGATCCTGAACATGCAGGTCGGGCTGATGATGGGCCGGATGGCCGCCGGCCGCGCTCAGGTGCTGCGGTCGGAGGACATGTACGACGCCGCGACGCTGGGCGGGGCCAAGGCGCTGGGCCGGTCCGATCTTGGCCGGCTGGAGCCGGGGGCCCGCGCCGACATCACGGTGATCGGGCTCGACGACCCGGCGATGGGGCAGGTGATCGACCCGATCCAGACGCTGATGCTCAACGGCTCGGGCCGCGACGTGCGCACCGTGGTGATCGACGGGCGCGTGGTGATGCGCGACGGCGTGATCCCGGGGGTCGACGAGGCGGCGATGCAGGCCCGGGCACAGGCCCAGTTCGACGGGCTGGTCCAACAGTATCCCGACCGGACGCATGGCCATCCGCCGCTGTCCGATATCTTTTCCTCAAGTTACCCGCTCCGGAGGGCTGTGACATGACCGACCTGCTGATCCGCAACGTGACCGCCGTGACGGTGGATGCCGGGCGCCGGGTGATCGAGGACGCGGCGATTGCCGTGGACGGTGACCGGATCGTCCATGTCGGCCCCGTTGCCGACCTGCCGTCACAGCACGCCACGGCGGAGAAGGTGATCGACGGGCGCGGCATGGCCGCGATTCCAGGGCTGATCGACAGCCATTCCCATGCCGGGCACGGGCTGGTCCGGTCGCTCGGGGCGGGCAACACCGGCGCCTGGTTCGCCGCCTGCGAGGAGATCTATGCCCGCGGCTCGACCGTCGATTTCTGGCGCGCCGAGGCGGAGCTGGCGCAGCTCGAGCGGCTGATGGCGGGGGTGACGACGAACCTGACATTGCTGGGGGGCGGGGCAGATATCTATCGCACCGACGACCCGGCATTCGGCGATGCCCATTGCGCCGCGACCACCGCATCCGGACTGCGCACGGTGCTGGCCGTGGGGCCGGGGCGGCCTCCCTTTCCGAAGCCCTACAAGGTATACGAGGGGAACGAAGCCCGTGACGTTGCCCTGAGTTTCGAGCGCCAGATGGAGGTGTGCGAGGACCTGATCCGCCGCCATGACGGAGTGCTCGACAGGCGCACCGGGATCGCGCTGATCATGCCGGTCTACCACGCGCATCATATGGAGGAGGCGGGTGACGCGAAGGCGATCCGCGAGATGTCGGAGGCCGTGGCCGACCTACGCGCCCGCCACGGGGTGATCTACACGCAGGACGGCCACCGCGACGGCACCATCGCCCTGGCGCAGGAGCTGGGCACGCTGGGGCCCTTCGCCCTTCTGTCGCACAGCGTCGACCTGACCGACGCCGATTTCGCCGCGCTGCGGGAGACCGGCGCCAGCATCGTTCACAACCCGACCGCCATCATGTCGATCTATGGCCGCTGTCCGGCCCCGGAACTGATCGACGAAGGGATCCGCGTCGTGCTGGGCTCTGACGCCGGCGCGCCGGATCGCGGGTTCGACATGTTCCGGCACATGAAGCAGGCGATGCTTTACCACCGCCGCCACTTTGCCGACCCGGCCTGGATGCCGCCCGGCAAGGTGCTGGAAATGGCGACGATCGACGCGGCCGAGGCGCTGGGGCTGGGGGCCGAGCTGGGTTCGCTCGAGACGGGCAAGAAGGCGGATATCGTGCTGGTCGACATGCGCAAGCCGCATCTCTACCCGGCCAACATGCCGCTGACGCGGCTTACGCATTTCGCCACCGCCGCGGATGTCGACACGGTGGTCAGCGATGGCCGTCTGGTGATGGAAAACCGCCGCGTGCTGACGATGGACATGGGCGCCGTGCTCGACGCCGCGCAGGCGGAACTGACCCGCGCGCTGGAGCGGACGGGGCTGGCCGGCCTGATAGAAGAGCCCGCGGGGATGTGGGGGGCAAGCCGCTTCGACCCGTCCGAGGGCAACCCCTGGCAGCCCGGAGAGCGGGCAGGGAGCCGGTCATGAAGATCCATGTCGTGAACCCCAATTCGACCGCGTCGATGACACGGGAAATCGCCGCCGTGGCCCGCGCCGCCGCGTGCGACGGAACCACGATCGTCGCCAGCAACCCGGCGCACGGGCCGGCCAGCATCCAGGGCCACTACGACATCGCCGCCTGCCTGCCCGGCCTGCTGTCAGAGGCCGCGCGATACCCGGATATTGACGCGCTGATCGTGGCCTGTTTCGACGACACCGGCGTCGACGCGCTCAGGGCGATGCTCGACGTGCCGGTGATCGGCATCGGCGAGGCGGCCTACCACGCGGCCAGCCTGATCTCGGCCCGGTTTTCCGTGGTCACCACCTTGCCGCGCTCGGTGCCGGGGCTCGAGGCGAACCTGACGCGCTATGGGCTGATGGCCCGCTGTGCCTCCGTCCGCGCCAGCAACGTGCCCGTGCTGGATCTCGAGCATGGCCGGGCCGATGCCGAGCGGTTGATCACCGCGAAGGTGGAACGCGCGATCGAACGCGATATGGCCGACTGCATCGTCCTGGGCTGCGCGGGCATGTCCGACATGCGCGCCCGCCTGGGCGAAAGGTTCGGGGTTCCGGTCATCGACGGGATCAGCTGCGCGGTGGGATTCGTCGAAGCGCTGGTCCGGGCGGGGCTCAAGACCTCCAAGGCCGGCGCCTACGCCCCGCCTCTCATATCGGAAAGCGCCTGACGTCAGCCGCCGCCCCGCCGGTATAGCCCATCGCCCTGTCGAACGCGTCCGCGTCGCGGTTGCGCTCACCCGGGTCGCCCCATCCGCCGCCACCGCTTCCCGTCAGCTCGACCACGTCGCCGCGCCTCAGCCGAAGCCCCACGAACTTGCTGCCAAGCTCCCGTGTCTCGCCATCCTTCGGGAACAGCCGGGCCGAGGCCGGGCGCCCGGCCTCTCCCCCGTCATACCCCCAGGCGGCCGTTTCGGGCCGCGTCTGCTGCACATATCCCGACAGGGTGAGCGTATCGCACAACACCTCGTACCGCCGCATGAGCGCCAGCCCGCCCCGCCATTTTCCCGCCCCGCCCGACCCCGGAACCAGCCGGGTCTCCAGCACCCGCAGGGGGCTCATCGCCTCCATGACCTCGGCCGAAAGGATCGCGCAATGGCCGCCGTGATTGTCGATCGCGCTCAGCCCGTCGCCCCCGTCATGGCCGCCCATCCCGCCGCTGATGATGTCGCAGATCAGGAAGTAGGGCGCGGCATTGGCCCGGTCGCGCGGGCCGGGGCGGTCATCCACTCCACCGGCGGTGAATGTCGGAAACGAGATCTGGCAACCCGCCGCGGCATTGCCCGGCATCATCGGCGCCAGCGCCTTCAGCACCGCGTCGGCCACCGCCAGCTGGCTGAGATGCCGGACAGACACCGCCGCCGGCTCCTTCGGGTTCAGGAAACACCCCTCCGGGACGATGATGTTGAGCGGGCGGTTGCAGCCTTCATTCTGCATGAGATCGGGCGAAAAGATCACCTTGGCGGCGTAATAGGTCATCCCGATGGTCGAGGCGACGGGGCAGTTTATCCCGTGCGCCCGCTGCCCGGACGTGCCGGTGAAATCCACCGTCAGGCTCCGGTCGTCCTCGACACGCACCGAAACGACCAGCTTCATCGGCTCTTCCGTGGTCACATCGTCCTCGATCAGGATCGTTGCCGTGCTCTCGGTAACTTCGGCCTGAACCAGCGCGTTGCGCATATAGGTCTCGCCATATTCCAGCCCCGCACCCATCAGCGCCCGCAGCCTGTCCGCGCCGTAGCGCGCACACAGGTCGCGCATCCGCCGCTCTCCGGTCCGGCAACTGGCGATCTGCGCACGCAGGTCGCCGGCACAGGCCTCGGGGTCGCGCACGTTCTTGCGGATCAGCTCGAAAATCGTCTCGTTCGGTGCGCCGCGGTCGATCAGCTTCAGCGGCGGAAAGCGCAGCCCTTCCTCGTAGATCTCGACCGCGTCGGCGGCCTCGGTGCCCGGCACCTTGCCGCCAAGGTCGATATGATGCGCCACGGTGGCGGCGATGGCGATGATCTCGCCGTCATGGAAGACGGGGCTGAACAGCAGGATATCCAGCGTATGGGTGCAGCCGAAATAGGGATCGTTGCAGATGATGACGTCGCCCTCGTGCCACTCGGCAAGGGGGATCTTCTCGAACATCCGCTTCACCGCCGTCGGCATGATCCCCAGCTGCGCCGGGATCGTCTCGGCCTGGGCGATGGTGTTGCCCTCGGTGTCCAGCACCCCGCAGGCATAGTCGAGCATGTCCCAGATGATCGAGGAATAGGCCGATTTCTTCAGCGCCATCGACATTTCCTCGGCCACGCTGACCGCCTCGTACTGAAAGACATCCCGGCTGATGACGTCAATCTCGCTCCTCATGACGCGGCCTTCCTCTCGATCAGTATGGTGTTGCGCGCGGCGACGCGCGCCACGCTGCCGGGCGCGACGATGACGGTGGAATCGAGCTGCGTGATCACCGCCGGGCCCGCCACAGTGTCGCCCGGCCCGAGTGACGCGCGGTCGACGATCCGTGCCTCGACAAATCCCGCCTCGCTGTCGAAAAGGATCGGCCGCGTCCGCTCCGCCTCCTGCGTGTCGGGTCTGGCCGGCGCGGCGTCCTCCGTCGCGTCCGGCTTGTCGATCCGCCCCATCGCGTCGATCTGCAACGACACGAGCTCGACCGGGCTGTTGGGCGACGCATGCCCGTACATCCGTTCGTGCCGGGCGTGAAACTGCGCGGCGACGGCGTCCGGATCCCAGCTGTCCAGCATCTCGCCCGAAATCTCGACCTGAAGCTCGTGAAACTGCCCGACATAGCGCAAACCGGCGAAACAGCGGAAACTGCGGCGATCCCCCGGCATGCCGTCCTGGGCCAGCATCTCGTCTGCCTCGGCCTTCAGCCGGCCCGCGGCCGCAACGAAGGCTTCCGCCGCGGCCGGGTCGGTCAGCACGCCGTGGGCGGGGGCCTGCAGCGCGTGACGGATATCGCTCATCAGCAACCCCTCTGCCGCGAACACGCCGGGATGCGCCGGCACGATGATGCCCCGCATGTCCAGCGCCTGCGCAAGGAACCCCGAGAACAGAGGGCCCGCCCCGCCGAACCCCACCAGCCACAGCCGACGCGGATCCACCCCCCGGTCGACACAGAGCGTCCGGATGGCCTGCGCCATCCCGGCCGTGGCGATACGCACGATCCCCAGCGCCGCCTCTTCCACGCTCAGGCCCAGCGGATCGGCCAACGTTGTCCTGATCGCGTTATGGGCGGCAGCCGCGTCAAGCGTGATCCGCCCGCCGAGGTAATAGTCCGGATCGAGCAGCCCCATGACCACGGCGGCATCCGTCACCGTGGGGTCCGCCCCGCCCTCGGGATAGCAGGCCGGGCCCGGCACCGACCCGGCGGACTGCGGCCCGACACGAAGCGCGCCGCCCATGTCGATCCACCCGACCGATCCGCCCCCCGCCGAAATCGTCTCAACATCCAGCGTCGGCAGGCGCAGCGGCTGGCTGGCGATCAGCCGGTCCCCCACCATCCGCGCCTCGCCATCGACGATGACCGAGAAATCGGCAGAGGTTCCGCCCATGTCGAAGGTGATGGCGTCGGAAATGCCAAGCTCGGCGATCAGCGCACCCGCGGCGACCACGCCTCCGGCCGGGCCGGACAATAGCGTATGCGCGGGGTTGATGCGGGCCGAGGCCGGCGTCGCCACGCCGCCATCGCTGCGCATGATGCGCAACGGCGCGGTCAGGCGTTCCCCCTCCAGCGTGGCCTCGAGTTGGGTCAGGTAGCGGTCCACGATCGGCCCCACATAGGCCGCGATGGCCGTCGTGTTGGCGCGCGGCCACTCCTCGATCTGCGGGTTGACCTCGTGCGACAGGTAGATGGCCGTCTCCGGCAGACGCGCCCGCAGCGCCTTGGCCAGGCGCAGTTCGTGCTCCGGGTTGAGATGCGCGAAGGCCAGGCAGACGGCGACCGACTCGGGATCCGCCGCGGCCACTTCCTCGACCAGCGCATCGAGACCCGCCTGCGTCATGTCCGAGACGACGCTCCCGAAGGCGTCGATTCGCCCGTCGACCTCGAACACCCGGTTGCGGGGTATCACCGGGGCCACCTGCGGCGCGGTCAGGGAATAAAGCTTCGGCCGCAACTGGTTGCGCACCTCGAGCACATCACGGAAACCGGTGGTCGTGACCAGCGCGGCCTCCGCCCCCGCGCCCGTCAGCAGGGCATTGGTCGACACCGTGAACCCGTGCACGAATAGGTCGATATCGCCCGCCTCCAGCCCCGCCTGCGCAAGGATCTGCCGGATCCCCGCCGCGATGGGCGCCGCGGTGCCCCGCGCCCCCGACGGCACCTTGTCGACATAGTGGCGGCCCGTCAGCCCGTCGACCAGCACCATGTCGGTAAAGGTTCCGCCAACATCCGTCGCCAGATACCGCATGTCAGTCTCCTTTCATGCTCTCGACCAGCAACGAGAACAGCTCGTTCTGCGACGAGATCCGCAGCTTCTTGTAGATGTTGCGCCGGTGCACCTTGACCGTCTGGTCCGAGATCCCGAGGCAAAGGCCGGCCGCCCGGCTGGAATGGCCCTGCACGATCAGCGCGGCAATCTCCGCCTCGCGTCGCGACAAGGCATTGGCGCCATTGGCGAAAATGCTCTGGTAACGGTCGATCAGGTCGGGCGCGCTGTGCAGTTCCGGTATCCGCCGCGGCGGGTGCGTGATGACGCGCAGCCGGTTCAGGATGATCGGCGACAATTGCCGGAAATAGCGCAGTTCGTTCGCGCGAAACCGCCCGTGGTCGCGGGTCCGCCCGAGGGAAAGATGCAGCGCGGCATCCGCCCCCAGGCGAAGCGTGGCGCCCAGCTCGTCGATCAGGCCGGTCCGTGCATAGTAATGCGCGTGGTATTCGCTGGTCTCGAAACGGTCCGGGGCAATCTCGCGAAGCTGGTACGCGGTGAATTCGGCCGGACCGAACGCCATGATCCAGAACGGGTCGAGCATGTATCCGATACGTGCATACTCGGCCTCGAACAGCCGGCTCAGCGCGGTGTCCGGGATATAGGCCTGAAGCGTGACCGGCGGCCCTTCCCGCAGGAATCGGATGATCGTGACGGTCTGCGAATTGAAGGTTTTCCCGAGGTATTCCTCCAGCGGCCGCTTCAGCGACTCGAGCGTTTCGAGCCTCACCAGATCGTTCAGGAACTCGTATTCCCCGGTCTTGTCCAATGCGCCATTTCCCCCTCGATACCGGATTGCGGCCCCTGCCAGCCTACCACCGTATGCCCGAAAATCCCTCAAACAATACCAACGTGGTGGTATTTGAATCCCCCTTTCATCCGGGGACACTCGAGCCAGCAAGGAGGGTCAAATGCAGTTTCATTCCGATACGAAATGTGCGCGACGCACCGGGTGGGTCACGTCCGAATTGTACTACTGGCATGACACCCAGAACTGGTGCGGCTTTCTCGAGCCGGGTCTGACCCTTCAACCGGGGGTGCATGTCGAGAACCCCGAGACCAAGCGCCGGATGCACGGCCTGGTCGAGGCGCTCGACCTCGCGCCGCGCCTGCATGCCCTTCGCCCGCAACCGGCCTCCGACGAGGTGATCCGCCTCGTCCACCCGCAAAGCCACATTGACCATATCGCCTCGGTCTGCTCCGGCGGCGGCGGCGACATGGGAGAGCTCACGCCCGGCGGCCGCGCCACGCTCGATATCGCGCGGCTCGCGGTGGGCGGCGTCGTGGCCGCGGTCGACAAGGTGATGACCGGCGAATGGGACAACGGTTACGTCCTGTGCCGTCCGCCCGGACACCACGCCGAGCCTGAAAAGGCGATGGGGTTCTGCATCTTCGCCAACGCCGCCATCGGCGTGAAGCACGCCCAGAAGGCGCACGGCGTCGAGCGGGTCGCCACCATCGACTGGGATGTCCATCACGGCAACGGCACCGAGAAAATCTTCTACGACGACCCCTCGGTCCTCACCATCTCCCTGCACCAGGATAATCTCTATCCGCCCAATTCCGGCGCCCTGGCCGCCACGGGCGAGGGCGCGGGCAAGGGCGCCAACCTCAACATCCCCCTGCCGCCCGGCTCGGGCAGCGGCGCCTACCGCCATGCCTTCGAAAAGCTGGTCCTGCCGGCGCTCGAGGCCTTCAAGCCCGAACTTATCGTCATTCCCAGCGGGTTCGACTCCTGCGCGCTCGACCCGCTCGGGATGCAGATGCTGGAATCGCGCGACTACGCCTGGATGACCGAGCGCCTGATGGAGGTGGCCGACCGCCACGCCAAGGGCCGGATCATCGTCACCCACGAGGGCGGCTATTCCGCCGTCTACGTCCCCTATTGCGGGGTGGCCGTGCTGGAGGCACTGTCGGAAACGAATGTGCGGTTCGAGGATCCTTTCGCCGACTTCATCGCCCAGTATGGCGGCCAATCCCTCACCCCGGATCAAGAGAAGCTCGTGAAGACCGTCAACGACGCGTTCTTCCAATAAAAACCAACAGAGAGGAATGACATAAATGACAAAGCCCAAGATACCCCCGATCAACCCGTCCCGCCGTACCTTCCTGCGCGGGGCCGGCGCCGTGGCCGGCTCGACCGCCATGCTGGCCGGGCTCAACAGTGCCGCCCAGGCCCAGGAGGGCGAGCCGATCGTGATCGGCTGCCCGGCCCCCCTGACCGGCATCGTCGCCGCCGACGGGATCGAGTTCCGCCGCGGGATCGAGATGGCCGCCGACGAGATCAACGAAATGGGCGGTATCCTCGGCCGACCCGTCCAGCCCGTCTTCGTCGACACCGAAAGCAAGGGCGACGACGTGGTCATCCAGGCCTGCCAGCGCCTGCTCGACCGCGACAATGCCAGCGCGCTGATCGCCGGCTACAACCTCGAGACCGGCACGGCGCTGCACGACGTCGCCGCCGATGGCGGCGTCGTCGCGATGCATACCAACACAGTTGCCGTCCATGACGAGCTGATCAAATCCGACCCCGAGCGCTATTGGGGCGTGTTCCAGTACGACCCGCCCGAAACGGTCTATGGCACCGGCCTGCTGAAATTCCTCGCCGATATCGAGGCGGCCGGCACCTTCAAGCGCCCGAACAAGAAACTGGCCATCGTCACCGGGCCCGGTACCTACTCGGTCAACATCGCCAACGCCCTGAACGACCACGCGGCGGAATTCGGCTACGAGGTCTCGCTCTACGAGACGGTCAAGGTTCCGGTCACCGATTGGGGCCCGACACTGGCCAAGCTGCGGGCCGATCCGCCGGCGGTGATCGCGGTCACGCATTTCTACACCTCCGACCAGGCGCAGTTCATGAACCAGTTCATGACCGACCCCACCGACAGCCTGATCTACATGCAGTACGGTGCGTCGCTGGCCGCGTTCCGCGACATCGCGGGCGACAACTCGGTGGGCGTCACCTACGCCACCGTCATCGGCGCGCTGCAGGACGAGATCGGCATGGCCTTCGCCGACGCCTACAAGGCGCGCTTCGGCGAGAACGCCTCGCCCAACGGCGGCGGCCAGACCTATACCGGCCTGCACGCCTATGCCGTCGCGGCCGCGCTGGCCGGCGGTGTCGGCGGCCCCTACGAGGAAGAGCAGAACCGGCGTGTGGCCGACCGGCTGCGGTCGCTGATCTTCCGCGGGCCCATGGGCACCCTGCGCCTGCATCCCGACACGCAATCCGCCTGGTCCTACCCGTCCGAAGTCAACGACCCGTCGCTGGGCATGCCGCATGTCGTCAGCCAGATCCAGGACAAGGCGAAGGATGGCGTGCTGATCGCACCCTGGCCCTACGAGCAGGGCGCCTTCCAGATGCCGCCGTGGATGCAGGGCTGACCTGCATGTCCGACCGGCAGGCAAATGCACTGGAGTGCCGGGGCGTCACCAAACGCTTCGGCGCCCTGGTGGCGGTCGACCGTGTGGATTTTACCGTCGGTGTCGGCGAAGTCGTCGGCATCGGCGGGCCGAACGGGGCCGGCAAGACGACGTTCTTCGACCTCATCAGCGGCCTGACCCCGATGTCCGAGGGCACCATCCGCTACATGGGCCAGGACATCGCCGGCACCGCCCCGCACGACCTTTGCCGCAAGGGCCTGTCGCGCACGTTCCAGCTCAATCCGGGCTTCGATGACCTGACAGTCTACGAAAACGTCCTTGCCGCACAGGTCTTCGGCCGCCGCAGCGCCGGCGGCCTCCTGCTGACCCGCCGCGCCGACCGCGAGGCGGCGCGCGCGGTGCTGGCCGATATCGGGCTGGCGGATATCGCCGATGACCGCGTGGCCGGCATCCCCGTCCTCGCCCGCAAGAAGCTGATGGTCGCCACGGCGATGGTCAACGAACCGGATATCCTTCTGCTCGACGAACCCGTCGGCGGCCTTACCCCGCCCGAGATCGAGGAGTTCATCGCCCTGATGCTGCAGCTCAAGGACCAGGGCCTGACACTGATCTTCATCGAGCACGTGATGCATTTCCTGATGGCCGTCGCCGGGCGCGCCATGATCATGCACCAGGGCCGGATCATCTATGACGGCACGCCGCAGGGGCTGAGCTCCGATCCGACGGTGACCGAGGTCTATCTCGGCTCGGCCGGGCTCGAGGTGCCGGCATGAGCGCGCTTCTGACCGCCACCGACATCGTGGCAGGCTACCTGAACCGCCCCGTCCTGCACGGCGTCTCGGCCCAGGTGGCCGAGGGCGAGGTGCTGGCCGTGATCGGCCCAAACGGCCACGGCAAGACGACCTTCCTGCATACCCTCTCGGGCTTCCTGCCCTGCCGCAGCGGCACGTTCGAGTTCGCCGGCCACCGGATGGAAAACGCCAGCGTCCACGCCCGGGTCGAGGCCGGCCTCATCCACGTGCCGCAGGGCGACCAGCTCTTCGCCGACATGACGGTCGAGGAGAACCTGCTGATGGGGGCCTACCTCGTCAACGACGGCGCCATTGTCGCCGAACGGTTCGAGAAGGTGTTCACGCTGTTCCCCAAGCTGAAGGACCGCCGCAACCAGTATGCCAGCTCGCTCTCGGGCGGCGAACGCCGCATGGTCGGCATCGGGCGCGGGCTGATGGCCGACGCAAAGCTCATCATGCTCGACGAGCCCTCGCTGGGCCTCGCGCCGCTGCTGATCGAACAGATCTACGAGGCGCTCGGCGCCCTGCGCGCCGAAGGCCGCTCCTTCCTGGTGGTCGAGGAAAACCCGAGCCGCCTGATGGGGTTCGCCGACCGGATGTGCCTGATGGATGCCGGCCGCATGGCCTGGTCCGGCACGACCGACGAGGCCCGCCGCTCCGGCGACATCCTGAAAACCTATCTCGGAGGGCATTGAGGTGGAAATCGCGATCCAGATCCTGGTCACCGGGCTGACGATGGGCTCGATGTACGCCCTCGCCGCGGTCGGCCTGTCGCTGATCTACGGCACGCTGGGCATGTTCAACATGGCGCATGGCATGTTCATGACGCTGGGCGCCTATGCCGTCTTCTCGCTCGCCTCCTCGGTCGGCATCCCGCTGGCCCTGGCGATCCCGGCGGCGATGGTCGCCGGCGCGATCGTGGGCATCCTGACCCACCTGCTGATCGTGCGGTTCATGCTGACCTCGCGCGAGTTCGAGACCAACATCCTCGTCGCGACGGCGGGGCTGGCCATCCTGCTCGAGGATCTCGTGCTGAAGGTCTACGGCGGCTATCCCTACCCCCAGCCGGTCCGGGTCGAGGGCAGCTTCTTTCTCGGCGGTGTCAGCATCACCTACCAGGCGGCCATCATCATGGGCGTGGCCCTGCTGTGCATCGGGGCGGTGGCGTGGCTGCTGCTGAAAACGAAATTCGGCCGCGCCATCCGCGCCACGGCGATGAACCGCGACGCCGCGCGCCTGATGGGCGTGCGCACCAACACCATCTACCTGCAGGTCATGGCGCTGGCCGGCGCCCTGGCCGGCGTGGCCGGGCTGATGATCTCGACGCTGGCGACGCTCTCGCCACAGATGGGGGGCGACCCGCTGCTCAAGGCCTTCGTCATCTGTGTCGTGGCCGGTCTCGGCAACGTCTGGGGGGCGGGCCTCTGCGCCTTCGGCCTCGCCCTGATCGAATCCGCCATCGGCTTCTACTTCGGCGTGCGCTTCGGCTTCCCGACGATGTTGATGCTGGTGATCCTCGTGCTGATATGGCGGCCGCTGGGTCTCTTCGGCAAGGAAAGGGTGGTGCGGCTATGACCACGCTGCAACGGCATCTGCTGATCGGCCTCGCGGTGATCGCGGCCTTCGCCGCCCTGCCGCTGGTCCTGACCGAGCGCTACCTGCTGGGCGAGGTGATCATCTTCTTCATCTGGGCCATGGTGGCTATGAACTGGAACGTCCTGATGGGGCACGCCGGGGTCTTCTCGCTCGCGCAGATGTTGTTCGTCGCCGTCGGCGCCTACGGGATGGCGATGGGCGTGACCTTCACCGGCATGTCGGTCTGGGCAGCCATCCCCGTGGCGGCGCTGGCCACCGCGGCGCTGGCACTGGTCGTGGGCATGGCCTGCCTGCGGCTGACCGGGGCCTATGTCGCCCTGCTGACCTATGCGATTGCCGAGATGATCCACGTGCTGATCATCACCGACACCGCCTGTTTCACCCTCGTCGCCAACAACTGCCAGCAGCTCTTCGGCGGCGCCACCGGCTTCTCGCGCTTCGACGATTTCGGCTTCCGGCCGCTCCTCAAGGGCAACTGGATCCTCGGCAACTACTACATCGTCCTTGCCGCCTTCGCGATCACCGTGCTGGTCGTGGTGGTGGTGATCCACGGGCGGCTCGGCCTGGCCTTCAGGGCGATCCGCGACAATGTCGGCTATGCCAGCAGCCGCGGGATTGACCGCAAGAAATACCAGATCGCGGCCTTCGTCATCACCGCCTTCCTCACCGGGCTGGTGGGCGGGGTCTACGCCGCGCATTTCCGCTTCGCCGGGCCAAGCCTGTTCGAATTCTCGACCCTGATGTTCGTGCTCGCGATGGTCGTGGTCGGCGGCTTGGGCTCGACATGGGGGCCCCTGATCGGCACCGGGTCGATCATGATCGTCGTCGAGCTTTCCAAGGAGATGGGCGACGCCCGCAACCTCGTCCTCGGGCTGGCGCTGGTCGTCTTCGTCGTCTTCATGCCCAAGGGTCTGGCCCAGGCCGGAAAGACGGTCACCGACCGGCTCTTCCGCCGCAACAGGCCCCGGCAGACCGCCAAGCCGAACTGATCGAACCGCCAGCGCAGGGCAGGGCAGGGCGCTACCGTATCCCCTCGATCGCCGCCCGGTACTCGTCCCGCAGCCTTGCCACCAGCTCGGCCGCCCCGGGCACGTCGTGGATGCTGCCGACCCCCTGTCCGGCGGCCCACACGTCTTTCCACGCCTTCGCGTCCGTCGTCCCGAAATCCAGCTTGTCGGGCGGCACCTCCGGGTCCAGCCCCGCCTGTCGCAGGCTCTGCGCCAGGAAATTGCCGTTCACGCCGCTGATCGCGGGCGTATAGACGATATCCTCGGCCACGGCCGTGCGTACCATCTCCTTCTGCGCCTCGAAGGCCAGGCTCTCGCGCGTCGCCAGGAACCGCGTGCCGATATAGGCCATGTCGGCCCCCAGCAACTGCGCCGCCGCGATCTGCGCGCCGGTGGAAATCGCCCCGCCAAGGATGATCGTGCCGTCGAAGATCCGGCGGATCTCCGGCACCAGCGCGAAGGCGCTGAGCGTGCTGGCATGACCGCCCGCACCCGAGCAGACGGCGATGATCCCGTCCACCCCGGCCTCCGCCGCCTTGCGCGCATGCCGCAGGTTGATGACATCGTGAAACACCAGCCCGCCATAGCCATGCACCGCCTGCACCACCTCCTCGTTCGCGCCCAGCGACGTGATGACCAGCGGCACCTCGTGATCGACCGTGATCTTCAGATCGGCCTCCAGCCGGGGGTTCGAGCGATGCACCACGAGGTTCACGGCATAGGGCGCCACCGGCCCGGCTTGCCCCTCGAACGCGGCAAGCCGCTCGGGGATTTCCTGTAGCCAGTCGGCATAGCCGTCCGAGCTGCGCTGGTTCAGCGCGGGAAACGAGCCGATCACGCCCGACCGGCAGGTCTCGACCACCAGGTCGGGCCCCGAGACCAGGAACATCGGCGCCGATATGGCCGGAAGCGATAGCCGGCCCACAAGCCGGTCGGGGATCGGCATCAGACGCCTCCTATTCCCTGAAATAATCCGGCTTACCGGTCGTCCACGTCTCGCCCCAGTGCTGGCCGCCGCCCGCCACGTGCACCACCTCGCCCGTGACATAGGCGCTGGCCGGCCCGGCGAGATAGGCACAGGTCTCGGCCACCTCCCACGGGCTGCCATTGCGCATCATCGGGTTCGACCGGTGATAAAGCGCGCGCGCCTCGGCCGAATAGACCTTCCAGCCTTCCGTCTCGATCGCGCCGGGGGCGATGCAATTGATCCGGATGCCCAGCGGCGCCCATTCCACCGCCAGGTTCTGCGACAGCGCCACCACCCCCGCCCGCGCCGCCACCGTGTGCGCGACCCCGTAAAGCCCGTGGCGCGTGACCACCACGATATTGACGATGTTGCCGGGCTGGCCGCGGTCGCGCCAGAACCGCGCGGCGGCCTGCATCATGAACCACGTCCCGTTGAGGTTCGTGGTGATGACCGCGTTCCACCCCTTCTCGGAAAAGTCGATGGCCTCCTGCGGGAACTGCCCGCCGGCCGAGTTGATCAGCGTATCAAGCCGCCCGTACCGCTCGCCTACCTCGTCGAACAGCGCCGCCACCGCGCCGGTGTCGCGTATGTCCATCGCGCGGGCGAGCGCCTCGATTCCGCGCTCCGCCAGCAGCCCGGCCAGCGCCTCGAGCTTCGCCTCGTCCCGCCCCACCAGCACCAGCCGCGCCCCGAGCCGCCCCAGCAACCACGCCGCCGCCCGGCCCAGCCCCCCGGCCGCGCCGGAGATCACCACCACTTGGCCCGCAAAGGCCCCGTCGCGATAGACGGTCTCGGCCTGCGCCAGGTCCGCGTCGCTCATCCCGGCCGGATCGCCGGTGCCGCTTTCGCTTGCCTCCGTCATGTCACTTCATGTCTTTGAGCAGTTCGCCCGCAATGATCATCTTGCGCACCTCCGTGGTCCCCGCCCCGATCTCGAGCAGCTTGATCGAGCGGTAGAGGCGGTTGACTTCCGACTCCCAGATATACCCCGAACCGCCGTGAATCTGCATCGCGTGGTCCAGCACCCGGTTCACCGCCTGGCCCGCGTACATGACCGACGCGGCGGTCAGCATGTGGATATCACCGCGCGGGCCAGAGCCAATCTCCAGCTCCTCCGCCGCGGCCAGCCCGCGATAGGTGAAGGTCCGCAGGGTCTCCACGTCGACATACATCTCGGCCAGCATCGACTGCACCATCTGGAACTTGCCGATCGGCTTGCCGAACTGCTGCCGCGTCTGGGCATACTCGATCGACAACTCCAGCGCCCGCTCGGCGACACCAAGGCACAGCGGCGAGATCATCGCCCGCTCGAGGTCCAGCCCCGACATGACGATCTGCACGCCCCGGTTCTCCTCGCCGACCCGGTTTTCCGCCGGCACGCGGCACTCTTCAAAGACAAGCTCGGCCGTCTGGCTGCCGCGATACCCCATCTTGATCAGCTTCTGCGCCACCTTGAAGCCGGGGAAATCCTTCTCGACGATGAACGCCGAAATCCCGTGCGCGCCCTTCTCCTTGTCGGTCTTGGCATAGATCAGAAGGATGTCGGCCACCGGCCCGTTGGTGATGTAGATCTTCGAGCCGTTCAGCACGTACTCGTCGCCTTCCCGCCGCGCGGTCGTCCGCATCGAGCCCAGCGCGTCCGACCCCGCACCCGGCTCGGTCAGCCCCAGCGCGCCGGTCTTCTTCCCCGAACACAGGTCGGGCAGGTACTTCTTCCGCTGCGCCTCGTTCGCGTTGCGGAAGATGTTGTTGAGGCACAGGTTCTCATGCGCCACCCAGCTCAGCGCCAGCGCGTGGTTCCACCGCCCGAACGCCTGAAGCAGCAGCCCCGAGGTGAACAGGTCCATGCCGACCCCGCCATATTCCTCGGGCACGGTAATGCCGAAATAGCCGGCCTCTCCCATCTTCGGAAAGGCCTCCACCGGCCACCATTCCTCCTCGTCCATGCGGGGGGCGAGGGGATACAGCTCGTTCCGGGCAAACCGGTCGGCCTGGTCGAGGATTTCCCGCTGGGTTTCGTCGAGATCGAAGCGGATGCCCGAGTCGTAATTCGGCAGCCGTTCCGGCGCGGCGGAATTGGTCATGTCTGTTTCCTCCCATACCGCCGGTCCGGCGCGACGTTCGCCGCGGGTCGGCGGATTCTCGGCAAAGTTAGTGAACATCACTTACCGTGTCCACTGTTTATTGAGAGCGGCCCCTTTACACGCATTTCTGGCCTTCTTCCCTGTTTTTGCTGCATTGCAGAACATGTCGTTCGCAGCTGCGGCGCCGGTATCGGGGCAATCTGGCGCCTCCAGAATACTTGTTGACAGAATTAAGTAAATCATACTCACTAAGGCAACGGATTCGTCCGAAAGGACCCGATCCAGCCAGCGAGAAGGGAGGCGCGCGTGGCAGACGACCTGTGCCATCAGACATCCGGCGCGGTGATGACCATCACCATCAACCGCCCCGAGCGGCGCAATGCCCTCAATGCCTCCGTCGCCGCCGGGATCAGCGCCGCGCTGGACCGGGCAGAGGCCGACCCATCGGTGCGCGCCGTCGTCCTGACCGGAGCAGGGGAGAAGGCCTTCTGCGCCGGCGGAGACCTCCAGCTCGACGCCGACGGCTCGCCCTTCACCATCGACGCGGCCGACCCGCGCCACTACGTCGCCGGGCTCTTCCGCCGGATGCGCGCCTGCCGCCTGCCGCTGATTGCCCGCGTCAACGGCCACGCCCTTGCCGGCGGTTTCGGCCTGGTCTGCGCCTGCGATCTCGCCGTGGCGACGGAGGAGGCGCTGCTCGGCCCCACCGAAACCCGCGTCGGCCTCTTCCCGATGATGATCCTGCCCCACCTGCTGCGCATCGTCCCCGAACGCGCGCTGATGGAGATGTGCCTGACGGGCGAGCCCATCACCGCCCGCGATGCCTTGCCGCTCAACCTCGTCAACTACACGGTTCCCGCCGAAGAACTCGACGCCAAGACCGACTGGCTGGTCGAGCGCGTCACCTCCAAGACCCCCACGGGCATCCGGCTCGGCAAGCAATCCCTCGCCCATATCCGCGAAATGAGCTTCGATCACGCGCTGGAATACGCCCAGTTCATGCTCGCCAACATGAGCCGGACCGAGGACGCGCGCGAAGGCATGACGGCCTTCTCGGAAAAGCGCGCGCCGGAATGGACGGGCCGATGACCGACCGTCCCGACACCATCCGCATCGGCTGCGGCGCGGGCTTCTGGGGCGACACGCCCGAGGGGCCGAAACAGCTCATCGAACGCGGCGCGCTCGACTACCTGATCCTCGACTACCTCGCCGAAATCACCATGTCGATCCTCGCCCGGATGAAGGCGAAAGACCCCGCGGCGGGCTACGCCACCGATTTCGTCACCCATGTCGCCGGGCCGCTTGCCCAACAGATCGCGGCCTCCAGCGTCAAGATCGTCACCAACGCCGGCGGGCTGAACCCCGCCGCCTGCCGCGACGCGCTCGAGGCCGCGTTCAGCAAAGCGGGCGTCACCCGCAAGATCGCGCTGGTCCTCGGCGACGACCTGTCCGACAGGGCCGACAGCCTGCGCGCGGCCGACCTGCGCGAAATGGACAGCGGCGCGCCGCTGCCCGACCGGCTGGCAAGCATAAATGCCTATCTCGGGGCGCTGCCCATCGCCGAGGCGCTGGCCGACGGCGCCGACATCGTCATCACCGGCCGCGTGACCGATTCCGCCCTCGCGCTGGGGCCGCTCATCCACGAATTCGGCTGGCGCGCCACCGATCACGACCTCCTCGCCGCCGGCAGCCTCGCCGGCCACGTCCTCGAATGCGGCACCCAGGCGACCGGCGGCATCGTGACCGACTGGCAGGATGTCCCCGGCTGGAGCGACATGGGCTTCCCCATCGCCATCTGCGCCCCCGACGGCAGCTTCGAGCTCACCAAGCCCGAGGGCACCGGCGGCCGCATCACCCCGCTCACCGTCGCCGAACAGATCACCTACGAGATCGGCGACCCCGCGGCCTACGTCCTGCCCGACGTCACCTGCGACTTCTCGCAGGTCACCGTCACACAGGCCGGGCCCGACCGCGTCCGCGTCTCCGGCGCGAAAGGCCGCGCGCCCACCGACAGCTACAAGGTCTGCGCCACCTATGCCGACGGGTACCGCGCCACCGCCACCATGACGATCAGCGGTTTTCAGGCCGGCGCGCGGGCACAGGCCACGGGCGAGGCCATCCTCTCCCGCGTCGCGCGGCTGGCGGCACAGGCCGGCTTCCCCCCGTTCGACGAAACCCTCGTCGAGGTGCTGGGCACCGGCGCGGCCTTCGGGCACGACCCGCGCGCCAGCGCCGCCACCGAGGTGGTGCTCCGCCTCTCCGCCCGCCATGCCGACAAGGGCGCGCTTGCGCTCTTCGGTCGCGAAATCTACCCCGCCGCCACGGCGATGGCGCAGGGGATCACCGGCTTCGCCGGCGGCCGTCCCGCGCCGCAGCCGGTCATCCGCCTGTTCTCGACCTTCATCGACAAGGCGGCCGTCGATATCGAGGTCGACATGGGCGGCACACGCCGCCCCGTCGCCGTGCCCGCCGGTCAGCCCGCCACGCCGCACGCACCCGCCGCCGCGCCCACCGACCCGGCCCCGACAGGCCCGACCGAAACGCTGCCCCTCATCGCGCTGGCCTGCGCCCGCAGCGGCGACAAGGGCGACATCGCCAATATCGGCCTGCTGGCCCGCGACCCGGCCTTCCTGCCGGTCCTGCGCCGCGAAGTCACGGCCGACCGCGTCAAGGCGCATTTCGCCCACGTCGCCCGCGGCCCGGTCACCCGCCACGACTGGCCCGGCCTTCACGGCTTCAACTTCGTCATGGAACGCGCCCTCGGCGGCGGCGGCATCGCCTCGCTCCGCAACGATCCCCAGGGCAAGGGCTATGCCCAGGCCCTGCTGATGATGCCCGTGGCCGTCCCCGCCGCCCTCGTTCGCGCGCACCCGACACTCGCCGCCCACGCGGCCAAGACCAAGGAACCCGCATGAGCCCGTCACCCGAAAAACGGGCGGTCGTCCGCCTGCCGCGCGCCGAACGGATGCACCAGATCGAATCCGCCGCCCGCAAGCTCTTCCACAAGCACGGCTACACCGCCGCGCGGATCAGCGAGATCGCCGCCGACGCCGGCATTTCCGAGGCCGCGATCTACAAGTTCTACAGCAACAAGCGCGACCTGCTGCACACGCTGCTCAAGGACTGGTACATGGGCATGCTCGACGACTTCTACGAGAAGCTCGAAGGCGTCGAAGGCGCGCGCAACCGCATCAAGGTCATCATCTGGCAGCACCTCAAGTCGATCCGGGAATGCCCCGACCTGTGCCGCCTGTTCTATTCCGAAGTCCGCAGCATGCCGGACTATTACGACACCGAGCTCTACGAGCTGAACCGGCGCTACACGCTGGTGCTGGTCGACGTGGTCAAGACCGGCATCGCCAGCGGCGAGTTGCGCCCCGACACCTCCTCCGCCCTGGTGCGCGACGTGATCTTCGGCGGCATCGAGCACCGCGTGACCCCGTTCCTGATGGGCCGCAGCGACATCGACATCGACGAGATGTCCAGCCAGCTTTGCGACCTCGTCTGCCAGGGCATCTGCACCCCCGACGCGGGCCAGGACATGGACAGGCTGATGGCCCGGCTGGAACGCGTGGCCGACCGCCTCGACGGCAAGACGAAAGGCGGCTGACCGATGCTCCGGCTGACCAACGTCCAGATCATGTACGACCGCTCGATCGAGGCGGTGCGGGACGTGTCGCTCAATGTCGAGCCGGGCTCGATCGTGGCGCTGCTCGGCTCCAACGGCGCCGGAAAGTCGACCCTGCTCAAGGCCATCTCCAACGTGCTCTACCCCGAGGAGGGCGAGGTCATAAACGGCACGCTCGCCTTCGAAGAGGCCGACCTCAAGCGCATCGCCGCCGACGAGATCGTGCGCCGCGGCATCGTCCACGTGCCCGAGGGGCGCCGCCTCTTCCCGCTGATGTCGGTGGAAGAGAACCTCTCGATGGGCGCCTTCCTCAAGACCCAGGCCCAGATGAAGGCCGATCTCGAGCGGGTCTACACCCTCTTCCCCCGCCTCAAGGAACGGCGCAACGCGGTCGCCGGCTACCTCTCCGGCGGCGAACAGCAGATGGCCGCCATCGGCCGGGCGCTGATGGCCGAGCCAAAACTGCTGATGCTCGACGAGCCTTCCCTCGGCCTCGCCCCTCAGATCATCGACCAGATCTTCGAAACCATCGTCGCCCTCAACAAGGAGGGCAGGATGTCGATCCTACTGGTCGAGCAGAACGCCTCCCTCGCGCTCGACGTGGCCGATTACGGCTACATCATGGAAAACGGTCGCGTGGTGCTCGACGGCCCGGCGAAGGACATCGCCGACAACAATGACGTGAAGGAATTCTACCTCGGCTTCGGCGAAAGCGGCGCGCGCAAGAACTACCGCGAGGTGAAACACTACAAGCGCCGCAAGAGGTGGCTGTCATGACCGCGCTCCTGTCCCTCTCCGGTGTCACCAAGCGCTTCGGCGGGCTCACCGCCGTCAGCGACGTGGGCTTCGACGTGCCCGAGGGCGCGATCTACAGCGTGATCGGCCCCAACGGCGCAGGCAAGACCACCCTCTTCAACCTCGTCAGCGCGCTCTTCGCCCCCTCCGAGGGCGAGATCGTCTTCGACGGCCACGCCCTGCACCGCGCCTCGACCCACCAGCTAGTCGATTTCGGCATCGGCCGCACCTTCCAGAACCTCGCCATCTTCGGCCACGCCACCGTGGTGCAGAACCTGCTCGTGGGCCTCCACCACACGCTGAAGGCCAACCCCTTCACCGCCGCGCTGTTCTGGGGCCCCGCCCGCAACGAGGAGATCCGCGCCCGCCAGCAGGTCGAGAAGATCATCGACTTCCTCGAGATCGAGCACCTGCGCGACACCCCCGTCGGCCTCCTGTCCTACGGCCTGCAGAAACGCGTCGAACTCGGCCGGGCGCTGGCCACCGGCCCCAAGCTGCTCCTGCTCGACGAGATGGTGTCGGGCATGAACAGCGAGGAGACCGAGGACATCGCCCGCTTCATCCTCGACATCCGCGAAGAGCTGGGCGTGACCGTGGTCATGGTCGAGCACGACATGGGCATCGTCATGGACATCTCCGACCGGGTCGCCGTCCTCAATCACGGCGCGCTGATCGGGGAAGGCACGCCCGCCGAGATCTCCGCCAACGAGGCGGTGATCCAGGCCTACCTGGGGAAGAACTGACCATGCTGCGCGACACGAAGCTGGCCGAAACCACCACCCTTCCGGGCCTCCTGCGCCACTGGGCCCAGACCCAGCCCGACCGGCTGGCCTTCCGTGAGAAAGACCTCGGTGTGTGGCAGCGCTTCACCTACCGCGACTATTACGAACACGCCAAGGATTTCGCCTACGGGCTGCTGGCGCTTGGGGTGGAACCCGGCGACTTCCTCGCGGTGGCCAGCGAGAATACGCCTGAGTGGATGTTCAGCGACCTCGCGATCCAGGCCCTCGGCGGGGCCTGCATCGGCATCTACCCCACCAACCCCTGGCCGGAACTCCGCTACATCCTCGAACATTCCCGCTCGCGGATCGTCGTCTGCGGCGACCAGGAGCAGACCGACAAGGTCTTCGACGCGATCAAGTACGAAGGGGAACTGCCCCACCTCGAAAAGATCATCTGCGTCGACATGAAAGGGCTCAAGCACTACCCGCGCGACATGCTGATGAGCTTCGAGGAGGTGTCGGAGCTTGGCCGCTCGAAACGCGCCGAATACGGCGACCGCTTCGAACGCTCCATCGACGCGCTCACCCCCGACGACCCGGCGATCATCGTCTACACCTCCGGCACGACCGGAAAACCCAAGGGCGCGATGCTGTCGCATCACGGGCTGATCTGGGGCGCGCTGCGCCTGTCCGAACGGCACAAGGTCGACGAGACCAACTGGGAGGTGCTCTGCTACCTCCCCCTCTGCCACGTCGCCGAACGCCTCTGCTCCACCGTCATGCAGCTGGTCAACGGCTCGACCGTGAACTTCGCCGAATCCATCGACGCGGTCGGCCAGAACCTGCGCGAGATCGCCCCCTCCGGCTTCCTCGGGGTGCCGCGCATCTGGGAAAAGCTGCAATACGCGGTGATCGTGCGGCTAAAGGATGCCACGCCGCTGCAACAGAAGGTGGTCGCCCGCGCGCTCGAACTTGGCCGGCCCATCGCCCGGCGGCGGCTCGAGAATGGCGGCCGCTTCGCCTCGCTGCGCGACAGGCTGGTCTATGCGCTGCTCTGGCTCATCTGCTTCCGCCCGCTGCAGAAAAGCATGGGGCTCGACCGGGCGCGCACCATGCTCTGCGGCGGGGCGTCGATCTCTTCCGATGTGCTGGAATATTTCTGGGCGATCGGCCTCAGGGTCTACCAGGTCTACGGCATGACCGAGCTGTCGGGCATCTCGCACAGCCAGTACCCCGGCCACACCGCCCTGGGCGACTCCGGCCCGCCGCTCGAGACCTACGACCAGAAGATCGCCGAGGATGGCGAGATCCTCGTCCGCTCGCCCGCGGTCTTCCCCGGCTACCTGCGCAACGAGGAGGCGACGGCCGCGGCGGTGGTCGACGGCTGGATGCATACCGGCGACGTGGGCGTGATCGGCCCCGACGGCTCGATCCGCATCACCGACCGCAAGAAGGACCTGATCATCACCTCGGGCGGCAAGAACATCACACCCTCGCTGATCGAGAACCGGATGAAGGACTCGATCTATATCCGCGAGGCCGTGCTGATCGGCGAGCGCCGCAACTACCTGACCGCCCTGATCCAGGTCGATTACGAGACCGTCGGCAAGTGGGCCCAGGAAAAGGGGCTGGCCTACACCACCTTCAAAAGCCTCTCCGGCCTGCCCGAAGTGCGGGCCCTGATCGAAGGGGAAATCGAGAAGGTGAACCGCGAATTCAGCCGGGTGGAAAACGTCCGCCGGTTCGACCTTCTGACCAAGGAGCTCGACCACGACGACGGCGAAGTCACGGCGACCATGAAGGTCCGCCGCGCGGTCGTGGAAAGCAAGTTCAAGGACCAGATCGACGCCATGTACGCCGCCTGAGGAGACCAGAATGGACCTGTTTCTCAACCTAGTCGCCTCCGGCCTCGTCATCGGGTCGATCTACGGCATCATCGCCATCGCCTTCGCGATCATCTTCAAGACCACGGGCGTGCTCAACTTCGCCCAGGGCGAGGTGATGATGCTGGTGGCCTATACCAGCTGGAGCCTCGCCACCTCCCTCGCGCTGCCGTTCTGGCTGCTGGTGCCGGTCACCATCCTTGCCGCGGCGCTGATCGGCGTGGTGATCGAATTCGTCTTCATCCGGCCCATGTCGGGCCAGCCGGTGTTCTCGATCGTGATGGTCACAATCGGCCTCGCCATCACCCTGCGCAGCCTGATCATCATGATCTGGGGGCCGGACGCGGCGCCCTTCGACGCCTCGGTCGAGGGCGGGCTGATCGAGATCGGGCCGGTGGTGCTCTTCTCCGAACAGCTCTTCGCGCTCCTGCTCTTCTGCGCGGTCAGCGCGGCAGTCTATCTCTTCTTCCGGTTCACCCGCATCGGCATCGCCATGCGCGCCACCGCGATGGACGAGACATCGGCCCTGCTGATGGGCGTCGACGTGCGCCGCATCTCGTCGCTCGCCTGGGCCATCGCGGCGGTGGTCTCGGGCCTCGCCGGCGTCGCCTTCGCCGTGATGTTCGCCCGCGCGCCCGACATGTGGTTCCAGGGGCTGCAATCCTTCCCGGCGGCCATCCTCGGCGGGCTCGACTCGCCGCTGGGCTCGGGCGCGGGCGGCCTGATCATCGGCGTCATCGCCGCCCTGTCCGAAGGCTATATCGGCCACGGCCTGAAAGAGATCTCGGGCTTCATCGTGATCATCATCGTGCTGATGATCCGGCCCTACGGCCTCTTCGGTGAAAAAGAACTGGAGCGCGTCTGATGCGGACCCGTCACTTCGTCGAAACCTACGAGAAACACGTCTCGCTCAGCCACAACCCGGTGACGTGGTCCTGGGCCCTGCTGCTGGTGCTGGCGCTGGCGCTCCTGCCGATGGTCGCCAGCAGCTACGTCCTCTCGCTCGCCACCACCGTGGGCATCGCGGCGATCGGGGCGATCGGGCTCAACATCCTGACCGGCTCGACCGGGCTGATCTCGCTGGGGCAGGCGGGCTTCCTCGCCTCGGGCTGCTACACCACCGGGCTGCTCATCGCCGATTACAACTGGCCGCCGGAGCTGGCCCTGCTGATGGCCGGCGTGGTGCCCGCCCTGCTCAGCCTGCTGGTGGGCGTGCCCTCGCTGCGCCTCAAGGGGCTCTACCTCGCAATCACCACGATGGCGTTTTCCTTCATCGTCACCCATTTCCTGCTCTACGCCGAGGGCATCACCCACGGCCCCTACGGCGTGCGCGTCGAGGACCTGAATTTCCTCGGGCTCGACCTCGCCACCACCACCGGCCTCTACACGCTGGTCCTGGTCACCGCCATCCTCGTGACGCTGATGGCCCTCAACATCCTGCGCACCCGCGTCGGCCGCGCCTTCACCGCCATCCGCGACCACGACATCGCCGCCCGCGTCATGGGCATCAGCCTCGTGCGCTACAAGCTGCTGGCCTTCATGATCTCGTCCTTCTTCGTCGGCATCGCCGGCGGGCTGATGGCCTTCCAGTTCCGCTTCATCAACGTCGACATCTTCAACGTGCTCCTGTCGATCGAGGCGCTGGCGATGATCATCGTCGGCGGCCTCGGCTCGGTCGCCGGGGCGATCATGGGCGCGGTCTTCATCGTCCTGCTGCCCGAGGCCACGCGCGAGGCGCTCGACCTGCTGCCCACCGGCGTCAACAACATGCTCTCGACCTACATCTACGAGATCCGCGGCCTGCTCACCGGCCTAACGATCATCGTCATGCTGCGCATCAAGCCGCAGGGCCTCGTCGGGCTCTGGCGCGACGTGCAGCGATACTGGACCCAGTGGCCCCTTTCCAAATGACAACAAAGCCAATGGCCACGGGCTGACAACGCACAGAGGAGGACCAACCATGAGACTATTGAAGACGAAAGCCCTCGGGCTCGCGGCACTGCTGGCATCCGCCACGCTCGTCACGGCGCAGGAGGAGGGCGTCACCGACGACGAGATCGTGATCGGCAACGTGCTGCCCATGACAAGCTCGGCCGCGCTCGTCGGGCGCGCCGCGCATTTCGGATCGGTCATCGCCGCGCGCGAGGCCAACGCCAACGGCGGCGTCAACGGCCGCCAGATCACCATCCGCACCGAGGATGACGGCTACGTGCCCGCCCGCACGGTGCAGGGCCTGCGCAAGCTGATGGACGAGGGGCTCTTCGGCCTCATCGGCACCGGGGCAGGGGCCGGCACCGCGGCCATCCTGCCCATCCTCGAGGAAGAGGAGATCCCCGCCATCGTGTCCTTCTCGCCCCTGCAGGCGGCGGTGGACCCGATCAAGCCCTCGGTATTCATGCTGGGCGCGTCCTACCAGGACCTGCTTTATGCCCAGTTGAAGTACATCCACGACAATGACAGCCCGGACAGTCCCAAATACGGCGTGATCCGGCAGGATGACGATTTCGGCAACCAGGTCGAGGAGGCGTTTCACCGCGCGGTGGACGAATTCGGCGCCGACACCGCCGAGCCGATCCGCTACAAGCGCGGCCAGAAGGATTTCGGCGCCGAGATCCTGCGCACCCGCTCCGACGGGGTGAACGTGCTGATCGCGGGCGGCGTGACAACCGAGATCCCGGCGATGCTGAAAGAGGCCAGCAAGTTCAAGCTCGACCTCAAGATCGCCACCGTGCCCACCTCGACCCTGCCGCCGATCATGCAGCTCTCGGCGCCCTTCAGCTACGACTACTACAGCGGCGACTACATCTCCCCGCGCGGCTCGGAAGGCAGCCAGCATTTCGAGGACATGGCCGTGGCGCACCTGAACGAGGAAGAGCAGGGCGCGCTCAACCGCTACGCCATCACCGGCTATATCGCGACGTCGATCATGATCGAGGCGATCCGCCGCTGCGGTGACGAGCCGACCCGCGCCTGCGCCGTCGAACAGATGGAATCGGGCGAGGCGTTCGACACCCACGGCATCACCCTGCCGCTCGACTTCGCGCCCGACAGGCACATCTCGGCCACCGCCGTGCGCGTGCTGAAGGTCGACCCCGAGGCCGGCTCGCTCACGCCCGTCACCGACTTCACCGAGTACTGACACCCACGCGGCGGGCCGGCCCCCGGCCCGCCGCATTCCCAGAATTCCCGGAGTATCCCCGCCATGGGCCACGACACCCCGCCCTTCAAACGCATCCTGATCGCCAACCGGGGCGAGATTGCCTGCCGGGTGATCGACACCTGCCGCAGGCTCGGGGTCGAGACGGTCGCGGTGCACCACCTGTCCGAGCGCGACGCCCGCTTCGTCCGGCTGGCCGACACCAGCGCCGAGATCACCGGCGACACCCCCGTCGCCGCCTATCTCGACGCCGACCAGATCATCGCCACGGCGCGGGAAACCGGCGCCGAGGCGATCCACCCGGGCTACGGCTTCCTGTCCGAGAACAGCGGCTTCGCCCGCGCGGTCGAGGCTGCGGGCCTCGTCTTCATCGGCCCCGCCCCCGACACGATCGACCTGATGGGCGACAAGATCCGCTCCCGCCAGTTCGCGCAGGAGAACGGCGTCCCCGTCGCCCCCTCGGTCACCGGTGGCGAGGATATCGACGCCTTCGTCGAGGAGGCTGCCAGCATCGGCTTCCCGCTCCTCATCAAGGCCTCCGCCGGCGGCGGCGGCAAGGGCATGAGCATCGTCGAGGGCAAGCAAGACCTGCTCACCCGCGCCCGCACCGCTCGCTCCGAGGCCGAGCGCTATTTCGGCGATCCGACCATCTATGCCGAGCGCTACATCGAACGCCCCCGCCATATCGAGGTGCAGGTGCTGGGCGACGGGCAGGGCAAGGTGCTGCACCTCTTCGAGCGCGAATGCTCGGTCCAGCGCCGCTTCCAGAAGATCATCGAGGAGGCCCCCGCCGGCCATCTCGACCCCGCCCTGCGCGACGAAATCTGCGCCGCGGCCGTCCGCCTGTCCGAGGCCGTGGCCTACCGCAATGCCGGCACCGTCGAATTCATCCTCGCCCCCGACGGGACCTTCTACTTCCTCGAGATGAACACTCGCCTGCAGGTGGAACATCCCGTCACCGAAATGGTTACCGGGCTCGACCTCGTGGCATTGCAGCTCGACATCGCCGCCGGGCGCGGGCTGCCGCTCGACCAGCCGGACATCACCCTTACCGGTCACGCGCTCGAATGCCGCGTCTGCGCCGAGGTGCCGGAACAGGATTTCATGCCCGCCACCGGCCGCATTCTTCATCTCGACCCGCCCGCGGGCGACAACATCCGCTTCGAGAACGGGTTGCGCGAGGGCACCGACGTGACCCTCGATTTCGACTCCATGCTCGCCAAGCTCGTCGTCGCCGCCCCCGACCGGCCCGCCGCGATCGCGGCGGCGCAACAGGCGCTGGAACGCACCGTGCTGCTGGGGGTCGAAACCAACCTCAACTACCTCGCCCGCATCCTCTCGCACCCGGCCTTCCGCGACGACCCGCTGCATACCGGCTTCGTGGCCGAGCATCAGGCCGCGCTGGCCGAACCCGACCTCTCCCCGCACGAGGCCGCCCGCGTGCTGATGGCCGCGGCGCTTACCTTCCGCGAATTCCGCACCCTCGCCTTCGACGCCCCCGAACCCTACGCCTCCATCGGCGGCTGGAGGAACTGATGAAACTGAAACTCCGCCTCAACGGCACGCCGCACGAGATGGACATCGCCGCCCTCAAGCCCGACCTCGAGCTCCGCATCGACGGCCGCGGCCATGCCTTGCGCGAAACCGGTACCACCGGCGCCCTCCGCCACGCCCGGATCGACGGAGAGGACATCGCGTATCACCAGGCCCGCAGCGGCAACCGCGCCTTCCTGCATCTGGGCGGCCGCAACTGGATCGTCGAATTCGTCGACCCGCGCGATGCCGCCCGCGAGAAGGTGCAGGGCAGCGGCGACATCCGTGCGCCCATGCCCGGCGTCGTCGTCAGTGTCGAGAAGCAGCCCGGCGACCCCGTCACCGCCGGCGACACGATCCTGACCATCGAAAGCATGAAGCTGCAAACCAACCTGCTGGCCGAACGCGACGGCGTGCTGGCCGAGATCCTGAAATCCGAGGGCGACGTCTTCGAGAAGGGCGCCATCGTGGCCCGGCTGCAAGAGGAGGAAGACGGCGATGCGTAGGATCACCTCCGCGATCAACCCGGCCAGCGCCGAGTTCAAGACCCGCGCCGCCTGCAACCGCGCCCGCGTCGCCGAGTTCCGCGAAATGCAGCGCGCCGCCCGCGACGACCGCCCCGAGCGCGACATCCGCCGGCTCGAGAAACACGGCAAGATGCGCCCGCGCGAGCGGCTGGAACTGCTGCTCGACCCCGGCACGCCCTTTCTCGAACTCTCCTCGCTCGCCGCCAATACCGAGTATGACGGCGAAAGCCCCGGCGCCAGCATCATCACCGGCCTCGGCATCGTCTCGGGCCGCGAGGTGATCATTCACGCCGACGACAGCTCGGTGAAGGGCGGCGCTTGGTACCCGCTCTCGGTCAAGAAGATCGTCCGCTGCCTCGATATCGCGCTGGAAAACCACCTCCCCGTGATCCACCTCTGCGACAGCGCGGGCGGCTTCCTGCCCCTGCAGAACCAGGTCTTCGCCGACCGCTACATGGCCGGCCGCATCTTCCGCAACCAGTGCCTCCTGTCCAAGGCCGGCATCAAGCAGCTTGCCCTCGTCTTCGGCCATTGCACCGCCGGCGGCGCCTACGTGCCGGGCCTGTCGGATTACAACGTCATCGTGCGCGGCACCGGCGCGGTCTTCCTCGGCGGCCCGCCCCTCGTCAAGGCCGCCACCGGCGAGGAGGTCACCGCCGAGGAACTGGGCGGCGCCGAGATGCACACATCCGTCAGCGGCACCTGTGACTACCCGGCCGAGACCGAGGAAGAGGCCATCGCCATCGGCCGCGAGATCGTCCAGCAGTGGGAGAAGCCGAAGAAGTGGGAGTGCCAGCGCGACGACCCGGTCCCGCCGCATTACGACCCGCAGGACCTCTACGGCATCCTCCCCGACGACATCAAGAAAGGCTTCGACATGCGCGAGGTGATCGCGCGCATCGTCGACGGCAGCCGCTTCCACGAATACCAGCCCGATTACGGCACCACGCTGGTCTGCGGCTTCGCCAACATCTGGGGCTGGAAGGTCGGCGTGCTGGGCAACAACGGCGTGCTCTTCAACGACAGCGCCCTCAAGGGCGCGCATTTCATCGAACTCTGCAACCAGAACAACACGCCGCTGGTCTTCCTGCAGAACATTACCGGCTACATGATCGGCCGAGAATACGAGCGCGACGGCATCACCAAGGACGGCGCCAAGATGATCATGGCCATGACCTGCAGTCACGTCCCGAAATTCACCGTCATGTGCAACGGCTCCTTCGGGGCGGGCAATTACGGCATGTGCGGCCGCGCCTTCGACGGGCGTTTCATGTTCTCCTGGCCCAACAGCCAGATCGGCGTCATGGGCGGCGAACAGGCGGCCAACACCCTGGCCGACGTGAAGGCCGCCCAGATGAAGCGCAACGGCGAGGAGGTCGACGACACCGTGCTAGAGGAGCTGCGCGAAACCACCGGCAAGGCCTACATGGAACAGCTCTCGGCCTATTACGCCACCTCGCATCTCTGGGATGACGGCATCATCGACCCGGTCGACACCCGCAACGCGCTCGGCATGGCGATCACCAGCGCGCTCAACGCGCCGCTGGGCACCCCCGGCTACGGGGTGCTGCGGCTGTGACCTCCGCCATCGACTTCTACTTCGACTTCGCCTCGCCCTACGCCTATTGCGCGGCGCCCCTGGCCGAGGATATCGCGGCGGCCCACGGCGCGCGGCTGGTCTGGCGCCCGGTCCTGCTCTGGGCCTGCCGCAACCATTTCGGCATGGTGGCCCCGCTGCAGGACGGGCCCAAGGCCGATTACATGCCGCTCGATTTCGAACGCTCCGCAGCCTTCCACGGCCTGCCCTTCGTCATGCCGCCCTCCTTCGCCAGGTCCACCCACGCGGCGGCGCGGCTCTATTACGGCATCGCCGCGCGGAACGCGGCACAGGCGACCGATTTCGCCCGCCAGGCGCTTTCCGCGCATTTCGGCCAGGGCGCAGACCTGACCGACCCCGCAACGCTGGCCGACCTCGCCGCGCATATCGGCCTCTCCCGGCCCGAGGCGGAGCACCTGGCAACGGCGGAGAGCTCCAAGGAAGCCCTCCGCCAGGCCAACGACACGGCCATCGCCGCCGGCATCTGGGGCTCGCCCTTCTTCCTCCTCGACGGCGAGCCTTTCTTCGGCGCCGACCGTCTGCCACAACTCGACTGGCGGCTGTCACGGCGCGCCGCGCGGGAAAAGGAACCGACATGACCCATCAGGATATCACCGTCGCCATCGACGGCCCCGTCGCCACCCTCACGGTCAACCGGCCCGACAAGCTCAACGCCATGAGGAACGAAACCGCAGACGAGATGCGCGCGGCGCTGGCCGAACTGGAGGGCAACCCCGCCATCCGCGCCGCAATCATCACCGGGGCGGGCCGTGCCTTCGGGGCGGGCTACGACCTCTCCACCGTCGATCTCAGCGAGGGCTGCGATCTCCGCTCGGTGCTCGAGGATCACTTCAACCCGCTCATCCGCGCGGTCCGGCGCTCCCGCCTGATCGTGATCTCGGCGGTCAACGGCGCCTGCGCCGGGGTCAGCGTGGGGCTCGCCTTTTCCGCCGATATCGTGCTGGCCGCCGAAACCGCCTTCTTCTACGAACCCTTCGCCGGCATCGCGCTGGTGCCCGACGGCGGCAACACGCTCTTCATCCCGCGCACGGCGGGCCGCACCCGCGCCCTGTCGATGATGCTGCTGGGCGAACGGATCGGCGCGGCACAGGCCCGTGACTGGGGGCTCGTCTGGGCCGTCCACCCGCCCGAGCGCCTGGCCGACGAGGCCCGCGCCACCGCCGAGCGTGTCGCTGCCCTGCCGCCATTGGCCGCGCAGCGCACCAAGCAGCTCGTCAATGCCGCCACCGACGACGCGCTCGACGCCCAGCTCGACCTCGAACGCGACTACCAGGCCGAACTGGCCGGCACGCCCGAAATGATCGCCGCCGTGTCGAAATTCGTCGGCAAGTAGGCCCGACACCAACCGATGGAAGACCAGATGACAACCGCCAGCGCCCCTCCGCCCGAGATCTACACCCGCCCCGGCCACTACGTCGACAGCGACGCGCCCGCCGTCCGCGCCTTCACCGAGGCGGCGCTCGAAACCCTCCCGCCCGACGCCACGCAAACCGAAAAGGCCATCCGCCTCTTCGACGCCGTGCGCGACGGCCTGCGCTACGACCCCTACACCTACGACCTCACCCCCGACGCCTACCGCGCCAGCGCCATCGCCGCGCAGGACGCCGCCTTCTGCGTGCCCAAGGCGATCCTGCTCGCCGCCTGCCTGCGCGCCGCGGGCCTCCCCGCGGCGCTGGGCTTCGCCGACGTGAAAAACCACCTCAACACGCCCAAGCTGGCCGAACTGATGCAGACCGACCTCTTCATCTTCCACGGCTATGTGCAGGTCTGGCTCGACGGCAAAAGCTACAAGATCACCCCGGCCTTCAACATGGATCTCTGCGACCGGTTCGGCGTGAAGCCTCTCGTCTTCGACGGCACCTCCGACGCGCTCTTCCACGAATACGACGCCGGCAACCGGCGCCACATGGAATACGTCAACGACCGCGGCCTCTACGCCGATTTCCCGGCCGAGGAATTCCTGGCCATGTTCCTCGAAACCTACCCGCGCCTCGCCGCGCTCAACGAACGGGGGCGCGACGTGGGCGACACCGGCTTCGGCCACGACCCGCAGGCCTAGCCGCTCAGCCCGCCGCCCGCCGGTACCGCAACAGCATCAGCCCGTCGTTCAAACCGGTGCTCTCGATCAGTCCGAACCGGGCCGCCTTGCCCTCGGGAAACAGCCGCACGCCCCGGCCGAGAACGACCGGGTAGACGATCAGCGACAGCTCGTCGATCAGGTCGGCCCGCATAAGCTGGTGGCACACCGACCCGCTGCCGAAGATCAGGATATTGCCCCCGGTCGCCTCCTTCACCCGCGCCACGGCATGCACCAGGTCCCGATCCAGCAGCGTGGTGTTGGACCATTTCGGATCGGCAACGGTGCGAGAGGCGAGGTACTTGGGCAGGGCATTCATCCGCGCCGCGTAATCGCCCGGCACGTCGGGCCAGACTGCGGCGAACCCGTCATAGGTCTTGCGCCCGTAGATCATCGCCGCGGCATCGCGCAGCTCGTTCTCCTTGAACGCATCGCCTACCGGCCCACGGCTGTAGGGCCCGGTCCAGTCACCCAGCCCGCTGTCCTCCATGCCCACGGGATCCTCGATCACCCCGTCGAGCGAGATGTACTGCGTTGCAATCAGCGTGCCCGTCATCGCCATCCTCTCCACGTTTCGCACGATCCCGCCCCGCGCGCTCGAATCCAGACGGTTTTGCTGAAAACCCTTCCAACGCGCAATTACGTCCCAGGTAATCCGGCCACCGCAATCCGCCGACCACAAGGCAAATCCAGTGGCCCGTGTTGACCATCCAAATATACACCGTATATTTAGGAGGCGAAATCCCTCGTTCGGAGATCTGCCCATGGTTCAGCCACTCTCCTTTCTCGCCCTGTTCCTCATCGCCACGACGATGGGCCTCGCGCTTGCGCATGCCCTCGAGTTTCCGGGCAAGCTCCGGCTGGATGAAGACACCTACAGGGCGGTCCAGCAGATCTACTACCCGGGCTTCACCATCGGCGGCCTGATCGGGGAACTGGGCGGCCTGCTGGTGCTCATCGCGCTCCTGGTCCTGCTTCCAGCGGGATCGGAACGATTCTGGTGGACGGCGGCGGCCCTTGCCTTCATGGCCCTCCTGCACGGCACCTACTGGCTCTGGACCCACCCGGTGAACAGTCAGTGGCTCGAGGATGCCGACCTCTCCGGCATCGGCGGCCTCTTCTTCTCGACCTTCGCAGGGGAGGGCGCAGACTGGCAACAACTCCGCAACGCGTGGGAGTACTCGCATATCGCCCGGTCGATCCTCGGCGCGGCGGCCTTCCTGTCCATGGCCATGGCCTTGACACAATAGGGAACAGCCATGGCCAGGAAACGCCGTCCGCCAGAACCGCGCAAGGGGGCGGCCCGGGATCTGACCCGCGAAAAGGTGATCGGAGCCGCACTCGAAACCCTCGACCGCGACGGGTTCGAGGCCTTGTCGATGCGCAGCCTCGCCAATCGTCTCGGCGTCACGCCCATGGCGCTCTACAACCACGTGAACGGCAAGCAGGACCTGCTCCGCGCCATCGCGACCCACGTGCTCGGGACGGCGGATTTCGATCGGCAGGAGGCGCACTGGCGCAACCGGGTCGAGGCCTGTTTCCGGCAGATACGCGCCCTGTGCCGGCGCCACCCCAGCCTGCCGCGGCTGCTGGAAACCGCAGGCGTGGCCCCCGCCGAGGTATTCGCGCCAATGGAAACCTCGCTGCGGGCCCTGCGCGAGGCCGGCCTCAACGACCTCGACGCGCTCCGCACCTACTTCACGCTGATCAGTTTCACGCTCGGGCAGACCTCCTATGAAACGCGCGGTCCGTTTCCCGGTCTGGAAGTGTCGGGGCAGCCGCGTGACGGCTCCCTTGCCGGCCATGGCTTCACGGCGGTCGAACAGGCTAAATTCCCCGATACCTGGGATTTCGATGCCGCCTTCGAGTTCGGCCTGCGCCTCATCCTCGACGGGGTAGGGCAGGCCGCCGCCGATGGCGACAGCCCGCGATCCGGAAAACCGTGACCGGCGGAAACCGCTCCGTTACCGCGGCACGGTTTCCGGAAGCGGAAATGCTCCCAGGAACCGCTCCAGCGCCGCCGGATCCCCTTGCCAGTGAAGCGCGCCGCTCTCCAGCGCATCCTGCAGCCTCGTCGCCCCATACAGAACCCCGTCAACGGCATCGACCGTGCCGGACAGCACCGCATCGGGCGTCTCGGGCCCGCCCGGCGGCTGGTCGATTGCCAGCCCCTCCGCCGTGCCGGTCACCCGCACCGGCCCCTGCGGCAGGTCGAGATCGACGCAGAACCGGGCCCCGCCCGGCCGGTACAGGGCGCGCAGCGACAGCAACAGCCCGGCGCGGCTCATCGGCAGGCCCTGCTGCAGGAACGGCGACCGCGCCGCCCACTGGCCGAGAACCAGGATCGGACCCTCCAGCTCGCGCCCCCACTCGGTCAGCTCGTACACCCACGAGGCCGCGGGCGGCGGCAACTGCCGCCGTTGCAGGATCGTCGCGGCTTCCAGTTCTTCCAGCCGTTGCGACAGCACGTTGGGGCTGATCTTGCGCAGGTCCGCGCGCAGGTCGGTAAACCGTTTCGGCCCGAACAGCAGTTCCCGCACGATCAGCAGGGCCCAGCGGTCGCCGATCAGATCCATGGCATGGGCGGTCGCGCACCCGTCATCGTAGGTTTTCTGGCTCATAATCCTAATTCAAAACTTTTTAGTTGCTTTTTAGGAGTGACTAGTCCCTTTATTGAATATCACACGCCCGCGCCGCTGATTCAAGCGCCCCGATGTAACGGAGACCTGCCATGTCCAGCCACGACACCACACCGCGCGCCGGCCGCCGGCAATGGGCCGCCATGGCCATCCTGGCCCTGCCGTGCCTGCTGTATTCCATGGACCTGACCGTTCTGAACCTGGCCATGCCCGAGCTTTCCACGGCCCTGCACCCCAGCGAGACCCAGTTGCTGTGGATCGTCGACATCTACGGTTTCGTTCTCGCGGCCGCGCTGATCCCGATGGGCGTGTTCGGAGACCGGATCGGCCGGCGGCGGCTTCTGCTATGGGGGGCCTTCGCCTTCGGCACCGCCTCGCTGATCGCCGCCCTGTCGGACAGCGCGCCCATGATGATCGCGGCGCGCGCCTTCATGGGGCTGGCGGCAGCCACCCTGGCGCCCTCGACCCTGTCGATGATCACCACCCTCTTCCCGCACCCGCAGGACCGGCAGAAGGCCATCGGCATCTGGATCGCCAGCTTCTCCTCGGGTGGGGCGCTGGGGCCGGTCATCGGCGGGCTGCTGCTCGAGCATTTCTGGTGGGGGTCGGTGTTCCTGATCAACCTGCCGATCATGGCGCTGCTGCTGGTGCTGGGGCCGCTGCTCCTGCCCGAGGCGCGCGACCGCAGCGCCCCGCGCCCCGACCTGCCCAGTGCCGTGGCGTTGCTGCTGACCGTGCTGGCGCTGGTCTACGCGATCAAGCACGCGGCGGCCCATGGCGGGGCGTGGCCCGTGCTGGCGGCACTGGGGGTCTGCGCCCTGGCGGGCCGGTACTTCCTGCAACGGCAGGGGCGGCTGGCCGATCCCTTCCTCGACCTGGGGATGTTCCGGTCGGTCCGGTTCTCGGCCGCGCTGGGGATCAACATCCTTGGCTTCTTTGCGGCCTTCGGCTCGTTCCTGCTGATCGCGCTCTACCTGCAGATGGGGCTGGGCCTGTCGCAGCTTCACGCCGGCCTCGCCGCAGCGCCCTCGGGCCTGGCCTTCATCCTCGGGGCGGTGACGGCATCGGCCCTGGTGCCGCGGCTGGGCATGGCGGGGCTGATGGCCTGCGGCTTCCTGCTGGCCGCCGCGGGGTTCGGTCTCTCCGGCATGGCCGCGGCCCAAGGCAGCCTGGCGCTGCTCATTGCCGGGTATTGCACCTTCTCGCTCGGCCTCGCGCCGGTCTTCACCCTGACCACCGACGTCATCGTCGGTTCGGTCCCGCAGGAAAAGGCGGGGGCGGCGGCGGGCCTGTCGGAGACCAGCAGCGAGCTGGGCGGCGCCCTGGGCATTGCCGTGCTGGGCAGCCTGATGACCCTTGTCTACCGCCTCATGCTGGCCGACAGCCCGCACCTGCTGAACCTGCCGATGGGCGCGGCCACCGGCGACGGACCGGCGGCCGACATGACCGCCGCCCGCGAAGCGCTGGGCCAGGCGCTGCAGGCTTCCGCCTGGCTCTGCGCCCTCATTGCGGTGATCGGCGCGGCCCTGTCTGTGATGATCCGGACGCGCCGACCGCTGGCCCGGCCCACGGAAGATCTTTCGTAACGCGCCCGGGACCGGGGCGGCGGGCCTTCGCCGCGCCGCCCCGATTACCTGGCACGTAGTTGAACCGTGCCCGCCATTGCCCTAACCGGTCGGCACATCATCTGTCTTTCGGGAGGGCGGCATGTCGCGGCTTCGTGTTCACTGTTTCAGCATCTCGCTGGACGGCTTCGGTGCCGGCCCGGGGCAGGACCTGGACAACCCGCTGGGCCGCGGCGGCACGCAGCTGCACGAGTGGTTCTTTCCGACCCGCACCTTCAGGGCCATGCAGGGCCAGCCGGATGGCGCCACCGGGCCAAGCGACGAGCTCGCGGCCCGCGGGTTCGAGAATATCGGTGCGTGGATCATCGGCCGCAACATGTTCGGCCCGGTCCGGGGGCCCTGGCCGGACGACGGCTGGAAAGGCTGGTGGGGCGATACCCCGCCCTACCATTGCGACGTGTTCATCCTCACGCATCACCCGCGCGACCCGGTCGAGATGGCGGGCGGGACGGTGTTTCACTTCGTGACCGACGGGATAGAGGCGGCGCTGGAGCGGGCGAAAGCATCGGCGGGGGGCAAGGATGTCCGCGTCGGCGGCGGGGCGAACGTCATCCGCCAGTACCTCTCCGCCGGCCTGGTGGATGAAATGCACCTGGCCGTCTGCCCGGTGATCCTCGGCGCAGGGGAGCCCTTGCTGACCGGGCTGGACCTGGCGGCATGCGGGCTGGACCGGGTCGAGTACCGGCCGACCCGCGCGGCCGCCCATTACGTGCTGACGCGGCAGGCGGGGTAGGCATCGCATGGCGGGTCAGACAATCCTGGTCACCGACCGTTTCCGCCTGCGCGAGTTCGAAGAGGGCGACCGCGCCGCTTTCCTCGCCTGTCACGCGGACCCGCAATTCGCGGGCTTCCACTCGGACGAGGAACGCCGGCCCGACCACCTGTCGTCGGTCTTCGACCTGTTTCTCGCCTGGCCCGCGGAACGCCCGCGACGCAACTTCCAGTTCGCCATCGCCCCGCGCGACACCCCCGGGGGCTATGCCGGGAACGTGGGGCTGCGCCTCGAGGGCCTGCCCCCGGGCGAGGGCGAGCTGGGGATCGAACTGATCCCGGCCTGGTGGCGATGCGGCGCCGCCTCCGAGATCCTGCGCGCCGTCCTGCCCTGGGCCAGGGCGGCCCATGGCATCGACAGGTTCATCGCCAGAACAGCGCCCGGCAACCTGGCCGCCGAACGTCTCGCCATGGGCGCGGGCCTGCACCTGGTCGGGCAGGACGGCAAGCGCCACTGGTGCTCGGCCCCGGAATGACCGGCCCGATACGCGCCTTCCCGCCGAGGGGCCCGGTCATCACGCCCGCCCGGCGGCCTCGGACCTTGGACAACCGGGCCCTCGCGGCCATACTTCCATCGGCGCCGCACACGCTCGCGGCCCGTCCTGCCTGAGAACGAACCGGTCATGCATGTCGGCACCATCCTCCGGACCGCGCGGGAAAAGGCGCAGGTTTCACAGCTTGCCCTCTCGCTCAGCCTGGGCGTCTCGCAACGGCATGTCAGCTTCGTGGAAAGCGGACGCTCGCGGCCGGGGCGGGATCTGATCGTCAGCTGGATGCGCGAGGTGCAGGCGCCGCGCTCCGTCGGCAACGCGGCCCTGCTCAGCGCGGGCTTCTCGCTGCTGCCCGATCACGGCCCCTCGGGCCCCGCCCGGCTCGAGGATGTCAGCCCGGTGCATCACCGCGTGCTCGACGTCCATGACCCGATGCCGGGGATGATCTTCAATGCCGACTGGCGGATGATGCGGCTCAATGCCGGGGCGACATGGCTGTTCACGCAGATCATGCCGGAATTCCTCGCGGCGCGGGGCAGGGATCAGGGCGGCTGGGACATGATCGCCGGCATCGCGCATCCCGGCGGCCTGCTGTCGCGGATGCCGGAGCCGCTGACCATCGGCCGGCGCCACCTCAACCAGCTCCGGATCGAACAACTGACCCGCCCCTGCCTGAAATCTCGTATCGACGGGCTGGAACACGTGCTGCAGGCAAAGTTCGGCGAGGCGCTGTACAACCCCGCCGCCATCGACCCCGAGCCGGGGCTCGACCTGCATTTCGACACGGCCCACGGCCGGCTGAATTTCTTCACCGTCCAGACGGTGTTCAAACTGCCGCAGGACGTGGCCCCGACGACGATCCGCACCGGGCTGTGGTACCCGGCGGACGATACGACCCGCCGGGTGCTCGAACGTCATGTCGCGCGGGCCGGGCCGCCGGATCAGGACGTGGCCTGACACCAGGGGGCCGGCCCGCAGCCCGGCCTACTCCTGCATGTACTGGTCCCAGAACCCCGCCTTTGGCTCGATCTGCTCCACCACGTCGACCAGGACACCGGCCGGGTCACGGGTCATGAAGCGCCGCTGTCCCCACGCCTCGTCCGTCAGCGGGTGAACGATGGGCGCGCCACCGGCCTTGAACCGCTCGTAGACCGCCGCCGCGTCGGACACCTCGACGGTCAGGATCATCCCCTTGCCGTCAAAGCTTTCGGGGCCGGGCGGGGTCGACGGGTGATCGGGATGCATGAACGCCAGCGTGGCGCCCCGGCCATCCGCCTCGGCGGGCCCGACCAGGTAGACGAACCAGCTCGCCTCGAACGCCACGTCAAAGCCGAACCGGGTGACATAGAAATCGCGTGTCGCCTCGAGGTGCGGGGTGGTGATCAGTGGATAGAGGTCGCGGACCTTCATGTCGGGGTCTCCTTCTGCATGGGTCAAACTGGCCAGTCCGGCGGCCAGAACGGCCGCGAGGGCAAGTCGCAATAGATGTCGGGCCGGCCACAGGGGCCGATTGCCGGGATACGTCATGGGGGGCCTTTCCAAACGGATGAGCAATACGGTTGCGAGCGCAATCAACCAGCCTCATCCCGTCCGAGCAATTACCTGCCTGGTAATCATTTTGCCCTCGCCCCGGCCCTTACTGTACCGGCCCTTTCCGTCCCGGCCCCTACCGCACCGCCGTACGGTCCCCGGGCCGCGCCAGGCTTTGGAAACTCGCGACGTTCCGCAGGTCGCTGAACCCCGCCACCGCGAAGGACATCACGAACGCCCCGGCCACCAGCACCAGCCCGCCCTGCGGGCCGGCCTGTCCCGCCACCACCCCGCCGATCATCGCGCCCAGCGGCCGCACGCCATAGATTGCCGTCTGGATCACCGCGTTGACCCGGCCCAGCATCTCCGGCGGCGACACCAGCTGGCGCACGGAATTCTGCGCCACCAGCCACATCGACGGCCCGAACCCCAGGACGAAGAAACACAGGTAAAGCCACGCCTCGGGCGACCCCGTCCCGATACCCAGCAGGCCAAGCGCCGCAAGGGCAGAACTGCCCGGCCCGAAAAGCAGGATGACCGACGGGGCGATACGCCCGCCCATCCGTCCCGACACCCATGCCCCGGCAATGGCGCCGATCCCGAAGGCGGACAGGGCCACGCCGAAGGCGCCCGGCGGGTACCGCCAATACCCCTGGATCACCGGAAGAAGCACCACCAGAAGCGCCGCGAATGCCAGGTTCCAGCACACGGCGCAAAGCGCGATCGGCCGTAACAGGTGATGGCCGGTCACGTACCGCCCGCCCTCCCTGATCCGCACCAGCACGGGAACCGCCGGTTTCGGCCTGACCTCGAACTCCGGCAGCGTCAGCGCAAGGCCAAGGGCCGTCACCGCCCCCGCGATCGCCAGCGCAAAGACGATCCAGGCCGGGATGTCCGCGATGATCCAGCCGATCACCAGCGGCACGGCAAAGGTACAGATGGCGCGCGGCACGTCCAGCGCGGCATTCGCCCGGGCAAACATCGCCGGCTCGACGGCGCGCGGCACGATCGACAGGGCGGTCAGGCTGAACAGCACCACCCCGAATCCCGCGAAGGTGATGGCAAGGCCGAAGACCACGACCGCCCCGGCCAGAACCCCGGCCAGCGCCATGCCAAAGCCCGACAGGGATATCAGCGCGGCGGCCAGCGCAAGCCGCCTGAGCTGGAACTGGTCCACCATGATCCCGAAGGGCAACGAGCCGAGCAGGTGCGCGGTCGACTGACAGGCAACCAGAAGCCCGATCACCTCGGGCGACGCGCCGAAGGACAAGAGGGCCACCAGCGGCACCGCCACCAGCGCGGTCTGATCGGCAAAGTGCATGCCGAAGGCCGCACCGGAAAGTCGAGACAGGATGGACATGACAAAACTCCGAAAGGGGATGCTCTGGCCTAGTCCCGTCGGCGCGGCTTGCCGACCCGGTTCTTGCGGTTCCGTCAAAGGGTGGGCGGTTTCTCCGGCCGGGCAGGGGGGCTCAGCCGCCCTCGCGCCCTTCGAACAGCGGCTGCAGCGCCCTGAATTCCGCGTTGAGGTGATCCGACAGCGCCCGCATCCTCGCCGTGTGGCGAAGCTCGGCATGGGTCAGGAACCAAAGGTCGCTGGCCAGCGCCTCGATCGGCGGTCCGACGCGCCGCATCCGCTTGTCGGGATCGGCCAGGTAGCAGGGCAGGATGCCAAGGCCCGCGCCGCTGGCCACGGCCGCCGCGAGCGTGAACAGGCTGTTGGCCTGCATCACCGCCCGCGCCATGTGGCCCTCCCGCGTCAGCCAGGCATGAGAGGCCAGGTGCGAAAGCTCCCCGTCCGGCACGACCCAGCCGTGACGGGCGAGATCGACGGGTTCGCCGGGCGCCGACGCCCTTGCACCATAGATGCACACGGCGATCCGGCACAGGCGCCGCCCGACCAGGTCGTCATCGGGCTCGCCCCCGGCCCTGAGGGCGGCATCGACCTCGCGCTGGCGAAAACTCGCCATGCCGACGCCCGACCGGATATCCAGCGTGATCCGCGGGAACGCGCCGCGAAACGCCGTCAGCACCGGCATCAGCGGGCCCGCCACCAGCGTGTCGACCGTGGCGAAACGGATCGTGCCGGTGGCGTCGGTATCGGCATCGCCGATCCGGGCCTCGAGCGTCGCGACCTCCCCGGCAAAGCGCTCCGCAAGGGCGGCGGCCTCCCGTCCGGCGGCGGTGAGGGTCACGCCGGTATTGTCACGCCGGAAAACCAGCGTGCCCAGGCGCGCTTCCAGTGACTTGGCCTTGCGGAACACGGTCGGGGTGCTGACACCCAGCATCCCCGCCGCCCCGGCAAAGGATCCGGCCCGCGCCACGTAGAGGATCAGGCGCAGATCGTCCCATTGCAGTCTGTGGTTCTCGAAATGCAGCATTACATTCATGTATCTACACGAATTTCAAATCTGATGATACACCGAACTCCGAAACCGGAGGATGCGGAAATGCCGATACACCATCACCCCCACGCGACCCACCCCTGCAGCAAAGAGATCGAGGGCCACGCGATCGGCTCCGACGTGTCGCTCATCTTCAACTTCCTCGACGCGCCCGGCCAGGGCCCCGACCTGCACCGCCACCCCTATGCCGAGACGTTCATTCTCCGCGAAGGGGAGGTGAGCTTCGTCATCGGGTCCGAGTCTGTCGAGGCCCGCGCCGGGCAGGTGCTCGTCGCACCCCCCGGCGTCCCCCACAGCTTCCGCAGCAAGAGCGCGCGGGTCGACATGATCGACATCCACGCCAGCCCGCATTTCGTCACCGAATGGCTGTAGCGGCCCCCGGCGCCGTCTCGCCATTACCTGCTGCGTAATTGATCCGCGTCAGGCCGGACCCTACCGATGGCACTGACATCCCGACCACCCAACCCACCACGAAAGGAAAGCCAGCCATGGCAGCCCGGAAAATCACCGTCGAAAGCAAGGTCGACGCGCCCGTCGAAACCGCGTGGCGCGCCTACACGTCGCCCGGCGACATCACGCAATGGAACGCCGCCTCCGACGACTGGCACTGCCCGGCCGCGACCGTCGACCTCCGCGAAGGCGGCGCATTCACCTCGCGCATGGAGGCGCGGGACGGCAGCATGGGGTTCGACTTCGCCGGCACCTACACGAAGATCAGGACGAACGAGCTGATCGAGTACACGTTCGGCGACCGCTCCGGCCGGGTCGAGTTCCTCCCCGACGGCGCCGCCACCCGGCTGCGCGTCACCTTCGACGCCGAGACCGAGTCGACCATCGAAGAACAGCGCGAAGGCTGGCAATCCATCCTCGACAGCTTCCGGCGCCACGTCGAAGCCAAGTGAAACCCCGGGGCCGGCCACCGCGCCACGCCCCTGCCTTCAAGAGGTTCCCAATGTTCCGTCACATCCTGCTCGGCGCGGTTCTCCTCGCCGCAACCCCCGTCCTCGCCTGGTCAGAGCCGCAAGGCCAACGCGTCGAGGTCAACGGCATGACGATGTATTACGAGGTCTCGGGCGAGGGCGATCCGCTGATCGTGCTGCACGGCGCCTACATGAACATCCCCACCATGGGCGGGATCATCCCCCGCCTCGCCGAAACCCACCGGGTCTACGCGCTGGAATTCCAGGGCCACGGCCGCACCACCGACATCGACCGGCCGATCACCTACCAGAACCTTGCCGACGACGTGGCGGCGTTCATGGACGCCGCCGGGCTCCAGACGGCCGACGTGTTCGGTTACTCCATGGGCGGCGTCGCCGGGCTGCAACTGGCGATCCGGCATCCCGAAAAGGTGGGCCGCCTCGCCGCGGCCTCGGTCGCCTACGACATGAAGGGCATGCAGCCCGACTTCATCGCCTTCCTGCCGAATCTCGTCCCCGAGCTGTTCGTCGGCACCCCGTTCGAGGACGAGTGGCGCAAGCTCGCCCCCGATCCCGAGGGCTATCGCGCGGTCGTGGAAAAGCTCATCGCGCTGGAATACGAGCCGATGGCATGGGAAGACGAGGTCGCCGCCATCGAGGCGCCCGTCCTGCTCATCGCGGGCGACGCCGATACCGCCACGCTGGAACACAGCGTCGCGATGTTCCGCCTGCTCGGGGGCGGCGTCATGGGCGACTTGGGCAAACCGCTTCCCGAGTCCCGCCTCGCCATCCTGCCCGCCACCTCGCATACCGCCGTGATCGGCCAGGCAGACCTCCTCCACGCCCTGATCGAGCCCTTCCTGCAAGGCGAGACGCCGAAAGGCATGTTCGAATAACCCCCACCACCACTCACGAAGATCGGCCACCCCTCCTCCCACCGGCGCGGGGGTGGCCGTACCCTTTCCCGCGCCACTCAAGGCTTCCTGACGAACAGGTTCTGCGCCTCGGCCGTGTCGAAGAACCGCTTGCACTGGTCGGCGAACGCCTTGGTCCGCCGGCTGATCCGGTTGCCCGCCCGCGTCGCCAGCACGATGTTCGGGCTGTTGCCGGTCTCCTCCAGCGGCCGGCAGGTCACGCTCAGCCCGCTATAGGTCGTGTCATAGGGCGGCCGGATATTCAGGATCGCCACGCCCAGCCCCGCCGCGGCGGCGCTGCGCACCATCTCGAAGGATTCCAGCTTCTGGATCGGTCCCGAGACCACGCCCGCCTGCTCGAACAGCGACCGCACGTAGTTCCGCGATTGCGGTAGGTTCAGCAGCAGCAGCGACCGCTCTCTCAGGTCGTGCAGCGATACCACCTCCTTGCCGGCCAGCGGATCGTTCTTCGCAAGCACGGCGTGCGGCGGCGCATTGGCCAGCGTCTCGTAACTGAATTCCGGCCACAGCCCCGCGTCATAGGTGATCAGCGCGTCGACCGACCCGTTCCGCAGGCTGTGCTGGATCGACATCATGTCGCCCTCGTTGAGATGCACGGTCAACTCCGGATAGCTCACCCGCAGGTCGCGGATCACCAGCGGCGCGATGCTGGGCGAGATCGAGGTGAACGCCCCCACCCGCAGCTCGCCCCGCAGGTCCGGCCCGGTGCCGCGCAAATCCTCGGCATAGGCCGCCGCCTCGTCCAGCAGCTGGATCGTCTTCGACACCGCCCGCTGGCCCGCCTCGGTCGTCGTCAGCCCCTTCGACCGGCGGCGCACGAAAAGCTGGATGTTGAACTCCTGCTCGAACGCGTCGATCGCCGACAGGATCGACGAGGTGGAGATGCTCAGCTCCGCCGCCGCCCCGCTGATCGAGCCGTGGCGGGAGGCGGCGATGACATAGTTGAGCTGACGCAGCGATATCTTCATTTTTTGTATCTAGCTTTCTCATTAAATACATTATGCTGGCGCGAAACGTTCGGCTAGCCTTTTCCAAAGCAGACATGCAATCCGTGGGAGGAGAACAGCATGGCCTTGGAACGGCAGGCCGCCGGCGATGCCCGATCACGCCCGACATCGCGCGACCGTGCCGTGCATTGCCTGTGGCAGGGCCCGGCCCGGCTGGGGGAATCCCCGCTCTGGGACACGCGCCGCAATCGCCTCTTCTGGATCGACTGCCTGGGGCAGACGCTCTGGTCGGCCAATGCCGACGGCGGCGATCCGCGCTCCTGGAACCTGCCCGATGTGATCGGCTCCATCGGGTTGTGCGAGGATGGCCGCCTCGTCGTCGGCTTCGCCCGCGGATTCGCGCTGGTCACGCCGGGGCAGGGCGGGGCCGAGGTGGAATGGATCGGCGACCCCGACCCCGACAATTCCGGCACCCGGCTCAACGACGGCAAGGTCGACCGGCAGGGGCGCTTCTGGTGCGGCACGATGAACATTGATTTCACGGCCACCAACGCCGCCCTGTTCCGGCTCGACCCGAATGGAACATGGGCCCGCATCGACGACGGCTTCACCGTCTCCAACGGCATCGCCTTCTCGCCCGACGGGGCGCGGATGTACTTCTCCGACAGCCGCGTCGACCGCTCCTACCAGTACGATCTGGACAGGGCGACCGGCCAGCTCTCGAACCGCAGGGCCTTCCTCGACACCACGGCCTACGAGGGTCGCGTCGATGGCGCGACGGTGGATGCCGATGGCTGCTACTGGGCCGCGCTCTTCAGCGGCGGCGCCGTGGCCCGCTTCGACCCCGACGGCACGCTGATGCAGAAGATCGACCTGCCGGTCAGCTGCCCCACCATGTGCAGCTTCGGCGGCCCGGATCTCGACATTCTCTACGTGACCTCGGCCACCTTCACGCTCGAGGAAGACGAACTGGCGCAACAACCGCTGGCCGGCGCGCTCTTCGCCATCGAAGGGCTCGGCGCACGGGGGCTGGAGGAGCCCCGCTTCGCAACACCGGGATGATAACCCGGATAAACGCCGGGGCAATCCCGGCACGTCGCAAGACGATCAAGGGAGGAAGAAGAATGAAGAAACTGTTTCAATGCCTGGCCCCCGCCATCGCGGTGGCCTTCGCGGGGCTCGGTGCATCGGCCCCGGCCAAGGCCGAGCCGCGGGTCACCCTGACCTTCGCGCATTGCTGCCCGGCCGAACACACCTACGGCGTCTACGCCCATACCTTCGCCGATCGCGTGGCCGAGAATTCCGGCGGCGAGATCAAGATCGAGGTGCTTGACGGCGGCGTCATGGGCACCGAACAGGCCATCGCCCAGAAGGTGCAGCTCGGCACCGTGCAGATGGGCGGGATCACCTCCAACAACGTGGCCCAGCTCGCCCCCTCGCTCAACGTGCTGGTGCTGCCCTATCTTAGCTCCGGCCCCGAGGACCTGACGGGCGAGGGCGGCCTCCTGCGCGCCGGCGCCTTCCGCGACGAGCTCAACGAGCGCGTGAAGGCCGAAAGCGGTACCCTGCGCATCGTCGGCGGCTTCACCAACGCCTTCCGCAGCCTCTTCGCCAAGGACCAGTGCATCGACAGCATCGACGACCTTCAGGGCCTCAAGATCCGCGCGCCCAAGAACCCGGTGATGACGGCGATGTGGGAAAGCTGGGGCGTCTCGACCTATCCCATCGCGTGGGGCGAAACCTTCGGCGCGGTCGCCACCGGCGTCGTCGACAGCTTCGACAGCCCCACCGACGTGGTCCTGAACATGGGCTTCCACGAGCACATCAAGTACATCACCGAGGCCACCTACCTGCCGCTCGCGGCGGTGGTGATCGTCAACGAACCGGCCTTCCAGGCGCTCTCGCCCGAGGACCAGGAGATCATCCTGACATCCGCCGACGAGACCGACGTGCTCCATGCCGAACACGTGAAGCAGAACCAGGCCAAGGTCCGCGAGACCCTGACCAACGACCACGGCGTCACCTTCTGCGAACTGGAGGATCCCGAGGTCTGGGCCGACCGCGCCCGCGGCGCCTGGCCCCAGCTCTACGACCTTGTCGGCGGCGGCAAGGAATGGGTCGACATGACGCTGACCTACAAGGAAACCGGCAGCTTCTAGGCCCCGGTCGCACAAAAGGCGCGCGCCCCGTGGCCCCACGGCGGCGCGCCCGACACCCCGATCCCGGCACCCCGGACGACCCCACACCCCCCGCGAGGAATGACATGCAGACCGGACTGATCAAGGCGCTCGACAGGTTCGAACTGGTCTTTTCCAATCTGTCTCTGGCCCTGCTGGTGGTGGTGCTCGCCCTGCAGGTGATCTTCCGCTACGTCTTCCAGATCGGCCTGACCTGGAGCGAGGAAATCTCGCGCTTCGCCTTCGTCTGGTTCGTCTACATCTCCGCCAGCCTCGCGGCACAGCGCGGCACCCATATCCGCGTTACCCTCTTCGTCAACCTGATCCCCGGCGGGCGCAACATCGCCCTCCTGCTGGCCGACGCCATCTGGATCGCGTTCAACCTCTTCGTCGTCGCCGCGGGCGTGATGCTGATCCAGCGCACACTGGCCTACCCGGTCTATTCCACCGCGCTCTTCCTGCCGCTCGCCTGGCTCTACAGCGTCGTCCCGCTGGCCCATGCGCTGATGATCCTGCGCATCCTCCAGCGGCAGTGGGGCTACTGGCGCCACGGCATCCCCGTCATCGCCTCCGAGGCCGCGGCCCACGCCGCCCGTACCGAAGGGCAGGGCGCATGATCTTCGTCGCCGTCTTCCTGCTCTGCCTCGTCCTCGGCGTGCCGATCTTCGCCACCCTCGGCGTGCCCTCCCTGATCGAGCTGCTGAGCTCCCCGATCCCGCTGGAATCGCTGGCCCACAGCCTCTTCGACGGGGTCGACAAGTTCCCGCTGCTGGCGATCCCCAACTTCGTGCTCGCCGGCGCCATCATGGCCCGCGCCGGCATCACCCGCGACATCATCGAGGTGATGCGCGCCGTGGTCGGGCAGGCCTATGGCGGCCTCGCCATCGTCACGATCCTGTCCTGCATGTTCTTCGCCGCCATCTCCGGCTCCGGCCCCGGCACGGTGGCGGCCATCGGCACCCTGCTGATCCCGGCCATGAAGGAAGACGGCTACCCGGCCGATTTCTCCGCCGCCGTGGCCTCCTCGGGCGGAACATTGGGCATCCTGCTGCCGCCGTCGAACCCGATGATCGTCTACGGCGTCCTCGCCTCGGTCTCGATCGGCGACCTGTTCCTGGCGGGGCTGCTGCCGGGCATGCTGATGGGCGCCCTGCTGGTCACGACCACGTGGTTCCTCTCCCGCCGCCACGGCTATCGCGGGGGCCAGGCCCGATTCGACCGCCGCGCCTTCGCCCTGGCCCTGTGGCGCGGCAAGTTCTCCCTCGCCACGCCATTCATCGTGCTGGGCGGCATCTACGGCGGCGTCTTCACCCCGGTCGAGGCCTCGGTCGTCGCCGTCGGCTATGCCCTGCTCGTGGGCCTCCTGGTCAAGCGCAGCATCGGCCTGCGCGCCACCTGGGAAGCCCTGGGCGAGGCCAGCACCGTCTGCGGCGGGCTCGTCCTGATCATGGGCACGGCGATCTTCTTCGGCGAATTCCTCGCCCTCAACATGATCCCGCAGAAGATCGCGGCCGCCCTCCTGAACATCACGACCGACCCCACGCTCATGCTGCTGCTGATCGCGCTGATCCTGATCGTGCTGGGCACCTTCATGGAAACCCTCTCGACGGTGATCATCCTCACCCCGATCCTGCTGCCGCTGATCCTCAAGCTGGGCATCGACCCGATCCATTTCGGCATCCTGCTCGTCGTCACCTCCGAGATCGGCTTCCTGACGCCGCCGCTCGGGGTCAACCTCTTCGTCGCCTGCGGCATCTCGAACCTGACGATCGAGGAGGTCTCGCGCCGCGTCCTGCCCTTCATCGCGACCATCATCCTGGGGCTGCTGATCCTGCTCTTCTTCCCGCAGATCAGCCTGCTCCTGCCATCCCTCAAGTAACCAAAGGAAACCGGCGCCCCCGGCGCCGGACAAGGAGACAAGACAACATGCTCACCAACGAAGGTGTCATCAACACGTTCCTCGAAGCAGGCATCACCCGTGGCTTCACCCTGCCGGGCCTCGGGATCACGTGGTCGCTGCCCGCGTTCCACGACCGCAAGGACGAGTTCGAGGTCGTGCTGGCCCGCAGCGAGCAAAGCGCCAGCGTGATGGCCCAGGTCGCGGGCAAGATGACGGGCAAGCCGGGCCTGCTGATGGCGCAGGGGCCGTTCTCCACCTCCACCGGCGCCTTCGGCATCCTCGAAGGCTACTTCTCCTCCTCGCCCATGGTCGTGCTGACCGACACCTCCTGCTATGACGGCTTCGCCCAGCACGGCGTCTACCAGACCATGACGGGCGATTACGGCGCGGCCGACGCTTTCGCCGTGCTCAAGACCATGACCAAATACGCCACCTACGCCACCACGCCGACCGAGGCGGTCTACGGCGCGCAACTGGCGGTCAAGCACGCCTCGACCCCGCGGCAGGGGCCGGCGGCGGTGGTGATGCGCACCAACGTCATCAAGCAGGAACTGCCGGAAACCGCCCGCGCCCGGCTCTACCCAGTCGACGGGCACCTGAAATACACCGCCCCGCGCGTGGATACCGACGCCGTCGATCGCATTGCCGCCCTGCTGGCCCAAGCGAAACAGCCCGTCATGATCGTCGGCAACGGCGTCTACGGCAGCCGCTGCGGCCCGGCGCTCCAGGCGCTGGCCGAACGCAATGGCATCGCCATCGCCTCCAGCTACCACGGCAAGGGCACCATCGACGAGGGCTGCGACATCGCCGTCGGCATGATGGGCACCTGGGGCTCCGCCGCCGCCAACCGCGCGGTACAGGCCGCCGATCTCGTGCTGGTCATGGGCTGCTCGCTCGGGCCGGAATACACCCGCTTCCGCGACGAGAAGATGATCCGCCCCGGCGACCAGACCATCATCCAGGTCGACCAGGACCCGCTCAACGCCGGCTGGGTCGTGCCCGTCGACATGGCGGTCACCGCCGACGTGGCCGAGGTCGCCGCGCTCCTGTCCGACACCGCCCCCCACGACGCGGCCCTGGTCGAACGGCGCAAGGCGGCCATCGCGAAGATCAAGCAGGAAAACGACTACGGCGTCCTGCCCAGCTACCAGTCCCGCCCCGGCACCGTGCATTACGCCGACATCATGCGCGGGCTGCAGGGCTTCCTTGGGCCTGATGACCTGATCACCATGGATGCCGGCACCAACCGCATCTGGGCCACCTGCCGGCTGCCCCTGCGCCATCCCAACCAGCTTGTCGCGCCGGGCGGGATCGGCGGCATGGGCTGGTCCACCCCGGCGGCCACCGGCGCCAAGATCACCGCGCCCGAAAAGCGCGTCACCGGCGTGATCGGCGATGGCGGCTTCATGATGACCATGGATGCCATCGCCACCGCCGCCGAACAGGGGCTCGACGTTGTCTACGTGGTGGCCAACAACGCCGGCCTCGGCATGGTGCGCGACAATCTCGGCAACCAGAAGATCGCGGTCGACTTCCTCGACCACGACTTCGCCAAGGTGGCCGAGGGGCTGGGCGGCAAGGGCCTGACCGTGACCGAGGGCGACCAGATGGGCGACGCGTTGCGCGAGGCGCACGCCATGGGCGGGCCGGTGGTGATCGACGCCAAGGTCGACCCGGCGGCCAGCCACCGCGACTGTTCCGACTATGCCGAGCTCTGAGCGAAAGGCCCCGCCGATGAGACGTTTCGAGAACCGCACCATCCTCGTCTCCGCCGCTGCCGACGGGCTTGGCCTCGCCATCGCCGAACGGCTCGCGGCCGAGGGCGGCACCGTCGTCGCCCTCGACCGCAGCGACGAGGCGATGACCGCCGCCCGCGCCCGCCCCGAGGCCGCCGACATCCGCTTCGAGAAGGTGGACCTGATGGACCCCGCCGCCATCACCGACACCGTCGCCCGCCTCGAGGCCGACGGGCTGCGCTTCGACACGCTGGTCAACAACGCCGGCGGCTCGCTGCACACCCCGCGCCCCTTCCTCGAGGAAACCGACGATCACTGGAAACTGGTGATGGACCTCAACGTCGCCGCCACCGTGCGGCTGACCCGGGCGATCCTGCCGCACATGCTGGAAAAGGGCTTCGGCCGCATCGTCAACCTCGGCTCGAAGGCCGGCCGCTACGGCAGCCTCTTCACCGGCGCCAATTACGTGGCCGCCAAGGGCGCGGTCCAGTCGATGACCCTGCAACTGGCACAGGAATTCGGCCCCTCCGGCATCACCTGCAACGCGGTCTGCCCCGGCGCCATCCTGACCCCCCGGGTCGAGCGGCTGCTCTCCGAGCGCATGACCCAAGCCGAACGCGACGCCGCCATCGCCCAGATCCCCTTGCGCCGCAACGGCCGGGTCGAGGACGTGGCCAGCGCCGTGGCCTTCTTCGCCGCCGACGAGGCGGGTTTCATCACCGGCCAGATGCTCGACGTGAACGGCGGGCAGGGGATGTGCTCGTGAGTAACGATCCCCTCGGCCCGGTCCTGATCACCGGGGGCGGCGGCTTCCTCGGCCGCGCACTCACCTCCCGGCTGCTCGACGCGGGCGAAACCGTCGTCACCCTCGACCTCCAGCCCGCCGAACGCGGCGACCCGCGCGCCACCCATCTCGGCGCCGACATCCGCGACGGCGCGGCCCTGCTGCACCTCGCCCGCACCCACGACATCCGCGCCATCGTCCACCTCGCCGCCCTGGTGATCCCCGACTGCCGCAGCAATCCCTTGCTCGGCGCCGAGGTCAACGTCATCGGCCACCTCAACATGCTCGAGCTCGCCCGCAGCCTCGGCATCCGCCGCTTCCTCTACACCAGCTCCATCGCCGCACGCCCCCGCCCGCCCTTTGACGCCCCCGTCAACCTCTACGGCGTCTGGAAACGCGCCTGCGAGGACGCCGCCAAGGTCTGGTTCCTCGACCACGGCCTGCCCTCCGTCGGCCTGCGCCCCAACGTGGTCTACGGCCCCGGCCGCGAAAGCGGCGAGACGGCGGCCATCACCCTCGCCATCAAGGCCGCCGCAAAAGGGCAGCCCTACGCCATGCCCTTCACCAGCCGCATGTGCTTCCAGCATGTCGACGAGGTGACCGACATCATGGAACGCTGCCTGCGCGTGATCCCCGCCGAGCCTGTCGTCAGCGACCTGACCACCGACATCGCCGGCACCGACGACGTCATCGCCGCGATCCGCGCCTGCGCGCCCGACGCCCGCATCACCCCGTCCGACACGGCGCGGCCCTCGCCGCCCGAGCTCGACAACCGCCCGCTGGTCGACCTGATCGGCGACTGGCGGAACATCCCCCTGGCAGAAGGAGTACGCCAAACGTTCGACCACTACCGAAAGACCGCCTGAGGGCGGACATCACGACCTGCCACGCGCCGAGGCGCGACGGGCGCGCAGATCGACCTCCCCCAGGGGGGTCCTACTGCGTCGCCCGGTTTTGCGTTACGACGGGGGGCAGGGCCGCATCATTGACAAGGTTCAGGAGGAAACCATGACTATCAGGAAATTCGCAACCGGAACACTCGCGGCCGGCGCCATCGCCGCCGCGCTGCTCCACGCCGGCACCGCCGCGGCACAGTCGGTCACCATCGTCGTGCCGTTCTCGGCCGGCGGCGGCACCGACATCACCACCCGCTCCATGCAGGAGGAGATGGCCAATTCCCTCGGCGCCAACGTGGTGGTCAAGAACACTGCCGGGGCAGGGGGCACCATCGGCGTGGCCGAGGCCGCCCGCGCCCGGCCCGACGGGCGCACCATCGCCATGGCCCCGGTCGGCCCGCTGACCACCCAGACCCACCTGCGCAAGCTGCCCTACTCGGTCGACAGCTTCGAATATATCTGCCTCGCCTACTCGGCCCCCACCGCCATCGCCGTCGGCAAGGATTCCGAGTTCGAAACGCTGGAAGACCTCGTGGCCCACGCCAAGGAAAACCCCGGCGATCTCACCTTCGCCGTCCAGGCCATCGGCTCCATCCCCCACGTCGCGGGGCTGGCCCTGGCCGACGCGGCAGGGATCGAGATGACCTTCCTGCCGGTCGACGGTGACGGCCCGGCGCTCAAGGCGCTGCTCGACGGCACGGCCGACCTCTTCATCCCCCACGTCTCCTTCCTCTACAGCAACGCCGACCAGCTCCGCTCGCTGGCGATCCTCAAGGACGGGCGGCTCGACACCATGCCCGACGAGGTGACGGCGATGGAACAGGGCTATGACCTCGACATCCCGATCTGGGGCGGGCTGGTCGCGCCCAAGGGCACCCCGGCGGAACAGGTCACGGCGCTCGAAACCGCCTGCGAGGCGGCGATCTCCTCGGCCCCCTTCCAGGAGCGGATGGACCAGCTTCAGCAGCCCACGGCCTACATGAACGGCGCCGATTTCGAGGCCTTCGTGAAAAAGCAGTACGACCGCAACCGCGGACTGCTGGAAAAGGCGGGCCTCTTGGCCGAATGATCGCGGGGGGCGCCCCCCGGGCGCGGCGTGCGCGGTAACAGGAGATGCAGATGAAGACGCATGACACCGACCCGACACACCCGCCCGGCGGGCGCGCCATCGCGATCGGCGTGGCCCTGGCGATCCTCGCCCTGGCCGCGCTGCTGTTCTCGCAGACCTTCGCGGAAATCAGCGCCTTCGCCCGGGCCAGCCAGGGGCGGGGGCCGTTCTTCTACCCACGCTTCATCCTCGCCGCCGTGGCGCTGCTGGGCCTGCTGTTGGTCCTGCGCCCGGTTCCCACGGACGAACCCGTGCCCTCGGGCGCTGGGCTGCGCCGCGCGACGGGGCTGATCCTCGCCGTCGCGGCCTACGCGCTGGGCCTGTCGCTGGCGGGCTTCCTGATCTCCAGCCTGCTCTTCGCCTGCCTCGCGCCGCTCTTCCTGGGCTACCGGCGGCTTGCCGTCACAGCCCTCGTCGCGGCGGTCTTCTGCCTCTCGGTCTGGTACCTGTTCGAGAACGCCTTCCTCATCATCCTGCCGCGCTCGCCGTGGTTCGACGGGTTCTGAACACATGCAAGCAGACACCTTACCCCAAGACGAAGGACCAAACGCATGGAGCTGATCCTCGGAACCCTGGGCGAGATCGCGACGCCGCTCGCGCTGCTTTGCATGGTCGCGGGCACGGTGGTGGGCGTCCTCGTCGGCGTCCTGCCGGGTCTCGGCTCGGTGGTGGGGCTGACCATGGTGCTGCCCTTCACCTTCTCCATGCCGCAGGTGCCGGCGCTGGCGCTCATGCTCGGGGTCTATTGCGGCTCGGTCTATGGCGGCTCGATCACCGCCATCATCCTCAACACGCCCGGCACGCCGCAATCGGCGGCCACCGCGATGGAAGGCTTCCCCATGGCCCGGCGCGGCGATGCCGACATAGCCATCGGCTGGGTGACCTCCGCCTCGACGCTGGGCGGACTGTTCTCGGTCCTCGTGCTGATGCTGGCGGGGTCGTGGCTCGCGGCCTTCTCGCTCAATTTCACGCCGATCGAGTATTTCGCCCTCGGCGTCTTCGCCCTGACCTGCATTGCCGGGGTCTCTGCAGGGGCGATGGTGCCGGGCCTCTTGTCCGGCGCCTGCGGCCTGCTGGTTGCCACCATCGGCGCAGACCCGGTCACCGGCGACCTGCGCTTCACCTTCGACAGTTTCGAACTCAGCGCCGGCATCACCCTGATCCCGGTCATCGTCGGCCTCTTCGCCTATTCCGAGATGTTCCTGCGCGCGGCCCGCATCGACCCCTCCGCCGCCCGCGAAAAGATCCGCGTGGGCTTCCGCCTGCCGCCGCTGAAAGAATGGCGCAGCCGCCTCGGCATGCTGGCGCGCGGCTCGGTGATCGGCTGTTTCGTCGGCGCCCTGCCGGGCACCGGCGCCGCCACCGCGGCCTTCATCGCCTATTCCGAGGCGCGCCGCACCTCGAAACGCCGCGACAATTTCGGCAAGGGAGAGCCCGACGGCCTCGTCGCCTGCGAAAGCGCCAACAACGCCGTGACCGGCTCGGCCCTCGTCCCGACCCTGGCGCTGGGAGTGCCGGGCGATCCGGTCACTGCCGTCATGCTGGGCGCGCTCATCATCCAGGGCGTCACGCCCGGCCCCCAGCTCTTCACCCAGAACATCGAACTGGTCTACGCGATCTTCGCCCTGCTGATCGTCATCAACCTGATCATGTTCGCCACCGGCGCCCTCGGCGCGCCGCTTTTCACCCAGGTCCTGCGCATCCCCGAACCGCTGCTCATCGCCATGGTGCTGATCGTCTCGACCCTCGGCGCCTACGGCGTGCGCGGCAACATGCTCGACGTGTGGATTGCGCTCGGCGCGGGCGTCGCGGGGGTGTTCATGCGATTGGCCGGAATGCCGGTGGCGCCCTTCGTCATCGGCATGGTGCTCAGCCCGATGATCGAGCAATCCCTCCGCCAGGGGCTGGTGCTGACCCGTGGCAATTTCCTCGCCTTCTTCGAGCGCCCCATCGCGCTGGTGCTCTTCCTCGTGACCGCCGGCATACTGCTCTGGCCGCTGATCCGCCGCTGGCGGGCCAAACGCGCCTGACCGCGCGCCGGGCCCCCGGTCTCAGCCCAGCGTGCGCAGGAAGGAATAGAACCGGCTGTCCTGCACCCGGCTCCAGTTGACCCGCATCGACGGCCGCTCCGACCGCCCGGTCACCCGGAACAGGCTGCCCGGCGCCAGCAGGATCCCCTTCTGCGCCGCCGCGTGCGACACCTCCATGTCGTCAAGCCCCTCGGGCAGGTGCACATACCCGTAAAGCCCCCCATCGGGCGGCGCGAACTGGCGGAAGCCCAGCCGTTCAAGCCGCTCCACCCCGTCCTCCCGCTCCCGGTCCAGCCGCCGGCGCAGCGACGTGCGCACCTTCTCGAACCGGCGCGACCGGATCACCTCGGCAATCAGCCGCTCGGTATGGCTCGAACTGTTCACCGCCAGGATCATCTTCAACTCGGCGATGCTGGCCGCGATCTCCGGCTCGGCGATCAGGAAGCCCGAGCGCAGCGACGGCGACAGGATCTTCGAATAGCTGCCGATCTGGATCACCCGCCGGAACTGGTCCAGCGCCGCCAGCCGCGTGCCCCGGACACCGGGCAGGTCGATGAACGGGTCATCGTCGATCACCAGCATCTCGTACCGGTCGGCAACCTTCAGGATGGCATGCGCGCTCGGCAGGTCGATGGAACAGCCGGTGGGGTTCTGCGCCAGCGACTGCGTGAAGAACAGCCGCGCCCGATGTTTCTGCGCCGCGGCTTCGAGGCTCTGCGGGTCCGGCCCGCTGGGCGTGCGCGGAATGCCCACGAACTTCACCTCCGCCAGCTTGAGCTTCGAGAAAAGCGGATAGTACCCGGGATCGTCCACCAGCACGGTATCGCCCGGCCGCGTGAAGCGGCGGATCACCAGGTCCAGCGCATGGTTCGCGCCGAAGGTGGTGACGATCTGCGCCGGCGTGGCAGTGATGCCCGCCGCCACCTGCGCCGCCGCGATGCACTCCCGCAGCGCCAGCAGGCCGTGGGGCGAACCATAGCCGCCTTCGCCCGCCGGCAGGGTGATCGCCGGCATGGTCGTCATCATCCACGATTCCGGCGGTCGCCCGTCGCCCGCAAGCACCGTGTAGGGCCGGTCAAGCTGGACATGCAGCAGCGACACCGTATCGCTGGCCTCGCGCAGGTTGGTGGGCTCGGCAATGCTGGGCGCCAGCCGCGTCACGTAAAACCCAGAGCCGCGCCGCGACCGGGCCAGCCCGTGCGCCACCAGCCTGTCATAGACGGTGACGATCACGTTCTTCGACGCGCCGAACCGGTCCGACGCCTGCCGGAGCGACATCAGCTTCGCCCCCTCGGCAAGCTCGCCGCTCTCGATCCGCTGGCGGAGTGTCTGGAAAATCCGGTCGGTCTTGCTCTGGGCCATGCGCTGATCTGTATCCGTTTCGAGACGGGTACAGATACCGATATTTTCCGAAACTGTACCAATACATCCGAAATTTTTTCCCCGATGGTCGGCGCCAAGGATGGAGGAGCCTTCATGACAGACGCGACCCGCGGCACGCCGACCGCACTCGATTCCCGTATCCCCGGCCTGCGCGATCTCGACCCCGCCGACCGCCGCAAGGCCGTCGTCGCGGCGGCCGGGCTCGACCCCTCGGGCGCGGCGGCCCTCGCGGGCGAGGGCACGCTGCCCCTCACCGTCGCCAACGGCATGATCGAGAACGTCATCGGCACGTTCGAGCTCCCCCTCGGCGTGGCGCCCAACTTCCTCGTCAACGGCCGCGACTACCTCGTGCCGATGGTGGTCGAGGAACCCTCCGTCATCGCCGCGGCCTCCTACATGGCCAAGCTCGCCCGTCCCGGCGGCGGCTTCACCGTGCGTGCCACCCCGCCGATCATGCGCGCCCAGGTCCAGGTCATCCGCGTCACCGATCCCTGGGGCACCCGCGCCGCGCTGCTGGCCCACGAGGACGAGCTGATCGGCATGGCCAATTCCCGCGACACCGTGCTCGTGGGCCTCGGCGGCGGCTGCAAGGGGATCGAGGTCGAGGTCTTCTCCGAAAGCCCCATCGGCCCGATGGTCGTCCTGCACCTGCTGGTCGATGTCCGCGACGCCATGGGCGCCAACACCGTCAACTCCATGGCCGAGATGGTCGCCCCCCGCATCGAGGAGATCACCCGCGGCACCGTCCGCCTCCGCATCCTCTCGAACCTCGCCGACCGCCGCCTCGTGACCGCCTCGGTCCGCCTCGCCCCCGCCGCGCTCGACACCAGGACCCTCAAGGGCGCCGACGTCGCCCGCGGCATGGTCGAGGCCTGCGCGCTCGCCATGGTCGACCCCTACCGCGCGGCCACCCACAACAAGGGCATCATGAACGGCATCGACCCCGTCGTCGTCGCCACCGGCAACGACTGGCGCGCGATCGAGGCGGGCGCCCATGCCTATGCCGCGCGCTCGGGCCGCTATACCTCGCTCACCACCTGGGAAATCGCCAGTGACGGCCACCTCGTCGGCACGCTGGAGCTGCCCATGGCGCTCGGCATCGTCGGCGGCGCCACCCGTACGCACCCCGCCGCCCAGGCCGCGCTCGCGCTGATGCAGATCACCTCGGCACAGCAGCTGGCCGAGGTCACCGCCGCCGTCGGGCTGGCCCAGAACATGGCCGCCTTGCGCGCCCTCTCCACCGAGGGGATACAGCGCGGGCACATGGCCCTCCATGCCCGCAACATCGCCATCACCGCCGGGGCCGGCGGGGCAGACATCGACAGGGTCGCCAAGGCCATCGTCGCGGCCGGCGACGTCAGCGTCGGCCGCGCAAAGCAGGTGCTCGACGGCACCGACTGATACCAACCAAAGGGAGGAAACCTACCATGACCAAGACCACACGGCGCCACATGCTGCGCCTCACCGCCGCCAGCGCGCTGGCGGCCCCCGCCATCGTGTCGGCCAGCGCCGTCCGCGCGCAGGGCACGACCCAGTGGCGCATGCAGGCGCTCTGGGGCGGCGGCACCACCCCCATGCTCTACGAAGAAAAATTCTGCGAGCGGGTGAAACAGCTCACCGGCGGCTCGCTCGAGATCACGCCGTTTTCCGGCGGCCAGATCGTGCCCGCGGCCCAGGCCTTCGACGCCGTGCGCGGCGGCGCCTTCCAGATGATGAAAACCTTCGACGGCTACACCGCCGGCAAGATCAAGGCGCATGGCTTCTCCTCGACCGTCCCCTTCGGCTTCCCCGAGGCCGACCAGTACGAGGCATGGTTCTACGAACGCGACGGGCTCGAAATGGCCCGCGAAAGCTATGCGCCGGCGGGCCTGACCTATGTCGCCCCCACCGTCTATGGCGAAGAGCCCATTCACTCCAAGGTCGAGATCCGCAGCATTGCCGACATGAACGGCCTCAAGGGCCGGTTCGTGGGGCTCGCCGCCGCCGTGATGGCCGATTTCGGCGTCTCCGTCTCGCCGCTGCCCACGGCCGAGGTCTATTCGGCCCTCGACAAGGGGCTGATCGACTTCGCCGACCGCGGCGATATCAAGGCCAATTACGAGGAAGGCCTGCACGAGGTCGCCAAGTACCTGATCCTGCCCGGCGTGCATCAGCCATCGACGGCCACGGCCTATGTCGCCAACACCGCCGCCTATGACCAGCTCGACGACCAGCAGAAAGCGGCGCTCGAAGTCGCGGCACGCGAAGTCTCCGGCGCCCTGCGCCAGAACATCATCGTCGACAACGGCGAGTACCTCGAGAAGTACCGTGAAGCCGGCGTCGAGATCGTCGACTTCGCGGCCGAAGACGTGGCCCAGGCCCGCGCCTCGGCCGTGGAAAGCTGGAAGAAGGCCGCGGGCGACGACGAACTCGCCACGCGCATGATGGAAAGCCAGATGTCGCTGATGGAAGAGCTTCGCCTGCTCTGATACCAGACGGGGGCCGCGCCGGCCATCGGCGCGGCCCCCGCAAGCCTCGGAGATGACCCCATGATTGCCCTCGCCCGGAGCGTGACCGCGCTGAACCGGCTGATGTTCTCGCTGGCCAAGTGGCTGGTCTACGGCATCGTTCTCTTGATGCTCTGGGAAGTGCTGTCGCGCTATCTTCTGCAGGCACCCACCTCCTGGGCCCCGGAACTGGCCACGCTCGTCTTCGGGCCCTTCTTCCTGCTCGGCGGGCCCTACCTGCTGCATCTGGGCGGACATGTGGCGGTCGATATCGTCTCCGAAAAGGCCACCGGCCGGCCCGCCGCGGTTCTGAAGATCATCGGCTTCCTGCTGGCGGCGGTCTTCGGGGCCATCCTGCTGTGGTTCAGTGTGCCCCTCGCCCTGCAATCATTCACCTATGGCGAGACCAGCTATTCGGCCTGGAACCCGGTCGTCTGGCCCGCCAAGGCCTTCCTGCCGCTGGCCGCGCTGCTGCTTGTGCTTCAGGCCCTGGCCGAGTTGGTCCTGATCTCCCGGCCCACCGAACCCACCGAACCCGCCGAAGCCGCGTGATGGAAAGCTCGCTGATACTTCTCTTCATGTTCACCTCGCTGGTGGTGTTCATGCTGTCCGGCGCGGGGCTGGCCTTCGTGCTGGGCGCCATCGCCTTCATCTCGACCATCCTCCTCTGGGGGCCCTCGGCCCTGATCGTGGCGGTGCTGAACACCTTCGACACGATGACCTCCGAGGCGCTGATGGCCATTCCGCTCTACGTGCTGATGGCCTCGATCCTGCAGAAATCGGCGATCATCGACGCGCTCTACGACGCGATGGAGGCATGGTTCTCGGGCGTCAACGGCGGGCTCGCGGTGGGCACCATCGCCATCTGCACCATCCTTGCGGCCATGACCGGCGTGGTCGGCGCCGCCGTCGCCGCCATGGGCATCCTCGCCCTGCCATCCATGCTGTCGCGCGGCTACCACCCGCCGCTGGCGCTGGGGGCGATCTGCGCGGGCGGCACGCTCGGCATCCTGATTCCGCCCTCGGTGGTGACCATCGTCTACGCGATCACCGCGCAGATCTCGATCGGCAAGATGTTCGCCGCCGGCATCGTCCCCGGCCTGATCCTCGCCGGAAGCTACGCCCTCTACGTGCTCGTCCGCACCTGGCTCAACCCCTCGCTGGCGCCCATCCCGTCCGACACCGTCTCGCTCCCCCTGCGGGTGAAACTCTCCAAGCTCAAGGCGCTCATCCTGCCGGGGCTGGTGGTGGTGGGCGTGCTCGGGTCGATCTATGCCGGCATCGCCACCCCGACCGAGGCCGCCGCCGTCGGCGTACTGGGCGCCGCCGCCTCCGCCATCGTGACGCGCCGGCTGTCGCTGCCCATGCTGTCCGACGCGGCAACCGACACCCTGCGCGTGACCGCCATGATCCTCTGGATCACCATCGGCGCACGGGCCTTCATCTCGGTCTTCGTGGCCACGGGCGGGGCGGATTCCCTCCTGACCTTCGTCGAAACCCTCGACGCATCGCGCTGGGTCATCCTCGGGGCCATGGTACTGGTGCTGATCTTCCTCGGCCTGTTCCTCGACGAGATCGGCATCATCCTGCTCTGCGTGCCGGTCTTCCTGCCGATCGTCGCGGCGCTCGAATTCGATCCCCTCTGGTTCGGCGTGCTCTTCATGATCACCGCCCAGATGGCCTATATCACCCCGCCCTTCGGCTACACGCTGTTCTATCTCAAGGGAGTGCTGCCCGCGGGCATCGGCATCGGCCAGGTCTATCGCGGCGTGGTGCCGTTCTTCCTGATCCAGGTACTGGTGCTGATCCTCTTCGCGATCTTCCCCGACCTCGTGACATGGCTCCCCGAGGCGCTGACCCGCAACGCGCGATAGCCCCGGGGCCCGTCACCGCCGGCCCCGCGGTCACGACCTCCGCAGATGGTAGGATTTCGGCCGTGTCAGCGCCTGGTAGGCAAGCGTCGACAATCCCTGGCCGCGCCCGGTCTCCTTGCAGCCGGTCCAGCACAGCGCGGGGTCGAGATAATCGCAGCGGTTCATGAACACCGTCCCGGTTTCCAGCCGCGCCCCGAGCGCTTCGGCCGCCTGCACGTCGCGCGTCCAGATCGACGCGGTCAGGCCGAAGCGGCTGTCGTTCATCAGGCGGATGGCCTCGTCATCGCCCTGCACGGGCATGATGCCGACAACCGGGCCGAAAGTCTCGTCGCGCATGACCCGCATGTCGTGGCTGACACATGTCAGCACCTGCGGGGTGACATAAGCCCCCTCGCCATCGTCGGCGGGCTTGGTCTTCACATGCGCCACGGCCCCGTCCGCCAGCGCCTCGGCCACCTGCGCGCGCACCTCGCGGGCAAAGCGGATATTGGCCATCGGCCCAAGCGTCGTCTCCGCGTCCAGCGGGTTGCCCAGCACCTGCGCCTCGGCCCAGGCCGTCGCCTTCTCGACGAAGGCGTCGAACAGCGGCTCGGCCACATAGATCCGCTCGACCCCGCAACAGCATTGGCCGGCGTTGAAAACCGCGCCATCCATCAGCGTCTCGACCGCCGCGTCGAGATCGGCATCGGCGCGCACATAGCCGGGGTCCTTCCCGCCAAGCTCGGTCGAAACCGGCAGGAAGGTGCCCGCCGCCGCACGCTCCATCGCCTGGCCACCGCCGACGGACCCGGTGAAGTTCACGAAATCCACCTTTCGCCCGGCAATCAGCGCGCTTGTCGTGTCGTGGTCGATCACGACGTTCTGGAACACCTCCGCCGGCACGCCGGCCTCGTGAAAGGCCTCGGCCAGGCGCTCGCCCACCTGCAGCGTTTGCGTGGCATGTTTCAGGATCACCGTGTTGCCCGCGATCAGCGCCGGCGCAACCGTGTTGATTGCCGTCATGTACGGATAGTTCCACGGCGCGACCACCAGGACCACGCCATGCGCCTCGCGCTTGATGATCCTGCGGAATGCGTCGCTGTCCTCGATCACGTCCGGGGCCAGGCAGCCCGGCGCGATCTCGGCCATGTGGCTCAGGCGCTCGTCGAACCCCCCGAACTCGCCGCCATAGCGCACCGGGCGGCCCATCTGCCAGGCAAGCTCCAGCGCCATGCGGTCCGTCGTCTGGCCGACGATATCCCTGGCCTTCAGCACCAGCGCGATACGCTCCTCCAGCGGGCGCGCGGCCCAGTCGGGCTGCGCCTTGCGGGCCCGGTCCGCCGCCGCAAACGCCGCGTCCCGGTCCAGGATGTCCCGGCTCAGATAGACCGAACCGTCGATGGGAGAGATGAGATCCACACGTGTCATGTCAGGCCCTTTCAAATCCGCGGGCGACTTCCCAGTCGGTGACGACCGCGTCGAACGCTTCCTGTTCCACTTCCGCCGCGCGGGTATAGTGGTCGACGACCCAGTCGCCCATTGTCTTCCGAAGCATCTCGGAATGCCGCAGCGCCTCGGTCGCGGCGCCAAGCGTGTGGGGAATGTCGGGCACGTCCCGCATGCTGTAGACATCGCCGTTCACCGGCGCATCAAGCGCCAGCCCCTCCTCGATCCCGGTCAGGCCGGCGGCAAGCTGGGCCGCGCAGGCAAGGTAGGGGTTCATGTCCGCACCCGGAATGCGGCACTCGATCCGGACACCCTTGGTGCCGTCCCCGACCAGCCGGTAGCCGGCTGTCCGGTTGTCGATCGACCAGGCGATCTTGGTGGGCGCGAAGGTGCCCGGCAGGAAACGCTTGTAGCTGTTCACGTAGGGCGCAAGAAAGAACGTCATGTCGGTGGAATACTTCAGCAGCCCCGCAACGTAAGAGCGCATGGTGGCCGACATCGTCAGGTCGGCGCCCGCGTCGTGAAAGGCCGGGCCCTCGGCCGCCATCAGCGACTGGTGGATATGCGCCGCGCTGCCCACCCGTGCGTGATGCCACTTGGCCAGGAACGTGGCCGAACGGCCGTGCTGCATGGCGATTTCCTTCGTCGCCTGCTTGGCGATGGTGTGGTGATCGGCGGCCAGGACCGCATCCGCGTAACGGATATTCAGTTCCTCCTGCCCGGCCTCGGCCTCGCCCTTGGTGTTCTCCACGGGGATGCCCGCGCCGAAAAGCGCGTTGCGCAGCGGCCGCATGACGTGCTCGTCCTTGGTGGATAGCTGGATCGCGTAATCCGCGTTATAGCCCGCCAGCGGTTCGAGATCGCGGAAACCGGATTTCCGAATGTCGTCGAAGGACTTCTCGAACAGGAAGAATTCCAGCTCGGTGGCCATCATCGGGGTAAAGCCCATCTCCTGCGCCCGCGCCACCTGCGCCTTCAGCACCTGGCGCGGCGAATGCGGCACCGGCTCGTGCGTGTGGTGGTCGATCAGGTCGCAGATCACCATCGCCGTGCCCTCCAGCCAGGGCAGGCGCCGCAAGGTGGCAAGATCGGGCTTCATGACATAGTCGCCATATCCCTTCTCCCACGATGTGGCGGCAAAGCCGTCGGGCGTTTCCATCTCGATATCGGTCGCGAGAAGGTAGTTGCAGCAATGGGTTTCTTCGTGCCCGCTTTCAAGAAAGTTGGACACGTGGAAACGCTTGCCCATCAGGCGCCCCTGCATGTCCACGAGGCATACCAGAACGGTATCGAGCGCGCCGCTTGCGGCCTCGTCCCTGAGCGTCTCGAGCGTGAGATTGGCAGACATTCGAAAATCCTGGTTGGGAAAGGGGGGGGCAGGGGGCCCTGTCGGGTCCCCCGCGATGTTCGGTTCAGGCTGTAACCGGATCAGGTATAGCGATACGGGCGGCCTGCGCGTTCCATGTCGGCATTGTACTTCTTGAAGATCTCGACCACCTTCGCCTTGGTTTCGCTTTCCGCGGCGATCTCGTCCCAGAAGGTGCGCGCGGCAGCCTCGACCGTGGCCCATTCCGCATCGGGAATGGTGGTCAGCTCCATCTTCGTGCCATTGACCCGCAGGTCGGCCTCGCCGCCCCAGTACCAGTGCTGCCGATAGTAATGCGACTGCTCGCAGCACACCATGAACAGCGTCTGCAGATCCTCGGGAAGTTCGTTCCAGCGGTCCATGTTGGCAAAGAAATGCCCGATCCACGCGCCCGAGATGTTGTTGGTTAGGAAGTAGTTGGTCACATCGGCCCAGCCGACCGTGTAATCCTCCGTGATGCCGGACCACGCGATGCCGTCAAGCTCGCCGGTCTGCACCGCCACCTCGATGTCTTCCCACGGCAGCGTCACCGGAACCACGCCGAACTGGGCCAGGAACCGCCCGGCCGTGGGGAAGGTGAAGACCCGCTTGCCCTTGAGATCCTCGAGGCTGTTGATCGGGTCCTTGGTCGCGAAGTGGCAGGGGTCCCAGGCGCCGGCCGAGATGTGCTTCACGCCGACCTTGGAATACTCCTCGTCCCAGATCTCCTTCAGGCCGTAACGGTCGAACAGCACGGGCACGTCCAGCGAATAGCGCGAACCGAACGGGAAATAGCCGCCGAACACCGTCACTTCCGTGGGCGACGCCATCGAGTCGTCATCCGACTGGACCGCGTCGATCGTGCCGCGCTGAAGCGCCTGGAACAGCTCGCCGGTCGGCACCAGCTGGTCGGCATAGAACACCTCGATCTGCATCCGGTCGCCGGCGATCTTGTTGAACATCTCGATCGCCGGATCGAGAACGTGCTCCGCCAGCGCCGGGCCGGCATAGGTCTGCAGCCGCCAGGTGATGGTCGACTGCGCGATCGCGGGCGCGGCAAGCGGCGCCGCGGCCGCGCCAAGCGTGGCGGTCTGAAGGAACTTGCGTCGTGTCGTCATGGTCTTGTCTCCTTGTTGGCTTCGGGTTGAGCGCCCCGTTGCGCGGGGTCTTATCAGTTAAAAACCATACACCTGCGCCGGCAGCCACAGCGCGATCTCCGGAAGCGCCATCACGATGACGAGCGCCGCCACCATCACCAGCACGAACGGCAGGATCGAGTTGTAGATGTCCCGCAGCGAAATCTCCGGCGGCGCCATCGCCCGCATCAGGAACAGGTTATAGCCGAACGGCGGCGTCATGTAGGCGATCTGCGTGGTGATCGTGTACAGCACCCCGTACCATATCAGATCGAACCCCAGCGCATCGACCAGCGGCACGTAGAGCGGCGCCACGATCACCAGCATCGCCGTATCGTCCAGGAACGTGCCCATCACGATGAACGAAAGCTGCATCAGGATGAGGATCATCCAGGGCGAAAGCCCCAGCCTCTCGGTGAACAGGTCGTCGATGGCGCGCACCGCGCCAAGCCCGTCGAACACCGCGCCAAAGGCCAGCGCCGCCAGGATGATCCACATGAACATGCAGGTGATCCCCAGCGTCTTGCGCACCGAGGTCTCGAACACCGCCCGCGTCATCCGCCCCTTCAGCACGGCGGCCACAACGGCCGCCAGCGCGCCGATGGCCGAGCTTTCCACCAGCGATGTCCACCCGTTCACGAAGGGCACCATCATCACGAAGAAGATGCCCAGCGGCAGCAGCCCCGCGGACAGAAGCCGAAGCTTCTCGCCCATCGGCAGCGCCCGCTCCTCGGGCGGCAGTGTCGGGCCGAGCGCCGGATTGATGCGGCAGCGGATGACGATATAGACGATGAACATCGCCGCCATCATCAGGCCGGGCAACACCCCCGCCAGCCAGAGCTGGCCCACCGGCTGGCGCGCGATCATCGCGTAGAGCACCAGCACCACGGAAGGCGGCACAAGGATGCCGAGCGACGATCCCGCCTGTATGACCCCGGTGACCATCCGCTTGTCATACCCTCGCTTCAACAGCTCCGGCAGCGCGATCGTGGCGCCGATGGCCATGCCCGCGACGGAAAGCCCGTTCATCGCCGAGATCAGCACCATCAGCCCGATCGTGCCCACCGCCAGGCCGCCCCGCAGCCCGCCCATCCAGACGTGGAACATCTTGTAGAGATCGTCCGCGATGCGGCTTTCCGAAAGGACATAGCCCATGAAAATGAACATCGGCAACGTCAGCAGCGGATACCACTTCATCACCTTCATCGCCGCCGAGAAGCCGAGGTCGTAACCGCCCCGGTCGCCCCACAGGAAAAACGCCGCCATCACCGCGACAAAGCCGATGGCGCCGAACACCCGCTGCCCGGTGAACAGCATCAGCATCATCGACGCGAACATCAGCAGCGCAATGGCTTCATAGGGCATCAGCGCGTCTCCGGTCCGGTTCCGGGCCGCGCATCGGCGTCGGCGTCCTTGGGGCCCATGTCATGTCCCCGCAGCCGCAGGACATCCTTGAACAGCTCGCTGACCGCCTGCAACAGCATCAGGAAAAGCCCCAGCACCATGATCGACTTGATCGGCCACAGATAGGGCCGCCACGCCGTGGGGCTGCGCTCGCCGCCATATTTCAGCGAATACATCAGGCTGTCCCACCCGCCCCACAGAAGAAAGCCGAGATAGACGATGAGAAACAGCACCGTAAGCGTATCCACCTGCGCCTTTCGGCGGTCCGTCCATTCGCCGTAGAACAGGTCCATCCGCACGTTCGAGCCCATCTGCACCGCGTAGGGCCCGCCGAGAATATAGTAGGCCACCATTGCGAACTGGGCCATTTCCAGCGTCCAGAGCGAGGGCAGGAAGAAGGTCTTCGTGATCGACGACCAGAGCAGGATGCCCATCATCACAAGGATGCCGTACATGACGATGCGCCCGATCGCGCGATTGAACGGATCGACGATGCGCACGTATCGCAGCATCCCGCCGGTGACCACGCCAGTCATGCGACCTCCTCGATGGCGGGAAGCAGCATCTCCAGCAGCTCGTCGGCAATCGCCTCGGTTCCGGCCTCGTCCCCCAGCAGGTCGTTCCGGACCTCGATCATCACGTTCGGGATGCCCCGCGCGGTTCCGTGTAGGGCGATGGTGTGGGTCACGCCGTCGGCGGCGGAATAGGGGGCGTTCAGCTCTACGCCCGCCCTGTCGTTCCCGTGTGCCAGCATCGCCCGGGCAAGCGCCGGATCGGCATCGTGCAGCAGGCCGATGCGTGTCTCGCGCGGGGTTCCGTGCCAGACCGGCGTGAAACTGTGCACGGTCACCAGCACCGGCGCCTGCATGGCGTCGAGCCTGTCCTCGACCGCCCCGTGAAACGGATGGTACAGCGCCGCGGCCCGGGCCTCCCGCTCCGATTGCGGCACGTCGCGATTCCGCGGCACCTCGACCACCTCGACCAGGGACGGGATGCTGTCCGGCGCGCCGACCGGGCGGTTGAGGTCCAGCAGCAGTCGGGAAAGCCCGGCCACGATCAGCGGCGCCTCCAGCCTTTCGGCAAGCCGCGCCGACAACGCCTCCGCGCCGATATCCCAGGCCGCGTGGCTGTGCCGATGCCTCGGCTCCAGCCCCAGGTCGTCAAGCTCTGCCGGGATATGTGCCGATGCGTGTTCGCAAACGACAAGAACCTGCCGGGGCCGGTCGGCGCCGTACACCCGATAGGGGGCAACATCGATCCTGAAGACCGGTTCCGTATGTGTGTCGGCGGTGTCCACACGGTCCATTGCTACGTCGCGGGCCGGCCCTGTCAAGGAAATATTGTAGACTATGGTACGCCGCTAATGTTACTTGTACCAATCACTTCATTTTCGGGGCAGGCCCTTGGGAAAGCTCATCGTCAAGGATCGCATAGAAGATCAGAGGGCCGACCTGACACAGGCCGAAAGGCAGATCACGAATGTCCTGATGCGGGATTACCCGGTCGCCGGGCTGCAATCCGTGACCCGCCTCGCCGAGGCGGCCGAGGTGTCGACCCCCACGGTCATCCGGCTGGCCCGCAAGCTCGGGTTCGAGGGCTTTTCCGACATGCAGCAGGCGCTCCGCGAGGAAGCGGCGGCACAGATCAAGCGCCCGATGCTGAAATCGGACGGCTGGCAAAAGCAACGGCGCACATCGCCGGCCTTTCGCGAATTCGCCGAGGCGGTCTTCGACAACCTCAACCGCACGATCGAGCGGCTCGACCCGAAGACATTCGACGCCATCGGCCGCATCCTCGCCTCTCCCGGGAACCGGCTCTACCTCTCCGGCGGGCGGATCACCCGGTCGAATGCCGATTACTTCTTCAACCACCTACAGATCATTCGCCCCGGCGTGACGCTCCTCAGCCAGTCGCCGAACGTCTGGCCGCAATTCCTTCTCGACATCGACAAGGACTCGGTCCTCATCCTGTTCGACATCCGCCGGTACGAGCGCGACCTGGAGCGGCTCGCCCACCTGGCGAAAGAGCGCGGCGCCACGATCATCCTGTTCACCGATCAATGGGGCTCGCCGGTATCGAAACAGGCAGACCACGTCGTGAACGCACTGGTCGAGGTGCCGTCGAGCTGGGATTCGACCATCGCCATGAACCTCGTGATCGAGGCGCTCGTGGCAGAGGTACAGCGCCGCAGGTGGGACGCCTCGAAGGACCGCATCGAAGCGCTCGAAGACATGTTCAACGCGACCCGGATTTTCCGCAAGGGGCCCTAGGCGAACCGCGGGCCGGCAAACCGTGCCAAGGCGCGCCCGCTGCCCCGAAACCTGCCCGGGACAGCCCCGATCGCGGGACCGCGCCGGGCGGTCCACCCGGGATGCACGGATGACCGCCCGTCCCGCCGTTTCGCGATGTTGCACCGGGGCCCACATCTTGCGTGTTGCGCGCTGTACGCAACATCAACCTCCCCGCCTGCCGACGCCGATACCGACGTGATACCGACAAAATACCGACGTGATACCGACGTCGGCCTCCCAGCAGAACAAGGCCGTTAACCATCGAATCGCCAAACCGGCGAAAGCGACCCGCCCGGCCCGCTCCCGCCGGTCCCCGCCCTTGGCCCGCGGGTCTTTCCGCAGAAACCGGCCCTCTCCGACGCCCGGGCCCCGGCCACGGGGCGCAGGCCTGACACGCACGCGATCGGGGCAGGGGAGGGGGTGGGGATCGGGTGGGCGCAGTGTCAGTCAAGGATGTGCATTTTGGATATTTTATCTTGTGTAATACACATTGTGACTGGCCTCCGAGGCGGTAAGATAGTGGAAAACACTACTGGACCAAAACGATATTCCAACCTGAGGAGGAGGAAAGAATGCGTAAAATGATAGGGCGTCTCATGGCGTCATGTGCCTGTGTTACCGCCGCGGTTGCCGCGCAAGCCCAGGTTTCGGACGATGTCGTCCGGATCGGCGTGCTCACCGACATGAGCGGCATCTACAGCGATCTCGCCGGGGAGGGCGCGGTCGAAGCAGTGCGCATGGCCGCCGAGGATTTCGGCGGCGAAGTCCTCGGCGCCCCCATCGAGGTGATCTTCTCCGACCACCTCAACCAGGCCGACACCGCCGCCGCAAAGGCACGCGAATGGTTCGACGTCGAAGGCGTCGACATGATCAATGACCTGTCCAACTCCGGCGCGGCCCTGGCCGTGGCGGCCGTTGCCAAGGAGGCCGAGCGCCACATCATCGTGAACGGTGCCTCGAACATCGGCATCACGAACGACGCCTGCTCGCCCTATGCCATTCATTACGCCTATGACGCCTATTCCCTCGCCCATGGCACAGGCAAGGCGGTGGTCGAGGATGGCGGATTGTCCTGGTACTTTCTGACCGTCGATTTCGCCTTCGGCATCGGTCTCGAGGAACAGGTGACCGAGGTCGTCGAGACTGCCGGCGGCAAGGTGCTGGGCTCCGCCCGTCACCCGCTATCGGCCAGCGACTTCTCGTCCTACATGCTGCAGGCGCAGTCGTCCGGGGCCGAGATCATCGGCATCGCGTCCACCGGCGGTGACGCGGTCAACGCGATCAACGCCGCCGCCGAGTTCGGCCTGACCCAGAACCAGACGCTGGCCGCCCTGCTGTTGTGGATCAACGATGTCCATTCCATCGGGCTCGAGGCCGCGCAGGGGTTGATGCTGACCAACGCCTGGTACTGGGACATGAACGAGGAATCGCGAGAGTTCGCAAAGCGTTACTTCGAGCGGGTCGGGTCGATGCCCAACATGAGCCAGGCCGCGAACTACTCTTCCACCATGCACTATCTGCGCGCGATCGAACAGGCCGGCACGGACGAGTCCGGCGCCGTGTCCGAGGCGATGCGCTCCATGCCGATCAACGACTTCTTTGCAACGGATGGCTACATCCGTGAAGACGGCCGGATGATGCACGACATGTACCTGTGGAAGGTCAAGACGCCCGACGAGGCCCAGGGCGAGTGGGATTACCTCAAGGCGGTGTCCACCATCCCGGCCGAAGATGCCTTCCGCCCCCTGGACCAGAGCACCTGTTATCTGGTGACGGGCGAGAACGGCTGATAAAATCGGTGAGAAAGGCCGGGCCGCCCCTTGCGGCCCGGCATCACCATACGCTCCTGCGAGACATCCATGACTGCCCCAATGACAGCCAACGTGCTGGAGGCCCAGGGCCTCACGAAGAGTTTCGGCGCCTTCACGGCCGTTGACGGCGTCGACCTCGCGCTTCGCAGGGGCAGCATCCATGCGCTCATCGGCCCCAACGGCGCGGGCAAGACCACCTGCTTCAACCTTCTCACGAAGTTTCTGACGCCAAGCAAGGGCACGATCCGGTTCAACGGCCGCGACATCACTGCGCTCGACCCGAGTGCCATCGCACGGTTGGGCCTGGTACGGTCTTTCCAGATCTCTGCGGTGTTCAACAGCATGACGGCGCTCGAGAACGTCATGCTCGCCCTGCAACGCCGGCGTGGCGAATCCTACGACTTCTGGGTCCGCAAATCCGCCCTTGCGTCCAACCGCGACAGGGCGCTGGAGCATCTCGACAGCGTCGGCATCGCCCACCTGGCCAAGGTCGAGGCCGGCGACCTTTCATATGGCCACCGCCGGGCACTGGAAATCGCAACGACCCTTGCGCTGGAACCGGAAGTGATCCTGCTGGACGAACCCACCGCGGGTATGGGGATCGAAGACGTGGACCGTGTCACCCGCCTGATCCACGATGCCGCGCAGGGCCGCTCGGTCCTGATGGTGGAGCACAACCTCGGCATCGTGTCCGAAATTTGCGACGGGGTGACCGTGCTGGCCCGCGGTCGCGTTCTGGCCCAGGGCGATTATGCCAGCATCGCCGCCAACGAAGACGTCATCGAGGCCTACCTGGGGGGCAGCCATGTCTGAGGCACAAGCAGAGGCCGCCACGCACACGGTTCTGGACATCGCGAACCTTCAGGCCTGGTACGGGCCCAGCCAGGCCCTGCACGACATCGCCCTGACCGTCCGCGCCGGCGAGCTGGTAACCATGATCGGCCGCAACGGCGCGGGGAAGACCACGACCCTGCGTGCCATCGTCGGCATGACCTCCCGCCGGGCAGGCTCGATTGTCATCAACGGAACCGAGACCGTCGGCCTGCCGTCGCATCGAATTGCCCGTACCGGCGTTGTCTTCTGTCCCGAGGATCGGGGCATCTACGCCAGCCTCACAGCCGAGGAAAACCTCGTCCTCCCGGCCGTCGTGGCCAAGGGCGGGATGAGCGTGACCGAGATCCTGACGTTGTTCCCCGGCCTCAGGGACCGGATGAGCAGCCCAGGCACCAAACTGTCGGGCGGCGAGCAGCAGATGCTCGCCATCGGTCGCATCCTTCGCACCGGTGCGCGGCTCTTGCTTCTGGACGAACCGACCGAAGGGCTGGCCCCTGTCGTGGTTCAGCAGATCGGCGCCGCCATCGCAGACCTCAAGGCACGCGGCTATACCATCCTGATGGTCGAACAGAACGTGCGGTTTGCATCCACCATAGCTGACCGGCACTATGTCATTGACCGCGGCCACGTGGCAGAAACCTTCGACAACGCCACCCTTCTGGCAGATTTCGACCGAATCAGCGCCCGGCTCAGCGCCTGAGACGGTTCACTCCCCCTCCACCTCGGGCGGCTTGCGGCCGCGCTGAAACCGCGAGGGCCGGAACCCGGTCATCCGCTTGAACGTGTTCGAAAAGGCGAAGGGGTTCTGGTAGCCGACCTCGAAGGCCACGTCCTCTACTCTCCGGTCCGTCGTCGCCAGAACCTGGGCAGCCTGCTGGACGCGCAAATAGGTCAGTTGCTGCATCGGGCTGCGCCCCAGGCGGGTCTGGCAAAGGCGGCGCAGGTGCTCGCCGCTGATCCCTGCGATCACGGCCAACTGGTCAAGCGTCCAGGGGTGACCCAAGTCGGCCGTGACCTTCGCCCAGAGCTTGCTGAGCCGTTCCTCATTGCGCAGCGGCTCGGTATAGCGTTTCACGTAATGCTCGATCAGGTCGATCCAGAGCGCTGTCGCCGCGATGTCGCCGCCGCTGTTCACCTCGTGGTAGAGGCCCAGGATCGCGTCGGACAGGGGCTTCGGATCCACCCGTGTGACCAGCGGGGTCATCCCCTCGATCGCGGACCGTGGGGATTGCGGCATGTAGCGGACCCAGCAATATTGCCATCGCTTGCCCTGCACCGCGTGGAAGGCGTGCAGCACGTGGGCCGGGGCGAGGGTCACCATCCCCGCGCGGTGCGGTCGCCAGCGACCGTCCAGCAGCATGCGGCCCTCGCCGCCAAGGCAGGCGTGCAGGTAAGCTCCGCTGAGGTTCGTCCGAACCACCTGGTAGGGCGGCGCCGCGTCGCCCACGCCCACATGTGACACCAGCCGCCGGGCCAGCGACGGGCAGTCTTCCGCGCGGACGATCTGTTGATGCGTGTCCTCGCCGACAATGTGGGTTTCAGATAGTTTATCGTGCATGGCGGCTATTGTTTCGGGCTTTGTCACGACAGTAAAGTGGTTAACAGTAAAAAACGGCGCGCCGGGTCGCGCTGTTCAGGGGCGGTCGAGCGGGAGGGCAAATGATCGAGATTTTCGGAGTGCCGCTTGTTGCGCTGACCGGGCAGATCATGCTCGGAATCGTCAACGGCGCCTTCTATGCCGTCCTGAGCCTCGGCCTCGCCATCATCTTCGGGATCGTAAAGGTCGTGAATTTCGCTCACGGCGCATTCTTCATGATGGGCGCGTTCCTGTCGTTCCTTCTGCTCGATACCCTCGGGATCGGCTACTGGGGCGCAATCTTCATCGCGCCGCTTGTCGTGGGCCTTCTCGGGATCGTCGCCGAACGGCTTCTCCTGCGCCGCATCTACGGGCTCGACCCGATCTACGGGCTGCTCCTGACCTTCGGGATGGTGCTTGTGGTCGAAGGTGGATTTACCGTTGCCTTCGGCTCGTCCGGTCAGATCTACACCGCGCCTGACCAGCTGCGCGGGGCGGTGAATCTCGGGTTCATGTTCATGCCGATTTACCGGCTGTTCGTGATCGGCGCGGCGGTGGCGATCTGCGTGGCGACCTGGCTGGTGATCGAACGAACCTCCATGGGCGCCAAGCTGCGCGCGGCAACCGAACGGCCGCAGCTCACCCAGGCCTTCGGAATAAACGTGCCACTGCTGATGACCCTGACATATGGCGCCGGCGTGGCGTTGGCCGCGCTCGCCGGGGTCCTGGCGGCGCCGATCCAGAACGTCAGCCCGTCGATGGGCTCTGAACTGGTGGTCATCGTCTTTGCGATCGTGGTGATCGGGGGGCTGGGCTCGGTCTCGGGCGCAGCGATCACCGGGCTGTTGCTCGGCGTGGTCGAGGGGCTGACCAAGGTGTTCTATTCGGAAGCCTCGACGATAATCGTGTTCCTCATAATGGCGATTGTCCTGCTGGTCCGGCCCGCGGGCCTCTTCGGACGGGAGGAGGGCTGAGATGAGCCGGATACTTCTTCTTGCGCTGGGCGCAGCCCTTCTGCTGGCCCTGGTCCTCGTGCCGTTCTATCCGCATGTGATCTATCCGGTCTTCGTGATGCGGGTCCTGTGCCTGGCGCTCTTCGCCTGTGCATTCAATATCCTGCTGGGGCACACCGGAATCCTGTCCTTCGGCCACGCGGCGTTCTTCGGCAGTGCCGCCTATTTCTGCGGCTACATGCTCAAGGAACAGGGCCTTCCGCCGGAAATCGGACTTTTGACCGGGGTGTGCAGCGCGGCGCTGATGGGTGCGGTGTTCGGGGCGCTGGCGACACGGCGGTCGGGGATCTATCTGGCCATGATCACGCTTGCGCTGTCGCAACTGGTCTATTTCCTTTTCCTGCGACTGCCCTGGACCCACGCCGAGGACGGCATGCAGCAGATCCCGCGCGGGGTGCTTCTCGGCGTCCTCGACCTGCGGGACGGTCTGACGCTCTACTTCGTGGTGATGGTGTTGACGTTGGCCGGGCTGGCCCTCGTCCACCGCATCGTGCATTCGCCCTTCGGCGAGGTGCTGCGGGCGATCCGCGAGCACGAGCCACGCGCGAAATCGCTCGGTTTCCCGGTCGCCCGATACAAGATCCTCGCCTTCACACTCTCTGCCGCGCTTGCGGGGTTGGCCGGCTCGCTCAAGGCAATCGTCTACCAGGTCGCCTCGCTGCGTGACGTCCACTGGAGCATGTCAGGCGACGTCATCCTGATGACGCTGCTGGGAGGCATGAACTCGGTTCTCGGACCGGCGCTGGGCGCAGCACTCATCTCCTCGCTCTACCACTACTTCGACGCGCTGGGGGGCTGGGTGACCATCATGGTCGGCGGCATCTTCATCGGCTGCGTACTGCTCTTCCGCAGGGGGATTGTGGGGGAACTCCATGCGGCGCTCTCGGCCCGTCGCACCGCCAAGGTTTCACACGAAAGGGACAAGTAAATGTCACGAATTGACCGCTCCACGATACTGGAACGACTGAACAAGCAGATCGCGGACGGTGTGCCCATCGTGGGCGGCGGCGCGGGCACCGGCATCTCGGCCAAAAGTGAAGAGGCCGGCGGGATCGACCTGATCATCGTTTACAACTCCGGTCGTTATCGCATGGCGGGCCGAGCCTCGTCCGCCGGTTTGCTGGCCTATGGAAACGCCAACGAGATCGTCAAGGAAATGGCGCTCGAGGTTCTGCCCGTGTGCAAGACGACACCCGTGATCGCCGGGGTCAACGGCACCGATCCCTTCGTCATCATGCCCAAGTTCCTGCGCGAGCTGAAAGAGCTGGGCTTCTCCGGCGTGCAGAACTTCCCGACGGTCGGCATCATCGACGGCACCTTCCGTGTCAGCCTCGAAGAGACGGGCATCAACTACGCCTCCGAGGTCGACATGGTCCGGCAGGCGCGAGAGATCGACCTGCTGACGACACCTTACGTCTTCGACCCGGATCAGGCGACGGATATGGCCAGGGCCGGGGCCGACATCATCGTGCCGCACATGGGTGTGACCACCGGTGGCACGATCGGCGCCACGACCTCGAAATCGCTCGAGGATTCGGTCCGACTGATCGACGAATGCGCCGAAGCCGCCCGCAAAGTGCGCAAGGATATCATCATCATCGCCCATGGCGGCCCCATCGCGACGCCGGATGACGTGGCCTTCGTTCTGGAGCACAGTCAGCATTGCAATGGCTTTTACGGCGCTTCGAGCGTCGAGCGCCTGCCGGTCGAGACCGCGATCAAATCCAACATCGAGGCCTTCAAGGCGCTCAAGATGAAATGAACCACGCAGGGAGGAGAGCATGGCGAGAGTATATATAAGCGCGGTTATCGATGCGCCGATCGAGGCCGCGTGGGACGTGCTGCGCGATTTCAACGCGTTGCCGCGTTATCATCGGTTCTTCAGCAGCAGCGAGATCGAGGACGGTCTGCCTTCTGATCAGATCGGCTGCGTGCGCAATTTCCATACCCACGAGGGCGGCCATATCCGCGAGAAGCTGTTGACCCTGTCGGACCGGGAGCATCGCTGCTGCTATTGCATCCTCGAGGCGACGCTTCCCGTCCGCAACTACGTGGCGGAAATGACGTTGAAACCGATCACCGAGGGCGGCAGGACTTTCGGGGAATGGTGGGCCGAATACGAGGTGGACGACGCCGATGCGGCCGAGGTTCACCAGATCGTTTCCGACACATTCCGCTTTGCCTTCGAGGGGGCCGAGGACGTGATCCACGGCCGCGAGGTCGAGCGGTGACAAAAGGAAGTGTTTACGTCGTCGGCACCTTCGACACCAAGGCCGAGGAGCTTTCCTTTGTCGCGCGACTGATCCGCGAGACGGGCATTGCCGTCACCACCGTCGATGTCAGCACCGCGAAGCGCTCGACAGAAGCGGACATTGCCGCGCAAGATGTGGCATCGCACCATCCTCAAGGCGCCGAACGCGTTCTGTCAGCGGACGGCCGGGGCAACGCGGTCATGGCGATGTCAGAAGCGCTGACCCGTTTCATCGCGTCACGCAGCGATATTGCCGGGATCATCGGGCTGGGCGGCTCTGGCGGGACGTCGTTGATCGCACCGGCGATGCGGGCTCTCCCGCTGGGGGTTCCCAAGCTTATGGTATCGACCGTCGCCTCGGGCGACACTTCGGGTTATGTCGGCGTCTCGGACATGACGATGATGTTTCCCGTGACCGATATCGCCGGGCTGAACACCGTGTCACGACGTATCCTTGCAAACGCGGCGCACGCGGTTGCCGGCATGGCCGCAGGCGACCCGGCCGAAACGCCCGGCGACACGCGGCCGGCGCTCGCCATGTCCATGTTCGGCGTGACGACGACTGCCGTCCAACAGCTTCGCGCACGGCTCGACGAGGCATTCGACTGCATCGTCTTCCACGCCAACGGGGCAGGGGGCCGAGCACTAGAGGCCATCGGCGACAGTGGCATGATCTCTGCCATCGTCGACGTCACGACCACCGAGATCGCCGACCACCTGATGGGCGGCATATGCTCGGCCGGGCCGGAGCGGTTCGACGTTCTGGCGCGGACCGGCATTCCGTGGATCGGGTCCTGCGGCGCGCTCGACATGGTTAATTTCGGCCCGCGCGAGACGGTGCCGGACCGGTACGCCGACCGGCAATTCTTCGTACACAATGCCAACATCACCCTGATGCGGACAACGCCGGACGAAAACGCGGAAATGGCGCGCTGGCTGGCGGCAAAGCTGAACGCCTCGCCCGGTCCCGTCGATCTTGTCCTGCCGCTGGGAGGTGTCTCCGCGCTCGACGCACCGGGAGAGGCCTTTTGGAATCCCCGGGCGGACGCGGCCCTTTTCGAGACGTTGGAGGCTGCGTTCGACCGGTCGGAGACGCACCAGCTCCACCGGCTTGACGCCCATGTCAACGACGCGGCCTTCGCCGATTTCGTCGCGGGCTTCGTACGCGATCGCCGGACCCGATAGCGCGGTTACTCAAGACAAGGTTCGGACTCGCGTTCCTAGACCTTTTGGTCGAGGCGTGCGGAAAGGGCGGCGTTACGGTTCAGGTCTCAAGCCATCGCTCGAGGTTGGCCGCCACGAAGGCGTCGTCGGCAAGGTCGGGGTGATCCCGCAGGACCCGGTCGATCCGCTGACGCTGGCCCGGCCCGAGCCCTTCTTCGGGGTCGAGGCACCACACCCCTTCCAGCAGCCCCTGCCGCCGCAGCACCTCGTGACAGCCGGCGATGCATCCGGCGAAATCATTCTCCACATCGAAGAACGCCGCGTTGGATTCGGTCACCCGGCTGTCGAGCGCCAGCAGGTCTTGCGGGATGGCCCCCGCCTCGGCCGCCGCCCGGCAGTGCCGGTAGAGCTGCATCGCCTTCTGCGTCCAGACCGACCAGTGCCCGAGCAGCCCGCCCTTGAACCGGACCGTCACCGGTGCGCCTTCGCGCATCATGTGGAACGGCAGCAGCAGGTCGAGCACGATGTGGTCGTCATTGCCGGTATAAAGGGTGATCCGGTCTTCCGCGCCGGCCTCGACAAGGCCGCGCATGACATCGAGTGTCCTGTACCGGTTGAACGGCGCGACCTTGATCGCGATGACGTTCGGCAAGGCGCAGAACCGGGTCCAGAAATCGGCATCCAGATGCGCGCCCCCCACGGCGGGCTGAAGGTAGAAGCCGATCAGCGGGATCTGCGACGCGACCGCGGCACAGTGCTCGATGATGCCATCGGCGCTGCGCGACGAGACCGCGGCGAGGCTGAGCAGCCCGGCATCGTAGCCGAGCGACACTGCTGTCTTAGCCTCGGACATGGCCTGTTCGGTGTCGCCGGCCAGCCCGGCGACCATGGCGAGCGGGCGGTCGGACCATTGCCGCGCGGTCTCTGCCGCGATTTCCAGGACCCGGTCGTAAAGCCCGGCCTGCCGTATCTCGAACTGCGTGGTGTGAACCCCGACCGCAAGCCCGCCGGCGCCCGCATCGACGTAATAGCGCGACAGCGCGCGTTGTCGGCGCTCGTCAAGCGTGCGGCGCGCATCCAGCGCGAGGGGATGGGCCGGGATGGCCGTACCGGCGCGGAGCAGTTTCAGCCCGGGCGTGTCACCGTCTTTTGTCATCATCCGAACTCCGGTCCTGCTGTCGCGAAAAGCCTGTCCGGTGTGCCGAACGGCTCTTGCCGATGGTAGCCCATGCGCGCGAAGCTGCGTTGCACGGCGAACCCCCGTGCCTTCAGCCACGTGCCGATCTTCCGCCAGGTTTGCGGAACGTCGATGAAAAGCGGCACGGCGCCGATCGGCAGACGCTCCAACAGGCGGAGCGCCGCGTCTTCCGAGTCGGAGACGACCGGACCGGCCTGCCACGCGCGGCTTCCACGGCGCAGGAGGGCGAAGCCGCTTGTGCCTTCGGTGATCACCACGGTGTCCGGCCTCGACAGGAACGTCTTTAGCAGTGCGGGCCGTTTGCCGCCGAACGCAGCGGCATCGAGGCGGGCGATATCCTTTGGCCCGGCCGAGGAGACCGGCACGTCGGCGGGGGCAGGCCCGTTCCCGGCAATCTGCCATCGGTCGTACCGGAACTGCGGAAGAAACCCCTGTTTTTCATAGACGGGCTGCCCCTGTTCCGTGGCGTCGAGAACCGGGACAAGGCCGAGCTGGCGCAAGTACCCGGTACATTTGCCCACGAGTGCCGTCGCCAGCCCGCGCCGCCGCATGGTGTCCGAGACGATCACCATGCTGATGAACCCGAACGGGCCGTCATAGGGCAGGGCGGCACTTGTCGCGACAAGGCGGCCGGACCGGTCCCGCAGGCCGAGTGTATGGCCCTTTTCGATGAAGTGGCGCCAGTCGCCGGGCACCTGGTTCCAGCCCACCTCGCGCGAGAGGACCATCGCCTCGACCTCGTCGCCGGGGGCCAGCCTGACCTGCTGCAGCCCCTCAAAATCCGCCATCGCGCACCTCGTACTTGGTGGGCTTGTTGAGGCTCGGCATGTCGCGCATCACCCATTCCGCCACCCAGTCCAGCATCACGCTGACCGGGACGGCGGGATAGCCGAAAAGCTTTGCCGCTTGGGCGCTGTTGGACAGCCAGGCGCTGGGGGGCTCTTCGCCGGTGAGTCGGGGGGCGATACCCATGCGCGCGCACAGCTCTTCGACCAGCCAGCGCACGGACAGGGTTTCCGGCCCGCTGACATTGATCGGGGTGGTGGGTGCGGTGCAATGCTTGAGCAGGCGCAGCGCCTGGGCGTTGGCATCGCCCTGCCAGATGACGTTGACATGGGCCATCGGCGCAAGGTCGATCGTCTGCCCGCCCTTGAGCCGCGTCGCGAGGTCATGCAGGACGCCGTAGCGCAGGTCGATCGCGTAGTTCAGCCGGTAGAGCCGGCCCGGCGTGCCGTGGCGGCGGGAGAAATGCTCGAAGATCCGTTCGCGCCCGAGGCAGGACTGGGCGTATTCCCCGCGCGGGCCCGGCGGTGTGTTCTCGGTCGCGCCCTGGCGGGCCACGTCGATCAGGGGATAGACGTTCCCGGTGGAGAAGGCGACGATCCGCGAGTCGCGGAAGGCATTCGCAACAAGGGCCGGGCAATAGGTGTTCATGGCCCATGTCAAAGGCTGGTTGCCGCTTGCCCCGAATTTCATCCCGGCCATGAAGAGGACGTTCTCGAGTTTCGGAAGGTCGTTGACCTGCCCTTCGTCGAGGAGGTCGGCCTGTATGGTCTCGATGCCCCAGTCTTCCATCCGCTGCCGGCATTCGGGTTCCGAGAACCGTGCCACCGCCACCACGCGCTTGCCCGGGGCCGCGTTGCGGGCGAGGCGGGCCAGCGTGGGGCCCATCTTGCCGGAGGCGCCGAGGATGATGATGTCGCCTTCGACATCTTCCATGTCCCGGACGAGATCTTCGCCGGGGAGGGAGAGGAATTCGTCCAGCGCGTCGGGGGTTTCGAACCTGTCGGGCAGCGATGGCCGGCCATGTGCGGTCTGCATGTCTGATCTCGGCATTTACCACTCCCGTCGGTGGCGTCGAGGGGTCGACGCGTGTGTTATATGTAACCAGTTGGTTGAAACTGTAGTAAAGCCGCCGAGCCATGGCAAGACAAAACGTCCGGTGAGCGGGGAAGGCGTTCGGTGGGGCGCGGTTTGCGCGTCAGACCCTGAGGCCGTTGATCGTCATCGAGACGATGTGATCGCGATAGGCGACGATGGAATCCGTGCGGTCGAGATCCCTGCCGAATATGGCGGACAGCGTGGCGCCGTTGGCAAAGTAGAAATAGGTCATGCCCGCGATGGAGATGTAGAGGTTGAGCGGGTCGATGCCCTTGCGGAATACGCCGTCTTCCACGCCGCGTTCGAGGGTTTCGGAGACGAGGCGAAGGAGCGGCGAGTTGGTGCGCTGGGCCAGTTCCGAATCATGCAGGTGCCGGGCGCCCTGCGCGTTCTCGTCGGCGAGAAGTCGGATGAATTCGCGATGCGAATTGAGGTAGTCGAGCGAGAATTCGATGAGGCGTTTCATCGCGTCCACGGGCGACAGGGCGCTCAGGTCGAGCTCGGTCTCGCGCGCCCGAATCTCGGCGTAGGTCGCCTCGAGCGCGGCACGGTAGAGGTCTTCCTTGCCGCCGAAATAATAATAGACGAGTTGCTTGTTCGCCTTGGCCCGGTCGGCGATCCGGTCTATCCGCCCGCCTTTCAGGCCATGTTCGGCGAACTCGATCTGTGCCGAGGCGAGGATCGAGGCGCGGGTGGCTTCCGGGTCGCGGCGATGCCGGCCCTGGGCCTTGGGCAATATGTTGTCCGACAGTGACATGTTCTACCTATAGCTGCTCGACCGGCATTCACAATCCCGCAGGCGCCGCTTTGTACCTCCGCGCCGGATTCGGCTGACCGAATTTTCTGCGGCAGGGGCCGGTCCTATCAATCTTGTAACTAAATAGTTGGTTGCAATTGACAAGGCAATACATCTCACTCATGCTCGCGGTTGAAACTTCAGCAGGGCGGGAACAGCCAGTGCTTCACTCCGGTGAACTTGCAACACGCGCAGACCAGGTGCCGACGGCCGAGCGCGTTCGGGATGCCGCCCTTGTCGTCGTCGACATGCAGAATGATTTCGTGCGGAAGGGCGCGCCGCTGGAGGTGCCAGATGCGCGCGCGACGGTCCCGGTCATCGCCGGGCTGATCGGGCGGTTCCGCGAAAAGGGGCGGCCGGTCGTCTTCACGCGCTTCGTCTCGGGCGCCGAGCCCGGGCTCATGTGGCTCTGGTCGCCGGAATGCCGGCCGGACACGAAATGCTGCTGGCCCGGACATATGCGACGCTATCCGGACGCCGATGGCCCGCTCGACTGTGCCGAGGTGATCGAGGAACTGCGACCGCAGGACGAGGACATCGTCATCGACAAGCGCGGCTATGGCGCGTTCCACGGCACCGACCTTTCGGCGAGGCTGTGCTACATGTCGGTCACATCATTGGTGATCACCGGCACCGTGACGCAGATCTGCGTCGAGGAGACTGCCCGCGAGGCCTTTCACCACGGGTTCAGGACGACCATCGTGTCCGATGCCGTCTCGTCCTTCGCGCCCGGCCTTCATGCCGCGACGCTGGAGAATTTCGCGATGAAGTTCGGCTGGGTGGCCGGGGCGGAGGACGTGTCGTCATGGCTGTAGGGTCAGCTCGCCCCCGGTTCGATGCCGGGCAATCCGGCATCTGGCTGATCCTTGCGGCGGGGTTCGGCTTTGCGCTGCTGTTCCTGCCCGATTTCCGCACGTTCGAGAACCTTGCCAACATCCTGCGCCAATCCGCGGTGCTGGGCCTGATCGCCATCGGGCAGACCTTCGTGATCCTTCTGGGCATGATCGATCTCAGCGTCGGCATGATCGCGGGGCTGGTCGTGGTGCTGTCCTGCTGGATGCTGGAAATCTATCCCGCCATGACGCTTCCTGTCGCTTTGGCGATGGTCATGCTCGGGATGGCGATCGGGGTGGTGAACGGCTCTCTCGTGCGGTGGCTGAAGCTGCATCCGCTGATCCTGACCTTCGGTATGCTGTCGGTTTTGCAGGGGCTGATCTTTACCTTCACCGACCGCAGCGTCGGGCGCGCGTCGGACCCGCTGAAGGCGCTTGCCAACGGAGAGGTGTTCGGCCTGCCGCTTTCCGCGATCCTTCTTGTCGTGCTGGTGCTGGTGACGCAGGCGATTCTGTCGCGGACGCGCTTCGGGTTCCACCTGCTGGCGGCGGGCGGCAACCCCGACAGCGCCCGGAAGGCCGGGATCAACGCCGGCCGCATCCAGGTGGCCGCCTTCGCCATCGCGGGGGGATTCGCGGCGGCCGGGGGGCTGGTGCTGGCCGGTCGGCTGGGCACGGGCTATCCACTGGCCGGGACCGGGCTGGAGCTTGATTCGATTGTCGCCGTGGTGCTGGGCGGTGCCGCGCTCGGCGGGGGGCGGGGCAGCATCGTGAACACGCTGGCCGGTGTTCTGGCGCTTACGCTGGTGTCCAACCTGCTCAACCTCTTCGGCATCTCGGCCTTCGTCCAGATGTTCGCCAAGGGCGCCATCGTGGTGGTCGCCATCCTCGCCAACCAGCCGCGGAAGGCGATGCGATGAATGCTCTCGTGCCCACCCGCGACGGCGTGCTGCGCTTCCTTTCGGCCCATGCGATCGTCGTGGTTCTTGCCGCGGTCTTCCTGCTGGCGGTGCTGATCTCGGACGCGTTTCTGCAGCCCAAGTACCTGTTCAACGTGATCCGCCAGATCGCGCCGGTAGGCATTGCCGCGGTCGGCGTTACCTTCGTGATGATCCTTGGCGGCGTCGACCTGTCGATCGGCGCGATCATATCGCTTTGCGCGGTGGTGAGCGCCGTGCTGATGAATGGCGAGGCGGCCAACATGCCGATGGCGATTGCCGTCACCTGCCTTGTCGGCGCGGCGGCCGGGGCCTTCAACGGTATCGTCCTTGCCTTTTCGCGGGTCTCGCCCTTCATCCTGACGCTGGCCACCGGTATCGCGATCCTCGGGATCACGCAGATATTCTCGGGCGGCACGGCGCGGGGCATCGTTTCGCCGGGCTTTCGCGAGTTCTTCAACTATCGCATCGACGGCATTGTGCCGGTCCTGTCGCTGGCCTTCCTTGTCGCGGTGCTGGTGGGGGTGCTGATCCAGAAGCGGACACTTTTTGGCCAGTATGTCTTTCTCACCGGCTCGAACAGGCGCGCGGCGATCCTTGGCGGGATCCCGGTGCGTGGCGTCATCATCATGGCCTATGCGCTTTCCGGTCTGTTCGGTGCCCTGGGCGGGCTTGCGCTGCTCGCCCGGTCCGGCGTTTCCAGCACGATGTCGGGCCAGGGGCTGGAGTTCCAGATCCTCGCCGCGATCGTGCTGGGCGGAACCACCTTCGAAGGCGGGCGCGGGGGTGTCGTGGGAACGCTAGCCGGGGTTCTCGTGCTGGTCATCGCGTTCAACATCGTGAACATCAGCGGCCTGCCTTACCACCTTCAGATGGTGGTCATGGGCCTCATAATCATCGCGGCCTCGGCCGTGTACGGCCAGATCAATGCCCGTTCACAATGAAGCACCAACAAGGAGAGGTAGACTCAAAATGAAACTGACGAAAAGACTGCTCATGACGACAGCGGCGGCCTTAGCCGCGATTGGCCTCGCGGGGCCGGCCCTTGCGGACAAGGAGACCGAGGAACGGCAGACCGCCGCGGCGAAGGAGGCGGTGGATACGTCGAAATTCGCCAAGGAGGGGCCTTACACGATCGGTGTATCGGCCGGGTACCTGTCAAACTCGTGGGTCGTGTTCGCCCTTCAGCACATCCATTGGGAGGCCTCCAAGCATGACGAGATCGAGGAGGTCATCGTCACCGACGCGGCCTTCAACCCCACCAAGCAGATATCGGATATCGAGGATCTGCTGCGCCAGGATATCGACCTTCTGATCTACTGGCCGGTGGATGACGCTGCGATTGCGAGCGTCTTGGAGCGCACGGTCGAGGACGGCATTCCGACGGTGCAGGCGGGGGGCGGCTTTACCGACAATGCCGGCACCGTCTCCAACGCCTATATCAGCCAATGGCGCCTTGGCGAGATGGTTGCCCGCAACCTGGTGGAAGACCTGGGCGGCGAGGGCAAGATCATCGCCATGCTGCCGATCGCCGGCACGACCGCGGCGGTCGATCAGCTCGACGCGCTTGAAACCGTGCTCGAGGAGTATCCGGACGTGGAACTGCTCAGCGCCGAGTATGGCGACTGGAACCGTGCGAAGGCCAAGCAGATCACCGAGAACCTGCTCCAGCGCTTCCCGCAGATCGACGGGGTGTTTTCCCCGGCCGGCCAGATGTCGATCGGCGTGGCCGAGGCGTTCGAGGAGGCCGGGCGGCTGGAAGAGGTCACCATGTCGCCCGGCGACGAATACAATGGCTGGCTGAAATGGGTGGCCGAACACGGGCAGGGCGGGGCCGTGACCTTCCCCACCCGCGCCGGGCAGGAAGCCGTGCAGATCGGCCTCTCGATCCTGAAAGGCGAGGAGGTGACACGCGGCACGGCGGTCGAATCGGAATACATCGCACCGGAAGACATCGGCGATTATGTCGAAGCGGACGCGCCGGACGACTGGTGGTCCACGGAGCTTCCCGAGGAATTCCTGCCGAAGCAATGACCGTGAACGACGCGCTGCCTCTTCTCGAAACCCGCGACCTGTGCAAGCAGTACCCGGGCAACACGGCGCTCGACGGCGCGTGCTTTTCAGCAAGACGCGGCGAAGTGCATGCGATTGTCGGCGCCAACGGCGCCGGCAAGTCCACCTTGATGAACATCCTGTCCGGGGCGACCCGGCCAAGCGGTGGTTCCGTCCTGATCTCGGGGAAACAGAACGCCTTCGCCAGCCCGGCCGACGCACTGTCGGCCGGGATCGCTTGTGTCTATCAGGAACTCAGCCTCGTTACGCAGATCGACGTGGCCCGCAACGTCTTCCTCGGCCGAGAACCTCGCACGAGCTGGGGCACCGTCGATGTGCCGCGGCTGTATGAACTGACGTCTGCTTTATTGAACCGGTTCGGCCTGAACGTGCGTCCGGATGCAAGAACCGAGGCGCTGAGCGTGGCCGACCAGCAGTTGGTCGAATTGGCCCGCGCCCTCTCGATGGAGCCGCGCGTTCTGATCCTCGATGAGCCGACAGCCGTTCTCTCGATCGCCGAAAAGCAGAACCTTTTCGGGATCATCCGGCGCCTGCGCGATGACGGGATACTCGTGATCTATGTCTCTCACTTCCTCGGCGAGGTGATCGAGATCGCGGACAGGGTCACGGTCGTGCGCGACGGCCGGCTCGTCGGCACGCACGATGCAGGGGGCATGAATGTCGAAATGCTGGCCGATCACATCATCGGCGAAGCGGGTTTGCAGGTCTCGGCGCCGGGCACGACAACCGTGTCCTCAGATGCAAGGCCCCTCGATGTCGAAGTGGAGCAGGGGGAGCGCCGCACCAGCCTCTGCGTCAAGGCGGGTGAGATCTTGGGCATAGCCGGGCTTGGCGGATCGGGACGAACGGCCTTTGCCCGCACCCTCGCCGGCGCGGGCCGCCGCCGGGCGCGCGTTCGCCTGTCCGATGGCACGTTCTCGACCAGTTACACCAGTGTCGCGCAAGCCATTGCGAAAGGCGTCGTCTACCTTACGGAGGACCGCAAGACCTCTGGGCTGTTTTCCACTTTGAGTGTGACGGACAACGTGACCGCCTCCGCGCTCGGTGCGTTCTCGGTTCTTGGCGTTCGCCGGCCCCGGCAAGAGCAGGCGGCCGCGTCGGAGCTGCTGAAGCAGCTCAAGCTCGTGGCGGCCAGTGTGCGGATGCCGGTCACCGAGCTCAGTGGCGGCAACCAGCAAAAGGTGATGCTTGCACGTGCCCTTCTCACACGACCGCGCCTGCTGATTTGCGACGAGCCGACCCGCGGGGTGGATATCGCTGCCAAGGGCCAGATCCATCGCATCTTACGCGAGCTTGCCTACCGAGGTGTCGCCATCATCGTGGTATCCTCGGAGAACGAAGAGCTTCTGAGCCTGACGGACAGGCTGCTCGTCATGAAAAACGCCGAACTTGTCGGAGAGCTTCGAACTGCCGATACGGACGAAACGAAACTGCTTGTCGCCATGTCGGGCGGCCCGCGAAAAGGAACCCCGGAATGAATGAGAAATCTGTCTCGGCCCCCGACCCGTTGCAGGTCTCGGTGGCGCAGATGCACTGCGTGCCCGGAGACGTGGACGCCAATCTCGAAATCATCGCAAAACTTGTGGCGCTGGCCGCGCAAGAGGGCGCGAAGCTCATCATCCTGCCGGAAATGGCAACGACAGGGTACTTCATCAACGACCGCCTGGACGAGCTGGCCGAGGAGGAAGACGGCCCGACATCGTCCCGGCTTGGAAAGATCGCAAAGCGGTACCGCGCGTACCTCGTGGTCGGTGCGCCGATCCGGGCGGACGGGGCATTCTACGACGCTCAGCTACTGTTCTCGCCAGAAGGTGAGCGTATCGCGACCTATCGCAAGACCCACCTGTTCTCTGCCGAGCGCGAATGGTTTTCCGCGGGTGACGCGCCAATGGTGGTCGAGACGCCGATCGGCCGCATCGGCATGTCGGTCTGCTACGACCTGATCTTTCCGGAATACGTGCGTAGGCTGACCGATATGGGCGCCGACCTCGTCATCAACAGCACGAACTGGATTACCGATGAGTTCCAGCGACAGCGATGGGGCTGGGACGCGCCGACAGTCACGGCGCTGGCCAAGACGCGGGCCCTCGAGAACGGGGTATGGCTGGCCATGTCGTGCTGTGTGGGGCCGGAGGCTCAGTTCGATTCCATCGGCCACTCCTGCATAGTTGCCCCTTCAGGCCAGGTTGTCGCGTCGCTCGGTCGTTCCGTCGGGACTGCAACCCACAAGGCCGTCTTTCACGAGAAGGACCTCGACAAGTGGCGGGCCATTGCCACTTACCGAGCTGACAGGCGCCCCGAACTTTACTAGCCCGGCGCCCGGATTGGGCCACGCCACAGGATGTCGGCCGTGCGCGCGTCCGGTTCAGTCGGCGGCCACTTTGTTGGCGAGGTCTTCGACCATCGCGGTCAGCGCCGCAATCTGGCGGTCGTGCTCGGCCTTCATTTGCGCGATCTGCACCTCTTGCGCCGCGTTCTGCCGGTGCAGGTCCTCGATGTAGATGTGCGCGTGCTCCAGCGCGTTCAGCATCCCGCCCAACTTTTCCGTCATGTCGAAGGGGGCGTTCGGCCCGGTCGGCCCCACATGGGGCAGATGGCCATCGGCCCACATCCGGGCGGCATAGTCCTGCGCCGGGATGATCTGCCGCTCGGTGAACACCCGGTCGCAACCCGCACCGCAGGTCGGGCCCTGGGTGGTCAAAGTGCCCGCGAGGATCATGTTGCCGTTGGCATCCAGCGACATTTCCTGGTTGTCGCCGTCGACGATGTTGTAGCGCAGCTGCCCGGTGCCCAGCGGCCCCTCGGTAAAGACCACGTCGACCGAGTCGTTGGTGGCCGCCCCGGTGGCCGTGATCCGGAAGAAACTGAAGCTGGCGCTGTCCACGACATGCAGCGGCGCAGCGGGGTTGCTGGTGCCCACGCCGACATTGCCGGTATCCTCGATCCAGAATGCGTTGTTTGGCGCGTTGTTTTCCACGAAGAACGGGAAGGAGAGGACATTACGCTCGAAAAAGCCGATGCCGGTATTGCCGACGGAAACCTCCCAGTCGGCGCCGGAGATGATTTCCTCCATGCGGATCTTGGCGGTGTTGATGGACACTGTGTGCAGATCGGCCGTGGGCAACTCGGTGCCGAGACCCACCCGGCCAGTGTCGTCCAGAACCATCGTCGAAGTCGGCGCGCCGGACTTGATCGTCAGGATTTCGGCGCCGGTTCCGAGGTCGACGAACAGGAGCTGATCCTCGCCACTGGTAAACCTGTCATTGGCCTGGATCGCCCAGTCGACGGTGGGAAAGCCCGCGGTGGACGACGTATCTTCAAACACGAGACGTGTGCTGTTCGCCTTGATTTCCAATTGGTTGAAGTTGCCGCTGAAGCTTTCGCTGGCGTCGCAATCCAGCCCGACGCACAGGTTGTTGCGGATGGTGGGGTTGGTCGTCGACAGCACCTCGGCCCCGGCGGGCGCGGCAAGGCTGACAAGGCAGGACAGGAGCAGGGAAGTTTTACGCGACATCAGTGGGCCTTTCTCTGGTACGGTTGCGGGTCAGGCGGGGTCTTCAGCGCCCGCGCGGATCGGCGTCATCTTGCCCGACATTCGCCAAAAGGGCTGCCTCTGATGACAAAATCGACTGAAATTGCCAGTCGAACAAGCATTTTCCGCACCCTTCACGCCGGCTTGTTGGATGGGGCATGCGGCGAGGTGAATGATTGCAGATGCGAAGAGCGGCCCGTCCGATGCCGCCAGTATCTCACGGCTTCACGAGTGACACCGATACCTCGCTCGTGCAGGAGATTGAACAGGGCTCGGAACGGGACGGCTGCAAGCTCAAGTCGCCGGTCAGCGGGCCCGGGTCTTTGCGTTGTCTATTTCCATGTCCAGCAACACAGAAGCGAGGCACTTGCCATGCGCATCCAGCGCCAGGGATCGCGTGACCCCGCCGGTCAGCGCCCTGCGGATCACAAAGTTGAGCGCGCAGAGTTGGGGCAGCACGTAGCGCGTAACGTCCTCCGTGGCGAAGCTGCCGAAATAGGTCGCGACCCGTTCCGGGGTGACCTGATCATGGATCAGGGGCCAGTGCGCCGGATCGTAGGCAATGACCGAGATGTTGGAAACGTCGCCCTTGTCGCCGGTACGGGCATGCGCGATCTCATGCAATTTCATGTCGGGCCTCCAGTATCTCGACATCGGCATTGATCGTGGTGGCGGGCATCAGGGTCGAGGCAATGGCCAACACTTCGCGCACCGTTCCCGTGGCGCCTCCGCCGCCCGCAGGACCGGCGAGGTAGAGGCCCTCGACCTCCTCCGCGACCCGCCGCGCCGTCTCCGGGTCCGCACAGCGGGCCGCGTAGCGAAGGCGAACCTCGGGCGGTGACGCATTTCCGTGCGCCTCCTGCCAGATCGAGTTGACGCCGATCAGCTCGCCGCGTTCCTCGAAAATCTCGGCCCGGTGCGGAGCGAGGCGGGCGCGCACTGTATCGACCGCAAGCTGACCGCGCGCGACGCAGTTCGCACCGGCATAGCTGATCTGGCCTTCGCCGATCCAGCCGTCGCGATACCCGACCGAGACCTTGAATTGTCCCGTCGCCGGGTGTCCGCCCGCGCCGTTTACGCCGATGCGGTCCGCGCCCAGGTCGTGGAAATCGACGCCTGAAAAGTCGGCCACCACGTCGGGTTGAAGATAGCGCGCGGGATCGTGGATTTCGTAGAGCAGCTGTTCGATGCAGGTGGCGCGGGTGATCCGGCCGCCAGTGCCTGGAAGCTTGGTGATCGTGGCATTTCCATCTGCATCGACCTCGGCCAGGGGTTGCCCTATCGCAGCAAGGTCGGGCACATCCTTGACGCCGGGATCGGCGAAGTACCCACCGGTGATCTGCGCCGCGCATTCCAGAAGATGGCCGACGAGCACGCCTTGGCCCAACCTCTTCCAATCGTCGCGTGCCCAGCCGAATTCATACACCAATGGCGCAAGAAAGAGCGTCGGGTCGGACGCGCGGCCGCAAATCACCACATCCGCCCCGGCGGCCAGAGCCGAGACGAGCCCGTCGATCCCGACATACGCATTGGCCGAGACAAGGCGGTCGCCGAGATCCGCGGCAGGGGCGCCGGTTTCATCCAGCACGAAGTCACCGATCCGGTCGAGCACGTCATCGCCGGTGACCGCGGCCACCTTGAGCCCGGACAACCCAAGCTCTCGCGCAATCCGCGCGGTGAGCTGCGCGGCGCCCATGGGGTTCGCCGCGCCCATGTTGGTCACGATCTTCGTGCCATTCTTGGCGCAGGCCGGCATCACCGCCCGCATCCGCCGTTCGAGCAGCGGGTCAAAACCGCCAGATGGGTCTTTACTGCGTGCCTGTTGAGCGAGGGCAATCGTCCTTTCCCCCAGGCATTCGAACACGAGGTAGTCGAGCTTGCCGCGTTCCGCCAAGTCGACGGCGGGGGGCAGCCTGTCGCCCTGGAACCCTGCGCCTGCACCGATCCTGATAACGCTCATGCCGTTGCTTTCCGTTTGACTGTACGTCCGGCGAGATAGGCGCCTGACAGCAGCGCCAGGGCGATGAAGGGCGTGACCGGATGGGGATATATCGCGAGGGCTATGATTGCGATGTAGAGCGCCATGTCGACGGCCCGCACATTGGAAAGGCGCGCCCCCGACAGAAGCCCCGGCACCGCGATGACCAGCACGAGCCCCGCCGCAATGGCCTCGAGGATGGCAAGCGGTCCGCCGCCCAGCAGCATGCCGGGATAGAGCAGCAGCAGGAATGGCACGATATAGGTGACGGCACCCAGCCGCACGGCCTCGCCTGCGGCGGGAAGCCAGTTGGTCCCGGCGATTCCCGAGCCGACGAAGACCGCCACGCAGACCGGCGGCGTGATGACCGAGATCGTCGCGAAATAGAATACGAATAGATGCGCGGCCAGCGGGTCCACGCCGACGGCCGTCATGGCCGGGGCCAGCACGGCGGCGACCAGCACGTAGGCGGCCGTGGTCGGCAGGCCCATGCCCATGATCAGACAGACTGCGCCGACGATCACCGCAACAAGCACGATGCTGTCGCCCGCGACCGAGACGATGAGCGAAGACAGTGTCACACCGATGCCGGTCAGGTTGATCATCGCCACCAGCACCTGCGCCCCCGCCAGAAGGACGCCGATGATAACCATGCCCTTGCCCGCATCCTCGAGCCCATTCAGCAACTTGCGGACCATCTCGTGCAAGCTCAACCGCCCGGTTTCGGTGGCGAAGAAGGCGATCAACAGGCCGACGATACCGTAGAATGCCGAGGTCGCGATGGACCTTCCCAGCCAGATGCCGACGCCAAGCCCTCCGAGCGCGGCGAGGATCGGCACCACCCGGCGAGGGGCGAGGATCGTGGCCCATTGCGGCATTTCCTCTTCCGGCACCACGGCCAGCCCGCGCCGCAGCGCGACGAAATGCACGGTCATGAAGACCGACAGGTAGAACAGAACAGCGGGAACGATCGCGCCCACGATGATCGTCAGGTATGGTACGCCAAGGATTTCTGCCATGACGAAGGCCGCAGCCCCCATGATCGGCGGTGCGATCTGCCCGCCGGTGGAGGCCACGGCCTCGACCGCCGCTGCAAAGGGGCGGGGATAGCCGAGGCGGATCATCATCGGGATGGTGAAATTGCCTGTGGTCGCGACATTGGCCACCGCCGAGCCCGAGATCATGCCGAAGAGGCCCGAGGCGATGGTCGCGATCTTGGCCGCGCCGCCCGGTTGCCTGCCGCCAAGTCGCATGGCGAGGTCCATGAACGCCTGCCCGCCGCCCGTATGCAGCAACAGCGCGCCGAAGAGGACGAAGGCCGCAATGACGGTGGCGGCGACACCGGTCAGCATGCCCCAGATGCCGAGGTCGCCCAGGAAGATCGTTTCCGTCACGAAATCCGGCCCGAAGCCGCGATGGCGCAGCGGGCCAGGAAGCGAATTGCCGAAAAGTGCATAGCCGAGCCCGAGCAACACGAGGATCGGAAAGATCAGCCCGACGGTCCGCCGTCCGAGTTCGAGCACCGCCAACACCAGACCGGCTGTCAGAACCATGTCCATGCGTGTCGCCCAGGGCAGTTCCGTCATGATGCGGTCGTAGTTAATGACCACATAGCCACAGGCTGCGAGCGTTACCGCCGTAAGGGCAAGGTCGATGGTCAGCCCTACCGGGCGCCAGGATCTCCCGGCGCCCATTGGATAAAGTGAAAAGCCGAGCGCGGTGACCAGCGCAAGGAAAAGCGCGCGCTGGATCAGCCCCTCGAAAGGGCCGGTTGCCGCGGTGTAAAGGACGAAGAGCCCGACAAGGATTGCCAGCCCCTTCTGGATGCGCTCGGTCGTCATGATGCGCCCTTTACTCGGCGGGTTTCAGTTTGGCTGGCAGCTCGATGCCCTGTTCTGCGAACCATTTCGCGGCACCCGGGTGCAGCGGGATGGTTCCGAACTGAAGCGTCATGTCCGCCAGGTTCGCACCCTTCAGGCTTGCCATGGCGTTGGCCTGTGCGGTCTCGTCTTCCATCACCGCCTTGACGATCTTGTATGCCGTGTCTTCGTCCATCGAAGCAGGCGCCGCAACGCCGACGCCGAAGCTCCAGGTCGTGTAGGCCGGGATGCCGTCCGCTGCGCCTTCGGGGATGTCGACGACCGAGATGTCCGGCATTTCCGCCCGAAGCGTGTCGGCCTGTTCCGGCGTCAGGCCAAGGATGGCGATGTCGGTCGAAGTCGCGATGTCCATCGTGGACCCGTCCAGCTTGTTGCCCGAGCCGGACTTTACGTAACCCGCGACCCGATTGTCCTTGATCATGCCGACGATATCAGTGGTGGAACCGCGTACATAATCAGCGGTCAGGCCGAGGGTGGAGAAGACCGCTTCGGTTGTCGCCTCTGTCGCTGACCCCTTGATGCCGGGGTTGAAGCGGACGTCGCTGAGGCCCGCGAGGCTGTCGACCCCGGCATCGGCCCGCATGACGACGTTCTGCGGCGCACCGGTGTAGACCCACAGCAGTTTCAGATCCTGCGGCTTGCCCTCGAAGTCGTTCTTCCCGGCGGCAGCATGCTGGACGACGTTCGTGGTTACGAGCCCCAGATCAACCTGCCCGCGCTCCATCCGGCGAATGTTGTCCATGGTCGCGCCGGTCTCCACGACAGTGGCCCGCAGGCCTTCCGCGTTTTCGTTGATTAACTGGCCGACGGCCACGAAATAACCGTAGTGGCTCGACGAGGCCGAGGTGGACCCGATCAAAAGGTCGGTGTCCTGGGCCGATAGCGGACTTCCAAGCAGGGTTGCGCCCATAAGGGCGAATGCGAAATGCTTCATGATTTTCCTCCCAATTGCCCGCGATGCGGGACATACGAACAGCCTCGCATAGTTTATCTGTTGTCAGAATTGCGATATTGGCGATAATTAATGCATTATGCGCAACACACCCTCCCTTTTCGACTATCGTATGGTCCTGACCCTTTGCGACTGCCAGTCGTTCCGGCTCGCGGCCGAAGTTCTGGCCATGTCGCCCTCGGCGTTGTCGCGCCAGTTGGCTGCGCTTGAGGCCAACCTTGGCGTTCGCCTGTTCGACCGGGATACGCGCAATGTCTCGCCAACCGCCTCGGGTCACACCTTCGCCCAGCTGGCCGAGCGGATGCTGAACACCGCCGATAACGTCATGGAAGAATTCGACGCCCATCTTTCGGCCAGTCGCGGACGCCTGACGATTGCCGGTTTGCCTTCGGTCACTGTCGGCTTACTGCCGGGCTTGCTGAAGAGTTTCGCCGAACAGCATGCCGGGATCGACCTGCGGATCATGGACGCACTATCCGAAAGCGTGGTGGAAGCGGTTGCGGCAGGCCGGGCCGACATTGGCTTCACCGCAGGCACCATTGCCGCGCGCGACCGGCTGTCCTTCCATCCGCTGCTGGACGATTCCTTCGTCGCGGTCGGCGCAGCGCGCGGCCCGCTGGCCGAGGAACGAAGCTACGGGATGGGGGAACTCATCGCCATGCCGATTATCGCCATGGAGATCGGAACAAGCGTCCGCGAACTGCTGGACGGTGCTTGTCAGCGCCACGGACTTGCGCTGAGTCCCCGCTTCGAGGTCGCCCATCTTGCGACCGCCGGCGCGCTCGTGGCGGAGGGGCTGGGCGTGTCGATCCTGCCCACGCTGACGCTGCCGGTGCTCCCGATGGAGCGCCTGATACAACGGCCGGTGCGGGACTTCGGTGCCAAACGCCGCATCGGGCTCGTGCACCAGCAAGGCCGCTCGCTCTCTCCGACCGGAATGGCATTTCTCGAACACACCAAGCAGAACCTGCCAGTTCTGCGGCAGCGTGAGTTGCATTCGTCCATGTGACGCCCGTCTTGCCGCGGTCGAACATCTGTCACAGCGGCAGATCAGCTTGAATCTTGCTGGCCATCAGTCAGCTGCATGAGCAGGTCTATCGAGGACGGTCGCGCCCCACGCACCACGTCCTTCCGACCGGAAAAGATTTAGGCGGCCCGGACTTCGGGCTGCGACATGCTCTTCAACAGTGCGCGGCGGCGGATCAATGCCGGCTGGATCGCCTCGGGCTTCTCAGTGGCCCGGATGCAAGGAGTTGGCGCGCCTTCTTCAGGGCTTCGCCCATTCAGCGATATGAAACGGCGGCACAGCGGCTTCCCGTTCGCATGCGTCACCGAGTTCCCGATCCGGGTTGTCGAAGAAGGCGTGCGCCAATTCGGCGACGCAGGGCTGGAACCGGAACGCGACATGGCCGGCTTCCTGCATCATGAAGGTCTTCGAATTGCTCAGGCCCTCAGTTGCCAGCGCCGCCCAACTGCCTGCCGTGTTCTGATCCCAGGCGGAGCCGATGGTGATGGTCGGGATGTCGCTGACGACCACCTCGTGAAACCCTTCGCGCGGGTGCTGGTCGAAGGCCTCGCACATCGCAAAGAGCTTCCTGGCCAGGTCGTCCCAGCCTTCCCGGAGCGGATAGGGCAATGCCGCGGTCAACTCTTCGTATCCCTCGGGGCTGTTGTAGGGGATATCCTCCTGGCAGTAAAACACGGCAAGGTCCAGGTCCTTCTGGAAGGCGGCAAAGCTCGCCGGCTCGAAGGCGGTGTAGACATCTTCGAAGAACCCCGCGACTTCGGCGTCGGTCATGGCCTCGATCAACGCCAGCAAGCGCGCTTCGTGAGATCCCGCGAAATGGGTCGTGACGAAGGTGGACGCTTTGTGACAAAGGCATCTAGAACCTCGCCCTCGTGATCGACGGCGCGCCACGTGTAATGGGTTTCGCCGTTGATCTTCACGAAAACCTCGTTGAGATGCCATTGCCAGTTCGAATAGGATCGCATCCGCAGGATCCTGGCTTTGCGGATCTCAGATGCGAAAATTGGGCCAAACCGCATCCACCAAAAGCGGACCGACTCGTGGCTAACGTCGATGCCGCGCTTGGGCAGAAGATCTTCGACATTGCGCAGCGACAGCGGAAATCTGACGTACATCATCACCGCCAGGCGGATGATTTCAAGGCTCGTTCGAAAGTAGCGGAATGGGTTCGGCTTGCTCATTCAGGCAGGGTAGGCGACGGCAACGTCGGTCGCAAGCTCATCGCTCTGACACTTCCATCGCGTTTGGACATGTCGGCAGGGTAGGTCGGGTCAAATCCCGCCTCAAGCCAAGGTTCCTTTGACAGTGCCCTCCGCTTTCTTCGTTCTTTGCGCCAGCACCGAGGCTAGCGCCAGCAGGCCGGAGCCGAGCATCAGCACCACTGACATGGCATTGAGAACCGGGGTGGACCCGACCTTCACCATGCGGTCATACATTGTGATCGTCAGCGGCGCGTCGGAGCCGACCAGCATCAGCGTGGTGTTGAAATTCTCGAAAGATACGAGAAAGGCCACCACGAACGCCGAGAATAGCGCCGGGAACAGGAACGGCAGCGTGACGGTCGTCAGAACCCGGACCCGGCTTGCCCCGAGGTTCAGCGCCGCCTCCTCCAGCGCGATGTCGAATTTTTGCAGCCGCGCGGCAATGACGAGCGATGTGATGGTCGTCAGGAAGGAGAACTGCCCCAGCACAATGAGCGGGATTCCGGGGCGGAGCGACAGGAGGAAGATGCCGAACTCCCGGTCGAGAAAATTGGCCACCATCGAGGCGAGGAGAAGGATCGATATGCCGATGATGACGCCGGGAATGACCAGCGGGATGATCATCAGGATATAGAGCAAGGATTTCATCGGGAACTGCCGGCGCTCGAACAGGAAGGCGTTGCAGGTGCCTGCCGCCACCGACAGCGCGGCGACGATCACCCCGATGTAAAGCGAATTGCCCATGCCGCGCAGCAGCCGGTCGTCATGCAGCAGGCCAACCTTGGGATCGCTTGCGGAAAAGAACCAATCCCAGGTGAAGCCCTGCCACGGCAGCGAGGGGAACATCGAGTCGTTGAAGGCAAAGACCCCGGCGGCCACGAGCGGCGCGATCAGGTAGATGAAGAAGATCAGCACGTAGGCCCGGAACACCCAGACGAGCGATTTGCTGCCCTGCATCGGCCTACTCCTTCGCCACCGTGGTGGCGAGGCTCTGCCCCGTCAGCCGAAGGCCGAGCCAGACCACCAGCGAGGTGAAGATCAGCAGCAGGACACCGAAAGTGGAGCCCATCTCCCAGTTATAGCGGGTGATGAACTGGGTGTAGATCTGCTCTGTGAACCAGCTCGAATTCTTGCCGCCCAGGAGGATGGGCGTCAGGTAGCTGCCCGCCGTCAGCATGAAGGTGATGATGCAGCCCGCCACGATGCCCGGCGTGGCATAGGGCACGATGATCCGCCGGAACACCGTCAGGCGCGAGCCGCCAAGGTTGTAGCCCGCTTCCAGCAGCGCGTCGTCCATCCCCTGCAAGGTCGAGACGAGCGGCACGATCATGAACAGGATCACCGTGTAGACAAGGCCGATGATCACGGTCACATCGTTGTAGAGCATCTCGACGGGGCCGGAGATGATGCCGAGGCTGACCAGCGTGGTGGAAATGACGCCGGTTTCCCGAAGCAGCAGGATCCAGCCATAGGCGCGCACGAGGTCGGATACCCAAAGCGGGATAAGACACATCAGGAACAGGCCCGCGCGGCTGCGCTCCTTCGCGATCTTGGCGATGTAATAGGCAACCGGAAAGCCCATGATCAGCGCCAGAGCGGTCACCAGGATGGAAATCCACGCCGTGCGCAGCAGGGTATTGCGATAGATCGGCTCCTCGAAGAAGGCGGCGTAGTTCCCGAAGCCGAAGGTGAACTCGTTCACCCCCACCTTCTCCCGAAGGGACACGTAGCCGATGCCAAGCTGCGGCAGCACGATCAGAAGCCCGATCCACAGCGCGAACGGCGTGAAGAGCAGGACCAGGGACAGCCTGTCGGCGCTGCGGCCCATCAGCCGGCCCTCCGCGCGAAGACCAGCGCGTGGTCGGGGCGCCAGTTGACGGTGGCGGCATCGCCCTCGGCAATCGCAGGCGCCTCGGCCGGGATCGCGACCTCCAGAAGCTGTCCCGTGCCGGCGCGCATCAGGATGCGGGAATTGGCCCCGTTGAAAAGCAGGCTGTCCACCTTCCCCTCTAGGCTCTGTCCTGCCCCGCCCGCGCCGAGATGAAGCGCCTCGGGTCGCAGGAACACCTCCACGTCGTCGCCTGTCCGGCTGCCGTCGCAAAGCTTGCCGATCACCTCGCCGCCCTGCGGCAGCTCCACCAGCGCCTCGCCGGAACGTATCTCGGCGATCTTGCCGGGGATGCAGTTGGCATCGCCCACGAAACCCGCGACGAAGCCCGACACGGGCCGGTCATACAGCTCCCGAGGGCTGCCGATCTGTTCGAACCGGCCGGCATTCATCACCGCCACCTGATCCGACATCACCAGCGCCTCGGACTGGTCGTGGGTGATGTAGAGAAACGTCGTCTCGAACTGGTGCTGAAGCTGCTTCAGCTCGATCTTCATATGCTCGCGCAGCTTGAGATCCAGCGCACCGAGCGGTTCGTCGAGCAGGAGAACATCCGGCTCCAGCACCATGCAGCGGGCGATGGCGATGCGCTGTTTCTGCCCGCCCGATAGCTGCTCGATCCGCTTTTCCTCGACCCCGGGCAATCCGACACGGTCCAAAACGCGGGCCACCTTTTCGGCGATGCCGGACCGGGCATCGCCCCGGCAGCGCAGGCCATAGGCAATGTTTTCGCCCACGTTCATCATCGGGAAAAGCGCCAGATGCTGGAACACCATTTTCACGTTGCGCCGGTTGGGCGGCAGGCCCAGCACGCTTTCCCCCTTGATCCGGATGTCGCCGGAGCTGGGCGTCTCGAACCCCGCGATCATGCGCATCAGGGTGGTCTTGCCACAGCCCGACGGCCCCAGGATCGAGAAGAAGGCACCGGACGGGACGTCCAGCGACACTTCCGAGACGGCGGTGAAATGGCCGAATCTCTTGGTAACGCGCTCACAGCTCAGGTCATTCATCGCGGCTCATCCGTCAAGCAAGGGGTCCACCCGGCGCACGGCGCGCGCCGGGTGGCCTGTACACTCATTCCGAGTTGGCGGCCTTCACGCGGTCCAGCACCCGGCCTTCCAGGTCTTCCAGCCCTGGCGGAACGCTGGGCATGAACTTGAGGTTGTCCAGCGCCTCCTCGTCAAAGGCGGCCGCGACGGCCTCCCGCGCGCCTTCCGGCATCAGCTCGACCCCGCCCTTCACCGCGCTGACCGCGCCGCTGGACTCTGAAATCATGGTGACGATCTCGGGCTGGTTGACGAAGTTGATCCACTTGTAGGCCGCATCGTCCGCCTCGCCCCGCTTGGGCAGGGTGAAGGTGTCGATCCAGGCCAACGCGCCGGTCCGGGTCGGGATGAAGCGGATATCGGGGTTTTCCTTGTACAGCTTGAAGGCGGTGGAATCCCACGCGTCGGACACGACGATCTCTCCGGAAAGCAGCAGCGCGGACAGGTCATCCCCGCCGGTCCAGTAGGTCTTCACGTTGTCCTTGCAGTCAATCAGCGTCTGCCCGATCTCGTCGATCATGGCCTCGTAGGCTTCGAAATCGTCATAGGCGGCAAACGGATCTTTCCCCGTGTCGAAGGCAAAGCCCAGAAGCAGCGCCCGCTTCAGGCGCATAGAGACGCGGCCCTTGTATTGCGGGTCGCAAAGATCGGTCCATCCTTCCACGTCCGGCGCCTTGGAGATGTCGACCACAAGGCCTTGGGTCCCCCAGACATGCGGGATGGAATAGATCTCGCCCTCGATTTTGGCGTATTTCTCCATCGCCTCCATCATGTTCGTCTGAAAGACCGAGGTGTCGACCTGCGACAGATCGATCGGTTTGTAGATGCCGTACTCAACCTGCGCTGCCTTGATGCGCGACACGCTCGGCTGCGCAAGATCATAACCCGAGCCGCCGGTGGCGCGCAGCTTGGCGACCATTTCCTCGTTGTTGGAGAAGGTCACTTCCACGTCGATATCGGGATATTTCTCTTCGAAGAGCTCGATCACCGAGTCCGGGGCATAGCCGCCCCATGTCAGCAGCCGGAGCGTTTCCGCTTGCGCGCCGTGGGCCGAAAAACCGAGAGCCACGACACCGGATACGAATGCGTTCATCTTTTTATTCATCGTCTTCTCTCCTATTGGATGGCAGTTTCTGGTTGTTCTAGTTTCTTGTTTTTATGTGGAAATAAGGCGTGCTCGATACATCCTCGCCTAGGCCCGGAAAGAAGGACGACACCCCGTCGCAGGCGATCTCGAAATAGTAGAGGATCGCGTAGGGGCTGTCTGTGTACTCTCCGGGAATGGTGGCATGACAGGCACCGCCGGCCCACGTCATCGGGGCCTCCTGCCACGTGGCTGTCTGCAGCGTCTGGCGGTAAAGCAGGCGGACGTCGCGGCGCGAGGTGCCGAAAGGGATGCAGGTGATCCGGACGGGCTCGCCCCGCGTGACCTCGGGCCGGGGGACATGCTGGAAGGGCATGATCTGCGCGGCGGACCAGTGCAGGATGCGCGCCATGGCCAGCGCGTCCTGCCGCGTTCCCTCGCCGGCGCCATCCGCTGCCAGTCTTGCCGCCATGTCCTCGATATCCGCGTCGATCGCGGGCAGTCGGTCATCCCAGCGCCCACGCAACCAGCGGAGCGGGCCGAAGGCGATATCCTCCAGGTAAACCTCGCGGCTGATCTCGGCCGCCACGCCCCACGCGGCGCGAGCCGCGCGGTAGCAGCGCAGCGCCTCCCGGCCCGCCCCGGCGGCGCCGGACAGCAGGTAATATTCCCAAAGCGTCGCGGCGCGGATCTTCTCGGCGAAGAACCGGCCGATCCCGGCCATGATCGTTACATCGACACGCAGCAGGTAAAGCGCCGTGCTTTCCTCCCCCGTCTCGTCCAGCGCGCGCGCCATTCCGGCCTCGGCCGTGTCGGCGAACTGTTCCAGCCAGTTGGCCCATGTCAGGGGGGCCAGCTTGCGGATCGGCGCGCCGTCTCGAAGCGCGCGGGCGAACCCTGCGGGAGAAAGGAACATCTGCGGATCGGTCGCGCCCACCGTGCCGAAGCGGGATCCGACAGGCAGTTCGTACCCGTAGGGCAGCGGCGGCGCGTCATGCAGGATCGACATGTTCTCGTACATCTCCGGCCAGTAGGAGTTGTTCGAGGCGGTGGGCGCATGGGCATGGGCGATCAGCGGCATGATCCGGCTGGCCGAGGCAAGGGCCGTCGCGCAATGCGGCGCGGCGGGCCCGTACTTCGCGGCCATTCCCCGCTCGAACGCCTGCCCGTCGGCGCGCGGGTCATAAAGCGACCGGCCCCAGACGCGGTAGGTATAGGTGAATTTCTCCCAGTCGCGGGACCGCGGGAAATAGGGCTTGTTGTAACCGATCCGGTCCTTGTCCTGCGCCGCGCCCATGCGGCCCTTGAAGGACAGCGGATCGCACAGCTCGATCCCTGCCGCACCGCTGAAACTGCCATTTGCCCCGAACCCCGCGGCCAGCACCGGATCGCCCCAGAGCAGCACCCGCTGCGTGCCCGGCCAGATGCGGAACATCAGGTCATAGGGCCGGTCCGCGGTCAGCAGGTCGCCATAGGAATAACGCATGAACTTGCGCGAGCCCTCGCTGAACTTCCACAGCCCGTCAAAGCGATGCGCATCGTCGCCCGAGTAGAGCGTCTTGCGCGCGCTTTCCTTGCCGCCTTCCAGATCCAGCTCCAGCGGCCGGATCGAGGCCTGGTGATAGGCCAGCCCCATATGCTCCAGCGTGTACTTGGGAGATACCGTCACCGGCATGCCCGTCTCCAGCGCCATGCCGATCAGCGTCTCGTCGATCCCCTTGGCATGAAGATCGAGCCGCAGGGTGCGACCGGCGCCGGTCACCGCGCCGAAATAGGTCTTCCAGAAGGCGTAATCGCCCTCGGGAATACCCGATTCCACGTGCACCCGCAGGGTCAGGCCGCTGATCTCCGGTACCTCCGCAAGGATCAGCGCCAGCGCGTCGCGGCAGTAGGCGGCCAGGTTGTCCGGGCCCAGTCCCTGCACCTGGTGGCGCGCGCCGGGGTAATGGTCGAAATCGTAATTCTGGGTCCAGAGCGCAAGCTGGAACTCCAGCCCGCGCCGCGCGGCCTCTCGCGCGATGAACTTCAGCGTGTCGAGATTCTCGCGCCGCTCCGCCTCGGGCAGGTTGGCGATGGTGACGCCATGGCCCGGCACGTCGACAAGGAAAGGATAGGCGAAATGCAGGTAGACATCTGAGAGGAACTCGTTTCCGTAGGGGTAATTGTAGTGCATCCCCAGCGTCAGGGTCAGGCGGTTGAACCGGTGGGTGACCAGCTCGTCGAGATACGCCTGCCAGCCGTCGCGGTCACGGAACCACGGCAGGTCCTCCACCTCGCTTGAAAAGCATTTGGAGAGGCTTCGCACCCGTGTGGCGGGCTCTCCGACCAGTGGCAGGGGCATGTCGAAGGCCTGCTCCGGCGTGGGCATGGTGCGCAGGCGGTCGGCCAGCTCGGTGATGGCGTAGATCAGCCCGCGCAGGTCTGCGCCGTAAAGGCAGAGCGGCGCATGCGCCTCGCGGCCGTTGCGGAAGATCGCAAAGCTTTCCGCCCCCTCGGGAAGGGTCACGTCGCAGGCGGCAGCGCTGCGGGTGATTTCCGCCCCGGCGCCCAGCGCAAGGACCAGGTGATCGCGACCGCCCGCACCCGGCGCAGCCGCCTGTCGAAGCGCCGCGCCGCAGGTGCCCAGCCGGTCCGCCAGCAGGGCGATGCCCCAGTCTAGCCCGTCCCGCTCCGCCGCGCTTTCCACGCCAATCACGCGGAAAGACACGGAATCTTCCTGGTCCAGAACCATCTCACCCTGTCGCGTCATTGCGGCCATCCCCACGTCTCGGGGTCGTCTTGCGCCTGCGCGGCGTCTTTCCCCTTGAGCCAAGGCTAGGTCACGAGATTAAACCGATAAAGCGAATATATTTGCGCAATATAATCGGAAAATCCGATTGAATATCGACAGGCCGACGCGCCGGGTGCTAGCCTTGCCTGCGCCCTCAGACCCCGCACGGAGAAGCGAAGAGCGATGCATATCGACCAGATCCGCACCTTTCTCGAAGTGGTGGCGACCGGGAATTTCAACCGCGCCGCCGAGAACCTCAATGTCACGCAATCCACCGTCAGTGCGCGCATCCGCTCGCTGGAGGAGGAGTTGGGCCGCGCGCTGTTCGAACGCGGCCGCAACGGCGCGCGACTCACCGCTGCGGGGGATCGGCTGCTGCGGCACGGGCACAGCATGCGGCGCCTGTGGCAGCGCGCACGCAATGACGTCGCCCTGCCGGATGCCTATGATTCCTCGCTCAGCCTTGGCGTGACGCTCAGCCTCTGGGAGGAGATAGAACTGCCCTGGGTCAACTGGATGCACCGGGAGGCGCCGACGGTCTCGCTCCATGTAGAGGCGGATTATTCCCCCGGCCTGATGCGCCACCTGCGCGACGGCATCCTCGATATCGCGGTGATGTACGAGCCGCTCCAGATGCAGGAACTGGTGATCGAGGAATTCCTGCGGGACGAGCTGATCCTGTTCACCACCCATCCCGCCTGCGACGTGGCCGATGAGATCTGGCGGCAGGATTACGTGCTGGTCGATTGGGGCGAGGATTTCCGCTACGACCACGATTCCATGTATCCGGACCTCGTGCACAGCTTCTCTGCCGGGCTCAGTTCGGTCGCGGTGCAATACCTGGAGCAGAACGCCGCCAGCGCCTATCTTCCGGCGCGTCTGGTAATGCGGCAGTTGAAGAAGGGGTCGGTCCGGCCGGTGCGCAATGCGCCGGTCTTCGAACGCACCGGCTGCCTGATCTACAGCAAGTCACCGGCGGATGGCGATCTTCTCCATCTGGGGTTGGAGGGGCTGCGCAGTGTCACCGCCGAACTGGAAGCGCAGACGGCGCGGCTTGTCGAAGCCGCGCGCTGAATCGCTCCGGGGTTTGACGGAGTCTCCAAAGCGAGGAAGGACTGAAGCCAAGAAAAAGGACAACAGAGCGAACGGCATTGTCAGAGAAAACCGGGTTGAGACGCAATCGGCTGCGGCCTAGCCTGCCCGGATGACAAAACGCGATCCATTCAAGTATTTCAAAACCTGCCGGGAAATCATCGGCCTGGCAGTGATGATGTACGTGCGGTTTCCGCTTTCACTGAGAAATGTCGAGGACCCGCTTCTCGAACGAGGCATCGATGTCAGCCACGAAGCCGTGCGGTATTGGTGGCATCGGTTCGGCCCCCTCTTCGCGGCGGAGATCAAAGAACGCCGCATTGCCGGGATGAAATCCAGTCGTTGGCGCTGGCACTTGGATGAGACGTTCGTGAAGATCAATGGCGAGAGGCACTACCTCTGGCGAGCAATAGATCACTAGGGGGACGCCGAGGCGGGTATCCACAGCGCTGAAATCAACATTTTACAACACCTTAGAACTTTATTTGTTGATTTATGTTGTGATAGATGTGTGAATGCTCACCAGCGACCCAAGGAAGGAATCTGCCGTGATCCCTGCCACACCCGTCCCGCCCGACCGGACAGGCTCCTCCGTGCAATGCGTGTGGCAAGGCCCTGTTCGGCAGGGGAAAACCGCCTTTCCGCACTGTCTTGCCGACGCTCCACGCCGACCCCCCCCGACCAGGGCCGCCACGCTCTTCTCGGTGGGGCGCTGCCCCGGGCCTGTCGTTTGCATCCAGAATTGTCTAGAAAGTTGATATCATGAGCGAAAACGACCTGATCCCCCGCATCCAGGCCTTGCCGATCTGGAAAGGCAGGATCACGGCCACCCCCCTCACCGGCGGTATCACCAACGTGAACTACCGCGTCACCGACGACCAGGCCACCTACGTCGTCCGCGTCGGCGACGACATCCCCCTCCACCAGGTCCTGCGCTTCAACGAACTATCCGCCGCCCGCGCCGCCCACGCCGCCGGCCTCTCCCCGGCGGTCGTCCATGCCGAGAACGGCCTGACCGTGCTCGACTACATCGAAAGCCGGACCCTGACCGAGGAAGACGTGCGCCGCCCCGACATGCTGCCCCGCATCCTCGACCTGGTGACCCGCTGTCACCGCGAGGTGCCCGCCCACCTGCGCGGCCCGGCCCTTGTTTTCTGGGTGTTTCACGTCATCCGCGACTATGCCGCCACGCTCACCGAAGGCCAGAGCGACCACAAGGCGATGCTGCCCGAGCTGGTCGAAACCGGCAACGAGCTGGAACGCGCCGCGGGCCCGTTCGAGATCGCCTTCGGCCATAACGACCTTCTCTGCGGCAACCTGCTCGACGACGGCACCCGGCTCTGGCTGATCGATTTCGACTATGCCGGTTTCAACACGCCCCTCTTCGACCTCGGCGGACTGGCCTCCAACAACGGGCTGAGCCCTCAACAGGAAGACTGGATGCTCGAGACCTATTTCGAGACCCCGGTCACCGACGACCTGCGCCACCGCTATGCCGCCATGAAATGCGCCTCGCTCCTGCGCGAAGCGATGTGGAGCATGGTCTCGGAACTGACCTCCGACATCGACTTCGACTACCGGGCCTACACGGCCGAGAACCTCGCGCGCTTCCACGCCGCACTGGAAAATTTCAAGCAAGGCTGAATACGGACATGAGCGAACTACCCTCAACCGCAAAGGCGGTCATCATCGGCGGCGGGATCATCGGCTGTTCCACCGCCTACCACCTGGCAAGGCTCGGCTGGACCGATACGATCCTGCTGGAACGCAACAAGCTCACCAGCGGCACGACCTTCCACGCCGCGGGCCTTGTCGGCCAGCTCCGCTCGAACGCCAACATCACGCAATTGCTGGGCTATTCGGTCGATCTCTACAACAAGATCGAACAGGAAACCGGGCTGGGCACCGGCTGGAAGATGAACGGCGGGCTGCGCCTGGCCTGCACCGAGGAACGCTGGACCGAGGTGAAGCGCCAGGCGACGACGGCCCATTCCTTCGGCCTGGAAATGAACCTGCTCACACCGAAGGAGGCACAGGAGCTCTGGCCGCTGATGGATGTCTCCGACGTCATCGGCGCGGCCTTCCTGCCCACCGACGGGCAGGCCAACCCCTCCGACATCACCCAGGCGCTGGCCAAGGGCGCCCGCATGGCCGGCGCGAAGCTGTTCGAGGACACGGCCGTCACCGATATCGAGATCGAGGATGGCGTCATCCGCGCGGTGATCACCGATGCCGGGCGGATCGAATGCGAAAAGTTGATCTGCTGCGCCGGACAGTGGACACGCGCCTTCGCCCGCCGGTTCGGCGTGAACGTGCCCCTGGTCTCGATGGAACATCAGTACATGGTGACCGAACCCTTCGACGGCGTGCCCGCCAACCTGCCCACGCTGCGCGACCCCGACCGCCTGACCTACTACAAGGAAGAGGTCGGCGGGCTGGTCATGGGCGGCTACGAGCCGAACCCCATTCCCTGGGCGGTGGACGGCATTCCCGAGGGCTTCCATTACAGCCTGCTCGACAGCAATTACGAGCATTTCGAACAGCTTATGGAACTCTCGCTCGGTCGCGTGCCGGCGCTGGAAAGCGCGGGCATCAAGACCCTGACGAACGGTCCGGAAAGCTTCACCCCCGACGGCAACTTCATCATCGGCGAGGCGCCGGAACAGCGCAATTTCTTCGTCGGCGCGGGGTTCAACGCCTTCGGCATCGCCGCCGGCGGGGGCGCCGGCATGGCGCTCGCCGAATGGGTCCACAAGGGAGAGCCGCCCTTCGATCTCTGGTCCGCCGACATCCGCCGCTTCGGGCGCCCGCATTTCGACACCGACTGGGTCCGCACCCGCACGGTCGAGGCCTACGGCAAGCACTACACCATGTCCTGGCCCCACGAAGAGCACGACAGCGGCCGCCCCTGCCGCAAGTCCCCGCTCTATGACATCCTCAAGGCCCAAGGCGCCTGCTTTGGCGAAAAGCTGGGCTGGGAACGCCCCAACTGGTTCGCCGACACGGCCCGGGGCGAGACCCCGGAGGACATCTACAGTTTCGGTCGCCAGAACTGGTTCGACGCGGTCGGCCGCGAACACGCCGCCGCGCGCAATGCCGCCGTCCTGATCGACCAGACCTCCTTCGCCAAGTTCCTGCTGAAAGGCCCCGACGCCCTCGATGCGCTCACGTGGATCTGCGCCAACGATATCGACAAACCGGTCGGCGCCCTGACCTACACCCAGATGCTCAACGACCACGGCGGCATCGAGTGCGACCTCACCGTCGGCCGCATCGCCCATGACGAGTTCTACATCGTCACCGGCACCGGCTACGCCACCCACGATTTCGACTGGATCAGCCGCAACATCCCCGCCAGCATGAACTGCCAGCTCGTCGACATCACCTCCGCCAACGCGGTGCTTTCCCTCATGGGCCCCAACGCCCGCAAGATACTCGGGACCGTCACCCGCGACGACGTCTCCAACGCCGCCTTCCCCTTCGGCACCCTGCGCACCATCGGGATCGCCGGCTGCCCGGTGCGCGCCCTGCGCGTCACCTATGTGGGCGAGCTTGGCTGGGAGCTGCACCTGCCCGTCGAATACGCCCAGACGATCTACCAGGCGATCATGCAGGCGGGCGAACCGCTGGGCCTCGTCAATGCCGGCTACCGCGCCATCGAGTCCCTGCGGCTGGAAAAAGGTTACCGCGCCTGGGGCGCCGATATCGGCCCCGATCACACCCCGGTCGAAAGCGGCCTCGGCTGGGCCGTCAAGCTGCGCAAGAACGTCGATTTCAAGGGCCGCGACGCCGTGAAGGCGCAAAAGGAGGCAGGCGTGAAGAAGAGGCTCGTCTGCTTCACCACCGACCCCGATGTCGTTCTCCTGGGCCGCGAGACGATCTATCGCAACGGCGAACGCGTCGGCTGGCTCAACTCGGGCGGCTTTGGCTACACGGTCGGGAAATCCATCGGCTTCGGATACGTGCGCTGCGCCGATGGCGTCGATGTCGATTATGTCACCGCCGGCACCTACGAGCTGGAAGTGGCCACCGAACGGGTCGCGGCGCAGGCGACCCTTGCCCCGCTCTACGATCCGAAGATGGACCGCGTCAAAGCCTGAGCCGTGATGCCCGCCAAAGGAGACCCCACCGTGACGGAGATCGACCAGCTGGAGCATCACGCCCTCGGTGCCGCCCGGCTCGCCGCCGACACCGCGATGCGGTATTTCCGCAACCCCCTCGATATCGAGATCAAGCCCGACGAAAGCCCCGTCACCCAGGCCGACAAGGCGGTCGAAGCCGCCGTCCGCGCCCATCTCCGGCAGGCCTTCCCCGATCACGGCATCTTCGGCGAAGAGCACGGAACGGAAGGCGGCACCGCCCGCGACCTCTGGGTCGTGGACCCGATCGACGGCACGCGGTCCTTCCTGTCGGGCCATCCGCTCTTCGGCTTCCTGCTGGCCCACCTGAAGGACGAGACGGTCGATCTCGGCGTGATCGGGATGCCGGCGCTGGGCGAAACCTATCTCGGTGTGCCCGGCCGCGGCGCCTCCCGCAACGGCGCGCCGATCCGGGTGTCCGGCCAGACCGAGCTGGCCCGCGCCGTCTTCTACCTGAACGAGGCCGAGAAGATCTATCGCGACCACCCGCGGCTCTTCGCGACGCTGGCGGTTTGCGGCCAGACGCGCCGCTTCGGCTATGATTGCTACCCCCATGCGCTGCTGGCCTCAGGCCTTGTCGACGCGGTCGTCGATTATGACCTTCAACCTTATGATTTCCTCGCCGTCTCGGCGGTGGTCGAGGCCGCGGGTGGGGTCATGACCGACTGGCAGGGCAACCGCCTGACCCGGCAGTCCGACGGGGCGGTCGTGGCCGCCGCCACGCCCGGCCTGCACGCGGAGCTGCTGGCGCTTCTGTATGGCTGAAGGCGCGCCCGGGCGGACAGGGCAGGGCACGGCGCCCTACGCGCCCGCACCCGCCGTCAAAGTCCAATTCTTCACCTCCTTGCCCCCGACCGCTCCGCGCCGCCGGGATCGGCTTGCCGATCGTCCTTCGCCCTCGCATGGTGAACGCACGACCGGCCACGCGGCCCAGACCATCTTGATCACACGCCCCGACTTCACTGGAGACACCGACATGTCTATCAGCTTTGAAAGGGCACGGCGATGGTGCTCTGCGACATCCTCGATCACTACACGCACGAGGAAGTACGCCCCCCGCAGCATCCTCAAGCGCCAGCTTCGCCGGCTCGATGATGGCGACCGAGCTGGAATTCTTCCTCTTCGCCCGAAGCTACGACGATATCCGCAAGTCCGGCTTCCGCGACCTCGAACCGATCTCGGGCTAAAACGAGGAATACCACATCACCCAGACCACCCGCGAAGAGCACGTGATGCGCCCGGTCCGCAACCACCTGTGGAACGCTGGTATCCCGATCGAGAACTCCAAGGGCGAGGCCGAGACAGGCCAGGAAGAGCTGAACATCAAGTATGCCCCAGCGATGGACACCGGCGATTACCACACCATCGCCAAGCACGCGATCAAGGACATCTTCCACGCCATGGGCCGTGCCGCCAGCTTCCTGCCGAAATGGCACCACGACAAGGTGGGCAGCTCAAGCCACGTGCACCAATCGCTCTGGAAAGACGGCTCCCCGGCCTTCTACGAGGACGAGCTTGGCATGAGCGGGCTGATGAAGAGCTACATGGCGGGGCTGCTCAAATACGCGCCCGATTTCACCTATTTCCTCGCGCCGTACGTCAACATCTACAGGCGCTTCCAGGTCGGGACCTTCGCCCCGACCCGCATCATCTGGTCGGTCGACAACCGCACCGCGGGCTTCCGCCTGTGCGGGTCCGGCACCAAGGCGGTTCGCGTCGAGTGCCGGGTCGGCGGTTCTGACATCAACCCCTACCTCGCCATGGCCGTCCAGATCGCCGCCGGGATCGCCGGGGTCGAGGAAAGGCTGACGCTTCAGCCCGCCTTCTCGAGCGATGCCTACCAGGGGCAGGATGGGATGATTCCCTCCGACCTGCGCGCCGCGCTCCTGGGCTCCGACATGCTGCGCAAGGCCCTGGGCGACGACGTGGTCGACCACTACGCCCGCGCGGCCGAGGTCGAGCCTGAGGATTTCGCCCGCGTGGTCACCGATTACGAAATCGCCCGCGGTTTCGAAATGGCCTGATCGGGTCGGCGAAAGACCGGGCAGCGCAGGCAGGGCAGGCGGTCCGCTAGCGGACCAGCTTCGCCTTTTTGCCCGCGACAGCGCCTTCAGCCACCACAAGGTGCGGCCCCACCAGCGTGTCGAAATCCTCGTGCGGGCGGGCCTCGCTGACCACAATGTCATTGGGCCGCAGCTTCGGCAGGCGTATCGGCGGGAATTTGTCCGCGATCCGGAATTTCGAACTGTCCACGGCGAAGATCGACCTGTCGGATATGGCGATCATCGATCTCGCGATGTCCACCTCGCATTGCTCGTAGCCCAGGAACCCCATTTCCGGGTGCACGCCTGAGGCCGACAGGATCGCGTATTCGACGGACAGGCTCGCGATGACGTCATAAGCCGCCCTGTCGAAGGCCGCCCCGTCATGGTTGCGCAGCTGCGTGCCGGCCATGAACACCCGGTTTCCCTCGACCAGCGACAGGGTGCTGGCGATGAAGGCCGAGTTGGTCACCACGCTCAGGTTGCGCTTCTGCCGCAGGATCTGCGCCACGAAGCCCGAGGTCGAGCCGGTGTCGATCGCCAGCGAACTGCCGTCCTCGATCATGTCGGCGACGCAATTGGCGATCGCCACCTTGGCCGAGCGGTTGGTCTGCATCCGCGACAGGAAGGGCGGGTCCATCGTGTCCTGGTTGCTCACCAGCGCTCCGTGCACCTTCTTCAGCTCGCCGCGTTTTTCCATCGGCTTGACGATGCGGCGGATGGTCTGGTCCGAGACATCGAGAAGCTGCGCGATCTCGGCCACCGTCACGGTGCCCCGCGTGTTGACCGTGTTCAGGATTTTCTGCTCATATTTCGACATCTGCGCGCACTCTTCCTTGTCTGACGGGCCGGATCGGGGCGAAATCGACCTCTGGATACTTCCATACCGGCGCGTGACGCCACCCCCAAAGCTGGCAAATAAACATTTTCCAACACCGCGCGCGGCTACGCCAGCCCCAGCATCCGCTTCCTGTTGTTCGCCCATGTTCGAATCACCTGGTCCACCGCCAACCCGATAAACGCCACACAAACCCCCAACACCAACCCGATCCCCGTGCCCTGCGGATCGGAAATTGCCTTTAGAATCAATTGCCCAAGGTCGGTTGTGCCGATGAAAGCGCCGATGATGACCATGAAAAGCGCGAAGATCACGGTCTGGTTCAAACCCAGCATGATATGCGGAAACGCTACCGGAAATTCGATCGAGACAAGCCGCTGAAGGCGCGACACCCCCGCCATCGATCCCGCGTCCTGCAGCACCTCCGGAATGCTCAACAACCCCTCGATCGTATAGCGCGTGGCCGGCACGGTCGCATAGGCGATGGCCGCGATGATCACCGACGTGTCGGTGATCCCGAACAGAAGGATCACGGGGATGAGGTAGATAAAGGACGGAAAAGTCTGGAAAAAGTCGCACAGCAGAAGCGCCGCCCGGCTTGCATGGGCGTTCTGCGCGCAAAGCGTGCCGACCGTGACGCCGAGGATCGCCGACACGACCACTGCGAAGGACGCCATGTAGGCCGTGATCAGCGCCCGGTCCCAGTATTCCGAGAAAGCGATGAACAGGAGGTAAAGCAACACGATCACCGCCGAGCGCAGGCCCGCCAGGATATAGGCCATCCCGCACACCAGCAGGAAGGTCGCAGCCACTGGCATCGCCAGGTAGGCATCGCGCATCGGCACCAGCACGCTGGAAATCAGGAACTTGTTGAAGGCATTCAGCGGCTCGAAGAACGCGTTCCAGATCCAGTCGACGAGCCCCTGCCAGAAGGTCTCGGTCGTCAGCCCCTTGTTGTGCGGGATCTGGTGGAGGTAATTGAAATCCTCCCGGAAAATGACGGTTCCCAGCAAGGCCAGAAGCGCCCCCGCCACCAGGATTGCCGCCCCCAGAAGTAGCGTCGCATTCCGCTGCAGGAAGCTCCGGTCGGCGAAGTAATCCGTCTTCCGGTTGGCCCAGGCAATCGACACCTTGTCGAGGTAGACCGCCATGAGCACGATACAGATGCCGATCTCGATCCCCGTCCCGATCTTCAACGAATTGAGCGCGATCATCAGGTTCGATCCCAGCCCCTTTGCCCCCACAAATGAGGCGATCACGGTCATTGCCAGGCACTGCATGACCACCTGGTTGACACCGAGCAGCACGTCGCGTTTCGCGGCCGGGATCAGCACCTTGAAGGTCTGTTGCCTGGTGCTGCACCCGGTCATCAGTCCGGCCTCCACCACGTTGTTCGGCACGCCGTTGAGGCCGAGAAGCGTCAGGCGGACCATCGGCGGAGTCGCGAAGACGATCGTCGCCACGGCAGCCGCATGATCGCCCACGCCGAAGAGCACGATCACCGGAACGAGGTACGAGTAATGCGGCATCGTCTGTGCCACGTTCAGGAGCGGGTTCATCGCCGCCTCGACCACGCTGCTCCGGTAGCACCAGATTCCCAGGCCCAGGCCCAGGAGCGCGGCGGCCGGCGCCGTGATCAGCACGAATGACAGGGTTTGCATCGACGGCTCCCACTGTCCGAAGATCGCGATGAAACAGGTGGTGGCCGCCCCCAGCACGGCAAGGCGCATCCCCTCGAGCCGGTACCCCAGAAGGGCGGCCCAGCCTGCGACCACGGTCCAGGGCAAGGCAGGCCAGTAGACCCATTCATGCTCGTTGATGAAATCCCACCCGGTAAAGGCAACGATGGTGTTCACGCCCCCCAGCAGGACCTCGCGCACGAAATTGATGACGAACAGCAGCCCGTCGGACACGCCGCGCGTGACCTCCCGCAGCAGCGGTTTCTGCTCGTAGAGGTCCATGATCGGGTCATAGACCGGGATCGGCATCCACTCGAACAGCATGTACTGAACGGCGTCGTTGATCGCGTAGGGCAGGGCCTGCAGCAAGGGCGGCAGCCGCCACAGTGGGTTAGTCTCGCCCGGATCGATAATCGCGCAGAGCAGCAGGAAGACCGCGATCAGCAGGATGCTCATCGCCCATTTCGATCGGTACCAAGGCGGGCGGATCTCGGGTGCGGCGCTCATCCTATGCCCCGCCCGCCGGCCGTTGTTTTGCCCCTGCGCCGAACAGCACGCTCAGCACGTGCGAGGGGTGCAGCACCCCGATCACGGCGCCGCCGCCGTCGACCACCCCGACCGGCAGTGACTGTCCGAGCACATCTTCGGCCACGTCCTCGATCAGCGCGTCGCCCGGCACCCGCAGCGCTCCCGGTGTCTCGCCCGCGGCGGGCGCTTCCATTACGCTTTCGACACGCAGCACCTTCTCTCGCGGCACGTCCTCGGTGAACTTGCGCACGTATTCCGTCCTGGGGTTCAGCACGATATTGGCCGGCGTATCCAGCTGCTCGATGATCCCGTTCTTCATGATCGCGATCCGGTCGGCCAGGCGCAGCGCCTCATCGAAATCGTGCGTCACGAACAGGATCGTCTTGTGCAGCACCTTCTGTAGCCTCAGGAACTCGTCCTGCATCTCCTTCCGGATCAGCGGGTCCAGCGCTGAAAAAGGCTCGTCCAGGAACCAGATGTCCGGCTCGATCGCCAGCGAGCGGGCGATGCCCACCCGCTGCTGCTGCCCGCCCGAAAGTTGGCGCGGAAAATAGTTCTGGCGGCCATGCAGCCCGACCAGTTCGATCATCTGCATCGCGCGGTCCATGCTCTCGCGCGTCTTCCAGCCCTTCACCTGAAGCGGAAAGGCGATGTTCTCCAGGACGGTCTTGTGCGGCAGAAGGCCGAAATTCTGGAAGACCATCCCCATCTTGTTGCGCCGCAACTCGATGAGCTGCTTGTTGTTCATCGCCAGCAAGTCGCGCCCATCGACGATGACCTTGCCCGCCGTCGCTTCCGTCAGGCGCGAGATACAGCGCAGGAGGGTGGACTTGCCCGAGCCGGACAGCCCCATGATCACCAGCAACTCCCCCTCGCGGACTTCAAAACTGGCGTTGTTCACCCCGACGATACAGTCGGCCTCCGCCGCCGCTTCCGGGGTGATGTAGCCCTCCGCCGCATTCACCAGCCGCTGCGCGTTCTTGCCGAAGACCTTGAAGACGTTCTCGCAGCGAATGGCGACCGGCGTCATCCCGACATCCGGGATGTCGCTTGTGGAGCCGGCGGGTGTCCCGGTCGGTGCTGGAGTCATGTGAGCCTCGGATGGTTGCTGTTGCTCTGAAAGCCTGGGCGCCTGTGGAACTCGGCCTCCGCCCGGCACGGGCAGAGGCCGTCAGCCACACCGGGGCAACCAGCGCCCCGGCAGGACAGGGAGATCAGTTTGCCTCTTCGAGGACCGATGCCGTCCACGGCTTCCAGACCTCTTCATTGTCTGCAAGCCATTTCTTGGCGGCGTCTTCATGGGTCATCTTGTCCTGGTCCACGAGGGCCGCCATCGTGCCGATCTGGTCCGTTGTGAACGACACTTTCGTAAACGCCGTGTAGGCCTGCGGATGCGTCACCGGGAACCGGAAATTCGCCGCCTTCTTCAGCCAGCCGCGCGGAGAGCCGCACCCGGTTGTGCTCATGTCGCCGCCATCGACGATCCGGCAGCCGTCGAAATAGGGCGGGAACTCGATGAAGGTGAAGCCCTCGGCATCCGTGAAGTTCGGCGTCCAGTTGAAGATGATCGTGCCGCGCCCTTCCTTCTTGGCCGCCTCAAGCTCGACCCACAGCGCGTCGCCCGTGCCCGCGAACTTGACCATCCACTTGTCCTCCAGCCCCAGGCCATTCAGCCGGTTCGGCATCACGTCGCCGTGCCAGCTTTGCGGACCTTCGAGCCAGCGGCCCTTGCCGCCCGAATCCGGCGTGGCGAAATTCTCGTGGCAATCCTTCAGCGCCTCCCAGTTGGGAAGGCCGGGGCAGAGATCCTGCTCGATCACCCAGTTCGGAACGCCCATCTCCTCGAGCGTTTCGGCGGCGTGGGTGCCCGCGTCGATAAGCCCGCCCTTTTCCATCGCGTTGTAGAAGGCATTCTGGTGCGTCGCCTGCCAGACCTCGTGGCCGATGGTCAGGTCGCCGTTCCGGATGGCCTCGAAAGCCGCCTGGTTGTCGACGGGCACGTATTCGACCCGACTGCCCATCTCCTCGAACATGCCGCCGATCACGTGCGCCATGACGATCTGGCTTGACCAGTTCTTGATTGGGATCTTGATCGGCTCGCTGCTGTCTGCGCTGACGGGGCCGGCAACCGATGCGACGGCCATCGCCGTGGCGGTGAAAAGGCCGCGCGCGGCTTGCCTGGATATTGCTTGAATTCTCATGAATTACTCCCTGTTTTATCCGTTCCCTTGGCCCCATGCGGCACGTGGGCGCGCTCGGGCCCGTCCGGTAAAGCCGCCATCTGCCCTGTCGGCAGATACACATCTCTCCGCGTCAACCAGAATGAACAGATTAAAACACCAATCAACAATTTTCTGTCCTAAATTGTCCAAACACCCCCTTATAAGCAACAATAACCAACAAAATGATTTGAGTGGAGGCCGTTTCGCGCTTACAACTCAACGCAGGCAACCGCGCCGGGCGGCGAATCCCGACCAGCCTTCCGGGCACGATTCGACAGATAGGAGAGGGCACATGTCTCTGTTTGATCCGGCATCAAGTCGATGGGGCCACCTTGTCGAGCCGGGCGTCTCTCTCTGGCAGCAGGGCAAGGAACGCCACGAGCTGATCAGCCGCCAGGTTGTCGTCCTTCCACTCGCCGAAGGCGATCGCATCGACATCCTTGACGTTGAGGGCGCGCAAACGTGCTACCTCTGTTTCGTCGACCAGTCGGGCCGCCCCGATCCCGCCGGGCTTGACCAGTCTTCCGGTGAGCCGGCGCCGGTCACGCTCGACTGGAATGACCTAAGCGAAAAGCTGGACCCGGCCGCGCGTGCGCGCCTCGGGGCCTTCGGCCGCCGGTCCGCCACGCCCGCGCTTGCCCTTTTCCACGGCCCCCTAGCGCCGCACCGCCACTATGGGTTTGTCGCCAACCGGCCAGGAACCTGTCTTATCGTTGCACCGACCCCGGAAATGACCGTGACCGGCGATCATGCACCCGCCACGGTCGAGCTGCTGATCACCCGCCGATCCCCCCGCGAAACCCTCTGGGGCAAGCCGCCGGAGCCCCTGGCCGATCCGTTGCAGGATATCCACGTGCCGCACTCCTCGGCCGTGGAGTACGAGGTCCGCGCCGGCGAGTTCATCCAGATCATCGACCTGTCCGGCCGGCAATGCTCGGATTTCCAGGGGCTCACCCTGCGCGGGCTGGACAAGGGGCGCGAACTGGAGATCGACCACACCACCACCCGCTCGCTCAATGGCAACGCCTATCCCGGGCCGGGCCTGCATTCCAAGTTCTTCAATGTCGACCAGGAACCCATGTTCGAGGTCATCAGGGATACGGTCGGCCGCCACGACACGTTCGGGCTGGCATGTTTCGCCCGCTTCTACGAGGAGATGGGCTATCCCGGCCACATCAACTGCACCGACAACATGAACGCGGCGCTCGAGCGCTACCAGGTTGGCCCCCGTGTCGGTTGGGAAGCGGTCAACTTCTTCTTCAATTCCCGCGCCGAACACGACAATTCCCTCAGCTTCGACGAAGCATGGTCCCGCCCGGGCGACTACGTCCTCCTGCGCGCGCTGACGGATTGCGTCTGTGTCTCGACGTCCTGTCCGAACGATCTCGATCCCGCGAACGGCTGGAACCCGACCGACATACAGGTGCGGACCTACAGCGAAAAACAAGTCTTCTCAAAATCGGTGGCCATCAGAATGACGCCTGACTCTTCCCCGAAACTGACCCGCGACTCCGCCTTTCATCCCCGAACCTCGGAGATCGCGAAAGAGTTTACCGACATGGCCGGGGTCTGGCTGCCGGCAAGCTATCGCAACCACGGCGCCATCGCCGAATATCACGCCTGCCGCGAGGGGGTGATGATGATGGACATGTCGTCGCTGCGAAAGTTCGAGGTGACAGGCCCGGACGCCGAGGCGTTGCTGAACCTCGCGCTGACCCGCAACGTCGCGAAACTTTCGGTGGGGCAGGTGGCCTATTCCGCGATGTGCCACGAAACCGGCGGGATGATCGACGACGGCACCCTGTTCCGCCTCGGGCAGGATCTCTTCCGCTGGGTCTGCGCAGAGGATTACTGCGGCGTGTGGCTGCGCGAGCTTGCCGAGAAGAACAACTTCAAGGCCTGGGTGAAATCCTCGACCGAGGTGCTGGCGAACATGGCAGTGCAGGGGCCGATGAGCCGCGATACCCTGCGCAAGGTCATCTGGACGCGCGACAACGAGACGCCCCTCGACGGGCTCGACTGTTTCCGCTTCTCCGTCGCCCGGCTTGGCGGTTTCGATGGTGCGCCGCTCGTCGTGTCGCGCACCGGCTATAGCGGCGAGCTTGGATACGAGATCTTCTGCCATCCGAAACACGCGGTTGAGCTGTGGGACGCGGTGGCCGACGCGGGCGCGCCGTTCGGCATCACGCCCTGCGGCTTCGACGCGCTGGAGATGATCCGGATCGAGGCGGGACTGGTGATGAGCCACGCCGAATTTGACGGCTCGGTCGATCCGTTCGAGGCCGGTATCGGCTTCACGGTCCCCCTGAAGTCGAAGTCAGCGGATTTCGTTGGCCGGACAGCGCTCGAAGCCCGAAAGCAGAACGGGCGCGTCTGTCTAGTCGGGCTCGAGTTGGCCGGGAACGAGGTGCCAACTCACGGAGACAAGGTCTATGCCGGCCGGGCCGAGATCGGCGTCATTACCAGCGCTACGCGCTCGCCCATCCTGAACAAGACCATCGCCCTTTGCCGCCTGGACAAGATCCATGCGCAGGCAGGGACGGGCGTGGAGGTAGGCAAGCTGGATGGTTACCAGAAGCGATTGAAAGCGAAGGTGGCAGGTTACCCCTTCTTTGATCCCGAGCGGCGACGCATGAGAGCGTAAGGAGCTGCCAAACGAAGTCGAACCAGTCTCGGCATGGACAGAGGTGCTGCCCTTTATGCCGCGCAGAGCCCGCGCCACTCAGCAAGAGCGACGGCATGGACTTGCCCGCGTTTAGTGGAGAGCGATTAGCTTACTTCCTTGGCCTTTCGCTCGAATGCAATCGGGCTCTGGAAGTCGAGCGATGAATGCCGCCTGACGGGATTGTAGAACCCGTCGATGTATCTGGCGATAGCGTTCGGCCTGCGTTCGGGTTTGCCAAGGGAAGGGCCACAACAGCTCCGACTTGATGGTCTTGAAGAACGTCTCGACCATGGCGTTGTCATAACAGTTCCCCTTTCCACTCATGGAGATCAGGATGCCGCGCTTTCGGAGCTCGGCTTGGTATTCGACAGAGCAGTATTGGCTGCCGCGGTCGCTGTGATGGACCAGGCCAGACTGCGGATTGCGAGCCGCGAGAGCACGGCGCAGGGCCTCGACCGCCAGGCCGCGCTTCAGTCGATCACTCGTGGCCCAGCCGACAACCCGTCTTGAGTAGAGGTCGATGATCACGGCTAGGTAGAGCCAACCCTCAGCAGTCCAGACGTGGGAGATGTCAGCGCCCCACTTTCTGTCAGGGGCTTCCGCCGAGAAGTCCTGTGCAACATGGTTGGGCGCGATCGGCCAGGCATGCTCGCTGTCGGTCGTGCGCTTGAACCGGCGCTTCTGGCGGGCCACCAGCTTGTTCTCTTTCATCAGGCGAGCGGTTCGGTGCCGCCCGATCTGGTGCCCCTCATCGACGAGATCGCGGTGCATGCGGGGACTGCCGTAGGTCCCGTTCGACAGCGCAAAGGCCGTTCGGATGTGGGCAAGATGGATCATGTCCTGCCGCTGGCGATGACACGCGGGGCGGTCCCGCCAGGCGAAGAACCCGCTCTGGCTGACACCGAGAACATGGCACATCCGCTGGATCGGGAAGCTGGCCTTCTCCGCCTCTATGAAAGCGAAGCTCATCGACTTGCGTCTTTCGCGAAGAAGGCTGCGGCCTTTTTTAGGATGTCGCGCTCCTGCTTCAGAACCGCGTTCTCGCGTCGCAACCGCTTCAGTTCCGCGTGTAGGTCCACCGACGCCTCGACCGGCTCACCGGCCTCCCGTTCGCGACTGAGCCATCGCGTCAACGTCGATAGGCCAATGCCCAGATCCTCTGCGATCTCGCGCCGTGTCCGGCCGCTTGTCAGCGCAAGTCTAATCGCTTCCCGCCGAAACTCCGGCGTCGGTCTGTTTCCGTTTCCCATAGAACACCTCCTGGTTCCTCAGCTGGTGCTCTCCACTTTTTCAGGGCAAGTCCACAAAGACCCATGTGGTGAACCTGCTCCACAGGCTGGTGGATGGCACGCCGAGCGACCAGCCGGACGTGACGCCGCCTTCGAGGCTCGTCATCACGAAGGAACCGGAGGCCAACGTCGCACGGTGCTGGCCGACAAAGTCGAACCAGTCTCAGCAAGGACATAAATGCTGTCCCTTATGCGGCGCCGAGACCGCGCCACTCGGCAAGAGCGACGGCGCGGTTTCGTTTGAAAATGTGTCTCGAACTGAGGTTTCTTTCCGAGTTGAAAAGGTTGTATATCGAGGCGTGAACAGCGGCGAATTTCTGTAAACTTCGCATATGTCGGAAGCGAAGCATCGCCCGTTCTCGCCTTCGGAAGGGCAGGTGCGAGTTTTCCGCTCGGTTGTTCAACCAGCGGCCAGTTTCCTGTCGGTCGGTCGCGCCGATTTCCTTCAGGGCAGCGCCATATGACCGAAGCTGGTCAGTCGCAATAATCTCGGGTCGACCGTGTTTCCGCATTGTTTTCTTGAGAAATTTCAACGCGGCCTTCTTGTCGCGTGTCTTGGTCACGAAGCTTTCCAGGACGTCGCCTTCATGATCCACCGCCCGCCAGAGGTAATGTCTCTCGCCGTTGATCTTGACGAACATCTCGTCCAGGTGCCAGCGCCACCGGCTGGATTTCATTCCCGACACGCGGCGCTGCCTGATCTCGGCGGCGAACATCGGGCCGAACCGATGCCACCAGTACCGCACTGCCTCGTGGCTTACATCGATGCCACGCTCATGCAGCAAGTCCTCGACATTCCGCAGTGAGAGTGGGAACCGGACGTACAGCATAACAGCCAAGCGGATGATCTCTCGGCTGGTTTTAAAATACTTGAATGGATCGCATTTGGCCATGCCTGCAGGGTAGGTCGGGCCAAATCCCGCCTCAAGCCAAGGTTCTTTTGACAGTGCCAACGGGCCTACTGTAGTGCCCATTTTTGTTCGGGAATGGCGGTGCTGTCAGACGGATTCGAACTCGTCTCGCCTTGGACAGTAACGCTGCCCTTTATGCGACGCAGAGTTGACGCCACTCTGCGAGAGCAGCGGCTCGGTTCCGTTTGAAATTCTGTCTGCTGTAGAGGCTTCGCTCCGAATTGAACAAGTTGTGGATTGAAGAGTGAACGGCGGCAAATTTCTGTAGACTTCGCATGCGCCGGAAGCGGGACATGGCACGCTCTCGTCGTCGGAATGGCAGGTGTGAATTTTCTATTCGGTTGTTCAGCCAGCGCCCTGTACGCTGCCGATCCGCGTTCCCGATTTCCTTCATTGCCGCACCATAGGAACGCAGCTTGTCGGTGACGATGCGGTCTGGCTGCCCATAGCGCTTCATCAATTTCCTGAGGAATTTCAATGCCGCTTTACGATCGCGACGCTTGGTGACAAAGGCATCGAGAACCTCGCCTTCGTGGTCGACAGCCCGCCACATGTAATGGGTTTCGCCGTTGATCTTCACAAAGACCTCGTCCAGATGCCACTGGTGGTTGGAGTAGCAGCGCATCCGTTGGATCCTGGCTTTGCGGATTTCAGAGGCGAAAAGCGGGCCAAACCGCATCCACCAAAATCGGACGGACTCATGGCTGACATCGATGCCGCGCTCGTGCAGGAGGTTTTCGACATTGCGTAACGAGAGCGGAAATCTGACGTACATCATTACCGCCAGCCGGATGATTTCACGGCTTGTTCGAAAGTAGCGAAACGGATTGGGCTTACTCATTCAGGAAGGGTAGGGGCCAGCGAGGTCGCTCGCAAGCTCATCCCTCTGACACTGCCGCCCGGCTCGATGCAGCGATTTCTGTCCGTCCACGATGCCATCTACAATCAATTGCAACCTGCAACGCCACCTTATCTCCCGCCGGACCCTCCGTCAGACGCGCGCCAATGCGATGGCCGCCTGGCATCAAATCGTTGCCGCTTGAATGCGGACTGAAGCAATTTCTAGGGCAACCCGAAGTTACCGTGACAACGCCCTACCGATGGCGATCTCTGACAGGGGTGGTGCGGACCATGTAGACGATCTCGGAAAGTAGCTGTTCGACTTTCAAGCGGGCTTCATGTTCCTTTCCGCTCGCAATGGCATCCAGAACCTCTGACAAAATGATGATCATGTCCGAGGACATGATCACCTGCCTATGGTTCAGATAGCCCCGCAGAAGGCTGTGCAACGGAACGATCGCATCCTGCAGGTACATTTGATCCGCCTCCTTCACCAGCAGCTTTTCCAGCCTGCGATCCAGCAGTATCGCGGTGTCCGGGTGGCCACGGTTCCGCGCAGAGTATAACAGCGCATTCGTCCGTACCAGGAAACGGCGAAAGGCCGGCGACGCGTTTCGGCAGACCAGCCGCGCCAACATCCGTTCCAGTGGCCTCAGGGCCTCGATCAGGCCGGAAAAATCCAGCCCCTCGAAATCGACGACGCGGACACCCCGCCGCGGCAAGATCGTGGTGAGCGACCGCGCCGCCAGGTGCTGAAGGGCCTCGCGCACGGGCGTTCTGCCAAATTCCAGGTCTTCGCAAAGCCGCCGTTCATTCAGTTCTTCACCGCCACGATAATGTCCGGCGATTATCCGATCCTCGATCCGGGTATACGCGATCGACGACAGGCGCTGGACCTTGTTGGCGCTGGCGTCTTCGGCGGCGTTGCCGTTACCCCCCTTTCCGGCATGCCGTGCCCGGCTCTGCGTGCCGAACCGGATCAGCGCATTGATGACAGAATCGTTCGCCGACAATGCCGCCTCGATGTCGCCGCGCGCGCTGTGCCTCATTATCTCCGCGATCGACGTGGCCAGCTTTCTGACCGGGGTGCGCGCCTCGGCGAAGTAGACACGCCGGCTGATGGCATGAAACGGCCGGACAGCCATCGTCAGGAACGGGTTGTCGGAAATCTCGATCTGGATCTGCTTGAACTGACGGTCAGTTTCCAGTGCGAGATTGATATCGGCGGTATCGGCCGCCCGAGCCATGCGCTCGGACATGTGGAACAGAAGGCGTCTTTGCCACCGGCAAGCCTTGTGCGTGATCATGCTGAAGAGAACACACTCGATCTCCCGGCGGATTTCCAGCCCGTCTAGAAACTGGTCAATGTCTACAGTGTTGACGCGGAATCCCTGCCTTGGAACCGGTGTGACCATCCGCTCCCTGACTAGCCTCTGCAGGGCCTCACGCACCGGAGTGCGCCCGATATTCAGGGATTTGCTGAGCGAAACCTCGGAGATCATGCTGCCCTCGGGAATTTCCCCGCGGATCAGCAGGACCTCGATGATGTTGTATGCTTCATCTGCCAGCGATCGCGCAACGAGAACACTGCCGGTCTTCATCTCGTGTCCGGACATGACACCCTCGTCTTCCTTCGCTCAGTTCCTGATGAACCTCAGGAATCATAGGTAGGGTAGGTCTTGGGGGCAACCTCTTCGGCGGTGCGGCCCTTACGGTCGCGGTTGGGCATGTCGCGCACCACGGCGGCCTGGATTTCCGAAACGCCTTCGGCGATTTCCTGGTGATCCATTGTCAGGACCCGGCCTTCGGCGACTATTTGCTGGCCTCCGACATACACATCCTTTACCGCGCGATCACAGGCACTGAAGATCAGGCTGCGCAGCGGGTCATAGAGCGGCAGCATCATGGGGTTTGTCACATCGACGACCACGATATCGGCCTTGGCCCCTTGGCTGAGCCGCCCGATATCGTCGCGCAGCAACGCTTTTGCGCCGCCCACTGTCGCCGCGTCGAATACATCCGCCGTCAAGGCGGAAAACATATGCTGGTCGGAAACCCGGCTCATGATCGCAGCCTCGCGGATTTCCTCTAGCATGTTGTGGGGATGGCAATCCGTGCCTATCCCCAGGTTTATGTCCGCCTTGCGATAGCGGCCAAAACTTTCCAGCGTGACGCCGTATCGGCTCAGAACGACCGGACAATGCGAAACCGACGCGCCGGAATTTGCCAGAATATCGATGTCGTCCTTGGTGTGCCAATGCACCCAGGAGTGGTGATCGAGAACGGCGCCATGCCCGATGATGGTGTTCCGGCCCAGCAGACCCTGATCATGCGCCCACTGGATCGAGGTCTGGCCGGTGCGTTTCACCATCTCGTGGAATTCGATCACCGACATCCCCGCGTGCAGGTGATACGGCCAGTTCCGCTCGGTTGCCATGTCATGCGCCCGGCGCAGCAACTCGGGCGTGCAAGTATCCACTGTCATAGGCGACATCATCGCCGACAGACGCCCAGATGGATGATCGTCGGCTGCATCCAGCAATTTTACCGCGGCCTCGAAATCGGCGCTGCCACCATCCTCTGCCCAACGGTATTCAAGCGCGTGATCGTTCGTCGCGGCAGTCTTGGCGGAATCGAACAACGGTGAAAGGAATGCACGGATGCCCGACTGGGCGACTGCATCGGTCCAGCCCGGATATGGATACGACATATCGACGTAGGTCGTGACTCCGCTCAGCAGCATTTCGCATATCGCGGCCCGTGTCGTTGTGCCCCTGACCTCTGCGGGGGGCATGAACAGGCCCCATCCTTCGTATACACCGCTGAAGTAGAAATTGGGGTTGCCCATTTCCTCGCGGACGCCCCGGAATGTCGGCATCGAGGCTGAATGCGTGTGCAGGTCCACGAGGCCCGGCATCAGGCACTGGCCGACAGCGGAAATCTCCCGGTCGCAATCCCCCTCGTACCGGCCGGGACCGGCAAAGATGATGCGTTCGCCCCTGAACGCGAGATCGGAATCGCGGTAATAGCAATGCGTCCCGCGATCATCGTTCCAACCGACGATCCAGTCGGCATTGCGAAAACAAACGATTTCTTTTGTCACGATCATGTACCTCTCAGGTGGAAAACAGAATGCGGCACGCCTCCTGAGGGATATTCACCCTCACCGGCGCATCGGATTCCAGCATCTGGTCGGCCTCCTGGCCTTTCTGACGCCCAAACCGCGAGATGACCTTCATGTTGAGGTCATCGGTGCTGATCAGGTAATGTGCGTCGTCGCCGAGATAGCTGGAATCGACGATCTGGCCCGAAAACCGGTTCACCCCTGCCTCGGCACTGCCTGTTTCCGTCGGGCTCGTCTCTGGTGACAGGCTGATCTCTGAACCCCGAATGACGATCGTTGCCGCTTGTCCGGCCTCTTTTGCCGCTGCGGTCGCGTCGGATGTGCTGGCGTCGCCCACCAGTTCCATGCCGTTCTCCAGACGTACCCGCAACAGGTCGGCGGATGCCTCGGCAGGGCCCAGAATGGTGCAGGGAAACACATTCGCCTGCCCCAAGAACCCCGCCACGAACGGGTTGCAGGGGCGTCGGTAAACCTCTTTGGGCTGGCCGACCTGCTGAATGCTGCCTTGGTCCATGACGACGATCTCGTCGGACATGGCAAGCGCCTCCTGCTGGTCGTGGGTCACCAGGACGGTCGTAACTCCGAGCGCCCTCTGAATGAGCTTGATCTCAACCCGCATTTCTTCGCGCAGGTTGGCATCGAGCGCCGAAAGAGGCTCATCCAGCAACAACACATCCGGTTCGAACACCACTGCCCGCGCAAGCGCAACACGCTGTTGCTGCCCGCCCGACAACTGGTTGGGATAGCGATCCTCGATGCCAGGTAGTCTGACGATATCCAGTGCCTGCTTGACCTTTTCCATGGTCTGGGCCTTGGGGACCCTGCGGTGTTTCAGCCCGAAGGCGATGTTTTGGCCGATGGTCTTGTGCGGAAACAGCGCGTAGTTTTGAAATACGAGACCGATGTTGCGCTTGTGTATCGGCAGCCCGTCGACCGACCGCCCCTTGATCCTGATCGTGCCGGTCGAACAATGCTCGAGACCCGCGATCAATCGAAGCAACGTCGTCTTGCCGCACCCCGAGGGGCCCAGCAGGCTGGTCAGCGTACCTTCGCGAAGTGCCAGGTTGGCATCCTGAACGGCGGTGACACTGCCGAACCGCTTGCTGACATCCTTCAGTTCGACGACATGAGCGCCGCGCGCCCGGTCGTCGGCCATGTCGCCAGCCTGATGTCGCCGCTCGGATCCGAGCGGCGACGTTGTGGTATTTTGTCCCTTTTCTTGGGACGATGATGCGTTCATCAGATTAAAATCCCTTTTCGATCCGGGCGTATTTGGGTTTCCAGTCCTTTTCGTACTTCGTCCAATAGAACGGGTCGGAAAAGGCGAATTTGTCGAGTGTCCCGGTCGGATCGAAATTCGGAAGCGATCTGATCTTGTCGGTCAACTCGATCTTGGTCGGGTCCACGGACGGCGGATAGAGCTGTGCCTCGGCCGTGGCGATCATCACGTCCTTTTCCAGAATGAAGTTGAGGAATTCCTCGCAGACCTCCACCGGAGACCCTTTGAGAACCAGCAGGTCCGAACACCAGCAGTAGCCTTTCGAGTAATCGACATAGCCGAAATTCGGATCCCGCTCGATCAACGATGCGGCACGGCCCGACCAGATGTCGCTGGCGTAGACTTCGCCCGACGCCAGAAGTTCGATCGACTCCGCGCCAGAGCCCCAGTATTTCTTGACCAAGCTGCGGTTCTCGCGAATCTTTGCCCATACCGCATCGAGATCCTCGATGTTGTTGGGGTTCTGCCCGGATTGCAGGGCCGCGACCCACATCCTGGTCTGAAAGTCGTTGTGACCGCTGAGCTTGCCCTCCAGTTTCGGATCGATCAGCAGTCCTTCACGCTGCGTTAGCGCCTGCTCTTGGCTGATGTACTTCTTGTTGTAGGCGATCCCCGTGTTGCCATAGCTGAACGGCAGCGCGGACAAGCCCTCTGGCGTGATGTCCCAGAACGGCTGCATCAGGGCCGGCATGAGACTGTTCATGTTGGGAATGTTGGCTTCGTTCAGCACGACGCCGAAACCGGCATCCATCCATCGCTTGTACCACGCGTTGCCGGCAGAGTTGACGATGTTGTAATCGCCGGGCCGGCCAGCCCGGGCCTTGGCCAGCACTTCCTCTTCCAAGCCAAAGGTCCCTTCGACGACCTTGACACCGGTGGCGTCTTCGAACGCGGCGATGCCCGTCCGACGCATGGCTTCCTGCACCACGCCGCCCCACGAATGGTATTTGATCTCCTCGACCTTGTCTTTGGCCATGGATGTGCCGGGCAGGCCGACGATACCGACGGACAGACCCGCCATGCCGACCGACCGTAGAAAGGACCGCCGGTCGATGTCGCCATCATTGTATCGTTGCTTTAGTTCTTCGAGAAACTTGGTCGTAGGGTATTTCGTCATTTTCTTCTCCACTTTCTGACGGTCGTTGGTCTGGGCTTGGTTGGCCTAGGGCTTGGGGCCGGAGCCGGCCTGACTGGCAAGCTGGCTGCCGATCGCGCCGGCCAATAGAGACAGGCCAATGGTTATGCTGACCATGACCGTGCCGAGGGCGTTGATTTCCGGGCTCACCGAATCCTTGAGCATGGCAAAGATCTGGGTGGGGACCGTCTCGATCCCGTTCGGACGCCAGAACAGCGATGCCGTGAGGTTGTCGAACGAAATGGTGAAGGCAAACAGCAGCGCGGCAACCAATGCAGGTGCGGTCAGCGGCAAGGTGATTTCCCGAAACACCGTCAGGGCATTCGCCCCGAGGCTTGCAGCAGCCTCCTCGTAGGTTTTACCCAGGCCTGACAGGCGGGCCTGGATGACCAGGAACGCGAAGGGCAGCGTGATCAGGACGTGCCCGATGAGCAGCAGCATGTAGGTGCGCGGCAAACCCAGAGAGCGCAGCAAAAGCAGCAATCCGACCGCAAGCGCCGTTTCTGGGATCAAAAGGGGGGCGATCGTCAGGCTGCTGAAGAGTTTGCGCCCGGGCACGCGATACCGCACGAGCGCCATTGCGCTCATCATTGCAACTAGCGTGCCGATCAGCGCCGTCAGAATGCCCAATGAGGCCGACGTTATAAACGCATGGATGATGACCTCATTCGACCACAGCTTCTCGAACCACCGCAGCGACAGCCCTTCGATCGGGAAAGCCCCGAAATCCGACGAGTTGAAGGAAAGAAGAATGACCACGATGATCGGCGCGAACATGAAGATATAGACAAGAAACGTGAATCCGTTCAGCAGGTAATCCCCCCACCGGCGCGGCGCTTTGTTGGGTGCGGTCTCGCTCATGTCAGACCCCTCGTCAGCCGCTCCAGCCCGAAATACCGGCTATAGATCATGATGATCCCACCCAGGATCAGCGCGAGCGCGATCGCCAGCGTCGATCCCATGGGCCAGTTCAGCTGTGTCATGATGGTTTCGAAAATCAGGTTCCCGAACAGGAAGTCGTCAGGTCCGCCCAGGATGATCGGCGTCACATAGGAACCGGCCGATAGGACAAAAACCAGCAGTGCGCCCGTGGCCACACCGGGCATCGACAGCGGCAGGGTGACGCTGAGAAAGGCGCCGATTGGTGTGGCGCCCAGCGTGCGCGCCACTGCAACCAGGCTTCGGTCGCTGGATTCGATGGAAACAAAGATGTTAAGGATGGCGAACGGCATCAGGAAATGGACCAACCCCATGATCACCGCGCCTTCGGTGTAGAGCATTTCAAGAGGGGCATCGATCAGCCCGGTCCACATTAGGAACGTGTTCACCGCACCATGGGCGCCCAGCACATGAATCCATGACATTGTCCTGATGACGAAGCTGATCCAGAACGGCAGCAGCAACAGCAGCATCAATAGCCACCGGTGCCTGGAGCGTGTCGTTGCGATCACGTAGGCGGGCACATAACCAACAACTACGCTGACCACTGTGGTGATCAGCGCAACACGCGCGGTCTTCCAGACGGCGTAATGATAGTACGGATCCGTAAAGAAGGCGCTCCAGTTCCGCAGGCCTAGGTCGGGCGCATCTACCCCGATGTCGACATATAGGAACAGCGTGTATGCACCCATGATCGTCATGGGCAATATCATGAAACAAAACAATATTATCACGGAAGGTGACAGGAGAAGCCAAGGTTTCGCAGCGTCGAGACCACCTGATTTACCGGAATTATCCGCAAGACTCATGACATATCACCCTTTTGCCTCTCGCCTCATATACTACCGATCATTTTTTGCGTTCTGTCAACCGGATGAATCTGGAAAATGCGAATGTTCTTGCTTTATAACAGCTTACCGTGGTGTAATTCAGAAGTGTCCCATCCGGCGCTACCTATTGCTTTTCAGAAACTGATATGTCACAAAATATGGCATTGCATACTTGCTCATTGCCGCGCGTGGATGCGTGATGGCGGTTGCGGAGTTGAAAGGCAGGATATCATGACGCCATTGCGCCAGCAGGTTCTCGACTGGATCAAAGAGGACGAACAGAAGTTGATCGACTTTTATCAGGATATGGTGAAGGCCAAGTCGCCGAACCCGCCGGGCGACACCAGGGAGGTGATGCGCTTGGTCTCCGACTTCCTGGACCAAGAAGGGCTCGCTTTCGACGAAGTAACAGCCAAGGAACATCTGCCCAACCTCGTGGCCACATTCGATGGGGACACGGAGGGCAAGCACCTTGTTCTCAATGGCCATGTCGATGTTTTCCCCGTCGGAAACGAACAAGCATGGGATCGTGATCCCTGGAGCGGCGATATCGAGGACGGGGTCATCCACGGGCGCGGCGCAGCCGACATGAAGGGGGGTACGACGGCAGCGATTTTCACCTACCGCTACCTGCACCGCTTGCGTGACAAGCTGGCTGGCAAGCTGTCGCTGATGGTCGTTTCGGACGAAGAGACAAGCGGACGCTGGGGAACAGGATATGTTCTCGAAAAACTGGGGGACGAAGCATTGGGCGATTGCCTGCTTTCGGGCGAGCCGGTCGGGGTCAAGACGATCCGATTTGGTGAAAAGGGCATTCTGCAATTCACGGTAGAGGTCCGCACGCGCGGTGCGCATGGCCCCTATGCGCACCTCAGCCCGAGCGCGATCAACATCATGTCCGACATCATGACCGAGTTGAAGGCCGTGACCCGGGTCGAGCAGAATCTGCCGCCCGAGATTGCGACCAGGCTGGCGGACAGCAAGACGCAGACCGTCATCGACGAAACCATGGGCGAGGGAACCAACGAGGCAATCACCGCCGTCGTGCTGAACATCGGAACCATCAAGGGTGGTTCCAAGGTCAACATGGTGCCCTCCGATTGTACCATAGAGGTCGATATTCGCGTGCCCTGGGGTGTCGAACGCGATGATATCCTCAAGATGGTGCATGATATCGTCGGCGCCCATCCCGAAGCCACGATCAGGGACATCGTCGGGGGGCCGGCGCTCTACTCGGATCCCGAGCACGAGATGGCGGAACTTCTGTCGGCCAATGTCACGGCGCTGGGTTACGACGAACCGGTGCGCATTCCGATGGTCGCGGCCTCCGATTGCCGGTTCTGGCGCGAACGCGGCGTGCCCGCGCTTGTCTACGGAACTTCGCCACGCAACGTCAGCGCCCCCAACGAATCGGCCGTCATCGAGGATTTCCTGCATGTCGTCCGGGTGCACGCCCTGAGCGCGTTGGATTATCTCAACCCTGAATGAACGCGACTGCAGATCAACCTGCCTGCGCGCCGAAGGAGTGGCCCTCTGACGGAGCGTGGGCACCTAAACCCGTGATAGATGGAGCCGTCATTCGAGATGAGAAAAGACCCGTTCGACGTTCGCACAATGAGCACCGGTTCGCAGGACGGGTCGGACGCTTGCGGCGCCTCTGTCAGGCGGACCGAGGATATCCGCTTCCTGACCGGGAACGGTGCGTATGTAGATGATCTGAACACGCCGGGGGCATTTCACCTCGTTTTCGTGCGGTCCCCCCATGCGCACGCCCTTATCGCGCATATTGACACGGCGGCCGCAGCGCTTTCCCCGGGGATTCAGGCGGTCTTTACCGGTCAGGATCTGCGGGATGCGGGCGTGGGCAGCATTCCCTGTGCATGGCAAATCAGGGACCGGATGGGTAACCCGATGGCCGAACCGCCCCGGTACCCCTTGGCTGTCGGCAAGGTCCGGTTCGTCGGTGAAGCCGTCGCCGTCGTGGTGGGTGACAGCGCCAACGCGACCAGGGCCGCGGCTGAACTCGTCAGCATCGACTATCATGAACTGCCGGCGGTGACCTCGCCTGTGCAAGCCTGCCGCCCGGATGCGCCACTGGTGTGGGACGCGGTGGATCAGAACATCTGCTGTGACTGGGAAATCGGCGACCGCGCCCTGACCGATGCGGCATTCGGAAACGCAGCGCACGTGGTCGACATCGAGATCACCAACAACCGCCTGATACCCAATGCGCTCGAACCGCGCGCGGCGGCGGCGCTGTATGACCCCGCCAGCGGCGATCATACCCTCTACACTACCAGCCAGAACCCCCATCTCGTCCGCGCGGCGCTGAGCACGGTGCTGTCGATTCCCGAAACGCACCTGCGGGTGATTTCACCGGATGTCGGCGGGGGCTTCGGCTCCAAGGCGCCTATCTATCCCGAGGAAACGGTCGCGACCTGGGTGGCCGGACGGCTAAGGGCGTCGGTGCGGTGGTGCGCCGACAGGTCCGAGGCGTTTCTCTCGGACGTGCACGGCCGTGATCACCATTCGACAGCCGAGATGGCGCTCGCCGGGGATGGTCGGTTCCTGGGGCTGCGGGTCAGAACCCATGCCAACGTCGGTGCCTATCTGACATCGGGCGGTACGGTCATTCCCAGCTACTATTACGCTCAGCTCCTGGCCGGCCCTTACGCGACACCGGCGATCTACTGTAATGTCCTGCTTTGCTTTACCAATACCAACAGCGTCGACGCCTATCGCGGGGCTGGCCGACCAGAGGCGACCTATCTGCTGGAACGGCTGATAGACAAGGCCGCTGCCGAAACCGGCATCGACCGGGTCGAATTGCGGCGGCGCAATCTGATCCGCAAAAATCAATATCCCTACATGACGCCCTTGGGGCTGGAGTACGACTCTGGCGATCATGTTGGTACGCTGGACATCGCGCTAAGGGCCTCCGAATGGAACGATTTCGAACAACGCAGGGCCGCTTCCGAAGCGCGGGGCAGGTTGCGCGGGATCGGCATGTCCACCTACTTGGAGGTCGCAGGCGGCACGCCTTCGCGGATGGCGGGGAAAATGGGGGCGCGCGGCGGGCGCTCGGAATCCGCCCAGATCAGGGTTCATCCCAGCGGCAGCGTCAGCGTGTTCAGCGGCGTCCATAGCCACGGACAAGGCCACGAGACCACCTTTGCGCAACTGGTGTCCGAACGGCTGGGCATTCCGATCGAGGATGTCCGTATCATCCAGGGCGATACCGACAGGGGCCCCTTTGGCCGCGGCACGATCGCGTCGCGTTCTCTGGTGATCGGTGGCTCGGCCATCGTCCAAGGAGTGGGCCGGATCATTGTCAAGGCGACCAGGATCGCGGCGCACCTGCTGGAGGCCGAATACACAGATGTGCATTTCGAGAACGGCATGTTCAAGGTTGCAGGCAAGAACCGCACGCTCAGTTTCGGCGACATCGCCAGGGCCGCTTATGCCGCGCATGATTTTCCGGTCGATCAGTTGGAGCCGGGCCTGGAGGAAACCGTGTTCTACGATCCTCCGAACTGGAGCTTTCCCGGCGGCTGCCACATCTGCGAATTGGAGATTGATCCCGAGACGGGCAAGGCCGAGATCCTGCAGGTGGTCGCCGTCGACGATCTAGGCCGCATCATCAATCCGATGATCGTGCACGGGCAGCTGCACGGCGGCCTGGCACAGGGAATCGGCCAGGCCTTGTTCGAAGGCTGTGTTTACGACGAGACCGGCCAGCTGCTGAGCGGAACGTTCATGGATTACCGGATGCCCCGGGCCGCCGATTTTCCCGGGTTCACGGTGCTCACCCATGGCACCGACTGCGCCACCAATCCGCTCAAGGCCAAGGGGTGCGGCGAGGTCGGATCGGTCGGCGTGCCCCCTGCCGTGATCAACGCGTTGCTGGACGCGCTACGCGGGCTGGGTGTCCGAGACATCGCGATGCCGGCGACGCCGTTTGCCATCTGGCAAGCCATACAGCGGGCCGGTGATAGGACGCCCCGATAGGCCCCGGGACGGCGTTCGCGGAGCACCTCGGAAAACAGCCTCACTTGACAAGGAGTTCCGGCTTCAGGTCGGTGAGGCGCTCGATCCCGGTTTCGGTGATGATCAGCGGCATGCTGCAGCAGACACAGCCGATCCCCTCTACATAGATCGCTGGCACCAAGTGAAAGCACATTCCGGATTCCAGAACCCGCTGGTCCTCCGGCATGATCTGCATGACGGCGGGTTCGCCCCAGCCGGGTGCGATGGCCACGCCCAGCCCATAGGCCGCCCGCACGACGAAATTCTCGCCATATCCTTGCTTTTCGATCGCGCGGCGCACGACGCTGTCGGCCTCGTGCGATGTCATCCCGGCACGGATCCCGTCCAGCCCGGCGTGCAGCCCCGCCTCGGATGCCGCCTGCATGCGCAGGATCTCATCAGACGGCTGGCCGAGAGAAAACACCCTGAAAATCGGCACATGATAGGCCTTGTAAGCGCCCGCCAGTTCGGCATTCACGATTTCGCCCCGACCGATCCTCGCGCCGACCCACGAGGCATGGGCGCAATAGCTGCGCGACCCCGCCGACACGAAAGGCAGCATGCCCATCCGGTCCCCGCCCTCGCGAATGGCCCGCGACAGCATTGCGGCCGCGAGATCCGAATCCGCCACGCCCTCTTGCAGGGCCTCGTACCCGGCCTCGACCGCCCGGCTGGCGATCCCGCCGGCCTTGCGCATATGGTCGAGCTCACGGGGGCTCTTTACCCGTCTTTCGTGTTCGATCAGGCCGGTGATATCGTGAAACGCCGCATCGGGGAATAGCGCCGTCAGCTGTTCATATTGTGCGATGGTAAAGAAGAGTGCTGCTTTTTCGATGCCCAGCCGCGCCCGGTCCAGCCCCATGTCCCGCAGGCTGTGTGCCAGAATCGCAATCATGTCCTCCGAGTCGGCAACGCCGATCCCCCGTTTCGCCCACATATGCGGTGCCAGCGCCCTCACATTGCTCATTTCCGTCTTGCGCGTGATCCATAGCGGATCGCCCTTTAGCGGAAACACCAGAAACATGAGCGAATGCGCACAACCGGTGATGAACCCGGTCAGATAGTAATAATTCTGCGGCACGCAGATCAGCAGCGCATCGAGGCCGCGGTCACGCATGCGCGTTCTAATTTTTTCAACGCGCGCCTGGTACTCGGTGTCCGGGAACGGCAGCGCCTCATGCGTTTCGGTTTTCATTTTCCCTCCGGACGATCCCTGGGTTTGTCAGAATGGCGCCCAGCCACCTGTGGGCGCTAACCTGCGGCTGCGACGGCCTGCCGTGCGAGCACGCCGGTCAGATGCGCGCGGTACTCCGCCGATCCGTGCAGGTCCGAAATCATGTCATCGGCTGGTGCAGTCACGTCCTTCAGCACGTCCGCATGAAACCGCTGCGTCAGCGCCGCTTCCGCATCGGTCCAGCGGAACACACCGTCATCCGACGCGCCCGTGACGGCCACGCGGACGCTGTCCGCGTATTGCGCGACGAAAACCCCGACCAGCGCGAACCGCGAGGCGGGTTGCGAAAACTTCTGATAGTTTGCGCGCTCCGGCACGGGAAAGCGGACCTCGGTGATGATTTCGCCGTCATCCAGCGCGGTGGTGAACATGCCCTCGAAATAATCGTCTGCAGCGATTTCCCGCCGGTCGGTCACGATGGTCGCGCCGCTCGCCAGCGCGGCGGATGGATAGCAGGCGCTGGGATCGTTGTTGGCAAGGCTGCCGCCGATCGTTCCCCGGTTGCGCACGGCGGGATCGCCGATCTGTCCGGCCAAGTCGGCCAGCGCAGGATAGGGCGCAGCCGCATCTGCAGCAACCGTGGCATGTGCTGTGGCGCCGCCGATGCAGACCGTCCCGCGAGTGGACCGGACAAAGCGCAACTCTGCGACGCCTCCGAGCGACACCAGCTTTGACGGCATCGCCAGTCGCTGTTTCAGCGTCGGGATCAGGGTCTGCCCGCCACCCAGCACCTGGGCGTCTTCCTGTTTCAGAGCAGCAACCGCCTCTGCGACGGTCTGCGGGCGTTCGAACTCAAAATCGTACATTGCAAACCTCTTGAGAAATCAGGGCGGTCATTCGACCTCCATCGGCGCGACCTCTTGCCCGGAGGCGGCCAGAATCGCACGTATGATGTTGTGATACCCCGTGCAGCGGCAAAGGTTGCCTTCGAGGTATTGGCGTATCTCGGCCTCGCTGGGCTTGGGGTTGTCCCGCAGCAACGCTGCGGCGCTCATGACCATGCCGGGGGTGCAATAGCCGCATTGCAGCCCGTGATGATCCTGAAACGCCTGCTGGATCGTGTTGAGCGTTCCATCCTCGGCTGCCTGGCCTTCTATGGTGATCACATCGGCGTTCATGGCTTCTAGCGCAAACATGGTGCAGGATTTCACGGCCTTTCCGTCCATATGCACCACGCAGGCGCCGCATTGGCTGGTGTCGCAGCCCACATGCGTACCGGTCAGCCCCAGATCCTCGCGCAGAAATTCGACCAACAGCCGGCGTCCCTCGACTTCGCCCGATACCGGTTTGCCGTTCACGGTCATCTCTACCTTATTCATGTGCGCCTCTCTTCTGCTGTCATGTGCCGTCATCCGAACTCGCGCGAGCGGATCACCCAGATAATCTGGGTCTCGGTATCGGCCAGATTGCGGAACGAATGGGGTTGGCTGCTGTCGAATTGAAAGGCGTCACCGGTTTCAAGTTCATGATAATGTTCCCCTATCATCAACTCGAAACGCCCGGCCAGCACCATGCCGCATTTTTCGCCGATACGATGAAAAGGCTCCGGCCCCGAGTTACCCCCGGGGTCGAGCTTGAGCAGAAAGAACTCCAGCTCCGAATTCCGCTCGGGCGACAGTAGTTCCTTCGTCAGCCCGACCGCGTCGAAATACAGCACGGGCCGTTTGTGTCGGCGGGTCACGACATTCTGCTCGCCGGTGCGCGGCTCCGCATCGCTGAAAAAATCCGCAAGAGGAACGCCAAGCGCGATTCGCAGCCGATCGAGAACCTTGATGGAGGGCGATGTACGGCCCCTTTCGATGTGGCTCAGCATGGCGACTGAAACCTGGCTCTGCTTCGACAGCGCGCTAAGCGTCAGGCCTTTGCCGGTTCTCAGGGCGCGTATGCGGTCACCTATGCCGCGCAAGGTCTCTGCGTTGAGGTCGTCCTGTGTCTGTTTCATGGGTCGCCGTATGAATCGTGAAAATGATGCCGTGTAACACCTGAAGTCCTACCGTTATCACAGGACGATACAATTTTTTTCGATAGTTACACAACATTCTTTCTTGAAAAATATCATCATATGAGAAAACAATACTGCCCGAGAGGGGTTGAGAGAGCCAATCTCGCTGAAGGAAGGGCGTAAAATGTCTTTAAAGCAATAGCTTTAGATCGTACTGACCCTGCTTGTGAGAATCGCTGCGCGGCTTGTGATGTTCACTAATAATGAAAACTCTCGCTGATATGAAAAACCTCAGGAGGTTGAAATGTTCACTATGAGAAGAAGAGCCCTCTGCAAGGCGGTGGTTGCCAGCCTTGCGAGTGCGGCCATGCTTGCCCTGCCGGTATCTGCAGAGCCCAAGCGCGGCGGAACCGTCGTCATCACATCTACACCAGAGCCACCAATCCTCACCAATGCGCTGAGCTCGGCGCCGGTCACCAACGAGGTCGCGACCAAGATCTTCGACGGGCTGCTGGAATACGACATGGATCTCAATCCGTTGCCGTCCCTGGCGACCTCTTGGGAAGTTAGCGACGACGGCAAGACCGTGACGTTCAACCTGCGCGATGACGTGACTTGGCATGACGGTGGGAGGAGTCAGACCAAGTCGAACTCGTCTCCACTTGGACAGAGCCACTGTCCTTTAGACGACGCCGAGTTGGCGCCACTCGGCAAGGGCGGCGGTACGGTTCAGCTTGAAGATGTCGCGACTGGAGAGGCTGCGGTCTTGGTTGAAATGGTTGAATACAGAAGAATGAACGGAGGCGAATTTCTGTAGACTTCGCATTCTGCGGAAGCGTTGCATGGCCCGCTCTCGTCGTCGGAATGGCAGGTGTGAATTCTCCGCGCGGTTGTTGAGCCAGCGACCGCAGGACTGCAGATCGCCGCACCCGAGTTCTCTAAGCGCCGCCTGATACGATGGTAGGCGGTCTGTAACCAAGACATCTGGCCGGCCAAATCGGCGCATCAATTTTCTTAGTATTTTCAATGCGGCACGCTTGTTTCTCCGCTTGGTAACGACGCTTTCCAGGACCTCACCCTCGTGATCCACGGCGCGCCAGAGATAGTTGCGCTCACCATTGATCTTCACGAAGACCTCGTCGACGTGCCACTGCCATTGAGGCCATGCACGCAGTCGCTCGGCACGTTTCTTTCGAATCTCGGAAGCGAACAATGGACCGAACCGGTTCCACCAATACCGTACTGTCTCGTGGCTTACCTCGATGCCGCGCTCGTGCAACAAATCTTCGACGTTCCGCAACGAAAGGGGAAAGCGAACGTAGAGCATCACCGCCAGGCGGATGATCTCCGGGCTCGATTTGAAATACTTGAATGGGTCACGTTTTGCCATCCCGAGAGGGTATGGCGCCGATCAGCCAGCCTCAAGCCAAGTTCTTCTGACATGACCATCCAGAGCATGCACGTCGGCAATTTCACGGCTGAGCTCTTCTGCGAGCAAGGTCAGCTCGGCGGGATTGCCGCGTCGCTCCACCCCAGCTTGTCGGGCGTACCCACCAGCAGGCACGAGGCCGCGTGCGCTTCGGGTTCCATAGCTATCCTCTCGGCCATGAGCGAGATTGAGGCCGGCCGCTACGATCTGGTCTGCGTGCTCGGGGTTGAGTACATGCGCAACGTTCCCGGCCGTAAAGCGGCCGAGCATCTGGGCGTTGCCGCCTGGCACGGTCGGGAATGGTCCGACGCACGCTACCTCTGGCCGGCGGCCTTTTCTGACCTGAATGACGCTTACTCCGAGAAATACGGTGCGATTGATTACCGCTACCTAGGCGAGATCTCACGCATCAATTACGAGAACGGCCGGCGCAACCCTAATTCCCAGACCCGCAACTGGACTTTCTCCGAGAGGAGTTTCCAGCCGGACGACGAGTTGAACCCCGCGATTGAGGGCAACGTGCGCCGCAACGATTGTGGGCAAGTCACTGACGGCGCCGCCGTGATATTCCTCGCGTCCGAAGCCCGCGCGCGCGACTACGCGAAGGCACATGGCATCTCCACCGACGACCTGGCGCGAATTGAAGGATGGGGCCACCGCACCGCACCGATGCTTTTCGCAGACAAACTGGAGGAGAGCCGCAACAACCGCTATGTGCTGCCTCAGGTGCGCCAGGCAATTCAGGAATGCTTTAAGCGTTCCGGTATCACCGACACATTCCAGCTCGATGCAATCGAGACGCATGACTGCTTCGCGATAACGGAATACGCCGCCATCGACAGTTTCGGGATTACCGGTCCGGGAGAAAGCTGGAAGGCCATCGAGGAAGGGGTCATTCATTTCAACGGCAAGCTCCCGGTCAATCCATCGGGTGGGCTGATCGGCTCAGGGCACCCGGTGGGCGCGACGGGTGTGCGGATGATGCTGGATGGCTTCAAGCAGGTGACGGGCCATGCGGGCGACTATCAAGTCGAAGGCGCACGTCACGTGGGTCTTTTGAATATCGGCGGCTCGACCACCACAATCGTCAGCTTCGTGGTGGGACCGGCCGAATGGTAATGTCAGAGCGGTCATGTCATTTGTTGATGGCGTGGATGCCCCTTCATACGGCATCGCAATGTGCCAATGTGATGGCGTTGTCACGGTAACTTCAGGTTACCCGAGAAATTGCTTCAGGCCGCATTCAAGCGGCAACGATTTAATGCCAGGCGGCCATCGCATTGGCGCGCGTCTGACGGAGGGTTTGGCGGGAGATCAGGTGGCGTTGCAGGTTGAATTGATTGTAAATGGTAGCGTGGACGGACAGAAACCGCTGCATCGAGCCGGGCGATTTGAAGCGGCCCATTCGCCGTTCTCGTCGGCGTGTTGGTTGATGTGAGACTTCAGCCCGATTGTTCGATCGACCTCCTGTGACATGAAGGTGGTTCAGGCCGAGCTCTCGAAGCGGAGCTGCCAGACGAAGTCGAACCAGTCTCGGCATGGCCAGATGGGTGCTGTCAGACGGATTCGAACTCGTCTCGCCTTGGACAGTAACGCTGCCCTTTATGCGACGCAGAGTTGACGCCACTCTGCGAGAGCAGCGGCTCGGTTCCGTTTGAAATTCTGTCTGCTGTAGAGGCTTCGCTCCGAATTGAACAAGTTGTGGATTGAAGAGTGAACGGCGGCAAATTTCTGTAGACTTCGCATGCGCCGGAAGCGGGACATGGCACGCTCTCGTCGTCGGAATGGCAGGTGTGAATTTTCTATTCGGTTGTTCAGCCAGCGCCCTGTACGCTGCCGATCCGCGTTCCCGATTTCCTTCATTGCCGCACCATAGGAACGCAGCTTGTCGGTGACGATGCGGTCTGGCTGCCCATAGCGCTTCATCAATTTCCTGAGGAATTTCAATGCCGCTTTACGATCGCGACGCTTGGTGACAAAGGCATCGAGAACCTCGCCTTCGTGGTCGACAGCCCGCCACATGTAATGGGTTTCGCCGTTGATCTTCACAAAGACCTCGTCCAGATGCCACTGGTGGTTGGAGTAGCAGCGCATCCGTTGGATCCTGGCTTTGCGGATTTCAGAGGCGAAAAGCGGGCTAAACCGCATCCACCAAAATCGGACGGACTCATGGCTGACATCGATGCCGCGCTCGTGCAGGAGGTCTTCGACATTGCGTAACGAGAGCGGAAATCTGACGTACATCATTACCGCCAGCCGGATGATTTCACGGCTTGTTCGAAAGTAGCGAAACGGATTGGGCTTACTCATTCAGGAAGGGTAGGGGCCAGCGAGGTCGCTCGCAAGCTCATCCCTCTGACACTGCCTTTCGAGAGCTTTTCGAACTCGGCGCGGTGCGTCTTTGATTTTGTCAATCTCGACCCAAACAACTTCCACTGGCGGGAAGGGATCATTTGTGCCGTGGCTCGGCGTCGAGTATTTGATGTGAACAGACATGGTCTCTCCGTACGCGATGTTGATTTCTGCGATGGAGAGAAGCGCCCTGGACGGCATGCTTCGACCATCGCGTTCAGGGCGATGAAGTCGGAAGCTTGCTGTATTCGAGCTTCGAGTTTTGTACCTTTTCAATCGCAAGATTGCCCGAAGATGTCAACAGCTAAAAATAGCGTAACTTATTGAACATAGTAGACAAACGGCCTGAAGGTCCTTAGTAATGTCCTCACAGTTTGGGCTGGACTTGGCGCGCGAACAGAGCGTCATTGCCATCAGGGCGATGCGGTTCGAAGGGCGGTTGTGAATGGTCGGAACAGGTAGGGTCTGTGCCTTGGGCGGCTCGCTTCTGGCAGATGCCGGCGTGCGACACGGCGCATGCGCTGAGGTATAAAGAATGCTAATCGCCGGCAAGGGCCCGACACGGAAACCGGTCATAAGCGCGCTTCGGCGGCCCGCCGCAATCTGTCAAATCGGCAGAATGGTGATCTTCGATCTGCCGAGGTTCGCGACGTGCCTGCGCCAAGAGTACTTGAGAGGAAGGCCGGCGTCCACCTTGGTTGACCTTCAAAGAGCTCCAGAAAGTAAGCCTTGACCATTCCCTGCAAATTCCCTGCTCGGACAGCCAGGGAATTTCTCGTAACTGCCTGATATCACGAAGCGTTCCTCGGGTTTTTTCTCGTTGTTCGATGAAATTTGAGAAATTTCCCTGCAAAATTCCCTGCGACCAGGGAAATCTCAGCAAAACCGAAGCGCGCCATTTGGCCGACTGAGACGCGGCCCGATGTTGCGCGGGAAATCAGGGAAACGGTGCGTCTCTGTTTTCAGATGCCGTCTGCAAGACCCGGAAAACACACGGGAATTCACAGGGGAAATGCACACGGGAAATGAGACTGGTCTGGGTGGCGGTGCTGTCAGACGGATTCGAACTCGTCTCGCCTTGGACAGTAACGCTGCCCTTTATGCGACGCAGAGTTGCCGCCACTCGGCGAGAGCGGCGGCTCGGTTCCGTTTGAAATTCTGTCTGCTGTAGAGGCTTCGCTCCGAATTGAACAAGTTGTGGATTGAAGAGTGAACGGCGGCAAATTTCTGTAGATTTCGCATGCGCCGGAAGCGGGACATGGCACGCTCTCTTCGTCGGAAGGGTAGGTGTGAGTTCTCGATCCTATTGTTCAGCCAGCGCCCTGTACGCTGCCGATCGGCGTTTCCGATTTCTTTCATCGCCGCCCCATAAGAGCGCAACTTATCGGTGACGATGCGGTCTGGCTGCCCGTAGCGTTTCATCAATTTTCTGAGGAATTTCAATGCGGCCTTGCGATCGCGACGCTTGGTGACAAAGGCATCAAGAACCTCGCCTTCGTGGTCGACGGCCCGCCACATGTAATGGGTTTCGCCGTTGATTTTCACGAAGACCTCGTCGAGATGCCATTGCCAATTCGAGTAGCAGCGCATCCGTTGGGCCCTGGCTTTGCGGATCTCAGAGGCGAACAGCGGGCCAAACCGCATCCACCAAAAGCGGACAGACTCATGGCTGACGTCGATCCCGCGCTCGTGCAGAAGGTCCTCGACATTACGTAACGAGAGCGGAAATCTGACGTACATCATTACCGCCAGCCGGATGATTTCACGGCTTGTTCGAAAGTAGCGAAACGGATTGGGCTTACTCATTCAGGAAGGGTAGGGGCCAGCGAGGTCGCTCGCAAGCTCATCCCTCTGACACTGCCTCCACAGGCCCTAGAAGAGCTGTTCAGCCGAGACAGAGATCAGTTTCCGCTCCGTCAACGTAAGCAATCGGCAGTGGTCATCATTTACCAGGATCATGTCCTCGAGCTTTATCATCCCGGATTCAGCGTCGCAGACGTGGAGTTCGATGGCGAGAACCATGCCGGCAGTGATATCGTCTTCGCCTCCGCGGGACAAAAAAGGCGGTTCGTTCAAGTCAAGGCCGACACCATGACCGACGAAATGCGCCATACTGCCATCAGAAAACTTGAGGAATGGGTCGAGTATGCCCGCACATTCTGCGTGATAGCGGGCACGTTCAAAGACTTCTCCTGAGGTCATGCCAGGCGAGATATCTGAAATTAGCTCATCCGAAACCCACAGGAGGGCTTGGTGTAACTCAAGGGTTCTTTGCGATGGTTGCCCCACGCAATATGTACGTGTTTGATCCCCATGATATCCCCCGACGCAAGTAGGGATATCAACTATGACCAAGTCTCCAGATTGAATTGTACGGTGCGACGCCCCGACTGGGATTGCTGGAGTCAATCCACATCCCGAAACTGTAAATACGACTCCGCTCATTTCTTGACGGTTTTGTCCGGAAGCTAACGGTCCCCGTCCCATCGTGAAGTCCGTTTGTCGAACAAAATACACGCCTTCGTGTCCCGCACGGCGTTGTCCGTCCTCTACGATTGCCGACGCTTCGAGTTCGGTCATCCCTGGCCGCCATAATTCCAACGCCGCTCTATGACCCGACTCCAGCGCTTGAGCAGCTCTTTCAATGTACGCTATCTCCAGTGCGTCTTTGCTCATTCTCTGTTTGAGGATGTCGGACGAAACATCGACGATCTGAGCCGGTTTTAGGACTTCGCGGATTTTTCTATAATCCGGAACAGTCATTACATCGAGCTCAGCGCCGATTTCCATGTCGCGTGTGATCTCTCCGAGGCAGTCGTGCGCAATATCGGCAAATCTGCTTTTCTTGGAAATTCGGTCGCGTGGAAGGGTGCAGTGTCGCTGGGCGAAATCTAGTCCGGATCGAAGGAAGAAATGAAAAGTACTCGGGGAAACGAAGAGCCATCCCGGCTGAGAAGTCCCTGTGAAATAGAAAATGTCTCTGCTCAAGTGAAGGAAGGCGGCTGCCAGGCCTCGCTGCCGAAGTCTCTGCTGTAGTGCGGTAATCCTCTCACTATGGGCGGTCATTCTTCTCTCCTTCATCGGCGTTGAACTTTGAGAGTTTTGTTTCTCCAAGCAGCACCAGATTGTCGTCATGCAGAATTGAAAGGCAACTGTACCGGTAAGAACGTGAGCATTGAGGTGGCAGGCGCTGTTGGCGCAGCATAGGGCCGCCCAGCCTGCGACTTGTTAAGGCGTTGCCACATGGATTTCTCCAGAAAGTCGTTCCTGAATTTCATCGCAAAGTAAGCGTTGACTTAATCTAGGAGCCGACTTAAGAAAACATATGTTTGTTTAGTTAGGCTTGTCAAATGACAATCGCGACACGCTCCAATAATCGTCTCGAGTTTCTGCTCGAAAGTTCGGCTGAGCTTTTTTCGAAACGCGGGTATCAAGCTACGACGATGCGGGACATTGCTAAGAAATGCGGAATGCTTCCGGGTTCGACCTACTACCATTACCCAAACAAGGAGGCTTTGCTCGTAGCAGTCTATGAAGAGGGCGTGAGGCAGTTGAGCGAACGCGTTCAACGCGAGATTGCACCAGCTTCCGACCCATGGGACCGGTTGGAGCTTATGCTCGCTGCGCATATAGACATGATTATCGAGCCGACGGCCTATGCCAGTGTGATCATCCGCATCTTGCCAGACGACGTGCCCTCGGTGCGTGATGATCTCGTCCGGCTGCGTGACAAGTACGAAGTTGTCCTTCGTGATCTCTTGGGTGCGCTTCCGTTGGCCGAAGATGTGGATAGTCACCTGCTGAGACTTATTCTGATCGGGGCGGTCAATCACATCCCTGTCTGGCACAAGCCGGGCGGGGAGAGCCCTAGACAAATCGCGCGGCAACTAATTCGGGTTCTTTGCGGCCCCATTCAAACACATCTGGGGGAGAACAATGATGTCCTATCCTGAACGCGTTCTGGTTACGAAAATCGGATTTGACGGGCATGACAGAGGCAGTCGAGTTGTGGCGGCGTATCTGCGCGACGCGGGGATGGAGGTGATTTACACCCCGCCGTGGCAGGAGGTCGCGGCAGTGGTGAAGCTCGCGATGCAGGAAGATGTCGATGTCGTGGGCGTAAGTTCGCTCGCGACCGATCATCTTATCATGCCGGATCTGATCGCCGCGCTACGCGAGGCGGGCCTAGGACATGTTCGCTTGATCGTGGGCGGAATTGTCCCGCGAAACGAACAGCCCGAACTGTTATCCGCTGGTGTCAGCGCGATTTTCAGTCCCGGCGCAACTAGCGAAGAGATTGTCAACACTGTCCGCACATTGGCCGTTGAGGCACGTGCGGCGCGCGAAGACGCGGAGGTCGTGTAATGCCCAAAACAGCTTCAAACACCAATGCTGCAAGCCTGGAAAAGATGCAGGCAGGCTGGAAGGTTCGCTACGACGGCGAGATCGGTCGGGATCGAACTGTCGTGAACCGATCAGGCATCGAAGTGCGTCCGCTCTACACGCCGCTTGACTGGTCAGATTCACGCTACGTCGAGGACCTCGGCATGCCGGGCGAGCTACCCTACACGCGGGGCATTTATAACACCATGCACCGGGGACGCACGTGGACGCAGCGGCAGCTCATCGGGCTGGGTACTCCGCAGGACTACAACAAGCGCGTCCGCATGTTGCTTCAACAGGGCGCGTCAGCGATTAGTCTTCTGCCTTGCAACTCCGGATTCCGCGGGATCGACTGCGATGAGAGCCCGGTTCCGCTGCTCGGTACCTGCGGTACAGTCATCAATACGGTCGACCACATGGACGCCGCGCTTGACGGTGTGCCGATCGACGAGATCTCTACAGCAATGAACGATCCCACGCCCTTCACGCTTTTCGCCTTCTTGCTTGGCGTTGCGAAGCGCCGTGGCGTGCCATTCGACAAAATCACCGGCACTGCGAACCAATCCGACTACATCTCGCATTTCGTAGCCAATCACATGTTCTACCGTCTCAGCCAGCCCGGTGCACGGCGCGTGTTCGTGGATCACGTCAAGTTTTGCCGTGAGCATGTTCCTAACTGGAACCCGGTGTCGGTAGTGGGTCAGCACATGCAACAAGCCGGCGCGACGCCAGCGGAAACCATGGGGCTGACGCTATCGACCGCGATCCAGTACGCAGACGATTGCATCGAAGCCGGGATGGATCCCGACAGAATCCTGCCGCGCTTCACCTATTTCTTCGACATCTCCATTAGCTTTTTCGAGGAGGTGGCGAAATTTCGAGCTGGACGACGCATCTGGGCGCGTATTGCACGTGAGCGCTATGGCGCTAAGGATCCTCGATCGTGGAGGTTTAAGTTCCATGGTCAGACCTCCGGCGTGGATCTAACGCAACAACAGCCCCTTAACAACATTGCGCGAGTGACTGCGCAGGCGATTGCAGGAATCTTCGGAGGTCTGCAATCCATGCACACCGACGGGTTCGATGAGGCGATGGCTTGTCCAACAGAAGACGCAGCGCGTATCGCCGTCGCAACCCAAAACATCCTGCGCGAGGAAGCGCATCTGTGCGATGTGATCGACCCTTTGGGCGGCTCTTATTATGTAGAGTCGCTTACCAACGAAATGGAAGAGAAGATCCTTAAAGTCATGGATGTGATCGAGGATGCGGGGGGCATGTATAAGGCCTCGGACGCCGGGATCGTGCAACGCATGATTGGCAAGTCCGCGTTGGAATATCAGAACCGGATCGAGACTGGTGCTGAGGGCGTGGTAGGCGTGAATTGTTACAAGTCCGAGATCGAGGACCGAGAGGTTGAGACATATCGGCCGAACCGCAAGGCAATGGAGGCCCAGGTCGCGGCGTTTAAGGCGTTCAAAGCTAACCGAAACCAAGCTGCGGTAGACATGGCGCTGAACAAATTGGCACGCGCAGCAAACGGCACTGAGAACGTTTACGAGAAAGTTGTGGAAGCTGCAGATATCGGTGTGACCCACGGTGAGATCATTGCGTGCCTTCGCGGTGAGTTGGGCTTTGGCCACCCGCTGATGGTCGCCTGATGGCAGACAACCGCAAGGCAAAGCTTGAGGCGCTTGTTGAAAGGCTCCGCGCGGGCGATCCGCGTGCTCTGGGTAGGGCACTGACAATAGTTGAAAATGGCGGTGCTGCTGCCATGGCCCTGACCGAAGCGCTTTCCGGTTCATTTGGTAAGGCTCTCATCGTGGGTTTCACTGGTCCGCCGGGCGCCGGAAAGTCGACGCTTGTCGATACTTTGATCCATGAATGGCGAAGAGAGGGGCGTTCAGTAGCTGTGCTGGCCGTGGATCCGGTGAGTCCGGTCTCGGGTGGCGCCGTTCTGGGAGACAGGACGCGCATGGGCGCGCATAGCCTCGACGATGGCGTTTTCATCCGTTCAGTCTCCGCGCGCGGCCATCTCGGTGGCCTATGTGCAGCGGCCCACGACATGGCAGACGTCATGGATGCCGCAGGTTGGCCATTGATCCTGATAGAAACGGTCGGGGCAGGGCAGTCGGAGACCGAGATTGCTCAGGTCGCTGACTTAAGCGTTGTGGTCTGTGCGCCCGGTCTTGGTGACGAACTGCAAGCGATCAAGGCGGGGATCCTGGAAATTGGGGATATTCTCGTGGTGAATAAATCGGATCGGGAGGATGCGGACGAGACTGCCAAGCACCTCGAGGGGATGCTTTCGCTCCGTTCCGGCCCAAAGAGAGAGGTTTCCGTACTGAGGGTTTCCGCGTCAACCAGAAGTGGCGTTTCTGCCCTAAAGGATGCGGTTGATCAGCGCCTCACTACAGCCGGTGCCGATAGACAAAACAAGCGCACCGCACGTAAGAGAGTGCTCGCCGTTCAACGATTTGCAAACCGTATTACTGCCGGAATCCCTGACGAGGATTTCGCGGCGATGGGGGCAGTAGAGGTGGATCGGGCCATAATGCGTGCGATCGGTTCAATGTCCATAGAGACGGAGGAATGAATGACACTTGAAAATGATTGGACGCTCCGGGCTACGGGCCATCATGTCCTTGATTTTCCGGCATCTGTATCGGGACGGGGTCGTGCGCAAAAAACTGGTCTGCAGGAAAGTACACTTTGGAAGTTTCGATTTGTGGGAGTTGATTGGTGCTATGTGCCGCCTAGGAGACGGCATCTCGAGCAAGACCGTGCGCACGAGACCGATAGTGGCGATGTCGGAGCTGTGATCTCTACCGGGTCCGGCCGTGGTGAGGAGACCGGTTGGTGCTTTTTTGAAGAAATTGGTCAGACACTACGTGGTACTGCAAAGCGCGGTCCTTGTGGCGGTGGGGACAGCCCAATTCTGGTCAATGGCCGAAAACGGGCGCGCACAAGGAAATGAATTTGGCAACATCGCTTAAGGAAACCGGAGAGCTCAACTCTCTTTCGGCGCTACTGCATCGCAATGCGCGTCTTTTTGGTAACAAAGTAGCCTATCGGGAAAAGGAATTCGGGATCTGGCAAAGCTGGACCTGGGCTGAAACCGAGAAGGAAGTCGAAGCACTGGCGCTTGGGCTTCTGAATCTCGGCGTGAACGAGGGTGACTTTATCGCCATTGTCGGACGTAACCGGCCATATTTTTATTGGGCGGTAGTTGCCGTTCAGTCTGTAGGTGCTGTGCCAGTACCACTCTATCAGGACGCCGCGGCCGACGAGTTGGCCTATGCTCTTGAACATTGCGGCGCGCGGTTTGCCATCGTCGAGGACCAGGAGCAGGTCGACAAGATCATCGACATCCAGGACAAGCTCCACCAGTTCGAGCACATGATCTATGTCGATCCGCGAGGCCTGCGGAAATACGATCACAGCAAGCTGCACCAGTATGCCCGCGTGCAGGAGCAGGGCCGGGCGGCGCGCGAGGACCATATCGAGACGCTGAAGGCGCGGCGCGAGAAGCTGGATTATGCCAGCACCTGCGTGATGCTTTATACCTCCGGCACCACGGGCAAGCCCAAGGGCGTGGTGCTGTCGAACCGCAATATCATCGAGGCGTCGAAATCCTCGGCCGAGTTCGACCATTTGCGCAAGGAGGACGAGGTTCTGGCCTACCTGCCGATGGCATGGGTGGGCGATTACATCTTCTCGATCGGGCAGGCCTATTGGTGCGCGTTCTGCGTGAACTGCCCGGAAAGCGCCGATACGATGCAGACCGACCTGCGCGAGATCGGGCCGACCTATTACTTCGCCCCGCCGCGGGTGTTCGAGACGCAGCTCACCAACGTGATGATCCGGATGGAGGATGCCAGCCGGCTCAAGCAGCGGATGTTCCGCTACTTCATGGAGCATGCCCGGAGGGTGGGCCCGGCGATCCTTGACGGCAAGAAGGTCAGCGGCTGGGACCGGTTCAAGTACTGGCTGGGCGACCTGTGCGTCTATGGCCCGCTGAAGGACACAATGGGGTTCGGCCGGGTGCGCGTGGGCTATACCGCGGGCGAGGCGATCGGGCCGGAGATCTTCGATTTCTACCGCTCGCTGGGGATCAACCTGAAGCAGCTTTACGGGCAGACCGAGGCCTCGGTCTTCATCACCGTTCAGCCCGATGGCGAGGTGCGGTCGGACACGGTGGGCGTGCCCGCGCCGGGGGTGGAGATCCGGATCGCCGAGAATGGCGAGGTGTTCTATCGCAGCCCGGGCGTGTTCGAGGAATATTACAAGAACCCCAACAGCACCGCCTCGACCAAGGATGCCGAGGGCTGGGTCGCGACGGGCGATGCCGGGTTCTTCGAGGAAGGCACCGGGCATCTGCGGATCATCGACCGCGCCAAGGACGTGGGCAAGATGGCCGACGGCAAGATGTTCGCGCCCAAGTACGTGGAAAACAAGCTTAAATTCTTCCCCAACATCCTCGAGGCCGTGGTCTTTGGCAATGAACGGTCGGAATGCACCGCCTTCATCAACATCGACCTGACGGCGGTGGGCAACTGGGCCGAGCGGAACAATATCGGCTATGGCTCCTACCAGGAGCTGGCCGGGCATCCGCGGGTGCTGGAGACGATCCGCGAGCACGTGGAGGAGGTCAACCGGAGCCTGTCGGAAGACCCGATGCTGGCGCATTGCCAGGTGCATCGGTTCCTGGTGCTGCACAAGGAGCTGGACGCCGACGATGGCGAGATGACCCGGACGCGCAAGGTGCGGCGGGGCGTGATCGGCGAGAAGTTCGAGGACCTTCTGGGCGCGCTCTATGACGGATCGGACGAGATCAGCACGCGGACGGAAGTGACCTACGAGGATGGCCGCAAGGGCTATATCAGCGCCACGCTGAAGATCATCGACGCCAAGGTCGTGCCGGTCGACACGGCCGAGAAGGTGGCGGCGGAATGAGGTTAACAAAAGGTTACGACCGGTGCGTTTCCTGTGCCTTTGCCCTGCCGGGTGAAGACACCGCTGCGGAGACGGCGCGGGACCAGATTGGGCGCAAAACCACTAACCGCCGATGCATCGACCGTGCGCAGCCCGCGCGGCGCGCCATCCCGGCAGGGTTTATCGAGGGATATCAACATGCTTGACGCGACCGAGGGATTTGTCACCGAGGACGGCCGCAAGATCGGCGGGGTGGTGATGGAGATGAAGAACATCACGCTGCGCTTTGGCGGCGTGGTGGCGATCAAGGATATCAGCTTCGACATCCGCGAAGGGGAGATACGGGCGATCATCGGGCCGAATGGCGCGGGCAAGTCGAGCATGCTGAACGTGATCAGCGGCTTCTACAACCCGCAGGAGGGCGAGGTGTTCTACAAGGGCGAGAAGCGCCCGCAGATGAAGCCCTACCAGGTGGCGCAGCAGGGTATCGCGCGGACTTTCCAGAACATTGCCCTGTTCGAGGGGATGACCGTGCTCGACAACGTCATGACGGGCCGCATCCGGCAGATGAAATCGGGCCTGCTGGCGCAGGCGATCTGGAAGGGCAAGGCCGAGCGGGAAGAGGTCGAGAACCGGGAGGTCGTGGAGAAGATCATCGACTTCCTTGAAATCCAGTCGATCCGCAAGACGCCGGTGGGCCGCCTGCCCTATGGCCTGAAGAAACGGGTGGAGCTGGCCCGCGCCCTGGCGGCCGAGCCGTCGATCCTTTTGCTGGACGAGCCGATGGCCGGCATGAACGTCGAGGAGAAAGAGGACATGAGCCGCTTTGTCCTTGATGTGAATGACGAATTCGGAACGACCATCGTGCTGATCGAGCATGACATGGGCGTCGTCATGGACCTGTCGGACAGGGTCGTGGTGATGGATTACGGCAAGAAGATCGGCGACGGCACGCCCGACGAGGTGCGCAACAACCAGGCCGTGATCGACGCCTACCTGGGGGTGGCTCATGACTGATTTCGCAACGTCGGTATTACGTCGGTATTTTGTCGGTATTGCGTCGGTGCAAGCCGGCGGCATGAAGGGGGAGAGCACCAATGCCTGATCAGCTGGTATGGGGAATGGAGGTCTTCCTGAACGGCCTGATGGCCGGGGTGCTGTATGCGCTGGTGGCGCTTGGCTTTGTCCTGATCTTCAAGGCGAGCGGCATCTTCAACTATGCGCAGGGCGTGCTGGCCCTCTTCGCGGCGCTGACGCTGGTGGGGATCATGGAGGGACAGGTGCCCTTCGCCCACCTGATCAACGCCATCTTCGGGACGGAGGTGCATCACTTCGGCTGGCACGTGCCGGCACTGGCGGCGATATTGCTGACAATGCTGGTGATGATCGCGCTGGCCTGGGCGGTGAACAAGCTGATCTTCAACCACCTCGTGAACCAGGAGCCGATTATCCTGTTCATGGCGACGATTGGCCTTGCCTATTTCCTCGAAGGGTTCGGCGACATCATGTGGGGCGCCGATATCAAGACGCTCGACGTGGGCCTGCCGCAGGGGATCAACGGCGTGATCGACGAGGTGACCTATCAGATCTTCGGCTACGGCTTCTTCATCGACAATCTGGACCTCGTGGCGACGGGCGTGGCCGCGCTTCTGGTGATCGCGCTGGTGATCTTCGCGCAGTACACCAAGCAGGGCCGCGCCATGCGGGCCGTGGCCGATGACCACCAGGCGGCGCTGTCGGTGGGCATCAGCCTCAATTTCATCTGGGTGATGGTCTGGTCGCTGGCGGGCTTCGTGGCACTGGTCGCGGGGATCATGTGGGGCACCAAGTCGGGCGTGCAGTTCTCGCTGTCGCTGATTGCGCTGAAGGCGCTGCCGGTGCTGATGCTGGGCGGGTTCACCTCGATCCCCGGCGCCATCGTCGGCGGGCTGGTGATCGGCGTGGGCGAGAAGCTGTTCGAGTTCGCCATCGGCGCGCCCTACCTGGGCGGGGCGACGGAAATCTGGTTCGCCTACGTACTGGCGCTTCTGTTCCTCGTGTTCCGGCCGCAGGGCCTGTTCGGGGAGAAGATCATTGAACGGGTGTAACGGATCATGACCCACAAATCGCGCATCAGCGTTGTCTGCATCGACTGCAAGACCGACGACCTTTCGGAGGCCACGGCCTTCTGGTCGGCGATGCTGGGCAAGGAGGGCCGGATCGACGAGCGGGGCAAGTACACCCAGTTCGACGGGCATACCGGCCACCCCAAGGTGCTGCTTCAGGCCGTGGATCACGAGCCGCGCGTGCATCTCGACATCGAGACCGACGACAAGGAGGCCGAGTGCGAGCGGCTGAAGGGGCTGGGCGCGAAGGAGATCGCCCGGCTGAAGACCTGGATCGTCATGGAGGCGCCCACCGGGCACCGGTTCTGCCTTGTCGGGCCGCAGGGCGAGGACTGGCCCGGCGACGCGGCCGAGTTCGAGGGGGGCACGGCATGAAACAACTGATCGCCATTGCCAATGTCGTGGCGTGGTCGGGGTTCTGGGCCTTCGGCTACCTGGCGCTGACGGCGGAGGCCGCGAGCCAGATGGTCATCGCCGCGCTGCTGGCCGCGGCCGGCGGCGGGGCGGGCATGCTGGCCTACCTGTGGCTGGTGCGCCATTCGGAAGAAACGGGCTATGCCAAGGCCCCAAACCGCGCGGTCAAGCGCGACGAAATTCTCGGGGAGAGTGTCTGACATGTTCTATCGCGAAGCGGGTGACTTCAAGACGTCCTACCAGGACGACGCGCAGACCTTCCCGATCAAGTTCGACCGGTACCGGTATTACGTGGTGCTGCTTGTGGCCTTTGCCGTGGTGCCGTTCCTGATCAATGATTACTGGCTCAATGCAGTGTTCCTTCCCTTCCTGATCTATTCGATCGCGGCAATCGGGCTGAATATTCTAACCGGCTACTGTGGCCAGGTTAGCCTTGGGACTGGCGGGTTTATGGCTGTGGGCGCTTATGCATGCTACAAACTGATGACAGTTTTTCCGGACACTAGCATCATACTACATATCATCTTGGCAGGTGGCATTGCCGCAGGTGTAGGTATGTTGTTCGGCCTGCCGTCATTGCGCATCAAGGGGTTCTACCTTGCTGTAGCGACGCTGGCGGCGCAGTTCTTTCTTGTCTGGCTTTTCAACAGGGTGCCTTGGTTCTACAACTACTCGGCCTCGGGGCAGATAAATGCTCCTGAGCGTACGGTGTTTGGGGTGCCGGTCACAGCGGCAGAAACCCAGCCTTGGGCCGCCTACCTGATTTGCCTTGTCTTCGTGTTCGTTTCCGCGCTGATCGCACGCAATCTAACGCGTGGCACGGCCGGGCGGAAATGGATGGCGATCCGCGACATGGATATCGCGGCCGAGATTATCGGGGTTAACCCTTTGCGCGCTAAGCTCAGTGCCTTCGCGGTCAGCTCTTTTTTTGTGGGCATCGCCGGTGCGCTTTTCTTCGCAGTTTATCTCGGTGCGGTCGACGCGGGTGAATCATACGGCATCGATAAGTCTTTCCTTGTCCTGTTCATGGTTATCATCGGCGGGCTTGGGTCGATCTTCGGCTCGTTTGCCGGCGCCGCGTTCCTCGTGCTGCTTCCGGTGTTGCTTAAGAACGTCGTTGTGGGGGTGCTGGGCTGGCCCACCGATCTGGCCGCACATTTCGAGTACATGATCGTGGGTGCATTGATCGTTATCTTTTTGATCGCGGAGCCGCACGGGCTAGCGCAACTTTGGCGCGTAGCGAAAGAGAAGCTGAGGCTTTGGCCGTTCCCGCACTAGGGAAGGCTAAAGTGGTGAGGTGGTTTGCCACTCACCCTGAAAGACCATCGGAGAAACCAAGGGAGGATACGAACCGATGAAAACCAAATTGGTAACTGCAATCGTGGCTGCGGCGATTGCCGCCGGACCGGCGCTGGCGGATCTGAAGATCCCGTTGATCAGCTTTCGCACAGGACCTTATGCAGCGAACGGCATACCTAACGCAGACGGCTACACGGATTATTTCACGTTGATCAACGAACGTGACGGTGGCATCGGCGGAATAAAAATCAACATGCCGGAATGTGAAACCGGATACAATACGGAGAAAGGTGTTGAGTGCTACGAAGCAACAAAGGAAGATGCGATTTTGTATCAACCCGTCTCAACTGGGTTGAATTATCAGCTAATTCCAAAAGCCAGCGTAGACCAGATCCCGATTCACTCGATAGGACATGGTCGGACTTCAGCGGCTAATGGAGCGGTCTTTGAGTGGATTTTCAACTACCCGACCAATTACTGGGCTGGTGCCAGTGTTGCTGTCAAATACCTTCTTGAAGAGAATGGTGGCGACCTAAAAGGTAAGAAGATCACGCTGGTCCACCACAACTCAGCATTCGGCAAAGAACCGATTCCGACCTTGGAGATTCTCTCCGAAAAGCACGGTTTCTCGTTCAATTCCCTCGCCGTCGATCACCCGGGGCAGGAACAGAAATCTCAGTGGCTGCAGATCCGGCGAGAAAAGCCGGACTACGTGCTGTTGTGGGGATGGGGCGTTATGAACCCTGTTGCCATCAACGAAGCAGCTAACGTGCGCTTTCCATTGGAAAACATGATTGGTGTCTGGTGGTCTGGGTCTGAGTCCGACGTTTTGCCGGGAGGCGAAAGTTCTGACGGCTATAAGGCGCTGGCGATGCATGCCCCGGGGTCGGACTTTGGTGTGTATGATGACCTGAAAAAATATGTATATGATACGGGTCTTGCTGCCGGAAACGGTGACCAAATGGGAACTGTCCTTTACAATCGTGGCCTTTATTCTGCAATGCTTGCAGTGGAAGCCGTGAAGAAAGCGCAGGAAATACATGGGGTTGCGCAAGTCACGGGGGCGATGGTTCGTGACGGCATGGAAGCGCTAGTTGTGACCGAGGAAAAAATGGCAAGTTTGGGCTTCGCCAATTTCGCCCCGGAAATCGAAATCACATGTTCCAATCACGGCGGCCAAGGCTTGGCGGCCGTCCGCCAGTGGAATGCGCAAACGAAAAGCTGGACCATGCTAACCGACTTCATCGCGCCGGACGCGGAGGTCGTCGACCCTCTGATAACCGCAGATTCTGAGGCTTACGCGGCGGAGGCAGGCTTAGAACTTCGCTGCAACTGATCGCAATTCGAGAAGACAATGGGAAGTGGCGGCGTGGCTGCCACTTCCATCCCCAAGATACAGGGTTCGCAGAGTTCATGAAAATGGTACGGAGAAATACATGCTCGACACGGGACGAACCGAAGAGACCCTTCTCGAGGTCAACAACATCGAGGTGATCTACAACCACGTGATCCTCGTGCTGAAGGGGGTCAGCCTGTCGGTGCCCAAGGGCGGGATCACCGCCCTGCTGGGCGGCAACGGCGCGGGCAAGACCACCACGCTGAAGGCCATCTCGAACCTGCTCAAGTCCGAGCGGGGCGAGGTGACCAAGGGCAGCATCCGCTATCGCGGCGAGCGGGTGCAGGACCTTGTGCCGTCGGACCTGGTGAAGAAGGGCGTCATCCAGGTGATGGAGGGGCGGCATTGCTTCGAGCACCTGACGGTCGAGGAGAACCTGCTGACGGGCGCCTATACGCGCGGCTCGTCGCGGGGCGAGATCGAGAAGGATCTGGAGCTGGTCTATACCTATTTCCCGCGCCTGAAGGAGCGCCGCCGCAGCCAGGCGGGCTATACCTCGGGCGGGGAGCAGCAGATGGTGGCGATCGGCCGCGCGCTGATGAGCCGGCCCGAGACGATCCTGCTGGACGAGCCCAGCATGGGGCTTGCGCCGCAGCTGGTGGAGCAGATCTTCGGCATCGTCAAATCGCTCAACGAGGATCAGGGCTATACCTTCCTGCTGGCCGAGCAGAACACCAACGTCGCGCTGCGCTTCGCGCATTACGGATATATCCTCGAGAATGGCCGCGTGGTGATGGACGGGCCGGCCAAGAACCTGCGCGAGAACCCGGATGTCAAGGAGTTCTATCTCGGCATGTCCGAGGAGGGCCGCAAGAGTTTCCGCGACGTGCGCAGCTATCGCCGCCGCAAGCGTTGGCTGAGCTGAAGGTTTACCAGTTCCGCAGGGATGGCGCCCGGATGTTGCCGATCGTCGCCCTGCCCTGTTCCCCCGTCACGCTGTCGCGCCCCCGGGCGCAACCCAGAGGATGCCGTCATGACCCGCTATTTCGATGATCTCGAAACCCGCCCGGCCGAGGATCGCGCCGCGGATATCGCCCGCGCCCTGCCCGAGCAGATCGCCCGCGCGCAGGCCCTGCCCGGCTATGGCGACGCGCTGGCGCCGGTGGATGCGCGCAGCATCACCAGTGTCGAGGCGCTGTCGGTCCTGCCGGTGCTGCGCAAGAGCGACCTTGGCAAGGCGCAGGGCGGGCAGCCGCCCTTTGGCGGGCTGACGACGCTGGCGCCGGAGGGGTTCGCGCATATTTTCCAGTCGCCAGGCCCGATCTACGAGCCGGGTGGCATAAGCCATGACTGGTGGCGCGTGGGCCGTTTCCTGCATGCCTGCGGCGTGGGCAAGGGCGATATCGTGCAGAACTGTTTCGGCTATCACCTGACCCCGGCGGGGATGATTTTCGAGAGCGGGGCAAGGGCCGTGGGCGCCGCCGTGCTGCCCGCGGGCACCGGCCAGACCGAGCTTCAGGCGCGGGCGGCGCATGATATCGGCGTCACCGCCTATGCCGGGACGCCCGATTACCTGAAGGTGATTCTGGACAAGGCCGACGAGATGGGGCTGAGCCTGGGGATCACGAAAGCGGCGGTCGGGGGTGGGGCGCTGTTCCCGTCACTCCGGCAGGAATATGCCGAACGGGGGATCACCTGTCTGCAATGTTATGCCACCGCCGACCTGGGCAATATCGCCTATGAAAGCGAGGCGGCCGACGGGATGATCGTCGACGAGGGTGTGATCGTGGAGATCGTGAGGCCGGGCACCGGCACGCCCGTCGCCCCCGGCGAGGTGGGCGAGGTGGTGGTGACCACGCTGAACCCGGACTATCCGCTGATCCGGTTTGCCACCGGTGACCTGTCGGCGGTGATGGAGGGCGCAAGCCCCTGTGGCCGCACGAATATTCGCATCAAGGGCTGGATGGGCCGGGCCGACCAGACGACCAAGATCAAGGGCATGTTCGTGCGCCCCGAGCAGGTGGCGGCGCTGGTGTCGCGCCATGACGAGATTTCCCGCGCCCGGGTGATCGCCAGCCGCGAGGGCGAGATGGACGTGATGACCGTGCAGATCGAGGCCGATGGCGGAGAGCCCGAATCCTATGCCAACGCGCTGGCCGATACGCTCAAGCTGAAGGGCCGGATCGAGATCGTCGCCAAGGGCAGCCTTCCAAACGACGGCAAAGTCATAGAGGATCAGCGCACCGGATATCGAAGCCTTGTCAGCCACTGACATACGATGCCCGATCGTTTCAGGTAAGCACTGTGGAGTTTTGCTTCGCGTCGCGTCGAGGCCTTGGCGTTCACCATGTGCTGCGGCATACTCGGGCTATCATTGTGTCGTGACCCGAGGCTCTTAATCGGTTCTACAGGTTCAGTATAGGGGTGCGCATGTCACATGCGTGTTTTCCGTGGGACCACTTGTTCTTGCCTTCGAAATGGTGATCTCGAACTTTCGTTACGGTGGGGAGCAGTATCGAACCGTCGGTCCGGATGTCAGATCGGCACACAAATCGCAAACGACGGTAAACAAGGCTCGATTATCCGCTCTATGGTCCAATGGTTTACACTGAATGACCATCCTTTGTTCAAGTGAGCAAGACGGGTGCCACTCTTTGACCGCCGCTACTGGTTAGTCAGGCGCCAGAACCCATGTTTGCGCGGGTGTTTCTCTTTGAGTGCCGTGACGAATTCCGCGTGGGTTGGGGCGTCTCCATGGTCTTCAATGGCGGCATCGCATGACTGGCATTCTTCAAGATGCCGCGCCGCGTGACGATAGCGTTTGGATTTCGCGCCATCGAGGCTGTCTTCAATCATTGCGCGCCGCATCAACGTTGCCGAGAGCGGGTGCTCCGCCTCAATCGCATCGGCGGTAGTCGAGAGAGTGTGATAGGAATTACCGTCCAATTCGTCGGCCCGAGCCATCACAACGCGAGCCGCGCGTGCGTGGGCTGACCAGTCAACGAGGAAACCAACGGCGGCCTCCACGCGGGGATATGTTTCCGCGAAGTCCAGGGCTGGAGGAAGCCGGTATCGAACGCTCGGTCCTGTATCCTGCAGATCACCCGTTTCGTGTGCCGTCGTGGTGTCTCAGTGCCGTGGCGACCAGTTCTGCCAGCCGACGTGCCTCGCCTTCACTCTGGGCGGCCGCTTGGTCAAAACCACGAGCCAGGTCTTCGCGTGCATTCGGGCCGTTTGTGACGGCCTCTGCCATTCCCATGACCATTGCCACTGCCGCGTGTTGCACCTCGATCACTTGATCCTCAAGTGCTTTGATTTTTTCTTCCGGCGTCATGGTGCCCTTTCGATATGCATCCGAGTTTATTGACAGTGGCAGCCTGTAAAGGCTCGCGACCTATGCGTAGTCCAATCGCTGAGTAGTGGTAAAGAACCCATCTGATTTTGAGCTGGGTAGAATTCTGGTTATATCTCGTCTTTGTCATCTGACGCCATCACGAGGGATGTTTTGCTCAACTTGCAAAACATTGACGCGTTTTCTCCGAAACGTACTGGACTGTCGCGCCGTTTCGAGCGTTGCTGTCCATGCGCCCGACAGAGTTTCGGGCTGCTCTCGGTGACAGGGCCGGCATTCGGCTGGCCCGCAACACGGGAGACCAACATGACGAAGACGAAGGCAAAGCTGGCAGGCAATAAGACCAGGAGCGCGGCACACAAACGGCAAGCCTCCAAACCGAAGACGCCGAGGAAGACCAAGGCCACGCTCATGCGCGAGATGCTGGAAGTCGAGGGCGGCGCCAGCCTTGACGATCTCTGCAATGCGACGGGCTGGCAGCCGCACACCGTGCGGGCGGCGCTCAGCGGCCTGCGCAAGGCGGGACACGTTATCGACCGCACCAGGGACGACGCAGGCAAGTCGATCTATCGGGTCACGGCCACAGGTGCTGTCAGACGGATTCGAACTCGTCTCGCCTTGGACAGAAACGCTGCCCTTTATGCGACGCAGAGTTGACGCCACTCGGCGAGAGCGACGGCTCGGTTCCGTTTGAAATTCTGTCTGCTGTAGAGGCTTCGCTCCGAATTGAACAAGTTGTGGATTGAAGAGTGAACGGCGGCAAATTTCTGTAGATTTCGCATGCGCCGGAAGCGGGACATGGCACGCTCTCTTCGTCGGAAGGGTAGGTGTGAGTTCTCGATCCTATTGTTCAGCCAGCGCCCTGTAAGCTGCCGATCGGCGTTCCCGATTTCTTTCATCGCCGCCCCATAAGAGCGCAACTTATCGGTGACGATGCGGTCTGGCTTGCCGTAGCGTTTCATCAATTTCTTAAGGAATTTCAATGCGGCCTTGCGATCGCGACGCTTGGTGACAAAGGCATCAAGAACCTCGCCTTCGTGGTCGACGGCCCGCCACATGTAATGGGTTTCGCCGTTGATCTTCACGAAAACTTCGTCCAGATGCCATTGCCAGTTCGAATAAGATCTCATCCTCTGGATCCTGGCTTTGCGGATTTCAGAAGCGAAAAGCGGGCCAAACCGCATCCACCAAAATCGGACGGACTCATGGCTGATATCGATGCCGCGCTCGTGCAGGAGGTCTTCGACATTGCGTAACGAGAGCGGAAATCTGACGTACATCATTACCGCCAGCCGGATGATTTCACGGCTTGTTCGAAAGTAGCGAAACGGATTGGGCTTACTCATTCAGGAAGGGTAGGGGCCAGCGAGGTCACTCGCAAGGGCGTTGTCACGGTAACTTCGGGTTGCCCGAGAAGTTGCTTCAGTCCGCATTCATGCGGCAACGATTTGATGCCAGGCGGCCATCGCATTGGCGCGTGTCTGACGGAGGGTCCGGCGGGAGATCAGGTGGCGTTGCAAATTGAAATGGTTGTAGATGGCATCGTGGACGGACAGAAATCGCTGCATCGAGTTGGGCGATTTGAATCGACCCATTCGCCGTTCTCGTCGGCGTGTTGGTTGATGTGAGACTTCAGCCCGATTGTTCGATCGAGCTCCTGTGACATGAAGGTGGGTCAGGCCGAGTTCTCGAAGCGCCGCGGAATAAGAACCCAGTTTATCGGTGACGATCCTGTCCGGAACGTAGCCCTGCTTTTTCAGGAGTTTACGCATGAGGTTCAGGGCAGCCTGCTTGTTTCGGCGTGATTGGGCGAGGACTTCAAGAACCTCGCCTTCGTCGTCAACGGCGCGCCACAGGTAAACCCGCTTGCCACGTATACGGACAAAAACCTCGTCAAGATGCCAGGTTCCCGAAGGCTGAACTCTGCGAGACCTGACCTTTGCCGCGATCGTCGGCCCGAACTTCAGTATCCAGCGGCGGATGGTTTCATAGCTGACATCGATCCCGCGCTCTGCCAGCATTTCCTCAACATCCCGAAAGCTCAGCGGAAAGCGAAAATAGAGCCAGACCGCCCGTTGGATTATTGACGATGGAAATCGGTGGCGGGCGTAGGAAATCTTGCTCATTCAAGGACCAATACCGGCCAGCGCGCCAACGGTCGAGTTAATGTGTCAACGCCCTCCCCGCCCACCGCGCTGGCGTGTTCCGTCATCAGGCGCGCCATCAGCCGTGTCAGCGCTTGCCGCGTGTCGGCGGGCAGGCTCTGCCAAGGCGGGATTGGTGTCGCAGCTGTGGATCGGGTCTCCGGGAACAGCTCGAGTTGCGTCTTTATCGTTTTGCGCGGCATTGGCCGACCTCCGAATCGTGGGTTCAGAGTCCAATGCTGCGCCAGCGCGCGATGAGGAGTCGGATTTATCAAGCGAGGTAAAGCCAGCATCGCGGACCAACTCCGCAAGGCTCGTCAGGGTGTCCAGGCCCACATGCGCCACATCGACCCGACGGCAGGCCACACATGCGGCCCGGTCAAACATCCATGCCGGGACTTCCAGAAGCCGGTCCGACCGGCGGCCGGTAAGATTGCACCGAAACACCGCATCGCCGGGCTTGTCGATCGCCTGATGGACATGAACAAATCGACCAAACCAGGGATGCCATCGATAAAGAACCTCGCGGCACTCAGTAACGTGGGTGTTCTGACGTTTAGTTGTACAACACCGAACGCCCTCATTCTTCCCTTGTGCGCAGAACGCCGAAGGAGGCATATTGGCGCGGTCGAAACGAGAAATTGGCGGCATGAAACCCAAACCGGATACACCTTAGATCAGCCGCTGAGCTGTCCGGAAAACCGGGACCACTTCAGGACACAGCATCATCGGGGGGCGCATGGGTTAACCCCTGGATGTCGTATGAGTTCTATTGATGTTCTTTTGACAGCATGTCAGAATAATTCCCAGAGAAACGAGGGCAGCATGAACGAATTTTCCAGACTGAGGCAGGAAGCGGGTTACTCCATCGCGCAGGCGGTCGAGAAGCTGGGCTACTGCGAGCGCACGATCTACAGATGGGAGACCGGCGAGAGCGCGCCGCGCAAGGCCGCACTGGAGACGCTACGCGCCATCGCGAAGAGCAAGCCGCCCGCAGAGGGCGACTTCCGCTTTATCGATCTGTTCGCGGGCATTGGCGGGATGCGCAAGGGCTTCGAGTCCATCGGTGGCAAGTGCGTATTCACGTCTGAACGCGACCGCTTCTGCGTCGAGACATACCTCGCGAACCACGAGTGCGACCATGACGTCGCCGGAGACATCACCACTGTTCCGGTTGGCGACATTCCCGAACATGACGTGCTGCTTGCGGGCTTCCCCTGTCAGCCCTTCTCGATTGCGGGCGTGTCGAAGAAGAACTCGCTCGGTCGGCTCCACGGCTTCCGGTGCGATGCGCAAGGCACGCTGTTCTTCGATGTTGCCCGCATCATCGAGTATCACCGCCCGAAGGCGTTTCTGCTCGAAAACGTGAAAAATTTAGTCAGCCACGACAAGGGCCGCACCTTCGAGGTGATCCGCCGCGCCTTGTCGAAAGAGTTGGGCTACCACATCCAGACGCGCATCATCGATGCGAAGTCGTTCGTACCGCAACACCGCGAACGGATATTCATTGTCGGGTTCCAAGAGAACAACGGCTTTTCGATGGATGATCTTGTCCTGCCGGATACGGCACAAGGCCCGAAGATGAGCACGATCCTGCATCCGGAGGATGGCAGCGAGGAGGCCGAGCTTCGCTACACAGCAGGACCGAAGGCGAAGGTGTTGGATAAATACACCCTCTCGGATCATTTGTGGGGGTATTTGCAGGGCTATGCCGAGAAGCACCGCGCCGCCGGTAACGGGTTCGGCTTCGGCCTCGTCGGGCCGGACGATACCGCACGGACGCTCTCGGCGCGCTACTACAAGGACGGCTCGGAAATTCTGGTCAGTCAGGGGGCGCGCAAGAACCCACGCCGCCTGACACCCCGCGAATGCGCGCGCCTGATGGGCTTCGATGGCCGCGACGGAAAACTGGTGAAGATCCCGGTGTCGGATACGCAGGCCTACAAGCAGTTCGGCAATGCTGTCGTCGTGCCGGTTGTCGAGGCCGTCGCCCGCCACATGCAGCCCTTCATCGCCGGATCAGCTGAAGCGGACACGATGGCAGAGCCGTCAAAAGCAAAAACTGCGGAGGAGGAAGAGAAGGTCGTTGCCTGATATCGTAGACAGGGATACGCGCAGCCGGATGATGTCCGGTATCAGGGGCAAGGACACAAAACCGGAACTGATGATCCGTAAGGCGCTACACGCGCGCGGCTATCGGTACCGGCTTCATTCCCCTGCCATTCCCGGCAAGCCTGATCTGTTTCTGCGTCGCTACCGCGCGGCGATCTTCGTGCATGGCTGTTTCTGGCACGGACATGACTGCCATCTGTTCAGGATGCCCTCAACCCGCACCGAATTCTGGCAGCAAAAGATCGACCGCAACCGCGCACGCGACGCGGAAGTCGAAACCGCCCTGCGCGATCAGGGTTGGCGATGGCTCGTGATCTGGGAGTGCGCGCTCAAGGGCAAATTCCGTAAATCCCTCGATGGCGTGCTGGATGAGGTCGTGACGTGGCTTGGGGGTAATAACCAGAACCTGGAAATCAGGGGGTCAGGCTAACATATGGCGGCACGACAGGAACTACTGCCCGATCTGACGATAGAACAGTTGCGCGGAATGATGTCCGAGCTCCGGGTCAATCGCCTTCTGGTCAAGGAGCTGGCCCCGAACGACAACTCCAAGAACCAGCCCTATCTCTCGGGCAGCATGGAAGTCACCAATATCTTGCCATCCGGCGAACCCTATGTGGACGAGACCAAGGACGGAAATCGGATCATGAAGGCGGCGCTGCCGCTTGAATGGCTACAACCGGACGGCAGTAGCGTGCCAGCGCCGCACGCAAAGCTGATCCTGTACCCTCAATATCCGGAAGTACGGTTCTCCGGTTTTCTGAAAGGCGCACGTAACGCGCCTTCAGACCTGCTGACAACCCGTCAACCCGGACGGCTACTGTTCTTCGGGATCACTTTTGACCGCCGGATTATCGGCTGGTGCGCAGGGCATGACAGCAGCCTCGCGCGCGCCTTGCCCGCCCTCGGAGATCTGGAAGCGGTGGGTGTGTTCCGCCGCATTCCGTTAGCGGTCAGGGCAAAAAGCACGCGCGACATTCTGCTCGAACAGCTTCTACGGATTCACCGTGAGGACTGGATTGTGTCCAAAGCCTTACGGGCCGATGGCAGCCTGGTGCCGTGTAGAGCTTCGAACTGCATCGGCTACACGCTCGAAGCCGAGCTTGGCGTTGCCCGTAACGGGCGCGCGGAGCCCGACTTCGAGGGCTGGGAGGTCAAGGCGAACCAAGTCGGAAACTTTGTTCGCGTGCCGCCGTCCAAAGTCATCACGCTGATGACGCCGGAGCCAACCGGGGGCGTTTACAGAGATGAAGGCGTCGAAGCATTCATCCGGCGCTTCGGTTATCCGGACAAGCGCGGACGCGCTGACCGACTGAACTTTGGTGGCGTTCACCGCGTCAATGAACGTCACAAGGGTACGGGCATGACGCTCGTGCTCGACGGTTATGATCACGACACCGGAAATGTCACCAATGCTGACGGCGCGCTCCTGCTGATGGATGACGCTGCCACTGTTGCCGCATCATGGAGTTTTTCCGCTCTGCTGGGCATCTGGAGCAAGAAGCACGCGCAGGCCGTCTATGTACCAGGCGAGGTAAAAAAGGTCCCGCAGCGTGAATACCGGTACGGTTCTGTAGTTCGGCTGGGCGAAGGCACGAGCTTCAATCACCTCGTCGGGGCGCTCGCGAAAGGCGATGTCTATTACGATCCTGGCATCAAGCTGGAGGATGAAGCGAGCGACAACCCCACGACGAAAAGGCGTAGCCAGTTCCGGATCAAGTCCGGCAACATGGTCGACCTTTATGATCGTATGGAAGAACACGATTTGGCGGGGACGAAGTAATGGCGCGGATCAAGAACCCCGTCGGTGCGCTTCTCACCGAGATGCGTCTCCCTCTCGGGTCCGTGCGCCTTCTGCCAGCATCGAACGGCTTTCCAGCCATGAAGTTGCGCCACCCATTTTAAATCAAATCCACACCACACTTGGCCCCTCGAGGTACTTGTACCCGAGCGCCTGGATGATGGAGTCGACCTGATCGTCATGACGGCCGGCCGGGAAGGCCAGGAGTTCGGCTTCGAGATCTGATAACCAGGGGGCCGCGGTCGGGAAGAGAACACGGCGCGCCTGGAACTTGGGCGTTTGGAAGTAAGCTCTTGTCTCCTTTGACTGCGTCGGATTGACCTCAACTGCGTCGAGGCCTTCATTCCTCAGCTCTTCCAGTAGACCTGTGCCAACGCCGGTGTCCTCGACGAGTATGACCCAAGGGTCGTACCGACCTGCCATTTGGATCATCCTGGACTTGAGATCCGGGTAATTTAGTTTTTCACGGCAGACATCCAGAAGGTAATAGTAGCCCTCCATGTAGAGCCACGTGGTGCACACGGACCAGTCGTTTTCCAGGCCGGTTTTCGATGCGGTGTCCCAGCTCTGGAATACCGTGGCGTCGTCAGACACCTCGGGCACACGATCGTAGTAGGAAAGCCACTCCCGCTTGATCATGTTGCCGCCTGGCGGCACCGGTTGTTGTTGATACTGGGCTTCGAAGGCCTCGCCACCGATATTGGCTCGCAGCTCATCGAGGACCGCTTGATCTTCCCGCTCGGCATGGAGAAGGTCGCCTTTCTGGCGAACGTGATAGCGGTCATTCCCGATTTGGATGGTCTGCTTCTCGGTTGCAATGGCAGGCAGGTTTAGCACGGTCCAGGTTTCGTCAAACTCGGTGACATGGCCGACAAGGTCATCGACATGAAGCCGCTGCGTGACGATTACGATGGCTCCATCTTTCTTCTGATTGAGCCTGGAGAGTAATGTGCCGCCGTACCAGTTATTCACCGCGGTTCTGCGCGCTTCCGACATGGCCTCATCGGGTTTCAGAGGGTCATCGATGATGATGATATCTCCCCCTCTCCCGGTTATCACGCCGCCCACTGACGTCGAGAAGCGATTACCACGCCGTGTCAGGCAGACTTCCTGTTCGTTGTCTTTGCGGGGCTCTATGCGCGTGCCAGGGAATAGGTTTCGGTACCTCGTGGACGAAACAATGTAACGGTATGCGTTGTGGTGATTTGAGGCGAGGTTCTGGGCGTAGGAGACGGTGATGATCTGTTTTGTCGGATCATGGCCGTGCACAAAGGCGGGAAAGGCCACCGAGGCCGATATTGATTTGGCCGACCTTGGTGGCATGGTGATGATCAAGCGCTTGATTTTTCCGAGGCGGACCTGTTCGAGGTGCCAGGCGATCGCTTCAATGTGCCAGTTCGGAAGATACGCCGTGCCAGGATTCAGATCCCGGAAGCACCTTTCGATGAACTTGGAAAATTTGGTCCTCAGGAGTTCATCTAAAACCAGCTTTGGGTGATCGGTTGCCCATTGAAGCATCGCCTCATCGAATTTCACGTTAGTCTTCATCGGACCTCTCCTCGTCTTCCGGCGCGTGCGGTAAAGGCCGGCTTTCTTCTTTTTCCTCCCGAGGTGGGATCTCGGCACTGTGTGGATCGATGCCACTATCCGATTCTGAAGGCTGGGTGTCCTCCGATCCCATGAGCTCCCGCAACACCTTGTCGAACATGGCCTGATCGTCGGGCGACAAGCTGCCTTGATCGATAGTGTCTGTATCAGCATGCTCGGGTGAGCAGACGAGGTTGAAGACGAAGGCCGCGGCCTTCAAATCGCCCTTGGCAGCCTTGTTGGCGAGACTGATCAGGATGATCTGCTGGCGTGGTAACTTCTTTGTTTTTCCGCCTTCAGTGATGGGTATCTTCTGTGCCAGCACGTCTTTGATCTGCTCGCGGACGGATTTAGGCTTGCGCTTTCGCCCCGTGGGATTTGGGCTCTGGCCCTTCTTGAACTGTTTGTCCTTGGGGGGGCGGCAATACCCAACCTCGTAGTCCGGCTTCGGGGTTTCGTCATCGTCGCGATGCGTCATTTCTCCGCCTCCTCTTTCGAACAGGCGCTGGCGCGCAACTCATCGAAGCTGGAGCCTATGCACGCGTCTATCTCGCCTGCCCCGCCGAGGCGGTGCGCCAGCACGGCGTCCTTGCCTGTCATCTCTTGCCAGCGCCGGATGGCGACATCGACATACCGGGGCTCATACTCAACGCCATAGCACTGCCGTCCGACCTTCTCGGCGGCCAGAAGCGTGGTCCCTGAGCCAAGGAAAGGGTCGAACACGGACTCGCTGCGCCTGGAGGCATCCTTGATCGCCTCTGCGATCATCGCCACGGGCTTCACTGTCGGGTGAAGCGCCAGATCGCCCCCTTTGCCGGCCTGGAATGAATTCACGCCTGGGTAGGACCAGACATTTGTTCGGTTTCGCCCGTACCGGCCAAGCTGCACGTTGTTTGTGGTCGGCTGCCCGGGTTTGGCAAAAACCGCCACGAGCTCATGCGCCGAGCGATAGAAGGATCCCTGCCCCGGCGTGGTCTTACTCCAGACGCAGATATTCTTGAGAGAAAGGCCAAGCTCGCGTCCGACGGAAAGCAACAGCTCGATGTGACGCCAGTCCATAAAGAGGTACAGCAACGCACCATCTTTCGAATGGTCTGCCATCACGCTGATGCTGTCGTGCAGAAACTTCCGAAACTCGTCTTCGGACATTTCACCCGAGGCGAAGGCAAACTCGGAATGCTTGGTCTTGCCACGGCCGCCGACATGCCCTTGGACTCTCACGTTGAATGGCGGATCAGTGATGACCAGGTCAGCACGTTCTCCTGCGCAAAGTACCGCGACCCCCTCGGGGTATCGGACATCGTCGCACAGCACCCTGTGAGGACCCATTTGCCAAATGTCCCCGTGGCGCGAGACGGCTGTTTCCGAGGGGGTCGGAACATCGTCTTCTTTGTCAGGCGAAGACTCCAGATCGTCGAAATCCGTCAAGATGATGTCGACCTCGCCTGGGTCAAAACCGGTGATTTCGAGATCTAGATCGATGTCGGGCAAAAGCACAGCCAGGTCGCCAAGCTCTGCCGCCAGCAATTCGCCATCCCACCCCGCATGGAGCGCGATCTTGTTGTCGGCCAGCACATAGGCGCGTTTTTCCGCCTCGCTCAGATGACTGAGCCGCACGACAGGCACCTCAGTGATCCCAAGCTCTTGCGCGGCCAGCAGTCGACCATGGCCGGCGATCACCTCATACGCATCATCGACCAGAACCGGGTTGTTGAACCCGAACTGCCGCACGCTTTCAGCGATTTGACGGATCTGCTTTCTTGAATGGGTGCGAGCATTGCGCGCATTGGGCGTGAGCTTTTCCGTGGCAACGTATTCCAGGTGCCTGTGCACCGAGGTATCGTTCCGGGGCCCGTCGGTAGCGCCATCAGATTTATGGCTTCGGGATTTCTTAGACGTCATTTTCAAAGTCCTGGTTCTTGGAGGAAACCAAGAGCTATGAAATTCTGAGCCTCTAGATCAGTATCCCGAAATAGCGAATTCGTTCACATTTCTCAGATTCTCGGCAGCCATTGCACCGACCACATGAATAATCTTCGTCGCTTTCTTCGATATGATGGCGAATTGTGCGTTTGAAATTGGAATTCATGTCAACGCCGACAAAACCACTGTCCCAACACGCCACCACAAATTTCGCGAAATTTGTTTCCGGACCCTTTGAGATCGGTTTGCCCGTCAAATCGTTCCAAAGATTGGCCATCTCTGCCGCGAACACGATCTTCTGATAGTCTGTCGGACGTCCTTTGCTTCGGAGCCGGCTGTCGGCAAGATCTTCATCAATCCATTTTTTAAGTTGTGCCAGATCGGTCTGCTCACATGGAACGGAATAACCAATATTGCTGATGGTCTGGATACGGGTCCGCCTTCTGTCTTTCAAAATCCCTTTCGAAAACAACAGAGCCGTTTTCTGTACAAAGTGGAGTGGTACCGGCCGGCCGGGATCTTTCTCCTGTCGCTCGACCCAAGTTTTCAGTTTCCGCAACTCGCCTTTATGCCCGGATCGTTGGCCTCCTCGAAGGCGCCCTGCCATTGCAAAGGCCCATTCAATTCGCGCGTATACGTAGGTCGTGGTGCTTTCGGTCCAAATTTCGTCGTTCAAAGGTTTCGGCTCGAATATAACTCTTGGAGCATTCTTCCTCTTGCTCATCTCTTCCAGAAAATTATCGACCGGCAGTGGATTGTTCGGCGCAACGCTCGGATCCTGTAATCGTTTTATTTCTTTGGCAAGAGCCATCAGTTTTCTCTGAACTTGCTCAGCCGCGATCAAGCAAGCTTCCCCTTTGTCAGTTTCCTGGCGTGATTTGCCCATTTGATCCGGTCCGATACCTGGAACTCTAAAACGATGTCGCGGGTATAAGAATTGGTGCTTGTTCCCCGCAAACGCTAAAATTCCCCGCTATGTTGAGAGTGGCAAATATCCACCGGATGGTTTCGTCGCAGACATCGATTCCGCGTTTGATGCCGCCTCTCCCAAATCTTTATTGCCGCAAGGCGTGGCGCCTGGCCACCCAAGAGGGTAGTACCCGGCGCAGCGTTTCGCCGCCGGCGCCCTGGGCGGCGTTATCAATGTCATTCAGAACGCGCTTGTCCTCGGCGCTGAGATGCTTTGACGGCCAGCAGCGTCGCGTCGCCGTTACGAAGTCGTTGAATCCCGTCGCCCAGTTCGTCACATCGTCTGCGTTCAGCGCGTCAAACGTGGCGGCTACCGTCTTCGGGTCACCGGCGTCGTCATTAAACTGGTTGGCGTGTATCATCACCAAGCCCATCAGGTGGTTGATCGCGCCCTCGTCGGAGACTTCGATCCCGCCGAGCAGCGATCCCAGCCAGTCCTGTGGCGACGGCTCAAGTGGTGCAATTGCCAGCGCCGTGAGGTAGCCCTGCAGATAGGCCTCGGTTATCCCGGCCTGTGCGGCCAGAGAACCGACCTCGCCCGGAGCACTGGTTTGAGAGACCGGCGCGATATCCCCGTCGCGTGCGTCGGCGGCGTCCAGGGTCATGTCCACGATCTCGGTCATGATCGGGATCCGTTTCAGAGACCGGCCGTCGAGAAGGGCCTGCGCCACCGCGGCAAAGGATAGCCAGAGCGTCGGGTCGACCTCCGTTGCGGATTTCAGCGTTGCCGCAGAGACCGCGAACTGCCGCGCCCACCAGTCCCGGCGCGCCACGAGATGCTTCCAGACAGCGGTTTCACGCCCCTTCTCCGTTCCGGCGCGGGCAATGGCTGCGCGCAACGCGCCGGTGTCCTCGAACCAACTGTCAGCCTGGTCGAAGCGTTGGGTCCAGTCGGCGCTGGCCTTGACAAGCGCGGTGCGGCGAGCGGCCGGAAGATCGGCGAGGGCCTCCGCTGCGCCGATGGCCTCGAGAATGGCCTCGCCGCTTGATGCAACGGGACTCAACGTATCGGGGCCCAGGATTTCGGCAAGATCTACTTTGCCCGGGGCAGGCAAGAGCCCCAATTCCTGTCCTTCGCCTAGACCGTGCGCCAGCGCCTCGGCAAGCCTGTCTTGGGAGATATCGAAGGTTTCGACCTCGTCCAGGATGCGGGCGAGCATGTGCTTCTGTTCCGTCGCGCTTGAACAGTGGATGACGAAGGCGTCCTTCACGCCGTGGCCCTGCTTCAACATGGCCATGGCAATTCCGCGACGGCTGCCGATCTGGAAGACGGCGAGCAGGCTCTGGGCGCCGACCCCGTCCGGCAGGCTGGCAGCGGCTCGGTGGATGTTGGCAATGGGCGGCGCCGTCCGGGATATGCCGCTTCGCATTTGTCGCCGTATCACCCCGTCGAGGGCGGCGCGCGCGTCGTCCTCCGGCAACCACTTGCGCAGGGTGGGCAGCAACGCTCCGAGGTCGGCAGCTTGCGTGCCCGTCTCGGCGCGGGACAATAGCGCCGATGCTGCGGAAAGGCGAAGGATGGGCTGCGGGTCGAGCAGCCAGTAAAGGCCGAGCCGTGCTTCCACTGCGCCTGAGCGCGCGATTGTCATGGTGACCAGCATAGCAGCCAGGTCCGGCGGCAATCCCGCCAAGAGTTCGGTCAGCGCGGCATGCGCCTCCTGTGGGGCATCGCCGGCCTTCTCCAGGACCGGGTCGAGCCACGCGTCGAGGCCGGGCACCTCTGCGGGCCCGGAATCGGTATTTGCCATGACATCAGCGGTCAGCATGGCGAAGGGCGGCGGCGGGAGGCCCGCACGGGAATAGATCTGGGCGAGGCGCAGGCGGAGCGTCGGCGAAAGCGCATGAGCGGCGTCCTGCGCCGACAGGGCCTCTTCGAGGGTATCGATCAACGCAGAGCCCTCGGGCGCACCATTCTCCGAGGCCATCCGTGCTTCGTCGAGCGCTCTGGACAAAAGCAAAGCGGCCGCCTGCATCGCGTCATCGTCCGCTGTGGTTACCGCAATGGCAGCGACATCTGATATGGCAGAGGGGTCGATCAGCAGTTCCCGGGCCCCATCGTGTAACAGGCGGGCCAGTGCAGTGTCATCTGGTGCGGCGACGATAGCATCGATCAAGGAATTGGGCGCGCGGATCATGTCAGCATGGTTACGGTATCGGCACGCTCCTGCCAACCGGGACGGCGCACCTCTGTCCAGCGGCGATGTCCTGCACCAGCTCCATGATCAATGCAGCGAGCTTGTCCGCTCCCAGTTTTTCGAGGTTGGTCTTGTTCAGGGTCCTTTCGACATGGTGAAACTTCTGAATATTCTTAGATACGTACTGCGGACGATGCCCGACACGGCGCGTTGCAGCAATCAGGAATGTGGGCGACTCTGCGGCACTTGATCCGTTGACCAGTGCCGAACCGGTGCCTCGCGGTGGGTGGTTATTTACACTGTGCTGCCGCGCCGGTTCGAGCGTTGCTGGTGAGGTGTCGACGCCGCCGTCCTCAGGGGGAAGGCGATAGAGGATCAACTATGAGACCGCACCATATGCGGGCAAGAGGCTACTCATTTTATGTGTCTTCGGTGCGTCTCAGGGCCTCGGCGACCAGTTCCGCCAGTCGCCGTGTCTCGCCGTCACTCTGAGTGGCCGCTTGGTCAAAACCACGCGCCAGATCTTCGCGTGCATTCGGGCCGTTTGTGACGGCCTCTGCCATCCCCATGACCATCGCCACTGCCGCGTGTCGCACTTCCATCACTTGATCCTCAAGTGCCTTGATTTTTTCTTCCGGTGTCATCTTGCTCTCTCGATATTTATCCGCGTCTTTTGATAGTGGCGACCTAGAATGGCTCGCGCCCCCATGCGTAGTCCAATCGGTGAGCGGTGATAAAGAACCCATCTGTTTTTGAGCTGGGTAGAATTCTGGAAGTTGTATCGTCTTTGTCGTCCGACGCCATCAGTTTGGATGTTTTGCGCATCTTGTAAAACATTGACTTATACTCCGGAACGTACTGGACTGTCGCGCCCGTTCGAGCGTTTCTGTCCATGCGCCCGACACATGTTCCGGGCTGCTCTCGGTGACAGGGCCGGCATCCGGCTGGCCCGCAAACCGGGAGAGGTTAATGACGAAGATGAACGCAATGGCGGCGGGCATTAAGGCCGGGAGCGCGGCGCACAAACGGCAAGCCCCCAAACCGAAGATGCCTAGGAAGACGAAATCGGCGCTTGTGCGCGAGATGCTGGACCGCGCGGGCGGGGCAAGCCTCGACGATCTCTGCAAGGCGACGGGTTGGCAGCGGCACACAGTCCGCGCGGCGTTGAGCGGGCTGCGCAAGGCCGGCCACGTGATCGACCGCACCAAGGATGGCGATGGTACGTCTGTTTACCGCACCACATTGACGGACGAGGCCCACCAATGATCTCGGTAGCGGAGATCGAGGTGATGGACCGCCCGCAGCTCGTGGCTTTCTGGCGGGACGTCTTTGACGCCTCGCCGCCAAAGAATCTCAGCCGGCCCTTTCTGCGACGGACGCTCGCCTTTGAGGTGCAGGCCCGCGCCATAGGCGGCTTGCCCAAGGGCTTCATGAGTAAACTGAACCGCGCCGCGGGTGAGGACGCGCCGAAGCGCAGCCCGGGTCTCCAGCCAGGCGGCCGGCTCCTGCGCGAGTGGAACGGCGTGACCCATGTTGTCGACGTCACCGAGCAGGGCTTTCGCTGGCGGGATCAGACCTGGCGTTCGCTTTCGGTCATAGCGCGCGAGATCACCGGCGCGCACTGGTCCGGCCCGCGCTTCTTTGGGCTTGCTGGAAGGGCAGGGCGGTGAGCCGAAAGATCCGCTGCGCCATCTATACCCGCAAATCGACAGAGGACGGGCTCGAGCAGGAGTTCAATTCGCTCGATGCGCAGCACGAGGCCTGTGCCGCTTACGTCACGAGCCAGCGCGGCGAAGGCTGGAGCCTGCTGCCTGCTCGCTATGACGATGGTGGTGTCTCGGGAGGCACGCTGGAGCGCCCGGGCCTGCAGCGGCTGATGGACGACATCGATGGCGGGCGCATCGACATGGTGGTGGTCTACAAGATCGACCGGTTGACGCGGTCGCTCTCGGATTTCGCGAAGATTGTCGACCGGTTCGAGGCAGCGGGATGTTCCTTCGTTTCGGTGACGCAGGCCTTCAACACCTCGTCGTCGATGGGCCGGCTCACGCTCAACATGCTGCTGAGCTTTGCCCAGTTCGAGCGGGAGGTGACGGCCGAACGCATTCGCGACAAGATCGCGGCTTCGAAGAAGCGGGGCCTCTGGATGGGCGGCGTCCCGCCGCTGGGCTATGATCCCCACCCCGATACCAATACCCGCAGCCTGGTCATCAATGAGGTTGAGCGCGAGACGATCGAGACGCTTTACACCCTCTATGATGACCTCGGCTGCCTGCGCGCCGTCGAACAGGAAGCCGAGCGCCGCGGTTTGCGCTCCAAGCGGCACAGCTTCTCGACCGGCAGAGCCCAGGGCGGCGGGCCACTCTCACGCGGCCAGATCCACCACATTCTCTGCAACCCGGTCTACACGGGGCGCATTCGCCACAAGGACAAGGTGTTCGACGGGCAGCACGCGGCCATCATCGACGCCGATCTCTGGAACCGAGTGCAGGTCAAGCTGCAGGCGGCGAGCGCACGGCCGAGGTCGAAAGCTACGGTGCGGGGCGGCGCGACCGGTTCCGCGCCGCTGATGGGCAAGTTCCGCGACCAGACGGGCGATCGTCTGACGCCGAGCCACACGTCCAAGGGCCGCAAGCGGAGACGGTACTATGTCTCCAACCGGTTGCTAACTGGCGGGCCGGACGCGAGTGGCTGGCGATTGCCGGCGGGCCGCTTTGAGATCTCTGTCGCCCACCTCGTCGCGGACCACCTCGACCAATTGGCCCGGCGCCATGCGCTTCTCACCACACCGGATTTGGCGGCGTCTGAGGAAACGATGCGCATGGTGACCAGTTTGACCGAGCGCTTGCGGAATGGCGAAACACAAATCCTGACGGGGCTGGTCGCCAGCGGCCAACTCGGTGCCGAGAGAATCTCGGTGACACTCGATCGTAACGCGCTTGCGGGAAGTTTGGATCAAGTGCCTGCCAAGCTGTCCGAGCGGTCGGTCTCCATTGATGCCCAGTTCACGGTGCGGCGCCGGGGCGTGGAAAGCCGGATCGTCGTCGGGGACATGACGCCGGCCCCGGATCGCACACTCTTGCGCGGGCTGGCCAAAGCGCACAAATGGGCGTCGGACCTTCAAGGGGGTATGCCGATTTCGCAGATCGCCCGGCGCGAACAGGTCACTGAGGCGTATATCCGAACCCGGGCTCAACTGGCCTTCCTTGCGCCATCGATCCAAACGGCGATTCTGGATGGCCAGCAACCGGCCAGCCTGACCCTCGAAAAGCTTGTGCGCATGCAACTGCCGCTTGACTGGACAGAGCAGGAGCGGTGTGTGGAATGCGCCACATAAACGGTTCCCTGTTCTGCCAGTCGCGTTCCCTGAATTTCCCAGAAAATTCCCTGTTGGCCTGAAAAAATTCCCTGCGTCGAATCCCGGGAAACTGAACTGTAAGTCCCTGTTGTCGCGTGGATTTCCATGAGGCTTATAGGCCGGAAATCAATAATTTCCCTGCAAATTCCCTGCAAGCAGGGAAATTTCGGAAAACCGAACCGTCTCTGATGACCACTTGAGACGCGGGCCGTGATACTCAGGATTTTGGGGAATACGGTGTGTCTCAGTTCACATACCCTGCTCGCAAGCCGCGGAAATTGCGGCCGAAAACAAGGGAAAAACGTACACGGGAATTGAGACGGGTCTGGGTGGCGGAGGAGGTGGGATTCGAACCCACGGTACGCTTTCACGTACGCCGGTTTTCAAGACCGGTGCAATCGACCACTCTGCCACTCCTCCGGGTCCGCAACTCCTTAAGGGGGCGCGTGCGATTCTGAAAGGTGGCAAATCACGGGGAATTTCGCCAAGGGGCGCGCGGCGCACTTTTCTTGTGCCGTAACTGGCGCTAGACTGCGGGAGGCGAGGCCCGCGCGTCGGGTTTGCGCGTGGGGCAACAGCGGAAAAATCCGGGTCAACCGGTAGGGCGCAGGGCAACGCGCCGCGACAGGCAAGGAACTTGGGATGGCGTATCACAATTCAGGGCGCAGTTTGTTGAAGGCGGGCACGGCGATCGCGCTGGCGGGCGGGCTGGCTCTTGGCGGCTGCGGCGAGGGCACCGAGGGCGGGGCCTTCGGGTTCCTCAAGCCCAAGGCGGGCGAGGAAGAGGTGGCCGACATGCAGGACACCTCGACCACCAAGCTGGTCGAGCGCGATGTCGAGGCGCCGGAGGTCTTCCAGGTCACCGACAGCGGGTTGTGGGACGGGCGGCCGTCTCTGGGCGGGGTCTGGGTGGCGCACCCGGACGTGAAGGAGCCCGAGCGGGTGATCATCCGCAACGACAAGAATTCCAAGTTCGTGATCGGCGCGCTGTTCCGGCGCGAGCGCAGCAACCCGGGCCCGTCGATCCAGGTCTCGTCCGATGCCGCCTCGGCGCTGGGCATGCTGGCAGGCGCCCCGGCCCAGCTCAACGTGACCGCGCTGCGGCGCGAGGCGCAGCCCACGGCCGATGACGTGGCCGCCGCGCCGGCCGATCTGACCGCCCCCGATGCCGTGGAGGAGACCGCGCTCGACCCGGTCGACACCGCCGCCGCCACGACCGACCAGATCGCCACGCCGGTGCCCGCGCCGGAGCCCGCGCCCAAGCCGGCGCAGAGTTCGTCGCTGGAAAAACCCTATCTGCAGATCGGCATCTTCTCGGTCGAGGAGAACGCCCAGAACACCGCCGAGGCCATGCGCCAGAACGGCATGGTGCCGACGGTCAAGAAACAGAGCGCCAAGGGCAAGACCTTCTGGCGCGTCATCGTCGGCCCCGCCGCCAACACCACCGAGCGCAACGCGTTGCTGCGCAAGGTCAAGGGTGTCGGGTTCGACGACGCCTATCCCGTAACCAACTGAAGCTGATCCCTATGCCCCGACTTCTTCCCCTCCTGGCGCATATCGTGCTGATCCTCCTGCTGGCGCTGCCGGCCCGTGCCTTCGACACCAATGCCAAGGCCGCCTTCGTGCTCGACATGACGACCGGCACCGTGCTTCTGGAAAAGAATGCCGACACGCCGCTGCCGCCGGCCTCGATGTCGAAGCTGATGACGCTCTACGTGGCGTTCGAGGCGATCCGCGACGGTCGGCTGTCGCTGGACGAGAAGCTGCCGGTGTCGGAGCACGCGATGAGTTATGGCGGCTCGACCATGTTCCTCGACACGACCGACCGGGTGACCGTCGAGGACCTGCTGCGCGGGATCATCGTGCTCTCGGGGAACGACGCCTGCGCCGTGATCGCCGAGGCGCTGAGCCCCAACGGCACCGAGGCCGGCTTTGCCCGCTACATGACCCAGCGCGCCCAGAAGATGGGGATGACCAACTCGACCTTCCAGAATTCCAACGGCTGGCCCGCTGCCGGCCACCTGATGAGCGTGCGCGACCTTGCGCTGCTGGCCCGCCGGATCATCGCCGACTTCCCGGAATTCTACCCGATGTTCGCCGAGACCGAGTATTCCTTCGACGGGCGCGCCCCGCAGAACACCCAGAACCGCAACCCCCTGCTTCGGCTGGGGATCGGCGCTGACGGGCTCAAGACCGGCCATACCGAGCGGGCGGGCTACGGCCTGGTCGGTTCGGCCGAGCAGGGTGACCGGCGGGTGATCGTGGTGGTCTCGGGCCTGCAGACCGCCGCACAGAGGGCCGAGGAGGCCGAGGCGCTGCTGACCTGGGCGTTCCGCCAGTTCGTGCAGAAATCAGTGGTCAAGGCCGACACGCAGGTGGCCGCCGCCGATGTCTGGATGGGACAGGCCGACCGGGTCGGGCTGGTGCCGGGCGAGGATGTCTCGGCGTTGCTGCCTGTGCTGTCGGACGAGGAAGTGCAGGCGCAGGTGGTCTATACCGGCCCGGTGCGCGCGCCTGTGGCCAAGGGCGACGAACTCGCGCAGCTGGTCTTTGCGCCAGAGGGCCTGCCCGAGCGAAGCGTGCCGCTTTACGCCGCCAACGACGTACCGTCGGGCGGTTTCCTGGTGCGGCTGAAGACCGTGTCGGGGCTGTTGCTGAAACGGCTGCGGCAGGGCCCCGAGGGCCAGCTTTGAAGGGCGGCGCCCGGTTCATCACGCTGGAAGGGATAGACGGCTCGGGCAAGTCGACGCAGGCGCGGCTGCTGGCCGAGGCGTTGCGGGGGCAGGGGCACGAGGTGCGGCTGACCCGCGAGCCGGGGGGCAGCCCCGGGGCCGAGGAAATCCGCAAGCTGGTGCTGGAGGGCGACACGGATCGCTGGTCGGCCGAGACGGAAATCCTGTTGTTTACCGCCGCGCGGCGGGACCATCTCGAACGGGTGATCGCGCCGGCGCTGGAGCGCGGGGAGGTGGTGATCTGCGACCGGTTCGCCGACAGCACGCGGATGTACCAGGGCCTGCGCAGCGCCGAGGGGCGGGCGATGGTCGACCAGCTTCACGACCTGATGATCAAGCGCGAGCCGGACCTGACGCTGCTGATCGATCTCGACCCGCAGGCCGGGCTTGACCGGGCGCTGTCGCGCCAGGGCAGCGAGGAGCGCTTCGAGAGCTTCGGCACCGACCTGCAGGCACGGATGCGGGCGGGATTCCTGGCGCTTGCCGAAGATTTCCCCGACCGGATCACGGTCATAGACGGGGGCCGGGCGCCCGAACAGGTTGCGCAGGATATCCTGGGCGTCGTAACCTCGCGCCTCAGATGAGCGACGATCTTACCGCCAGACCAGACCAGATCGCCGGCGCCCCGCACCCGCGGGAGACGCCTGAACTCTATGGGCAAAAGCCCGCGGAGGAGGCGTTCCTGACCGCCTTCACCTCGGGCCGGATGCATCACGGCTGGCTGCTGACGGGGCCGCGCGGGGTGGGCAAGGCCACGCTGGCGTGGAAGATCGCGCGGTTCCTGCTGGCCACGCCCGAGGCCGACGATGGCGGTCTGTTCGGGGACGCGCCGCCCGCGCCCGACACGCTGGACATCCCCGAGGATCACCCGGTCGCCCGCCGCCTGCTGGCGGGGTCGGACCCGGGGCTCTACCACATCACCCGCCGGGTCAACGAGAAGACGGGGCGGCTGCGCGACATGATCGTCGCGGAAAATGTGCGTGATTTGAACCGCTTCCTGCACATGTCGGCGACCGAAGGGGGGCGGCGCGTGGTGATCATCGACAGCGCCGACGAGATGAACACGCAGGCTGCCAACGCCCTGCTGAAGATGCTGGAAGAGCCGCCGGGGCGGACAACCCTGCTGCTGATCAGCCACCAGCCGGCACGGCTTCTGCCGACGATCCGGTCGCGGTGCCGCGACCTGCGGCTGGTGCCGCTGGCGACCGACGACATGGCGGTCGCGCTGCGGCAGGCGGGGGTGGAGCCGGGCGAGGCGACCGAGGCGATTGCCGAGCTGTCCGGAGGGTCGGTGGGGGAGGCGGTGCGGCTGCTGAACCTCGATGGGTTAAAACTTTATGAAGAACTGGTCGGATTGGCGGCAAGCCTGCCGCGGCTCGACCGTCCGAAAGCCAACGCGCTGGCACAGGCCGCCGCCGCGCGGGGGGCCGAGGAGAAGCTCGACCTGCTATTCGGCCTGACCGAACTGATGCTGGCGCGGCTGGCCCGAACTGGCGCCACCGGCGCCCCGCCGCCCGAAGCCGCGCAAGGCGAGGCCGAGATGCTGGCCCGCCTGTCGCCCGGTCCGCACCAGGCGCGCGCGTGGGCCAGCCTCGCCGTCGAGATCGGCGAACGGGCGCGGCATGGCCGGGCGGTGAACCTTGACCCTGCCGCTCTGGTGCTTGATACGGTCTTCAAGCTGCAAAACTGTGCCAGAGCCTGAGGTTTCATGTCAGACCCCGTCGCGATTACCGACAGCCATTGCCATCTCGATTTCGACACGTTCGACGAAGAACGTGACGATATCGTTAATCGCGCGGTCGAGGCCGGGGTCACGAAGATGGTGACGATCTGCACCAGGCTGCGGCTGGAGCCGCAGGTGCGCGCCATCGCCGAGGCCTACGCACCCGTCTACTACGCCGCCGGCACCCACCCGATGAGCGCCGCCGACGAGCCGATGGCGACGGTCGACGAGCTGGTGAAGCTGGCCGAGCATCCCAAGTTCGTGGGCATCGGCGAGACAGGGCTCGATTACCATTACACCGCCGACAGTGCCGAGGTGCAGAAGGAAAGCCTGCACATCCATATCGACGCTGCGCGCGAGACCGGGCTGCCGCTCATCATCCATGCCCGCGATGCCGACGAGGACATGGCGAGCATCCTGACCGACGAGTACAGGAACGGCGCCTATAGCTGTGTGATGCATTGCTTTTCTTCCGGCGCCGCGCTTGCCAAATCGGCGCTTGAGCTAGGGTTCTACCTCTCCATGTCGGGCATCGCCGCCTTTCCGAAAAGCCAGGAGCTGCGGGATATCTTTGCCGCCGCCCCGGCCGACCGGATCCTCGTGGAAACCGACGCGCCCTACCTCGCGCCGCCGCCCTATCGCGGCAAGCGGAACGAGCCGGCCTATACCGTCCATACCGCCAAGGTGGGGGCCGAGGTCTTCGGCATGGACTGGCCCGAGTTCGCCGCACAGACGCAGGCCAATTTCCGGCGGCTGTTCTGGAAGGCCGCCGCATGACCGAAACGCGCTTTACCATCCTCGGCTGCGGATCGTCGGGCGGGGTGCCGCGGCTGGGCAACCACTGGGGCGATTGCGACCCCCAGAACCCGAAAAACAACCGCCGCCGCTGTTCCATGCTGATCGAGCGGGAAGGCGAGGGGGGCACGACGCGAGTGCTGATCGACACGTCGCCCGACCTGCGCAGCCAGTTGCTTGGCGCGGGCGTGGGCGAGCTTGACGCGGTGGTCTATACCCATGATCACGCCGACCATGTGCACGGGCTCGACGACCTGCGGATGATCGTCTTCAACATGAAGCGGCGGGTGCCGGTCTGGGCCGATGGGGACACGCAGAACACGCTTTATTCCCGGTTCGGATATGCCTTCATGCAACCTGATGGCTCGCCTTATCCACCGATCCTCGAGATGCACACCATCAAAGGCGACATCACGATCGAGGGCGCGGGCGGGGCGGTGACGCTCAGCCCGTTCAAGGTGAACCACGGCTCGATCGATGCGCTGGGCTTTCGCGTGGGCGACCTGGCCTACCTGCCGGACGTGGCCGAGATCCCGGAGGAGACATGGGGCGCGCTGGAAGGGCTGGATTGCTGGGTGCTCGACGCGCTCCGTCGCACGCCGCACCCGACCCATGCGCATCTCGAACGCTCGCTGGAATGGATCGCCCGGGCCGCGCCGCGCCGGGCGGTGCTGACCAACATGCATATCGACATGGATTACCAAACCGTGGCGGACGAGACGCCCGAGCATATCACCCCCGCCTATGACGGCATGGTGATAACCTATACGGAATAGGCCCTTGCAGGCTCTTCTTGACGTCATCCTTCCGGTCTTCCTGGTGATCGGGTTCGGCTATGTCGCGGTCTGGCGCGGCTGGTTCAGCCAGGCCGGCGTGGACGGGCTCACCAAGTTCTCGCAGAACTTCGCGATCCCCTGCCTGCTGTTCACCGCCATCGCGCGTCTGGACCTGGGGCAGAGCTTTGACTGGCGGCTTCTGGTCAGCTTCTACACCGGGTCGCTGGCGGGGTTCGTGCTGGGAATGTTCGGGGCGCGCTACCTGTTCGGGCGGGACTGGGAGGATTCGGTCGTCATCGGCTTCTGCTGCCTGTTCTCCAACTCGGTCCTGCTGGGGCTCGCGCTGACCGAGCGGGCCTACGGGGCCGGCGCGCTGGAGGCGAATTTCGCCATCATCGCGGTGCATTCGCCGTTCTGCTACGGCATCGGCATCTCGGTCATGGAGATCGTGCGCGCCAAGGGGCAGGCGGGTATCGGCACGGCCAAGAGGGTGCTGAAGGCGATGTTCTCGAACGCGCTGATCATCGGGATCGGGGCGGGATTTATCGTGAACTTCTCGGGCGTTACGCTGCCCGGCGTGTTCAACGACGCGCTTGACCTGATGGTGCGGGCGGCGTTGCCGGCGGCGATCTTCGGGATGGGCGGCGTGCTGGCCAGCTACAAGGCCGAGGGGGATTTCCGCATCGTGCTCTATGCCTGCCTGATCTCGCTGGTGGTGCACCCGGCGATCACCCGCAGCCTGGGCGTGGCGCTCAGCCTGCCGGTCGAACCCACGCGCTCGGCCGTGCTGACGGCGGCGATGGCGCCGGGGGTGAACGCCTATATCTTCGCCTCGATGTATGGTCGCGCAACGCGCGTTGCGGCGACGACCGTGCTGGTGGCCACGGCGTTAACCATTCTGACGGCCTGGGTATGGTTGAGCTTCCTTCCCTAAGCCCCGGGGAAACGGTCTGGAACACCAACCTTAAGAAATTGCAAACGCCCCGCGATCACTCTTCCGGCGGCGCGCCCCCGGCAAAGCTGTTGCCGTTGACGTAGTCGCAGGGCGCCTCCTGCATCTGCAGGTGCAGCCCCTCGCCGGTATAGGGGTGGGCGCGGGCGAAGGCCTCGTCGACCTCGATGCCGAGGCCGGGCGCCTCGGGCGGAGTGACGAAGCCCTGTTCGACGCGGATCGAGCCCTTGATCAGCCGGTCGTGGAACCCGGTCTCGATCGTCTCGCACATCAGCAGGTTGGGGATCGAGGCGGCGAGGTTCACGTTGGCCGCCCATTCCACCGGCCCGGCATAAAGGTGCGGGGCGAGCTGTGCGTTGTAAACCTCTGCCATTGCTGAGACTTTCTTCATCTCCCAGATGCCCCCCGCGCGGCCCAGGGCGGGCTGCAGGATGGCCGCCGCACCCTCTCGCAGGATCGGCGCGAACTCGGCCTTGGTGGTCAGGCGCTCGCCGGTGGCGATGGGGATGCGGACCTTGGCCGCCACCTGCGCCATCTGGCCGACGCTGTCGGGCGGCACCGGCTCCTCGTACCAGAGCGGCGAGTAGGGCTCGATCGCCTGGCCGAGGCGGATGGCGCCGGCGGTGGTGAACTGGCCATGGGTGCCGAAGAGCAGGTCGGCGCGGTCGCCCACGGCCTCGCGGATGGCCTTGCAGAAGGCCACGGACATCGAGATGTCGGACATGGCCGGCATATGCCCGCCGCGCATGGTGTAGGGGCCGGCGGGATCGAATTTTACCGCGGTATATCCGCGGTTTACGCAGTCCAATGCACTCTCGGCGGCCATCTCGGGCGAGGTCCAGAAATCGGCAATCTTGTGGTGCGGCAGGGGGTAGAGATAGGTGTAGGCGCGGATGCGGTCGTTCATCTTGCCGCCCAGCAAGGCCCAGACGGGCCGGCCACGGGCCTTGCCGAGGATGTCCCAGCAGGCGATCTCGAGGCCCGAGAAGGCCCCCATCACGGTCAGGTCGGGGCGCTGGGTGAAGCCCGAGGAATAGGCGCGGCGGAACATAAGCTCAATGTTTTCAGGGCTTTCGCCCATCATGTGCCGTTCGAACACGTCGCGGATGACGGGCTTCATCGCCTCCGGCCCAATGGTCGAGGCATAGCATTCGCCCCAGCCGGTGATGCCGTCATCCGTGGTCAGCTTCACCAGGATCCAGTAGCGCCCGCCCCAGCCCGGCGCGGGGGGCGAGGTGACGATGATGTCGAGGTCTTGCAGCTTCATGGCGGGGCTCCGGAAAGGGGCATTTCCAACGTCGGTATAACGTCGGTATTTTGTCGGTATTGCGTCGGTGCAGGATCGGTCCGGCCTAGCGCAGCATGATCACGTTGCGCCGTGCGCCACCCGCCTTGGTGTCGGCGAAGGCCTCGTTGATCTGGTCCAGCGTCCAGCGGTTCGAGATCAGCTCGTCGAGCTTGAGCCGTCCCTGCGCGTAGAGGTCCATCATCCACGGGATATCGCGCTTGATCACCACCTCGCCCATCTTCGAGCCGATCATGCCCTGGCCGGCGGCGGCGAAATTGGCGGGCTCATAGGTCGAGGCGGCCCCCGAGTGGGGCATGCCGACCATGATCACCCGGCCGCCCCCGGCCAGGTAGCGCGGCGCCTGGTCATAGGCGGGCACGGCGCCCACGGTGACGAAGACCGCATCGGCCCCCCGGCCCATCGCCGCCTTCGCCGCGCGCCAGGGCTTCGCCTCGGTCGCCAGCACGCCGTCGGTGGCGCCGAAGGCGCGGGCGTCCTCCAGCTTGGCCTCGCTCATGTCGACGGCGACGATGCGGCGGGCGCCGGCGATGCGCGCGCCCTGGATGGCGTTCAGGCCCACGCCGCCCGCGCCGATCACCACCACGTCCTGCCCCGCGCGCAGGCCGGCGGCGTTGACCACCGCGCCGATGCCGGTGATCACCCCGCAGGCCAGCAGGCAGGCGGCGTCCATCGCCATGTCCTCGGGCATCTTCACCACCTGGCTGTGATGCACGACGACCTTCTCGGCAAAGGCGCCGCAGGCCATGGCCTGGTGCAGCACACCGCCATCCGTCGTGGTGATCGGCCCGTGATCGCCGTCGATGGGGGTTTCGCAGCCCGTGGGCCGGCCGCCGCCGCAGCTGGGGCATTCACCGCAGGCGCGGATCAGCGTCACCACCACCGGATCGCCCTCGGCCAGCCCGTTGACCCCGGCGCCGACGCCCGTCACGCGCCCCGCGGCCTCATGCCCGTAAACCGCCGGCAGCGTGCCGCCCCAGGCGCCCTCGGCATAGGAAATGTCGGAATGACAGATCGCCACGGCGTCGAGCGTCACCTCGATTTCGCCCATCCCGGGGGCGCGCAGGTGGATATCCTCGATCACGAGCGGTTTGCCGAATTCGTGGCAGACGGCGGCCTTGATGGTTTGCATGTGCGTCCCTCCCGCAGGTTTTGATGCGCAGCCTGACCCGGATTCTTTCCGGGGTGCAAGCCGGAAAACGGGCCACAGGCCGGTGCCGGGCGGCAGGCCGCGCCCCCTGCTTCTTCTTGGGTAAAATATCCCGGGGGGAGCGTTGAAATCCCGCAGGATTTCAACGTGGGGGGCTGGCCCCCCCCTTGCGCCGGGTCAGATATGCCCGGTCTCGCGCAGGAAACCCGTCAGCAGCCCGGCGTATTCCTCGGGCTTCTCGACGCAAGGCAGGTGCCCCGCCCGGCGCATCAGGTGAAAGGACGAGCCCGGCACCAGCTCGACCGTCTCGCGCACGAGGTCGGGCGGGGTGGCGCCATCCTCGGACCCGGCGATGCCCATGACCGGCAGGCGCAGCCCGCTGGTGGGGGTATAGAAATCGGTACCGGCGATGGCGGCGCTGCAGCCGATGTAGCCTTCGTCGGGCTGGCTGACGAGCATCTCGCGCCATTGGGCGAGCTGGTCGGAGGCGAGGAAATCGCGCGAGAACCAGCGCTCCATCACCGCGTCGGCCAGCGCCTCGATGCCGCCCGCGCGCACCGCGTCGATCCGGTCCTGCCACATCTCCTGCGTGCCGATCTTGGCGGCCGTGTTCGACAGCACCAGCGCGCGGACCTGGTCGAGCCGCTTGACCGCCAGCCCCTGGCCGATCAGCCCGCCGATCGACAGGCCCACGAAGACCGCGTCACGCACCTCAAGGTGGTTGAGAAGCTGCTCGGCATCCCGCACCAGCGCGCCCATCCGGTAGGGCGCGGGCGGGACGGTGCTTTGGCCATGGCCGCGCTTGTCGTAGCGGATGATCCGCAGGCCCTGGGGCAGGTGGGGCAGGATGGAATCCCACAAATGCAGGTTGGTGCCGAGCGAGTTGGCGAAGACCACGGGCGCGCCGGTTGGGTCGCCGTCTTCGCTATAGTGCAGGGTGACGTCGTCGAGGGGCAGCTCGGGCATGGGGCCTCCGGTGGTCTTGTGGTTCGCGCCCCGGGCCGGGCCCGGGGCCTTGTTGTCGGCCGCGCGAGCTCCCGGGTCAAGCCCGGGACGGGGGGCGTCAGTAGGGCAGGCCCACGTAGTTTTCCGCCAGCGCCCGCTGGGCCGCCTCGTTCTCCGCCAGGAAGGCCAGTTCGGCCGCCTGCACGTGCAGGTCGAATTCCGACTGTTCAGGGAAGCGGTGGAGCAGGTTGGTCATTGACCAGCTGAAGCGCTGGGTTTTCCAGATGCGTTTCAGCGCGGTCTCGGAATAGCGGTCGAGCCCTTCGCTCTCGCCGTCCCGATAATGGGCGACCATGCCGTGGTAGAGGTAATGCACGTCGCTGGCCGCGGTGTTGAGGCCCTTGGCGCCCGTGGGCGGCACGATATGGGCGGCATCGCCGCAGAGGAACAGCCGGCCCCAGCGCATCGGCTCGCAGACGAATGAACGCAGCGGCGCGATGGATTTCTCGATGGACGGGCCGGTGACCAGTTTTTCTGCCGCATCTTCGGGGAGGCGGCGCTTGAGCTCGGTCCAGAAGGCGTCATCCTCCCAGTCTTCGGGGCGGTCGGAGAGGGCGCACTGGATGTAATAGCGGCTGAGGTTCGCGTTGCGCATCGAGCAGAGGGCAAAGCCGCGCTCGGAATTGGCGTAGATCAGTTCGTGGTCGACGGGGGGCGTTTCCGACAGGATGCCGAGCCAGCCGAACGGGTAGGTTTTCTCGTATTCGGTGCGCACCGCTTCGGGGATGGCCTGGCGCGAGGGGCCGTGGAAGCCGTCGCAGCCGGCGATGAAGTCGCAGTCGAGGCGGATGGTCCGGCCGCCCTGCTGGAAGGTGACATGGGGTGTGTCGGTGTCGAGGTCATGGGGGGTGACGCCGGCGCACTCGAAATACGTTGTGCCGCCCGCAGCGTCACGCGCGTCATAGAGGTCGCGGGTCACCTCGGTCTGGCCGTAGACGATGACATGATCGCCGGTGAGCTTCTCGAAATCGATGCGGAAGAGGCCGCCCTCGTGGGCGATGCCGGTGCCCTCGTGGATGATGCCTTCCTTGTCCATCCGCGCGCCCGTGCCGGCCTCGCGCATGAGCCGGGCAAAGCCGGTTTCCAGCACGCCCGCGCGGATGCGGGCCAGCACGTAATCGCGGGTCTGGCGTTCGAGCACCACCGTGTCGATGCCGTGTTTCAGCAGTAGCTGACCCAGCAGCAGGCCCGACGGCCCCCCGCCGATGATGGCGACCTGCGTGCGCATCGCGGTTCTCCCTTCCCTTCCTTGCCGGCCCGTTTCGGGGGGCCGTTATCCCCTGTATAGGTCCATATGCGCCATCACCTGTCCATGGTCCGACGCCAGCTTGTTATAGGGCGCTTCGGGGTGCGATCCATCGGTGAGGTGGTCGTTGAAGGCGCTGAAATAGGTCATTTCGCCGATCCGGTCGTCGAAATCGGGGTGGAAATGGCGCGACAGGAAGATCTGGTCGATCGATTCGAAGACCCCGCCGAAGGCCGCCGTGTAGACCATGTCGCGCAGGGATTTGCGGACGAAGAGCTTTTCGGCGGAATGCAGGCGGACGCGCTCGATATCCTCGGTGATCTGGAGGTTTTCCTGTTCGCTGTAGCGGTCGGTGGGGCTTTGGGCGTCGTGGCGCAGCATCCAGGCGTAGTTGCGGAAGGGGGTTTCGCCGGTGATGATTTCCGAGCTGACGGCGTCTTCGCCGTCGTTGAAATCGCCCATGGCCATCACCGGGTTGCCGGCCTGAAGCTCGGCCACGATCTCGCGCCGGAGCACCCAGGCCTCGGCCATGCGGCGCAGCGCTGAGCGGAGGGAGCCCATGGCGCGGCCGACGGGATCGTACCTGGTGAGGTCTTCCTCGGGCGCATAGGCGGCGCCGTCGGGCTTGATGTATTCGCCCAGCTTGGATTTCAGGTGGCAGTTGAAGACGGTGATGGTCTGACCGCCGATGGGGATGCGGGCCTTGAGGATCGGGCGCGAGAGGCGGCGGAGGGTGTAGTGGCCGGCGTCCTGCGCGTCGAGCCCGCGGAGGGGCTGGAAGGGGATGTGGAGCGGTTGGAGCAGGTCCTGGATGATCTCGGGCGGCTCGGCGAAGCCGAAGCGCGACAGCAGCGCCAGGCCGGGGCGGCGCTTGCCCGGCTGGCCGGTATCGGCGGAATTGGGGGCGAAGGCCAGCTCGGCCTCGCCGTAAGGGTCGACGCGGATGCGGTCGAAGATGACCTTGCGGTGATAGCGCTTGGACTTGTCGGGGACCGTCGCGGCGTTGAGCACCTCGGCCCGCTCGGAGGCTTCCTCGATCACGTCGATCAGCGGCTCTTCCTCGAAGATCTCCTGAAAGCCCACGATATCGGCGTTCATGGTCAGAAGCTGATCCGCCAGCCAGTCGGTCTTCCAGGCGTATTCCTCGGGCGTGTATTTCTGGAACTGGTAATATTCCTTGTCGGCGCCGATGAGGTTCTTGACGTTGAAACTGGCGATGGTGAAGCGGGGCATGGCGGGCCTTTGGATTTCTTGCGGTCAGTTGGATAAGTGAAAGGAATTGGCGGAAAACTGTGGATAAGCTGCGCGATTTGGCGCTGTGTGGGAAAGGCGGCACCGTTTTCCGCGCGGAAAACGGGGTGGAAAATGCGCATTTTCCAGCCCGGAACTTGCGCAAATTCCGGGGCGGGACGTCAGGCCATCCATGCGCTCAGCCCTTCTTGTCCGGCAGGACGACGAGGGCATGGTCCTGCCCCTCGAGCGCGGCGTCGATGATCGGGGCGATCTCGTCCCAGTCGCCGCCGGCCATTCCCGCGCCGATCAGAGGATAGCCGACGCGGGCGTCAGGAAACTTCTTGGCGATCGCCTCGAAGGCGGATTTCACAGCGTCGTAATCCACCTTCTTGCCACGGCCGCGATAGTCGAACTGGGTGTAGGCGTTGACCACGGTCAGCTCGTGGCCATCGCACTCGACCGTGGCATGGGTGATGGTGCCCAGCTTGTCGCGGTCGCCCTTTTCGGTTTGCTTGTCGGCCTTTTCCGCCTCGGGAAATTCCTTCGCGATGATCTTGGCGATGCCCGCCCCCATCTCGTTCTGGCAGTTGCAGCCATGCACGATGACATCGAACCGCCCGGATTTGCCGAGCTCCACCAGGTCGCCCTCGATGGTTTTCATGGGCCCTCCTCGAGCGTTGCCAGCGCCCGGCGAAAGACCTCCGTGTCGACATTGCCGCCGGAGATGGTGCAGATCACCGTGTCGCCCTCGATCTCGTCGCCGTGGTAGAGCGCGGCGGCCAGCGCCGCGGCGCCGCCGGGTTCGGCCACCAGCTTCAACCGCTGGAAGGCCACGCCCATGGCGCGCAGGCAGTCCTCCTCGCTGACCGCGATGCCGGGGCCGCAGAGGCGTTGCAGGATCGGGAAGGTGATCTCGCCTGGCGACGGCGTGAGGATGGCGTCGCAGATATTGCCCGAGGCGCGGGCGTTGCCCTCGCGCTGGCCGGATTGGAGCGAGCGGGTCACGTCGTCGAATCCTTCCGGCTCGACCGGGCGGGCGCGGAGGCCGGGCGCCTCGGCCTCGCAGGCCATGGCGATGCCCGAGGTCAGCCCGCCGCCGCCGCAGCAGACCAGCACGTCGCCGCTCTCGATGCCTTCCTCGCGCGCCTGTTCGACGATCTCGAGCCCGCAGGTGCCTTGCCCCGCGATGACCAGCGGCTCGTCATAGGGCCGGATGAGGGTCAGGCCCCGCTCGGCCACCAGCGCGTCGCCCACCGCCTCGCGGCTTTCGCCGCCGGCACGGTCGTAGAGCACGACCTCGGCCCCCAGGGCGCGGGTGTTGTCGATCTTCAGCTTCGGCGCGTCGGCGGGCATGATGATGATGGCCGGCACGCCGTATTCGGCGGCCGCCTTGGCCACGCCCTGGGCGTGGTTGCCGCTGGAATAGGCGATGACGCCCTTGGTGCGGGTTTCGGGGTCGAGCCCCGACAGGGCCGAGCGGCCGCCGCGATACTTGAAGCTGCCGGTATGTTGCAGGCATTCGGCCTTCACGAAGACGCGGCGGCCAGCAATCTCGTCAAGGAAGGGGGAGGAGAGCAGGGGCGTGCGCCGGGCGTGGCCTTTCAGGCGCTCGGCCGCGGCGCGGATCATGGTGATGTCGCTCAAGTGGTTCTCTCCAGCAGGGCGCGGATCGCGGTGAGGGATTCGGGTTCGTCGAGGAAGGGCACGTGGCCGCGGTCGGGGACGACGGCGGTGATCATCTCGGGGTGGCGGGCGTTCATTCCGGCTTGCGTCTCGGCGGTGAAGAGGTCGGAATTCTTCCCGCGGATCGAGGCGAGCGGCTGGTCTTTCAACCCGTCGAAAAGCTGCCAGAGGTCGGGCGCGTCGCCCGCGCCGGCCTGGCCGATCATGGCGTCGCGCAGGCGCGAGTCGTAGCGGATGCCGATGCCGCCATCGTCGGGCTTTTCGAACCACATGAATTCCGCCTGCTCGCGCCAGCGGGTCAGCGGCACGCCGGGAAAGGCGGCCTCGTTGCCCGCTTTCAGCGCCTCGGCGGCGCTGTCGAGATCGGGGAAAGGGGGCGTCTTGCCCACGTAATCCATGATCCGCTCGATGCCGATGGGGGCGACCTCTGGCCCGATATCGTTGAGGACCACGCCATTGAGGCGGTCGGGATGGGTGTGGGAGAGGGCCATGGCGATCAGCCCGCCGCGCGAGGTGCCGATGATGGTGGCCTTGTCGAGACCGAGGTGATCGAGCAGTTCGACCGCATCCTGCCCTTCGCGCAGGATGTTGTAGGTCATGTAATCCTCGGCGTAATCCGATTGCCCGCGCCCGCGGTAATCGAGCCGGATCAGGCGGGTCCCGGCCATGTGCGGTACGAGGTAGGTGAAATCGGTGGTGTTCCGGGTGAGCCCGGCAAGGCAGAGGACGGGCGGGCCGTCGCCCTGGTCCTCGTAATAGAGCGACAGGCCGTCGGAGGTGGTGAAGCTGGGCATCAGGTCGCGATCTCCGGTATGCCGGTGAGGTCTTTCATGACGGTGTCGGGCCGGGCGGGCAGGCGGTCGATGGGCTGGCCGGCGCGGTTGACCCAGGCGGTGCGGAAGCCGTAGCCGGCGGCGGCCGCGGCATCCCAGCCGTTGGAGGAGACGAAGAGCACCTCCTCCTTCGCGCAGCCGAAGCGCTGGCCGACGAGGTCATAGACGGTGCGGGCGGGCTTGAAGATGCCGACGCTTTCGACCGAGAGCACGTCGTCGAGCAGCGCGCCGATGCCCGCCGATTGCACCGCGCCGTCCAGCATGGGGGGCGAGCCGTTGGAGAGGATGGCGGTGGCTTTTCCCTGATCCTTCAATGTCTTGAGCATGCCCGGCACTTCCGGAAAGGCCTCGAGCTCCCAGTAGAGCTGGAGCAGGCGCTCGCGCAGCTCCGGGTCGCCCGCCAGCCCCTCGGCCTCGAGCGCCCAGTCGAGCCCGTCCTGGGTGACCTGCCAGAAATCGGTATGCTCGGCGGTGATCGCCCGGAGCCAGGTGTATTGCAGCTGTTTGCTGCGCCAATGCTCGGCGATGGCGGGCCAGTGATCGCGGAACGCCTCGCGCCCCGGTTCCTCGGCGGCGGTGCGGGCGGCGGCGGCCACGTCGAAGAGCGTGCCGTAGGCGTCGAAGATGCAGGTGGTGATGGCCATGACTTTCCCTCCCCCTCACGGGCGGCAGGTTGGCATGTCTGGCGGGCGGGTGAAAGGCCCATTTCCCGTCGTGCAGGGGCGGGCCGGTCGCGCGCGTGCGCGCGGCTGTTTGCAATCTCGTGTCGGCGTTGCTACGTTGAGGTTTGTCGAGACAAGCACCCGCGGCGCACGCGGCCTTGTAAACCCATCCCAAACGATCGGATCCCATATGACCCAGGCAAAGACGGGCGACACCGTACGTATTCACTATACCGGCACCTTGACTGACGGTTCCACCTTCGACAGCAGCGAAGGGCGCGACCCGCTGGAATTCACCGTGGGCTCGGGCCAGATCATCCCCGGGCTCGATGCCGCCCTTCCGGGCATGGAAGAGGGCGAGAAGAAAACCGTCGAGGTTCCGGCGGACGAGGCCTATGGCCAGCCCGACCCGAACGCCAAGCAGGCCGTGCCGCGCGCCGACATTCCGGAAGATATCCCGCTGGATATCGGCACCCAGCTTCAGGTGCAGACGCCGCAGGGGCAGGTGATGCCGGTGACGGTGGCGGAAGTGACCGAGGAGCAGGTGATCCTCGACGCCAACCACCCGCTGGCGGGCAAGGACCTGACGTTCAACATCGAGCTGGTCTCGGTGGCCTGAAGATATACGCCGGATTGTCCGGTAAGTTGAAACGCGCGCAAGGCCGAGGGGCCTTGCGCGCGTTTTTCGTGTGGGGGTGAGGAGCCGGGAGATGGGCTGCCCGTGGGTGTGACACCGCCCGGAATCAAGCCGCGCCTTGGCGCGGCGCCGGGCGAGCGCCCGTCCGCCCCGAGGGCGGGCGCTTTGGCAACGGTGCCAAGCAGAGTATTCGTCGGAAGTAGGCTGAACCATAAATCAACCATCACACCCGTCGGAGCGCCCACCCGCGGACGGCCGCTCGCCCGGCGGGTTGCTGCCTTAACCGAGGTCCAGCAGAACCGCCCCGGCGCGGCCCGGTTCCAGCACGATATCCTGTGCCTCGGCAGCCTTTTCCAGCGGGAGAACATGCTCGACCTCCGGTTTCAGCGACCCGTCGGTCAGCGCCTTGTGCAACCTTTCGATCGCCTCGAAACGGGGGGCGTCGGGCAGAATGTAGATCAGCGTGATATCGAGTTTCAGCGCCTTGAACAGGAACGGCCCGAATGGCAGTTCCGGCGTCATGTTCTTGACCGAGCCATAAGCGGCGACGGTGCCGAGCGGTTTCATCACCTCGGCCAGGAGCGCGGCGTTCACGCCGAATTCCACCTCGACGGCGCGGTCGACACCGACGCCGCCGGTCAGCTCGGTGATCTTCGCGGCAAGCTCGGGGTCGGCGTAGTCGAGCACGTGGTGGGCGCCTGCCGCCTTGACCCGGTCGGCGCCGCCCGATGAAGAGGTGGCGATGACCGTGGCGCCGCCCGACCTGGCGAGTTGCACCGCGTTGTGGCCCACGGCCCCGGCGCCGCCGCTGACCAGCAGGGTCTGCCCGGCCACGTCGCCGCCGCCGAAGACGGTCTGCGCCGCTGTCAGGCCGGGGATGCCCAGCGTGGCGCCGGCCTCGAGCGAGACGCCCTCGGGCAGGGGGACGGCCTGTGCCTCGGGCAGGGCGATGTATTCGGCGGCGGTGCCGAAGGGGCGCTGCCACTGGCCGTTCCAGATCCAGACGCGCTGGCCGACACGGGAAGCATCGACACCGTCACCCACGGCCTCGATCACGCCGCTGCCGTCGGAATGGGGGATGATTCGGGGGTAGGGCGGCTTGGTGACCCCGGGGCGAGAGCCGGCGCGGGCCTTGGCATCCGACGGGTTCACGCCCGAGAAGGCCACGCGGACCAGCACCTCGCCCGGCCCGGCGGTGGGGGCCTCGGCCTCGCCGGTTTCGAGGACCTCGGCGGCGGGGCCGAAACGGTCATACCAGACAGCGCGCATGGTGCATTCCTTCCTGTTGAATATTCCGGTGAAACATGGGCTTGCGTGGGGTTGTAAAGGTTTCGTTTACCATACGCGCCTAATGCTCGGACCGTGAAAAGTAAACTTGGAGTGGTCAAGGATCATGGAAAAAAGACGAACGCTCGGCATTGCGGCGCTGATGGTGACGGGGGCTTTGGCCGGGTGCGGCACACCCGAAAGCATGACCGAACCGCTGGTCTCCTCCTTCAACGAGGCGAGCGTGGAAATTCAGGTGGGGCAGGGCGACATGGGGTTCATGTCGCAGGAGCTTCGAACCCAGGCGATCGCACGGGCCGATGCGAAGGCGGTGGAGATTTGTGCGCGCGGGCCGAACCGCCGGGCGGAGTTCGCAAGCCAGAGGCGCGTGCCAATTAACCAGTACGTGTCGGTGACGAAAAGGCTTTACCTGTGCCTTAAATAGCGCGGTCGGCGGCCCGTTCGAGAGGCGCCGGGCCGTCGCACTTACCCCTGCCGATTGGTGCGGCGCAGGCGGATGACCACGTCGACGCTGGCCACCTCGGCCCCGTCGGGGGCCTTGGGCAGGCGGGCGATCTCGAGCTCCTCGGCGGGGGCGTCGGTGAGTTTCTGGTCGTCTTCCCAGAAGAAATGCGGGTGATCGTGGGTGTTGGTGTCGAAATAGCTTTTAGAGCCGTCCACCGTGATCTCCTGCACGAGGCCGGCATCACAGAACGCCTTGACCGTGTTGTAGATCGTCGCCAGCGACACTTTCTCGCAGGCGTCCTGGGCCGAGGCATAGAGGCTTTCGGCGGTGAAATGGCGGTGCCGGCCGTCGCCGATGAGCAGCGTCGCGAGGGCGACGCGCTGTCTCGTCGGTCTCAGGCCCGAGCCTGCTAGCCACGCCTTGGCGCGTGCGTTCGCTTGCGTTTCGGTCATTTTCCACCTCTTGGATCGGGTGCAATATAAGCAGTGCCACAGGGGGATTTCAAACAAATTTCATGGCTCTGGCCCCCGGCCAAGGGGGCTGCGCGGGCTTGCAAGGCGCTTTGCCGCGATGGTAAGCAGCGGGGACTGTGCCGTATCCAACATGAAAGGGTCGCCTGAATGGCCGACTACCCGAGCAGCTTCGACAAAGATGACCTGCTGAAATGCGCCCGGGGGGAATTGTTCGGCCCCGGCAACGCCCAGCTGCCCGAGCCGCCGATGCTGATGATGGACCGGATCACCGATATCTCGGCCGATGGCGGGCTGCATGGCAAGGGGCACGTGGTGGCCGAGTTCGACATCACCCCCGACCTGTGGTTCTTCGAATGCCACTTTCCCGGCAACCCGATCATGCCGGGCTGCCTGGGGCTTGACGGGCTGTGGCAATTGACCGGCTTCAACCTCGGCTGGCGCGGCTGGCCCGGGCGGGGCATGGCCGTGGGCGTGGGCGAGGTGAAGCTCAAGGGCATGGTGCGGCCCGACCGCAAGAGGCTGACCTATTACGTCGATTTCACCAAGGCCGTGCAGACCCGCCGCCTGACCATGGGCGTGGCCGATGGCCGGGTCGAGGCCGATGGCGAGGAAATCTACCAGGTCAAGGACATGAAGGTGGCCCTCAGCGAGGGCTGAGCGACTTCGGCGACGGGAGCCGCCCCTGCCATCTTGCACCACCCTTCCCCAATGCCCTACAAGGCACTGAGACAGCTAGGGAGGCAATATGCGCCGCGTCGTCGTCACCGGGCTGGGGATCGTCTCCAGCATTGGCAACAATGCCGAGGAAGTCCTTGCGTCGCTCAAGGGCGGTAAGTCCGGAATCACCGCCAACGAGGAGATGGCCGAGCACGGCTTTCGCAGCCGGATCGCGGGCGATCTGAAGATCGACGTGTCCGAGCATGTCGACAAGCGGACCCTGCGCTTCATGGGCCCGGGGGCGGCCTACGCCCATATCGCCATGCAACAGGCGATTGCCGATGCCGGGCTCGAGGAAAGCGATATCGTCAACCCGCGCACCGGCCTTGTGGCGGGGTCCGGCGGGCCGTCGACCTCTGCGATGCTGAGCGCGCACCAGACGGTGCTGAAAACCGGCGGGACCAAGCGGATCGGGCCCTTCGCGGTGCCGAAATGCATGTGCTCGACCGTGTCGGCGAACCTGTCGACCGCCTTCAAGATCAAGGGCATCAACTATTCCATCACCTCGGCCTGCTCCACCTCTCTGCATTGCATCGGCAACGCGGCCGAGCAGATCATGATGGGCAAGCAGGACGTGATGTTCGCCGGCGGCGGCGAGGAGCTGGACTGGACGCTCAGCTGCCTCTTCGACGCGATGGGTGCGATGTCGTCGAAGCGCAACGACACGCCCGAGGCGGCGAGCCGGGCGTTCGATGCCGACCGCGACGGGTTCGTGATTTCCGGCGGCGGCGGGATGCTGGTGTTGGAGGATCTCGAACACGCAAAGGCCCGCGGCGCCAAGATCTATGCCGAGGTCACCGGCTATGCCGCCACCTCGGACGGGCATGACATGGTGGCCCCCTCGGGCGAGGGCGGCGAGCGGGCGATGCGGCTGGTGCTCGACCAGCTGGGCAACGAGCGCAAGGTGGGCTACATCAACGCCCACGGCACCTCGACCCCCGTGGGGGATGCCGGCGAGGTGGCCGCGGTACGGCGCATCTTCGGCGAGGGCCACGTGCCGCCGATCAGCTCGACCAAGTCGATGACCGGCCATGCGCAGGGCGCGGCCGGCGCGCTCGAGGCGATCTTCTGCCTTCTGGCGCTCGAGCATGATTTCATCATCCCGTCGATCAATGTCGACACGCTGGATCCGGAGATCAACGAGGGCGAGATCGCCACGGCCTGCGTCGAGAATGCCGGTCTCGACACGGTGATGACTAATTCCTTCGGCTTCGGTGGCACCAACGGCTCGATGCTGATGAGCAAATTTCACGGATAGGCAATAGCAGATGAACAATTCGATGAAGGGCATGCGCGGGCTGGTCATGGGCGTGGCGAACGACCGCTCGATCGCCTGGGGCATCGCCCGGGCCATGCACGAGGCGGGCGCCGAGCTGGCGTTCTCCTACCAGGGCGAGGCCTTTGGCAAGCGGGTGCAGCCGCTGGCGGCGTCGCTGGGCTCGGACATGCTGCTCGACATCGACGTGACCGACGAGGCCTCGCTCGATGCGGCGTTCGGAAAGCTGGGCGAGACCTGGCCGACCATCGACTTCCTCGTTCATGCCATCGCCTATTCGGACAAGTCCGAACTGACCGGCCGGTTCCTCAACACCAGCCGGCACAATTTCAAGCATTCGATGGACATCTCCTGTTATTCCTTCATCGAGGTTGCCCGCCGGGCGCATCCGCTGATGAAGGAGAAGGGCGGCACGATGCTGACGCTCACCTACCAGGGCTCGAACCGCGTGGCGCCGAATTACAACGTGATGGGCGTCGCCAAGGCGGCGCTGGAGGCGACCACGCGGTACCTCGCCAACGACCTCGGGCCGGAAGGCATCCGGGTCAACGCCATCTCGCCCGGGCCGATGAAGACACTGGCGGGCGCGGCCATCGGCGGCGCGCGGCGCACCTTCCGGCATACCGAGGAGAACGCCCCGCTCAGGGCCAATGCCACGCTCGAGGCGATCGGCGGCACGGCGGTCTACCTCGCCTCGCCCGCGGGCGCCTGCACCACGGGCGAGATCATCCGCGTCGATGGCGGTTATCACGTGCTGGGCATGCCGCAGGCCGAGAACCTCTGAAACCGGGGCCGCGCCGGCCCGATTCCGCCACGCCTTTGCCCTGCTTTGGCCAAACCGGCCTGCTAGGCGGCGATCATGGATTACATTCGGAAAGCCCAGGACCGGCATCGTGAGGAACCCGCCGTCAAGCGCTCTGACTGGGCGCGGCGCTGGGCGCGGACGGTGCTGGCCCTTCTGATCTTCACCTCCCTCTACGGGATTTGGCAGGATCGCGCCCTGGCCCCGCCGGTGCATGACGGCATGCACAGGATGGCAGGCCATATCATGTACGCGGTGGAGCATTCCGACGACCTGCGCGGCTTCGTGAAACAGACCTTCAGCAGCCCCTCGGGTAGCAGTGTCCAGCAGGAGTTCGATCCGATCACCCGCTGGCTGCTGAAATGGACAAGCTGACCGGGCACGCCTGACATCTGCCGACAGCGGCCTTGACGCCCTCCGGGCGCGACCCCACGTCATACGGGCGATGCCGACACAGAAGCGATCCCACCCCAACGTCCCGGGAATCGACCAGAGCGACCGCCTGGTTCCGGTCAACCTGCGCCAGAGCGGCCAGACGCCCGTTCAGATGCTCATCTCGACACGGGTCCGCAAATCCCCCTTCTGGCACCTGTCGATCGAGGCGGGCGCGTGGCGCGCCACCGTCTACAACCGCATGTATCACCCGCGCGGCTATATCCGCCCCGAGGATGGCGGCGCGATGGCCGAATACCGGGCGCTGGTGCATGGCGTGACCCTCTGGAACGTGGCGGTCGAGCGCCAGATCCGGGTAAAGGGCAAGCAGGCGGAGGATTTCGTCAACTACGTCATCACCCGCGATGCCAGCCGCATCAAGGTGATGCGGGGAAAGTACTGCATCCTGTGCAACGAGAAGGGCGGCATCCTGAACGATCCGGTCGTGCTGCGGCCCGCGCGTGACGAGTTCTGGTTCTCGCTGTCCGACAGCGACCTGATGCTGTGGCTTCAGGGGGTGAACACGCCCAGGGCCTGGGATGTGGAGATCGACGAGATCGACGTGGCGCCCCTGCAGGTACAGGGCCCGCTGTCCGAGGACATGATGGCCGAGCTGATCGGCGAGGACCTCCGCAAGATTCCTTATTACGGTCTGATGGAGGCAGAGATCGCCGGCGCGCCGGTGCTGATCAGCCAGACCGGCTTTTCCGGCGAGAAGGGCTACGAGGTCTATGTCTACAATGCCCACGAGGCGGCCGAGCAGGTCTGGTACGCCCTGCGCGGCGTGGGGGCGCGCTATGGCCTGCGGGTGATCGCCCCGGGCCACCACCGCCGCATCGCCGCCGGCATCCTGAGCTGGGGGCAGGACATGGATCACGAGACCTCGCCCTTCCAGGTCAACCTGGCCTACCAGGTGCCGAAGAAGAAAAAGGCCGACTATATCGGCAAGGCCGCGCTGGAAAAACAGCGCGAGCAGATCGAGGCGGGCAGCTATCCGTTCAGCCTCAAGCTGGTCGGCATGAAGATGGGCGGCCGCCCGATCATCGATTACGCGCCGGATTTCTGGCTGATCCAGAACGGCAAGGGCACGCGCTGCGGCTATGTCACCTCGCCCTGGTGGTCGCCGGAGCTGGAGACGAATATCGCGCTGGGCTACGTGCCGTGGGCCCTGTCGAAGGTCGGCACCGAACTGAAGGTGGAGCTGCCCGAAACCTATGCCGAGCAATCCGGCGAGCCGGTGGATGCGGTTGTGTCGGAGGTGCCGTTCGTCGCCTCCGAGCACCCCAGCGCGCGGGAGCGGAAAAAGGGCAAGGGCGAGTAGGAGCGTTTTCTTGAAAGAGACCTCAGCGAAACGCACGCCTCTCTCGCAGGTGGATGTCCGAGGTGGTTCTGAAGCGGCTACCGCTTTGGCCTGTGCTCTGCCGGGGTTTTCGGTCGCTCCGGCCTGTGAGGATGCATGAGGATAACCGTCTTCGCTCAGCCGTAGAGGCTTCGGAACCGCGCGCCTTTCCACAGGTTCCAGCCGACGGCGGCCAGCCCGGTCAGGATGCGCATCTTCGCAAGCCCCAGGAACCGGGTCCGGCGCAGGCCCCAGTGCCGTTTCCAGTGCCCGAAGATCGCCTCGACCCGGGCACGGGTGACCCCGATCTCGACGTTGCGGGCCTTGTCCTGCGGGCCGAGCCGCTTGTGCTTCGCGCCGCGCTGCTGCACCCGGTCGGCCATGCCCGTCCGCGCCACCAGCGCCCGGCTGCGCGGGCTGGAATAGGCCCCGTCGGCATAGAGCGCCGCCTCGTCGCCCACCACCAGATCCTCGAGGCTGTCCACCTCCGCCCGGTTGCCGGGGCTCACCGCCACCCGCCGCACGAACCCGTCCTCGTCGGCATTGACGAAGGCCTGCCAGCCCCAGACCGCCCGCCGGCGGCCCTTCACCGTCAGCTTCACCGCCGAGCCCGCCTCCGGGTCGCGGCGGTCGTAGCCGCTCTGCGCCGCCTCCACCACGGTCGCGTCGATGATCGCGATCCGCCCCTCGGCGAGCACCACACGGGCCTCCTCCAGCATCGCCACGACCTCGGCCAGAACCGCCTCCAGCCGGTCGCCCAGACGCGCCCGGAACCGCCCCAGCGTCGAGGCCTCGGGCACGCCCTGGTCCAGCTCCAGCCGGCAGAACTTGCGGAACAGGAGGTCCCGCGCCAGCTGCGCGGAAAGCTTCACGTCGCTCAGGTCGTACCACAGCCCCAGCAGCAGCGCCCGAAAGAGCGTCTGCGCCGGATAGCCCGGCCGCCCCGTCTGCCGCCGCTCCTCGCCCCGCGGCAACAGCGCCTCGATCCGGGACCAGTCGATCACCTCCTCCACCGCGTCCAGCGCCCCAAGCGCGGGATGCTCGAACAGCTCATGGGAGGCGAAAAGGGCGGGCTGGGTGGTGAAGCTCTGTCTCATGGCCAATCATACCACTTCGACCGAAACAGAAGAATCCTCAAAGTTTCGCTGAGGTCTCTGAAAAGAAAACGGGCCGAAATCTTTTAAAGATTTCGGTAGGTTGCGCCTAGAACCACTGTCCCGGCTCCATCAGGCCGAGGTCGAGCAACTGGCGCGAATGCCACTCGAACGGGGCCGAGTTGTGCCAGCGGAAATCGTGGATGTCGAAGGTCGAGCCCGGGTTCGTCTTCAGCGCCTTGGCCGTGCGGAAGGACACCACCGCCGCCGTCAGGTTGTTGTGCCAAGGGCAGGCATAGGTGTTGTATTCCTCGTCGGAAAACGTGTGGTTCTCGCGCAGGGTCAGGCCCGGCTTGGCCCGGAACAGCGAGATTCGGTCGATCTTGCGCCGCTCGGGCGGGATATGCTCCTCGTAGCGCCAGCGGAGGCCGCCGTAGAAATCGAGCTGCCGCTCCTTCGGGTGGTTGTGGTTGTCGGGGTCGTTGCGGGCCAGCGCGTAATAGCCCGACTTGTCGAGATTGGCATCCTCCAGCGCGACCGCGTTCTCGTGCCGGTCGAGGTCGCCCGCGTAGATGTCGATCACGTAGGTCAGCATCGCCTCGCGCCGTTCCTCGCCGTGGAAGGTGGCCAGCTCGCCCACGGTGCGGGATTCGCAGAACGGGAAGAACAGGTATTCGGCGTTGAAGCAGTAATAGAGCCAGATGCCCGGCGCGGCGGCGATCACCCGGTTGACGACCTCGGTGAACCCCGCGGCCCGTTTGACGTCGTGATCGACGCGGATCACCTTTCGGGCGACATCCGCCGCCAGCGGGAAGGCCGGCGGCATCAGCACCACGACCTGCCTGAAGCCCAGGTCGAGATGATGGCGCAGCGTGCTGTCGACCTCGATCTCGTCCTCGATGAAGATCAGCGCCACCGGCCCTTTCGCCAGCAGCGCGGCACCGTTCGTCAGGAATGCGTTGAGGCTGGAATGGCGCATTTGTCTTCCCTGGCTGACCGGTCCCGAAATTCGGCCAATTCGCGACGCATTGCAAGTGACCCCGGCCTTGATGTAGGGAAACGCCCTGATCCCTTTCACAAGCTCCGGGGCGCGCGATACGATGGCCGAGGCGAAGAAACTCTACATCAAGACCTATGGATGTCAGATGAACGTCTATGACAGCGAGCGCATGGCCGAGGCCATGGGCGGCGCGGGCTATGTCGAGACGCAATCGCCTGACGATGCCGACATGATCCTGCTGAACACCTGTCACATCCGGGAAAAAGCGGCCGAGAAGGTCTATTCCGAGCTGGGCCGGTTCCGCGGGCTCAAGGAGGCGCGGCCCGACCTCAAGATCGGCGTGGCCGGCTGCGTGGCCCAGGCCGAGGGCGAGGAGATCATGCGCCGCCAGCCGATGGTCGACCTGGTGGTGGGGCCCCAGAGCTATCACCGCCTGCCCGAGCTCGAGGCCAAGGCGCGGGGCGGGGGCAAGGCGCTCGACACCGATTTCCCGGTCGAGGACAAGTTCGACGCGCTGAAGCGCCGGCCCAAGGCCAAGCGCGGCCCGACCGCCTTTTTGACCGTGCAGGAGGGCTGCGACAAGTTCTGCGCCTTCTGCGTCGTTCCTTACACCCGCGGTGCCGAGGTCAGCCGGCCTGCGGCCCGCGTGCTGGACGAGGCGCGCGACCTGGTCGAGCGCGGTGTGCGCGAGATCACCCTGCTGGGCCAGAACGTCAACGCCTATCACGGGCCGGGCCCGGATGGCGGCGACTGGTCCCTGGCGCGGCTGATCTGGGCGCTCAACGACATCGACGGGCTGGAGCGCATCCGGTTTACCACCTCGCACCCCAACGACATGAGCGACGACCTGATCGCGGCCCATGGCGAATGCGAGAAGCTGATGCCCTACCTGCACCTTCCCGTGCAATCGGGCAGCGACCGGATCCTGAAGCGGATGAACCGGAGCCACACCGCCGAGAGCTACCTGCGGTTGATCGAGCGGATCCGCGCGGCGCGGCCCGATATCCTGATGTCGGGCGATTTCATCGTCGGCTTCCCGGAGGAGACCGAGGCGGATTTCCAGGCCACGCTCGACCTGATCGAGGAAGTTCAGTACGGCTACGCTTTCTCGTTCAAGTACTCGGCCCGCCCCGGCACGCCGGCGGCGGAACGTCCCATGGTGGACGACGCCGAGGCCTCGGAGCGGCTGCAACGGCTGCAGGCGCTGATCACCCGCCAGCAGCGCGCGGTGCAGGATTCGATGGTGGGTCGCCGGGTCAAGGTGCTGTTCGAGAAACCGGGGCGCCTGCCGGGCCAGATGGTGGGCAAGTCGGACTATCTGCACGCCATCCACGTGGCCGAATCCGACGCGCAGCCGGGCGAGCTTTCGGAGGTCGAAATCATCGAAAGTGGGGCCAATTCGCTGGCCGGAAGGCCGGTTTGACAGGCCGTGCGCCGGGGCGGGGACGCCACTTAACCCGGTGATTCAAGACTGTCGGCTAAGGCCGCATTGTCAATGAATAAACCCTGAATCCGCGTTCCCGACCCCGGAACGGAACGGACTTGTTTCCCGTGTGGCAACAATGTGGCTTCATTTAGGCTTCACAACAAAGGGAAACTTGTTACACTCAAACAATAATTTCATTTCGCACGGATTCTCTGCTCATTTTTTCGTGCGATCTGGGGGGTTAACATAAGGACAGTGGCTGTGACCGAATATCTTTCGAAAACAGTTCGCGGCATCCTCGGCGGGCTTGCTGCCGCCGTCATTGGTTTGTCAGTGACGGCAAGTTTTGCCGAGGCCCAAAGCGGCCAGCGCGTGGTTGTCGGCGAACGGTACGTTCCTACGATCTGGGTCGATCCCGATGGCTGTGAACACTGGGTGATGGACGACGGCTGGGAAGGGTACATGTCCCCCCACGTGACGCGCCAGGGCATTCCCGTCTGCCGCCGCGGCAACGTGTGCGGGGTGATGAACTCGGATCAGCTTTTCGCGACCGACAGCGCCCACATCAACGCCGCAGGGCGTCAGCGGCTGGCCAGCTTCTTCCAGCAGACCCAGGCGATTTCCTACATCATCGTCGGACACACCGACAGCCGGGCCTCGGACGAGTACAACCTCGACCTGTCCCTGCGCCGTGCCAACTCGGTGGCCCGGATCGCCGCCTCGACCGGCGCGCGGATCGCGGATGTGCGCGGCTATGGCGAGCGCATGCCGAAGGCGCCGAACTCGACGGCCGCCGGCATGCAGCAGAACCGCCGCGTCGAAATCATCTGCATCCGCTAGGGGGATACCATGAATATCGTGAAAATCTGCGCCGTTCTCGGTGCCGCCGTGCTGGTGACCGGCTGTGTCGGGTCCAAGCAGAACAAGACCGTCGACCGCGGCTTCGACAGCAAGCACCTGAGCCAGCTTCAGGCCGGCATCTGGGTCGACCCGAACGGGTGTGACCACTGGATCATCGACGACGGGATCGAGGGCTACCTCTCGCAGCGTCTCGACCAGTACGGCAAGCCCGTCTGCTCGGGCACCGCGCCGCCGAACGTGGCGACCGGCGCCTTCAAGCGGGGCTCGCCCGTGGCCGACCCGATCTGATCGGGGCCGCATATGCATCGAAAAGCCGCAGGCCAGGCGCCTGCGGCTTTTTTTGTGCCAGCTTGATGACAAAGCCACCCTTTATCTTGCAGTTGCGCCGCCATCTTGGCACCATATATTCCACACGCTGGTTCAGGAGATCTGTTTGGCTACAACCGCGCTGCCCCCGATGGACGACTCTTCCGCCCTGCATGAAGAGACCGTTGAATTTCCCGATAATTTCCTCCTCATCGACCTGTGCGGCGAGCATGACCGCAACCTGGCCGAGATCGAGCGCCAACTGGGTGTCCAGATCATGCGGCGCGGGAATCAGCTCTCGGTGGTGGGAGAGGAGCCGCTGGTCAAGGAAGGCGTGGGCGTGCTGACCGCGCTCTATGCCCGGCTCGAGGCGGGGCGCCCGGTGGAAACGGCGGATATCGACCGCGAGCTGCGCATGGGCGGCGGCCGGCCCGAGCCGCAGACGGAAAGCTGCGACGGCGACCAGCTCGAGATGTTCAAGGGCGGCCCGGTCGAGATCAAGACCCGCAAGAAGCTGGTCGAGCCGCGCACGGATGCGCAGAAGGCCTATGTCCTGTCGCTCTTCAACAACGAGATGGCCTTCGGCATCGGCCCGGCGGGCACCGGCAAGACCTACCTTGCCGTGGCCGTGGGCGTTTCCATGTTCATCGAGGGTCATGTCGACCGGATCATCCTCGCGCGCCCCGCGGTCGAGGCGGGCGAGAAGCTGGGCTACCTGCCCGGCGACATGAAGGAGAAGGTCGACCCCTACATGCAGCCGCTCTACGACGCGCTGAACGATTTCTTCCCCGCCAAGCAGGCCGCCAAGCTGATCGAGGAGAAGCGGATCGAGATCGCGCCGCTGGCCTTCATGCGGGGCCGGACGCTGGCCAATGCCTTCGTGGTGCTGGACGAGGCGCAGAACGCCACCTCGATGCAGATGAAGATGTTCCTGACCCGCCTGGGCGAGGGCAGCCGCATGGTCATCACCGGTGACCGCAGCCAGGTCGACCTGCCGCGCGGCGTGACCAGCGGGTTGCACGATGCCGAGCGGCTGTTGCGGGATATCCCCAACATCTCGTTCAACTACTTCACCTCGAAGGACGTGGTGCGCCACCCGCTGGTGGCGAAGATCATCGAGGCCTATGAGAAGGACGTGTGAGGCGGGGCGCCGTTTTCTTGGAAGAAAACGGGCCGGAAAATTCGAATTTTCCGGGCCCCCGTGGTAAGCGATGCAGATCGACATTCTCTACGAGGACGACCGCTGGGAGGCGGCGGGGCTCGGCCCCTTGGCCGAGCGCGCGGCGGAGGCCACGCTGCTGCATCTCGGGCTCTCGCCGGAAGAGTGGGAGGTCTCCCTCCTCGCCTGCGACGATGCCCGGATTGCCGTGCTGAACGCGGATTTCCGTGACAAGCCCACGCCCACCAACGTGCTCTCCTGGCCGTCGGAGGAGCGCGCCCCGGACGACCCCGGCGCCGTGCCCGACCTGCCAGAACCGGGTCTCGACCCCGAGCTGGGCGATATCGCCATCGCCTACGACACCTGCGCGCGCGAGGCAGAGGCCGCGGGCAAGCCGATGGCCGATCATGTCACCCACCTGATCGTTCACGCGCTGTTACATCTTCTGGGCTATGATCATGTGCGTGACCAAGATGCCACTTTGATGGAAGCAACCGAGGTGGCGATACTTGGCAAGCTGGGTCTGCCTGACCCATATTGAAACATCTGCGGGGCGCGTGTATGCACGCCCCACCTTTTTTTGGACCTAAGGACAATGGGCGACAGCACAGACGCATCTTCTAACGCGGCGCGTTGCGCGCAGGCGGACAGCCAGGAGAGCGAAGAAGAGCAGGGCGGTTTTTTCCGCCGCATATTCGATGCGTTCAGCACAGGCGAAGAGAATGGCGAGGGCGACGGGACAAGCGCGCCGCGCCCCGGCGCGCTGGGCCTCGGCAACCTGCGGACCCTGACGGTCGAGGATGTCTCGGTGCCCAAGGCCGATATCGTGGCGGTGCCGGTCGACATCTCCAAGGACGAGCTGGTGAAGGTCTTCCGCGACAGCGGCAAGACGCGGCTGCCGGTCTATGACGGCACGCTCGATTCGCCCGTGGGCCTCGCCCACCTCAAGGATTTCGCGCTGAGCTACGGGTTCAACGGCAAGGGCGGCAAGTTTTCGCTCAAGCCGCTGGTGCGGCCGCTGCTCTACGTGCCGCCCTCGATGCCGATCGGTGTCCTGCTTCAGAACATGCAGAGCGAACGGCGCCACATGGCGCTGGTGATCGACGAGTATGGCGGGGTCGACGGGCTGGTCACGATCGAGGACCTGATCGAACAGGTCGTGGGCGAGATCGAGGACGAGCACGACACCGGCGACGACACCTACTGGATGCAGGAGAAACCGGGCACCTACCTCGCCCAGGCCAAGACCCCCCTCGACGAGTTCGAGGAGGAGATCGGCCAGTCGCTGACCGAGGCCGAGGAGGTGGACGAGGAAGAGATCGACACGCTGGGCGGGCTGGTCTTCATGCTGCTGGGCCGGGTGCCGGTGCGCGGCGAGATGGTCGAACACCCGGGCGGCACGGTCTTCGAAGTGGTCGAGGCCGACCCGCGCCGCATCAAGCGGCTGCGCGTGCGTCTGCCCGGACACGCGGACGCCTAGGGCGGATGCGCGCCCCGGAAACCGTTCGGGCGCTGGGCGCGCGTGCCCAGGTGGCCCTGGCGGTGCTGGCCGGCGCACTGGGCGCGCTGGGGCAGGCGCCGCTCAACATCTGGCCCGCCACCTTTCTCTCCCTTGCGCTGGTCTACGGGCTGGGCCGGGCCGCACCGGGCTGGCGCCGGGCAGGGCTGCTGGGCTGGGCCGCGGGCACCGGTTACTACATGCTGGCGCTGTTCTGGATCGTCGAGCCCTTCTTCATCGACGCCCCGCGCCACGGCTGGATGGCGCCTTTCGCGCTTGTCTTCCTCGCCATCGGGCTGGGCAGCTTCTGGGCCGGCGCGCTGGCGGTGACCCGGGCGCTGGGCGGGCGCGCGGCGCCCTTCATCGCCGCCTTCATGCTGATCGAGGCCGCGCGCACCTACCTTCTGACCGGCTTTCCCTGGGCGCAGATCGGCCACGGGCTGATCGATACGGGGCTGCTCTACTGGGCGTCGTGGAGCGGGTCGCTCGGCCTGACCGCACTGGTGCTGGCGGGCGCGGCCGGGCTCTGGATGCTGATGGCCGGGCGCTGGCGGACAGGCGCGCCGCTGGCCGCGCTGCCGCTGGTGCTGTGGGCCGCGGCGATCCCGCTGACGCCAGAGGCCGGCGCGAATGCCGACGCTGCCACCATCCGCCTTGTCCAGCCCAACGCCCCGCAGGACGAGAAATGGGATCCGGAAAAGGCCGTGGGCTTCTTCCGCCGGCAGCTCGACTACACGGCCGCCGCCCCGCAGGAGAAGGCGCCCGACCTGATCGTCTGGCCCGAAACGGCGATCCCCTGGGTGCTCGAGCGCGCGGGTCCCGCGCTCGACGCGATCTCCGAAGCGGCGGGCGAGGCGCCCGTGGTCCTCGGCCTGCAACGCTTCGAAGGGCGGCGCTATTTCAACTCGCTCATCCGCCTTGACCAGGGCGGCGAGGTGACGGCGCTTTACGACAAGCACCACCTCGTGCCCTTCGGGGAATACATGCCCTTCGGGAATTTCCTTGCGAATTTCGGCATTTACGGCCTCGCCTCGAACGAGGGGAACGGCTATTCCGCCGGCCCCGGCCCGCAGGTGATCGAGCTGGGCAAGCTGGGCCTCGCCCTGCCGCTGATCTGCTACGAGGGCGTTTTCCCGCAGGACGTGGGCGCCTATGACAAGCGGCCCGACCTCCTCCTCCTGATCACCAACGACGCGTGGTTCGGCAATATCCTCGGGCCCTATCAGCACCTGGCCCAGGCCCGCCTGCGCAGTGCCGAACAGGGGCTGCCGATGATCCGCGTCGCCAATACCGGCGTCTCGGCGATGATCGACGCCAACGGGCAGGTGACCGCGCACCTGCCGCTGGGCGAGGCCGGGCTGATCGACACGGCCCTGCCGCCCGCGCTGCCGCCGACGCCGTACGCGCGCACCGGCGACGCCCCGATCGTGGGGTTTGCCGCTTTTCTGCTCCTTCTCTCCCTTCTTTATCACCGGCGCCGGGGCACCGGCGTTTAGGCGTTGACGCCCCGGCGGGGCCAGCCTAAGCAGTCTTGACCCGTCACAACGGCTTCCTGGCGTGATGGGAAAATCTTAATGGAGCGTTATTCATGTCCCGTCAGAACTATACCTTCACCTCCGAGTCGGTTTCGGAGGGGCACCCCGACAAGGTGTGCGACCGTATCTCCGATGCCGTGCTCGATGCCTTCCTGGCCGAGGATCCGCTGGCCCGCGTCGCCTGCGAGACCTTCGCCACCACCAACCAGGTCGTCATCGGCGGCGAGGTGGGCCTGACGGACCAGGACAAGCTGCGCGACTACATGGGCCGGATCGAGGAAATCGCCCGCGATTGCATCCGCGATATCGGCTATGAGCAGGACAAGTTCCACTGGCAGACCTGCAACGTGCTGAACCTGTTGCACGAACAGTCGGCGCATATCGCCCAGGGCGTCACCGGCGAGGGCAACCGCGACGAGGGCGCGGGCGACCAGGGGATCATGTTCGGCTTTGCCACCAACGAGACCGACGCGCTGATGCCGGCGCCGATCCAGTTCTCGCACGCGATCCTGCGGCGGCTGGCCGAGGTGCGCAAATCGGGCAAGGAACCGGCGCTTGGCCCGGATGCCAAGTCGCAGCTTTCGGTGCGCTACGAAGGCGGCAAACCGGTGGGCGTGACCCAGGTCGTGCTGTCGACGCAGCATCTCGACGAAAGCCTGAGCAGCGACGATATCCGCGAGATCGTGGAGCCGTATATCCGCGAGGTGCTGCCGCAGGACTGGCTGTCGGACGAGACGGTGTGGCACGTGAACCCCACGGGCAAGTTCGTGATCGGCGGGCCCGATGGCGACGCCGGCCTCACCGGGCGCAAGATCATCGTCGACACCTATGGCGGCGCCGCGCCGCACGGGGGCGGGGCGTTCTCGGGCAAGGATCCGACGAAGGTCGACCGCTCGGCCGCCTATGCCGCCCGCTACCTTGCCAAGAACGTGGTGGCCGCCGGCATGGCCGAGCGCTGCACGATCCAGCTGTCCTATGCCATCGGCGTGGCCGAGCCGCTGTCGATCTACGCCGAGACCCACGGCACCGGTGAGATCCCGGAGGAGGAGATCGAGAAGGCGATCCGCGCCTCGATGAGCCTGACCCCGCGCGGCATCCGCGAGCAGCTCGAGCTCAACAAGCCGATCTATCAGCGCACCGCGGCCTATGGCCATTTCGGCCGCGACCCCGAGGCCGATGGCGGCTTCAGCTGGGAACGGACCGACCTTGTCGAGACGCTGAAGAAAGCGGTCTGACCTTTCGGAACAGGATCGAGGGGGCGGCGCCGGGCGTCGCCCTTTTCTGTGGAGGATGCATGGTTGAAGCTGGAAAATATCAAGGCGTATTGGTCAGTCTGCGGAATTTTTGCCAATTCATGTTCGGTATGTGCAATTCCCGAAGGCTGACTCTCCACGTCAGCGAGGTTTGTCATGGCGGATAAATCCCATCCCTCCGGCGCGCCGTGGCGCAATTTCTACGGGCGGCTGAAAGGCAAGTCGCTGCGGAAATCGCAGAAGGTCTATATCGACGAGGACCTGGCCGCGCTGTCGCCCGGCAAAGTCGACTGGGACGTGAACCCCGAGCGGGAAGCGATTGACCTGCAAGGGCTTTTCGGCGACCGACCAGTCTGGCTGGAAATCGGCTTCGGCGGGGGCGAGCACATGGTCCACCAGGCCGCGCGGAACCCCGGAACCGGGCTGATCGGCTGCGAGCCGTATATCAACGGCGTGGCGATGCTGCTGGGCAAGATCCGCGACGAGGGCTGCGAGAACATCCGCATCCACCCCGGCGATGTGCGCGACCTGTTCGATGTTTTGCCAGCAAAATCAGTGGATCGCGCCTTTCTCCTCTACCCCGATCCGTGGCCCAAGAAGCGCCATCACCGCCGCCGCTTCGTGACGCCCGAGCATCTGGAGCCGCTGGCGCAGGTGCTCAAACCCGGCGCGATCTTCCGGGTGGCGACGGACATTCCCGATTACGTCCGCCAGACGCTGCAACAGGTGCCGAAACACGGGTTCGAGTGGCTGGCCGAGGGGCCGGCGGACTGGCGCGAGCCGTGGGATGACTGGCTGTCCACCCGCTACGAACAGAAGGCCCTGCGCGAGGGGCGCGTGCCGCATTACCTGACGTTCCGGCGGGAAGGTTAGGGTTTCCGATCAGCGACTTGCAGGCTGCTGTTCAACACCCGCCCCGGGTCAGGCCGGGGCGCGGAATCTCAGGCCGCCAGCTTCCCGCCCAGCCTGTCCAGCATGTCGAGGCATTGCTGCAACTGGTCGATCGAGACGAACTCGTCGGGCTTGTGCGCCTGGTCGATCGAGCCCGGCCCGCAGATCACCGATGACATGCCGAACGTCTGGAAGATCCCCGCCTCGGTGCCGAACGGCACCACGTCGACCGAGTTGGCGCCGGTCAGCTCCATCACGATGTCGCGGGCCTCGTTTTCGTCAACCGGTTCAAGCCCTTCCACCTCGCCGATCACCTCGGTGACGATATCGGCATCGGGGCAGACGGCCTTCATCGCCGGCAGCAGGTGGCCCAGGCAATACTCGCGCAGGTCGTCCTTGACGAAATCGGCATCCGACAGCTGCACGGGCCGCATTTCCCACTGCACCTCGGCATGGCCGGCGATGACGTTATGCGCCACGCCGCCCTGCAGGCTACCGGTGTTGATGGTGGTCCAGGGCGGGTCGAAGCGGCTTCCGGCGGGCGCGCGGGCGCGCAGGGCGTCCTTCAGCTCCAGCAGGCGGTTCACGTAGCGCACCGCGTATTCCACCGCGTTCACCCCCCGATCCGGCGCCGAGCCGTGGCCCGCCAGGCCCGAGAAGCGGGTGGTGTATTCATAGCATCCCTTGTGGCCTTCGATGATCCGCATCGAGGTGGGCTCTCCGATCACCGCAACACCGGGCCGCAACCCCTTGGCCTTCAAGCTTTTCACCAGCGACTGCGCCCCGAAACAGCCGACCTCCTCGTCATAGGTGAAGGCGAAATGCACCGGCCGGTCCTTCACCCGCTCGGCAAAGATCGGGGCCATGGCGGTGGCGGCGGCGATGAACCCCTTCATGTCACAGGTCCCGCGCCCGTAAAGCCGGCCCTCGTGCTCGATCATCTCGAAGGGATCGGAGACCCAGTCCTGCGGGTCGGCCGGTACCACGTCGGAATGGCCCGACAGCACGATACCGCCGTCAACTTCGGGGCCTATCGTCGCAAAAAGATTGGCTTTGTGCCCGATCTCGTCGTGGAAGATATCGACCCGGGCACCGGCCTCTTCCAGGCGGTAGGCCAGAAAGGCGATCATGTCGATATTGCTGAATTCGGAAACGGTGGGAAAGGCGATAAGGTCGCCCAGAAGCGCCACCGTGTCGGAAAGCTGTGTTGTCACGCGCACCCTCGCGGCTGTTGGAAAACCTGATCGACTGTGTTGAGGCGGGGCTGCCCCGTCAAGACAAATCTGGACAGAAATGTCCGACAGGGTACAGGGACCCCGGCGGGTGGTGGAAGATCGGTCGCCGGGCATGAAGATTGCCCGATCCCCGTTTCCGGCCGCCCATGTCGCATCGCTGGCCGCGCGATGTCGATCCGGGATACGCGGGGTGGCGCCGGGCGTGTTACCAAGGGTCGACTTCCCCGAAGTTTCAAACGAAATGACGCGCCGCGCCGCGCGCAAGGAGACGACATGGCAGAATTCGACTGGCACGCGGAGCGTGCCGATCTGCAGGGCCTCGCCCAGCTTGACCGCAGCCCCGAGGGCGAGGGGATCGACCTCAAGGCGGTGCGGCAATACCGGCAGGCACAGCTGCGCCGCGAGATGGAGAACCACGGCATCGACGCGGTGATCCTGAGCGATCCGGTGAACATCCGCTACGCCACCGGCACCCGCAACATGCAGGTGTTTTCCATGCGCAACGGCCCGTCGCGCTACCTTGTGCTGACCGCCGACCGTTCGATCCTGTTCGAGTTCACCGGCTGCCTGCACCTGGCCGACGGGTTCGAGACGGTCGACGAGGTGCGCCCCGCGAAAACCGCGAGCTTCGTCGCCGCCGGCCCGAAGATTGCCGAGCGCGAGGTGGCCTGGGCCAGGGAGATGGCCGGGCTGGTCGAGGAGCTGGCCGGCAAGCGCGCCACCGTCGGGCTGGAGCGGATGAACGCGGGCGCCGCCATCGCCCTGCGCGACGCGGGCCTCCATATCGTCGACGCGCAGGCCCCGGTCGAGATGGCCCGCGCCATCAAGTCGGCCGAGGAGATGAAATGCGTCAACGCCTCGCTGCGGGCCACCGAGCGGGGCGTGGCCAACCTGCGCGCCGCCATCCGCCCGGGCCTGACCGAGGCGGAGCTGTGGTCGGTGCTGCACCAGTCCGTGATCGCGCAGAACGGCGATTACGTCGAAACCCGGCTGCTCAATGCCGGGGCGCGGACGAACCCGTGGTTCCAGGAGACGAGCGACAAGGTGATCGGGGAAAACGAGCTGATCGCGCTCGATACGGACGTGGTGGGCTGTCACGGCTATTACTCCGACTTCTCGCGCACCTTCCATGCCGGGCCGGGCAAGCCCACGCCCGAGCAGCGCGAGCTCTACCGCGTGGCGCATGAGCAGGTGTCGCACAACCTCGGCATCCTGCGACCGGGCCTGTCGTTCCGCGACTATGCCGAGGGTGCCTGGGACATTCCGGAGAAGTACCACGCTAACCGTTATTACCTGTCGGCGCATGGCTGCGGCATGACGGGGGAGTATCCGTATCTCTACCATCGCGGGGATTTTCCGGATGCGGGCTATGACGGCGAGATCAGGCCGGGCATGACGCTCTGTGTCGAGAGTTACATCGGCGAAGACGGCGGCAAGGAGGGCGTGAAGCTGGAGCAGCAGGTGCTGGTGACGGAGAGCGGGGTGGAGCTGTTGTCGCGGTTTCCGTTCGAGGAGGAATTGCTGGGGTAGGGGCCGCGTATCGCCGTGCCGGGGGGCGGCCCGGCGATGCGCGGCGTCGCGCCTTTGGTGCGACTTGATTCCGCGCGTGAACTCTAGAGAGGTCGTTCAGACTAAAAAATGCGCGGAGGGCCTGTAAGCCGGATTCTGTCCCGGGTTGCCCCGGGGATGACCATTCATCTGGGCCTGCTGTCGCCAACAGGCTCGTGCTGCCAACCCGGACCGCGGGGCCAAGGCCGGCCCGTGATGCGGTCCCTATTCGGCATTGCTCCCGGTGGGGCTTGCCGTGCCGGTCCGGTTGCCCGTCCCGCGGTGGGCTCTTACCCCACCGTTTCACCCTTACCCCGTGTGATCCGCGAACGGATTGCAGGGCGGTCTGTTTTCTGTGGCGCTTTCCCTCGGGTTGCCCCGGCCGGGCGTTACCCGGCACCGTCGCCTTGTGGAGTCCGGACTTTCCTCGCCACCTTGCGGTGGTGCGGCCATCCGGCCCTCCGCGCATCTGTGGCAGTTAGGCGCTTGACGCCTCCCGGTCAACGGGAAAGCGGCGGGCCAGGTCCGCGGCGAGCGCGGCATCGGTGGCATCCACCGGCCCGCTCGCCCAGGGGCGAAAGCGCAGGCGGAAGGCGGCGAGGGTCTCCTCCGGCGTGGCGTCGGGCGGATACCCGAAGCGGCGCGCGGCCCCGAGGAAATCGCCCCCGTCAGCAGGCTCCGGCCACACCGACAGCCCCGACAACGCCAGCCGCCGCCAGTCGAAGCGCGGGCCGGGGTCGGATTTGCGCGCGGGCGCCATGTCGGAATGGGCAATCACCCGGTGCGCCTCGATCGACCAGCGCGCCATGATCCCCCGCATCAGCTCTTCCAGCACGGTCATCTGCGGCTCGGGGAAGGGGGCATTGCCGGTATTGACCAGCTCGATCCCGATGGAGCGGGAATTGACATCCGTCACCCCGGCCCAATGCCCCGCGCCCGCGTGCCATGCCCGCTGCGCCTCTGGCACAAGCTGCCAGAGCGCACCCGTCTCGGAAACCAGGTAATGCGCCGAAACCTCGGCGCCGGGATCGCACAGCCGTTCATGCGCCGCGGCGCAGCTTTCCATGCCGGTATAGTGCAGCACGATCATGTCCGGCCGGGCGCCGCCCCGCCGGTCGCCGCAATTGGGCGAGGGGGTCGGGATGGCCGACGGGTGGTCCGGCGTCACGTCAGCCGTTCACCGCGATACGGAACGGTTCCGGGTTCCAGCCGCAGGCATAGCCGTCGCCATCGGGGTCGAGCCCCATCTTGTCGCGGTTCGGGCCGCCGCTGGCGAGGAAATCGATCTGCGCCCGGTCGGCCGAGGAATACTTGGCACAGTTCCGTTCGTACCGCGCCTGCTTGTTGAGGCCGATGCGGTTATAGACCTTGGTGCCCACCGGGTGCCGCGTGGCCAGCGCGTATTCCACGATGTTCGGCCCGGTATTGCCCGAGCGCGCGGGCAGGGCGGTGGGCTGGATCACCTGGTACTGCTCGCGGTTGCGGGCGATCAGCGCGGCATCGCTCTCGATCGAGCGGGCATCGCCCACGGCGTTGAAATCGTTCTCGGACGAGATGCCCGAGGCGGATTCCACGGTTTCCGGGGGCGGGTTGTTGGGATTGGCGCGCAGCGGTTCCTCGGCGGTGCCGGTCGTGCCGGTTGTCCCGGACGTGCCGGTACGCGTCGCGGCCAGCGCGGCCTGCGTCTCGCGGGCGAGATCGGCACTGTCCTCGGACGTGCCGGTGGCGATGCGGCCGGACGTGGCGGTGCTCTCGTCCGACACGGCCCCGGCGGGCGGGATGGCGCTGGCGCCGGTCAGGACAACCTCGCGCGCCTGCCTGTTGGCCTCATACTCGCTGTAGTCGTCGAACCCGACGCCGGCGGCACTGTCAGGTATGCTGGGCGAACAGGCGGAAACGGCCGCAAGGGCCGCGACGAGGATCGTGAAACGCATCTGCTTAAGTCCTGCCATCTATCGTTTTCGACAGTTTACCACCATTTGGCCGGTTTTGCCACATATCCCGCCGCCTGCTCGAGCGCGTAGGCCGTGTTGAGCAGATCGCCCTCTTCCCACGGCCGCCCGATCAGCTGCAGGCCCAGCGGCAGCCCCTGCCGGTCTAGCCCCGCAGGCACGGCGATGCCGGGCAGCCCGGCCAGGTTCACGGTGACGGTGAAGACGTCGTTGAGGTACATGCTGACGGGGTCGGCCTCGGCCATCTCGCCCAGCCCGAAGGCGGCCGAGGGGGTGGCCGGCGTCAGGATCGCGTCGATCCCCTCGGCGAAGACATCCTCGAAATCCTTCTTGATCAGCGTCCGCACCTTGCGGGCCTTGTTGTAGTACGCATCGTAGAACCCCGCCGACAGCACGTAGGTGCCCACCATCACCCGGCGCTGCACCTCGTGGCCGAAGCCTTCGGCGCGGGTCTTCTCGTACATCTCGGTGATGCCGTCGCCCTGGTCCAGCTTGGCGCGGTGGCCGTAGCGCACCCCGTCATACCGCGCGAGGTTCGACGACGCCTCCGCCGGCGCGATCACGTAATAGGCGGGCAGGGCGTACTTAGTATGCGGCAGGGAAATATCGCGGATCTCGGCGCCCGCATCCTTCAGCATCGCGGTGCCGTCGGCCCAGAGCTTCTCGATCTCCTCGGGCATCCCCTCCATCCGGTATTCCTTGGGAATCCCGATGACCTTGCCCTTGATGTCGCCCGTCAGCATCGCCTCGAAATCCGGCACGGCCAGGTCGGCCGAGGTCGAATCCTTCGGGTCATGCCCGCACATCGCCCCCAGCATGATCGCGGCATCCCGCACCGACTTGGTCATCGGCCCCGCCTGGTCGAGCGAGGAGGCAAACGCCACGATCCCCCAGCGCGAGCAGCGCCCGTAGGTGGGCTTGATCCCGGTGATGCCGGTAAAGGCCGCGGGCTGGCGGATCGACCCGCCGGTATCGGTGCCCGTAGCGGCCAAACACAGGTCGGCGGAGACGGCAGAAGCCGAGCCCCCCGAAGACCCGCCCGGCGTCAGCGCCGTCTCGTCATTGCCGCGCCGCCAGGGGTTCACCGCGTTGCCATAGACGGACGTCTCGTTCGACGAGCCCATGGCGAACTCGTCCATGTTGAGCTTGCCCAGCATCACCGCACCCGCATCGAACAGGTTCTGCGTGACGGTCGATTCGTATTCCGGCTTGAACCCTTTCAGGATACCGCTCGCCGCCTGGCTCGGCACACCCTTGGTGCAGAACAGATCCTTGATCCCCAACGGAATCCCGCACATCGGCGCATCGTCGCCCTTCTGCAGCCGGGCATCGGCGAGTTTCGCCTGCTCCCGCGCGATCTCCGGCGTGTTGTGCACGAAGGCATTGAGCGCGCCCGCGCCCTCGATCGCGGTCAGGCACGCCTCGGTCAGTTCGCTCGACGTCACTTCGCCCGCGCGCAGCTTGTCGCACGCCTCGGCGATGGTGAGGGTATTCAGATCGGTCATGCTTACTCCACCACCTTGGGAACCGCGAAAAAGCCTTCGCGCGCATCCGGCGCGTTCGACAGCACCTTCTTGGGCTGGTGCCCGTCGGTCACCTTGTCCTCGCGCCGCTTCAGGCGCATGGGCGTCACGCTGGTCATCGGCTCGACACCCTCGACATCCACCTCGTTCAGCTGCTCGATGAAGCCGAGGATGGTGTTGAATTCACCTGCCAGCGCCGGCAGGTCGTCCTCGTCCACGCGGATGCGGGCGAGCTTGGCCACGCGGGCGGCGGTTTCCAGATCGATCGACATTTCGGGCCTCTTCGCGGTGCTCGGGTCTGACGCCAGCGTTTATCGCCCGCGCGGGCGGCGCGCAAGCATGTGACGGCGGTAGACCTCGATCATCCAGCCCAGCAGCAGACCATTGAGCAGATGCCAGGCGAAATGGGTGCCGACGGGCCAGCTTTCGCAGAGCGGCATGTCGAGGCTGCGCAAGGTGATCGACAGGAAGAGCAGCCCCGCGCCGAGGGCGAGGCCGCGCGCGGTTTCGGGCGCCCGGCGGGCGAGAACCACCGCGTATCCGGCGATCAGCACCACCACGGGCAGATACCCGGCCGAGGCCGACAGCACCGGCACCTGCGCGAAAAGCGGCACCAGCACCGCGGCAAAGGGGAAGAACAGCCCGACCGACACCAGCGCCCACAGTTTCGAAAGCCCGAGGTAATCGCGGCTCGAGGCGTAGAGATAGACCAGGATGAAGGCCAGGATCGGCGTGGTATCCGCCAGCGCGGCCCAGCCCTGCGCATGGGTGTGGAACAGGTAGCTGCCGATCCCGATCACCGCCAGCAGCACCACCATCGCGTTGGCCAGCGGCAGCTGCGCCCCGCGCAGCCGCCACGCCATCACCGCGGCCGCGACAAGGAAGGCGAGGTTCGTCACCGCGTTCACCGGCTCGGCCCAGTAGGCGGGCCCGAGCCGTTCGCAATATCCGTCGATTGACGCAAACCAGTCCATCGGGCTTTCCTCGCGCGCAGGAGTCACTACGTTACCCGGCAAAGATAGGGAGAACATCATGCAAATCACATTCCTCGGACACGCGTCTTTCAAGATCGCCATCGGCGGGCAGGTCCTGCTGATCGACCCGTGGCTGACCGGCAACCCGATGCTGACCGAGGATCAGCATGACGCGGCGGTCGAGGGCGCGACTCATATCCTGCTGACCCACGCGCATTTCGACCACGTGGCCGACACGGTCGGCCTGTCGCGCAAGCTCGATATTCCCGTGGTCGGGCAATACGACCTGATGGGCCACTGGGAGGAGAAAGAGAAGATTGCCACGGTGGGCTTCAACAAGGGCGGCACGGTCGACCTTGGCGGGGTGAAGGTCACGATGGTGCACGCGGTCCATTCCTCGAGCTTCGGCAGCGACAAGGGCCCCAACGTGCCCGGCACCGAATGCGGCTTCATGATCGAGGGCGAGGGGCACACGATCTACGTCTCGGGCGACACCGACGTGATGGCCGACATGAAGGTCTTCCACGACCTGCACGAACCCGATATCGGCATCCTCTGCGCCGGCGGGCATTTCACCATGGACATGAAGCGCGCGGCCTACGCGGCCAAGACCTTCTTCAAGTTCAAGACGGTCATCCCCTGCCACTACAAGACCTTCCCCTTCCTCGAACAATCGGCCGAGGCGCTCACCAAGGCGCTGCCGGGCGTGAAGGTGATCGAACCCGAGGTGATGACGCCGTTCGACCTCTAGGGGAATTTCGGGGCTCTGCCCCGGACCCCGGAGTACTCAAGGAAAGATGAAGCGACACCCGCCCTTTCATCTTTCCAAAAATACTCAAATACGAACGGCTCAGCGCCGCGCGGCGAAGAAGGTTCTGAGCAACGCCTCGGCCTCGTCCGCCGCGATCCCGTCATAGACCTCCGGTACGTGGTGGCACTGCGGATGGGTAAAGATGCGCGGCCCCTGCGCCACGCCGCCCGATTTCGGGTCGGCCGCGCCATAGTAGAGCCGGGCGATCCGGGCGAAGGAGATCGCCGCCGCGCACATCGGGCAGGGTTCCAGCGTGACGTAAAGGCTGTAGCCGGGCAGGCGCTCGCTTCCGGCAAGCTGGCAGGCGGAGCGCAGCACCAGTATCTCGGCATGGGCCGTCGGGTCGTTCCTCTCGCGCGTCCGGTTGCCCGCCTGCGCCACGATCATCCCCGACGCATCGGCAATGACGGCGCCCACCGGCACCTCGCCCCGGTCGCCCGCCGCGCGCGCCTCGGCCAGCGCGGTCTCCATATGGCTCGTGAAGGTCATCCCCCTTCCATGCCCCGCGCATGACGCTTTCGCAAGCGCGGCTTTTGCGGTAAGCGCCATCCCATGAACAGCAAGACCACAGACGGCGAGCGCATCGCCAAGGTGATCGCCCGGGCGGGCGTGGCCAGCCGGCGCGAGGCCGAGCGGATGATCGAGGCCGGTCGCGTGACGGTGAACGGCAAGGTGATCGACCGCGCCGCCCTGAACGTGACCGACAAGGACAAGGTGACGGTCGACGGCAAGCCGCTCGACGCGCCCGAGCCGCCGCGGCTCTGGCTCTACCACAAGCCCACCGGCCTCGTGACCACCACGAAGGACGAGCAGGGCCGCGCCACCATCTTCGACGACCTGCCCGAGGACATGCCGCGCGTCCTCAGCGTGGGCCGGCTCGACATCAATTCCGAGGGGCTGCTGCTGCTGACCAACGATGGCGGGGTGAAGCGCAAGCTGGAACTGCCCTCGACCGGCTGGATGCGCCGCTACCGCGTGCGGGTGAAGGGCCGGCCCAGGGACGAGACCTTCGAGCCGCTCCGCAAGGGGCTGGAGCTTGACGGCGAGCGGTTCCAGCCGATGACGGTCACGCTCGACCGCCAGCAGGGCGCCAACGCCTGGGCGACCGTCTCGATCCGCGAGGGCAAGAACCGCGAGGTCCGCCGCGCGATGGAGGCCGTGGGCCTCTCCGTCAACCGCCTGATCCGCGTCTCCTACGGCCCTTTCCAGCTCGGCCAGCTCAAGCCCGGCGAGGTGGAGGAAATCCGCCCCCGCGTGATGCGCGAGCAGTTGGGGATGAAGGACGAGACGCCCGGCAAGAGTGGCAAGCCCGACGCCAAACCCGTTCCCCAGCGAACCCGCCGCCCGAAACGCCGGTAACTCAGCCCCCCGCCACCGGCTGCGTCCACCCCTTGCGATAGGCGCTCGGGCTCTTCCCGTACCGCTTCCGGAACCGCTGCGACAGCTGCGACGAACTGGTAAACCCCGTCGCCGCCGCCACGTCCGCCACCGTCATGTTCGTCTCGTTCAACAGCGCATGCGCCCGCGTCACCCGCAAATCGAGGTAGAACTGCGCCGGGCTCGCCCGGATATACCGCTGGAACAGCCGCTCCAGCTGCCGCTTCGACAGCCCGATATGCTCCACCACGTCCGCCATCTCCACCGGATCCTCGAGATGCGCCCGCATGAACTCCACCGCCGCGATCAGCCGCGGGTTCCGGCTCCCGATGGCCGAGGCATAGGCCGTCCGCTGCGGCACCGCGCGGTTCTCCGACCGGCTGTGCAGGCACATGTCGGCGGTGATCGTCGCCAGCTCGCTGCCGAAATCCGCCTCGATGATCGCCAGCATCATGTCCGTCGCCGCGCTTCCCCCGCCACAGGTCAGCAGGCCGTCATCGTTCTCGTAAAGGTTCTCGGTCGGCTCGAGATCGAGGAAGGTCTCCACGAAAGCCGGCTGGTTCTCCCAATGCAGGGTAAACCGCCGCCCCTCCAGCAACCCGGCCCGCGCCAGCGCAAACGCCCCGGTACAGATGCCGCCCACCCGCGCGCCGAAGGCCCTCTGCCGGCTGACCCAGCCCACCGCCCGGCGCGAGGTGCTCTCGTTGGGCTCGATCCCGCCGCAGACAAAGGCCGCCCCGCCGCGCGGCACGTCGCGCAGGGGGGTGTCGGGCGTGATCGTGACGCCACAGGAACAGGTGACCGTGGCATCGTCCTCGGTCATCACGTACCAGCGGTACAGCTCCTTGCCCGTCACCTGGTTGGCCACCCGCAACGGCTCCAGCGCCGAGGTGAAGGCCAGAAGCGTCAGCTTCGGCAACAGCAGGAAATGATAGTCGCGGGGCGGCCCGTCATAGGCGATCTTGAGGCTGGCGGCGCCCCGGGGCACGAAAGAGCGGTCTTGCATGCGCATGGCTTAGCACCGCGCGGACGGAATGTGCAAAATTCCTTGCGCCGGCGGGGCGGCTTGGGCATGGCTGGGCGAAACAGGCTGTTGGCGGAGGGCACGTATGGGCACGATCAACCTGGCGGAAAAACTGGCGCGGTTCACCACTCACTGGGATCCGCATGTGGTGGCAGATTACAACGACAACGACGTGATGGTGGTGAAATTCCAGGGCGAGTTTCCCTTTCACAAGCACGACACGACCGATGATTTCTTCCTCGTGCTCGAGGGCGAGATGGTGATGGAGTTCGAGGACCGCCCGAACCAGACCCTCCGCGCCGGGGAAATGATCGTGGTGCCGCAGGGCGTGGTCCACCGCCCGCGCGCCGAGCAGGAGGTCAGCGTGCTGCTGATCGAGCCGAAGGGCGAGCCCAATTCCGGCGATGCCGACCGGGAACCGGCGCCGAAGCCGCGGATCTGACATGCGGGCGCTGCTGCAACGGGTGGCCCACGCCTCGGTCACGGTCGAGGGCGAGGTGATCGGGCAGACGGGGCCGGGGCTGCTGATCCTTGTCTGCGCCATGCAGGGCGACGGCGAGGCGCAGGCCGACCAGCTGGCCGCCAAGATCGCGAAACTCCGCATCTTCCCCGACGCGGCCGGCAAGATGAACCTCTCGGTGCGCGACATGGGCGGCGCCGCGCTGGTCGTCAGCCAGTTCACCCTGGCCGCCGACACCAGCCGCGGCAACCGCCCCGGCTTTTCCGCCGCCGCGCCGCCGGAGGAGGGGGAGCGCCTCTACGAGTATTTCTCGGGCCGATTGCAAGCACAGGGCGTGCCGGTCGAGACCGGGCAATTCGGCGCCGACATGAAGGTCGAGCTGATCAATGACGGGCCGGTGACGATCTGGATGGAAGCCTGAGCGCCCCGCGCGCATCGGCGCGGTTTCCCTTTCGCCGATCCACGCTAGGATAGGATCATGCCATACGAGTGGAGCGCATCGACAGATCCCGGCGGCACCGTGCGCCGCCTGCACCTCTGGCCGCACCGGTCCTTGCCGCGCCGGGGGTTTGCCGCCTTCATCCTCGCGACCTTCACGCTGATCACCATCCCGCTTTACCCGCTCCTTGGCACGATCGTGCTTTGGGGCCTTCTGCCCTTCCTTCTGCTGGCCGTGGCGGGGGTCTGGTGGGGGCTCGAGCAGTCCTATCGCGACGCCCGGCTGAACGAGGATTTGACGATCGACGCCGAACAGATCCGCCTGACCCGCACCGATCCGCGCGGCGCGACACAGGAATGGGAATGCGAAAGCTACTGGGCGCGCGCCACGATGCACGAGACGGGCGGGCCGGTGCCGCATTACGTGACGCTCAGCGGCAAGGGCCGCGAGGTCGAGATCGGGGCGTTCCTGTCCGAGGACGAGCGCAAGGCGCTCTACGGCGAGCTCTCCGATGCGCTGCGGCGGGCGGCACAGCCGCAGGGTGGGTAAATCCCGCGCAACCCACCGAATTCTTTAAAAGAATTCGGCCCGATATCTTTTCAAGATATCGCCCCAAACCGCAACGTCCGTAAAAAACACCGACAAAATACCGACGTTATACCGACGCGATACCGACGTCGCGTTTGACGCCGAAATCGTTAACGCGGCACGACGCCCGGCCCGGTCAGGCCAGGCGTTCCTTAACCTTCGGGCCCACCGTGCCGAAATCCATCTGGCCGGTGTATTTCTCTTTCAGCCGGCCCATGATCTTGCCCATGTCCCGGATCGACGTGGCGCCGGTGTCCTTGATCGCCTTGTCGATGGCGGCATCCACCTCGGCCTCTTCGAGCGGGCGGGGCAGGAACTCGGCGATGATCTCGATCTCGCGCTGCTCGCGCTCGGCCAGGTCGAGCCGGCCGCCCTCCTCGTAGGCGCGGACGCTTTCCTGCCGCTGCTTGGTCATCTTGCCCATGATGGCAAGGATATCCGCATCGGTCAGATCGGTGTCGCCATCCGCGCCGCGGCGGGCGATGTCCTGGTCCTTGATGGCCGCGTTGATCAGGCGCAGCGTCGCGAGGCGCGCGGCATCCTTCTCTTTCATGGCCTGTTTCAGCGCAGTGTTGACCTGCTCTCTCAATCCCATCGACGTTTTCATCCCCATGGCCGCTGGCAAGACCGTCAACCTATCGGAAAGCGCAAGGGGTGGCAACCGCGCCCGACGCCACGGCATGCGGCGGGTGGACGCGGATGGCAGCGGTGCAACAGCGCGGTTGTGCCCTTGACCCCCGGGGGCCGCGACCATAGTTTCCGGCCAATTTGCACCCCCCGGAGATTCTTTCGCCATGGCCCACTCGCCCCAAAAGCGCCCGACCGCCTGCCTTGTCCTGGCCGACGGGTCCGTTTTCTATGGCAAGGGGTTCGGCGCGACCGGGCAGGTCACGGCCGAGCTGTGCTTCAACACCGCCATGACCGGCTACCAGGAGATCATGACCGACCCGTCCTATGCCGGGCAGATCGTCACCTTCACCTTCCCCCACGTGGGCAACGTCGGCGTCAACCCCGAGGATGACGAGACCGCAGATCCGGTGGCCGAGGGCATGGTGGTGAAATGGGACCCGACCGAGCCCAGCAACTGGCGCTCGGCCGAGAACCTGTCGGACTGGCTGGCGCGGCGCGGCCGGGTGGCGATCGGCGGTGTGGATACCCGCCGCCTGACCCGGGCGATCCGCCAGCAGGGCGCGCCGCACGTGGCGCTGGCCCACGATCCGGAGGGGAATTTCGATGTCTCGGCCCTTCTCAGCCACGCGCGCGGCTTTGCCGGGCTCGAGGGGATGGACCTCGCCAAGCGGGTGAGCTGTGCGCAATCCTACCGCTGGGACGAGATGCGCTGGGCCTGGCCCGAGGGCTATACCCGCCAGAAGGAGGCCCGGCACAAGGTCGTGGCGGTGGATTACGGCGCCAAGCGCAACATCCTGCGCTGCCTGGCCAGTGCGGGCTGCGAAGTGACGGTGATGCCGGCGACGTCCACCGCCGAGGACGTGCTGGCGCAGAACCCCGACGGCGTGTTCCTGTCGAACGGCCCCGGCGACCCGGCGGCGACGGGGGAATACGCCGTGCCGATGATCCAGGGCGTGATGGACAAGGGCCTGCCGATCTTCGGCATCTGCCTCGGCCACCAGATGCTGGCGCTGGCAGTGGGGGCGAAGACGGTCAAGATGAACCACGGCCACCACGGCGCCAACCACCCGGTGCAGGAGCTCGAGACCGGCAAGGTCGAGATCACCTCGATGAACCACGGCTTCGCGGTCGACAGCCAGACCCTGCCCAAGGGCGTGACCGAGACGCACGTGTCGCTCTTCGACGGCTCGAACTGCGGCATCCGGCTGGATGGCCGCCCGGTCTTTTCGGTCCAGCACCACCCCGAGGCCAGCCCGGGGCCGCAGGACAGCTTCTACCTGTTCGAGCGCTTCGCGGCCTCGATGGACCGTTAACCTTTCCGCCGTTTCGGCGTTAACCCTTTGTTCACGCTTCCTTAACCATGTCCGGTCATCCTCGCGTCCGTTCGAGACCGCGAGGAGCGGCACATGGGCATTTCGGAACTAAGACACCTCGGCCCCACTCACCGACCCGCCGGCACCGCCATGTCGGCGCTGGAGCGGGTCTTGCTGGCACGGGGCATCGTGAAGCGCGACGATCTCGAGCGGGCGGGCTGGGTTCGTTCGCGGTCGGATGCCACGCTCGACCGCATTCTCACCGCCGAAGGGCTGGCGAGCGAGGCGGATTTGCTGGAAGCCAACGCGCGGGCGTTCCAGTCTCGCAGCCTGACCGCGCGGGACCTGGCGCAGCTGACGCAGTTTCACGTCGACACGCCCGTCGAGCTGTTGCTGCGGCACGCGGTGCTGCCGGTGGTGGACCGTGACGGGAAGGCGGCGATCGTCTGCAGCGACCGACGCAGCAGCGAGGAGATACGACCGCATCTGCCGGTGGCCCTGAACCCGGCGCGGGTATTGCTGGCGCCGCGGCCGATGATCCAGGACCGGATCGCGGAACTGCACCGCCCCGCGCTGTCCCAGGCGATGGTGACCCGGGTGCCGGAGGAGGAAAGCTGTCGCACATGGGGGCAACGGCGGGAATTCCGGCTGGTGGCCGTGGCGGTGCTGCTGGTGGCGCTGGCGCTTTTGACGGTGCTGTTTCCGCGGCTCGTCTTCGGGATCTTGGCGGGCTGGGCGGTGGTCACGCTGATCGTGTCGGCGCTGTTCAAGATGGCGGCCTTCGTCACCGGCCTGGTGGTCGGCCCGCCGGAGCCGCCGGCGCCGCAGCCGTTGCGGAAGCTGCCGCTGCCGCGGGTGTCGGTGCTGGTGCCGCTCTTCCGCGAAACCGAGATCGTGCACGAACTGGTGGCGCGCCTGACTCGGCTGACCTATCCGAAGAGCCTGCTCGACGTGGTCCTCGTGCTGGAAGAGGAGGATGGCGCCACGCGCGACGCGCTGGCGGGGATCGACCTGCCGCCGTGGATCCGGCCGGTGGTGGTGCCCGACGGGGCGCCGCGAACGAAGCCGCGGGCGATGAATTATGCGCTGGATTTCTGCGACGGCGACATCATCGGAATCTACGACGCCGAGGATGCGCCGGCGCCCGACCAGATCATGCAGGTGGTGCGAAAATTCGGCGCCTCGCCGCCGGAGATGGCCTGCGTGCAGGGCTATCTCGACTATTACAACCCGCGCCAGAACTGGCTGGCGCGGTGTTTCACCATCGAGTACGCCACGTGGTTCCGGCTGATGCTGCCCGGCATGGCGCGGATGGGGCTGGCGATCCCGCTTGGGGGCACCACGGTGTTCTGTCGCCGCGAGGCGCTGGAGCGGGTGGGGGCGTGGGATTCGCATAACGTGACCGAGGATGCCGACCTTGGCTTCCGGCTGGCGCGGCATGGCTACCGGACGGAGATGCTGGCCACCGTGACCGGCGAGGAGGCGAATTGCCTGCCGTGGCCGTGGATCAAGCAGCGGTCGCGCTGGCTGAAAGGCTACATGACCACCTACCTTGTCCACATGCGGCGACCGCGCGAGTTGCTTCGGCAATTGGGAACCTGGCGGTTTCTGGGCTTCCAGGCGCATTTCGTCTCGGCGCTGTCGCAGGTCATGCTGGCGCCGCTCCTGTGGTCGTTCTGGCTGGTTCTGCTGGGGCTTCCGCATCCGCTCGATCCGGTGCTGCCGCATTGGTCGATGGTGGTGCTGGGGTCGCTCTTCCTGACGATCGAGGTGATCAACCTGACGATCCATGCCACGGCCGTGGCACGGGCAAGGCACAAGCACCTGATTCTCTGGACGCCGACGATGCATCTCTACGGCCCGCTCGGCGCGGTGGCGGCGTACAAGGCGCTCTATGAACTGGTGCTGAAACCGTTCTTCTGGGACAAGACCACGCATGGCCTGTCGAAAGGGGGCGAACAGGTCCGGCGGGCGTTGCCTCAGGGGTCAGACGGTGCTTTCGACTTCCCCTGAATCGAGTTTCAGCCGCGTGACGAAGGCCTTGGAAATATGGGCGCGCAGCGCCTCTCCGGCGGTGTCGGCATCGCGCGCCTCGATGGCCGAGACGATGGCGTCATGCTCGCGCAGGGCATCCTCGTCACGGCCCCGCGCCGCCAGCGACGTGGTCGCCATCAGCGCCATCGACCGGTGCACGAGGTCGAGCTGCTGGACGAGGAAGCGGTTGTGCGAGGCGAGGTGAATCTGCTTGTGAAACCGCCGGTTGGCACGGGCCAGCGCCTGCGGGTCGCCCAGAAGCTTGCGGTCGTCATCGACCATGTCACGCAGCACGCGGACCTCTTCCTCGGTTGCGTGGCGGGCGGCGAGGCTGGCGGCGAGCCCCTCGAGCTCGGCCCGGACCACGTAAAGCTCGGCCAGCTGGTTGTGATCGAGCGAGGCCACGATCAGGCTGCGGCCGTCGCGGGCCAGCAATGACTGGGTTTCAAGCCGCTGCAGCGCCTCGCGGATGGGCGTGCGGGAGACGCCGAACCGATCGGCCAGATCACTTTCGACCAGGCGGTCGCCGGGCTTGAAGATGCCCATGTCGATGGCTTCGAGAATGAGCGTGTAGGCGTCCTTTATCGGCGATTTCATCGGCTCTGGTGTCCCTGGGGTGCGTTGTCATTATCGTTATCCGCCGGACCTTACGCGCGGGGCTGCAGGGCAATCAAGCCTTGGCGTTGCAGCGGGCGGCGCGCGGGCCTATCCTGCCGCCATGCCGAAACAGCATTTCACCCATGTCGAAACCTGGGTTTTCGACCTCGACAACACGCTTTACCCGCCCCGCGCGCGGCTTTTCGACCAGATCGAGGTGCGGATGACGCAGTTCGTGATGGACGCGCTGAAGGTGGGCCGGGCCGAGGCCGACCGGCTGCGCAAGCAATACTGGGCCGAGCATGGCACCACGCTGGCCGGGCTGATGCGGGTGCACGGGGTCGATCCGGGGCCCTACCTGACCCATGTGCATGACATCTCGCTCGACCATCTCGAGGCGGATGCCGACCTGAATTCCCATATCCGGAGCCTGCCGGGGCGCAAGATCGTCTATACCAACGGCACCGCGCCATATGCGCAGAAAGTCGTGGAAAAGCGGGGGCTTGGCGGGGCGTTCGACGCGATCTACGGGGTCGAGCATGCCGGTTTCCACCCCAAGCCCGACCGGGCGGCGTTCGACGCGGTCTTCGCGCTGGACGGGGTGCGCACCGAGCGGGCGGCGATGTTCGAGGACGACCCCCGCAACCTGACCGAGCCGCACGCCATGGGCATGCGCACCGTCCACGTGGCCGAGGCGCCGCACGTGGCCGACCATATCCACCACCACACCGACGACCTGACCGGCTTCCTCGCGCGGCTGATCTGAAGGCCGACCTGCGTCGAAACGCGCATTTCGCACGGACGCAAAGAGCTTATCTGTGCCCCGGGACGAACGCGAATATGGAGAGTGAAATGGCGTATCTCGAAACGGCGGACGCGGTGGAAATTCAAGGCCATGCGCAGGAGGACGAAGGGCGGACGGTTGCCTTTGTCCTGCTGGGCCTGCTGCTTGTGCTGGCGGCCTGGGCCGCGGCGGTGGTAACGTGGGGCCTGCCGGGGCTTTACATTCCGGCGGTGGCCATGGTGCCTGTCTGCATGTTGACCATCGTGCGGATCACGCTGGGCTAGCAGGGCAGGGCGAAAGGACGCAAACGGCATGGACGCGGATATCCTGATCTCGGGCGGTGGCGTGGCCGGGCTTGCGGCGGCGGCGATCTTTGGCCGGGCCGGGTTCCGGGTGATCTGTTTCGATCCCGCCCCGCCGGTGACGGAGCGGGACGCGGAAGGGTCGGATTTGCGAACCACGGCGTTCCTGCAGCCGGCGCAGGCGTTGCTCGAGGGGGCCGGGCTGTGGGAGCGGTTGGCGCAGCAGGCCGAGCCGTTGCAGGTGATGCGCATCGTCGATGCCGGGGGCGAGGTGGCCGAGCCGCGGATCATCAAGGAATTCGATGCCGGGGATATCTCGGAGAAGCCCTTCGGGTGGAACCTGCCCAACTGGCTGCTCCGGCGGGAGATGGTGGCGCACCTGGAAGGGCTGAAAAACGTTGAGTTCCGGCCCGGGACCGGGGTGATATCGCTGTTCACGCGGGAGGCCGAGGCGCGGGTGGGCCTGTCGGACGGGTCGCGGGTGCGCTGCAGGCTGGTGATTGCCGCGGACGGGCGGAACTCGCCGGTGCGCGAGGCGGCGGGGGTATCGGTGAAGACCACGCGCTATGGGCAGAAGGCGCTGGCGTTCGCGGTGACGCATCCCATTCCGCATGAGCATGTGTCGACCGAGATACACCGGTCGGGCGGGCCGTTCACGCTGGTGCCCTTGCCGGATTACGAGGGGCGGCCCTCCTCGGCCATCGTCTGGATGGAGGAGGGGCCAGAGGCGGTGCGGCTGAAAGACCTGCCGGAGGCGGAGTTCGAGGCGGCGATGAACGAGCGGTCCTGCCTGATGTTCGGGCCGCTGAAACTGGCCTCGCGGCGGACGATCTGGCCGATCATCAGCCAGGTGGCGGAACGGATGTCGGCCGAACGGGTGGCGCTGGTGGCGGAGGCCGCACATGTGGTGCCGCCGATCGGGGCGCAGGGTTTGAACATGAGCCTGGGCGATATGCGGGTTCTGCTGGAACTGGCGCAGGCGGCGCCGGAGCGGCTGGGCGACCGGGCGATGCTGGACGAGTATCACCGGCGGCGGCATCCGGAGGTGCGGCTGCGGGTGACGGGGATCGACATGCTGAACCGGGCGTCGATGGTGCATGCGCAGCCCTTGCGGGATGCGCGGGCGATGGGGCTCAACGCGATCTATTCGCTGGCGCCGGTACGCAAGACGCTGATGCAGCTCGGGCTGGGGGCGCGGGGCTGAGCCTGCGGGGCGGCATAGGGCTGCTGAAGGGGCATTGGCAGTTGTTGGTGCTGGTGGTGCTGATCGCCGTGCTGTGGCGGACGCCGGTGGTCATCCCGTTGAAAGTCCTCGTTGTTTTCCTGCACGAGTTGTCGCACGCGGTGGCAACCGTGCTGACCGGCGGGTCGGTGGTGGGGATGACGCTGGACCCGATGCAGGGCGGCTCGGTCACGTCGCGCGGGGGATGGCGGTTCGTGATCCTGAGCGCGGGCTATCTCGGGTCTTTGCTGATCGGGGTGGCGCTGTTCCTCGCGGCGGTGAAAACGCGGTGGGACAGGGTGATCCTGGGGGGGCTGGGCGTGGTGCTGCTGGTGGTGACGCTGCTGTACTTGCGGAGCCTCTTTGCCATCGGGTTCGGGGTTGTCACCGGCGTGCTGATGATCGGGGCGGCGAAGTACCTGCGGCGGGACGTCAACGACCTTGTTTTGCGGGTGATCGGCCTTGCCAGCATGATCTACGTGCCGCTCGATATCTTCAGCGATACCATTGCGCGGGCGCACCTGCGGTCGGATGCGCGTATGATGGCGGAGGAGTTTGCCGGCCCCACCCTGTTCTGGGGCGGGGCGTGGCTTTTGCTGAGCCTCTGGGTGATCTGGCTGTGCCTGCGCCGGGGGCTGGGGCGGAGCAGCAATATCAAGTGGCGGTAGCCTAGAGCACCTTGTCGATCACGGCTTGAAGGCGGGCTTTGGCGGCGTCGGTATCGTAGAGCTTGTCGAGGCCGAAGAGGCCGAGGCGGAAGGTCATGAAACCCTCGGGTTCGTCGCAGGCGAGGGGGACGCCGGCGGCGATCTGCATGCCCTGCTGGCTGAACTTCTTGCCGTTCTGGATGTCGGGGTCGCTGGTGTAGCTGACCACTACGCCCGGCGCGCCGTAGCCCTCGGCGGCGACGGAGGTCACGCCCTTTTCGGCCAGCATGGCGCGGACGCCCTTGCCGAGATCCCATTGCGCCTGGCGGAGTTTCTCGAAGCCGTAGTCCCTGGTTTCGAGCATGGTGTCGCGGAAGGCGCGCAGGGCGTCGGTGGGCATGGTGGCGTGGTAGGCATGGCCGCCACCTTCATAGGCCTGCATGATCTGGTGCCATTTCTTGAGGTCGATGGCGAAGCTGTTGGAGGTGGTTTTTTCCAGCCGTTCCAGGGCCTTGTCGGACAGCATCACCAGCCCGGCGGAGGGGGAGGCGGACCAGCCCTTTTGCGGGGCGGAGATCAGGACGTCGACGCCGGTTTTCTCCATGTCGACCCAGGCGCAGCCGGAGGCGATGCAGTCGAGCACCATCAGCGCGCCGACGTCATGGGCGGCCTCGGCCAGCTGGGTGATGTAGTCGTCGGGCAGGATGATGCCGGCGGAGGTTTCGACGTGAGGGGCGAAGACGGCATCCGGCTTGGCCTCGCGGATCTTGGCGGTGACCTCCTCGATCGGCGCCGGGGCGAAGGGGGATTGGGCACCGTTGCCGGTTTGGCGGGCCATGCAAACGGTTGTTTCCGCGGTGAATTTGCCCATGTCGAAGATCTGCGACCAGCGGTAGGAGAACCAGCCGTTGCGGACGATGAGTGCGTGGGCGTTGGTGCCGAACTGGCGGGCGACGGCCTCCATCGCGTAGGTGCCGCCGCCGGGGATGATGGCGGTGGAGCGGGCGTTGTAGACCTCCTTCAGCATGCCGGAGATGTCGCGCATGACCTGCTGGAAGGACTGGCTCATGTGGTTGAGCGAACGGTCGGTGAAGACGACGGAATATTCGAGCAGGCCGTCGGGGTCTACATTGTCGAGAAGGGCGGTCATGGTCAGGCTCCTGTCGGGCAAGAGGGGTTTGGATCAGGGCTTAGCAGAGGTGGCGGGCGATCACATCGGAAAAAGGCGGCAGGGGCGGGGTGGTTTTCGACAGCGGGGCGGGGTGGGGCGAAATCTTGAAAAGATTTCGGGGCGATTTCTTTTCAAGAAATCGTTCCGTGGCAGATAGTTAGCCGATGGGGCCGGGGCGGCGTTCCTCGGAGAGCATGACGTTGGCTTCGACATCGCCGACGCCCGGCAGCATCATGATCCGGCGGCGCAGGACGCGTTCGAAATCGGAGATGTCGCGGGCCACGACGCGCAGGCGGTAATCGTAGAGGCCGAGGATGTGCTCGACCGTCTGCACCTCGGGGATGGCCGAGACGGCGCGTTCGAAATCGTCGATGCTGACCCGGCCCTTGGTGGCGAGTTTCACACCAAGGAAGACGGTGACGCCGAAGCCCAGCTGGTCATGGTCGAGATCGAGGCGCTGGCCCTTGATGACGCCGCTGTCATAGAGCCGGCGGATGCGGCGCCAGGTGGCGGGCTGCGACAGGCCCAGCTTGCGGCCGAGGGTGCTGGCCGGCTGGGTGGCGTCCTGGACCAGTTCGCGCAGGAGGCGGCGGTCGATGGTGTCGAGCTCGATCATAGGGGCAGGATCTCGTCCGTCTTGATGCGGGCCACGTGCATCAGCCCCTCGATATCGGCGATATGGGGCAGGGAGAGGATCGCGGTGCGGTAGAGCTCCTGGTAATGGGCCATGTCGCGGGCGATGACGGACAGGCGCAGGTCGACACGGCCGAGGAAGGTCTGGATTTCCACGACCTCGGGCACCTCGCGCGCCGCGGCGAGGAATTCGTCAAACGCGCGCGGCTCGGACTTTTCGAGCGTGACGCGCAGGGAGACCTCGACCTCGTACCCCAGCGCGCGCCAGTCGATCACTGCGCGGTTGGCGCGGATGATGCCTGCCCCCTTCATCCGGTCGAGCCGGCGGGCGCAGGTGGCCGGCGTGACGCCCGCGGCCTCGGCCAGGTCGGCGACGGGCTGGGCCGCGTCGTGCTGGTAATGGCGCAGGATGCGCCGGTCGATGTCGTCGAGCATGAAAATTCACGTATCCGGGTTAACGGAGAATGAATACCACGCGGTTTTTCAAAAAGCACGGGTAAATGATGTGATTTTCCACGCCGACAGGCAGAGAGTGCGGCGAGAGTGTTAAAGGAGACTGAACCATGCGTGTCTATTACGATCGCGATTGCGACATCAACCTGATCAAGGACAAGAAGGTGGCCATCCTGGGCTATGGCAGCCAGGGCCATGCCCACGCGCTGAACCTGCGCGACAGCGGCGCCAAGAACGTGGTCGTCGCGCTGCGCGAAGGCTCGGCCTCGGCCAAGAAGGCCGAAGGCGAGGGGCTGAAGGTGATGGAGATCGCCGAGGCCGCCGCGTGGTGCGACCTGATGATGTTCACCATGCCCGACGAGCTGCAGGCGGACACGTGGAACAAGTACGTCAAGGACAACATCAAGCCGGGCGCGGCGATTGCCTTCGCCCACGGCCTGAACGTGCATTTCGGACTGATCGAGGCGCCGGACAGCGTCGACGTGATCATGATGGCGCCGAAGGGCCCGGGCCACACGGTGCGCGGCGAATACGTCAAGGGTGGCGGCGTGCCCTGCCTCGTGGCCGTTCACAACGACGCGTCGGGCAAGGCGCTGGAAATCGGCCTCAGCTATTGCTCGGCCATCGGCGGCGGGCGCTCGGGCATCATCGAGACCGATTTCAAGGAAGAGTGCGAGACCGACCTCTTCGGCGAGCAGGCGGTGCTTTGCGGCGGCCTGGTCGAGCTGATCCGGATGGGCTTCGAGACGCTGGTCGAGGCGGGCTACGCGCCCGAGATGGCCTATTTCGAGTGCCTGCACGAGGTGAAGCTGATCGTCGACCTGATCTACGAGGGCGGCATCGCCAACATGAACTACTCGATCTCGAACACGGCCGAGTATGGCGAGTATGTCAGTGGCCCGCGCATCCTGCCCTATGACGAGACGAAGGCGCGGATGAAGGCGGTTCTGGAGGATATCCAGCAGGGCCGGTTCGTGCGCGACTGGATGGCGGAATGTTCGGTCGGCCAGCCGTCGTTCAAGGCGACCCGTCGGAACAACGACGCCCACCAGATCGAGGCCGTTGGCGAGACGCTGCGCGGCATGATGCCGTGGATCTCCGCCGGCAAGATGGTGGACAAGGCGAAGAACTGAGGGCTATCCCTTTCACGAGCAGAGGGGGCGCCCCGCCGGGCGCCCCTTTTTCATTTTCGGGACAGGTGAGGCAATGCAGGATATCAGGCCGGTCAACTGGCTTCGGATCGTCGTTCTGGCGGCAATCTGGGGCGCGTCGTTCATGTCGGTGTCGGTGGCGCTGGAGGGGGTCGGGCCGCTGACGGTGGTGGCCGTGCGGCTGGGGCTGGGGGCGGCGTTCCTGGTGGTGCTGTCCTTTGCGCTGGGGCACGGGTTGCCGCCGGTGAGGGGGCGGCCGGCGGGGCGGATCTGGGCCTTCGTGCTGGCGATGGCGGTGTTTTCCAATGCGCTGCCGTTCCTGTTGCTGAGCTGGGGGCAGCAGGTGGTGGCCTCGGGCTTTGCGGGCGTGTGCATGGCGGTGGTGCCGCTGTTGGTGTTGCCCCTGGCGCATGTCTTCGTGCCCGGCGAGGTGATGAGCCTGCGGCGGCTGGTGGGGTTCTGTATCGGGACGGCGGGGGTGATCGTGCTGATCGGGCCGGAGGCGTTTGCCTCGACCGGCGAGAGTTTCGAGGCGCTGGCCAAGATGGCCTGCGTGGGGGCCGCGTGCTGTTACGCGATCGGCGGGATCTTCACGCGGCTCTGCCCGGCGGTGGACCTGCTGGCGCTGGCGGCGGCGGTTCTGCTGGTGGCGGCGGTGCTGTTCGCGCCGGTGGCGTTCTATGTCGAGGGGTGGCCGGGGGATGTGCCGGGGCTGAGCCTGGCCGCGCTGTTGTACCTCGGGTTGTTGCCGACGGGGGTGGCGCAGATCCTGCTGGTGATGGTGATCCGGGATGCGGGGCCGGTGTTCCTTGGTCTCGTGAACTACCAGGTGCCGGTGTGGTCGGTGATCTTCGGCGTGGTGCTGCTGGCCGAGCCGCTGCCGCCGAGCCTTCTGCTGGCAATGGCGTTGATCCTGGCCGGTGTAGCGCTGAGCCAGTTGGGGGCGCTGAGCCGGTTGTTCCGGCGCTAGGGGAGGCGGCCCAGGGTGGCGGCCTGCCAGAGGCGGAGGGCCTCGGCCGTTTCGCGCACGTCGTGGATGCGGAGGAGCTGGACGCCCTGCGCCACGCCCGCCAGCGCCACGGCGACGGAGCCGGGGGCGCGGTGGCGGGCGGTATCCGAGCCGCCGATGGTGCCGATGAACCGCTTGCGCGAGGCGCCGAGGAGGACGGCGCAGCCCAACCCGTGGAAGAGGGCGAGGTTCTGCAGGAGCGCGAGGTTGTGCTCGAGCGTCTTGCCGAAGCCGATGCCGGGGTCGACGATGATGCGCGCGCGCGGGATGCCTAGGGTTTCGAGCGCGGTCACGCGGGCGGCGAGGTGGTCGTAGACGTCGAGGGCCACGTTGTCGTAGCGGGGGTCCTTCTGCATGATGTCGGGCGTGCCCTGGGCGTGCATGACGCAGACGGGCAGGCCGTTCTCGGCGCAGTAGGGGGCGAGGGCCGGGTCGAAGGTGAAGCCCGCCACGTCGTTGACGAGGTCGGCGCCGTGGTCACGGGCGGCGCGGGCGACGGGGGCCTTGCGGGTGTCGATAGAGATGGGCGTGGCCATCTCGGCACGAATGGCGCCGATCACCGGGGCGGTGCGGCGGATTTCCTCTTCGATATCGACTTCCTCGGCGCCGGGGCGGGTGGATTCGCCGCCGATGTCGAGGATGTCGGCGCCCTGGTCGGCCATGGTCCGGGCATGGGCGAGGGCGGCGTCGGGGGAGAAGTGCTCGCCCCCGTCGGAAAAGCTGTCGGGGGTGACGTTGAGGATGCCCATGAGGCGCGGCGTGTCGAACCTGAGGCCGGCGATGGGGGCGCGGGGCTTGGTGAGGTTTTCAAGGGCCTCGGCAGGGATGTCGGCCGCGGGGATGAGGCGGGAGGGGGCGTCGCGGTGCATGGCCTCGACCGTGTCGAACCACGCCCAACCGCAGGCCAGGGGGAAGGCGCCGGCGGGGCGGGCGCGGTCGGTGCTGGGGATGGGGCGGTAGTAGGTCATGGGCGGCTACGGGTCGGGTCGGAGGCCCCGGCTCGGGGGCCGGGGCGGGGAGGATTTACAGCCCCGACTGGGCGATGTCCTGGACCAGCACGGGGACGGGCGGGTCGGCAGGGGGTGTTTCGCCGATGAGCAGCAGGTCTGAGGCGTCGATATGGCCGGCGAACCACGAGGCGAGCGCGACCGGGTCGTCGGGGCCGGTGGTGGGGCCGTCGACGGCGTCGAGGACGATCTTCGAGGGGGCCCAGACGCTGATCTGGCCGTTCTTCATGGCCCAGTCGAGCTCGGTCCGGCTGCCCACGACGACGCAGCGGTCATCACGCCCCGCGAGGACCCAGGCGTTCTGTTCCAGCGCCAGCAGGTCGACGCGGCGCTGGGTCATGCGGTGGCCGGTCTGCGGGGCGGGCGTGTCGGCATGGCCGACGCAGAGGATCACCGGCTCGGCCCGGGCCTGCAACTGGTCGAGCCAGCGGGCGAGGTTGGGCGAACGGATGGCGGCGTTGGTGAGGTAGACCACGTGGGGGTGCGGGGCGGTGTCGTGGTGGGGGGTGACCGGCTTTGTCTTGAGGTCCGAGACGGAGCGGACGATCTCGACGCCCAGGGCGCCCGGACCGCGGTCGAGCTTCTCGATGCGGACGAAGGTGCGGACCGCCTGGGGCTCCCACAGGATGCGTTCGGCGATGCGTTCGGCCAGTGTTTCAAGGAGGTTGAGCCGTTCCTCGGCCAAGGCGGCATGGATCGCCTCGGTCACCTTGTCGTAGCTGAGGATGCGGTCGACATCGTCGTCGATCGGGTCGGTCAGCGGGCGCACCTCGACCACGACGTTGAAGGCGACGCGCTGGGTGGTGCCGCGCTCGGACTGGAAGGCGCCGATCTCGACCTCGACCACGTGATCGCGGACGGAAATGCGGTCGAGCGGGCCGTCGGGGGCGGTGGCGTCGGCGCGGGCCGAGGGGTGGGCGAAGGCGAGGCGGATCTCGTTGGACATGGGGTGTCCTCTGGCAGGGTGGTTGGGGCGGGAGATAGCATGGGGGGCGGCGGATGGGGAGGGGCGAATGCGACGGGGCGAAGGGCGGAGGCGGCAGGGGCCGGCGATTCGACGGTTAACGGCGTTGTTTTGAAGGGAAGGGGACGTCGGTATCACGTCGGTATTTCGTCGGTATCGCGTCGGTTTCGGGGTCTGTGAAGCGGTTGGTTGATGTGGCGTTCCGCGCGCAACAGGCGAGATGTTGTGTGGCGCGCAACGGGGGAGAAGTGGTGTGAAGTGCACGGAGAAGGCTGGTGCCGGGCGGCGGCCGACCGCGGGTGGGCGCGCCAACGGAAGTGATGGTTGATTTATGGTGCGGACTACATCTGACGGTCGTTCGACATGGCCCTGTCGCAGAAGCGCCCGCCCGGGGGGCGGTCGGGCGCTGCCCGGCGGCGAGCCTTTGGCTCGCCTTGATTCCGGGCGGGAGTCTGCCGCACCACGGCCCGTCGCTGCGCGGCTTCGCACCGGGGGTGGCCGCGCGGCGTACGGCGCGAGATGCTGCGGACGGAGGCGAAGAATCCACACCTCGCCACACCCGCCGATCACGCTATGCTATGCTGGAGACGGTCCAAGGGACATCCACGTCTGACAACGCCACGCAACAAACCGGGAGGTTTCACATGACGACCAGACGCAATTTCCTCATCGGCAGCGCCGCTGCCGGAACGGTCACGGTACTGCCGTCGCTCGCGCTTGCGGCCGAGGACGGGACGAGCCTGAATTTCATGGATGGCAAGCTGACGATCCACCCGATCTCGCACGCCTCCTTCGTGATGGAGACGCCGGCGGGGGTGATCTATGTCGACCCGGTGGGCGACGCCGCGCCCTACGAGGCGTTGCCGGACCCGGAGCTGATCCTTGTCACGCACCGGCACGGGGACCATTTCAGCGCCGACCTTCTGGGGGTACTGCCCAAGGCGCCGATCCTGACCAACGAGGACGTCACCGCGATGATGCCCGAGGACATGCAGGCCCGCGCCCACGTGATCGCCGCGGGCGACAGCACCGAGATGATCGGTGTGGGGATCGAGGCGGTGCCGTCCTACAACATCACCGAGGGCCGGTTGGATTTCCACCCGAAGGAGCGGGGCGATATCGGCTTCGTCCTGACACTGGACGGGTCGCGCGTGTATATCTCGGGCGACACCGAGGGCACGGACGAGTTGCGGGCGCTGGAGGATATCGACCTGGCGCTGGTGTGCATGAACCTGCCCTTCACCATGACCGCGGAGCAGGCGGCGGATGCGGTGGCCGCGTTCGCGCCGGCGATGGTCATGCCCTACCATTACCGCGGCAAGGACGGCGGCACGCAGGACCCGGAGGCCTTTGCCAAGATGCTCGAGGAGGCCGGGGCCGAGACCGAGGTCACGATCTATGACTGGTATGACGGCGAGCTGGGGTGACCGCCCGGGGGTGGGGTGACCCCACCCTGCGGCTGGCCCGGGAAAGAGAAACGCACGCGCCCGACGGGAGCGTGCGTTCCAGCAATGCCAGGCAATGTCGGGCCGGCTACTTGCCGCCGAGCTTGAAGGAGACCCGCAGCAGCGCCGTGAAGGTATCGGGCGAGACGGGGTAGGGCACGTCATAGTTCATGACCGTCGAGTCGAACTCGGCCCAGCGGGCCTCGGCGCCGATATGGATGCGGTCGGTCACGGCGTATTCGAGGCCGAGGCCGTAGGTCCAGCCGTCGAGCCCCCGTGAGTCGGGAAAGATCGTGCCGGCGCCGATATTCTGGGTGAAGCCGGAGTATTCCATGTGCGCGTAGCCGGCCGTGCCGTAGACCAGCACCCGGTCGAAGGCCATCCCGGCGCGGGCGCGCACCGTGGCCATCGAATCCATCCCGGCGTTACAGTTGAAAGCCGGGTTGAAGCACGGCACCGTGCTCGACATGTCCGAGAAGGCCCAGTCCGCCTCGACACCGATCAGGAAACGGTTGCTGAACTGGTAATCATAGCCGGCGAAGATGCCGTAGACGGCATCGTCCGAGTTCGGCTGTATCAGGTTGGCCGCGCTCGAGTTCGGTTCCAGCTCGCCATATCCGACCATGGCGCCGGCATGGAAGCCTGTCCAGTCATGGGTCGACTGGGCCTCGGCCGCGTGGCCGGCGAAGATCCCTGCTGCCAGGGCAATTGCGGTATTCCTTATTCTATTAAACATTGATCTATCCACCCGTTGTCCGGTTACGGAGTCCCCACTCCGATGGCTACTATGCCGTATTATGTTCAATTTTCCACAAAAATCAGACCGCGCCGGTATCGGGCCGGGACGCTGTAGCAAAAAGGCCCCGGCGCGATGCCGGGGCCTTTGTCGTCTGCCGAGCGGGTCGGGCGCCTAGTGGGCGTGGCCCTTGTCCCATTCCTCCTGCTTGGGGAGGATTTCGAACGTGTGCTCGGGCGGGGGCGAGGCCACCGTCCATTCCAGCGTGTCGGCGTATTCGTTCCAGTAGTTGTTCTGGGTCACCTTGGCGCCCCGGAACAGCGAGTAGAACACGATGCCGAAGAAGAAGATGAACGAGGCGAACGAGATGAACGCGCCGAGCGAGGACCACCAGTTCCAGACCGCGAAGGCCTCGGGGTAGTCGATGTAGCGGCGCGGCATGCCCTGACGGCCCAGGAAGTGCTGCGGGAAGAAGGTCAGGTTCGCACCGAGGAACATCGCCCAGAAGTGCAGCTTGCCCGCCCATTCCGGGTATTGGCGCCCGGACATCTTGCCGAAGTAGAAGTAGACCCCGGCGAAGATGGCGAAGACGGCGCCCAGCGACATCACGTAGTGGAAGTGCGCGACCACGTAGTAGGTGTCGTGGTAGGCGCGGTCGATGCCGGCCTGCGACAGCACGATGCCGGTCACGCCGCCCACGGTGAAGAGGAACAGGAAGCCGAACGCCCAGAGCATCGGCGTCTTGAACTCGATCGAGCCGCCCCACATCGTGGCGATCCACGAGAAGACCTTCACGCCCGTCGGCACGGCGATCACCATCGTGGCCAGCATGAAGTAGGACTGCTGGGTCAGCGACATGCCCACGGTGTACATGTGGTGCGCCCACACGACGAAGCCCAGAAGGCCGATGGCGATCAGCGCCCAGACCATCGGCAGGTAGCCGAAGATCGGCTTGCGCGAGAAGGTCGCGATCACGTGGGAGATGATGCCGAAGCCGGGCAGGATGATGATGTACACCTCCGGGTGGCCGAAGAACCACAGGATGTGCTGATACAGGATCGGGTCACCGCCACCGGCCGGATCGAAGAAGGTCGTGCCGAAGTTCCGGTCGGTCAGCAGCATGGTGATGGCGCCCGCCAGGACCGGCAGCGACAGCAGGATCAGCCATGCGGTGACGAAGATCGACCACGAGAAGAGCGGCACCTTGAAGAGCGTCATGCCCGGGGCGCGCATGTTCAGGAAGGTGGTGATCATGTTGATCGCCCCGAGGATCGACGAGGCGCCGGAGACGTGGACCGCGAAGATCGCGAGGTCCATCGACATGCCGGCCTCGGTCGAGGAGAGCGGTGGGTAGAGCACCCAGCCCACGCCCGAGCCCAACTGGCCGTTGCCGCCCGGCGAGAGCAGCGAGGCCACGCCCAGCGAGGTGCCGGCCACGTAGAGCCAGAAGCTGAGGTTGTTCATGCGCGGGAACGCCATGTCCGGCGCGCCGATCTGCAGCGGCATGAAGAAGTTGCCGAAGCCGCCGAAGAGGGCGGGGATCACCACGAAGAACATCATCAGGACGCCGTGATAGGTGATCATGACGTTCCAGAGATGGCCGTTCGGGGTACATTCGCCCGCCGCCGCCGCGATGAAACGCGCGCCTTCGAGGCACATGTACTGAACGCCCGGCTCCATCAGTTCCATCCGCATGTAGACGGTGAACATGACCGAGATCAGCCCGACGATGGCCGAGGTGATCAGGTAGAGGATACCGATATCCTTGTGGTTGGTGGACATGAACCAGCGGGTGAAGAACCCGCGGTTGTCTTCATGGCCGTCGCCGTGAATGGCCGCATCTGCCATTGGCTGCCTCCTGCTGCATCTTACTGTGGCGCGTCACCGGTCGAGTCACGCACCGGCAATTGTTGCAGGTTTTAGAATGCATCCGTCACAGGGGCAATGCATGAGTTTGACATGGATCAATGAATATTGTCGCACCCCCGCCCCGGCGGTTCCGTGTGATCACGCGGAATTGTGTGCGGGACACGAAGCGGTGAGGCAACACACGCGATAGGCGATTTCCATTTGTTTTCAGTGAGGAACGGCACAGGTCCACGGGCAGCGACCGGAACAAACCCGGTCGGGCGACGTTGTCGCTTCAGACCATATAGCGAGAGGAGTTACTATGAGACATTGGAACACGGTTACCAGGGCCGGCGCAGCCGCCACGATCGCGCTGCTGGTCGGTCTTCCCGCCAACGCCATGACCTGCGAGGAATTCACCGCGATGAGCGAAGACGGCCAGCGCGGCTGGGTCATGGGCATTGATGCCGGTCGCATGGAAGCGCGCGAGATGGCGCGCAGCGACATGGGCGCAGATGCGTCCGCCGAGGGTGTGTCGGTCAAGCAGGACGACAGCGCCGATGGCGGTCGTGAAGAGGCCCGCGAAGAGGCCACCGGTGCGCCGGATGTCTATGTTCAGGTCGTCGAGGCCTGCTCGGGTTCGCCCGCGATGGACGTCACCGAGGCGTACCCGATGATGGAGCCCGAAGAGAAGGGCGGCTGACGCCCCGGGTTCCGTTGCTTTTCAAGGTTGCCGGCCCTTTCGCACGACAGTGCGGAAGGGTCGGTTTTTTCGTGGGCCGGGGTTGCCGGGGTCAGCCGCTGCCCCGGTTCGCGCGGGCGTCGAGCAGGATCAGCCCGATGCCGCCCGCCGCGATGATCCCGCCGCCGAGCCAGACCGGCCAGTCGGGCACCGTCCCCCACACCGCCCAGCCGATCACCGAGGCCCAGATCAGCGCCGTGTAGTCGAAGGGCGCCACCGCCGCCGCCTGACCGATGCGGAAGGCGTGGGTGATGAGCGCGATGCCGAGCGTGCCGGTCACGGCCATCGCCGCGAGCAGGGCGAGGGCGGCCGGGCCGGGCGTGACCCAGCCGGCAACGAGGGAGACGGCGCAGAACAGGCCCGAGAACAGGGTCATCCAGAAGGTCATCGTCCAGAACCCGTCGCGCGGGTCGATCAGCCGGGCCGAGAGCATCACCAGCGCGTTGACCAGCGCCGCCGCCAACGCAAGGAACGCGGCGGGCTGCATGGTTTCGGCACCCGGGCGGATGGCGATGAGCGCGCCCAGGAAGCCGAGCCCGATCGCGCCGGCCCGGAGCGCGCCGACGCGCTGGCCCAGGAGCGGCGCCGACAGCAGCGCCACGAAGATCGGCGCGGTGAAGATCAGCGCCGTCGCCTCGGCGAGCGGCAGGTCGGCGAGGCTGCGGATGAAGAACCAGGTGGCCGCCACGGCGAGGGCGGCGCGGAAGGCATGGATGCGCGCGCAGGTCGAGCGCAGGCCGCCCGGCCCGCCGCGCCACAGGATCACCGCCGCGATCATCGGCAGGGCCAGCGCACTGCGCAGGAAGAGGATCTGGAAGGGATCGAAGGTGGCCACCAGCGCCTTGGCGATGGCGTCGTTGATCACCAGCAGCAGCACGCCCGCGCAGATCACGAGGATGGCGCGGCGGGTATCCTGCGGCAGGGCGGGCTGGGTCATCGTGCGGGCAAACCCGGGTTGGCTCGTGAGGCATGGTAGCCGGGCGGGGGAGGGGCCGCCAGCCGAAACGGCGCCGCGGTGGATCGACACTGGCCCGGAACAAAGCCGCGCTTTAGCGCGGCGCCGGGCAGCGGTCGTCATTGTTGCGCCATTGGTCCGAGCGACAATGGCGACACCGCCCCCCGGGCGGGCGCTTCTGCAACGTGGCCATGCAGAGCGATCGTCGGAGGTGCGCCGCACCATAAATCAACCAACTCAACCGTTGGTGCGCCGACCCGCGGTCGGGCGCTGCCCGGCGGGGCAAACGTCCGGCAGGGAAGCGGCGCAGGCCGGGCGCAGACCGGACTCAGGCCGGGGCGAGCGCCGGGAAGATGGCGGGGAAGGTCTTTTTCAGCGCCGTGTCGACATCGCCCATCTCGACCGGCAGGCCGAGATCGACCAGCGAGGTGACCCCGTGCTCGGCGATGCCGCAGGGGACGATGCCCGAGAAATGCTCGAGATCCGGCTCGACGTTGATCGAGATGCCGTGGAAGCTGACCCACCGGTGCATCTTGATGCCGATGGCCGCGATCTTGTCCTCTGGTTTTTCGCCGGTGGCGGTGAGCGGCCGGTCGTCGCGCGTGACCCAGACGCCGACGCGGCCGGGGCGGATTTCACCCTTCACGTTGAACTGGTCGAGCGTGGCGATGACCCAGGTTTCGAGCTGTTCGACGAAGCGGCGCAGGTCGCGGCCGCGGCGGCCGACATCGAGCATGACGTAGACCACCCGCTGGCCCGGTCCGTGATAGGTGTATTGCCCCCCCCGGCGGGTCTGGTGCACCGGGAAACGGTCGGGCGCGCGCAGGTCGGCGGGGTTGGCCGAGGGGCCGGCGGTGTAGAGCGGGGGATGCTCGACCAGCCAGACTGCCTCGTCCGCGCGGCCCTCGGCGATGGCGGCGGCGCGCGCCTCCATCTCGCGGCAGGCGTCGTCATATCCGGTCAGGCCGGGGGAGGTGATCCAGTTCACCATGGCGTGGTCAGCCCCTTTGCTGTGCCCGGCGATTCGCCGGCGGGCGCTTTGACGAATGGAGTATCGCATTGAGGCGAAAGTGCAAATTCGCCCGGAAAAAACCGTGACGGATTCCAGAAACCGCATGGTAGCATGGCCGGCATCAAGGAATTTTCGAACCTGGAGGGATAATTGCAATGACTTTCAAAAGGATCACGGGTGCGGCGGTGATGACCGCGATGCTGATGGTGCCGGTCGGGCGCGCCCATGCCGGCGATGAATTCGTGGGCGGGCTTGTCGGCGGGCTGATCGGCGGGGCGATCGGCAGCGGCATCGCCACCCAGCAACGCCAGAAGGCGCAGACGCGCTCGACGCGCACGCGCACCGTCTATGTCCAGCCGCGCGCCAGCTCGGCGCAGCGGCAGGAGGCGCGGGAAATCCAGACCTCGCTGAACTATTTCGGCTTCAACGCCGGGGCGGCGGACGGGGTCCTTGGCGGGCAGTCGCGGGCGGCGATCTCGCGCTACCAGGGCTACATGGGCTATCCGGCGACGGGGCAGCTGACCGAATACGAGAAATCCATGCTGCTGGGCTCTTACCACCGGGCGCTGGCCGGCGGGGCGGAGGTCAATCAGATCATCGCCAAGTCGAACGAGGGGGCGCGCGCGGTGCTGATCGCGCAGCGTGACGGCACGACCGGCACGCGCACGACCGGCTATGCCGGCCTGCCGATGGCCGTGTCGGAGGCGGTGGACGAGGTGGCCGACAGCTCCGACCCGTCGGCCGAGCAGTTGCTGCAGCGCTCGGGCTTCATCCAGCTGGCCGACCTCAACGGCGACGGCAGCACGGATTACATCATCGACACGGCATTGGCCGGCAGCAGCTTCTGGTGCAACGCCTCGCAGTGCAAGACCATGGTCTTTGCCTCGACCGCGGACGGGTACCGGCGCAACGACCTGCTGATGCATTCGCCCAGGCCCGACAGTTTCGACTGTATCGGCGGCACCTGCCAGGTGAAGGCGGCGCCCGCGGCGCAGCCCGAGGCGAACACGATGATGGCCAGCGCCGAGGCGCCGGAAACCGGTGCCACCGCCGGGCTGAGCCTGCCGGTATTCAACACCGCGCCGAAGCAGAAATCGCTGTCGAGCCATTGCAGCAAGGTCAACCTGCTGACCAGCGCCAATGGCGGGTTCACCACCGTGGCCGATGTCAGCAACCCGGATTTCGCGCTGAGCGAGCAGCTTTGCCTGACGCGGACCTATGCCGTGGCACGGGGCGAGGACATGATGGCCTCGGTCCAGGGGGCGAGCCAGGCGGCGATCGAGCAGCAATGCGATGCCTTCGGGGCGAGCATGGCGGCCTATGTCGGCGCGCTGAATTCCAAGCCGCCCAAGGCGGTGCTGGGCGAGGTGAGCGGGCTGGTGCTGAACAGCGGCATGACGCCCGAGCAGCTTCGGACCACGGCGCAGATCTGCATGGCGAGCGGCTATCAGTCGGACAAGATGCCGGCGGCGCTGGGCGGGGCCCTGCTGCTGACCGCGCTGGGCGAGCGGCCCTATGCCGAGCTGGTGGGCCACCACCTGCATGGCGGGTTCGGCACGGATGACGATGCCGACATGGCGCTGGCGTGGTACGAGGTGGCGATCTCGGCGCTGGATGGCGGGGCGGCCCCGGTCTTTGCCCCGAGCCAGGCCGACCGGGTCGAGGTGCTGCGCAAGGCGGCGCTGGGTCTGGCGGGCGGCGACGTGGCGATGCCGGTGCCGGCGTCGGACACGGGCGCGTCGATGCCGGTGTTCAAGCTGTCCGAATAGGACCCACAGCCGGGAGGGCGCTCCTGTGTTACCCGGCTGTAGCCTGTGCGCCGCGGGGCTTCATGCTAGCGGTTCCGCGGAGGGCACGAGCGATGCGCGGCACGGGGGAAACCCCGTGCCGCGCCTTCGTTTCGGGGAGGCGTGAAAAAGGCGGAATTTTCCCCTTCACAAGGGGGCGGCAATTGCGTATACGCCGCGCACCTACCTTATCACGTGCGGTCGTGGCGGAATTGGTAGACGCGCAGCGTTGAGGTCGCTGTGGGGTAACACCCGTGGAAGTTCGAGTCTTCTCGACCGCACCAGATACTCCCTGACATCGAGGATGCTTGACGCGCTTTCGGCGCGGGTGCGGCGTTTTCTTGAAGAGACCTCAGCGAAACTTTGAGGATTCTTCTGTTTCCGTCGAAGTGGTATGATTGGCCATGAGACAGAGCTTCACCACCCAGCCCGCCCTATTCGCTTCCCATGAGCTGTTCGAGCATCCCGCGCTTGGGGCGCTGGACGCCGTGGAGGAGGTGATCGACTGGTCCCGGATCGAGGCGCTGTTGCCGCGGGGCGAGGAGCGGCGGCAGACGGGGCGGCCGGGCTATCCGGCACAGACGCTCTTTCGGGCGCTGTTGCTGGGGCTGTGGTACGACCTGAGCGACGTGAAGCTTTCCGCGCAGCTGGCGCGAGACCTCCTGTTCCGCAAGTTCTGCCGGCTGGAGCTGGACCAGGGGGTGCCCGAGGCCTCGACGCTGGGGCGGTTCCGGGCGCGTCTGGGCGACCGGCTGGAGGCGGTTCTGGCCGAGGTCGTGGCGATGCTGGAGGAGGCCCGCGTGGTGCTGGCGGAGGGGCGGATCGCGATCGTGGATGCGACCGTGGTGGAGGCGGCGCAGAGCGGCTACGACCGCCGCGACCCGGAGGCGGGCTCTGCGGTGAAGCTGACGGTGAAGGGCCGTCGGCGGGCGGTCTGGGGCTGGCAGGCCTTCGTCAATGCCGACGAGGACGGGTTCGTGCGGCGGGTGGCGGTGAGCCCCGGCAACCGGGCGGAGGTGGACAGCCTCGAGGATCTGGTGGTGGGCGACGAGGCGGCGCTCTACGCTGACGGCGCCTATTCCAGCCCGCGCAGCCGGGCGCTGGTGGCGCGGACGGGCATGGCCGACCGGGTGCAGCAGCGCGGCGCGAACCACAAGCGGCTGGGCCCGCAGGACAAGGCCCGCAACGTCGAGATCGGGGTCACCCGTGCCCGGGTCGAGGCGATCTTCGGGCACTGGAAGCGGCACTGGGGCCTGCGCCGGACCCGGTTCCTGGGGCTTGCGAAGATGCGCATCCTGACCGGGCTGGCCGCCGTCGGCTGGAACCTGTGGAAAGGCGCGCGGTTCCGAAGCCTCTACGGCTGAGCGAAGACGGTTATCCTCCCGCATCCTCACAGGCCGGGGCGACCGAAAACCCCGGCAGAGCTCAGGCCAAAGCGGTAGCCGCTTCAGAACCACCTCGCACATCCACCTGCGAGAGAGGCGTGCGTTTCGCTGAGGTCTCTGAAAAGAAAACGGGCCGGAAAACTGGAATTTTCCGGGACGGAATTTTGCAAAATTCCGGTTGGATCACGCGTCAGGGGCTCGTGTGGCCCGAGGCGAAGAGTATGCGTTTTCCGCGTGGAAAACGAGGATAGAGAATGCGCATTCTCTATCCCGGAATTTGCGTAAATTCCGGGTTCCCGTGCGGTGAAGTTCCGGGCAAGGCACGGAAGTGTCTTCTGCCGACATGTTTTTCCTGCGGGCAAGCGGCGTGGCTTTCTGTCCTGTTCGGTGAAAGCCGGCGCCTTTCGAGCCCATACCCCATCATCCAGAACCGATCAGGGGGCTGGGGAGTATCGCTGGCGCGACCTAACGGGCAGGCTGGTAGACCGCGCCAGCGACGGCAGGGAGAAACCCGCCACCGGGCGTCTTGGGGATGAAACGCCGGCGCGCACATCTGGATGATTTGCGCGATACCGCACAACCTTTGAATGCGTGCCACGCGCCGGTCGTTGCCAAAATGATACACCGAAGGCATGTGCCGGGGATGGAGGCCCTGCGGCTCGAAGAGCCCTGGCAGGCATGGCCTCCATGCGGAAAACGCTGAAAGATTCCGGGAGGCTCCTTGGGGGATTGCCTCAAAGCCATGCCGGCTTCGCCGCACCCCCGCGCGGGCCTATCCAACGGTTGAGCCCGCTCGTGTCCCGGCATAGAACGCCATCCTGCCGGAAATCCCCGCGAGGGATGGAATCGGCCGACACGCGGAAGCCTCGAAAATTCGGTCCGCCGGGCAAAAAATCGAAAATTATTCTACGTGGCCGAGTGAAGGGGGCGCTACACCAGCGCACCGCCTCGCCCGCAGAACAGGACGGGGCCGCCTCGGTGGTGACGGCCCCTGACCGGTTTCGCGGCTTTGCCCGCGCTACCCGTAGACCAGCCTTGGCAGCCAGGTGATGATCTGCGGGAAGAGCATGCAGGCCGCCAGTCCCACCACCTGCAGGAACAGGAAGGGCAGGGCCGAGCGGAAGATGTCGCCCATCGGGATTTCCGGCGGCGCCACCCCGCGCAGGTAGAACAGCGCATAGCCGAAGGGCGGCGACAGGAAGCTCATCTGCATGTTGACGAGGTAGAGCACCCCGAACCACAGCACCAGGTCGCTGTCCGAGCCGAGGCCGAAGGCCTGGGCCCCCAGCGCCTTGATGATCGGCACGAAGATCGGCACCGCCAGAAGCAGGATGCCGACCCAGTCGAGGAACATGCCCAGCAGGATCAGGATCACCTGCATCAGGATCAGGATGCCCCAAGGGCCGAGGCCGAGGCCGGTCATGGTGTCCTCGACGAATTGCTGGCCGCCCTCGAGCACGTAGAGCCCGACGAAGATGGTGGCGCCGAACATGATCCAGATGACCATGGCCGAGGCCTTGAGCGTGGTGAGGCAGGCCTCGCGCACGGTGGCCCAGTCGAGCTTGCGGTGGATGGCCGCGACGATGAAGGCGCCGAAGGTGCCGATGCCGGCCGCTTCCACCGGCGTGGCGACGCCGGTGAAGATGACGCCCAGGACGACGGCGATGAGCGTGAGCGGCGCCGCCATGTTGCCCAGCAGGCGCATCTTCTCGGCGGTGCTGACCCGTTCCTCGACCGGGATGGGCGGGCCCTTCTGCGGGTTCACGTAGCACATCACCGTGACGTAGAGGATGTAGAACCCCGACAGCATCAGCCCCGGCAGCACCGCGCCGATGAAGAGCTCGCCCACCGATTGCTCGGCCACCACCGCGTAGATAATGGCGAGAATCGAGGGCGGGATCAGGATGCCCAGCGTGCCGCCCGCCATGATCGAGCCCATGGCGATCTTGGGGTCGTAATGGCGCTTGAGCATGGCCGGCAGCGCGATGATGCCCATGGTCACCACCGCCGCGCCGATCACGCCCACCATGGCGGCCAGGATCGTCGAGGCGATGATCGTGGCCGAGGCAAGCCCGCCCTTCACGCCGCCCAGAAGCTTGTAGATGACGTCGAACATCTCGTTGATGATGCCCGCCCTTTCCAGCATCGCGGCTAAGAAAATGAAGAGCGGGATGGCCGAGAGCTGGTAGTTGGTCATCAGCGGGAAGATGCGTGACGGCACGATGTTGAGCGTGCGTTCGTCTCCCAGGATGAACAGGAAGACGCAGGCCAGCCCGCCGGTCACGAAGGCCAGCGGCAGGCCGGCCATCAGCAGCACGATGAGGCTGCCGAACATCAGCAGCGTCAGCCATGCAATGTCAATCTCGATACCCATGGCTTACCCCGCCTGCATGCTGTGACGAACGGTTGCGACATCGCGGGCGAGCTTGGCGATCCCCTGCAGGATCAGCAGCACCGCGCCCACGACGATGGCCCATTTGAAGGGCCAGTAGGCGATCGTCCATTCCGAGAACGAGACCTCGTTCACCACGGTCGCGTCCATCGCGAAGATCCAGCCGGTGACCAGCAGGGTGCCCGCGAAGATGAAGAAGAAGATCGAGGTGAAGAGGTCGACCACCGCTTTGCGCAACGGCGACCACTCGGCGTAGAACACGTCGACCTTCACATGCGCGTCGGTCAGCGCCGCGTAGGCGCCGGCGATGAGGTACTGCATCCCGAACATCAGGAACATGCCCTCGTGCACCCAGATGGTGGGCGAGTTGAAGACGTAGCGGGCGACCACCTCGAAGTAATAGGCGAAGACCGCGATCACCGCCCAGTAGGAGACGAACTCGCCGCAGAAATAGGAGAGCCGGTCGATCGCCCCGGTCCAGCCGGTGCCGATATGGTCGTGATCCTTCTTCTCTTCCTGCTGCTCGATCTGCTGAAGCGCCGCGGCGGCCGGGTCGACGCGCGTGGGCTCGGCATCGGCGCGGGCCTGGGCCTTGCGGACCATGCCGGGGATCAGCAGGGCGTCGATGGCGATGAGCGCGCAGAGCAGCATGAGCGCGTAGAAGGCGAAATCGGACCATTGCTTGCGGGCCGCGCGGGCGTTGTCGAGCGCCGGGCCGGCGGCGTCGAGCTCGGCCTGGGCCTTCTCGAGGCGCTCGGCGTCGGTGACCTTGGACTCCTGCGCCTTTTCCAGCTCCTTCTCGGCGCGGATCTGGGCGAAGGAGCCTTCCTCGGCCTCCTCGAGATCGGCCTGCAGCTTGGCGATGCGGTCGTCGGCGCCGGTGACCTTCGGCTCCAACCGGTCGACGATGCGCTGGGCGCTGGCGACCTCGTTGGCGGTCTGGCTGACCACCTCGCGCGCCTCGCGCCCCTGGGCGTTAAAGACGAGGATGGCGAAGAAGATCGGCAGGAACACCAGCCCCCACATGTTGCGGAGGTAGAGCCGGTGCAGGCCGAGCAGCCCGCCGGTGAAAAGGATCATGTAGGCGATCGGCACGGAGTAGCCCCGTGTCCGGGTTCGGCGGGCCATCACCATGGCGACCAGGGGGAAGACGATAAGGCCCCCCCAGTACAGCCAGTGCGGCAGGATGAAATCTATGCTGGGCATTGTCTATCCGCTTGTAAGCGCAGGCCGGGCCCCCGCGCCGTGGCGGGGGCCCGATGTTTCAGTCCGTCACCGACAGCCGGTCAGAGATCGAGTTCCTGGCCTTCGACCATCTCGGGGGTGACGTAGCCGAGCGAGCCCGACATCATGTAGTCGAGCTGGATCTTGAAGACGCGGGCCGCGTTCTTGTCGCGGTTGGCGTACTTGTACCAGATCGGCACGGCGACCTCGGTCATGATCTCGACATCGGTCTGGCTGAGACGGGTGACCTCGGTGCCGTCTTCCTCGAATTTCGCCCAGGCTTCCTGGTCGGCCTTCTGGATGGCGGCGTGGTGCGCGTCGGAATAGGCGTGCACCTCCATCTCGACGAATTGCTTCATCTCGTCGGACAGCGCGTTCCAGCTGTCCATGCCCACCGTCAGGTCCATCAGGTCGACGGGCTGGTAGACCGACATGAAGCCCGGCGGGCCCATGGAGATGTAATCGGTCACCTGGCTGAAGCCGAGGGCGTAGTTCACCGCCGGGCCCACGTAATCGGCCACGTCTATGGTGCCCTTCTCCAGCGCCGGGAAGATTTCCGAGCCGGGCAGGAGCGTGGTCTTGGCGCCGAGCGCCGAGAAGAGTTCGGCGACCATGCCGCCGGGGGCGCGCATCTTGCGGCCCGAGAAGTCGTCGACCGAGCGGATCGGCACCTTGGAGTGGATGATGTTGGGCCCGTGGTGGATGGGGCCGACGAAATGCATATTCTGCTCGGCATAGAGCTCTCGGGCAATCTCGAGCCCGCCGAGGCCGTAGTAGAACACGTCGAATTCGTGCGGGTTGCGCAGGCCCATCGGGTAGCTGGTCAGGAACATGGCTGCCGGGATGATCCCTTGCGCGTAGATGGTGAAGGGGTTCACCGCGTCCAGCACGCCGTTCTTGACCGCGTCGTAAAGCTGGAAGTCGCCGACGACGTCATTGGCGCCGAAGGGTTCGAAGGCCAGCTCGCCGCCGCTCTTTTCCTGGATCGAGGCGGCCCAGTCCTTGAAGATCTGCAGGCCGATGCCGCCGGGCCACGAGGTCTGGATCTTCCAGGTGGTGGTCTGGCCCTGCGCCGTGGCGATGGCCGGGGCCGAAAGCCCCGCCGCGCCCGCTGTCGCGAGCCCGGTCAGCGCGGCGCGGCGTGAAATCGTCTTGTCGTATGTCATTCTTTCCTCCCAGTTGTCTGGCATGCCGCGCAAGGCGCCCTCCCGGATGCCGGCCGCAGCAGTGCCGCGAGGCCCAAACTAAAGCCTCACTGAAATTGGTAAAGGTTTTTTTCCAATTTGGCGGGTGGCGCGTGGCGGGCAAGGGCTCTGGCGGTGGTCGGGTGGTCTGTTAGCGTGCACTCGAATGGAATCGGAAAGGAACGGAACATGGCGGAGAAGGTTTGCGTGATCATCGGCGGGGGCCGCGGCATGGGCGCCGCCACCGCGCGGGAGATGCACGGGAGGGGGTACAAGCTGGCGCTGATGTCGCCGTCGGAGAGCTGCGAGGCGCTGGCGGCGGAGCTGGGCGGCGTGGCGCGGCGCGGCAAGGCGGAGGTGGCCGGGGACACGCAGGCGCTGTTCGACCTGGCGATGGAGACCTATGGCCGGATCGACGCGCTGCTGATCCACGTGGGCGGGCCGCCCAAGGGCGACCTGCTGGAGATTTCCGAGGAGGATTGGGACCGGGCCAACGAGATGGTGCTGAAACCGGTGATCCGCATGGCCAAGCTGGTGACGCCGGTGATGGAACGCCAGGGCGGCGGCTCGATCGTGGCGATCACCACGTTCTCCGCCTTCGAGCCGAGCCTGACCTTCCCGACCTCGAGCGTCTACCGGGTGGGGGTGTCGTCCTTCGCCAAGCTCTACTCCGACCGCTACGGGCCGGCGAATATCCGGTTCAACTGTCTGTTGCCCGGGTTCACCGACAGCCTCGACCTGCCGCAGAAGTTCGCCGAGATGTCGGCGCTGGGGCGGCTGGGAAAGGCCGAGGAGCAGGCGAAGGCGGCGGCGTTCCTGCTGAGCGAGGACAGCGGGTTCATCACCGGCCAGTCGCTCAGGGTCGACGGGGGCGTGACGCGGCATATGTGAAGGGGTGGGGCATGGCCGGCCCGGGCCGGCCTGCCGTCACGAGAAGGAGAGTGCCGATGACCCTGCGCGCGTTTGTCTTGCTGATGCTGCTGGCCGGCCTGCCGATGGCGGCGGGCGCGGTGGACCGGGCCGCGGTGGAGCGGCAATACCAGGACTGGCTGGAACAGGCGGTGTGGCCCAGGGCCAAGGCCGAGGGCGTGTCGCGGGGCACGTTCGAGGCGGCGTTCCGGGGCGTCACGCTCGACTGGAACCTGCCGGACCTCGTGCCGCCGGGCAGCGAAGCGCGCACGCCCGAGACGCAGTACCAGTCCGAGTTCGGCGTGCCGGCCTCCTATTTCGGGCGCGGCAACGTGGAAGGCGCGGCCGAGGTCGGGCGGGTGATGGCACGGCGCCATGCCGGGGCGCTGGCCGCGGCGGAGGCGGCGACGGGCGTGCCGGGCCGGATCGTGCTGGCGGTCTGGGGGCGCGAGAGCGGGTATGGCCGGGTGGCGATCCGCCATGACGCGTTCGAGGTGCTGGGCACCAAGGGGTTCATGAGCACGCGGGCGGCGTATTTTACCGAGGAGCTGATCGCCGCGCTGCGGATTGCCGAGGCGGGCCATGCGCCCGGTTCGGGGCTCAAGAGCAGCTGGGCCGGGGCGCTGGGCCAGCCGCAATTCATGCCCACGCGGTATCTGCAGTTCGCCACGGATGGCGATGGCGACGGCAAGGCGGATATCTGGGGATCGGAGGCGGATACGATCGCCTCGATCGCCGTCTACCTGAAGCATTTCGGCTGGGTGCCGGGGCGCGACTGGGGGTTCGAGGTGGAGGTGCCGGCGGCGGTCTCCTGCACGCTGGAGGGCCCGGACCAGGGGCGGCCGATCGCCGAGTGGGTCGAGATGGGCGTGACCCGCGTGTCGGGGCGGCCGTTTCCGGAACACGAGCTGGCGGGCGAGGGGTTCCTGATGATGCCCGCCGGGCGGAAGGGGCCCGCCTTCATCGTGACGCCGAATTTCTACGTGCTGAAGAAATACAACGAGAGCGACCTTTACGCGCTCTTCGTGGGGCATGTGGGGGATCGCATCCAGTACGGTGTCGGGGATTTCCGCGGCGACTGGGGCCGCGTCGGCGGGCTGAAACGCTCGGACGTGGCCGAGATGCAGGCGGCGCTGGTGGAGCAGGGCCACGACGTGGGCGGGGTCGACGGGCTGGCAGGGTTCAAGACGCGGCGGTCGATCGGGCGCTGGCAGACGCAGGAGGGGCAGGAGGCGACCTGCTTCCCGGAGGCGTCGATGAAAGGGGCATTGGTGCGGTAAGTGGCCGTTTTCTTTAAAAGAAAACGGTCCGCAATCCTTTCAGGATTTCGGTCGCTCAGTCTTTCATCACCGTCAGGAAGTCGTTGAAGGCCTGCATCCGCGAGGCGAATGAGCCGGTGCGGTTGATGCCGGCCTTGTCGCCGTCCATGTTCTCCCACGCGGTCTTGCCCAGCTCGTAAAGCTTGTCCGAGGCATAGAGGGAGAGCTCGGACTCCTGCGCGCGGAGGCGGTCAAAATTCTCGGTGAACATCTGCCAGCAGATTGCCTTGAAGTCGATTTGCGGGTTCTGCGGGCGCTTGACGGAGAAATTCGCGGCCTCGGCCCGCTGTTGCAGCAGCTCGGGAGCGGCGGGGAATTCGAGGACCTTCCCGTCATATTGCGAGGGACGGTGATAGTCGGACTGGGTGAAATCGACCTCCCACGGTTTGTCGTACTGGACATAGGCCAGCTTTTCGCAGAGCGCCCGGGTGATGTCGAAGACGACGCGGCCGGTGGCCTTGACCTCGGGCGGCAGGCCGCGGGCGGCCTTGAGGAGCGAGACGGAGACGCCGGGGTTGATATCCTCGGCGTTGCCGATCTTGGGCATCTTGATGCCGTAGTGATAGCTGTTGCGGAAGAAGAAATAGTGACTGTCGACCTTCTGGCTCAGGGTGGCGCCGGGCAGGTGATCGAAGGTCGCGGTGTAGAGCGGCATCGCCGCGGTGATGATGTCGGGAACGTCCTCCCACGCTTCGCGGGCCATGAGGTGACGGCGGAGCGTGGGGTGGTCAAAGGGCTGGCGGCGGTCGGTGACCTGCAGGAATTTCTGAAAGACGTCGCGGTAGATTTCGCCCGCGCCGCCCAGCATACGCACGCCCTTGACGCCGCCGATGGCGTGGACGCTGTTGAGCTGGGACTTGGGGAAGAAGTGATAGGTGCCGAAGAAATGGCTGCGGCGCTTGAGCAGGCGGTCCTGCGGCGTACCCACGTCCCAGCCGATGGTTTCGGGTGTGGGGTGATAGCTTCCGCCGAATTCCTTGACGAGGCCGGTGGCAATGGCGACGTCGATGTCGCCCAGCTTGTTGGGCGTGACCTTGGTGTTGAAGACCACGTCCTTCATCCGCCTGAGGGCGACGACGGCGGCCAGCACGATGCGGCTGTCGCGCCCGCCGGAGATGTCGCACGTCACCGGGCGGCCCGAATCGAGGATGGCCTGCACGTTGGCGATGATCTCTTCGGCGCCCTTCTCGACAAGGGCGTGGTATTCCTCGGGGGTGAGGGTCTGGGGGGTGCCCTTGTCGTCGGTGGGCGGGCCGGGGAAGACCTCGTCGCGCCGGTGGACGGTGACGGTATCGGTGACCTCGACCTCTTCGCCGCCGAGAAGCACGCTGACCCCTTCGACGGGCGTGGCGATGGTCGAGAGCTGATGGCAGATGACCGAGTTGAAGGCGGCGTTGGCGAAGGCGCCGCGCTGGTCGAGCCGGCCCACCGCGATGGCCGCGAGGTGCAGGCGGTTGGTGACGATCCCGTTGCCGTAATAAAGCGAGTGGTGGGCGCAGATATCGGTGCGCACGCTGGTCTTGTCGGGCCAGAAGCTGAGCAGGTTGAACATGCCGACGCCGGGTTTTTCCGGGAAGCGGTCGAGCACGGCGGGGCCGATGGCGAAGCGGCCGTCGAAGATGCCCGTGCCGGAGAGGATGTGCTGCCCGCGGGGCAGGTTCCACGTGTAGACGGTGTGGCCATTGCGGACCATCGCTTCGGCGCCGAGGGCGGAGAGCCGGCTGCGCAGGGCGTCGGAATCGCTGGTGGTGATCAGGAAGTCACCGCAGGCGCCGTCATACGGGATGAAGTCGAGGGAAGCAGGACCAAACGCGTCGTACATGAAATGCCTTCGTCTTTTTGCCGGGCCGCGGGCCGGTCGCCGGGTCCGGAATAACGAAGGTGCCGGGGATTGGGAAGCCGGAAGCGGCAAGGGGAGGGTGCCGCGGCCGGAACGCGCGTGGCGATATTGCGTTGGGATAGCATCACAACGCGGGTTCCGGGGCCGTCACCATGTTCGAAACATTGTCGCTACCGCTGGTCTTCGGCGCCTTCGCGCTGGCGGCGCTGGTCGTGCTGGTGTTGGGCACCAGGATGGCCGGGCTGGCCGACCGGATCGCCGACAGCACGGGCCTGGGCGAGGCGGTGACCGGCGGGCTTCTGCTTGGGGCCGCGACCTCGCTTTCGGGCACCGTGGTGTCGCTGACCGCCGCGCTGGACGGGCGCGCCGGGCTCGCGTTTTCCAACGGCATCGGCGGGATCGCCGCGCAGACGGCGTTCCTGGCGCTGGCCGACATGGTCTACCGGAAGGCCAACCTCGAGCATTCGGCGGCGGACGTGACCAACATCTTCCAGGCGGCACTGCTGTCGCTGATGCTGGTGGTGCCGCTGGGGGCGGTGCTGACGCCGGACATGTCGGTCTGGGCGGTGCACCCGGCCTCGCTGATCCTGCTGGTGATTTACCTGATGGGCGCCTACCGCACGGCGGACATGAAGGAAAACCCGATGTGGGAGGCGGTGGACACGCGCGAAACCCGCCACGACACGCCCGACGAGGACACCACCGCGAAGGAGAGCCCGGCGCGGCAGATTGCTGCTTTCGTGGCGATGATGCTGGTGCTGGGCGTGGCGGGCTGGGTGATCGCCCAGTCGGCGGAGCAGATCACCGACCGGATGGACCTGTCGGCGGCGCTGGTGGGGGCGCTGATGACGGCGGTGGTGACCTCGCTGCCGGAGCTGGTGACGACGCTGGCCGCCGTACGCCGGGGCGCGCTGCAGCTGGCCGTGGGCGGGATCATCGGCGGCAACAGTTTCGACGTGCTGTTCCTGACCCTGTCGGATGTCGGCTATCGCGAGGGCTCGCTCTACCACGCGATCGGGTCGGGCGACCTGTTCTGGCTGATCGTCGGGCAGGCGATGACGGCGGTGCTGCTGCTGGGCCTGATCGTGCGCGAGAAGCAGGGGCCGGGGGGGATCGGCTGGGAAAGCGTTCTGATGCTGTCGATCTATGGCGGCGCGGTGGGCTTCCAGGCGTGGTCGGGCTGAGGGGCGCCGGCGGGCGGCGCGCCTCCTTGCCGGTGCCGGGTCAGCTGCCGTCGGCGGCAGGGCTGACCGAGACGAGGTAGGCCCAGAGATCCTGCGCGTCCTCGGCCTTGCGGACCTTGAAGGTCATCTTGCCGCGCCCGCTTTCGCCGGTGGTCTCGTTGAGCCAGGTGGTCGGGTCCTGCACGTAGCCGGCGAAGCTGTCCGCGTCCCAGGTGACGCCCTGCTCTCCGGCCGTGACGAGAAGGTCGGAATAGCGGAAATCCTCGACCGAGCCGGCCACCCGGCCCGGCAGGCCATAGAGGTTGGGCCCGGTCCGGCCGCCGCGCACGATGGTCTCGTCGGCGGACGCGATGGTGTGGCAGGATTTGCACTGGCGGAAGGCCTTTTCCCCGGCCGCCGCATCGCCGGCCGTCTCGGCATGGGCGGGCAGGGCAAGGGCGATCGTGGCGGTGAGGGCTGCAATCGTTGGTTTCATCGGGATGCCTCCTGGCTTTTGATGGCCGGAGTGTTCGCGGCGCGGGCCGCCCCGTCAACGCAACGCGGTGTCGCAGGTGCTGGCATCCGGACGGGATGGGGGTTACAAGGCGGCGGAACGTGAATTGCAAAACGATGACCGACGCCATGGCCGCAGCAGAGACAGTGACGCCCGACATGATCCCCGCCTGGGTGGAGGGGGAACTGGTGCCGGTGGAGAAGATCGAGGCGCATCGCCGGGGGCTCCTGCACAAGGCGGTGTCGGTCTTCGTGCTGTGTGGTGACGAGGTGCTGATCCAGCGGCGGGCGCTGGGGAAGTACCACACGCCGGGGCTGTGGGCGAACACCTGCTGCACCCATCCGCACTGGGGCGAGGCGCCGGAGGCCTGCGCCCACCGGCGGCTGCGGCAGGAGCTGGGGCTGGAGGGGCTCGACCTTGTGCACCGCGACCGGGTCACGTACCGCGCCGATGTGGGCGGCGGCCTGACCGAGCACGAGCGGGTCGACATCTTCGTGGCGCGGGTGGCGGAAAAGCCGGTGCCGGTGCCGAACCCGGCGGAGGTGATGGCGGTCGACTGGATGGCGATGAGCGAATTGACGGACCAGACCCGCGAGAGGCCGGAGCTGTTCACGCCCTGGCTGCGGATCTACCTGGCCGAGCATGCCGACCAGATATTTGCCTGAGCGCCGCGCCTGCCCAATCTTCGGGCCAAGCGGCGGCCGGGCCGGCGGCATCGTGCGGTTTGCGGCACCGGTTGTTTGACATGACCGTTGAAACCCTGAAAAACAAGGCTTGACCAAGGCGCCCGCGCGGCGCGCCACAGGCAGGAGGCCAGCGGGCACGTGCCCAGCAAATCCAACCCATTCGACGCACGGCTGCGCGCGCTGGTCGGCCGTATCTATCCGCAAGCCGACCAGAAGGCGATCTGTGACCGGATCTGCGCGGCGTTCTGGCCCGAGGGCACGCATCGGCGCAAGCGGGCGCGGGCGCCGTCGAACCGGCTCTGGTCGGAGCAGGACGCGGTGCTGATCACCTATGGCAACTCGATCGTCGACGGCACCTACAAGCCGCTGGACCTGCTGGAGGATTTCCTGACCGAACGGATGCAGGGGGTGGTCAACGGGGTGCATATCCTGCCTTTCTTCCCGTTCAGCTCCGATGACGGGTTCGCGGTGACCGATTACCGCGCGGTGAACCCGCAGCTTGGCGACTGGACGGACATCACCCGGATCGCCCGGCGGTTTCACCTGATGTCGGACCTGGTGCTGAACCACGTGTCGAGCCAGGGGTCGTGGTTCCACGATTACCTGCAGGGGCGCGAGCCCTACGACCGGTTCTTCTACGAGGGCAACCCCGCGGACGACCTGAGTCAGGTGGTGCGACCGCGCACGACGCCGCTTCTGCGCGAGGTCGAGACGCGGGACGGGGCGAAACATGTCTGGTGCACCTTCAGCCATGACCAGGTCGACCTCGATTTCACCAACCCCGAGGTGCTGCTGGAGATGCTGCGCATCATCCGGATGCATATCGCCCGCGGCGTGCGGATCCTGCGGCTCGACGCGGTGGCCTTCCTTTGGAAGGAGCCGGGCACGCCCTGCATCCACCTGCCGCAGACCCATGCCATCGTCCAGCTCATGCGGCTCCTGTGCGACTACGCGACCGAAACCGTTGTTCTGCTGACCGAGACCAACGTGCCGCGGACGGAGAACCTCAGCTATTTTGGCAACCGGAACGAGGCGCACGCGGTTTACAACTTCCCCCTGCCGCCGCTGATCCTGCACGCGGTGCAGTCGGGAACGGCGAAGTTCCTGCACCGCTGGCAGTCGGCGATGCCGCCGGCGCAGCTGGGCTGTGCCTATCTCAACTTCACCGCCAGCCATGACGGGATCGGGATGCGCCCCGCCGAGGGCGTGCTGCCGCCCGCCGAGCAGGCGCGGATGATCGAGGCGGTGACCGCCGCGGGGGGGCTGGTGTCGATGCGCACGCTGCCCGACGGGCGCGAGGCACCCTACGAGCTGAACTGTTCGCTTTTCGACGCGATGCGCCAGACCTTCCACGGCGAGGACGAGCATCACCACGCCCGCTTCCTGTGCTCGCAGACCATCGTGATGTCGCTCGAGGGGATCCCGGCTTTCTACATCCACGCGCTGCTGGCCACGCCCAACGATCACGACGCGGTGGCGCGGCGGGGGATGAACCGGGCGATCAACCGGCACCGGTGGCATTACCCCGAGCTGCTGGAAAAGCTGGGCGACGAGGGCTCGGACCAGGCCCGGGTGATGGCCGGCATGGCCGAGCGCCTCAGGCTCAGGGCGAAACAGAAGGCCTTCCACCCCAACGCCACGCAGTTCACCCTGGCGCTCGACGAGCGGCTCTTCGGGGTCTGGCGCCAGAGCCTCGACCGGCACCAGTCGATCTTCGCCATCCACAATGTCAGCGCCGACGAGGTGCGGGTCAGCGCCTATGCGTTCAACATGATCGAGGGCGAGCGCTGGGTCGACCTGCTGTCGGGCGAGGACATCGTGACCGAGGGTGACGATATCACCTTCGCCCCCTACCAGTGCCGGTGGATTTCCAACCGGGGATAGGGCGACCCCTGCTTCTTCTTGGCCCAAATATCCAAACCGGAATTCCCGGAATTCCGGAAGGAAAACCCCGTTTTCCTGACCGTTTTCCGTTCGGAAAACGCCCCCTCAGGCAAATTCCGCCGCGTCCTCGTTGGCGGCCTGCCTGAGGTCGCGCAGGAACTGTGGGTCGGCGGCGTGGACGCGGTTCCACGTCGGGATGAACGGGCTCTCGTTGGGGTTCTCGAGGAAGATCTGCCCGGCACGGATGATGTTCTCGGCGAACAGCTCGACCGATTTCTCCTCCTTGTGGCGGTCGACGCGCAGGCCGTTCATCTTGGCGTCGTTGTAATAGCTCTCCAGCAGGTCGAGCGCCTGGCGGTAATAGGTGGCCTTGAGCGTGCGGAAGAGGTTGGGCGTGAACACCGTGCCGTCGGAGGCGAGCTTGCGGAAGACCGCCTTGCAGATGTCGGTGGACATGCGGCTGAGGCCCTTGCTGGCATCCTCTTCCGAGAGGTCCTGGTGCTTGTGGTCGTAGGCGTCCGAGATCTCGACCTGGCAGACCGATTGCGGCGCGAGGTTGCGCCAGGCTTCGGAGAGGACGCCGATCTCGAGCCCCCAGTCGGAGGGGATGCGCAGGTCGGGCAGGGTCTGCGTGCGCATGGCGAACTCGCCCGAGAGCGGGTAGCGGAAGCTGCGCAGGTAATCGAGGTAGTCGCGGTCGCCCACCACCTTCTTCAATGCGATGAGCAGCGGGCTGACCAGCAGGCGCGTGACCCGGCCGTTCAGCTTGCCCTCGCCGATGCGGGGGTAATAGCCCTTGGCCATCTGGTAGGGGAAGGTCGGGTTCGCCACCGGGTAGACCAGCGAGGCCAGCATCGCGCGGTCATAGGTGAGGATGTCGCAATCGTGGATCGCCATGACCGAGCTGTCGGCGCAGGCGATCAGGTAGCCCATGCAGGTCCAGACGTTCTTGCCCTTGCCCGGCTCCTGCGGGTAGAGGCCGAGCTCCTTCAGCCGTTCGCCCAGGGCCAGCATCCGCGGGCTTTCGTTCCAGAGCACCATGTGGGTCTGGGGCAGCTCGGCGAAGAACTCGCGCGCGTGGCGGAACTGGGCCTCGTCGGCCTGGTCGAGGCCCACGATGATGCGGTGCAGGTAGGGCACGGTCTTGAGCTCGGCCAGGATGTTGGGCATCGCCGGGCCTTCCAGCTCGGAATAGAGGCAGGGCAGGACCAGCGTGATGCGGCGGCTTTCGGCGAAGGCCTGAAGCTCGTATTCGAGGTCGTCGAGGCTGCGGGTGCGCAGGTTGTGGAGTGTGGTGATATTGCCGTTCTGGTGAAAGTCGCTCATGCCCTGGCCTGTTGTCAGCGTTGCGTTTCGGTAAGCCCGAGCTCCTGCATCAGCGCAAGGACGGCGTGGCACCAGCCTGTCGGGCCTTCCTCGGCGGTGCGGCGGATGCGGCCCTCGGCCTCGCCCGGCAATTCGGGCAGGGGCGGGGCGGCGTCGTTGCGGATGATGACGCCGAAATCGGCGCGTTCGAGCATCTCGGTGTCGTTCGGGGCATCGCCCAGGGCGATGGTGTGGCGGGGTCGGTAGGTGTCGATGATCTCGTCCATGTGGCCGGCCTTGGTGCCTCCGAAGGAAAATGTCAGGAAGCGGCCGCCGCGCCGGGCGGAGAGGCCGGCCGCCCCGGCGGCCTTGAGGAAACGTTCGAGGGCGGCGTCGGTTCCCGTCCAGACGCCCGGTTCGGAGAAGCGGCGCCGTCGGGCCAGCGCGGCGGCGGGTTCGGGCAGGCCGGTTACCTTGGCCACCTCGGCCGCGTCCATGTCGCCGAAGCCGCGGAAGCCAGCCGGCAGGCTGGCGAGGCGGGCGCGGAGGTCGGTATAGGGGCTGTCGCCGGTCTCCGTCACCGCGTCGCCGGGGGCCAGCAACCCGCTGCCGTTCTCGACGATGGCGGGCCAGTCACTGAGCCCCATCTCGGCCCTCAGTGGGGCGATCTCGGCGGCGGTCTTGCTGCTGGCGAGGATGACGCCACAGCCCTTGGCCTTCAACGCGTCGAGGGCGGGCCCGGCGGCCTCCCAGGAATAGTCGTCATGGTCCAGCAGCGTGCCGTCGAGATCCGAGAAGACCAGGATATCGGGGGTATGCCTCATGCCGTCGCCTATCTGTGCCTGTCGGAACGACACTAGCCAGCAAGGCGCGGGGGCGTAACCGGATTCTCAGGAAATGGCGAAGCCGGTGATCAGTTGGCGCAGGCCGATGGCCGCACCGATGAAAATTGCGGCGAAGGTGACGGGCGCCGAGAAGGCCAGCACCGAAAAGGCCGAAAGCCCCTGGCCGATGGTGCAGCCGAAGGCCAGCACCGAGCCGAAGCCCATCAGCACCGCGCCCAGCACCTGCCGGCGGAGTTCGCGGGGGTCTTCGCAGGCTTCCCAGCGGAAATGGCCCTTGATGAGGCTGCCCGCGAAGGCCCCGGCCAGCACGCCCGCGACCGAGCCCACGCCGAAGCTGAGCCCGCCGCCGCTGGAGGTCATCACGTAGAGCAGGGTTTCGCCCAGGGGGGCCGAATAGGTGTGCGAGACCACCGGCAGGGCGCTGAAATGGCTTTGCACGACAGCCGACGTCCCCCACCAGCCCGAGACGATGGCCAGGCCGACGACCGCGCCCCAGAACAGGTGGACGGGTCTGGAGAGCGCGTCTTTCGAGGCGAGCGCAGCCACGGTGATGGCAAGGCCCGCGACGAGGCCGGGGATTGTCGGGCCGGCATGGCCGATCTGGCCGATGACGCCGGCGATGGAGAGCGTATCGAGCCTGGCTTCGGTGGCCTCGATCAGCGCCACGCGGGCGGCGGCGAGGGGGCCCGACAGCATGATGTAGGCCGAGATGCCCATGACCAGCACGATGACGAAGGCCCGGAAATCCCCGCCGCCGGTGCGGGCCAGCGCGCCGAAGCCGCAGGTGCCGGCGATCGACATGCCGTAGCCGAATATGAGCCCGCCAAGGATGCTGGCGACAGGCGACCAGGGCGAGGCGAGGTAGAGCGTTTCCGACAGGTCAATGGCGCCCAGCCCCGCGAGGAGATGCACGCCGGTCACGGCCACGCCGATGGCGAGGATCCACATGCGCAGGCGCAGGGCGCTGTGCTGGTAGAGGACATCCTCGATGGCGCCGAGGGTGCAGAAGCGCCCCAGCCGCGCGGCGAGGCCAAGCAGCGTGCCGCCGACAAGGCCCACGAGGGCCATCAGCGCCGCATCGGAGATGCCGTCGAACACGTTTTCCTCCTCCCGGTGTCCGGACCTCAGCGCTTGCGGCAGAAGAGGTCGTGGACAGTGTCGAGTATTCGGATCGCGCGGTCGTCTGTCAAACGGTAGTAGATGGTCTTGCCCTCGCGGCGCGGGGCGACGAGGCCCTCGGCCCGCAGGCGGGCCAGCTGTTGCGACACCGCGGCCTGCCGGGCGGAGAGCAGTTCTTCCAGTTCGGTCACCGATTTCTCGCCGGTGGTCAGGTGGCAGAGGATCATCATCCGCCCCTCGTGGCTGATCGCCTTGAGGAAGGCGGCCGCCTCGGTGGCGCTTTGCACCATGCGGTCGAGCTCGGCCTCCGAGGCCGGGGGCTCCGTCGCGCCGGAGGGCAGGCCGGGGGTCATGAGTCGCCTCGCCCGGTGGCCTCGGGGTGGGCGTCGAGCAACTGCGTCAGCATCGGCCAGAAGAAATGTTCGCCCGGGTAGCCCTCGATCCGGCCAAGTTCGGCGCCGTCCTCGACCAGCACGAAGGTGGGGGTGTAGACGGGGGTGGTGGCGAAGTCGATATCGGGGGGCAGGTCGCTGATGCGGACGCGGCGGAGGGGCGCGCGGCGGGCCTCCTCCGTCTTGTCGTAGCTCGTGCCGATCTCCTCGTGCCAGAGCTGGCACCAGTGGCAGCCGGGCCGTTCGACCATGACAAGCTCTGCCGCGTCTACCGCGCGCAGGGGCAGCACGGTGATAGCGGCCAGAAGGAGGGCCGTGACAATTGCAGGGCGAAAGGGCATGAAGGCTCCGGTTGACTGGATCGCGACATATAACATAGTTTGAATATGACGGGCGATCAAGAATGACGGGCGTGGATTATGCTGGATGTTTCGCTGATTGGCGCCTTTCTTGGCGGGCTGATCGTTTTCTTCTCGCCCTGCGTGCTGCCGATCGTGCCATTCTACCTGAGTTACATGGCCGGCGCCTCGATGCAGGAGATCAGCGGCGAGGGCGAGCTGGCGCCGGGCGTGCGGCGGCGGGCGTTCTGGGCGTCGGTGATGTTCTCGGCCGGGATCATCACGGTGTTCGTGCTGCTGGGCGCCGCGGCCTTCGGCCTGAGCCAGGCGTTCCGGTCGGTACAGACGGAATTCCGGCTGGTGGCGGCGCTGACCGTCTTCATCCTCGGGCTGCATTTCCTGGGCGTGCTGAAGATCGGGTTCCTCAACCGGGTCTTCCAGATGGAGGCCGGCTCGACCCAGAAGATGTCGGTGATGGGCGCCTACGTGGTGGGGTTCGCCTTTGCCGCCGGATGGACGCCCTGCGTGGGCGGCGTGCTGACGGCGGTGGTGTTCACCGCCTCGACCGAGGCCACGGCGCTGCGGGGGCTGGTACTGCTCTTGGTGTTCGGGCTGGCGATGACGACGCCCTTCATGATCGCGGCGCTGTTCATCGGGCCGTTCCTGCGCTTCGCCGCGCGGTTCCGGCGGCACCTGCCCAAGGTGGAAAAGGCGATGGGGTTGCTGCTGATCGTGTTTGCGGTTCTGATCGCGACGGATAGTGTCAACTATATCGCGCAATGGATGCTGGAGGCCTTTCCGGCCTTCCAGAATATCTGACGGAGGAGAGATGTGATGACACGCCTGCTGACCATGATCGCCGCCCTGGTGCTGGCCCTGCCGGTCTATGCCGCCGAGCTGGGCGATGACGGGCTGCACAAGACCGACTGGATGCGGGACACGTTCAAGGACCTGAACGAGGACCTGGCCGAGGCCAATGCCGAGGGCAAGCGGCTGATGATCCTGTTCGAGCAGCGCGGCTGCATCTACTGCACGCGGATGCACGAGAACGTCTTTCCGATGGAGGTGATCGAGGACTACATCGAGGCCAATTACTTCGTCATCCAGATGGACCTTTACGGTGCGACCGAGGTGACGGATTTCGACGGCGAGCTGATCTCGGAACGCGATGCGGCGCGGAAATGGGGGGTGATGTTCACGCCCTCGATCCTGTTCATGCCCGAGGAGGTCGAGGAGGGAAAGACCGCCGCGCAGGCCGCCGTGGCGGTGATGCCGGGCGCCTTCGAGGCGGGCACCACGCTTGACCTTCTGACCTGGGTCAACGAAAAACGGTATGAAGGCGGAAACGCCGAGGATTTCCAGCGCTACCATGCGCGGATGGTTCGCGAGCGGGACGTCGACCTGGGGGACTGAGCCGGAGATGGATCTTCGTCAAATTCAAGAATGCGAATTTATTCTTGCCCGGGCGCGGCCTGCCGAGCTATGGTATATAAAAACATGAATGTGTAACGGGAGGACACATGCGGATACTCACAGCAACTTGCGCGGCCGTACTGATGACGGCGGTCAGCGCGGCAGCCGACGAGGTCGCCCCTGACGACGTGACCTTCGGAGAATACGGCGAGGTCGAAACCTCGCTGTCCGGTGCGGAGGGCGATGCCGAGAACGGCGCGATGGTGATGAAGACCAAGTCGATGGGCAACTGCATCTCCTGCCACCAGGTCAGCGCGCTGAGCGATGCGCCGTTCCACGGCGAGATCGGCCCGGTGCTGGACGGGGCGGGCGACCGCTGGTCCGAGGCCGAGCTGCGCGGGATCGTGAGCAACGCCAAGAACACCTTCCCGGAATCGATGATGCCCGCCTATTACAAGAGCAGCGGCTTCATCCGCCCCGGCGACGCCTTTACCGGCAAGGCGGGCGAAGAGTCGCTTCCGCCCCTGCTGACCGCACAACAGATCGAGGATGTCGTGGCCTTCCTGATGACCCAGAAGGAAGAGTGACGTCCTGCGACGGAGACACCCAGAGGAGATGACAATGGAATTCACGAGACGCGAAACGCTGGTGATCGGGGCGGCCGCCGCCACGGTGGCCGCGCTGCCGATGCCGGCATTCGCCGCGACGACCGACGAGTTGATCGCCGAGTTCACCGGCGGGGCCGACGTGGCCGAGGGCGGCGTCGATCTCGACGCCCCGGAGATTGCCGAGAACGGCAACACGGTGCCGATCGAGGTGGGCGCCGAGGGCGCGACGGCGATCATGGTTCTGGCGGCGGGCAACCCCGTGCCGCCCGTGGCGACGTTCAATTTCGGCCCGCTGGCCGGGGCCACCCGCGCCAAGACCCGCATCCGCCTTGCCACCTCGCAGGACGTGATCGCGGTGGCGAAACTGGCCGATGGCAGCTTTGCAAAGGCCACCAAGGCCGTGAAAGTCACCATCGGCGGCTGCGGCGGCTGAGGCATTAGGAGACAAGACAGATGGCAAAAGGTGTACGCCCCCGCGTGAAAGTTCCCTCGTCGGCCTCGGCCGGGGAGGTGATCACCATCAAGACCCTGATCAGCCACAAGATGGAATCGGGTCAGCGCAAGGACAGCGACGGCAACAAGATCCCGCGCTCGATCATCAACCACTTCACCTGTACCTTCAACGGCGAGACCGTGATCGACGTGAAGATGGAGCCCGCGATCTCGACCAACCCGTATTTCGAGTTCGACGCCACGGTGCCCGAGGCCGGTGAGTTCAAGTTCGTCTGGAACGACGATGACGGCTCGGTCTACGAGGAAACCAAGGCGATCGAGGTCGGCTGAGGATCTGCAAGCCAGTTCCGCGCCCCGGCAAAGAGGGCGCGGGACCACGCCAGGGAGGATAGGATTAGATGAAACTCAAAGCACTCACCGCCGCCGCCGCGCTGCTTGTCGCGCCGGGGCTGGCGCTGGCCGGGCCGGATGACGACACGCTGGTGATCAACGGCGAGACCGAGATGGTCACCAAGACCGAGGCGCCCGCCCACATGGAGGAGACCGGGATCAGCGAGATCATCTCGGGCTGGCATTTCCGGTCGGACGAGACGCAGGCGCTGGAGATGGATGATTTCGACAACCCCGGCATGGTGTTCGTCGATATCGGCATGGAACAGTGGGAAACGGTCGAGGGCAGCGCCGAGAAATCCTGTGCCAGCTGCCACGACGCCCCCGAAGACAGCATGACGGGCGTCCGCGCCGTCTATCCGAAATGGAACGAGGCCGCCGGAGAGGTGCGCACACTGGCCCAGCAGATCAACGCCTGCCGGGAAGACCAGATGGGCGCCGAGCCCTACGGCTACACCAGCGGCGAGATGGCCAACATGGAGGCGCTGATCTCGCTCCAGTCCCGCGGGATGCCGGTGGACGTGGCCATCGACGGCCCGGCGCAGAGCACGTGGGAGGCGGGCAAGGAGCTGTACTATACCCGCACCGGGCAGCTCGAGCTGAGCTGTGCCAATTGCCACGAGAACAACTATGGCAACATGATCCGCGCCGACCACCTGAGCCAGGGGCAGATCAACGGCTTCCCGGTCTACCGGCTGAAGAACGCCAAGCTGAACACGGTGCATGCCCGCTTCAAGGGCTGTGTGCGCGACACCCGCGCCGAGACCTACAGCCCCGGCAGCCCCGAATTCGTGGCGCTGGAACTGTATGTCGCCAGCCGCGGCAACGGCCTGTCGGTCGAGGCACCGTCGGTTCGTAACTGAGTGGAGCCCCGCATCGCGCGCGCGGTGCGGGGTTTTCCTTGTCTGAACACATTCAATATTCCGCATGTCAAGGCGGGTCAGGAAGCGCATAACATGATTTCACGCCGCGATTTTCTTCAGGTCGGGATGGCCGCCTCGGCGCTGGTGGGCGCCAGCGGGTTCGGCAACTGGTCGAAACTGGCCGCACAGCAGGCGCTGACGCAGGACGAACTTCTGCAGTTCGACACGTTCGGCAACGTGAGCCTCATTCACGTGACCGACATCCATGCCCAGTTGAAACCGGTCTATTTCCGCGAGCCGGAGGTGAATATCGGCGTGGGCGCGAACAAGGGCGAGGTGCCGCATGTCACCGGCGCCGCCTTCCGGAAACTGTACGGGATCGAGGATGGCAGCCCCGCGCATTACGCGCTGACCTATGACGATTTCACCGCGCTGGCGCGGGCCTATGGCCGGATGGGCGGGATGGACCGCGTGGCGACGGTGGTGAACGCCATCCGCGCCGACCGGCCCGACGCGATCCTGCTGGATGGCGGCGATACCTGGCACGGCTCCTACACCTGCCATCACACCGAAGGGCAGGACATGGTCAACGTGATGAACGCGCTGAAGCCCGACGCGATGACCTTTCACTGGGAATTCACGCTGGGCCAGGACCGGGTGCGCGAGCTGGTCGAGGGGCTGCCCTTCGCGGCGTTGGGGCAGAACATCTTCGACGCCGAGTGGGACGAGCCGTCGGAGGAGTTCGCGCCCTACGAGTTCTTCGAGCGCGGCGGCACCAGGATCGCCGTGATCGGGCAGGCCTTCCCCTACACGCCGATCGCCAACCCGAGCTGGCTGTTCCCGGATTACAGCTTCGGCATCCGCGACGAGCGGATGCAGGAGATGGTCGACGAGGTGCGCGGGCAGGGGGCCGAGCTGGTCGTGCTGCTGAGCCATAACGGCTTCGACGTCGACAAGCAGATGGCCACCGTGGTCGAGGGGATCGACGTGATCCTGTCGGGCCACACCCACGATGCCCTGCCCGAGCCGGTGCTGGTGGGCGAGACGATGATCGTGGCGAGCGGGTCGAACGGGAAATTCGTCAGCCGGGTGGATCTCGACGTGCGCGACGGGCGGATGATGGGCTTCCGGCACAAGCTGATCCCGGTCTTCTCGGATGTGATCGAGCCGGATGCCGGGATGACAGCGCTGATCGACGAACAGCGCGCGCCTTTTGATACCGAGATGGCCGAGGTGATCGGCCAGTCCGACAGCCTGCTCTACCGCCGGGGCAATTTCAACGGCACGTGGGACGACCTGATCTGCGACGCGCTTCTGTCGGAGCGGGAGGCGGAGATCGCGCTGTCGCCCGGCGTGCGCTGGGGGCCGAGCCTGATACCGGGCGACGACATCACGCGCGAGGATATCTGGAACGTCACCTCGATGAGCTATCCCGAGGCCTATCGCACGGAAATGACGGGTGAATTCCTGAAGGTCGTGCTGGAGGACGTGGCCGACAACATCTTCAACCCCAACCCCTATTACCAGCAGGGCGGCGACATGGTGCGGACCGGCGGGCTGGGCTACCGGATCGACGTCTCGAAACCGCAGGGCGAGCGGATCTCCGACCTGACCCTGCTTGGCAGCGGCGAGGCGATCGAGGCGGATCGGAGCTACGTGGTGGCCGGCTGGGCCAGCGTCAACGAGGGCACCGAGGGGCCGCCGATCTGGGACGTGGTGGAAAACCATATCCGCAAGCTGGGCACGGTCACGGTCGGCGGGGCCGACAGCGTGACGGTGACCGGCGTCGAGGGCGAGTGAAGGAGGGCGGGCGATGTCCGACAGTTTCGCAAGCAAACCCACCTCGCGCCGCGCGTTCCTTGGCGGCAGCGCGGCGGCGGCGGTGGCGGTTGGGGCCGGGGCGGCACGGGCCGGCGCGCCCGATCCGCTGATCACCGAGGTGCAGGACTGGGCCGCCGGGCTGGGCGAGGGGGTGGATGCCACGCCCTACGGCCTGCCGATCCGGTTCGAGGATGACGTGATCCGGCGGAACGTGGAATGGTTGACCGCCGACACGATCAGCTCGATCAACTTCACGCCGATCCACGCGCTGGACGGAACGATCACCCCGCAGGGCTGTGCCTTCGAGCGGCACCATTCCGGCGCGATCGAGCTGCGCAAGGAAGATTACCGGCTGATGATCAACGGGTTGGTCGAGACGCCGCTGGTCTTCACCTACGAGGATCTGACGCGCTTCCCGCGCGAGAACCACGTCTATTTCTGCGAATGCGCGGCGAATTCCGGCATGGAATGGGCGGGCGCACAGCTCAACGGCGCGCAGTTCACCCATGGCATGATCCACAACATGGAATATACCGGCGTGCCCCTGCGCACGATCCTCGAGGAGGCGGGCTACAGCGCGCAAGGCAAATGGGTCTATGTCGAGGGCGCCGATGCCTCGTCGAACGGCCGGTCGATCCCGATGGAAAAGGCGCTGGATGACGTGCTGGTGGCGTTCAAGGCCAATGGCGAGGCGCTCAGGAAGGAGCATGGCTACCCGGTGCGGCTGGTGGTGCCGGGCTGGGAAGGCAACCTCTGGATCAAGTGGCTGCGGCGGGTCGAGGTGACGGATGCGCCGGTGGAAAGCCGCGAGGAGACCAGCAAGTACACCGACACGCTGGCCGACGGCACGAGCCGCAAGTGGACATGGGAGATGGACGCGAAATCCGTCGTGACCGCGCCCAGCCCGCAATCGCCGATCCCGCACGGGCCGGGGCCGATGGTGATCACCGGGCTCGCGTGGTCGGGGCGCGGGGCGATCACCCGGGTGGACGTGTCAAAGGACGGCGGCCGCACGTGGGAGACGGCCCGGCTGGCCCGGCCCGGCGAGGCGCGGGCGCTGACGCGGTTCTACCTCGATACCGAGTGGGACGGCTCGGAGATGCTGCTGCAATCCCGGGCGATGGACGAGACGGGATACGTGCAGCCCAGCAAGGCGGCTCTGCGCGAGGTGCGGGGCGAGAACTCGATCTACCACAATAACGGCATCCAGACATGGTGGGTGCGCGAAAGCGGGGAGGCGGAGAATGTCGAGGTATCGTAAATGGGTTGTACTGGGCCTGTGCCTTGGACTGGCCGGGCCCGCAATGGCCGGGCAGTACGACCTTGGCCGCCCGGCGCTGCCCGAGGAGATTGCCGCGTGGGACCTGGACGTGCATCCAGACGGCACCGGCCTGCCCGCGGGGCAGGGCTCGGTGAAAGACGGCGAGCGGCTCTTCTCGGAGCGCTGCGCCGCGTGCCATGGCGAGTTCGCGGAAGGCGTGGGCAACTGGCCCGAGCTGGCCGGGGGCGAGGGCACGCTGGCCGACAAGGATCCGGTGAAGACCGTGGGCTCCTACTGGCCCTACCTCTCGACCGTGTGGGATTACGTGCACCGCTCGATGCCCTTCGGCGATGCGCAGAGCCTGTCGGATGACGAGGTCTACGCGATCACCGCCTATATCCTTTATTCCAACTACCTGGTGGAGGAGGATTTCGTGCTGTCGGACGAGAATTTCCTCGAGGTGGCCATGCCCAATGCCGACGGGTTCATCGTCGATGACCGGGAAGAGGCGGAGGCGCATTTCTGGACGGACGAGCCCTGCATGGAGGATTGCAAGGACAGCGTCGAGATCACCATGCGCGCCCACGTGCTGGACGTGACACCCGAGGATGAGGGCGGGGAAGTTGTGGCCGAGGACGCCGTCGAGGTGGCGGCCACGGATACCGCGTCGGACCCGGAGCTGGTGGCCGAGGGCGAGAAGGTGTTCCGCAAGTGCAAGGCCTGCCACCAGGTGGGCGAGGGCGCGAAAAACCGGGTTGGCCCGCACCTGAACGGCGTGGTGGGCCGGGCCGCCGGGGCGGTCGAGGGGTTCCGGTATTCCAAGCCGCTGGAGACGGCGGCGGCGGAGGGGCTGGTCTGGTCCCAGGAGGCGCTGGGCGCGTTCCTGGCCGATCCGCGGGGGTTCCTGAAGGGCACGAAGATGGCCTTCGCCGGGTTGAAATCGGAAGTGGACCGGGCGGCGATCGCGGCCTACCTGGCGACGTTCGAGTGATGGGCTGGCCCTCTGCGCCCGGTTTGCGGCGGGGGTTCTGCGACGCGCGTTCGGATGCCTCCGGCGGGGATATTTGGCCCAAGAAGAAGCCGGGGGTGTGGCTGGCGTGACCGGGGCGCGTCTGGCATGATGGGGTCAGGTTCGGGTGCGGCGAAAGGAGCGGGCATGAGATACCTGGTGACAGCGCTGGTGCTGGCCGCGATGCCGGCGGCGGCGGACGACGCGGTGACCTACGATTTCGACGGCAGCTACGAGGATGCCACCTTCGCGCTGGAAAACGCGATCATCGGGCAGGGGCTGGTCGTCGATCACGTGAGCGACGTGGGCGAGATGCTGGCCCGCACGCGCGAGGACGTGGGCAGCGATGTCGTGCTCTATGACGGGGCGGTGGTGATGCAGTTCTGTTCCGCCAGCCTGTCGCGGAAGATGATGGAGGCCGATCCGCTGAACATCGCGCATTGCCCCTACGGGATCTTCGTGATCGACCGGGACGGCGCGGTGCAGATCGGCTACCGCACCTTTCCCGAGGGCGAGATGCAGGAGGTGCAGGAATTCCTCGACGCGATCGTGCAGGAGGCGCTGGAATAGCGCCTCAAACATATTCCAATTGATGCATATCAAGGCGTGGGATTCCGGCCGGGGGTAGGACCCGGGTATGTTGGAAACCCTTGTCGACACCTATGGCGAAGGCGCGGTCCTGATGATGGCGGGGCTGGCGGTGGGCGTGCTGTTCGGCGCGGCGGCGCAGCATTCGCGGTTCTGCCTGCGGGCGGCGGTGGCCGAGGTGACGGGCGGGCAGCTTGGCCCGCGGCTGTCGATCTGGCTGGTGGCGTTCTTCGCCGCGGTGGCGCTGGTGCAGGGGGCGGTGGCGCTGGGCTGGTTCGAGGTGGCGCAGTCGCGCCAGCTGGCCGCGACCGGCAGCCTGTCGGGCGCGGTGATCGGCGGGCTGATGTTCGGCGCGGGCATGATGCTGGCGCGGGGCTGTGCGAGCCGGCTGCTGGTGCTGTCGGCGACGGGGAACCTCAGGGCGCTGGTGACCGGACTGGTGCTGACGCTGGTGGCGCAATCGGCGCTGCGCGGGGTCCTCGCGCCCGCGCGGGAGGCGCTGGGGCGGCTCTGGCTGGTGCCGGGGGGCGCGGCGCGGAACCTGCTGGCGGTCACGGGGCTGGAGGCGGGCGGGGCGGCGACGCTGGCGGTGGCCGGGCTTGCTTTGTCCTTCGGGCTGGCGTGGTGGCGGGGCGTGCGGGTGAGCCACGCGCTGGCCGCGGCGGTGGTCGGGCTGGCGGTGGCGCTGGGCTGGGCCGCGACCTGCGCGGTGGCGCGGGTCTCGTTCGAGGTGGTGCCGATCTCGTCGGTGACGTTCACCGGGCCGGCGACGGACACGCTGATGGGACTGGTCAACAGTACCCGGCTGCCGGCGGGGTTCGGCGTGGGGCTGGTGCCGGGCGTGTTCGCCGGCGCCGGCGTCATGGCGCTGCTGACCGGGACGTTCCGGGTGGAGCGGTTCGGGGCCGAGACGCCGATGGAACGCTACCTGCTCGGCGCCGGGCTGATGGGGTTCGGGGCGATGCTGGCGGGCGGCTGCGCGGTGGGCGCGGGCCTGTCGGGCGGGGCGATCATGGCGCTGACCGCATGGGTGGCGGTGTTCTGCATGTGGCTGGGCGCGATGGCGACGCAGGCGCTGCTGAACCGGGGCGCGGCCCGGCATCCGGTGGCCGGCTGAGGCGCTATTCCCACTCCATCTGCTCGTAGACCCGGCCGGCGTTCTTCGTGGCCAGTTCCTCGAACGTGTCGAGATGGGCATAGGGGGATTGATCGACGTAATAGGCATCCGCCAGCTCGCCGCCCGCGTCGATATGCTCGCGGATCTTCCCCCGGAGATAGACGAGATAGTCGCGGGTGTAGCGGCGGACCTGCGCCATGTTGGTCGGATGGCCGTGACCGGGGATCACGTAGGTGGCGCCGAGCGGTTCGAATGCGGTCTCCCACGTCTCCAGCCAGTCGGCGGTATAGGTGTGCTGGAAGATCGGCAGAAGCCGTTCGTGGAAGGCCATATCGCCCGAGATGACGAGGCTTTGGTCGGGCAGCCAGACGACGATGTCGCCGGGGCTGTGGGCGGGGCCGAGATAGCGGGCCTCGATGCGGAAATCGCCCATCTCGACGATATATGCGTCGGAGAAGGTTTCCGTGGGGCCCTGCACGGTGGTGCCCTCGGCCTTTTCGCGATTGTAGCGCTTCATGCCCTCGAGCACGGTGCCGCCATACTCCTCGATTTCCTGCGCCGCGTCCTCGTGGGCGACGATGGGCACGCCCTGTTCGGCCCAGTAGCTGTTGCCCAGCATGGCGTGGCCCTGGCCGTTCTCGTTGAAGACGAGCGTCACGGTCTGGTCGGTGATGCGTTTGATCTCGTCATGCAGCGCCTTTGCAAGGCCGTAGGCGGCGGCGCCGTTGATGACCACCACGCCCTCGCCGGTGACGATGAAGCTGAGGTTGTTGTTGTGGCCGGAATTCTCGTAGGTGGGCGGGGCCGACGCGCCGATGGCCGACCAGACGCCGGGGATGACCTCGACCGGGGCGTCATAGAGCATCGAGCCGGGGTACTTGTCGGCGATCCGCTCGCTGGCCGTCGCGGCGGTGGCGAGGAGGAGGGCGGCGGCGAGGGCCGGGAGCCTCATGCCCCGTCCTCCACGAAGCGGAAGGCGTCGCCCGTGCGCTCGACCCGGCCGATGCCCCCGCCGGGCAGGTGGAAGCCGATCAGGCGCAGCCCGTCGGTGGCGGCCCGGTCGAGCAGGCGGGCGCGGGTTTCGGCGCCAAGATCGGGGTCCTGGTCGGAGCCGCTGGGCCAGCCGGGCTGTTCGAAATTCACATGCGCGTTCGTCACCGCGTCGCCCGCCACCAGCACCGGGTCGCCCCCCGTGGCGATCTCGAAGGACATGTGGCCCGGGGTGTGGCCGGGGGTGGCATGGGCCATGATGCCCGGCAGCACCTCGTCGCCATCGGTGAAGAAGCTGGTCTTTCCGGCGATGGCGTCGAGCCGGCGCTGGGCGCCCACGGCGAAGGCGGCGCGGGCCTCGCCGATCGTGTCGACGGTGTCGGGGTCTGACCAGTACTCCCATTCCGCCTGCCCGAAATGAAAGGCGGCCTCGGGGAAGAGCAGCTCGTCGAAATCGTCGAGCACGCCCCAGAGATGGTCGGGGTGGCCATGGGTGAAGACGATGTCGGTGACGTCCTCGGGTGCGATGCCGAGCCCGTCGAGCGTAAGCGCCAGATCGCCCGCGCTGGGCATGAAGAGGGGGCCCGCGCCCGCGTCGAACAGGATCACCCTCTCGCCGTCGCGCAGCAGGGTGACGTTGCAGGGCTGGCGGATCTCCTCGCGGGAGATGTCGTGGCGGTCGAGGATCGGGGCGAGCTTTTCCTCGTCCATGCCGTCGAAGACGAAATCGCCGGGCAGGACGAGATGGCCGTCGCTGGCGGTGATGACCTCGCGGCTGGTGCCGGCGGCGATGACCCGGGTGGCGAGGCCGGAGAGGCCGGAGGCCATGGCCGCAATTCCCAGCCTGTTCAGGACCTGCCGTCTGGTGATGGTCATTGCTGTCTCCCTCCCGTTTATATTCGGTGTTGTGAATGTTTTAACCCTGAGCGCCGCGCCGGGCAAGCCCGGACACCGGATATGGTCAGCCGGCGGCGGGGGCGCTAGGTTTGCGGCATGACAGAACTTCTGATCGTTTACCACTCGAAGACCGGGGGCAGCCGGCAGATGGCGGAAGCCGCCGCCGGGGCCGCCGAGGGCGAGGCGCCGACGGTGCTGAAACCGGCGGCGGAGGCCGGGCCGGACGACCTGCTGCGGGCGGACGGGTATATCTTCTGCGCGCCCGAGAACCTGGCGGCGATTGCCGGGGTGATGAAGGATTTCTTCGACCGCTGCTATTACCCGGTGCTGGGCCGGATCGAGGCGCGGCCCTATGCGCAGATGGTCTGCGCCGGGTCGGACGGCACCAACGCCGTGCGCCAGATCGCGCGGATCGCGCAGGGCTGGCGGTTGCGGGAGGTGCAGGAGCCGCTGATCGTCTGCACCCATGCCCAGACGCCGGAGGAGATCCTGGCCGAGAAGACCATTGCCGAGGCGGAACTGGCGAAATGCCGCGACCTGGGGCAGGCGCTGGCGGCGGGGCTGAGCATGGGGGCGTTCTGAGGTGGCGCGCGTGCTGATCCTGTCGAGCGTGGTGGCGATGGGGCATGTGGGGCTGTCGGCGGGGCAGCCCGTGTGCCAGTTGCTCGGGGTCGAGGTGACGGGCGTGCCGACGATCGTGCTGTCGAACCATCCGGCATGGCGCCATGTGGCGGGCACGGCCGTCGCGCCCGAGCGGATCACGGATATGGTCGGGGCGCTGGAGGCGAATGGCTGGCTGGCCGGGCACGCGGGCGTTCTGGTGGGCTACATGCCGGGGGTCGGGCATGTCGAGGCGGCGGTCGGGCTGGTGGAGCGGATGAGGGCGGCGGCGCCGGGTGTGCGAGTGGTGGTCGATCCGATCCTCGGGGATCATCCGAAGGGGCTTTACGTGAAGGAAAACGTGGCCGAGGCGGTGCGGGACCGGCTGGTGCCGCTGGCCGATATGGTGACGCCGAACCTGTTCGAGCTGGGCTGGCTGACGGGGCGGGACTGTGCGGATTTGGCCGGGGCGAGGGAAGCGGCAGCGGCGCTGGGCGTGCCGGTGGTGCATGTGACCTCGCCCCCGCTTGGGGAGGCGGAGACGGGCGTGCTGTCGGTGTCAGAGACCGGAGCGGAATTGTACCGGAGCGCGAAGGAATGGGACGTGCCGCATGGCATCGGCGACGTGTTCGCCGCGCTCATCGCGGCCGGTCTGCCGGTGGGCCAAGCGCTGGGCCACGTGGCGGCGCTGGCGGAGGTATCGCGGGGATGCGATCATCTGGCCATTGTCGAGAGCGCGGCGCGGTGGACCGGCGCCGCGCCGATCACTTCGGAAAGGGTTTGACCGATGGCGTTCAACTTCATCCTCATGCTGACCGAGAATGACCGGACGATCCCCGACGCGGCCGAGCGGCTGGAGCAGGCGCTCGAAGGCGGGGCGCGGCATATCGGGTTCAAGGATGTGGGCCTGCCCTTCGAGGAGCTGCGGGGGCTGGCGCGGACCATCCGGCAGGCCGGCGGGCGGTCCTATCTCGAGGTGGTGAGCCTTGACGAGGAGAGCGAGCTGAACTCGGCCCGGGCGGCGGTGGCGCTGGACGTGGATTGCCTGCTGGGCGGCACCCGGGCGGCGGCGGTGACGGAGGTGATCCGGGATCACCCGCTGCGCTATTACCCGTTCCCGGGGCGGATCACCGGCCATCCCAGCGTACTGGAAGGCCCGGCGGAGGAGATCGTGGCCTCGGCCCGGGCGCTGGCCGATCTGGAGCACGTGCACGGGCTGGACCTTCTGGCCTACCGCTTCGACGGCGACGTGCCGGGGCTGATGGGCCAGGTGGCGCTGGCGGTCAGCAAGCCGGTGATCGTGGCCGGCAGCATCGACAGCGAGGCGCGGATCGGCGCGGTGGCCGAGGCGGGCGCGGCCGGGTTCACCGTGGGCACGGCGGCCTTCGCCGGCGCCTTCCGGGCGGGGGAGAGCTTCGTCGAGCAGGTGCGCGCCATCCTGTCGATCACGGCACGCGCGCAGGCCCGCTCGACCGCCCCGCGCAAGTTCGCACTGGTGGCGCATGATGCGCGCAAGGCGCATCTGCGGGCCTGGGTGCTGCGGCACCGGGCGGCGCTGGCGGGGCACCGGCTGATCTGTACCGGCGGCACCGGCACGATGCTGGCCGAAACCTGCCCGGAATTGCAGGTGCAGCGGCTGCAGCGCGGCTCGATGGGCGGCGACCAGCAGCTTGGCGCGCTGGTCGCCAATGGCGAGCTTGACGCGGTGGTCTTCTTTGCCGACCCGATGGCGCCGCATGGCAGCGATGTCGACCTGCAGGCGCTCACGCGCCTGTCGATCGTGCACGACATTCCCATGGCGCTGAGCGGGGCCGCGGCCGACCTCGTGATCCTTGCCTTCCTGGCAAAGGGGTAAGGGCGGCGCGGTCGCTCGCGCGTCAGGGGGTTCTGGTTTCCGGGTGGGCCGGTGGCGGCGTCAGGAGGCGTGCGGCCGGCGGGTGCGGGCGGTCATTTGACCGTACGCACGAGGGCCAGCAGCAGGCCACCGACGGCAACAAGTCCGACAAGGATAAGAGCGCTCGACATGGGTTGTCCCTTTCTCATGCTGAGCATTGGCAACAGACACCTGCTTACGGGCGACTCACCCGTTGCGGCAACGGGGTGTTGCAGGTGGGTCGAGGAAGTGTTGCGGGAATGTCAGAGACCTTGGGCGGAATGGCGCCTAGGTTGGTGTCATTCGCATTTCGGAAGCCAGCCCTTCACCTGCTCGGGACCGGGGCGCATGGATCCGGGAAGATCCTGCAGCACCTCGTCGATGACTTCGGCGGAGAGTTCCGCGACCTCGCAGGTGTAATCTGCGCGAGTGCCGTCCGGGTTGTCCCGCTTCCATTCCTGAAAGTCCCGCTCCTCGAAATAGGCGATGGCGCCAAGGCCGGCGATGGGAACGGCCGCGATGAGGCGGCGCAGGCGGGCCTTGGCCTTGGTCCGGGCAATGGCACGGGTCAGTTGGCGCCGATGGGCCACGGCGGTGGCCGCTGCCTTGGCGCTGACGGTGGCGACCGTAGCGGTAAGCTGGACGGCCCAGACGGTGGCTGCAAGGGTGGTGGAGGCCAGAGCAAAGCAAAGCCACCCGAGAAAGACCACGTTTCGGAATAGCCTGAAGATCATGCCCATCGAGTGCCTGCCCCTCTCCTGCCTGTTTGGGCAGCGTACGCCGATTGGGCCCTTGGGCCAACTGGGAGTCCGATCAGGCCAGGCCGTTGCCGGCAAGGAAGCCGTCGAGCCGGGCCTGCTGCGCGTCGGTCAGGGGCCAGGCGGAGGGCGGGCGCGTCGGGCCGCAATCGTGGCCCTGGGCGAGGAGCGCGGCCTTGACGACGGTGACGTTGGTGCCGTTCATCTCCTCGGCGCGGATCTCCTCGAAGGGGCGCATGCCGGCGATGAGGTGGTTGGCTTGCGTATAGTCGCCCGCGGCCAGCGCGGCGTGGATGGCGGCGGAGCGCTCGGGCCAGGCATTGATGAGCCCGGAGGTGAAGCCGCGCGCCCCCACGGCATAGAGCGGCGGCGCCCAGATCTCGGCCAGGCCGCAGACCCATGTGATACCGGGATCGCAGGCGTCGATGGCGGCGGCGAGCTTCAGCGGGTTGGGCGTTGCCCATTTGACGCCCTTGACGCCGGGCAGGGCGCAGAGCTCGGCGATGGCCTGCGTGCCCATCGCGTCGTTGCGCAGGTAGAGCATCACCGGCAGGCCGCCGCCCGCGTCGATGATGGCCCGGACGTAATCGACCGTGCCGCGCGGGCTGACGAAGGGGTCGGGCGGTTGGTGGATCATCAGGGCCGCCGCCCCCGCCTCGGCCGAGGCACGGGCCAGGCGGCAGGCGTCGCGGACACCGCGCCCGACGCCGGCGATAAGGGGCGCGCGGCCGTCCAGCAGGGCCGCCACCTCGCGCACCATGGTGCAGGCCTCGTCGGTGGTCAGCGCATAGAACTCGCCCGTGTTGCCGTTGACGACGGGCATGTGCACCCCCGCGGCCAACGCCCGGTCGAGGATCGGCGCCAGCCGGGCGGGCGCGATCTCTCCCGCGTCGTCGTAAGGCGTCACGAGGATGCCGGAGATGCCGGCCAGCGCGGTGTCGAGATCGTGGGCCATCGGTGTCACCCTTCCAGCAGGCGTTTCAGGTCCTTGCGCATGTCGAAGATATCGTGGTCCTCGGTGATCTCCACGTCCGCCAGCGTGATGACCTGGTCGCGCTTCACCGGGCGTTTCAGCTTGATGTGGTGGGCAAGGCCGATGGGCAGCGCATCCTCCGCCGCAGACAGCCGGGCCGGGATGGCCTTGGCCCAAACCTTGTAGCCGCCCTCGCCGTCGAGCATGTCGCCCGCCTCGAAATCGCCCTTCGCCGTGGCCACGGCATCGGCGCGGTAGCGGGTGGAGCTGCCCGTCGCCTCGCCCCGCAGCACGGCGGAGAGGACCGAGACGGAGGTTTCCAGCCCGATCAGGTGGAACGGCCGCCACATCGAGCCGTACCAGCCCGAGGCATCGGTCAGCAGACCGTATTGCCGGAAACAGGCGCGGGTATACTCATCCGGCGCGCGGAAGGTGACGAACATGCCCCACTGGATGTTGTTGAGCACCACGCGCCCGTCCGGCTCGCGGCTGGCGGCGATATCTACGAGGCCGGGCTTGGCAAGCTGCCCGCCGTCGGATTGCGGTTTGAACACGGTGGCGAGGTCCTGCAGCCCGGCAGGGTGGAAGGCCAGCCCGTCCTCGGGGCAGTCCAGTCCGGTGGCGTTGGCGACGGCGGCCATCTCGATCGCCGCCTTGGTGCCATCGGTGAAGGAATTGTACATTTTCGGGTTGAAGTCGCCCTTCGCCACCTCCTCCTCGGACCAGCCGAAGAAATCCCACACCGTGTCGGGCGTGGAATAGCGATAGGGCGGGGCGAAGTTCATGCCCTTGCCGGCGGCCACCAGCTCGAACCCGCTGGCATGGACCCAGTCGACCAGCTCGCAGATCGCCGCCGGCTGGTCGCCATAAGCCATGGAATAGACCACCCCCGCCGCGCGGGCCTTTTCCGCCAGGATCGGCCCGCACAGCACGTCGGCCTCGACATTGACCATGACCACGTGCTTGCCCGCCTCGATGGCGGCCAGCGCATGGCGGATGCCGGCGAGGGGGTGGCCGGTGGCCTCGATCACGATCTCGATGCCGTCGAAATCGAAGAGTGTCGCGGCGTCGTCGGTGATGTGGGTGGCGCCGCTCTCATACGCCTCGGCAAGGGAGGGGGCGGCGTACTGGTCCTCCTCCCAATGGACGCGGGCAAGCGACTCGCGGGCTTTTCCGATGTCGAGATCGGCCACGCCGACCACGTGGTAGCCCTCGATGTGTTTCGCCTGCGCAAGGATCATCGAGCCGAACTTGCCCGCGCCGATCAGGCCGATGCGGACGGGTCTGCCTTCGGCGGCGCGGGCGGCGAGCATGGCGGAGAGGTTCACTGGTGCTGTCCTTTTGCCTGCGGTTCGCTTGGACCATAGCCAAGGGGGGAAGCGCCAAACCATCATTATTTCGAACGTAAAGCTTAAGTTCTGCTTCACATCCCTTAACCAAACCTCGCTTGCCAGATGGCGCGTCACGGGGCTTTTTGCGGGCATCCGGCTCAGACGTCAGGGGAGGGACGGCGTGCAGACCCGAAGCGAGACATCCGGTTCCAACGTGAGCCTGCCGCGGCGGGCCTGGGCGATCCGGCGCAATGCGCTGCTGATGGGTGAGGTGCAGGGGCAGGGATATATCGGGCAGGCACTGGGGGTCGCCGACGTTTTGGCGGCCTCCTACTTCCACGCGATGACCTACCGCGCCGATGACCCGGAATGGGAGGGGCGCGACCGGTTCTACCTCTCGATCGGGCATTACGCCATCGCGCTTTACGCGGCGATGATCGAGGCCGGGATCCTGCCCGAGGAGGAGATCCCGACCTACGGGATGGATGACAGCCGGATGCCGATGTCGGGGATGGCCGCGTATACGCCGGGGATGGAGATCACCGGCGGCTCGCTGGGGCATGGCTTGGGCATTGCCGTGGGCGCGGCGCTGGGGCTGAAGCGCAAGAAGAACCCGGCCTTTGTCTACAACATGCTGTCGGATGGCGAACTGGGCGAGGGCTCGACATGGGAGGCGGTGATGTCGGCGGTGCAGTGGAAGCTCGACAACCTGATTGCCATCGTCGATTTCAACAACCAGCAGGCGGATGGGCCCACGCGCGACGCGCTGGCCGTGGGGGCGGAGGCGCCGAAATGGGCGGCCTTCGGCTGGTACGCGCAGGAGGTGGACGGGAACGACCTCGATGCGCTGGTCGAGGCCTTCGACAACGCCCGGAACCATGCCGAGGCGAAGCCGCGCGTGATCATCTGCAACACGAAGATGTGCAAGGGCGTGCCGTTCCTCGAGGAGCGGGAATCGAACCATTTCATCCGGGTCGAGGCGGATGAATGGGCCAAGGCGCTGGCCGTGCTGGACGAGGGGAAACCGCTGTGACCATACCCGCCCATTCCCGCCGCAAGTCGAAATACGAACCCCGGTCCGTGCCGGAGGGGGAGAATCTCGCCACCTCGGCGATGATCGCCTCGCTCGATGCCGAGGGGCGCGAGACGGTGGCGGCCCCCTTCGGGCATGCGCTGGTCGACCTGGCAAAGACGCGCGAGGATATCGTGGGGCTCTCGGCGGACCTGTCGAAATACACGGACCTGCATGTCTTTGCCCAGGCCCACCCCGACCGGTTCTACCAGATGGGCATGGCCGAGGCGGTGCTGATGTCGGCGGCGGCGGGGCTGGCGCGGGAAGGGTTCACGCCCTTCGCCACCACCTACGCCGTATTCGCCTCGCGCCGGGCCTATGACTTCATCGCCATGGCGATTGCCGAGGAGAACCTGCCGGTCAGGATCTGTTGCGCGCTGCCGGGGCTGACAACCGGGTATGGCCCCTCGCACCAGGCGACCGAGGATCTGGCGATCATGCGGGGGATGCCGAACCTGACGGTGGTCGACCCCTGCGACGCGGTCGAGATCGACCAGGCGACGCGGGCCATCGCCGACACGCCCGGGCCGGTCTACATGCGGCTTCTGCGGGGGAAGGTGCCGGATGTGCTGGGCAAGTATGGCTACCGGTTCGAGCTGGGCCGCGCGCAGACCATTCGCGACGGTTCGGACGTGCTGTTCATCTCGTCGGGCTTCATGACGATGCGGGTGCTGGACGCGGCCGAGGCGCTGGCGCGCGACGGCGTGTCCTGCGCGGTGCTGCATTCGCCGACCATCAAGCCGCTCGATGCCGAGACCATCGTGGCCGAGGCCCGGAAGGGCGGGCGGATGGTGGTGACGGCCGAGAACCATTCGATCACCGGCGGGCTGGGGGAGGCCGTGGCGGGCGCGCTGATGCGGGCCGGGGTGCATGTGCCGTTCCGGCAGGTGGCGCTGCCCGACGAGTATCTCGATGCGGGTGCGCTGCCGACATTGCACGAGCAGTACGGGCTGTCGGTCGGCAGCATCACCGCGCGCGTCAAGACATGGCTGGAGGAGTGAACATGCCGGGCACCGCGATCATCGGGTTGGGAAACATGGGGCAGGGGATGGCCCGCAACATCCTGAAGGCCGGGATCGGCCTGAAGGGGTTCGACCTGTCGGAGGGGGCGCTGACCCGGTTCGCCGGGGACGGGGGGACGCCCTCGGCGAGCGTGGCCGAGGCGGCGGAGGGCTGCGACCTGCTGCTGGTGATGGTGCAGACGCCGGCGCAGGCGCAGGACGTGCTATTCGGCACCGGCGGCGCGGCGGCGGCGCTCGACCCCGGATCGACCGTGATGCTGTGCTCGACGGTGGCGCCGTCGGATGCACGGGCGCTCGGCACGGCGCTGGAGGAGGGCCGGCACCAGATGCTCGACGCGCCGGTGTCGGGCGGCATGAAGGGGGCCGAGGCCGGTACGCTGACAGTGATGGCGTCGGGCGCGCCGGAGGCGTTCGAGCGGGCCGGCCCGGTGCTGGAGGCGGTGGCGAAGACGGTGCACCGGCTGGGCGACGCGCCGGGGATGGGGGCGACCTACAAGGTGGTGCATCAGCTTGCGGCAGGCGTGCACCTCGCGGCCGCCGCCGAACTGCTGGCGCTGGGGGCGAAGGCGGGCTGCGACCCGCAGAAACTGTTCGAGATCGTCACCGGCTCGGCCGGGCAAAGCTGGATGCTCGAGGATCGCGGCCCCCGGATGATGCAGGCCGACCCCGATTGCACCTCCTCGGTCGACATCTTCGTCAAGGACGTCGGGCTGGTGCTGCAGACGGGCCGCGAGAATGCCGTGCCGCTGCCACTCGCCGCCGCCGCGCACCAGATGTTCCTCGGCGCTTCGGGGCTGGGCCACGGGGCCGAGGATGACAGCAAGGTGGTCCGCGCCTACGCGGCGCTGACCGGCAAGCAGGTGCACGAAAGCTGACCGGCCACGGGGCCGCATCACAGGAGCGACGGATGGGACTTCTCGACGGACAGACGGCGATCATCACCGGCGCGGCCAGCCCGCGGGGGCTGGGCAAGGCCACGGCGCGGCTCTTTGCCGAGCATGGCTGCCGCGTGGCGATCCTCGACCTCGACCTGGGCCAGGCCGAGGAGGCGGCGGCCGACCTTGGCGAGGGGCATATCGGGCTGGCCTGCGACGTGACCCGCCGGGCCGATTGCGACGCGGCGGCGGCCACGGTGATCGAGGCGTTCGGCCATATCGACATCGTGGTCAACAACGCCGGCATCACCCAGCCGCTCAAGATCATGGACATCCGGCACGAGAATTACGACGCCGTGCTCGACGTGAACCTGCTGGGCACGCTGCACATGAGCCAGGCGGTGATCCCGCACATGCGGGGCCGTAAATCGGGCAAGCTGGTGAACATGTCCTCGGTCTCGGCCCAGCGGGGCGGGGGCATCTTCGGCGGCCCGCATTACTCGGCCGCCAAGGCCGGGGTGCTGGGCCTGACCAAGGCCATGGCGCGGGAACTGGCGCCCGACGGCATTCGCGCCAACGCCATCTGCCCCGGCTTCATCGCCACCGACATCACGCAAGGCAAGCTGACCCCCGAGATGAAGGAGCAGATCCTGGCCGGCATCCCGATGGGGCGCGCCGGCGAGGCGTCGGACGTGGCCGGCTGTGCCCTCTTCCTCGCGTCGGAGCTGTCGGCCTACGTGACCGGCTCTGAGGTGGACGTGAACGGCGGGTCGCTCATTCACTGAGGCACGGGCGCCTCAGGTTTGCCCGACGCGGCCCGAGGGCCGGTCTGCCTCGAGCGAGATGTCTTCCATGAAGAGGCCGAGCCGGTCGAGCACGGAATGCAATTCCGCCTCGTGCGCGGCCACCTGTTCGTCGAGCCAGCCGAGGAAGCGGCGCACCGCCCGGCGGTTGAGGTTCCGGGCCGGGCAGATCGCCCAGTAGGCCGGGAAGCGCAAGACGGGCAGCGAAGGCGTCACCGGCACCAGCCGCCCCTCGGCCAGTTCGGGCAGCGCCAGCGCCAGCGATTCCAGCACGATGCCCGACCCGTCGAGCGCCAGTTGCAGCGCCATCGACGAGCGGTCCATCAGGATGGTCTTGCGGTTGGCCCCGGTCTCGACCCCGGTGTGCATCAGCCAGAAATCCCACTGGCAGAGCGCGCGGGCGCTGTCGATCAGCCGGGCCTTGTCGAACATCTCGCCCGGTGTGCCACTGCCGAGACCTTCGAGGTAGTCCGGGCTGCAGAGCGGCAGCACATGATCCTGCACCACGGCCTGCGCATGGTAGCCCGCCCACTGCCCGGTGCCGTAGCGGATATCGAGATCCATCACCTCGCGGTCGAAATCGGTGGGGTCCGGGGCGGCATCGGCGCGCAGGTCCCAGTCGGGATAGCGGGCCACGAAATCCGACAGGCGCGGGCCCAGCCAGCGCACTCCAAAACTGGGTGAGACGCGCAGGTTGAGCCGGTAGGTCTCGCGCGTCTTGCCGAGGTGGCGGCGGGCGTCGCGCAGCATCCGCAGGGCGGTGGCCGAGGTCTGGAACAGCTGCTCGCCTTCCAGCGTCAGGCTGAGCAGTCGCCCCTCGCGGCGGAACAGCCGGACGCCAAGCTGCTGTTCCAGCAGCTTGATCTGCTGGCTGACCGCCGAGGGCGAGACCGACAGTTCCTCGGCCGCGCGGGTGATGGTGCCCCGCCGCGCCACGGTTTCGAAATAGAGGAACCCGTTGAGGTTGGGAGTGCGGGGCATGCCGTGCTCCGTCTCAGTCGGCGGCGACCGTCTCCTGTCGCTGGGTGCCGAGCCCCTCGACGGTCAGCTCCATCACGTCGCCGGGCTTCAGGAAGCGCGGCGGCTTCATGCCCAGCCCGACGCCCGAGGGGGTGCCGGTGGCGATGATGTCGCCGGGCTGCAGCTTCATGAAATTGCTCATGTACGAGATGATCTCGGCCACGCCGAAGATCATGTCGTCGGTGTTGGAGTTCTGCACCGTCTCGCCGTTGAGCGAGAGGCTGAGGTCGAGCGCCTGCGGGTCGGGCACCTCGTCGGCGGTGACGAGCCAGGGGCCGGTGGGGCCGAAGGTGGGGGCGGATTTGCCCTTGATCCACTGGCCGCCGCGCTCGGCCTGGAATTCGCGTTCCGAGACGTCGTTGATGACGCAATAGCCCGCCACGTGGGACAGCGCGTCGGCCTCGCTCACGTAAAGCGTCTCGCGGCCGATGACGACGCCCAGCTCGACCTCCCAGTCGCCCTTGACCGAATTGCGGGGGATAATCACCGGGTCGTTCGGGCCCGACAGGGCCGAGCTGGCCTTGGAGAAGATGATCGGCTCCTTCGGCGGCTGGGCGCCAGTTTCGGCGGCGTGCTTGGCATAGTTGAGGCCGATGCAGAAGAAGTTCGGCACCGAGGCGAGGCAGGCGCCGATCCTGCCGGGGTTTTCCACCACCGGCAGGCCGTCGAGGTCGAGGCCGCGGATCGCGTCGAGCGCCTCGAGCGAGACGCCGGTGCCGGCAAGATCGTCGGCCTTGCCGGACAGGTCGCGCACCTGTCCGTCGGCGTCGAGAATGCCCGGCTTTTCCTGACCTTTCGGACCAAAACGCAGTAATTTCATGGTATTGCTTTTCCTCGCGCTGCTGGCCGCCGGTCAGGCGGCCGGTGTGTTGTCGGGTTCGGGGGGCAGGTTTTCCTGCCCGTGCTCGAAGTAGTCGCGCACGTTTATCACCAGGTGTTCGAGGTGGCTATGCAGGTGGCGCTTGACCATGTCGACATCGCGGTTGCACAGCCCCGTGGCGATGGCGTTGTGCTGTTCCAGCACCCGGTCGCGCGAGCGTTTGCGGCTGGCCGACAGGTAGCGCGCGCGCCAGAGCCGGGCGAGGATGGCGCCATGCGTTTCGGCAAGCACCCGGTTGTTGGCGGCGCGCACGATGGCCTTGTGAAACTCCATGTCGAGCTCGAACACGTCGACCATGTCGAGCTCGTCATAGAGCTGTTCCATGCGGCTCTGGGCCTCGACGATCTCGCGGATCTGCTCGTCGCTGGCGCGTTCCACGGCCAACTCGCCCGACAGCATCTCGAGCGAGGTCAGCACCTCGATATTGTCCTCCACCTCGCGCAGGGTCGGCTGGGCGACGATCGGGCTGCGGGCAGGCCGGAGGATGACGAGACCGTCCTGCGCGAGGATGCGAATCGCCTCGCGCATGGGGGTGCGGCTGACCCCCATCTCGGCCGCGTTGTCGCGTTCCTTGATCGAGGCGCCCGGCGCCAGCTTGCCGCGAAGGATATCCCGTCGCAGCTGGTTGGCAATCTGTTCTGCCAGAATTCCCTCGGCCATGCCGGCGCTCCACCTGATCCAGTCAAAAGTCTTATAACCCCTTGGAACGTAAGGCCAAGGGAGGCCAGTTCAATCGCTTTAATGAATTTGGTATACCAAAATCTGTTGATTGTCGAGGGAGCAGTGGGTAGCCTCCGCGTGGATGGTATACCATCTGCGGCTGCGCGCCGGAGGATGCGTGCGGTGTAACCGGTGCTGCCGAGGCATCACAAAGGGAGGAGACAAAGAATGAAACTCACGAAATTTCTGATGACGGCCGGGGCGGGGGCGCTGATGGCGGCGCAGGCCATGGCCGAGCCGGTCACGCTGCGGGTGCAGACGCATTACGCGACCGAGCATCCGACCGGCAAGCAACTGGCCGAATGGGCCGACGACATCAGCGTCATGTCGGGCGGGGATATCACGGTCGAAATGTTCTACTCGTCGTCGGTCGTGGCCTCGACCGAGACCTTCGATGCGGCGATCAACGGCATCATCGATTGCGACGCGACCAGCGGCGCCTACCAGACCGGCAAGAACCCCGCCTTCCAGTTCGTGGGCGACATCATGGGCGGCTACGAGACGCCGTGGCAGCAATATTCGTGGCTCTATTACGGCGGCGGCTACGATGCCGCGCAGGAGCTTTACAACGCGCAGAACATGCAGCTTGTCGGCTGGTCGATCTACGGCCAGGAATCCCTCTCCTCGGCCAAGCCGATTGCCGGGATGGAGGACGTGAAGGGCTGGAAGTTCCGCTCGCCCCCGGGCATGGAAACCGAGATCTTCGAGAAGCTGGGCGCCTCGCCCATCGTGATGGATTTCACCGAGATCTTCACCGCGCTGGAGACCGGCATCATCGACGGGGCGGACGCCTCGGGCCTCTACAACAACGTCGGCCTCGGCCTCTACGACATCGTCAAGCACGCCACCTATCCGGGCTTCCACTCGATGCCGTCGGATCACCTGGCCTGTAACCTCGACGTCTGGAACGGCCTGACCGACCAGCAGCGCCGGATCATCGACACGGCCTGGCAGAAAGTTTCGTTCCAGATCGCCCTGTCCAACGGCAAGAACAACTCGGCCGCCGCCTCCGAGCTGCGCGCTCAGGGCGTGACCCTGCATGACTGGTCGGAAGAGGACCGGGCGGCGTTCCGCAAGGCGGCGCAGGAATCGTGGGAAGACTGGGGCACACGCTCGCCCGAGGCCGCGGCGATTCTCGAAAGCCACAAGACCTATCTGCGTCAGCTCGGGCTGATCGACTGACCTTCGGACCGGCGGTTTTTGCAAGCCGCCCGGGGGTGGGCCGGGACACGGGCCCACCCCGATCGGCGGACACCGGATTTTGGTCAATTTGGTATACCAAAATTGTTGATTATCGAAACTCCATTCGTTACCGTCACCAGAGATGGTATACCATCTTTGGCCGCGCGATGGAGGATGAGCGGCAGTGAAACAGGCGGTGCAAAGTCGCTGCCAAGGGAGGAGACAAAGAATGAAATTCACCAGTTTTCTGATGACGGCCGGGGCAGGGGCGCTGATGGCGGCGTCGGCCGTGGCCGAGCCGGTCACGCTGCGGGTGCAGACGCACTACGCGACCGAGCATCCCACCGGCAAGCAGCTGGCCGAATGGGCGGATGACGTCCAGGTCATGTCGGGCGGGGACATCACCGTCGAGATGTTCTATTCGTCGTCGGTCGTGGCCACGACCGAAACGTTCGACGCCGCGATCAACGGCATCGTGGATTGCGACGCCACCGGCGGCGCCTACCAGACCGGCAAGAACCCCGCCTTCCAGTTCGTGGGCGACATCATGGGCGGCTACGAGACGCCCTGGCAACAGTATTCGTGGCTCTACTACGGCGGCGGCTACGACGCCGCGCAGGAGCTCTACAACGCGCAGAACATGCAGCTGATCGGCTGGTCGATCTACGGGCAGGAATCGCTTTCGTCATCCAAGCCCATCGCCGGGCTCGACGACCTCAAGGGCTGGAAATTCCGCTCGCCCCCGGGCATGGAAACCGAGATCTTCGAGAAGCTGGGCGCCTCGCCCATCGTGATGGACTTCACCGAGATCTTCACCGCGCTGGAGACCGGCATCATCGACGGGGCGGACGCCTCGGGCCTCTACAACAACGTCGGCCTCGGCCTCTACGACATCGTCAAGCACGCCACCTACCCGGGCTTCCACTCGATGCCGTCGGACCACCTGGCCTGCAATCTCGACGTCTGGAACGGCCTGACCGACCAACAGCGGCGCATCATCGACACCGCGTGGCAAAAGGTGTCGTTCCAGATCGCCCTGTCGAACGGCAAGAACAACTCGGCCGCCGCGGCGGAACTCCGCGCCAAGGGCGTGACGCTGCATGACTGGTCGGAAGAGGACCGGGCGGCGTTCCGCGAGGCGGCGCAGGCCGCGTGGGAAGACTGGGGCACACGCTCGCCGGAAGCGGGGGCGATCCTTGAAAGCCACAAGACCTACCTCAAGCAGCTTGGCCTGATCGACTGAGGCTGAGACAGGGCCGGAAAGGCCCGAAACGACGGATGCGCCCCACGCGGGCGCATCCGACAGGTCCGATCGAAAATAATCATCAAACGACGGGGGAGAGCGAGCATGGAGAAGGAAAGCCTCTGGCTCGGACCAATGCGACAACCGGTTCGAATTGCCATGCTGCTGTTCACCGGCATCGTTGTCCTGCTTTTCATCTGGCTGGCGGCCAACGCCATGCTGTCCGACTCCGCACTGGGAATGCACGAGATGATCAGGCCGCAGGGCCGCCCGCTGGTCTGGGCGATGCTGCTGTCGATCACCGGCGCCGTCCTGTTCGCGGCGCTCTACCTTTCGGATTTCCACGGCGCGCTCGAGAACCGGCCGGGCGGGTTCTTCGATATCGTGTCGCTGATCACGTCGCGGATGGCGATGATTATGACCGCTCTGATCGTCCTCGTGATGTTCTACGAGGTGGTGTCGCGCTACGTCTTCTCGCGCCCGACGCTCTGGGCCAACGAGCTGTCGCTGTGGATCGCGGCGCTGGTGTTCCTGTTCGCGGGGCAATACGCCATGCAGCAGCGCAGCCATATCCGGATCTACGTGATCTATGACATCATGCCCCGCTGGGCACAGAAGACGGCCGACGTGCTGTCGGTGCTGCTGATCGTGGGCTTCACCTTCGCGCTGGTCTGGGGCAACTACGCCGACGCACAGCGCCGCTTCCTGCGGATGGAGACGTTCGGCACGGCCTGGGATCCGCCGATCCCCGGAACCATCAAGCCGGCGGTGCTGATCATCATCGTGCTGGTGGCGATACAGGCGGTATCGAACCTGATCGCCGACTGGAACAAGGCACCCGAACATCATTCGCCGCTCGACGAGATCGACGAGGCCGAGATCGAACATATCCGCGAAACGCTGGAGAAGAAGTAAATGGAGTTCCTCGAGCTTTTCGCCTGGATGAAGGTGAGCGACATCGCCACCCTGTCGATCTTCCTGTTGCTGGGCATGTTCGTGCTGCTGGCCATCGGGATGCCGCTGGGCTTTGCCTCGGCCTTCCTTGCGGTGGCGGTGATCGTGATGAAATTCGGGCCGGAGGCGTCCTTCGGCCGGTTCGGCAGCGGGCCCATGTCGGTGCTGGCACAGGCCGTCTACCGGCAGATGACGAATTACGTCCTGATCTCGGTGCCGCTCTTCATCTTCATGGCCTCGCTGCTGGAACGCTCGGGCATCGCCAAGGACATGTACGACGCCCTGAACCAGTGGCTGTCGCGGACGCGGGGCGGGATTGCCATCGTCACCTCGATCATGGCGGTGATCATGGCGGCCATGTCGGGGATCATCGGCGGCGAGGTGGTGCTGCTGGGGCTGATCGCGCTGCCGCAGATGCTGCGGCTGGGCTATAATCAGAACCTCGCCATCGGAACGATCTGTGCCTCGGGGTCGCTGGGCACGATGATCCCGCCGTCGATCGTGCTGATCTTCTACGGGCTGGTGACCGAGACCTCGATCAAGGCGCTGTTTACCGCGTCCTTCCTGCCCGGCTTCATGCTGGCCTCGTTCTTCATCATCTACATCATCATCCGTACCAACCTGAACCCGTCTTTGGCGCCGCTGCCCGAGGAGGATCCGACCGCGCCCAAGGGGATGGAGAAGTTCCTGCGCTTCGTAGGCTTCCTGTCGCGCTTCGCGCTGTGGATCACCGGGTTCCTGCTGCTCCGGGCGGTGTTCTTCACGATCACCGGCGACAACCAGGTGCAGGAGGGGCTCGAGCCGATCGCGCTGGGGATGGTGTCGGACATCCCGTATATCGTCGGCGCCTTCGCCATTGCCGCCGCGCTGATCCTGTTCGTGGTCGGCCGCGAACGGGCCGCGGAAGGCTGGCAGATGGGCAAGGGCCTGATCGCGCCGGTCATCGTCATCGGCGTGGTGCTGGGCTCGATCTACATGGGCATCACCGGCATCACCGAGGCCGCGGGCATGGGCGTGGTGGCGGTGTTCGTCATCGGGCTGATCCGGCGCGAGATGACCTTCGAGATCGTCTGGGACAGCCTGATGCGGACGCTCAGATCGACCGGCACGATCATCTGGGTCACCATCGGCGCGGCCTCTCTCGCCGCCGCCTATACGCTGGCGGGCGGGCCGACCTACGTGGCCAACATGATCGTCGCGGCGGAACTGCCGACCATGGGGATCATCCTGGTGATGATGGTGATCTTCCTGATCATGGGCATGTTCATGGACTGGATCGGCATCGTGCTGCTGATCATGCCGGTCTTCCTGCCGATCGTGCTGAAGCTGCCGGTCGAGGAGATCGGGATCTTCGGCGAGCTGGACCCGCGCCAGGTGGCGATCTGGTTCGGCGTGGTGTTCTGCATGAACATGCAGGTGAGCTTCCTGTCGCCGCCATTCGGGCCGGCCGCGTTCTACCTCAAGTCGGTGGCGCCGCCGCATATCTCGCTGACGGCGATTTTCCGGGGGTTCCTTCCGTTCATCGTGCTGCAGCTTTTGGCGCTGTCGGTGCTGCTGATCTGGCCGCCCATCGTGACCCTGTTCCTCTAGGGCGGCCGGGCTGAAAATCTTCCCGAAGGGGGCGGGCGAGCCCGCCCCTTTCCACGTCCTGATAAGCGCGCGGAGGCGCCATGCTTGACCAATCCCAGATAGATGCGTTTCACCGGGACGGGGTGATCGTTGACCCGGACGTGCTGCCGCCCGAGGTTCTGGCGTCGGTACGGGCGGAATATGCGGGCCTGCTGGACGGGTTGTATGACGGCTGGCATCGCGAGGGGCGGGTGCCCCCGCCGGAAGGGCGGGATTTCCAGGACAAGCTGCTGACCAGCTACAAGGCCAGCTGCGACTGGTTCCAGCCGATGGATATCTCGCTCCCGGGGGACCAGGTGACGCCCGAAACGCCGTTTCACTTCGGCCCGGCGGTGTTCGACATGATCACCTGCACGCGGCTTCTGGACCTGGTGGAAGGCCTGATCGGGCCCGAGATCACCTCGAACCCGATCCAGCATGTCCGGCTCAAACCGCCGGTGGGCGAGTTGCACAAGGACGAGATCCGCGCGCATGTGGGCGGCACCGACTGGCACCAGGATCGCGGCGTGGGGCACGAGGAGGCCGACGGCACGACCATGGTGACGGTCTGGCTGGCGATCACCGATGCCACGGTCGAGAACGGCTGCCTTCAGGCGATCCCCGGCACGCCGCAAATGTACCCGCATTGCCCGAAGAAACAGACGGCGATTGCCGACGGCTGTCTCGACCTTTCGCAGGCGCGGCCGCTGCCGGTCAAGGCGGGGGGCGCGGTGATCTTCCACCCGCTGACGCCGCATGCCTCGCTCGACAACCGGTCGGACCGGTTCCGCTGGTCCTTCGACATCCGCTACAGCGTGACCGGCCAGCCGACGGGCCGCGCGCATTTCCCCGGCTTCGTCGCCCGGTCGCGCACCCACCCGGAGACCGAGCTGCGCGACTGGCGCACCTGGCGCGAGATGTGGCAGGCCGCACGGGCGCGCCTCTCCGGCCAGCCGCACATCCCCATCCACCGCTGGCGCGCCGACAGCCCGTCCTGCGCCTGAGGTGATCGATGAAGACCGTGCGACTGTCCGACGCCGACAACGTGGCGACCGCCATCACCCAGCTTGCCCCCGGCGAGGGCGGCGCCGCGGAACCGATCCCGCGCGGCCACAAGCTCGCCACCCGCCCCATCCCCCGCGGCGAGGCGGTGCGCAAATACGCCCAGGTCATCGGCTATGCCGCGGCCGATATCCCCCAGGGCGCCCACGTCCACACCCATAACCTCGAATTCCGCAACGTCGACACCGCCTACGAGTTCTCGACCAACCTGACACCCGCCACGCCCGCGACCACCACCGACACCTTCATGGGCTACCGCCGCGCCTCGGGCCGGGTCGGCACGCGCAACTACATCGCCGTCCTCACCTCGGTGAACTGCTCGGCCACCGCCGCGCGGATGATCGCCGACCACTTCACGCCTGAGCGGCTTGCGCCCTATCCCAATGTCGACGGCGTCGCGGCCTTCGTCCACGGCACCGGCTGCGGCATGGCCGCCTCGGGTGAGGGGTTCGAGGCCCTGCAGCGTGTCATGTGGGGCTATGCCCGCAACCCCAATGTCGGCGGCGTGCTGATGGCCGGGCTGGGCTGCGAGACCAACCAGATCGACTGGCTGGTCGAGGCGTTCGGCCTGACGCCGGGGCCGCTCTTCCAGACGATGAACATCCAGGACGTGGGCGGCATCCGAAAGACGGTCGAGGCCGGCATAGCCAGGATCGAGGCGATGCTGCCCCTGGTCGACGAGGCCGAGCGCGAGCCATGCCCGGCCTCGGAGCTGATGATCGCCCTGCAATGCGGCGGGTCCGATGCCTGGTCGGGGATCACCGCCAACCCCGCGGTCGGCCATGCCTGCGACCTGCTGGTCGCACAGGGCGGCACCGGCGTGCTGGCCGAGACGCCCGAGATCTACGGGGCCGAGCACCTGCTGACCGCGCGCGCGGCCAGCCGCGAGGTGGGCGAGAAGCTGGTCACCCTCATCCGCTGGTGGGAAGATTACACCGCCCGCAACCACGGCAACATGGACAACAACCCCAGCCCCGGCAACAAGAAGGGCGGCCTGACCACCATCCTCGAAAAGTCGCTCGGCGCGGCGGCCAAGGGCGGCACGACCCCCCTCACCGGCGTCTACAAATATGCCGAGCCGGTGACGGCCAGGGGCTTCACCTTCATGGACAGCCCCGGCTACGACCCGGCCAGCGTGACCGGGCAGATTGCCGGCGGCTGCAACCTTGTCGCCTTCACCACCGGCCGCGGCTCGGCCTTCGGCTCGAAGCCCGCGCCGACGCTGAAGGTGGCGACCAACAGCCAAATGTACGACCGGATGACCGAGGATATGGACGTGAACGCCGGCCGTATCCTGACCGACGGCGCCAGCGTCGAGGAGGTCGGGCGCGAGATCTACGAGGCGTGGCTGCGGCTGGCCTCGGGCGAGGTGTCGAAATCCGAGGCGCAGGGGCTGGGCGATCATGAATTCGTGCCGTGGCAGATCGGCGCGGTGATGTAGGGCGCGCCAGCCCTTCGGGCGGCGCCATCAAAGGGAGGAAGACATGAGCAAGCCGACGATCGGATTCATCGGGCTCGGGCTGATGGGCCGGGCCATGGTGGGGTGCCTGCAGGATGCGGGCTACGACGTGACCGTGCTGGGCAACCGCGACCGGAGCGGGATCGAGGAGGCCGTGGCACGCGGCGGCCGCGAGGCCGGTTCGGCCAGGGAGATGGCCGAGAGCTGCGATATCGTGATGCTCTGCGTGGGCACCTCCGAGCAGGTCGAGCAACGGATCTACGGAGAGGACGGCGTGCTGGCCGGGGCAAAACCGGGCCAGGTGGTGATCGATTTCGGCACCTCCTTGCCCTCGTCGACGCAGAAGATCGGGTCCGACCTGGCCGAGAAGGGCGCGGTCTATCTCGACGCGCCGCTGGGCCGGACGCCGGCCCATGCCAAGGATGGCTTGCTGAACATCATGTGCGCGGGGGACGAGGCCGCCTACAGCCGCGTCAAGCCGGTGCTCGACGTGCTGGGCGAGAATGTCTTCCACCTCGGCAAGCTGGGCAACGGGCACACGATCAAGCTGATCAACAACTTCTTCGCCATGACCACGGCGACCGCCATGTCCGAGGCCTTCGCAGCGGCGGATGCGGCGGGCATCGAGCGCGAGGCGCTCTTCGGCGTGATGTCGGCCGGGCCGCTCAAATCGGGGATGATGGAGTTCATCCGCAACTACGCCGTCGACGGCAAGATCGACCTGGCCTTTTCGGTGGCGAACGGCGCCAAGGACGTGGGCTATTACCGGCAGATGACGGCGGATCTCGGGCTGGAAAGCCGCATGTCGACCGCCGCCGACGCCACGCTGCGCGAGGCGCGGGATGGCGGCGATGGCGGGATCATGATCCCGGAAATGGTCGACTGGATGGGCAAGCATCTCGGGAGTGGACGATCATGAGACTGAAGGGCAAGCGCGCCTTCATCACCGCCGCGGGGCAGGGCATCGGCCGCGCGAGCGCCGCGGCGATGGCCCGCGAGGGGGCGCAAGTGATTGCAACCGACCTGAACGGCGACCTGCTGGCGGGGCTCGACGTGGCCGAGAGCTTCGCGCTCGACGCGCTGGACAAGGCGGCGCTGGTGAAGGCGGTGGGCGCGGCGGCGCCCGATATCCTCGTCAACTGCTCGGGCATCGTGCATTCGGGCACGGTGCTGGATGCTACGGACGAGGAGTTCGACCTTGCCATGAACCTCAACGTGCGGGCGCATTTTCACGCGATCCAGGCGGCAGTGCCGGGGATGCTGGAACGCGGGGCGGGGTCGATCGTCAACATCGCCTCGGTCTGTTCCAGTATGCGGGGCCTGCCGAACCGGTTCATCTACGGCACGTCGAAGGGCGCGACGATCGGGCTGACCAAGCAGGTCGCGGCCGATTACATCACGCGCGGCATCCGCTGCAACTGCATCGCGCCGGGTACGGTGGACAGCCCCTCGCTTCAGCAGCGGCTGAAGGACACGGGCGATTACGACGCGGCGATGAAGGCCTTCGTCGCCCGCCAGCCCATGGGCCGGCTGGGCGAGGCCGAGGAGATCGCCGATCTCGTGGTCTACCTCGCCAGTGACGAGACGCGCTACATGACCGGGCAATGCGTGGCCATCGACGGCGGGATGACGATGTGACCGGCCAGCGGATGACGATGTGAGCCCGCCCCAGCCAAGGGAAGACCGCACCGCCGCGGGCGTGCTGACCATGTTCTTTGCCGTGGTCTTCTTCACCTGCATCGACAGTTCCGCCAAGTGGTTGACGCTGGCGGGGATGCCGGTGCTGCAGGTGGTGTTCGCGCGCTATTGCGGGCATTTCGTCTATGCGACGCTGCTTTACCTCCCGCAGGAGGGGCTGTCGGCGTTCCGGTCGCGGGCGCCGCTGAAACAGGTGTTGCGGTCGAGCTTCCTGTTCGGCTCGACCGTCTGCAACTTCTTCGCGCTGCAATCGCTGCCGATCACGGTGACCACGACGATCATGTTCGCGGGGCCGATCGTGGTGACGCTGCTGGCCATTCCGATCCTTGGAGAAAAGGTCGGCCTGCGCCGGATCGCGGCGGTCTGCACCGGGTTCGTAGGCGTGCTGGTGGTGATGCAGCCCTGGGGGGCCGAGTTCCACCCGGCGATGCTGTTCTCGCTGGCGGCGCTGGTGATCGCCTCGCTCTACTTCATCATGACCCGGATGCTGGCAGGGGTGGAAACCAACGCGACACAGCAGGTCTGGTCGGCGGGGATTGCCTCGGTCGTGCTGGCGCCGTTCGCGGCCTCGGTCTGGGTCTGGCCGGAAAGCGGCACGGAATGGCTGGTGATGTTCCTGATCGGCGGGTTCGGGATGACCGGGCACATCCTGGCCACGACCGCGCATCGCTGGGCCGATGCGTCGATCCTGGCGCCGATGGTCTACAGCCAGATCTTCCTGGCGGCGGTGGCGGGGATCGTGGTCTTCGCAACATGGCCCACGGTCTGGACGCTGGGCGGGGGCGTGATCATCATCGGCGCGGGCCTCTACATCTGGCACCGCGAGCGGCAGAAGGCGGGCGCGCTGCGCAAATCGACCCGGGTGCCCTGAGCGGGGCGTCGGCAAAAACACCGACGCAATACCGACAAAATACCGACGTTATACCGACGTCTGAAATCCTGCAAAACAAGGGGTGTGGGCCCCGACCGGGTCAGTCCTCGAAATGCCCCGCCTTGGCGAATTTTCCACCTTGGTAGATCACCTCCGGATCGCCCGGATCCTGCGCCGGGTCATCGGCGAAGAGGTGGGCGAATTGCGCCGAGCTGTCCTGTGGATGCCAGCCGAGATAGGCGGTTTCGGAATTGTCCCACCAGCTTTCCTCGTTGTCCGAAACCCCGTAAACTATGGGGCATCCCAGCCTCGGCACCTCCAGCATCACCCCGATCAGCCGCAGCATGTCGGCCGACGACATCCACGTCGCCAGCATCCGCCGATCCTTCGGCTGCGGAAAGCACGACCCGATGCGCAGGATCAGCGTCTCGATGCCGTACTTGTCCCAATACATCCGCGCCAGCGCCTCGCCATGGGCTTTCGATACGCCGTAATTGCTGTCCGGTCGGATGGGGGAGGATGCGGTGAGCCTTGTTTCACGGGCGTGAAAGCCGATCACGTGGTTGGAGCTGGCGAAGAGGATGCGCTTCGCGCCTTCCTTGCGGGCGGCCTCGTAAAGGGAATAGGTGCCGTCGATATTGACCCGGTGGATCAGATCGGCGCGGTTCTCGGTCGAGATGCCGCCGAAATGCAGGATGGCATCGCAACCCTTGACCATGGACCGCACGGCATCGGCATCGGTCAGGTCGCAGGCGACGAGTTCCTCGTGCGCGGCCGCTTCGCCAAGGTCGGCGACATCGGCAAGGCGCACGGTCTTTGCATACTCGGCCAGCCCCTCGCGAATCTGCTGGCCGATGGTGCCGGCGGCGCCGGTCATGAGCAGGCGGTCGGTCTTTCGCATGGGTTACCCCCGGCCGATATAGGGCATGTTGGTGGCCATGACGGTCATGAACTGCACGTTGGCATCCAGCGGCAAGTTGGCCATGTGCAGCACGGAACTGGCCACCTGTGCCACGTCCATCACCGGTTCAACCGCGATGGAGCCGTCGGCCTGCGGCACGCCCTCGGTCATCTTGGCGGCCATCTCGGTCAGGGCGTTGCCGATGTCGATCTGGCCGCAGGCGATGTTGAACGGGCGCCCGTCGAGGCTGATCGAGCGGGTCAGGCCGGTGATCGCGTGTTTCGAGGCGGTGTAGGGCGAGGAACCCCAGCGCGGAACGTAGGCCGAGACCGAGCCGTTGTTGATGATCCGGCCACCCTGCGGCTCTTGCTTTCTCATGATACCAAACGCGGCGCGGGCACAGATGAAGCTGCCGGTCACGTTGATGTCGATGACCTTGCGGAACTCGTCGACCGGGATTTCGTCGATCGGCGCGCCGGGGCGGCCGATGCCGGCATTGTTGAAAATGGCGTCGAGGTGGCCCCAGTCTTTCGCCGCGCGGTCGAAGGCCGCCTCGACCTGCGCCTCGCCGGTGACGTCGCAGGGCAGGGTGAGGGCGTTTGCGTGCCCGTTCGCCGTTTCCTCCAGCGCCTCGGCGCGGCGGCCGACGAGCCCCACGCGCCAGCCGGCGTCGAGGAAGGCATGGGCGGTGGCGCGGCCCACGCCGCCGCCGCCGCCGGTGATGATGATGGTCTTGGACATGGTTTTCCTCCCGTTGTGCCGGGCGGCCGGGCCACCCTGCCGCGTGGTCTAGTGGTTGTCCCTCGGCAGGTCGCGGCCGACCTTCTGATAGGCGGTGGCCAGTTCGAGACAGCCGCCATTGGCAAGCTGGCCGACATGGGTGCGGTAGATTTCCTGCCACGGTGTCTGGCTCTTGATCTCGGGCGCCTGCCACGCGTCGATCCGGGCCTGCCACTCGGCCTCGTCCACCAGCGCATCCATGCGCGAGGCGTTGAGGTCGAGCCGCACCATGTCGCCGGTCTCGAGATAGGCCAGCCCGCCGCCGACCGCGCTTTCGGGCGAGGCGTTGAGGATCGAGGGGCTTTCCGAGGTGCCCGACTGGCGCCCGTCGCCCACGGTCGGCAGGTGGTGGATGCCCTGCCGGATGATCGCATCCGGGGGCTGCATGTTCACCACTTCGGCCGCACCCGGATAGCCGACACAGCCGACACCGCGAATGAAGAGGATGGTGCGCTCGTCGATGCCGAGCCCGGCATCGTTGATCCGGTCGTGGTAATCCTCGGGCCCTTCGAAGACCACGGCGCGGGCCTCGAACACGTTCTCGTTGCCGGGTTCCGACAGGAACCGCTTGCGGAAATCGTCGGAGATCACGCTGGTCTTCATCAGGGCGGAGTCGAACAGGTTGCCGGTCAGCACCTTGAAGCCCGCGTTCTTGCGCAGGGGGGCGTCGTAAGTGGTGATGACATTGTGGTCCGCGCTTTCGAGCCCGGCGAGGTTTGTGCCCATGGTCTGCCCGGTGGCGGTCATCACCCCCTCGTGGATGCGGCCCGCGCGGACCAGCTCGGCCATCACCGCCGGCACGCCGCCCGCGCGGAAGAAGCTTTCGCCGAGGTATTCGCCGGCGGGCTGCATGTTGACCATGAGCGGCACGTCGAAGCCGATGGTCTCCCAGTCCTTCACGTCGAGGTCGACGCCGATATGGCGGGCGACGGCCTGCAGGTGGGGCGGGGCGTTGGTCGAGCCGCCGATGGCGGCGTTGACGATGATGGCGTTCTCGAAGGCCTCGCGCGTCATGATGTCGGACGGCTTGAGGTCCTCGTAAACCATGGCGACGATGCGCTTGCCGGTCTCGTATGCCATGGCCATTCGTTCGCGGAAGGGTGCGGGAATCGCCGAGTTGCCGGTCAGCGACATGCCGAGCGCCTCGGCCATGGCGTTCATCGTGCTGGCCGTGCCCATGGTGTTGCAATGGCCGAGGCTGGGCGCGGAGGAGCAGACGCGGCTGAGGAACTCGTCATAGTCGATCTCGCCCGCGGCCAGCAGGCGGCGGCTTTCCCAGACGATCATGCCCGAGCCTGCGCGCTTGCCCTTCCACCAGCCATCCAGCATCGGCCCGCCGTTGAGGGCGATAGCCGGCAGGTCGACCGTGGCCGCGCCCATCAGCATGGCGGGCGTGGTCTTGTCGCAGCCGGTGGTCAGCACGACGCCGTCGATCGGGTAGCCGTGCAGCACCTCGACAAGGCTGAGATATTGCAGGTTCCGGTCGAGCGCGGCGGTGGGCCGCTTGCCGGTTTCCTGGATCGGGTGGACGGGAAACTCCATCGGGATTCCGCCCGCCTCGCGGATGCCGGCCTTGATCCGGTCCATCAGGAAGACGTGGATCTTGTTGCATGGCGCAAGGTCCGAGCCGGTCTGGGCGATGCCGATGACGGGCTTGCCGGACTGAAGTTCCTCGCGGGTGAATTCCTGGTTCTGGTATCGCTCGAGATAGAGCGCGGTCATGCCCGGGTTGTTCGGGTTGTCGAACCATTCCTGCGACCGGAACTGCTTGTTCGCGCGTGTGTCAGACATCGAGCCAATCTCCCAATATTCCGTGTTCGCTGGCGTCGGGCGAACACGCCTCTTGTGACAGCATTCCCATTTGGTATACCAAATGCAAGGGCAATTCGCCCTGATTTGAAAGGCATCCGGCGGAATCTTTCGTCTTGTGGCGTCAGTTTGCCGGAAATGCCCGGCGTCGTGCCGGAAACGGTGCGGCGGGAAGCCGAGATGTGTCGGCGGGCCTGTGCGCCGATGCCTGCAACGTGGAGAGACGCCATGATCGAAGAGCCGCCCGTATTGACCCTGCGCCGGAGCTTTCCGCGCCCCACCGCCGCCCAGATCGCTGCGTTCAAGGGCGTGCCGACCGGGTTCGTCTGTGACGCGATGGGCGGGCAGGGGGCGCTGAGTTCCGCCATCCAGCCGATCGGCGGCGGGCGGGATATCGACTGTCGCGCCGTGGGCCCGGCGCTGGTGGCCGATAACGGGCCGGCGGAGATCCTCGCGACGATGGGCGCGCTGCATATCCTCGAGCCGGGCGACATCGTCGTGGCGGCGGTGCACGGGCACCGAAACTGTTCGGCGGCGGGCGATCAGTTCTGCGGCATGATGAAGAACAAGGGCGCGGCCGGGTTCGTGACCGATGGCGAGATGCGCGATTACGAGGGGATCGTCGAGGTGGGGCTGCCGGCGTGGTGTACCGGGCTGAGCCCGAATTCGCCCTATTCCAACGGGCCGGCCAGGGCGGGGTTCGGCGCCATGATCGGCGGCGCGCGGGTCGAGAGCGGCGATTTGATCGTGGCCGACCGGAACGGCGTGGTCGTGGTGCCCCTGTCCGAGATCGACCGGGTGATCGAGCGGCTGGCGAAGGTACGGGAGCTGGAAGGCGCGCTCGAGGCGAAGGTGCGGGACGGGTTCTGCCAAATGGCGGCCATCGAGGAGATGATCGCCGACGGCCGCGCGGTGATCGAGGCGTAGGCGGTCAGTCCATGGCGAAGGCGCTGCGCGCGCCGGCGGATTCCTGTGTACGGAAGATCGAGCCGGTGTCGGGCGCCGGGGGCAGGGGCATGGTGACGGGCACCTGTTCCAGCCGGGGTGTCAGGCAGGGTTTGCCGGTGATCGTGCGGTCCTGAAGATCCTCCCAGAACTTCCGCTGGCCGAGCGCGTGGAAATAGGAATTCGCGCCGAGAAGCGGCCAGGCATCGGCGCTGGCGCATTCGTAGAACAGGATCATCCGCGCCCGGTCGCTCCGGTTCGGGGCGGAGCCGTGCAGGAGGCGGGCGTGGTGGACCGTCATGCTGCCGGCCTTGCCGGTGAGGGTGACGATTTTCTCGCGGTCGAAGGCCGGGTCGTCGGGGTCGATGGCACCGGCGAAGACACCGTTGGACGTATGGTCGAGCACCGGGCCGCGATGGGTGCCGGGGATGACCATCAGGGGCCCGTTCGCCTCGTCCACGTCTTCCAGCATCAGGCCGAAGGCGAGCAGGTCGTCATTGGTGTGCGGGTAGAAGGCCCAGTCCTGGTGCCATTCCACCGCCCGCCCGCCGCCGGGGGCCTTTGTGTTGAGCTTGGAGGTCAGGATCGTGGTGTCGGGGCCGAGCAGGTCGTTGAGCACCTGTGTCATGGTGGAGTGGCGCAGCACCTCCCAGAAATACGGATCCTGCTTGTGGGGGATCTTGATACGGGTGAGGCGCGGGCTGTCGGGGCCGTGGCCTTTGTCGAGGTCGTAAACATCATCGCTTTCGCTGACGGTGCGGGAGGCGTCGATCAGCCTTGCGGTGATGGCGCGCAGGCGGTCGAGCTGGTCGGGCGTGACCGCGTTCTCGATCATCAGGTAGCCGTTCTCGGCGTAGAAGTCCCGTTGCGCGTCGCTCAGCATCGCATTGCCCTCCTTCAGCGGCCCTTCTTCACTTCCGCATCCATGTCGAGACCGTTCAGCCGGCCCACGTGATCCGACAGCATCGGCACGTAATCCTGGCCGGCGCCCACCGCCTCGGCATGGGTGAAGTAGTGTTTCGCGGCCGCGGCCATCACGTTCATCACGCTGGCGTCGGTGGCCATGGCGTTCACGTAGCGGATGTCCTTGGACATGTTGGCGATGGTGAACTTGTGGGCGTCGCGGTCGCGCTCGCAGACATAGGTCATGAAGGTGCCGAAGAAGCCGCTGCCGAGGCGGCTGGGGCCGATCACCTCGCGGAAGGTATGGGGCGAGATGCCGACCTTGGCGCCGAGGGCGGCGGTTTCGGAATAGAGCGCCGCGTAGGCCGCGCCGAGGAAGTTCATCAGCAGTTTCATCTTGTGGCCCGAACCCGTCGGGCCGATGCGGGTGATGGTGCCGGCCCAGCAGTCGATCACCGGCGAGACGGTGGCGAAATCACCCTCGTCACAGCCGACCATGGCGTCGAGCTTGCCCTCCTCGGCCTCCTTGGGGGTACGGCCGAGGGGCGCGTCGACCATCTTCACGCCCTGTTCCGCCATCTCGGCGGCCAGCGCCATGGTCGAGACCGGGTCGGCGGTGGTGGTGTCGATCACGATCAACCCTTTCCGCGCGCCGGCGAGGATGCCGTCGGGCCCGCGGATCACCGCCTCGACCTGTGGTGAGTTCGACAGGCAGATGTGGATGATGTCGCAGTGTTCGGCCATCTCCTTGGGGCTTGAGGCTTCCCTGGCTCCCTTTCCGACAAGGCTGTCGACCGGCTCGCGGTTCCTGTTGCCCTTGATCCAGAGGTCGTAGCCACCCTTCAGGATGTTGCTGGCCATGCCGTGGCCCATCAGGCCCACGCCGATGAAACCGATGACGGGTTTGTCGCTCATGTTCTCCTCCCTTAAAGGCTGGCCGTGATGCCGCCGTCGACGAACAGCGTGTGACCGTTGACGAAGCTCGCCGCGTCGGAGGCGAGGAAGACGCAGGCGCCGACCAGTTCCTCGACCTTGCCCCAGCGCCCTGCGGGGGTGCGTTTCTCGAGCCATGTGGTGAAATCCGGGTCGGCGACGAGGGCGGCATTGAGCGGCGTGTCGAAATAGCCCGGCGCGATGGCGTTGCAGTTGAGCCCGTGCTTCGCCCAGTCGGTCGCCATGCCCTTGGTCAGGTTGGTGACGGCGCCCTTGGACGCGGTGTAGGGGGCGATGCCGGGGCGGGCGAGCTGGCTTTGCACGCTGGCGATGTTGATGATCCGGCCCGATTGCCGGGCGATCATGTGGCGGGCGGCGGCCTGGCCCACGTAGAAGACCGAATTCACGTTGGTGCGCATGAGGCGGTCGAAATCCTCGGGCGGGAAATCTTCCAGCGGGGTCCGGTGCTGCATGCCGGCGTTGTTGACGAGGATGTGGATCGGGCCGGTATCGGTTTCGTAGCCGTCGATGGCGTCACGGGCGGCGGTGGCGTCGGTCACGTCGAAGGGCAGGGTGTCAACCTCGGCGCCCTCGGCGCGCAGTGTCTCCTCCGCCTCCTTCAGCCGGTCGGCATTGCGGGCGTTCAGCACCAGCCGGGCCCCGGCCTGAGCCAGACCGCGCGCCAGGGCGAACCCGATGCCCATGGAAGAGCCGGTGACGAGGGCCGTGCGGCCCGTCAGATCGAACAGTTGCATTCATCCTCCCTGCGGCGCCCGAAAGGGAAATTCGCATTCCCGGTCGAACGTGCCTTGAACAAATGGTATACCATTTTTATAACGATGCAAGCGGAACCCCGGGGAGGACGGTCTGCGATGACAGCGCTCTACGCCCATGTGGCGAAAGACCTGCGCCTCGAGGCGTGCGAGGCGGCCGACCCGGAGCCGGGGCAGGTGCGCGTGCGGGTGAGCCGCGGCGGGATCTGCGGGTCGGATTTGCATTACTTCAACCACGGCGGGTTCGGCACGGTCAGGCTGCGGGAGCCGATGATTCTCGGGCACGAGGTGGCGGGAATCGTCGAGGCGTTGGGCGAAGGGGTCGAGGGATTCGACCTTGGTGATCTGGTCGCGGTGTCGCCGTCGCGGCCCTGTGGCAGTTGCGGCGAATGCCTGCGTGGGCTGCCGAACCATTGCCTGAACATGCGGTTCTACGGCTCGGCCATGCCGTTTCCCCATGTGCAGGGCGCGTTTCGCGAGGTGCTGGTGGCCGAGGCGGCGCAATGCGTGCCGGCCCACGGGCTGACCCCGGCCGAGGCGGCGATGGCGGAGCCGTTGTCGGTGGCGCTGCACGCGGTGCGCCGGGCGGGGGAGATGCTGGGCCGACGGGTGCTGGTGACGGGCTGCGGGCCGATCGGGGTGCTGGTCATCCTGGCCGCGCGGCGGGCCGGGGCGGCGGAGATCATCGCCACGGACATTGCCGAGAACGGGTTGGCCTTCGCCCGGGCGGCGGGGGCGGATGTGGCGTTGGATACGTCGAAGGACCCCGAGGCGCTGGCGCCATACGCTGTGGGCAAGGGCAGCCTTGACGTGCTGTTCGAATGTTCCGGCGCCGAGACTGCGCTGGCCAGCGGGATCGCGGCGCTTCGGCCGCGGGGGCGGGTGGTTCAGCTTGGCCTGTCGGGCGACATGCGCTTGCCGATGATGCAAATCACCGCGAAGGAACTGTCGCTTGGCGGCTCGTTCCGGTTTCACGAGGAATTCGCGGTGGCGGTGGAGTTGATGCGCAAGGGGCTGATCGACGTGGCGCCGCTGGTTACCCACAGCTTTCCGCTGGCTGAGTTCGGGGCAGCCTTCGCCACGGCGTCTGACCGGGCGCAGGCGATGAAGGTGCAACTGGATTTCACGGTATGCTGACATTCGCCGCCGCCGTCTTCTTCCTGATCATCACGCCGGGGCCCGGGGTGATGACGACGGCCGGGTTCGGGGCGGCCTATGGGTTCAACGCCTCGCTGCGCTACGTGCTGGGGCTGTTCATCGGCACCAACCTGGTGATGCTGGCGGTGATGACGGGGCTTGCGGCGGTGATCCTGTCGGTGCCGTGGTTGCGGACCGTGCTGATGTTCGCCTCGGTGGCCTACCTGCTGTACCTGGCGGGTCGCATCGCCTTTGCCGGCGCGAAGGTGGCGTTCATGGAGGCGAAATCGCCCCCCGGCGTGCTGGGCGGGCTGATGCTGCAGGCGATCAACCCCAAGGCCTATGCGGTGAACACCTCGCTGATCACCGGGTTCGACTATGCGCCGGATGCCTTCCTGTTCGAGATGGTCAGCAAGGCGCTGATCATGAATATCATCTGGATTCCCATCCACCTTGCGTGGCTCTGGGCCGGGGTGTCGTTGCACCGGCTCAACCTGTCGGACCGCACCCAGCGGACGATCAACATCCTGATGGCGCTGTCGATGCTGGGGGTGGTGGCGCTGGCGCTGTGGTCGGCCTCGCGGGGGGTGGAGTGAGCGCAGGACATGAAGGAGAGCGCATGACACAGAGAACGTATTCCGGCATCTGGCCGGTCGCGCCGACACCGTTTCACGAGGACGGGCAGGTTGACGGCGAGGGGATGAAGCGGGTGCTCGATTGCATGATCGACCAGGGGGTCGACGGGATCTGCATCCTTGCCAATTTCTCGGAGCAGTTCCTGATTTCAGACGCGGAGCGGGAGGCGCTGACACGGCTGTCGCTGGAGCATGTGGCGGGGCGGGTGCCGGTGATCGTGACGATCAGCCACTTCGCGACGCCCATCGTGGTGGAGCGGGCGCGGTTCGCCAAGGAGCTTGGCGCCGATATCGTGATGATGATGCCGCCCTATCACGGGGCGCTTCTGAAGGGCACGGCGGAGCAGACATTCGAGCAGTTCCGGGCCGTGGGCGAGGTAGGCATTCCGATCATGCTTCAGGACGCGCCGCTGTCGGGGGTCGACCTGCCGGTGCCCCTGCTGGTGCGGATGGCGCGGGAGATCGAGATGCTGAAGCTGTTCAAGATCGAATGCCCGCAGGCGGCGGCCAAGCTGCGGGCGCTGATTGCCGAGGGGGGCGCCGACATCGAGGGGCCGTTCGACGGGGAGGAGGCGATTACCCTGCTGGCCGATCTGGATGCAGGGGCGACGGGCACGATGACCAGCGCGATGATCCCCGACCTGATCGGGCCGGTGGTCAGGGATTTCCTTGCCGGCAACCGGCCGGCGGCAATTGAGGGGTATGCCCGCGTTTTGCCCGCCGTGAACCATGAGAACCGGCAATGCGGGTTCAGGTCTGCCAAGGCGGCGATGGTGGAGGGTGGCGTGATCGCCTCGGAATTCTGCCGCCATCCGATCCCGCCGCTGCATCCCGACACGCGGGCGATGCTGCTGGAACTGTTGAGGCCGCTCGACCCGATGGTGTTGTCATGGGGGAAATGAAGCCCCTCGACACGGCCCTGCCGGCGTTGCAGGCGCTTCTGGGCGAACGACTGGTCACGACGGAGGCCGATCGTAGCCTGCACGGGCAGAACGAGACCTATTACCCGGTCACGCCCCCCGATGCGGTCGCCTATCCGGATAGCACGGAGGAGGTGTCGGCCATCCTGCGCCTCTGCAACCGGCATGGCGTGCCGGTGACGGCCTATGGTGCGGCGAGCAGCCTCGAGGGGCAGCATCTGGCGGTAGAGGGCGGTATCAGCCTTGACATGAGCCGGATGAGCGGGGTTCTGGCGGTCAACTCGGAAGACCTGAACGCCGTGGTGCAGCCCGGCATCACCCGCAAGCGGCTGAACGAGGAGTTGCGGGCGACGGGGCTGTTCTTTCCGGTCGATCCCGGGGCGGATGCCAGCATCGGCGGGATGGCCGCGACGCGGGCGAGCGGGACGACGGCGGTGCGCTATGGCACGATGCGCGAGAATATCCTGGCGCTTGAGGCGGTGATGGCCGATGGCACGGTGATCCGCACCGGCAGCCGGGCGCGGAAAAGTTCGACCGGGTATGACCTGACGCATCTGCTGGTAGGATCGGAGGGGACACTGGGGATCATCTCCGAGCTGACCCTGCGGCTGCAGGGCATCCCCGAGGCGGTGAGCGCGGCGACCTGCCGGTTTCCCTCGGTCGAGGATGCGGTGAACTGCGTGATCCTGACGATCCAGTCTGGCCTGCCGATGGCGCGGATCGAGCTGCTGGACGAGATGATGGTGCGGGGGTTCAACCGGTATTCGCAGGCCGACCTGCCGGAGGAGCCCCACCTGTTCCTGGAGTTCCATGGCTCGCCCGCGGCCGTGGCCGAGCAGAGCGATGCCTTCGGCGAGATCGCCGCCGAGTTCGGGGCGGATGGCTGGAAGACCGCCGATACCACCGAGAAGCGGAACGCGCTGTGGGAGATGCGGCACAAGGCGCATTACGCCTCGGCCGCCTTCGGCAAGGGCGGGCATATCTGGCCCACGGATGTCTGCGTGCCGATTTCGCACCTGGCGGAGGCGGTGTTGCAGGCGCAGCGGGATGCCAGGCGGCTGGGCCTGACGGCGACGATCGTGGGGCATGTGGGGGACGGGAATTTCCATGCCGGGCTGAGTGTTGACCCGGGGGATGCGGACGCGATGGCCCATGCTGAAGAGTTCACGCAGGCGCTGGCAGAGACCGCGCTGCGCCTCGGCGGGACGGTCAGCGGCGAGCACGGGATCGGGCTGGGCAAACAGAAATTCATGGGTGCCGAGCATGGCGCGGCGCTGGCCTATATGCGGGCGATCAAGGCCGGGTTCGACCCCAACAACATTCTCAACCCCGGCAAGCTTCTGCCGCCGGGCAACCGGGAGGTTTCGGATGGTTCCTGAAGACAGCAAGGCGACATTGGTGGGGCGCATCTGGCGGCCGGGGATCGGGCCGGCGGTGGTGCGGCTCGACGGGGGCGAGGTGGTCGACATCACCAGCCGGGAGATCCCGACGATGCAGGCGCTGCTGGAGGCGGATGATCCGGCGGAGACGGCCCGCGGGGCTGCGGGCGAAATGGTCTGCACGCTGGCGGAGCTGGACGCGGGATCGACCGAGAGCGCCGGGGCGGATGACCTGCGGTTGCTGGCGCCGCCGGATTTGCAGGCGATCAAGGCCGCCGGGGTGACCTTCGCCGAGAGCATGGTCGAACGGGTGATTGAGGAGCAGGCGGCGGGCGATGCCGACCGGGCCGAGGCAATCCGGGCAAGGGTGAAATCGGTGATCGGCGACAGCCTGTCGGGGATCGAACCCGGCACGGATCAAGCCATGCAGGTGAAGGCCGTGCTGCAGGAGGAGGGCTTGTGGTCACAATATCTCGAGGTCGGGATCGGGCCGGATGCCGAGGTGTTTACAAAGTGCCAGCCCATGGCGTCGGTCGGGAGCGGGGCGGCCGTGGGCCTGCACCCGGTGTCGAGCTGGAACAACCCCGAGCCGGAAGTGGTGCTGGCGGTGAATGCGCGTGGTGCGGTCGTGGGGGCGACGCTGGGCAACGACGTGAACCTGCGGGATGTGGAGGGGCGTTCGGCGCTGCTTCTGGGCAAGGCGAAGGACAACAACGCCTCCTGTTCCATCGGCCCGTTTCTGCGGCTCTTCGACGGGGGCTACGGGATGGAGGATGTGCGCCGGGCCGAGCTGACCATGCGGGTCGAGGGGGAGGATGGCTTCGTGCTGGAGGGCCATTCCTCGATGACCAAGATCAGCCGCGACCCGGCCCAGATCGTGGCCCAGACCATCGGGGCGCATCACCAGTATCCCGACGGCTTCTTCCTGTTCCTCGGCACCATGTTCGCGCCGGTCAAGGACCGGGGCGCGACGGGGCAGGGGTTCACCCACAAGGGAGGCGATATCGTAACCATCAGCGAACCGTCGCTGGGGGCGCTGAGCAACACGGTGCGGCTGTCGACCGAGTGCCCGGACTGGGTGTTCGGGACCGCCGCGCTGATGCGGAACCTGGCGCAGAGGGGGCTGTTGTGACGGCGGTGGAGGTGTTTGACGACACGAACTGCCTGCTGGGGGAGGGGCCGCTCTGGCACCCCTTGCGGGGGCAGTTCTTCTGGTTCGATATCGACGCGTACCGGCTTTACACCCGCACGGACGAGGGCCGGCAGATGTGGCAGTTCGACGAGCATGTCTCGGCCGCCGGATGGGTGGACGAGTCGCGGCTTCTGGTGGCGTCGGAGAGCGCGCTGATTGATTTCAACGTGGAGACGGGGAAGAGCCGCAAGGTTTGCGACCTTGAGGCGGACGATCCCGCCACACGGTCGAACGATGGCCGGGCGGACCCTTATGGCGGGTTCTGGATCGGCACGATGGGCAAGGCGAAGGAGCCCGGCGCGGGGGCGATCTATCGGTATTACCGGGGCGAACTTCGGCGGCTTTATGCGCCGTGGTCGATCCCGAATGCCATGTGTTTCACGCCGGACGGGCGGTTTGCCTTCCTGGCCGATACGCCGACGGGCAAGGTCTGGCGGCAGGCGCTGGATGGTGAGGGCTGGCCGGAGGGGGAGCCGGAGGTGTTCCTCGACCTGCCGTCTGACCGGTATCGGCCGGACGGGGCGGTGGTGGATGTGGAGGGCAACTTGTGGTGCGCGCAGTTCCGGCACGGGAAGGTATCAGTGTTCGGTCCGGATGGACGGGAGATGCAGAGCATTGCCTTCCCGGCGCAGCGGACGACATGCCCGGCGTTCGGCGGGGCCGATCTGCAGACGCTGTTCGTGACCAGCGCCAGCCTCGAGCAGACCGTGACCACCGAGCATGACGGGCGGACATATTCGCTTCGCGTTGACGTGGCGGGCCAGCCAGAGCACCGGGTGATCCTGTGAGCCGGTCGTTCCTGTCGATCGGGGAGTGCATGGTCGAGATGGCCGATGCGGGCGCCGGGCTGTACCGGCGTGGCTTTGCCGGGGATACGTTCAACACGGCGTGGTATGCGCGGCGGTTGCTGCCGGACGACTGGAGCGTCGGGTATGGCAGCTGCATCGGCACCGATGCGGTTTCGGCCGAGATGTGCGCCTTCATGGAGGGGGAGGGGATCGACACGTCGACCCTGCGGCGGTTGGAGGATCGCACGGTCGGGCTTTACATGATCAGCCTCGAGCAGGGGGAGCGCAGCTTTTCCTATTGGCGCAGCCAGTCGGCGGCGCGGGCGCTGGCGGATGATCCGGGCTGGCTGGCGGAGGTGCTGGCGGGGCGGGATATGCTTTACTTTTCGGGAATTACGCTGGCGATCCTGACGCCCGCCGCGCGCCGGGCGCTGTGCGATGCGCTGGCGCGTGCGCGGGGTGAGGGAACGCTGGTGGCATTCGATACCAACCTGCGCGAGCGGTTGTGGGAGACGCCGGAGGCGATGCGCGAGGGGCTGACCATGGGGGCCTCGGTGGCCGACGTGGTGCTGCCCTCCTTCGACGAGGAGCAGCGCGCGTTCGGGGATAGCGCGCCGGAGGAAACGATTGCCCGCTACCGCGATTGCGGGGCCGGCATCGTGGCGGTGAAGAATGGCGGCGGCGACCTGACGCTTTGGGATGAGAAGGGCGCCAGAACGCTGCCGGCTGTGCGCTTTGAGAGCGTGGTCGACACGACCGCCGCTGGCGACAGTTTCGGGGCGGCGTTCCTTGCTGGCATGGCCGCCGGGGAATCAGTGGATGACGCCGCGCGGGGGGCGATGGAGCTTGCCGCGCAGGTCATCCAGTACCGCGGCGCATTGGTGCCGCAGATATTCGAAGGAGGAGAGACATGAACATCCTGATCATCGGGGGCGGCGGCGTCGTCGGGCAGAAGCTGGGCCGGACGCTGGTCAAGCGGGGAGAGCTGCGCGGGCAGGCGATCGAGAAGATCACGCTGGCGGATATCAACGATCCGGCGCCCATCGAGGGCGGCTCGGTGGCGGTCGACACCGTGACCTGCAACATTGCCGAACCGGCCTCGGTGGCGGAGTGCGTTACGGCGGATACGAACGTGATCTACCTGCTGGCCGCCATCGTCTCGGCCCATGCGGAAGAGGATTTCGACGCGGGGCTCGAGATCAACCTGATGGGCACGCTCAACGTGCTGCAACGGGCGCGGGAGCTGGGCACGAAGCCGGTGGTGGTCTTCACCTCGTCCATCGCCGTCTATGGCGGGGAGGTGCCGGACCCGATCGTCGATCACAGTTTCCTCAACCCGCAAACCTCCTACGGTGCGCAGAAGGCGATGGGGGAGCTGCTGCTGAACGACTTTTCGCGCAAGGGGTTCGTGGACGGGCGGGGGTTCCGCCTTCCGACGATCTCGGTCCGGCCGGGCAAGCCCAACCGGGCGGCGTCGAGCTTCATGTCGTCGATCCTGCGCGAGCCGCTGAACGGGCAGGAGGCGGTTTGCCCGGTCGATGTGGATTTTCCGCATTACTACCTGAGCCCGCGGAAATGCGTGGAGAACCTGATCAGGGGGGCCGAGATCGAGGAGGCGGACCTGGGGCAGAACCGCTGCATGATGATGCCGGGGCGGATGTGGACGATCGGGCAGATGATCGACGCGATGACGGCGGTGGCGGGCCCGAAGCCGGCGAAGCTAATCAAGTGGGAGGCGCAGCCGGATATCCAGGCCATCGTGAAGGGCTGGCGGTTTGATCTGCGGCCTGAAAAGGCGTTGAAGCTGGGGCTGTCGGCGGATGACAGTTTCGAGGACAACGTGCGGTACTACCTCGAGGACGACAAGCCCACCGCCTGATGTCGGCGGGCGTTTTCTTCGAAGAAAACGGGCAAGAAAACGGGGTTTTCTTGCCCGGAATTATTGAAAACTCCGGGTCGCCCTAGCCCTTGAAGTGCTTGCAGGCCTCCAGCCGGGCCAGCGCCCCCCGGCGCAGGAGCGGCAGGTCGATATCGACCGCGGTGAAGGTGCAACCGGCCTTTACCACGTCTTCCAGCATCCCTTGGACGGGCGACAGGAAGCCCGCCGGTTTCCCGGCGGCGCGGATGCGGGCGATGCCGTCGGTGATGGCGGCGAGGACCTCGGGGTGCTTGGGGTTGCCCGGGTGGCCGAGGCTGGCGGCAAGGTCGGCGGGGCCGATGAAGAGCCCGTCGATGCCCGGCACGGCGGCAATCTCCTCCAGCCGGTCGAGCGCCTCGCGGGTTTCGATCTGGACGATCAGACAAATCTCCTCGCGCGCCTTGATGAAATACTCGGGTTCCGCGCCGAAACCGGTGGCGCGGGAGACGCTGCTGACGCCGCGGATGCCCCCGGGCGGGTAGGCGACGGCGGCGGCGGCGAGTTCGGCCTCTTCGACGGTCTGCACGTAGGGCACGAGGATGTTGCGGGCGCCCACGTCGAGCAGGCGCTTGATCTCGGCCACGTTGAGGCAGCTTGGCCGGACCATCGGTTCGGTGTCGCAGGCCGAGAGGGCCTGCAGCATGGCCATGACGCCGGGCTCGTCATTGGGGGTGTGCTCGCAATCGAGCAGGATCCAGTCAAAGCCCAGCTGGCCCAGCATCTCGGTGACCATCGGCTCGCGCATCATGCTCCAGATGCCGATCTGGGGGCGGCCGGCGGCGATGGCGCGTTTGAAGCGGTTTTCCTTCATTGTGGCCTCCTTCAGTTGACGGCGGTCAGCAGGGGCTGACCGGCGTGGAATGCGGCGATGTTGTCGCGCTGGAGCTGGCCCATGGCGGCGCGGGTTTCGACCGTGCCGGAGCCCTGGTGCGGCTGGATCACCACGTTGTCGAGCGCGTAGAAGCGCCGGTCGATATCCGGCTCGCCGAGGAAGACGTCGAGCCCGGCGCCGGCGATGCGGCCCTGTTCGAGCGCGTCGAGAAGCGCGGCCTCGTCCACCGTGGTGCCGCGGGAGATGTTGACCACCACGCCGCGGGGGCCGAGCGCGTCGATCACCTCTTTCGAGACGAACTTCTCGGTGTCGGGTCCGCCGACGAGGGCGATCACGAGGTAGTCGACCGCCTCGGCCAGCGCGACGGGGTCGGCGTGGTAGGTCCAGCCGGGCGTCTCCTTCTCGGAACGGGCGTAGTAGTGGAGGTCCATCTTGAAGGCGGCCAGCCGGTCGGCGATCTCGCGCCCGATGCGGCCGAGGCCGACGATCCCGGCGCGGCCGCCCGAGAGCTTGCGGTTGAGCCGGTATTCGCCCTTGCTCTTCCAGTTGCCGGAGCGGGCCCATTGGCTGGCCTGTTCCATCTCGCGGACCTGCATCAGCAGCATCGCGACGGCGAGGTCGGCCACGTCGTCGTTGAGCACGTCGGGCGTGTTGGTCACCTTGATGCCGCGCGCATCGGCGGCAGAGACGTCGATGGCGTCGTAGCCCACGCCGTAATTGGCGATGAGTTCGAGGTTGGGCAGTTGGTCCATCTCGGCCGCGCCGAAGGCGTGGTGGCCCTTGTAGGCAAGGGCGGTGATGGCGTTTCGCGTGGCGTCGTCGAGTGATGGCAACTCGGCCGCGCTGGCGAGGGTGACGGGGGTGAAGGCCGCGTCGAGCGCGGCGGTGTCGGTATCGCTGTAGGGTCCGATGACGAGCGTGGCGGTCATGATGTCTCCTTTTGAATTGGCAGCGGGGTGCGGCGGTTACCCGGCGCAGATCTCGTCGACGGATTTCTTCACGGCCTCGAGGCTGAACACCTCGTCGAGCCAGTCGTCCTTGAAGATGACGGTCTTGGCCTTGTCGATGGCCATGAGCGCCCCGTCGGAGAACTTGCCTTCCGGGAAGATGCCGAAAGCGATGGCCAGTTCGATCTTGAGATGGCCCAGCACGAAATCATGCGCCGCGGCCTCTGGCACGCCCATGGCGACGGCGCGGTCGGTCGCCTCGCGCAGGGCGAGGGAAAGGGTGGCGGCCACGGTTTCGGAAAGCGCGGGCTCGAGCACGGCGATGTTTTCCAGCGTGCAGCGGTGCGAACGGGCGACGGGGGCGTAGATCACCTTGGCGATCTCCTCGCAGAGCGCGTAATGCTCTTCGGGGCCCTGGATCAGGGCGCAGACGATGCCCTGCGGCGCGGCGATGCCGCCGAAATAGTCTTTCTGGGCCTCGGCGCTGTCCTGCACTTCGAGGATGTGCGGGTGGCAGGGATGGGTGCAGAAATAGGTGACGTCGTCGCGTTCGGGCATTTCGCCGGCATAGGGCGCGGCGGCGTCGAGGACGATGATCGCGGTGCCGGGGCGGACCTTGTCGATGAAGCCATGGGCGATCTTGCCGATCAGCCGGTCGGGGACCGCCATGAGCACGACGTCGGCATTGGCGAGGGCGGTGTCCTGATCCACCGCGTCGAGCCCGGTTTCGGATTTGAGGCGGGCGCGGCCGTCTTCGGAGATCTCGACGGGGTCGACCTCGAAGCGGGAGTTGCGGAGGTTCGTGGCGAGCCTGACGCCCATTTTTCCGCCTGCGCCGAGCAGGGCTACCTTGGTCATGCGTTTGTCCTTTCCAGTGTTTGCGGGGCGGTGCCGCCGCCGCGTTTGATCCAGCCGAAATAGTCGGGGCTGCCCATCTGCCCGCCCTTGAGCGCCAGTTGCAGGCCGGCGAGGGCGGGGTCGTGGGAATGGGCTTGCAGGAGAGCCGCGCCGGGGATGGTGGGGGCGAGCGCGGTGAAGGCGAAGAGGCCGAGCTGGCGGGCGGCGTGGCCGGAGGTGTCGCCGCCGGAGATGACGGCGCGGCGGAGGCCGGTTTCCTTGAGGAGCCGGGCGAGGAGGCGGCCGAGGGCGGCGCCGAGGCGGGCGTTGGCCTCGTCCATGGCGAGGCCGGTGTCGGTGACGGCCTTGCGCATGGCGTCGACGGCGGGGTCGTCGGGGCCGCGGGCAGTGTGGATGATCGGGTCGCGGTGCTGGCGCAGGGCGTCGAGGGCGGCGGAGACGGCGCGGGTTTCGGCGGAAGGGTCGTCGCGGATGATGGCCGCGGCGTCGAGGGGGATGGGGGCGAAGCCGTTCTGTTCGGCCCAGTCGATCTGAGCCGCCGTGACGGGTGAGACGGAGCCGGAGACCGCGAGCATCCGGTCGACCGGCCCGGCGGTGTCGTTGGTGTCCTGCCGTGGCAGGGCGCCGGTTTCGCGCCAGTGGGCGACGAGCGCGTATTCCACGCCCTGCGAGCCCACGACGAAGCGGGGGCCTTGGCGATTTTCCCATATGAGCGCGCCGCAGCGGGCCATGTCGTCGTCCCGCATGGCGTCGAGGCAGATGACTTCGGCCCCGCGCGAGCGTTCGCGGGTGAGGGCGCTGTGCGGGTCGCGGGCCAGGTCTTCGAGGTCGATCAGGCCGAAGCGGCGGTCGGTCTGGCGGGAGAGGTGGCGGGCGACGTCGGATTCGTCCATCGGCGTGACCGGGTGGCGAGACATGACCGGGTGGCGGTCGAGGCGGAAGACGCCCTCGGGCGCCCCGGCGAAGAGGTGGCCGAACGCCTGGTAGCGGCGCAGGGCGGGGGCGGCGAGCAGGCAGGGGGCCCAGCCGCCGAAGCGCGGCAGGCCGAGGTCGATGGCCTTGCCGATGGAGCCCACGTGGGGGGCGCTGTCGAGGGTGGAGCAGGTCTTGTAGTGGACGACCGCCGCGCCGGTTTCGCGCAGGAAGTCGAAGGCTTGCGGCAGGTGGCGGTCCATCCAGTCGGGCCCATGGCTGCGGGCGGTGGAGGCGATGCCGATGGCGCGCGTGTCGGGGAAGGCGGCGAGCTCGTCGGGCGTGGGGATGTCGAGGAAGAGGACGGCCGGGATGCCGGAGAAGGCCAGTACCTCCATCGTGGCGGCGGAGCCGGTGAAGTCGTCGCCGTACCAGCCGACGAGGGGGGGCTGGGGCTGCTCGGTCATCCGCCGTAGGCCTTCAGCGCGCGGGCGAGGGCGGGGTGGGTGCGGGCGTGGTCGCGGGCCGGGATGCCGCCGATTGCGGCCTCCCATGCCTCGCGCAGGGAGGTGACGCCGGCGGCGGGCCCGTCGGGATGTGCCATGATCCCGCCGCCGGCGGCATAGATGCAGTCGGCGCTGCCGAGGCGGCTGTAGGTTTCCTCGGGCTGCACCGCCGACTGGCCGGAGGAGAATACGGGCATGGGGATGCAGGGTTTGCCGGAGAACATCGGCGTGAGGAGGGACTTGGCGGAGGCGATGACGCTGTCGTCGGGCTCGCTGAACTTGTTTTTCAGGCCGTTGACATGCATGTGGTCGGCCCCCGCGAGGCGCCAGAGTTTGGACCATGCGGGATAGTCCCAGCCCAGCATGGGGGCGCGGCTGAGATAGCCCCAGCCGTTGCGGTGGGCGTGGATGGGAAGCTCGGTATGGCGGGCGAGCGCCAGCAGGCCGGCGAGGCCGACCGAATTAAGGCTGGCCATCACGCAGGTGCCGCCGAGGTAGCGGACGAGGTCGTGGCGGCGGCGCATGTCGTCGACTTCGCCGGTGAGGTTGAAGGCGTACATGACCTTCTTGCCGGTGCGCTGGGCGTGGTCGTTGAGGACGCGCATGACGGCGCGGGCGCGGTCCTCGAAGGGGCAGGCGGGGCCGTTGGCCTGAAGCTCGTCATCCTTGATGAAGTCGATGCCGGCGCGGGCGAGCGTGTCGGTGAGCGCGGCGGTGTCTTCGGGGGTCAGGCCGACGGAGGGTTTGACGATGGTGCCGATGAGGGGGCCGGTGTCGACCCCGGCCAGCTTGCGGGTGCCGGGGATGCCGAATTGCGGGCCGGGGCCGGCGGCGGCGAAGCTGTCTGGCAGGCGCAGGTCGAGGAGGCGTAGGCCGGAAAACTGGCGCAATTCGAAGAGGTTGCCGGCGACGGTGGCCATGAGGGCGAGGAGGTCGGGGCCGATTGTCTCGACGGGCCAGGAGAGGGTGACGCGGGCGCGGTGGTAGGTGCCGCCGGTGAGGCCGCCGGGGAGGGAAGGGGTGGCGACGTCTTCGACCACCTCGAGCGATTCCACGCGGGCGGCGGCGCGGTCGTGGAGGTCGGGGGTTTCGCCGGGAACCTTGACGAAGGTGCCGGAGCTTTGCTCGCCGGCCATGGCCTCGGCCGCGGCGCTTGGGTCGACGGGGGTTTCGATCAGGTAGTCGGCTTCGATCCGGTCGGTCATGCGCGGCCTCCTCGATAGGGCTCGAGCCAGTGGAGGGAGGCTTCGGTGGGGCCTTGCGGCTTGTACTCGGCGCCCAGCGGGGCCTGCCAGCCGAGCCGGGAAATGGTTTCGAAAAGGTAAACGAAGTTCTGTTCTCCGCTGCCCGGCGGGCCGCGGTCGGGGGCGGAGGCGAACTGGATATGACCGATATGGGGCAGCAGGGTCTGGAGGCGGTGGGTCAGGTCGCCTTCCATGAGCTGGACGTGGTAACAATCGAACATCAGCTTGAGGTTAACGGCGCGGACGGTCTCGATGATGGCGACGGCCTGGGTCGTGGTGGTGAGGAAATAGCCGGGCGCGTCGTAGTGGTTGAGCGGTTCGATCAGGATGGTGATGCCGTGCGGGGCGGCGGCGGTGCAGGCGTAATGCAGGGTGTCGAGGAAGGTGTCGTGGGCCGCTTTGCCCGTGGCGAAGCCGGCCATGACGTGGACATTGCGGGTGCCGGTAGCCGTCGCATAGGCGATGGCCTCGTCGATGGCGGTGCGGGCGTCCGCCTCGCGGCCGGGCAGGGCGGCGAGGCCGTTTTCGCCGGCCTCCACGTTGCCGCGGCGGGTGTTGAGGCCGAGCATGGGCAGGCCGGTTTCGGTGAGGGCGGCGGTGACCTCGTCTGCTGGGGTGTCATAGGGCCAGTGGCATTCGACCGCGTCGAAGCCGGCGGCCGCCGCCGCGCGAACGGCGTCGGGCAAGGGCCTGTCATTCCAGAGGAAACCGAGGTTGGCGGAGAATTTCAATCGTCCCACTCCACGTCGAATTTCGTGACGACCGAGCGTACCTGCTCGGGGGTGAGCATCTGCGGGTTGAGGCCGCGGAGGAGGAGGGCGAGTTTGGCGGTTTCCTCCAGCTCCTCGATGGCGTTGCAGGCGGCCTCGACGTCCTTGGCCGCGACCACGGGGCCGTGATTGGCCAGCATTACCGCGGAGCGCTTGCCGGCGAGCCCGCGCACCGCTTCGCCCATCGCCGGGTCGCCCGGCAGGAAGAAGGGAAGGAGGCGGACCTTGCCCAGTTTCATGATCGCGTAGGGGGTCATGGGGGGCAGGAAATCGTCGGGGTCGGCGTCGGGCAGCATCGAGAGGGCGACGGAATGGGTGGAATGCAGGTGGACGACGGCGCCGGCGGTGGCGCGGGTGTCGTAGAAGGCGGTGTGGAGGGGCATTTCCTTGGTGGGTTTGTCGCCGTCGATCAGGGTGCCTTGGGCGTCGAAGCGGGAGAGGCGGCCCGGGTCGAGGCGGCCGAAGGAGGTGCCGGTGGGCGAGACGAGAAGGCCGCCATCGGGGGTGCGGGCGGAGATGTTGCCGGTGGACCCGTGGGTGAGGCCGCGATCGAAGAGGGATTTGGCGAGCAGGCAGATCTGTTCGCGGAGGCGGGTTTCCTCGGTCATGGGGCCTCCAGCGCGGTGAGGGCGTCGGTGAAGAAGGTTTCCGCGCCGAAATTTCCGGATTTGAGGGCGAGGGCGGCGGGGTGGCCGCCGGTTTGGGCGAAGCACCACGGGACGCCGGGGGCGATTTCGCGGCCGACATCGAGGCGGGTAATGCCCAAGCCTTGCGTGACCGCGCCGGAGGTTTCGCCGCCGGCGACGACGTAGCGGCGCGCGCCGTGGTCGCGGGCGGCGGTAGCGCAGGTGGCGAGGGTGTCTTCGACGATTTGGCCGGCGCGGGTTTGGCCGAGTTGGGCTTGGGCGGCCTCGACGGATTGCGGGTCGGCGGTGGCGTAGAGGAGGGGGGCGTGGCGGAGGTTTTGTTGGTTGAGCCAGTCGAGGGCGGGCCCGGGCCCGTGTTCGGCGAGGGCTAGCGGGTCGAGCTGGAAGCAGGGCGCGCCGGTGGCGCGGTAGGCGGCGACCTGGCGGTTGGTCATGGCGGAGCAGCTGCCGGACAGGATTACGGTTTCGGGAGCGGTGGCGGGTGGCGTGAAGGGCTCGGCCTGTCCGATGTTCTTTGCCAGCAGGCCGGGCAGGGGCTGGGCCAGCGCCGAGCCGCCGGTGAGGAGGGGCAGGTGGTGCGTGGCGGCGGCGATGGTGGCGAGGTCTTCATCCGCCACGGCGTCGATGATGACGTGGGCGATGTTGTCGTGGGCCAGTTGGGTGAGGGCGTCGAGGATGGCGTCGGGCCCGCGGGCGACGGTGAGGCGATCGATGAGGCCGACCTTTCCCTGCACCTGTGGCTGGAGAAGGCGGAGGAGGCTGGAATCGCGCATCGGTGTCAGCGGGTGATCCTTCATCGGGCTTTCCGACAGGAGGTCGCGGCCGACGAAGAGGTGGCCCATGAAGACGGCGCGGCCGTTTTCGGGGAAGGCGGGGCAGTAGATGGTTTGGGGCGTGTCGAGCTGGGCCATCAGCGCCTCGGCGACGGGGCCGATATTGCCCTTGGCGGTGGAGTCGAAGGTGGAGCAGTATTTCCAGTAGAAGCGTCGGGCACCGGCCGAGCGGAGCCATGCAAGGGCTTGTTCTGAAAGGGTTAACGCTTCGTTAACGGGGGTGGTTCTGATCTTGAGGGCGATGACCTCGAACGGGGCGGTGTTCTCAGGCGGGGTTTCGGGCACGCCCATGCGGAGCGAAACGCGGGCGCCGCTGCGGGCGAGAAGGCCCGCGAGGTCGGTCGCGCCGGTGAAATCGTCGGCGATGGCGCCGAGGAGGGTGGTCATCGGCGCGCCCGGGCCGGTAGGGATGACGGTTTTGGCGGCATCTGCTTAGGTTTGTCCCTGTCTACCGTGATTTGGTATACCAAATATCTTTCAAAGCGCGCGGAGGGTCAATGGCTGAGCAACTCTTTCGCGGTGGAGACCACGCGGGCGGGGGTGATGCCGAAATGGTCATAGAGAACAGGGGCTTGCGCGGAGGCGCCGAAACTTTCCATGCCGATGAAGCGGTCGGTGGGGCGGAGCCACTGGTGCCAGCCGAAGGGGGAGGCGGCCTCGATGGCGATGCGGGGGGCGGTGCCGAGGGTGGTGGATTGGTAGGCGGGGTCCTGTTGAGCGAAGAGCTCCCAGCAGGGCATGGAGACGATGGCGGCGGCGATGCCGGATTGGTGCAGTTGGGCCTGTGCCTGAAGGGCGAGGCCGACCTCGGTGCCGGTGGCGATGAGGGTGATGTCGCGGGGGCCTTCGGTGTCGCGGAGGATGTAGGCGCCGCGGCGCGAGAGGTTTTCGGAGCGGTCGGTGCGGACCTGGGTGGCGTCCTGCCGCGAGAGGGCGAGCATGGAGGGGCCGTCGCGGCGTTCGAGGGCGAGTTTCCAGGCCTCGGCAGTCTCGATGGCGTCGGCGGGGCGGAAGACGTGCATGTTGGGCATGGCGCGGAAGCTGGCGAGGGTCTCGACCGGCTGGTGGGTCGGGCCGTTGGAGCCTACGCCGATGGAATCATGGGAGAAAACGAAGATGCCGGGCAGGCCCATCAGGGCGGCCATGCGCATGGCGGGGCGTTCGTAATCGGCGAAGGCGAGGTAGGTGACGTTGATCGGTCGGAGGCCGCCATGGGCGGCGATGCCGCAGGTCATGGCGCCCATCAGGTGTTCGCGGACGCCGCAGTGGACGTAGGAGCCGCCGCGGTGGTCGGCGGTGAAGGCGGGGCGGGTGCGCTTGTGGTTGGTGGGGGCTTCGAGATCGGCGCAGAGGACGAGGGTTTCGGGGAGGATCTCGGTGAGGGCGTCGCAGATGTCGCCGGAGGAGAGGATGGTGGGGCGGGGGGTGTCGGTTGGGAGTTGGTTGGGGCCGAGATTGTGCCAGAACGCCTCCCATTCCGGGGGCAGGGTGGCGGTGTGCCAGCGGTCGAATTCGGTGGGATTTTCAACGTCGGTATAACGTCGGTATTTTGTCGGTATTGCGTCGGTGCGGCGGGCGAGGGCGGCGGCCCAGTCGGCGCGGATCTCGGCCGGGATGTCGAAGGGCGGGTGGGGCCAGTTGCGGGCCTTTCGGGCGGCGGTGGCGTCCTCGGGCGTGAGCGGGGCGGAATGGCCGCCGCGTTGGCCTTCGAGCCGGGGGATGCCACAGGCGATGGTGGTGCGGCAGGCCAGCAGCGAGGGGCGCGGGTCGGATCTGGCGGCGTCGAGGGCGGCGTCGATGGCCGCGATATCGTGGCCGTCGAGTTCCTGGACGTGCCAGTGGGCGGCGCGGAAACGGGCGGGGATGTCTTCGCTGATCGAGAGCGAGGTGGCGCCGTCATCGGTGATCTGGTTGTCGTCCCACAGGAAGGTGAGCTTGCCGAGGCGGAGGTGGCCGGCGAGGGAGATGGCCTCCTGCCCGATGCCTTCCTGCAGGCAGCCGTCGCCGACGAAGGCCCAGGTGCGGTGATCGACGTGGTCGGGGCCGAACCGGTCTGCGAGGCGGGCCTCGGCCACGGCCATGCCGACGGCGCAGGCAATGCCCTGGCCCAGCAGGCCGGTGGTGATCTCGATCCCGGCATCCTGTTCGATCTCGGGGTGGCCGGCGCAGACGTTGTGCAACTTGCGGAAGGATCTGAGGGCGTCGGTGGTGAGTTTCTCGTAGCCCGCGAGATGGAGGAGGGCGTAGAGCAGCATCGAGCCGTGGCCGTTGGAGAGGACGACGCGGTCGCGGTCGGGCCAGAGGGGGTTCTTCGGGTCGACCCTGACGTGGCGGGCGTAGAGGGTGGCGGCGATTTCGGCCATGCCGAGGGGCACGCCCTGGTGGCCTTCGCCGGCGTTGAGGATGGCGTCGATGGCGAGGAAGCGGATCGCGTCGGCCATTTTCTGGATGTCGGTCATTGCTGTCCTCCCCCGGTTTGCTGGGAGGAGTAGCGGGTTTTGGAGCGGGGGAGGTTTAAGTTTTGCTAATGGTGGGTTTGATTTTGGTTAAAGGTTTGGGTGGGCAGGTCCGGCGTTTCGGGCGGCCCCGCGCGGGACAAAGGGCTTCAGCCCGCCGCGCATCGACGGGCCGTCCCGACGGCACGGCGATTTGGCAAATGGCGTGGTACGTCGCGGGTGTCGGATGTCCTTGGCGACCATAAAGCGTCAAGCCACGCCCGTTGGTTCGCCGCGCCACGGCCCGTCGATGCGCGGCTTCTCGGCGTCGGGATAAATGACAACGGGGGCAGGAGGATGGTTGTCGGGATCGTGGTGGCTGGCTTAGGGTCGGGCACACCGTGACAATAGGGAGAGGCTGGGCATGACACCGCAGGAGGCAAGCCGCAGGACGCGGGAATTGTGCGGGCTGGCGCCGGTGATCCCGGTGCTGGTGATCGATGATGCGGGCAAGGCCAGGTCGTTGGCGGAGGCGTTGGTGGCCGGAGGGCTGCCGGTGCTGGAGGTGACGTTGCGCACGCCCGCGGCGCTGGAGGCGATCCGGGCGATGGCGGAGGTGCCGGGCGGGCATGTGGGGGCCGGGACGCTGCTTTCGGCCGAGGATGTCAGGGCAGCCAAAGAGGCGGGGGCCACGTTCGGGGTGTCGCCGGGGGCGACGGAGGATTTGCTGGCGGCTTGCGAGGCGGAGGGGTTGCCGCTTTTGGCCGGTGCGGCGACGGCGAGCGAGGCGATGCGGTTGCTGGCACGGGGCTATGACATGCTGAAGTTCTTCCCGGCGGAGGCGTCGGGCGGGGCGGCGGCGCTGAAGGCGCTGGGCGGGCCGTTGCCGCAGCTATCGTTTTGTCCCACGGGCGGGGTGAGCCCGGGGAACGCGGGGGAGTATTTGAAGCTTTCGACGGTGCCCTGTGTGGGTGGGAGCTGGATTGCGCCCGCCGACCTGGTGGCGGCGGGCGACTGGGGGGCGATCGAGGCGAAGGCGCGGGAGGCCGCCGGCCTGTCGGGGTGACGGCCGGCGGTGCGGGTCAGGTGGCCTGGGGTTCGGCCTCGACCGTGATGGGCTGGGTCTTGCCGTCTTTCGACTCGCCGAAGAAGATCGTCTGGTGGGGGAACGGGATCTCGATGTTGCGGTCGTCGAAGACGCGTTTGAGGACGGCGTTGTAGGCCCGCCCGATGCCCCATTGCCGCCCCGGCACGCACTTGATGCGGGCGCGGAGCACGACGGCGCTGTCGCCGAAGCTGTTGAGGCCGAACCATTCCAGATCGTCGAGGATGCCGTCGGCCTGGTCGGGATCGCCCTTTAGCTCGGCGAAGGCGTCGAGCATCGCCTGTTTCACCTCGTCCACGTTCTCGCGGTAGGCCACGCCCATGTCGCAGACGAAATAGCCGTAATCCTTGACGTAGTTCGACACCATGTCGACCGAGGAGAAGGGGATGATGTGGTAGACGCCGTGCAGGTCGCGCAGGCTGACCGAGCGGATGGTGAGGCGCTCGACCACGCCGGTGGTGCCGCCCACGGTGACCACGTCGCCCACGTTCATCGCGTTCTCGAACTGGATGAAGATGCCGGTGATGATGTCCTGCACCATCTTCTGGGCGCCGAAGCCGATGGCGAGGCCGAGCACCCCGGCGGAGGCCAGGAGCGGCGCGATGTCGAGGCCGATTTCCGCCAGCACGAACATCAGCGTGATGATGATGAGGGCGATGGTGGCGGCGTTCCGGAGGAGCGTCAGCAGGGTCTGTTCACGGGCGGTGGCGACCTTGCCGAATTCCGGGTTGAGGCGATAATCGACCCAGGAGGTGAGTGCGAGCCAGATGCCGAAGGCCACCAGCAGCACCACCGAGACAGAGAGGATCGTGCCGGTCAGGCGCAGGCCGAACTGGCTGACCATCCAGGCGCGCAGGTCGATGAGGCCGACCGCATTGAAGGCCAGCAGCACCACGGCCACGAAGATGAGGGCGCGCAGGACGAAGAGGATTTTCGGCACGAAGGCGTTGAGGCGGCCCTGCAGCAGCGGCACGCGGTCGGAGACGTTGGCCGGCAGGCTGACGCCGCTGGCGATGGAACGGCTGAGGAAGCCGGCGACGGCGAAGCCGAGGAGGCCCACGACCAGCACCTGTCCCGAGGCGATGAAGGTCTGGAAGACGGCGTTGCCGGGGCGCAGGAGGACGATGACGAACATCGTCAGCAGGTAGGCCAGCGCCGGCCAGTGCCAGTGCCGCGCGAGGTAGTGCAGCGCGCCGCGCCGGCGGCTGCGGCGGGGCGGGGGTGTGGCGGCGTGGTCCATGATCGGGGCGGTATCGGTGGTGGCGGTCACCATGGGGGCGCCGATCTCGTCGAGGGCTTCCTGCTGCGGGAGTTCGGGATCGGGGTGGTGGGGGGCCGGGTGGGGCTCGTCGGCGCCCAGCATCCAGTCGGTCACCGGCTTGCGGTTGCGCAGGACGAGCCAGATGGCGAAGGCCAGCACCGCGAAGGCGATGAGCGCCGAGACGGCGCGGCCCGCCGCGAAGGAGACGTTGCCGTTGATCAGCGGCACCACGAGAAGCTGGCCGTAACCCACCACGCCGACGATCAGGTTGATCCGGGTCGAGAGGTAGGAGGCCGCCCGGTCGCTGATGGGCAGCGGCCGCAGCGAGGTGGCGGAGGGCGACAGTACGAGGCGTACCGCCACCTTGGCCATCTCGACCAGCAGGAACGCGTTGAGATAGAGGGTCTGGCGGATGCCGATCTGGCCGAACTCGCCAAGGGCGAGGATGGCCAGTGCATAGCCCGCGGCCCAGGCCAGGATGACGATCAGCGCGTCGATCACCGCGGACATGAAGAAGAGCACGACGGTGCGGGCGATGCCGCCGTCGCGGGCCGAGGCGCTCATCCTTGCGTAGAAGGATTTGCCGAACCAGCGCAGGACCAGGAAGGACAGGACGGTGCCGACGATGACGATGGCAAGATCGGCCAGCGCGTCGAGCAGGACGCCCGCCTCGCCGCCGCTGAGGCCGGAGAAGACGGCCGGGGCGCGGGTAAGCTGGCGCCAGAAGGTGGTGGCGAAGCTGGCGATGTCTTCCGCCGCTTCCTGGGTGACGAGGGCCACACGGCGTCCGAAGGATAGGTCTTCGGGCGGGGGCGTGCCGTCGGCGAGGGTGTCGACGATCTCGTCGGGGGTGGCTTCCTCTTCCGGCAGGCCCGCGGCCCTGAGACGCTCGATCAGCTCGGCGCGGGTGGCGTCATCCTCGATGACCTCGATGAGGAGGTCGACGCTGGAGGGGGTGTCTTCGGGGGTGGTGCCCTCGGGCGGGGCCTCCTGCGCCGTGACCGGCGCGAGTGTCATGAAAACCAGAACGAGAAAACTCGCAACCAAACGCAGCATGTTTCACTGTCTCCGCATGTCTTTCGTATCAATGGGCGCGGCAGACGCGCCGAGGGCGCCGGCCACCGGGGTGAACCGCCCTGACTTCGGCTTGTACCTATCGGGAAGTGCTGTGAGGTCAAGGAACGCGCCGGGGTGCAGGGGTGACCGGCGGGGGATTGCCGTTGAATTTCAAACGTTTCCGGGGGGGCGGGGGTTTGCCCGGCCATCGCCTGTGTGCCGTTCGCTTCGCTCGCGACGCGGCGCGGGGCGACGAGGTTCAAGCCGTGCGATGCGGTGGCGGGGATGAATATGACGGCGAAACAGGCCGGTCAGGTCTTGCGGTCGAGGAAGTCGAGGATGGCCGTAGCGATGCGTTGGGCGCCGGCCGAGTCGAGGTGGGCGTGGTGGTCGCCGGGGAGTTCAAGCGCTTCGTAATCGGGGGCGAGCGTCTCGGCCAGGCGGCGCGCCTCGGCGGGCCAGTCGGTATAGGCCGGGAGGCCCTGTTCGGCCCAGATGTTCAGGACCGGCATGGTCAGCGCGCCGAGCACCGCCTCGACCTGGGGCTTGGTGAGCTTCATGGCGGAACTGGCGAACAGGCGGGCATCGGCGCGGGTGCGGAGGCCGTCGGGGGTTTCCACCACGGCGCGGTCGACGAGGGCCTCGGCGGTCTGGCGGCTGTTGCGGCGTTCGCTGCGGCGGGTGATGTAATCCTCTTTCGAGGTGAAGGAGCGGCGGCGCGTGGCCTGATGGCGGGTGTCCTCGATGAAGGCCCGGAGGGTGTCGACCACGGCGGTCTCGGCGACCGGGTCGGGAACGAGGGCGTCAAGCGCGATGACGGCGTTGACCCGGTTCGGCTGGGCGGCGGCGAAGAGGGAGTTGATGTTGGCACCGCGGGAATGGCCGAGGAGCGTGCATTTTTCCCAGCCGAGCGTGTCGAGCAGGGCGGCCATCTGCGGCAGGTCATCCCAGAGGTTGTAGGTGGCGTCGGGCGAGCGGTGGGCGCTGTGGCCCTGTCCGCTGAGGTCGAGGGCGACGACACGGCAGCCGGTCAGACGGGGGCCGAGTTCGCGGAAGCTGTCGGCGTGGTCCATCCAGCCGTGGGTGGCGAGGACCGGGCGGCCATCCTCGGGGCCCCAGGCGAGGCCCGCGTAGGTCAGGCCATCGAGGGCCCAGCGGTGCTCTTGGGGGGATGGCTGGTCGTGGTCCTTCATGGCGCGGCCTTCGGCTGATCGGTTCGGGCCTTCGATACAGGAGCGGGCCCGTGGCGTCGATCCGCATTGCGGCTTTGTACGCCTGGAACCGGACCGGGATGCGCCGCGTTGAGCTTCATGAGCTCAAGACAGCGTGACCGAGGGCATCACTGGCTGTTTGGACCCGCCGGCGTAAGGCTGGCGGGATTTTTGACGTTGGCCCTGCTGTCCGGCTGCGGCAAGGAGCAATCGGCGCTGGATGCCGCCGGGGTCGATGCGGTGGCGGTGCGCAACATCTTCCTGGTGACGCTTGTGGGCGCCTGCATCCTGTGGCTGCTGGTGAACGGGGCCTTCTATACGCTGACCCGGCTGCGCACCGGGCCGGTCGATCCCAAGTTCGTGCGGCCGCTTCTGATCGGGGGCGGCATCGTTGCCCCGACGGTGCTGCTGGTGGCGTTGCTGGTCTGGGCGCTGAGCCTCCTGCCGGACCAGCGGGCGCCGGGGGACGGGCTGCAGGTGCGGGTCACGGGCGAGCAATGGTGGTGGCGGGTGGAGTACTGGCCGGAAGGGGCAGAGGCGCCTGTCGTCACGGCCAACGAGATCAGGCTGCCGGCGGGGCAGCGGACGGAATTCCTTCTGGGCGCCGACCAGGTGATCCATTCGTTCTGGATCCCGTCGCTGGGCGGCAAGATGGACATGTTCCCGGGGAAAGAGACGCGGGTGAGCCTGCATCCGGAGCGGCCGGGGCGGTATCGCGGGCAATGTGCCGAATTCTGCGGGGTGAGCCATGCGTGGATGGCCTTTGCCGCCGTGGTCATGCCGGAGGAGGCGTTCGACGCGTGGCTGGAGCACGAGGCGGGCGATGCCGTGGCGCCTGAGAGTGCCGAGGCGATGCGGGGCGAGGCGTTGTTCCGGTCGGAGGGCTGTGGCGCCTGTCATGCCGTGCGGGGGACGGAGGCCGTCGGGCAGGTCGGGCCGGACCTGACGCATGTGGGCAGCCGCGAGACGCTGGGCGCCGGGCGGCTGGGCGCGACGCTGGAGGATTTCGAGCGGTGGATCGCGCATACCGGTGAGCTGAAGCCGGAGGTGGAGATGCCGACCTATGAGCACCTTGCCGAGGAAGAGATCGCCGACCTTGCGGCCTATCTGAAGGGGCTGAAATGACCGATCATGCGCCGGACAGATCAGCCTTGCCGACACCCTCGGGCCCCTATCCGCCGACCGAGGAGATGCTGGCCGAGCCGGTGCCGGAGGAGGTGCAGGCGGCACAGGCCGAGCGGCTTCGGGCCGCGTGGGCCACGCCGAAGGGGTTCCGGTACATCACGGCGGTGAACAACACCGAGGTCGGCAAGTGGTATTGCATGACCGCGCTGTGCTTCATGCTGCTGGCCGGGGTGATGGCGCTGCTGATCCGGGCGCAGCTGGCGGTGCCGGAGAACGAGCTAATCTCGGCCGACCGGTTCAACCAGCTTTTCACCATGCACGGCTCGGCGATGATGTTCCTGTTCGCCGTGCCGCTGTTCGAGGCGATTTCGATCCTGCTTCTGCCGGGGATGCTGGGGGCGCGGGACATGCCGTTTCCGCGGCTTTCTGCGTTCGGGTACTGGTGCTTCCTGATCGGCGGGATCTTCGTGATCGGGTCGATCTTCTTCGATGCAGCGCCAAGGGCGGGGTGGTTCATGTACCCGCCGCTGGCGACCAAGGACGAGGGGCCGGGGAGCGATATCTGGCTGCTGGGCTTGAGTTTCATCGAGGTGGCCTCGATCGCGGCGGCGGTGGAGCTGATCGTGGGGACGCTGAAATGCCGGCCGCCGGGGATGCGGGTGAACATCATGCCGCTTTACGCGTGGTACGTGATGGTCGTAGGCGGCATGATCCTGTTCGCCTTTCCGCCGCTCATTGCCGGGGATTTCCTGTTCGAGCTGGAGCGCAGCTTCGACTGGCCCTTCTTCGACCCCGAACGCGGCGGCGACCCGATGCTGTGGCAGCACCTGTTCTGGATCTTCGGGCATCCGGAGGTCTACATCATCTTCCTGCCCTCGATCGCCATTGCGGCGATGATCATTCCCACCGTCGCACGGCGGCCGATCGTGGGGTATTCGTGGATCGTGCTGTCGGCGGTGGGCACCGGGTTCCTGAGCTTCGGGCTTTGGGTGCACCACATGTTCACGACCGGGTTGCCGGCAATATCGCTGGGGTTCTTCTCGGCGGCGTCGGAGGCGGTGGTGATCCCGACGGGGGTGCAGATCTTCGCGTTTCTCGCCACGCTGATGGTGGGGCGGGTGAAGATGACGCTGCCGATGCTGTGGATCGCGGGCGCCTTGGCGATCTTCACCATGGGCGGGCTGACCGGCGTGATGCTGGCGCTGGCGCCGTTCGATTTCCAGGCGCATGACACGTATTTCGTGGTGGCGCACCTGCATTACACGCTGTTCGGGGGGATGGTGTTTCCGGTGATCGCGGGGGTCTATTACTTCTTCCCGTTCATCCAGAAGAAGAAGCTGTCGGAGCGGCTGGGGCGCTGGGCGTTCTGGCTGATCTTCTGCGGGTTCAACCTGACCTTCCTGCCGATGCACCTGACCGGGCTGTGGGGGATGCCGCGGCGGATCTATACCTACCCGACGGGGCTTGGCTGGGACGGGCTGAACCTGATCTCGACCGTGGGGGCGTTCATCATCGCCGCCGGGTTCGCCGTGTTCGTGTGGGACCTGGTCCGGCCGAAGCATCGCCAGCCGCAGATCGCGCGGAACCCGTGGGAGGCGGGCACGCTGGAATGGACCCATGACGTGCCCGAGGAGGCCTGGGGCGTGCGGTCGATCCCGCATGTCACGAGCCGCTATCCGCTGTGGGACGATCCGAAGATGCAGGCGCGGATCGACGCCGGGCGCTATTATCTGCCCGATGCCGCCGAGGGGCGGCGGGAGACGCTGGTGACCTCGGTGATCGATGCCGAGCCGATACAGGTGCAGCGGGTGACGGGGCCCGCGTGGATCACGCATATGGCGGCGGGGTTCACCGGGGGCGCGTTCATCTTTCCCACGTTCCACTGGTATCCGCCGGCGATCATCTGTGCGGCGCTGGCGGTGTGTTGCATCATCTACTGGCTCTGGACCTCGACCGCGCGGGTGCCGGAAGCGCCGAGCAAGGATGCCGGGCTGGGCCTGACCCTGCCGACCTATGCCTCGGGGCCGGCCTCGGTCGGGTGGTGGGCGATGTGGATCACCATGCTGGGGGATGCGACGGCGTTTGCCTCGCTGGTGTTCGGGTTCTTCTTCTACTGGACCTCGCAGGCGGATTTCCCGCCCGAGGGGGCGATGCATGCGGAGGCGTGGCTGGTCGGGCTGGCGGCGGTGGGTTTGTCGGTGTCCTGGGCGCTGACGGTCGGTGCGCGGGAGCTGAACCGGCGCTGGGCGGTAGGCGCCGCGCGGGCCTGTCTGGCGCTGGCGCCGCTGGCGGCGGCGGGCGGGGCGGCTGCGCTGATGCTGTCGGTGTGGGAGTTGCAGCCGTCGAGCCATGTCTACCCGGCGGTGCTTTGGGCGCTGGCGATCTGGATCACCGTGCATGCGGGCGCCGGGGTGATCATGCAGCTTTATTGCCTGGCCGGCTCGGTCTTCGGCAAGCTGACGCCGCGCTACGACGCGGATATCTGGAACGTCTCGCTTTTCTGGCATTTCCAGGTGCTGGCGGCGCTGGTGACCTGTGCGGTGATGGGCCTTGCCCCGGGGGTGCTATGACCGATCCGAAGCATACGCCGCAGAAGGACGAGCTGGAGGAGTTCGCCGAGGAGCGGGCGAGCCTGATGAAGATCACGATGGGGCCGCTGATCTGGGCCATCCATTTCGTGATCTGTTACGGGTTGGCGGCGGTGACCTGTGCCAAGGGCTGGGACATCGAGATGGCGCGGACCGGGCTTGTGGTGTTCAGCATCGTGTCGCTCGGGGCGATCCTGTGGGTCGGCTGGAACAGCTGGCGGCAGTGGAACCCGCACGAGACGGGGGATTACTTCAACAGCTGGGGGCGGGCCGAGGACCGGCATCACTTCCTGGGTCATGCGGCGTTCCTTCTGGCGATCATCGCGTTTCTTGGGGTGGTGTTCACCTCGTTGCCGCTGGTGATGCTGGGGGGGTGCCAATGAGTATGCGCTTCCTTCTGCCGGGCCTCGCGCTGTTGGCGGCCGTGTGGGTGGTGCCGCTGGAGGCGGTGATGCCGGTATTCGCGGCGCATATGCTGCGGCACATGGTGCTGGTGGCGGTGGCGGCGCCGCTGATCGTGCTGGGGCTGCCTAGGCTGACCGAGCGGCTGGCCGTGCCGCCGCTGGCGGCTGCGGCGGCGGAGTTCGTGGTGGTCTGGGCCTGGCACCTGCCGGTGGCGCACGGGCTGGGGCGGACCGTTGCGCTGGGCTTCGTTGCCGAGCAGGCGAGTTTCCTGGTCGTCGGCCTGCTGGTCTGGGCCGGGTGCCTGCGGCGGGACAGGCCGCTGGCGGGGGCCGGGGGGCTGTTGCTGACCTCGATGCACATGACGCTGCTGGGGGCGCTGATCGTGCTGGCGCCGCGGGATCTTTACGCCGAGATCTGCGGGACGGCGCCGGACCTGTCGGGGCAGCAGATCGGCGGAATGCTGATGCTGGGGATCGGGACGCCGGTCTACCTGATCGCGGGGCTGGCGCTGACCGGGCTGTCGCTGCGCGAAAGGGGGGCGGCATGAGGGCGGTGTTCATGACGCTGGCCGCGCTGGCGGCGCTGGGCCTGACCGGGGCCGTGGCGGTGGTGGCGCTGGGGCTTTACAACGTCTCGGCCGTGGCGGGGCATCTGCCCGGGGTGAGCTGGGTGCTGCACACGACGTTCCGGAATTCGGTCTGGCTGCGCGCGCCGTCGGAGGAGGAGGTGCCGGAGCTGGACGATGCCGAGCTGATCGCGCTGGGGGCGGGGCATTACGCGACGGCCTGCGTGCCGTGCCACGGGGCGCCGGGTGCGGAGGCCAGCGCGACGATGCGGGCGATGGTGCCGGAGCCGCCGCAGATCGAGGAGGCGGTGGCCCATTGGGAGGCGAACGAGCTGTTCTGGATCGTCGAGAACGGAATCAAGATGACCGGCATGCCGGGCTGGCCCGCCGAGGGGCGCGATGACGAGGTGTGGGCGGTAGTGGCCTACCTTTCGTCGGTAAAGGGGGAAACTGCGCCGGAGCTGGTACTGGAGACGAGCGAGCCGGAGGAGTATTGCGCGAGTTGTCACGGCGAGGTCGGCGGGCAGGTGCCGCGGCTGGATATCCTGTCGGAGGCGTATCTCGAGGCGCAGTTGCAGGCCTACCGTTCGGGCAAGCGGCCGAGCGGGATCATGGAGCAGGCTGTCACGTCGGTGCCGGAGGAACGGCTGGCCGAGCTGGCACGGCACTTCGCGGAAACGGAAGACGAGGCGGGGGATGCGCTGGTGGCCGGTGCGGAACTGGCGTCGAAGGGCGAGGCGCTGGCCAAGGTGGGCACGCGGGACGTGCCGACCTGCCTGGCCTGTCATGGTGAGCGCGAGGACGGGCGGCGCAAGGGGCCGGTGCTGGACGGGCAGCGGCGCGGGTTCCTGGAGGTGCAGCTGACGCTGTGGCGGGACGGAGTTTACGACTACGATCCGCTGATGCATGCGGCCGCCCGCGACCTGAGCGACGCCGATATCGAGGCGCTGGCGGCCTATTTCGCGGGCCGGTGAGGGGCGGCCGCGGGGAAACTTTCGGTCGGGGTATGCGTTTTGGGCTGAGGCCTGACGCCGGGGAAGACCGGCGAAGGCCACCGGAAATGCGCCGCAACTGTCAGGATCCGCCCCGTGAACAAGCTCGACCGGTATAGCGCGAAACGCGATTTCGACACGACGCCCGAGCCGCCCGCCGAGGCGGCCACCGCCGGTGGCACCTTGTCCTTCGTCGTGCAGAAGCATGACGCGAGCCGGCTGCATTTCGATTTCCGGCTGGAGTGGGATGGGGTGCTTTGGTCTTGGGCGGTGACGAAGGGGCCGTCGGACGACCCGTCGGAGAAGCGGCTGGCGGTGCGGACGGAGGATCATCCGGTTGCCTATGGCAGTTTCGAGGGCACGATCCCCGAGGGCGAGTATGGCGGCGGCACGGTGATGCTGTGGGACAGCGGCGCGTGGGAGCCGCTGCACGATCCGGCGGAGGGGCTGAAGGAAGGCAAGCTGCATTTCCGGCTGCATGGCGCGCGGATGGAGGGCGGCTGGGCCTTGGTCAGGATGGGGGGCGACAAGGGCAAGCGCGAGAACTGGCTGCTGATCAAGGAGCGCGACGATCTGGCCGGGCGGAGTGCCGATGCGCTGGTCAACAAGCACAAGCGGAGCGTCACGACCGGGCGGACGATGCGGCAGATCGCGAAGGAGAAGGCCGCTTTCGAGGCGGCGAAACACAAGAAGGCGTTGCCGCGGTTTCGGAAGGTGGAGCTGGCGACGCTGCAGGATGAGCCGCCAGAGGGCGAGGGCTGGCAGCACGAGGTGAAGTTCGACGGGTATCGCTGCCTGATGGCCGTGGGCAAGGGTGGCGTGCGGCTTTACACGCGGAACGGCAAGGACTGGTCCGACCGGTTCGGCACGTTGTGCGGGCCGGCGGATGCGCTGGGCTGCGATGCCGCGCTGATCGATGGCGAGGTGGTGGCCGAGCGGGGCGGATTCTCGGACTTGCAGAAGGCGCTGAAGGGGGGCGACCCGCTGGTGTTCTACGCGTTCGACTGCCTGCATCTGGATGGCAAGGACCTGACCGGCAAGCCGCTGAAGAAGCGGCGGAAGGTGCTGGAGGGGCTGTTCGAGGGTCTGCCGCCGCGTGGGCCGTTGCGGCTGAGCCCGGTGCTGGGGGGCGATGGCGCCGAGGCGCTGGCGGCGATGTGCAAGGCGGGCGGCGAGGGGATCGTGTCGAAGAAGGTCGACGCGCCCTATAGCGGCAAGCGCAGCAAGGCGTGGATCAAGGCGAAATGTGTACAGGAGGCGGAGTTCGTGGTGGGCGGCTGGTCGCCCTCGGACAAGAAGGGGCGGGCGTTTTCCTCGCTTCTTCTGGGGAGTTACGAGGACGAGGGGTTTGTCTACCGCGGGCGGGTCGGCACCGGTTTCGACGATGATGATTTCAAGGCGCTGGCGAAGAAGCTGAAGCGGCTGGGCCGGAAGACCGCCCCGTTCGAGGGCGAGTTGCCGGCGGAGACCAAGGGCGCGCATTGGGTAACGCCGGAGCTTGTGGCGCAGGTGGAATATACCGAGTTCACCAGCGAAGGACGGATCAGGCATGGCGCCTTCAAGGGGCTGCGCGAGGACAAGGAGGCAAAGGACGTGAGTGCGAAGGCGGAAGCGGAAACCGACAGTGGCGACCAGGAGATCGGCGGTGTGCGGGTGTCGAGCACGGGGCGGGTCATCTTCCCCGAAGCGGGGCTGACCAAGGGCGACGTGGCGCGGCATTACGCGCGGGTGGCGGAGCGGATGCTGGAGCATGTGGCCGACCGGCCGCTGTCGCTGTTGCGCTGTCCGGACGGGATCGCGGAAGATTGCTTTTTCCAGAAACATGCCGGGAAGGGGTTTCCGGAGGATATCAAGGCGGTGCCCATCAGGGAGAAGGATGGCGGGACCGAGGATTACATGTATGTCACCACGCCCGAGGGCCTGATCGGGGCGGCGCAGATGGGGGCGGTGGAGTATCACGTATGGGGCGCACGGCGGGACAAGCTGGAGCGGCCTGACCGGATGGTTTTCGACCTCGACCCCGACGAGGGGTTGGGCTTCGACGAGGTGAAACGGGCCGCGTTCGAGGTGCGCGAGGGTCTCGAGGCCTGCGGGTTCGACTCGGCGCCGATGGTGACGGGCGGCAAGGGGGTGCACGTGATCGTGCCGCTGCGGCGGATTGCCGAGTGGGACCGGGTGAAGGAGTTCGCCAAGGGGTTCGCTCAGGCGCTGACCGGGAAGGCGTCGGATCGTTACACCGCGACGATGTCGAAGGAGAAGCGCAAGGGGAAGCTGTTCATCGACTGGCTGCGGAACGAGCGCGGGGCGACGGCGATTGCGCCCTATTCGTTGCGGGCACGGCCCGGGGCGGCGGTGGCGGTGCCGGTGAGCTGGGACGAGCTTGAGGGTCTGGACCGCCCGGACGGGTTTCACGTGGAGGATATGGAGGTTCGGTTGTCGCGCGCCTGCCCGCTGGGCCGCGTCAAGGCGCAGGGGCTTGGCAAGGGGGCGATGAAGGCGCTCGACGATTGGGCCGGCGGGTAGCGCTCAGATCCAGTAGTAGATCGTGACGGGAATGACCGCCAGCAGCGGGAGCGATAACAGCGCCAGCACGCCGTCGCGCGTGAGCAGGCTGGCCGCGAAGAGGGCGATGACGCCCGAGGCGATGGAGCCGGAGGTGGGCACGAACTCCATGAACGGCATGAAGAGGGTCAGCGCCATGACAAGGATCAGGGGCACCCAGATCCAGGGCCGGTGAAAGAACCACGTGAAGCGCGGTTTCAAAAAGCGTTCGACGAAGCGCACCGGCTTGCGCAGCCATTTGATGCCCTTGCAGAGCTTTTCTGAGGAGAGGCGGCGGCGGGTGATGAAACCGGGCAGCCAGAGGCTTTTCCGCCCCACCATCATCTGGGCCACGAGGATGAAGACCATCAGGGCGAGAAGCGCGGTGACGCCGGGGATGGCGCTGGCCGGGGAGGTGCAGATCAGCGAGAAGACCAGCATGAGCGAGGCGAAGGAGGAATGCCCGAGCGCCTCGATCACGTCTTCCACGCGGACGGACTCGCCTTCGACGGTGCCTTCGAGCTCGTCGAGCAGATCGCTGAGGGCATGTGTGCGGGGTTTGGACACGTGTTCTGGAACCCTTTTGATTTCGCTGTGGCCTGTCGGGTGGTTAACCCGCGCGGCTCGCCCGAGGTTCCAGTCCTTGGGGTGGGTGGCCTGACACGGCTGGCGCGGCCCTGCCAACTTACTTGGGATGCGTGGCCACCGCTTGCAATGCACCGGCGAGCGCCCAGGCTTCGAGCCGGTCTTTCAGCGAGCCGGGCCTGTCGAGACCCATGCGGGCCATCTCTTCCGGCGGTTTCGGGGCGGTCATGCCGGAAAGGACAAGCCGGGCCATGCCGAGCTTGTGTCCTTGGGTTTCCGACAGGCGGCCTAGGGCGGGGAGGATGCGGCGCTCGACGGCATCGAAATCGGTGCCGAAGGGGAAATCGGGCAGGTCGTGGGGGGCGAGCCATCGGGCGAGGGTGTCGGGCGTGTTGGCGCGCCAGGCGGGGTCGATGGCGAAATCCTTCGCCACCTTGCCGGCGGATCTGGCCTTGTCCAGCAGCTCGTCCTGAAAGCGGCTGTCGGTGATCGCGAGCATGCGGGCGATTGCCTCTTCGTCGCGTTGCCCGCGCAGGTCGGCGATGCCGTACTCGGTGACGATGATGTCGCGATAGGCGCGAGGCACGCTTTCATGCGGGTGTTCCCAGACGATGTTCGAGACGGTCTGGCCGTTTTTCGTGCGGGTCGAGGGCAGGGTGAGAAGGGCGCGGCCGTCGTCGAGGGCGAAGGCCTGTTCGATGAAGTTGAACTGGCCGCCGATGCCGCTGACCACCTGCGCACCGGTGGTGATGTCACTGACGAGCCCGCCGAGCAGGGTGGCCTTCATCGCGGAGTTGACGAAGCGGGCGTCGGTTCGGGCGGCGCGCTTGGTGGGCTCGTTGCCGTAGAGCTGGTTGGTGAAGGAGACGGGCATCATGCGGATTTGCGCGCGCTGGTCGGCGGGGAGGGCACGGAGGCGTTGGTAGAAGTCGCGGCAGTCGACGAAGAAGCCGGCGTGGATGGCGGCGCCGTCGACCTGGCGGCGGATGATGCCGTTCTCGAAGAGCTGCAGGAGGCCGTCGACCAGCATCTCGGTGACGGCATAGAGGCCGGTGTCGAAGGGGCCGTGCTCGTCGAAGGCGTCGGGGACGAAGGGGGAGGTTTCGGTGATCTTCGAGAGCTGGTCGGACTGGCGGAGGAGGAGCGCATGGGCCACCGCATCGCCGATGGCGCCGATGCCGATTTGCAGCGTGCCGCCGTCGGGGATGGTGCGGGCGACGTGGAGGCCGATGGCGTGCTCGGGCTGGCCGACGGGGCGTTTGACGACCGAGAAGAGGTCGAAATCGGCAGGAGAGTCGCAGTGGAGGTGGACCTCGTCACGGGGCAGGCGGGCCTCTGGGCCGTCCATCGGGGGAAGCTTGTCGTTGATCTCGCCCACGACCAGGAAATCCTGCCGCCCCTCGCGGCGTTCGCGCAGCAGGTCGGCGGAGATGTCGGTGTTGCAGGACAGGCTGTAGGCGGCATCGTCGAGCGGCGCCAGCAGTTGCATCAGCACGTTGGGGCGCCAGTTGGCCAGCACGTCGTAGGCGTGGGTGTAGTTGGCCGGGATGTAGCGGCGCTGGGCCGCGCGGATGCCGATCCAGCGGCCGGCCTGGATGAAGAACTCGGACACCTCGATATTTTCGGGCAGGGTGCCGTCGCGCAGCATGTCGGCATAGGCCAGCGGCGGGTAGCGGCCGAAGAGGCGGTCGGCGGCCGGTTCTAGGAAGCGCTGCGCCATGCCTTCCGACATGTCGGGGCGTTCGAGCGTCAGGGCGGTGAGGATCGACAGGCGCGTGTCGGGGCGGTCGGCCACCGCGCGCGTTAGGGCGTTGACCAGCGTGACCGGCTTGCCCAGGCCGAGGGGGAGGGCAAGCCGGATGTCGCCGCCGGTGCGCGTGATGATCTCCTGCGCGATGGCGTCGGCGGACCGGGCGGTGTCAGGCAAGGTCGCTCCAGCCCGGGTCGGGCGTGAAGCGGGGGCCGTGGCGGTCGGCCAGTTGTTCGAGCACCCTGGGCACGTCGCGGCGGGTCTTGGCATAGTGCAGCGGGCCGCCGCGGAAGGGGGCCCAGCCGGTACCGAAGATGACGGCGCCGTCGATCGTGTCGGCGTCGGGCGCCACCCCCTTGCGCAGGCATTCGACGGCGGCGTTGCACATGGGCAGGATCAGCCGGTCGATGATCTGCTGGTCGGGATCGTCGGCGGGCGTGTCGGGGGCTTCCTCGCTGTTATAGTCGTAGAGGCCCTTGCCGGCCTTCTTGCCGGTTTCGCCCTTCTCGACCTTCTCGCGCAGCCAGGCGGGGGTGTCGGCGACAGGGGTTTCGAGGCCTTCCTGCATCGAGTTTGCCACTTCGAGGCAGATGTCGAGCCCGACCTGGTCGGCGAGCGTCACCGGGCCCATCGGCATGCCGAAGGCGAGCGCGGCGCGGTCGATGTCTTCCTTGTCGTAGCCCTCGTCGAGCATGACCATCGCCTCCATCAGGTAGGGGGCGAGGATGCGGTTGACGAGGAAGCCGGGATAGTCCTTCACCCGGGCGGGCAGGCGGTCGATGCCGGTGGTGAAGGCGGCAAGGCGGTCAAGCGTGTCGGTCGAGGCCATGTCGTGCGAGACGACTTCGACCAAGGGCATCTGGCTGACCGGGTTGAAGAAGTGCAGCCCGGCGAAGAGCGCTGGGTCGGGGGCGGCGTCGACGAGGCTGGACAGCTTGAGGCTGGAGGTATTGGTGGCGAGGATCGCGCCGGGCTTCATCACGTCGACGAGGGAGGCGTAGATCTTCTCCTTCAGGTCCAGCTTTTCGGGGGCGGCCTCGATCACCAGGTCGGCGCGCGACCGGCCCAGCCCCTCGGGGTCGGGCATCAGCCGATCGAGCGCGTCGCGCTTCTCGATCCCGCTGAGGTGCTTCTTGTCGTAGATCCGGGCGGCGGACTTGATGGCAGAGCCGAGCGGGTCGAGCTTGACATCCTCGATGGTGACACGCTTGCCCTGCATGGCGGACCAGGCGGCGATTTCGGCGCCCATGGCGCCGGCGCCGATCACGTGGACATGGGCGATGCCGTCCTCGCCCTTGCCGGCGGATTTGAGGGTCCGGCGGAGGAAGAAGACGCGGATCAGGTTCTGGGCCGTTGGGGTGCCGAGCAGGTTGGCGAATGAGGTGATCTCGGCCTTCTGCATGTCGTCCGCGTCGTCGCCGTGGTCTTCCCAGAGGTCGATCAGGGCAAAGGGGGCGGGGAAATGGGCGCGGGGGGCCTTCTTCTCGCTTTCCGAGCGCATGCGGGTAGCGGCGAGGTTGCGGGCCACGCCGGTGCGCAGGGCAGAGGCGCGGAAGCCGCCATGCTCGCGCTTCATCTTGCCATTGGCGGCGGCGTCGATGGCGGCGTCGACATGGCGATCGGGGACGAGCGCGTCGAGGATGCCGAGCTTTTTGGCCTTTCGGTCATGGGTGGATTTGCCGGTGAGCATCATCTGCATCGCCTCGGTCGGGTCGATGAGCGAGGTCAGGCGGAAGGTGCCGCCAAGGCCGGGATGCAGGCCGAGCTGGATTTCGGGGAAGCCCAGCTTCACGCCGTCGATGCCGATGCGGTAATCGCAGGCGAGCGCCAGTTCGAACCCGCCGCCGAGCGTGGCGCCGTGGACCACGGCGACGGTGGGGAAGGGCAGGCCGGCCAGCTTGTCGAGCACGGTATGGCCCTGTTGCAGCATCTGCACGGCGTCGTCGTCGCGCAGGCCGGCGAAGCCGTCGATATCGGCGCCGGCGGCGAACCCGCCGGGTTTGGCGGAGCGGATGACCAGCGCCTTGGGCTGGGCCGCCTTGACGTGGTCGAGCAGCGTGTCGAGCTCGCGCAGCACCGCCTCGGAGATGACGTTGGTGCCGGTATCGGCGCAGTCGAGCCAGAGGACGATCAGGTCGCCCTTCGCCTCCTTGCGCCAGTGGCGGGCATCGGGCGCGGTGGGGGCATCGGTGGTCTCGTCGGGGGTGATCTTGTCGAGTACGTCGGTCATGCGGCCTCCAGAAGCATGGCGCCGCCCTGTCCGCCGCCGATGCATTCGGTGGCGATGCCGCGTTTTGCGCCGCGGGCCTTGAGGGCGTTGGCGAGGTGAAGCACGATGCGGTTGCCGCTGGTGCCCACGGGGTGGCCGAGGCTGATCGCCCCGCCGTCGACGTTGAGCCTGTCGTGGTCGATGCGGCCGAAGGCGCTGTCGTATCCAAGGACATCGCGGCAGAAGTCGTCATCCTGCCACGCGGCGAGGCAGGCCAGAACCTGCGCGGCGAAGGCCTCGTTGATTTCCCACAGGTCGACATCGTCGACGGAGAGGCCGTGGCGCTGGGCCAGCGGGGTCGAAGCCAGCACCGGGCCGAGGCCCATGATGCCGGGGTCGAGCGCGGCCCATTCGCTGTCGACGATCTTCGCGATGGGGCTGAGGCCATGCGCCTCGACCGCCGTTTCGGAGGCGAGGATCGTCCAGGAGGCGCCATCGGTGATCTGGCTGGAATTGCCGGGGGTCACCTTGCCGTAGGGCTTCTCGAAAGCCGGGTCGAGCTTGGCCAGCTTCTCGAGCGAGCTGTCGGGGCGGACGCCGTCATCGTGCTCATGCGCCGTGCCGTCCTTGTCGAAGGCGGGGAAGACCTCGTCCTTGAGGCGGCCTTCCTTCTGGGCGGCGGTGAGGCGCTTGTGGCTGTCGACGGCATAGGCATCGGCGGTGGTGCGGTCGATGCCGAAGCGGTGGGCCAGCACCTCGGCCGTCTGGCCCATGTTGAGGGAGGTGATCGGGTCGGTCAGGCCGCGCTCGAGGCCGATGACCGGCGAGAAGAAGTCGGGGCGCACATCCGCCATCGCCTTCATCTTGTCGAGCGGGCCCTTGGCGCGGGCGAGGTCGCCGTACCATTCGGTCGCCTCGCGGCTGTAGACGAGGGGCGCGTGGCTGAGCGCCTCGGTGCCGCCGGCGAGGATCATCTCGTGGCTGCCCTCGCGGATGTAGCGGTAGGCGGTGTCGATGCTCTGCATCCCCGAGCCGCAGTTGATCTGAACGGTGAAGGCCACCTGCTTTTCGCCCATGCCGAGGCGGAGGGCGGCGACGCGGGCGGGGTTCATCTCGTCCTGCACGACGTTGACGCAGCCGAGGATCACGAGGTCGAACGCGGTCGCGTCGAACGGCTGGCGCATGAGAAGCGGGCGACCGCATTGCACCGCCAGATCGACGGGGGTGAAGGGGCCGGGGCGGCCGCGGGCGCGCAGGAAGGGCGTGCGGGCGCCATCGACGAGGTAGACGGGTCGGCTCATTCAGCGGCCTCCTTGTTGCCGCCCCAATCGCCGGGGCGGCGCATGTCGGGGAACAGGCGGGCGAGTTCTTCGGGGGTGTAGTCGTCGACGGCGACGACGCGTTGCACGGCCTCTTCGACCTCTTTCAGCCGGGCGAACTCGGCGTCGGAGAGGACGCCGGCCTCGAGTGCCTCTTGCGGCGTCTTGCGGATGTCGCGCAGGCGCTTGGCCAGCGGCTCGGTGTCGGTCACGAGGCGGTAGGCTCGGTCGAGCAGGCCCAGCCCGCTTTCAGGGGCGGGATGGTGCAGGTCGCGAACCAGCCGGTTGCGGGTCTCGGACGGGTGGTAGATCAGCATCGCGCATTCCTCCGTCACCTTGTCCGAGGGGCCGCGCGGGTGGGCGCGGGGCAGCAGGATCGGGCGCAGCAGCCAGCCGACCCAGCGGGCGGGCATGTTGGCGATGGTCTCGTCGAGCGCCTGGCCGATGCGGTTGAACCCGGTCTCGGCGGCGTGGTGGACGAGAGGCAGGTCGGCCTCGTTGCGGCCTTCGTCCTCCCACCGTTTGAGGGTGGCGGCGAGGAGGTACATCTCGGACAGGGCGTCGCCGAGGCGGGCCGAGATCATCTCTTTCCGCTTCAGTGCCCCGCCGAGGGTGAGGAAGGCCATGTCGGCGGTGACGGCGAAGGCCGCGGACCAGCGCGACAGGCGGCGGTAGAGGGGGGCGACCTTGCCCGCGCCCTCGGGCGCATCGCCAAGGCCCGTCCATGCGGACCAGCCGGCGCGGAACACCGTGCGCACGGAATGGCCGACATGGGCCCAGAAATGCTTGTCGAACGCGTCGAGGGATTTCTGCTCGTCGGGTTCCTGCAGCGCCTCGATTTCATCGAGCAGGTGGGGATGCGCGCGGATGGCGCCCTGGCCGAAGATGATCAGGTTGCGGGTGACGATATTGGCACCCTCGACGGTGGTACCGATCGGGATCGCGCGGTAGGAGGGCAGCAGGTAGTTGAGCGGCCCGTCGATCACCGCCTTGCCGGAATGCACGTCCATCGCATCGGTGATGGCGTCGCGCATGCGGGTGGTGGCGTGGTATTTCATGATCGCCGAGATGACGGCGAGCTTGTAGCCCTCGTCGAGCGTCGCGGTGGTCAGGCGGCGGCCGGCGTCGACGGTATAGGCGCTGGCGGCGATGCGGGCCATGGGTTCCTGTACGCCGCCGAAGAGGCCAATGGGCAGGTTGAACTGCTTGCGGATGCGGGCATAGGCGCCGGTGGTGTGGGCGGCCATGGCGGTGGAGGCGGCGGAAAGGGAGGGCAGGGAAATGCCGCGGCCGGCGGCCAGCGCGCTCATCAGCATCATCCAGCCGCGGCCCGCGTATTCCGGCCCGCCGATGATGTGGTCGAGGGGAACGAACACGTCCTTGCCGGTGGTCGGCCCGTTGAGGAACATGGTGCCCGAGGGCAGGTGGCGGCGGCCGGTCTCGACGCCGGGCAGGTCGGTGGGGACGAGGGCGCAGGTGATGCCGATATCCTCGGTCTCGCCCAGCAGGTGATCGGGATCGCGCAGTTTGAAGGCGAGGCCCAGCACGGTGCAGACCGGCGAGAGGGTGATATAGCGCTTGGCCCAGTTCATCCGGATGCCGAGAACTTCCTCGCCGTTCCACTGGCCCTTGCAGATGACGCCGTCATCGGTCATCGCCGAGGCGTCGGAGCCCGCGTCCTCGCTGGTCAGGCCGAAGGCGGGGAGCTCCTGCCCGCTGGCGAGGCGCGGCAGCCAGTCCTTCTTCTGGTCGTCGGTGCCGAATTGAAGGATCAGTTCGCCCGGGCCCAGCGAGTTGGGCACCATGACGGTGACGGCGGCCACGACGGAATGGCTGGCGATGTAGCGCACGACCTCGGAATGGGCGTAGGCGGAGAAGCCGAGCCCGCCGTGCTCCTTCGGGATGATCATGCCGAAGAAGCCCTTTTCGCGGAGGAAGTTCCAGGCTTCGGGCGACAGGTCGGCGGTGTAGTTGTCGATCTCCCAGCTATCCACCATGCCGCAGAATTCGCGGCAGGGGCCGTCGATGAAGGCCTGTTCCTCGTCGGTCAGGGCCGGCGCCTTCATCGATCGCAGCATCGACCAGTCGGGCTTGCCCGAGAACAGCTCGGCCTCGAAATGCACGTCGCCGGAATTGATGGCCTCGGCCTCGGTATCCGACAGGGTGGGCAAGGCGCCCTTGGCCCATTTGAATATCGGCTTGGTGATGTAGTCTCGGCGAAATGACACTATGCGACCCTCCTGCTTGTACAAAACGCACGGGTCAGTGCGTGAGTTCCGTGCAGATCCGGCGCGCCTGCGGGTTTTTGGGCAATGCGGCGGAATGGCCGCGGAAATTGGCTGATTCCTGCTGATCTGACGCCGCCGAACCCTAGGGTTCGAGTGTTTCCAGCCTGTGTCGCAGCGCATCGACGATCGGTTGATCGGCCTGTGCCAGAATGCCGAGCGCCTTCATCCGGTCGGCCGCGTCGAGGGCGCGGTCGAGGGTGTCGCGGGTCTCATCGCCGGCCTCGACGACGCCCTTGTACGCGACAAGCTGATCGCGCTGCCATCTCGCGTTCGTCGGGTCGGCATCGACCAGTTTGCGGGCGATGGACAGGCTTTCGGAATAGGCAACCAGGGCGGCGTCGGTGGCACCCGCCGCCATGTGGGCCGCGCCGATCTTGCGCAGGGTGACGGCGGTGAAGCGCTGGGTCGCAAGGTCGTCGGGGTCGGCGTCGCGGGCGGCGCTCATCCGGGCGAGGCTCGACTGGTACTGCTCGAGGGCCGCGCCGAGGTTGCCGGCGGCGAGATGGGCGTCGCCGAGGTTCTCCTCGGTGATCGCCACCACGCGGCGCCAGCGGGCGTTGTCGGGGTCCTGGTCGAGCAGGACCGACATGACGGAGAGTTCGCGGCCATAGGCGGCGACGGCCTCGTCATGGGCGGCCAGGCGCATGTGGGCATTGCCGATCAGTTCGTGGCTGATACCCAGCACGAAGCGCCAGTCGCCGTTCTGCGGATCGGTTGCGACCAGTTTCTCGCGGAGGGTCAGGCTGTTGCGGTAGAGGTCGAGGGCGGCGTCGGTCTCGCCCTTGTCCATCAGGACGCCGGCGAGGTGATCCTGCGTGAACGAAAGGAAGCGGTTCAGTTCCATGTCGGTCGGGCTGGCATCGCGCAATGGGGTCATGCGGTCGAGGCTTTGCCGGTAATAGGCCATCGCCGCGTCGAGATCGCCGCGGTCATGGGCCAGCCGCCCGAGCCGTTCATCGGCGACCGACAGGTCGCGGAGCCAGCGGACATTGGTAGGGTCCGAGGCGGAGAGGCGGGAGACGATGGCGTGCTTGGCCTCGTAGGCGGCGGTGGCGGCGGGCATGTCACCCATGCGGGTCAGGATGTCGCCGAGGCGTTCGTGGCTGATGCCGAGGATGTATTGCCAGTCGGCATTGGCCGGGTCGGCGGCGGCAAGGGCGGTGCGCAGGGCGAGGCTGTCCTCGAATTTCTTGCGCGCCTCGGGCAGCTTGTTCCGGAGTGCGTAGACATCGCCAAGGCGGTCGAGCGTAATCGAGGTAAAGCGCTTGAGTTCGTGATCTTCGGGGTGGGCGTCGCGGATCGGGACCATGCGGTCGAGGCTGGCCCGGTAATGTGCAAAGGCGCCGTAGAGATCGCCGCGTTCGAGAAGGATGTCGCCAAGCCGCTCGTCGCTGATCGAAAGGTCCCTCTGCCAGCGGTAGCCCTCCGGCTGCGCCGCCACCATGCGGGTGCCGAGGCGGTGCTTTTTGCGGAAATGGGTCTCGGCGGCGGCAAGATCGCCCTGCCGCTGGTGGATGCGGCCGAGGCGTTCGTAGCTGTTGCTGAGGGCGAATTTGATCTCCTCGTCGTCCGGGTTGTCGTTGGCCAGCGCCTCGCGCACGGCATGGCCGGCGCGGTAGTGGTCGAAGGCGTCGGAGATGCGGCCCTGTTCGAGCAGCACGTCGCCGAGATTGTCGCGGGACAGGGCGAGGGTGAGGTGGAGGTCGGCGTTGTCGGGGTGGCGGGCGCTGGTGCTCTGCGATAGGGCGAGTTGCTGTTCGTAGGCGCTGGCGGCATCGGGCAGGTTGCCGATGGTGATGTTGATGCGACCGAGCGCGCCGAGGGCGGCAAGCTGTTGCTGGCGGGCGTCGGGCGGGATCAGCTCGTCGTCGAGTTCGGCGAAGAGGGCGAGGGCCTTTTCGTAGTCGGACATTGCCAGCTGGTAGCGGAGTTCGGCTTGAGCTGCGCCGCCGTTGAGGTAATGGGTCGCAGCCTCGGAGAGGGTGCGCTCGAGGAGATTGGCCTTGAGGGTCTCGCGCGAGGAGGCGTCGATCTCGGCCGCCTCGGTCAGTTTGGCGCGGGCGGTTTCGAAGGCGCCGAGGGCGAGCTGTTCCTCGGCTTGACGGCGCAGGTCGGTGACCCGGTCGTCGCCGGCGCGCAGGCGGCGCAGTTCGTCGCGGACCTGGGCGAAGGCGCTGGCGGCCTCGGTCAGCTTTTCGCTGCGCTGCTGGCGGTCGAGCGTGGCGAGGTCGGAGCCGATGAGCGCGCCGTAAAGGGGGGCAAGCGGCACGTCGGCGTCGAGGGCGACGCGCTCGACATCCTGCCGGACGGTGTCATCGATCTCGGCCATGGCGAGGAGCAGGCGTTCGCGTTCCGGCAGCTCGCCCGGCGTGGCGCTGACGAAGTAGAGGCCCGGCAGGCCGCTTTCGACGTAGGGCAGCTGGGTGCCGCGGGTGCGGTCGTAGACGTCCTGCTGGACAAGGGTGAGGGCGGTGCGCAGTTCCAGCCCCTCGGTTCCGAGATGGCGGACGAGGGCGGCGGCGAAGGGGGAATTCTCGCCCTCGCCGTCAAGCGCGCCCTGGCCGGGGGCGGCGGCGAAGGCATAGACCAGGCGGTCGGCCCGGCCGATGCGGCCGAGGCCGGGGCTGACCTGGGCGTCGAGGCTGAAGGCGCCGCGGGTGGCGTCGGCGAGGGGGACGCCGAAGGCATCGGTGCGGCAGGCGTCGATCAGGAGGAGCCCGGCGCGGGCTTCGGATACGGCGGCGACAACATCGGCGAGGGGCAGGGCGGTGGCCTTGAGCTCCTCGACGTCGCCGGCGGCGGCGTCGCGGGCGAAGAGCAGGTTCTCGCCCGCGACTTCCATGCCGTGCCCGGCGAAGTAGACGACCGCGAGGTCGGCGTTGCGCGCGTCCTCGGCGAATTGCTCCAGCGCCCGGCTGAGACGGGCGAGGTCGCGGTCGGTGACCATGTCGACCCGGAAGCCCAGATCATAAAGGGTTTCGTCCATCGAGCGGGCGTCGTTGCGGGGGTTCTTGAGCGGGCGGAGCGCCTCGTATTCGCCGACGCCGATGACCAGAGCGATGCGGGTCTCGGCAAGGGATGCCGAGCTCCAGATCACCAGCACGATGGCGGCCACCAGTACGCGCACGCAGGTCTCCCGGGCCCAAGGTTCGGGGCGAGTATCCGCTGTTTGCCGGGGTGTCGCAAGCCGGAGGGCGGGCAGTTGAAGCGATTGTGAGATTGCGTTCCGGCCCCCATTGGCAGGGGCAGGAGGGGCGTTCCGACGCGGTAATTCCGACGTCGGTATAACGTCGGTATTTTGTCGGTATTACGTCGGTGCGCTGTCGGTGCGCCGTCGGGGGGCGAAGGCCGGCCGCACGGGGGCCTTGCGGGCAGGCGAGCCGGTTTTCCCGGTACGGAAACTTTCGCTCCCCGCCGCCATTCGCGTCCGAAGTTTGTGTTTGCGCAACGTTCGAAACCCCGTGGTCCGGTAGCTTTCACTCAAACAGCATTCACACCTGAAAGGAGACCGAAAATGCTGACGAGAAGAGCCGCACTGATGGGAGCCGCCGGCATTGCCGCGCTGCCCGTCCTCGCCCGGGCCGCGACGGCCGAAGAGATCATGGACACGTCGATGGCAGCGCCGGTGGACCTGTCCAACCTGAAGCGCGTCAAGCGCAAGCTGGTTCGCCCCCCGATGGTACACGAGCATGAGCAGGAAGCCCCGGACGAGCCGCGGATCATCGAGTTCGAGATGCAGATCGTCGAGAAGGAGATCGAGGTCGACGACGGCGCCTATCTTCAGGCGATGACCTTCAACGGGTCGGTTCCCGGCCCCATGATGGTCGTGCATGAAGGCGACTATGTCGAGCTGACCATGTTCAACTCTCCCGAGAACCTGATGCAGCACAATATCGACTTCCACTCGGCGACCGGTGCGCTTGGTGGCGGGTCGCTGACGCTGGTGAACCCGGGCGAGAAGACCACGCTTCGGTTCAAGGCGACGCGGCCGGGCACCTTCGTCTATCACTGTGCCCCGGGCGGCCCCATGATCCCCTGGCACGTCGTCAGCGGCATGTCCGGCTGTATCATGGTCCTGCCGCGCGACGGCCTGAAAGACCCGGAGGGCAACCCCGCCCGCTATGACCGCGTGTTCTATATCGGCGAAAACGACTTCTACATTCCGAAGGACGAGAACGGCGAATACAAGCGGTTCGCGGACGTGGCCGAAAGCTATCCCGACACGCTCGAGGTGATGAACGGCCTGATCCCGAGCCACGTGGTCTTCAACGGCAAGGTCGGGGCGCTGACCGGCGACAATGCGCTACACGCCGCCCAGGGCGAAAAGGTCCTGTTCGTGCACAGCCAGGCCAACCGGGACACCCGTCCGCACCTTATCGGCGGACATGGTGACCTTGTCTGGGAACGCGGGAAGTTCAACAACCCGCCGGCGCGCGACCTGGAGACCTGGTTCATCGCGGGCGGCTCTGCCGGTGCGGCGCTGTACGAGTTCCTGCAGCCGGGCGTCTATGCCTACGTGAACCACAACCTGATCGAGGCCGTGAACCTTGGCGCGACGGCGCACGTCATTGTCGAGGGTGACTGGAACAACGACCTGATGGAACAGGTGCAGGCGCCTGTCGAGTACGACGCCGCCTACGAGGGCAAGACCGCGCTTCCGTGACGGTTGGCCCCCTGGCGGGTTCAAACGGGGGCGGCCGAGATCCTTCGGCCGCCCCTTTCTGCCTGAAAAGGAGTTCGCAATGAAACGGTTTGTCCTGTTGGCCTCGATCGTAGCGGCCATCGCCACGGCCTCGGCGGTTGCCGTTTCGCTGGCGCCGGCCCGGGACGCAGGCCAGGGGCGGGCGCGCGCTGTCGACGTGCCGGCGCCGATCGCCCTGCCGGAGACGGTTCGGGTGGCGGCGGGGCCGGTCGCGTATCGCCCGCTCGGGAACTTCAGCCGGGACGGGAAGACGGTGACGCCGGGCCTGGTCGACCTGCCTGTCGCCGCCTTCGAGATCATGACGTACCAGGTGACCCGCGACGCCTATGCCGCCTGCGTGGAGGAGGGTGCCTGTGTCGATGTCGGGACGGGCCGCGGGGCGCTTCCGCAGACCAACGTGAACTGGAACGACGCCACGGCCTATGCCCGGTGGCTGTCCGGCCGGACCGGCGAGACCTGGCGCCTGCCGACGGCGGCGGAGTGGCAGCGCGCGGCGCAGGACCGGCTGGGCGATGCCGCGCCGGATGAAACCGAGCTCGACCCCGGCGAGCGGATGCTGTCGCAATACAAGCGCGGTGTCTTCCTTCGGGGCAGCGCCAGCCCGGCATTGCGCCCTTCGGGAGGGTTCGGAGCGAACAGCCTGGGGATCAGCGACATGGGCGGCAATGTCTGGGAGTGGACGGACGGGTGCATGGAGAACGGCGAGGTCGGAGACGACGGGTCGGTGACCACGAGAGAGCCCTATTGCGGTGTCCGCGTCGCCGGGGGACGCCACCGCGCCGCCGTGATCGACTTCGTGCGGGATGCCAGTGTCGGGGGCTGCGCCGTGGGCCTGCCGCCGGATCACCTCGGGTTTCGGCTTGTCCGCGAGGGGGCTGGCGGGACGGCCGCCGACTGAGCCTTCGGGCTTCCGTTTTCAGTAGGGAAAGGGCGAGACGCCGATCACCGCGCTATGCAGGTGGAGGAGGGCGGCCCAGAGGAGGAGGCCGATTGCCGCCCGGATCGCCGCGGGCCCTGCATTGGCCCGGAGCCATGCCCGGTCAAGCAGGGGGCGGAGGGAGAGGATCGCGGTGGATGCGAAGAACGGCCTGGCCTGCGCGCCTAGGGTGCGCCGTGCCCGGGCGTCGAAGGCCGGAATGGCGGCAAGGGCCATGATGGCGAAGCTGCCGAAGAGGATGACATGGGCGAGGTCGCCATTGGGGAGGAGATGCGCCCCGGCCCACAGGGCGAGGGCGAGGAACAGCGGGTGGCGGGAGACGGCCGCGAAGCCCGGGTTGGCGGGGTCGAAGGTGGCGCCGCGCCGGCCGCCGAGGGTGAAGGCATTGGCCAGCCCGGCGCCGCAGCAGGCCAGCAGGACGGCCAGCGGCATGGCGATACCCGGCGCCCAGCGTGTCCATGGCATTTGGGACCAGAGCTCGACATGGGGGGCGCGGCCTGCCGCGGCGATCACCCAGACGAGAAGGCCGAGCGACAGGGCACCGTAGACGGAGAAATAGGCCCGCCGCCCGACCGCGCCGATCAGCCGGTCCCGCAGCCCGCCGATGCGGGGCAGGAAATGGCTGGCCACGAAGATCGCCAGCGCGAGGGTGTATTCCGTCCAGCCCGTCATCAGGTGTCGGCCTTCTTTATCAGTCGCACGATGTGACAGGCGAAGGCATAGGTTGCCGGCAGGCCGATGACCAGCCCCCCGGCCGCCGCCTGCCACGGTGTCAGGACGGGCCAGCCGATCCATGACCCGATCAGCGAGGCGAAGAACAGGTTCACCCCCATCGCCCCCGCGCCGAAGGGGTAGAGGGCGGCGAAAAGCCCGGGCGAGGGTTTCATCGCCGGCTCACCAGGACCTGGACGGCGACCAGCGACAGGATCAGCGCGACGGAGCCCACGAGGAACCAGAACTCCGCGGTTTCCGTCTGGGGCTGCGGGATCGGGCGGTCGAAGGTTTCGGCGAGGGCCGTGGCGGGCAGGGTCAGGGCGATTGCGAGGATGCGTTTCATCTCAGCTCTCCATGGTGAGGGATTGGTAGATCCCGGGCAGGGCCCGGGGCAGGCGTTCGGGGTGCGGCAGCAGGGTAAAGCCGGCGCGGCCGAAGATGCGGGCGAACCAGTCCTGCCCGTCCTGGTCGACGATGACGCCGTGGACCGCCTGGCCGAGGGCGCGGGCCTCGCGGACGGCCATGCGGCTGTCCTCGATCCCGTGCTGGCCCTCGTAGTGGTCGAGGTCGTTCGGCTTGCCGTCGGTCAGGACCAGCAGGAGGCGGCGGGTCGCGCCTTCGTCGGCAAGTTGGGCCGAGACGTGGCGGATCGCGGCGCCGAGGCGGGTGTAGTGGCCGGGCGCGAGGCCGCCGATGCGGGCGGTGATGTCACGCGACATCGGTTCGGAGAAGGTCTTGGCGCGGTGCAGGAAGACGCGGTCGCGACGGAGCGAGGAAAAGCCCCAGATGCCGAGGCGGTCGCCGGCCGTGTCGATGCCCTCGGCGAGCGACGACAGGGCCTCGCGCGCGACCTCGATGACGGAGGTGTCGCCGATGGCGGCCTCGGTCGAGCGCGAGCAGTCCATGAGGATGGCGACGCTGAGGTCGCGGGCGACGGGGCGGCCGGCCTGCCAGACCCTGTCGGACCCTTCCTGCCCGCAGGCGATATCGGTGCGGGAGGTGACGACGGCGTCGAGGTCGAGGTCGTCGCCGTCGATCTGGCGGGGCAGGATGACGCGCCGGGGGTGGAGCGGGGCGAACTGGCGCTTGACCCGTGCGACGAGGCGCGGATCGGGGGCGTATTCGGCGCGCGGCCTGGCCGGGGCTTCGAGCACGCGGGTATGGCCGGGCATGTAGTCGCCGGTGCGGCGGTTCCACTCGGGATAGGTGAACCGGCCGGCCAGCATCTCGTGATCGGCATCCTGCGGCGACAGGTCGAGCGACAGGCGCAGCCGGGTGGCCGCGCGTTTCATGTTCTCGGAAAAGGTCAGGTGGTCCTGATCCTCGGCTGCCTTGGCGGCGTTGTCCTGGTCGTCGTCATCGACCATGCGGTTGATGTTCAGGCTTTCGGCCCAGGACATGATCGTCTCGAACCGGTGGATGATGAACCCGTCGTTGCGGTTCGCCTGATCGCGGTCCTCGCGCCGTGCTTCCTTCCGGCTGGGGACGGCGAAGGCGGGGGCCTGGTCGGGCTGCTCGGCCGGGTCCGACGCCCCCTTGCCGGCAACGCGCGGCAGGAACCGGAGCCAGATCGGCACCGGGGCATAGCTGCGATAGCCGCGCGTGGCGGGGCCGTCGATCTTGTCGGTCCCGCCGCGCTGGCAGCCGATCTGGTCGAGGATCATCCGCTCGACCGAGGCCTCGTGGCGCGGAAGGGCGCCGCGTTTGCGCATGGCGCAGGTCTCGACGCAGAGCGATTGGTAGGCGTCCTGAAGCCCGGGACAGGCGCGGAAGGCTCGATCCATCGCGGCCTCGTTCGCGGCGACCTGGGCCAGGTCGTTGAGATAGGGATCGGCCAGCCGCCGGGGGAGCTCGGCGAAGGCGGCGATGGCGGCGAGCCAGAGATAGGCGGCGCGATTCAGTTGCCGGGTCGAGAAGCCATCCAGCACCGGCGGCAGGCGCAGGCGGTCGCCGTCGAAATCGGCGACATGCACCATTTCCCGCGGCGTGCCGACCCGGCGCAGGAGGCCGGGCCGGTGATCGGACGAGGCCAGGGGCGAGGCCACGATCTCGACCCCGGCCGGGCCGCCGAGCGCACGGAAGAGCGCGGTGAGCGAGGGGCGCATGGCGTCGAAGGTCACGGCGCGGCCGGACTCGGCGGCGGCCTGCCGCGTGGCCATGTCGTGCCAGAGGTTGCCGACCGTTTCCTCCGGCTCCATGAGGTCGAGAAGGTGGATCATGGCGTTACCCGTAGACGGCACTGGCGAGATCGCGCAGGGCCTGTTGGACGTCCGGCTCGTCGGACAGGGGTTCGATGATGGCGGCCTGGAGCGCGCGTTCGACGGTCATGCCCGTCGCGATCATCGTCGCGGCATAGATGAGGAGACGGGTGGACACGCCTTCCTCGAGGTCCATGCCCGAGAGGTTGCGGATGCCACCGGCGAGCCGCACCAGCGCCCCGGCGCGCCCCTCGTCGAGCCCGCTTTCGCGCATCACCACCGGCACCTCCACCTCTGGCGAGGGGAAGTCGAAGCCGATGGACACGAAGCGCTGGCGGGTCGAGGGTTTCAGCTTTTTCAGGATATTCTGGTACCCGGGGTTGTAGCTGGCCACCAGCATGAAGCTATTCGGTGCCACCAGTTCCTCGCCCGTCTTGTCGATGACCAGCCGGCGGCGGTCGTCGGTCAGCGGGTGCAGGACGACGGTGACATCCTTGCGCGCCTCGACCACCTCGTCGAGATAGCAGATGCCCCCCTCGCGCACCGCCCGGGTGAGCGGCCCGTCGACCCAGACCGTCTCGCCGCCTTTCAGCAGGTAGCGGCCGATCAGGTCGGCGGCCGACAGGTCGTCATGGCAGGCGACGGTGTGCAGCGGCAGGTTCAGGCGCGCCGCCATGTGTTCGACAAAGCGCGTCTTGCCGCAGCCGGTCGGCCCCTTCAGAAGAAGGGGCAAACCGTTGGTGTGGGCCGTTTCGAACACCGTGCATTCATCGGCGACGGGCTGGTAGAACGGCAGGGCGGGGTCATGAAGGTCTTTCATCGGATCACTCTCCCGGGACGGCCACGGGGCCGGGTTTGACCACCTCGCGGCGCACCACGAGCATGGAGTAGATGAACAGGATGGCGCCGAGGACCACGGCGATGCCCGAGCCGAACCGCATCAGGTAGAAGAGGCCAAGCTGGTCCTGCACATCCATGTAGTAGTCGCCCACGATCCGCTGCATGTGCGTCTGGATCGTTCCGGCGAAGGTCAGGGTGAAGGTCATGAAGGCCATGCCCCCCGTCATCAGCCAGAAGCTTGCCATGTTGAGCACCTGGTTATAGGGCGCGCGGTTCCGCAGGAGCGGCATCGCGTAGCTGAACATCGCCAGGTTGAGGGCCACGTAGGCGCCGTAGAAGGCGAGGTGCCCGTGCGCGGCGGTGATCTGGGTGCCGTGGGTGTAGAAGTTCACCCCGTGCAGCGTGTGCAGGAAGCCCCAGACGCCCGCGCCGAAGAAGGCGACGGTCGAGGCGCCCAGCGACCACAGCAGGGCGGCCTTGTTGGGGTGGTTCTTGCGGCCCTTCCAGACCATGATGAAGGCGAAGGACATCATGGCGAAGAAGGGAACCACCTCGAAGGTCGAGAAGATGGAGCCGATCCACTGCCAGTAGCCCGGCGTGCCGATCCAGTAGAAGTGGTGCCCGGTGCCGAGGATGCCGCTGAAGAGCGCGGTGGCGACGATGACGTAGAGCCATTTCTCGATCACCTCGCGGTCGACGCCGGTGAGCTTCAGCATCAGGAAGCCCAGGATCGCGGCCATGACGAGTTCCCACGTGGCCTCGACCCAGAGGTGGACGACCATCCACCAGTACATCTTGTCGAGTGACAGGTTGTCGGGGTTGATGAAGGCGAAGACCCAGAGCAGGCAGAGCAGCCAGAGGCCCATCATCAGGATGTTGGTGATTGCCGTCTTGCGCCCTGCCAGGAAGGTCAGCGAGACGTTGACGAGAAAGATCACGGCCGCGACGAGGATGCCGAACTTGACCCAGAGGGGCTGTTCGAGGAATTCGCGCCCGCCGTGGATGCCGACGAGATAGGAGCCGACGGCGCCCAGGGTGCCGACCACGAGGATCGCGAGCTGGATATAGGCCAGCTTGACCGAGAAGATCTCGCGCTCGCTTTCCTCGGGTACGAGGTAGTAGGCCGCACCGAAGAAGCCGAGCAGCAACCAGACGATCAGCGCGTTGGTATGGATCATGCGGATGACGTTGAACGGCAGGATCTCGGACAGCGTGTTCGGGGACACGTAGACCCAGCCGGCGAGAAGCCCGCCCAGCACCTGGATGCCGAACAGGGCCATGGCCACGAGGAAGTAGGCGTAGGCCACTTTTTGCGATTGGTATTTCATGGGTTCATCTCCTCAAAATGGCTCAGCCGGCGTCGTTCGGCGGCCAGTTCTGGGTGTCGGTCTGGTCGGCCCAGCGGAGGAATTCGGCAAGCGCGCGCATCTCCTCCTCGGTGATTTCGAAATGCGGCATCTGGCGGCGGCCCTCGATGCCCGAGGGCTGGGCCTTCATCCATCCGTCGAGCATCTCGTAGGCGAGCTCGGGGTCGTCCTGGACGCCCCACCGGGTCATGACGTTGCCGACCTCGGGGGCGAAATAGGCGCCTTCGCCGTGCAGGGTGTGGCAGTTGATGCAGGAGAAGCGCTCCCACACGTGCTTGCCCAGCCGGACTTCGTCGGTCAGGGGCATTCCGGCCGTGGCGGTGTTTACGATGTGGCGGTGGCTTTGCGCCGTCAGGGCCACGAACACGACGACGAAGAAGATGGATCCCCCGTAGAACACGTTCCTGGCCCGCGATTTGGTAAGTATTTCTGACATGTCGCGGTCCCGACAGATTGTTTCGGATACCCGAGGTCTAGGGGGAGCGGCGTGGTCGCTTGTTGTGCAAACGCAAAGAACGGGACGAAAGATGCGCGCAGCATGCCGGTATGAAAGGAGCCGCCATGAGACCGCCCGACTTCGACGATCCCGACCTGCCGCTTTCGGAGCTCTTCGTGATGTGGCCGATGACGGCCACGGCCTTCCTGGCGAGGCGGATGCTTTGCCCGGGCTGCCCGATTGCCCCTTTTCACGCGATCACGGATGCCTGCCTGGAATACGGGCTGGACGAGGATGCGTTCCGGGCGGAGCTTGCCGGGCTGATCGGCGAGGCGGGCGCGGGCAGGCGGCGGGCGTGATCCGGCGGCCGGGCGGTCAGCCCTGCATGCCGCCGAGAATCACCAGCCGGTGCGGATCGGTGACGACGATGTGCTTGCGCGTCGACTGGACGACACCGTCCCGCTGCCAGGCGGAGAGGAGGCGGCTGACCGTGTGCAGGGTCGTGCCGGTCATCTCGGAGATGTCCTGGCGGGTGACCGGAAAGGCGATCTCGATACCCTCGGCGGTCTTGCGCCCGCTCTGGTTGACCATGCGCAGCAGGGCGCAGGCCACCCGTTTCTCCACGGCCTGGGTCGCCATCTCCGTCAGGGTTTCCTGAATCTGTCCCAGCCGCTGGCCGAGCGTCTTGTAGCTTTCGGTCGCGAAGCCGGGGTAGTTCGCCACGAAGTCCGGCCAGAGGCCGACGGGCCATGACAGCGCGATCGATTCCGCCGCGGCGATGGCGGTGGCCGGGTAGGTGTCGCGCTGAAGCGCCGGGGCGATCCCGAAGAGCTGGCCGGGAGAGATGTGCAGCAGGATGATCTGGTCGCCGCCCGGTGTCGTCCGGACGACGCGCAGGTAGCCGTCGAGCAGCAGGTAGAAGCGGCCCGCGTCATGCCCTTCGCGGAAGATCGTCGTGCCTTCCTCGTAGCGGCGCGAGACGGCGTGGTCGAGAATCTCGCGGATCTGGGCGCGCTCCAGCAGGGAGAACGGGGGCAGGCCGGTCAGGAGGCTTTCGTCGAGCTTGGGCACGTTTTGTGTCCGGAGTTTGTTTCAGAGCAAAGTTCGTTCGGGCTTCTTAACGCATATCGGAGGCAGAGAACGCAACCGGACAAGATACGAAAGGATGTTCCGATGCTGACGAAACTGATGATGACCGCTGCTCTTGCCCTGGCCGCAGGTGCCGCCGGGGCCGAGACCTTCGAGGTTCACATGCTGAACAAGGGCGAGGCCGGTGTCATGGTCTTCGAACCCGCCTACGTGAAGGCCCAGCCGGGCGACGTGATCAGGTTCCTGCCCACCGACAAGGGCCACAACGTCGAGGATATCGACGGGATGCTGCCCGAGGGTGTCGAGGGCTTCAAGACCAAGTTCAACGAAGAATTCGACCTGACGGTCGAGGCCGAGGGGGTCTATGGCATCAAGTGTACGCCGCACTATGCCATGGGGATGGTCGCGCTGATCCAGGTGGGCGACGCGGTCAACCTAGAGGCGGCGGAGGCCGTGAAGCAGAAGGGTAAGGCAAAGGCCCGCATGGCGGACCTGATCGCCCAGGTCGACTGACGCAGCGTCCCGCGTCACGAGACCGATTCGGGCGGTGCCGATGGTGCCGCCCGATTGCTTTTGGAAGGACCGAGAACCATGACAACGCGCAACACCTACCGGGGCCCGGCCCTTTTCAGCTATGGCTTCCGGCCATTCTTCTTTTGCGCAGGCATCTTCGCCTTCGCGGCGATCCCGGCCTGGTGGCTGGTCTGGCGCGGAGAGGTCGGCATCGGGGGCCATTTCGCGCCGACGGACTGGCATGTCCACGAGATGATATTCGGCTATGGCTCCGCGGTGGTGGCGGGGTTCCTGTTCACGGCCGTTCCGAACTGGACCGGGCGGATGCCGACCCGCGGCTGGCCGCTGGCGGCCCTGCTGGCGCTCTGGCTGGCGGGGCGGGCGGCGGTGGCCGGCCTTGTCCCGGCCGGACCGGTGGGCGTTGTCCTGACCGACCAGGCGTTCCTGCTGGCCGTGGCCGCGATGGTCGCCCGGGAAATCGTCGCGGGGCGCAACTGGAAGAACCTGAAGGTGCTGGTGCCGGTCTCCCTGCTCTGGGGCGCGAATATCCTGTTTCATGTCGAGGCCCTGACCCAAGGCGTGTCGGAAACCGGCCGCCGGCTGGGAATTGCCCTGCTGATCTTCCTGATCATCCTGATCGGGGGGCGGATCGTGCCGAGCTTCACGCGCAACTGGCTTGCGCAGCGTGGCGCGGCGCGCCTGCCGGTGGCGTTCAACCGGTTTGACGGCATCTGTATCCTGGCCGGCGTCGGCGCGCTGGCCTGCTGGGTCATTGCGCCGTTTCACGTCGCGACCGTTCCTCTCGGCGGTCTTGCGGCTGTCCTGCACGTGATCCGCCTGGGGCGCTGGCGGGGGCAGGACAGCTGGCGGTCGCCGCTTCTGCTCATGCTTCACGTGGCGTACCTGATGGTGCCGCTGGGCTTTGCCGCCATCGGGGTAGGTGCGGCCGGGCTGGTCGGGCCGGCGGTGGGTGCCCACGTGCTTGGCATCGGCGCCATCGGCGGGATGACGCTGGCCGTCATGATGCGGGCGACGATGGGCCATACCGGACGAGCGCTTGTGGCCGGCGCCGGGCTGAGCTGGGCCTTCGCCCTGATCTGTGGCGCCGCCGTGGTGCGCGCGGTGGCCGGGCACGTGGCGGTGGGAGGCGTTGACGGAATCGACCTGTCGGCGGCGCTCTGGACGCTGGCCTTCGGCATCTACCTTTGGCGTGTCGCCCCTTGGCTGGTCGGGCCGAAGGTGGCGCGGAAGGCGGCCTCCCGGGCGTGACATGTGCCACCGGGAGAATGGCCGGATCGGTTGCGTGCCGAGGGCCTGGGCCCGCGCATGGCGGGGTTTTTCGTTCTGACGGGAAGACTGGCTGGGGTGGTAGGATTCGAACCTACGGTACACGGTACCAAAAACCGCTGCCTTACCACTTGGCTACACCCCAACGTGACGCGCGTATTACTCCGGTCGGTGCGGCTGTTCAAGCCCGGATTGGCAGAAATTCTCGGCTTTTGATGTCGGCGGGCGACCGGGGCGTGTCACTCGAGGATTTCGTCGGGTGCGACGCCCCAGATCGTGCCTTTCGGGGTCCAGCCCTCGTAGCCGGCCACCTCGAGACGGCACCACGTGGCGGTGCAGGTTTCGATGCGCGCGATCACGCCGATCTCGAGCCGGGCGATGACGAGCGAGCCCGGATCGGGCTGGGCGCGGAGTTCGAGCATGTCCGTCTCGGCAATCGCCGTGCGCACGCCGGAGAGGAGCGAGTAATGCACCCAGCCGCCCGCGCCGTCGCGGTCGCGCACGCGGCGCCAGTGGCCGTGCTCGGCGGTGATCTCGAGCGGGATGTCCTCGTGCTTGAAGACCCAGTCGATGCGGTGCGTGAGGCTGGGGCCGCGGCGCACGTTCGCCTCGGCCGCCTTCATCGAGACATAGCGTGGCAGGGGAAGGTTGGTGACGGGGCCACGCTCTTGCGCGCGGGCGGGCGCGGCGGTGGCCAGGGCGGAGATGACACAGGCAAAAATGGCCGGGACCACCCCCGGAAACGCCGATTTCAGCGACATGTTCGAATTCCTGCTCTTCAATGCCAATGGGGTTCTTGTGCCCCGCTGTTTCCTGCGCCAGTCTGGCATCATCGCGCGGTCTTTGGAAGTCAAAGGAGGAGCTTCATGCCATCTGCCCGTCTGAGTGTTGTCGTTACGCGACGCCTGCCCGAGCCGGTCGAGCGCCGGATGCAGGAGCTCTTCGACGTGCGCCTGCGCGAAAGCGACACGCGGATGACGCGCGAGGAGCTGGCCGAGGCGGTGGCGACGGCCGACGTGCTGGTGCCGACGATCACCGACCGGATCGACGCGGGGCTGATCGCGCAGGCCGGGGAGAAGCTGAAGCTGATCGCCAATTACGGCGCCGGTGTCGACCATATCGACGTGCATACGGCCCGCCAGCGGGGGATCCTGGTGTCGAACACGCCCGGGGTGCTGACCGACGATACCGCCGACATGACCATGGCGCTGATCCTGGCGGTTTTGCGCCGCATACCCGAAGGGCTGGCGGTGATGCAGTCGGGCGAGTGGCATGGCTGGTCGCCCACCGCGCTGCTGGGCGGGCGCGTGGCCGGGCGGCGGCTGGGCATCCTCGGGATGGGCCGGATCGGGCAGGCGGTGGCCCGCCGGGCCGCGGCGTTCGGGATGCAGATCCATTACCACAACCGTCACCGCCTTCGGGAGGAGACGGAGGAGGAGCTGGGCGCGCGGTACTGGGAAAGCCTCGACCAGATGGTGGCGCGGATGGACGTGATGTCGATCAACTGCCCGCACACGCCCTCGACCTTTCACCTGATGAACGCGCGGCGGCTGAAGCTGATGAAGCCCGACGCGGTGATCGTGAACACCTCACGCGGCGAGGTGATCGACGAGAACGCGCTGACGAGGATGCTGCGGGCGGGGGAGATTGCCGGCGCCGGGCTCGACGTGTTCGAGCATGGCACCGAGATCAACCCGCGCCTGCGGGAGCTGAAGAACGTGGTGCTGCTGCCGCATATGGGATCGGCCACCAACGAGGGGCGGATGGAGATGGGCGAGAAGGTGCTGTTGAACATCAAGACCTTCGATGATGGCCACCGCCCGCCCGACCAGGTGGTTCCGTCGATGCTTTGACGGGGGAACGGCGCCGCGAGGGCGCCGTTCTTCGTTTGCTCAGAGGGTGATGATGGTGGAGCCGGTGGTTTCGCGGGCTTCGAGCGCGCGGTGGGCCTCGGCGATGTCCTCGAGCTTGTAGCGCTGGCCGATATTCGTCTTCACGTCGCCGCTTTCGACCTTCTCGAACAGGTGTTTCGCCATCGCCTGGCAACGGTCGTGATCGGCGAGGAAGGTGAAAAGCGTGGTGCGGGTCATCTTGAGCGACCCCTTGGAGGCCAGCGTCAGCAGGCTGACCGGCTCGACCGGGCCGGAGGCGTTGCCGAAGGAGATCATCATGCCCAGCGGCTTGAGGCAGTCGAGCGAGGCGTCGAACGTGTCCTTGCCGACGCCGTCCATGACGATGTCGACGCCCTTGTCGCCGGTGATTTTCTTGACCTCGGGGGCGAAATCCGTCTGGCGGTAGTTGATGCAGTGGCTGGCGCCCATGTCGAGGGCGAGCTTGCATTTCTCGTCCGTGCCGGCGGTGCCGATCAGCTCGATCCCTTCGGAGCGGGCCCATTGGCAGGCGAGCAGGCCGACGCCGCCGGCGGCGGCGTGGAAGAGCACCGTCTGACCCTTTTCCAGCGGCCAGGTGCGGTGGAAGAGGTATTCGACGGTCATGCCCTGCAGCATGATCGAGGCGGCGTCTTCGAAGGAAATGCCGTCGGGCAGGGGGCAGACCTGGGCGGCGGGCATGACGCGGGCGTCGGCATAGGCGCCGGGGGGCACGGCGGCATAGGCTGCGCGGTCGCCTTCCTTGAGGTGGGTGACGCCCTCGCCCACTGCCTCGACGATGCCGGCGGCTTCCATGCCGAGGGCGTGGGGCAGGGGCAGCGGGTAGAGCCCGGTGCGCTGGTAGACGTCGATGTAATTGAGGCCGCAGGCCTTGTGGCGGATGCGGATCTCGCCCGGGCCGGGGTCGCCCACCTGCGTTTCGGTCAGCTTCAGTTGCTCGGGGCCGCCGGCCTGTTCGATGATGACGCTTCGTGACATGGGCGCTTCCTTGGATGTTGCGTGGATTTGCGCGGCATTAGTGCATGGATTGCGGGGCAGGCTCAACCGGTTGCCTATGGCCCCGTGTTGCGACAGAGTTCGGGCAACTCCCCTTGCCCCAGGAGGCCGTCATGCGCCGCTTCATCCTCTGCCTGTCCCTTTGTCTTTTGCCGGTGGCCCTTGCGGCCCAGCAAGCCGCCGATGCCGTCGAGCCGGAAGCCGCCGGGGCGGGGCAGGTTGCCGTATCCGAGCAGACACTGCACGCGCTCGAGGCGAAGGCGGCCGGGCGGCCGGTGGAGGCAAAGGACTGGATGGTCGCGGCCGCCAACCCTCTGGCGGTCGAGGTCGGGGCGCGGGTGCTGGAGCAGGGCGGCACGGCGGCCGACGCGATGGTGGCCGTGCAGGCGGTGCTGGGGCTGGTCGAGCCACAAAGCTCGGGGCTTGGCGGGGGCGCGTTCCTTGTCTGGTATGATGGCGAGAGCGGCGAGCTGACGACGCTCGATGGCCGTGAGACCGCGCCGCTGGCGGCGACGCCGCGGCTGTTCCAGGACGAGGCGGGCGAGCCGCTGGATTTCTACGATGCCGTCGTGGGCGGCCGGTCGGTGGGGGTGCCGGGCACGCCAGCGCTGCTCAAGGCCGCGCACGAGGCGTGGGGCCGGTCCGAGTGGACGGGGCTGTTCGACGAGGCGATCCGGCTGGCCGACGAGGGATTCGCGGTGTCGCCCCGGCTGTCGACCATGGTGGCGGGCGACGCGGTGCGCCTGACGCGGTTCGCGCCGACGCGGGCGTATTTCTTTCCCGAGGGCAAGCTGCCGGAAGTGGGGCAGGTGCTGAAAAACCCGGACTATGCCGAAACGCTGCGCACCTTGGCCAGCGAGGGGCCGGCGCCGTTCTACACGGGCGATATCGCCCAGGACATCGTGGCAACCGTGCAGGGGGCGCCCGGCAACCCGGGCGTGATGGAGGAGATCGACCTTGCCATCTACAGCGTGAAGGAGCGCGCGCCGGTTTGCGTACCCTATCGCGGCTACGAGGTGTGCGGGATGGGGCCGCCCTCGTCCGGGGCGCTGACGGTGGGGCAGATCCTGGGGTTGCTGGCGCCGTTCGACCTTGCCGGGATGGGGGCGGAGAGCGCCGAGGCGTGGCGGCTGATCGGCGATGCCAGCCGGCTCGCCTTTGCCGACCGGGGGCGGTACATGGCCGACACCGATTACGTGCCGGTGCCCGTCGAGGGGCTGGTCGAGCCGGGCTACCTGGCGGAGCGGGCGGAGCTTCTGAAAGGCGAGGCGGCGCTGGAGGCGGTCGAACCGGGCGCGCCGGAGTATGACCATGCGCTCAATTGGGCCGATGATGCGTCGATCGAGTTTCCCTCGACCTCGCATATTTCCATCGTCGACGGGTATGGCAACGCGCTTTCGATGACGACGACGATCGAGAACGGATTCGGCTCTCGCCTGATGGTGCGGGGGTTCCTGCTGAACAACGAGCTGACCGATTTCTCGTTCACCAGCCACGAGGACGGGCGGCCCGTGGCCAACCGGGTGGAGCCCGGCAAGCGGCCGCGCTCGTCGATGGCGCCGACCATCGTGCTGAAGGACGGCAAGCCGGTGCTGGTCGTGGGCTCGCCCGGGGGCAGCCGGATCATCGGCTATGTCGCCAAGACGATCATCGCGCATCTCGACTGGGGCATGGATGTGCAGGAGGCGGTGGCGCTGCCGCACCTGGTGAACCGGTTCGGCACCTATGACGTGGAAGGCGGGCTGGTGAGCGACGAGCTGGTCGGCGCGCTGGCGGGCATGGGGTTCGAGGTGAACCGGAATGTGCTGACCTCGGGCCTGCACGCGATCTCGGTGCAGGAGGGCGGATTGCTGGGCGGGGCCGACCCGCGGCGGGAAGGGGTGGCCGTGGGGCGGTAGGCCCGCGCCATCCAATCGCCGCCCCCGATCCCGATTTCCGCCCGATTCCGGTGCGATCACGTCGCTGACCGGACAGTTAGCGGAGCTTTTCAATGTTCAATCCTTACGCCATCGGGTTCGTCTGTGTGGCCGCCACTTTCGCCGTCGGCACGGATTACGTCGTGCAGGCCAAGGCCAACGGCTCGTACCCCGGCGAATATGCGTTCGCGACCTATGTCGGATCCTACACCTCGCGGCTTGGCGAGACCGTCAGCGCCATCGACACGGCGCGCCGGCAGTCGAAGGAGGCCCACACCCACCTGCCCGAGGCCCCGGAGGGCTGGGAGCGCCGCGCGTGGGAAGACCCCAATCCGGATGCCGCCGAGATGCTGGCGGGCCTGCCGCTGACCGAGCAGATGGCGGTCAAGCGGGAGCTGAAGAAGGCGGCGCAGGTCGCGTTGTTCGACACGTGGGATTACGTGCGGGGCGACGAGATGGTGCGCCTTTCGGCGCGGTATATCGGAAATGATTCCAAGGAGCGGGGGATCGTGGCGCTGGGGCACCTGGTGTCGGAATCGATCTATGGCGCCTCGGGCCCGAGCTATGCGCCCTATGCCGTGGTGCAGGGCGTGCCGTTTTTCGAGGTGACGGGCGCCGAGGTGCAGGGCGGCGCGGCCCTGGCGCTGGAGGCCTTCATCGGGGAGGACATCCTGATCGGGGTGGCGGCCAATGCGGCGCCTAAGACGGTGCGCGCCTTCCTGGAACGGATCGATTACGACAGCCTCAACCTGATGCTGGACGAGCCGGTGGCGGGCGTGGGCAGAGCGGCGCCGGCGCTGAGCGCGGCGGAGGAGCTGGAGGTTGCCACGCTGGCTGCGGAACAGCGCTATGGCCAGGCCGGCGATGCCGAGGCAGAGGGGGCGCCCGAGCCGCAGGAACCGGCCGCTGCGACGGTGACGCTCAACGGCGGCAACGCGCTTGGCGGACGCGCGGAAGAAAGCGGCGTCAGCCGGCTGCAACTGTCCGGCGGGCGGACCTGCCTGGGGGCCTCGAGCGGCAAGTTCTGCGACTGACCCGCGCTTTTTCGTGACACGCATCTGCCGCCCGGGGTCCGACCGCCCCGGGCGGCGTCGGTTTTAAGCCTGTTTATGTCGGCTGAAACCGCCGTCGCCATGCAGGAATGATACATATGCGCCAACGCATGCACGAAGGAGTCGCAGCCCATGAAAACGCAAGTGAAAGCCCTGGTCGTCGGCGGCGGCGCCGTTGGCACCTCGATCGCCTATCACCTGGCCAAGGCCGGCTGGGAGGACGTGATGCTGGTCGAGCGCGACGAGCTGACCGCGGGGTCGACATGGCACGCGGCCGGGCTGCTACCGCTGTTCAACATGTCCTATGCGACGACGCATATCCACAAGTACTCGGTCGATTTCTACAAGACGCTGGAAGAGGAAACCGGGCTGAATGCCGGGTTCGCCGTGGTGGGCAACCTGCGCATGGCGCAGACTCAGGAGCGGATGGACGAGTACATGCTCTATGCCTCGACTGCCGAGACCTGTGGCGTGTCCTACGAGTTCCTGAGCCCGGACGAGATCAAGGCGCGCTGGCCGTTGATCAACACCGAGGACCTGGCGGGCGCCATCTATCACCAGACCGACGGCTACATTAACCCCGCCGACGTGACCATGGCGATGGCCAAGGGTGCCCGCCAGCGCGGCGTGATGATCGAGCGGAAGTGGCAGGCCGACAAGTTCGAGTGGATGGGCGACCACTGGGACGTGACGCTCACCAAGATGGTCGAGAAGGGCGGCAACCTCGTGCCCGGGGAAGAGCAGACCGTGATCAGCGCCGAGCACGTGGTGACCGCGAGCGGCAACCACGCGCAGCGCACCGCGAAGCTGCTGGGCATCAAGATGCCGGCCATCCCGGTGGAGCACCAGTTCATCGTGACCGATGCCGACCCGGCGCTGCAGAAGTACCGCGCCGAGGGCAATGGCGAGCATCCGGTGATCCGGGACGCCGATGCGCAATCCTACGTGCGGGAAGAGCGGGGCGGCTGGATCCTGGGCGTCTACGAGAAGAACGCGCCGGCCTGCTTTGAATACGGCGTGCCGGACAGTTTCCGTGCCGACCTGTTCCCGCTCGACCTCGAGCGGATCGAGGAGCAGTACATGGCGATGATCCACCGCATGCCGTCGAGCGAGGAATGCGGGCTGAAGGACGATTTCAACGGGCCGATCTGCTATACGCCGGACGGCAACCCGCTGGTGGGCCCGGCGCCGGGGCTGCGAAACCTGTGGCTGGCCGAGGGGTTCAGCTTCGGGATCACCGCTGCCGGCGGCACCGGGTACTACCTCGCGCAGATGATGGTGGATGGAGAGGCCGAGATCGACATGGCCTCTCTCGACCCCAAGCGGTACTCGTCGAACTGGATGACCACGGAATTCGCGGCGCGCAAGAACGAGGAGTGCTACGACCACGTCTATATCCTGCACCACCCCGACGAGGAACGCCCGGCCTGCCGCCCGCTGCGGACCGTGCCGGCCTATGACCGGCAGAAGGCGCGGGGCGCGCAGTTCGGCTTCGTCAACGGCTGGGAGCGGCCGAACTATTTCGGGCCGCTGGATGCGCCGGACAGCTTCGACCACGACGCTCGCAGCTTCCGCCGCGGCGCGTGGTGGCAATACGCGGTCGAGGAGGCCAAGGCGATCCGCGAGGGCGTGGGCCTGATCGACGCGTCGGCCTTTACCAAGCATATCGTCAAGGGCGCGGGCGCGACCGCCTTCCTCGACTGGTTCACCTGCAACAAGCTGCCCAAGGTGGGGCGGATCAACCTGACCTATGCGCTGACCGCCAATGGCACGACGCGGACCGAGTACACCATCGTGCGGCTGGAGGAGGACAAGTATTACCTCGTCTCGGCCGGGGCGTGGACGGAGTATGACGCCGATTACCTGAAGAAGGCGATCGAGGACAAGGAGGCCGAGTTCGGCCGGATCGAGCTGCAGGACGTGACCAGCCAGTGGGGCGTATTCGCCATTGCCGGGCCGAAGTCGCGCGACGTGCTGAACGAGGTGATCAAGGATGCCGACCCGGCAACGGCGTTGTCGAACAAGCGCTTCCCGTGGCTGTCGGCGCGGCCGATCGAGCTGGGCATGTGCCCGGTCAACGCGATCCGCGTGGCCTATACCGGCGAGCTGGGCTGGGAGCTGCATCACCCGATCGAGATGCAGAACTACCTGTTCGACCTACTGGAAAAGGCGGGCGAGAAACACGGCATGAAGCTGGTCGGTGCGCGGGCGCAGAACTGGCTGCGGCAGGAGAAGAGCTATCGCGCCTTCGGCAACGAGCTGGGCCGCGATGCGACGCCGCTGGAGGCCGATCTGCCGCGCTTCGTCGACCTCGACAAGGAGTTCCACGGCAAGGACAAGCTGGTGGAAACCGGCGTGCGGGTGAAGTGCTGCACCCTGCTGATCGACGGGCCGGAGGATGCCGACCCGTGGGGCCGCGAGGTGCTTTACACCGAGGATGGCACCCGCGTGGGCCGCTTGACCTCGGGCGGGTATTCGGTTCACTTCGGGAAGTCCATCGGCATGGGTTACGTCAAGCCCGAGCAGGCGGTGGAAGGCACGAAGCTGAAGGTCAAGATGCAGGACAAGCTGTGGGATGCCGTGGTGACCTGTGACAGCCCCTACGATCCGAAGAACGAGGTGATCCGCAAGGATGGATAAACCCGCCCGCCATCGGTACTTTCTAGCCCCGGTGGCGGCGGTTTTCTGCTTTGCGTTGGCGTTCTTCTATCCGCTCAACCCGTTGTCCAACGGGGCGGAAAGCTATGCCAGCCGGGTCGCGGCGGCGAGCGCGGTGACCTATGTCTCGCTGCGCACGATCAACGCGTTCCTGTCGACCGCGCAGGAGGCCGAGGTCGGCCTGTCGGTGGGGGCGTCGGCGTCGGTGCAGCCGCTCAAGACGCTGGAGCCGATCGACGACACGATCGAAAGGATCGCCTCTGTCGTCTTCGCGATGATGATGGTGTCGGGGGTGCTGTCGGTCGCCATGGGGCCGGTGGGGGCCATCGGGTTCGCGATGAGCGGGTTTGGCCTGCTGGCCATGGTGCTGGTGACGCGAATGCGGGTCGGGCGGAAGCTGTTGCTGTACGGGGCGTTCTTCGCGGTTGCCTTGCCCCTGTCGTACTGGCTGTCGGGGTCGCTGGCCGATTTGATGACGGAGCGGACATGGACCGAGAACCAGCGCATCGTCAGCGAGATCATTGACGGGGTGGACACCGCGCAACCGGAGACGGAGGACGAGGGCTGGCTCTCGGGATGGTTCGAGCAGGGGGATGCGATTGCCAGATACAGCTCGATGGCCACGCGGATCGCGTCGGAGGCCGACGAGCTGATCCAGAGCTATATCAAGCTGCTGGCCGTGCTGCTGTTCAACCTGATCCTGCTGCCGATGATCCTGATCGGCGGGGTCTTCGTGCTGTTCCGCTGGGTGGCCAACGACGCGCTGGCGTGAGCGCCTTATTCTGCTTTGTGAAATGCGGTTTCGGGCGTATCATTGGCGCACTACCGCCGTCGGGCGGTTGTTCGATGGCGATAGCGTTAACCTTTTACAGGAGGGCGCTCCCATGAAAATCACCCTGAAATTGACGACCACGACCTGCCTGTTGCTTGCGGTGACCTCGTCGGCCCGGGCGATGGACGTCTCGGCCGAAGACCTGATGCAACGGCTCGAGGGCGTCGCCCCCGTCGCAGTGCTCGCCAACGCGACGCTGTTGCACGTCCCCGAAGAGGGCGAGCCCGAGGTCTTGCGGGAGGGCACCAACGGCTGGACCTGCATGTATCCCGGCGGTGACCCGATGTGCCTCGACGGTGCAGCGATGGCATGGGCTCAGGCCTGGATGAGCAAGACGGAACCGCCCGCCACGGTCGGCTTCGCTTACATGATGTTGGGCGACGAAGGGGCGAGCAACATCGATCCCTTCGCCATGGCCGAGTCCGCCGACAACCAGTGGATCGAGACCGGACCGCATGTCATGATCGTCGGCTCGGACGCGAAGGAAATGCTCGCCACTTACCCGCACGAAGTGCCCGAAGGTGCCGGTGCGCCCTGGGTCATGTGGCCTGGCACGCCCTATGCCCACGTGATGCTTCCGGTCAAGTAAGGGACGGCAAACGCCGGTGCGGGCAGGCTCTCTCGTCGACCCGCCCGGCCGCGAAAAATACGCATTTTCCGGGGAGGACACCCGCGCGGCATTTCGCCCCGGAAAACGCTGCCTAGAACGCCTCTGGCTTCGCCTCGCGCGCCATGTGGTCGAGCACGGCGTTGACGAACTTGGGCTCGCGCCCCTCGGGGTAGAAGCTCTTGGCGATGTCGACGAATTCCATGATCACCACCTTGGGCGGGGTGTCGGAATTGACCATCTCGGCCCCGGCGGCGCGGAAGAGGGCGCGGAGCGTCGGGTCAATGCGGTCGATCTTCCACTTGGCGACGATGGCGCGGTCGGTCATCTGGTCGATCTTTGCCTGCCAGGTGACCGCGTCGTCGAGCAGCTTGCGGAAGAGGTCGATATCGCCGTCGGCCATCTCGACGCCTTCATCGAGTTCCGCGCCGAACCGGTGCGACAGGAACTCCTGCGCCACCGCATTGACGCTTTGCTGCGAATGCTCCATCTGGAACAGCGCCTGCACGGCGTAGAGCCGCGCGGCCGAGCGCATGCGGCGCTTCTGGTTTCCGGAAACTGCTTTCACGTCGTCGGTCATGCCTTGGGGGCGTCCTTGTCATGGTCGGATGGCGTCGTGTCGGGCTCGGGCAGGAAGCCCACGCCCTTGCGACGGCCGCCCCACTTACGGCCCAACGCGACCAGATGCAAGGCTGCCGCCGCGGCGCCGGCGCCCTTGTTCATCTGGGTGGGATCGGCGCGGGCGACGGCCTGGTCGCGGTTCTCGACCGTGAGGATGCCGTTGCCCACCAGCGTGCCCTGAAGCCCCAGCAGGGTGATCCCGCGCGAGCTGTCGTTGCAGACGGTGTCGTAATGGGTCGTCTCGCCCCGGATGACGCAGCCGAGCGCGACGTAGCCGTCGAACTTGGCCATCCGGTCGGCCATGCCGATGGCGGTGGGGATTTCCAGCGCGCCGGGCACCTCGACGATCTCGTGCGTGCCGCCGCTGGCCTCGATCTCGGCCACGGCGCCGGCGATCATCATGTCGGCGATGTCGCGGTAGAAGGGGGCCACCACGATCAGGAGTTTCACCGGGTCGGTGAAGGTGGCCCGGGGCAGGGTGTATTCGGTTCCGGCCATCAGGATTTTCCTTGGCTGAGGGGCTTGGTGCCGACGATGGTGATGCCGTAGGCGTCGAGCCCGAGATAGCGGGTGTCGCGGTTGTCGGACAGCAGGATCAGCTCGTGCAGGCCCATGGTCGACATGATCTGGGCGCCGAGGCCGGTCTGCTTGATGGTGCGCGGGCCCTCGTCTTCCTCGATCTCGCCGGAGAGCTTGGGGCGGGGCTGGCGGAAGAGGAAGACGGCGCCGCGGCCTTCCTCGGCGATGATGTCCATGGCGCGGGGCAGCTTGCCGGTGGGGCGGCCCTCGGCGGCCGAGAGGCCGATGCCGAGCACGTCTTCCAGCGCGTTGAGCGCATGGGCGCGGGCCAGTACCGGCTTGCCGTCGGTGATGTCGCCCTTGGTGAGCACGACGTGCTCGGTGCCGGTGATCTGGTCGGCGAAGATGCGCATCTGCCACTCGCCGCCATGGGAGGAGGTCACGGTGTCGCGCCGCACTTCGCGGATCAGGTTGTCGTGCTTGTGGCGATAGGCGATGAGGTCGGAGATCGTGCCGATCTTGAGGTCATGCGCCTCCGCAAATTCCACGAGGTCGGGGAGGCGGGCCATGGTGCCGTCTTCCTTCATGATCTCGCAGATCACGCCGGAGGGGTGCAGCCCGGCAAGCCGGGAGATGTCGACGGCGGCTTCCGTGTGACCGGCGCGGACCAGCACGCCGCCGTTGCGGGCGCGGAGCGGGAAGACGTGGCCCGGCGTGGCGATCTGGGCTGCCGTGTTCTGGTCGTTGATCGCGGTGGCGATGGTGTGGGCGCGGTCGGCGGCGGAGATGCCGGTGGTCACACCCTCGCGCGCCTCGATCGAGACGGTGAAGGCGGTTTCGTGCCGCGAGGAGTTGTTGACCGCCATCATCGGCAGGCCCAGCCGGTCGATCCGTTCGGCGGTCATCGGCAGGCAGATCAGCCCGCGGCCATGGGTGGCCATGAAGTTGATCACCTCGGGCGTGGCGAACTCGGCGGCGACGACGAGGTCGCCCTCGTTCTCGCGGTCCTCGTGGTCGACGAGGATGAACATTTCGCCCTTGCGGGCGGCGGCGATGATCTCCTCGGTGGAGGAAATCGCGCTTTTCAGGCCGGATTCGACCGGTCCGGGTTTTTCAAAGGCATGGGTTTCGGACATCTCGGCTCCCCGGGGGCGGTGCAGGACTGCCAGATAGCGCAGGGGCGATGCAATGGCCAGAGCGGAATCCGGTGGCAGAAATACGCATGCGACCGGAAATCGCGGGTCGGAAACCGGGGATTTCCTTGAGTGCCGGGCCTCTTGTGCTACACTTATTGGCGCACCTCGCAAAGGAGTCGCACACCATGCCCAAGCTTATCAGCCTCTACATCAAGAATGTCGCCATCGGCTTCGGTCTTGCGGGGGTGTTCGTGGGCATGCTGCTGTGGTTCAACATCGCAAATCTCTGGCACCTGATCAGCACGTCCGACAAGGGCTGGATCGCGCTTGTCGTGCTGTGGATTTCGAACGGGGTGATCTTTGCCGGCGTGCAGTTCGGCATTGCCGTCATGCGGATGAAGGATGACGACGACGATGACGGCCCCGGCGGCGGGCTGCGCCAGCATGTCGAGATGCGGCGCGACTACGCGACCATCCCGGTGCGGGCCGACCAGGGGAACCGGGCGTTCTGGGAAAAGCGGTAGGGCTACCGACATATCGCAAGCAGTGATGCCGCGCGGGTCAACCGACGCGGCATTTTTCACTGGCGGTGTCGTCGTTGTGCGGAATGTGTGACGGGCCCGCACGCAACCGTTTGGTTATCTCATTCCCGAGGACCTGCATGTACAGGTGGGCGCCGGGTAACCGGACCAGGGCCCGGACAGAGCCAGCTCCCTCGGAATTATTTAAGGCCACCGGAATGCAACCGTTCACGAGAAGGGCAGCACCCGTCACGCGCAATAGGTAAGCTGCGGAAGGGCCCAGAGCAAGGGGTCTGTCAGTCTTCTTGCGTCACGAAATTGTATTCGCGAAGCTGTTCGGGCAGCAGCACGTAGATCTCGTCGGGCGGGGTGGCCAATGCGTGGGTCATGACCATCGGGTCGATGCCCATGTCGTTGAGGTAGACCATCACCTCGCCCTGTCCGGCCTGGATGTCCTCGACCGCGAAGGAGGCGGGCAGGATCGAGCTTTGGCCGAAGTAATGCTGGTGCACGCCGACCTGGGCGCCATCGTCGATGTCGCGCGTCGCGCCGCCGGCGAGGATGTAGGGGCAGGCGGAGAGGCAGAACTCGCCGGCCAGCATCTGCGTGCCGATCTCGCGGTCGCGCAGGTGGCGGCCAAGCTCGAGCGCGTCCTGCACCGAGCCGCCGGGGGATTGCAGGACGAGGGTTTCGGGCGTGGGCGTGGCCTCGGCCAGCAGTTTCTTGACGCGCGCCCCGTCGCCCTCGGCCACGGCGCCTTCGAGCCGGTAGGTGGCGCCGTCTATTTGGGTCAGCATCAGGCGTTCAGGCAATTGGCCGGGGTCGCGGGCGGGCTGGGTCGGTGGGCGGTCGCGCTCGGGGGTGTAGGTGCGGCGCTGGTCGCCGGGGCGCACGGGTTCGGTCAGGCGCGGGGCGTCCGGGCCGAGGCCGGGGAGGGAGAGGCGGCCAAGCTGCACGTCGCCCAGTACCAGCATGGCGCCGATGCCGAGCTGGAAGATCAGGATGGCGGTGAGGATCCGGCCGACGCCGTTGCCCTTCCTGTCCTTGCGGTTCGTCCCGGGCGGGCTCTCGCTGTTCATGACGAACCGCCGGTGATGCGCTTGATCTTGTTGCCGTCGGCATCGCGGGCGGGGGGCTCGTCATGGTGGTCCATGGCGGCGTCGACCTCCCGCGCCGCCGCCAGGGCGGCGCGCAGTTCGGCCAGTGTCAGCGTGTCCTCGACAGTGGTGCCGTCGCGGCCCGACCGGATGGCCGACTGGGTGATGGCGAGGATCAGGACCAGCACGGCGGGCAGCAGGTCGATGGCGATGGCGCCGGCCCAGGAGGGCACGAAATTGCCGGCATAGAGGATCACCGCGTCGGCGGCGGAAATGGGCGTGTAGGTGACTTCCGGGGCGGCGGGCAGGTTGGCCACCTCCTGTGCCGCGCCTTCGAGCGTGGCGGCGCGCTGGCCCAGCACCTCGAGCACGGAGGTGATGGTCGAGGACTGGCTGTCACGGCTTTCGGCGGTGCTGCCGTCGAGTTCGGGGAGGACGACGGAATCGGCGAGATCCTGCGCGGCGCGGGTCACGAGGGGGGCGACGGTGAGTTGCCGGAGCTGAGTGATCAGGCCCTGAAGGCGCACGGCGAGTTCGGAGAATTCGATGGAGCGGGCCTCGACCGGCCCGGGCTCGACCGTGAGCGCGCGCATCCGGCTGAGGATTTGGTTGCCCTCGGTGAAGGCGTTGTCGACCAGCGGGGTCTGCTGGGCGATCTGGGTTTCGAGCGCCGTGAGTTCCGCCGCCTTCTGGCGGAGGACGCGGAACACGGCGCCCCGCCCGGCGAGGCCAGAGAGGTTGCCGGTGGCTTCCTGTTCGCTGAGATCCTCGAAGGACTGGCGGACACGGGCGACGTCGCGTTCGAGGGCCTGGCCGGTCAGGGCGACCTCGTGGGCGCGTTCGAGGCTGGTCTGGTAATCCTGCACGGTCTTGGCGAGGTGCTGTTCCACCGCTGCCGAGCCGGCCAATGCCGCGGCGTTGAGCCAGCTGGACATGGCGACGATGGCGAGCGAGCCGAGGCCCATGGCGCCCAGCAGCCCCATCCGCGCCTGCCGGGAGTTGACCGCCGGGAAGAGCCGCAGGAGGTAGGACCAGAAGACGAAGATGCCGACCGAGACCGCCACCGAGTAGGCAATGGCAGCGAAGGCCGACATGGCGCCGGTGTCGTCGAGCAGCGAGGAGACGCCGAGATAGGTATAGATGCCCGAGGCCACCGCCAGTACGCCGAGCGCGGTGCCCGAGAAGGAATTGAGCCAGTCCACGTGGCCCTCGAGTTCGCGGGCATAGCGCACACCCCGGCTGCGGGCGGTTTCGGATTTCGGTTCGGACATGGTCAGGCGCTTTCGGTTGGGCGGGTTCGGGGCGGAGCCCCTTGGGGAGTATGAGTTGGTTGCGGCAAACATCAAGCGCGCAAAGCCCGGCCTTACGGGCACGTGAAGGAAGGGGTTGTCAATGTTCACGTATTGTTCATAAATTGGGGCCATGACGCAGGTGCTGATCCCTTCCGAAACGCTGATGCCCGGCCAGTTGCTGGCGCGGGGCGTGTGCCGTCACCTGGCCAGCCACGACTTCGTCTGTGTCGAGGAGTTCACGCCGGAGCGGGGCCGCCGGGTGGACGTGATGGCGCTGGGGCCGAAGGGCGAGATCTGGGTGATCGAGTGCAAGTCGTCACGCGCCGATTTCATGTCGGACGCGAAGTGGGAAGCCTACCTGGGCTGGTGCGACCGGTATTTCTGGGCGGTGGACGAGGCGTTCCCGTCGGACCTGCTGCCGCCGGAGACGGGGCTGATCATGGCCGATGCCTATGACGCCGAGATCATCCGGATGGCGCCGGAGGACAAGCTGCCGGCGGCGCGGCGCACGGCCCTCACGCGGCGCTTTGCCCGCCACGCGGCGCGGCGGCTTCAGGCGCTGCGCGATCCGCTGTCATGAGCCGCGCTTCTCGGCGGCCTTGGCGGCTGCCATGATTTCCTCGGCAATCTCGCGGGCCTCGTCGGGCTCGAAATCCATGGGGATTTCAACGCCGTCCGCCTCGACGTAGATGCGCACCATGCCCTGGTCGGTCGGCCCGATCTGCAGGTTCGCCTCGATGTCGCGTTCGGTGTTGATGCCCATGGTGGCCTCCTGAAAAAGCGCTCTGCAGGTATATCTTTCCGGCTTGAAAGACAAGCCTGCAAACGCTTTGGTTGTTCCATGGATACCATCACCATCCGCCCGTTCACGCCCCGCGACGCCGACTGGATCGTCGCCCGGCATGGTGCGCTTTACGCGCGGGAGGCGGGGTTCGACGACAGCTTCGGGGAGTTGGTGGCCGAGATCGTGGCCGATTTCGTGGCCGCGCACGACCCGGCCTGCGAGCGGGGCTGGATCGCCGAGCGGGAGGGGCAACGGCTGGGTTGCATCTTTTGCGTGCGGCTGGAGGGGGAGGTGGCCAAGCTGCGGCTGTTCCTGGTGGAGCCGGAGGCGCGGGGCACGGGGCTTGGCCGGCGCCTGCTGGAGACCTGCCTGGGGTTTGCCACGGACTGCGGGTACAGGCGGCTGACGCTCTGGACGCATGAGAGCCACCGGGCGGCCTGTGCGCTCTACAAGGCGCGGGGGTTTGCCTGCGAAAGCTCGGTTCCCGTCCGCTCCTTCGGGCAGGACCTGGTCGAGCAGAGCTGGACGATCGAGCTTTCCGATCGCTGAGGGCGGGGTGCGCGGGTCGCCATAAAAACGTTGACCGGTTGCTTTACGTAGGGTCAAATATTTCCCCAATGACCCGACCCTGGGGCGTGCGGCGCGTTGCAGGCGCTGGTCAGCATGGGGAGACGGGGACATGGCAATCACGCAAAGGGGACGTGCGGGTGCGCTGGCCAGCGTGTCGGCGATGGCATTGCTGGTGGCGGGAGGCGCCACGGCAGGCGAGTGGGAGATCGAGGTCAGCGGTTACATGGAGCAGTACCTGGGCTTCAGCGACTACGATGCGACCGGCGCCCCCAATCGCGATGCGTTCGATGCGGGGCTGGAGACCGATTTCCATGTCCGCCCGGCTTTCATTGCCGACAACGGGCTCAAGTTCGGGGCGGATTTCAACATCGAGGGGTCGGCGTCTACCAACGGGATGTCGGATGCGGAGATCGACGCGGCCTTTCTGTTTGTCCGGGGCAGCTTCGGCGAGGTCCTGATCGGCGACCACGAGCTTGCCGGCAACCGTTTGCAACCGCGCACGCCGGGGACCCGGGGGCCGGGGCCGGATATCACCTTCGACTCCATCAGTTCCGGCTCGATGTCGAATTTCATTGCGTTCTCCGGTTCGGTCGACGGGGTGCGGACGGGCGGCGACATCCGGCGCGGCTCGCTGGGCAGCACGCGGATTGCCTTCGGCGGCGAGGACCTGTCGGCCGGGATCAGCTATTTCACACCGCGTTTCGCCGGGTTCCAGCTTGGGGTGAGCTATGTTCCCGACGCGGGCGACAGCGTGTTCGGCTCGCCCGACTATCGCGACGTGAGGGATGTCTTCGATATCGGGGCCAGTTACTCGGGCAGCTTCGGGGAGGCGCAGGTGACGCTGTCTGGGCGCTGGGCCACGGCGGACAACAGGTTCGATCCGAGGGCCGACCCGCAGCTCTGGGGCGGTGGGATCAATATCGTGATCGGCGATCTCTCGATCGGTGGGAGCTGGGCCGAGATCCGGGGCACGTCGCGCGGGCGAAACGACGGCGTGTCGTATGATATCGGCGTGCAGTATGACCTGGGGCCGTGGACCTACAGTGCCGCGCATTTCCACGGGCAGAACACCGACAACGAGCATATCGGCTTTGGCCCCAAGGAGCGGCTGGACGCTTTCAGGATCGGGGCGTCCTATGACCTGAAGCACCCGGCCTCGCGGTGGTCGCCACCGGGGCTGCTGGGCTGGGCGGAGGAAGCGCGGCTTTTCGGGTCGGTCTCGACGATCTGCTTTACCGAGGATGTGGGCGACCTCGGTTTCGGAACGCCCGGAAACGATGTCGACGGGTTCGTCATCGCGACCGGGCTGCGGCTTACGTTCTGAGGAACGGGGTTTTTCCGCCAGAGGCCCGGTCGGGGGGCGCTTTTCCCGGTTGCATCGGCCGGTGAGCTTTGGCATACGAGGCTCCAGTCTCGGCACCTGACGGTTTCGCCTGTGCCGGGATGGATTGGCAGTGCCGCCTTAGCTCAGTAGGTTAGAGCGCTAGATTGTGGATCTAGAGGTCCCCCGTTCGAGCCGGGGAGGCGGTACCATCTTCCCCCCAGTTTCACAGGTCCGGCAATCATTCCACCTGGAGGGTCTGGCGCAGCACGCCGCTGTCGAGGTCGAAGATCAGGATCCGGTCGTCGGAGGTGACGACGGCGTACCAGTCGGCGCCCTTGGTGAAGGCGGTGGGGGTGGTGCCGTCGGGCAGGGTGATGACATCGGGCAGCTTGGGGCCGAAGGCATCCGAGAAGCGGATGACAAACAGCACGACGATCACTATGAACCCCAGAATCATCGTCGCGGTCAGCACCGTGACCAGAATACGCAGGTATTTCACGGTTCCGGCATCGACCGGCTGTTCGTGGGAGTTGTCCGCCATGGGGTCGTCACCCTTGTCTTTCCGGATCGCGGCCGCGCCGCCGCCCCGCCTTGATAAGGCGCTTTCGCGTGATGTGCCAGAGGGGGCGGCGTTGTCGCGTACGCGGCTGGCGCGGCTGATCGCGGAGGGGCAGGTGCGCGTGAACGGCGCCGTGGTGACCGACGGCAAGGCGCGGGTGGCCGAGGGCGACCTGGTGGAGATCGAGGTTCCGGAGGAGGGCGAGGTCGAGACGGTGGCGCAGGATATCGCGCTCGACGTGGTCTACGAGGATGACGACCTGATCGTCGTGAACAAGCCCGCCGGGATGGTGGTGCATCCCGCGCCCGGAAGCCCCGAGGGCACGCTGGTCAACGCGCTGCTGCATCATTGCGGTGACACGCTGTCGGGCGTGGGGGGCGAGAAGCGGCCGGGGATCGTGCACCGGATCGACAAGGAGACCTCGGGCCTGCTGGTGGCGGCGAAGTCGGACCGGGCGCATCACGGGCTGGCGAAGCAGTTCGAGAAGCACAGTGCGGAACGGGTTTACCTTGCGCTGGCCTATGGCTGCCCGGATGCGGCCGACCCGAGGCTGCGCGGGACGCGGGGGGTGTCGTTCGAGCCGGGCAACGTGCTGAAGATCACCACGCAGCTGGCCCGGCACCGGACCGACCGGCAGCGGCAGGCGGTGCTGTTCGATGGCGGGCGGCACGCGGTGACGCGGGCGCGGGTGATCGAATGTTTCGGAAATCCGGGCGCCGTGAGCCTGTTGGAATGCCGGCTGGAGACGGGGCGGACGCACCAGATCAGGGTGCACATGGCCCATGCCGGGCACGGGCTGATCGGCGATCCGGTTTACGGGGGGCGGCGGAAACTGGCGGCCAACGCCTTGTCCGAGAACGCTTTTTCGGCGCTTTACGGGTTCAGGAGGCAGGCGTTGCACGCCGCCGTTCTGGGCTTCGAGCACCCGGTGTCGGGCGAGTGGCTGCGGTTCGAGGCGCCGCTGCCGGCGGATTTCGCCGGGGTGCTGGAACTGCTGCGGGACTGACATCGTTTGCACGGTTGCGTGAGAAGACTGTCACAGGTCTGGCCAAATCAGTGCAAGAGGTTCATGCTAATTTAAACTATTCGGTTCAGTTGGGTTGAAACGGCCCCTACGTCATCTTAAATCAATGTTAACGGGTTAAACATTGGTTAACCGGTTCACTTGGAGGAACGAGGCTTTGAGTAACTACGCAAATCTTCCCGCACCGACGCCGGAGGGCGGGCTTAACCGGTACCTGCAGGAAATCCGCAAGTTTCCCCTGCTGGAGCCGGAAGAGGAATACATGCTGGCCAAGCGCTGGGTCGAAGGGCAGGACACCGAGGCCGCGCACCAGCTTGTCACCAGCCACCTGCGGCTGGCGGCCAAGATCGCCATGGGCTATCGCGGCTACGGCCTGCCGCAGGCCGAGGTGATCTCGGAGGCCAACGTGGGCCTGATGCAGGCGGTCAAGCGGTTCGATCCCGAGAAGGGGTTCCGGCTGGCGACCTACGCGATGTGGTGGATCCGCGCCAGCATCCAGGAATACATCCTGCGCAGCTGGTCGATGGTGAAGCTCGGCACGACGAGCGCGCAGAAGAAGCTGTTCTTCAACCTGCGCAAGGCCAAGTCGCGTATCGGCGCGCTGGAGGAGGGCGACCTGCACCCCGACAACGTCAAGCAGATCGCGCATGACCTGGGGGTGACCGAGGACGAGGTGATCTCGATGAACCGGCGGATGTCGGGCAGCGACGCGTCGCTGAACGCCACGGTCGGCTCGGACGAGGACAGTTCGATGCAGTGGCAGGACTGGCTTGAGGACGAGGACGCCGACCAGGCCGCCGATTACGAGAAGCAGGACGAGCTGACCGCGCGGCGGGAATTGCTGGCCGAGGCGATGGACGTGCTGAACGATCGCGAGAAGGACATCCTGACCCAGCGGCGGCTGAGCGACCAGGCGGTGACGCTGGAAGAGCTGAGCGGCCAGTATGACGTGAGCCGCGAGCGGATCCGGCAGATCGAGGTGCGCGCCTTCGAGAAGCTGCAGAAGCGGATGCGCAGCCTGGCGCAGGAAAAAGGCATGATGCCGGCCGTCTGAGGTCTTGGAGCGTCCGTGAATTCGAAGTAGCCTTCCCGCGCAGTCCGTGGGGAGGCTTTTTCATGACCGGCGTTCCGAATTCGTTAATGGCCCGGCCGGTCGTGCGGACCGTGGCCCGCAGGGTGGCCCTGATTGTCCTGGCGGCGGCGCTGGTCGCCTGTTCGCCGCGGCAGGCCGCGCAGTTCGCCCCGCCCCATCCTTCGGCCAGTATCGAGCGGATCTACGTGGCGACCGAGCTGGAGCTCGACGACCTGGGCCGGCAGTTCGGGCAGACCCGGCCGCGCGGCTTGAAATACCTGCACGTGGATGTCTCGGTGCCGCCGACGCACAGGCCCGGCAACGTGGAATGGCCCGAGGGCCCGCCGGATGCGGCGACGGATTTCGTGATGACCGGCAGCCAGGTCTATCGCGGGGCGGACGAGATGCTGGGGGCGATGCGGCGCCGGACGCCGGGCCGCGAGACGCTGGTTTTCGTGCATGGCTACAACAACACGTTTTCCGACGCCGTCTATCGGTTTGCCCAGATGCGGGCCGATTTCGGAACCACCGGGCCGGGGCTTTTGTATGCGTGGCCTTCGGCGGGCGATCCGCGCGGCTATGCCTATGACCGCGACAGCGTGCTGTATTCGCGCGACGATTTCGGCAAGGTGCTGAAGAGCGTGACGGCGAGGGGCGACGACCGGGTCTTCCTGCTGGCGCATTCCATGGGCTCGCAACTGGTGATGGAGACGCTGCGGCAGGCGGCGCTGCGGGGGGACCGGGCGCTGTTGAGCCGGATCAACGGCGTGGTGCTGATGTCGCCGGATATCGACCCGGACGTGTTCCGGATTCAGGCGGCCGCGATCGGCCAGCTCCCGCAGCCGTTCCTGATCTTCGTCTCGCAGCAGGACCGGGCGCTGTCGCTGGCGGGGCTGTTGTCCGGGCGGAAGCCGCGGCTGGGCACCATCGACAATCCCCGGCAACTGGAGGGGGTCGAGGGGGTTCGCGTGATCGACATCACCGCGCTGGGCGATGGCGAGGGGCTGAACCATTCGACCGCCGTGACCTCGCCCGCCGCGATCGAGGTGCTGAAGGGCATGATCTCTCAGCTGACCGACGGGGCGCAGGATTTCGAGGATTACATGGTGCTCGACGCCGACACGTGACGCGGCGGGGCGCGCCGTGGAAGTGCTTGTATTTTCCCGGCGTTGGCGCATCTTGGGCGCTGTTCGCAGCAACGGGAGGGGCAGCGCATGCATGCCATAGCGGATACGAAAAGCCTGGTGGCCGATGGGGTGATCGACGCGGGACAGGCGCGGGTGATCGAGGCGCGGGCGCGGGAGACGATGGTCGCCATGGCGATCAACTCGATCCTGTGTTTCGGCATCGTGGCGGCGACGGCGGGGCTGATCTTCTGGCTGGCCAACGCGGTATCGGTGGCCATTTTCGGGGCGCTGGCGCTGGCCGGGGGGCTGGCGGTCCTGGCGAAGGGCGGCGAGATGTACCGCATGTTCGGCAATGCCGCCGCGCTGATCGGGGCGGGGATGCTGATCGGCGGCGGGGTGTTCGAGCTGATCGACAAGTACGAGGCGAATGCCGGCTGGGTGATGCTGTTTGCCGGTGTGATCGTGGCCGTGGCGGGGGCCGTGGCGCTGTGGCGGGGGGCGTGGACCACGCATTTCGTGACCGGGGCCATCTTCCTGATGGGCGTGGCGTTGCACCTGGGCGGCTGCGCCTTGCTGATGGTCCAGTACGAGGTGACCGGCCTTCCGGTGGCGATGATGTATCTCTATGCCAGCCTGCTGATTGCCGGGGCCGGGATGCTGACCGACGTGCGGCTGATCACGGCGCTGGCCATCGCGCCCTTCGCGCAGATGCTGGATACCGGGACGGCCTATTTCCATGCCGCTTACGTGTTCTATTCGCCCGAGCCCACGCTGACGATATTGCAGATGGGGGTGATGGTTCTGCTGCTGATCTGGGCCAAGAACGTGTGGCCCGAGCGCTGGGCGAGACACGCGCGGGTGCTGTCGGTGCTGGGGTTCATCGTGGCGAGCCTGTGCGCGCTGGTGGGCTCGCTCTGGGGTGACGTGGTGGGCGAGACGATGTGGGGGCCGGGGCGGTTCAGCGATCCGGACCAGACATGGGAAGAGTTCGAGGCGCAGCGCGAGGCCTTCCGGGAGAGCACGCTGGTGATCTCGCACCACGTCTATTCCGTGGTCTGGGCGGTGGTGCTGGCGGTGGTGATCTATGTGGCCGCCATGCGGGCCAACCGGGGCATATTCAACGCGGCGATGACCTTTGCGGGCATTCACGCCTATACGCAGCTGTTCGAGAGCTTCGGGGACGAGCCGCTGGCCTATGTCATCGGCGGGCTGGCGGCGATCCCGCTGGCCTGGGGGATGTGGCGGCTGAACGGGTGGATCACGGCGCGGCTGGAGTAGGCGTTTTCCGGCGGCGGAATTTTGGAAAATTCCGTGTGTGGCCGGGGGCTGGATCAGGAAGCGGGTAACGGAAAACTGGAGTTTTCCGAACCGGAAACCTGGAAGTTTCCGGTTCGGCAGGGCTTCCGGCCGTGGGTCGGTGCCGGAGAATTGGAATTCTCCGGGACGGAATTTTGGAAATTTCCGTCAGGGGCCCATGGCGCTTGTCGCAGGCGGGTACCGGAAGACCGGGGCCTTCCGGTTGACCCTGCTCAGTCCTCCATCGCTTCCAGCTCGTCGATAAAGCGAGAGATCATCGACAGGCCCTTGTCCCAGAAGGCCGGGTCCGACGCATCGAGGCCGAAGGGCGCCAGAAGCTCCTTGTGGTGCTTGGAGCCGCCGGCGCGGAGCATGTCGAAATACTTGTCCTGGAAGCCCTCGGGGTTCTCCTCGTAGACCGCGTAGAGCGCGTTCACCAGACCGTCGCCGAAGGCGTAGGCGTAGACGTAGAAGGGCGAGTGGACGAAGTGGGGGATATAGGCCCAGAAGCTGTCGTAGCCGTCCATGAATTCGAAGGCCGGGCCGAGGCTTTCGCCCTGCACCGACATCCACAGCGCGCCGATATCCTCGGGCGTGAGTTCGCCGTCGCGGCGGGCGGCGTGGAGCTTGCATTCGAAGTCGTAGAAGGCGATCTGGCGGACCACGGTGTTGATCATGTCCTCGACCTTGCCGGCGAGCAGGACCTTGCGTTCCTGTTGGTCCTTGGCGGCGTCGAGCATCTTGCGGAAGGTCAGCATCTCGCCGAAGACGCTGGCGGTTTCGGCGAGCGTCAGGGGCGTGGAGGAAAGGAGTTCCCCCTGGTCGGCGGCGAGCACCTGGTGGACGCCGTGGCCGAGTTCATGCGCCAGGGTCATCACGTCGCGCGGTTTGCCGAGGTAGTTGAGCAGCACGTAGGGGTGGACGTTGGTCACCGTGGGGTGGGCAAAGGCGCCGGGGGCCTTGCCGGGCTTGACGCCCGCGTCGATCCAGCCCTTGTCGAAGAAGGGTTCGGCGATCTCGCCCATGCGGGGGTCGAAGGCCACGTAGGCATCCATCACCATGGAGCGGGCGGTGGGCCAGTCGAGGACCTTTTTCTCTTCCATCGGCAGGGGCGCGTTGCGGTCCCAGACCTGCATGGTGTCGAGGCCGAGCCACTTGCGCTTCAGCTCGTAATAGCGGTGGCTGAGCTTGGGATAGGCGGCGACGACGGCGTCGCGCAGGGCCTCGACCACTTCCGGCTCGACATGGTTGGCGAGGTGGCGGCCGGTCTGGGCCGTGGGCATCTGGCGCCAGCGGTCGATGATTTCCTTTTCCTTGGCGCAGGTGTTGTGGACGCGGGCGAAGGTGCGGATGTTTTCGCCGAAGACGCGGGCGAGTTCGCGGGCCGCGGCCTCGCGCTTGGCGCGGTCCTGGTCGGTGAGCAGGTTCAGCGTGCTTTCGATGCCGAGCTCTTCGCCGTCGACGGTGAAGGTGAGCCCGGCGATGGTTTCGTCGAAGAGGCGTTCCCACGCGTCGCCGACGACGCCGAGGTCGTGCAGGAACCTCTCGAGCTCGTCGGAGAGCTGGTAGGGCTTCATCGCGCGGATGCGGTCGAGCACCGGCTTGTAGCGGGCGAGCCCTTCGTTCTCGGCGTACATCGAGGCCAGGGCGTCATCGTCCAACCGGTTGAGCTCGAGCGTGAAAAAGACCAGCGGGGTGGTGTAGTTGGTGATCTTTTCCTGGCAGTCGGAGAGGAACTTGGCCCGGCCCGGATCGGTGGTGATCTGGTGATAGCGGAGGCCGGCGAAGGACATGATGCGCCCGGCGATGTTGCTGATCTTCTCGTCGCGTTCTATGCAGGTCAAGAGGCCCGCGGCGTCGAGCGAGGCGAGCTTTCCCTCGTAATCGGCGGCGAAGGCGGCGCATTCGGTTTCCAGCCAGTCGAGATCGCGCTGGAGTTCGGGGGCGTCCTCGGATGCGTAGAGATCCGTCAGGTCCCATTCCGGCAGGTCGCCAAGGTTGTCGGAGCCGGAGCTGGCGTTGGCGTCGAAGGCGGGCCGGGGCAGATGGATCATGAAGCACTCCTGTCAGGTTTGGGCTCAGACATAGAAGCAGGTGGCGGCGGGCTCAAGCGGGGAGATTGCCGCGGTGGCCGGGCATCCTTGGGCGAATCGGGGTTAACGGACTGAAACGGTAGGATTTCCCGGTTTCGGTATCGCGTCGGTATAACGTCGGTATTACGTCGGTATTTCTTGCGGTATTGCCCCGGCCGCGGGGCGGGTTAACCGGCCGGGCGTTGCGAACCCACGGGTCTGCCCGGTCAGAACCGCTGTTCGAGCGTGGCGTGAAAGGCGGTGCCGTCGCGGCTTTCGGTGGCCGACATGATCCAGGACGTGCTGTCGCGCAGGATGAAATCGGCCGCCACGCCGTAGGCGTCGTCCTTGTCGTCGAGGCTGATCTCGCCGAAGGCCAGCAGGTCGAGCCCCTTGGTGGCGGAGAAGGCAAGATCGAGCGCCAGCGTATCGGGCCGGGCATTGGCACCGGGGTGGAGATAGGCGAGGCCCATGCGCGTGCGGCCGAAATCGTAGGTTCCGCCGATCTTGGCGTTGACGCCGTCGGTGGTGACGATGTCGGCCCAGACGCCCTCGACGGCGCCGGCGAGGGTAAAATTCTCCCACTCGCGCGAGACGGCGAGGGCGACTGCGGTGAAATCGCCCTTGCTGGCATGGTGGGCGGAGGCGACGACCGTGGTCTGGCCGAAGGTGCCGGTATAGGAGAGGCCCCAGGGCACGGCGCCGCGGCGGATCGGTTCGACGGTGGCGAGCGCGCGGGTGTATTCCACGCGGTTCGAGCCGAGCCGCGGGGCGGTGTGGTCGAAGGTGGAAATCAGCACCGAGTCATAGGCCGAGGGGGTGAAGCCCAGGCGCCAGGTGTCGTTCCAGGTCAGCGCCGCGTAGGTTTCGTGCGGGCGGCCGGCCTTGCCGGCGAAGCCGTAGAAGCCCAGCTCGGCGCCGAGGGGGACGGTGCGGAAGAAGTCGAATCCGACGATCAGGTCGGCGGCGCCGATCCCTTCGCCGCCATTGAGGCTGGTGGCGCCGACGCGCAGTTCGCCGTCGAAGTCGAGCTGCTGCGCCTGGGCGGCGGACAGGGACAGGACAAGCGCCAGGGTGGCGCAGGCTACTCGGAACATGGCCTCGGCCTTGTGATTGTTGTTGCGGGGGAACATGCACCAGGGGAGGGGAATAGGGAAGCGGGAAAGGGTCTGGGTGGGATTTGGCGTGGGGGGCGTGGTGTTATTGGCGAAAGGTTTGGCAGAAACTCAACCGCGCTGTCCCGGAATTTGTTCCGCCGAGCGAGCGCCGGCCCGTGGGGAGGCGCGGCAACGGTGTTGGTTGGCAGTTTATGGTGCCAAGTACATCCTGCGTCTGCGGCCTCGCGCTACACCCGCCAAAGCGCCTGCCCGCCGGGACGGGCCGGCGCTCGCCCGGCGCCGCGCCAAGGCGCGGCTTTGTTCCGGGCGTGTGACCGGCATGACCGTGGGCGCCGCCCGGCGCTCGCCCGGCGTCAACCCTCCTCGGCCTACTGGTACCCCAGTGCCGAAATGGCCGTGTCCTCGTAATGCGTGCCGGGGTAGGTGGCGAGGATCTCGAGCTGGAGCCAGCGTTGCGCCGCCATGCCGGGCAGGTCGAAGCGCTGCCAGTCCATCGTGTCGCGCAGGGAAAGCGTGGCCTGCGCCCCGGTGGAGCCGGTGACGCGCAGGCTGGCGACGCGGGCGTTGCGGGTGAAGGTGCGCTCGGATTTGGCGTAGCCGTTGACAAGGTAGAGCGTGCGGATGTCGGTATCGGCGCCGAATTCCCAGGCCAGCGTCTGGCCTTCGCCGGTGCCGCTGACGCCTTCGACCCAGGCGGTGGCGAGGCTGTCGTCGATCAGGTTTTCCGGCCCGTAGCTGTTGGACCCTTGCGAGGCCAGCACGCTGGAGGCGCAGAGCCGGGTGGGCACGCCGTCGATCTCGCCCGAGAGGCAGGTTTCGGTCACCAGGGCCGGGCGGGGATTGTGGGTGACGGCCGGCCGGGCGAGGGCGGTGTTGGCGTCGGTATTGTTGTCGGCGGTGCGGGGCAGGCCGGCGAGGTAGACCTCGTCGATCAGGGCCGAGTTTTCCCACGGGATCTGGCGGTTGTTGGAGGCTTCCATCACGTCGGCGCGGACGCGGCGCATGACGGCGTGGATGTTCTCGCCGGGCCGGTCGATGTGGCGGAGCAGCGCCTCGGTGAAGGGGCTGTTGCGGCCGGCGCCGTCGGAGGCGACGTTGCCCGGCTCGGTCGAGTAGGCGATGAAGGAGCCGACGCCGGCATCCATGCGGAAGAGGCCGCGTGTGCCGTCATCGGCGGAGCGGGAGCCGTCGGTGCTGGCGACGAAGGGGTTATTGCGGCAGGCGTCGAGGATCACGAGGCGGGTCTGGGCGCGGGATTCCAGCGTGGCGAGAATGGATTGCAGGCTGATCGAGCTGAGGACCAGCTCGTTCTCGGATCCCGGCGAGGCGTCGACCGGCATGATGTAGTTCTGGCTGCCGAGCTGGGTGGCGTGGCCGGCGAAGTAGAAGAGCACGGTGTCGTCATACTGGAGGCGCTGGCCGACCTGCTGGACGAGGAGCAGCGCGTCGCGCTGGGGCAGGTCGATGCCTTCGTAGACGGTGAAGCCCATCTCGCGCAGGCGGGCGGCGACGTCGGTGGCGTCGTTGACCGCGTTCTTCAGCGGCTTGGCGTGGCGGTAATTGCCGTTGCCCATGACGAGGGCGACACGTTCGGCGAGGGCGCCGGAGGCGGTGGCGAGCAGCAGGGCAAGGGCAATGAGCAGGCGCATGGAAAGGATCGCTATCTAAATCGAGAGCGATGTTAGCGCGGGATTTGACGTCGGGGAAGGCGGATTCAGCCGTATTGCGACAGCAGGGCGTGGAGGTCGTCGAGGGAGTTGGCCTCCTGCACCGGCTTGTCGTGGCGCCAGCGGGCCATGCGGGGGAAGCGCAGCGCGATGCCGGATTTGTGGCGGGGGCTTTCGAAGATGCCCTCGAAGGCGATCTCGAACACATGCTCGGGGCGGACCTGCCGGACGGGGCCGAAACGCTGCAGGGTGTTCTTGCGGACCCAGGCGGTGATCTTGCGGAACTCGGTATCGGTGAGGCCGGAATAGGCCTTGGTGAAGGGCACGAGATCGTTGCCGGACCAGACGGCGAAGGTGAAATCGGTAAAGAGGTTGGCGCGGCGGCCGTGGCCCTGCTGGGCGTAGATCATGACGGCGTCGATGGTCAGCGGGTCGAGCTTCCATTTCCACCAGTCGCCCTTCTTGCGGCCGACGTGATAGGGGCTGTCGCCGCGTTTGAGCATGAGCCCTTCGGCGCGGTGATCGCGGGCGGTGGCGCGGGTTTGGGCGAGGTCGTCCCATGATGTGAAGGGGATGAGGCGCGAGGGGCGCAGGGGGGCGTCGGGGGGCAGGTCTTGCAGGAGGGCGTCGAGGCGCGCGCGGCGGGTGGTGAAGGGGAGGTCGCGGAGGTCGTGGCCGTTTTCCTCGAGCAGGTCGTAGGCGAGGAGGATGACGGGGGCTTCCTTGAGGAGCTTCTTCGGGACGGTCTTGCGGCCGATGCGTTTCTGCAGGGCGTTGAAGGGGAGGGGGTGGGGGTCTTCCCAGGCGACGATCTCGCCGTCGATGACGGTGCCTTCGGGGAGGAAGTCGCGGGCGCGGGCGAGTTCCGGGAAGCGGTCGGTCATCAGTTCCTCGCCGCGGGACCAGACGAAGTGCTCGGCGCCGCGGAGGATGAGCTGGCCGCGGATGCCGTCCCATTTCCATTCGGCGTGCCAGTCGGCGGGTTGGCCGAGGCTGTGGGGGGTGGCCTCGTCGAGCCCGTAGGCGAGGCAGAAGGGGTAGGGGCGGGAGAGTTCCGCCGCCTTGTCCTCGGCTTCGATGAGGCTGTGGTAGCTGGTGGTTTCCGGCGTCCAGTCGCCCATGAGGCGGTGGGCGAGCTGGGCCTCGTCCTGGCCGGTGGCCTGGGCCAGCGCGCGGGTCATCAGTTTGCGGGAGATGCCGACGCGGAAGCCGCCGGTGAGGAGCTTGTTGAAGACGAGCCGTTCGAGCGGCTCCATCCGGTTCCAGGCGTCGAGGATGGCGGTTTTGCGGTCGTCTTCGGGGGCGGCGTCGAGGGCGCGGAGGCGGGTGATCCAGGTGGTGAGGCTGTCGTCATGCGTCTCGGTGGGTTCGGGCAGGACGAGGGCGATGGTCTCGGCAAGATCGCCGACGATGGGGTAGCTTTCCTCGAAGAGCCAGAGGGGGATGCCGGCGCGTTCGGCCGCCCATTCGCGCAGGCGGGTGGTGGTGATGGTGCGGCGGGGGCGGCGGCCGGAGAAGAGCGCGATGGTCCAGAGGCGGTCATCCTCGGGGGCCTCGGAGAGGTAGGCGGCCAGCGCCTCGACCTTGCGGGTGGTCTTGGTGGTCTGGTCGATGGTGGCGTAGAGGGCGGCGAAGCGTTTCACGGGCGGACCTCGTCGAGGAGGCCGGTGACGTTCTCGATCGGGACGGGGCCGAGGCCGCCGGAGATGTCGGTGAGGCGGCTGTCGACGGAATTGTCGCGGTTGTCGCCGAGCACGAAGATATGGCCCTCGGGGACGGTGACGGGGGGCGTGTTGTCGAGCGGGCCGGGGCCTGCGTCGAGGATGTCGTAGCTTTGGTGGCCGAGGGTTTCGGTCAGGCGGGTCTTGGTGCAGTCGCCGCCGGGGGCGGGGGCGTTGGCGCAGCGGGGCAGGGCGCCGCTGTGGTCGGACGGGGTGTTGGGTTCGGTGAAGGTGCCGGCTTCGGACGTGGGGACCGGGGTGCCGTCGATATGGAGACGGCCCTCGCGCATCTGGACGGTCTGGCCGGCGGTGGCGACGATCCGTTTGAAGAATGGCGCGTCGGTGGCGGGGTGGCGGAAAATGACGATGGTGCCGGGGGTTAGATCGACGGGGTCGAAGACGGTACGGGCGGTGAAGCACTGGCCGGGCAGGATGGTGGGTTTCATGGAGCCGGCCGGGGCCCAGTAGCTGTCATAGAGCTGGGTCAGGCATTTGAGGCAGACGCAGACGGGTTGCGCCGGCGCGGGCGTGGCGAGGAGGAGGAGCAGGAGGGCGAGGCGGATCATGCGGCGGTGTCCCCTGCCGGGTCGTCGTCGGTGGTGTCGAGGGATTCGCCGGTGAACTCGGTCGGGACGACATGGGCGTCGTAGCCCTGTTCGGTGAGCCAGCGGGCGAAGATGTCGGTGTAGCCGTGGGTGGCGTAGATGGTTTCGGCGCCGGTGGCCTTGATGGCGGCGTTCAGCCCGTCCCAGTCGGCGTGGTCGGACATGACGAAGCCGCGGTCGACGGCGCGGCGACGGCGGACGCCGCGCAGGCGCATCCAGCCGGAGGCGAAGCCGGTGGAGGCGGGGCGGAAGCGGCGGGCCCATGGCGTGGAGAGCGCGCCGGGCGGGGCGAGGACGAGGGCGCCTTGGTGGTCGGCCGCCTTGGTGTCGGGGGTGACGTGGATGGTGTCGGGGAGGGGGAGACCCTGCCCGCGCAGGACGGCGTTGGTGTTTTCCACGGCGCCGTGGGTGAGGATGGGGCCGATTTCCGGGTCGAGGAGCGACAGGACGCGCTGGGCCTTGCCGAGGGAATAGGCGCCGAGGAGGGAGAAGCGCCCGTTTGCGGCGTTGTCGGCCCACCAGCGGTTGAGTTCGGCGGCGACCTCGGGTTCGGGGGCCCATGTGAACACGGGCAGGCCGAAGGTGCATTCGGTGATGAAGCTGTGGCAGCGGACGGGTTCGAATGGCTCGGAGAGGCGGTCGGCCTCGGTCTTGTAGTCGCCGGAGACGACCCAGACCTGGCCCTTCACCTCCACGCGGATCTGGGCGGAGCCGGGGACGTGGCCCGCCGGGTGGAAGGAGACGCTCGCCCCGCCGATTTGCCGTGTCTCGCCATAATCGACGGTATCGAGGGTGATCTCGCCGAGGCGGTGATGCATGACGGGGGCCGCGGCGGCGGTGGCGAGGTAGCGGGAGTGGCCGGGGCGCGCATGGTCGGCATGGCCATGGGTGATGAGCGCCCGGTCGACGGGGCGCCACGGGTCGATGAAGAAATCGCCCGCCGGGCAGTAGATGCCCTGTGGTTTGAATTCCAGAACCATGGGCGAAGGATAGCCCGGTTCCGGCGGGGGGAAAGGGGGCTCAGGCGGGGGTGGCGACGCTGCCGTGTGAGGCGAAGAAATCGCCCATCAGGCCGAAGACCGTGGCGCGGGTTTCGGGGTCGTCCATCATCACCTCGTGGCGGCCGCCCTCGATCACCTCGAGCCGGCCGCCGGGCCAGGCCGCCATCCGCTGGCGGATGCGGGGGACGTCGACGATATCCTCGTCCGAGCCCATGATGGTGAGGCAGGGCAGGTCGGGCGAGGGCAGGCGGGCCAGCGCGCGGGTTTCCATCAGCGCCTCGTGCAGCCAGTGCAGGCTGGGGCCGCCGAGGCCGAGCTCGGGCCGGTCGGTGAGATGACGGGTCATGTAGTCGTACATCTCGCGGTCGCGGGTGAGCTTGTTGGTCTCGAAGGGTTCGGTGAGCACGTAATTGCCGCCCGCCGTGCCGGGGGCGTAGCGGTGGCCCATGCCGAGGCGCTTGGAGGTCCAGGACAGCGACCAGGCGACGGGCCGCAGGGCGTCGGCGATGCGTATGCCCCACATCGGCCCGGAGAAGACGCAGGAGGCGACGGGCATCCCTTCCATCGCCGCGCGCAGGCCGATGCAGCCGCCCATGGAATGCCCGAGCAGATGCCACGGGCGGGGCAGGTCGAGCTCTTCGGCCGCGGCGAGCATGGCGCGGACATCGTGCTGGTAGTCGGTGAACTGCATCACGTGGCCGGCCATCGCGTCATCGACGAGCCGGTCGGCCAGGCCCTGGCCGCGCCAGTCGATGGTGAAGGTGGCGAGCCCTTGGGCCGCGAGGTCGCGGGCGGCACGGCCGTATTTTTCGATATACTCGGTGCGGCCGGGGAAGAGGAACACCGTGCCGCGCGCCCCCTCGTGCCGCCAGAGGCCAAGGCGGATGCGGGTGCCGTCTTCGGTCTCGGCCCACCAGGCCCGGCCGCCGCCGGGCCCGTCGGACATCTCGTCGAAGAAGGGGGCGGTTTCGGTCACGCGAGGACGGAACCGAGCTTCATGGCGAGGCCCATGTCGCCGTCGACGCTGAGCTTGCCGGACATGAAGGCGGAGGTGGGGTCGAGATCGCCTTCGAGGATGGCCTGGAAGGTCTCGGCCTCGGCGGTGAGGGTCACGTCGGCCTCCTCGTCGCCTTCGCGCACGCCGTTCTCGTCGATCATGATGGCGCCTTCGCCTTCGATCACGAACTTGGCGGTGCCGTCGTCGAACCCGTCGCCGACCTTGGGCTTGAGGGCCGCGACGGCGCTGTCGATCACATCACTCATGTTCAATTTCCTCCGGTATTGCCATCGGGGGGCTATGATTCCCCGCGACGGGCGCTAAATTCAGGGGTGTTATGGGCATGTCATTCCAATTTCTCAATCGTACCGTTGCGTCGGTTCTGGCGATAGTCCTGTTTTCAACCGTTTCATGGGCGGCGGACCGGGAGAAGCTCGACCGGCTGTATGGCCAGTTGCAGGATGCCGACCCCGCCGGGGCGCGCCGGGTGGCGCGGGATATCGAGATGGAATGGTCGAAATCGGGCTCGCCGGCGATGGACCTGCTTTTGAAGCGCGGGACGGACGCGCTGGAGGCGGGCGACATGGAGGCGGCCATCGGCCATTTCACCGCGCTGACCGATCATGCGCCGGATTTCGCCGAGGGCTGGCACCGGCGTGCCGTGGCCCTGGCGCGGGCCGAGATGTTCGGGCCGGCGGTGGCCGATCTTGAACGCACGCTGGCGCTGGAACCGCGGCATTTCGAGGCGATTGCCGCGCTGGGCGCCATCCTGGGCGAGATCGACCGGTTCGACCTGGCCGTCGAGGCCTTCGAGCGGGTTCTGGCTATACATCCGCATCACGCGGAGGTAACCGAGACCCTTGAACATCTGGGAAGCCGGGCCGGCGGCGCAGATCTCTGATCAATTACGGAGCGGTCGCATGGCCGAGCAGTCAAGAACCCTTGCGGTTCTGGGGCCGACGAACACGGGCAAGACCCATTTCGCGATCGAGCGGATGCTGGGCTACCGGACCGGGGTGATCGGTCTGCCGCTGCGCCTGTTGGCGCGGGAGGTGTATGACAAGATCGTCAAGGTGCGCGGGCCCTCGGTTGTGGCGCTGGTCACCGGCGAGGAACGGATCGTGCCGGAGCGGACGCAGTACTGGGTCTGCACGGTGGAGGCGATGCCGGAGGGGATGGGCGCCGATTTCGTGGCCGTCGACGAGATCCAGCTTTGTGCCGACCCGGAGCGGGGGCATGTGTTCACCGACCGGCTGCTGCGGATGCGGGGGCAGCACGAGACGCAGTTCTTGGGCTCGCACACGATGCGGGGGGCGATTGCCGCGCTGGTGCCGCAGGTCGAGTTCGTGGGGCGCGAGCGGATGTCGCAACTCATGTACACGGGCTCGAAGAAGATCCCGAAGATGCCGGCGAGGAGTGCGATCGTGGGGTTCTCGGTGGAGAATGTCTATGCCATCGCAGAGCTGTTGCGCCGCCAGAAGGGCGGGGCGGCGGTGGTGATGGGGGCGCTATCCCCCCGGACGCGGAATGCGCAGGTGGAGCTCTACCAGAACGGGGACGTCGATTACCTCGTGGCGACGGATGCGATCGGGATGGGGCTGAACCTCGATATCGATCACGTGGCGTTCTCTTCCCTGACGAAATTCGACGGGCGGCGGATGCGGGCGTTGCAGCCCAACGAGCTGGCGCAGATCGCGGGCCGGGCGGGCCGGGGGATGAGCAACGGCACGTTCGGGGTGACCGGAGAGGCGCCCGACCTCGACCCGGAGGTGGCGCAGGCGATCATGGATCACAGGTTCGCGCCGATCCAGAAGCTGGAATGGCGGAACCCGGCGCTGAGCTTCGGGCACCTGGATGCGCTGATCGCCTCGCTGGAGGCGCGGCCCGACAACGAGCGGCTGGCCAAGGCGCGGCAGGCCGACGATCTTGGCGCGCTGAAGACGCTGGCGGAGGTGGCCGAGGTGCGGGCGCGGGCGAGCGACGGGCCGTCGGTGCGCCTGCTCTGGGACGTGTGTCGGGTGCCGGATTTCCGGGGCATCAGCCATGCCGAGCATGCCGGGCTTCTGGAGACGATCTATTGCGACCTGCACGAGCGCGGGCGGGTCTCGGAAGACTGGTTTTCGCGGCAAGTTCGCCGAATCGACCGAACCGAAGGCGACATTGATACGTTGAGCAAACGTCTGGCCTATATCCGGACGTGGACATACGTGGCCCAGCGGAATGGCTGGATCGAGAACGAAACCCATTGGCGCGAGGCGACTCGCGCGGTAGAAGACCGCCTGTCGGATGCGCTGCACGGCGCCTTGACGCAGAGATTTGTCGACAGGCGCACCTCGGTGCTGCTCAGGCGGCTCAAGCAGAAGGAGGCCATCGTGGCCGAAGTGAACGATACCGGTGAAGTGACGGTCGAGGGCGAATTCGTCGGCCGGCTGGAAGGATTCCGTTTCATCCAGGACAAGGCGGCCGCCGGGCAGGAGGCCAAGACGCTGCAGCAGGCGAGTTTGCAGGCGCTGAGCCCGCATTTCCACCTGCGGGCGGACCGGTTCTACAATGCGCCGGACACCGAGATCGATTTCACCGAGCAGGGTGGCCTGATGTGGGGCGACCAGGCAGTGGGCAAGCTTGTCGCCGGGTCGGACCCGCTGAAGCCGGGGGTTTCGGCCTATGTGGACGACACCGCCGGGCCCGAGGTGATGCAGAAGGTGCAGCGGCGCCTGCAGCATTTCATCGACCGCAAGATCGCCACGCTGTTCGAGCCGCTGCTGAACATCCAGCGCGACGAGGCGCTGGCCGGGCTGGCGCGGGGCTTCGGCTTCCGCATGGTCGAGAATTTCGGGGTGATCCCGCGGGGGCAGGTGGCCGACGAGGTCAAGGCGCTGGACCAGGAATCGCGCGGGGCGCTGCGCAAGCACGGTGTGCGGTTCGGGCAGTTCACGATTTTCATGCCGCTATTGCTGAAGCCCGCGCCGACGCGGTTGCGGCTGGTGCTGTGGTCGCTGTCGAAGGGGCTGGACGAGTTCCCCGAGTCGCCGCCGCCGGGGCTGGTGACGGTGCCGGCGACCGAGACGACTGAAGGGTATTACGCCATGGCCGGCTATCGCGCGGCGGGCGAGCGGGCGATCCGGATCGACATGCTGGAGCGGCTGGCCGACATGCTGCGGGCCGAGGACAGCCGGGGCGGGTTCGAGGCCAAGGCCGACATGCTGTCGATCACCGGCATGACGCTGGAGCAGTTCGCCGACCTGATGCAGGGGCTGGGCTACAAGGCCGAGCGGGCCGAGCGCGAGAAGGTGAAACCGGTCGATCAGGCGGTGGCCGATGCCTCTGCCGACGAGGCGGCGGCGGCCGAGGCCGGTGAAGCGCCGGTGATGGACGCGGGCGAGGCCGGCGATGCGCCGGAGGGTGCGGATGCGCCGGTGATGGATGCCGCCGAGGCCGCGGCGGGCCACGTGCCGGAGGCTGCGGATGCGCCGGCGGAGACCGCCGAGGACAAGGTCGAGGAGATTGCCGACGAAGGCGAGGCGCCGGTGGCGGCAGAGCCCGCCGAGGCGCCCGAGGACGCGGCGGAAATCCCCGCGACGCCCGAGGAGGAGATCCTGCCCGGCGAGACGCCGGCGGAGGTGGCCCAGCCCGAGCTGGAGATTTACTATACCTTCACCTGGGCCGGGCGGCCCAAGGCCAACCGGCAGAACCACCAGCGCCGGCAGGGCAAGCCGCAGGGGCAGGAGAAGGGCCAGGAGCGCGGGCAGGAGCGAGGCCAGGGCCGCAAGCCCAAGGGCAAGCCCCGGGGCGCCAAGCCCGAGCAGAAGGGCGCGCGCAATTATTCCTCCCGCCCCGAGAAGAAGGACCGGATCGACCCCGACAACCCCTTTGCCGCCGCGCTGATGGGGTTGAAGGACAAGAGCTGATGGTTCGGTGACACAAGGCCCGGGCAAGATCCGCCTCGACAAGTGGCTATGGCAGGCGCGGTTCTTCAAGACGCGGGGCCTTTCGGCGAAGCTTGTCTCGGGCGGGCATGTGCGGGTGAATAGCCAGAAAGTGGCCAAGCCCGCCCATGCGGTGGGCGCGGGCGACGTGCTGACCTTCCCGCAGGCCCGGCAGGTGCGGGTGATCCGGATCGTGGCGCTGGGTGAGCGGCGCGGGCCGGCGCCCGAGGCGCAGGCGCTTTACGAGGACCTGGCCCCGCCCGAGCGCGAGGAGGCGAACAGTGTTCCGGCTGCGCCGCGCTACGAGGGAAAAGGGCGGCCCACGAAACGGGAACGCCGCAAACTCGACCTCAATCGCCCTGATACGCTTGAATGATCCGGGGCTCTGGATTAGTTCAGGCGCGAGATATCAAGGATGAACCCGCCAGATGACTTACGTGGTGATCGATAACTGCATCGAATGCAAATACACCGACTGTGTCGAGGTGTGCCCCGTGGACTGTTTCTACGAGGGCGAGAACATGCTGGTGATCCACCCCGACGAATGCATCGACTGTGGCGTGTGCGAGCCGGAATGCCCGGCCGACGCGATTCGGCCCGATACCGAGCCGGACATGGAAGAATGGGTGGAGTTCAACCGCAAGTATTCCGAGATGTGGCCGGTGATCATCACCAAGAAGGACCAGCTTCCCAATGCCGACGAGCGCGACGGGGAAGAGGGCAAGCTGGCCAAGTATTTCTCGGAAACCCCGGGCGAGGGGGGCTGAACCGGGCGGTTCAGCTGATTCGATGGAAGACGGCCTTGCGCGGGCTTGAATCGACTTGAGGACTGTCGTGTAAGGCCTTTGTTTCAAAGGCAGAATGCGGCGGATCAAGTGATTGTGCTTCCAGATGTCGCATTTTTATGCTATGATTTTATGACATATGAAGAACACCGGCTGGTATCCATTCACCCGAGACACATTTGGGAATGGATATTTCTGCGCCTGTTGCATCGGCTCATCGGATCCCCACATCCCCTGGGACGTGCCCAATGCGCTGTCTGCGACGGTTTGCATGATGAGGAAAGACTGAATGAGCAAATCCAAGAAATCCGAGTTTCGGCCTGACGATTACGTTGTCTACCCCGCCCATGGCGTGGGGCAGATCGTCTCGATCGAGAAGCAGGAGATTGCCGGGATCGAGCTGGAACTGTTCGTGATTTCGTTCGAAAAGGACAAGATGACCCTGCGGGTGCCGACGAACAAGGCGGCCGAGATCGGCATGCGGAGCCTGTCGAGCCCGGACGTGGTGTCGAAGGCCATGAGCACGCTGAAGGGCAAGGCCCGGGTGAAGCGCGCCATGTGGTCGCGCCGCGCGCAGGAATACGAACAGAAGATCAATTCCGGCGACCTGATCGCGATTGCCGAGGTGGTGCGCGACCTGCACCGCACCGACGACCAGCGCGAGCAGAGCTATTCCGAGCGCCAGCTTTACGAGGCCGCGCTGGAGCGCCTGACCCGCGAAGTGGCCGCCGTGAGCGGTGGCGACGAGGTGCAGGCGGCCAAGAAGGTCGACGAAGTGCTGGTGTCGCGCGCGGCGTAACCGCCCGGCGACATTGAGATAAACGTGCGAAGGCCGTGCCCGTTCCGGGTGCGGCCTTTGGCGTTTTCGGGGGCGTGATCGGGGCTCAGGTGACGAGGCTGAAGAGGATGGCGATCTCGGCCACCTGCTGGGTCGCGCCGAGGATGTCGCCGGTCTGACCGCCGATCATGGAGCGGGCGAGAAAGCCGATGGCCAGTGCCGCGGCGAGGGCCCAGAAGATGGCGGGCAGGCCGCTCCACCCGGCGAGGAGGAGGGCGGCGAGGGCGGCGATGGCCAGCGCCAGCCACGCCGTGCGCTCGGGCACGGGGCCCACGCTGTGCGAGAGGCCCCCGGCACGGGCATGGGGCAGGCGGGCCATCAGGAGCGGCATGGCGGCGCGGGAGAGCGCGGCGGCGGTGATCAGGGCCGCGGCCGCGATGCCGCCGCCGGCTTCGTAGAGCAGGGAAAGCGCGGCCCAGCGGGCGGCCAGCGACAGGACAAGGGCCACCACGCCATAGGTGCCGATATGGCTGTCCTTCATGATCTCGAGCCGGCGGTCGCGGGTCCAGCCGCCCCAGAGCCCGTCGGCGGTGTCGGCCAGCCCGTCCTCGTGCATGGCGCCGGTGGCGAGGATCAGAAAACTGAGCGCGATCAGGGCCGTGAGGGGCGAAGGTAATCCGAGGGTATGGGCAATGGCGCCGGCCAGCGCGGCCAGCCCGCCGAGGATCAGCCCGGCCACCGGGTAGGCCCAGGCGGCCGCCGCCGTGCGCTCCATGTCGGCGGGCGGGACCGGCAGGCGGGAGAGCAGGCCGAGGGCCGTGGCGATATCCGACGGGGCAACGAGAGCGGTTTCGTTTTTGTGCATGCCGGTGCCTCTTTTGGGGCTGTCTCGGGGTACGGGCTGGGGTAAACGGGCGGAAACGGGAATGACGGGGACAGGTATGCATCAGGATTTCGGGTCGGTCGAGGCGTTTTCGCAGCTGTTGCAGGACCTTCCGGAAGAAGACGCCGCGGCGCGGGCGGCCGCGCAGGAGCGCAATGGCCAGCTGACCAAGCCCCCGGGCGCGCTGGGCCGGCTCGAGGACCTGGCGGCGTGGTACTGCGCGTGGCGGGGGGATGCAAAGCCGGTCATCTCCAGGCCGCAAGTGATTGTTTTCGCGGGTAATCACGGGGTGACGGCGCAGGGGATCTCGGCCTTCCCGGCCGATGTGACCGCGCAGATGGTGGCGAATTTCGAGGCCGGTGGCGCGGCGATCAACCAGCTGGCCAATGCATTTGGCGCGCGGATGGATGTGCATGCGCTGGAGCTGGAGCGGCCCACGGCGGATTTCACGCAAGGACCGGCAATGGCGGCGGAAGAGTTCGTGGCGGCCTTGAAGACCGGCTGGGAAGCCGTTGATCCGGAAGCGGATTTGCTTGTCGTCGGCGAGATGGGGATCGGCAACACGACGGCCGCCGCGGCGATGGCGCTGGCGCTTTATGGCGGCGAGGCGGGCGACTGGACCGGCCGGGGCACAGGGGTCAGCGACGAGGCGCTCAGGCTGAAGGCCGACGTGGTGGCGCGCGCGGTGGCGGCCAATGCCGGCTGTGGCGCGGACGGGCTGGAGGTGCTGCGCTGCCTTGGCGGGCGGGAGATAGCCGCGATGGCCGGGGCGATGGTGCGGGCCAGGGGGCTGCGGATACCGGTGATCCTGGACGGGTTCATCTGTACGGCGGCGGCGGCCTGCCTCGCAGTCACGCGGAAGGGCGCGCTCGACCACGCGGTGGCGGGCCATGTGAGCGCCGAAGCGGCGCATCCGGCGCTTCTCGAACGGCTCGGGAAGGAGCCGCTTCTGGCGATGGGGATGCGGCTGGGCGAAGGCTCGGGCGGGGCGCTGGCGATCGGCGTGCTGAAGGGGGCGGTGGCCTGTCATTCCGGCATGGCCACCTTTGCCGAGGCGGGCGTGTCGGGGGGCTAGGCGCCGTCGGTGTCCTTGTCGGGCAGGTCGTTGGCGGCCGTCTCTTCCAGTTGGGAGAGCAGCATGGTCTGGAGTTCCGATTCGAGATCCTTGGCGCGGGAAATGTAGGCCGCGTTCTCGACCGTGGGCAGTTCGGGATCCCAAAGGGTGGCCAGTTCGCGGACGGAATGGCGGTCGTGCTTGTAGAAGGTCTTTTCGAGCTGGGACGCCTCGAATTCTGAGAGCCCCATGTTTTCAAGGACATAACGCCCCGCGCGGAGCGAGCTGTCGAACAGCTCGCGGACGATGTCGTCGGCGCCGGCCTGGTAGAGACGGAAGACATGCGTGCGGTCGCGGGCGCGGGCGACGATGTGCAGGTCGGGCCGTTCGCGGCGGGCGAAACTGACCAGCCGGGTGGTGGCCTCGGGGTTGTCGAGGGCGACTACGAGCACCTTGGCATCCTTCAGCCCGGCGGCATGGAGCAGTTCGGGGCGGGAGGGATCGCCGAGGAAGCCCTTGATGCCGAAGCGGCGCATCCTCTGGATGGCGGCGAGGTCATGGTCGAGGACCACGGTTTCGAAGCCGCTGGAGCGGACGAGGCGGTTGACCACCTGGCCGAACCGGCCGATGCCGGCGATGATGACCGGGCCGCGCGCGTCGATCTCGTCGGGTTCATGGGCATCGGACCCGTCGTCGATGCGGTTGGACAGCCAGTCGTAGAGGATGAAGAGCAGCGGCGTGATCAGCATGGTGATCGCGACGACGAGGAGCAACATCTCGGTCATGGCTCGGGGAATGACGTTCTGTTGACCCGAGAAGGAGATCAGGACGAAGCCGAATTCGCCCGCCTGGGCCAGCGACAGGGTGAAGAGCCACAGGGTGCGGCCGCGCAGTGTGAAGATGCGGCCAAGGAAATAGAGGATCGCGCCCTTTAGTATGATTATTGAAAGTGCAAGGCCGATTACTGTGAAGAAATTGGCAAAGAGGATCGTAAAATTGATACCTGCGCCGACGGTAATGAAGAACAGCCCGAGCAGCAGGCCCTTGAACGGCTCGATATCGCTTTCCAGTTCGTGACGGAATTCGCTGGAGGCGAGGACGACCCCGGCCAGGAAGGCGCCGAGCGCCGGGGAGAGGCCCACCACGTTCATCAGGAAGGCGATGCCCACGACAATGAGCAGGGCCAGCGCCGTCGACATTTCGCGCAGGCGGGCGGTGTGGATGTAGTGGAAGACGGGCCGCGTCAGGTAGATGCCGGTGAGGATGATCGCCGCCACTGCCGCCAGCGTGACAAGGGTGACGCCCCAGCCCGGCAGGCTCTGGATGAAGGTGGCGGCCGCCTCGTGCGCGCCTTCCGAATGGGCCGCGGTCTCGCCCTCGCGGACACGCTTGATGGTCTCGCCCAGGATCATGTCGGGCGTCTTGGGCATGGCGAGGAGCGGGATCAGTGCCAGCATCGGGATGACCGCGATGTCCTGTGTCAGCAGGACGGAGAAGGCCGAACGACCGCCGCCGGTCTGCATCAGCCCCTTTTCCGACAGGGTCTGCAGCACGATGGCGGTCGAGGAGAGGGCGAAGACGAGGCCGATGGCGAGCGAAATGCTCCATCCGATGCCGAGCGCCATCGCGCCGGCCATGACGGCGAGCGTGGTCAGCGTGATCTGGAGCCCGCCGAGGCCGATCAGTCGGTGCCGCATGTCCCAGAGCGCGCGGGGTTCGAGCTCGAGCCCGATGAGGAAGAGCATCATGACCACGCCGAATTCGGCGAAATGCTGGAGTTCTTCGGTCTCGTGCCCCGCCACGAAGCCGAGGACCGGGCCGATCAGGATGCCGGCGGCGAGGTAGCCCAGGACCGAGCCCAGCCCCAGCCGCGCCGCGAGCGGCACCGCGATCACCGCGGCGGCGAGGAAAATCGTGGCCTGGAACAGGAAACCTTCCATGAAATGTTAAGTCCTTCGTAATGATGTTGCGGTCATAATGGCAGGGGCGCGTCGGGTTTGCACTGGTCCATGACGATCTGGCTTTGCACCTTGGCGACGGCGGCGTGCGGCAGAAGGATTTCGTGGATCAGGCGGTTGAGCGCGGGGAGATCCTCGCAATAGACGCGGAGGAGGTAATCGGCATTGCCCGTCAGGGTCCAGGCGCTGACGACTTCGGGCCTTGTGTCGAGCAGGCGGGTGAAGGAGCCGCCCTGTTCGGGGCCGTGGCTGATGAGTTCGACCTGCACGAAGGCCTGGATGGCAAGGCCGAGCTGGGCGGGGTCGAGCTTGGCGGAATAGCCGCGGATCAGGCCGCTGGATTCCAGCCGCTGCCGGCGGCGGCCGGCCTGGCTGGGCGAGAGGCCGAGCTCGGCGCCGAGATCCTGCGCGGTGAGCTGCGCGTTCTTCTGGAGGGCGGAGAGCAGGCGGATATCGGTTTCATCAAGCATATGCGGATATTATGCGGATTCTGCGACGGAATTGCAAATCCCCCGCAATAGTCATGTGAAATCCGGGCGTGAATGCGCGCATCGCGTATGTGGCATGCGGTATATTGGTCCTGAACAGGAGCAACCGCGAAGGAGATGCGCCAATGGGACCGTTCCCGCATGACCGCCCGCAATCGAAAGTCACCGAGGAGAACCCCGCCGGCACGGACGGGTTCGAATTCGTCGAGTTCGCGCACCCTGACCCGGAGGAGCTGCGGACGCTGTTCGCCTCGATGGGTTATCAGAAGGTGGCGCGGCACAAGGAGAAGGATATCGAGCTGTGGCAGCAGGGCGATATCACCTATGTCGTGAACGCCGAGAAAGGCAGCTTCGGCCAGAAATTCGTGAACGAGCACGGGCCTTGCGCGCCGTCGATGGGCTGGCGCGTGGTGGATGCGCAGCACGCGTTCGAGCATGCGGTGGCCAAGGGTGCCGAGCCGTATGAGGGGGGTGGCAAGGTCCTTGATGTTCCGGCGATCTACGGGATCGGGGGGAGCCTGATCTATTTCATCGACCAGTATTACGACACCTCGCCCTATAACGAGGAATATCAATGGCTTGAAGTGTCGAAGCCGAAGGGCGTGGGGTTCTATTACCTCGATCACCTGACGCATAACGTGTTCAAGGGGAACATGGACAAGTGGTTCCGGTTCTACGGGGACCTGTTCAACTTCAAGGAAATCCGGTTCTTCGATATCGAGGGCAAGTTCACCGGGCTTTACAGCCGCGCGCTGACCTCGCCCTGTGGCCGGATCCGCATCCCGATCAACGAGGACCGCGGCGAGACCGGGCAGATCGTGTCCTACCTGAAAAAGTACAACGGCGAGGGAATTCAGCACATCGCGGTGGGGACCGAGGATATCTATGGCTCGACCGATGCGATTGCCGAGATGGGCGTGAAGTTCATGCCGGGGCCGCCGGACACCTATTACGAGCTGTCGAAGGAGCGGGTGACCGGCCATGAAGAGCCGATCGACCGGATGAAGAAACACGGCATCCTGATCGACGGGGAAGGCGTGGTCGATGGCGGGGAGACGAAGATCCTGTTGCAGATCTTCTCGAAAACCGTGATCGGGCCGATCTTCTTCGAGTTCATCCAGCGCAAGGGCGATGACGGGTTCGGCGAGGGCAACTTCAAGGCGCTCTTCGAATCGATCGAACAGGAGCAGATCGACAGTGGCGAGTTGAAGGCGGGCTGAGGCCGGCCGGGGCGAGGGGCGGGTTGCCGCCCTTCGCCGTCCCGGGGCTAGCCCTGGGGCATTTTCAGAACGACGGAGCGGCCGCCCTTGACGTAGCGCAGCTCGCTCTCGCCGATGGCGGCGACCTGGCCGCCATCGAGGCGATCCCCCACCTGCACCTTCTGATAGCTGCCATTGGCCATGCGGACCAGGGCGCGACGGCTGCTGGGTTTGCCGTAGACGCCGATAAGGTTCAGTTTTCTCAGGGAAATCTGTTTGCGCTCGGTCGCCGCGCGGGCGACGGAAGTGGCGGTCGGGATGCTGACGGCGACGCGCTGTTCGCGGCTGACGGGCTGGGCGGCGGCGGCCTGCTGCGCGGCGGCGGCGGCCTTGCGGGCGTCGGCGATGATGGTCTCGAACCCGGTGGGCCGGTTCTGCGGCTTGAGCGAGGCGGCGACGGCCTGTTCGGTGGCGGTGGCCATCGGGTCGGCGCTGTCGGGGTCGATGCCGGTTTCCCGGGCCAGCGCCTCGACCGCGCGCTGCTGGTCGCTTTTCGGGCGCAGGCGGGGGCGGAAGCTGGCCAGTTCCGTGCGGGTCCGGCCGCCGAGGATCGAGCGTTCGCGGGTCTCCTGCAGGTCGCCGGGACGGGCGCGCGGGCGGATCGTGGCGCTGTCGGGCGCGGCGGCGGCAGGGCCGTCGACGACCTCGGCCGAGGCGCGCGGCGGCGTGTCGGGCGGGATGATGGGCGGCGGGCCGCTGAAGACGATGGCGCCTTCAGGGGTTTCGGCGCCTTCCCGCGTGGCGGCGATGAAGCCGCGTTCGTCGAGCTGGTAACGCACGCCCGGCAGCGGCGGATCCGAGGGCGTGACGGGCCGGGCGCCGGGGGTCAGTTCCTCGGCCCCGGGCAGGGCGACCGCGTCGGAGAAGTTCACCTCGGGGTCGAGGTTGGTCTGGTAGACATCCTCCAGAGTCGTAACGCCCGGCACCTGTGAGGGTTCGGGCGCCATTTGCCAGATGCCGGTGGCCGCGTAGCGGGCGCGGGCCTCGTCGGGGGTCAGCTCTTCGGTGACGAGCTCGGGCCGGGGGGAGGGCGGCGGTTCTTCCAGAAGTTCGACCTGGGGGGTGGAGGCGTCGGGCTCGGCCGGATCGCTGCCCGAGAGGGCGGCGGTTTCGGTGCCGGTCTCGCCCTCGACCGGGTCTTCGGCGGTCTGATCGGTCAAGGCGGCGGAGACGGCCTCGTCGATGGCGCCCGCCTCGGCATCGGGATCGGCCTGCTGGACCGTTTCCACCGGGTCGCCGGTGCGGAAGAGGCCGGCGACGCCGTTGTCGAGGAAAAGCGCCGCCCATGCGGCGACGCCCACGAGGACGAGCAGGAGGATGGCGGTGAAGATCAGCGCCATGTAGCGCGGCTTCTCGGGCTGGATGTTTTCCGAGCGGCGGGCGCCGAAAATGGTCATCCGGTCCTTTTCGTCGAGGGAACGGGCGGCGGCGGTGGGTTGCGGCTCTGTCGCCGGGGCGATGCTGGTGTCCGCGGGAGGTGGCGCGGGCACAGGCTGCCGGGGTTTGGCGGCGGTTTTCGCGGCCGGCAGCCCGGTGGAGGCATTGCGCCGGGACAGGAAGCCGCCGATGCGTGATTTCTCTTTTGCTTCAGGCGCTTCCGGCGTGAGGCTCGCGGGGGGCTGACCGGTGTACTCCTCGTCCTGCGGACGTGGCGCGAACGCGGTCTCGGGTTCGGGCGCGGGCACGGCGGCGAGGGAGGCCGCAAGCTTGGCCGGCGGCATTTCCGGGGTTTTTTCGGGTGGCGGCGCCACCTTCGGCGGCCGGTCGGCCGGCGGTGCGGGGTTGCTGATGCCGGAGACGGGCGGCGGCGTAAAGCGGGCGCCGGGCAGGTTGCCCGGGCCGCGCGGCGCGGCGGGCTGCGGTGTCTTTTCGGGTGCGGGGCGGGGCGCGGTGCGGATCGAGGTGAAGGCGACGGCGGGGACAGCTTGCTGGTCGCCGTCTTGGTGCGCCGGTGCCTCGTCGGCGGGTTCCGGGCCTGACGGGCGCGCGGTGGCCGACGCCTGATCGGGCTGTGGCCTGGCAGGCTGTGGCTGTTCCTGTTGGGCCTGGCGCCCCTTGCCCTTCTTGCGGTTCTTCTTGTTGCGCTTGGCGTTGGGGGCGGGGTCGGCATCGGCCCGTGGCTGGGCAACCGGCTTTGCCTCGGTTTCCGTCACGCGTTCCGGTGCCGGCTCGGGCTCGGGGGTCGGTTCGGGCTCGGGTTCGGGGGCCGGTGCCGATTGGGGCTCGGGGGTCGGCGTGGCTTTCTGGGCCGGATCAGCCTTCGGCTGTGCATCGGCGGTCGCCTCGGGCACGGGGGCCGGTTCGGGCAGGCGGGCGGCGCCGACGATGTGGATGACCTCGTTCTCGCGGTCGACCGATTCGTCGGGGCCGAGGACCTTGCCGGCATAGGCGGTTTCGCCGAAGAACGGCTCGCCCGCGAACGCGTCGTCGGCGGGCATGGCGACGAAGCAGAGCGGGTTGAGCTTGTGTTCCTGCGCGAAGCTTTCGGCCTCGGCCAGGGTTTCGCGGGCGCAGGCGGCGACGTGAACCCGGCCGTTGCGCACCGACCAGTCGTAGGACAGGTCGCGCAGCGGGTAGGGCGTGGCGCCGTCAAGCGCCTCGCGCACCTCGGCCTCGATGGTGTTGACGTCGCGGGCGGAGCTTTCGAGGGAGAGATACTTGATCTGGTCGTCGGGCAGGACCAGCTTGGTGCGCAGGCCGGTCGGGTCGAGCATGCGCGCCTTGGAGGTAAGCTCGGCCAGGTCGGCCGTCAGATCCTCGGCGTTGAGCGCCACCTCGCCGACAAGATGCCAGCCTGCATGCGTGCGGTGCAGCAGGCTGATCCCGTCAAAGGAAAGTGTCAGCGCGAAATTCGGTTTCATCGGCAACGCTTTAGCACAAGGAGTTCACTCGGGTACATACGTTTGAGACCACCGATTTTACCGCAGCTTGGCCCCGAGGGAAAGACAAAGCCCCGCGCCCCTTCGAGGGGTATATAGGGCGCGGGGCGGGAGGCTTTAAGTGGGTCAGCTTGATGCCTTTTTCAGGGCCTGGTCGAGATCGGCGATGATGTCGTCGGCATCCTCGATCCCGATGGAGATGCGCACCACGTTTGGCGCGGCACCGGCGGCGGTCTGCTGTTCGGGGGTGAGCTGGCGGTGGGTGGTGGAGGCCGAGTGGATCACCAGCGAGCGGGTGTCGCCCAGGTTGGCGACGTGGCTGAAGAGCTCGAGATTGTCGACCAGCTTGACGCAGGCCTCGTAGCCGCCCTTGAGCGCGATGGTGAAGAGGCCGCCGGCGCCCTTGGGGCAGATCTTGGCCACCCGGTCGTAGGAGGGCGAGGATTTGAGGCCGGCATAGGTGACGGCCTCGACCGCGTCGTGCTTTTCGAGCCAGGCGGCGACGGTTTCGGCGTTTTCCACGTGTTTCTGCATGCGCAGGCTGAGGGTTTCGATGCCCATCAGCGTGTAATGCGCGGCCTGGGGGTTCAAGGTCATGCCGAGGTCGCGCAGGCCGATGGCGATGCCGTGGAAGGTGAAGGCCAGGGGCCCGAACGTCTCGTGGAATTTGAGGCCGTGATAGGCGGGCTCGGGCGCGGAGAGGGAGGGGAACTTGTCGGAGGCGGACCAGTCGAACGTGCCCGAATCGACGACGCAGCCGCCGGTGACGGTGCCGTTGCCGGTGAGGAACTTGGTCATCGAGTGGACGACGAGGGTCGCGCCATGCTCGATGGGCCGGCAGAGGTAGGGCGTGGCGGAGGTGTTGTCGACGATGAGCGGCAGGCCGGCGTCGTCGGCGATTTTCGCCAGCGTGTCGAGATCGGCGATATGGCCGCCCGGGTTGGCGATGGATTCGCAGAAGACGGCGCGGGTGTCGTCGTCGATCGCGGCTTTCACGGCGTCGGTGTCGTCGATGTCGACGAACTTGGCCGACCAGCCGAAGCGCTTGATGGTTTGCGAGAACTGCGTGACCGAGCCGCCGTAGAGGCGGGTGGAGACGACCACGTTCTTGCCCGGGCCCATGAGCGGGAAGAGCGCCATGATCTGGGCCGCGTGGCCGGAGGAGCAGCAGACGGCGCCGGAACCGCCCTCGAGCGTGGCGATGCGTTCCTGAAGGACAGCAACGGTGGGGTTGGTGAGGCGGGAGTAGATGTAGCCCACTTCCTGGAGGTTGAAGAGGGCGGCGGCATGTTCGGCGTCGCGGAACACGTAGGCCGTGCTTTGGTAGATTGGCGTCTGGCGGGCGCCGGTGGCCGGGTCGGGGCGCGAGCCGGCGTGGATCTGCAGCGTGTCGAAGCCGAATTCATGAATCTTGTCGGACATGAGAAACCTCCCTGAATGCGTTGCTCTCAGGGGTATGCCAAGTTCAGGATCGGAACAACAACGATATTGACGGGGCCGGCCTGTCGTCGGGGCGGGTGGCAGGCCTTGTCCCGGCCCTCGGCCCGGCGCGTGCCGGTCAGTCGGGGCCGGAGCCCTTTTCGCCGACGCCGGCGGGGAGTTTCTCTTCCTTCGCGGCCTCGGGGGTGGCGGTGACGGAGAAGGAGCCGTCGCTTTCGATGACCACCGTCTGGGCCTGATCCGGAGAGGCGAGCCCGGCGGAGCGCAGGATGGTGTCGAGCTCGGAGCGGGTGACGCGCTCGCGCCGGAGGGCGTCGTCGCAGGTCTCGCCGCGGTAGACGAGGAGTTGCGGCTCGGACCGGACCAGCCGCGCGACGCGGGCGGAGCGGACCGAGGTGGCGGTGACCGCCCATTGCAGGCCGATCAGCAGCAGGAGCGCGGTGAGCCCTTCGAAGAGCGTGACGGTCTTGGAGAGCAGGATGGTGGCCAGCGTGGAGCCGATGGCGACGGTGACGACGAGATCGAAGGCGTTGAGCTTGGCCAGCGTGCGCTTGCCGGAGATGCGCAGCATGGCGACGAGCGCGGCATAGGCGAGCGTGCCGACGAGGACCACCCGGAAGAGGTCGGCCCAGCTTTGGAACAGCATGTCTTCGATTTGCACCATCGGAGGGTCAACCGGTGGCGCAGCCGCAAGTTCCCCCCGGTCAGCGCATCCAGTAGCCGTTGCGGCGGATGGTGTTGCGGATCGCCTGTTCCTTGCGGGGGAGATTGTCGCGGTCGAAGAGGGCGCGCGCCTTCCGGCCGCGGCCATGGTAGACCATGAACTTGATCGGGTCGTATTTCTTGAGGACCTTCTTGACCGGGTTGGGGGCGGCGATCTCTTCCAGCACCTCGACCACGCGGTCGGATTCGCGGGCATAGAGCAGGGGAAGCATGCGGTAGTGGCAGGTGATGTCGCCGTCGAGCAGACCTTCCGGCAGGGTGTCGCGGCCGCCGCCCAGGGAATGGATGACGAGGGGCAGCGCCACCTGGTCGAGCCAGGGGTCGAGGGACTGGCAGACCAGTTCCGGCGGCGGGTCGTCGCGGATGGAGAGCGCGTAGTCGAGGAAGCGCTGGCCGAAGACGTGGGGGCATTTGTAGAAGAAGAAGCCCGCGTTGAAATAGAGGTAGCGGCGCCAGTATTCATCCGGCTGGGACAGGTCGAGCGAGCATTCGAAGTCGAGGCCGAAGCGGTCGTAGAGGGATTTCCAGATTTGCGTGTAACCGGGGCCGTAGAGTTCGATCTCGGGCCAGGTGCCCTCGCGGCGGAGCGAGGCGGTGGGGCGGTCGAAGTCGAAGGGGACGGTGGCGAGGTCGCCGGTGACCAGCGTGTCGGTGTCGAAGAAGACGAAGGGTTCACCCTTGGGCAGGGCGAAAAGGGCTTCGATCTTGTTGCCGTAGGGGTAGGCCTCGCCGAAATGGACGCTATCGAAGGGCAGGATCTCGGCGCCGAGGCGGTCGAGGAGTTCGAGCGTGTCATCGCCGCGGATCGTCGGATCCTTCTCCCACAGGGGGCCGGGCCGGGGTTCGGCGACGATGAGGCGCCCGGGGAAATCCGGCGCGTTCATCCGGAGCGAGGCCGCGAAGAGGATGGCCTCGTATTGCAGGCGGCCGCCCTGGCCGACGATCACGACGTTGAACGGTTGGGTCTCGCGCGCCTTTGCGGCCATGTCGGGTATTGTCCTGCCTGTCTGCCCTTTGGGCCAGTATAGGCGGCGAGGGGCCGGGGCAGAAGGGGGAGTTTGGGGCGATTCTCGGCGGTGCTCGGGGCGGGTGGAGACGCGATACTCGTGGGGTCGCGGAGACCGGGGCGGGGGCGCAGGAAGAGATTAATGCCTCCGGCGGGGATATTTTCGGCCAGAAGAAGCCGCGGGCTTGCCTCGGGCCATGCGTTTCCGCTTAAGTTTCGCGGCGATCCGCATATATTGGGCGCGAGGATGTTTCAGACAGGGAGTTTTCGATGGCCGATTTGGACGCGCAGGTGCGCGAAAGCCAGCAGCAGGTGGAACAGGCGCAGGCCCGGATCGCCGAGCTGACCAGCCGGATCGAGACGGCGCGCAGCAAGATCAAGGGCGGCGAGGACGCCACGCTCGACATCGAGAACGCCACGCTGGAAGAGGTGCATGCGCATACCGACACGATGAATGCCAACATTGCCGAGCTGATCATGGGGCTCGACGATGTGACCGCCGCGTTTTCGCGCGATTTCGACGAGATGCGCAACAAGACCGGGTGGGAAAGCTTTGTCGGAATCTTTTCCAAGGCCAAGGCCGACAGCATGCGGCAGGACCGGATCCGGACGGCGAATATCGACGACAAGCTGCAGGACCTGATTTCCAAGTCGGACGTGATCGTGAACCTTCTGGAGGGCCAGCTGACCATGCTGGAGGAGCAGAAGGTGAAGGTGGAACAGAACCTGTCCGAGACGCTCGACGAGCGGGAGGCGACGGTGGGCGAGCTGGAGACGCTGCGCGCCGATATCCAGGGGCTCGACCCGGAGATCATCCAGCTGGAGCAGAAGATCGCCAACGAGACGGATGCCGCGGCGCGCACCAAGCTGGAGACGCAGCTGGCGGAGATGAACGCGAAGTACAACGAGAAGGTGCAGCAGGAGCAGGTGAAGCTGGCCAAGAGCCAGACGCTTGAGCGCTATATCGAGAAGGGCAAGACCTGGGTCGACAGCCTTCAGAACCAGGCGGCGACGCAGATGGTGCTGATCAACAAGCTGCAGACGGATACCAAGCAGCGGGTGGTGCTGTACGATGCGCTCACGAAGTCGCTGAAGACCGCGCAGCAGCAGGACGTGGCGCACCGGATCAACGAGATCGGGGTGCAGACCGACCAGGAGGCGCAGAGCGCCATGGCCGGGATCGGGGCCGCGACCAACCAGCGGATGGCCGACATGATGGAGCAGCACGAGGAGCACATGGTGTTCGCCCGCGAGGTGCTGGAGGCGAAGGCCAAGGCGGACGAGCGGTTCGCGCGGCGCTTCGCGAAGATCATCGAGAAGCACGACAAGAACCTTTATGGGGCGTAAGTGAGCGAAGGAAAGGCCATCAAGCTCGTGCTGCGGGTGGTGGTGCGTTACGGATTGGTGGCCGGCTTCCTGGCCGTCGCGATGCTGGCGGCCCGTCACCAGGTCTATTGGCTTTCCATCGCGGGGGTGATCGGGGCGGGTGCCATGATCGCCTTTATCATGGCCACCACGAAGGGCGGAGCGGTGACGCTCGATGCCTACAAGGACCAACAGATAATGGTAGATCGGAACAAGATTGATTGATGAACTGCCACAGAACGCGCGGAGGGCTGCGGCCAACGACCATGTCGGGCTGACCGATCTTTACGCCTCGCGCCGGTATTTCGCCAAGTTCGAGCGGATCACGCAGCACCTGAATCGGGTGGCCGCGGTGATGCAGGCGGACGGCAAGTTCGACAAGGACGAGGTGGAGGTGCTGACCGCCTATGTGCAGGGCATCGCCTATACGTTCCGGGCGCTGGGCATGAAGTACCTGCTGGTGGGGCGGGACACGGGGCGGTTCTTCGGCTCGCTGGCGATGGATATGCGGGAAAGCGGCTTTCCGGTCTTCAACGAGTTGATGGTGATGGCCAACGACGCCCAGCAGGCCGGGCGGCACCTGCAGAACATGCCCGGCGCGGACACGCTCAAACGCGAGATGGTGGAGCAGATCATCGGCGAGCGGGTCATTCCCACCAAGCTGCAATTTGCCTTGTCGCAAAGGCTTTACTACGAGGAGCTCATCCGCGGGCACCTGTTCTGGGCGCAGAACGATCCGCAGCTTGTCTGGCTGAGCGGGATGGGCGAACGGCGGCGTTACCTGATGCACTGGGCGGTCTATGACAGCCAGGTGAACCTGCCCACGATCTACCTGATGGAAATCGAGGATACCGGGCGCACGCCCTTGCCCAAGGACGGGCGGCGCTGGCCGGAGGTGCAGGCGCACCTGATGGGGCAGGCGCTGGGCGGGCTGAAGCTTCTGACCATCGCGCGGGGGTTCGACGAGACGTTCGATGACATCCACCCCAAGCGCCTGCGGCGCCTGCATATGGGGCCGATGTATTCGCATGCCTATACCGAACAGACCGGGCCGATCCGGGACGTGCTGGTCGAGGCGCGGGCGCCGGAGGGGCAGGACTGGGCGCTGGCCTGGACGGACGAGGTGCTGGAAAGCGAGCGGGTGCGCGAGGAGCGGTCGGGCTGGTTCGGGACGGTGGAGCGCGAGGTCTTCGCGCTCGACCCGTTTTCCGGGCGCGGCGTGGATACCGGGGCCACGCGGACGGAGCGGAGCATCATCCTGCCCGAGCGGCCCTATCAGGTGCTGGCCGAGAAAACGCCGGCGGGGTTCGCGGCGGTGACGAAATACGTGGTGAGCCCCGGCGGCCGCGTTCTGCGGTATTGAGGGGTGGGAAATTGAGTATTTTCGGAACAGTGAAGGAACGGGGGGCAGCGCATTGAAACGATTTGCTTTTCTGGTCGTGGCGGCGTCCGTTCTGGTGGCGGGCTGTGCGCAGGTCAAGGAGCCGGCGGCGCCGTCGGCGCAACTGATCGCCGAGCGGCTGGCGGTGCGCAAGGAGAGCCCGGCGACGGTCAAGCGCTGGCTGGTGTCGCGTGGGTTCCAGCCGATCGGGCGGACGGGTTACGGCGGGGTCTGGCCGCGCACGGGCCCGTGCTATCAGACGGTGAAGGGGCTGCTGTACCGCGACCGGACGATTACGCGGGTGTGTTTCGCGGGCGACCTTTACCCGGTGGTCCTGCTGCGGGAAACCGACGGGTATTACTGGACCGAGGTCTATCCGAACGACCTGTCCTACAACCTCAACGGGCCCAGCGGGCTTGGGACGATTTCCGATGAAACGGTGGAGATTTTGAAGCGATGAGCCTGACAGCGGATACGATGGAGCTTCGCGAGGAGGAGATCGCGAAACATTACGAGGCGGCGCAGGCCATGCTGGACGGGTTCGACCACACGCCGCGCGTGGGCAAGCCGCGGGAGACCGAGCAGGTGGAGCGCTCGGCCGGGCTTGGCACGCGGCGGCGGTTCCGGACGACGACGCCGGGGCTGGTGACACGCTCGACGGCGCGGGCCGAGGGGGTGCACCTGCTGGCCACGATCGCGGCGGCGGACGGGGATGACCCGCTGACGAGCCCGTTGCAGGCGACGGTGATGCACGGGCTGCGACGGGCGCTGGCCATTGCGCTGGCGGTGGGCGAGGCGTTTGCCGAGGCGACCGGCCTGGCGGAGCTGCGGCGGGCGAACCTGGCGGGGTCGCTGGGGGCGGACCGGAAGACGGAGTTTACCGAGCTGCTGGCCGCCGAGGCGCTGGCGGTGGCGCATGTGTTCGCCAACGCGACCGCGTTCCTGATGGGGCCGCATGGCTCGGAAGTGTCGGTGGAGGTGGGCGAGGTCGAGGAATTGCTCACCGACAACGCGCAATTGGCGCTGCACGGCCTGCTCTGGGAGCTGGACCAGGATATCGCCGGGCTGGCGGGCGACGATGCGCGGCTGGTGGCCGTGGTGGCGGCGTTTGCCGAGCAGGTGATGGAGAAGGTCGCGATCCGGGCGCAGAATGCCGGGCGGCTGGGGGCCTTTACCGGGGCGAGCTGGCGGGTGGAGGCGGATGATTTCACCATTCGCGGCTTCGAGGCGGCGGCGAAGGGCAAGTCGACCACGCTGACGATGGAGTTCAAGCAGCCGCACGAGGTGGTGGGCAACCATATCGCCAAGTACCAAGCGCTGAAGCTGGCGAAGATGATCATGGCCTATGATTTCGACCGGCGGCTGAACCCGTTCGTGGAGCTAGGCGGGTTCATCTTCACCTTCATGGGCGACGGCAAGCCGGGCACGGGGAAGACCACGCTGATCCGGATGATGGCGGGGCTGATGAACGGCTATTGCGAGGTGGCGGGATACCCGTTCCGCTACATGAACCTTTCCACGGAAAGCATTGATTCCTATCAGGGAAAGAGTGCGCAGAATGCCAAGACCTTCATCAATACGGTGCTGGATCCGGGGGTGATCGGGTTCGGCACGATCGACGATATCGACCAGCTGGCCGGCAAGCGCGGCGACCGGCAGTCGAGCGCGGGGCAGCTGGAGATCACGGCCGTGCTGATGGAGAGCTTCTCGGGGGCGAACACGGTGGTGCGGGGGAACTGCACCTTCGGGATGTTCTCGAACTACCCCGAGAATGTGGACGATGCGCTGCGGCAGCGGGCGGGGGCGAGGTTCCTGGTGGACGGGCCGCAGACGCGGGAGGATTACATCGACATCCTGCACCTGCTGATGGGAAAGAACCATTCGATCCCTCTTGGCGCCCATGAACTGTACGCCGCGCAAGAGATCAAAAAGGCGGTTGCGGCGAGCTTCGAAAGCCACGGCCGGCCACATGAGGATGGCCTTATAAAGGTCTATGATCGCGTGGAAAAAGACCTTGGCAAGCTGGACACGATCGCCAAGCTGGGCAGTTACCTGAAGGGCATCCAGGAGGCCGACGAGCGGTTCACCGGGCGGGCCATCAAGAACATCACCGACGCGGTGAAGGTGCGGGCGATGGATTTCGAGCTGCCGGATGAGTGGATGGAGGAGCCGGACCGCTTCCTGTTCAAGCCGTACGAGGAAAAGCTGGGCATGATCGAGGAGCTGCGCCAGCCGATCACGGTGGAGATGGTGATCCAGGAGATCAACCGCTACGCGGATTCGGAATTCCGCTATGCCGACAAGTCGGACGAGGTGGCGATCGAGAATATGGTGCGGGAGTTCGGACGGACGGAAGAGGCCAAGCGGCGGTACCTGGAAGGGAAGGATGGGTGAGACCGGCTTCGCGACGGGGCCGGCGCGCGGGAGGCGCGATTGAACGAGACGACGATAGACTTCTGGAACACGGGGCTTCCGCTGGCGCTGATTGCCGGGGCGACGGTTCTGCTGCCGCTGGTTTTGATCCCGGGGCGCACGCGCTCGCATCGGCGGGTGTTGGGCGGTATGGCACTGTGTGCCCTGTTGATGATCGGGGTTTCGGCGGGCGTTTCCGCGCTTTTCGACAAGCGCGGTATTGCTGCGGGGATCGAGATCATGGGGCTTTGGCCGTATGTGTGGTTCATGATCGTGTCGTCGCTGAAAGCGGCCTTGCTGTGGGTGCCGCTTCTGGGGCTTTTCTGGTTCAACGCGGCGCAGCGGGTGGAACGGTTGCGCGGCGAGGACATGGCGCGGAAGGGGAGCGTGTGATGCGGTCGATGGTTGCGGATTTGGGGAGAGGCCCCGGCTCGGGGGCCGGGGCGGGAAGAGAGCGATGAAACGCCTGATCACATCCGGCCTGATGTTCGGCAATCTGATCCACGTGGACAGCCCCGCGCTGGTGGAGCGGTATAACCGGGCGCTCAAGCACCTGACGGGGAAAGAGACGGGCCTTACCGATTTCTATATCGACATCTCGGGGTATTCGCCCGAGGTGGGGGACGAGCTGGGCGATCCGCTCTACCTGAACCATGCGGGGGTGAACCGGCAGTTCATATTGCTGACGACAGCGCAGAAGACGGCGCCGCTTCTGGATGCGAAATTCTCGACCTCGCGGGGCATCCTGCGGCAGTTCATCGAGGAGAACGAGCCGGCGCTTTTCGCTCTGACGGCGCGGGACGCGGTGGCAGGGGAATTGGTGAACTCCGTCTTCGATATGACTGAACCGAAACGGCTTTTCGATATCCGGCGGATCGTGATCGAGGCCGACACGACGAACGGGCGGATCCGGCGGGCGGCGGAGCTCGATGCCAAGGTGGACAGGTTCCTCAACGAGGAGGATGCGTGGTTCGACGACGTGCTGATCGCCGAGATGATCGGGCTGGCGGGCGAGACCGGGGATATCGTGCGCAACCCGGTGACGCTGAAGCAGATGGAGTTCGAGCAGCGCAATTTCTGGACGGCGCATTTCGGCGGGCTCTACCTGTTCCAGGACCTGGAGCTGCCCGGCGTGCTGGCCTCGGCCGGGACGGAGGGGTTGGGCGAGCTGCCGATCGAGTATGTCTTCGGGCTGGAGGAGCGGAACCGGATCGCCAATTTCCTCGACCTGAACGGATTGGTGGAACCGATTGTAAAGGCTCGGGGAATCGACGCGGGCGCGCTGCTTCGGCAGAAGATGGATTTCCTTATGGTCGATGCGCTGGCCGATGCCGGCGTCGACCTTGCCGGGCGCACGCGCACCGATATGCGGCGGCTGGCGCGCACCCATGCAGGGCAGTTGCCGGAGGAGTTTCACGCGCTGGCCGCGCTGCTGAACTGGGCCGAGAGCGGAGGGGCGTGGCCCACGATCGGCAGCGACAGCCCGGCCTATTTCTATACGTTGCGGGCCTCGGCCCACAAGGATGCGGACCTTGTGAACATGCTGCTGGCCGAGCTGGCGCCCAAGGATTTCCGGCAGCTTTTCATCTGTCACAAGGAGCTGTTCTATCGCCGCTATGCCGGCTGGACGGAAACCAAGAAGGCCTATGTGGTCGAATACCTGCTGCGCGAATATCAGGTGGACAAGGTGGGCGCGCGCAAGGCACTCTTTGGCAGGGACGCGCCCATGGAAGAGGCGAAACCGGTGCGGGACATGGACGAGCTGATCGAGCTTGTCGGTCCCTGGGGCCCGGTGAGGAGGTAAGGCATGGCGGCACTGGCCAAGCTCGTGGTGATCGGGTTCATCGTGTTGACGGTGATCTATGTGTGCCTGTCGCTGTATTCCCGGTCGGTGCGCAAGGGGAAGCTTGCCGAATGGTGGGAGGAGGAGGGCCGGCCGGGCGACCGCGAGGCCTATATCGACGCCGGGTTGAAGGAATACGAGGGCTCGCTGCGCCGCAAGTTGATCTGGGGCGTTTATATCGTGCCGGTCGTGGTGATCAGCGCGGTCATTTATTTTACGAATTTTCACTGAGGCGGGGCGATGGTTTATCTGAAATGGGGATTCTGGATCATCGTCTGGCTGCTGATCGCGGCGTTTTTCCATTACACCCTGCCGCAGCACGATATCGCCCGGATCACCGACACCTATGAAAAGCGGATCGATTTCGGGGAGAACTCGATCTTCTGGGCAAGCCCGGACGTGGGGAACGATACCGGCGCGGTGAACCGCGACGTGTTCTTCATCCAGGCGGTGCGGACGAACGGTCGGGTGATGGTCTATCGGAACGAGGATACCGGCTGGGGCTGGCCGCCCTATTTCAAGTTCGACACGTCGAACCTTCAGGCCGAGGCGGCCGACCAGAGATCGACCGGGGACAATCCGAAATGGGTGTCGATCAAGCACTATGGCTGGCGCAACGAATTCATGTCGATCTATCCCAACGCGGTCAGCGTGCGGGCCGTGGCGGGGCCGGATGTGGGCACTGGAATTCCGTCGTTCAACATCCTGATAATCGGGTGTTTTCTTGCGGTCGCGCTTGGCCTCTGGGCGCTGTGGCGGCGGTTTCGGGCGCGGCGGATCGACCCGGTGTTCGACGATATCGGCGAGAGCTGGGATGCCGCGGGCGATCGGGTGGATCACCATCGCGGGCGGTTCAAGCGCTGGCGTGACAGCTGGAAGCCCAAGCACAAAAGGTGAGGTTCCGGGAGGGGGAAAGTGGTGGGCGACCTAGGAATCGAACCTAGCGTGCGTCTCCGCGAGGGAGTTACAGTCCCCTGCCACACCTTGCGGCCTGTCGCCCACTGAGCCCCGGGTTGCCCCGTGGCGTGACGGCGTATTTAGAAGCGCCGCCTTGGCCCGTCAACCGGAAAATGCCTTGCGGGCGGGACGATGGCCGCGCATTGTCGCGGCCCGGACAAGGAGGGCTGAGATGGCCACGAAGAAACCCCGCTGGGTCGTCGAGAAGGAGCAGGCGAAGAAGGCCGCATCGGCTGAGACCGTCTGGCTTTTCGGGCTGCACGCGGTGCGCGATGCGCTGCAGAACCCGGCGCGCGAGAAGCTGCGGCTGGTGGTGACGAAGAACGCGCTCGACCGGCTGGGCGAGGCCGTTGTGGCAGAGGCCGGGGTAGAGCCCGAGATGGCGGATGCGCGGAAGTTCCCGGCGCCGCTCGACCCGCAATCGGTGCACCAGGGGGCGGCGCTGGAGGTGAAGCCGCTGGACTGGGGGAGCCTGGCGGACCGGTGCCTGGGCGATGGCGAGCGGGTGCCGCGGGTGGTGATGCTCGACCGGGTGACGGATCCGCATAACGTGGGGGCGATATTGCGCTCGGCAGAGGTGTTCGGGGCCTGTGCCGTGGTGGCGCCCCGGCATCATTCGGCGCCGGAGACGGGGGCGCTGGCCAAGACCGCAAGCGGGGCGCTGGAGCGGCAGCCCTACCTGCGGGTGCGGAACCTGTCGGATGCGATCACCGAGCTGCAGGGGATGGGTTACGTGGTGCTGGGCCTCGATGGCGAGGCGGAGGCCACGATCGAGCAGGCGCTGGAGGGGCGGCGGGACCGGCCCGTGGCGCTGGTGCTGGGGGCCGAGGGGCCGGGGCTGCGCGAGAAGACGCGGGAGACTGTGGACCAGCTTGTGCGGATCCCGTTTGCCGGCGCGTTCGGGTCTCTCAACGTGTCGAACGCGGCGGCGGTGTCGCTTTATGCCGCGCGGGCGGAGGGCTAGGCCAGCGGCGGCTCGTCGCGCAGGACGCCGAAGACGCGGCCCTTGAGGCACCAGGATACACCGAAGGCGACCAGCCCCAGCGCCTCGAACCAGAAGGTGAGGTTGGCGCGGTTCCAGGCCGAGAAGCCCTGAAGCGGGTCTTCGAGGCCGAAGGAGCGGATGAACTTGTAGATCAGCGCGCCGATCGCCACGAGGATCAGGATGCCGCAGGCGCGGTAGGCGAGATTGCGCAGCTTTTTCCTGCCGTGGCAGAGCCCCGTGGCGGTGACCGAGGCGGGCGACTGGGGTCGGGGGAAGACCACGAGCGAGTAATAGGCCAGCACCAGGAACATGCCGGCGGCCGAGCCGTAATGCATGTAGGTAAGCAGCCCGTCATTGATGCCGAGGGTCGCCCAGAAATCGAAGCTGGCGGTGCCGGTGACGGGCGTGTCGGGCGCCTGCGTGGCGTGGCCGCCCTGGGTGTTGGTGAGGAAGACGCGCGAGGCGAGGCCGCCGTAATCCTCGCAGCCCTTGCCGGTGGTGGGAATAAGCGCCACGCCGAAGGCGCAGAGCCCGGCGAGGCGGGCGGCGCGGATGTCCCACTTGTTGTGGCCGAGATAGCCGTCGACCGCCTGCTGCTGCCCGCCGGGGGCGGCAGGGAGGTGGTAGAAGAAGGTCATCTGCAGCCCGATGAAGCAGAGCGTGCCGACGAGGATGTCGCCGCCGAGGCGCGAATAATAGTAGTGGCTGATCGAGTCGATGCCGGGGCAGGTGTTGCCGAGGGCGCTGACGAGGAGCAGCACGAAGGGCAGCAGGAGGGCGGCAAGACCGATGCCCTTGTTGACCGATTCCAGCTTGATCCGGAAGGGCAGGCCATCGTCGGCATGGGCCCTGAGCGAGACGATATCCATTGTATTCTTCCCCGACGGCTAAACCTATGGGCGAATCCTACGCCAGCGGCGCCACGCGCGTCCAGCCGTTGCGGTTGCAACCGGCGCGCCGAGTGACTTTATGGAAGAGGTGGATTTTGACGGGGGACGGATGCCCGAAGGACGAAAGATTGCCACCTGCTGTTATTGCGGGACACGCGCCGTTCTGGTCTTTGACCGGGCGCGTCACGAGCTGACCTGCCAGGGCTGCGGGGCGCCGCTGCACAACATGAAGTCGATGCCGCAAGAGCCTGGCCGGGAAAGGAAATCACCGTCTGGCCGTAACGTGGCCCGCGGCCGGCTGCCGGAGTATCCGCGCGAGGCGCCGCGGGAGCGCGGCCACGGCTATCACCGCGACTGGCACCCGGTGAAGCACAAGCAGACGCGCAAGAAACGCAAGCCGATACTGCGCCGGCTGGTCGAGGAGATCTGGGACGAGGTCGAGGATATCTTCGACTGAACCGGGGCGCGCCTTAACGCTCCGTTCACAGCTATATTACATTCTCTTTTTATTCTTGGAATCGGACCTATCTATTGTCCCAGAGGCGCTGGTACGGAACACCGGCGTTTCTCTTCACTGTCCCTCGTTCCGCGACTGGCGCCCGGGAATTGCCCGGGCGCTTTTTTTTGGTCCGGGCGGAGCGAACGCTTTCACGGACACTCGGCCCGGACTATTCCTGATGACATGACCGAGCATTATTCCGATTCCCACCTGCGCCGCATCCTGAACCGCACCCGCCGCATCGCGGTGGTGGGCGTGTCGCTCAACGAGGTGCGGCCGAGCTATTACGTGGCGCGGTACCTGTCGCTGAAGAAGTTCGAGGTGTTTCCGGTGAACCCGGCCTATGCCGGGCAGAGCGTGTTCGGGCGCGAGGTGCATGCCAGCCTGTCCGATATCGGGGAGGCGGTCGACATGGTCGATATCTTCCGCCGGCCGGAGCATGTGCCGGAGGTGGTGGACGAGGCGCTGGAGGCGTTTCCGGAACTGCAGACGATCTGGATGCAGATCGGGGTGATCCATGAGGCGGCGGCGGAAAAGGCGCGGGCGCGGGGCGTGGACGTGATCATGAACCGGTGCCCGAAGATCGAGTATCAGCGGCTGTTTGGCGAGTTGCGCATGGGCGGGTTCAATACCGGGGTGATTTCCTCGAAGCTGTAAGCGTGGTTCGGGGCGCTGCCCCGTCGCGCCGGGGGCGCGACTCCCCGGGATATTTTCGGCCAGAAGAAGCGCGGGCGTTGCGTTATGCCGGGGCGGCCTCGATGTCGGCGGCGATGCGGGTGTCGCGGAGAGGTTTCACGATCGCGATGGCCTGTTGGTAGAGCGGGTGGGCCTTGTAGGCCTGCAGGGCGGCGGCGTCGGTGAACTCGGCGTAGACGACGAGGTCGACCGGCGCTTCGGTGAGCGCGTCGGCGTTGAGGTTTGGGCCGACCTCCCAGTGGCTGGCATGGGGGATGCCGGCCAGAAGGGTGAGGCCCTCGCGCACGCGGTCGAGATCGGCCCTGTCGCGGACGGTGAAGAAGACGATGTGGCGGATCATGACTTGCGGGCGGCTTTCTCGGCGAGGCCGGAGCGGGATTGGCGGCTTTCGAGCTCGGCCATGACGTCGGCCACGGAAACGCCGCGGGCGTGCAGCATGACGAGCAGGTGAAAGAGCACGTCGGCGGCCTCGGAGGTGAGGCGTTCGGGGTCGTTCTTCACGGCTTCGATGATGGCCTCGATGGCCTCTTCGCCGAACTTCTCGGCCACCTTTTCGGGGCCCTTGGCGAGCAGCTTGGCGGTCCAGCTTTCGTCGGGCGAGGCGGCGGCGCGGGTGGCGACGATCTGTTCGAGCTCTTCGAGGGTCATGCGCCGGTTCTCATCGGGATGCCGGCGGCGGCCATGTGGGCCTTGGCCTGGGCGATGGTGTAATCGCCGAAATGGAAGATCGAGGCGGCGAGCACGGCGGAGGCGCCGCCTTGGGTCACGCCGTCGACGAGATGGTCGAGATTGCCCACGCCGCCCGAGGCGATGACGGGGATCGAGACGGCGTCGGAGATGGAGCGCGTCAGGGGCAGGTTGAAGCCCGCGCGGGTGCCGTCGCGATCCATCGAGGTGAGGAGGATTTCGCCGGCGCCTTTCGCTTCGACCAGTTTGGCAAACTCGACCGCGTCGATGCCGGTGGGTTTGCGGCCGCCATGGGTGAAGATCTCCCACTTGCCGGGCGAGACGGTCTTGGCGTCGATGGCCACCACGATGCACTGGCTGCCGAAGCGGTCGGCGGCCTCTCGCACGACGTCGGGGTTGGCGACGGCGGCGGAGTTGAAGCTGACCTTGTCGGCGCCGGCCAGCAGGAGGGCGCGCACATCTTCCGCCGTGCGCACGCCGCCGCCCACGGTGAGCGGGATGTAACAGTTCTCGGCCGTGCGGCGGACCACGTCGAACATGGTGCCGCGGTTTTCGTGGGTGGCGTGGATGTCGAGGAAACAGAGCTCGTCGGCGCCGGCGGCGTCATAGGCGCGGGCCGCATCGACCGGGTCGCCCGCGTCGCGCAGGTTGACGAAGTTGACGCCTTTCACCACGCGGCCGTCGGCCACGTCTAGGCAGGGGATGATGCGGGTCTTGAGCATGGATTGCCGCCTGTCGGGTGTATCACCGGCTGTTTAGGGGCAAACCGGGGGACATGCCAGAGGGGGCGATCAGGCCGGGCCGGGTTTGCGCCCGAGGACGAGGTTGGCGGCGTAGGCGAAGACGGCCAGCGGGATGCCCGCGAGGATGTAGATCTTGCCGGCGAGGACCTGCAGCGGAAGGGTGCCGGTGACGGTTTCCCCCAGCGCGGCGCTGCCGAGGCAGGTGTCGTAGCCGGTCATGAGCGAGCCGTCGCAGGCCAGCATCGGCAGGATCACCATGGCAGCCAGGACCACCGCGACGCAGCCGCCCCAGAACATCAGCGCGCGGGCCGGCGGGAAGGTGAGGTTGCGGGCGGTGGCGACCGCGACGATGGCGGGCATGCCGAAGAAGAAAGACAGCAGGACGGCGTTCAGCATGGGCGGGCCCTTCTCGCGGCGGTGAAGCTGGACGGTATTATGGGCGCATCTTTGTGGCTGTCAACGCGGGGGCGCGGGCAGGGGGCCGCCGTTGAAGGGCACCTCACGCGGATGTTGGTGGGCAAGCCGCGCGGCATGGCCGAGGATGGAGGTGATTTGAGCACGGGATTGAAAGGAGCGATGAGATGCGGAAACTTTTGCAGGCGCTGGTGCTGGGCGGGGCGGTATGGGCCGCGCCGGGCTGGGCCGACGATGACGATATCGTGCGGGTGCAGGCCGCGGGCGACGTGGCGGCGACGATGGCGGCGCTGGAGGCCGCCGTGGAGGGCGCCGGGGCCACGGTGTTCGCGAAGGTCGACCACGGTGCCGGGGCGGAGGGCGCCGGGCTGGAGCTTGGCGCGTCGCAGCTTCTGATCTTCGGCAATCCGCAGCTTGGCACGCCGGCGATGCAGGCCAACCCTTTGGCGGGGCTTTACCTGCCGCTGAAGGTGCTGGTTTACGAGGATGCGGGCGGGCAGGTGTGGCTGGCCTATGAAGCGCCGGAAGAGACGCTGGACGACCTGGAGGGGATCGACGACGATGCGGCGTATATCGGCAAGATGACCGGGGCGCTTTCGAAGCTGACGAAGAAGGCGGCGGGCGGTTGATCAGCCGCGGCGCGCGCGCAGGCGCAGGTGGCGGATGAGGGCGAAGAGACCCCACGCCGCGCCGGAGGCCAGCACGAAAGGCCCGAAGATGAGCGGGCCCCAGGCGGCCAGCACGCCCAGCATCGCGGCGGTTTCGCCCACGTCGCGGCCGAGGGCGTCGCACGGGTAGGCGCCGGCCTCGTCGATGCGGCAGCCATAGAGCGAGCCGAGGATCAGAACGCCAAGCACGCAACCCAGCCAGACCAGCACGGGCAGTAGGGTCATGAACGCGAAGAAGCGGTTGATCCAGCGGGACATTTCCCACTCTTAGCTCGGCGGGGCGGTGCTGTCACGCGGTTCAGATCTCGAAGGCGGGCAGGCGGTCGAGCGCATCGGTGAGCGCGATGCCCCAATCGCGGGAGACGGTCTGGAAATAGGGGTCGTCCAGCTCGATCCGGCCGGTCCTGCCCTTTTTCAGGCTGTCGGTTTCATAGACGTGAAAGTCGATCGGCGCGCCGACGGTGAGATTGGCCTTGAGGGTAGAATCGAAGCTGACCAGCAGCAGGCGGAGCGCCTTTTCGAAGCTCATGTCGGGCCGGTAGGCGCGGACCAAAATTGGCCGGCCGTACTTGATCTCGCCGATCTGGAAATAAGGGGTATCTTCGCCGGTCTCGATGAAGTTGCCCTCGGGGTAGATCAGGAACATGCGCGGCGGGCCGCCCTTGATCTGGCCGCCGAGCAGCATGGTGGCATGAAAGGCGCTGTCGGCCTTCTGGCCGGTATTAGCATGGGCCTCGATCACCTCGCGCAGGACATCGGCGACCAGCCGGGCGGCCAGGAACATCGAGGGGGCCGCCATGATCGAGGGGTCGCGGTCGTCGGGGGCCTTGGTGCGTTCCTCGAGCAGGCTGATCACCGCCTGGGTGGTGGCGAGGTTGCCGGCGCTGAGCAGGGTGAGCACACGCTCGCCCGGGGCCTCGAAGATCTTCATCTTGCGGAAGGTCGAGATGTTGTCGAGCCCGGCATTGGTGCGGGTGTCGGACATGAAGACGAGGCCGTGATCCAGCATCATACCCACGCAATATGTCATCTGTCGGCCCTTACTGCTGCGCCACCTCGATCTCGACCGACAGGCTTTCGCCCGATCCGCCGATCCGGGTTCCAGTTACAGGCGCGGCATCGGCATAGTCCAGCCCGGTTGCGACGCGGACGTAGCGTGTATCCGGCGAAATGCCGTTGGAGATGTCGAATCCGACCCAGCCCAGCCCGTCGACATGGGTCTCGGCCCAGGCGTGCATGGCCTCCTGACGGATCGAATCGTTCAGCATGAGGTAGCCCGACACGTAGCGCGCCGGGTAGCCCATGCGGCGGGCGGCGGCGAGGAAGATATGGGTGTGATCCTGGCAGACGCCCTTGCCGGCGGTGATCGCGTCCTCGGCCGACCAGTTGGGTTCGGACGCCTCGAGCTGGTAGGTGACCGCGTCGCGGATCACGGCGGAAAGGGCGTGGAGCTGGTCGAGGTCGCCCTCGGCCTCGACCTCGCGGACGAGGCTTGCCACACCCTGGCCCGGTTTGGTCTGGGCCGTGCCGCGCAGGTAGAGCCAGAGCGGCGCCGGGCCGGGGTGGGGCCCGAGGATGCCGTGGCTTTCGGTGATGTCGAGCGTGCCGGAGGAGGTGATGGTCAGCTCGCGCGTATCCGGGGCGATGCTGAGCAGTTCGACCACGTTGTTGTGGTGATCCTGGAAGGACAGCTCCTTTTGTCCGCCAGTGACCTCGGTCGTCCAGTCCAGGACCTTTTGCTGGTGGCTGGTCTTGGGGGTCTTGCGCAGCTGTTGCAGGCCGAAGCTGACGGGTTCGGGGAACTGGTAGCGGGTGGTGTGGCTGATGGATAGGCGCATGGGCTTACTTGTAGAACCTGTAGTCGATCTCGATCTGGCCGCCGAGGTCGGAGAGCAGGCCGAGGATTTGTTGCAGGTATTCGTGGAGGCCGTAGTCGAAGATGGCGTCGATGTCGTGGCTGAGGAACTTGCGCTCGATATGGTCGGCCTTGGCGAAGGCCTGTGGGCGCGCGCCGTAGTTGGTGCAGAGATAGCCGAGATTGTCGCGCAGTTTGCAGATGCAGAAGGCGAGCGAGCGGGGCATGCGCTTGTCGAGGATGAGGAAATGGGCGATGTCGCGTGGTTCGTAATGGCTGCCGTATTCCATGCGGAAGCCGCCGCGGGCCGAGACCGAGCGCAGGATCGTCTCCCACTGCACATTGTCGATGGAGGAGCCCACGGACATGACCGAGGGCAAGAGGACGTAGTATTTCACGTCGAGAATGCGGGCGGTGTTGTCGGCGCGTTCCAGGAAGGTGCCGAGGCGGGCGAAATCGTAGATGTCGTTGCGGAGCATGGTGCCGTGGGTGGCGCCGCGCACCAGCGCGCTGCGCTGGCGCAGGTCGCCCAGCACGGCGGGCAGGTCGCGTTCCGAGACCTTGCGGGTGAGCAGGTCGCGGGCCGCCATGTAGGCGCTGTTCGTGGCTTCCCAGACCTCGTGCGTGAGGGCGGTGCGCACCATCCGGGCATTCAGGCGGGCGGCCTCGATCGAGGAGCGGACGGAGGAGCCGTTTTCCTTGGAGCGCAGCATCCAGTCGATGGCCGCGTCCTTGGTGAGCGTGTCGTGATGGGCGTGAAAGGCGGCCTCGACCCCGGCCGTCTGCATGACCGAGCGCCATTCCTCGTCAGTGCTGCCCGAGCGGGTCAGCGCGATGCGCTGGCCGGTTTCGATCAGGCGGGCGGTGTTCTCGGCCCGCTCGAGGTAGCGGTACATCCAGAAGAGGCCGTTGGCGGTTTTTCCCAGCATCGTCAGTCCTCCAGCACCCAGGTGTCCTTGGTGCCGCCGCCCTGGGACGAGTTGACGACCAGCGAGCCCTTCTCGAGCGCGACGCGGGTCAGCCCGCCGGGGGTGATGTGCACGCGTTCGGGGCTGCAGAGCACGAAGGGCCGCAGGTCGACATGGCGGGGCGTGAGGCCCGAGCGGCCTAGGATCGGCACGGTCGAGAGCGAGAGGGTGGGCTGGGCGATGTAATTGCCGGGGCGGGCCTTGAGCTTCTTGCGGAACTCGGCCAGCTCCTTTTTCGAGGAGGTGGGGCCGATCAGCATGCCGTAGCCGCCGGAGCCGTGCACCTCCTTGACCACCAGATCGGCGAGGTTGTCGAGCACGTAGGCGAGCGACTCCTCCTCGGAGCAGCGCCAGGTGGGCACGTTCTCCAGCAGGGGCCGTTCGCCGGTGTAGAACTCGACGATATCGGGCATGTAGCTGTAGATCGCCTTGTCGTCGGCGATGCCGGTGCCGGGCGCATTGGCGATGGTGATGCCGCCCGCGCGGTAGACATCCATGATGCCGGGCACGCCCAACGCGCTGTCGGGATTGAAGTTGAGCGGGTCGAGGAAATCATCGTCGACCCGGCGGTAGAGCACGTCGATGGGCTTATAGCCTTCGGTGGTGCGCATGGCGACCCGGCCGTCGGCCACGCGCAGGTCGTGGCCCTCGACCAGTTCCACGCCCATCTGGTCGGCCAGGAAGGCGTGCTCGAAATAGGCGGAGTTGTAGATGCCCGGCGTCAGGATCGCCACGGTCGGCTTTCGCCCGGTCACGGCCGGGGCGCAGGCGGCGAGGGACCGGCGCAGATCGGAGGGGTAGTTCTGCACCGGCTGCACGCGGTTGCGCGAGAAGAGTTCGGGGAACATCCGCAGCATGGTTTCGCGGTTTTCCAGCATGTAGCTGACGCCCGAGGGGGTGCGGGCGTTGTCCTCGAGCACGTAGAACTGGTCGTCGCCGGTGCGCACGAGGTCGATGCCGACGATATGGGTGTAGATGCCGCCCGGGGGTGTCACGCCGATCATGTGCGGCAGGAAGGCGGCGTTGCGGCTGATCATCTCCTCGGGGATGCGGCCGGCGCGGACGATCTCCTGCTTGTGGTAGATGTCGTGCAGGAAGGCGTTGATCGCGCGGACCCGCTGTTCGATGCCGCGCCCGAGCTTCTGCCATTCGCGGCCCGAGATGATGCGGGGCACGATGTCGAAGGGGATCAGCCGTTCCTCGGCCTCGGCCCGGCCGTAGACGTTGAAGGTGATTCCCGTCAGGCGGAAGAGCTCCTCGGCTTCGCGCTGCTTGGCGCGCAGGCGCTTGGGTTCTTCGCCGTCGTACCAGGTCTTGAAATCGGCATAAGGGGGGCGGAGCGTCTCGGACGTGCCCCACATCTCGTCGAAAATGTCCTGCGTGTTCATGGGATGATTAAGACATGGTTTTTCGTTTCCGCAAAGGGTCTTGCTGGGGCGGGTGCCCGCGGGGCGTGCGGAATGGTTACTTTTCAGGCGTTTGCACGAGGCAGGGTCGGGCCGTGTCGGACACCTGGCGTCGCCGGAGGGGGTGGCGCAACGTGACGCTCGAAAAAATGCGCGCGGCTGCTATCGTCGGAGGTATCTGAGGGGTTCGGGTGCGGCAGCGCGGCGAACCGTTGCAATCACCAGAGGGAGCGGTGACGCGCCATGAAACTGACGGTCAACGGGGTGGAGCACGAGGCGGATGTCGAGCCGGAGATGCCGCTACTGTGGGTGCTCAGGGACGAGTTGGGGATTCGCGGGCCGAAATACGGCTGTGGGATCGCCCAGTGCGGGGCCTGCACGGTGCATATGGACGGGATCGCCGTGCGGTCCTGCCAGATTGCCGCCGGGGATGCCGAGGGGGTCGAGGTGGTGACGATCGAGGGGCTGGGCACGCCCGAGAGCCTGCATGCCGTGCAGGCCGCGTGGATCGAGCACCAGGTGGCGCAGTGCGGGTATTGCCAGTCGGGGCAGATCATGCAGGCGGCGTACCTGCTGGAGATGATGCCGGAGCCCACGGACGAGGAGATCGACAAGGTGATGGGCGGGAACCTGTGCCGGTGCGGGACCTATCCGCGTATCCGGGCCGCGATCAAGGCGGCCTCTGCGGCGATGAAGGGGGCTTGAGATGAGCCGGGTGAGAACGATCACGCGCCGCGCTTTCCTGGTGGGCTCCGCCGCCGTGGCGGGCGGGGTGGCGTTCGGTGTCTATACGGTGCGCAAACCACACGCGAACCCGCTGGCCAAGGGGCTGGGGGCAGGGCAGGCCGCGCTGACGCCCTATGTGCGGATCGACGGGGACGGCGTGACGCTGATCACCCCGCGGGCCGATATGGGGCAGGGGGCCTATCACGTGCAGGCCGCTTTGCTGGCCGAGGAGCTGGATGTGGCGCTGGAGGATATCCGGGTCGACCCCGGACCGCCGAGCGGGGCCTACTGGAACACCGCGATGGCCGAGGAGGCGGCGGAGTTCATGGTGCCCTCGCAGGGGATCATGCAGGCCGGCGCAGCGAATGTCGTGGGCGCCGCGATGAAGGTGATGGGGCTGCAGATCACCGGCGGGTCGACCACGGTGCCCGACGGGTTCGACAAACTGCGCGCGGCCGGCGCCTCGGCACGGGAAACGCTGAAGGCGGCGGCCGCGGCGAAGGCGGGCGTTCCGGTGGGCGAGGTGACGACCGAGGCGAGGCAGGTGGTGCTGCCGGACGGGGCGAAAGTTGCCTATGCGGACCTGGTGGCGGATGTGGCGGGCATGGAGGTGGTGCAGGACGTGCCGCTGCGCGATCCGTCCGAGTGGCGCTATATCGGCAAGCCGATGCGGCGGATCGACGTGGTGGCGAAATCCACCGGCACGCAGGCTTACGGGATCGACGCGGAGATCGAGGGGATGGTGCACGCCGCCATCCGGCTGAACCCGGCGCAGGGCGGGCCGGTCAATGGCTTCGACGCCAGCGAGGCGGAGGCCATGCGCGGGGTGAAGGCTGTCGTGCCGGTAACGGGCGGCGTGGCGGTGGTGGCCGACAATACGTGGCGCGCCTTCCGGGCGGCGGAGGCGGTGAAGGTCGAGTGGGGCGAGGCGGCTTTCCCGGCCTCGATGGAGGAGCATTGGGCGGCACTGGGCCGGGCCTTTGCCGATGAGGCGCAGGACAGCCGGAACCGCGATGACGGCGATGTCGAAGGGGCCTTGGGCGGCGATGAGGTGATCGAGGCGGAGTACCGCGCGCCCTACCTGGCCCATGCGCCGCTGGAGCCGATCAACGCCGTGGTGCGGGTGGATGACGATGGCGCCGAGGTCTGGACCGGCACGCAGATCCCGCGGTTCGTGCAGCAGAACGTGGCACAGGTGGCCGGGCTGGAACCGGACCGGGTCGTGGTTCACGTGCTGATGATGGGCGGGAGTTTCGGGCACCGGCTGGAGGACGAGGTGGTCAAGCAGGCGACCGAGATCGCGATGACGATGAAGGGCACGCCAGTGAAGCTGACCTATTCACGGGAGGAGGACATGATGCACGACTTCCCACGCCAGATCGCCATGGGGCGGTTGCGGGGCAGGGTGGCGGAGGGCAGGGTCGAGACGCTGGACCTGTCGATTGCCATGCCGTCGGTCATGGGCTCGCAGATGGGCCGGCAGGGGCAGCCGGTGCCGGGGCCGGACAGCCAGATCGTGGCAGGCGCCTGGAACGCGCCGTTTGCCATTCCGAACCACCGGGTGACCGGGTATCGCGCGCCGGAGCTGGCGCCGGTGTCGTCGTGGCGGTCGGTGGGGGCCTCGACGAACGGGTTTTTCTACAATGCGGCGCTGGATGAGCTGATCCATGCGGCGGGGGCCGATCCGATGGAGGAGCGTTTGCGGTTGTGCGACGATCCGCTGTCGCGGCAGGTGCTGGAGGCGGTGGCGGAGATGTCCTCGTGGAACGGGCCGTTGGGCGACGGTCGAGGGCGCGGTGTGGCCTTCGTGCAGAGCTTCGGGGTGCGCTGTGCCGAGGTGGTCGAGGTCAGCCAGGGCGACCGGGGGCTGCGCATCGACAAGGTCTGGGTGGCGGCCGAGGTGGGCCGGGTGGTCGACCCGGTGAATTTCGAGAACCACGTGCAGGGCGCGGTGATCTGGGGGCTGGGACACGCGATGAATTGCGAGACGACCTATGCCGATGGCCGGGCCGAGCAGGACAATTACCACGCCTTCGAGGGGATGCGGATATGGCAGGCGCCCGAGATCATGGTGCGGGGGCTGGAGAATGGCGCGGGGGTGACCGGGGTGGGCGAGCCGCCCGTGCCGCCCGCCGCGCCGGCGCTGGCGGGGGCGATCTTTGCCGCCACGGGGCAGCGGTTGCGAGAAATGCCGTTCAGCAAGTTCGTGGAGTTCGCATGAGGGGCGGGGTGAGAGGTGCGGTGTTGGTGCTTGCGCTGGTCCTGCCGGTGCAGGCGACGGGCGAGGAACTGGTGATCGAGCCGCCCGCGGACGGGTCGGTCAGCCGGGCGGACGGGCTGGCGGCGTGGGCGCGGATCTACGAGGTCACCTCGCACCCGCGCTGTGCCAATTGCCACGTGGGGCCCGACAACCTGCCGATGTGGTCGGGGCCGAGCTATGGGAAGGCGCGGCCGCATGGCATGAACATCGACGCGGGCGAAAGCCGGGTGGGCGCGGAATACGTGCCGTGCCAGGCGTGTCATGCGTTCAGCGAAGCCGGCGGCAACATGGGCGCGCACGAGGCGCCGCAGGTGGCGGACGCCTGGCACCTGGCGCCGGTCGAGATGGAATGGTTCGGCAAGAGCTCGGTCGAGATCTGTCACCAGTTGCGCGACCCGGAGCGCAATGGCGGCCAGGATTACATCGAGCTGGCCGAACACCTGGGGCACGGGCCGCTGGTCGCCTGGGGCTGGGCGCCAGGCGGCGGGCGGGAGCCGGCGCCCTACAGCCTGCAGGCGCATATCGACGACATGCTGGCCTGGGGCGCGGCGGGATTTCCTTGCGAGGATGAATGAGGAGGAGCCGATGAGGAGCGAGCTGTTGCGGATGGCGGCGGTGCTTATGCTGATGATCGGCGGGCTGCATGCGGTCGCGGCGGTGTTTGCCGGTATCGGGGCGGCCGGCATGGCCGGGGTTCTGCCAACGGTGGCGGCGATGATCGTGGCGGCCGGGATGCTGCGCGGCTGGCGCTGGCTGGCGTGGCTGGCGATGCTGGGCGTGATCGTGGCCACTGGATGGGTGCTGGGCCGGCTCGGGGCCGGGCCGGTGCCTGATGTCCTGCATTTTTTGCTGTTGGCCGCTTACGCGGTGTTCGTCGCGCTTACCTTTGCCGGGCTTTGGCAGGGCAGATCCGAACCGGCGGGCGATCGTTCAGAACCCGTCGAAATCCGACAATGAGGGCAGTGCCGGGCCGTCGGTACCGGTCGCCGCGGCGGGCAGGTCAGGCAGCCGTGGGGCGGGAGACGCGGCGGGCACGACCCCAGCGGCGGGTTTCGATGGCTGCGGGGGGCGGGCCTTCGCGCGCGGTCGGTCCGTAATGTGGCCGCGGTCGGGCACGGGGCGTCGGGCCTTGCCGGGGGCCTGCTCCGACGGCCCGGTCGCCAGCGCCGTGGTGTCCTGCTCCAGCCGGGCGGCGATGCCGGTGACCTGGTCGGTGATCCCGGCGGTGGCTTTCGTGGCGGCGTCGAGCTGGCCGATGCGGTCATTGATCTCGCGGATGCCCGCGGCCTGGTCGCGGGCGTCACGGGCGGTTTCCGAGATCACGGTTTCGAAGCTGATGGTATTTTCGAGGATCGCCTCGAGCCGTTCGCCGGAGGTGGTCACCAGCCGGCTGCCGGTGCTGACATGCGTGGCGCTTTCGGTGATCAATGCCTTGATTTCCTTGGCGGATTCGGAGGCGCGCTGAGCGAGGGACCGCACCTCGGAGGCGACGACGGCAAAACCCTTGCCGGCCTCGCCCGCGCGGGCGGCCTCGACCCCGGCGTTGAGGGCGAGCAGGTTGGTCTGGAACGCGATGCCGTCGATCACGCCGATGATGTGGCGGACGTTGTCGCTGCTTTCCTCGATCCGGTGCATCGCTTCCATCGCTTCGCGCACGACGGCGGCGCCGCTTTCGGCCTGTGCGCGGCTGTCATGGGTGACGGTCTCGGCATGATCGAGCCGTTCGCTGGTGCCGCGGACGTTTTCGCCCAGCTGGCTGAGCGCCGAGGCAGAGCCGTCCAGGAGCGAGGCCTGCGATTCGGTGCAATCCGCCAGCTCGGTGGCCGCGCGATGGATGTCTGCCGCGCCGTTGCGGATGGTGCCGACAGCCCCCTGGACCGGGCCGAACCGCGCCTCGAGCGCGGCGGCGGCGGTGTTGAAGGATCGGTGGAGGGCGTCCAGGTCTGGCTGGCCGGGATCGCGGGGCGTGTCGGAGAGACGGGTGGAGAGCTCGCCGGCGGCCAGCCGCGACAGGGCCTCGGTCATTGCGGCGATGGCACGGGCCGCCGCTTCGGTCTCGCGCTCGGGCGGGGCGGCGTTCGGCGGGGCGAGAGATTGCGGCACGTCGCGCTTAGGCGGCGCTGTGGCCAGCCCCTCCCTGAGCGCGAGGAAACCGCGGGCAAGCTCGCCCGCCGCGCCGGGCTGGCCTGAATGGGGTATGTCGGTCGTCAGTTCGCCGCGATTGAGCCGGTTGGCCGCACGCCTGATGTCGGAGAGCGGGGTCAGCAGGCGCTGTTTCAGTATCCCGAAGGCGCCGAGCGCCAGCGCGGCGACGATGCCGGCCGGGCCAAGCCCGGCGAGAACGGCCGCGGTGCGGGTGTCGGGGGCGACGCGCAGCAGTGCGGCGAGGGCAAGACCCGCAAGCCCGCAGGTCAGGATTGCCATGATCGGGCCAATGAGGCGGGGGGCGAAGCGGGGCATGGGGCTATCCTTCATGCTGATCGGCTGGGGGCGCGGGGTGGCGCATTTCAGAACAGTTCGACGCTGCAGGCGGGCGGCGCGGGACGGCGCCCGGCCTGGTCGGGCCGCGGAATGTCAACGCGCGCGGGATCGACCCGTTCGGCCCGCGCGAGCCCGGTGGCGGGCCGGAACCGCAGGCGCCGGCCGAACGTACCGCCCAGGTCCTCGGCGCGGAGGATGAACCCCTCCTGCCGGACGAAATCGCGGGCGAAGATCGCGTTGCTGTCGCCGATCCGGCTGAGGCCCTGAACGACATTCGCGCCGCCGAAGAGCTGAATCTCGAGGCGGTTGCGCTGGGCCCCCGCGCGCAGCATCGCGTTGATCAGCTGCTCCATCGAGTGGGCCCCGTACCGCACGTTGTTGCCCGCCGAGGGATCGTTCCCGGGAAGCAGGAAATGGTTCATGCCGCCGAGCTTGCGGAACGGGTCGAACAGGCAGGCCGCAACGCAGGAGCCCAGTATGGTGGTCATTTCCGCGTCGGGGCTGTCCGAGACGCGGAACTGGCCCTGGATGATGTGGATGACGTTGCCGGGTCGGTCAGCCATGTCGGCTCCTTTCGGTGGAATGGGCGGCGGCGGACAGAAGGGCCGACCCGATGCGGGAGATGGGCAGTTGCTGGGCGACTGCGCCCATCTGGTGGGCGGCGCGGGGCATGCCGTAAACGGTGCTGCTGGCCTCGTCCTGGCCGATGGTCCAGCTTCCTGCGCGGCGCATGGCGGCGAGCCCCTCGGCCCCGTCGCGCCCCATGCCCGTCAGCAGCACCCCGACGGCGGCGGGCCCGAGGGCGGCGGCCGAGTGAAACAGCACGTTCACCGATGGACGGTGGCCCGAGACGGGGGCGCCGGGGGTGAGCCGGCAGCGGTGGCCCGGCGCGACGATGGACAGGTGCCTGTCATTGCCGGGCGCCAGCAGGACGAGCCCCGGCGCGAGCCTGTCATTGGCGGCGGCCGGCCGGACCGTGGCGGCGCAGTGCCGGTCGAGGCGCTGGGCCAGGCCGGGCAGGAAGTTGGCGCTGATATGCTGGACGATCAGGGTGGGCGGGCCGGTTTCCGGATAGTCCGAGAGCACCCGGATAAGCGCCTCGACCCCGCCGGTGGAGGCACCGATCACCACGGTCTTCCACCCCGTGTCCCGGCCGGTACCCGACCCGCTCGGGACCGTCATCCGCCGCAGGCCACAGCGCGCGGCGAGGAAGGGGCCGAGACCGCCCGACAGGTCGATCTCGGCGTCGGTCGCGCTGCTGTACGGTCCCGGCGCCGTACTGTGGCCGGCGGCGATCACGACACAATCCACCTCGAGCGCGGCGAGCATGGCGGCATACATGGGGAAGTTTCCCAGCCGCGTCACCTCCTCCGCCAGGAGCACGAGGTCGGGATGCTCGTGTTCGGTGAGGTTGTAGGCCTGGGTCAGGTCGCGGGCGCAGCCCACCAGGGCGATCTCGGGCGTTTCCGCGATGGACAGCAGGTAGCGGTGCGACCGGTGCCGTCGCGGATCGAGCAGAAGCACGGAGAGGCTGGACGATCTGTCTGGCGGCACGGGTCACTCCCTCATACGGGCGCCCGGCCTGTCCGGGCATGCGGGATGTTTACGGGCAGATGGTTAAGAGCCGGAAAACGGATTCCGGGCATTTTAGTGGATTACCCGCGTACCGGCAGGGCCGATGTTAACCGATTGTTCTTTGTTGATGCCTAACGTCCGACACTGACCGGAGCCGGTGCGCCGCCGACAGGACTGGTCGCCGCAGGCAGGGCGAGGCGAAAAGAGGTAAGACATGGAAGCTCGGAACATCGTTGAGGAAATGCCGGAGGAGCGCTTTGCCGGGTTCGGGCTCGATTCGGCCAATACCGCGACGCTGAGACGGCTGCGGCCAACGATCGAGGGCGCGCTTGGCCAGGCCCTCGACGGGCTTTACACCAGCATTCGCGCAAACCCCCATCTCAACGGGTTGTTCGATGACGAAACGCAGATGGCCGGCGCGAAGGAGGCGCAAAAGCGCCACTGGCTGGCGATGTGCAACGGCCGGTTCGACGACGACTTCCAGGACCGCGCGCGCCGTGTCGGCAGGGCCCACGCCCGGATCGGCCTGCGCCCGCTCGACTATATCGGCGGCTATTCGCATGTCATCGATCACCTGATCGCGGCCGTCGTCGCCGAGCATATGGGCCGACCCCGCCGCCTGTTCCGGCCGGGCGTGCCCGATGCCGACGAGCTCACGCTGGATATCTGCACGTTGGTCAAGGTCACCCTGATCGACGTGGGCGCCGCGGTGTCGGTCTATACCGACAGCGTCGAGGGGATGAAGGACGAGGCGCAGACCTGCCTGGAGTTCTCGCTCGACAAGCTGGCCGATGCGCTGGGCGCGCTGGCGGATGGCGATCTTACGGTGTCGGTCGATACCGGCGGCTTCAACGGGAACGAACGGCTCGCCAACGCGCTGAACCTGGCGGTGACCAACCTGAGCGACCTGATCTCGGAAACCCGCAGAAGCGCCGAGACCATCAAGTCGAGTTCGCGCGAGGTGGCACAGGCCGCCGACGACCTGGCCAAGCGAACGGAGCAGCAGGCGGCCAACCTCGAGCAGACCACCGCCGCGGTGAACACGCTCAACGCGTCCGTGCGTGAAACGGCGGCCTCTGCCAAGACGACGAACCAGACGGTGGACCACGCGCTTCGCGATGCGCGGGCCGGCGGACAGGTGGTCGAGGATACGCAGAAGGCCATGGCGCAGATCGAATCGTCGGCCCACGAGATGAGCCAGATCATCGGCGTGATCGACGAAATCGCGTTCCAGACCAACCTGTTGGCGCTGAATGCCGGGGTGGAGGCCGCGCGGGCCGGCGAAGCCGGGAAGGGCTTTGCCGTGGTGGCTTCGGAGGTGCGCACGCTCGCGCAGCGTTCGGCCGAGGCGGCGAAATCGATCAAGTCGCTCATCGGCGCCAGTTCGGATCATGTCTCGGCGGGGGTCGACCTGGTGCAGAATACCTCGGACGTGCTCCAGCGCACGATCGCCGCGTTCGGCGAGGTGAGCGACCAGGTGACGGCCATTTCGGAGGCCACCCAGACCCAGGCCTCGAACATCGAGGAGATCAATGCCGCCGTCTCCTATCTCGACCAGATGACCCAGCAGAATGCCGCAATGGTCGAGCAGACATCGGCCGCGGGCGCCTCTCTGGCGAACGAGGCCGACACGATGGCCGGCCAGGTGGCGGAGTTCAGGCTGAACGGATGAGCCGCCGGGCCCGGGCCCGGCTTCCGGAAACACGAAGCGAGACACGGATGTTCATGTTCCGATCGAGAAGGACTACGAGAATGGACGAAAAGCTATTGCTTCCCCAGCGGATCGACAGCGCCGCCGTCCGCGCCGTCGCGGAGGGGATACAGGCCAGGCGCGGGCAACCCCTTGTCCTCGACGCGGGCCAGGTCGAGTATGCCGGGGCGCTCGGGCTTCAGGTGCTGGTCGCGGCCCACCGCCAGTGGCGGGAGGCGGGGCTCGCGTTCCGGGTGACCGGCGCCGGCGCGGCCCTGCTCGACATCTGCCGCACGCTCGGGGTCGCCCCGGCCGAGATCGGCGCGGGCCCGGAAGAAGGGGCGCCGGCATGACGGTTCAGGTTCTCGCGATCGACGATTCCCGCACCATGCGCAACCTCCTCAACGCCACGCTCAGCTCGGCCGGGTTCGAGGTCGACCTCGCCGAAGACGGCGAGGACGGTCTGCGCCGGTTCGACCAGACCGACCCCGACGTGATCATCACCGATATCAATATGCCCCGGCTCGACGGGTTCGGCTTCATCGAGGCGGCGCGCGGCCGGCGCCGCGACCGGGTCGTGCCCATTCTCGTACTGACCACGGAAAGCGCCGCCGAGCTCAAGAGCCGCGCCCGGGCGGCCGGTGCCTCGGGCTGGATCGTCAAGCCGTTCGACGAGGAAAAACTGCTCTGGGCGATCACCCGCGTCGCCGGGCCGGAGGTGCGAAAATGAGCTCCGGGGGGACCGAGGATTTCCGCAGCTCGTTCTTCGAGGAGTGCGAGGAACTGCTGGAATCGATGCATGACGGGTTCGACCTGCTGGCCGACGGGGCGCAGGACGGCGAGACGATGAACGCCATCTTTCGGGCCGTCCATTCCATCAAGGGGGGCGCGGGGGCGTTCGGGTTCACCGATCTTGTGACCTTTGCCCACCAGTTTGAGACCGCGCTCGACCATGTCCGGTCGGGCAAGTGCGATGCCGAGGAGGACCTGCTCGATCTCTTCCGGCAGTGCGGCGATCACCTGGCCGACCTTGTCGCGGCCGCCCGGTGTGACGGCGATGCGCCACCGCGGGGGGAGGGATTGCTCGACCGCCTGACCGAGGCGACGGGCACCGGCGATTCCGGCCCCGAGGAGGTCCTGCCCGATTTCGAACCGGTGACGCTCGACCTTGGCGGCGGCGCGCCGGCCGACCGGGCGGTCACCCTCCGATTTGCCGCCGAGCCGGGCCTTTTCGCGTCGGGCAACGAGCCGCTGATCCTGTTCCGGGCGCTGGCGGGGCTGGGCCCGCTCGAGGTCGAGGCCAACCTTTCCGATGTACCGGCGCTCGATGCTCTCGACCCGTCCGAGTGCCGGATGGACTGGACGGCACGGCTCGTCACTGCCGCGTCTGACGATGATATCCGGGAGGTGTTCGAATTCGTGGACGGGGTGTGCCGGCTCGACATCGAGTCGGACACGGCGCCAGTGGTCGCCCCGGCGGTCCTGCCGGACGGGCCATTGCCCTCGCTGTTAGAGCTGATCGGTGGCGGCGACCCTGCCGGCCCCCCGGGGCCGGAGGGATCGGGGCCGGAGCCGTCGGCGGCGCGCCCCGACGCCGGCGCCCCCCGGCCCGGCGGCACGATACGGGTCGATCTCGACAAGATCGACAAGCTCATCAATCTCGTCGGCGAGTTGGTGATCAAGGAGGCCATGCTCTCGCAATCGATCGCCGACCTGCCCGGTCAGGCCGAGAGCGACCTGTCGGCTTCGCTGGAAAGCCTCAAGCAACTCGCCGGGGAGATCCAGGAAGGCGTGATGGCCGTCCGCGCCCAGCCGGTCAAACCGATGTTCCAGCGCATGGCCCGGATCGTGCGGGAGGCCGGGGCGGCCACCGGAAAACGTGTGAAATTCGTGACCAGCGGCGAGTTCACCGAGGTCGACAAGACCGTGATCGAGCGGCTGGTCGACCCGCTGACCCACATGATCCGCAACGCGATCGATCACGGTCTCGAAACCGGGGACCGGCGCGAGGCGGTCGGCAAACCGCGGGAGGGAACGGTGACGATATCCGCGGCGCACCGGTCGGGCCGCGTCATGATCGACGTCGCCGACGATGGCGGCGGCATCAACCGGGAGAAGGTCAGGGCGCTCGCGATCGAGCGCGGCCTGATCTCCGCGGCGGATATGCTGTCGGCCTCGGAGATCGACAACCTGCTGTTCCTGCCGGGGTTCTCCTCGAAGGACGAGGTGTCGGAACTGTCGGGCCGCGGGGTCGGGCTCGACGTGGTGCGCAGCGAAATCCAGACGCTGGGCGGGCGGCTCGCGATCCATTCGGAACCGGGCGAGGGGACGGTCTTCTCGATCAGCCTGCCCCTGACGCTGGCGGTCCTCGAGGGGATGGTCATCCGCGTGGCGAGCCAGACGATGGTGGTGCCGATCTCGGCGATTCACGAGACGCTGCAGCCGCGATCGGCTGCGATCCATGCGATCGGCGCCGGGGGCTGGGTTCTGAAGAACCGTACGGGGCTCGTCCCGGTCATCGACCTGGGCCATTTCTTCGGCTTTCGCAGCCCGGTGACCGATCTCGATTCGCACGTGCTGCTGCTGATCGAATCCGACGCCAGCCAGTACTTCGCACTGATCGTCGACGACATCCAGGAACAGCGGCAGGTCGTGATCAAGAGCCTCGAGACGAATTACCAGCAGGTCCAGGGCGTTGCGGCAGCCACGATCCTCGGCGATGGCCGCATCGCGCTCATCATCGACCCGGACAACATCACCCGCGGCAGCGTCGCGCTGGGCGGGGCGCATTCTTCTATCCAGATGGCGGTATGATCATGAAACAGTCGGTCCCCGAGCAATCGAAAACATATCAGGAGGTGGTGGCATTCCGGGTGTCGGATCAGGATTTCTGTTTCGACCTCACCTCGGTACGCGAAATCCGCGGATGGACGGAAACCACGATCCTTCCGCGCGCGCAAAGCTATGTCAAAGGCGTCATCAACCTGCGGGGGTCGGTGGTGCCGGTAGTCGACCTGTCCGAGCGGTTGGGCCTCGGACCGACGGAACCTCATCCCCGCAACGTGATCATCATCACCGTGCTGGGCAATCAGACGGTCGGCCTTCTGGCGGATGTCGTCTCGGATATCCTGACCGTCTCGCCGAACGATTTGCAGCCGATTCCGGACATCGTCGATGATGTCGTGCGGCGGTTCATTTCCGGTGTCCTGGTGATCGAGGACCGAATGATCCGCAAGATGGACCTTGCAGAAGTCCTGCCGTCCGGGCAGGTCGAGGCGGCATGACGTGACGGGGATGCTTCACCCGGCCGCCGGTCTCGCGCTCAACGAGGTCGACGATCGCTCGTTCCGGCGCCTCGCCGAGCGGGTCTATGCCGATTGCGGGATCGTCCTGAGCGACGGCAAGCGCAACCTGGTGACCTCGCGGCTGGCGCGCCGGCTGCGAGATCTCGGGCTGGCCGATTTCGACGCCTACTGCCAGTTTGTGGAATCGCCCGACGGCACCGAGGAGCGACGGCGCATGATCTCGCTTCTGACGACGAACGTGACCAAGTTCTTCCGCGAGGCGCACCATTTCGCCAGTCTCGAGACAGAGGTTCTGCCGCCCCTGGCCAAGCGGGCCCGGGCGGGCGGGCGCGTGCGCATCTGGTCGGCCGGGTGCTCGTCGGGGCAGGAACCTTACAGCATCGCGGTAACGGTTCGGAAGGTGATGCCGGAGGCGGCGCAACACGATGTCCGCATCCTCGGCACCGATATCGATCCGGAGATGATCCGGGTCGGGCGGGCGGCGGTCTATCCGGACGCGGGCGATGCCCAGATTCCACCGGAGATGCGGCGGTTGATGTTCGGCCCGGGGCCGGCCGGCGACGCGGCCCGGCCGATTGCCCCCGAGCTTCGGGCGCTCGTGACCCTGACCGAATTGAACCTGATGCAGGACTGGCCCATGCGCGGAAAGTTCGACGTGATCTTCTGCCGCAACGTGGTGATCTATTTCGACGCGCCGACCCAGGCCCGCCTGTGGTCGCGCTTTGCCGAGGTGCTGGCGCCTGGTGGGTTCCTGTTCGTCGGGCATTCGGAGCGGGTTTCGGGCCCGTCGGCGAGCCTTTTCGCCCCCGCGGGCGTGACGCAATACCGCCGTTTGTGACCCCGGTCCGCGGCATCTGAAACACAGGAGACGAACTTGAGTCTGAAGGAAAGATTGAGCGTGATGGTCGTGGATGACATGTCGGTCAGCCGCGGCCTGATCATCCAGGCACTCGAGGATATCGGCATCAAGTCGATCGATTTCTGCAATGACGGCGAGGCCGCGTTCCGCAAACTGGCGGTCAAGCCCGTGCATCTGGTCATCTCGGATTACAACATGCCGGGCGCGAACGGGCTGCAGCTTCTGGCCGGGCTGAGGCAGTACCAGGCGACGCAGCGGATCGGGTTCATCCTGATCACCGGCACGGCCTCGCAGGAGATTGTCGACAAGGGCAATCAGCTGGGAATGAACAATTACCTCAAGAAGCCGTTTTCCTCGGTCGACCTCAAGGCCTGCATCGAGCAGGTGGTGGGGCCGCTATGAGCGCGGCGGGCGATGACAGGATTCCGCTGGCCTCGGTGCTGTCGAACACGGCGCAGTTGCTGGAGGTTCTGTCGGACAAAGCGGCCGAGATCGACGAGGCGGTGGGCGACTGGCTGGTCAGTGGCGACGGGACACGCCCGCCGCTGGCGTTGCTGCAGGACGTCGACCTGATGCGGCAATCGGTGGATTGCCTGCGGATCCTGACGGCGAACCTTGCGCGGCAGGACCTGGAAGACTGCAACATTTCCGTCGTTGAGGCGGTGGACGGCATCTACCTGGAATCGATCCGAAGCGGGTGTCGCCGCATCTGAACATATCCGCCCCCCGCGCCGGAAACATATGCGCCGCCGCCCGGACCCGGGCGGCGGCGTCTTCGTTCGGGAGTCCGGGCCTGCTGTCGGATGCCCCGCGGCCTGGCGGAGCGCGCAGGTGCGGCGATGACCGGGTCAGGCGACGCGGGCGGTGCGGGCGTGCTGTTCGGTGCGGAAGCTTTGCACGGCGGCGTTGAGATCACGGGCGTCCTGGTCGAGCTGGTGGGTGGCCGCGGTCGATTGCTCGACCATGGCGGCATTCTGCTGGGTGACGCCGTCGAGCTGGCTTACGCCCGTGTTGATCTCGGTCAACCCGACCGACTGTTCCTGGGTGCGTTCGGCGATCCGACCGATGTGCTCGGAAATCTCGGAGACCTGGCGCACGATGAGTTGCAGCGCGTCGCCCGCCTTTCGGACGAGCGAGACGCCTTCCTCGACATGCGTGGCGGAGCCGTCGATGAGGGACTTGATCTCGAGCACGGCCTCGGACGAGCGGTGCGCCAGCGCGCGCACCTCGGTGGCGACCACGGCGAACCCCTTGCCGGCCTCGCCCGCGCGGGCGGCCTCGACCCCGGCATTGAGAGCGAGCAGGTTGGTCTGGAAGGCGATATCCTCGATCACGCCGATGATCTGGTGGATCTGGGCCGAACTTTCCTCGATCGTGCTGACCGCATCGACCGCGCGGTTGACCACGTCGCCGGTGTCGTTGGCATCGCGGCGCGCGGTATTGGCGATATCGGCCACCTCGCGGCTTTCGCTGGCGGTGGTGGCGATGCTGCGGGTCAACTCGTCGAGCGCGGCGGCGGTTTCCTCGAGCGTGGCGGCCTGGCCCTCGGTGCGCTGCGACAGGTCGTCGGAGGAGCGGGCGATCTCGGTCGAGCGCTGGCTGATGAAGCCGGCATTGTCGCGCACCTTCTCGACGGCCGTGGAGAGCAGGGTGGTTGCGCGATTGAAATTCTTGCGCAGCGCCTCGTAGTCGGAGGTGAAGGGCACGTCGATCCGGCGGGTCAGGTCGCCCTCGGCCAGCCCGTCGAGACCGATGGTCAGCGCGTCGACGACCGTGCGTTGTTCCTGTTCCTTGCGGGCGATGAGCTCGGCGGATTCGAGGGCCTTTGCATCTGCCTCGCGTGCGGCGCGTTCCGTTTCCTGGGCACGGACGAGTTTCTTGCGCTGGCCGTCGAGGGCACGGGCGATGCGCCCGATCTCGTCACCCTTTCCGAGATGCGGAACGGGCGTTTCCAGTTCGCCTTCGGCGACACGGGTCATGGCCAAGGTCACGTCTTCGAGCGGGCGCGAGAGCCAGTACCGGAGCAGCCAGGCGGAGACGAGCAGAAGGGAAACGAGAACGCCTATGGCCCAGAGCCAGGCCTCGCGGCTGGCGTCGTGCACGATCTGCATCTGCCCTTCGGATGACCACAGGCTGCTGACGGCGCCGACGATCGTCGCCTCCTCGCCCATCGTGACCGGAACGGCCACCGCCAGGCCGTCGTCGCTGAACTGTGCCTCGCCGCTTTGCATGGCGGCGAGGGCCAGCGGCCGGAGTGCCGATGTCGGATCGAAGCCGACGACCCCGGCACGGGCCGCCTCTTCCGCGCCGGGGCGGTAGGCCGCGAGGCCGATGATGTCGCCGCGCTCCTTCTCCAGTAGCGTGGCCATTTCGTCATTAATGCGGTCGAACTTGCCGAAACGGATGGCGCCCGCCGACCGGTCGGCCAGGGCGGAGGTCGTCGAAGTGGCCCGCATCGCGAGCTGGTCGCCGACCAGATCCTTCAACATGGCCGAGTAATGAAACGCCGGTATCGTCGCGACGCAGACCGCCGTGAGGAAGACCATGGTGATGGCTTTGAAAAACACGTTGAATTGCATCCGGATCTCCAGTTCCTCGACGCCGCCCCGCGGGGCCTTACATCAGGGCTTCGGCATTGACGCCTACGGTGAGCGCGCCCACCGCGGCGCCGGTCGCCGGGTCCGTCAGGGTGACGGAAATCTGGCCCTGGTAGGTCTGGGTGGACTCGTCGAACTCCACATCGCCGAGATGCGTGGCGCCCGGACCCATGGCATAGGTCTTGGTGAATTTCGCCTCGTCGCCCTGCCACATGTCCGAGGTCACCGCGGTAGCAGCGACATTGAGGCCGTGGGCATCCATGGTGAAGGCTTCGGTGATGATGCCGCCGGAATCAGCCACGCGGGCGCGCAGGAAGTCGGCGGCGGCGTTGTTCAGGACAGGGTCGATCACCGGGGCGTCGGCCGCGCCGACCTGGGCCCGCCATTCGCTGTCCATCGCGTCGATATCGGCCTGGGTCATCCCTGAGCGCGCGGCATTCTGCTCGGCGATGGCCGAGATCAGCGCCGGATCGTTGGCCCAGGCGGCAATCTGGCTGTCGTAATACCCCGACAAGGCCTCAGAGAATTCATCGGCCGCGGCGGGCAGGCTGACAAGAGACAGGCCCGCCGTGGCGGCGAGGGCGAGGGTGGTTTTGAGCATGGATTGCCTCCGTTCATGATTGGACATTGAACAGGGCTAGAGAAAATTAGCTTACATGCGGTTAAGGCCGGTCCGGCCGACGGCGAGGGCGCCGGGTGCGGCGCATCGCATTTGACTAGATTTGGCGCGGTTCCGGGCTCAGGTCACCCGGTTGGCCCTGCGGTAGTCCGGCCTGTCCCAGGCGGACGTGTCGAGGATGTCGGCGAGGATGGCCACCGCGGCGGAGACGTCGGCGCTGTCGATATAGAGCGGCGTGAAGCCGAAGCGCATGACATCCGGCGCGCGGAAATCGCCGATGACGCCGCGGGCGATGAGGGCCTGCATGGCGGCATAGCCGTGCTCGAAGGCGAAGGAAACCTGGCTGCCGCGGGCCTGTGGGTCGCGCGGGCTGACGAGGCGGAGGGCGGGGCAGGCCGCTTCCACCTCGGCGATGAACTGTTCGCAGAGGGCGACGGAGGCGGCGCGGATGTCGGCCATGTCGATGCCCTCCCAGACTTCGAGGGCCGCTTCGAGGGCGGTCATCTGCAGGACCGGGGGCGTGCCGACGCGCATCCGTTCGATGCCGGGGGCGGGGCGGTAGCCCTGTTCGAAGGCGAAGGGCGCGTCGTGGCCAAGCCAGCCGGAGAGGGCGGCCTGCGCCGCGGCGGCGAGGTCGGGGCGGATGTAGATGAAGGCCGGGGCGCCGGGGCCGCCGTTGAGGTACTTGTAGGTGCAGCCGACGGCGAACTCGCAGTTGGAGCCTGCCAGATCAACCTCGAGCGCGCCGGCGCTGTGGGCGAGATCCCAGATCATCACGGCGCCGGCGGCCTGGGCTTTCTCGGTGATGGCGTGCATGTCGTGGCGGCGTCCGGTGCGGTAATCGACCTCGGTCAGCATCACGGCGGCGAGGCTGTCGTCGATGGCGTCGGCCACCTTCTCGGGGGCGACGGTGCGCAGCTCGTAGCCTGCGTCCTTGAGCGCGATCAGCCCCTCGGCGATGTAGAGGTCGGTGGGGAAGTTGCCGGTGTCGGACAGGATCACCCGGCGGTCGGGGCGCATGGCCAGCGCGGCGGAGAGGGCCTGGAAGACCTTGATGGAGAGCGTGTCGCCCATCACGACGGAGGCCTCGGGCGCGCCGATCAGCCGGGCCACGGCGTTGCCCACGCGCAGCGGTTGCTCCATCCAGCCGCAGGAATTCCACGCGCGGATCAGCTCCTGCCCCCATTCGCGGGTGACGGCCTCGGCCACGCGGGCGGGGACGTGTCTGGGCAGGGGGCCGAGCGAGTTGCCGTCGAGGTAGATGACGCCGTCGGGCAGGTCGAACAGGTCTTTCCGGGGCAGGGTGGGCATCACAATCCTCCGCGCATGTGCCAGAGTTCGGGGAAGAGCTCGACCTCGAGCATGCGGCGCAGGTAGGCGACGCCGCTGGTGCCGCCGGTGCCGCGTTTGAGGCCGATGACGCGCTCGACGGTGGTGACGTGGTTGAAGCGCCAGCGGCGGAAGTAATCTTCGAGATCGACGAGTTTCTCGGCGAGTTGGTAGAGGGTCCAGTGCTTGTCGGGGGCGCGGTAGATGGCGGTCCAGGCGGCGATGACGGCGTCGTCGGCCTTGTGCGGTTCGCGCTGGCGGAAGGTTGCGGGGTCGAACCGCTGGCCAAGGTGGTCTTCCAGCAGGTGCAGGGCGACGTGGTAGAGGGTGGGTTTGTCCAGCTCCGCCTCGAGCAGCGCCAGCAGGTCGGGGCGGTGGCCGTGGACCTTCATCATCGCGGTGTTGCGGTTGCCGAGGAGGAATTCGATCAGCCGGTACTGGTGCGACTGGAAGCCGGAGGATTGCCCAAGGCTTTCGCGGAAGGTGGTGTAATCGCTGGGCGTCATGGTGCGCAGCACGTCCCAGGCGCCGTTCAACTGCTCGAAGATGCGGGCGACGCGGGTGAGCAGCTTGAAGGCCTGTTCGGGCTGGCCCTGTTGCAGCAGGTCGCGGGCGGTGCCGAGCTCGTGGAGCGCCAGTTTCATCCAGAGCTCCGAGGTCTGGTGCTGGATGATGAAGAGCATTTCGTCATGGGCGTCCGACAGCGGGTGCTGGGCGGCGAGGAGCGTGTCGATGGAGAGGTAGTCGCCGTAGCTCATGTCGCCCGCGAAACTCGTCTTGGCGCCGTCGTCGGTGGGGTCGTATCCGCTCATCGCAGGATTTCTTTCGTGAGCGGGCTGTCGGGCTGTTCCAGTGCGCCGATGACGGTGAAATGGTTGTGGCCGGGGTCGTAAACGGCGGTGACGTCGGCGCCCTTGAGGGCCCAGACTTCCTCGATCAGGCGGGTCTGGCGGAGGAATTCGGGGCGTTCCTGTGCGCCGACCCAGGCGGTGAGGGGGACGTTCGGCAGCGGGTCGTGGGCGGCGGGGCTTTCGGCATCGGCCTCCTCGGGCGTGAGGCGGAGGGTGTCGTTGAGCTTGATGCCGACGAGCGGGCCCAGCTGGTGCAGGCCGGAGATCGAGGTGACGCGGGCAAGGCGGGTGGCCACGGCGTCGGGCAGCACGCCCTGGCACATCATCCGGGTCACGAGGTGCCCGCCGGCGGAATGGCCGGCGAGGCGGATGGGGCCGGCGACCTGCCCGGCGGCGGCCGTCACGGCGCGGGTGATGCAGGCGGTGATGTCGCTGATCCGCACCTCGGGGGCCAGCGGGTAGGAGGGCAGGGCGACCGTCCAGCCGTTCTCGACGAGGCCGCGGGCAAGGTGGGTCCAGTGTGACTTGTCGAAGGCGCGCCAGTAGCCGCCATGGACGAAAACCACGATGCCGCGGCTGTCGCCCTCGGGGGAGACGATATCCATCACCTCGCGGGCCCCGTCGCCATAGGCCACGTCTTCCTTCAGGCGGCCGGCCCCGGCCATTTCGGCGCGAAAGTTCGCGGCGGCCTCGGCCCATTGGCCCGGCAGGGCCTGGCCGCCCGGCACGTAGGCCATGTTCTCGAACGCGTCGTCCCAGTCGATCATGTAAACTCCTCCGAGTCTTGCCCGCATTGGCGGGCATGGTACAGGTGCGCCGATATATTTCAAGCTTGAAATTTCAGGCTTGAAATAAATGCGCGCTGCGCCTATCCTGACCGGGAAACGCTTTGCGGGAAAGGGAGGAAGAGCCATGCGCGTTGCCTGTCTGGGCGGAGGGCCCGCCGGCCTTTACTTCGTCATCTCGCTGAAGCTGCGCCAGCCGGAGGCTGAGGTCGTGGTGATCGAGCGCAACAAGCCCGACGACACGTTCGGCTGGGGTGTGGTGCTGTCGGACGAGACGCTCGACAACCTGCACCAGAACGACGCCAAGAGCGCCGAGGCGATCCGGGCGCATTTCGCCTATTGGGACGATATCGCCGTGCATTACCGGGGCGAAAAGGTGGTTTCGACCGGGCATGGCTTCTGCGGCATCGGGCGCAAGCAGTTGCTTTTGTTGCTGCAGGAGCGGGCGCGCGAGCTGGGCGTCGAGCTGCGGTTCGAGACGGAGGTGGAGAGTGCCTCGGCCTACGCGGCCGAGTATGACCTCGTGGTCGCCTGCGACGGGCTGAATTCCCGGACCCGGACAGAGTTTGCCGACACGTTCAAGCCGGATATCGAGCCGCGCGCCTGCAAGTTCGTCTGGCTGGGGACCCGCCAGAAGTTCGACGACGCCTTCACCTTCATCTTCGAGGAGACCGAGAAGGGCTGGGTCTGGGCCCATGCCTACCAGTTCGACGAGGACACCGCGACCTTCATCGTCGAGACCGACGAGGCGACGTGGGAGGCCTATGGTTTCGGAAATATGAATCAGGAGGAGAATATCGCGGTCTGCGAGGAGATCTTCCGCGATTACCTCGACGGGCACAGCCTGATGTCGAATGCGAAGCATATCCGCGGGTCGGCCTGGCTGAACTTTCCCCGGGTGCTGTGTGAAAAATGGTATCACGAGAATATCGTGCTGATGGGCGATGCCTCGGCCACGGCGCATTTTTCGATCGGGTCGGGCACGAAGTTGGCGGTGGAGAGTGCCATCGCGCTGGCCGAGTACCTGACGACGAAGCCGACGATGGAAGCCGCCTTCGAGGCCTACCAGGACGAGCGGCGGCTGGAAGTGCTGCGGCTGCAATCGGCGGCGCGGAACTCGCTGGAGTGGTTCGAGGAGGTGCATCGGTACCTGCACCTTGACCCGGTACAGTTTAACTATTCCCTGCTGACCCGGTCGCAGCGGATCAGCCACGAGAACCTGCGCCTGCGGGATGCGGCGTGGCTGGAAGGGGCCGAGAAGTGGTTCCAGACCCGCGCGGGCGGGCCGGAGAGCCCGGTGCGCTCACCGATGTTCGCGCCGTATCGGTTGCGGGAGATGGCGCTCAAGAACCGGATCGTGGTGTCGCCGATGGCGCAGTACAAGGCGGTCGATGGCTGTCCGACCGACTGGCATCTCGTGCACCTGGGCGAGCGGGCCAAGGGTGGGGCGGGGCTGGTTTATACCGAGATGACCTGTGTCAGCCCCGAGGGGCGGATCACGCCGGGCTGTCCGGGGCTTTATGCGCCGGAGCATGAGGCGGCGTGGCGCCGGGTCGTCGATTTCGTGCATGGCGAGACGGATGCGAAGATCTGTTGCCAGATCGGCCATTCGGGGCGCAAGGGCTCGACGCAGCTTGGCTGGGAGGAGATGGATGCGCCTTTGCCGGAGGGGAACTGGGAGACGATGTCGGCCTCGGCGATTGCGTGGTCGGACCGGAACGCCGTGCCGCGGGAGATGACTCGGGAGGATATGGACCGGGTCAGGGACGAGTTCGTGGCGGCGGCGGAGATGGCCGAGCGGGCGGGGTTCGACATGATCGAGCTGCACGCGGCGCACGGCTACTTGATTTCGTCGTTCATCTCGCCGGTGTCGAATATCCGGGAGGATGAGTATGGCGGGTCGCTGGAGAACCGATTGCGCTATCCCTTGGAAGTCTTCGAGGCGATGCGGGCGGTGTGGCCCGAGGAGAAGCCCATGGCCGTCAGGATTTCCGCCAATGACTGGGTCGGCGATGATGGGGTGACGCCGGAAGAGGCGGTGGAGATCGCCAATGCGTTCCATGAGGCCGGTGCCGATATCATAGACGTCTCGGCCGGTCAGACCAGCATGCAGGCCAAGCCCGTCTATGGCCGGATGTTCCAGACGCCCTTCTCGGACCGGATCCGCAACGAGACCGGCATCGCGACCATGGCGGTGGGGAATATCTACGAGGCGGATCACGCCAACTCGATCCTGATGGCGGGGCGGGCGGATCTGGTGTGCCTGGCGCGGCCGCACCTGGCGGATCCCTACTGGACACTGCATGCGGGCGCCGCGATTGGCGACAGGCATGCGGACTGGCCGCTGCCGTATGAGGCCGGGCGGGATCAGCTGTGGCGCCTGTCCGACCGCGAGGCCGAGGCGGTGCGGGTATGAGCGTGGCGGGCCAGCATGTGGTGATCACCGGAGGCGGCTCGGGCGTGGGGGCGGAGATGGCCCGCGTCTTTGCCGGCGAGGGGGCGAAGGTGACGATCCTCGGGCGGAGCTACGCGCCGTTGAAGGCGGTGGCGGAGGAGACGGGCGCGCTGCCGCTGGCGGCGGATGTGACGCGGCGCGACAGTCTCAACGCGGCCTTGGGGCAGGCGCGGGAGGTAAACGGGCCGGTGGCGATTGCCATCGCCAATGCGGGCGCCGCGCCGTCGGCGCCGTTCCGGAAGGTGAGCGCGGAGGATTTCCGCGCCTCGCTGGCGGTGAACCTCGAAGGGGTGTTTCACGTCTGGCAGGCCTGTCACGAGGAGATGGCGGCGGCGGGTTGGGGGCGGCTGATTGCCATTGCCTCGACCGCCGGGTTGAAGGGGTATCCTTACGTTTCGCCCTATTGCGCGTCGAAGCATGGGGTGGTTGGCCTGACCCGGGCGCTGGCGCAGGAGCTGGGGCGGACGGGGATCACCGTCAACGCTATTTGCCCCGGGTTCATCGACACGCCGCTTCTGGAGAAATCCATCGAGGCCATCACTGCCAAGACCGGCAAGACGGAGAACGAGGCGCGGGCGCAGCTTTACGCGGGCAACCCGCAGAAAAGGTTCGTGGAAACGGGCGAGGTGGCGGGCACGGCGTTGTGGCTGTGCTTGGATGCCGCCGCCTCGGTCAGCGGGCATGCGCTGGCCCTTTCGGGAGGAGAGATATGAACAAGATCAAGGCACGCCCGGCGCCGTCGCCCGCGTCGAAGGAAAGCCTGCGGCTGTGGCTGCGCATCCTGAAGGTGCAGCGGATGGTCGAGGCGGAGTTGCGGGAGCGGCTGCGTGTCGAGTTCGACACCACGCTGCCGCGGTTCGACGTGATGTCGGCGCTTTACCGTTACCGCGACGGCATGAAGATGAGCGAGCTGTCGCGAGCGCTGAAAGTGTCGAACGGCAACGTGACCGGGATCGTCGACCGGCTGGCCGAGGACGGGCTGGCGCTGCGGGTGCCGGTGCCGGGCGACCGGCGGGCGGCGATGGTGCGGCTGACGAAACGCGGCGTCGAGCTGTTCGAGGCGCAGGCCGCCGCGCACGAGGTCTGGGTCCACGAGGCGCTGGGCGGGCTGGAAGGCGAGGAGAGCGCGATGGTGACCCGGATGCTCGACCATGCTTTGACGGAAGGAGACGACGATGCGGAGTGACGTTCAGCATTTCCAGTGCAGTATCGAGGACGGGATCGCGCGCGTGGCGCTCGACCGGCCTGAGCGGAAGAACCCGCTGACCTTCGACAGTTATGCCGAGCTGCGCGACTGGTTCCGCGACCTGCATTACGCCGATGACGTGGATGCGGTGGTGTTCGCGGGGAGCGGCGGGAATTTCTCCTCGGGCGGTGATGTGCACGAGATCATCGGGCCGCTGACCAAGATGAACATGAAGGAGCTGATGCGGTTTACCCGGATGACCGGCGACCTCGTGAAGGCGATGGTGAATTGCGGCAAGCCGGTGATCGCGGCGGTGGATGGCATCTGTGCAGGGGCGGGGGCGATTATCGCCATGGCCTCGGACCTGCGGATTGCCACGCCGGAGGCGAAGACGGCGTTCCTGTTCACCCGCGTGGGGCTCGCTGGGTGTGACATGGGGGCCTGCGCGATCCTGCCCCGGATCATCGGGCAGGGCCGGGCGGCGGAGCTGCTTTACACCGGGCGGGCGATGAGCGCCGAGGAGGGGGAGCGTTGGGGGTTCTACAACCGTCTCGTCTCGCAGGAGGAGCTCGAGGCCGAGGCGATGGAGATGGCCCGCCGCATCGCCGCGGGCCCGAACTTCGCCCACATGATGACCAAGACGATGCTGGCGCAGGAATGGTCGATGTCCATCGAACAGGCCATCGAGGCGGAAGCGCAGGCGCAGGCGATCTGCATGCAGACCGGGGATTTCACGCGGGCGTTCAACGCGTTCGTGGCGAAGGAAAAACCGGTCTTCGAGGGGGATTGATGGCTGACAAAAGCTATCTCGACTGGCCGTTCTTCGAGCCGCATCACAAGGCCCATGCCGATGCGCTGGCCGGGTGGTGTACCTCGCTGGAGGTCGACCATTCCGATACCGACGCCGCCTGCCGCAAGCTGGTGGCCGAACTTGGCGCCGATGGCTGGCTGAAACCGACCGCCAGCGTCGATGGCGGCCCGCTCGACGTACGCACGCTGGCGCTGTCGCGGGAGACGCTGGCGCGGCATGACGGGCTGGCGGATTTCGCCTTTGCCATGCAGGGCCTCGGCACCGGGGCATTGTCACTTTTCGGCTCGGACGCGCAGAAACAGGCCTGGCTACCACTCACGACCGCCGGACAGGCGATTTCGGCCTTTGCGTTGACCGAGCCGCAGTCGGGCTCTGACGTGGCGGCGTCGACGATGACGGCCACGCAGGACGGTGGGGATTTCATCCTCAATGGCGAGAAGACGTGGATCTCGAATGGCGGGATCGCGGATATCTACACCGTCTTTGCCCGAACGGGGGAAGCGCCGGGGGCGAAAGGGCTCTCGGCCTTTCTTGTCACGCCGGACATGCCCGGCTTCGAGGTGGTGGAGCGGTTGCAGGTGATCGCGCCGCATCCGCTGGCCCGGCTGCGGTTCAATGATGTGCGCGTGCCGGCGGCGAACATGATCGGCGCGCCGGGGCAGGGGTTCAAGGTGGCGATGGCGGTGCTGGACGTGTTCCGCACCACGGTGGCCGCCGCCGCGCTGGGCTTTGCCCGGCGGGCGCTGGACGAGGCGGTTGCGCGGGTGACCGAGCGGCATATCCAGGGCGCGCCGCTTTCGGATCTGCAGATGGTGCAGGGGCATATCGCCGACATGGCGCTCGACGTGGATGCCAGCGCCCTGCTGGTCTATCGCGCGGCCTGGACCAAGGACAGCGGTGCGCCGCGGGTGAGCCGCGAGGCGGCGATGGCGAAGCTCTTCTCGACCGAACAGGCGCAGAGCGTCATCGACCGGGCCGTGCAGCTTCATGGCGGCGACGGCGTGCGCAGTGGCCAGGCGGTGGAGGCGCTTTACCGCGATATCCGGGCGCTGCGGATCTACGAGGGCGCCTCGGACGTGCAGCGCGTGATCATCGCGCGCGCCACATTGGATCAACTGAAAGGGAAATGACGATGCTTGGCCCTTCTGCTCATGTCGATACGTTCACCCGTGACAACCTGCCGCCCGAGGAGATGCAGCCCGCCTTCCTGCTGGACGGGTTCGAGTACCCCGAGCGGCTGAATGTCGGGGTGGAGCTGACCGACCGCATGGTCGAGCGCGGCATGGGCGACCGAACCGCACTGATCGGCAACGGGCGGCGGCGGACCTACAAGGAGCTGTCCGACTGGACCAACCGGCTGGCGCATGTGCTGGTCGAGGACCTGAAGGTGCAGCCCGGCAACCGCGTGCTGATCCGCTCGGCCAACAACCCGGCGATGGTGGCGGCGTGGCTGGCGGCGACCAAGGCCGGGGCGGTGGTGGTCAACACCATGCCGATGCTGCGGGCCGGCGAGCTGGCGAAGATCGTCGACAAGGCCGAGATCACCCACGCGCTGTGCGACACACGGCTGATGGACGAGATGGTGACCTGCGCCAAGGGGTCGAAATTCCTGAAATCGGTGGTGGGGTTCGACGGGACGTCGAACCACGATGCCGAGCTGGACCGGCTGGCGCTGGAGAAGCCCGTGACCTTCGAGGCGGTGGAGACGGGCCGGGATGACGTGGCGCTTCTGGGCTTCACCTCCGGCACGACGGGCAACCCGAAGGCCACGATGCATTTTCACCGCGACCTGCTGATCATCGCGGATGGCTATGCGAAAGAGGTGCTGAACGTCGTGCCCGACGACATCTTCATCGGCTCACCGCCCCTGGCCTTTACCTTCGGGCTTGGGGGGCTGGCGGTCTTCCCGCTGCGCTTCGGGGCGACGGCGACGCTGCTCGAGACGGCTTCGCCGCCCAACATGATCGAGATCATCGAGAAATACCGCGCCACGGTCTGTTTCACCGCGCCCACCGCCTATCGCGCCATGCTGCGGGCGATGGAGGAGGGCGCCGACCTTTCCAGCCTGCGCGCCGCCGTGTCGGCGGGCGAGACCCTGCCGGGGCCGGTCTATGACGAGTGGATGAAGAAGACCGGCAAGCCGATGCTCGACGGGATCGGGGCGACGGAGATGCTGCATATCTTCATCACCAACCGGTTCGACGATCACCGGCCCGCCTGTACCGGGCGGCCGGTGACGGGCTACGAGGTGAAGGTCGTCGACAATGACGGAAACGATGTGCCGGTGGGCGAGCCCGGGCGGCTGGCGGTGCGGGGGCCCACGGGGTGCCGCTACCTCGCCGACGAGCGGCAGGCGGAATACGTGCAGGACGGCTGGAACATCACCGGCGATACCTTCGTGATGGACGAGGGCGGCTATCTGCATTTCGCGGCGCGGAACGACGACATGATCGTCTCGTCCGGCTACAACATCGCCGGGCCCGAGGTCGAGGCGGCGCTGCTGTCGCACGAGGCGGTGGTGGAATGTGCCGTGGTGGGCGCCCCGGACGAGGAGCGCGGCGCCATCGTCGAGGCGCATGTGGTGCTGGCCGAGGGGTATGAGGGCGACGCGCTGATGATCAAGACGCTGCAGGATCACGTGAAGTCCATGATCGCGCCTTACAAGTATCCGCGCTCGGTCAAGTTCTGCGCCGAGCTGCCCAAGACCCAGACCGGCAAGATCCAGCGGTTCCGGCTGCGGGAGGGCGCGGCATGAGCGCCCCGGCCTGCGCCTTTTGCCGGGACGCCAAGGTTATGTTCAAGCATTGCGACCCGGCGGAGCTGGTGTTCTTTCCCCGGTTCTTCGAGATGATGAACGACCTGGTGGAGGAGTTCTTCGACAGCATCGGCTACCCGTTCGAGGAGTTTCACCATCAGGGCGCCATCCCTACCGTGCAGGTCGAGGCCGGGTTCCCGAAGCCCAGCCGGCATGGCGACCGGCTGCAATTCTTGCTGTGGGTCGAAAAGATCGGGCGGACGAGCAGCACCATCCGCATCCTGACGGAATGCGATGGCGAGACGCGGATGAGCTATCGCGCGACGATGGTGCTGGTGGGCGAGGACGGGCGGCCCAAGGGGTTTCCCGACGCCCTGAGACAGGCAATGATGCCCTACATGGAAAGCGAGGACGCATGACACACCAGGTGATCTCTCCCGAGGGTTGGGCGCCGGCCAAGGGCTATGCCAACGGCATCCTGACCAAGGACGGCACGCTGTATGTCGGCGGCCAGATCGGCTGGACCGCCGAGCAGGTGTTCGAGAGCCACGATTTCATCGGCCAGATGGAGCAGGCCCTGCGGAATATCCTTGCCGTGATCGAGGCGGCGGGCGGCGCGGCGGAAGACCTGACGCGGCTCACGTGGTATGTCACCGACAAGCAGGAATACCTGGCCCGGCAGCGCGAGGTGGGCGAGGTCTATCGCCGGGTGCTGGGGCGTCATTTCCCGGCGATGACCATGGTGGTGGTCGCGGGCCTCGTCGAGGACGAGGCGCTGGTGGAGATCGAGGCGACGGCGGTGATCGGCTGACAGGGGGAGACGGGTTCATGAAGGTTCTGATCGTAGGCGGAGGGATTGGCGGGCTGACATTGGCGCTGATGCTGCATGAGCGGGGGATAGCGGCGCAGGTGTTCGAGCAGTCGGCGCAGGTGCGCGAGCTGGGCGTGGGGATCAACACGCTGCCGCATGCGATTGCCGAGCTGGAGCGGCTGGGTCTGCTGCCGGCTCTGGATGCGGCGGCGATCCGGACGCGGCGGCTGATCTATAAGACGGGGCAGGGGCTCGATATCGTGGCACAGCCGCGGGGGCTTTGGGCCGGGCTGGACGCGCCGCAGTTTTCCATTCATCGCGGGCGGTTACAGAAACTGATCCATGACGCGGTGCTGGAGCGGCTGGGCGAGGGCGGTGTGCAATGCGACCGGCGGCTGGTGTCGTTCGAGGAGACCGGGGAGGGTGTTAGGGCCGTGTTCGAGGCGCGCGATGGCACGCGGTACGAGGAGAGCGGCGATGTCCTGATCGGGGCCGACGGCATCCATTCCACCGTGCGGGCGCAGTATTACCCCGACCAAGGGCCGCCCTCGTGGAACGGCGTGCTGATGTGGCGGGGGGCGGCGTGGTGGCCGCAATTCCTCGATGGCGCGTCGATGATCGTGGCGGGCGGGTTCCGGCACAAGCTGGTGCTCTATCCCATCGCGCATGACCCCGACCGGCCCGGCGCGGCGCTGACCAACTGGGTGGTGTGTTCGAAGCTGGGCGATGCGGACATGCCCATTCCGGGGCGGGACGACTGGTCGCGCAAGGCCTCCGCCGAGGAGGCGCTGGAGATGGCGGAGGGGCATCTACACGTGCCGGAGATGGATATCCGCGAGCTGATCCGCGCGACGGAGGAGATCTTCGTCTACCCGATGTGCGACCGCGACCCGTTGCCGCGCTGGACGCATGGAAGGGTGACGCTTTTGGGGGATGCGGCGCATCCGATGTACCCGGTGGGCTCGAACGGGGCGAGCCAGGCGATCCTGGATGCCCGCGACCTGGCCGACCGGCTGGCGGAGGGCGGCGACCCGGCGGCGGCGCTGGTGGCCTATGACGCGGTGCGCCGCCCGGCGACGGCGGCGATTGTGGCGGCGAACCGCAAGGGCGGACCGGAAGGGGTGATTGACTTCGTCGAGGAGCGCGCGCCGGAGGGGTACGAGGACGTGCACGACGTGGCGACCGAGGCGGAGTTGCGCGCCATCGTGGGGGATTACGAGGTGCTGCAGGTGGCGGGGCGGTAGCGGCCGGGTGCCCCGGAATTTGCGCAGGAAACAGCAGTCCGGACGCTTGGAGGAAGCTGCGTATCGACCATTTCGGAAATTGCGGTATAATTTGCGGTATATTCCACAGCCCGCCATGAGGCCGACGTGCCAAGGACACCACGCAAATCCACTTCCATGACCCTCGATGCCGCCACGCTGGAAGAGGCGCACCGGCTCGGGATCAACGTCTCTCGCGCCGCGGAGGAGGGCGTTCAGGCGGCGATCCGGGCCGAGCGGGCCCGGCAATGGCGCGCGGAAAACGCTGATGCCATCGCGGATTACAACGCCTTCGTCGAGGCCGAGGGCGTGCCCTTGTCTGGCTTTCGCAAGTTCTGAGGCATGGCGGCTCAGTACGACGTCTACCGCCTTCGGGATGGCACCCTCGTCGTCGTGATACAAGGCGATCTTCTCGACCAGCTTCAGACGCGCGTGGTGGCGCCGCTGATACCCGCTGGCAAGGTCAAGCGCGTATTGCGCAGCCTGAATCCAACTGTTTCTCTGGGAGAGGAAACCTACCTCATCATGCCGCAACTGGTCGCCACGCTGACACTGGCCGAGCTTGGTGAACGCATCGGATCTCTCTCCATGATGCGGGATCAGATCACACGGGCGGTGGATGCGCTGTTGTCGGGCGTGTAAGGCATGATCGCCGTTTAACCGGTCTCCAACCTGTATTTCAGAAATTCACAGCCCTCGTGGTCAACCCGCCCGAAATACCGCGCCCCCAGCCTTTCCAGCGGGCGCAGGTGCCGGCGGGATGGCGGCAGCAGGAAGGTCACGTAGGGAATGCGGGTATCCGAACGGGCGAACGCCAGAGCCTGACGGGTGACGGCCATGCCAAGGCCGAACCGCTCCGGCTTCAGGACCAGCCCGAAATCCCACTCCGCGCCTTCCTTCTGGAAGCCGCCCCAGCCGGCATAGGCGCCGTCGGCGAGGATGGCCCAGTGGCCCAGCCCGTCACGCTGCCAGCAGGCTTCCTTGGCCGTGACGAACTCCGCCACGGTGTCGCGCGTCCAGCCGCCCTTCAGGAGCGGCATGTGCCGGGCGGTCACCGGGTGGGACATGTGGGCGAGGATCGCCTCGGGGGCGATGTCGGGCAGGCGGGTGAATGTGAGGGCGGCGCGCGGGCGGGTCATGCCGGACATAGACCCCGGATGGCGCGCGAAAGGCAAGGGGGCGCCGGTCACCATTTGGCGACGGGGCAGGGGATCGGCCCCGGTGTTCCGGGGCCGAGAGGGACACGGGAAAGGGCGCCGCCTATTCGGGCGGGGGCAGGAAATCGACTTCGTGCTCGGCCGAGATGCGCACCAGCTCCTCGGGGTCGGTGACGCCGTCGAGCTTGCCGAAGAGCTCGAACAGTTTCCGCGAGGGCGCCACGCCGAAGAGGCAGGTGGCGGTCTTGCCGGAGCGGTTGTAGATGCCATGCGCCAGGCCCATCGGCATGCGGATCGTGTCGCCCGCGCGGCCGACTTGCTTCTCGTCGCCGAACTCGACCTCCAGCTCGCCCTCCAGCATGCAGATCCATTCGTCCTGCGTGGGGTGGATGTGCGGCGGCACGAAGGTGCCGTCGGGGATGTCGGCATGCCAGACGAAGGCGTTCTCGGAGTGCATTTTCGGCGTGTAGGTATGGCCGACGACGTTCCATGCGAGGCCGTCGAGCCCGTCTTTTTCAGGCGTTATTCCGGGGGTCAGTGTCATCTTTCGGGTCTCCCTCATTGGTTCCGGATCAAAGATGCAAATGGCGTTCGAGCGTGGCGGTGATGGTGTGGCCTTCCTCGGCGGCGGTGACGGTGGTGATGATCTCGCCCTTCTCGATCACGTAGTGGCGGTCGGCGAGGCCGGCCAGCGCGCCCACGTTCTTGTCGATGAGCAGGATCGCCTCGCCTTCCGCCTTCAGCGTCGCGAGGCGGGCCCAGATTTCCTCGCGGATGAGGGGGGCGAGGCCCTCGGTCGCCTCGTCGAGGATCAGCAGGCGCGGGTTGGTCATGAGCGCGCGGGCGATGGCGACCATCTGTTGCTCGCCGCCGGAAAGCTGTGCGCCGAGATGGGTGCGGCGTTCCTTCAGGCGGGGGAAGAAGTCGTAGACGGAGGCGAGATCCCACCGGTTGCGGCCCTGGGGCGTCTTGGCGGCGGCGAGGAGGTTTTCCTCGACCGTGAGGGTGGGGAAGACCTGACGGCCCTCCGGCACGAGGCCCACGCCCGCGCGGGCGATGGCATAGGGGGGCTGGCCCGCGAAGTTCCGGCCGTCGACCTGCACCTCGCCCGACCACGGCTTGATCAGCCCCATGATGGCGCGCACGGTGGTCGTCTTACCCATGCCGTTGCGGCCCAGCAGGGTAACGACCTCACCCTCGCCGATCTTCAGGTCGATGCCGAATAGGACCTGGGCCGCGCCATAGCCGGCGGTGATGTTGGTCAGTGACAGCAGCCTCATGCCGCACCCTCCGCATGGTCTTCGCCGAGATAGGCGGCGCGGGCCTTGGGATCGGCGCGCACCTCGTCGGGGGTGCCGGTGGCGACGATGGCGCCGGCGACCAGCACCGAGACCCGGTCGGCGAGGCGGAAGACGGCCTCCATGTCATGCTCGATCAGCAGCATGGGGTAGGTGGCCTTCAGCTCGAGCAGGGTGGCGGTGAGGCTTTCGCTTTCGGCGCGGCCCATGCCCGCCATCGGCTCGTCGAGCAGCAGGGCGCGGGGCTTTCCGGCGATGGCGATGGCCAGTTCCAGCATCCGCTTCTCACCGTAGGAGAGGGCGCCCGCCATGGTGGCGGCGCGGGGGGCGAGGCCGATGCGGGCGAGCGCGGTCATGGCGGCATCGTTCAGCGCCTCTTCGCGGTCGGCGCGGGCAAAGAACCGCATGCTGGAGCCCGCGCGCATCTGGGCGGCGAGGGCCACGTTCTCCAGCACGGTGAAGTCCGGCAGGATCGAGGTGATCTGGAACGACCGGCCGAGGCCCGCCACGGCGCGCTCGTGCTGTTTCTGGCCCGTCACGTCGCGGCCTTCGAAGGCGATACGGCCCGCGTCGGGTTGCAGGAGGCCCGAGACCTGGTGGATCAGGGTGGATTTGCCCGCGCCGTTGGGGCCGATCAGGGCGTGGCATTCGCCGTGGCGCAGGTCGAGATCGACCTTGTCGGTGACCACCAGCGCGCCGAAGGCCTTTTGCAGGCCCTTGAGTTGCAGGACGGCTTCGGTCATTGCGGCCCCCTGACGCGGTCGAGCAGGCCCACGAGGCCGCCCCGGGCATAGAGCGCGATCAGCACCAGCAGGGGCCCGAAGATCAGCCGCCAGTCATGGGTGATGGACGACAGCGTTTCCTCGATCAGGATGAAGAAGAGCGCGCCGATCAGCGCCCCGTTGCGGGTGGCCATGCCGCCGAGGACGACCATCACGATCAGGTCGCCCGAGCGCTGCCATGCCCCCAGCGAGGGCGAGATGAAGGCGGCGTGGGTGGCCCAGAGCACGCCCGCGATGGCGGCGATCACGCCGGCGATGACGTAAGCCGTCAGGCGGTAGCGGAAGACCGAGTAGCCCATCGAGGCGACGCGCGTGGGGTTCTGGCGGGCCGCGCGCAGGACGCGGCCGAAGCGCGCGCCGGTGATGCGGTGGACCAGCGCCCAGGTGGCCAGCAGCACGGCGAAGACGGTGACATAGACGCCCATCTCGGAGCCGAGCCAGCGTGTGCCGAGGAAATCCGGCCCCGACCACAGCGTCAGTCCGTCATCGGCGCCGTATTGCGCGAGCGAGCCGAGGGCGAAGTAGATCATCTGCCCGAAGGCCAGCGTGATCATGATGAAGGAGACACCCGAGGTGCGCAGGCAGATCGCCCCGCTGACGAAGGCAAAGAGCGCCGCCGCGCCGATGGCCACGGGCAGGATCAGGGCCATCTCGTAGACCCCTTCGGTGATCATGATCCCGCAGGCATAGGCGCCGATGGCGACGAAGGCGGAATGGCCGAAGCTGACCATGCCGCCCTGGCCCATCAGCAGGTCGAGCGAGATGGCGACGATGGCGAGGATCATGGCGCGCACCGCCAGCGAGGTGAGCCAGGCGCCGCCCCAGGCCTCGGCCAGCAGCGGGACGAGGGCCAGCGCGGCGAAGATCACGCCGGCGACGATCAGCGGCGCGCGGGGGGTGGCGGCGACGGGGGCCTGGATGTCGGTCTGGTCGGTCATCGCGCCACCTTGGGGGCAAAGAGGCCCTCGGGCCGCCAGAAGAGCACCAGCGCCATCAGCACGTAGATCAGCATCGAGGCGATGGCCGGGCCGATCTGGTTGGCCGAGGAGGGATCCATCACGAGGCGCAGCCCGTCGGTGACCAGCGTGCGGCCCAGCGTATCCACGAGCCCCACCAGCAGCGCCGCGACGAAGGCGCCGCGGATCGAGCCCGCGCCGCCGATGATGATGACGACGAAGGCCACGATCAGGAGGTTGTCGCCCATCCCCGGCTCGACCGAGTAGAGCGGCGCGGCCATGACGCCGGCGAAGCCCGCCAGCATGGCGCCGAAGCCGAAGACAATGAGGAACAGCCGGCGCACGTTGACGCCCAGGGCCGAGACCATGTCGGGGTTGGTGGCGCCCGCGCGGATCAGCATGCCGACGCGGGTGCGGGTGATCACCAGCCAGAGACCGAGCGCCACCAGCAGCCCCGCGACGATCAGCGCCACGCGGTAGGCCGGGTAAAGCAGCCCCTCGACCAGGGTGAAGGAGAAGTCGAGGAAGGCGGGCGGCGGCACCGAGAGGGAGGCGGGCCCGAAGATCACCTTCATCAGCTCGTTGAGGAACAGGATCACCCCGAAGGTGGCCAGCACCTGGGACAGGTGGTCGCGGTCATAGAGATGCCGGAAGACGAGGAATTCGAGCACCAGCCCCAGCAGGAGCGCCAGCGGCAGGGCCAGCACCAGCGCGGCAAGGAAGCTGCCCGTCAGCCCGTAGAGATAGACGGCGAGGTAGGCGCCCAGCATGTACTGCACCCCGTGGGCGAGGTTGATGAAGCCCATCACCCCGAAGACGAGCGTCAGACCGGCCGCGATCAGGAACAGGATCACGCCAAGCTGCAGCCCGTTCAGGAGCTGGATCAGGATCAGGATTGAGGACATGGGAGGCCTTTACCGCCGGAGCCGGGAATGGCGGGGCCGGTGGCCGGCCCCGCCGCATCGGCTTACATGCTGCATTCTTCGGCGAAGCTGTCGCCGTAGTTCTCGAACACCAGTTCGCCCGTCGCGGTGGCCCACTGGCCGTCTTCCCGCTCTTCCACCGAGAGCTGGTAGAAGTTCTGGGTCGGGTAGTGGTTGGTGTTGAAGGCGAAATCGCCGCGGAGCGAGGTGAAATCGGCCTTCTCCATCGCGGCGCGCACGGCGTCCTTGTCGGAGAGGTCGCCGCCCACGGCGGCCACGGCGCTGTCGATCAGCAGGGCCGCGTCATAGGCCTGCATGGCGTAACCGCCGGGGACGTAGCCGTATTTCTCCTCGAAGGCGGCGACGAATTTCTGGCTGGCCTCGTTGTCGGCATCCGGGGCCCAGTTGCCCGCGGCGATGAAGCCTTCGGCGGCCTCCTTCTGGGCGGGCAGGGTGGTCTCGTCGGTGGTGAAGACCGACATGAACTGGATGCGGTCGGCAAGGCCTGCGTCGCGGAACTGGCGGACGAAGCGCACGCCCATGCCGCCCGGCGTGAAGGCGAAGACGGCGTCGGCTTCGGAGGTGGCGATGCGGGCGATCTCGGCCGAGTAGTCCTGGTGGCCGAGCGGCACGTAGACCTCGTCGACGATCTCGCCCTCGTAATGCATGCGGAAGCCTTCGAGGTTGTCACGCCCGGCCTGGTAGTTGGGGGCGATCATGAAGACCTTCTTGTAACCCGCCGCCTGGGCGTGGGCGCCCATCACCTCGGCGTTCTGGTTGTTCTGGTAGGAGGTGACGAAGAAATAGGGGTTGCAGTTGCGCCCGGCAAAGGTCGAGGGGCCGGCATTGGGGCTGATCAGGAAGGTTTCCGACTCGATCACCGGCTTGAAGATCGCCTGCAGCATGTTCGAGAAGATCGTGCCGACGACGAAATCGACCTCTTCCTGCACCATGCCGTTGGCCTTCGAGAGGGCCACTTCGGGCTTCAGCTCGTCATCCTCGACGATGAGCGTGGCGTCTTCGCCGCCAAGCTTGCCACCGAGGTCGTCGAGGGCGAGGTTGAAGCCGTCGACGGCCTGCTGGCCGAGGGCCGCGGGCGGGCCGGAAAGGGTGACGATCATGCCGACCTCGATCTCGGCAGAGGCGGCGGTGCCGAGGCCCAGAAGACCGGCGGCGAGGGTTGTGCCAAGTTTTTTCATCCGTACTTCTCCCTGTTCGCGCGTTTTTGCGCGTATTTTTCCAGTCCGCGTGGCCGGGCCTTGCAGATCGGTCGCGGGCGGCGGTCCTGCGGCTGGCTGGTCCCCAACCTTGAGCAGGACGCCCCGCCGCCGTCAACGCCTCTTTGGCCGGGTCCGGCGGGACCTGGGGGAAGGATAGGCCGGAAGCGAATGATATTTCAAGCTTGAAATTTCAAGCCTGAAGTAAACCGGCGGAATATATGCGGAAAGGCCGGGTGGCGCAGGGCCCCGGAACGCGGTGGTTAACGAAGTGTGAAGGGAGGGGTGGCAGCCCGTAGGGGAATCGAACCCCTCTTTCCAGGTTGAAAACCTGGCGTCCTAACCGATAGACGAACGGGCCATGCCTTGGCGTGAGGCGTTTCCTATGAAAAAGCCGGTCCCTGCGCAAGAGGCAAAATGCAAATTTTTCGCGTGGCGCGCCGTTGTTGAGGCCTGCCGGTGGCGAACGTGGCGTCAGGTGTGGCGGAGGCGGGTTAAGGCCGGGTGAATTGGCCGTGTCAGGGGGATCGGGAGGGGGTGGCGACGGGTTGGCGCAGCACGATTCGGGCGGCTCAGCCGGCTCGGGCCGCGTCTTCGAGTCGAAGCTGCACGGTCTGACGCCCGCCCCATGTGTTGAGGTCGAGCCGGCCGGCGAGGTGGAAGCGGGCGCCGCCGTGCTCTTCCAGCGTGGCGCCGATCTCGGTGTCGTAGGCACCGAAGGCGATGGCGTCGAGCTTGGGGCCCGTGCCGTCGCCGAAGCGCAGCTTGAGGTGATTGGCGCCCACGCGCTTGGCAAAGCCGATCTGCATGTCGGGGAAGGCGTAGCGCGGGCCGGGAGCGCCCGCGCCGAAGGGGCCGGCGGTTTCGATCTGGGTGACCAGTTCCGGCGTGGCAGCCCCTGGCATGAGCAGGCCGTCGAGGGCGAGGTCGCGGGGGCCGGCGGTGCCGGCGCCCTGGCGTTCCAGCAGCTCGGAGAGGCGCTCCATCGCCGCCTCGAGCTTGTCGCGGGCGACGGTGAGGCCCGCGGCCATCCGGTGGCCGCCGCCCTTGATGAGGAGGCCTTCCGCCGCCAGCCGGTGGATCGCCGCGCCGAGGTCGACGCCCGAGACGGAGCGGCCGGAGCCCTTGCCCTCGTCCCCTTCGAAGCCAATGACGATGGCGGGCCGGTTGGTGGCCTCCTTGAGGCGGGAGGCGACGATGCCGACGACACCGGGGTGCCAGCCATCCTTGGCGGCCCAGACCAGCGGCGCGTCGAGCCCGCGCGCCTCGGCCTGTTCGAGGGCGGCGTCGCGTACCGCGGTCTCGATCTCGCGCCGCTCGGTGTTGAGCTGGTCGAGGCGGTCGGCCATGGCCCTGGCCTCGTGCGGGTTGTCGCAACACAGAAGCCGCGCGCCAAGGTCGGCCTTGCCGATGCGGCCGCCGGCGTTGACGCGGGGGCCGAGGACGAAGCCCAGGTGGTAGGAGGTGGGCGCGCTGTCGAGGCGGGAGACGTCGGAGAGCGCCACGAGGCCGGGGCGGTGGCGACCGGCCATGACCTTGAGGCCCTGCTGGACGAAGGCGCGGTTGACGCCCTTGAGCGGGGCCACGTCGGCCACGGTGGCCAGTGCCACGAGGTCGAGCATGGCCATCAGGTCGGGGCCCTTTTGGCCGGCTTCGCGCAGTTGGCGGCCGGCCTCGACCAGCATGAGGAAGACGACGGCGGCGGCGCAGAGATGGCCGAGATCGCCCGGCTCGTCCTGCCGGTTGGGGTTCACCACGGCCAGCGCGTCGGGCAGGGTTTCGCCGCCCAGGTGGTGGTCGAGGATGATGACGTCGGCACCCTTGGCCGCGGCCACGGCATCGTGGCTGAGCGTGCCGCAGTCGACGCAGACGATGAGGTCATGCGCGGCGGCAAGTTCGGCCATGGCGGGCTCGTTCGGGCCATAGCCCTCATCGATGCGGTCTGGGATGTAGAGCGTGGCGGCAAGGCCCATCTGGCGCAGCCAGTCGATCAGCAGGGCGGCGGAGGCGCCGCCGTCGACGTCGTAATCGGCGAAAATGGCGATGCGGCCCTTCCGGCTGACTTCTTCGAGGAAGCGGGCGGCGGCCTTTTCCATGTCCTTGAGGCGGCGGGGATCGGGGAGGAGGTCGCGGAGCTTCGGCTCGAGGTAGCCCGCGCAGGCCTCGGGCGCGACGCCGAGGCGGGCGAGCGTCTGGCAGAGGGCGCGGGGCAGGGCGGCGGATTGCACCAGCGCCTCGGCCAGCCGGTCGGTTTCGGCCGTGGGGCCGACCCAGCGGCGGCCGGTCAGCGAGGATTCGACGCCGAGGAAGCTCATGCCCGGCCTTGCAGGATGTCGGCCACGGCGCGGGCGGTGGCGAATTCGCCGTGGAGGTGGGAGATGGCGGCCTGGTGGATGGCGTCGGCTGTCATCGGGGCAAGGCCCGCCTGCCAGCCCGTGTCGGCATTGGCGGTGAAGCTGGCGCAGGCGTCATGGGCGAGGGTGACGGCGAAGCCCAGGTTGGCGGCCATGCGCACGGTGGTCGAGACGCAATGCGGCGTGGTGAGGCCGCAGATCACGAGGCCGGTGATGTCGCGCTCGCGCAGGTGCGCCTCGAGATTGGTGCCGATGAAGGCGGAGTTGACCGATTTCTCGAAGACCGGTTCGCCCGGGCGCGGTATGACCTGCGGCTTGAAGGCGGTGCCGCCGGTTTTTGGCCCCAGCGGGCTGTTGGGTTCCGTGCTGACATGGAGGACGTGGCAGACCGGATCGCCCGCCGCCCGCCAGGCGGAGAGCAGGGCGCCGGCGGCGTCTTCGGCGCCGGGGTTGTTGCGCTCCCCCCAGGCCGGGTGGTCGAACCCCGTCTGGATATCGATCAGGATCAGCGCCGCCGCCATGGCCCGGTCAGAGCGGGTGGCGGCAGGTCATCCGGCGGCGTTCCCCGGTCTTCGACCTGAGCAGCAGGGTTTCGGTCTGTATGCTGTCGCCGCGCGGTTTGAGCCCGGCCACGAGCGAGCCGGTGGTGACGCCGGTGGCGGCGAAGATCACCTCGTCGGTGACCATCTCGTCGCGGGTATAGACGCGGTCGAGATCGGTGATGCCGGCCTTCTCGGCGCGGCCCTTCTCGTCATCGTTGCGGAAGAGGAGCCGGCCCCAGATCTGGCCGCCGAGGCACTTGAGCGCGCCCGCCGCCAGCACGCCCTCGGGCGCGCCGCCCGAGCCCATGTACATGTCGATGCCGGTGGCCTCGGGGTCGGTGCAGTGCATGACGCCCGCCACGTCGCCATCGCCGATCAGGTACACCGAGGCGCCGACCTCGCGCAGCTCGGCGATGACCTCTTGGTGGCGGGGGCGTTCGAGCACGCAGACGGTGATGCCCGACGGCTCGCAGCCCTTGGCCTTGGCCAGCGCCTCGACCCGTTCGCGCGGGCTCATGTCGAGCGAGACCACGCCCTCGGGGTAGCCGGGGCCGACGGCGAGCTTGTCCATGTAGACGTCCGGCGCGTGCAGCATGGTGCCGCGCGGGGCCATCGAGATGACGGTGAGCGCGTTGGGCATGGCCTTGGCGGTGATGGTGGTGCCCTCGAGCGGATCGAGCGCGATGTCGACGCCGGGGCCGTTGCCGGTGCCCACCTCCTCGCCGATATAGAGCATCGGCGCCTCGTCCCGCTCGCCTTCGCCGATCACCACGACGCCGGCGATATCCAGCTTGCCCAGCTCCTCGCGCATGGCGTTGACGGCGGCCTGGTCGGCGGCCTTCTCGTCACCGCGGCCAATAAGCGGGCGGCAGGCCAGCGCGGCCTGTTCCGAGACCCGGGCGAGGGCGAGCGACAGGATGGTGTCGTCGAATTGGGCGGCGTCGGACATGGAAACTCCTCAAGGAAAGGGCCGGGGACGTGGCCCGGACGGTCGGGCAACAGAATTAGCGGCGGGGTCGGCCCGGCACAAGGGCCGGGCACCGGGATCAGACGGATTCGATGCGCAGGGCGACGGGCTGGACGGCCATGACGTCGAGCCGGCCCATGGCGTCGAGCGCCTCGTCGAGCGCGCTGCGGGTGGTGCGGTGGGTGACGATCAGCACCGGCGCGGTGTTGTCCTTGTGCTTGGTCTGGCGCATCCGGTCGATCGAGATGCCGGCATTGCCGAGCGCCGTCGCCACCTTGGCCAGCGCGCCCGGCTTGTCGTCGAGCGCCATGCGCAGGTAGTAGGGCGCAGGCGTCGCCGTCTTGGCCGGGGTGGCGCGGGTGAGCGCGGCGGCCGGCACGCCGAAGGTGGTGCAGCGGAAGCCGCGGGCGATGTCGAGCACGTCGCCCATCACCGCGCTGGCGGTGGGGCCTTCGCCCGCGCCGGGGCCGCGCAGGACGATCTGCTGCACCTGGTCGCCTTCGAGCACGACCATGTTGGTGCCGCCCTCGAGCTGGCCCAGCGGGCTTTTCTTGGGCACGAGGCAGGGCGACATGCGCTGTTCCAGCCCGCGGCCGGTCATCTGTGCGACGCCCAGCAGCTTGATGCGGTAGCCCAGGTCGTCGGCATGGCGGATATCGGCGATGGTGACCCGTTCGATCCCTTCCAGTTCCACGGCGTCGAAATCGACCTGGCAGCCGAAGGCGATGGCCGAGAGGAGCGACAGCTTGTGGCCTGCGTCGATGCCGCCCACGTCGAGCGCGGGGTCGGCCTCGAGGAAGCCCAGGGCGTTGGCCTCCTCGAACACCTCGTCATAGGGCAGGCCGCCCGATTGCATGCGGGTGAGGATGTAGTTGCAGGTGCCGTTCATCACGCCCATGACGCGGGTGATCTCGTTGCCGGCAAGGCCCTCGGTAAGCGACTTGACCACCGGGATGCCGCCGGCGACCGCGGCCTCGAAGCGCAGCACGGCGCTGTTCGCCTCGGCCAGTTCGGCCAGCGCCTGGCCGTGATGGGCGAGCATGGCCTTGTTGGCCGTGACCACGTGTTTGCCGGCCTTCAGCGCGGCCTCGGTCGCGGCCTTGGCGGGGCCGTCACTGCCGCCCATGAGCTCGACGAAGAGGTCGACATCGTCGCGCGTGGCCAGCGCCACGGGGTCGTCTTCCCAGTCGTAGTTCGACAGGTTCACGCCGCGGTCCTTGTCGCGGGTGCGGGCCGAGACGGCGGAAATGGTGACCGGGCGGCCCGCGCGGGTCTCGAGCAGCTGGGCTTTCTGGCGGATGATCTTGACGACACCGGTGCCGACGGTGCCGAGCCCGGCGATGCCTAGGCGCAGGGGGGTGGTCATTTGGGCGCTCCGATCAACAACTCAACTTCGCGGAAAGGTCTGGGATGGGCGTGTAAACCCTTGGTGCGGGGCTTGCAACGCGGGTTTTGTACGGGAGCGGGCGGGGGCACCATGCTCGGCGCGGAACAAGGGCGAAGCCCGCCGCGCATCGACGGGCCGTACCGACGGCACGGCGATCCGGAGAGGGCAATGCCGCTTTCGGATGATGGATGTGCACGGCGGGCATAAAGTGGTGGCCATAAGCGTTGGGTCGCCGTACCACGGCCCGTCGATGCGCGGCTTGTCGGTGTTTGGAATGGCAGGGTGCCTCGGAAGCCTGGCCTGGCCCGCCGGGGCCAGGCGGCGGGGGTCAGCCCTCGTCCTCGTCCATCTCGATCGTCTGGTTCAGCCGGTCCCTGTCGGCCTCGCCGATCACCTCGCCCCTGAGCCTTGCGGCGCGGGCCTTGAGGCTTGCGGCGCGGGCGTCGATCTCGGGCGCGGGGGAGGTGGCGGAGAGGGTCGTGCCGTCGGCCGAAACCGGCCGGGCCGTGGCGCGGGCGCGGAGGGTTTCGGCGGGAACCAGCGCAGGATAGTCGGAGGCCCAGGCCTCGTCGCTGACCACGGCGTCGAGCTGCGGGAACGAGCCGCAAGCCGCCACCAGCGCGGCGGCGCAGAGCACGAGGGAAGGGCGCAGGGGCATTGGCGCTGTCCTTGGAGTGGCCACTGTCTCTTCCTTGCCACTTTTGCGTGGGGGGTGGCAAGTCGGGCGTTGATCTGAACAGGCGTTCAATTATGCTGCGGCCCATGGCAAGAACCCAAGGCTCTCATTCCGGGATCACCGGCCCCAAGGTGCGCGAGGCGGCGCTTAAACTCTTTGCGGACAAGGGGTTCGCCGCCGTGTCCATGCGCCAGATCGCGGCCGAGGTGGGGGTGCAGGCGGGCGCGCTCTACAATTACACGCCCGACAAGCAGAGCCTTCTGTTCGACCTGATGAAGACCCATCTGGAGGACCTGCTGGCCGCGCAGAAGGCGCAGGCGGCGCGGGAGATGCCCTTCCCGGCGCTGCGGGAATTCACCCGGTTCCACATCAATTTCCACAGCGAGCGGCCCGAGGAGGTGTTCATCGCCTACATGGAGCTGCGCAACCTCAGCCCCGAGAATTTCGCGGTGATCGAGACGCTGCGCCGGGCCTATGAGCGGCGGCTGGAGGACATCCTGCAGCGGGGCATCGACAAGGGGGTCTTTGCCATTGCCGACACGCGGATCGCGGCGATGGCGCTGATTGCGATGCTGAACGGGGTGAATACCTGGTTCCGGGAAGGCGGGCGGCTGTCGCTGGCGGAGGTGCAGGAATTGTACTGGGACATGGTGCGCAAGTCGGTGGCGGCCTGAGGGGCGCGAATCGGGGTTAACGGGCTGATTTGGCTGGGAAACCGGGTATCGGTATCGCGTCGGTATAACGTCGGTATTTTGTCGGTGTTTTTAGCGGTGCCGCGCCGGGTTGATGTGGCGCGCGATGGGGGGTGACGCAAGATGTGGTTCGGCGCGCAACGGCGCCGGGGCGGCGGTTGCCCTCCGGCGGCATCCCGCCTTCGCCCGCAAAGAAGTCGGAACAGGCCCGGCGGGGGTTTTGTTGACCTCCTGCAATGAAAAGGAGGACTTCCATGACCGTTGCACGCGTAACAGAACTTTCCGCGACATCCCCGAACAGCTTCGACGACGCCGTCGAGAAGGGTATCAGCCGCGCGACCGAAACCCTGCGCAACGTGAAGAGCGCCTGGGTCAAGGATTCGAACGTCGACGTGGAGAACGGCAAGATCTCGACCTACCGGGTCAACCTTGCGGTGACCTTCGTTCTCGACGACTAGGATCTCCGGCGATGCCGGAGGTGAAAGCAGGCCGCGCCCGGAGGGGTGCGGCCTGTTTTCGTCTGGCGGGGTCGCTGCGTCATCCGGCGAGGCGGGCGGTGCGCAGGGCGCGGGCCCACCAGTCGAGCTGTGCCAGCATCCTGTCGGCGGAGCGTTCGAGATGGGGGAGGTCGGCAAGCTGCGTCTCGCCCTTCGAGACGGGCAGGTAGTCGGACATGGTGATATGCACCGCCGCCTGCATGGTGGGCATTTCCAGCTCGGCGGCGATGCCGCGGACATGCTCGACCGCGCGGGCCCCGCCGACCCCGCCATAGCCCACCAGCCCGGCCGGGCGGCGCGACCAGTCACCGTGATCGAGCGCGTTCTTCAGCACGGCGGTGGGGGCGTGGTTGTATTCGGCCACGGTGAAGAGGAAGGCGTCGAACGCGGAGAGGCGGGCGGCGAAATCCGTGGCGGCACGTGTCTGGGCGTCGGTCGCCGCAGGGTCGCCGAGGAAGGGCAGGGGCACGTCGCGCAGGTCGATCACGGTCACGTCGAACCCGGCCTGCCGCGCCTTGCCGGCGATCCAGATGGCGGGTTTGTCGCCGAACCGCCCCTCGCGGGTGCTGCCGAGAATGACGGCGAGCCGGAGCGGGGTGTCCTCCCCGGCGCCCTGGAAGGCGCCGGCGAGGCGGACGGGCATGGAGTTCACCGTTTCCACGAGCGGCGCGATCCGGTCGAGATGGGCGGCGAATTCGGGCGAGGCCTGCCATTGCGCCTTGGCCTCTTCCGAGCGGAAGCGGGTGACGATGACCAGCGCGTCGCCTTCTGTCGCGCGGTAGACGGTGTTGCCGAGCCATCCGGTCTCGGCCGCGGCGGCACGGAGAACGCCGATTTCCTTCAATTGCAGGTCGAGCAGCCTGTCGGCCATGCCGGGCCTGGGGGTGAAGGTGTTGATCAGGGTATGCGCGGTGTCGTCGGTCATGGTGGGCGCCTGTCTTTTAAGGTGGATTTGAGTATGGGCTTACAATAAGTAAGTAACTGACCGGATTTAAGACCGGACCTTGATGGTAGGACCTGACATGAAAGTAAGCCCAAGCCACGCCGCCCCGTCGGACCCGATGCATTCGGACTGTCCGGGGCGGGACGTTTTCAAACTTGTCACCGGCCGCTGGAGTCTTCTGATCCTGTGGGCGCTGAAATCTGGGCCGGTGCGGTTTCACCGCATTCGCGATACCGTCGACGGGATCAGCGAGCGGGTGCTGTCGAGCAGCCTGAAGGAGCTGTGCCGCCACGGGCTGATCACCCGCCACGTGGAGCCCAGCGTGCCACCGCGGGTGAGCTATGAGCTGACGGCGAGCGGTGAGGGGTTGCTGGGCGTCATGGAGGGGCTGACCGGCTGGATCGCGCGGGAGCTGGAGGGGATCGAGGCGGCGAAGCGGCGGTATGACGAGGGCGCCGGGGGCTGAGGGCCGGGGGCGTTTTCCGCGCGGAAAACGGGACAGAAAATGCGCATTTTCTGTTCCGGAATCTTCGAAAATTCCGGGGCGTGTGGCGACGGGTGGCATTCTTCCGTCAGGCCGGGCAGGGTGGTGCCGGAAAAGGGAGGTGCCACATGGTCTTCGGGCATTGGAACCAGACGGGGGTCGATATCTGGCTGACGCTGATCGGGATGGCGGTGGTCGGCTTGGTGCTGCTTTACGTGGTGCGGCGGAAGAAGTGAGGGCGCGGCCCGTGGACGGGCCGGCCCCGTTGGTGAGCAGGGTCAGGCGGCTTCCGCGTCGGGGCGGCTGAAATTCACCTCGCGGGTCACCTGCCAGCGGCCGTCTTCGAAGATGAAGTCGATGCTGAGGTCGATCATCATCTTCGGCCCGCCCACGGGGATCTTGCGGGAGATCAGCACGTGTCCGCGATGGCCCGAGACGGTGAGGCGGTGGAGGTGGAACCAGAGGTGATCTTCGGGCGTCTTGTCGCGGAACGTCTCTTGCAGCATTGCCATGAACTCCTGCTTTTTCAGGGTCACCAGGCGGCCGTCGATGCCGAGGTCCATCACCTCGATATCCTCGTGATAGATGGTGTCGAGTGTGGCCATGTCGGCGCGCACGCCGGCCTGCATGAGCTCTTCGAGCCGGGCGCGGAGGGTGGTTTCGGTGGGTTGGGTCATGGGTTGTCCTTTCAGGCGTGGGTGCCGTTGATGGGGGTATTGGCGAAGGCGCCGCGGCGGAAGCCGATGCCCTTGGCGATCCATGCCAGGTCGGGGCGGGCGAAGGGGACGTTGGAAATGTCGGTGATCTGGAGGAGGCCCGCATCGTCGATGACGAAGAGGCCGGGTTCGGCGAAGGGCGCCTCGACGTCGCGGCCGTTTTCAAGGCCGGAGATGTAGAGGCCAAGGGTCTGCATCTGCGGAATGGTGAGCCCGTAGGCGACGTCGAATTGCGGTGCGACCTCCTCCATGTGGGCCGCCGCGCGGGCCTCGGTATCGGCCGAGACGGCGAGCACGTCGGTGCCTTGCGCGGTGAAGTCGGGCAGGCGGTCGTTCAGCTCCTTCAGGTAGGTGGTGCAGAGCGGGCAGTGCTTGCCGCGATAGACGATGGTGAGCAGCCAGTCGAAGCCGTCGCGGGGTTTGGCGAGGCTGCGGGTGCCGCCGGAGAGCACGGGGAGGTCGATCGCCGGAAACAGGGTTCCGGCGGCGCGTTTGGGGGTGGTCATGGGGTGTCCTTCGTATTATATATCGAACGATACACATATGCCGGTGGCGGCGGAGCGGGTCAAGGGTTATATATTGAACGATACAAAAAAATTAGGACGGCCGCGGAGTTTCGACTACGACGCGGCGCTGAGGCAGGCGATGCATGTCTTCTGGACGATGGGCTATGACGGCGCGTCGCTGCGCGATCTGAAGGGGGCGATGGGGATCACCGGGCCCAGCCTTTACGCGGCCTTCGGCGACAAGCGGGAGCTGTACCTCAAGACCATCGACCATTACCGCGATGCCGAGGGCTGTGCGCCCCTGGTGGCCTTCGAGGCGGAGGAGGATATCGGGGCGGCGATCCGGGCCTTCCTTATCGAAATCATCGATTCCGCCACGGGCCACGAGAGCGGGGCGAAGGGGTGTTTCCTGGCCTCGAGCGTGGCGACGACGGCGGGGCAGGTCGAGGGCGTGTCCGAGCGGTTGCAGGCGGCGATTGCCGAGGCGCAGGCGCGGCTGACGGCGCGGTTCGAGCGGGAGGTGGAGAAGGGGACGCTGCCCGAGGGGTTCCCGTCAGGGGCGCGGGCTGCGCTGCTCTTCGATATAAGGCAGGGCTACATGTTCCGCGGCCGGGCCGGGGCGGGGCGGGAGGAGCTGATGCGGGATCTCGACGCGCGGGTGGCGTTGTTGCTGGCGTGAGCCGGGCCGCGGCAGTGCGCGGCCCGGGGTATTGCGTCAGTGGGCGGGCTTGATGAAGGTGCCGTTGCGCAGCTCGCTCATGGCGGTCATCAGCTCTTCGCGGGTGTTCATCACGATCGGCCCGTGCCAGGCCACCGGCTCCTGGATCGGCGCGCCGGAGACCAGCAGGAAGCGCACGCCGTCCTCGCCCGCCTGCACCGTGATCTCGTCACCGGTGCCGAAGCGGATGAGCGTCCGGTTGCCCGACATGTCGCGGATGTTCACCTCCTGCCCGGCGACCTCCTTCTCGAGCAGCACGCCCGAGGGGGCCGAGGCATCGGCGAAGGCCGCGGAGCCTTCGAAGACATAGGCGAAGCTGCGGCGGTAGGTGTCGACCTTGAAGGTCTTCTTCACGCCCGCCGGCACCGAGATGTCGAGATATTGCGGATCGGCGGCGATGCCGTCGACCGGGCCGGTCTTGCCCCAGAAGCTGCCCACGACGACGCGCACGGTGGTGCCGTCATCGTCGGTGATGACCGGGATGTCGCCGCCCTTCACGTCCTGGTAGCGGGGCGCGGTCATCTTCAGCGACGAGGGCAGGTTGGCCCAGAGCTGGAAGCCGTGCATCTGGCCGCGGTCGTTCCCCTTGGGCATCTCCTGGTGCATGATGCCCGAGCCGGCGGTCATCCATTGCACGTCGCCCGCGCCCAGCGTGCCGGTGTTGCCCAGCGAGTCGCCGTGCTCGACCGTGCCCGACAGGACATAGGTGATCGTCTCGATGCCCCGGTGGGGGTGCCACGGGAAGCCTTGCGCGTAATGTTCCGGCACGTCGTTGCGGAAATCGTCGAAGAGCAGGAACGGGTCGAGCTCGGACGGGTCCTGGAAGCCGAAGGCGCGGTGAAGGTGGACGCCGGCGCCTTCCATCGTGGGCTGGGCGGGGCGTTGCTCGAGGATGGGTCTGAGGGACATGGGATGGTCCTCCTTTCCCGACAGATGTAGAGATTTGCCGGCGCCGCACCAGTGGGGCGGGTGGCCGGTTCCGGCAGGGCGTTTGTGCGCGGATGCGCAAATCCCCCTCGCGCCGGGCCGGCGGAGCCTGTAGAGCCGGGGCAGACGGTCAGGAGAGGACGGATGCGGGAGAACGACATGGCGGATGGGGAAACGGTGCTGGCCACGGTCCGCGCCTCGGCCATGCGGCGCGGGCTGGGGGTGACGATGCTGGCGGTGCTCGGGCTGCTTCTGGTCTATACCGGCATTGCCAGGCCGCCGGCCCAGTTCGCCTGGCAGGCCTTCCTGATCGTGATGGGGATCATCGCACTGTGGGGCGCCGAGCGGATGCGCCGGGCGACACGGGCGACGGTGGAACTGACCGAGGCCGGGCTGCGCACCAGCGACGGCGAGGAGATCGCGGCGATGGACAACATCGCCTCGGTCGACCGGGGGGCGTTCGCGTTCAAGCCGTCGAACGGGTTCATCCTGCGGCTGAAGCGCCGGGCGCCGGGTCGCTGGCAGCCGGGCCTGTGGTGGCGGATGGGTCCGCGCGTGGGCATCGGCGGGGTGACACCGGGGGCGCAGGGCAAGGTGATGGCCGACATCATCGCCGCGAAACTGGCCGAGCGCGACGCGCGCTGAGCCGGTTTACGAGGAGCATTCCACGAAGCAGAGCTTCGGCGAGAAGCGGAGGCTGGTGAAGACCCGGGTGTCGATGTTGATCTTGTCGCTGTAGACCAGCGAGAAGAGCGAGTCGTAGAGCGAGACGCTTTCGACCACGATGACCTCTTCGCCGTCGCTCAGGATCGGAAAGCTGTCGTGCTGCGTGGCGGTGTCGCTGGTGGTCAGGACGGTCATGCGGCCCTCGCCGCGCACTTCCGACCATTGAACCTTGTACTGGTCGTCGGTCTCGCTGTAGCGGATGACGGTGACGCGGATCTGGTTGTCGCCGTTGTCGTTGGAGATCTCGTCGAACAGGATCTTGACGTTGTCCATATAGGTTTCGGTCACGGTCAACTGTTCGCGCGACAGCAGGTCGGCGATGGTGTAGGTCGCCTTTTCGCGCACGCTCTTGTAGCGGTGGACCTCGAAGAACTCGTAGGTGGCGCAGATCGTCCAGAAGAGGAGCGGGAAGGCGAGCACCGACTCGACCATGAACGAGCCGCGCTCGTCGTCGCGGAAGCGTGTCAGAAGGTGCTTGAGATACAGCCAGGACATCAGAGCGGCTCCTGCACGAAGGCGGTCATGGACACGATCGAGGACTGGCCGTTGGCGTCCTTGGTCAGGGCGCTGCCGAGCGCGTCGTCGGGGAAGAGCGGGTCGAAGCGCAGGCAGGCACGCAGCAGCATGAGCTGGTTCTGCTGGCCGTTGACGAACTGTTTCACCGGCTTGGTGGGTTCGGCCGCGTCGGTGCAGTCGGCGGTGGTGTCGAGCGAGTTGAAGGCGCGGATGTCGGCCGAGCGCATCTCGAGCCGCAGCGTGGTGGCGCAGTCGCGGATCATCAGGGCGTTCTGGCAGATCAGATCCTTGATCTCGTCATGCTGCGGCGCGGTGCCGGTGCCGAGGCGGACTTCGCGCACGGCGATGTCCAGCCCGCGTTCCAGCAGGGTATGGCGCAGGGTGACGAAACCCAGCTCGATCGACATCAGCATGAGCGCGAGATAGGCCGGGAAGACCAGCACAAACTCGACCGAGGCATTCCCGCCTTCTTCCCGGAGGAAGCGGCGCAGCTCGTATCCGAAGGGGCCGATCATTCCGTGAGCCTCAGGTTCTGCACGTTCGAGGCGATGGAGTTGAACGCCGCGCTGATATCGGTGCCCGACGCCGGGTAGTAGTGGTTGAGCGTCGAGGCGCAGGAGGACAGGGTGGTTTCGGCGGTGCCGCCCGCGGGCACCTCGAAGCCGATCGTGTAGACGATGACGCCCTCGGTCTTGGTGGCCGTGCAGACGCCCAGCATCCGGGTGTTCTTGTCCGAGCCGCTGAGGGATTCGGAGCCGACATAGTCGTTCCACGGGCCCCAGTCGCCGGTGATGTCGCCGTAATACTCGGGCGTCATCAGGCCCCAGGCCATTTCCCAGGTAAGCTGCTCGGTCGAGATGTAGCCTTCCAGCGTGTTCTCGAGGTCGTTGAATTCCGATGTCGAGATCCAGTTGTCGGCCACTTCCGGGTCATCGGCTTCGGCGGCGTAGAAGCGGTCGTCGGCTGCGTCGCGGAGGTAGTAGACGGACATTTCCGGGCCGTTGGCCTCGTAGACGCAGGTCCACTTCACCTTGCCGCACTTGCTTTCGTCGTCGCTCTTGGTGTGCTTGTACTCGTGGTAGGCGTATTTGAAGACGCGGTCCTGGTACTTGACGTGGTACAGGTCGGAATGCGCGCCGCGGTATTTCGGGCTGCTCTTGTCGAAGAAATAGGAGGTGGTGTTGGCGCCGTCGCCCATCATCACGATGATCTTCAGGGTTTCCGCCTCGTTGTAGTTCGAGGGCACGGTCGAGAGCGAGCTGTCGACCTCGCCCGAGGCGATCAGGTCGGCGGACACGGCCCGGAACGAGGGATCGAGCAGGGCGGCGCCCCAGTTCATGCCCTGGTGGCCGCTGGTGTTACCCGACGCCTCGAGCGCCTCGATCTTGGCATGGAGGGCCGTTTCGCTGATCGAATAGGGCATGATCTCCATGTAGCTGTCGGGGTAGCAGGAGCGCCATTCCAGGTTGAGGCTGTCGAAGCCGCCATAGACCGAGGTGTAGATCATGTGATCGACGGGAATGCCGCTGCTGAGCGCCGATGCACCTGTCGTGAGCGTGGCGTGGTTGTAATCGTTGTCCTTGAATTTCAGGCAGGTGGAATAGTTGTGTGCCCGGTCCACCGCGAGCGCGTCGAAGATGGTCCAGCCGGGGGTGACCGACCAGCTGAACGGCACGATCGAGATCACGACGTTGCCCGGCTCGGAGCCGTTGAGGACGGTGGTGACGAATTCCTTGGCGGCCGCCTGGAGGTTGAGAAGCTTGTCGCCCTTCATCGAGCCCGAGACGTCGAGCACGATGACGATTTCCAGTTTCGGGGTCCGCACTTCGGCGGCGGCCGTGCCGTAGGCGGAGAGCTGATCGACGCCCGACAGCTTCATCATGTAGGTGTCGAGGGTCATGCTGGCCGACGCGCGGACCATGGTCGAGTTCAGCGAGGTCACGATGTCGTCGTCGCCTTCGCCGTCGACGTCGATATCGTGCAGGTAGCTGGCCATGTCGCTTTTGGTGAAATAGTCCTCGATGATGGCCTTGACCTCGGCCTTGTCGGTGCCGGGCGGGGCGCCCGCGCCGGCGAGCACGGCGGCGTCGAGCGTGGCCTGGAGGTGGGCGCGTTCCATTTCCTGGCGCATGGTGTCGACGCCGAGCCCGGCCATCACGAACATGAACAGGAAGAAGAACAGGACGAGGATCGTGGCGGCGCCCTCTTCGTCGTCACGAAAGCGGACGAGACGGCCCCGCGCCACGGCGATGTCCGCGCTTTTTCTGGCCCGACGCCAATACGTCCGGCCCCCCAAAAGATCCAGCATTCCGGCACCCTCACAAATGTAAAACGCAGATTCGCGCGCACTTTTTGACCGGCAAGATATTGCTGACCACCGTGGCATAAATATGGCGAAAGAGGGGATTATTCCCCCGAATCAGGTGGTTGTCGGGCAACTATTGGGCAGGGCGCGGGGAATTGTTGCGAAGGCGTGGAGGATGGCCGGGCGGCCTGCCCGAAAAATCGGCGGGTGGACAAAGCCACGCCATGCAGTAACGATACCGCCAAAAAAGATCCGTAAAAGCCAACAGGACGGACGCGAAACGCAAATGGGAGAGACGTGACATGAGTACCCCCCGGAAGGAGCCGAGTTTCCGCGAAAGCGTGGACTTGATGTTTAACCACGCGGTCGCGCTGATGGATCTGCCGCCGGGGCTGGAGGAGAAGATCAGGGTCTGCAACGCCACCTATACCGTGCGCTTCGGCGTGCGGCTGCGCGGGCAGATCCAGACCTTTACCGGCTATCGCAGCGTGCATTCCGAGCACATGGAGCCGGTCAAGGGCGGTATCCGCTATTCCATGGGCGTCAACCAGGACGAGGTCGAGGCGCTGGCGGCGCTGATGACCTACAAATGCGCCATCGTCGAGGCGCCGTTCGGCGGCTCGAAGGGCGGTCTGCGGATCGACCCGCGGGAATGGGACGAGCACGAGCTGGAGCTGATCACCCGGCGGTTCGCCTACGAGCTGGCCAAGCGCGACCTGATCCACCCCAGCCAGAACGTGCCCGCCCCCGACATGGGCACCGGCGAGCGCGAGATGGCGTGGATCGCCGACCAGTACCGGCGGATGAACACTACCGACATCAACTCCCGCGCGTGCGTGACCGGCAAGCCGGTCAACGCCGGCGGCATCCAGGGCCGGACCGAGGCGACGGGCCGGGGCGTGCAATACGCGCTGCAGGAATTCTTCCGCCACCCCGAGGACATCAAGGCGGCGAAGCTGTCGGGCACGCTCGACGGCAAGCGGGTGATCGTGCAGGGCCTCGGCAACGTGGGCTATCACGCCGCCAAGTTCCTGTCGGAGGAGGATGGCTGCAAGATCGTCGGCATCATCGAGCGCGACGGCGGGCTTTGGGACGATGACGGGCTCAACGTCGAGGAGGTGCGCAACTGGATCGCCAAGCATGACGGGGTGAACGGCTATTCCTCGGGGAAGTACGTCAAGGACGGGTCGAGCTTCCTCGAGGAGGAGTGCGACATCCTGATCCCGGCGGCGATGGAGGGGGTCATCAACCTCGACAATGCCGAGCGGATCAAGGCGCCGCTGATCATCGAGGCGGCGAACGGCCCCGTCACCGCCGGGGCGGACGAGATCCTGCGCAAGCGGGGCACGGTCATCATCCCCGACATGTATGCCAACGCGGGCGGTGTGACGGTGTCGTATTTCGAATGGGTCAAGAACCTCAGCCACATTCGCTTCGGCCGGATGGGCCGGCGGCAGGAGGAGGCGCGCCATCAGCTCATCGTGTCGGAGCTGGAACGGCTGGACAGTCACCTTGGCGATGCCTGGGTGATGTCGCCCGACTTCAAGAAGAAGTACCTGCGCGGCGCGGGCGAGCTGGAGCTGGTGCGCTCGGGTCTCGACGACACGATGCGCACCGCCTACCAGCAGATCCGCGAGGTCTGGCACGGCCGCGAGAACGTGCATGACCTGCGCACCGCCGCCTACCTGGTGGCGATCACCAAGGTGGCGGCGAGCTACCGGGCGCTGGGGCTCTGACAGGCGTGGCGGGGCGGGAGATCGACATCGCGTGCCGTTGCGGGAAGCTGACGGGACGCATGTCGGGGATCTCGCCCGCCACGGGCTGCCGGGTGACGTGTCATTGCAAGGATTGCCGGGCCTTCGTCACCCATGTGGGCGCCGCCGGGATGCTTGACCGCAACGGCGGGGTCGAGCTGTTCCAGACCTTGCCGGCACGGCTGGAGATCACGTCGGGCCGCGAGCACCTGCGCTGTCTGCGGTTGTCGCCGAAGGGGATGATGCGATGGTACGCGGGGTGCTGCGGCACGCCCGTGGGCAATACGCTGGCAAGCCCGGGGTGGTATTTTCTGAGCCTCGTCGTGGGGACCGTGCCCGAGGGGCAGGCGGCGGCGCTTGGGCCGAACCGGGGGACGTTCTTTGCCAAGGACGCGCCGGAAGGGGCCAGCCCGCCGGCGGATCATGGGAAATGGGGCTTGCTGTCCGGGGCCTTCGGGCGGCATTTCGCGGCCATGCTGGGACTGGCGCCGAAGGGGTCGCCTTTCTTTGAAGGCGGCCGGCCGGTGGTGGAGCCGGAGATCCTGTCGAAAGAGCAGCGGCTGGCGGCTGAGGCGGTTTAGCGCAACGGTGCCGCCCGTCGCGCATCGACGGGCCGCGGGGCGGCGAACCGACATTGGTGGCCTGGCGCTTTATGGTGGCCAAGTCAGGAATACCTTGTTGCGTGGTGTTCCATTTGCAAAATCGCCGGACCGTCGGGGCGGCCCGTCGATGCGCGGCGGGCTTTGCCCTTGATTCCGCGCGTTTTCGCCGGCTTGAAGGACATCGCTGTCGCCTCCGGACCTGAATTTGTCGAACCGGTGATCGCATGTCATTCCGCGTGTTGCTATCCGGGGCGGGACTTGCTTCACTCCGGCCAACCAAAGGGGAGTCTTTACATGCGCTTTTCCGGCTTGCGCGTTCTCAAGGAAGGCCTGACGGGCAACAAGGGCTGGCAGGCCCACTGGCGCGATGCCGAGCCGAAGGGCGAGTATGACGTCGTCATCATCGGCGGCGGCGGGCACGGCCTCTCGACCGCCTATTACCTGGCGAAGAACCACGGCATCCGCAACGTGGCGGTGCTGGAGAAAGGCTATCTCGGCGGTGGCAACGTGGGGCGGAACACCACGATCGTGCGGGCCAACTACTTCCTGCCGGGGAACTCGGAATTCTACAGCCACTCGCTCAAACTGTGGGAGGGGCTGGAGCAGGACCTGAACTACAACACCATGCTGTCGCAGCGCGGGCAGATCGCGCTGTTCCACTCGGACGGGCAGCGGGACGCGGCGATCCGGCGGGGGAATTCGATCGTCAACCAGGGCGACGAGGCGGAGCTTCTGTCGCTGGCGCAGCTGAAGAAGATGGTGCCCTATCTCGATTACGAGCAGCAGCGCTTTCCGATCCATGGCGCGCTGCTGTCGCGCCGGTCGGGGACGGCGCGGCATGACGCGGTGGCCTGGGGCTATGCGCGGGGCGCGAGCGAGCGGGGCGTGGACCTGGTCCAGAACTGCGAGGTCACGGGGATCGACATCGAGGGCGGAAAGGTGACCGGCGTGCAGACCACGCGGGGCGCGATCCGGGCGAAGAAGGTGGCGATGATCGTCGCCGGCCGGTCGAGCCAGGTGGCGGCGATGGCCGGCATGCGCCTGCCGATCGAGAGCCACGTGCTGCAGGCCTTCGTGACCGAGGGACTGAAACCCTGCATCGACCACGTGATCAGCTTCGGCATGGGGCATTTCTATATCAGCCAGTCCGACAAGGGCGGGCTGGTCTTCGGCGGCGATCTGGATTTCTACGCCTCCTACGCGCAGCGCGGCAACCTGCCGATGGTCGAGCACGTGATGGAGGCGGGGATGACGCTGATGCCGGCCATCGGCAAGGCCCGGGTGCTGCGCAGCTGGGGCGGGATCATGGACATGTCGCCCGACGGCTCGCCCATCATCGACCGGACGCATATCGGCGGGCTCTACCTCAATTGCGGCTGGTGCTATGGCGGGTTCAAGGCGGTGCCGGGCTCGGGCTACTCGATGGCGCACCTGGTGGCGACGGACACGCCGCACGAACCGGCGGCGCGGTTCCGGCTGGACCGGTTCCGCACGGGATACGGGCTGATGGACGAGGAAGGCACGGGGATGCAGCATAACCTGCATTGATGGTCTGCGTGGCGAGGTCGGGATAGTGAGTATTTTCGGAACAATGAAAGGCGCGGGGATGAGCATGGACGGCGGCGCGCGGGGAGAGGGCGGGAATTTGAGTATTTTCGGAAAGATGAAAGGGCTGGGGTGTGCCTTGTGTCTGGTGGCGGTGCCGGGCGGGGCGGCCTTCGCGCAGGACGATCCGCTGCCGGCGGGGAAATACACGCTCGACCCGTATCACTCGACGCTGGTCTTCTCGGTGAGCCATATCGGGTTTTCCAACTACGTGATGAGCTTCGACAGTTTCGATGCCGAGCTCGAGCTCGATCCGGCCGATCCGGGCAAGGCGGCGCTGAGCGTGACGGTGGATCCGGCCTCGCTCGACGTGCCGCGGCCGCCGGAGGGGTTCTTGGAGGAGTTGACGGGCGAGACCTGGCTGAACACGGGCGCGCATCCGGAGATCACATTCACCTCGACCGGGATCGAGATGTCGGGCGAGAAGGCCGCGACGGTGACGGGCGACCTGACCCTGCTGGGGGTGACGAAGCCCGTGACGCTGGAGGTCACGTTCAACGGCGGTTACACCGGCCACCCGATGGACCCCAACGCGCGGATCGGCTTTTCGGCGGAGGGGGCGTTCAACCGCTCGGATTTCGGCATGGGCTACGGCATTCCCGCGCCGGGCACGACCATGGGCGTGGGCGACGAGGTGACGGTGCGGATCGAGACCGAATTCACCGGCCCGGCGATGGAAGAGAACAAGGACTGAGGACGGTTTCATGCGGATCACCTGCCCCCTCTGCGGCACGCGCGACCGGCGCGAATTCTATTACAAGGGCGATGCCGTGGCGCTGGACCGGCCTGATCCGGCGGCGGGCGAGGCGGCGTGGGACGACTATGTCCACAACCGCGACAACCCGGCCGGGCCGACGCGCGAGCTGTGGTATCACGAGGCCGGTTGTTCGGCCTGGCTGGTGGTGACGCGGGACACGCGGACGCACGAGATTGCCAGTGTCGAGCTGGCGTCCGACGTGGCGGCTAACGTGGCGGAGGCGGGCGCATGAGGGTTGCGGGCGAGGGGTTGATCAACCGCAAGCGCCGGGTGGAGTTCACCTTCGACGGGCGCGCCTACCAGGGGGTCGAGGGCGATACGCTGGCCTCGGCGCTGCTGGCCAACGATATCCGGCTGATCGGACGGTCGTTCAAGTATCACCGGCCGAGGGGCCTTCTGACTGCCGGAAGCGAGGAGCCCAACGGCCTCGTGACCACGGGGCGCGGCGCGGGGCAGGAGCCCAACATGCGCGCCACGATGGTGGAGCTGTTCGACGGGTTGCAGGCGCGGAGCCAGAATGCGTGGCCGACGCTGGATTTCGACCTGATGGCGGTCAATGACCTGGCGGCGCCGTTCCTTGGGGCGGGGTTCTATTACAAGACCTTCATGTGGCCGGCGAAGTTCTGGGAGAAGCTTTACGAGCCGGTGATCCGCCGGGCGGCGGGGCTGGGCGCGCTGTCGATGCGGGCCAATGCGGACAAGTACGAGAAGGCCTGGGCGCATTGCGACCTGCTGGTGATCGGCGCGGGGCCAACCGGGCTGATGGCGGCGCTCACCGCGGCGCGGGCCGGGCTCGACGTGGTGCTGGCCGAGGAGGACACGCGGACGGGCGGCAGGCTCAATGCCGAGAGTTTCGAGGTGGACGGCGTACCGGGGCGCGTCTGGGCCGAGGAGGTGACGCGGGAACTGGCGGCGATGGAGAATGTGCGCATCCTCACGCGGACCACGGTGACCGGCGCCTATGATCACTGCACCTTTGGCGCGCTGGAGCGGCTGTCGCCGTGGGATGCGGCCAAGAAGGGCGCTCCAAGAGAGTGTTTCTGGCGGATCGTGGCGAAGCGGGCGGTGCTGGCGGCGGGGGCGATTGAACGGCCCATCGCGTTCCAGAACAACGACCGGCCGGGGATCATGAATGCGGGCGCCGTGCGGGCCTATCTCAACCGCTGGTGCGTGAGCCCGGGGCAGAGCGTGGCGGTCTTCGGCAACAATGACGATGCGCACCGGACGGCGGCGGATTTGCTGGAGGCGGGGGTGCATGTGAGCGCGCTGGTGGATGCGCGCCATGATGCGACGACGAGCCTCGACGTGCCGTTCTATGCCGGGGCGCAGGTGTGCAACAGCGAGGGGCGGCGCGGGCTGGAGGCGGTGTCGATCGCCACCGCCTCGGGCATCGAGAAGGTGAAGGCCGAGGCGCTGGCCGTCTCGGGCGGGTGGAACCCGACGGTGCACCTGACCTGTCACATGACCGGGCGGCCGGTGTGGAACGCCGAGATTGCGGCGTTTGTGCCGCAGCCGGGGGCGATCCCGGGGTTGGTGACGGCGGGGGCGTGCGAGGGCGTGTTCTCGACCCGCGGCTGTCTCGGGGCCGGGGTGCGGGTGGCGACGGCCGTGCTGGAGGATCTGGGGGTCAAGGCGCCGGAGGTCGACGTGCCGGGGGCCGAGGACAGCGACTATGACATCAGCCCGCTCTGGGCCGTGCCGGGCAAGGGGCGGGCGTGGCTGGATTTCCAGAACGACGTGACCGTGAAGGACGTGAAGCAGGCCGCGACGGAGAATTTCCGCTCGGTCGAGCATATGAAGCGCTACACGACGCAGGGCATGGCGACGGATCAGGGCAAGAACTCGAACGTCGCGGCGCTGGCGGTGCTGGCGGACGTGACCGGGCGGGGGATACCCGAGACGGGGACGACCACGTTCCGACCGCCCTACGTGCCGGTATCCATCGCCGCGTTGGGCGCGGGCGGGCAGGGCAAGGGCTTCGCGCCGCAGCGCTTCACCACCTCCCATGCCGCTACGGTCGAGCGGGGCGCGCCGATGATCGAGGCGGGGTTGTGGTACCGGCCGAGTTACTTCCCGCAGAAGGGCGAGCGGACGTGGCGGCAATCCTGCGACCGGGAGGTCGGGATGGTGCGCGAGCATGTGGGGGTGTGCGATGTCTCGACGCTGGGCAAGATCGACATCCAGGGGCCGGATGCAGGGGCGTTCTTGGATTTCGTCTATACCAACCTGTTCTCGACCCTGAAGGTGGGGCGGGTGCGCTATGGCCTGATGCTGCGTGAAGACGGGCACGTGATGGATGACGGCACCACGGCACGGCTGGGCGAGACCCATTACGTGATGACCACCACCACCGCCGCGGCGGGGGAGGTGATGCGGCACCTGGAATTCGTGCACCAGGGGCTGTGCCCGCAGATGGACGTGCGCTTCGTGTCGGTGACCGAACAGTGGGCGCAGTTCGCGATTGCCGGGCCGAAATCGCGGGAGGTGCTGAACGGGGTGCTGGGCGAGGCGATCGACGATGAAAGCTGGCCGTTCATGTCCTGCGGGGAGGCGACCGTCGGCGGCGTGAAGGGGCGGCTGTTCCGGATTTCCTTCTCGGGCGAACATGCCTACGAGGTGGCGGTGCCGGCGCGTTATGGCGCGGCGCTTTTTGCCGAGCTGGTTCGCCGGGCCGAGGCGATGGAGGGCGGACCTTACGGGATGGAGGCGCTGAACGTGCTGCGCATCGAGAAGGGGTTCATTACGCACGCCGAGATACACGGGCGGGTCACCGCCTTCGATATCGGGATGGGCCGGATGGTGAGCGGCAAGAAGGATTGCATCGGCAAGACCATGGCGGCGCGGCCGGGCCTGACGGACGAGAACCGTGAGCAACTGGTGGGGCTGAAACCCGTGGGCGCGGTGAAGCAGCTTGTCGCCGGCGCGCATCTCTTCAACGAGGGGGACGAGGCCGTGCGCGTGAACGACCAGGGCTATATCACCTCGGTCGCCTTCTCGCCCACCTTCGGGCACGTGCTGGCGATGGGGTTCCTGAAGAACGGGCGGGCGCGGATCGGCGAGCGGATCCGCATGGTCGAGCATCTGAAGGGGGTGCAGACCCTGTGCGAGGTGATCGACCCGGTGCAGTTCGACCCGGAAGGAGGGCGCGTGCGTGGCTGAGTTGACGGCAATGACCCCGCTGGACGGGATGGCGCCGCTGGCGATCGGCGGGATGACGCTGAGCGAGGTGGATCTCGGGCGGCTGACCTCTGTGGCGCCTTACAAGGGGCGCGACGGGGCGCTGGGCAAGGCGCTGGAGGCGGCGCATGGCGTGGGCTGGCCGGAGCCGAACCGGGCCACCGGGGCGGAGGGCGCGCGGGCGATCTGGTTCGGGCAGCGTACGGCGCTGCTGGCGGGGCCGGAGCCGGCGGAGGGGCTGACCGAGCACGCCGCGCTGACCGACCAGTCGGATGCGTGGACGGCGGTGACGCTGGAGGGCGCAGGCGCGGCGGACGTGCTGGCAAGGCTGGTGCCGCTCGACCTGCGGCCCGGGGTGTTCGCGCCGGGCCATACCGCGCGGACCGAGTTGCAGCACATGATGGCCTCGGTCACCAAGACGGGCGAGGCGGCGTTCCTGATCCTCGTCTTCCGGTCAATGGCGCAGACGCTGCTGCATGACATGCAGGTGGCGATGGAAGGGGTTGCGGCACGGGGCCGGCCCTGACACTCTGTCCCGGTTGGGTGTCATGCGGAGGGGTCTGTCGTGTCACGGCTGTGCCTTGCACTGTTTCTGAGTATCGCGCTGCCCGCTGCGGCGGCGGCGCAGGGCCTGAGCCGCGAGAATTGCCGGGCGACGCGGGATATCCTGGCGCAGGTGATCGAGGGGCGGAAGGCCGGGATGTCGGCCAGGGCGGTGACCGCGCGATTGTCGAAGGGCGAGCAGGCGGTCGACGAGAAATACGTCGAGACCGTGCCGCCGCTGGTGAAGCTGGCCTATTCGCTGGAGCCCGCGATGCTGACCGGGCAGGTGGCGAAGGATTACGAGGCACAGTGCCTTAGCTACAGGCCGTGATGTGGTCTTGGCCCCGGGGCCGGATTGCCCCATATTCGGGGCATGAGCCTGCCCCCCGGATTCCTTGACGAGCTGAGAACGCGCACCTCGCTGTCGCAGGTGGTGGGCCGCAAGGTCATGTGGGACAACCGCAAGTCGAACCAGGGCAAGGGCGACATGTGGGCGCCGTGCCCGTTCCACCACGAGAAGACCGCCAGTTTCCACGTCGATGACCGGAAGGGCTATTACTACTGCTTCGGCTGTCACGCGAAGGGCGACGCGATCAGTTTTGTCCGCGAGACCGAGAACGTGGATTTCATGGAAGCCGTGAAGATCCTCGCGCAGGAGGCCGGGATGACCGTGCCCGAGCGCGACCCGCAGGCGCAGCAGAAGGCCGACCGGCGGACCGAGCTGGTAGAGGTGATGGAGATGGCGGTGCGCCATTTCCGGATGTCTCTGCGAACCGGCGCGGGCGAGGCCGCACGGGAATACCTTGTCGGGCGAGGGCTAAACGAGTTGGCACTCGAGCGGTTCGAGATCGGCTTTGCCCCCGATGGCTGGCAGGGGTTGTGGGATCACCTGACCGGCAAGGGGGTGGAGCCGCAGAAGATCCTCGATTGCGGGCTGGCCAAGCCCTCGCAGAAGGGCGGCAAGCCCTATGACACGTTCCGCAACCGGATCATGTTCCCGATCCGCGACGTGCGCGGGCGGTGCATTGCTTTCGGCGGGCGGGCGATGGACCCCAACGACAACGCCAAGTATCTCAACTCGCCCGAGACCGAGCTCTTCGACAAGTCGCACACGCTTTACAACCACGCGCCCGCGCGCGAGGCGGCGGGCAAGGGCCAGCCGCTGATCGTGGCCGAGGGCTACATGGACGTGATCGCGCTGTCCGAGGCCGGGTTCGGGGCGTCGGTCGCGCCGCTTGGCACTGCGGTGACCGAGCACCAGTTGCAATTGCTGTGGCGGATATCGGACGAGCCCATCGTGGCGCTGGATGGCGACACGGCGGGTCTGCGCGCGGCCTACCGCGTCATCGACATCGCCCTGCCGCTGCTGGAGGCGGGCAAGTCGCTGCGCTTTGCCCTGATGCCCGAGGGGCAGGACCCCGATGATTTGTTGCGCCGGTCCGGTGCGAAGGCGGTGCAGGACGTGCTGGATGCCGCCATGCCGATGGTGACGCTGCTGTGGCAGCGTGAGACGGAAGGGCGCAGCTATGACAGCCCCGAGCGGCGGGCCGCGCTCGACAAGGCGCTGCGCGAGAAGATCGCGCTGATCAAGGATCCCTCGATCCGGCACCATTACGGCGAGGCGGTGAAGGAGCTGCGCTGGCAGCTTTTCAACCCGCGCAACAACCGGCCGCAGGGGGGGCAGGGCGCCCGGCGCACCGGCGGCGGCAAGGGCAAGTGGACGCCGGTCGAACCGGTCCGGGCCGAGACCAAGAGCTCGCTTCTGGTGACTTCGGACGAGAAGGCCTATGGCGAGCTGCGCGAGGCGGTGATCCTGGCCGTGCTGATCCTGACGCCCGAGGTGCTGGACGAATTCGAAAGCCGGATCGAGACCCTGCCCTGTACCGGGCGCGACCATGCCCGCCTGCGCGACCTGCTGCTGCGCCACGGCGACACGGGGGCGGAAAGCCTGCATGAATATATTGCCGCCGAAATGGGCGAGGGGGCCGTTGAAAACCTGTGCCGCCGCCCCCATGTGGCGCTTATTCCCGCGGTGCGCCGGCCGGGTGATCATGACCTTGCCCGGCAGACCGTGAAGGAAGAGCTTGAGAAACTCGACGCCGCGCGTGGATTGGAACAGGAAATCAACGAGGCGTCCGAGGATATCGGGGGCATGGCCGGAGAGTTCGTGACCCACCGGCTCAAGGCGGCCGCGCAGGCGCGTGAAAGCGCGACGCGCAGCGTGCAGGAGGATCAGACCGAGTATGAAATCGGGGCCAATGGCGCCCCGGTCAGCCGGTCGGAAAAGGAAGCGTTCGACGCCTTGCTGGAGACCATGGGGTTCCGGAAGAAGCACGATGAGTGACTTTTGGGCACGAATCAGTAAAGAAATCAGGGTAAAGGGTTTGCGAATCACCTATTCGCGCTATTGATTCGGATTATCCGCGAATCACCCGCCCACTGTTCAGGAGACGTTCATGGCCGCCAAGGACAACGACGACCAGAAGCCCGAAGATCAGGAGGCTGAAATCTCGCTCGACATGAGCCAGGCCGCGGTCAAGAAGATGATCGCCGAGGCGCGTGAGAAAGGTTTCATCACCTACGATCAGCTCAACAAGGTCCTGCCGCCCGACCAGGTGGGCAGCGAGCAAATCGAGGACGTGATGTCGATGCTGTCGGAGATGGGCATCAACATCATCGAGGACGAGGAAGCCGAGGAGGAAGAGCAGAAATCGACCGCCGTGGCCGAGATCGGCCGCAAGGGCGAGTTGACGCTGGGTTCCGGCAAGGAAGAGAAGCTCGACCGTACCGACGACCCGGTGCGCATGTACCTGCGCGAGATGGGCTCTGTCGAACTGCTCAGCCGCGAGGGCGAGATCGCCATCGCCAAGCGGATCGAGGCGGGGCGGAACACGATGATCGCGGGGCTGTGCGAAAGCCCGCTGACCTTCCAGGCCATCACCATCTGGCGCGACGAGCTTCTGGGCGAGGACATCCTGCTGCGCGACGTGATCGACTTGGAGACCACCTTCTCGGGCCAGATGGGCGACGAGGAAGGCGAGCCGATGGTCGAGGCGGCGAACATGGCCTCGGCCCCCTCGGGCGGCGGCCAGAAGGACAGCGGCTCGGAGCCCGAGCTCGACGCCGACGGCAACCCGCTCTCGCGCGAGGATGACGGGGACGAGGACGAGGACGAACAGGCCAACATGAGCCTCGCCGCGATGGAGGCCGCGCTGAAGCCGCGCGTGCTGGAAACGCTCGACCGGATCGCCAACGATTACGAGAAACTGGCGGCGATGCAGGACAGCCGGATCTCGGCCACCCTGAACGAGGACGGCTCGTTCTCCCAGGCGCAGGAAGACACCTACCAGACGCTGCGCTCGGAAATCGTGCAGCTGGTCAACTCGCTGCACCTTCACAACAACCGGATCGAGGCGCTGATCGACCAGCTTTACGGCATCAACCGCCGGATCATGCAGATCGACAGCGCGATGGTGAAGCTGGCCGACCAGGCCCGCATCAACCGCAAGGAATTCGTCGACGAATACCGCGGGCGCGAGCTGGATCCGAACTGGATCGACGACATGGCGGCCAAGTCGGGCCGCGGCTGGCAGGCGTTCATGGAGCGCTCGCCCGGCAAGGTGGCCGAGCTGCGCGCCGACATGGCGCAGGTGGGCCAGTACGTGGGCCTCGACATCAGCGAATTCCGCCGCATCGTGGCGCAGGTGCAGAAGGGCGAGAAGGAAGCCCGCAACGCCAAGAAGGAAATGGTCGAGGCGAACCTGCGGCTGGTGATCTCGATCGCCAAGAAATACACCAACCGGGGCCTGCAGTTCCTCGACCTCATCCAGGAGGGGAACATCGGCCTGATGAAGGCGGTCGACAAGTTCGAATACCGCCGCGGCTACAAGTTCTCGACCTACGCGACCTGGTGGATCCGGCAGGCCATCACCCGCTCGATCGCCGACCAGGCGCGCACCATCCGCATTCCGGTGCACATGATCGAGACGATCAACAAGCTGGTCCGCACCGGCCGCCAGATGCTGCACGAGATCGGGCGGGAGCCGACGCCGGAAGAGCTTGCCGAGAAGCTGCAGATGCCGCTCGAGAAGGTCCGCAAGGTGATGAAGATCGCCAAGGAGCCGATTTCGCTCGAAACGCCCATCGGCGACGAGGAAGACAGCCAGCTCGGCGATTTCATCGAGGACAAGAACGTCATCCTGCCGCTGGATTCGGCCATTCAGGACAACCTGAAGGAAACCACCACGCGGGTGCTCTCCTCGCTCACCCCGCGCGAGGAACGGGTTTTGCGGATGCGCTTCGGCATCGGCATGAACACCGACCACACGCTCGAGGAGGTGGGCCAGCAGTTCAGCGTGACCCGCGAACGGATCCGCCAGATCGAGGCCAAGGCGCTGCGCAAGCTGAAGCACCCGAGCCGGTCGCGGAAGCTGCGGTCGTTCCTGGATCAGTGAGCGGGCTGTACAGCCGGACATGGACTTGGCGGGCTGTCGAGAGACGGCCCGTTTTGCGTTCAGGGCCGGCAGTGCGTGAGACCGGGGGCGAGCATTTGTTTGAGATGGACCACGGCGGGGCGCCGCGATGACCGAATATCGGTTTTACATCCATGACTTCGACGGTGATGCGAAGGAGGTTGCAGGGTTCCTTGGCTTCCCCGGTGCAAGCCACGCGAACCGCGGTGAGCGCAATCCGGAGAGGATCGTCCCCCGACGGAACAGCGTGATCTTCTCGGTCAATGACCCGACGGAACGGGGCGCGGCCCGCCTGACAGCCTTTGCGATGGAAGTGACGAACAGGCGCGAAAAACTGAGAGAGCTGGGAGGGGGGACGACGTTCAAGATCGCGCTGGTCGTCACGGGGCGCGGGGCCGAGGAAGACGTGCATGTCACCATTCCGCCTGAGATTTCCGAGTTAGCCTGCGAGCTTGGCTGTGAGATCGACGTCTTCGCGTCGAGCGTGGAGTGATCGGGCGGACCGGTTTTACTGGCTTTCAGGTCAGGCCGAGGAACCGCCGCGGGAATGCCCCCAACCTTGACACAGCCCGACCGCCGCACCACCCTTTGCGCTGTCCGGCATGGCCGGGCAGAGGATCAGCCGGAAGGGAAACCGCCCATGTCGCTCTTGTCACGTCTCTTCGGGTCCGGCTCCGGCTCGGACAAAGGTTGGGGCAAGGGCTCGGCGCCCGCGCACGACCCGGTCGAGTACGAGGGCTTCACCATCCATCCCGAGCCGATCAGGGAGGGCAGCACCTACCGTGTCGCCGCGCGGATCGAGAAGGAGGTGGGGGGCGAGATGAAGGCGCACCATCTTATCCGGGCCGACATGGTGAGCGACCTCGACGGCGCCGCCGCCGAGTCGGTGCGCAAGGCGCAGCGGCTGATCGACGAGCAGGGGGAGCGGCTGTTCGACCGGGCCCGGTGAGGGACAGTTTGGCAGTCCCGAACCGGCGGCGGCTCCAATACGTTGCCAGGGAAACCCGCCGGGAGAGCGCCGGCCCGTGGGGAGGCGCTGCTACGGGTTTGGCTCACGCTTTATGACGCCGCGTACATCTTCCTTATGAACGTCATGATACACCTCGAAAGCGCCTGCCCGTGGGGACGGGCCCCTCTCGGCGATTGCACTGCAATCGCCTGCCGGGCAGCGGGCGCTCGCCTATCGTGAATTGCGTTGCAATTCACTTGCGGCAGGCGATTGCAAGCAATCGCCGATAGCCCGGCGCCGCGCCTTGGCGCGGCTTGATTCCGGGCGGACGCGCGCGTCGGACGGCCACGGTAAGGGAGGATCAGGGGTTGGGTTGTGCCGGGGAGGTGCCGGGCTGAAGCCCGGCCTACGGGCCTACCGCCCCGCCAGCCACTCCGCCACACTCATCCAGACCGGCAACGTCACCGCACTGAGGATCGTCGTCTGGGCAATGAGCGTCGCCGCCAGCCGCCGGTCGGCGCCGAACCCCGAGGCCAGCACATGCGCCGCCGAGGCCGTGGGGAGCGCGGCGAAGACCACCAGAACCGGCACGATCGGCGCCGAGGAGCCGAGCGCCAGCGCCACCAGCGTTACCGTCAGCGGCAGGATCACCAGCTTGGTCGCCACGATCACCCCGGTAAAGCGGTTCATCCGCCCCAGCGCGCGCCAGTTGAGCGTCGCCCCGATGGAGATGAGCGCCACCGGGATCGCCGCCTCCGCCAGCAGTGTCACCGGCGCCAGCACCGGCGCGGGGATGGTGACCTGCGACAGCCCCACCGCCACGCCCGCGAGGCTGGCCAGCAGGAAGGGGTTGAGCGCCACCCGCCGCAGCATCGCCCCCGCCGTCAGCCCCGTCCCGCGCGACAGGGCCGAGACGGCGAAGATGTTGGCCATCGGGATGCCGAGGCCGATGGTGACCGAGTAGAGCCCGATATCGGCCGAAGGCAGCGCCTGCACCAGAACGAAGCCCAAGGCCGTGTTGAACCGCCAGGCCGATTGCCAGCAACCGGCGAAGTCGAGGAACTTCTCGGGCCCGAACGGCCGGGCGAGCCAGCCAAGCGCCAGCCCCAGCGCCAGCACCGCCCACACCAGCGGGCCCACGATCAGCAGGCTGGCCGGTTCGATCGGCCGGGAGGCGGCGGCGGTGAAGATGAGCGCCGGAAAGAGGATCTCGAAATTCAGCCGGTCGAGCCCGGCCCAGGCGTTCTCGCTCAGCCGGTTGCGCACCGCCCCGCCCAGCAGGACGAGCAGGAAGACGGGCAGCAGGCCGGTAAGCAGGATGGGCAGCATCGGGATCGAGGGTCCGGGAATGGCGGTCTGCCCCGTCATGCCCGCTGGCGGGCGCAGGGTAAAGGCCCCCGGGCGCGATTGCGTCATCGCCGTTGCCGGGCGCGGGGTGCATGGCGTATGTCTGTTGGCAGTTGGTTCATGTCATTTCCGGAGACCGCCGATGCGCCTGTCCCTCATTGCCGCCTGCCTTGTCCTGTCGCCCCTAGCTCCCGGCACCGCCGCCGCGCAATCCGGCTGCGCGGGCATCCCGCTGTTCCAGTGTCAGGCGGGTAGCAAGGCCATCGACCTCTGCCTGGTGGGCGACGTTGCGGTCTATCGCTACGGGCCCGCGGGCCGCGCGGCGGAGCTGGTGCTGGAACGCCACGTGACCGAGGTGGACCTGCAGCCGTGGAACGGCGTCGGGCGCTACCTGTGGGAGGAGCTGACGCTTCATAACGCGGGCTATTCCTATGCGCTCAATTACAGTGTCGACCGGATGGCACAGGGCGATCCGCAGGTCACCGGCGGGGTGACCGTGGCAAAGGGCGGCCAGGTGCTGGCCGAGGTGCAGTGCAGCCCCGGCACGGTGGGCGCGCATGATTTCTACCCGGTCTTCGAGCGCAAGGAAGCCAACGGGCAGTGCTGGAACCTCGACAGCCACGCATGGCAGCGGTGCTGAGCGACATGCAGACCAGTTTCGGCATCGAGACGCGGGGGCAGGGGCTTTACGAGTTCACCGGGCAGGTGGACCGCTGGCTGCGCGAGGCGGGCGCGGACGAGGGGCTGCTGACGCTTTTCATCCGCCACACCTCGGCCAGCCTGCTGATCCAGGAAAACGCCGACCCGGACGTGCAGCGCGACCTGCTGGCCTATTTTTCGCGCCTCGTGCCGCCCTCGGACGACCCGTCGATGGGCTACCTGCGGCACACGATGGAAGGGCCCGACGACATGCCCGCCCATATCAAGGCGGCGATGATGCCGGTCAGCCTGTCGATCCCGGTGAGCGGCGGGCGCATGGTGCTTGGCACCTGGCAGGGGCTCTACGTCTTCGAGCATCGCGACCGCCCGCACCTCCGGAAGGTGGCCGCGCACCTGGCTGTGTCCGGCTGACCCGTTCGGCCGGATTTCGCAGGGGCGCCGCAAACATCCGTTGCGCGATTCCAAAAAGGGAATAAAAGCGAATCAGGGCAAGATCGCCCGTATCGGCCGTGGCGCGACCCGCGCCCGGTAACAGTCGAAAGGACTATAAAAGATGGCTGAAGCCAAAACCAAGACCCCGCTCACCGAAGAGCAGAAACAGCGCCGCTGGGCCGGCCGCAAACTGGCGTACCTGCATTTCGCCCAGCAGTACCGCGCCGCCAATCCCGAGGCCAGCAAGGAAGACCGCAAGGCCGCGTGGAAAGAGGCCAAGAAAGCGCAGACCAAGATGGCGATGCGCACGCTGACCCAGATGGAACGTGCCGGCTTCGGGTTCACCGTGCCGGAAAAGGCGGCCGAGGCCGCCGAATAACACCCTGACCTGACGCGCGCCCGGCCCGGCAGACCGCCGAAAGCGATGCCCTGGGCCGGGCGCAACACCAAGCTCCCCTTCATATAGCGCCGCAAAATCCCCTCTACCCAAAACTTTGCGGCTGCCCTATAGTGGCTGTGGATAAATGGGCCAGAGACCCATAACCAACGAGGCAGAGAAGAGAAGGGGCTGGGGCGATGCGGTGCCCGTTTTGCGGAAACATTGATACACAGGTGAAGGACTCGCGTCCGGCAGAGGATCACGTGTCGATCCGGCGGCGGCGGTTCTGCCCGGCCTGCGGGGGCCGGTTCACCACCTACGAGCGGGTGCAACTGCGCGACCTCGTGGTCGTCAAGACCAACGGGCGGCGCGAGGATTTCGACCGCGACAAGCTGGAACGCTCGATCCGGATCGCGCTGCAGAAGCGCCCGGTGGAACCCGAACGGGTAGAGCAGATGATCTCGGGCATCGTGCGGCGGCTGGAAAGCCTGGGCGAGACCGATATCCCGTCGAAGACGGTGGGCGAGATCGTGATGGAAAGCCTGGCCCGGATCGACACCGTGGCCTACGTGCGGTTTGCCAGCGTTTACAAGAACTTCCAGGCGGCGGACGATTTCGACAAGTTCGTGAGCGAGCTGCGCCCGAACGCCGCGGAAGACGCGCCCGCGGACGAGTGAGCGACACCGACATCCGGTACATGCGCCTCGCGCTGTCGCTCGGGCGGCGCGGGCAGGGGCAATGCTGGCCCAACCCGGCCGTGGGCTGCGTGATCGTGCAGGGCGGCCGGATCGTCGGGCGCGGCTGGACGCAACCGGGCGGCCGGCCCCATGCGGAGCGCGTGGCGCTGGCAGAGGCGGGGGCGGCGGCCAGGGGGGCAACCGCCTATGTCAGCCTCGAACCTTGCGCGCATCACGGACAGACGCCGCCCTGTGCCGAGGCGCTGATCGAGGCGGGCATCGCCCGCGTCGTGGCGCCGCTGGAGGACAGCGACACACGGGTCTCCGGCCGGGGCTTTGCCATGCTGCGCGCGGCCGGCGTCGAAGTGGTGACCGGCGTGCTTGCAGACGAGGCCGCGGCCGACCTCGTCGGATTCTTCCGCAAGGCCACCGAGGGTCGGCCGTGGATCACCCTGAAACTCGCCAGCTCCTTCGACGGGCGCATCGCCACCGCCAGCGGGCACAGCCAGTGGATCACCGGGCCCGAGGCGCGGCGGCTTGTCCACGGGCTGCGCGCGCGGCACGACGCGGTGATGGTGGGGGCGGGCACGGCACGGGCCGACGACCCGATGCTGACCGTGCGGGGCCTTGGCGTGGCGCGGCAGCCGGTGCGGGTGGTCGTCTCGCGCAGGCTGGACTTGCCGCAGGATGGCAAGCTGGCCCGGACGGCGGGCGAGGTGCCGGTGTGGCTGTGCCACGGGCCGGATGCGGACGAGGATCGGGTCGCGGCCTGGCAGGGTTTCGGCGCAAAGCTGCTGCCCTGCGAGCTGACGGGCCGGCAGATCGACCCGGTCTCGGTCTGTGCGGCGCTCGGGGCCGAGGGGCTGACGCGGGTGTTCTGCGAGGGCGGCGGGGCGCTGGCGGCCTCGCTCCTGTCGGCCGGGCTGGTCGATGAGCTTGTGGGGTTCACTGCCGGCTTCGCCGTGGGGGCCGAGGGGCTGCCCTCGGTGGGGGCGATGGGCATTTCGTCGCTGGACGAGGCGGAGCGGTTTGCCTTGGCCGAGGTCCGGCAGGTGGGCGGGGACGTGATGCACCGGTGGGTTCGGACCTGAAGCGGCGGTTCCAAGTGGGGCTGTCGGATGCCTCCGGCGGGGATATTTTTAGCCAGAAGAAGCACGGGGTTAAGTAATCGGGCCGGAGCTCAGAAGGGCAGGTCGCGGCCGTCCCATGTGCGAAAGCAGCCGGTGGTGTCGAGGGTCAGGCGGTCGAACTCGGCGATCAGGCCATCGGCGCTGTCGCCGACACCGACCTCGCCCTTTTCCCCGCCCATGTCGGTGCGGACCCAGCCGGGGTGGTAGATGCCCACGGCGATATCCAGCTCCTTCAGGTCGACGGCCAGGTTGCGCCCGAGGTTGAGCGCGGCGGCCTTGGAGGCGCGGTAGACATAGCTTCCCCCGGCGGCGAGCTCGTCACTGCCCAGGCGGCTGGAGAGGATGGCGATCTTCGGCTGTTTCGCCAGTTGCAGCCCGGTCATCAGGGTCTGGACCGCCAGGAAGACGCCGGTCACGTTGGTGGCCATCACCTCGGCCCATGTTGCGGGCGCGAAGCCGCTGGCCAGTGACTGGCCCTTGTCGGGATAGATGCCGGCGTTGCAGACGAGGAGGTCGACCGGCTTGCCGTCGACATGGGCGGCCAGCGCCTCGAACTGGTCGGACTCTGTCACGTCCAGAGCGACCTCGGCCCCGCCGGAACGGGCTGTGCCCGTCACCTCGTGGCCCATGCGGCGGTAACGCTCGGCAAGGGCGTGGCCGATCCCCCGGCTGACCCCGGTGATCACGACATGCATCGCCGCCTCCTCAGTTGGATTTCCGGTTGGGCAGGAAGGGCAGGGGCGCGATCGGCACGCCGTCCTCGATCAGCTTGCGGGCCTCCTCGGGCTTGGCTTCGCCGTAGATCGAGCGTTCGGGCGCGCTGCCCTCGTGCATCTGGCGGGCCTCGCGGGCGAAGTTGAGGCCCACGTATTCCGAGTTTTTCTCGACATGGCGCTTCAGGTCTGCCAGCGCCTGTTCGGCGGTGGTCGCGGGGGCGGAAAGCGGGCGGGGGCGGGGGGTGTCGGGCGCCTCGGGCGCCTGCGGGGTCTTGCGGCGGCTGTCGCGCACGCTGGGCGCCATCAGGGCCTTTTCCACGTGGGTCGAGCCGCAGATCGCGCAGGCCACCATGCCCGCCGACTGCAGCTTGTCGAACGCCGCGGCCGACTGGAACCAGCTGTCGAAGCGGTGGTCCTTGTCGCATTTGAGGGTGTACTGAATCACACCGTCTACTCCATCACGCAATTGCGGAATAGTTATACTGTCGGGCCCGGTTTTCAAGCGGCGCGGCCCGCGCTCAGAACCGCAGCAGCTTGGGGTCGAAGCGGCGGATGATCTGGGCCAGCTCCGGCTCCTCGACCTTGGCGGCCGCCTTCTTGCGGCGCATCCACTTGCGCCTGCGCTCGTCCTTTTCGGGATAGTCGTCGGCCAGCGCGCGCACCCGCACCGGGTAGACCATGGCGACACAGGGCAGCCCGCCCTCCTGCGGGGCGGATTTGTGATAGGAGAACAGCCCAAGGCTCGGGCCCGCCACGCGGCCCAGCACGCCCGCCTCCTCCCACGCTTCCTGCAGCGCGGCGTTGGCCGGGGTGTGCCCGTCGAGCGGCCAGCCCTTGGGGATGATCCAGCGCTTGGTCCCGCGCGAGGTGACCAACAGGAATTCCGGCTTGTCGTTGCGGATCCGGTAGCACAGCGCGGCGAACTGCGTGCGCAGGTCGGACTTGTGTCGCGAACGAAGCGCGATGGGCACCTGTTTGAGATAGTGCTGGGACATCGGGTTGTCCTTCTCCCTTGCGCCCGGCTGCTCGGCCGAATTGTATATACAGGTTGCCAGAGAGGCGCCGTCAAAGCGAGTCCTGATTTTTGCGGGCGCGGGATTTTCTCGGGCGGGGCCGGGGCGGTCCTGGGGCGGGGCCAGCGCAGTCCCGGGGCGGGACACGGGCGAAGATCTGCATGGCCTAATCCCAGTGAAACAATCAGGATTGACAAAGCTGAGTGAAAAAGTCAGAAATGAAACCAGCCAACCCGCAGCGGTCAGCCATCAGCCCAGGACACCAGGAAAGGAGCGACGGATGATTGCTGAACGGGTGACGCGCCAGGCGGCGCCGGTGCGGGGGGCCTTGCCCACGCGCGACCAGGCGGCGGAAATGGCCATGGCGGGGCTGCTGACGCCCGACATGGTGCTCGAGCACCTGCTCGACCGGATCGAGGGGCGCCCGGCATGATGACGCTTCGCAAAACCCCCGATGGCGACGTGGCGACGGCCCAGCCGCAATACGACGCCCGCGAGCTGATCGGCGAGGGCGCCACCGCGACGATCACGCTGGACGGCCAGATCTACACCCTGCGCATCACCCGGATGGGCAAGCTTATCCTGACGAAGTGACCCGGATGAAACATCACAGCGACATGCGCGGCGGGTTTCCCGTCGCCGGGTTCGACACCCTTTCCGGCGCCGAGCGCGTGCTGGTCCGGGCGCTGCGCCACTGGTCCGACGGGCCGGAGGGGCAGGACCATATCGCCCGGCTGCTGCTGGAGGTGATGGGCGCGGCGCGGGCGAAGACCTGCCAGCGGGCGCTCAACGACGTGATGGGCATGATCGGGCGGCACGGGCGGCGCAAGCTGATACGGCACCAGCCGCACTGTGCCTGCGTCGGCGCAGACGAGGCGGTGTTCGCCCATTTCATCATGCTCGCCGCCACCGGCGAGCGGGAGGACGCGATGCTGGTGGGCTCGCTGATCGTCGAGGGGCCGCTGCTGCTGCCGCTGACCGAGGCGGCGCGCGAGGCCGGGCTCTACCTGCACCGCTCGACCCTGTCGGGCATGCTGCCCTCGGCGGACATGGCGGGGGTCACCGTTCATTGATGCGGGGGAACCTGCGGCAAAGCCGCGCGTTTCCCTGTATCCGACAGAAAAACTCTGGTTTCTGCCGCCGAATCGTGCAGAAGTCAGCAACAGGACGGGGCGAGCCCGATCCGATGATGAGGCCGAGATGATAATCTGCCATTGCCAGTCGATCACAGACCGCGATATCCGCGCCGCCGTGGACTGGATGCGCGCGGCCGACGAAGACACGCTCATCACGCCCGGCAAGGTCTATCGCGCGCTCGGCAAGAAGGCCGATTGCGGCGGCTGCCTGCCGCTCTTCCTTGACACCATGCAACAGTGTGACACCTTTGTCATACCCATGCAGCGGCGCGACCGGCGCCGCGAGGAATCAAAGGAAGCGAGCGATGAAGGGCGACGAAAAGGTTATCGAGTACCTTAACAAGGCACTGCGGAGCGAACTCACGGCGGTCAGCCAGTACTGGCTGCACTACCGGCTCCAGGAAGACTGGGGCTATGGCAAGAACGCCGCCAAGTCGCGCGAGGAAAGCATCGAGGAGATGCACCACGCCGACAAGCTGATCACGCGGATCATCTTCCTCGGCGGCCACCCCAACCTGCAGAAGCTCGACACGCTGCGCATCGGCGAGACCCTGCGCGAGACGCTCGATGCTGACCTTGCCGCCGAACACGACGCCCGCACCCTCTATATCGAGGCGCGCGACCATTGCGAGAAGGTGGGCGATTACGTCTCGAAGAACCTGTTCGAGGAGCTGATCGCCGACGAGGAGGGCCATATCGACTTCCTCGAGACGCAGATCGACCTGTATGACAGCATCGGCGCCGAGCGCTATGGCCTGCTGAACGCGAGCCCGGCGAACGAGGCGGAATAGGGGCTCCGCCCCCGACGTTGAAATCCCGAAGGATTTCAACGTCTCCCCCGGGATATTTGGACCAAGAAGAAGCATGGGGCGGCGCCTTTGCCGGGGCCGCCCTTTTGCTATTCGGCGAAGTGGCAGGCGGCCTGGGTGCCGTTGGCGAGCGTGCGCAGTTCGGGGCGGTCCTGGCGGCAGACGGCCTCGGCCATGGGGCAGCGCGGCGCGAAGGGGCAGCCGGGCGGCGGGTTGACCGGGTCGGGCAGTTCGCCGGGTTTGCGCGGGTTGTCGAAGGAGCCGCCCTCGAGCTTGGGGATCGCGTCGAGCAGGAGGCGCGTGTAGGGGTGCTTCGGCGTAGCGAAGAGATCTTCGGCGCGCGCCAGCTCCATGATCCGGCCCAGGTACATCACCGCGACGCGGGTGCCGAAATGCTCGACCACCGACAGGTCGTGGGTGATGAAGAGGTAGGTCAGCCCGCGCTCGGCCTGCAAATCGGTCAGCAGGTTGAGGATCTGCGCCTGGATCGAGACGTCGAGCGCCGAGATCGGCTCGTCGGCGACGATGAAGGCGGGGTTGGTGACCAGCGCCCGGGCGATGGCGATGCGCTGGCGCTGCCCGCCCGAGAACTCGTGCGGCAGGCGGCGCTGCCAGCTCTGGTCGCAGCCGGTGGCATCCAGCACCTCCTCCACCCGCTGGCGCACCTGCTGGGCGTTCATTTCCGGCATCAGGTGGCGCACCGGCTCGGCCAGCGTGTCGAACACGTTGCGGCGCGGGTTGAGCGAGGCGTAGGGGTTCTGGAACACCATCTGCATGTCGCGGCGCACCGGCTTGCGGGCGGTCTCGTCCATGGTGTCGATGCGCCGGCCCTGGAAGTGGATCTCGCCCTCGGTGGGGTTCAGCAGGCCGATGATGGCGCGGCCCAGCGTGGTCTTGCCACAGCCCGACTCGCCCACGACGCAGAAGCTTTCGCCGGGCTCGATGGCCAGGTCGACGCCGTTCAGCGCGTGCAGCACCGGGGTTTCGCGCGACAGAAAGTGCGTCGGCAGCGCGAAGCGCACCTCGACGCCCTTGGTTTCGACGATGGGCTGGCTCATGAGGCGGCCTCCGCCGGGGTCAGGGGGTGGAAGCAGGCGGCGTGGCCGCCCGCGCGTTCGGGGATCTCCCGCCGGCAGCGCTCGGTCGCGCGGTTGCAGCGGGGGTGATAGGCGCAGCCCTGGGGCAGGGCGGTGATCGGCGGCATCGAGCCCGGGATCTGGTAGAGCCGCTCGCCCCGCGCCGCGTTCTGCGGCAGGGCCTGCAGCAGGCCGTAGGTATAGGGGTGCTGCGGGCCGCGGATGATCTCCTGCGTGGGGCCTTCCTCGACGCATTTGCCGGCATACATGATCATGATCCGCTCGGTCACCTCGGCCACGACGCCAAGGTCGTGGGTGATCAGGATCAGCGCCACGTCATTCTCGCGGCAGAGCTTGAGGATGAGCGCCATGATCTCGGCCTGGATGGTCACGTCGAGCGCGGTGGTGGGCTCGTCGGCGATGATCAGTTCCGGGTCGGTCAGCAGCGCGATGGCGATGACGACCCGCTGGCGGAGGCCACCCGACAGCTCGTGCGGGTAGGAGGTCATCCGGTTCTCGGCCGAGGGGATGGCGACCATGCGCAGCTTTTCCACGCAGAGCTTGTGGGCCTGCGATTTGGAGATCTTCCGGTGCGCCTGCAGCGTCTCGATCATCTGGGCGCCGATCGTCATCACCGGGTTCAGCGTCACCATCGGATCCTGGAAGATCATCGAGATGCGGTTGCCGCGCAACTTGCGGATCTTCCGCTCGGACAGCGCCAGCAGGTTTTCCCCGTGAAAGTTGATCGTCCCGCCCGACACCCGGCCGGGCTCGGCAATCAGGTTCAGGATGGCGAAGGCCAGCATCGACTTGCCCGCGCCGGATTCGCCGACAACGCCAAGGCGTTCGCCCTTCTCCAGCGTCAGGTCGACCCCGCGCAGGGCCTCGACCTCGTCGCGCTTGCCGCGCGGAAAGGCCACGTGAAGGTCGCGCACTTCGAGCATCGCCATCAGTCCTCTCCCCGCCGCAGTTTCGGATTGAGCACGTCGCGCATCCAGTCGCCCAGGAGGTTCAGCGCCAGGATCAGCACCACCAGCACGATGGCGGGGTAGAGGGTGATCCACCACGAGCCCGAGAAGATGAACTCGAACCCCGAGCGGATGAGCGAGCCCAGCGACGGCTTGTCGGTCGGCATCCCGAGCCCGAGGAAGGAGAGCGCCGCCTCGGTCATGATCGCCTCGGCCACCTGGATAGTCGAGATCACCAGCACCGGCGTCAGCGTGTTGGGCAGGATATGCCCCCACATCACCTTGCGCGGCGGCAGGCCGATCACCCGGGCGGCGTCGACATATTCCTTCGACTTCTCGCCCAGGACCGAGCTGCGCACGGTACGGGCGAACTTGGGCCATTCGGCGACGCCGATGATCAGGATCAGCATGAAGATGGCGTAATCGGCATAGGTGTTGGCATCGAAAGCGGCGTTGAAGATGGCCAGCACGATGATGGCGATCATCAGCGTCGAGAGCGACATCTGGATATCCGCCAGCCGCATCAGGAAGGCGTCGATCCAGCCGCCCTTGTAGCCGGCGATCAGCCCCAGCGTGATGCCGAGGATGGCCTGCACGATCACCGCGCCGATCCCGATCAGGAGGGAGATGCCGGTGCCGTACATGATGGTCGACAGCACCCCGCGCCCCTGCGCGTCGGTGCCCAGCAGGAAGCGTTCGTCGCCGCCGTCGCGCCACGACGGGGGCATCTCGCTGTCCATGATGTCGAGCTGCATCAGGTCATAGGGGTTCTGCGGCGCGATGAAGGGCGCGAAGATCGCCATCAGGATGAGCAGCAGCAAAACGATGCCCGCGGCCATCGCCACCGGGTCGCCAAGGAAGCGTTTGAAGACAAAGCGCCAGGTGATCATGATTTGGCCCCCGGCAGTTTCACGGTGGGGTTGATCAGCGTGTAGATGAAATCGACGATGGTGTTGACCACCACGAAGATCAGGCCGACCACGATGATGTAGGCGATGATGAGGGGCGTATCGACCCGGTTCACCGCCTCGAGAAAGAGAAAGCCCATGCCCGGCCACTGGAACACCGTCTCGGTCAGGATGGTATAGGCGATGAGCGTGCCGATCATCAGCCCGCCCACCGTCACCACCGGCAGAAGCGTGTTACGGAAGGCGTGGACATAGCGCACCCGCCGGGTCGAAAGGCCCTTGGCGCGGGCGAAGCGCACGTAATCGGTGGCCATCGTCTCCATCATCTCGGCCCGGATCAGGCGGATGAAGAGCGGCAGCATGATCGAGCTGAGCGCGACCGAGGGCAGGATCAGGTGCGCCCAGCCATCCGCCGTCAGAAGGCCGGTATCCCAGCCCCATGGCAGCTCGACCGTGTCGCCGCGCCCGAAGGCGGGCAGCCATTTCAGCTCGACCCCGAAGATCCAGACCAGCATGATCGCGGTCAGGAAGACCGGGATCGAGATGCCGATGATCGACCCGGTCATGATGACCCGCGTGAGGAAACTGTCGCGGTTGATGGCACAGTAGATGCCCGCCGGGATCGACACCGACAGGAAGATGACGACGGCGCCCAGCACCAGCTCGAACGTGGCCGGGAACTTGTCCATGATCACGTCGAGGGCAGGGCGCTTGAAGAAATACGAGGTGCCCAGGTCCCCCTGCACGGCATTGCCGAGGAACCGGAGATACTGTGCGAGGAACGGGTCGTTGAGGCCCAGCTTCTCGCGCAGGGCGACGCGCTCTTCCTCCGAGACCGACTGGCCCACGAGTTCGCGCAGCGGATCGCCGAGGTTGTCCTGGATGGAAAAGCCGATGAGCGAGATGACGAACATCACGATCACGGCCTGCAGGGCCCGGCGGATGAGGAAAGCTAGAATGTGCATGGCTTCGGTTCTGTCCCGTGGCGCGCGCCTGTCAAGCGACTCAGGTGTTGCGTGGCGCGCGACAAATCACGGATGGCGCACCGGGTGCAAGGCGCGGAATGCCGGCGGGCCGGGAAAACCGGCCCGCCGGACGCAGCGTAATGCTTACTCTTCGATGACCAGGTCGCCCAGGTAGGGGAAGTTCATCACGTTGAGCACGGGCTCGATGTCGACACCCTTGCGCGCGGCCCAGGCCAGGTCCTGCCAGTGCAGCGGCACGAAGGCGGCCTCGTCATAGAGGATCTGCTCGACCTGCTGCAGCATCTCGGCACGCTTCTCGCTGTCGGTCTCGGTCAGCGACGCCATGGTCAGGCGGTCGACCTCCTCGTTCGAGTAGTTGCCCGAGTTGTACTGGCCACGGCCGGTATCGGCGTTCGGGGTCATGGTCAGGAACTCGTTGAAGTTGGCGCTGTCCTCGGTGTCCGCGTGCCAGCCGATCATCATGATGTCGGCGGCGCGTTCGTCGAACTTGGGCCAGTATTGTGCCTTGGGCATGGTGGTCAGGTCGATCTCGATGCCGATCTTGGCCAGCATGGCCGCCGCCGCTTCGCAGATCTTGTAGTCGTTCACGTAGCGGTTGTTGGGGCACATCATCGTGGCCGAGAACCCGTCGGCATAGCCGGCCTCTTCCATCAGCGCCTTGGCCTTCTCGACGTCGAAGCGCGGCTCGAGGCTGGGGTTGTGGCCCACGTAGCCCTCGGGCGATTGTTGCGCCGCGACGGTGCCGAAGCCCTTCATGATCTTCTGCACGATGCCTTCGTTGTTGATGGCATGAACGATCGCCTGGCGGACCTTGACGTCGGCCAGCGCCTCGTTGCGCTTCTGGTTCAGCTGCAGCGTGATGATCCGGGTGCCGGTCATGGTGACGAGGCTGGTGTTCTCGTCGTTCTCGATCCGCTCGAGATCGGTCGGCGGCACCGGCGCGATGAAGTCGACGTCACCCGACAGAAGGGCGGCCACACGGGTCGGCGCTTCCTTGATCGGGGTCAGCACCGCGGTCTGCACGTTGCCCGGGCTTTCGGTGTCCCAGTAGTCGGCATTGCGCTCGAAGGTCACCTTCACGCCCTGTTCGCGCTCGGCCACGGTGAACGGACCGGTGCCCGAAACGTTCTGGCTGGCAAAGCTGTCGCCGTGCTTGGTGATCTCGTCGCCGCCCTCGGTGTAGAACTTCTTGTCGAGCGGGAAGACGTAGGTCGCCGTGTGCAGGATCAGCGGGCTCGGCCCGTCGGTCTTCACTTCGACGGTGTAGTCGTCGACCGCGGTGGCCGAGGTCCAGCCGGCGAAGATGCCCTTGAAGTCGGCCGAGGATTTCAGCCGCTCGATCGTGTAGACCACGTCTTCCGCCGTCAGCTCGTTGCCGGAATGGAATTTCACGCCTTCGCGGATGTGGAACCGCATGGTCGTGTCGTCGACCCGCTCCCACTCGGTCGCGATGCGCGGGTCGAAGCCCAGGTCCTTGTTCCAGCGGACCAGCGGATCGAAGATCATGTGGCTGAGCTGCAGCGTGCCGCCCGAAAGCTGTTCATGCGGGTCGAGCGAAACCGGGTCCGCGTCATAGGCGAAGTTCAGCGTCTGCGCCGAACCGATCCCCGCGGCCGCCACGAGAATCGCAGAGGCTGTTGCGAGATTGCGTAGGATTTTCATGTATTTCTCCCTGGATAAGCCGGTTTTCGTGGCACCACCATAGCGTGGGTGCCCCGACATGCGCGCAAGGTTGTCGCGATTCTGGACGGGTGTAAAGGCCGTGTGCCCTTACGTCAGGGCTGTCAAGCGGGATAAAAAGTCAGCCAATCCAGCAGCATATGGGAATTTTATCAAAAGGTCAAAGGCTTGCGCCGTGCCGTGGCGCGGGGCACGCGACGCGGGCCGGGCTGGTCCGGAGAGGCGATTTCCAATCCTGACAATAATGCATGGCTTTGTTGACACTCATGGCAGGGGGCAATACCAATTATTTCTATCAGGAACCCGAGGAGATCCAGCAATGACCGACACCCCCGAAAAACCCCGCCGCCTTGTCGCCGCCCGCCGCAGCGTGGCGCTGGGCACGCTGGCCGCCGTCGTCGCCGGTGGCACCGCCGCGCACGCCGCCGTGGTGACCCCCGACATGACCGACACGCCCGACTGGGTCCTGCTGGCTTCCGGTGAGGGGGAATCCGAAGGCGAAGGTGAAGCCGAGGGTGAAGGTGAAGCCGAGGGAGAAGGCGAAGGTGAAGCCGAGGGCGAAGGCGAAGCCGAGGGAGAAGGTGAAGGCGAAGGCGAAGGCACCGAGGAATACTCCGAGGAAGGCGAAGGCGAGTCCTCCGGCGAAGGCGAAGGCGAAGGTGAGGGCGAAGGCGAAGGTGAGGGCGAGGGCGAAGGCTCCTGACCTCCGGCCAGTCACCGGCCAACCGACCCTGCAGGCGCCGCATGTCCCACATGCGGCGTCCATGATTTCAGAGCTTCCCGAAAGGATCGCGCCATGACGCAGACGCCCCGCAAACCCCGCCGGCTGGTCGCCGCGCGCCGTACTCTGACCGTCGGCACGCTGGCCGCCGGCCTTGCCACCGCCGCCCATGCCGCCGTCATCACCCCGGCCGAGGCCGACCTGCCCGACAGCTACTGGCTCGCCGCCGGCGAGGGTGAGGGCGAAGGCGAGGGAGAAGGTGAAGGCGAGGGAGAAGGCGAGGGCGAGGCCAGCGAGGCCCGGCTCGACGACGATACCTTCCTCGTGGCGCTCGGCCGTCTGGAAGGCCGGCTGCGCGCCGCCACCGCGATGGCCGAGGATGGCGAGGTCGAAGCGGCCTCGGCCCTGCTCGCCATACCCGAGGCCGAGGCGCTGGACGCGCTCGAGGCCCGCGGCATCGACGGTGTGCCCGAGGCGCTGGACGCGCTCGAAGCCGCCCTGCCGGAGGGAGCGCCCCAGGCAGAATACGAAGCGGCCCGCGACCTTTTCGAAGACGCCCGCCGCGAGACCACCGCCCGCGCCCAGTTCCGCGCGCTCATCGCGCTGGCCCGCGAGGCCGGCAAGACCTATGCCGCCGCCATCGAAGGCGACCAGATCACCGACCCCGCCGCCTACCAGGCCGCCTGGGGCATGATCGAACTGGCGAAGACCGAGGCGCAAGAGCTGGCCGATGCCGGCAACGAGCGCATCGCCCGCGCGGGCCAGGGCCTGCTCGACGCGCTGGCCTTCGCCGACCCGGCCTTCACCGACCTGCAAGCGGCGGGTCTGGACCCCGATGCCAGCCTCCTCCACGGCGCCGCCGGGCGGATGGAGCTGGCCCTGTCGAAGGTGTATTGACCCATGTTCATGGTGATCGGAGACGTGCTGACCAAGGACGAGGTGGCCGAGTTGCGCCAGGCCGCCGACGCCATCGAGTTCCAGGACGGGCGCGCCACGGCGGGCCGCTATGCCCGCGACGTGAAGTCGAACCTGCAGGCGAAACCCTCGAAGGACCTCGACGAGATCCTCGCCACGGTGCGCTCGAAGCTCTTCAAGAACGAGCTCTTCCGCTCGGTCGCGCGCCCCCGCAAGATCGCCCGCTCGCTGCTCTCGCGCTATGGCCCCGGCATGGAATACGGCTTCCACGTCGACGACCCGATCATGAAGGGCAGTCGCACCGACCTGTCCTTCACCCTCTACCTGTCGGAACCGGAAGAATACGAGGGCGGCGGGCTGGTCATCGACGACGTGATCGAGGAACGGGTGATCCGGCTTCAGGCGGGCGACATGGTGCTCTACCCCACCTCCGCCCTCCACCGGGTCGAACCCGTCACCACGGGCGAACGCGTGGCGGTCGTGGGCTGGGTCACCAGCTGGGTGCGCGACGCGGCGAAACGCGAGGTGCTGCACGATCTCGACGTGGCCACCCGCTCGATCTTCGACCAGCACGGCAAGACTCCGGCCTTCGACCGGCTCTTCAAGGCGAAAAGCAACCTTTACCGCATGTGGGCGGACGGATAGGCAGGCGGCCCGCGCCCCGGTGCGGCCATGGACGAGGAAAGGCGGACCGACCCTGAAACTGCTGAGTGAACCCCTCCTGCACCGGCTGGCCTGGGTCGTCGTGGCGTTCTGCGTCGCGCCCATCCTCGCGGCGGCGCTGGCGGCCTTCACCGGCGACCTCGACACCTGGCGCGACGTGCTGGCCTCGGTCCTGCCGCGCTATGCGCGCACCACGCTGATCCTCGTGGCGATCGTGGGCATCTCGACGGCGGTGATCGGCAGCGTCACGGCCTGGCTGGTGACGGTCTACCGCTTCCCCGGCGCCCGCTGGCTGGAGATCGCGCTGGCCCTGCCGCTGGCCTTCCCGGCCTACGTGATGGCCTATGCCTATACCTACATGCTCGACCATCCCGGGCCGGTGCAGACGGCGCTGCGCGAGGTAATGGGCTGGGGCCCGCGCGATTACTGGTTTCCCGAGGTCCGCTCGATCGGGGGCGCGGCGCTGATGCTGACCATCGTGCTTTACCCTTACGTCTACCTGCTGGCCCGCGCCTCGTTCCGCCAGCAATCGGCCAATGCCTTCCTCGTCGCCCGCACCCTGGGCCGCTCGCCGCTCAAGGCGTTCTACCGCGTGGCCCTGCCCATGGCCCGGCCCGCCATCGCCGGCGGCGCGCTTCTGGCGATCATGGAGACCATCGCGGATTACGGCACCGTCGCCTTCTTCAACGTCCAGACCTTCGCCACCGGCATCTACCAGGCGTGGTTCTCGCTCGGCGACCGGGCGGCGGCGGCGCAGCTCTCGCTCTGCCTGCTGAGCTTTGCCCTGCTACTCGCCGGGCTGGAACGGGCCCAGCGGGGCCGGGCCCGCACCGCCGGGCGCGGCACACGGTTCGAGACGATGGAGCGGCCCCGCCTGACCGGCGCGCCGGGCTGGATCGCCTGCGCGCTCTGCCTCTTGCCGGTGCTGCTGGGCTTCGTCATTCCGGTGCTGATGCTGGGCGGCATGGCCATCGGCTCGGGCCAGTCGCTCCTGTCGTCGCGCTATGTCGGGCTGATGCAGAACTCCGTCACCGTGGCGGGGGTGGCGGCGGTGCTGACGGTGCTGGGCGCCATCCTGATCGGCTTCCGCGCCCGCACGCGGCCCTCGCGCAGCTCGAAACTGATCGTGATCGGCGCGGGCGTGGGCTATGCCGTGCCGGGTGGGGTGATCGCGGTCGGCCTGATGGTGCCCATGGCCGCGCTCGACAACCTCATCGACGGGGTCATGGAGGCGCGGTTCGGCATCGACACCGGGCTGCTGATCACCGGCTCGATCTGGCTGATGGTGCTGGCCTACATGGCCCGGTTCATGGCGGCCGCCCTCAACGCCTATGACAGCGGCATGGCCACCATCCCCCACCACCTCGACGCGATCGGCCGCTCGCTGGGCCAGCCGGGGCAAAAGCTGCTGTGGCGGATTCACCTGCCGGTGGCACGCAACTCGGTGCTGACGGCGCTGCTGATCGTCTTCGTCGATGTGATGAAGGAGTTGCCCGCCACGCTGATCCTGCACCCGTTCAACTTCCAGACCCTGGCGGTGCAAGCCCACCGCCTCGCCGCCGACGAGCGGCTGGCCGAGGCGGCGGTGCCATCGCTGGTGCTGGTGGCGTTCGGCCTCATCCCCGTCGCGGTGCTCTGCCGGGCGCTGGGGCGCGAGGGGCGGGGGCAAAAGGCGGCGCGGCTCGGCACGGCGGTCAGCGCGGGGTAGGGCCGCCGCGCGGGCGCCCGTTCGGAACAAATTTCCTTGCCGGGCATTCGTGCCGGACAGGAGGCGCGCATCACCTACTTCCAGAGCCTGTCCGCGGCGGGGTTCGCCGCCACCGCCATCAGCTATGGCCCCGGCCGCATGGGGTTCGGGCTGTTCGTGCCTGCCTTCGCCGCGACGTTCCAGCTGAACGACATCACGATCGGCCTGATTTCCAGCCTCGGCTTCGGCGGGTTCTTCCTGTCGCTGCTGGCCGCACAGGTCCTGCTCGGCCGGAAAGGGCCCGAGGTGCCGGTGCTGGCGGGCCTCGCCTCGGCCACACTGGGCATGGGGCTGGTGGCAGCGGCGACCGCGCTGCCGGTCCTGGCGGCGGGCGTGTTCTTCGCCTCGGCCAGCGCCGGGTTCGCCTGGACACCCTTCAACGACGCCGTTCACCGCAAGATCCGCGACGCCGACAGGCCCACCGCCCTGTCGGAAATCAGCACCGGCACCAGCGTCGGCATCGCGCTGGCCGGGGCCTCGGCGCTGGCGATGGTGTATGCCGGCGTCTCGTGGCGCGTGCTCTGGGCGATGTTCGCGCTGGCGGGGGCGGGCGCGCTGGTCGCCAACCGGGCGGCGCTGCGGCAGGTCGAGAAATCCGACGAGGCGCCACACCCCGGAAGCTGGCGCGCGCTATGCGACGGGGCGATGGCGCCGATGCTGGCCGCGGGCTTCGCGCTGGGCACCAGCTCGGCGATCTACATCTCCTTCGCGGGCCGCCATTTCGCACAGGCGGGGGGCGTGGCGGGGCTGCCGGCGGCGGCGACGCCGGGAGCGGTGTTCCTGTGCTTCGGCATCGCCGGGCTGGCCGGGCTGCTGACCGGGCGGTTCAGGTCCATGCTGGGTCTGGCACCGCTCTTGCGCCTGGCCATGCTGGCCGGGGCCGGGTCGCTGGCGCTGGCGGCGCTCCTGCCGGGAAGCTGGGCGGGGCTCGCCGGCTCGGCGGCGCTGCAGGGGGTGCACGTGATGGTCACCAGCGCGATCCTCGCCTTCTGGTCGGAACGGCTTTTCCCCTCGCTGCCGACGCTCAGCTTCACCGCCGCCCTGCTGGCCACGGCGGCGGGCAATATCCTCGGCCCGGCGGTGGCGGGGGCGGTATCCGATGCGCTGGGGATGACGGTGATGTTCCTCGGCGCGGCGGTCATTCCGGGGGCGCTCGGACTGGCGCTGCGCGGTCGGTACGTGCGGGAACACCCGGTCAGGCCGGGCTGAGCCGGCAAAAAAAATCCCGGCCACGAAGGGCCGGGAGGTCATCGCTCTGACCTGAGTAAGGGCCCCGGCCACTCGGGGAGATGTGCGGCCGGCGCCCGGTGTTCGTTGCGATCAGCGTCCCGTCTGCAGATACGCCTCGAGACTGTCGTCGAGCGCGTCCTTCCAGGGCGTGTGGTGCGCCGGGGCCTGCTTGCCGGTCAGCGGCGAGACATAGCCGTTGTCGCGGAAGGCCATGATGTCCTGCTTCTTGTGCTTCTTCCACTCGTAGAACTGCTCGCAGGCCTTATCGACATCGAAGCTCGGGTAATCCGTCTCGGCGATCAGCTCGGCCACGTAATCGCCTTGGTACTTGATGCAGGCGTAATCGTCCTCCAGCGCGTCTTCGTCGGCCTGCCGCTGTTTCCAGTCGGCCTCCATCGCGGCGCGGTCGGGGATCTCGAGTTTGCCCATGATGGCATCGCGCACCCACCAGGCCTGGCCGTCGAACATGTTGAAGGTGAACCACTGGTCCTGCATGCCGAGGTAGAAGAGCTTGGGGTTATGCACCCAGACCACGCCCTTGTAGAGGTCGGTCGTCGCCAGCCGGTTCGCCGTCTTCAGGCGCAAGTCGTCGGGCAGGAAGTTGAAATGGTGCTTGTAGCCGGTGCACAGGATGATGGCATCCACATCGCGGCTGGTCCCGTCCGAGAAATGCGCCGTTCGCCCCTCGACCCGGTCGAGCGCGGGCACCTCGTCCCAGTTGTCGGGCCAGTCATAGCCCATCGGCCCCGACCGGTAGCATGACACGATCGACTTGGCGCCGTACTTCCAGCACTGGCTGCCGATATCCTCGGCCGAGTAGCTCGAGCCCATGATCAGGATGTCCTTGCCCTCGAACTCGCGCGCGTCGCGGAAGTCGTGGGCGTGCAGGATGCGGCCGTTGAACCCGTCGAAGCCCGGGTATTCCGGCACGTTCGGCACCGAGAAATGGCCCGAGGCGACGATCACGTGATCATACTCCTCGGCCGTCTCGGCGTCCTTTTCGCTGTCCCGCGCGGTGACGGTGAACTTGCCCGTCGCGTCGTCGTAGCTGACGTCCCGCACCACGTTGTTGAAGCGGATCCAGTCGCGCACGCCGGCCTTCTTCACCCGCCCCTCGATATAGTCGAACAGCACGGCCCGCGGCGGGTAGCTGGCAATCTCCTGCCCGAAATGCTCGTCGAAGGAATAGTCGGCGAATTCGAGGCCCTCTTTCGGGCCGTTCGACCACAGGTAGCGGTACATCGAGCCGTGGCAGGGCTCGCCATCCTTGTCGACCCCGGTGCGCCAGGTATAGTTCCACAGACCGCCCCAGTCCGACTGCTTCTCGTAGCAGACGATCTCGGGAATATCCTCGCCGTTGTCCTTCGCCGACTGGAACGCACGCAACTGCGCAAGGCCCGACGGCCCGGCCCCGATGATCGCAACTCTCTTCTTGGCCATTCTGCTGGTCTCCCTGTCTGTATTGAACCAATATTTCATTTTGGTACTTTTGGTTCATTTCAGGAAACCAAAGCGTGAACCAATTTGTCAACAACAAACCTGTTCAGGCCGGCAGATTCCCCCTAGACTTGCCCAGCCCGCTTGCAGAAAGGACGCGTACGGTTGGAAGCTTCGAGTTTCGCACAACGGCTGGCGATTTCCGGTGCCATGCCAAGGCTTTCCGTCGGCATGGCCAGCACCGTCAATATCGGTTTCCTGGCGCCCCTGTCGGGGCAGGCGGAAAGCTGGGGCCTGCCGGGGCTGCATGGCTGCCGCATCTGGGAAGGCTGGCTCAACCGCGCGGGCGGGCTGCTGATCGGCGGGCGGCGCTACCCGATTCGCATCCACGCCCATGATTGCGGGGCCGGGCCGGACGAGGCGCATGAAGGCGCCGTCGAACTGGTCCAGGGCCATGACGTCAAGCTGATGATGATGCTGGGCGGCGACGATTACGCCGCCGTCGGCGATTACCTGACCGAGAAGCGTATCCTGACCTCGACGCTTCTGCCCTCCGACCTGTCGCCCGACACGCCCTACCTCATCGCGCCCTCCGAGGTGCACCCGGTCTACGTGGTCACCGGGGTCGATTGGCTGACCCGTACGCAGCCGGGCCTGAAAACCGTCGCGCTCTGCGCCCAGAAGGACGGGATGGGCCTGCCCTCGCTCGCCACCTACCGCGCGGCCTTCAAGGCGGCGGGCGTCGAGATCGTCAAGGAAGTGCAATACCCCGCCTCGGGCGGCGACCCGGCCGAAATCGTGGGGCCGATGCTGGCGGCGGACCCCGACATCCTCTGCTGGTGCACCAGCTACACGCCGATGGTCCACGCCATGACCGAGTACGCCCATGCACAGGGCTTCACGGGCCGGATCCTCTCCTGCACCTTCGACCATTACGACCGGCTGGTGGGCAAGCTGGGCGCGTCCTTCATGGAAGGCGTCACCTTCCAGTTCCCCGATTTCGACGACCCGGCGCTGCGGGAAAAGGCGTTCTTCTTCAACCAGCCCAACGTCTTCTACGAAGAATTCAACAACCGCTACCCGAACAGCTGGTCGGCGGTGAGCTGGGAATACGCCGCCATCCTCGACATCTGGCACGCCGCGGTCGAGAAGGCGGGCACGGTCAACCCGGTCTCGGTGCTGGCGGCGATGAAACAGCTGGGCCACGTCACCCACGCCTTCGGCCCGGCGGAATGGTGGGGCACCGACCTCTTCGGCATCGACAACGCGCTGGTGGGCGACTGGCCGGTGGTGTCGATCCGCGACGGCAAGGCCCGGATAGAGGAGTTCGGCTCGGTCCCCGGCTGGCTGCACGCCCATAGCGGGGCACTCCGCAGCGAGATGCTGGACCTAGGCCAGATGTGGGAACAGCGGCTCACGGGGCCTGCGCGCGCGACGAAGCTGGGGGCGCGGACGGTGGCGGAGTAGGGGGGCGCACCGACGTTATACCGACAAAATACCGACGTGATACCGACGTTGGATTTTGGCCCTGATGAGTCGACTTCCCGCCCCGGGCCTGATCCGGGGCCTCGTGCGCCTCGGCGGTGGGTACGCTGTTTATACAACGTCGCGATCTGGCACACGCCCGGAATCGGGGCCGAAGGCCGCCGGGCGAGCGCCGGCCCGTCCCGGCGGGCAGGCGCTTTTGCGATGTAGTGTCACTTACTTAGGTAGGATGTGTTCGGCAATATAAAATGCCACCCACATCCGTTGCAGCGCCTCCCCACGGGCCGGCGCTCGCCCGGCGGGGCGACGTCGCGTCCTTTGCCTGACCCGGGGACTCTGGCGTCCCGAGGTCCCGGCTCGGGGGCCGGGGCGGCAAAACCCGGAGGGTGGGTGCAAACCCACCACCCACGCACCCCCTCAAAAATCCTGCAACAACAGCTTCTGCTCTTCCACCAGGTGCAGCTTGATGAACTCCACCGCGCTCGCCACGTCCCGCGAGGCAATGGCGTTGAACAGCGTATTGTACCGCTTCTGGTAATCCTGCATCCGCTTCGGCGTCAGGTTCCGCCGCCGCAGCTTGGTGCGGAAGCTCTGCCGGTAGGTCTCGATCGTCAGCCGGTAGCACGACGCCAACAGCGGGTTCCCCGTGCCCTCGGCGATCTGCGTATACAGCTTCTCTTCCAGTTCTATGAACGCATCCACATCCGTCTGGATCGTCTCGATCTTCGACAGCGTTTCCGACAGGTCGTTGATCTCGCGCGGGGTCATGTTCACCACCGCCAGCCGCACCATCTCCGGCTCGAGGATCCCCCGCACCACGAGGTGATGCAGCGGGCTCGTCTCGTCGGCGACCGAGGCCGTCGCGGCATCCCCCGGCGCGGCGGACCGGTAGGTCACGAAACTGCCCGAACCCGGCCGCCGGCGAATGGCCTTCTGGCTCTCCAGCACGTCAAGCGCCTCGCGCACCGTGTTCCTTGCCACACCCAGTTCCGCGGCCAGCGTCCGCTCCGACGGCAGGCGCGTGTCGGTCGGGTATTCCTCCGACTTGATCCGCGCAAACAGCGTGTCGACGACGATCTGCACCGTCGCTCCCACCGGCTGGCCGGTGACGATCCCGCGCGCGCTGTCGTCGAGGTCCTTCTGCATGCGTTCTCCCCCGCTGGGCCTTTGACCGCGCGCACCAGACCAATCCGGACCGGGCCCGCGTGAATTGGTACTATGGCGGGGGATGGCGGCAATTTCCAGCCTCCTCTTGAGGGGCCGGGGCAGGGGGAGAAACCCTTTGCACTCCCGCGCGGCTTCGCCCTATCTTGCCGCGACCCTTGAATCAGCACGCGTGACCATGACCGATACCGGCCCGTTCGTGTCCTCCTTTCTCGAGATCGAGAAGGGCTGGATCGACTACAACAATCATTTGAACATGGGCTATTACACGGTGGTGTTCGACCGCGCCTCGGACCAGCTGTGGGATTGGCTGGGCTTCGGCGCGCATTACGTGGCCGAGACCAACCACACCACCTTCGCGGCCGAGTTCCACGTCCGCTACCTGCGCGAGGTCAAGCTGGGCGACCGGCTCTATTCCCGCATCCGCATCCTCGACCATGACGAGAAGCGGTTCCACACCTTCCAGGAACTCTACCACGAGGATGGCTGGCTGTCGGCGACGGGCGAGGGGCTGACCCTGCATGTCGATCTGGGCGGGCCGAAGGTGGCGCCGATGCCCCAGCATATCCAGCACCGTCTGGCGGAACAGGCCCGGGTCCATGCAGAGCTGCCCGCGCCCGAAGGGGTGGGCAGCCGGATCGGGATCAGGCGGAAGGTGAAAAGCGGCTGAGGGTCTATTCGCCCGGAGTTATCCGCGACAGGCGACGTGGCGCTCCGCGCGGAATCCAGGGCGAAGCCCGCCGCGCGATCGACAGGCCGGCCCGACGGGCTGGCGATTGGGAGACGGCAGAACTCCGTTAAGAGGTTTTTCGGATTTGGCTGGCATAAAGTGCGATTCACGGCCGTTGCATCGCCAGCCCCCGGCATGTCGATCGCGCGGCTTCGCACCGGGAGCACATCGCGCGATCAGCCTCCGGAAAAGCAAAAACGCCCCACGAAACAAATCCGCAGGGCGCTTAACCATTTCTCAACAGGTCTTGACCAACCGTTAACTCAGATCCCCAGCTTCTGCTGCACGATCTCGTTCACCGCCTTCGGGTTGGCCTTGCCGCCCGTGGCCTTCATCACCTGTCCGACAAACCAGCCGGCCAGCTTGGGGTTCGACTGCGCCTTCTCCACTTGCGCGGGATTGTCGGCGATGATCTGGTCGACCGCCGTCTCGATGGCGCCGGTATCGGTGACCTGCTTCATGCCGCGCTCCTCGACGATCTTCGCCGGGTCGCCGCCCTCGGTATAGACGATCTCGAACAGGTCCTTGGCGATCTTGCCAGAGATGGCATCGGAAGAGATCAGGTCGACGATCCCGCCCAGCTGCGCGGGGGAAACCGGGCTTTCGGTGATCTCGTGGCCTTCCTTCTTCAGCCGGCCGAACAGCTCGTTGATGACCCAGTTCGCCACCAGCTTGCCGTCACGGCCCTTGGCGGCCTCCTCGAAGAAGGCCGCGTTCTCGTGCTCGGCGGTCAGCACGTTGGCGTCATACTCCGACAGCCCGAAATCACCCACGAACCGCGCCTTCTTCTCGTCCGGCAGCTCCGGCAGGGACTCGGCGATGCCGTCCACCCAGTCCTGCTTGATCTCGAGCGGCAGCAGGTCGGGATCGGGGAAGTAGCGGTAATCATGCGCCTCCTCCTTCGACCGCATCGACCGGGTCTCGTTCTTGTCCGGATCGTAAAGCCGGGTCTCCTGCACAATCTCGCCCCCGCCCTCGACAATCGCGATCTGGCGGCGCGCCTCGTAATCGATGGCCATCTGGATGAAGCGCATCGAGTTCATGTTCTTGATCTCGCAGCGGGTGCCCAGATGCGAGAAATCCTGCGTTTCCATGTATTTCTCATACGCGCCGGGGCGGCAGACCGAGACGTTCACGTCGGCCCGCAGGTTGCCGTTCTGCATGTTGCCGTCGCAGGTGCCCAGGTAGCGCAGGATCTGGCGCAGCTTGAGGATATAGGCCGCCGCCTCCTCCGGCCCGCGAATGTCGGGGCGGGAGACGATCTCCATCAGGCAGACGCCCGTGCGGTTGAGATCGACGAAGGACATGTGCGGATCCATGTCATGGATCGACTTGCCGGCATCCTGCTCCAAGTGGATGCGCTCGATGCGCACCTTGCGGGCGATGCCCGGCTCCATGTCGACGATGATCTCGCCCTCGCCCACGATCGGGTGGTAGAGCTGCGAGATCTGGTAGCCCTGCGGCAGGTCGGGGTAGAAATAGTTCTTCCTGTCGAACGCCGATTTCAGGTTGATCCTTGCCTTCAGGCCCAGCCCCGTGCGCACCGCCTGCTCGACGCAGAACTCGTTGATCACGGGCAGCATGCCGGGCATGGCCGCATCGACGAAGGCCACGTTCGAGTTGGGCTCGGCCCCGAACTGCGTCGAGGCGCCCGAGAACAGCTTGGCGTTCGAGGCGACCTGGGCATGCACCTCCATGCCGATCACCAGTTCCCAGTCGTGCTTGGCCCCGGCGATCACCTTGGGTTTCGGGGGCTCGTAGGTCAGGTCAAGCATCTGCGGCGCTCCGTTTGCGTATCGTCCGGCGTTCTAGACCGGGCGGGCGGAACGGGCAAGAGGCGCGGGCCGGGCAGGGGCCCGCCCGACGTCTTCAGAAGACTTCGATCCGCGTTCTTTTCAAGAATGCGCTGCCACCGCTCAAAGCGCCGGCAGCCGGTACATGCCTTGCGGCGAGAACGCGATCGAGCTGCCATCGGCGATCTCGCCGGCGAACCGCGCCGCGATGATCCGAAGCGCCGTCTGCCGCCCCTTGACCACCAGCGCCCGGCGCGAGGGCAGCATCGGCACCTTTCCCGGCGCCAGCAGCGTCTGCGACCAGATCAGCGGGTGCAGCTCCTGCAGGTAATCCGCCAGCAGCCAGTCGAGACAGTCATGCAGCTGTTCCCGCGTCGCGTGCCCGCGCCGCGACAGTTGCTTGTCCTGCTTCAGCGGCGCCATGGAAATCGCGCAGAAGGCGGCGAACTGGTTGATCACGTGCTGGTCGCGCTTGCGGTCGATGATGTTCTCCATCCCCTCGATGAAGAAATCCGCGTCCAGCAGCTCGATCGCCTGCGGATCGGCGGTCAGCGCATCGAGATAGACCCAGGTATAACCGCCCGCCTGCCAGACCTCCTCGGTCTGCGAGGCGATGCGGCGGGCCTCGATTTCCAGCACGTTGGGTGACTTGCGCAGCAGCGGCACCATGTGCCGGCCCATGGCGCGCATGTGGCGGTGGCCCTCGGGGTCGATCCCGATCAGCGTGGCGTAATCCTCGGCCAAGTGGCGGCCGCGCTTCTCGTTGGTGGCGTTGAGCGCGCATTGCGCCGCCAGCACCGACGGCGCGTCGAGCGCCACCCCGTCATGGGGCGCCAGGATCTCCTCGGCGCGTTCCAGGTGCTCATGCGCCCGGTTCAGGCTTTTCTCGGGCGCGGTTTCGAACATGATGCTGTGCCAGGCCCAGGCGATATCGAGATGCGCCAGCGCCACGACCAGCGCGCAGGCATAATCGCCCGGCTCCTCCTCCAGCACCTCCTCCAGCGCCTCGATCCCCTCGGGGCTGGGCTCGGCATTGTCGTGCAGCGCGTCCTCGGCGGCCGACACCACGTCGCTGCGCGCCCCGAAGGCCAGCAGCAGCGAGGCCGTCTCGCCCCCCGGCGTGGTCAGGCGCGATTCGTCGGCATAGCGGATGCGGCGCGACAGCTCGGTCCAGCGGTCCTGCCGCGCGAGCTTCTGCCCCTTGTCCTGGTGGGTGGCGCGGGCCATCTCCTCGTCCGAGACGGGAAGCGAGGGCAGGATGATCCGTTTCGTCAGGGCGTCGATGTCCTTCTCGGTCATCTTCCGCGCCTTCGGCGCGGCCGACCTGCCGCCTGATCCGGTCAGCATTCCGCGCAGCTTCGAGAAGGTTCCGGACGCGGACTTTGACTGATTACGCGATTTCAACATACTTTGCCTGTTCAGATGGATTTCGGTGCTGCTTGTGACAGCGTATTCGGCCCAAATTTGGGCAAGTCGAGGGAGATGGCAGGGAAAACATGCGGCCAGTGCATGTATGCCATCGAACGGCGAAAGAAGGGGGTCCGAAAGGATGCGTCGGCTAATTCTTTGTCTTTATTTATTATTCTTGCCTTCCGCTTCTCAGGCTGAGGATGCGGAGCGCACCGAGGCCGGCGTTTTTCCGCCCGCTCGCGCCGCCCAGATTCCCCGCGCCCGCTGGGATCACCGCGCCGAATCCGCCCTCTGGACCCGCAGCGCGCTGTCGGCGCTCAAGCAGCACGGCGCGGGGCTGGTGGAAACGGTCCCGCGCGATATCGCCGATTGGTGCCCGGCCTATCCCACGGCCTCGGCGGAAAAACGCCGCGCCTTCTGGGTCGGGTTCCTGTCGGCGCTGGCGCGCTATGAGAGCACCCACCGGCCCCACGCCGTCGGCGGCGGCGGGCGATGGTTCGGGCTGTTGCAGATCCTGCCGGGCACGGCGCGCGGCTATGGCTGCCGGGCGCGCAGCGGGCAGGCGCTGCTCGACGGGCCGTCGAACCTGTCCTGCGCGATCCGGATCATGACCCGCACCGTCCAGCGCGACGGCGTGGTCTCGAGGGGGATGCGCGGCGTGGCGGCGGACTGGGGGCCGCTGGTCAGCCGCAAGAAACGGCACGAGATGATGGCCTGGACCAGCAAGCAGAAATACTGCACGCCGCTGTCCAGCACCCGGCCGCGCGCCCGGCCCGAGGACCTGGTCGTCCCGCGCGGCATCGTGGACCTGCGCCCCCGGCTCCGGCCGGGCATGCCGCCCGGGCCGCTGCCGCACACGGTGCCGGGGATGGTGACGGAGGTTTCGGCGCCCCGGGGCGCGGCGCCCCGCTAACCGGCCACGTCCCCCAGGTGGCGCAGCTTGTCGGGGTTGCGCACGATCCACAGCGCGGCGATTCGCCCGTTGCGCAGGCTGACGGCAGTGGTCTGAACCACTCCCGCCGGGTCGACCGAGATGAAGCCCGGCGCGCCGTTGATCCGCCGCAGGGGCGGGCAGGGGCGCTGGGGCAACTGCCGCTTGCGCGCCAGCCCCACGAAGAGGCCGGCGGCCCGGCGCGCGCCCGACAGCACGTTGATCGCCGCGGGCACCTTGCCCCCGCCATCGGTGTGCACCGCGATATCCTCGGCGAAGATCTCCAGCAGGCGCTGCATGTCGCCCTCGCGACTCGCCTCCCAGAAGGCGGTGATGATCGGTCGGGCGGCGTCGAGCGAAGCCGCTTCGGGCGGCTCGGCCCCCGCCAGCCGCTTGCGGGCGCGCGAGACGAGCTGCCGGCAGGTCGCGGGCGTGCGGCCCACCACCGGCGCGATCTCCTCGAACTCGTAGTCGAACGCATCGCGCAGCAGGAAGGCCGCCCGCATCTCGGGCGACAGCGTCTCCAGCAGCAGGATCAGCGCGATGCTCACATCCTCGGTCACCATCCATTGCTGTTCCGGCGTCGGCTCGGGGCTTTCCAGCAGCGGCTCGGGCAGCCACGCGCCGACATAGGTCTCGCGCTGCCGCCGGGCCGATTTCAGGTGGTCGAGGCTCAGCCGGCTGACCACCGTGGTCAGCCAGCGCGCCGGGCTCTCCAGCGCCGCCAGATCCTGCCCGGCGAAACGCAGCCAGGCCTGCTGCAGGATATCCTCGGTCTCGGCCACCGACCCCGTCATCCGGTAGGCGAGCCCCGCCAGCCGGCGGCGCTCGCCCTCGAAGGTCGCGATATGCCGGTCAGGCGGCATCCTGCGCCTTCCGCGCCGGGTGTTGCGAGCGGAAGCCCACGGCGAACCGGTTCCATGCGTTGATCGTGTTGATGATCAGCGTCAGGTCGACCTGCTCGGCCTTGCTGAACTCCTCGGCCAGCGCGGCGTAATCCGCGTCCGGTGCGCCCGTCGCCTCGATCCGCGTCAGCGTATCGGCCCATCCCAGCGCCGCCCGCTCGCGCGCATCGAAGGCCGGGCTTTCCCGCCACGCCGCCAGCACGTCGAGCTGCTGCTGGGTCACGCCCGCCTTCAGCGCCTCGGGCGCATGCATGTCGAGGCAGTAGGCGCAGCCGTTGATCTGAGACACGCGCATCTTGATCAGCATCCGCAGGGCCGGGCCGATGGTCAGGTTATGGGCGGCGTTCTCGACCGCCAGCATGGCCTTGGCGGCCTCGGGCGAAGCGGTGTGGATGTTCAGTCTCGGTGTCATGGCGACGTCTCCTTGTCAGGTTGTTACTGCCTCCATGACGATCCACCGCCCCGATCTGTGACAGGGGCGGCGGATTTATTTCCGATCACGCCCCCCGGATGCGGCTGACCATCTCGGTCGTGTCGCGGCTCAGCCCCTCGACGGCAAGGATCCGGTCGAGCTCGGCGCCGATCTTCGCCTGCCGGTCGGCATCGTAGCGCTTCCACGTCTCGAAGGCCGAGCACATCCGCGCCGTGGTCTGCGGGTTGAGCGGGTCGAGCCTTATCAGCCAGTCCGCCAGCACCCGGTAACCCTCTCCCGACGCATGGTGGAACCCAGCCGGGTTCATCGCCAGCGCCCCCAGCGTAGCGCGGAAGCGGTTGGGGTTCTTCATGCTGAAATCCGGATGCTGCGTCAGCCGCTCCGTCACCGCCGCCGCCTCGTCCGGCGCAGCATTGACGATCTGCATCATGAACCACTTGTCGATCACCAGCCGGTCATGCTGCCACTGGTCGTAGAAGGCCGTTGTGGCCGCCTCGCCCTTCCCGGCCTGCAACAGGCAGGAGAAGGCGGCCAGCTGCTGGGTCATGTTGTCAGCCGCATCGTATTGCGTCTGCGCCAGCACCCCGCCATCCAGCCGCGTGATGATCCCCAGCGCCGCATTGGCCAGCGCCCGCGCGCCGGATTGCTCGGCATCGGGCTGATAGGGCTCGGTCACCTGGTGGCCGGCATAGAGCTTCGGCGCAAGATCCTGCATCGCCTCGGCGCGGGCGTGTTTCAACGTCTCCAGCGCCTCGTAAATCGCCTGCGGGTCCGGCGTGGTGCCGCCCTCGTGCAGCGCTTGGGCCAGGTCATCCTGCGACGGCAGGCCAAGCGCCAGCGCCCGGAAGGCGGGGTCGAGGCTCTCGTCCCGCGCCAGCGCCTGCACCGCGTCGAGATACCGGTCATCGGGCTGGGCGCCCTCGCGCAGCATCCGCAACAGCCCGTCGCGGGCAAGGTCGCGGCCGGCCTCCCACTTGTTGAATGGATCGGTGTCATGGGCCATCAGGAAGGCGCGCTCGGCATTGTCGGTCTCGCGCTCGACGATCACCGGCGCCGAGAAGCCGCGCAGGATCGACGGCACCGGCTTTGCCCCCAGCCCCTCGAAGCGGAAGCTCTGCTTGGCCTCCGTCATCTCCAGCACCTGCGTCTCCCGCACCTCGTCGCCATTCGGACCCAGCAGCCCCACGGCGATCGGAATGACCCGCGGCGGCTTGTCGGTCTGGCCCGGCGTCGGCGGCGTCGACTGCTCGAAATGCAGGGTATAGGTGCCATCGGCCCACTCGTCGGTGACTTTCAGGCGCGGCGTGCCCGCGTCCGTGTACCACCGCTTGAACTGCGTGAGATCCCGCCCCGTCGCCTCCTCGAACACGGTCAGCCAGTCCTCGATCGTCGCCGCATCACCGTCATGCCGCTCGAAATAGAGGTCGAGCGCCTTGGCATAACCCTCGTCCCCCACCAGCGTCTTCAGCATCCCGATCAGCTCGGCGCCCTTCTCGTAGACCGTGGCGGTGTAGAAATTGTTGATCTCGACGAAGCTTTCAGGCCTGACCGGATGCGCCAGCGGCCCGTTATCCTCGCGGAACTGCCGAGCACGCAGGGCGATCACGTCCGAGATGCGCTTGACCGCCGCCGAACGCATGTCGGCGGTGAACTGGCTGTCGCGGAAGACGGTCAGGCCCTCCTTCAGGCAAAGCTGGAACCAGTCGCGACAGGTGATCCGGTTGCCCGTCCAGTTGTGGAAATACTCATGCGCGATGATCGCCTCGATCCGCTCGAAATTCATGTCGGTCGAGGTGGCCGGGTTGGCCAGCACGGCGGCGGAGTTGAAGATGTTCAGCCCCTTGTTCTCCATCGCGCCCATGTTGAAATCGTCGACCGCGACGATGTTGAAGGTGTCGAGGTCGTATTCCCGGCCATACACCTCCTCGTCCCACTTCATCGACTTGATCAGGCTTTCCATGGCAAAGGCGCATTTGTCCTCGTCGCCGGGGCGGACCCAGACGTTGAGCTCGACCGCCTTGCCCGACCGGGTGGTGAAGCTGCCCGGATGGTTCACCAGGTCGCCGGCCACCAGCGCGAACAGGTAGGCGGGCTTGGGCCACGGATCGTGCCACTCGGCAAAGCCGTCGCCGCGCGCGCCGGGGTTGCCGTTCGACAGCAGCACCTTTTCGGCCCCCTCGATACGCACGTCGAACGGCGCCATCACGTCGGGGCGGTCGGGGTAATAGGTGATCTTGTGGAACCCCTCGGCCTCGCACTGGGTGCAGTACATGCCGTTCGACATGTAAAGCCCCTCGAGCGCGGTATTGGCCTGCGGGTCGATCTCGACCTCGGCCTCCCACACGAAGGGGGCATCGGGCACCTCGCAGGTCAGCCCCTCATGGGTCACCTCGGGCGTGACGGGCTGGCCGTCGATGCTGGCCGAGATCAGCTTCAGCTTCTCGCCATGCAGGAAAAACCGCCGGTCGCTGCTGTCCGGATTGGGCCGGAACGCAATGCGCGAGAGCACCCGCGTGGCAGACGGATCAAGCCGGAAGGTCAGCGCGACCTCGTCGACCCGAAAGCCGAACGGCGTGTAATCCTCAAGGTAGATCGTCTGGGGGGATGCATCCTTCATCGCGGCCTCCGGTCGGGGAACATAAGCGGTCGGCTGCACGTTATTTCCACAAGCAGGGGGCTGCAATGGCACCGCCCCGCGATTTTCACCTTCAGCTTGAAAGGGTCCGACGTGTCCGCACCCAAAACAGATATCAAGAAGCAGGAACGCCGCCACAAGACGCCGCTGGTCGGCATGGTGGCCGTCGTCGTCTTCGCCTCCGTACTTCTCGTGGGGCTGGTGCTCTGGCTGGGGTATCAGGGAAACGAACCCGGCAATGCCGAACCCCAGATCGACGGCCGCACCGGCGAGCAGGAACAGACCGACGGCTCCTGACCCCCGCGCTGCCGCTTTCGTGATCACGCGGGGCGAAATCTGCACTGGCGCGCGCCCGGTTGTGCGGGAATAGCTGTTTCCTTATCCTCTGGTCGAATATATCCAGAGTGACAGGCTCGAACGCACAAAGGATCAGCATGACCCGCCCGATCATCGGCATCATCGGCAACAGTTATCTCATCGAAGGCAGCTACCCGGTCCATGCCGGCGGCCAGATGAACTCCGACGCCGTGGCACAGGTGGCCGACTGCATCCCGATGATCGTGCCCACCGATCCGCGCTTCTTCTCCGTTCAGGAACTGCTCGACACCTGCGACGGCTTCCTGCTGACCGGCGGCCGGCCCAACGTCCACCCCGAGGAATACGGCCACGAGCCGACCGAGGCGCATGGCACCTTCGACCGCTCGCGCGATGCCGTGTCGCTGCCGCTGGTGCGGGCCTGCGTGGAACGCGGCCAGCCGTTCCTCGGCGTCTGCCGCGGCTTCCAGGAGGTGAACGTGGCGCTGGGCGGCACGCTGCACCCCGAGATCCGCGACCTGCCGGGGCGCGAGAATCACCGTATGCCCCCCGACGGCACGATCGAAGAGAAATTCGCCCTCCGCCACACGGTGAAGTTCACCGAGGGCGGCGTCTTCCACCGCCTGCTGGGCGAGGCCGAGGTCATGACCAACACGCTCCACGGGCAGGGCATCATCGACCCGGGCCGCGGCGTGGTGATCGACGGCTACGCCCCCGACGGCACGCCCGAGGCGATCTATGTCGAGGATGCGCCGGGCTTCACCCTGTCGGTGCAATGGCACCCCGAGTACAACGCCGCCGCCGACCCGGTCAGCCGGGCGCTGTTCGGCGCCTTCGGCCAGGCCGCCCGCGACTGGGCGGCGGGCCGCGTCGCCCCGGTGCGCCGCTCGGCCTGAGCGTTCCGATATTGCCACCTTCAGGCTTGCGGGCACCGCCCCCGGTGATCAGGCGCGGCCCGCGCCTCCTCCCTCCGATCGGGGCAGCATCGCACATGCAGGGCCAATTCCCGTATCGCTCCCGCCAACGCCGGGGCCGCGCATGAGGAGGGGTTGCGCGCCACACCCGGCGGCGGAGAGACCGGAATGAGACTGTCAGCCCCCATCTACAAACTGAAACGCCAGGCGAAACGCATGGCCCGCGACAAGGGCATCGCCCTCCACGCCGCGCTCGACCGGATCGCCGGCGCAGAAGGCTTCCGCTCCTGGAGCCACCTTGCCGAAAACGCCAACCCCGGCCCGGCCGAAGCCGTCCTGCGCCAGCTCGCCCCGGGCGACATGCTGCTCGTCGCCGCCCGGCCGGGGCAGGGCAAGACGCTGCTGGGCCTCGAACTCGCCCGCGGCGCCGGAACCCTCGGCCGCCGCGGCGTGTTCTTCACGCTCGACTACACGCGCCGTGAGGTGGAGGACCACCTGGCACGACTGCCGGGGCAGGGGGAGGTCATGATCGACACCTCCGACGAGATCTGCGCCGCCTACATCACCGCCCGGCTGGCCCGCCTCGATACTCCCGTGCTCGCCGTGATCGACTACCTCCAGATCCTCGACCAGAGGCGCGACACCCCGCCGCTGGCCGAACAACTGGCGGCGCTGAAGGCCCACGCCATGGCCTCGGGCGCCATCCTCGCCATGATCTCGCAGGTCGACCGGGCCTTCGACCCGGCCTCGGGCAAGCTGCCGGGGCTGCGCGACATCCGGATGCCCAACCCGTTCGACCCAGACCTCTTCGACAAGGCCTGTTTCCTGCATGACGGGCAGGTGCGCACGGGCCGGGTGGGCTGAGGTTACGGGGCGGGTGGGCCAACGCTTTCTTAACCGAACTGCGGCTACAGTACCCTACCTCTCACTGCAATTTCCCTGCGCCACGGGCCGATGCGATGGCCGGCGGCGCAGGGGATGGCCTTGAGACGCACACTCGTTAAGGAAATCTTAACCTTCCCAACAGCTTGCTCACTCCAGCACGATCCCCAGCTCGGCCCGTGCCTTCTTTGTCAGGTTCCGCGCCACCATCTCATAGGACGCCACGATATGCTCGCGCAGGCTGTCATCCGACATCCCCTGCGCCTCGTAGACCTGCAGCCATTTCAGACCGCGTGAGGCAAGATACGGGGCAGGGCGCACGCCCGGCTGATCCTGCAACACCTCGAAGGCCAGCTCCGACGCCTTGAAGGTGAACGCCTCCCGCCCCTCGTTCCAGCCACATATGGCAAAGACCTTGGACCCCACCTTCCACACGTCCGCATCGCCCCACTGCACCACGTGATGCGTGCCGGTCAGCCCGCCGCAGAAGGTGTTGAACTCCTCCCGGGTCATCGCCTCAACTCTGCCCGCCCATGATCTCGATCGTCTGGCCGTTGATGCTTTGCGAGCCCGGACCGCACAGCCACATCACCGCCGCCGACACCTCCTCCGGCTCGATCAGCCGCTTGTGCCGGTTGGTGTGGACCATGATCTTCCTCGCCTCCTCCTCGCTGATCCCGGCGCGGTCGCGGATGGTCTCGACATTGCGGGTGATGATCTCGGTATCCGTGTAACCGGGGCAGACCGCGTTGAAGGTGATGGGCTGGGCCAGGTAATCCTCGCTCAGGCTGCGGATCAGGCCGATCATCCCGTGTTTCGACGCGGTATAGGCCGCCGCCCCCTTCAGCCCGCGAATGCCCGCGACCGACGAGATGGCGATCACCCGGCCCCAGTCGGTCTGCCGCATCGAGGCCAGCGATTCCCGTATCGTCCAGAACGCCCCGTCGAGGTTGGTGGTCATCACCCGCCGCCAGAACTCGGTATCCGTCTTGTGCAGCGCGCGCCCCTCGGCCACGCCCGCGTTGGGCACGCAGATCTGCACCGGCCCGCGCGCCTCGACCGCCTGCGCGATCCCGTCCGCGACAGACGCCTCGTCGGTCACGTCCATCACCAGCGGGTGCAGCACGTCGCCCGCCGCTTCCTCCAGCACCTCGCGGCGCCGCCCGGTGATCGTCACCGCCGCGCCCTGATCCGCCAGCGCCCGGGCGATGGCCAGCCCGATGCCCGTGCCACCCCCGGTGACGATTGCGTGTTTCCCGTTCAGCATCGCGGCCTCCTTGGTCCTGTTCCGGCGCAACCCTATAGGACATATCCGGGGGAACAAGCCGGTAGCGCGCCACGTGCCGCATGGACAGCGGGGCGCCCCCGCTTCATATGCTGCGTGCAGGATGTGGAAATGGATCGACATACCGCCGGTCTGGCTGGCCGGCTTCGCCGCGCTCGCCTGGTGGCAGAGCGCGCGTTACCCGATGGGGCTGGGCTTCGGCGGGGGATGGGCCGATTTCGCCGGCGGCCTGCTGGTGGGCGGCGGGCTGGTGCTGGTGGCGCTGGCACTGGCCGAATTCCGCCGCCACAAGACAACCGCCATCCCGCATCGCGAGGCCGACCGCCTGGTCCAGTCGGGCATCTTCCGCCGCACCCGTAATCCCATCTACCTCGCCGACGTGCTGATCCTCGCCGGGCTGATCCTGCGCTGGGACGCGGTACTGTCGCTGCCGCTGGTTCCGGTCCTGCTCTGGGTGCTGGAAAACCGCTTCGTGATTCCGGAAGAAGACCGCCTGCGCCGCAAGTTCCGCGCCGAATTCGCCCGATATTGCCAAAAAACGCGGCGATGGGTCTGAAAAATGGGGCAATCTGGGTGTCGCATATCCGGGGGTATTGTGAAATAACGACCGTTGGACGAATAAAACCGTCACGCGCGCGGGAGGAGTTGACGCGCGCCTTCGAACAGGGAGACAAGCCATGGCCGACAACAAGAAATCCGGCAAGCAGACCCAGTCACCGATGGACCCGTTCGGGTTCTCGCAGATGTTCCAGGACTCGTTCAGGATGTTCGACCCCGACCGCGTCGCCCAGATGTTCGACCCGCAAAAGGTCTTCGCCCAGATGCCGGCGATGCAGGCGGCCGACATGGACATGAACGCGATCATCAAGAAGAACCAGGCCTCGTTCGAGGCGATGGTCGAGGCCAACAAGGCCGCCGCCGCCACCTACCAGGACATGCTGGAAAAGCAGATGGACATCTTCAACCGCATGACCGCCGCCGCCCAGGACGTGGCCAAGCAGACCGAAAGCCCGGTCAATGCCGACGCCGCCGCGAAGAATTCCAAGATCTACGCCGAGGCCGCCGAGACCGCCTTCAACCTGATGCGAGAAATGGCCGAGGCCGCGCAATCGGCCAACCAGCAGGCCTTCGACCGCCTCAGCGGGCAGGTCGCGCAGGCCATGGACAACCTGAAGACCAAGTAACGCCGCGACAGACCGCGGTCCTTTGACAGCAAGGGGAATGAGACATTGAAGATCGGAACGCCAAAGGAAGTTCTGAAGGGCGAGAACCGGGTCGCGATGACGCCGGACTCGGCGTTGCAGCTCCAGAAGCTGGGCTATGACTGCGCCATAGAAACCGGGGCGGGCCTGAACGCCGGCTTCAAGGATGCCGATTACGAGGCCGCGGGCGTCGAGATCATCAAGACACCGGCCGCGCTGTGGAAGGCCGCCGATATCGTCGCCAAGGTGCGCGTCCCCACCGAGACCGAGCTCAAGCGGCTGCGCAAGGACCAGACGCTGATCACCTTCTTCAACCCCGGCGGCAACGAAGAGGGGCTGGAACTGGCCAAGTCCAAGGGCGCCACCGTCATCGCCATGGAAATGGTGCCGCGGATCAGCCGTGCCCAGAAGATGGACGCGCTCAGCTCCATGGCCAATATCGCCGGCTACCGCGCGGTGATCGAGGCGGCCAACAACTTCCCCCGCCTGATGACCGGGCAGGTCACGGCGGCGGGCAAGGTCGCCCCCGCCCGCGTCCTCGTCGTCGGCGCCGGTGTGGCGGGCCTTGCCGCCATCGGCACCTCCACCTCGCTGGGCGCCATCACCTACGCCTTCGACGTGCGCCCCGAAGTGGCCGAGCAGATCGAATCGATGGGCGCCGAGTTCGTCTATCTCGACTTCGAGGAAGAGCAGAAGGACGGCTCCTCCACCGGCGGCTATGCCGCGCCGTCGAGCCCCGAGTTCCAGGAAAAGCAGCTCGAGAAGTTCCGTGAACTCGCCCCCGAGGTGGATATCGTCATCACCACGGCGCTCATCCCCAACCGGCCCGCGCCGGTCCTGTGGACCAAGGACATGGTCGAGGCGATGAAGCCCGGCTCCGTCATCGTCGACCTCGCCGCCGAGCGGGGCGGCAACTGCGAGCTGACGCAAGCAGACGAGAAGATCGTCACTGACAACGGCGTCACCATCGTCGGCTACACCGACTTCCCCAGCCGGATGGCCACGCAAAGCTCGACGCTCTACGCCACCAACATCCGCCACATGATGACCGACCTGACGCCCGAGAAGGACGGCAAGCCGGTCCATGACATGGAGGATGACGTCATCCGCGGCTCGACCGTCACCCACCAGGGCGAGATCACCTGGCCGCCGCCACCGCCCAAGGTCCAGGCCATCGCGGCCCAGAAACCCAAGGAAAAGCCGAAGGAGCTGACCGCCGAGGAACGCCGCGCCCAGGAAGTCGCGGCCTTCAAGCAGCAGACCAAGAACCAGGTCACGCTGCTCGCCATCGGCGGCGCGCTCGTGCTGCTCGCCGGGCTCTACGCGCCCGCCAGCTTCATGCAGCACTTCATCGTCTTCGTGCTGGCCGTCTTCGTGGGCTTCCAGGTCATCTGGGGCGTCTCCCACTCCCTGCACACGCCCCTGATGGCGGTCACGAATGCCATTTCGTCGATCATCATCCTCGGCGCCTTGATGCAGATCGGCTCGGGCTCGTTCATCGTCATCCTGCTCGCCGCGCTTTCGGTCTTCATGGCCGGGATCAACATCTTCGGCGGCTTCCTCGTCACCCGGCGCATGCTCGCCATGTTCCAGAAGTCCTGAAGGAGGCCTGAGAGATGGAATTCGGATTTACCATTGCGGCCTATGTCGTGGCCGCCGTTCTCTTCATCCTCTCGCTCGGGGGGCTGTCGGGGCAGGAAAGCGCCAAGCGCGCGGTCTGGTACGGGATCGTCGGCATGGGGCTGGCGGTGCTGGCCACGCTCATCGGGCCGGGCTCGGGCCTGTGGCTGCTGTCGCTGATCCTCGTCGCCGCGGGCGGCGTGATCGGGGTCTATGTCGCCAAGCGCGTGCAGATGACCGAGATGCCGCAACTCGTCGCGGCCATGCACTCGCTGGTCGGCCTCGCCGCGGTCTTCGTGGGCTTCAACGCCGATATCGAGATCGGCCGCGTCATGGCGATGGAGGCCGACACCTACTCCACCCTCAAGGGCTTCGCGGCGCTCGTCGCCAAGAAGACGCAGGTGGAGATCAACATCCTCCGGGTCGAGCTGTTCCTCGGCGTCTTCATCGGCGCGGTCACCTTCACCGGCTCGGTCATCGCCTTCGGCAAACTGGCGGGCAGGGTCAGCTCCAAGGCCGAGAAGCTGCCGGGCGGGCACATGCTCAACGCCGGTGCCGCGATCATCTCGGTGATCTGCCTGATCTGGTATCTCAACAGCGGCGACTTCTTCCCGCTCCTGCTGATGACGGCCATGGCGCTCTTCATCGGCTACCACTTGATCATGGGCATCGGCGGCGCCGACATGCCGGTCGTGGTGTCGATGCTGAACAGCTACTCGGGCTGGGCGGCCGCCGCCATCGGCTTCTCGCTCGGCAATGACCTGCTGATCGTGGTGGGCGCGCTGGTGGGCTCCTCGGGGGCCATCCTCAGCTACATCATGTGCAAGGCGATGAACCGCTCGTTCATCAGTGTGATCCTCGGCGGCTTCGGCAACGATGGCGGCCCGGCGGCGGAAATCGAGGGCGAACAGGTCGCCATCGAGGCCGACGGCGTGGCCAACGCGCTCAACGAGGCCGACAGCGTGATCATCGTGCCGGGCTACGGCATGGCGGTGGCGCAGGCCCAGCAGGCGGTCAGCGAGCTGACCAACAAGCTGCGCGCCAAGGGCAAGACCGTCCGCTTCGGCATCCACCCGGTCGCGGGCCGTCTGCCCGGCCACATGAACGTGCTGCTGGCCGAGGCGCGGGTGCCCTACGACATTGTCCTCGAGATGGAGGAGATCAACGACGACTTCCCGGAAACGGACGTGGTGATCGTCATCGGCTCGAACGACATCGTGAACCCGGCCGCCCAGGAAGACCCCAACAGCCCCATCGCCGGCATGCCGGTGCTGGAGGTCTGGAAGGCCAAGACCGTCTTCGTCTCGAAGCGCGGGCAGGGCACCGGGTATTCCGGCATCGAGAACCCGCTCTTCTACAAGGACAACACGCGCATGTTCTACGGCGACGCCAAGGACAGCGTGACCAAGCTGATCGGCCTGATCGACTGATCCGGTCCCATGCGGACCATGCGGGCACGGGGGCGAAAACCCCCGTGCCCGTTTCGTTTCGGGGGCAGTTTTTTGCCACCGGGGGGTGGCTTTTCGTATATACACGGTATATCAAACGCATATGCGCCGCACAGCTTGACCAGCGGCGCCACATGAGGAAAGGACATCACATGGCCAAGAAAGCCAAGATCAAGGCACTCAAACAGGAAGTCGCCTCGCGCAAGAAGAAACTCGCGCGTCAGGAAACAAAGCTCAAGAAGGCCAAGAAGGCCCTCAAGAAAGCGGCCTGAGCCATATTCGGCGAAAACCACCACGGGGCGGCGGCGAGGATCCGGCGCCCCGTTGCCATTCGCTGGCCCGAAAACGGATTGCATACGGCAGTATTCATCTAACCTATTGAACCTGCGAATAAATCTGTTCCCTTCAGCGGCCCGGTGTCGTAGTTTGCCCGTGACATCACGGAAAACCCGGGCCCATGCCACCGATCAAGGACCATCCCCTCCGCTACGGCCTCGCCAACGAGCTGCACGCCCGCCCGTTCCCGGCGCTGAGCGTGCCGTCCACCGCCGTCTTCCTCGCCATCAAGCAGGAACACCGCGCCGCCGGCCGCGACCGGGCCGCCGACATGGCCCATCTCGTGGCGCTGCTCGACCGGCACGGCGCGGCCCATCCCCGGCTCGGCGACACGCACTATTCCGGCACCATCGGGCGGCACACGCTGAAATGGGAAAGCCATACCGAGTTCGTGACCTACACCGCCTTCTCCGAAGGGCAGGGCAAGCGCCCCTTCGACCCGGCGGATTTCGAGGTATTCCCCGCCGACTGGCTGGCCGAGGCGCCGGGCCTTCGCATCACCTCGGCGCTGATCCGCATCCAGCCGCTCAAGGATGACGAGGCGCTCAGCGCCGATATCGCCGAGTGGTTCGTGCCCGACAGCGTGGCCGTGGCCCGGGTGCTCGACAACGCCGCCGTCATCGCCGGCGATTTCCGCATCGACCCGGCGGGCCACCAGCGCCTGCTGATCAGCGTCTCGCCCGAAACCGGCCCGCGCCGGGTGGGCCGGATCATGCAGCGCCTCTGCGAGATCGAGACCTACAAGTCGATGTCGATGCTGGGCTTCTCCCGCGTGGGCGAGCTCAGCCCGCGGATGGGCGAGCTGGAGAACCGGATGCGCGCCATGATCGGCGACATGACCGGCGGCGAGAAGAAGGCCGAGGAAACGCTGCCCGACCTGCTCGACATCTCCGCCGAGCTCGAGGCGATGGTGACGCAAAGCTCCTTCCGCTTCGGCGCGACCGAGGCCTACGAGACCATCGTCAACCAGCGCATCTCGGTCCTGCGGGAGGAGCGCTTCAAGGGCCGCCAGACCTTTGCCGAGTTCATGATGCGCCGCTACGACCCGGCCATGCGCACCGTCCGCTCGGCCCAGGGCCGCCTGCGCGCCATGGCCGATCGCGCCCGCCGCGCGGGCGAGTTGCTGCGCACCCGGGTCGATGTCGAACGCAGCGCCCAGAACCAGGCGCTGCTGGAAAGCATGGACCGGCGCGCCGACCTGCAGCTTCGCCTGCAGAAGACGGTCGAGGGGCTGTCGGTGGTCGCCATCAGCTACTATGCCGTGTCGCTGGCGGGCTACCTGCTTTACCCGCTGACGGGCGTGCTGGGCGTCAGCAAGGGGCTGATCACCGCCGCCGTGACCCTGCCGGTCGTCGCCGCCGTCTGGCTTCTCGTCCGCCGCATCCGCAACAAGTTCCACTGACCCGCCAAGGCGAACCCCCAGCTTTCATTGTTCCCCAAATACTCCCGCCGGAGCGTCCCGCGGCCTCCACCCGCACACCGGCCCGCTACTGCTGCCGCAGCCCGACCCATTGCGCCCAGGCCTGCCGCGACCCGGCAAAGGCGTTGAGATCCACATCGCCCTTCAGGCCCGGAACGACCCCCGTGCCGCTATACTGCCAGAAGCTCCAGCGCTGGCCGGGATAGACCTGGTCGAGGGGCCTGGCCACCGACCGCAGCCAGAATTCCTCCTGCGTCAGGCGGTGAAGCCCCGCGTCCTTGTAGAATTGCGGGGTGGTATAAACCACCGGCCGCTGGCCGTAATGCCGGTGCAGCATGTCGAGGAAGATCTTCATCTCGCTCCGGACAACCGACCCGGAGGGCCGTTTCTGGCAGGTGGGCGACAGGTGGTTCCACTCCATGTCCAGAACCGGGGGCAGGGCGCCCTTCTGACGCGGCACGTTGCGGATGAACCATTTCGCCTGCGTCTCGGCATCGGTGCAGAAATAGTAGAAGTGGTAGGCCCCGCGCAGCACCCCCGCGCGGCCCGACATCAGCCAGTTCTGCGCGAATTCCGAATCCAGAAGGTCACCGCCCTCCGTCGCCTTGATGAAGGCGAAGTTGACCCCGGCCCGCGCCGCCGCGTGCCAGTCGACCGTGCCCTGGTAACGGGCCACGTCGATCCCGTGCACCGGGTAGCGATCCGGCCCGTTGCGCCCGAAATCCACCGGGTCGCGATCGTCGAACTCGGCCGACCGGACCGCGATCACCTGCTGTTGCGCCAGCACCACCCCGGGCAGGGCGACACCGGCCAGCAGGATCAGCGACAGCAGCGAAGCGGCAAGGCGGGGCATGGTCAGGTCTCCGGGGCGCGTTGCGTGACGAACGCAAGGTTGTTGGCAGGCATCTCGACCACGTCGACGAGCGTCAGCCCCGCCGCGTGCAGCCAGTCGATGGTGGTGAAATCGTCCTTGTAGCCGACCTCCGGATCACTGGCGCGCAGGCTGGCGTCGAAGCTGGCATCGCCCTCCGACGTGGCCTCGCCGTCGCGCAGGAAGGGGCCGTAAAGGACGAACCGCCCGCCCGGCGCCAGCGCCCGCGCGACCTCGGTGACGATGGCCTGCGCCTCGGGCGTGCTGATCAGGTGCAGCAGGTTGACCAGCACGATCAGGTCCTGCCCGCCTTGCGCATCGGCCCAGCCCGGCGCGGTGGCATCGAGCGCGATGGCGGGCCGGATATTGGCCAGTCCTTCCGTCGTCGCCCAGGCGTCGATGCTGGCCCGCCGCTCGGCCGCGATCTCTGTCGGCTGCCACGTCAGCCCCGGAAACGCCCGCGCGAAGGCCAGCACGTGCTGGCCTGTCCCGCTGGCAATCTCCAGCGCCCGGCCCTCCGCCGGCGCATGGGCCCGCAGCAAATCCGTGATCGGCCCGGCATTGCGCAACGCCGACGGCGCCGACAGCCGCGCGTCCCCGCCCGGCTCGGCGACCGAGGCAAGCTCTGCAGGCAGGTGTCGTTGCGGCATGAAATCTCCCCCGGTTGGCCATTCACGATAGCCGGGGCCGGGACATTTTCAAGCGGCGGCCCCGTAAAAAAGAGAGGCCCGCCGAACCGGCAGGCCCATGCACGCGGGAGCGATCCGACGCGATGCGCCATCCGGGGCCGATGGCCGCCGCGCCCCCTCAGCCGAAGGTTTTTTCCATCAGGTAATTGTGGATCTGCACGTTGTTCCGCTCGAAATCCCGACGCCTGACAACGGCAAACCCGGCCCGAAGAAAGAACCTGCGGGCCGCTTCGCTCGCCTCGACATAGAGGCGCGACAACCCCGCCTCCAGCGCCGCCCTTTCCAGCCGGTCGTAGAGAGCTTTGCCCACACCGCTCCCGGCATGATCCGGGTGGCAGTAAAACAGGTCGATATGACCGTCGCCTTCCAACTCGACAAAACCAATCGGCGTCCCGTCGTCATCGACGGCGACAAAGACCGAGCGTCCATCGGACACACGGGCATGAAACCTGTCCGCGGGCACGGGGGCCGGGCTCCAGGCATCGACCTGGGCCGCACTGTAATCCTTGCGTCCAATGGCATGGACCGACTGGTGAAACACTTCGACCAGTACGGCGGCATCGTCGGGCTTGTAATCGCGTATTGTCATGGGCGCGATCTAGCGGCTTGGCGCGGCAATGGAAATGGCTATTTCGTCCGCGTGACCCGCCTACCGCCCCGGCGTCCTTGCCCGCCAGAAAAGATACAGCGCCGCCCCGAGTGACAGGAGGGCCAGCGACAGCCATGCAAGTCCCGATTGCTCCCGGTACACCACGCCCGACTCCGCATCGAAACAGCGGCCCAGCTCGTTGAAACAGTGACGCCATCGGAAATACTGGACATAGCAGAGGTATCCGAACGCGCCGGACAGCCCGAGGCATAAAAGGGAAAGCACCCGTCCGGTCATCTGTCGCTCTTTCGGATCATTTCGTCAGCGTACTCCCTCGACCGCGCAGGTCAACGACCCCCTTGAACGACACCCCCAAACGCAACAGGCCCCGCCAAACCGGCGGGGCCCTGCCTTGTCTCGCGAACGTCCCGCCTTACTGCGGGATCTCGCCCGTCAGCCCCTCGACGTAGAAATCCATGCCCAAGAGCGTGCCGTCATCCGCCGTCTCGCCCTCGGCCAGCCAGTCCGAGCCGTCCTGCTTCTTCAGCGGGCCGGTGAAGGGGTGATACTCGCCATTGGCCATCGACTCCTTCAGGGCCAGCGCCTCTTCCTTCACCTCGGCAGGCACCGCATCGGTGATCTCGCCGATCTCGACCATGCCCGGGCCGATCCCGTCCCAGGTCTGCTTGCTCTCCCAGGTGCCGTCCATCACCGCCTGGGTGCGCTCGATATAGTAGGGCGCCCAGTTGTCGATGATCGAGCTCACCCGCGGTTTCGGCTTGTACTCGGCCATGTCCGAGGCCTGCCCGAAGGTGATGACGTTCCCGGCCTTCTCGGCGGCGGCCTGCGGCGCGGTCGAATCGGTGTGCTGCAGGATCACGTCGGCGCCCTGTTCGATCAGCGCGGTAGCGGCATCGGCCTCTTTCGCCGGATCGAACCAGGTATAGGCCCAGATGATCTTGAACTGCACGTCCGGGTTGACTTTCTTGGCGTGGATATAGGCCGAGTTGATGCCACGGATCACCTCCGGAATGGGGAAGGAGGCGATGTAGCCGATGATGTTCGATTCCGTCATCTTGCCGGCGATATGCCCCTGCACGGCGCGGCCTTCATAGAACCGGGCCGAGTAGGTGCTGACATTGTCGGCGGTCTTGTAGCCGGTGGCATGTTCGAACTTCACGTCCGGGAACTTCTTGGCCACGTTCACTGTCGGGTCCATGTAGCCGAAGGACGTGGTAAAGATCAGGTCGGCCCCCTGAAGCGCCATCTGGGTGATCGCCCGCTCGGCATCCGCGCCCTCGGGCACGCTTTCCTGGTAGACCGTCTCGACCTTGTCGCCGAAATGCTCCTCGATGGCCAGCCGGCCCTTGTCATGCTCGAAGGTCCAGCCGCCGTCGCCGATCGGGCCCACGTAGATGAAGCCGACCTTGGTCTTGTCCTGCGCCACCGCCGTGGTGGCGAGGCCAAGCGCCAGCGCGGCGCCGGTGAGAAGTCTGGTAAGTGTCATTGAGGTCTCCCGTGTTGTTGGTGTCGTGCGTGTTGCGTTGCCGTCTGCCTCAGGACGAGGCGTGGAAGACGCGGCCCAGGGATGCGGGCGCGCGCGATTTGTCCGCCGACATGATGACCAGCACGACGATGGTGATCAAGTAGGGCGACATCGAAAGATACTCCACCGGGATGGCGACACCCGCGGCCTGCAGGTTGAGCTGCAGCACCGTGACCCCGCCGAAAAGCCACGCGCCGAGCAGGACGCGCCCCGCCTTCCAGCTTGCGAACACCACCAGCGCCAGCGCGATCCAGCCCGCGCCCGCCGTCATGCCCTCGGTCCACTGCGGCACGCGCACGAGGCTGATATAGGCCCCGCCGAGGCCCGCACAGGCGCCCCCGAACAGGATCGCCATCAGCCGCACGCGCACCACCTTGTAGCCCAGCGCGTGCGCGGCATCGTGGTTCTCGCCCACCGCCCGCAGGATCAGCCCGACACGGGTGTATTTCAGCGTGGCCCAGACCGCGGCGACCAGCGCCAGCGCGAAATAGACCATCAGGTCATGGGAAAACACCACGCGGCCGATGAAGGGCAGGTCGCTCAGCACCGGGATATCCAGCTTGGGCGTCGGCGGCGGCTTGATCCCGACATAGCCTTGCCCCATCAGCGAACTGAGGCCCAGCCCGAACAGCGTCAGCGCCAGCCCGCTCGCCACCTGGTTGGCCAGCGCCACCTGCGTCAGCAGCGCGAAAAGCAGCGCCAGCACCGCGCCGCCCAGGGCCGCCAGCAGGAAGCCCAGGGCAGGCGAGCCGGTCTCGACCGACACGGCAAAGCCGCAGATCGCCCCGGTGATCATCATCCCCTCGACCCCGAGGTTCAGAACGCCCGAGCGCTCCACCACCAGCTCGCCGATCGCGGCCAGCAGGATCGGCGTCGCCGCGACAAGCAGCGAGGCCACGAGAAGGGCGGGGTTGATCGAAGAAAGGTCCATCACGCGGCCTCCGCTGTCTTGATCCGGATACGGAAATTGGTGAGCAGGTCGACGGCCAGCAGGAAGAACAGAAGCATCCCCTGGAACATCTGGATGGCGGCGGCCGGCAGGCCGAGGTTCGACTGCGCGATCTCGCCCCCGATATAGGTGAGCGCCATCAACAGCCCGGCAAACAGGATGCCGATCGGGTGCAGCCGCCCGAGGAAGGCCACGATGATCGCGGTGAACCCATAGCCCACGTTGAAATCGATGCTCACCTGCCCCGACGGGCCCGACACCTCGAACATTCCCGCCATCCCGGCCAGAGCACCCGCGGTGCCCAGGCAGAACAGGATCAGCCGCGCCGGGTTGACGCCCGCGAACCGCGCCGCCCGCGGCGCCTCGCCGGTCAGCCGGATGTGATAGCCCAGGATATGCCGGTTCAGCAGCACATAGGCCAGGATCACCGCCAGGAACGCGGCCAGCACGCCCCAGTGCATCCCGGTCCCGGCAATCACCTCGCCATTATAGGCGGACTCGTATTGCTGCAGGTTCCGCGAGCCCGGAAATCCGTGGCCCTCCGGGTTCCGCAACAGCCCCAGCGACATCTTCGCCAGCAACTGCTCGGCCACGTAGACCAGCATCAGCGATACCAGGATCTCGTTCGTCCCGAACCGCACCTTCAAGAGCGCCGGGATCATCGCCCAGGCCCAGCCGCCCAGCGCCCCCGCGATCACCATCAGCGGAAAGATGAACCACGCCTCCATCGGGTAGAAGGCCAGCCCCACCCCGGCGCCGGTCAGCGCGCCGATGATATACTGCCCCTCCGCCCCGATATTCCAGATCCCCGCCCGGAACCCCAGGCTGAGACCGATGGCGATCAGGATCAGCGGCGCCCCCTTCACCAGCAATTGCGGCCGGTAATAGAACGCGAACTCGCCGAACAGCGGCTCCCAGAAGATCGTCCCGATCGCCTCGACCGGGTTCTTGCCCAGAAGCGCGAACAGCGCGCCGCCCGCGATCATGGTGATCACCACGGCCACCACCGGCGTCAGGTAAGTCCAGAGCCGCGACGGCTGCGGCCGTTTCTCAAGCTTCAGCATGCCACGCCTCCTTCAACATTGTCCCTGGATATTGTCCCGCCGGAAGAAACAGGGCACCGCGCCCGGGCTTCTTCTGGCCCGAAATATCCCCGCCGGAGGCATGAAATCTCTTTTCCCGACGCTCAGGCATGCGACACCTCCATCCCGTGGGCACCGCCCATCATCAGCCCGATCTCCTCGACCGTCAGGCCCTTGGCGGGCCGGATATCCGACAGCCGCCCCTCGTTCAGCGCCCCGAACCGGTCGGAGATTTCCATCAGCTCGTCGAGGTCCTGGCTGATGCAGACGATCGCCGCGCCCTCGGCGGCCAGGTCCAGCAGCGCCTGCCGGATGGCCGCCGCGGCCGCGGCATCGACACCCCAGGTGGGCTGGTTCACCACCAGCACCTTGGGCCGTTGCAGCATCTCCCGGCCGATCACGAATTTCTGCAGGTTCCCACCCGACAGCGACCGTGCCGCGTTGTCCGGGCCGGGCGTGCGCACGTCGAAGCTTTCGATCACCTTCTCGGCAAAGCTCCGCGCCGCGCCCCATTTCAGGAAGCCGCGGTTCAGCAGGTTCTCCCGCTGCGCCGCCGTCAGCACGCCGTTCTCGATCAGGCTCATGTCGGGCGCCGCCGCATGGCCCAGCCGCTCCTCGGGCGCCGCCAGCAGGCCCAGCTCGCGCCGCGCCGTCGGCCCCAGCCGGCCGACCGGCTGACCAAGCAGGCGGATCGCGTCGGGATGGGTCTTCAACTCCCCCGACAGCACCGCCAGCAATTCGTCCTGCCCGTTGCCCGCGACCCCGCCGATCCCGAGGATCTCGCCCTGCTGCACCGTCAGGTGGATGTTCTTCAGCGAGGTGCCGAAGGCCGAGGGCGACTTGACCGACAGCCCCGAGATATCCAGCGCCACGTCGCCAAGCGCACGCCCGGCACGTTCCGGCGCCTCGAAGGCCGAGCCCACCATCAGCTCCGCCATCTCCCGCGCCGAGGTCTCCGCCGGCACGCAGGTGCCCACGTTCTTGCCCAGCCGCAGGATCGTCGCGTGATCGCAAAGGGCGCGGATTTCCTCCAGCTTGTGCGAAATGTAAAGGATCGCCACGCCTTCCCCGGTCAGCTTCCGCAGCGTCTCGAACAGGATCTCCACCTCCTGCGGCGTCAGAACCGAGGTGGGCTCGTCCATGATCAGGAGCTTCGGCTCCTGCAACAGGCACCGGATGATCTCCACCCGCTGCCGTTCCCCCGCCGACAGGTCTCCCACCGTCCGATAGGGATCGAGCGGCAGCCCGTAGGTCTCCGACACCGCGCGGATCCGCGCCGCGAGGTCGCGCATCTGCGGCGGGTGCTCCATGCCCAGCGCGATATTCTCCGCCACGTTCAGCGCATCGAAGAGCGAGAAGTGCTGGAACACCATCGCCACCCCCGCGGCCCGCGCCGCGCGCGGCTCGGCCGGGGTGAAGGGCTGGCCGCGCAGCGTCATCGCGCCGCTGTCCGGTTTCACCAGCCCGTAGATCATCTTCACCAGCGTCGACTTGCCGGCGCCGTTTTCGCCAAGCAGGGCATGAACCTCGCCCTCCTTGATCTCGAACGAGACGTCGTCATTGGCAACGACGCCCGGATAGGCCTTGGTCAGGCCCTTGATTGTCAGAAGTGTCCCTGTCACGCGATTTTTCCTTGTTGGAGGCGGGTTTGCGCCCCGTTTCTCAGTATCTCGGCCGCCACGCCGACCGCAATGGCCTGCGGGTGTTTGCCCAAGGACGGGTCGCCGATCGGGCAGCGGATGCCGTCGATTTGATCGGGCCCATGCCCGAGCGCGGTCAGGCGCTTTCGGAACCGGGCCCATTTCGTGGCCGAGCCGATTAGGCCCGCGCTGGCGAAGCCGTGGGTCAGCAGCTGATGACACAGCTCGAGGTCGAGCGCATGGGAATAGGTCAGGATCAGGTGATGCGCGTCCTTGGGCGCGTGTGGCACCAGCCGCGCGGGCTCCGCCGCGGGCAGGGGGGTCACGCCCTCGGGAACCTCCCCGGGAAAGCGGTCGGGCGCCGTATCGACCCAGGTGATCCGCACCTCCGGCAGCGGCTCGAGCACCGAGACCAGCGCCCGCCCCACATGGCCCGCGCCCCAGATCCATATCTCGCGCGTGGGCCGCGCCACCGGCTCGATCATCCAGCCATCGAGCAGCTGCGCCTCCGGCGGCCGCCCCTGGTTTCGCGCGGTCGCCAGCAGGCGCTTCACCGACAGCGGCATCGCCGCCGGGCCACTGACCGGGCGGGCGACAACCGTCTCCGCCTGCGGCAGGCTCCCGGCGTCATACACCTCGCTCACCACTTCCACGGCCCCGCCACAGCACTGGCCCATCTCCGGCCCCAGCGCATGGCGGCTCAACCGAACGGCCACCGCCTGCTCCCGCGCCGCCCGCGCCAGCTCGTACTCGAGCGCACCACCGCCGATCGTGCCCGACTGCCCGTCCTCCCAGACCAGCATCGCCGCCCCGGTCTCCCTCGGGCAGGAGCCATGCGTCGCCGCAATCACCACGCGCGTCACGCGCCCATGCGCGGCCACGGCGCGGGAAAGGCTCTCCAGATCAAACCCCATGACGCACCCGTTCCACCGTCAGGAACACCCGCTCCGCCGTCGCCGGCGCATCGAGCGCCGGATAGGCCTCGCCGCAACTGGCAATCGCATCCGACAGTGCAAGAAAGGCCGAAATCCCCAGCATGAAGGGCGGCTCGCCCACCGCCTTCGACCGGTAAATCGTCTCCTCCCGGTTCTCGTCATCCCAGAGCGACACGTTGAACACGTCCGGCCGGTCGCCACAGGCGGGGATCTTGTAGGTCGACGGCGCATGCGTGGTCAGCCGCCCCTTGTCGTTCCACACCAGCTCTTCCGTCGTCAGCCATCCCGCGCCCTGCACGTAACCGCCCTCGACCTGCCCGATATCGATCGCCGGGTTCAGGCTGGCCCCCGCATCGTGCAGGATATCCGTCCGCAGGATCCGGTTCTCGCCCGTCAGCGTGTCGATCACCACCTCGGTGACAGCCGCCCCATAGGCGAAATAGAAGAACGGTCGGCCCTCGCCGCGAATGCGGTCCCAGGCCAGCTTGGGCGTCTTGTAGAACCCGGTCGAGGACAGGCTCACCCGGTGCTCATAGGCCAGCTTCGCCGCCTCGGCGAAACTGCGTTCATGCTCGCCCACATACACCTTGCCACCCTCGAACCGCACCGTCGCGGGCTCCGCCTGGTGATACTCCGCCAGGAACTCCGCCATACGCTCGCGGATGGTGTCGCAGGCCGCCTTCACCGCCATCCCGTTCAGGTCACTCCCCGAACTGGCCGCCGTGGCCGAGGTGTTGGGCACCTTGCCGGTATCGGTCGCGGTGATCCGCACCATCTCCTGCGGCACCCCGAACCTGTCGGCGGCCACCTGCGCCACCTTCTGGAACAGCCCTTGGCCCATCTCCGTCCCGCCATGGTTCAGGTGGATCGAGCCGTCGTTATAGACATGCACCAGCGCGCCCGCCTGGTTGAGATGGGTCAGCGTGAAGGAAATCCCGAACTTCACCGGCGTCAGCGCGATGCCCTTCTTCAGCACGGCATTCGCGGCATTCCACTCCGCCACCGCCTTGCGCCGCGCGTGATAGTCGGCGCGTTCCACGAGCGCATCGGTCATCTCGTGCAGGATGAAATCCTCGACCGGCTGCCCGTATGGCGTGGTCTGCACGCCCGCGGGTGGCTTCGGCGCCGCGTCCGGCGGCATCTCCGCCTGCGCCCCGCGCGAGGTCGGGTCGATATCGTCCGGGATCGGCCCGGCCCTGCTGGCCCCCGGCGAGAAGTCCCCGCCGAACCGCTGTCCCGTACCCGGCCCTGTCTTCTTCGGCGCGGCATAGTAATTCACCCGCCGCACCTCCAGCGGGTCGCGGCCCAGCTCATGGGCGATATGGTCCATCACCCGCTCGATCCCGATCATCCCCTGCGGCCCGCCGAACCCCCGGAAGGCGGTGGCCGACTGCGTGTTGGTCTTCAGCCGGTGCGACAATATCCGCGCGTTCTCAAGGTGATACGCGTTATCCGCATGCAGCATCGCCCGGTCCGCCACCGGCAGCGACAGGTCCTGGCTCCAGCCACAGCGGGCGTACTGGGTGAACTCCACCCCCAGAACCCGGCCATCATCGTCGAACCCCACGCGATAGGCGATCCGGAAATCGTGCCGCTTGCCGGTGATGATCATGTCATCGTCGCGGTCATAGCGCATCTTGCAGGGCCGGCCCGTCAGCTGCGCCCCCAGCGCACAGGCAATCGCCAGCGCATTGCCCTGGCTCTCCTTCCCGCCAAAACCGCCGCCCATCCGCCGGCATTCCACCCGCACGCCGTGCATCGGGATGCCCAAGGCGTGCGCCACCTTGTGCTGGATCTCGCTGGGGTGCTGGGTCGAGGACATCACCACCATGTCGCCGCCTTCCTGCGGCAGAGCCATGGCGGCCTGACCCTCAAGGTAGAAATGCTCCTGCCCGCCCATCTCCAGCGTGCCCTCGACGGTACGGGGCGCGCCGGCAATGGCCTTGCCCGCATCGCCCTTCTCGTAGAGCCGCGGCCCGTCCTCGAAATGGCTCTTGGCGGCAATGGCATCGTCGATGGTCAGGATCGGCGCACGCGCCTCGATCTCCACCGTCGCCTTCCGCGCCGCCTTCCGCGCGTTCAGGTGGCTGTCGGCGATGACAAGAAACAATGCCTGCCCGGCATAATGCACCTCGCCCGTCGCCAGCAACGGCTCGTCATGTATGGACGGCGAGGTATCCGCCTCCCGCTCCAGGTCATCGGCGGTCAGCACCGCGACCACCCCGGGCGCGGCGCGAACCCCGGAAAGATCCATGCCGGTGATCGTCCCCGCCGCCACCTCGCTCAGCCCGAAGGCCAGGTGCAGCGTCCCCGCCGGCGCCGGGATATCGTCCACGTATCTTGCCTGCCCGGTCACGTGCAGCGGGGCGGCGTCATGCGGGAGGGGCTTCGTCACGCTCATGCCGACACCTCCAGCACGCTCGTCGCCTGCCCCTGATCCTCGTGGAAATACCGGGTCAGCAGGTTCCGCGCCCCCTCCAGCCGATACCGGGCCGAGGCGCGCATGTCCGACAGCGGCGTGAAATCCTTCTCCCAAGCCCCGGCCGCGGCCTCCACCGTCTCCAGCGTCCACGGCTGGCCCGTAATCGCCGCCTCCACATGGCTGGCCCGCTTCGGAACCCCCGCCATGCCACCGAACGCAATCCGCGCCCCGCGCACAACGCCATCCTCGACGGTGATGTTGAAACACCCGCACACGGCGGAGATATCCTGGTCGAACCGCTTCGACAGCTTGTAACAGCGCAGCCGGTCCGCCTGTGCCGGGATGGTGATCGCCTCGACGAACTCCCCCTGCGCCCGGTCCTGCTTGCCATACTCGAGGAAGAAATCCTCAAGCGGCAACTCCCGCCGCACATCCCCCTTCCGCAAGTGCAACACCGCCCCCAGCGCGATCAGCGCCGGCGGCCCGTCACCGATGGGCGAGCCGTTGGCGATATTCCCGCCAATCGTTGCCGCCCCGCGCACCTGGGCCGAGCCATACCGCCGGATCAATTCGGCAAAGGACGGATGCCGCCCGCGCATCTCCCGCATCAGCCGGTCGAGCGTCACGCCCGCGCCCACACGCAGGCCGGCCTCGCTTTCCTCCACCTGCTGCAAATCCCGGCAGCGGTGCAGGAACGCCACCGGCGCCAGCTCCCGCAACTGCTTGGTCACCCAAAGCCCCACATCCGTGGCGCCGGCCACCAGCACCGTCTCCGGCGCCTGCTCCAGCAGCGCCGCCAACTCGTCCGAGCTTTCCGGCAAGGCCGGGGCAGGGGCCACCGCCGCCATATTCTCGCGCAGCCACTTCGGCACCGGCTCGGTCGCCGCCGCCTCCGCCGCCCGGATGATCGGCGCATAGCCGGTACACCGGCACAGGTTGCCCGCCAGCGCCGTGTCGAAATCCGTCTCGCCGTTCAGATGCGCCACCGCCATGGAAACGATGAACCCCGGCGTGCAGAACCCGCATTGCGAGCCGTGATGCTCGATCATTGCCCGCTGCACCGGGTGCAGCGTGCCATCCGGCCCGCTGATCCCCTCCACCGTGCGCACCGCCTTGCCATGCAGCTGCGGCAGGAACAGGATGCAGGCGTTCAGCGCCTTCGCCCCCTGCGCATCGCTCACCATCACCGTGCAGGCCCCGCAATCGCCCTCGTTGCAGCCCTCCTTGGTGCCGGTCAGCCGCCGACGTTCGCGAAGCCAGTCGAGCAGGGTCTCGGTGGGCGACACCCCGGCAAGATCGATGGCCTCCCCGTTCAACCGAAAGGAAATGTCCATAAGCACGTCTGCCTGCCGCGTTACCTCCGCCCTTTTCTGGTGCGCTCCCCCGATGCGGCGTAGAGGGGCGCGGGCTTTCCTTGCATCAAGGCTATGCGCGCAATTCGCGGCTTGGCAAGGATTCAGTGGGCCCCGGAAACGGCCAATCCGGCGGGGAACTGGGCGCTCCCCGGCGTCAATGACGCAAGGGAAATCAACGGGTTGAGCGTGCCGAACCCCGATTGCCTTGGAATCGTAGGAAGTCTTTCTGACCGGATATGGCAATGGTTTCGCCCATTCTCGGGGCGTCACCGCCGGTTTCCGAAGGGCGTCCGGTATTCCGAAACTGCCGCCGGGTCATGCGGCAATCGGCTATTTCCACCGCCCCGTCGCCTGCCGTAAGCTCGCCCCATGAGCAGCGCCCCCCGATTCATCCACCTCCGCGTCCATACCGAATACTCCCTCCTCGAAGGCGCCGTGCGGCTGAAGAAGCTGCCGGGGCTGTGCGAGGCGGCCGACATGCCGGCGGTGGCGGTGACCGACACCAACAACATGTTCGCGGCGCTGGAATTCTCCGTCACGGCACAGGGCGCGGGCATCCAGCCCATCATGGGCTGCCAGGTCGACCTGCAATACGTCACCCCCGCGCCGGGCGAGCGGCCCAGGCCCCCGGCGCCCGTGGTCCTGCTGGCACAGTCCGAGCGCGGCTACGAGAACCTGATGAAGCTCAACTCCTGCCTCTACCTGCGCGGCGACGGCCAGCTGCCGCACGTGACGATGGAGGAGTTGCAGCGCCATTCCGAGGCCGTCATCTGCCTCTCCGGCGGCCCCGACGGCCCGGTCGGCCGGCTCCTGCAGGCGGGCCAGCGCCCGGCGGCGGAGATGCTCATGCGCGACCTGCACAAAGCCTTCGCCGACCGCCTCTATGTCGAACTGCAACGCCACCCCGGCGAGACCGGCGCGCCCGAGAACGAACGCCTGACCGAGCAGGGCTTCGTCGAGATGGCCTACGCCATGGAAATCCCGCTCGTCGCCACCAACGACGTCTATTTCCCGCAGGAAAAGATGTACGAGGCCCACGACGCCATGATTTGCGTCGCCGAGGGTGCCTATGTCGACCAGTCGCAACCCCGCCGCCGCCTGACCGCCCAGCACTATTTCAAATCCCCGCAGGAAATGGCGACGCTCTTCGCCGACCTGCCCGAAGCCATCGAGAACACCGTCGAGATCGCCAAGCGCTGCGCCTTCGGCGCCTACCGGCGCGACCCGATCCTGCCCCGTTTCGCCGATGACGAGGTCGACGAGCTGCGCCGTCAGGCCAAGGAAGGGCTCGAGGCCCGCCTCGCCGTCATCCCCCACGCCGCCCCGGTCGAGGAGTACCAAAAGCGCCTCGAATTCGAGCTCGGCATCATCGAGGGCATGGGCTTCCCCGGCTACTTCCTGATCGTGGCGGACTTCATCAAGTGGGCCAAGGAACAGGACATCCCCGTCGGCCCCGGCCGCGGCTCGGGCGCCGGCTCCCTCGTGGCCTACGCCCTCACCATCACCGACCTCGACCCGCTGCGCTACTCGCTGCTCTTCGAACGCTTCCTCAACCCCGAGCGGGTCTCCATGCCCGACTTCGACATCGACTTCTGCATGGACCGCCGCGAGGAGGTGATCCAATACGTCCAGCGCAAGTACGGCCGCGACAAGGTGGGCCAGATCATCACCTTCGGCGCGCTGCTCTCCAAGGCCGCCGTCCGCGACATCGGCCGCGTCCTGCAAATGCCCTACGGCCAGGTCGACCGCCTCTCCAAGATGATCCCCGTCGAGGGCGTGAAACCCGTCTCCATCGAGAAGGCCCTGCAACAGGAAGACCGCCTCCGCGAGGAGGCCCGCTCCGAGGAAGTGGTCGACCGCCTCCTGAAATACGGCATGCAGGTCGAGGGCCTCTTGCGCAACGCCTCCACCCACGCCGCCGGCGTCGTGATCGGCGACCGCCCGCTGGACGAGCTGGTCCCCCTCTACCAGGACCCCCGCTCCGACATGCCCGCGACCCAGTTCAACATGAAATGGGTCGAACAGGCGGGCCTCGTGAAATTCGACTTCCTCGGCCTCAAGACCCTCACCGTCGTCCAGAACGCCATCGAGCAGATCCACGCCTCGGGCCGCGACCTGCACATCGCCGCCGACGGCAGCACCATCTACGAACCCTTCGACGGCGCCGAGAACGATATCGGCCAGATCCCCCTCGACGACCCCAAGACCTACGAGCTCTACGCCCGCGCCAAGACCGTCGCCGTGTTCCAGGTGGAAAGCTCGGGCATGATGGACGCGCTCAAGCGGATGAAGCCCACCTGCATCGAGGATATCGTCGCCCTCGTCGCCCTCTACCGCCCCGGGCCCATGGAGAACATCCCGAAATACTGCGAGGTCAAGAACGGCCTCTCCAAGCGCGACAACCTGCACCCCTCGGTCGACCACATCCTCGACGAGACGCAGGGCATCATCGTCTACCAGGAACAGGTGATGCAGATCGCGCAGGAGATGGCCGGCTACTCCCTCGGCGGCGCCGACCTGCTCCGCCGCGCAATGGGCAAGAAGATCCAGGAAGCGATGGATGCCGAGCGCCCCAAGTTCATCGCCGGGGCCAAGGAAAACGGCGTCGACGACGCCAAGGCGCTCGAGGTCTGGAACCTGCTCGACAAGTTCGCGAACTACGGCTTCAACAAGTCCCACGCCGCCGCCTACGCCGTGGTCAGCTACCAGACCGCCTGGCTCAAGGCCAACCACCCGGTCGAGTTCATGGCCGGCGTCATGAACTGCGACATCCACCTCACCGACAAGCTCGCCACCTATTTCGAGGAGGTGAAGCACGCCCTCGCGCTGCCCTACGTGCCGCCCTGCGTGAACCGTTCCAACGCCACCTTCATGGTCAGGGACGGCGCGCTGCACTACGCGCTGGGCGCGCTCAAGAACGTGGGCGTCGACGCCATGCGCCTGATCGTCGAGGGCAGGGGAGAGAAACCCTTCGTCACCCTCTTCGACTTCGCCCGCCGCGCCGACCTCAAGCGCATCGGCAAGCGGCCGCTGGAGATGCTCGCCCGCGCCGGCGCCTTCGACGAGCTCGACCGCAACCGCCGCCGCGTCTTCGACAATGTCGAACGGCTGATGAACTACTCCGCCGCGATCCACGAACAGAAGAACTCCAACCAGGTCTCGCTGTTTGGCGAGGCGGGCGACGACCTGCCGGAACCGCGCCTCTCCCCGGTCGAAGATTGGCTGCCCGCCGAACGCCTGACCGAGGAATTCCAGGCCGTGGGCTTCTACCTCTCCGGCCACCCGCTCGACGACTATGCCGCGCCCCTCAAGCGCAAGGACGTCAAGACGCTGGAGGAAGTCACCGAACACGCCCGCCGCGGCGCCGCCGTGGTCAAGATGGCCGGCGTCGTCGCCGGGCGTCAGGAACGCCGCTCGGCCCGGGGCAACCGCTTCGCATTCGTCCAGCTCTCCGACACCACCGGCAGCTACGAGGTCACGGTCTTCTCCGACACGCTGGAGGCCTCCCGCGACCACCTCGAGACCGGCTCGATGGTCGTCCTCACGGTCGAGGCGACGATGGAGGAGGACCAGCTCAAGCTGCTCGCCCGCGTCATCCAGCCCGCCGATACGGTCGTCGCCGATGCCGGCGCCTCGGGCCTGCGCATCTTCGTCGAGGATGCGGGCGCGGTGCCCTCCGTAGCCACCGTTCTGGAAAAATCCGCCGACGCCAAGGGCGGGCGCGGGCCGATCTATTTCTGCCTCCTCGACCAGGCCCTGCCGGGCGAGGTGGAAATCTCCGCCGGGCGCGACTACCCGGTCTCGCCCCAGATCAAGGGCGCGCTCCGCTCCCTGCCGGGCGTCGCCATGGTCGAGGAAATCTGAAGACACGCGGGCAAGTGCCTGAATTGTCGCGGCAATGCCCCCGGGCTGGACGGCGGCGTATGGCGTGGGATAAGGTCTCGGCCAGCCAACGGATGGAAAGGGGCTCACCCGGATGCGTATCGCCGCGGCATGTCTGGTTCTCACCCTCACGGCCGCCTGCGGCGCCGAGATGGCCGAGGTGCCGCGCCTCGCCGAGGAAAGCGTGGAAGCGGGCGCACCCACCATGTCGATGGCCGCCCCCTCCGGCACGCAGAACGCCCGCGGCGGGTTCCTCTCGGGCCTGTTCGGCGGCAACGCCACCGCCCCCACACCCGACGCCGATGCGCGCGAGCCCTCGCTGGACGGCGACGGCGCCACCGTGACCGAGGCCTCGCTGCCCGCCGCCGACGCCTCGAAAAGCGAGATCGCCTTCGGCACACGCCTGCCATACGGCCGCGTCGCCACCATCTGCGGCGTCGACACGCGCCAGCTCGGCACCCGCACGGCCCAGTATCCCGAACGCCGCCCCCGCTACCAGCTTTACGACAGCGCCCCGGGCCACACCGATCCGCACACCTTCTACATCACCGGCTTCGACGATGGCTGCGCCCGGCAGTTCACCGCCGCGATGGCCGTCTTCGGCTCGGTCGAGATGCACGAACAGCTCCGCTACGGCCTCCCGGCGGAGGTGCAGCCCTATTCAGACACCGACAAGGCCTACGAGAAACTCAAGCGCCGGGTCTGCAACAAGCCCCGCCGCAAACCCTGTGGCAGCCGGATCGGCCAGATGGCGAAGGACACGGTTTTCCTCAGCGTCTACGAACGCTTCGGCGGCAATGCCCAGTGGATGAACCTGCTGCTGCATGGCGGCGACCTCGTGGCGCAGGACCGCAAGTCCGGCCTCTGACGGCGCGCCGCCTCAGTAATGCGGCGGCCGCTCGTCGCCGATCACCTCGGCCCCGGAACTCAGGCTCTCCCGCTCCGCCTCGCGCTGCAACAGCAGGGCCACCCGCCGCTTGAGCTGGTCGATCTCGGTTTCCTGCCGGGCCACCACATCGGACAGATCGTCGACGACGCGGGCAAGGTGGGCGATGTATTCTTCGAGCTTTTCCATGAAAGGCATCTAGGCGGGCCGGACGGACCGGTCAAGCGCGCGCCTGCCGCTTGCCCCTTCACGCCCCTTCGGCTAGACCGCGCGGCGAATGGCACCGGCAAGGACCCGCAAGATGGCCAAGACCAAGAAACAGCCCCGCCCCAAGGCCGAAACCCCCAAGGGGTTCCGCGACTATTTCGGCGCGGAAGTGAGCGAACGCGCAGAGATGCTGCAGAAGATCGCCGCGGTCTACCATCGCTACGGCTTCGACGCGCTGGAATCGAGCGCCGTCGAGACGGTCGAGGCGCTGGGCAAGTTCCTCCCCGATGTCGACCGCCCCAACGAGGGGGTCTTCGCCTGGCAGGAGGCCGACGAAGATGGCCGCGGCGACTGGCTCGCCCTGCGCTACGACCTCACCGCGCCGCTCGCCCGCGTCTACGCCCAACACCGCAACGACCTGCCCACCCCCTACCGCCGCTTCGCGATGGGCCCGGTCTGGCGCAACGAAAAGCCCGGCCCGGGGCGCTTCCGCCAGTTCTACCAATGCGACGCCGACACCGTCGGCACCGCCAGCATGGCCGCCGACGCCGAGATCTGCGCCATGCTCGCCGACACGCTGGAAGAGGTGGGCATTCCGCGCAGAGATTACCTGATCCGGGTGAACAACCGGAAGGTTCTGAACGGCGTGCTGGAAAGCATGGGGCTCGCCGACGACGCAGAGCGCAGCGCCGCCGTCATGCGCACCATCGACAAGTTCGACAAGGTCGGCGAAACGGGCGTGCGCGAGCTGCTCGGCAAGGGGCGGCTCGACGCGTCGGGGGCCTATATCGACGGGGTAGGTTTGAGCCAGGCGCAAGTTGAACCGGTGGTTAAATTTCTAACGTCAGGCAAGCGTCTCGCCAACGTAGGCGGTTACGGCGTACAACGAGTTCAAGGAGAAATTGGTAGCGAAGTGTCTCCTACGAACTATGCCCCATTTAAGAATGAAGAACTAAGCAAAGCCGTTCTTACCGGCACGCTTGCTGAACTAAGAAGAATTGTTGAGAGCAGTTCAGAAGGACTACAAGGCGTCGCCGAGCTTGAACAGATCGCCGACCTCCTCGCCGCGCAAGGCTACGGCCCCGACCGCATCATCATCGACCCCTCCGTCGTGCGCGGCCTCGGTTACTACACCGGCCCCGTCTTCGAGGCCGAGCTGACATTCGACATCCTCGACGAGAAAGGCCGCAAGCGCCAGTTCGGCTCCGTCGCCGGCGGCGGGCGCTACGACGACCTCGTCAAGCGCTTCACCGGCCAGGCCGTCCCCGCCACCGGCATCTCCATCGGCGTCGACCGCCTCCTCGCCGCCCTCCGCGAAAAGGGCCGCATCGGCCCCGCCGCCACCGGCCCCGTCGTCGTCACCGTGATGGACCGCGACCGCATGGCCGACTATCAGGCCATGGTCGGCGAACTCCGCCAGGCCGGCATCCGCGCCGAGGTCTATCTCGGCAACCCCAGGAACTTCGGCAACCAGCTCAAATACGCCGACAAGCGCAACTCCCCCGTCGCCATCATCGAGGGCGGCGACGAGAAGGAGAAGGGCATCGTCCAGATCAAGGACCTGATACTCGGCGCGAAAATCGCCGAGAACGCCACGCTCGAGGAATGGAAGGAACGCCCCAGCCAGTTCGAGGTGCCGCGCGACCAGATGGTCGCCAAGGTCCGCGAGATCCTGGACGGGCAGGGCGGATGACCAACCGCGCCGCGATCCGGGCCGAGGCGATGCGCCTGCGCGGCCTGTTCGAGGCGGCGGGGGCGGACCCGGTGGAAACCGCCATCCTCCAGCCCGCCGACCTCCTCCTCGACCTCTATGGCGAGGATATCCGCGCCCGCGCCTACGTCACCTCCGACGCGCTCAGGGGCGAACAGATGCTGCGCCCCGACTTCACCGTGCCGGTGGTGCAGATGCACATGGCCCACGGCGCCGATCCTGCCTGCTACACCTACGCGGGCGAGGTCTTCCGCCGTCAGGAACACGACCCCGACCGCGCCAACGAATACATCCAGGCCGGGTTCGAGGTCTTCGACCGCACCAACCCCGAGGCCGCCGACGCCCGCGTCTTCGCCCTCTTCCACAAGGTGCTGGCCCCCCTGAACCTCCGCGCCGCCACCGGCGATATCGGCATCCTCATGGCCGCCGTCGAGGGCCTCCGCACGCCCGAGCGCCGCAAGGCCGCGCTCCGCCGTCACATCTGGCGCCCGAAACGCTTCCGCGCGCTCATCGACCGCTACGTCGGCCGCGCCCGCGTGCCCGAAAGCCGCGCCGCCCTTTTGGCCGCCACCGACCCGATGGCCCATGCCGCCCCGATGATCGGCCTGCGCAGCGCCGCCGAGATACGAAGCCGTATCGACACCCTGCGCGAGGATGCCGCCGCCGCGCCCCTGTCGGAAAACGAAGTGGCGCTGCTCGACGCCATCCTCGCCGTGCGCGAAACCTCCGACAACGCGCTCGAACAGCTTCGCGACATCGCCGTCGACATGCCCGCAATCGCGCCGGCGATCGACCGGCTGGCCCGCCGCCTCGACGCGCTGGGCGACGCGGGCATCGACGTCACCGCGCTCGATTTCGAGGCCAGCTACGGCCGCACCCAGATGGAATATTACGACGGCTTCGTCTTCGGCTTCTACGCCGAACGCCGGCCCGACCTGCCCCCCGTCGCCACCGGCGGGCGCTACGACGCGCTGACCCGCCAACTGGGCGGCGGCGCGGAAATCCCCGCGGTCGGCGGCGTCATCCGCCCCGGCCTCGTCATCTCGCTGGGGGGTGCGGTATGAGCGTGAAGCTTGGCGTGCCGTCCAAGGGCCGGCTGATGGAAAAGACCTTCGAATGGTTCGGCGCCCGTGGTGTCGAACTGGGCCGTGCCGGCTCCGACCGGGAATACGCGGGCTTCGTCGGCGGCATCGACAATGTCGAACTCGTCCTGCTCTCGGCGGGCGAAATCCCCCGTGAACTCGCCGCCGGCCGCATCCACCTCGGCGTCACCGGCACCGACCTCGTCCGTGAAAAGCTGGGCCGGTGGGATCACCGTGTCGAGGAGCTGGCCGAGCTGGGCTTCGGCCATGCCGACCTCGTCCTCGCCGTACCGCGGGTCTGGGTCGATGTGGGCACGCTCGACGATCTCGACGCCGTCGCCGCCGCCTTCCGGGCGAAACACGGCTTCCGCCTGCGCATCGCCACCAAGTACCACCGCCTCGTGCGCGACTTCCTGCGCGAGAACGGCGTCGCCGACTACCAGCTCGTCGACAGCCAGGGCGCGACCGAGGGCACCGTCAAGAACGAAACCGCAGAGGCCATCGCCGACATCACCTCCTCGGGTGATACCCTGCGCGCCAATCATCTCAAGACGCTGGACGACGGGCTGATCCTGCGCAGCCAGGCCACGCTCTTTCGCGCCCGCGGCGTCGACATGGGCCCGGAGGACCGCCAGACCCTGAAACAGCTGATCGCCAGGCTGGGCGTCGATTGAAGCGGGCAGGGCGGGCAGGGCCCGCCCTCAAGCACCACGCCGTCAGAAAAGCAAAAGGCCCGGATGATCGCTCATCCGGGCCTTTCCAATCTCGGTCAGCCGATGATCAGAACTTGAACACGGTCCGAACCGCCAGCGTGGTGGCTTCCGCGCCAACCGGCGTGCCGGTGAAGTTGTCGTAGTCGTGGTACAGCAGCTCGCCGCCGATGGTCAGGTGATCGCCGACCATGTAGTCGTAACCGCCGCCGATGAAGTAGCCGTCGACATCGCCAACGATGTTGGTGTCGAGGTTGGTGTAACCACCGGTGGCATAAGCCAGGCCACGGCCCATCTTGACACCGCCACGCACCTTGACGCGCAGGATGTTCTCGGCCTGCACGGCCGGGGTCAGGTTCAGGCTGGTCCAGTCATAGTCGACGGCCGTACCCAGCACGAAGCTGCCGAAGTCATAGTCGTAACCGGCGGTGAAACCGGCGATCGGGTCGTCGCCGTCGACACCGGGAAAGTTGGTGTCCATGCTGAGGTAGCCGATTTCGCTACCGAGGTAGAAGCCGGTCCAGTTGGGGATGGCCGGTTTTGCCGGGGCCGGGACCATGACCGGTGCATCGACCACCGGATCTGCCAGGCTGCCGGCCAGCGCGGGGCCTGCAACGGTCAGAGTGGAGGCCACGAGCAGGGAGAGCGCATGCTTCATTTTGTTTGTCCTCACGTTGTCGGTTCGGGGGTGGGTGGGTCCACGAACCTTTTTTGAATATTCACAATTTGCCCGAATTGTCGGGTGCTGAGAAACAGTATCTATGCGAAAGCCGCGCGTACTCAACGGCATAAGGCCGGGAAACGATTATCGTTTCGTGAGTGTTGCTGTGATGAGACTTTGAAGCCGGATTTGGGGCTTTGGCAAGAGGTTTTGGGCAGAAAGTTGCCGAAAAATGAATTTAGGGAGTTGAAAAATGAACGGCCCGGGCTTGGGGCAGCCCGGACCGTCGCCAAATCAGAAGCGGAACGTGCCTCTGAGTTGAACCGTCGTCGCTTCGACATCCGTGCCGGTCGACTGGAAGTTGTCGAACTCGTGGTACAGCACTTCGCCGCCGAGCGACACGTTCTGGCTGATCATGTGCTCATAGCCTGCGCCCACGAAATAGCCGTCGTCGTCACCGATGCCGCTCACGTCGGCATTGGCATAGCCGCCGGTACCGTAGATGAGACCGTCGCCCACCTTGTAGCCGCCGCGCGCCTTGACGCGGTAGACCCGCTCGAGGCTGTTGCCGGGCGCGAGCGTGATGTCGGCGAAATCGTAGTCCATGCCGGCACCCACGACCCAGTTGCCGAGATCGTAGTCGTAACCGAAGGTCAGACCGCCGATCACGTCGTCGCCGTCAACGCCGGGGACGTTGGTCTCGACGTTGCCATAGCCAAGCTGACCACCGGCGTAGAAACCGGTCCAGTCCGGGCCGGCGGGGGCGGGCGGTGCTGCCACGGGCGCCATCACCGGCTCTTCCTGCGGTGCCGGGGTCATGCTGCCGGCCAGCGCCGGGCCGGCGATAAGGGCGGAGGTTGCCGCAAGCACGGTAAGCGTTCTCTTCATGTCTGGTCTCCTTTGTCCTGACGACCATTGTCTTTTCTGCTCTTCCGGTCCGCTGCGCGGCACCGGACACCCCGCCGGACCTTGGCCCGATCTTTTGGGTGTCGGGCGCACATATACGCCTCTCGCCACGTGACAAGGGGGGGACCGGGATATTTAAGCATTCGTGATCCGGCCGTGAGGCGCGGGGCGGCAAAACAGCAGAAACCGGCCGTTATTTCAAAGTCTTAGGCTGATTTACGCCGATGACCCTGCGTCAATCCCGGCCTGTCCCGGGCACTGCCCTCGGACGGATTCGGGGGCGGTCTGGGGCGGGGCCTGCCTTCCGGGGGCGCCTGCCTCGCGCAACACCGCCGCGCGCCGGCTTAACCCGGGCCCGGCACCGATTTTCGCACCGACGAAATACCGACGTTATACCGACATGGGGTTTTTCTGCGGAATCAGGGCGTTAACCCCGATTCGCCCGCCATTTCCAGGAATCCCCGTTTTTCGTCACAAAACCCCGATATCGGCCAGGGCCGCCGACAGGTCGGCGGGCAGGGCATCGTCCTCCTGCCGCGAGGCCGGCAGATCGGGCGGCGCATCGCTTGGCTGCAGGTACCGCCAGCCCTGGAACGGCCGTTTCCGGGCGCTGGTGGTCCGCACGATCTCGGGGTCCAGCACGATGGCACAGCGCCGGATCCCGTCCTGCCCGATCACCTCGTCGAACCGGACAATCCTCTGCCGGCACTGCACCAGCCCCTGGATCACCCAGTAAAGCGACCCGCCGTCGAGCACCTCATCCGCCCGCCGCGGCCACATCCGCGTGACATGCCTAGGCAGACCGTCCTCGGTCTGGGCCCGGCGCAGGGCCTGCCAGTCCGCCATGCTCTCGACGTTTTTCGAGCCGACGCTGAGTTTTATGAGGTGTAATGCGGCCATGGAAAAGAATCGTCCTTTGGGCCATATACGGTAGTGGAAATCCGGTGGGCTTCAAGGTATTGTGGATGTCTCCACAAATCAGGAAGCGCCGCGCATGACCCGTTTCGCCGCCCCCATCGCCGAGTCCATCTGGGACATGAAATACCGCCTCAAGGACGGCGACGGCACCGTGCGCGACCGCACGGTCGAGGATACCTGGCGCCGCGTCGCCCGCGCCCTGGCCCAGAACGAGGCCGAGCCGGAGGCGTGGGAAGACCCGTTCTTCCACGCGCTCGAGGATTTCCGCTTCCTCCCCGCCGGCCGCATCACCGCCGGCGCCGGCACCGCGCGGCAGGTGACGCTCTTCAACTGCTTCGTCATGGGCACCATCCCCGACAACCTCGACGGCATCTTCAACGCCCTGCGCGAGGCCGCGCTCACCATGCAGCAGGGCGGCGGGATCGGCTACGACTTCTCCACCATCCGCCCCCGCGGCGCCGAGGTGAAGGGCGTCGCCGCCGATGCCAGCGGGCCTTTGTCCTTCATGGATGTCTGGGACGCCATGTGCCGCACCATCATGTCCGCCGGCTCCCGCCGCGGCGCGATGATGGCCACCATGCGCTGCGACCACCCCGATATCGAGGATTTCGTCTCCGCCAAGGCCGACGCCTCGCGCCTGCGCATGTTCAACCTCTCGGTGCTGGTAACCGATGCCTTCATGGAAGCGGTCAAGGCCGACGGCCCGTGGGAGCTGACGTTCGGCGGCAAGGTCTATCACACCATCCAGGCCCGCGACCTGTGGAACCGGATCATGCAGGCCACCTATGACTTCGCCGAACCGGGCGTGATCTTCATCGACCGCATCAACCAGGCCAACAACCTCGCCTATTGCGAGACGATCTCGGCCACCAACCCCTGTGGCGAACAGCCCCTGCCGCCCTACGGTGCCTGCCTGCTGGGCTCGATCAACCTGGCCCGGCTTGTACGCGAACCCTTTGAAAACACGGCACATGTCGATGAGGCAGAACTCGACACCCTCGTCGCCACCGCCATCCGCATGATGGATGACGTGGTCGACGTCTCGAACTTCCCGCTGGAACAGCAGCGGCAGGAAGCCCAGGCCAAGCGCCGCATCGGCCTGGGCGTCACCGGCCTCGCCGACGCGCTGCTGATGAAAGGCCTGCGCTACGGCTCCGAGGAGGCCGCGGAACAGACCGAACGCTGGATGCACCGCATCGCCCGCGCCGCCTATCTCGCCTCGGTGGAACTTGCGAAAGAGAAGGGCGCCTTCCCCCTCTTCGACGCCGACGCCTTCCTCGCCAGCGGCACAATGCAGGCGATGGACGAGGACGTGCGCGCCGCCGTGGCCGAGCACGGCATCCGCAACGCGCTGCTGACCTCCGTCGCCCCCACCGGCACGATCAGCCTTTACGCCGGCAACGTCTCGTCGGGGATCGAGCCGGTCTTCGCCTATTCCTACACCCGCAAGGTGCTGCAGAAGGACGGCTCCCGCACCGAGGAGGAGGTCGAGGATTACGCCGTGCAGATGTGGCGCGAGAAGTTCGGCGATGCCGACCTGCCCGACCATTTCGTCAACGCCCAGATGCTCGCCCCCGAGGATCACGTGCGCATGCAGGCCGCGGCCCAGAAATGGGTGGATTCCTCGATTTCCAAGACCATCAACGTGCCCGAGGATATCGGCTTCGAAGCGTTCAAGAACGTCTACATGCAGGCCTACGAGACCGGCTGCAAGGGCTGCACCACCTACCGCCCGAACGACGTGACCGGCTCGGTCCTGAGCGTCAGCGAGAAAAGTTCAACGACGGGTGACGTCGGGAACAGGATTGTCGAATTGGCCAAGAAGAACGGACTGAGCCTGCGGGCGCTGTCCGTGAAGGCGGGCCTCGGACCAAACTACGTGCAGCAGCTCGTGAAGAACGAGAAATCGCCCTCGGTCGACAACGTTGCCAAGATTGCACAGGCTTTGGATGTCACTGCGGCGACAATCCTCGGTGATCAAGCGCCTGAAGTCTTGGCATCTTCTGATGCCGAACCGCTTCAGCCCCATGGCGACGTGGTCTACATGTCCGAGCCGCTCGACCGCCCGGCGGAGCTCGACGGCGCGACCTACAAGTTGAAATGGCCCGACAGCAACCACGCGATCTATGTCACCGTGAACGACGTGGTCCTGAACGGCCACCGCCGCCCGTTCGAGGTGTTCATCAACTCCAAGAACATGGAGCATTTCGCCTGGACCGTGGCGCTCACCCGGATGATCTCGGCGGTGTTCCGGCGCGGCGGCGACGTGTCCTTCGTGGTCGAGGAACTGAAAGCCGTCTTCGACCCGCGCGGCGGGGCCTGGATGAACGGCAAGTACATCCCCTCGATCCTCGCCGCCATCGGCGGCGTGCTGGAACGCCACATGATCCAGATCGGTTTTCTCGAGGGCGAGGGGCTGGGCCTCAAGGCCGACCCCACGGCCGAGGTCGTCAACCTGCCGGGCAAACGCGGCCCCGCCTGCCCGGCCTGCGGGCAGTACGACATGCGGATGGTCGAAGGCTGCATGACCTGCGTCAATTGCGGCCATTCGAAATGCGGATGAAGGCATAGCCGTTCACGTCGGCGGCATCGGAACATGCGGTACATTGCGTAAACCGGCGGAATGGTTCACCCTAGGGCCTGCCTGTGTTGCAGGCCCGGTGGCGTTTCAGAAGGGGCTCGCCCTTGAATACCGAAAAGATCGCATTGGCAGGCGAACTTGCCCTCGGCCTACTCGAGAAGGCCGAATGCGAACGGGTGCGCCGGGATTTGGAAGGTGATGCCGAACTGCGGGACGCCTACCGCTTCTGGACAGAGCGCTTCACCAGCTTCTACGAGGCCGAGGACATGGCCGGGGTGGCCCCGCCGCCGCGCGTTCTGGGCAATATCGAACACGCCCTGTTCGGAGAGGAAGCCCGCCCCCTCTCGGTGCGGCTGTGGAACGCCCTGAGCGCGACGGAAAACCGGGGGCTGGTCGTCACCCTGGCCGTGGCAAAGGCGGCCCTGCTGCTCTGGATACTCTACCTGTTCCTCTGACGGCTCAGCCCGCGGCGGGCACCGTCCGGCCGTCCATGATGCGCCCGATATAGGGCACGATCAGCAGCGTGGCGGCGACCGTCGCACACAGGCCAACCGTCAGGATCCCGACATGCGCCTCGAACCCGTTTGCCAGCGCATAGGCCGCGATGGCCACGATCGGAATATGCAAAAGCGCGGCGCATACGATCTGAACGCGACGCTTCCGGCGGGTTGGGGTCATCTTCGTGCTCCGGGACCATTCTGCATGTCGGTGTATGTCCGACTGTCTCACGTCGGGCGGGGGCGCGCAAGTCTCGGGCGGTGATTGAAAGGCGCTCGGGCGCGCGTCACGGGCAGGATGAACGGGCGAGAATACATTCGGGGCGGAGACCGTGCATTGCCTGCACGGCTGCCGCCCCGAACCACGCGCAGCCATGGGCTGCATCACCATAAAGTCACCTGCTTCGCGCATCCCGCGCGGCCGACAGAGCGGCGTTCCGGTTTACGCTGATGAGTTTTCCCTCATGATCGAAGCCCGCGCGCGGGAACCCTCCAAACAAAAAGCACTCGTCATGGCCGATGCCCAATCTGACCCGAAATGGGAGCAGGAATAGGGCAGGGCGAAGGTCATTGCGTGATGCGGTTTACCGAAATCTGCCGCAAATTATCGTTATGCGTGTATTTCTGCCCCGGCCTCGCCTGTAAAGGCACCGCAGGCTATCGGCGTTTCGCGAGATCCATGACCGTGCGGATCAGGCGCAGATCCCGGCGCTGGGACAGGCAGACGAGCGTCTCGTCCATGTGCAGGCTGGCCCCTTCGATCGACACCACCGTCACCCGGTCATCGGCGCCGAGTTCGGCCTGCGAGACGAACCCCAGCCCGGCGCCCGTCGCCACCAGTTCACGAACCGCTTCGCGCCCCTCGGCGACGATGGCGGGGGTCAGGCGCAGGCCCTGCCGCGCGGCCTCCTCTTCGACCTTGAGGCGGGTCTTGGAGCCGGATTCACGCATCACCAGCGGCAGTTGCAGCAAGTCACTCAGGGGCCGGGACGTGATGCCGGGCGGCAGCATGTCGGACCGCGCGAAGGCAACGATCTCGGCCCCGCCCAACGATATCGATTCGAAGTCCGGACCGGGGGCGATATCTCCCACCACCCCGATTTCGGCCTTGTAGGCGCGCAGGTCTTCGAGGATGGCTTCGGTGTTGCCGCCGCGCAGCGAGATCGTGATCTGCGGATATTTTGCGCGGACCTCGCGCAGCAGGCCGGTCACGTGATGCGCTGCATCGGCGATGACGCGCAGCTCGCCCGCCACGGCGGCACCGGATTGCGACAGGTGCTCGGATATCTGCTCCTCGGCCTCGAAATACGGCCGCGTCAGGCGGAACAGGGCCTCGCCGGCCTCGGTCAAGCGCACCTGCCGCCGGTCGCGGTGAAACAGCAGCGTATCATGATCCTGCTCGAGCTTGCGCACCTGTTCCGAGACGGCGGGCTGGGTCAGGCAGAGCGCCTCGGCGGCGCGGGAAAACCCGCCGAGCAGTGCCACGTGGTGGAAGGCCTTTATCTGGGTATGGCGCATTATAAATTCGGCCTATAGGTTTGTTCCGATCGCCAAATTTACATATACCGGGCCGTCCGGCAAGCAGGAGCGACGTCGGCAGAAGGGTGGCCGTATTCAAGGCCGGCCGCATTCCCGGCCATCGCCTGTATCGACGGCCCGCCCCCCGGCAACCGGACCATTCGGCAGAGGGTGCCGACCGCCTTTTCCCACGCCTTCCGCAATCAGTCCAGTTCACCCTTTTCTGCCCATATTTTGTACCGAAGGCTGGAAAACCTTGCGCAGAATCGGCTCATCTGGACTTATGTATTCTGTGAACTGTCACTTCGCGTTACGGGGAATGGCGGCGACACTCCGCACCATAAAAGCGTTACAATAAGAACCGAGGTTCATCGGGTCAAAGTCCTGAAGGGAGAAGACACATGACAACCAAATCCAACCTCACGCGCCGGTCGGTCTTGCGCGGAGCCACTACGCTGGGCGCCGCGGCGCTGGCCGCACCGCTTTATTCGAAGAGCGCGCTGGCCTCGTCGGGCGAGATCAACATCCTGATGTGGTCCGACTACCTGCCCGAGAAGTTCATCTCCGATTTCGAGGGCGAAACGGGCATCAAGGTGAATTACACCGGCATCGGCTCGAACGAGGAAATCATCAACAAGATGAAGGCCACCAAGGGCCAGGGCTTCGACATCGTCAGCCCCACCAACAACCGTTCGCTTCAGTGGGAGCCGCTGGAACTGTTGCAGCCCTTCGACATGAACAAGGTCAACATCGACGCGGTGAACCCGGCGATGGCCAAGATCGGCACCGACGCCTGGAACTTCGGCGGCGAAGGCGTACACTGGCTGCCGCATATCTGGGGCACCGAGGGCATCGCCTATCGCACCGACCTGTGGCTGCCGAGCGGCGATGCGCCGAGCTACGGCGACGTCTGGTCGGAAGAGAACGCGGGCAAGACCATGGGCCGGGCGCATTCGATGATGCTGGGCGCGGGCCTCTACATGGAAGCCTCGGGCCAGATGGAGCCGGGTTCGGTGTGGTCGGCCTATAACGACGAGGAAACCATGCGGAAGGTCTGGACCCAGATCGCCGACTGGACCATCGAGCGCAAGAACCGCATCAAGCTGATCTGGAACGATGCCGACACCCAGAAGAACGGCCTGCTGAACGAAGGCGTCGTGGTCGGCCAGACCTGGGACGGCCCGCCGCTGGCGCTGAAATCCGCGGGCGAGCCGGTGCACTACCAGGCCCCGGTCGAGGGCGCGATGGCCTGGGTCGACGGCATGTCGGTGCCGGTCGGTGCCCAGAACATGGAGCAGATCTACGCCTTCATCGACTTCGCCTACCAGCAGGAACCTGCGGGCGTCGCCATCGACAGCCACGGCTACAACTCGCCGGTGCTGGGCGCAGACCAGTATTCGGGCGACACCTACAAGAAGAACTTTGCCGAGGCCTATCCGGGCGAAAGCCTGGCCAACCTCAACCCGTGGCCGGCCGAGGCGCCCTGGTACGCCGAGGTGCGCACCGAGTTCGTCAACAAGTTCAAGAGCGCCTGACCCGCGCCTTGCCGAACCCCGGCCCCGTCACGGGGCCGGGGTAATTAGCATGACAGACAAGTGCGCGGCGTCCGGGGATGGGGCGAAACGCGCACGGCAAAGGGGGACAGCGGATGAGTGCAGGGGTCGGTGTCGATCTTGAGAACCTGTGGATCAGGTTCGGCGATTTCGTCGCGGTGCGCGACGCGAACGTGGCCATTGACGGTGGCAATTTCTTTTCGTTCCTCGGGCCGTCGGGCTGTGGAAAAACGACGATCCTGCGGGCTGTGTCGGGGTTCCTCGAGCCGTCGGATGGCCGGGTTCTGATCGGCGGCAAGGACATGAAGGGGATCGGCCCCAACAAGCGGCCGACCGCGCTGATCTTCCAGAACCTCGCGCTGTTCCCGCTGATGAAGGTGTGGGAGAACATCACCTTCTCGCTTGAAATCAAGGGGGCCAGCACGGCCGAGCGACGCAAGCGGGCGGACGAGTTGCTCGACATGATCGCGCTGAAGGGACAGGGCGACAAGCTGCCTTCGGAACTGTCCGGCGGCCAGCGTCAGCGGGTGGCCATCGCCCGCGCGCTCTGTGCCGAGCCGGACGTGCTGCTTCTCGACGAGCCGCTTTCGGCGCTCGACCTCAAGCTGCGCCAGCACATGCGCACCGAACTGCGTGAAATCCAGCAACGTGTCGGCATCACCTTCATCTACATCACCCACGACCAGGGCGAGGCGCTGACCATGTCCGACAAGATCGCGGTGATGAGGGCCGGCGTAATCGACCAGATCGGCACGGGCCGGGCCATCTACAACGATCCGGCCACCGCCTTTGCCGCCTCCTTCGTGGGCGAGAACAACGTGTTCCGCGGCACCATCAAGGAGGTGAAGGGCGACGAGGCGGTGATGTCCACCAACCGGTCGGGCGACCTTCTGGCGACCATATCGACGGCAAACCGCGGCAAGATGAAGGCGGGTGACAAGGCGATGATGTTCATTCGCCCCGAGGCCTTCGCCATTGCCCAGACGGGCGCCAAGGGCAACCATTTCGTCACTGCCAAGGTCACCAACGAAGAGTTCGAGGGCAACGCCTACAACATTTTCATGGAAGGCGAGGGCGGCAAGGAACTGAAGGTCTCGCTGCCCAATGTCGGCCAGTCCTTCCAGAGCCATGTTGGCGCGCCGATGACACTGGAATACGACGTGAGGAACGCGGTCATCGTGCCCCACGGCGAGCTGGCGACGGAATAGGGGGACGTTGGAATGCCCCGTTTCCTGAAGGAGTTCTTCAACCGCAACGGCCTGGGCGTCGGCCTCGTCATGCTGGGGCTGGTGCTGTTCTGGACGATCGGCCTGATCATCCTGCCGCAGCTTTCCATGCTCGACTTCTCGTTCCGGCACAACCTGCCGCCGCCAGCATATGGCGGGCCGAGCGACACCTATACGCTGGAAAACTACCAGTACCTGATCTTCGGCCCGGAAGGCGGCAGCCAGAGCTACAACGCGGTCGACCTGAAGGTATTCTACCGCACGATCATCGCCGCGATCTTCGTGACGATCTTCAACCTGATCCTGTGCTACCCGATCGCCTATTACCTCGGGCAGTCGAAGGGCAACCATATCCGCATCTTCGCGCTGATGCTGATCATCCCCTACTGGATCAACGAGATCCTGCGCGCCTTCGCCCTGCGGATCATCTTCGGCGAGAGCGGCGTGATCAACTCGGTGCTGATGGGGCTGGGCATATTCGACGCGCCCTTCGACTTCATCCGCAACGATATCGCGCTCTATGCGGGGCTGGGCTATGCCTACATCCTGCTGATGATCTTCCCGATCTACAACGTGATCGAAAGCCTTGACCGCAACCAGATCGAGGCGGCCCGCGACATGGGGGCAAGCTGGACCAAGATTCACCGGCGGGTCGTCATTCCCTACGCCAAGCCCGGCATCAGCTCGGGCTGTACCATGGTCTTCATGCTGAGTGCCGGCGCGCTGGCCGCGCCGCAGATCCTTGGCGGACCGTCGAGCCTGTGGTTCACGCAACTGATTTATCAGCAGTTCAACGACAACAATGACTGGCCGCAGGGCGCGGCCTACGCCATCGTCCTGCTGGTGACCTGTATCCTGCTTGTTCTGGCGATCATGCGCCTGTTCAAGGTGAACATGGGGGATATCGGCAAATGAACCTGTCCGCCCTTCGTGTGAGCGTCTGGATCTACCTGGCGATCTTCTTTGCCTACCTGCTGGGGCCGCTGGTGATCATGTCGGTCACGGCGTTCAACTCCTCGATCTTTCCGCGGGCGACGCCGTGGGAATGCCTGACCTTCGACTGGTTCGGCGAGCTTTTCAGGGATGAACGCATCCTCAACGGCATCAAGAACTCGTTCATCATCGGCGCGGGTACGGTGATCCTGTCGGTGGCGATGGGGCTGGCTGGCGCGCTGATGCTGACCCAGGTCTGGCCGAAGCTGCGCGCCACGTATTACACGATCGTCATCGCGCCGATCCTGATCCCCGGCGTGGTTATCGGCATCTCCACGCTGGTCTTCTGGGACCGGATCAACCGTTTCCTCGGCCTCGGCCCCGACAGCTTCCTGTCGAACGGCATCTTCCTGACCGTGATCGGCCAGTCCACCTTCATCGCCAGTTATTGCATGCTGGTTCTGGTGGCCCGCCTGCAGCGTTACGATACCGGCCAGACCGAGGCGGCGCTCGATCTCGGCGCGACGCATGCACAGGCGTTCCGCAAGGTGCTCTTGCCCTTCATGCGCCCGGCCATAGCCTCGGCCGCGGTGCTGGCGTTTCTCGCAAGTTTCGAGAACTACAATACGACGACCTTCACCTTCGGCCAGTATCCGACCCTGACGATCGAACTGGCGCAGAAGGTGCGCTACGGCATCAACCCGTCGATCTCGGCGCTGGCCTTCATCATCGTCGTGCTGACCGTGTTCTTCGCGTTGCTGAACGAGTCGATCATCCGGCGGCGGCAACTGGCCTTTGCGGCGCGTCAGAACCGATCGGTGGGCGAGGTGACGGGCGGCGGCGTGAGGCTGCCCCGGTTCCTGTCGGGCAACCCGGCGGCCATTGTCCTTGTCATCTTCTGCATTGGCGCGATCACCGTGGTGGGCACGGCCACCGCCTACAGCCCCGACGCCTGTATCGCCCGCGTGACCGAAGAAAAGCGCCTCGAGGCCGAGCAACGCATCCAGGAGCTGCGCGAACAGCGCGAAGAGGAGCGGCGCCAGCGGGAAGAGGAACGCCAGCGCAATTTCGACGGCGTGTTCGACCCCGACGAGTTGTCGCCGGGCACGGATTCCCAGGAAGAGGCGGCTCCGGAAAGCGGCAGCGACTCGGGCTTTGGCAACGTCTTCAATCCGGGCAACCTGCAAGGCGGGGAAGAGGACGAGGGGGCCGCGCCAGCCGAAGAGGATGACAGCTCCGGCTTCGGCAACGTGTTCAACCCGGGCAATCTTCAAAGCGAATAGGGCGCAGGATCGCGGGCCCGGCTGTCACAGGCAGTCGGGCCGCCGGGCATCCCCCGCTCTTTCGGGCGAGGTCAACAGGAAAGGGGCGCCCCGAGAGGCGCCCCTTCTTTCACTCGAACCATTGCGCTTGCGCGCTTACTCTTTGATCAGTTCGGGGTTCTCCGCCAGCACCCGGGCTTCGCGCACCTTCAGGGTCGGGCGCACCGGCTCGGAATAGGCCGTGACGTCCTCGCGCAGTTCCGGGAAGAGCTGCAGGATTTCCTCGCGTGCGTCCTCGGCAAAGGCGCCCATACCCACGTGGCCGGGGTGGAAGCTTTCCGACGGGATGCCCTCGGCATAGACCAGCTCGTGACGGTCGAACATCATGTGGTAGTAGTCCACCGTGCCCCCTTCCAGCGGGAAGACCGTCTCGTCGTTGATCAGCGCCTTGGCGGGCACGAGTGCCTCGGGCTTGCCGAACATCAGTTCCACGTGCCAGCCACGCACCAGCATCCGGTGCTGTGGCGAGACGCGCAGATCACGCTCGTTGCCCATTGCGCCCTTGCGGATCACCACCGGGGCAAGGCTTCCCTCGGCCGGAACCGTGGTCGAGCCGATCCAGCGGATTTTCTGGAACCCGTGGTCCATGGTGATCACTTCGTCGCCGGCTTTCAGGTCTTCGATCGGAACCGAACCGCGACGTGTGGCGATCAGCGTGCCCGAAACGAAGCAGGGCACGTTGGTGTTGTCGTAGGTCAGGCTCGACCCGGTGACAGCCCCGCCCGATCCGTCCTGCAGCGTCAGATCGACATCGCCGATCTGGGCGCTATAGTCGGTGCCGCCGATATTGCCGTCGATCCGGCCATCCTCGGCATCCGCCCGCAGCATGTCGATCGCCGAGGTGAAGCTGCCGCCGGCCGCGTTGACATCCGCCAGAGTGGTTTCGTTGTAGAACCCGCTCAGGTCGACGAAGTCGTTGTTCGACTGGTCGCCATCGGTGATCGGACCGGAGTCGCCGACGCCGAAGTCGGTGATCGTGTCGGCACCGTCGCCGCCATTCTCGACGAAGATGTCATTGCCGTCGCCGCCCGACATCTCGTCATCGCCGAGACCGCCGATGAGCGAGTCGTCGTCCTGGCCGCCGACCAGCGTGTCGTTGCCGTCGCCGCCGTCGATGGTGTCTTCGTCGATGCCGCCGTCGAGGTAGTCGTTGCCGTCCTCGCCGTAGATCTCGTCGTTGTCATCCTCGCCATAGACCACGTCGTCGCCCGCGCCGGCATAGATCGTGTCCATGCCGTTGTCGGTCACGAGGTCCGGGCTGGCGCCGCCGGTGTCGTCGTCGGTGATGTTGAGCTGATCCGGGAAGCTCGGGCCGAGGCCGCCGTAGATGGTGTCGTTGCCCTCGCCGGCCTCGACATAGTCCGAACCTTCGCCCAGCGTGATCAGGTCATCGCCGTCGCCGGCATAGACCTCGTCATCGTCGATGCCCGAGTTGATCGTGTCGTTGCCACCGCCCGAAACGATGGTGTCGGCGTCGTCGCCCGTAACGATGTTGTCGTTGCCATCGCCCGTGGTGACCGAGTCACGGTCATCGTTCGGATCGTCATCGGCCGGGAACAGGCCCGGGTAGCCGCGGTCGGGCAGGGCGGCCTGGCCGAGTTCGGAGGACGTGTCGATGGTGTTGTCGCCATCCAGATCCTCGACCACGTCATTGCCGTTTCCGCCGGTGACCGTGTCGTCACCCGCGCCACCGGTTAGCGTGTCGTCGCCGTCGCCGCCAAAGACCGAGTCGGAACCGTCGCCGCCGTCGATGTCATCGTCGCCGTCACCGCCGAAGATCTTGTCATTGCCAGGCACTCCGCTGCCCGACACGTCGAACGCGATGTCGGTGATGTTGATGCCGCTGTTGCCGCCGCCGTCCTGGCTGTGGATCACTTCGAAATAGGCGACCGGGCCCGGAATGCTGACCTTGAACGAGTGTTCGGGGTCGTTGTCGTCGGTGTAGTTGCCATCGTTGCTGTCGGCGAAATTGTTGCCGTCCAGACCATTGGTGCTCGACGTGGTGATGCCCGAGCCTGCGTCCTCGATATAGACCGGGATCTCGTTGCCTTCCGCGTCATAGGCGCGAACTTCGACAAGACCGTCGCCGTCGAGGTCGTTCACGCGGAATTCGACATTCTCGATCGTGCCTTCCTCGGACGTCCAGCGATAGGTGGTGCTGTTGCCGTTCACGTTCGTCACCGACTCGAACGAGGCATCTTCGGCGACCTCGTCGTCGAGACCCGCGGTCAGCTGGTCCTCGGTCTGGTACTGGCTCTGGGAGCCGGCATCGGCGTTCTCGATCGAGAAGGTGATCGATGCGTCGCCGGTGTCCTGGGTGAACTCGCCTGCACTTGCAAGATCGCCGAAGCCAGGCGCTTCCGACCACTGGAAGATCTCGCGGGCGCCGCCGGACGACCCGTCCGGCCCGTCGCCGCGGATGACGTCGTTGCCGCCGGCCCCGTCAATGGTATCGTCGCCGCCATTGCCGTAGATCGTGTCGTCGCCATTGGTGATCTGGTCGCCGCCCTGATCGGTCGGGGCGTTCGAGTCATCGTAACCGAGACCCATGTTCTCGCCGGTGTCTTCACCGTCGACAATGCCGGGATTGTTGGTCGGGGCCATAGTCGTGTTCCTCTTTACTGGGTGGCGGAGCGTTCGAAAACGCGCCGGTACTTGCATCAAGGAAAGTGGTAGCCGCCGGGCAAGGGAAAGACAAACGGATCATTCCGTATATTGAAATCACTCGCGAATTGTGGCGAAATTTGGAAACATTCCGGGCAGAAGCCGCCCAATTGCCTCCGCAGTTTCGACACAATCTCTCTGTCGATGGCGCCCGGATCCGCGTGAAATGAGGCGGATCGCGATGGCCTGATCCGAATCACCCGGCACACGCAAACAGAGCGCGCCCTGCTGGGCGTTCCAGATATAGCCCTGGTACTGGGCCTGGCGATACCGGTCGAGGAACTCGGGCTCGACAGTCACGCCACCCCCGGCTGCCCGCAGGGCGCGGGCGGTCATGCGGGTGACGGCCACCGGGTCGAAATGCGATAGCAGGACCGACGCAAGGTCGCTTTCGAAGAAGTCCACCTCGGTATCCTCGTCGGGGGTGGTGGTTTCAACGATGCGGGCCTCGCCAGCCTGGCTCAACACCGCGATATCGCATTGAATTCTGCGATGTTTCAGCGCCGCGTCCACCGCCGTGGAAACCGTATCGATCCCCGGCGGGCTGAAGAAGGCCCCGCGGAAACTGTCCCGCAGCTCGGCGGTGACGATGACGTGCATCTTGCCGAGCTGGTAGCGGACATAGCCCTGGGCGATCAACGCGTGGATGGCCCGATGCACCGCAGTCCGGCTGAGACCGCTGAGCGAGGTCAGCCGCTGAGGCGAGACCGGGCCATGGTCGAGCACCAGCCCGAGGCAGAGCAGGGCCCGGCCGGCCGATCCCGATACCGCGGCGCCGCGCCCCTCTATGTCGGTTTCGTCAGTCATTCGCGACACAGATTTGCCACATTTCCGCCTTTATGTGGAGCCGGCACGATCATTTCCGGAACGCGAACAACCGGCGCCTGCGACCAGGGAGGACGTGAACCGGTCACCCTGTCGTCACCGGTCCGACGGGCCGCGACATCAAGCCCGGCGGGCGCAGGTCGTCATAGGTACGGTCCGCCAGTGTCTTGGTGCCGATCTGCTCCTTGAGCGCCGACAGGAAGGCCGCCTCGGTCCGGCTCAGCCGGCTGGCAGGGTTGGTGACCACGAAAATGTCGACGGCCGGCGGCTCCTTGTAGGGCGGCAGGCGCCAAAGCGTACCGGTTTCGAGATCCTGCCGGACGACATGGATGGGCAGGGGGCCGATGCCAAGCCCGCAATATATAAGCCGCCGCACCTCTTCCAGGTGTGTGGACCGGCCGACGATGTTGTGGTCGAGGTCGTTGTCGCGGCGAAAGACGGCCACCGGCCGCAACGCGTCATCCATGCTGTCGGTTTCGAACGAAACCCCGGCACAGCCACGCAGATCGCTGATGTCCAGGTCACGCCGCCCGTAAAGCGGGTGGGGCGGGCCGCAGAAAAAACCAAAGTGCTCGCGATAGATTCGCTGGTACTCGAGCTTTGCCAGGCGCCGGTTAAGGAGGCAGATTCCGAAGGGCGCCGTTTTTTCCAGCACACCTCGAAGAACGTTTCGGCTGGTCTCGACGCGCACTTCGAAACTCACGGCGGGATGGGTGCGGTGAAAATCGATCAGCGTCTGGTCAAGGATCGGGGTGACCACGTGGCTTGCCAGCAGGATGTCGACATGGCCGCTGAGGTCTTTCGAGGCCGATCGGGTCAGGTCGGCCAGGCGCGAGACCGATCCGTAGATTTCGGTGCATTCGCGATACAGTTCCCGCCCCGCAGCCGTTAGCCGGAACGCGCCGCCACCCCGTTCTATAAGCCGGCTGCCGATCTGCGTCTCGAGCCGGCCGAGCGCCACGCTGACCGTCGGCTGGCGCCGGAGCAGGCGCGTGGCGGCAGCCGTGATCCCGCCTTCCTCGACAATCACCACGAACGTGCGCAGCAGGTTCCAGTCGAGATTGGTGACGAACTTGTCCGCGTGGTTCAGCGCCCCATCCTTCTCCGCTCGGGCCCGATGCTGCCGGCCCCATAAAACCCGTCTATGCTCTGAATAGGTATTATCAATTTGAGGCATTTTGTCGGGGGCTGCAATAGTTTGGCTCACGAGGCTCGGGAAAAAGAGCCGGGAACCAACGGGAGACAATCCATGACGACTTTCAGACTGCTGACCGCCACCGCGGTCGGCGCCCTTGTGACGGCCGGTGCCGCCATGGCGGCCGACTGCCCCATCAAGATCGGCGGGATCGCCCCGCTTTCCGCCCCCGGCACGGTGGTCGGCGGTGAAGCGATGCGCGAGGCGATGCTGATTGCCGAGGAAGACATCAACGCGGATGGTGGTGTGCTGGGCTGTGACATCGAAGTGGTGATCGGCGATTCCGAGGGCCTGCCCGAGAAGGGCGCCGCACTGATGGAGAAATTCATCACGCAGGATGGCGTCGTGGCCGTGGGCGGCGGCTATCACAGTTCGGTCGGCGTGGCCTCGAAGGACGTGGCGCAGCGCCTCGGGGTGCCGGTGGTCTTTGCCGAGACGTGGAACGACACGATCACCGGCGACAAGCAGAAGTACATCTTCCGCATCGCCCCGCTGAGCTCGTGGGCGTCGGCAACGATCTGGCAGTTCGCGCTGACGGTGCCGGGCGTCGAGAAGGTGGCGATCCTGACCGAGAACACCGATTACGGCATCCCGGCCTCGCAGGAAACGGCCAAGGGGCTGGAAAGCGGCGGCGTGGAAAGCACGACCTTCTCGGTCGATATCGGCACGCAGGACTATGCCGGCATCGTCCAGCGCATCAAGGCCGAGAACCCGGACATGATCATCACGCTGGTGACGGGCGAGGCTGCTTACAACTTCACCCAGCAGGCGGCCGATGCCGGCATCGGGCCGCTCGACCTTCCCTTCGTGACCGGACAGGACGCGCTGGAATCCGGCGCATACTGGCAGAACGTGCCGGACGGGCAGAACGCCTTCGTCCAGCGCATCGGCGTGCCCGAGTCGCAGTTCACCGAAAAGGGCAAGGCCTTCGCCGCCACCTACAAGGAGCGGATGGGCAAGTCGGACGTCGAGAGCTACGCGATGGAAGCCTACGACTCGATCGCCATCATCGCCCAGGCCATCGAGGAGGCAGGCTCGACCGAGGCCGACGCCATCGTGACGGCACTGGAATCGATCGAGCATGACGGAACGCTGGGCAAGATCTACTTCCCCTATGGCACCCAGAAGGATCCGTCGGAAGACGGCAAGGGCGACGAGTGGTGGCACCAGTGGCCCGATCCGGCCCTGACCATGATCCAGTACCAGGAGGAAGGGCAGGACTCGACCAGCGCGGCGATCGTCTACCCGGATGCCTACAAGACCGCCGAGCCGGTCTTCGTGAACGAGTGATCTGCTGATATGTCCGGGCGCCCATGCCGGCGCCCGGACACTCGACAATCCTAAAACAGCCGGGGCAAACCCGGCGTGACACGGGGGACATCGTGGAATTTCCGTTGCTGTTCTGGGGCGTTCTGGCCTGGATGATCTTCTGGGGCGTCGCCGGAAGCATTCTGATCAAGCGCCGCTATCTCGCCCGCGATCTCGACACCTCCAACGCGGCCTTCATCGGCACGATGGCAGGTGCGTCGCTCGGGCCCGTGGGGCTTGCGGCGGTCTGGGCCGCGACACCGCGCACCTCCGTCTACCTGACCACGTCGCTCGCGCTGTTGACCGTGCTGATCATCGCGGTGACCTTCAGCTTCGCCGATCCGGACAACATCTGCGTCGTCTCGGGCGGCTTCGTCGCCAGCCAGTTCGTCAACGGGCTGATCATCGGCATCATCTACGGGTTCATGGCGCTGGGCCTGTCGCTGATCTTCTCGATCCTCGGCGTGGTCAGCTTCGCCCATGGCGAGTTCTACATGATCGGCGGGATGCTCGTTTATTTCATCACCGAGGTCTGGTTTCCCGGGATCAACCCGCTGATGGGGGTGCTCGGCGCCTGCCTCGTGGCCTTCCTGCTGGGCGCGGTCTTCGAGCGGCTGATGCTGACGCCGATGTATCACGGCAAGATCGACCGGCCGATCGAATACGGCATCCTCGTCACCTTCGGCCTGGCCTTCACCCTGCAATACTTCGTTCAGGCCCTCGTCGGCGCCAACCCGGTGAAGGCACAGCGCTTTCTCGAATTCCCGCGCTGGCGCTTCCCGGCCGAGGCCGACCCGATCTGGATCAAGACCAGCCGTGGCAGCATGACGCTGTTCGAGCAGGTCACCATCTCCAGCCCGCGCTTCACGGCGGCGATCACCTGTATCCTCGTGCTGCTGGCGCTGCTGTTCCTCATGCACCGGACATGGACGGGCAAGGCCCTGCGCGCCGTCAGCCAGGACCGTGAAGCCGCGGCCATCACCGGCATCAACCCCAACACCATGAACATGCTGGCCTTCGCGCTTGGCGGGATGATCGCCGCCCTGGCGGGCGCGCTGCTGGTGCAGGCGTTCTCGTGGCTGCCGCAGGTGGGCGCCATCCCGGCGATGCGCTCCTTCGTGATCGTCGTGCTGGGGGGCCTCGGCTCTCTACCCGGCGCCTTCATCGGCGGCATCATGGTGGGGCTGGTCGAGGCGGCGGGCACCGGATGCGTGCCAGATGCGCAGAAGGCCGCCAGCTATATTCCCGCCTACGGGATGATCGTTCTCACGCTCACGCTGCTGCTGCGGCCCACGGGCATGTTCGGCCGCCGCTTCGCCGGCGGCATGCACGGAAAGGGCTAGGGGGTAGAGGCCATGAGAAAACAGATACCCAACCTCGCCGGCGGCGTCTTTCTGATCCTGCTGCTGATCTTTCCGCTGACCTATGGCGCGTCGGATTACGACTACATCATGCATATCCTGATCACCGGCTTCTTCTACGCGATCCTCGCGGCAAGCTGGTCGATGCTTTCGGGATATGCAGGGCAGTTCTCGTTCGGGCACATGGGCTTCATGGCGATCGGGGCTTATACGACGGGGCTCTTCTGCCACTACATCTATCTTTCGCCCGAACCGACGCAGCTATGTGCCGAAATGCCCTTCTTCGGACAATGGCTGGTCGTGGTGAACCCGATCGGGGTGACTTCGACCACGCTGACGCAGGATTGTTTGCGCCAAGCGCTCGATGCCTGGGGCGGCACGGTCGATGTACAGCCGATGCCGGTTCCGCTTGGCATCATCCTCGGCACGCTGATGGGGGCGCTCGCGGGGTTCCTCGTCGGGATGCTGGTGCTGCGGTTGCGGGCGGCTTACCTGGCGCTCTTCACGCTGGGCTTCTCGGAAATCCTCAAGGCCACGATTTCGGCCGAGATCGACATCACGCGGGGCCAGGCGGGGCTGGAACTGCCGCCGCTCTACCCCAACGGCATCAACCTTTTCGGCACCTATTTCGAGCCGACCGACAAGCTGCCGCCCTATTATACCATGCTGGCGCTACTGCTGGCCTGCCTTGCCATTCTCGGATGGCTCGCCCGGTCGAAATTCGGCCTCTTCGTGCGCGCCCTGCGCGAGGATCAGGACGCCGCCGCGGCGCTGGGCGTGAATACCACCCGCTACAAGGTGCTGGTCTTCACCATCACCTGTGCCATGGCCGCCGCAGCGGGCGCGGTGCAGGGGCATTACGTGCAGATCATCACGCCCAACATGCTGTTCCTGCTGCAGATGAGCCTTGTCGTCGCCATGGCGGTGATCGGCGGCATCGAGAATTTCGTCGCCGCCGCCATCGGCGCGATCATCCTGCAGGTGGTGTTGGAACTCTTGCGCAACAGCTTCGTCATTGGCGGGGTCGAGATCGACATGACGATCTGGCGGCTGGTGTTCTTCGGAGTACTTCTGATGATCACGTTGCGGTTCTTCCGCAACGGACTCATCGCCCCGATCATCGGCTATTTCCGCCGCGAGGGCGTGGCCGAGGAAACCGTGGCCAAGCGTGCCTCGACCGTCACCGGCCCGGGCGGCGGACCGCACAGAACGGAGGCACCGGAGTGATACATCTCAAGGTCACCAACCTGCAGAAACGCTTTGGCGGCAACCATGTCCTGAAAGGCGTGAATTTCGAGATCAACGGGCCTGAGCTGATCGGCCTGATCGGCCCCAACGGCGCGGGCAAGACGACGATGACCAACATCCTCGACGGGGCGATCAAGCCCACCAGCGGCACCGTCTACCTGGGCGAGGAACGTATCGACCAGTTGCAGCCCTTCGAGGTGGCCCGCGCCGGGCTTGGCCGCACCTTTCAGGTGACGCGGTCCTTCAGGCGGATGACGGTGCTGGAGAACCTCTACGTGCCGGCGCTCGCCATGGGCAACACGCATGGGCAGGCCGAACTGCGCGACAAGGCGATGGGGGTGCTGGAATTCCTGACCATCGACCACCTGCGCAACGAGTACGCGCAGGCCCTGTCGGGCGGGCAGCAGAAGCTGCTGGAACTGGGGCGCCTCCTGATGCTCAACCCCGACGTCATCATCCTCGACGAGCCCTTTGCCGGCGTTCACCCGCGCCTGATGGAGGTGATCTACGCCTACATCCAGCGCGTCAACGACGAGGGCAAGGCGATCATCATCATCAGCCACCAGATGGACTCGATCTTCTCGCTGTCCCAGCGGCTTCTGGTGCTGAACTTCGGCGACCTCATCGCCGACGGCCCGCCGCAGGAGGTCAAGAACGACCCGGCGGTGATCGAGGCCTATCTCGGCGCCGAGGAAGGCGAGGAGACCCCGGCATGACCGAACCGGCTACCGTTCTGGAAATGAAGAACCTCTCGGTGGGCTACTACCGCGATCTCAACATCCTGTCCGACCTCGACATCAAGGCGCGGCAGGGACAGATTACCACGATCCTCGGCGCCAACGGCGTCGGCAAGTCGACCGCGCTCAAGGCCGCCTTCGGCTTCCTCGCGCCCAACCAGGGCGACATCCTGCTCGGCGGCGAGTCGGTCCTCGGCATCCCGCCACATGAGAAGATCCTGAAGGGCCTAGCCTATATCCCGCAGCAGCCCGGCGTGTTCAAGGACATGACAGTCGAGGAGAATCTCGAACTGGGGGCCTGGACGTTCCGGCGCGACCGCAAGCAGGTGCGCCAGAAGGTCGAGGCGAACTACGACCGCTTCCCGGCGCTGCGCGACAAGCGCAAGCAGGTGACGGGCGAGCTCTCGGGGGGGCAGCAGCGTATGGTCGAGATCGGCCGTACGCTTATGTCGGAACCGAAGATGCTGCTGGTCGACGAGCCCACGGCGGGCCTGTCGAAGATGCTGGCGGAGGAAGTCTACGAGATGCTCACCGACCTGTCGAAGGTCGACAAGCTGACCATCCTCCTGGTCGACCAGGAAATCCGTCACGCGCTCAAGATCGCCGACTATGTGTACGTGCTTGAACTGGGCCGCAACAAGTTCGAAGGTCCGGCCAGCGAGTTCGACGATCTCGAAAAGGCGTTCTGGATAGCGTGAGAGACGACATGGACGGGCAGGGCAGGAGCCACCTATTCTATCAGACCCGGCAACGCCGCCCCCGGCTCAAGAAGGCCGAGGGCGTGTATATCTGGGACGTGGACGGCAAGCGTTATCTCGACGGCTCGTCCGGCGCGATGGTCTGCAATATCGGCCATTCCAACCCGAACGTGCTCGCCGCGATGCGCAAGCAGATGGAGATCGCCACCTTCGGCTATCGGCTGCATTTCGAAACCGAGCCGGGTGAAGCGCTGGCGGCCAAGGTTGCCGGGCTCGCGCCCGACGGGATGGAGCGGGTGTTCTTCGTCTCCGGCGGCTCGGAAGCGGTGGAAAGTGCCATCAAGCTGGCCCGGCAATACAAGCTGGCCGCGGGCGAGCCGCAGCGCTGGAAAGTCATCTCGCGCTACCCGGCCTATCACGGCTGCACGCTTGGTGCGCTCGCGCTGACCGGTTACGCGCCGATGACGGCACCTTTCGACCCGATGATGCGGCAGATGCCGAAAATCCCGGCGCCGCGCGCTTATCTCGACGGGCTCGACCCTGGCGATCCGGAAACCGGACGCCACTATGCCGACATGCTGGAGGAGCGCATCCTGCAGGAAGGCCCGGAAACCGTGCTGGCCTTCATCGTCGAGCCCATCGGCGGCGCCTCCACCGGCTGCCTGATGCCGCCGGAAGGGTACATGAAGCGCATCCGCGAGATATGTGACCGCTACGACGTGCTGCTGATCCATGACGAGGTGATCTCGGGCGGCGGGCGAACCGGTACCTTCTTCGCCGCGGACAACTGGGGCACCGTGCCGGACATCGCCGCGCTCTCCAAGGGGTTCGGCGCCGGTTACATGCCGCTGGGGGCGGTGATCGCACAGGAGGAAATCGTCGAGGCGGTGCTGGGGCAGGGCGGCTTCATCCACGGCTTCACCTATGCCGGCAATCCGCTCGCCTGTGCCGCCGGTCTCGCCGTGATCGAGGAGATCGAACGGCAGGACATGATGGCGAATGCGCTGGATGTGGGCACGCAACTCGGCCATCGCCTGCGTTCGCTGATGAACCGGTACCCGATCATCGGCGACGTGCGCGGCATGGGGATGCTGCAGGCGTTCGAACTGGTCACCGACCGGGCCACCATGGCGCCACTGCCGAAGGAGATGAACGCCTATGACCGGCTGGTCGAGGCGGCCTATGACGAGGGGCTCATCATCTATTCCCGCCGAACCCGGGGCGGGTATTCGGGCGATCACTTCATCGTCGCACCACCGATGATCACCACCGAGGAACAGGTGGATGAGATCATCGTGAAACTCACCCGCGCTCTTGATCGTTTCTGTGAAGAGGCGGGGCTTTGACCATGCGAGCTGACTTGACCGCATGTGCTCCGATGCCCCGTCGGATGCCTCCGGCGGGGATATTTCTGGCCAGAAGAAGAACAGAGCACGCGCGCTTGCTTCTTCTGGCTGAAAGTATCCCGGGGGGTGAGCAGGCAACCCGGAAACGCGCCGGGGGCGCGTTTCGCCTGCGAACGGACAGCGTCCCGGAAAGGGGGCTGGCCCCCAATCTGGCCGGTTAACTCCCATGTCGAAGATCATCATCACCTGTGCCGTCACCGGCTCGATCCACACGCCCAGCCTGTCGCCGCATCTGCCCTTCACCGCGAAGGACATCGAGGATCAGGCCGTGGAGGCCGCCGGGGCCGGCGCGGCGATCCTGCACCTGCATGCGCGTGACCCGGAAAACGGCCGGCCCTCCTCGAAGGCCGCGCATTTCATGGAGTTCCTGCCGGGCATCCGCGACCGCTGTGATGCGGTGATCAACATCACCACAGGCGGCAGCGCGATCATGTCCCTGGAAGACAGGCTCGAGGGTGCGATGGCGGCCGAGCCCGAGATGTGCTCGCTCAACATGGGGTCGATGAACTTCGCGCTTTATCCTCTGTCCGCGCGGGAGCGGGAATGGCGGTTTGACTGGGAGAAACCGTTTCTCGAGGCCACCGACGAGCTGATCTTCAAGAACACCCCGCGCGATATCGCCCATGTCCTGCACGAACTGGGCGAAAAGCGTGGCGCGCGGTTCGAGTTCGAATGCTACGACATGGGTCACCTCGTCATGCTGCGCCATTTTGTCGAGCGCGGCATGGTGAAGCCGCCGATCTTCATCCAATTCGTCTTCGGCGTGCTTGGCGGCATGGCGGCCGCGCCCGAGACGCTGACCCACATGGTGCGCCTGGCCGACGATTATTTCGGCGACGCGTATCGTTTCTCCGTGCTGGCCGCGGGCCGGGCCCAAATGCCCATGGCGGCGATGGCGGCGGGGATGGGCGGGCACGTTCGCGTGGGGCTCGAGGACAGCCTTTACATCGGGAAGGGGCGGTTGGCGGTCTCGAATGCCGAACAGGTCGAGAAGGTTCGCCGCATCGTCGAGGACCTGGGCCGCGAGGTCGCCACACCCGACGAGGCCCGCGCCATGCTCGGCCTGAAGGGAGCGGACCGTGTCGCCTTCTGACAGCTTGCAGGTCAGGCCGGCAGGTCCGGACGATATCCCCGACCTCGCCCGGGCGCTCGAGGCGCTGTCCGCCCATATGGGTGACACGCATTGCGCGACCGAGGCGGTGCTGGCCCGCGCCTGCCTGGGTGAGACGCCCGCCTGTCACGGTCTTTTGGCCCGTGATCGCGGTACCGTCATCGGCGCCGCGCTGGTCTCGCCGGTCTTTTCCACGACCCTGGGCGCCGCGGGCGTCTACGTGTCCGATCTCTGGATCAAGGACAGTGCGCGCGGACAGGGGCTGGGGCGGTCACTGTTGCGCGCCGTTGCGGGGTTTGCCCGCGACACCTGGCAGGCCCGTTTCCTGAAATTGACCGTATATGCCGAGAATACGGCCGCGCAGGCGTTTTACGACCGGCTCGGCTTTGATATTGCCGGGCGTGACCGGACCTGCCTGCTCAAGGCAGAGGCCTTCAACGACCTGCTGGGAGACCCTCAATGAAAGCCATTCTCGACGACCGTCAGCGCGCCCATGATCCGAAGAACTTCATGGCCAATGGATCGCGCAAGCCCAACCCCGAGGTGCCGAAACGGGTGGATATCCTGAAAGCGGGGGCCGAGGCGGCAGGCTGCGTCTTCGAAACCCCCGCCGACGCCGGGCTGGGGCCCATTGCGGCCGTCCATGCGGCCGAGTACCTGACATTCCTGCGCAATATTCACGCCCGCTGGCAGAGGATCGAGGGTGCCTCCGACGAGGTGATCCCCAACGTCCATCCAATGAACCGGACCGACAGCTACCCGGACTCGGCGGTGGGGCAGGCGGGCTATCACCAGGCAGACACCGCGTGCCCAATTGCGGAATACACCTGGAAGGCGGCTTACTGGTCGGCCCAGAGCGCCGTCAGCGGGGCCGACGCGGTCGCCGACGGTATGCGCGCCGTCTATGCGCTGTCGCGCCCGCCGGGGCACCATGCTTTCGCGGATCTCGCCGGGGGCTTCTGCTTCTTCAACAATTCCGGCATCGCCGCGCAACGATTGCTGTCAAGAGGGCTGCGTCCGGCCATCCTCGACATCGACGTGCATCACGGGAACGGCACGCAGGGCATGTTCTATGCAAGAGACGACGTGTTGACCGTGTCGATCCATGCCGACCCGGCGCGCTTCTACCCGTTCTTCTGGGGTCACGCTCATGAACGGGGCGAGGGGGCGGGGCTGGGCGCCAATTTCAACCTGCCGCTTCCCCGCGGTACGGATGACGACGCCTATCTGAAGACGCTCGACCGGGCGCTCGAACGGATCACCGATTTCGGCGCCGATGTCATTGTCCTGGCGCTGGGGCTCGACGCGCATGTCGACGATCCGTTCCAGGGGTTCGCGGTCACGACGCAAGGCTTCACCCGAATTGCCAGGGCCATCGCGGGCCTTGGCCTGCCTCTGGTCATCGTGCAGGAAGGCGGCTACGTCTCCGACGCTCTGGGCGCCAACCTGACCGCATTCCTCCATGGTATCGAAGGACACTGACATGGCCGAGTTTTCCTTTCGCAAAGTCTACCTCAAGAAGCGCTTTCCGCTGGCGATCAGTCGTGGCGAGATCGCAGGGGCCGAGAACCTGTTCCTTTCGATCACCGAGAACGGGCATACCGGCTGGGGCGAGGTTGCCCCAGGCATCACCGAGGGCGCCGAGTCAACGGCTGAAGCCGAAACCATGCTGCGCGGCGTGCTGGATCGCGGGTTCGATGCCCAGGCTATTCACGACACGTGGGACAGGGCTTGCGAAGCGGGCGTCGCCCCCTGCGCGCTGGCGGGGCTGGACATGGCCCTGTGGGATCTCAAGGCGAAACAGGCGGGCATGCCGCTTTACCGCCTTCTCGGGCTCGCACGGCGTGGTGTGCCGACCTCGCTGACCGTCGGGATCAACCCGCCGGAGGTGGTGCGCGAGCGGGTGCCGCTGCTGCTTGAAAAGGGCGCGAAGGCCCTCAAGATCAAGCTGGGCTCGCCCGAGGGGATCGAGGCCGACAAGGCGATGTACGCGGCCGTGGTCGAGAGCGTCGGCGATGCCAGGGTCGTTCTGCGTGTCGACGCCAATGGCGGCTGGTCGCTCGATGACGCGCGCCACATGATGGGCTGGCTGGCCGAGCGTCGGGCCGAATATGTCGAACAGCCGCTGGTGCGCGGGGCCGAGGATCAGCTCACCGAGCTTTTCAAGGACCGCCCCCTGCCGATCTTCGTCGATGAAAGCTGCCGGGTGTCGGGCGACATCCCGGGCTTCGCCGACAGGGTCGACGGGGTGAACCTGAAGCTGATGAAATGCGGCGGCATCACCGAGGCGCTGCGCATCGTCGCCACCGCTCGTGCCTTCGGCCTGAAGACGATGATCGGCTGCATGGGCGAAAGCGCTGTCTCGATCGCCGCGGGCGCCTCGATCGGGGCGCTGTTCGACTACATCGACCTCGACAGCCACCTCAACCTCGACCCCGATCCGGCCGAGGGGGCGCCGCTTGTCGACGGCGTCACCCTTCCCGCCGACCGGCCCGGCCACGGAGGAGACCTGCCCGATGCTTGAGCCGACCCAGAAGATCGCCATCTATGCCGAGGCCAACATGGGTCTCGTCAATGCCAAGATGGCCGAGGGGATCATCCGCTATGGCCGCAACCCGGTCACTTGTGTGATCGACAGCCACGCCGTGGGCAAGAACCTGCGTGATCTGTGCAAGATCGACCGGGACATTCCCATTGTCGCCACGCTGGATGAGGCGATGGAACTCGGCGCCGAGGTGTTGGTGCTGGGCACCACGCCGTCGGGCGGACGGGTGCCGCCGGAATGGATGGCGATGCTGGAACGGGCGATCGGCGGCAGGCTGTCGGTGGTCAACGGCCTGCATGACCGGCTGAACGACACGCTGGGCGACCGCTTGCAGCCCGGCCAGTGGATCTGGGACATCCGCACGCCGACCGACGCCATGCCGCCCATCGCCATGGGACGTGCCGCGAAGCTGCCAAACATCCGTGCGCTGATGGTGGGCACCGACATGGCCGTTGGCAAGAAGACCTCCGGCCTCGAAATCTGGTCATCGCTCTGTGATGCCGGCCACGACGCGGCTTTCCTCGCCACCGGGCAGAGCGGCGTCGCAATCACCGGCAAGGGCATCCCGCTCGATGCCTTCCGTGTGGATCATGCCGCGGGCGCGGTAGAGCGGATGGTGCTGGAAAACGCCGAGCACGACATACTGATCATCGAGGGGCAGGGTTCGCTCCTGCACCCCGGCAGTACGGCCACCCTGCCGCTGATGCGGGGCAGCTGTGCCAACGCGCTGATCCTGTGCCACCGGGCGGGTATGGACGTGCTCGATACCACGGGCGAGGCGATCCCCGTGCCGCCGCTGAAGGACGTCATTGCCCTTAACGAGATGGTGGCACGGGCGGGCGGGGCGCTCACCCCGGCGAAGGTCGTCGGCATTGCGCTTAATACACGCGACCTAGACGAGGCGGCGGCGCGCCAGGCGATCGACCGGACCGCGCAGGAGACCGGCCTGCCCGTTGCAGACCCGGTACGCTTCAGCGCGCAACCGCTGGCCCAGGCGGTGCTCTCCGTCAAGGCGTGACATCGGGCGACTGGTCAAGCCGGTGATAGGCTTGCTAGAACATCGCAATGACGAAGATGCTGCGCACCAGGCTGATCGTGGTCGCCCTGTTTCTCGGGGCGGTCGCGGCGTGTGCGGCGGGAATCTGGCATTACGCCCACGTGCAGGCGCTGGCACAGCTCGAAAAGCAGGGCCGTGCCGACCTTGCCCTCGCTTCGGACAGGTTTACCGGAGAACTTCGCCGCTTTCGTGAACTGGCGGTGCTGATGGCCGAGCATCCGGTCTTCGACGACCTCACGGCCGAAGACGGGGTCGCCCGCGCCGACTGGGTCCTGCAGGACGCGGCCGACAAGAGCGGGGCGCTGGCGCTCTTCTACACCGACACGGCCGGCACCGTCCTGGCACGGGCTGGCGACGTCACCCTGCGCCCGGCCGGCAGCCGTTATTTCCGCCGGGCGATGCGGGGCGCACTTGGCACGTTCTACGGCCGCCTCGGCCCCGATGGCCGCCGCGTCTACGCCTTCGCCGCGCCCGCCTTCGGGCCGGTCGGGGTCAAGGGCAGCGTCATTGCCCTTGTCGACATGATCGAGGTCGAGTGGGACTGGATCGGCGGGCAGCCCCCTGTATTCTTTACCGATCCGGAAGGTCGTATTTTCCTGTCCAACCGTCAGGAGATTCTTGGCTGGCAGCCGCGTGAGGACGGCACGGCCCTGGCACCGCCCGTCGACCCGGCGCCGGAGTTCAGCGCCGTACATCGCGGCTCCTATGAGATCTGGCGCATGGACTGGGGCGATTACCTTCCGCGGGCCGCCCTTCACCTCGCGCGGAACGAGCCGGTGATCGGCATGACCGGCCATGCCCTTGTCGACACGGCTCCGGCCCGCCGGATCGCCTGGCTGCAAACCTCGGTTTTCACCGTGATCTGCCTTGCTTTCGGAGTGGTCCTTCTGCTTCTTGGCGAGCGTCGCCGCACGCTGGCCCGTGCCAATGCCCAGCTTGAAACCCGCGTGGCCGAACGCACGGCTGAACTGTCCGAGGCCAATATCGCGCTCCGCCACGAGGTGCAGGAACGGGAAGAGGCCGAGGCCGCCCTGAAACGCGCGCAGGATGAGCTGGTGCAGGCCGGCAAGCTTTCGGCACTCGGACAGATGAGCGCGGGCATCAGCCACGAGTTGAACCAGCCGCTGATGGCGATCCAGCAATTCGCCGACAATGGCGGCGCCTTCCTCGCCAAGGGCCGCACCGACGCGGCGGGCGAGAACCTCAACCACATATCGCAGCTTGCGGCACGGGCGGCCCGCATCATCAAGAACCTGCGCGCCTTCGCCCGCAACGAAAGCGAACCCATGGGCAAGGTCGATCTCGTACAGGTCATCGACACGGCAACGGAACTGACCGAGTCGCGCCTGCACAAGGACGGCGTGACGCTCGACTGGCACCGCCCGGCACATCCGGTCCATGCGCTGGGCGGCGAGGTTCGGCTGGTCCAGGTCTTCGTGAACCTCATCAACAACGCGGCCGACGCCATGTCGGCGCAGGTCGAGAAGCGGATTGGAATCGCCATCGAAACCGGTCCGCCGCTCAGGGTGACGGTGCGGGACATCGGCCCGGGCATCAGCGATCCCGACAAGATGTTCGAACCCTTCTACTCGACCAAGGCGGTCGGCAGCGATGACGGCATGGGCCTTGGCCTGTCGATTTCCTACGGGCTGGTCCAAAGCTTCGGCGGCAATATTCGCGGCACCAATGCCGAGGGCGGCGGGGCCGTGATGACGGTCGAATTGGAACCGTGGCAGGAAGAGGCGGCGGCATGAGCGTGGACGTCCTTGTCGTGGATGATGACGCCGCGGTGCGCGAGGCGCTGGTGCAGTCGCTGGAACTGGCCGACCTGTCCGCGAAGCCCGCCGGTTCCTTCATCGAGGCCAAGGATCATATCGCCGAAGGTTTCCCCGGCGTGATCCTCTCTGACATCCGGATGCCGGGACGGGACGGGTTCCACCTGTTGAACTACGCCATGGGCATCGATGCCGAGTTGCCGGTCATCCTGCTGACCGGAGAGGGCGACATTCCCATGGCGGTCGAGGCAATGGGGCAGGGGGCGTTCGACTTCCTTGAAAAGCCTTGTGCGCCCGATGACTTGATCCCTGTGCTGCAGCGCGCCCTGTCGACCCGGCGGCTGGTGCTCGAAAACCGCCGGCTCAAGGCGCAGTTGCTGACGGGCGACCCCGCGGCGAGGATGCTGTTCGGTACATCGGCCCTGGCGGACGATCTGCGCGCGCGGGTGCGTGCGGTGGCGCCCATGGGGGTCGAGGTGCTGGTAACGGGCCCTCCGGGGGCCGGCGTGTCCAAGGTCGCCGAGGTCATCCACCTCCTGTCGCCGGTCGCGCGCGGGCCCTTCGCCAAACGCTCGTCGTCGGGCATGGACCTGGCGTCGCTCGACATGGCGTTCAGCGCGGCGTCGGGGGGCACGCTTTTCCTCGACGACATCTCGATCCTTCCCGCCGCCACCCAATATGCGCTGATCGAGAAACTCGAAAGCGGTTCAGATGCCCGCCTCATCGCCGGAACCACGGCCGATCTTGCCAACGAGGTCGAGGCGGGGCGCATGAATGCCGAGCTCTATTACCGGCTCGACGTGACACCCGTGCGCATCCCGGCTCTGGCCGAGCGGCCCGAGGATATTCCCGTCCTCTTTTCGCATTACGTGGCCCAGGCTGCGGAACAGGCGGGTATTCCGGTGCCGGAGGTCACGACCGATCATATGGCCCGCCTCATGGCCCAGGATTGGCCGGGCAATGCCCGGTCCCTCATGTCGGCGGCGATGCGCTTCGTGCTGGGCATGCCGGAAGAGGCCTCGGCCGCCGCGGAACTGGGGCTCGCCGAACAGATGGCCCGGGTCGAACGTTCGTTGCTTGTCGCGGCGCTCGGTCGGCAGAACGGACGCGCGACCGAGGCCGCCAAGGCGCTGAAGCTGCCACGCAAGACCTTTTACGACAAGCTGGCCCGCTACGGGATCCGGCCTGAGGATTATCGCCGCGAATGAGCGTTTCGGTCTCGGGAATCCGGATACAAGTGGCCCGCATTCCGTGTGCGGATTCCCGCACAACCTCGCTGGGGCCATGTGCGGAAATCCGCACAAGTTCCACGCGCCATTTCGTCAGTTTGTTGCATGTCGTTTTGTAAGATTTTGCTTTTATTCAATATTTTTCGCCCATCTTTCAGGCCAAACTAAAAACTTGAGCGATCTCCCTTCCCGGCGAACACTGGAAACACCGCCCCGCAAAGGGGGTGTTTCGTAATGTCTCAATTTTGGGAGGAGACCACACCATGAAGTTTTTGACCGCTGCCACCACCGCGCTGGCGCTGTCCGTTTCGGCCACGGCCGTCAGCGCCGCCTGCGACGATGGCGAGATCGTCGTCAAGTTCAGCCACGTCACCAACACCGACAAGCACCCCAAAGGGATCGCCGCGTCGCTGCTCGAACAGCGCGTGAACGAGGAGATGGACGGCACCATGTGCATGGAGGTTTTCCCGAACTCCACGCTCTACGACGACAACAAGGTGCTTGAAGCCATGCTTCAGGGCGACGTGCAGCTGGCCGCGCCCTCGCTGTCGAAATTCGAGAAGTTCACCAAGCAGTTCCGCATCTTCGACCTGCCTTTCATGTTCAAGGACATCAACGCGGTCGAGGAGTTCCAGGCCTCCGACGCTGGCCAGGCGCTTCTCGACAGCATGCAGCGCCGCGGCCTGCAGGGGCTGGCCTACTGGCATAACGGCATGAAGCAGATGTCGGCCAACGTGCCGCTGCTCGAGCCGTCCGATGCCGAGGGCCTCAAGTTCCGTGTGCAGTCCTCCGACGTGCTCGTGGCTCAGATGGAAGCGCTTGGCGCCAGCCCGCAGAAGATGGCCTTCTCCGAGGTCTACGGCGCGCTGCAACAAGGCGTCGTCGACGGGCAGGAAAACACCTGGTCGAACATCTACGGCAAGAAGTTCTTCGAGGTGCAGGACGGCGTGACCAACACCGATCACGGCATCATCGACTATCTCGTCGTGACCAGCGTGGATTGGCTCGACAGCCTCGAGCCCGAAGTGCGCGACCAGTTCCTGACCATCGTCTCCGAGGTCACCGAGACCCGGAACAAGGAATCCACCAAGGTGAACGAGGAAGCCAAGCAGGCGATCATCGACGCCGGCGGCACCGTGCGCGAGCTCGACGCCGACCAGCGCGCCAAGTGGGTCGAGACGATGAAACCGGTCTGGGACCAGTTCACCGACGACGTGGGCCAGGAGAACATCGACGCGGCGCAGGAAATCAACGCCAGCATGTAAGCTTTGCGGGTGCGTGATATCGCGCACCTCACGGGGCGGGCCTGAAACGACCGGGCCCGCCCTTTTCGCAAGACATTTGCGGGAGGAGGGGACAGATGCAACACGAGCACAGCTTCGTGGACAAGATCGAGGAAACGGTGATCGCCGCACTCCTTGGCCTGATGACGGTGGTGACGTTTTCCAACGTGATCGCACGGTACGTTTTCAATTCGAACATCCTGTGGGCACTTGAACTGACCGTGTTCATGTTTGGCTGGCTGGTGCTTCTCGGGGCTTCCTATGCCGTCAAGAAGCAAAGCCACCTCGGTGTCGACGCGATCGTCAACATCGTATCCCCGCCGGTGCGCAAGGCGATGGCGCTGTTTTCGATTGCCTGCTGCCTGGCCTTCTCGCTCCTGCTCCTCAAGGGCGCGTGGGATTACTGGTCGGTTTACGCCGAATTGCCGCCCACCACCGGCCGCTGGTTCCCGACCGGGTTCAACACCGATTTCCGCGGCCAGGGCTGGTACGAGGTTCAGGATATTCCCATGCCCGCCGTCCTGCGGTTCCTGGAAGACTGGATCAATTTCGGCGAGTCCTACGAAAAGATGCCGAAGGCGATCCCCTACGCGGTACTGCCCCTTTCCATGGCGCTCCTGACATTCCGATTTGCGCAGGTCGCCGTACAGATCTGGCGCGGCGAGGTCGACCGCATTGTCGCAAGCCACGAGGTGGAAGACGAACTCGAACAGGTTCGTTCCCAACAGGGGGAGCATGACTGATGGAAGTCCTTCTGCTTTTCGTGATGGTTATCGGTCTGCTGCTTGTCGGCGTACCGATTGCCGTATCGCTCGGTCTCAGCTCGATCCTGTTCCTGCTGTGGTTCTCCAACAGTTCGATGGCCTCGGTCGCACAAACGCTCTTCAGCGCGTTCGAAGGGCATTACACCCTGCTGGCCATCCCGTTCTTCATCCTCGCTTCCTCGTTCATGACGACCGGCGGCGTGGCCCAGAGGATCATCCGGTTCTCCATCGCCTGCGTCGGCCACCTGCACGGCGGCCTTGCCATCGCCGGCGTGTTCGCCTGCATGCTCTTCGCGGCGCTGTCGGGCTCCTCGCCCGCCACCGTCGTGGCCATCGGCACGATCGTGATCGCCGGCATGCGGCAGGTAGGCTACACGCGCGACTTCGCGGCCGGGGTGATCTGTAACGCCGGTACGCTGGGCATCCTCATACCGCCGTCGATCGTGATGGTGGTCTATGCCGCGGCGGTCGAGGTGTCCGTGGGCCGGATGTTCCTGGCCGGCGTCATCCCCGGGCTGCTCGCCGGGTTCATGCTGATGACGGCCATCTATGTCGTCGCCCGCGTGCGCAACATGCCCAAGGGTGACTGGCAGGGCTGGGGCGAGATCTTTGCCTCCGGGCGCGACGCCGCCTGGGGCCTGTTCCTGATCGTCATCATCCTCGGGGGCATCTACGGGGGCATATTCACCCCGACAGAGGCCGCGGCCGTCGCCGCCGTCTATGCCTTCTTCATCGCCTGCTTCGTCTACAAGGACATGGGGCCGCTGGCGGTCGGCAAAGAGCAGGGGGGCAACCTAAGCCTTCTCCGCAAGCCCTACGCGCTCGTGACGGCCTTCGTGCACCCGGACACCAAGCACACCCTCTTCGAGGCGGGCAAGCTGACCGTGACGCTGCTTTTCGTCATCGCCAATGCCCTCATCCTCAAGCATGTGCTGACCGACGAGCAAATCCCTCAGCATATCGCAGGAGCGATGCTCAGCGCGGGGTTCGGCCCGGTCATGTTCCTGATCGTGGTCAACGTGATCCTGCTGATCGGCGGTCAGTTCATGGAACCTTCGGGCCTTCTGGTGATCGTCGCGCCGCTGGTCTTCCCCATCGCCATCGAGCTGGGCATCGACCCCATTCACCTCGGTATCATCATGGTGGTGAACATGGAGATCGGGATGATCACTCCGCCTGTCGGTCTCAACCTCTTCGTGACCTCGGGCGTGGCGGGCATGCCGATGATGGCCGTGGTGCGGGCGGCGCTGCCGTTCCTCGCGGTGCTCTTCGTCTTCCTGATCATGATCACCTATATCCCGTGGATCTCGACGGTGCTGCCCAACACCTTCATGGGGCCGGAGATCATCACGAACTAGGAACAGGCCGGGCGCAGTCAGCTACTGCGCCCGGCCCGCATTTCCCGCCCGGTTTGTCGCACTTGTGTCATGGACAAGCCGGTTGACCCGCCCGATAGTCGGCCGGGTCAGCGAGGGAATACGTCATGCAATGGACCGACGAATCCGAACCCGGCACACCGTACTGGTGGGATGTTCTGGAAAACGAGCCGGCCGACGATCCGCTGCCGCAGGATTGCGACGTGCTGGTTATCGGCGCGGGCTACGCCGGGCTCTCGGCGGCCATCGCGGCACATGATTGCGGGGCCACAGTGGTGGTCGTCGACAAGGACGAGCCGGGCCACGGCGCCTCCACCCGCAACGGTGGCATGTTCGGCGCCCATCCCCGGCTGGGCTGGAAGGCATTGGCCGACAAGTTCGGCGCACAGGTGGCAGACGCGCTCTTTGCCGAAGCCAAGCCCGCGCTCGACTGGGCCAAGGGGCTGATCGACCGGGAAGGGATAGATTGCGACCTGCAACAGACCGGCCGTATCCAGCTTGCCTGGACAAGACAGCATTTCGAGAACCAGAAAACACTCGCTCGCCATGTCTCCGAGAAAAGCGAGGTCGATGTAGAGATCGTCGACCGTGACAGGCTCGGCCAGAACATCGAAACGCGCCGATACTTCGGCGGCCTGTATTTTCCCGAACATTGCGGTCTGCATCCGGCAAAATATCACCAGGGCCTGCGCGATGCCGTCACCCGCCGGGGCATCACGCTGACCGGCAGGGCCGAGGTCACCGCGCTCGAACGCGCCGGCAACCGTTTCACCGCGACCACCCCCAAGGGCACGGTGCGGGCGGAGAAGGTCATCCTCTGCACCAACGGCTACACCACGCCGCTCTTCCGTTGGCACGTGGCGCGGGTCTTCCCGCTGCCCTCCTACCTGATCGCGACCGAGGAGCTGCCGTCCAACCTGCTGGGCCACCTGGCGCCGGGCCGGCGCATGATGGTCGAGACCCGGGCCCGGCACAGCTATTTCCGCCTGTCTCCGGACGGCAAGCGCATCATCTGGGGCGGGCGTGCCTCGATGCGCGAGATACCGATGGAGCAGGCCGCCAGGCGTCTTCGCGAAACGATGCTCAGCGTCTGGCCCGAGCTGTCCGACGCAAGGATCAGCCACGCCTGGTGGGGCAACACCGGTTTCAGCTTCAATCACATGCCCCATGTGGGCGAGGATCGCGGGCTACACTATGCCATGGGCTTTTCCGGCTCGGGCACCGTCATGGCGCCTTACCTGGGCGCCAAGGCCGCCTATCGGGCCCTGGGCGATCCGCGCGGCGCCACCGCCTATGCCGACACGGTCCTGCGTCGCGATGCGCTGCATCCGTTCACCCGGCCGCATTTCCTCAAGGCGGCGGATATCTGGTACAGGGAAGTGATCGACCGGGTCGAGAACGCGAAAGCGCGCTGAGGCTCAGACCCCGTTGCGGAACTCCCGGGAATCGAGCACCGGCGAGGCATCGAGATTTGCGGCATTCAGCATCGTCGCCACCCGCTCCAGCGAGGCCACGATCATCGACTGTTCCCAATCTTCCAGTGCCTCGAACCGGGCGACAAACTGCTGCTGAAGCGCGTCGGGGGCATTGTCGACGGTCGCACGCCCCTCATCCGTCAGGATGATATTGGTCTGGCGCCGGTCGGTGTTCGACTTCTCGCGCACCACCAGTCCCTTCTTCACGAGCTTGTCCACCAGCGCCGTCACCGTCGCCTGCGATACGATCATCCGGTGCGAGATTTCCGTGGCGGTACAGTGCCCGCGCTCGGCGATCAGCTGCAACACTCGGAACTGCACAGCGGTCAGCCCGGCTGACTGGGCCAGGTCACGTGCATAGGTGTCGGTCGCGCGAAGGATTCTGCGCAGGGCAATAAGGCAGGTGTCGATCCGTTCCATGGCCGTCTCCGCAAACGGTTTTACTTTATAGTCACATAATAATTTTATTTCGGCAATCATCATGATGCTTTGCTGAATGAAGGAATCTAACTGTAAATAGGAGCATAAATCCGCCTCTTTCCAATAAAATAACGACATTCTGGGTCAGTTTGCTTTGCACCTTGAAGTTTGCGCTTGGGAAAACTACTTTAGTATCCAAAGGAAAAGTGAGGAGACAGCAGACCGATGCGACACACGCTCGAACTGATCGACAAGGCGACGCCCTCGTTGCGCAAGCCCGTGCCCGAGGACGGCGCGGACATTTGGGCGCTGATCAAGGCCTGCAAGCCGCTCGATGAAAACTCGATGTATTGCAACCTGATCCAGTGCGATCATTTCCGCGACACCTGTGTTCTGGCAGAGCTGGGCGGCAAGCCGGCCGGCTGGGTTTCGGCCTATGTCATGCCCAACGACCCGGCGACGCTTTTCGTCTGGCAGGTTGCTGTCTCGTCAGAAGCGCGCGGCACGGGCCTTGGCACCCTGATGCTCAAAAGCCTGCTGCAGCGCGACATTTGCAAGGATGTCGAGCGCATCCAGACCACCATCACGCGCTCGAACGCCGCCTCGTGGAAGCTGTTCCGCAAGTTCGCGAAACAGCAGGACGCGCGGCTTTCCTCGCAGGCCTATTTCGGTGAGGCCCTGCACTTCCGTGGAAAACACAACACCGAATACATGGTCACCATCGACCTCGCGGAAGAACTGAAGAAGGCAGCCTGAAGGGGCTGCCCGCCTTCCGCTTCAAATCCATCAAACCAAAGGACACGCCATGCCGACTGACACGTCAGCCGACAAATCTGTATTTGAACGCCGCGAATCTGAAGCGCGCAGCTACTGCCGCAGCTTCGATACGGTCTTCACCAAGGCCCTGGGCTCGGAACTCACCGATGCCGACGGCAAAACCTATATCGACTTCCTCGCCGGGTGTTCGTCGCTCAACTACGGGCACAACGACCCCGACATGAAGGCCGCCCTGATCGAGCACATCTCGGGCGACGGCATTGCCCACGGGCTCGACATGTACACGACCGAGAAGGCCCGTTTCCTGAAGGCATACGAGGACATCATCCTCAAGCCGCGCGGCATGGACCACAAGATCATGATGACCGGCCCGACCGGCACCAACGCCGTCGAGGCGGCGATGAAGCTCGCCCGCAAGGTCACGGGCCGCCGCAACATCGTGGCTTTCACCAACGGCTTCCACGGCATGACCATGGGCGCGCTCTCGCTGACCGGTAACGCCGGCAAGCGTGGCGGCGCCGGTGGCGGCGCGCTGGGCGACGTCACCCACTTCCCGTTCGAAGGCGCACTTGGCGATGATGTGGACACGCTGGCACAAGCCGAAATGATGCTCGACAACTCTTCCTCCGGCATCGACGCGCCCGCTGCGTTCATCTTCGAGCCGGTGCAGGGCGAGGGCGGTCTCACCGCCGCCTCCAAGGCATGGATGCAGGGCGTCGAAAGGCTGGCCCGCAAGTATGGCGCCATGCTGATCGTCGACGACATCCAGTCGGGCTGCGGCCGCACGGGTACGTATTTCGCCTTCGAAGAGGCCGGGATCGACCCCGACATGATCACGCAGGCGAAATCGCTGTCGGGCTTCGGCCTGCCGTTCGCCGCGCTGCTGATCAAGCCCGAGCACGACATCTGGAAGCCGGCCGAGCATAACGGCACGTTCCGTGGCAACACCCACGCCTTCGTCACGGGCCGCGTCGCGCTCGAGAAGTTCTGGAAAACCGATGATTTCGCGAAAGACGTCCAGGGCAAGAGCAAGATCCTGACCGACGGCCTGCAAGCCATCGCCGACGTCATCCCCGGCGCGCGCCTCAAGGGCCGCGGCCTGATGCAGGGGGTCGACGTGGGCTCCGGCGACCTTGCCGGCGACATCTGCGCCCGCGCCTTCGAGAAGGGCCTCGTGATCGAGACCTCGGGCGCCGACGACGAGGTCGTCAAGGTGCTCGCCCCGCTCACCACGCCGGAAGAGACCTTCCGCAAGGGGCTCGACATCCTGCTCGAGGCGGCACGCGACGCCTCGACATCCACGAAGATGGCAGCGGAGTAACAAGATGATTGTCAGAGATTTCAACGATATCGTCGAGAACCACAAGGACCGCGTCGTCAGTGACGCCGAATGGTCGTCGGTCAGGATGCTCCTGGCCGATGACAAGATGGGCTTCTCGTTTCACATCACGTTCCTGAACGCGGGGTCCGAACACACGTTCGAATACAAGAACCACTTCGAAAGCGTGTACTGCATGTCCGGCAAGGGGTCGATCACCGACCTCGCCACCGGGGAAACGCACGAGATCACGCCGGGCGTGATGTACGCGCTCGACCAGCACGACCGCCACGTCCTGCGGGCCGAGGAAGAACTGGTCATGGCCTGTGTGTTCAACCCGCCGGTGACCGGCAACGAGGTCCACCGCGAAGACGGCTCCTACGCCGCCGCCGAAGAGTTGGCGGACTGACCGCCGAAAGGAATGATGTCATGAGTTTTCCCAAGCATACCGTCGAGAAGATCGGCGGCACCTCGATGAGCCGCGTGGACGAATTGCTCGACACGCTGCTGATCGGGGGGCGCGAAGGATCCGATCTCTACCACCGCATCTTCGTCGTCTCGGCCTTTGGCGGCATCACCGACCTTCTGCTCGAGCACAAGAAATCGGGCCGTCCGGGCGTCTATGGCCTCTTTGCCAATGACGACAATGACCATGGCTGGCTCGATGCGCTCTCGTCCGTCGGCGATGCCATGTGCGAGGCGCACCGCAAGGTGCTCGACCATCCCGGCGACCAGAACATGGCCGACGAATTCGTCCGCGAACGGGTGGAAGGCGCGCGCTCGTGCCTCTTCGACCTGCAGCGCCTCTGTTCCTTCGGGCATTTCCGCCTGTCGAGCCACATGCTGGTGATCCGGGAGCTTCTCTCGGGCCTGGGCGAGGCGCATTCGGCCTTCGTCACCGCGCTGCTGCTGCAGCGCAACGGTGTCGACGCCCGGTTCGTCGACCTCAGCGGCTGGCGCGACGAGGCCGAGCACACGCTGGAAGAGCGTATCGCGGCCGGGCTCGACGATATCGACCTGACGCGCGAGCTGCCCATCGTCACGGGCTATGCCCAGTGCACCGAAGGGCTGATGCGCGAATACGACCGCGGCTATTCCGAGGTGACCTTCTCGAACATCGCCGCCCACACGGGCGCGCACGAGGCGATCATCCACAAGGAATTCCACCTGTCCTCGGCCGATCCGGGCCTTGTCGGCGTCGAGAACGCGCGCAAGCTGGGCCACACCAACTATGACGTGGCCGATCAGCTGGCGAACATGGGGATGGAGGCGATCCACCCCAACGCCGCCAAGATCCTGCGCCGCGCCGGCATCACCCTGCGCGTCACCAACGCGTTCGAGCCCGGCGATCCGGGCACGCTGATCGACGAGGAGAAGGCCGATAACCCCGGTGTCGAGATCGTCACCGGCCTCGGCGTGGTGGCGCTCGAGCTGTTCGAACAGGACATGGTGGGCGTCAAAGGCTACGACGCCACCGCGCTCGAGGCCCTCAAGCGCCATAACGTCTGGATCGTGTCGAAATCCTCGAACGCGAACAACATCACGCACTACATCCAGGCCTCGCTCAAGACGGCCAAGCGCGTGATCCGCGAGATCGAGGAGGTCTATCCGCAGGCCGAGGTCACCGCACGCGCCGTTTCGCTGGTGGCGGTCATCGGCCGCGACCTGACGGGCGAGCGGGTGCTGGGCCGTGGCCTGCAGGCGCTGCACGAGGCCGGCATCGACGTGGTTGCCGCCCAGCAGACGCCGCGCAATGTCGATGTCCAGTTTGTGGTGCCGCGCGATGCGGCCGACGAGGCTGTGAAATGCCTGCACGAGGCGTTCGTCTCGGGAAAGAGCGGGGCGGGGCTGGCGCGGGTGGCGTGACCGCTGCCGCATCTGCTCCGCTCTAAGAAGGCGCCCCGCCGGATGATGGCCGGCGGGGCGTCTCGTTTTTCAGCGATGATGCAACCTTACTTGTGGCTGCGATACTTGCCGGCTTCCGTCTTCTGTCCGAAGACCAGCGCCAGCACCGCCATCACGATCGCGATGAACGAAAAAACAGCCGGGGCCGAGCTTCCGACGCCCATGAAGATCGCGCCGGAAACGCCATCCCATGTCGGTGTGTCAAAGGGAAATCCCATGGTTCAGTCCTCCTGTTACTTGGATGCCGGGGGCGATGCCATGATGCCCTCCGGATAGGCTTGGGCCGGCACTTTGACCGTGTCGAGACCGGCGATTTCGGCCGCTTCCGGCACGCGAAGCATGCCGACCATCTTGAGGATGAGCGACCCTGCGTAGCCCGAGATGAACCCGATCGCGACGAAGACGACCGTGCCCACGAGTTGGCCGACGATGCTGACTGTCGGTGCATTCTCGCCGAGCAGGGCAGGGTAGCCGCTGCCGAGGATGCCCAGCATCAGCATCCCGAGCACGCCCATCGTGCCATGCACGGTGACCGCGCCCACGGCATCGTCGATGCCGAAGCTTTCGAGGAAGGTCGCAGCCGGTTTCAGCATCAGGCCCGCCACCATTGCGATGACGAAGGTGATCGACGGGAAGTAGATGTCGAGCCCCGAGGCCACCGAAATCAGGCCGGCCAGTGCGCCCGACATCATCCAGAACGGATCGCGCGTCAGCGACCACGCCCCGATGATGCCGCCCGCAACACCCATCAGGATATTGAAGCTGAGCGCGCCGAGATTGGTGGGCGTGCCATAGATGGTCGAGAAGTTGCTGCCCCAGGACCAGCTTTCGCCGCCCACCACGAGACAGGCCATCAGGAAGCCCCAGAACCCCACGACGATGAGCATCAGGCCGGTGGCCGTGAACGGCATGTTGTGCCCGGCGAGGTGATTGGCTGTGCCGTCCTCGTTGAACTTGCCGATCCGCGGGCCGAGGTTGATCAACACGCCAAGGGCAAAGAAGGCCGCGACCGCGTGAACAAGGCCCGCCGCGCCGAAGTCATGCACGCCCCATTGCTGGATCAGCCAGCCATCGGCATGCCAGCCCCAGGCGGCTGCCAGGGTCCAGCTGAACCCGCCCAGCAGGATTGCCAGAAGCACGAAGCCGACGGTCTGTATGCGCTCGATCACCGCGCCCGAGAAAATCGAGGCCGTGGTCGCCGCGAACAGGGTGAAGGCGCCCCAGAAGACCCCGTCGATCTGGTCTTCCGTGTTCGGGCCCATATAGGCCGCCGCCTCGCCCCAGGCGAGCGCGAAGCCGCTGGCGTATTCCGCGCCGGATATCCCGTTCGGACCGGCCGAGAGCGTGAGCCCTGTGGGAAACGCCCAGTAGACCCACCAGCCGAAGAAGTAGAAGGCCGGGATGACAAAAGCGAAGGCCAGGATGTTTTTCACCCCCGACGACAGGGCGTTCTTGGCGCGCGAGGCGCCCATTTCATAGGCCAGGAACCCGGCGTGAATGATGATCATCAGCGGGATGGTCAGGTAATAGTAGGTCTCCGCGAACATCGTGTTCGTCAGATTCCCCTTTGTTTCTATCGCGGCCACCTTGGCCGCGAGTTCAGCGAGTTGCTCTTCCATGTGGTTCGTACCTCCGTACCGTTGGTGGGCTTGCTTGCCGGCCCTTTTGGCTCACAATTGGTTCACTTTCCCTGAGAGCACTGCACCAATGCTAAGCCAGCACGGGGTTTCAATGTTGCTGAAAAAGAAGGCAAACGCGCTGATAATGCGGGCGTTTGGTCCGGTATGCGGGTCTTTTGCCCCGAAAAATCGCGTTTTGCGGAGTTCCGAAGGCGTCCGGTCCGATTGAACCAAAAGCGCCGGCCCAATGGGCCGGCGCTCGTTTCTTGGGCGGAAGTTCGGGCTGCGCCTATTCGCGCGCCTCCTCGTCGAACACCCTGGCCAGCCGCTCCTTGCTGCGTGCGGCGGCCTCGTCGACCTCGAACTCCTTCTTCTCGATCCGTGCCTGCAGGACGTGGAACAGGAGCCAGAAGGCCACGCCCAGAACGAAGAGCGTCACCTCCCATCCGACGCCTGGATAGATCGGGCCCAGTTGCGTCAGGTCCGCGCCGGACCAGCTTTCGACGATCGTGGTTGACATGGTTCTGTCCTCCTCAGGTCAGCAGTCCGAGGCGCTTGGCCTCTGCGATATCGGCTTCCGACACGGCAATGGCGTCGGCCTCCTCTCTCAGTTCCTCGCTCATATCGAGCCCCACGAGTTCCACCGCGGGCGGCACTCGAAGCATGCCGAACCCTTGCAGGATCTTCGACACGATCCACGCCGGGATGAAGCCCAGAACGATGAACATGATGCACGCCCCGGCGAACTGGCCCCACGGCGTAATGGCGGCGACCTCCTCGTGATAGCCTGCCGTCGCCGGATGGCCCCAGAGGACGAAGCCCGCGATCACCAGACCGATGAAGCCGGCATAGCCATGCACCGCAACCGCGCCGACCGGATCGTCGATCTTGAACGTCCGCTCGACCCAGAAATGCAGCTTGTAGGCACAGTATGCTCCGACCGCACCGATCAGCATGGCCTCGATCGGGTGATAGAGGTCATTACCGGCCGAGGCCGTGATGATGCCCGCAAGCCCCGCGGAATACGTCCAGAACGCCTCGCCGCGAGAAACCACGTAGCCCATCAGCAACCCGCCCGAAAGCGACATGAGGAAGTTGAAGACGATCGCTGACAGGGTGGTGGGGGTCAGGTAGATCGTGGTTGCGGTAAAGCTGCCCTCGGCGGCCCCGATATCGCCCGATGCGATGATCGGAACGTTGCAGGCCACGTAGAAGCCCCAGAAGCCGCAGTAGATCAGGAACAGCCCGATCGTCACCAGCCACTTGTTGTGCGGGTTGATGTTGCGCGGGGTGCCGTCGGGTGCGAACTTGCCAATCCTCGGCCCCAGCACGCAGATCACCCCAAGCGCGAAGCCACCGGCAATGGCGTGGATCACGCCCGACGCATAGGCGTCGTGATAGCCCAGCTGCGTGACCATCCAGCCATCGGGGTGCCAGCCCCAGGCCGCGTCTATGATCCAGGTGAACGAACCGATGACGACGGCCAGGATCCAGAAGGCCGACGGACGGATCCGTTCGATCGTGGCGCCCGAAACGATCGAGGCCGCAGTCCAGCTGAACAGCAGGAACGCCGCCCAGAAGACCCCGTTCAGACGCGCCCAGAACCCGTTCCCGAGATCGGCGCCATACCCCTTGGCCTGCGGGTCGTTCACGCCCGGTCCGCCAAGGTGCGTGCCCATCAGTTCACCCCACGGCACGGCGTTGTCCGATTGCGTGAGCCCACCGGTAATGCCCGGCCCATTGGGGAAGGCGAAGTAGATCCACCAGCCGAAGAAGAAGAAGGTCACGGTCACCAGCGGGATCAGCATGGTGTTCTTCATCAGGGTGTGGATGTGGTTCTTGTGCCGTGTCGCACCGACTTCGTACATGCAAAACCCGACATGGATCAGGAACATGAGCGGTACAGTGACCCAGTAATAAAATTCGGTGAATATCACCGTCAAAGCACCGATATCGGTATCCATTGACGTGTCCTCCCGTTCAGACTTCGGTTCGCGTTTACGGGGGTCTGATCTTCCGGCCCCCAGCTTATCCGGACCAGTTTTGGTTTTCTTTTCGTGCTGTTCGCCGCACCAATTTTAGCCCAAAGACGTTTCAACTCTGCATGAGTGATGAGCATGTTGCCAGATATTTCAGCATTAGAATAGAAAAAATTTCACTGGAGGAATAAAAATTTCACCCAGGGTTCATCCATTCATCCGTATGCGGCGAAAGATCGTCAGGCCGCGGTCATCCGGGGCGGATCGGCAAGCCCGGCACCACGCCAGTAGACCAGGGTCAGGATCGGTGTATCGGTGGTGGTCATGGCATGCGGTTGATTGGCCACGTGAAGCCGCGTCTCGCCGGGGCCGAGCAGGCGGTCGGGCGCGCCGTCGGCATGAAAGAGGCCGGTGCCGGAAACCACGGTATACAGCTCTTCCGGCTCGTGCTGATGGCGCGGATAGTAGAGGTTCGCCCCCCAGAACCCGACCGTGATGCGCGCCTGAGTCGTCAGGAAGTGTCCTTCCGGTCCGGCAAGCTCGAACCACCCGAACCGCTGGAGGAAATCGGCCCCGACCTCGTCCTCGGTATAGGTCAGGCGCCACTCGGCGAACGGGGCGATGGCAAGAATGGCATCCTTCAGGGCCCGCGACCTGTCCGACGCCGCGCCGGGGTCGTTCACCAGGTGGGCCAGCCCCGGCACCTGTGCCGACTCGCGCGGAATATAGGTCAGATCCTCCGGCCAAGGCGCGAATTCACGCTGGACGGGACAGCCCGCATGCCAGTCACGCGCAGCCGCAAGCGCGCGAACGAACAAATCCCGGACATCACCGGAATCGAGCAGCGGGGAGGGGGCGTCGATCAGCATCTGCTGGCCTCGGTCAGGGGGGCGTCAGCCCTGCCTTGCCAGAGAACGCCAAGCCTGTCTTTTCCGTTCGCGGCACCATTACGGCGCGAACAGGCCAGCGCCCCGGTCTGTCAGGCCTACGCCGCCGTCTCCGTCCAGACCGGCTTTTTCCCGATGTCACCCTTCCAGACGACGTAGGCGACAAGCGGCGACTCGTGCGTGGTCAGCGCGTGTGGCGCGTTCACCGGATGGTGCGCCGTTTCGCCCGGACCCAAGCTGCGCGAAGGCGCACCGTGCAGGTGAAACTCCCCCGAGCCCGCCAGCACCAGGTAGATCTCCTCCGCCGGATGGTGATGCAGCGGGTAATGAAACCCCGGTGCCTGGTAGACGAGAAAACTGCGCATCCCCTCGGCACCCAACACCGTGTCGCGCCCCACCACCTCGAAACTGCCGAAATGGGCGTGCAGCGTCTCTCCGAACGCCGTGTCGCGGTAAGTGTCGCGCCACTGCGCGCTTCGGGCGGCAGCCATCGCGCTGGCATGAAAGGGCTGCAGGCCGGGCAGGGGGCGAAGGTCCGGCTGCCCCAACATCGCGTCGCAAATCAGATCATGCTTTGCCGCGCAGCTCTGTGGCCGCACCGGGTCGGGGAAGTCGCAGAAGGCGGCCAGTTCCGGCACATCCTGGTGCAGCGCCCTCGCGGCGTCCAGCAAAGCCTGCCAGTTGGTGTCGATCATGGTTGGTCCAGACCTCGATGCCAGTGCTGTGCCGTTTATGCAGGTTCGCCGTCCGTCCGGAAAGCCCCCCGAGCCGCGCGCCGCCGATTTCCGGTTGCGCTCTGGCAGGGCAAACGGTTTACCAAGGGGCGAACGTACAGCCGGGTGACCGAACTGGACCCTGGCGAGCGCCGAGCACGGGAAAGGGACACCATGGCAGACTACACGCTCTATTACTGGCCGTTGCCCTTCCGGGGTCAGTTCATCCGCGCGGTGCTGGCACATACCGGCAAGACATGGGACGAGCCCGACATCGACGCCATCACCGGCGTCATGGGCCGGGACGTCGACGATCAGCCCCTGCCTTTCATGGCTCCGCCGCTTGTGGTCGACCATGCCAACGATGTGGCCATGGCCCAGATGCCCGCCGTGCTGGCCTATCTCGGCACGTCGCTGGGTATAATGCCGGACGATCCCGAGCGCACGGCGCTGACCCACAAGATCATCGCCGACGCCAACGACGTGCTTGATGAAGTCACCCGCTTCGGCGGCCGTTCCATGTGGATCCGCGAGGAATGGGAGAGCTTCGCAAGCGACCGCCTGCCGCGATGGGCGCAGATTTTCGAGGCGACGGGCCGGGCCCACGGGTTGCAGGCCGACTCCGGCCACATGCTCGGCACCGACGCGCCGGGCCTGGCGGATCTTGCCACGGCCACCCTCTGGTTCACCATGACCGCCAAGCTGCCGGAACTGACCGATCTGGTCCGGGAAAACGCCCCGCGCGTCGCCGCGCTGGCCCACCGTATCATGTCGACCGAGGCGCTGGCGCAGATGCGCGACGACACGGACACCCGTTTCGGCAACGCCTGGTGTGGCGGGCAGATCGAGGCCTCCATCCGCGAGATGCTCAATGGCGACTAGCCCGCGACAGCCTGCCTCTGTCGGCGAGGTCGTCGAGCATGGCCTCTGTATCGGATGCGGGCTGTGCGAGGCGCTCGGGCCCGACCGCTGGAAAATGACGATGACAGAGGAAGGGCGCCTGCGACCTGCGCCTCTGAGCGACGAAAACCCCGCCGCCGATGCGGCAATCCTTGCAGCATGTCCCGGCGTGACCGCAGAGGCCACCGCAGATGGCCCGGAGCATGACGAGGTCTGGGGCCGCTACGCCCATATGGGCGAGGCCTGGGCGGACGACCCCGAAATCCGTTTTCGCGCTGCCACCGGCGGGGTGCTGACGGCGCTGGGCATGCATCTTCTGAAAAGCGGCAAGGCCCGCTTCATCCTGCATTGCGCCGCCGACCCGGCGCATCCGGTCCGCTCCCGCTGGGTGATGAGCGAGACGCCCGAAGAGGTGGCCCTCCGCGCCGGCTCCCGCTACGGGCCGTCCGACACCTTGGCCGGGCTCGAGGCGGCACTGACCCGGAACGAACCCTTCGCCATAATCGCCAAGCCCTGCGACGCCGGCGCCGTGCGCGCCCGCGCCAAGGCCGACCCGCGGCTCGACGACCTGCTCGTCGCCGTGCTGGTCATGGTCTGCGGCGGCGCCTCCGATCTCGGCAAATCTTGGCTGCTGCTCGACGAGTTGGGCGTGACCGAGGACGACGTCACACTGTTCCGATACCGGGGGTTCGGCAATCCCGGGCGTGCCCGCGTGGAAACCCGGGACGGCCGCGCCTACGAGCGCACCTATGACGAGCTTTGGGGCGACGAGGCCGGCTGGCGGATCCAGACCCGCTGCAAGCTCTGCCCCGATGCCATCGGCGAGGCCGCCGATATCGCGGCCGCCGACATCTGGCCGGGCGCCCAGCCTGAGGGCGAGGATGCCGGTTTCAACGGCGTCATCACCCGTACATCCACCGGCCAGCGCCTCATGCAGGCCGCGGTCGAGGCCGGCGACCTCGTCCGCGGGAAGGATCACACACCCCGCGACTACGACCATTTCCAGCCTCACCAGGTCAGCAAGAAACGCGCCATGGCCGCCCGCCTGCGCGGCCTGTCCCGCGCGGGCTGGCCGGTCTACGCCCACAAGGGCCTCCGCCTCGACGCGCTCGACGCGGGCGACGAGGCGGAAGAGCAGGGCGCCCATGACCGCGCCCTCTCGGGCCGGTTCTCCGAAAAGCTGCCGCGCCCATGACCCAGTCGGGCAAGCCCTTCACACAGGACCAGGCCCGGGGCATGCTGATCGGCCTCGCGGTGGGCGACGCGCTGGGCACCACGCTGGAATTCAAGCCGCGCGGCACCTACGAGCCGGTCACGACCATCACCGGCGGCGGCCCCTTCAACCTCAAGCCCGGCCAGTGGACCGACGACACGTCGATGGCCATGTGCCTCGCCCAGATGCTCCGCTCGGCCAATGGCTGGGATCCCGAAGATGCCATGAAGCGCTTCGTCAACTGGCGCCGCCACGGCTACCTCTCCTCGACCGGCGTCTGCTTCGATATCGGCAACCAGACGGCCGAGGCGCTCGACCTCTTCGAGAAAACCCGCAACGCCTATTGCGGCCCGACGGACGAGGCGAAATCCGGCAATGGCGGCATTATGCGGCTGGCGCCCGTGGTGCTGGCCTATGGCGCCGAGGTCGACAGCGCGATGGCGGTGGCCCAGATGCAAAGCCGCCTGACCCATGCCAGCCCCACCTGCATGAAGGCCGCGGCCAGCATGGCGCGCTTCATGGTCACCGGGGACACCTCCCTGCTGCCGCGCCCCGATGCCCCGCCAGAGGTGGCCAGCGGCTATGTGGTCCGTACACTCCACGCGGCCTTCTGGGCGCTGACGCAGGGCGACGCGTTCCGCGACGTGCTGCTCGCCGCGGTCAACCTCGGCGGCGATGCCGACACGGTCGGCGCCGTCGCCGGCCAGCTTGCCGGGCGTATCTACGGTTACGAGGGTATCCCGGCCGATTGGCGCGCGGTGCTTTACGACCACGACAAGATCCTGACCGCCGCAGACGACCTCTATCTCCTGCGGCCCATTGATGTGTGACGGAGGACCCTGACATGAGCACATTCGACGAAGACCTCTTCCTGAAAGGCCTCGAACAGCGCAAGGCGACGCTGGGGGCCGAGTATGTCGAGAAGAACCTCGAAGCGGCCGACGATTTCACCCGGCCCTTCCAGGAGGCGATGACCGCCTGGTGCTGGGGCTTCGGCTGGGGCGACGACGTGATCGAACCCAAGACGCGCTCGATGATGAACCTCGCCATGATCGGCGCGCTGGGCAAGATGCACGAATGGGAAATCCACTGCCGCGGCGCCATCAACAACGGCGTCACCAAGGAGGAAATCCGCGCCATCATCCACGTGGTCGGCATCTATTGCGGCGTGCCGCAGTCGCTCGAATGCTTCCGCGTCGCCAGGAAGGTGCTCGAGGAGAAGGGCCTCTGACCGCGCTCCTCCCCGCTTGCGGGGCAGGGGGCTAGGCCGTAAACCTTCGAAAGACCGGAGGGGATATCAAAATGACCAACCCGTGCATCGTCTGCGTCGCCATCACCGGCTCGGTGCCGCAGAAATCCGACAACCCGGCGGTGCCGATCACCGTCGAGGAACAGGTCGAGTCGACCCACGAAGCCTTCGAGACGGGCGCCGCCATCGCCCATTGCCATGTCCGGATGGATGACGGCACGCCCACCTCCGACCCGGAGCGCTTTGCGCGGCTGAAGGAGGGGATCGAGAAGCACTGCCCCGGCATGATCGTCCAGCTTTCCACCGGCGGTCGCTCCGGCGCGGGGCAGGCGCGGGGTGGCATGCTGCCGCTGAAACCCGACATGGCCTCGCTCTCGGTCGGCTCCAACAACTTCCCCACCCGTGTCTACGAGAACCCGCCGGACCTCGTCGACTGGCTGGCCGGCGAAATGCGCACCTACGAGGTCGTGCCCGAAATCGAGGCCTTCGACCTCAGCCACATCCTCCAGGCGATCCGCCTGCACGAGGCGGGCAAGCTCTACGGGCCCCTCTACGTGCAATTCGTGATGGGCGTGAAGAACGCCATGCCCGCCGACAAGCAGGTGTTTGATTTCTATGTCAAAACCATGCGGGAGCGCGCCCCTGAGGCGCAATGGTGCGCCGCCGGGATCGGGCCGAACCAGATCGTCGTGAACGAATGGGCCATCGCCGCCGGGGGCCATACCCGCACCGGGCTCGAGGATAATGTCCGCCTCGACCGCGAAACGCTGGCACCCTCCAACGCCGCGCTGGTTCAGCGCGCGGTGGAACTCTGCGGCAAGTACGACCGCCCGGTCGCCACGCCCGCCGAGGCACGCGCCCTCCTCGGCCTGAGGTCCGCGTGACCGGGGCCGAACCCGGCGGCTGGCTCGAGGCGGTCGTGGGCGACGCCACGACCGCCGCCCGCCTTGCCGAGGTTCGCCGCCTGCAGGACATGCTGCGCGTCGAGGCCGCCTATTCCCGTGCCCTCGGTGCCGTGGGCCAGGTCATGCCGGAGATTGCCGAGGCCGCCGCCTCCGCCATCGAAACCGCGCAGATCGACACGGCCCGTCTCGCCCTCGAGGCGGCAGAAGACGGCATGCCCGTCCCCTCGCTTTCCCGCCAGTTGCGGAATGCCGTTCCCGAAAACCTGAGCGAGGCGGTCCACAAGGGTCTCACCTCGCAGGACGTGATGGATACCGCCCTCGTTCTCGCCCTGCACGACATCCTCGACGATTTCGAAACCCGGCTAGACCGGGTCGACGCAACGCTCGCGGATCTCGACGCACGTTTCGGCAATGCCCCCCTCATGGCCCGCACCCGGATGCAGGCAGCGCTTCCCGTTACCGTCGCCGACCGTATCGCCCTCTGGCGCCGGCCCCTGGCCGGTCACCGTGAACGCCTTGCTGAGCTCCGACCCCGCCTCCTGCGCCTGCAGCTGGGCGGCCCGGTGGGCACCCGCGGCACGTTTCACGGCCACGGCCCTGCCATCGCCCGCCACATGGCCAAGGCCCTGGAACTCGGCAATCCCGAAACCGCCTGGCACACTGATCGCACCCCGCTGGCCGAGCTCGGCGGCTGGCTCTCCATGGTCACCGGCAGCCTGGGCAAGATGGGCCACGACGTCGCCCTGATGGCCCAGCAGGGTGTCGATACCGCAAAGCTCCGGGGCGGCGGGTCATCCTCGGCGATGGCCCACAAGGTGAACCCGGTCAGTGCGGAATTGCTCGTCACGCTGGCCCGCTTCATCGCCGTCCAACTGCCCGGTCTGCACCTCGCGCTCGATCACGAGCAGGAACGCTCGGGCATCTCCTGGACGCTCGAATGGCTGATCCTGCCACCCATGCTGATCGCTACCGGCGCGGCGCTGTCCCGCGCGGCCGCGCTTCCCGCCGCCATCGAAAGGCTGGGGGAGGAGAGGGGCGAAAAGGGAACACCCGGCGCCTGACACCGATTCCAATCCGGCTCGACTCGGCCCTTAAATCGCCCCGATCGAACCCCGATTCCCCTCCCCGTGACCGCGCCCGGCGAGTCCTGCATACGGGGGGCGCGCGGGCCGGAAATGAGGATATTATAAGGAAAAAAGGACCTTTCCGTGCCGGGCCTGCCGGAAGTGTGTGATTATTACGTCACAACGCGGGCAACAACCGCACCGCCGGGGGGGCTCGCGTTGACACCCGAGGGGTAATTGGACCATTCCATCATCAAGCCGTTTCCAAGTACTGGTGCGGTGGAACATGAAACTTTCCTGCTTACTAGGAGGGACAACCTTGAAAAAGCAACTTCTCTGCACCAGCGCGATCGCTCTCGGCATCGCAGCTGCGCCGGCAGCAGCCCAGGAGTGGAACCTGGACTGGGGCGGCTACATGAACCAGCACGTTGCGTTCGGTGACATCTCGGACAACCTGGCTGTTATCGCGCCCGGCTTCGCCGGTCAGGACTGGGAAGGCGACGGCCTCTCCCTGCACCAGACCTCTGAGATCATCTTCACCCCGAACGTGACTCTCGACAACGGCATGACCTTCGGCATCAACATCCAGCTCGAAGGCGAAAACGTTGGCGCGCGGATCGACGAAACCTACATGTCGATCAGCAGCGACACCTTCGGCCGTCTCGACCTGGGTGCTGAAAACTCGGCTGGTTACAAATCGATGGTTGGCGCCCCGAGCGTGACCTCGATGTACATCAACTCGCCCTCGACCTCGGCGTTCATTCCGTTCACCGGTTATGATGCCGCGCTTACCGCTGCCGTAGCGACCCCGGTCAACATCGTGACCCTGCCGTTCCGTCAAGCGGGTATCTCGTCCTACACCGAAGTTGGTGGCAACAACGACGTTTCGCGTATCACCTACTACACGCCGGACTTCAACGGCCTGACCGTTGGTGTGTCGTACGCTGCTCAGGGCGCCGTCAACGCGGCTTCGAGCTACAGCATCAACAAGAACGCCGTCCTGTCGGACATCTTCGACATCGGTGTGAACTACTCGAACTCGTTCGGCTCGACCGACGTCACTCTGGCCGCTCGCTGGGGTACGGGTGAGACGCCGAGTGTTGCAGCAGGTGCTTCGGACTTCGAAACCTGGGGCGTTGGCTTCCAAGTCGGCTTCAACAACATCACCATCGGTGGTAGCTGGGCCGAGAACGACAACGACGAAACGCTCATCACGTCGGGTATTGGCCTCGGCGACTCCGAAGGCTGGAGCCTTGGTGTCACCTACGACGCCGCTGGTCCGTGGGCCTTTGAACTGCTGACCTACCAGTCGGAAACCGACCTCGTTGTCGGCGGCGCCTCGACCGGGTTCACGACCGATCGTGAAGCCTACAAGCTCGGCGCAAGCCGGACGCTTGGACCGGGCGTCGATTGGGACATCTACCTCGTTCACGAAACCCGTGAAGTGGATGTCATCCCCGGTACGGAAATCGAAGGCACCCTGCTGGGTACCGCGATCAACCTGAGCTTCTAAGAAGCTAAAAGGTTCGTCCTAGCGGGCGGGGGGATGAATAATCCCCCCGCCTTGCGTCGTTCTGCGACACCGAAGTTTCCCGAATAACAGATCATACAGGCGGGGAAGCATGAACAAGAGTATCGTTTGGCTCGCGTCTTACCCGAAATCGGGCAATACATGGACACGAATATTTCTCGCGAATTATTTTGCCAATGAAGACAAGGCGCTGTCCATCAACCATGCCGACAGGTTTGGCTTCGGCGACAGTGCCGAGCCAATGTATCGAAAGATCGCCGGCAAGGCCATTGATCCGCACGACAAGCGCCAGATACTCGCGTTGCGCCCGCGACTTCTGTCAGCCATTTCCACGAACGGCGCCTCGCACAATTTCGTCAAGACGCATAACGCCAACGCTGCAGCATTTGGTTTCGAACTGATACCGCCGCAGGTCACCCGCGCGGCAATCTATATTCTGCGGAATCCGCTCGATGTGGCCGTTTCCTTTTCTCGACATTTCGGCGTCGACCACGCGGAAGCGGTGGAACGCATGGGTCGCAGTGATTATGTGACGAAATCGAATGAGAAGTTTGTGACCGAATTCCTTGGCTCTTGGTCTGACCACATAATGAGTTGGTCAATGACGCGCGCCTTTCCGACGCTGGTGGTGCGTTACGAGGACATGCTCGCCTCACCGGAGGAGGCGTTCGAAAAGATGCTGCGTCATGCTGGTCTGCCGGTAGACGAGCCCCGCTTGGAGAAAGCCGTGCGCTTTTCCAGCTTCGAGGAAGTCTCGAAACAGGAGGAGGAGGGCGGCTTCAAGGAAACCTCGAAGGTATCCGACCGCTTCTTCATCTCCGGCACCAGCGGCCAATGGCAGACCGAGCTTGCACCCGCACTGGCCAAGAAGATACGTAAGCAGCACCGCAAGATGATGAAGAAATACGGATATCTCGAATGAGTGCGCCCAAGAGCATCATATGGCTGGCTTCCTATCCGAAATCCGGGAACACCTGGACCCGGATCTTCCTGGCCAACTACCTGATGAATGCCGACAAGCCCGTACCGATCAACCAGGTGCACCGCTTCGGCATGGGCGATTCCATCCCGCGGATGTACCACATGGTCGCCGGCCGCCAGATCGACATCAGCGATTACGAGCTGACCCTGAAACTGCGCGACAAGGTGCTTGGCGGCATCGTCGCCAACAAGGCCGACGTGAATTTCGTCAAGACCCACAACATCCGCACAGAGGCATTCGGCGTGCCCCTGATCCCTGAGAAATTCACCCGCTCTGCGATCTACATCATTCGCAACCCCTTGGATATGCTGGTTTCTTTCGCCCGCCACTATGGGCTCAGCCACGCCGATACGGCGGATGCAATCTCGCGGCCGGATCATTCCAACTCGGCCGATGGCTCGACCGTGACCCAGTTTCTCGGAAGCTGGTCGGAACATGTGGAAAGCTGGACCGGGGCTTTGCCCTATCCCGTCTGCGTCCTGCGCTACGAGGACATGCTCGCCGATCCGGAAACCAGCTTTGCCAAGGTGCTCGACCTCGTCGGCATCCCGAACGACCCCGAGCGACTGAAGAAGGCCATCCGCTTTTCCAGCTTCGACGAGCTCTCGAAGCAGGAGAAGGAAGGCGGCTTCGTCGAAAGTTCACCCAAGAACGAACGGTTCTTCTCCAAGGGCCAAAGCGGTCAGTGGCAGACAGAGCTCGCGCCCGAGATCGTCGAGCGGGTGAAGAACGATCATCGCAAGGTCATGAAAAAATACGGATATCTCGATGAGTAACCTGCGGCGTATCATCTGGCTGGCTTCCTACCCGAAATCCGGCAACACCTGGATGCGCAGCCTTCTGGCGCATTACTTCATGCCGCCGGGGCAGGCGCCCGACATCAACAACCTGCGCCGCTTCACCACGGCCGACATCCGGCAGGATTTCTTCGACGCCGCCAATGGCGCTCCGTTCTCGACCGACAGCGTCAGCGAATGGCTGCGCGTCCGCGACAAGGCCCTGCGCCTCATCGCCGGCTCCAAACCCGGCACCCATTTCGTCAAGACCCACTGCCAGGCGGTGCAATACATGGGCCACCACCTGATCCCGCCCGACGTCACCGCCGGTGCGGTCTACATCATGCGCAACCCGTTCGACCTCGCCCCCTCCTTCGCCCGCCACCAGAGCGCCGACATTGACACCGCCATCGACCGGATAATGAACCCCGAAACCATGATGGGCACGGAAACCGGCATCCGCGACGCGATGGGCCGCTGGGACACCCATATCGAAACCTGGACAGGCGCCCCCGGCCTCCCGCGCCACGTGGTGCGTTACGAGGACATGCTCGACAAGCCTGCCAAGGTCATGCGCGGCCTGCTCGATTTCCTCAGCGTCAAGCCCGACAGCGCCAAGCTCGCCAAGGCGATCAAGGCCACCACCTTCGAGGCGATGAAGAAACAGGAAGAGGCGCACGGCTTCTTCGAACGCCCCGCGGGCATGCAGGCCTTCTTTGCAAAAGGGCAGGCGGGCGTCTGGCGTGAAGATCTCACCCCGGCCCAGGTCGGCCGCATCCGCGAGGCGTTCCTGCCGACGCTGGAAAAGTGGTATCCCGAGCTCCTGCAGGAAACCGCCGAGGTGGCCGCCGCGGGCTGAACCGCGATTCAACCCGCGTGACCGATCCCGTTATTCCGCGGCCGTCGCCACCGGCTGTCCGTCATGCCCCTTCACGGCCAGCGTGCGATAGGTGCTCCACGCCGCCCCGCGATCGGTATAGCATCCGCGCAGGTGCCGCGCGCCGCTCTCGGCCGAGAATCCCTCCCGGCCATGCACGACCCGGTGATTGTCGAACACGATGCAGTCCCCGGCATTCAACCGGAACCGGCAGACGAACCGCGGGTCCTGCATCATCCGGATAAACTTGCAGAAGGCAGGGTAATAGGCATCCAGAACCTCCTGCGGCAGGTCCATATCCTCTTGAAGATGCTGCGAAATCGTCACGCCCGACACGTTCCCCCGCGCATCCAGCTCGATCACCTTCTGCCACGCCCGGTAATCCCAACCATCGTGCCGGTAGAAGAACGGGATCTTGTGCGTCGACAGTAGCTCGAACGCCTCCGGGTCTTCCTCCCGCAGCGCGCTGGCCACGGCGGCCCCGTCAAGGAACAGGCTGTAGCCGCCCTCCACCGTGTTCACGCGGCAATGCAGGAACTGCACGCCCGGCGCCATCTCCTCGCCCGGCAGATCGGTGTGCATTTCCAGCGGCCCGGCGGTAAAGGCAAGGTTCGTCGGCGCAATCTCCAATCGGACCTCGAAGTAATGCCCTTCGCCCGTGGGCGTCACGGGCCCGAGGCAATTGACCAGCCGCGTCAGGCTGTGGTCGCTGTCCTCCATGTCCGTGACCAGCGCCACGCCTTCCTCGATCAACGCCCGCGCCAGCCGCGCGCGGCCCGCGTCGGTGCCCTCGACCTCGGCCTGCGAGATGCGCCGGAACTGCGCGTCGTGCCCGGCATACCAAAGCCGCCGGGGCAGGTCGGCCGGGTCGGGCTTGCGGCCATTGGCCACGAAGGCCTCCAGCCGGTCCAGCGGCAGGCGGGTCACGTGATCCTCATTCGCCCAGTCGATCTCGAGCGTGTCGTCGGCAATACACGCCCTCCGCGCGCTCGGAGCGGCCTCCAGAGAGGTCACGTCGAACACCCGCTCCCGCGTCTGCGGGTCGATCGTCGTCGGATCGGCATCGCGCAGCCAGTGATAGTTGAAATAGGTCTCACCGCCGCTGAGCGGTGCATAAAGTCCGTTGTCCGTGAGCTGGACCTCGGCTTGCGTCATGGTGGTCTCCCGTCTGGTTCAAGGGTGGTTTTTAGATGGGTAAGTGGCTCAGAGGGCCTGATCTGCCGCGTCGGACATGGCCGGCTTTTCGGCCCGGCTTTCATGGGGCATTGGCATATCCGGCGTCCTGACCTCTGATTCCCCATCTATTGCAGGCCCGCCCCCGGCATTCAAACAATCGGCTCGGTGTGGTCACGTCAGGCGAATGCATATCGGGCGTTCATGTTCCGGTGTGCGGCGGGTCGCATTGCAGAGGGAACGGCCATCCCGCGCGGATGTTCCGTGTTGCGGACGAACAGGAACAAATGCTCGCGCTGTTCTGTTCAGTGAGTCCCACCACTCAACAAAGGAGCCGACAATGGCACTGTTTTCCAAAGACATCGAAACCTTCGAGCAGCTCTACCTGCACATGCTGCAGGACATCTACTATGCCGAAAAGCAGATCGAAAAGTCTCTGCCCAAGATGATCAAGAAGGCGGGCAACCCCGACCTGAAAAGCGGCTTCGAAGGGCATCTGGAAGAGACCCACGGCCATGTGGAGCGGCTCGAGAAGGTATTCGGCCTTATCGGCGAAGATCCGAAGGGCACGACCTGCCCGGCGATCGACGGCATCATCAAGGAGGCCGATGAGGTGGCCGGAGAGATCTCCGATCAGGACGTGCTCGACGCCGCGCTGGCGGCCGCCGCCCAGGCCGTGGAGCATTACGAGATGACCCGCTATGGCACTCTGATCTCCTGGTCCGACGAACTGGGCCGTTCGGACTGCGCCCAGATCCTCAAAAAAACGCTCGAAGAGGAAAAGGCCGCGGACGAGAAGCTCAACAAGGTCGCCAAATCGCGGCTGAACCGGGCTGCCTGAAGCAATTTCCTCGGCGGCCGGACCCCAAGGTTCGGCCCGGCCGCCGGACTGGACAGTTTCAGATTAACCGCGCCCTGATGCTGCCGCGGCCAATCATTTTTTCTAGCCCTCCGAAAAGCTGTAGCCTGACGAGAAACCGCGAAGGTGGGATTCAAGCCCTGGTTCGGACGTGACGTCCTCCGCCGTTCTTGCTACTCGGGAGCAAGCCGTCTTGGACAACCCGGAGACATGGAAGAAAACCTGCCGAAATTCACCGGAAACCCGGCCGGCGAACGCAAGCCCGAGTGTAACTTTAATTAATGAAATCAAACGCGAAACACGCTTCTCGCCTCTCCGTCGCCCCGATGATGGATTGGACCGACCGGCACTGCCGCTACCTGCACCGGCTGCTCTCGGCGCGCGCGCTGCTCTATACAGAGATGGTGACGGCCCCCGCGCTTGTGCGTGGCGGGGCGGTCCACCTGCTCGAATTTTCGCCCGAAGAACACCCCGTCGCCCTGCAACTCGGCGGCTCCGACCCGGATGAACTGGCCGAGGCGGCACGCATGGGGGCAGAGGCCGGCTATGACGAGATCAACCTCAATGTGGGCTGCCCTTCGGATCGGGTGCAATCCGGCACCTTCGGCGCGGTGCTGATGAAGGAGCCGGCGCTTGTCGCCGATTGCTGCGCTGCCATGATCGCGGCCACCGATGTCGAGGTCACCGTCAAATGCCGCATCGGTGTCGACGATCAGGACCCCGAACAGGTGCTCCCCGAATTCCTGTCCCGCGTCGCCGCCTCTGGCGTGTCCCGCTTCACCATCCATGCCCGCAAGGCCTGGCTTCAGGGCCTTTCGCCCAAGGAAAACCGCGACATCCCCCCGCTCGACTACGACCTCGTCCAGCGGATGAAGGGCCTTTTCCCGGCGCTGCACCTCTCCGTCAACGGCGGCATCTCCACGCTGGCCGAAGCGAAGGCCTTCCTGGATGCAGGGATGGATGGCGTCATGCTTGGCCGCGCCGCCTATCACAACCCGGCCGATATCCTCGGCCCGGCCGACCGGCTGATTTTCGGCGAGGAGACCCCGGATCGCACGCCCGAAGACGCGGTCCTCGCCATGCAGCCCTATATCGACCGCCACCTCGCCCAAGGCGGCAAGCTCCACCAGATCACCCGCCACATGCTGGGGCTCTTCACCGGCCGCCCCGGCGCCCGCGCGTGGCGCCGGGTTCTGTCGGAAGGCGCCACGCGGCCCGGGGCCGACTACGCCCTCGTCGAGGAGGCACTGGCCCAGGTCACCGGGGTACCGGTGGCGGGGTAGGGCGCCCTTACGCGTACTGCTCCCGCGGCAGCATCAGCACCGTCAACACCGTCGCGATCACCCCGCACAGCGCAATCGCCGCCAGCATCGGCAGCGCAGTTCCGTCAAAGAACGGCCCCGCCGCCACGATCATCAGCCCGCCGGCCAGCATCTGCAGCGTGCCGCCCAGCGACGAGGCCAACCCCGCGATATCGCCGTGATCATCCAGCGCCAGAACCATCGACGTGGGGATCACCACGCCAAGACAGGCATTGGCACAGAACAGCCCCGCCACGACCAGCGGCAGCGTCGCCCCCACCGTCATCGTCACGGCCACCAGCGCCAGCGTGAACAGGGTGAACCCCGTCACGCCCCGCCGGATCAGCCGCCGCATCCCCATCTTGGCGCCCAGCCACGAGGCCAGCTGCGACGCGGTGAAAAACCCGATGGCGTTCAGGGCAAAGGCCACCGAGAACCCGGTCGGCGACAGCCCGAACTGCTCGACATAGACGAACGGCGCCGAGGCCAGGAAGACGAAGAAGCTCGCCATCCCGAACCCGCCGATCAGCGTCACGCCCATGAACCCCGGATCGAACAGCAGCACCCGGGATCCCCGCATCATCGAACGCACCGAGATCTTCACCCGCTGCGCTTTCGGCAGCGTCTCGGGCTGCGCCAGCAGCGTCAGCACCGCCGACAACACACCGAGCCCCGCCAGCACGAAGAACACCGCCCGCCAGCCGGAAACGGCCATGATCCCGCTGCCCGCCAGCGGCGCAAGCATCGGCGAGATCGCGATCACCAGCATGATCATCGCCATCAGCTTCGTCGCCTCGACCCCGGTATACTGGTCGCGAATGATCGCCCGCGGCACCACCATCAGCGCGGCACCGCCCAGCCCCTGCAGGGCGCGCCAGGCTACCAGAGCCTCTGCCGTCCCGGCCAGCGCAGAGCCAAGCGCACCGATAATGAAAATCCCCAGCCCGAGGAAGATCGGCAACCGGCGCCCGGCCTGATCGGCCAGCGGGCCATAGACAAGCTGCGCCACGCCGAAGGCGATGAAATACCCCGTCAGCGTCATCTGCACACGCGTCTCGGACGTACCGAAATCCTCGGCAATCCGCGGCATTGCCGGCAGATACATATCGATCGCCGCAGGCCCGACCAGCGCCAGCAGGCCGAGCACCAACCCGGTTCTTAACATGGGATGTCCTTTCAGAAACGCGGCCTGTCTCCCGGCCGCCCGTCGCGCGCCGGAAACCTAGAAGCAGGTTATGGAAAAGGCAATGCCGGGATTCCCGCTTGCCGCCGGCGCGGAATTCCGCTCAACATGGCGCCCGCGATCCGGCGCCATATCAAGGATTTTCCTCATGCCCGACACCATGCTCCTTCTCCAGATGCTGGCGCTTCTGCTGGTGATCGGCGGCCTCGCGGGCGTGCTCGCCGGGCTTCTGGGCGTGGGCGGCGGGATCGTGCTGGTGCCGGCGTTTTTCTACGCGTTCCAGACACTTGGCTATGACGGCCCGCAACTCATGCAGATCTGTCTCGCCACCTCGCTGGCGACGATCATCGTCACCTCCATCCGCTCGGTCCTCAGTCACAACAAGAAGGGCGCGGTCGACTGGCATATCCTCAAGACATGGATGCCCGGCATCGTCATCGGTGCCATCGCCGGGGTCATGGTGGCCGCCTCCCTGCGCTCGACCGTGCTGCAAGGCGTCTTCGGTGTGCTCGGTATCGTCATCGGCCTCTACCTCGGCCTCGGCCGGTCGGACTGGCGGCTGGGCCCGGCCATGCCCCGCGGCGTCACCCGCGGGTTGCTTTCGCCGATCCTGGGGTTCCTGTCGGTGCTGATGGGCATCGGCGGCGGCAGCTTCGGCGTACCGCTGATGAGCCTCTACGGCGTGCCCATCCACCGCGCCGTGGCCACCGCAGCAGGCTTCGGCGTGACCATCGCGGTGCCCTCCGTCATCGGCTTCCTGTTCCTCACCATCGCGCCCGAGAACCGCCCGCCGCTCACCTTCGGCGCGGTCAACCTCGTAGCCTTCGTCGTGGTCATCGCCATGACGCTGATCACCGCGCCCTGGGGCGTGAAACTGGCCCACGCGATGGATCCCAAGCCCCTCAAGCGCGTCTTCGCGGTGTTCCTGACGCTGGTTGCGCTCAACATGCTGCGCAAGGCGCTCGGATGGTAGACCAGCTGCTCGACAGGGGCTGGATCAAAGTTCCGGCCGAACCGGCGGTCCGCGATTGGGTCGCAACGGCCCTCCAGGTGGCGCGTGAACGGGTGAACGACCCCGAGGAACAGGCGAAATGGCTCACCTGCGAGGGCACGTGGTTCGTCGGCGTCGATACCTTGCCCAACGACGCCTCGGGCGATGCGGGAGGGGGGCCGCTGACCGGCACGGCTTACGAGACGGCCAGAAGGCTTTACGGCACGCTGCCCCTCCACCGCGCGCAGGTTTCGGTGGTCTATCCGGGCTACCCCCGCCCGCGCGAAGGCGAAAGCGAGGCGGCCTTCCGCTACCGCCTCGACCGCGATTCCGCCCATGTCGACGGGCTGCTCGCCATCGGCCCCGCCCGCCGGCGCATGCTCAGGGAACGCCACGCCTATATCCTCGGCCTCCCGCTGACTGAATGCAGCGCCGGCGCGGCGCCGCTGACTGTCTGGGAAGGCAGCCACCACGTCATGCGCGCGGCCTTCGCCGAGGCGCTGAAGGACATCCCCGAAACGGACTGGGCCGAAACCGACCTTACGGATATCTACAAGACCACCCGCCGCGTGGTCTTCGCCACCTGCCGCCGCATCACCCTTCCGGCGAAACCGGGCGAGGCCTATCTCGTCCACCGCCTCGCCCTGCACGGCGTCGCGCCGTGGCAGGAGGGCGCCACCGCCCCGCCCGACGGCCGGATGATCGCCTATTTCCGCCCCGAGCTTCCCGCCGGCACCCGCGACTGGCTCGATCTGCCCTGAGCGAAGAATGGGGGCGCTGCCCCCGTCGCCGCAAGCGGCGACTCCCCCGGGATATTTCCGGCCAGAAGAAGCAGCGACCCAACCTTTCACCGTTCCGGAAATACTCCGGGGGAGGCGTTGAAAGCCGCAAGGATTTCAACGTCGGGGGCAGCGCCCCCAGCCACGCTTCGGGAAGAACTCAGCCCCGCGACAGCCGCGCTGCGCGCCCGCCACGCCGCTTGCGCAGCATCGGCGCGCGGTCGGCCAGGGCGGCCATGATCTCGCGCCGCTCTTCGGCGGACATCTTCGACCAGCGTGCGATTTCGTCGACCGTGCGGAAACAGCCGGTGCAGATGCGTGCATCCGGATGCACCACGCAAACCCGCACGCAGGGACTCTCGATCTCGTTACGCGTCCAGACTGGAGCGTTATCGTTCAATTGCCTGCCCTCACATGCCTCAGTCGGTCCAGTGCTCCCTGCAGGATATATGAGGCGGCGACCGCGTCGATAACCTCTTTCCGACGCTTTCGTGTCAAATCGGCCTCGATCAGTGCCCTTTCTGCCGCAACCGTCGACAGGCGCTCGTCCCAGAAGCCGATCGGCAGGTCGGTGAGTCGCTCGAGGTTGCGGGCAAAGGCCCGGGTCGACTGGCAACGCGGCCCTTCCGAACCGTCCATGTTGCGCGGCAGGCCAAGGATAATCCCGCCGGCCTCGCGGCCCCCGGCAATCTCCAAGAGCCGCGCGGCATCCAGCCCGAACTTCTTCCGCTTGATCGTCTCGACGGCGTTGGCCGAGGACAGAATGCCGTCCGACGCCGCCACCCCGATGGTCTTTTCGCCAAGGTCCAGCCCCAGGATCGGCCGCATCGGCGGCAGGGCGGCGGCGAAGTCCTCGATCGCTTCCAGTATCACTCCAGAACCCCCGCGTCCCGTGCCGCCGTGCGCAGGATCTCCATCTCCGCCTCGCGCCCCTCGAACACCTGCTGCGCCTCCTGCCAGATGGCGCGCGCCTGCTCCGTCTCGCCCAGGACGCCATACGCACCGATCAGCCGCGCCCACTCCTCCGCCGTGCCGCCCTCGCTGGCCAGCCGCTCCGACAGGCGCGTGACCATACCCCGGATCATCTCGCCGCGATCGGCATCGCTCATCTCGTCCGCGGCCTCGATATCCTCGGCGCTGGGGCCGGGGGTGTCTTCCATGTCCGGCAGCCGATATTCAACGCCCGCACGCCATGCCACTTCCTCGATCCGGCTGCGGATCAGCGGCACCCAGGGCGCGCCGGGGCGGCTCTCCTCCAGCAGCGCCCGCCACGTTCGAAAGGCCGCGTCGGGACGGTCCACCTGCATGTAGTAAAGCCCCAGGTAATACCGCGCCCGTGGCTCCCGCGGCTCGAGCTCCAGCGCGGCGCGGATCGCCTCCTCCGCCTCCCGAGAGATATAGCCGCCCGCGGCCGACACCATCAGGTCGGTCAGCAGCGCGTAATCCGCCGCCGTCGCCGCATCGCCCTTCACCTCAATCAGCTGCCGCTGCGCCGCATGGGCCGCGCGCAAATTGCCGAGCGCCGCCTCGTTGCGCACCAGAAGCTGCAGCCCGCGCTGATCGTCGGGCCGCTGTTCGACCGTCTCCCGCAGCTTGTCCATCAAAGCGAGGAATTCCTCGGACACGTCCGAGGGCACCTCCGCCTCGGGCACCTGCGCTTCCGCCTCGGCCTGCGTCTGCCGGTTGGCCCGCGCTGCGTCCGACGCGGCGATCCGGCCCTTCAGCGGCACATCCGTATAGCCCGGCGCCCCCAGTTCCGAATAGAGCAGCATCGCCCCACCGCCCAGTCCGATCACCGCCAGCCCGGTCACCGCCCAGCCCGCCAGCCTGGGCTGCCCGCCGCTCTCGCCCCCTTCGCGCAGCTTGGCATCGGCCGCAAGGATCCGGCGCGACACCTCGGCCCGCAGCCGCTCGGCATCCTCCTCGCCGATCACCCCGCGTGCGAGGTCGCGGTCCACCTCCTTGAGCTGGTCGCGATAGACCCGCAGGTCGTAGGCTGCAGGCGGCTCCTCCCCGGCACGGCCCCGCAACACCGCGACCCCGAGGACCGCGCCGCAGAACAGGGCAAGGGCAATGACGATGATCCAGAAGAGCATGAGGCCTCCGTAGCTTGCCCCCATGTAGCCGGGCCGGCGCCCGAGCAAAAGAGGCAAGCGGGTGCAGATGGTCGCAGGTCAGCGACCGCGCTCCCGCACCATCCGCGCCCATTCCCGACCGGCATAGCCGATCGCGACGAGGCGGACCTCCTGCCTGTCATCATCAACGGCGAAACAGATCACACCCTTGCGCGCTACGGGAATGGCCCTGAGACCGTGGTAAACATCGTCCCGCACCGTGCCCACATGCGGCAGGTCGGCCAACTCACGCACGGCCGTTTCGATCTCGCCAAGAATGCGCATGGCTGTGTCCTTGCCGGAATAGTTGGCCAGAAGCGCCAGGATGTCATCCAGATCGGACGCAACTTGCGGATGCCGAAGCAGCCTGTAACGGCCCACGCCCCCTTACCGCCCGGCCAGCTTGGCCCGCGCGCCCTCGAACAGGTCGTCCACCCCTTCGTGCCAGTCATCGTCCGGCGCGGTCATCCGGTCACGGATCGCCTGTTCCATCGCCGATAGCGCCGCATCGCGTTCGGCTTCATCCCGGATCATCTGTTCCAACCCGGCCGCCACCACGCTGCTGAGCGATCCGTGCCGGCCTTCCTCGGCCAACCGCCTGGCATAGGCGTGATGGCGGTCGGTCAGGCTGATGGTGGTCTTCACGGTCATTGGCGGTTCCCGATCTTGAGAGTATGACCAAGTATGACCATGGCGGATCGGTCTGTCAATCCACGCGACCCGCCCGCGCATCCCGACCCATGTCGCGAATCGCATATCTTATGCCGCGCCGGATATCCTGCCGTGGCGCGGGATATCGCATTACCACCTCCATGCAGACCGGCTGCGAATCCATCTGACCTGAGAGCGCGCATGAAACGTTATTCCGCCTTCGCCATCGCCAGGGAAGCCCTGAGCTACCACATGGGATGGGAGCGGGCCTGGCATTCCCCCGAGCCGCGCAAGCGGTACGACGCCATCATCATCGGCGCCGGCGGGCACGGCCTTGCCACGGCCTATTACCTCGGCAAGAACCACGGCATCACCAATGTCGCCATCCTCGAAAGGGGCTGGCTCGGTGGCGGCAATACCGGCCGGAACACCACCATCATCCGCTCCAACTACCTGCAGGATTCCTCGGCTGCCATGTACGAGAAATCCCGCAGCCTCTACGAAACCCTCAGCCAGGACCTGAACTACAACGTCATGTTCAGCCCCCGCGGCGTGATCATGCTCGCCCAGACCGAACACGAGGTCCGCGGCTACAAGCGCACCGCCCAGGCCAACGCCCTGCAGGGCGTCCAGACCGAGTTCATCACGCCCCAGCGTGTCCGGGAAATCGTGCCGATCATCAACCTCGAGGGGCCGCGTTACCCGGTGCTCGGCGGCCTCTGGCAGGCGCGCGGCGGCACCGCCCGGCACGACGCCGTGGCCTGGGGCTTTGCCCGGGCCTGCTCGGCCATGGGCATGGATGTGATCCAGAAATGCGAAGTCACCGGCATCCGCTCGGAAAACGGCAAGGTCAAGGGCGTCAGCACCAACCGCGGCGATATCGAATGCGACAAGCTGGGCATCGTCGTGGCCGGCCATTCGGGCCACCTCGCCGACATGGCGGGTTTCCGTCTGCCGATCGAGTCGGTGGCGCTTCAGGCGCTCGTCTCGGAACCCATCAAGCCCTGCATGGACGTGGTTGTCATGGCCAACACCGTGCACGGCTACATGAGCCAGTCCGACAAGGGTGAGATGGTGATCGGCGGTGGCGCCGACGGCTACAACAACTACACCCAGCGCGGCAGCTTCCACCATATCGAGGAAACCGTCCGCGCCCTCTGCGAAACCTTCCCGATGATCCAGCGGCTCAAGATGCTGCGGCAATGGGGCGGCATCGTCGATATGACCGGCGACCGTTCGCCCATCCTGTCGAAAACTCCGCTGGAAAACTGCTTCATCAACTGTGGCTGGGGCACCGGCGGGTTCAAGGCCACCCCGGGCTCCGGCTGGGGCTTCGCCGAGCTGATGGCGACGGGCTACTCGCCGCTGACCGACGAGTTCTCGCTCGACCGTTTCAAGGAAGGCCGTTTCATCGATGAATCCGTCGCGGCGGGGGTCGCGCACTGATGCAAGCACGGGCCCAACGCCCCCATCCGACGCTCTCGTCGGTGTTCGGCGCACAAGATGCGCCGACTATCGCGTGGTCTGTGCAAATTTGCGGCCACACCTCTGACGAGCCATCGGTTTTGGCGGGAACCGGCCCATCCCGGCCCCCCGAAATGGCGCCAATTGGCCCGTCTTTCGGCCGGCGCCCCGCTCTCACTCCCCCTGCAGGCACGACGCGCCTATCTCTATCTTACCATGGAGAGGAGATCGTCTCATGCCTAGTGAACTCGACTACGACCCGAACATCCAGCGCTACCAGCGCATGCCGCAATACCAACTCGAAGAAGACCGTGGCAGCGGGTGGCAAATCTGGGCACTCGTCGTTCTTATCGCCGGTGGTGCCCTGTTCCTCACCGTTCTCACCGGTTTCGGCCCGGACGAACAGACCGGCACCGGCACCGAGCCTGCCGTCAGTGCCCCGGCCGATGGCGAAGAGGGCGGAGCCGTTCCGCAATCCGTCATGGAAGCCGACGGCCAGTAACGCACGCGACCTTACCGACCACGCAGGCGGGCGCCCGGCGGTGCCCGCCTTTGCCATGGCCTGGCGCCACCGGGCGGAAAATGGCGCATATGCAGCACTTGCGCCGACACAGGGGAACCGCGCCCCGTTCGATCTCGTTGATGTGGAAGAAACATGTCCGAAAGGAACCGACCCATGTCAAACCAGACCGATCATACGCATAATACAGAACACGATCGCGACCACACCTATATCGAACGCACCGAAGAGCGGCGCGGCGGCGGAACAGGCATTGCCCTGTTGGTCGGCGGCCTCATCGTTGCGGTGGGTGTGCTGTTCTGGGCCATCTATGGCGGCTTCGAAACCAGCACGACGGGCGGCGATGTCGACGTCAACGTCGAAAGCAGTGAAGGCTCGGTCGATAACGCCGCCGGCGCGGTCGAAGATGCGGCCGGAGCCGTCGAAGACGCAGCCGACACCACGGCTGGCGCAGCCGAGGAAACGGCAGACGATGCCGCCGGCGCAGCCGACGCCGCAGCGGACGACGCCGCCAACTAACGGGCTCCGCCCCCGCACGACATCCACGAAGCCGCGCCTTTTCGGGCGTGGCTTCGCCTTGGCCGCCGTTACCCGCATTACAGCGGAAACCGGCCTAGCGAATCCCTCCCGATACGCGGCCCTTCGCACGGATCGGGCGGGGATTTCCGCTCATTCTTCCGCCGCTCTGCATGACCGGTCATCCTCCCTGTCACTGATACAGGAGGAATCCAGATGTCCTATGAATGGCAAAGATCGAGCAACATGCCCGACTTCACCCGCAGCGGCAATGATGTCGGCTCGGGCGGCGGTCGGCTCACCGTGCTCGTCGTCGTGCTCGCCATACTGGGCGGGCTCGTGCTCTTCAGCGCGTTCAGCTATGCCCCGACGGGCACCGAGGGCGAGGCCAGCGCGCCTGCTGCCGCGGACGGCGCGACCGGCACCGGCACAACAGTCGACTGACTACCTGACGACCGATTTTCCGGGCGGGTGCCTTGCGGCGCCCGCCCTTTTCGTGCGCAACGCACGGCCCAACCCCCACAACACAACCTCAGAATGGTGGAGACGCGCATGCTGATCCTTGAATGCCCCTATTGCGGCGTCAAAGGCGAGGAGACCGAGTTCGCCGGCGGCGGCGAGGCGCACCTGAAGCGCTTCGGTCCGGGCTCGTCGGATGACGAGTTCCACGGCTATCTCTTCTCGAAGGTGAACCCCAAGGGGGTCCACTTCGAACGCTGGCGCCATTCCCACGGCTGCGGCAAGTGGTTCCACGCCGCCCGCGACACCGTCACGCTCGAGGTCTTCGGCACCTATCCCGCCCAGACCACCGAACCCCCGCAGGACATCAAGGACAGGATCTCGGCCAAGAAGCCGGGCTGGAGCTGGAGAGAATTCGCATGAGCACGCGCCTTGCCACCGGCGGGCGGCTTCTGGACAAGAGCCAAACGCTGAACTTCACCTTCAACGGCAAGCAGCTGCGCGGCGTCGCGGGCGACACGCTCGCCTCGGCGCTGCTGGCCAATGACCAGATGCTGGTCGGGCGGTCCTTCAAGTACCACCGGCCCCGCGGCATCGTCGCCTCCGGCGTGGAAGAGCCCAACGCGCTCTTCAACATGGGCAAGGGCGCCGATTTCGAACCCAACCAGCGCGCCACCACGACCGAGCTGTTCGACGGCCTCACCGTCGAAAGCCAGAACCACTGGCCCAGCCTCGAATTCGACGTGGGCGAGATCAATTCCAAGCTCTTCTCGCGCTTCCTGCCGGCGGGCTTCTACTACAAGATGTTCATGCATCCCCGCCCGCTCTGGAAACATGTCTACGAACCCTTCATCCGCCAGTCGGCGGGCCTGGGCCGCGCGCCCAAGGGCGGCGACAACGACACCTACGAGCATTTCTACGCCTTCGTCGACGTCGCCGTGATCGGCGGCGGCGTGGCGGGCCTTCAGGCGGCCAGGGCCGCGGCCGAGGCCGGCGCCCGCGTCCTCGTCATGGAACAGACCGCGCATTGGGGTGGCCGCTCGCCCGTCGATGGCGGCGAGGTCGATGGCCAGCCTGTGGATAAGTTCGTGGACGAAACCGTCGCGGCGCTTGAGGGTATGGAAAACGTGACCCTCCGCACCCGGATGATGGGGGCAGGGGTCTACGACCACGGATATCTGCTGGGCTACGAGCGCGTGACCGACCACACGCCCGGCACGCCGGGACCCCGCCACCGCCTCTGGCGCATCCGCGCGGGTCAGATAATCACCGCCACCGGCGCCATCGAACGCCCGCTCAGCTTCGCCGGCAACGACATTCCCGGCGTCATGCTGGCCTCGGCGGTGCGCGACTACGCGGTCGATTACGGCGTCTCCGTGGGCGACCGCACCGTCGTCGTCACCAACAACGACGATGCCTACCGCACCGCGATCACCCTTAAAAACCTCGGGCTCGACGTGCCCGTCATTCTCGACGCCCGCCCCGAGGGCGGCAGCGCGCTGGCCCAGAAGGCCCGCACCATGGGCATCCGGGTCGAGAACGGCAAGGCCATCGCCAAGGTCAAGGGCGGCAAGCGCGTCGAAGCCGTCGAGATCTGCGCGCAGGCCGGTGAAGGCGCCGTGCTGGAAGAGATCAAGTGCGATGCCGTTGCCATGTCCGGCGGCTGGTCGCCGGTCGTGCACCTGTGGTCCCATTGCGGCGGCAAGCTGCTCTGGGACGAGGCGCAGGCCTGCTTCCGCCCGGATGTGGATAAGGCCCCGACCGGTGACGCCGGGCAACCCTTCGTCATCGCCGCCGGCGCCGCCAATGGCGAACTGTCGCTGGCCGGTGTCCTCACCGATGCCGACGCCGCCGGCAAGGCCGCGGCAAAGGCTCTCGGCCATACACCGAAGCAGACCGACGCACCGAAAGCCGCCACCATCGGCGAGGCCCCGCTTCAGCCGGTCTGGCTCATGCCGCAGGGCGCCAAGATCCAGCTCCGCATGAAATCCTGGCTCGACTACCAGAACGACGTGAAGGTCTCCGACGTGCAGCTCGCCGCCCGCGAAGGCTTCGAATCCGTCGAACACGCCAAGCGCTACACCACGCTCGGCATGGCCACCGACCAGGGGAAACTGAGCAACATCAACGGCCTCGCGATCCTGTCCGACTCCCTCGGCCAGCCGATCCCGCAGACCGGCACCACCACCTTCCGCCCGCCCTACACGCCGATCTCCATGTCGGCCATCGCGGGCGAGGCGAAGGGCGCTCTCTTCCAGCCCCTGCGCAAGACGCCGATGTATGAGTGGCACGCCGAAAACCACGCCGATTTCGAACCCGTCGGCCAATGGCGCCGCGCCTACAGCTACCCCAAGCCGGGCGAAACCCGGCACGATGCCGTCAACCGAGAGATCAAACAGGTCCGCGACAGCCTCGGCCTGCTCGACGCCTCGACGCTCGGCAAGCTCATCGTCAAGGGGCCGGATGCGGGCAAGTTTCTCGACATGCTCTACACCAACATGATGAGCACGCTGAAACCGGGCCGTTGCCGCTATGGCCTGATGTGCAACGAGAACGGCTTCCTGATGGATGACGGTGTCGTCGCCCGGATCGACGAGGATACCTTCCTCTGCCACACCACCACCGGCGGGGCCGAGTCGATCCATGGCCACATGGAAGAATGGCTCCAGACGGAATGGTGGGACTGGAAGGTCTACGTCGCCAACGTGACCGAGCAATACGCCCAGATCGGTGTGGCCGGCCCGAACTCCCGCAAGGTGCTGGAAAAGCTCACCCAGGATGACGTCAGCGCCGAGGCCCTGACCTTCATGGGCTGGAAGGACATCACCGTCGCGGGCGTCCCGGTGCGCTGCTACCGTATCTCCTTCGCGGGCGAGCTGTCCTTCGAACTGGCCATCCCGGCCTCCCACGGCCGCGCCGTCTGGGACGCGCTGATGGAGGCAGGGGCCGAGTTCGGCGTCATGCCCTACGGCACCGAGGCAATGCACGTCATGCGCGCCGAGAAGGGCTTCATCATGATCGGCGACGAGACCGACGGCACCGTGATCCCGCAGGATCTGGGCCTCGACTGGGCGATCTCGAAGAAGAAAGAGGACTACCTCGGCAAGCGCGCGCAGGAACGCAAGCACATGGCCGACCCGAAGCGCTGGAAGCTCGTGGGGCTGGAAACCACCGATGGCGGCGTCCTGCCTGACGGGGCCTATGCGACGGCTGAGGGCACCAACGCCAACGGCCAGCGCAAGACGCAAGGCCGCGTCACCTCGACCTACCATTCGCCCACGCTGGGCCGCGGCATCGCCATGGGCCTCGTGCTCGACGGTCCCGACCGCATGGGCGAGGTGATCGAGTTCCCGAAACTCGACGGCACCGTCATGAAGGCGAAAATCGTCGATCCCATCTTCTACGACAAGGACGGGGAGAAGCAGAATGTCTGACGCAGTCAGCGCACTCAAGGGCGCATCCTTCGACGGCACGGTCACCGTCCGCGACGCAGGGCTTCAGGGCATGATCACCCTGCGCGGCGATCTCGGCTCGGCCAAGCTCAAGAAAGCGGTAAAGGACGCCACCGGCGCCGCCATGCCCGGCCAGCGCGAAATCACCGCCTCGGGCGACAGTGGAGCCGCCTGGATGTCGCCCGACGAGCTGCTTGTAATGGTCCCATATGCAGGGGCCACCGACGCGCTCTCGAAAATCGACACCGCGCTCAAGGGCGAGCACTATCTTGCCGTCAACGTCTCCGACGCCCGCGCCATGTTTGAGATCAGCGGGGCAGGGGTGCGCGAGGTGATCTCCAAGCTCTGCCCGGTCGACATGTCCCCCGGCGCCTTCGAACCGGGCGCGATCCGCCGCACCCGCATGGCGCAGGTCGCCGCCGCCATCTGGATGACCGACGCGCAAACCATCCGCATCGTCTGTTTTCGCTCGGTGGCCGAATACGTATACGGCCTGCTTTGCGACGCGGCCGAACCGGGCGGCGCGGTCGGTTACTTCGCCTGACCGGCCACGCGACGGGTCACACGGAACGAAAGAAGGGGGGCGGCGCCATCGGCGGCCGCCCTCCGCCGTTTTCGCAAGATACGCCTTGACGTCACTGCCCCCCCGATCACATGTAATGCCACAGGTTAAACGCAATAACGCACGAGAGGTCCGATATGGCTTTTGAACTTCCCGATCTTCCTTACGCTCACGACGCGCTGGCCGACAGCGGCATGTCCAAGGAAACGCTGGAGTATCACCACGACATTCACCACAAGGCGTATGTCGACAACGGCAACAAGGCCATTTCCGGAACCGAGTGGGAAGGCAAATCCGCCGAAGAGATCATCAAGGGCACCTATGACCCGAACGCCGTGGCACAATCGGGCATCTTCAACAATTCCTCGCAATACTGGAACCACAACCAGTTCTGGGAAATGATGGCGCCGGGTGGCACCGGCATGCCGGGCGAGCTCGAGAAGGCGCTGAAAGAGTCGTTCGGCTCGGTCGACAAGTTCAAGGAAGAATTCGCCGCCGCCGGCGCGGGCCAGTTCGGCTCGGGCTGGGCCTGGCTGGTCAAGGACACCGACGGCAGCCTTAAGGTCACCAAGACCGAGAACGGCGTCAACCCGCTCTGCTTCAACCAGACAGCACTTCTGGGCTGCGACGTGTGGGAGCATTCCTACTACATCGACTTCCGCAACAAGCGCCCGGCCTACCTGCAGAACTTCCTCGACAACCTGGTGAACTGGGAAAACGTCGCAGGCCGCATGTAAGCCAGACCCGTACCATTCCAGCGAAAGGCCCCGTCATCCGGCGGGGCCTTTTTGCGTCGGGCGGGGCGCGTTTCTGTGCGCGACTGCCGGTGACAGGACGGCCAAGGATGATCTATTCGTGAGAACAGGCAGGCGCCAGCGCCTGCCCAGCCTCGTGGCAGCCGAAAGGGCAGTACATGCAGATCGTCCCGGTCCTGAGGGGGTGCCTCGCCGCCTACGCGATCGGCGTCCTGTTCAACTGGGGCGGACAGCTCTTGTCCGATGCCCAACGTCCGGGCCACCCTCTCGATCCGTGGAACGACCTTTGGTTCAGTGCGGTTTTCGGTGCACTCCTGGCCCTGCCGGTGACCGCGCTCGTCATCGCGCTCTGGTTTCTTCTGGCACGGCGGTCAAGCACCGTGACCTACCGCGATGCCATGACAGCGGGCGCCGCCGGCACGGGCGTCTTGTTCTGGGCCGTGGGCAACCCGCTTCCCTCGCTGCTCGTGGGCCTCGCCCTCGGCGCGGTGTTCGGCGCCGCATTCTGGCTCTCGGCCTTCGGCTTCCGGCGTCAGGTCACCCTGACCCTGCGCTAGCGCCGCCTTGCCGCCACGTCGCCTCCGGAACCCGGATGTGACCCCATGCGTTTTACCATCGAGCACCAATGACAAGGAGGCGCCACGATGGCCGAGCGCAAGCGATCGAAGGACGGCAGTCGCGACAGCGACAAGTTCGTCGACAACTCCACCGACCAGCCGGATCAGGAAGGCCGCGAGGGCGGCACCTTGACCCGCAAGATCGGCACCCGCGACGAAGAGAAACGCGCCAAGGAACGCCCCGCCGGCCGCACCCGCGTCACCGGCGCGGACGAACGCGACCACGGATCGGACAGAGGAGACGAATGACATGAGTACGCTGACCCACGGCACCTGGGTGCTGATCGCCGATGGCGAGAAGGCCCTCTTCCTGCGCAACGATCTCGACGAGAAGAACCCGGATCTCAACGTCATCCGCATCGAGGAGCAGGACAACCCGTCCGATTCCGCCCAAGGCTCCGACAAGCCTGGCCGGATGCAGGACACCGGTGTGCAACAGCTCTCCGCCATGCAGGAAGCCGACTGGCACCAGTTGGCCAAGGACCGCTTTGCCGACGACTTGGCCGAGCTGCTTTACAAGTACGCCCACAAGAACACGTTCGAGCGCATCGTTCTCATCGCGCCGCCCCGCGTACTTGGAGAGTTGCGCGACAAGATGCACAAGGAGGTCGCCTCGCGCGTCGTCGCCGACATGCCGAAAGACCTGACCAACCACCCGCTCGACAAGGTCGAGGAACTGTTGAAGAAGGAACTCGATCCGGCGGCCTGACGCCGTCCCCCTAAACCGGCTTGTCTTCCGCGCCGTCCTGCGTCAGCAAGGCGGCGCGGGCAGGCAAGGCGAGGGGCATCATGACAGACAGCGGCAAGGGCATCGCGGCCATGGTGTCGGCCTGTACGATATGGGGCCTCACGCCACTTTACTACAAGCTGCTGACCCACGTGCCGCCGTTCGAGGTTCTGGCCCACCGCACGCTCTGGTCGCTCGTGTTCTTCGCCGGCGTCCTGACGCTTCAGGGCCGCCTGCGCGTCCTGCGCCAGGCCGTCTCCCACCGGCGCGACCTTGCGATCCTTGCCTTCGCGGCGCTGATGATCTCCAGCAACTGGCTGATCTTCATCACTTCCATCCAGATCGAACGCGCCATCGAGGCCTCGCTCGGCTATTACACTTTCCCGCTCGCCTCGGTCCTGATGGGCGCGATCTTCTTCCGCGAAAGGCTGGGTAAGGCCCAGACCGTCGCCGTGGTCCTGGCCGGTATGGCGGTGGTGGTTCTGGCGGCCGGCTACGGTGCCGCGCCGTGGATTCCGCTCGTGGTCGCCATCACCTTCGCCCTTTACGGCGTGGCAAAGAAATGGCTCAGCATCGGCCCGGTCGTTTCGGTCACCGCCGAGGTGCTGCTGCTTTCCCCCTTCGCGCTGGCGATCCTCTGGGTGGCCCATCGCGGTGACGCCGGCCACTTCGCCTCCGACACCTCCACGACGCTCCTGCTGATGCTCTCCGGCCCGCTCACTGGCCTGCCGCTCATCCTCTTCAGCTACGCCGCCCGCCGCCTGACGCTCGCCACCGTGGGCGTGCTGCAATACATCAATCCCAGCCTGCAATTCCTCTGCGCCACCCTGATCTTCCGCGAACTCTTCAGCCTCTGGCATGCCATGGCCTTCGCCCTGATCTGGACGGCGCTGGCGATCTACACCACCGCCCTCTGGCGTCAGGACAGGGCCGCGCGCAGGGTGCCGCCCAGCGTCTGAACATCGTCGCAAACGGTGACGAAGCCGCGGATCGACTGGTCGGCAAACCCCTCCGCGATCACGTGGTCAATGAGCGCGGCCAGCGGCGTCCAGTACCCTTGCGTATTGAGCAGGATGACGGGCTTTTCATGCAGGCCAAGCTGCCGCCATGTCAGAACCTCGAAGAACTCGTCCAGCGATCCCGCGCCGCCCGGCAGCACGACAATCGCGTCGCAATTCATGAACATGACCTTCTTGCGCTCGTGCATCGTCTCGGTCACCACGTACCGCGTCAGGTCGGTCTTCCCGACCTCCCAGCGCACCAGGTGCTCGGGGATCACGCCGAACGTGTCGCCCCCCGCGGCCTGTGCCGCCCGGGCCACCGCGCCCATCAGCCCGACATCGCCCGCCCCGTAGACCAGCCGCCAGCCTTCTTCCGCGATCCACCGCCCCAGTGCCGTCGCCTCGGCCTCGTATTCGGGCCTCGCCCCCACACGTGAGCCGCAAAAGACACAGACCGACCGTACTGCCATGAAATCACCGGAATTTGCAAAAGGGTTGTTTTGACCCTAGATAGCGGTGTTGATATTCTCCGGCAACCATGCGGCGCATGGCCTGGGGCGGAAGGAATTGGATGAGTAAACTGGCTGGAATGGCGGGCGGTCAATCCGTCGTCATCGCGGGGGCGGCGGTTGCCGGTATCGTCGTGGGCGGCCTTTATATGGCGGGCGTCTTCACCCCGGGTCCGGAACGACCCGAGGTCGAACCTGCCGCGATGGTCAAGACAGACGGGCAAACCGCGCCGGAAACCGGCACCGCTCCCGAAACCCTGCCTGCCACCGATACGGCCGACACCACCGGGCGCGACACTGACAGCCCGGCCGGTCTTGCCCCCGCCACCACCGGTGACCAGCCCGCCGCCGACACGGACCCCGCGGCCCAACCGGACGCCACGACAGGGGCCGACCCGGCCGCGCAGCCCCAGGATACGGCCGGCGGCGCCGAGACGCAGGAAAACACCGATGCGCCGGCCATCAGCCTCTTTCGCCTCACCCCCGACGGCCAGATGCTCGTCGCCGGTACGGGCAAACCGGGCTGGGACCTCTCCATCCTGATCGACGACGAGGTGCTGACCACCGTCACCCCGGATGAAAACGGCGATTTCGTCGAATTCATCGACGTGGACAGCAGCGCCGATCCACGGATCCTGACCCTCACCATGCACTCCCCCGACAGTGGCGAGGATATTGTCTCGCTCGACGAGATCATCATCATCGCGCCCACGCCCCCCGTCGCGATGGCCGGGAACGACACCGCGACACAGGACAGCACGGAAGACAGCGCCGGCACGGCAGCGACGGCGACAGGTGCGACTGACGAGACGGAGAACGCCACCCCGCTCGAGATCGCAGGCATCGACGCCACCGAAGAAACCGGCGCCCCGTCCGCCTCCACGCCCGCGGCAGAGGATGCCGACACGTCCGAATCCCCGCTCGAGATGAGCAGCGCCGATACCGGCACACGCAACCTGCCCGAAAAGGCGCAGGACGGCACCGCCGAATCCGACAACGTCGAGCCGGTCGAAACCGCCGCCCTCGACGTCGAAGCCACCGACCCGGAACCGGCCAGCACCACGTCCGGGGATGTAGGGGCGTCCGAGACCGCCGATACCGACCCGGAAGCCACGACACCTTCTGAAAAAGACGTCACCGCCGAAGCAGACCCGCCCGCCGGCTCCGACACGTCCGACCCGGAAAACATCGCCGCCGCAACAGCCGGCGAGGAGCCGCAGAACCCTGACGCGACCGAGGGTGACCCGTCCAAGCCTGCCGAACTCGCCAGCGCCGAGAGCGGCACCTCCGCCCCCGAGCCGGCAGACCCGGCCCCGGCCGACGCCGAGCCCGCCTCCGACGGCGCCACCTCGCAGGCCGTCCTGCGCTCCGATGCCTCCGGCGTCACCGTCATCCAGCCGCCCACCCCCGGCGACACCGCGCCAGAGGTCATGTCGACCGTCGCGCTCGACGCCATCACCTATAACGACGAAGGCGAGGTCGAACTTACCGGCCGCGCCCAGGGCGACGGCTTCGTGCGCGTCTACCTCGACAACACCCCCATCACCACGTCGCGCATCGCCGAGGACGGCAACTGGCGTTCGGAGCTGCCCGAGGTCGACACCGGCGTCTACACCCTCCGGATCGACGAGGTCGACGAGGACGGCAACGTCCTGTCCCGCGTCGAAACCCCCTTCAAGCGCGAGGACCAGGAACTGCTCGGGACCCGCGACACCAACCGCAAGATCCAAGCGATCACCGTGCAGCCGGGCAACACGCTCTGGGCCATCTCCCGCGACAAGTACGGCGAGGGCGTGCTCTACGTGCGCATCTTCCAGGCCAACCGCGACCGCATCCGCGACCCCGACCTGATCTACCCGGGCCAGGTCTTCACGGTCCCGAACTGAACACGCACCCGCCCCGCACGGTCCGCCGGCAGGCCTTGAACACCCTCCTGTGCGCGCATTCGCACTGGCCGCCTCACCGCACCCGGTCTATCTGTGTCCAAGCCCAGATTGAAGAAACCGAATGCGCCGCAGAACCCTGACCACCACCGAGCCGCCCAAGAACGGCTGGAAGACGATCCGCCAGGTCGCCCCCTACCTGTGGCCCAGGGGCGAGGCATGGGTCAAATGGCGCGTGATCCTCGCCCTCGCGGCGCTCTTCATTGCCAAGCTCGTCGCCGTCGGCACGCCGCTTCTCTACAAGGGCGCGGTCGACGCGCTCGCCGGCGAAAGCCAGGCAGAGGCCTGGATGCTCGCCATCGGCGCCATAGGCCTGACCGTCGCCTACGGCATGGCCCGCCTGATGAACACCGGCTTCCAGCAACTGCGCGACGTCTTCTTCGCCCGCGTGGCCCAGCGGGCCTTGCGCAAACTCGCCCTGCGCACCTTCCGGCACATCCACGCCATGTCGCTGCGCTACCACATCACTCGCAAGACCGGCGGCCTTTCCCGCATCATCGAGCGGGGCGTCAAGGGCGTCGAGTTCCTGCTCCGCTTCCTCGTCTTCTCCATCGGCCCGCTCGTCCTCGAACTGCTGATGATCGGCATCGTGCTCTGGACGCTCTTCGACATCTGGTACCTCGTCGTCGTCGCCGGCGTCATCGCCTTCTACGTGCTCTTCACCTTCAAGGTCACCGAATGGCGCGTGAAGCTGCGCAAGCGGATGAACGACCAGGACACCGACGCCAACCAGAAGGCCATCGACAGCCTGCTCAACTTCGAGACCGTCAAGTATTTCGGCGCCGAACAGCGCGAGGCCGAGCGCTATGACAAGGCCATGGAAGGCTACCAGGAAGCGGCGATCCAGACCTCCTATTCGCTGGCCTTCCTCAACGTGGGGCAGGCGGTGCTGATCACCGGCGGGCTGGTCATCGTCATGGTCATGGCTGCCACCGGGGTCCAGTCCGGCGCCATGACCGTGGGCGATTTCGTCATGGTCAATTCCTACATGATCCAGATCACCATGCCGCTCAACTTCCTCGGCACCGTCTACCGCGAGATCCGCCAGGCCCTCGTCGACATGGGCGAGATGTTCGGCCTGCTGGAACAGGACCCGGACGTGAGTGACAAGCCCGGCGCCGGCCCGCTCCACGTCACCGGCGGCACCGTCGAACTCGATGACGTCACCTTCGGCTACGAACCCGACCGCCCGATCCTCAAGGGCGTCAGCCTGACCGTTCCGGCAGGCCAGACCGTCGCCATCGTCGGCCCCTCGGGCTCGGGCAAGTCGACTATCGGCCGGCTGCTCTTCCGCTTCTATGACGTCTCCGGCGGCGCCCTGAAGATCGACGGTCAGGACGTGCGCGACGTGACGCAAGACAGCCTGCACGACGCCATCGGCGTGGTCCCCCAGGACACCGTGCTCTTCAACGACACGATCGGCTACAACATCGCCTATGGCCGCGACGGCGCCACCCGGGCCGAGGTCGAGGCGGCGGCGAAATCCGCCCAAATCCACGATTTCATCGCCAGCCTGCCCGACGGCTACGACACCACCGTCGGCGAACGCGGCCTCAAGCTCTCGGGCGGCGAGAAACAGCGCGTCGGCATCGCCCGCACCTTGCTCAAGAACCCGCCCATCCTGCTGCTCGACGAAGCCACCAGCGCGCTCGACACCGAGACCGAGCACGGCATCCAGGAAGCGCTCCGCCGCGCGGGACAGGGGCGCACCGTCATCACCATCGCCCATCGCCTGTCCACCGTGGCCGATGCCGACCACATCATCGTGCTCGAAGACGGCCGGATCGTCGAGGAAGGCAGCCACACCGACCTGCTGGACCGCGACGGCCGCTATGCCGGGCTCTGGCGCCGACAGGCCAGCGAGCGCGACCTGGCGGCGGAATAGACCCATGGCCCGAAAGGAACGCCTGACCACCCCCGATGGCCGCTATTTCGTCACCCGCGGCCGCCTCTGGCGCTGCACCGACCCGTCGCTCGACGACAGCGAACGCCGCGCGGCGGTCAAGGCCCTTATGCAGGCCCGCCGGGCGGTCCAGATGGCCGACACGCCGGAAGCCGAACGCGCGGCCCGCGCCGATGTCGACGCCGCCAAGCACCGGCTGGGCGAACGTGGGCCCGTCTGGTGGGATGACGGCGCCCCCGACGAAGGCCGACGACACCCGAAGAACACCAGCTATGCCGACTGGTGGGCCGGGCTCGACGCCGAAACCCGGGACAGGGCCGAGGGGAAAGCCTGACCGGGCGATCTTTCCCGGTCCGGGCCGAAATCACCCGACATCGGCCATGATTTCAACAGGATTCCGGCCTACCGGCTGAGGCGGAGAAAACCGAGCGGACAAGGCGACATGCCGAAACGGGCAATCTGGATTTGCGGCCTTTTCGCCGTCGAGATGGTGCTGATCATGCTGGCCTTCCAGGTGCTGGCCTCGGTCGAGTGCCGCCTGACGCCGATCGAAGCCGCCTGTCGCGGTCTGCGCGGGGCGGTGGTGCGCGCCATGTGCCTCGCCGCGCTGATCGGTGTCTACCTCTGGGCGGCGCCCTCGGCTCGCCACGGCTTTGCCCGCATGGCGCGCGGCCGCGACGGGGGCAGGGGATGGGTCCTGCTGCACGCCGCCGCCTTCGCCGCCGTCTTCGTGCCGCTCTTCGTGATCGCCCCGCGCGACCTGAACGACCTGTTCGGCTACGTCTTCCCTGTCCTGACCGCCGGCGCGCTCACCGCCATGCTGGCGGGGCTCTTCTGGCTCGCCGCGCCCCGCGACTGGCAGCGCTGGCTTCAGGGCCGCACCGGCACGCTTCTGGCCATCGCCGTGCTGGCCTTCCTGCTGCCCGATATCGCCGCGCTTCTGGGCCCGCTCTGGTACTGGGACATCCTGACCGAAATCACCTTCCGGGGGGTCGTGCTGCTCATGTCCCTCGTCGCAGACGACATGGTCATGGCGCCGCCCTTCCAAGTCATCGGCACGCCCGATTTCCTCGTCTCCGTGGCCGATTCCTGCTCCGGCATCGAGGGGTTCGCCCTGATCACCGCCTTCATGGGTATCTATGCCTGGCTCTTCCGTGACACGCTGCGCATGGGCCGTTTCTGGGGCGTCGTCCTGCCCGTCGCGCTGTCGCTGAGCTGGATGCTCAATATCCTCCGCATCACCCTGCTGGTCCTCATTGGCGACCGCGTCTCGTCCACGCTGGCGCAAAACGGCTTCCACAGCTTCGCGGGCTGGCTTTTCTTCATGCTGCTGGCCTTCGGCGTGCTGGTCGCGGCCAGCCGCATCTCCTGGCTTCGCAAGGACACCGCCATTTCCGCCAACCCCTCGACCCCGCTTTCGCAGGACGATACCGCAGTCAAGCTGATCCCCTTCATTGTCTTCATGGTCTCCGGCGTCGTTGCCCAGACCTTCTGGACCGCGCCGGAACTGGCCTACCCGGTGCAGGTGGCGCTGATGTTCGGCGCGCTCTGGTGGGGCAGGGCGGTGCTGGTCCGCTACGCCCAATGGCCGGACATGGTCTCCGTGCTGGCCGGCCTTGCCATCGGCATCGGCTGGCTCGCCATGGCGCCCGAGGCGGAAGCCCCATCAGAGGCGCTGATGGCGCTGCCCCTCTGGGCCTTCCTGCTATGGGCCGTCATTCGTATCGCCGGCACCGTACTGTTCGTGCCGGTCATCGAGGAACTGTTCTTTCGGGGATACCTGCAATCGCGGCTCGATATCGGCGGCTGGCCGGGCAGGGCGCTTGCCATCGTCGTGCCCACAACCGCCTTCGCAGCGCTGCATGGCCGCTATCTCGAGGCCGGCATCGCCGGCATCATCTTCGCGCTGCTGGTGATGCGGCGCGGGCGGCTCGCTGATGCGATCGCCGCCCATGCCGTGGCCAACGCGCTCATCGCCGCGGTCGCGGCGTGGCGCGGAGATTGGGGCCTGATCTGATCAGGCGCTGCGGCGGCGCTTGATTTCCCACGCCAGGATCAGCATCGCGCCCACGGCCGCCAGCGCCAGCGCGCCGCTCGACACGTCGATCTCCGGCGCCGGCGTCGTGTTGGTATGGCCACCCCAGCCGCAATAGATCCCGTAGCGGCTGCAAAGATAGTCGCTCCAACTCTGCGCCGACACAACCGCTGCGGTCGACAGATACATCGTCGTCGCGGCCCCCAATGTCATCATGATGCGTCTCATGGTTCACCCTTCCTCATGCCTAAGCACTTGTTTACCCGCCATAGTCTTGCCACATTTCACGCGGCGCGGGCCAAGTATTTCTGCAATTGTCGGTTGTTTGCGAACAATACGGCGCAATGCGAGGAAACTGTCGGTCTGACGGGCGCAGTCCGGTGGTGAATTGGGCAAAAAATGGGCAACGGGCCAACCGGCCCAAGCGCTCCCAAAATGGTTGATTCGCCCTATTCGGCAGCCTTCAGCGGCTTGCTGCCCCGCGCGCCCAGCACCTTGCGGAACGCATCGAGGCTGGGGCCGTCATCGCCCATGTCCCCCTCGAATCCGCCCCGGCTCTCGCGCTCGTCACCCCAGATGACCTCGGGCGCCTTGTGACGCCGCGCCTCGCGGTTGAGCACCCAGTCCTGCGCCGCCCGGCTCGTCCGGCCCAGCGACAGCTTCGCCATCAGCCGCGCGAACCACGTGACATAGGTCGTGGTCCACACCCTCAGCGCCAGCATCGAGGGCGTGAAGATCAGCGTCAGCACCGTCGCGATCCCCAGCCCGAAGACCACCGCGGTCGCCAGCTGCTTCCACCACAGCGCCGTGGGGCTGTTTACCGTGTACCCCCCGCCGATGAAATCGAGGCTCAGCCCGAACATCATCGGCGCAAGCCCGGCCATCGTCGTGATCGTGGTCAGCAGCACCGGCCGGATCCGCGCCTCCGCCGTCCGCGTGATCGCCTCGATCCGCGGCATGTAGCGGCTGAACTCCTGGTAGGTGTCGATCAGCACGATATTGTTGTTCACCACGATCCCGGCCAGCGCCACGATCCCCGTGCCCGTCATGATGATCGAGAAGGGCTGGTTCATCACCAGCATCCCGATCAGCACACCCGTGGTCGACAGCACCACCGCCAGCAGCACCAGCACGGCATTATAGACGCTGTTGAACTGCGCCAGCAGGATGATGAACATCAGGCCCAGCGCCCCAAGGAACGCCTGCTGCAGGAAGGCGCCGGATTCCTCCTGGTCCTCCTGGTCGCCGGTCCATTCATACTCGATCCCGGCCGGCAGCACACCGCTCTCCAGCCATTCGGTCAGCGTCGTGATCCGCTCGTTGGCGTTGACCGGCACCTCCTGGCTGTCTCCGCTCTCGTCGGTCACCGTCTTGGTCAGGCCTTCCTGCACAGCCGCCTTCACGTCGAAGAACCGTGTCTGGTCCACCCGGTCGATCTGCGACAGCCCCTCGACCGGCTTGCGGGTGATGAAGTTTGACAGCGGCACCAGCCCGTCATCGGTGCGCACCTTCAGCGTATCGAGCGTGCTCAGAACCCGGTCTTCCTCGGGAAGGCGCACCCGGATCTCGATCTCCTCGTCCGACGACGGCACCCGCATCGTGTCGAGCAAAATGCCCCGCGTCACCAGTTGCACCATCGCGCCCACCGTCGCCACGTCGGCGCCATAGCGGCCCGCCTTCTCGACATCCACGTTGATCTGCCAGTCGATGCGGGGCAGGGGCAGCGTATCCTCCACCAGCGTCAGCCCCCGCGTCTCGTCGAACTTCTCCCGCGCTTCCTCGGTGAACGCCTTCAGCGCCTCCCAGTCATCGCCCTTGATCCTGAGATGCACCGGCTTGGCCGAGGCCGGGCCCTGTTCCAGCGACAGGATTTCGAACTGGATACCCGGTATCTCGCGCAGCGAGGCGGTCAGCTGGTCGATCGTCAGGTCGCCGTCTGCGGACGGGTCCAGCACGGTGCGCTGCACCTCATAGCCGATGAAGGGGATCGTGAACCACGTCTCGGTCGTGGTCGGCCGGTCCTCCCACTTGACGATCTCGAACTGCACCTGCCCGATCGTGTCGAGCGGCGGCTGCGCGCCCCCGGTGTTGTTGTTCAGCCCGCTTTCCCCGGCAAAGGCAAAGGCGCTCAGCACGTTGGGATGGGCCAGGACCACCTGTTCGGCCTCCTCGACCAGCGCGCTTTTCTGCTCGATCGACAGGTTGCCACGCGCCTTGACATAGGCGATGGCGTTCTCCGGCTCGGATTCCACGAAGAACTCCGTGCCGTTGTTGTTGTTCACGTAATACAACAGCACCGAGCCCACGAAGACGAAGATCGCGCAGAAGGCCAGCAGCGGCGCCACCGGGTTGCCCGCGATCAGGTGGATGAACCAGCCGAAGACCGTTCGCCGATAGCCCGCCTTCACCTTGCCCTCGCGCCGGGGCATGACCTTGCCACCGACCCAGCGCAGCCCGTATTTCACCCGCCGGAACACCGCCATCGCGCCCAGCAGGATGGCCACCACCCCGGACACCCCGGCCGCGGCCAGCGCCACCACGCCCAGCAGCAGCACGAACACCGTCGCCAGCGTCGGCACGACCGAGCTCAGGATATTGCCGCCGTTCATCTGCCCGAACTGCGCGTTGACCATGCCCAGCAGCACCGGCGCCAGCGCGCCCGTCGCCGCCACGGCCGCCGCCGCGATCGGGAACAGCAGGATATGCCACAACCAGAACCCGTGCGCGATCTGCCGGATGCGGTTGTCGAACCACCGCTCGATCCGCCCCGTCACCCCGCCCATCACCGGCAGGTAGATCAGCGCCACCAGCAACGAGGCAGACAGCACGAAGATCAGCGTCACCGGCAACATCCCCATGAACTGTCCCGGCACACCCGGCCAGAACAGCATCGGCAGGAAGGCACAGAGCGTCGTCGCGGTCGAGCTCACCACCGGCCAGAACATCCGCTTGGCAGCAGCCACGTAGGCATGCATCGGCCCTTCGCCCTCGGCGATGCGCTTGTCGGCATATTCCACCACCACGATGGCGCCATCCACCAGCATCCCCACGGCCAGGATCAGCCCGAACATCACGATGTTCGACACCGACACACCCATCACCGCCAACAGCGCGAAGCACAGCAGGAACGAGGTCGGAATGGCGAACCCCACCAGCAGGGCAGGGCGGATGCCAAGCGCGGCCAGCGTCACGATCATCACCAGCGCGATGGCGGTCAGAACCGACCCCTCAAGCTGGCTGACCATCGACTCGATGATCCGCGACTGGTCGTTCGACGTGCCCACCTGCACGGCGGCCCGCAACTGGTCGGGCCAGGTCTCTTCCGCCGCCGCCACCGTCTCGCGGATCAGCGCGGCGGTGTCGATGATGTTGAACCCCTTCCGCTTGACCACCTGAAGCGCGACCGTGTTCTCGCCGTTGAACCGCGCCGTGCCCACCCGGTCCTCGAAGGTCAGGTTGATCGTCGCCAGGTCGCCCAGCGTCACCACCCGGTCGCCATTGGTCTTCACCGGCAGGTCATAGATGTCGCGCGTCTCGTCGAAGGAGGAGGGGATCTTGACCGAGAACGCCCCTTCCGAAGTATCCACCTCGCCCGCCGCGATCAGCTGGTTGTTGTTCTGAACCACGTTGATCAATTCCAGCGCGGTGACGTTGTAGGCCTCCAGCCGCAGCGGGTCGATCACCACCTCGACCATCTCGTCGCGGTTCCCGGCGATCCCGGCCTCCAGCACCGGCTCGAGCCCCTCCAGCCGGTCCTGCAGATCCTTGGCGAGCCGGGCCATGGTCCGCTCGGGCACGTCGCCCGACAGGTTGACGATGATGATCGGGAACTCCGAGAAGTTGATCTCGGAAATCGTGTACTTGTCCGCACCCTCCGGGAACTCGGCCTCGGCCGTGCTCATCGCGTCGCGCACGTCGGCCATGATCTTGGTCTTGTCCCAGCCGAACTCGAATTCCAGCGCCACCCCGGCGTAATTCTCCGCCGCGGTGCCGGTCATTGTCTTCAGCCCGTCAAGGTCGGAAAGCTCGGTCTCCATCACCTTGACCAGAAGCTTCTCGCTGTCCTCGGCCGAGATGCCCGGAAACTGCACCGAAACGAACAGGGCAGGGATCTCGATATCCGGCTCGCCTTCCTTGGGCAGGCCGACATAGGCCATCGACCCGGCAAGGATCGACAGCACGATGAACGCCACGACCATCCGCGCCCGTGACGCGGCCCAATCGACGATACCCGTCATTGCCCGACCTCTCGGAACGTCGGCGCCACCTTCACGCCCTCGGTCACGTATTCCTGCCCGATGACGATCACGTCGGCCTCCTCGGGCAGCCCGCCCAGCCACGCGCCGTTGGGCGTATCCCGCAGCAGGTTCACCGGCACGAAGGCCACGTTGCGGTCCGCGCCCACCGTGCGCACGCCCAGCGTGCCCTCGTCATTCAACGTCATCGCCGAGTTGGGCAACAGGTGCGCCGTCGTGCCCTCCGCGGCAATCTCGATCTCGGCGGTCTGCCCGTCGCGCAGGGTCAGCTCGGGGTTGGGCACCCGGATATCCACCCGGAAGGTCCGCGTCGTCTCGTCCGCGGCGCGCGAGATGAACACCACCTCGCCCTCAACCGTCTCGCCCGAGGCCAGCTCGGCCGTGGCCTTCGCCCCCATCTCGACCCGGCTCACCGCCGTCTCCGGCACGTAACCCACCAGCATCATCGGATCGAGCCGGATCACCGTCGCGCACAGCCCGCCGGGCTGCAGCAGGCTGCCCCGCTCGGCACTGTCGCTCTCCAGCAGGCCCGAGAAAGGCGCGATGATCTGCAATTGCCGGATTTCCCGCTTGGCCGAGGCCACGGCGGCCTCCGCGCTCTGCACGCCCGCCTTGGCGGCCTCGATATTCGCGGCGACCGTATCCAGCCCCGATTCCGCGGCCCGCAGCCCGGCCCGTGCGCTCACGATCCCGGCCTCGGCGCCGCGCACCGCGGCCTCGGTCGCGGCCACCCGCGTTTGCGGGGCGTATCCGTCCTCGCTCAACCGGCTCGCGGCATTGGCGTTGATCTCCGCCTCCGCCAGCACCGATTCCGCCTCCGTCACCCTTGCCTCGGCCTCTTCCACGCGCGCCTCGGCCTCGGGCTGCTTCGCCTGCGCCTCGGGCACCCGGGCCTTGGCCTCGGCCAGACGCGCCTCGGCCTCGGCCAGCACCGACTCCCGCGTGCCCGGATCGAGCTCGCACAGAACGTCACCCTCTTCGACGAAATTGCCCTTGCGCAGCGGCTCCGACACGACCTGGCCCGAGGTCTCGGCCCGCAATTCCACCTGCCGGTCCGCCTCGGTCTGGCCGCGCACCACCACCGCCCGGTCGATCGGCCGCGCCTTGGAATGCACCGCCACGACGCTCACACCTCCGGCGGGCACGCCGTCCTCCGGCTCTTCCGCCTCGGCCGGGGCCTCCGCCGCCTCGGCCTCCGCCGTGGCCTGCTCGACCTCTTCCGCCGCCGGTTCCGGCAACAGGGCAAGCACCCGATCGCGCTCGAATACAAACGCGTAAATGGCCGCAATCACCAGCAGGGCCGCCAGAATAGGAAACAGTCGCATATATCAACTTTCTGCACAGACGGGGTCTGAACGAACGTCACATGGGGCGCCGCGCCCATTTTGCAACGGTTCCTTACCCTGAACCAACCAGTTTAGTTTAAGGTTTTTGCCAGAGAGGTTCAAGACGTACAAATCCGGGGCCTGCCCGCAACACCGCGCGCCTCTTGGCAGCGCCCGGCGCACACTGTAAGAGGGGGCGACCGGCCGGGATACCCGAACGGCCCAGACACCCAACAGGCGCGAGGCAGCGTGAGCGACAGCGACAGTTTCATCGACGAGGTTTCCGAAGAGGTCCGCCGCGACCGGCTCTACCGTTACGTCCGCCGCTACGGCTGGATCGCCGTTCTGGCCGTGGTGCTGCTCGTCGGCGCCGCCGGCTGGTACGAATGGCAGAAGGCCCAGGACCGTCAGCAGGCCGAGGCGTTTGGCGACGCCATCCTCGCCGCTCTCAACGAACCCGAACGCGCCGCCCGGGCCGAGGCGCTGGCCTCCATCGACGCCCCCTCCGACGGCGGCCGCGCGGTCCTGGCGCTCCTGACCGCCGCGGAGGAGGGTTCCGAGAACCCCGAGGCCGCCGCAGAGCGCCTCCTTGCAATGGCCGACAGCCAGGGCGTGCCGATGGTCTACCGCCAGCTCGCCACGCTCAAGGCCGTCGCCATCCAGGACTCCGGCCTCAGCGTCGAAGACCGTCGCGCCCGGCTCGAGGCGCTGGCCGGCACAGGCGGTCTGGTCCGCCTGCTGGCCGAGGAACAGCTGGCCCTGCTCGACATCGAACAGGGCAACCGTGACGCCGCGCTTGAACGGCTTCAGCGGATCGTCGAAGATGCCGAGGCAACGGCAGGCTTGCGCCAACGCGCCGGCCAAGTGATTGTGGCTCTGGGTGAGGAGCCGGCCGCATAGGGCGGTCTTGATGTATACTAGCCGGGCCCGGCCCGGCGGCACGCACCAAAGACGGGGGCGAAAGCGTTGAAACGAACTGCGATTTCTGTTGCACTGGCCGGCATCGTCCTGCTGGCGGCCTGCGAAAAGAAAGAGGTCATCCTGACCGGCGAGCGCGAGAATATCGACGCCGTCCTGTCCGAGGGCAACGTCGAAACCACGCTGGCCTCGAACCAGGCCCCCGCGGCCGCCCCGCCGCTCAGCCTGCCGGCCACCCGCGCCAACACCGACTGGACGCAAAGCATCGCCAGCCCGGCCACCCGCACCGCGCATCCGGCCCTCGGTGCCACGCCCCGGCTGATCTGGTCGGTGGGCATCGGCGCCGGCGACAGCAAGCGCAACCGCATCACCGCCGACCCGGTGGTCGCCGGCGGCCGCATCTTCACCCTCGATTCGGAGGCCCGCGTCAGCGCCGTCTCCACCGCGGGCCAGCTCCTTTGGACCCGCGACCTGACCCCGCCTAACGATTCCGGCTCCGATGCCAGCGGCGGCGGGCTCGCCTACGGGGCGGGCAAGGTCTTCGTCTCCTCCGGGTTCGGCCTGATGACCGCGCTCGACGCGGCCACCGGCGCCGAGATCTGGCAGCAGGACCTGCGCACCACCGGCACCGGCAGCCCGACGGTCTATGACGGGCTGGTCTACCTCGTCTCCGGCGACGAGATCGGCTGGGCGCTCGACGCGAACAATGGCCGCATCAAGTGGCAGATGTCCGGCACGCCCGACCGCAACAACGTCCTCGGCGCGCCGGCGCCCGCCATCTCCAACAAGTACGCGGTCTTCGCCTTCGGCTCCGGCCAGGTCCAGGGCGCCTTCCGCAAGGGCGGCCTGCGCCGCTGGGATGCCCAGGTCGCCGGGCGCCGCCTCGGCTTCGGCACCGGCAGCGTGACCGACATCACCACCGACCCGGTGATCGACGGCAACGCCGTCTATGTCGGCAGCCATGCCGGGCGCACCGTCGCGCTCGACCTCGGCAACGGCGAACGGCTCTGGACGGCGCCTGACGGGCCGCTCAACCCGGTCTGGCCGGCGGGCGACTCGATCTTCATGGTCTCCGACCGCAACGAGCTTCTGCGCCTCTCGGCCCGCGACGGCAGCCGTCTCTGGGCCCGCAAACTGCCCTTCTTCACCAATGCCAGGCCCCGCCGCCAGAACGAGATCTACGCCCATCACGGCCCGATCATCGCCGGCGGCCGGCTGATCATCGCCTCCAATGACGGGCTGATGCGCTTCTTCAACCCGCAGAACGGCCAGTCGCTGGGCTCGGTCGAACTGCCCGGCGGCGCGACGACCGATCCCGTGGTGGCGGGCCGCACGCTCTACGTCGTGTCGACCAAGGGACAATTGCTGGCTTTCCGTTGATCGCGGAATGCGTTAACAGGGCGGCTTGATCCGCTTTGGAGCATAGGTAAATGACGTTCTCCCTCGCCATCGTGGGCCGCCCGAACGTGGGCAAGTCCACGCTGTTCAACCGTTTCGTCGGCAAGCGCCTGGCGCTGGTCGACAACCAGCCCGGCGTCACCCGCGACCTGCGCGAGGGCGAGGGGCGGCTGGGCGACCTGCGCTTCACCGTGATCGACACCGCCGGGCTCGAGGAAGCCACCGACGCGTCGCTCGAGGGGCGGATGCGCAAGCTGACCGAGCGCGCGGTCGACATGGCCGATGTCTGCCTCTTCCTGATCGACGCCCGCACCGGCGTTACCCCCACCGACGAGCTTTTCGCCGACATCCTGCGCAAGCGCTGCGACCACGTGATCCTCGCCGCCAACAAGGCCGAGGGCTCCGCCGCCGACGCGGGCGTGATCGAGGCCTATGCGCTGGGCCTCGGCGAGCCCGTCCGCCTCTCCGCCGAACATGGCGAGGGCATGAACGACATTTACACCCACCTGATGCCGCTCGCCGACGCATTCGCCAAGCGCGCCGCGGCGGAGGCACCGGACACCGACATCGCCCTCGACGAGGCCGAGGCGGAAGAGGACGGCGTCCGCCGCCCGACGCTCGACCGCCCGCTTCAGGTCGCCGTCGTCGGCCGGCCCAATGCCGGGAAGTCCACCCTTATCAACAAGATACTGGGCGAAGATCGCCTGCTCACCGGCCCCGAGGCCGGCATCACCCGCGATGCCATCTCCCTCAAGCTCGACTGGGAAGGCCTGCCGGTCCGCATCTTCGACACCGCCGGCATGCGCAAGAAGGCCCGCGTTCAGGACAAGCTCGAGAAGCTTTCGGTCTCCGACGGCCTGCGCGCGGTCAAGTTCGCCGAGGTGGTCGTTGTCCTGCTCGACGCCGCCATCCCCTTCGAACAACAGGATCTCCGCATCGCCGACCTGGCCGAGCGCGAAGGCCGAGCCGTGGTCGTCGCTGTCAACAAGTGGGATATCGAGACCGAGAAGCAGCAGAAGCTCCGTGACCTGCGCGAGGCCTTCGACCGCCTCCTCCCGCAGCTCCGCGGCGCGCCGCTCGTCACCGTGTCGGCCAAGACGGGGCAGGGGCTCGACCGCCTCCGCGCCGCCGTCGAAAAGGCCCATGACGTCTGGAACCGCCGTGTTTCCACCGCCCGCCTCAACCGCTGGCTCACCGGCATGCTCGAGGCGCATCCGCCGCCCGCACCGGGCGGCCGCCGCATCAAGCTGCGCTACATGACCCAGGCGAAAACCCGGCCGCCCGGCTTCGTCGTCATGTGCTCGCTGCCGGAGAAACTCCCCGATAGCTACTCGCGCTACCTGATCAACGGGCTGCGCGAGGATTTCGACATGCCCGGCACGCCCATCCGCCTCCACATGCGCTCGCAGGCCGACAAGAACCCCTACAAGGGCAAGAAGAAATCCACGCCCTCGCGCCTGCGCAAACACCTCAAGGACAAGTAGCGCCGGGCGGCTCAGGCTGTCCGCCAGCTCATCACGCCCAGCCCGGCGATCCCGGTCACGGCCAGCCCCAGCACCGGCGCGTTCACCGGCGCCGCGTTGGCCACGGCCACGCCCAGCAGCGCCCAGATCACCGCAAGCCCGTATTCCGGCGTCCCCGGCCGCATCGCCAGCACCGCCGCCGCCAGCACCAGCGCCAGCACCAGGGCCCCCAGCGCCGCCACCTGCGCGCTCACCACGCCATGGCCCGCCAGCACCAGCGCCAGCGCCACGCAGGACGCCGCGGTCAGCCACCCGGCATAAACCGCCACCGGCGCCTGCAGCCACAGCCGGTCACTCCGCCCCGCCTGCATCAGCGCAGCCAGCGCCGTGCCCAGCATCACCCAGATCAGCACGGTCGCCGCCACGGGCGACACCTGCGCCACGGGCAGCCAAGCCGCGCCCACCGCAAGGCTCGCGAAGAGCGGCCCCCGATGCGCCGCCCATCGCCCGTCATCGGCCCGCAATAGCAATCCGAACCCGGCCCCGGCGATCAACCACACATAGATCAGCAACCAGATCGAGAACGCCCACCCCGCAGGCTGCGCCGGCGGATCCTCCTGCGGCACCGGGAACTGCCCCGGCTCGAACCCGTTGAACCCCGGCACCATCAGCGGCGACACGGCAAAGGCAATCGCGGCAGTCAGCACAAGTATGGCAAGCATTCTGGTCATCTCGGTAATACTGGGGCGATAACCCGCCGCTTCAACCGCCCGTCCCGATTTCCCGTTCCACGGCCCTTGCTAAGTTATTAATCTGTTCCAAATAACAGTTAAGTGATCAGTGTAACGAATTGCGATCCTGTAGTTTTTGACGACCCGGGACAAAAATGATGACAGATATACGCGAGTACACACGCCAATACGCGGTCAAGAGCGACGCGATGGGCGCACTGAGCTTTTTCGCCTCCCTCGCCGCCTACGGCACGGCCCTGTGCCTGGCCGCCATCCACGCCTCCACCCTCTGGATCTCCGTCCCGATGGTGGTGATCCTTGCCTTCGCCTCGGTCCGGCTCTACGTGCTCCAGCATGATTGCGGCCACCACTCGCTCTTCGAGACGAAGTGGATGAACGACGCGGCCGGCTACGTGCTCTCGATCTTCTCCCTCACCCCGTTCCGCGTCATGCAGTACAACCACAACCTGCATCACGCCTATCTCGGCAACCTCGAACACCGCGAGACGACCGAGGTCTACACCATGACCCTCCGCGAATGGGAGGAGGCCGGGTTTCTCACCCGCCTCTGGTACCGGCTCTACCGCAACCCGGCCATCATGCTGTCGCTGGGCGGCATCTACACCTATTTCATCGCCTACCGCTGGCCCCGCAACACGCGCAAAGTGGGGGCAGGGGGCGTCATCGCCCACAACCTGATGCTCGCCGCCTACGTGGCACTCGTCTACCTGGCCTTCGGGCTTCCGGGCCTCGTCGTCCTCGGCCTCAGCGCCGTCATCGCCGGCGTCATCGGCGTCTTCCTCGTCTACCTCCAGCACAATTTCGAGGACACCTACTGGGACCGGAAACCCGATCTCGATTTCCGCAAGGCCACGCTGGTGGGCTCAAGCTCGCTCGATCTCGGCCACTGGTGGGATATCGGCACCGGCAACATCGCCTATCACGACCTGCACCATTTCAACCCGTCGATCCCGTCCTTCATGCTCCGCAAGTGCCAGAACAACCTGCCCGACGAGCTCAAAAGCCACGACGTGATCCGCTGGCCCGAGGCGATCCGCTCCTTCCGGCTCAAGCTCTGGGACGAAGACGCCGAGCGCCTCGTGCCCTTCCCGAAGGAACGCGCCCACAGCATGGCCGCGGCGGGCTGACGGGCCCGCCGGGATCAGCCAAAAGGCGCTCATGACCACCGCCCGAACCCAAAGATTTTCGTTGCGAAAATAGGGCGTTATGGCAAATTTGCGGCGAAGGCGCTGTTGCCTTCGATTCGGCGGCAGATGCCGCCTTGGAGAGACCTCTGAAATGATCACCCGTGCTCTGTGCCTTGCCGCCATCCTGGCGGTTTCCGTGGTTCAGGCCCACGCCGAAACCGCGGTGGAAGACGCCGACGGCAACGGCTCCTATTCGATGGACGAGATGACCGCAGCCTTCCCCGAGCTGACCGAAGACCAGTTCGTCGAGATCGATGCCGACGCCTCCGGCGAAGTGAGCGAGGAAGAGCTCGCCGCCGCCATGGAAGGTGGCGTGCTGGCCGAATAACCCCGGCCGCAAACCTATTTCTGACTGTCCCTTCTACTGCCCCGGTGGTCTCCCCAACCGCCGGGGCTTTTTGATGGGCCGGGCAGAATGACAGGATTGGGCGCGGTCTGCCGGGCGCTAGGATCGCCCGTTGATCAATTCGGCACGGAACGACACCCGGCCCAGCTCCACGCCGATCAGGCGCCCGTCATCGACGGCCGCCGCCACGTCCTCGCGAAGATAACGTTTGTGGCCAAGTCCGATGATCGAAGGAAAATCAGCCGTGACCATCCCGAGCTGCTCGGGCAGGGGAATGTCGAGAACCGTCCGCGCCGTGAAGTAATCCCGGAACATCTTGGCGGAGGAGAACCGCAATCCCGGCTGCAAGACCTCCAGGTCCCCAGGGCCATCCAGCGAAACCGCATCGACGCACTGAAACGAGGACGCGCCGAAGTCGATCCACGCTGCCGCGGTCTCCTCCCGGCAGGCCGGCATCCCCAACAGGATCTGCATTTCGTCAAACCCGACGGACAGATGCGCCGCAACTGCGCCACTCAAGGCAGTGTCCAGCCCGAACGACGCCCCCACATCGGTCGAGATCAACAGCCCGCCCGCGAAACACGTTGAATTGGGCAGCAGGATATTGGGTCGGGGCACCCCCTCGCGAAGCGACATGCTGACTGACACAGGATCGTCCGGCCGCGGACGCAGCCCAAGCCGTTCTTCCAGGTCCAACACGGGCTGCGCCACCTTCGGCGGCCCGAACCGGTCTTCCAGCTCGAGAACCGACGAATGATCCAGTGGCCCAAACCCATCCCTCCCCAGATAGGCCAGGTCTTGCGTGATCAGCGAATACTCCATGACCGGCAGCCTACCCGCCGCCCGCCCTTGGGGAAAGTATCAGCCCCCCGTAGGCCGGGCTTCAGCCCGGCACGCAGAGACACACAAACCTGGTAGGCCGGGCTTCAGCCCGGCCCCAGCGGCACCCCAACTGTTACGCCAACTCCCCGTCCGCCCCCAACCGCGTCTTGCCGCGCAGGTACGGATGCAGCGCCTCCGGCAACTCGACCGAGCCGTCTTCCTGCTGCCCGTTCTCCAGCACCGCGATCAGGCACCGCCCCACCGCCAGCCCCGAGCCGTTCAGCGTATGCAGGAATTGCGGCTTGCCGCCATCCGCCGGCTTGAACCGCGCGTTCATCCGCCGCGCCTGGAAATCGCCGCAGACCGAGCAGGACGAAATCTCGCGATACAGGTTCTGCCCCGGCAGCCACACCTCGATATCATGCGTCCGCCGCGCGCCGAACCCCATGTCGCCCGTGCACAGCACGATCGTCCGGTAGGGCAGGCCCAGCCGCTCGAGAATGCCCTGCGCGCAGCCCGTCATCCGGTCCAGCTCCTCGCGGCTCTTCTCGGGATGCGTCACGCTCACCATCTCGACCTTCTCGAACTGGTGCTGCCGCAGCATCCCGGCCGTGTCCTTGCCGGCGCTCCCGGCCTCCGAACGGAAACACTGCGTATGCGCCACGTAGCGCCGGGGCAGGGTGGCTTCCTCCACCGTCAGGCCATTGACGATATTGGTCAGCGTCACCTCCGCCGTCGGCACCAGCCACCAGCCATTCGTCGTCCGGTAGCTGTCCTCGCCGAATTTCGGCAGCTGCCCGGTGCCATACATCATCTCGTCGCGCACCAGCACCGGCGTCCATGTCTCCGACAGGCCGTTCTCCTCGGTGTGCACGTCCAGCATGAACTGCGCCAGCGCCCGGTGAATGCGCGCCACGGCGCCCGACAGCACCACGAAGCGCGAACCGCTGAGCTTCGCCGCCGTCTCGAAATCCATCCCCGGCTTCACGCCGTCGAGCTCGTAATGCTCCCTGGGCTGGAAGTTGAAGCCCCGCGGCTCCCCCCAGCGATGGATTTCCACGTTGTCGGCCTCGTCCTCGCCGTCCGGCACATCCTCCATCGGCAGGTTGGGCAGCGACATCAGAAGGTCGTTGAGCGCGCCGTCCAGCTCCTTTGCCTCGGCCTGCATCGCCGCCACCTCGGCCTTCTTCTCGCCCACGAGCGCCCGCAGCCGCTCGAACTCGGCCTCGTCGCCCTTGGCCTTGGCGGCGCCCACTTCCTTGCTGGCCCGGTTCTGCTCCGCCTGCGCGGTCTCGGCCGCCTGGATCCTCGCCCTGCGTGCCTCATCGGCCTTCAGGATCTCCGACGACGCATCCGACACCCCCCGACGTGCCATGGCGGCGTCGAACTGGGCAGGATTTTCACGGATCGCGCGGATGTCGTGCATCGGACTGGTTCCTTGGATTGATTGAGTCGTGGGTCGGGTTATGCACCAGTTTGCCGCGGAGGTGTAGGGCGGGGTTTCGGCTGGCGCACATCCTCGTCGCACTATCCGCTCCGGGCCTGACCCGGGGCCTCTCACCCCCACCACCCCCCGACACAAACACCGACAAAATACCGACGTTATACCGACGCGATACCGACACCCGTTTCCCGCCTTGCAAATACCCGCCCCCGGACTTAGGTTCCGGCAAAATTTTACGCGGCCAAGGCCGCCTTCAACCGACAAGGAAAGCGCGCATGGAAGCCCTTGGCCAATTCGTCCCCCTCATCCTGATCTTCGCCATCATGTGGTTCCTGCTGATCCGGCCCCAGCAGAAAAAACTCAAGGAACACAAGGCGATGGTCGCCGCTCTTCGCCGTGGCGACCAGGTCGTTACCCAGGGTGGCCTGATCGGCAAGGTCGCCAAGGTCAAGGACGAGGACGAGATCGAGGTCGAGATCGCCCAAGGCGTCAAGGTGCGGGTCGTAAAATCGACCGTGGCACAGGTTCTCTCGAAGACCGAACCGGCCGAATCCTGACCCTGATCTTCGACCTCTATCCTGTTGTAAAGGCTGAATAATGGTACAGATCGACCTGTGGAAGCGCGTTGTCATCTGGGCGGTCGTGGCCCTCGGCCTGTTCATGGCGCTGCCCAACGCGTTCTACCCCCGGGTCGAGTCCCATAACGACGCCGTCGCCGCCATCGAGCGCGGCACCGAGGCGACGCCGGAACTGGCGGAACAGGCCGCCCAATGGCCGGACTGGATGCCCTCCAGCCTCGTCAATCTCGGCCTCGACCTGCGCGGCGGCGCGCATCTGCTGGCCGAGGTGCAGGTGGGGGACGTCTACGAATCCCGGATCGAGGCGATGTGGCCCGAGATCCGCGACGTCCTCCGCGAAGAGCGCGACCGCGTCGGTCCGATCCGGCTGCAACCCATTGAAAACGCGGAGCTTCGTGTCCGCCTCGTCGAGAACCCGGACGAGGCGCAATACGCCGCCTCCGTCGTCCGCGAACTGGCCCGCCCGGTCACCAGCCTCACCGGGGCGGCCGCCAGTGACATCGAGGTCACCACCGACGGTGACGAGATCGTCGTGCGCCTCAGCGAGGCCGAGCAGCGCGCGACCGATGAGCGCACCGTGCGGCAGGCGCTCGAGATCGTCCGCCGCCGGATCGACGAGGTCGGCACCCGCGAACCCACCATCCAGCGGCAGGGCTCGAACCGGATCCTGATCCAGGTGCCCGGCATCGGCAGCGCCGCCGAGCTCAAGGAAATCATCGGCACAACCGCCCAGCTGACCTTCCAGCCGGTGGTCAGCCGCACGTCGAACGCCGAGGAAAGCCCCGGCGCAGGCAATGAAATCCTGCCCTCACTCGACCAGGAGGGCGTTCATTACATACTCGAAAGCGCGCCCGTGGTGACCGGCGAGGAGCTGGTCGACGCGCAGCCCGATTTTGATCAGAACGGCCGCCCGGCGGTCTCGTTCCGGTTCAACCCGTCGGGCGCCCGCAAGTTCGGCGACTACACGGCCGCGAATATCGGCAATCCCTTCGCCATCGTCCTCGACGAGGAGGTGATCAGCGCCCCGGTCATCCAGGCCCATATCGCGGGCGGTTCGGGGATCATCACCGGCGATTTCACCGTCGAGGAAAGCACCAACCTCGCCGTTCTGCTCAGGGCAGGCGCCCTGCCGGCGGGGCTGACGTTCCTCGAGGAACGTACCATCGGCCCCGAGCTGGGCGCCGACAGCATCGAGGCGGGCAAGATCGCCTGTATCGCGGCCTTCGGGCTGGTGCTGGTCTACATGTTCCTGAGCTACGGCATCTTCGGCATTTTTGCCAATATCGCCCTGATCATCAACGTCGGTCTGATCTTCGGCCTGCTGAGTGCCATCGGCGCGACACTGACCCTGCCGGGCATCGCCGGGATCGTGCTGACCATCGGTATGGCGGTCGACGCCAACGTGCTGGTCTTCGAGCGTATCCGCGAGGAAATGGCGACGGCCAAGGGCCCCGCGCGGGCCATCCAGCTTGGCTATGAGCGCGCGCTGAGTGCCATCACCGATGCCAACATCACCACCTTCATGACGGCCGTTATCCTGTTTGCCATGGGCAGCGGGCCGGTCCGGGGGTTCGCCATTACGCTCGGCCTCGGCATCGTGACGTCGGTCTTCACCGCGATCTTCGTGACCCGGCTGATGGTTGTGATGTGGTTCGAGCGCAAGCGGCCCAAGACCGTGCTTCAGGGCCGGGCCCTTCGGCTGGTGCCGAAGCAGACCAACTGGGATTTCTTCCGCCGCTGGAAGTTGTCGCTGGGCGTCTCGGCGGTGCTGATCCTGCTGGCGCTGGGGTCCTTCGGGCTGCAGGGGCTGAATTTCGGGATCGACTTCCGCGGCGGCACCACCATCCGCACGCAGAGCGAGCAGCCCATCGATATCGGCGAGTATCGCGACGCCATCCAGCAGCTGGAACTCGGCGACATCTCGATCACCGAGGTCTTCGACCCGACCTTCGGGCCGGAGCAGAACGTCGCCATGATCCGCATCCAGGCACAGGACGACCAGGAAAGCGTCTCGGCCCAGACCATCCAGACCGTCGAGGCGGCGCTGCAGGAGGTCGTGCCGGATATCGAGTTCACCTCGGTCGAAAGCGTCGGGCCGAAAGTGTCGGGCGAGTTGATCCAGACCGCCGTGATCGCGGTGCTTTTGGCAATCGGGGCGGTGCTGATCTACATCTGGCTCAGGTTCGAATGGCAATTCGCGCTGGGGGCGGTGGCCGCGCTGGTGCATGACGTGGTGCTGACCATCGGCATATTCTCGGAGCTGCAGATACAGTTCGACCTGGCCATCATCGCGGCCCTTCTGACCATCGTCGGCTACTCGCTCAACGACACCGTGGTCGTCTTCGACCGGGTGCGCGAGAACCTGCGGAAATACAAGAAGAAGGCGCTGAGCGAGGTGCTCAACATCTCGATCAATGAAACCCTCAGCCGGACGATGATGACCTCGGTGACCACTTTGCTGGCGCTGGTGGCGCTCTTCATCCTGGGCGGTGACGTGATCCGCGGCTTCGTCTTCGCGATGATCTGGGGCGTGATCGTGGGCACCTATTCGTCGATCTTCGTGGCCAGCACCATCCTTCTGTGGCTGGGGGTCAAGCGCGACTGGTCGAAGCCCGACAAGGGCGCCGGCACGCAGTTCGCCGACGTGGATGCCTGAGGCACTGACCCACGCCCTGGCGACGCCGGGGCTGGTCTGGCTGATCTGTGCCATCGGTGTCGCCGGTATCGTGCGGGGGTTCTCGGGCTTCGGCACGGCGCTGATCTTCGTGCCAGTGGCCAACATCTTTCTCGATCCGAAGACCGTCGTTGCGATCATCGCCCTGACGGGGATTGCCTGCAACGCCGTGGTTCTGCCGCGTGCCTGGCAGCAGGGCAGCCGGGGGGAAGTGGGCCGCCTTGTCGTGGCGGCGCTGCTGACCGTTCCGGTGGGGCTTTGGCTTCTGGATGTGCTGGACAAGACAACGGTGCGCTGGGTCGTCACCCTGGTGGCGGGGGGCATGCTGGCGGCACTTGTGGCCGGCTGGCGGTTCTCGGGCGTGGTGTCGAAACCGATGCTGTTCGTGATCGGGGCGGCGGCGGGACTTATCGGTGGCATGACCGGGCTGACCGGGCCGGTGGTGATTCTGTTCTACCTGGCAGGGCAGGCGGTGGCGCAATCGGTGCGGGCCAACACGATCCTGTTCCTGGCCGCGCTCGACGTGGTGATCCTGGTGACGCTGTTCGTGAAGGGCGACGTGACCCTCTATATCGTCCTGATGGCGGCGATCCTGTCGCTGCCCTACGCGGCGACGACAATGCTGGGCCAGTCGCTGTTTGACCCGAAACACGAACGGCTTTACCGCTGGGCCGCCTACGGGGTGATCGCGCTGGCGGTTGTCAGCGGGTTGCCCGTCTGGAACAATGGGGCCTGACATGCAACTGAACGAGATGAGTTTCGACGGCGCCACCCCGATCGAGGGGTACGGGCCGGGTTTCTTCCGCATCGGCGGGCAGGCCTTCGAGGGCGGCGTGCTGGTCACGGCACGGGGCGCCAGAAGCTGGGGCGGGTACGAGGATACCGGGCCACTGCTGGCGCTGAAGGACGATGTGGACGTGATCTTCGTGGGCACCGGGGCGGAAACCGGGCATATCCCGTCCGAGCTTCGCCAGTCGCTCGAGGCGGCAGGACTGGGGGTCGAGGCGATGAACTCGCCCGCCGCGTGCCGCACCTACAACGTGTTGCTGTCCGAGGGCCGCCGGGTCGCCCTTGCAGTGCTCCCGGTATGAGGCGCGCCCGCTGACGCCTGCCCTCGCTGTTCGTGACGGCACGAGAACTCCGTCTTTCCCACCCGATGCCTATGCGCTAAGGGGTGGCCATGAGCCTTGAGGTCAACGATCTGTCGATCGCACGTGGCGGCGTGCGGGTGCTGGAGGGGGTGAGCTTTACCCTCGCGCCGGGCCGGGCGCTCGTGTTGCGCGGGCCGAACGGGATCGGCAAGACCACGTTGCTGCGCACCGTGGCCGGGCTTCAGCCGCCGGTGAGCGGCGCGGTTCAGGTGGAGCCCGAAAACCTTGTCTATGCGGGCCATGCCGACGGAATCAAGGCCACGCTGACCGTAGCGGAGAACCTGAGCTTCTGGGCGCAGGTCTTTGGCAGGAAAGACATTTCCCCGGCATTGAAGGCGTTCGACCTGGACCCGCTGGCGGCCCGCGCGGCGGGAATGCTGTCGGCGGGCCAGAAACGCCGTCTGGGCCTCGCGCGGCTGCTGGTGACAGGCCGGCCGATCTGGGTTCTGGACGAGCCGACCGTGTCGCTCGACCGGGACGCCGTGGCGATGTTTGCGCGGGCCGTGGGCGTACATCTGGCGGGGGGCGGTACGGCGCTGCTGGCCACCCATATCGAACTGGGGCTGGAGGAGGCCGAGACGCTTGAACTCGCGCACTATCGCGCCCGGGCGGCCGAGGTGGACGATTTCGACGAGGCCTTCCTGTGATCGCGCTGCTGCTTCGTGACCTGCGCCTTGCGATGCGGGCGGGCGGGGGCTTTGGCCTCGGCCTTGCCTTCTTCCTGATCGTTGTCACACTTGTCCCGTTCGGCGTTGGCCCGCAGGGCGCTCTATTGGCCAGGATCGCGCCGGGCATCCTGTGGCTCGGGGCGCTGCTGGCCTGCCTGCTGTCGCTCGACCGGGTCCTGGCGCTCGACTGGGAGGATGGCAGCCTCGACCTGCTGGCGACCGCGCCCTTGCCGATGGAGGCCGTGGTGAGCGTCAAGGCACTGGCGCACTGGCTGAGCACGGGGTTGCCGCTGGTGCTGGCGACGCCGGTCTTCGGGCTGCTTTTGAGCCTGCCGTCAACGGGTTACGCGCCGCTCCTGGTGTCGCTGCTGCTGGGCACGCCGGCGCTGTCGGTGATCGGCACGTTCGGTGCCGCACTGACAGTGGGGCTCAAGCGCGGCGGGCTTCTGCTGTCGCTGCTGGTGCTGCCGCTTTACGTGCCGACGCTGATTTTCGGCGCGGAGGTGGCGCGGCGGGGCGCCGACGGGCTCGACTACACGACGCCGTTGCTGATGCTGGCTGGGATCACCTGCGGCACGATCGCGCTTTTGCCTTTCGCGTCGGCTGCGGTATTGAAGGTCAATCTGAGGTAGGCGGCGGGAATCGGCGATGACTCTCAACAGGCTATGGGCATATGCCAACCCGAAGAAGTTCATCGAGACCACCGACAGGGTGTTGCCCGCGGTGTCGATGCTGGCCATGCTGTGCCTTGTCGTCGGGCTGGTCTGGGGATTCTTCTTCACGCCCGACGACTACCGGCAGGGCTCGACCGTGAAGATCATCTACATCCACGTGCCGAGCGCCCTGATGGCGATCAACGCGTGGCTGATGATGCTGGTGACCTCGCTGATCTGGATCGTGCGGCGGCACCACGTGAGCGCGCTGGCGGCGCGGGCGGCGGCGCCGGTGGGCATGGTGATGACGGTGATCGCGCTGCTGACCGGGGCGATCTGGGGCCAGCCGATGTGGGGCACGTGGTGGGCGTGGGATCCGCGGCTGACCTCCTTCCTGATCCTGTTCATTTTCTACCTTGGCTATATCGCGCTGTGGGAGGCGATCGAGAACGATGACACGGCGGCCGACCTGACCTCGATCCTGTGTCTTGTCGGCTCGGTCTTCGCGCTGCTCAGCCGGTATGCGGTGAATTTCTGGAACCAGGGCCTGCACCAGGGGGCGTCGCTCAGCCTCGACAAGGAAGAGAACGTGGCGGACGTGTTCTATTACCCGCTGCTGGTGGCCATCGCGGGGTTCGTGCTGTTGTTCGTGGCGCTGGTGCTGTTGCGGACGCGGACGGAAATTCGGGCCCGGCGGATGCGGGCCCTGCTGGCGCGGGAGCGGATGGGATGATGCCTGACCTCGGGAAATATGCCGAGACGGTGCTGTCGGCCTACGCGGTGTCGCTGGTGCTGATCGTGGTGCTTGTGCTGGTCAGCCTGCGCCGCGGGCGCAAGGTGAAGGCCGAGCTGGAAGCTGTTGAAAAGAAAGTCGGAAAGAATGGCTAAGGTGTCGCCCCTGATGATCGCGCCGCCGGTGATTTTCGCCGCGCTGGCCGCGCTGTTCTATTTCGGGATGCAGCGGGAGAATCCCGACGATCTGCCCTCGACCTTCATCGGGCGGGAGGCGCCGCCGGTGCCCGAGGCAAGCCTGGAGGGCCGGACGAATTTCACCGATGCCGACCTGCGGGAGGGGAAGGTGACGGTGGTGAACTTCTGGGCCAGCTGGTGCCCGCCCTGCCGGGCCGAGCATCCCACGCTGCACCGGTTGGCCGAGGAAGGCATCCAGCTCTACGGCGTCAACTTCAAGGACGAGGCGGAGCAGGCGATCCGTTATCTCGACGATGACGGCAACCCATTCCTCGGCATTGCCTTTGATCCCAAGGGGCGCACGGCGATCGACTGGGGGGTCACGGCGCCGCCGGAAACCTTCATCATCGGGGGCGACGGCACGGTGCTTTACAAGTTCATCGGGCCCCTGGTGGGCAGCGATTACGAGCAGCGGTTCCGCCCGGAGCTGGAGAAGGCACTGGAGGCCGCGCGGTGAGCACGCCCGCACCGAGACTTGAGGTCAGGCATCTCGTGCGGCGCTATGGCGGGCGCGTGGTGGTCGACGACGTGTCGCTGCACGTGGAGCCGGGGCAGGTGACCTGCCTGCTGGGGCCGTCGGGCTGTGGCAAGTCGACGACGCTGCGGATGATCGCCGGGGTCGAGATGCAGGATGCGGGCGAGATCCATGTCGACGGCAAGCTGATCTGCGACACGGTGTTCCGGGTGCCACCGGAGCGGCGGAATATTGGCCTTATGTTTCAAGACTTTGCGTTGTTTCCGCACCTGAAGGTGGGGGAGAACGTGGCGTTCGGGCTGTCGGGGGACAAGGCCGCGATGGCGCGGCGGGTGGGCGAGCTGCTGGAACGGGTGGGGCTGGCGGATTACGAGAACGCCTATCCTCACGAGCTGTCGGGAGGTGAGCAGCAGCGCGTGGCGCTGGCGCGGGCGCTGGCGCCGGGGCCGTCGATCATGCTGATGGACGAGCCGTTTTCCGGGCTCGACAACCGGCTGCGCGACGGCATCCGGGACGAGACGCTGGAGATCCTGCGGGAGCAGGACACCGCCGTTCTGCTGGTCACGCACGAGCCGGAGGAAGCGATGCGCATGGCCGACAACATCGCGCTGATGCGCGATGGGCGGATCGTGCAGGAGGGGGCGCCCTACAATATCTACAACGCCCCCGCCGATCGGGATGCGGTGGCTTTCTTCAGCGATATCAACGTGATCCGGGGTAAAGTTGAAGGATCCCTGGTGCAGACGCCGTTCGGCCAGTTCCTGGCGCCTGGCGCACATGAAGGCCACGAGGTCGAGATCGTCATCCGGCCCCAGCACGTCAAGATCGACTTCGACCGCAGCGGACGGGGCCCTGACCCGACGATCGAGTATGGCACCCCGGCGCGGGGGGTGGTCAAGCGGGCAAGGTTCATGGGGTCGGAGAGCCTTGTGGAGTTCCGGATGGACCATGACGGATCGGTCTTTCGGGTGACGGTGCCGAACGTGTTCCTGCCCGCGGCGGGCAAGGTGATGTGGCTGATGATCCGGCGGGACAAGTGTTTCCTGTTCCCGGTCAAGAAGGGCGGCAGGGCCTGAGTTAACAGGGGTTTCGGCCTGAAACGGCGTGTCGGTATCGCGTCGGTATAACGTCGGTATTTTGTCGGTGTTTTTTACCGAAATCCTTTAGTTTCAATTGGTTAACGCACCGGACGTTGCGGTGTGGCGGGTCCGGTGGCGCGAGGTCCCGGCTCGGCGGCCGGGACGGGGGTGAGTGGTGGGTTTCACCCACCCTACGGCTCGTCCTCGGGCACCAGCAGTTTGATCTCGCCGGCGGCTTCCAGCGTGCGGATGGTGTTGATCACGGCGGTCATCGCGGCCTCGCCATCCTTGGCCGAGACTTTGCCCTGTTCCTCGATCTCGTCGCGCAGGGCGTCGCCCATGCGTTTCGACAGGCTGTCGAGGAGGAAGTTGGCGGCCAGCACCAGATCCTCGTCCTCCGAGGCCAGCGCGGCGGCCAGCGCCGGGGCGAGATCCTGGCGGGGCATGTCGCGGGTGATGGCGGGCACGTCGAGCGGATTGATCCGGTCGGGGATGTTGGCAAAGGTGAAGATCGCCTTGCGCACGAGGCGGGCGAAGTCAAGATCGGTTTCCTCGAGCCCCGTGAGCACGTCGTCGCGGGTGGCGGCCTGCGAGTAGTTGAGGATGGCGCCGACCCGTTCCACCGGGCCGTTCTCAAAAGCGGTGGGGGGCACCTGGTGCAGCTGGGCGGCGAGCGACAGGCCGATCCGGTCGACGGCATCGGGGGTCGCGGCCTCGGTCTGCGAGACGGCGTAGGTGATGCGTCGGGCCACGGGACCGGGCAGGCGGCCGAGCAATTCGGCCGCGCGGGTGACGTCGAGCTTCGAGAGCAGGATCGCCGCCACTTCGGTGCTTTCGGATTGCAGGATTTTCAGAAGATGTTCGGCCCCGGCGTTGCAGACCTGTTGCCAAGGGTCGCCGAACTGGCGCACGCCGGCCTCCTTCCGGAGGCGGGCGGCGGTCTGGCTGCTGATCCGGCCGTCGAGGGCGGATAACGCCCCGGCGACGCCGCGCGGGAAGGTGAGGCCCATCGCCTCCAACTCCTCCGAGAACTCGGCGACTACGTCGGTGAGCGTGGTCCGGTCGACATAGCGCATCGAGCCCATTTGGGTCGTGAGCTCGGCCTGCAGCCCCTCCGGCAGGTCGGTGAGCGGCACGTCTGCCCCTTCATTGAGCAGGAAGCGGACGATGATGGCAGCTTTCTGCCGACGGGTCAGCCGCGCGGCGGCGGAGCCGGCGGCCGAACCGGGGCCGGAGGGCAGGGCGAGGCGCGCAAGGTCGGTGGAGGACATACCGATTCCCGAACTGGTGACGGCGTGACACTAGGCCGGGAAGGTGAACAAAGGTCTAAGGCAAAACAGGCGGCCCGAGGCCGCCCGTTGCATTCGGATATGGGCCGCGATCAGCTTGTCGTGGGCACGCAGGACTTGGATTCGGAGTCGTAGGTGGTGCCTTCGGCGCAGCTCATGGCCTGCTGTTCATGGTAGGTGCAGCCGGCATAGGCCGAGACGGCCGATGCGAGGGTGAGGGCGGCGGCTGTCAGAATGGTCTTCACTTGCATGGTGTACCTTTCCTGTTCGAATGGGTGGATCATAACATAGATCGCCTTTCCGCGGGGTCACATTTTGCGGGGGCTAGTAGCTGTAGGTCACGCCGGTCATGATCGCCTGCCGGAGGGAAGTTTCCGACCAGGTGCCGCTGCCGCCATGTGCCGCGATTTCGAGCAGTTGCTGCCGGGCGCCGACGAGGTCGCCGGTTTCGACGAGGGCCTGGCCCATGTAGGAGCGGGCGGCGATGTTGCCGGGGTTCCTTGCCAGCGCGGCCCTGTAGAAGCGCATGCCTTCGTCCATGTCGCCCAGCTTGCGGGTGGTGAAGCCCCAGTAGGTGAGTACGCGGTCCTCGGACTGGTCGGACATGGCCGAGAGGGCGGCCTGGGCGTTCTCGTGCTGGCCGGCGTAGGCGAATTCGCGGACCGCGCCGTAGAGCGTGTCGTCGTCCAGCGCGCCGCTTTGCGGGTTGACGCAGCGCCCGGTGCGCTTGTCCCAGACCTGGCCGTTGGTGCAGGTCTGGGTGGTGGGCGAGGGCTTGGGTGGGTCGTCGTCGAACCGGTCCTTGGCGAGGGCCGTGCCCGGGATCAGGGTGGCGGCGAGGATTATGGCGCGTAGCATGGCAACTCCCTGTGATCGGTGTTGCCCCTAGCTACGCAGCCGCGCGGGAAACAGTTGCAAAATACCCGGCCCGATCACGGGGTTGTGAGGTCAGCTTTCGCCGAAGACCCGGCGGAAGATCGTGTCGACATGCTTGGTGTGGTAGTCCATGTCGAACTTTTCCTCGATCTGCTCGGGGCTCAGGGCGGCGCAGACTTCGGCGTCGGCGAGAAGCTCTTCCTTGAAGTCGGTGCGGTGTTCCCAGACCTTGAGCGCGTTGCGCTGGACCATGGCGTAGGCATCCTCGCGGCTGACGCCGGCTTGCGTCAGGGCCAGCAGGACGCGTTGGGACATGACGAGGCCCGGGAACTTGTTCATGTTCTCGAGCATGTTTTCCGGGAAGATGATCATCTTGTCGACCACGCCCGTGAGGCGGGCCAGCGCAAAGTCGAGGGTGACGGTGGCGTCGGGGCCGATCATCCGCTCGACCGAGGAGTGCGAGATGTCGCGCTCGTGCCAGAGGGCCACGTTTTCCATCGCCGGGATCACCGACATGCGCACGAGGCGGGCGAGGCCGGTGAGGTTCTCGGTCAGCACGGGGTTCTTCTTGTGCGGCATGGCCGAGGAGCCCTTCTGGCCCATCGAGAAGAACTCGGCCCCTTCCAGAACCTCGGTGCGCTGCATGTGGCGGATCTCGATCGCGACATTCTCGACCGAGGAGGCGATGACGCCCAGCGTGGCGAAGAAGGCGGCGTGGCGGTCGCGCGGGATGACCTGCGTGCTGATGGGCTCGGGCTTGAGGCCGAGCTTGGCGCAGACATGCTCTTCGACGGCCGGGTCGATATTGGCGAAGGTGCCGACGGCGCCCGAGATGGCGCCGGTGGCGATTTCCTCGCGGGCGGTGCGCAGGCGGGTGAGGTTGCGCTCCATCTCGGCGTAGAAGCGGGCGAAGGTGAGGCCCATGGTGGTGGGCTCGGCATGGATGCCGTGGGAGCGGCCGACGCGGAGGGTCATCTTGTGCTCGAAGGCGCGGCGCTTGAGGGCGGCGAGCAGGCCTTCGAGGTCGGCGATCAGGATGTCGGCGGCGCGGGTGAGCTGGATGTTGAAGCAGGTATCCAGCACGTCCGAGGAGGTCATGCCCTGGTGGACGAAGCGGGCCTCGTCGGAGCCCACGTGTTCGGCGAGGTGGGTGAGGAAGGCGATGACGTCATGCTTGGTCACGGCCTCGATCTCGTCGATGCGGGCGACGTCGAACTCGACATCGTTGGCTTTCCAGACGGCCTCGGCATTTTCCCGCGGGATGACGCCCAGGTCGGCCATGGCGTCACAGGCATGGGCCTCGATCTCGTACCAGATGCGGAACTTGGTGGCGGGGTCCCAGATCTGGACCATGTCGGGGCGGGAATAGCGGGGAATCATGCTGGACGGTTTTCCGGTTTGAATGGGCTGTCGCGGGGGGTTTAGACTTATGCGTGCCGGGCAGCAAGGCGGGAGCGGGTGCGTGGGACTTGGGCTGAATGATTTCGAGGGCGTGTGGCAGGTGGAGCGGCGGATCGATAATGCCGCGGGGCCGGATGCGCGGTTCGAGGGGGTGGCGCGGTTCGAGCGGGATGGCGCGGGGCTGGTCTATGCCGAGGCGGGGGAGTTGCGGCTGGCGGGGCAGGCGCCGATCCGGGGGGAGCGGCGGTATTTGTGGCGGGAGGAAGAGGACGGGAGGATCGCGGTGTTCTTCGATGACGGGCGCGATTTTCACCGGTTCGATCCGGGGGCGGAGGCGCCGGGGGACCGGCATCATTGCGCGCCGGATGTGTATGACGTGGCCTATGATTTTCGGGAGTGGCCGGAGTGGGAGAGCCGCTGGCGTGTGGCGGGGCCGCGGAAGGATTACGCGATGGTGTCGCGGTATCGGCGGTGAGTGGAGGCGGGAAGGGGGGCTTTGCGTTTTGTGTGAGAATGTCGGCTTTGCGGGTCGGAATGGTCCGTGAACTCCGCCGTTGAGAAGCCGCGCATCGACGGGCCGTGGTGCGGCGAACCAACGATGGTAGCTGCCACTTTATCCCTGCCAAGCACGTCGAACCCACGAGCGTGGCACTCCAACTGCCAAATCGCCGTGCCGTCGGGGCGGCCCGTCGATGCGCGGCGGGCTTCGCCCTGGATTCCGCGCAGGCGCTTCATCGGTAGGTCGATTTGGGCTCGAAGCGGGCTTTGGCCGCGCATCGCGGATATAGTGTCGGCATTGCAGAACGGCGCGGGATTCTGTCCTGTCTTACAAGCGCGGCGGGCCTGGCAGGTGATGGACCCGATTTTCCGGAAATCGGGGTCACGTGTGCCATCTTATGGACAAACTGTTCCGGCAGGGTTGAGGGGAGCCCGACGGAAAAGTGCTCCCTACGGCCAGGCAGAGAAGTTTCAACTTGAAGCGGTGCGGCGATGCTGTGCCGCTTCCTTTCGTTTTGCGGATGCGGTCGGTTGTGCGGCTGGCTAAGGTCTGGCGCATGACCGAGATTCTGCAGACCCGCACGCCCCATGACGTGACCTCGCCGAAGCCCTTGCCGGGCGTGGCGCCGCTGGAGGTGGCCGATTGGCTGCTGGTGGACGAGGCGTTCGCGGGGCAGATGGCGGAGCGGGAGAGGCTGCTGGCCGGGCGGCGGGACGAGGTGCTGGCGGTCACCGACGCGGGGCAGGCTGCGGCGGCGGAGCTGCTGGAGCATGTGCTGGGCTGGCTGGCCGAGCATGGGACGGCCTACGAGGTGTCGGGGACGCAGGTGCTTCGGCCCGATGGCGTGACCGTGACGGTCGACCGGGGCGATCCGATGGGCACGCTGGGGCGGCTGGTACAGGAGGACCTGTGCCTGCTGGAAAAGCAGGGCGAGGAGCATGTGCTGACGGCCGCCGTGCTGTGCTTTCCGGCGAGCTGGCGGCTGGCCGACAAGATCGGGCGGCCGCTGACGGGGATTCACGTGCCGGTGCCGGCCTATGACGAGGGCATCGCGCGGCGGGTGCAGCGGCTGTTCGACGGGGTCAGGGTGGGGCGGCCGCTGTGGCGGTTCAACGTGCTGAGCTATGCCGATGCGGAGCTGTTCCAGCCGGTGCGGCGGGAGGCGCCAGCCGCGCCTGAGGATGTGGCGACGTATCCCTTCCTGCGGTCGGAGCGACAATGCGTGCTGCGCCTGCCGGAGACGCAGGCCTGCGTCTTCTCGATCCACACCTACGTTTTGCGAAAACCCGGTCAGACGGCCTGAGCGGCCATCGGGAAGATATCGCGCAGCATGGTGTAGGCGAACATCGCGGCGCCCAGCGGCGGTGCGTAAAGGCAGAGCGACAGGGCCAGCGTGTGAATCGTCAGGCGCAGCGGCTTGGTGGGTTCGGCGCGGGTCAGGAGCATCTGCCCCAGGTCGTTGGTGAAGGTCTTCGGGCGTTCCTCGACCTCGGGCCCGGCGGGCGCGCGCATCCAGGGCGGCGGCATCGTGTCGGCCATGTCGGCATAGCTGTCCGGATCGGGCGCGCCTTCGAAGCGGTCACGGCGCGTGGAACGGGCATCGCCATGCATGTCCTGCGTGTCCATCCGCAGCAGGTCGAACGTCCGGTCGACGAGATCGGCGCTGATCGGCTGGCGCGCGTCGCCGTGCAGGACGGCGGACGAGGGCAGGAAATCCTGGGTGCGCTCGACGATGCGGTCGGCGAGGTAGCGGAAGGAGTTCGGATCGACGCGGACCTCGTCGGTGGCGGTGGAGGCGGTGCCCACGGCGATGACCAGGTGCCACGGCTCGTCCTCTGTCTTCGCGGGCAGCCAGCCAAGGGCGACGCGCACGCTGTCGCGGTCGATGATCGCGATATCGTCGCAATCCCAGATCAGCGCGCGGCTGCGCGAATCGACCATCTGGAAGGCGATGTCGAACTCTTCGACGATGTCCGCGAAACCGATGCTCGGTTTGCGGCGAAACTCCATCGCGACGATTGAACCGAAGGTCTGAACTTCCATTGCTCCAAAGCCTTTTTTGCCCCGTTAAGGCAATGTTAAGCATGCAAATCGGTTTGGAGTTGGGACAGATTGTGGCTGTTTCTTGTTGACCTTGCGAAATTTCCGGATCAGCCGCGCCGGACAAACCGCTGTCCGGGCGCGGTTTTTTCCGGTCAGCCGCCGTCGATCTGGGCGGCCATGATGGCGATGGCCTTCTGGTAGACGCCGGCCGCGTTCCAGGCCTCGATCACCCGGAAGTTCGGCTCGCCCGGCTGGTAGCCCAGGCCCGGCCGCCAGCCTTTCTGGCGCAGGAAATTGGCGGTGGAGGCCAGCGCGTCGGCCTGGCTGTAGAAATCGACGCGGCCGTTGCGGTCGGCGTCGACACCATAGGCCAGCGCGTTGCCGGGCAGGAACTGGGTGTGGCCCAGCTCGCCATGCATGGCGCCCCTGGTCTGCGCGGTGATGGACCCGTTGTCGACAAGCTTGAGGGCGCCGATGGCATGGGGGACGAAGAAGGCCGAGCGGCGGCAGTCATAGGCGAGGGTGGTGATGGCCGAGACGACCTCGGCGTCGCCCATGAAGCGGCCGAAGCCGGTTTCCATGCCGTGAATGGCGATCAGGACGCCGGCGGGCACGCCATAGGAGCGTTCGAGCGCGGCGTAGAACTGGGCGTCGCGGGCCTTGCGCTGGCGGCCCTGCGAGACGATCGTGGAGGAGCCGCGCACCTGCATGAACTTCTCGAGCGTGTAGCCGAAGCTTTTCTGGTTGCGGTCGGCGGAGATGGTTCGGTTGGCGTAGCGGGTGGCGGCGAGGGCCTGAAGCCCCCGTTGGCCGACGCCGGCGCGCTGGGCTTCGCCGGCGAAGGCGGCTTTCCACGCCTCGAACCCGGCGGAGGTATTGCCGCATGTCGCGGCGGTTGCTGGTTGTCCTGAAAATACGGCAAGGCTGCCGAGAAGGGCGAGGGCCGTCGCAAACCGGGTCATTGATACGCCTCCGAATTAAAATATCGAAGGAAGTCTAACCCGGCGCGGCGGCCCTAGGAAGCGTGTTGATGCGCGGATATCAGCCGATAATGCCCTGCAGCGCCGTCATTGCGTGGGCGGTGGTGCCGAAGGTCTGGAAGCCGATGAACGTGCCGGTCAGCGCCGCGGTCTGCGAGGCGAGGCGGAGGTTCTCGCCCTTGGCGCAGTTCAGCACCATCAGCATGACGCCCAGCGGCAGCGCGAAGAGCGCGACGGCGAAGGACAGCATCCAGGCCGACAGGCGCAGGGGCGCCGCGTGTTCGATATCGGCCTTGTCGCGGGCCACCTTCTCGGCCGCGGCCTCGGAGGCGAGCACGTCGGGATCGACCCAGTTCTCGGTGAAGACCTTGCGCAGCCGGTCGGGCGCGGCGGCGTGATCGAAGATCGCCGGGTCCTGGCTGGTGATGCGCTGCTGGAGGAGGTCGTTGGTTTCCTCGATATCCGGCAGCGTCCTGGCGCAGGTCACGCGGCGGGGCCTGACCTTCGCGGGCTGTTTCCCGACCGCCGGTTCGAGCCCCGTGGCCCGGGCGAAATCGGCGGCGGAGAGCACGACATCGGTGTCGATCCACTTGACGAAATCCGGCGTCAGCTCGGTGTAGAGTTTCTGCAGCACCCGGGCGAGGGCGGAATCGCGCGAGAAGGTCGAGGTGCGCCGGTCGTCCTTGCTGGCGATGGCCACGGACAGGTAGGCCGGCGAGGGCGCCGGCAGGGCGGCAAGCGTGACGTCGTCCCGGATGGTGAGGTACAGCTCGAGCTGTTCGGTGGTCACCATCGCCCGGTTGCCGGACAGGATATGCGAGCCCTGGACCCGGTGGCCCAGCGCTTCGAAACTGCCAACCACGTGGTTGGCAAGTTCTACGATGTCGAGCGCGCGGAACCGGCTGAATGCCAGCCCTGCGGTTGCCCATGTGTTGCCTGTCGTCATGATCAGCCCGTTCACGTCTTTTTTGTTGTCGTTCCGGCCGACACTGGCCGCAAAAGGCGGAGGCAGTTTGTTGCAAATGTGGAACTAATTGGGCAAATCGCCCGGCCATTGATGAGCCGGCCTCGTGCGCGCGCGCAAGGGTGGCGCGCAAGTCTTTGACAGAAAAAAGAAAAGGCGCCCCGAGGGGCGCCTTTCCGAAAGGCGGTGAACGCCGGCTCAGCAGCTGTAGTACATCTGGAATTCGACCGGGTGCGGCGTGTGCTCGTACATCTCGATCTCTTCCATCTTCAGCGCGATGTAGCCGTCGATCTGGTCCTTGGTGAAGACGTCGCCGGCCAGCAGGAAGGCGTGATCCGCGGCCAGCGCGTCGATCGCTTCGCGCAGGCTTCCGCAGACGGTGGGGATGCCTTCGAGCTCTTCGGCGGGCAGGTCGTAGAGGTTCTTGTCCATCGCCTCGCCCGGATCGATCTTGTTCTTGATCCCGTCGAGACCGGCCATCAGCAGGGCCGAGAAGGCCAGGTAGGGGTTGGCCGAGGGATCGGGGAAGCGGGCCTCGACGCGCTTGGCTTTCGGGCTTTCCGTCCACGGGATCCGGACGCAGCCCGAGCGGTTGCGGGCCGAGTAGGCGCGCAGCACGGGGGCCTCGAAGCCCGGGATCAGCCGCTTGTAGCTGTTGGTCGACGGGTTGGTGAAGGCGTTCAGCGTCTTGGCGTGCTTGAGGATGCCGCCGATGAACCAAAGCGCTTCCTGGCTCAGGTCGGCGTACTTGTCGCCGGCGAAGAGCGGCTTGCCGTCCTTCCAGATCGACATGTTGACGTGCATCCCGGTGCCGTTGTCGCCCGCGATGGGCTTGGGCATGAAGGTGGCCGTCTTGCCGTAGGCCTGGGCGACGTTATGGATGACGTACTTGTATTTCTGCAGCTCGTCGCCCTGCTTGGTGAGCGTGCCGAAGATCAGGCCGAGCTCGTGCTGACAGGAGGCCACCTCGTGGTGGTGCTTGTCGACCTTCATGCCGAGGCGTTTCATGGTCGAGAGCATTTCCGAGCGGATGTCCTGGGCATCGTCGGTGGGGTTCACCGGGAAGTAGCCGCCCTTGACGCCGGGGCGGTGCCCCATGTTGCCCATCTCGTACTCGGTGTCGGTGTTCCACGAGGCGTCGAGCGCGTCGACCTCGTAGCCGACCTTGTTGATCGAGTTCGAGAAGCGGACGTCGTCGAACAGGAAGAACTCGGCCTCGGGCCCGAAGAAGGCGCTGTCGCCGATGCCCGACGATTTCAGGTAGGCCTCGGCCTTTTCGGCGGTGCCGCGGGGGTCACGCTCGTAGGGCTCGCCGGTGTCGGGCTCGACCACCGAGCAGTGCACGCAGACGGTCTTCTCGGCATAGAACGGGTCGATATAGGCCGAGTCGGTGTCGGGCATGAGTTTCATGTCGGACGCTTCGATCGATTTCCAGCCGGCGATGGACGAGCCGTCGAACATGAAGCCTTCCTCGAGGAAGTCCTCGTCGACCTGGTCGCTCAGCACGGTGACGTGCTGAAGCTTGCCGCGCGGGTCGGTGAAGCGGATGTCGACATACTCGACGTCCTCGTCCTTGATCAGTTTGAGCAGATCGCTTGCGCTCATGGTTACAGATCCCCTTGGTTTGTTGATGTTGCTGGGTGCGGGTTAAAGCGCGTCCGAGCCGGATTCGCCGGTACGGATGCGGATGGCCTGTTCGACGGGCGAGACGAAGATCTTGCCGTCGCCGATCTTGTCGGTCTTTGCGGCCTCGACGATCGCCTCGATGGCGCTGTCGACCTGATCGTCGTCGAGCACGACGTCGATCTTCACCTTGGGCAGGAAATCCACGACATATTCGGCGCCGCGGTAGAGCTCGGTATGGCCTTTCTGCCGGCCGAATCCCTTGACCTCGATCACCGAGAGCCCCTGAACGCCAATCTCCTGCAGCGCCTCCTTGACCTCATCAAGCTTGAACGGCTTGATGATCGCTTCGATCTTTTTCATGCGCCCGACCTCCTTGCGGCTGTGTCCGGGGATTTCGATCACTTCTCCCCTGCGCGCACAATCGTATAGGGTGGGCGGCGAGGTATGGGGCGGGGTCGAATTGGGTGTTGCCTAAAATTTAGGCATAACGCCGCGAAACCGGGCGGAATTGAATCGAGGGAGAGCGGATTTGACGGAATTGCTGACCGCCGCGCAGATGCGGGCCGTGGAACGGGCGGCCATCGAGTCGGGTGAGGTGACCGGGCTGGAGCTGATGGAACGTGCCGGGCGGGGTGTTGTCGAGGCGGTGTTCGAGGAATGGCCGGAACTGGCGCAGGCGCCGCACCGGGCGGTTGTGCTGTGCGGGCCGGGGAACAATGGCGGCGACGGGTTTGTCGTGGCGCGGCTGTTGCGGGAGTGGGGGTGGGAGGTGGAGGTTTATCTCTACGGGGACGCGGAGAAGCTGCCGCCGGATGCGCGGGTGAATTATGAGCGGTGGCGGGAGATGGGGGAGGTTCAAGCCTATCTGGACGAGGGGGACGGGGCGTTCTGGCTGGAGCCGTCCGAATGGGGCCCCGAGACGCTGATCGTGGATGCGCTGTTCGGTACGGGCCTCACGCGGCCGGTCGAGGGGGTCGATCAATTTGGCTGGGCCACGCAGATGTCGGGGTGGCGCGTGGATGGCAGGCCCGCTGGTGGAGAGAATTATCCGGATGCGCGGGTTGTGGCCGTGGATATGCCGAGCGGGGTCTGTTCGGATTCCGGGCGCTACCTGCGCTCGGAGGGGCAGGGGAGACAGCACGAGGATATCCGGACGCACCTGACAGTGAGCTTTCATGCGCGCAAACTGGGTCATGTCCTGGCCGATGGGCCCGATGCCTGCGGGAGGGTCGTGGTCAAGGATATCGGTCTGAGCCAGCCCGCCGACCGGCAGATCGTGCGCGAGGTTGTTGCGTCCCGCCGCGGGGGATTGGGCAAGCGGGGCGGGCATAAGTTTGGATATGGCCACGCCCTTGTCCTGACCGGTGGCTCCGGGCGGACCGGGGCGGCAAGGCTGGCGGCGCGCGGGGCGCTCAGGATCGGGGCGGGGCTGGTGACACTGGGGGTGCCGCCCTCTGCCCAGCAGGAGGTGGCCTGCCAGATCACCGCGCTGATGTTGCGGCGGGTGGCGGATGCCGAAGGCCTGGCGGAGGTGCTGGAGGACAGGCGGGTGAATGCGCTGTGCCTCGGGCCGGGGCTGGGGGTCGAGCGGGCGCGGGAGCTGGTCCCGGTGGCGCTGGGGGCGGAGCCTTCCCGCGCCGTCGTGCTGGATGCGGATGCGCTGACGGCATTTGCCGAGGCGCCGGAAGAGCTGTTCGGGATGCTGCACGGGGCTTGCGTGCTGACGCCGCATGGCGGGGAGTTTGCGCGGCTTTTCCCGGCTATTGCAGAGAAGCTGGATGCGGCGCCCACGAAAGGGCCGGCCTATTCCAAGGTGGATGCGACGCGGGAGGCGGCGGAGCGGGCCGGGTGCGTGGTGCTGTTCAAGGGGCCGGATACGGTGATCGCGGGGCCGGACGGGCGGTGTTCGGTGAATTCGGCGCAGTACGAGCGGGCCGCGCCGTGGCTGGCGACGGCGGGCGCGGGCGATGTGCTGGCGGGGTTCATCACCGGGCTGCTGGCACGGGGTTTTGCGCCGATGCAGGCGGCGGAGACGGCGGCGTGGCTGCACGTGGAATGTGCGCGGGCCTTCGGGCCGGGGTTGATCGCCGAGGATTTGCCGGAGGAATTGCCCAGGGTTTTCAGGGAGTTGGGCGCTAGTTAAGCAAAAACCCCGGGGAGAGCCCGGGGTTTTCACTTGGTTTGGAGGGTTGAAATCGAGTGGTTAACAATTCGTATCCGGCAGTGCGCTTTTACCCATGAAGCTCGCCACTTCGAGGCCGTCGACATAGAGCACGTGGGGTGTGTCGAACTCGAGGTCGTAGACGGTCATCGTGGCGTTATCATGCAGGGTCACGAACTCGCCATCGACGAGGCGGGAGACGGGCACGAGCGCCTGTTCCGCACCGAACAGGGCCCTGGCCCGCCAATCGCGCACGAGAACCGGCTGGCCGGCGGGCAGGGTCGCGTCACGCTCGGGGCGGTTGTGGCCAAGGGAGCTGGCCTTGATCCGCACCGCGCGGCCCGTGATCCGGCGGCGGCGGACCGATCGAAGGACCGCCATCCCGGTGTCGCGGGTGATGACACGACTGCCCGGCCGCAGGTCGGAGACACGCATTTCACCGTCGAGCGTCATGATGACCGAGCCCCCGAGAAGGCCTGCCTCGTTCTGGTCGACGGTTGGAGAGAGGTCAAACGTATCCTGCCGAGCAAATGCCGGTTTCATGTTCGTATCCTGCTGTTTTCTGCCTCAATTTTTTCACCACAATATGGCAATATTGCGTTAATGTCGCGTCCTTTCTTTGGACGCAGCCGCCGGAGGGGCCGATTTTTTCGCTCGCATCGGCCTGTGGGCTTTGCTATTCCACGGCCTCGATGCGGGTGTGGCGAAATTGGTAGACGCACCAGATTTAGGTTCTGGCGCCGCAAGGCGTGGGGGTTCAAGTCCCTCCACCCGCACCACTTATGGCTGGCCTGCCGCATTCAACTGCTTGAGCGCGGGTTATCGCGCGACCGGCTTGCAGACAATATCCCCGAAACCGCCCGTCGAATGAGCCGCAACCATGGCGCGCTTGCGTCACCGTGGGAGGGATTTTCGTGCCGTCGCGGATTGCCGTTGCTGTCCAAGCGCCGATGTGCAAGGCAGAATTTGGGCAATCCCGCCTCAACCTCATGACTACCGGGAGGGAATGGATGCGGCCAATATCCGCCATTCTGCCGTTGGCTTTTCTGGCTGTTGCAGCCTGTGATGACACTGTTTCGGGGGTTCCCACCGGGCCGGACGGGTATCTCGAGACCGTGCCGCCCGAAGTGGCGGCGCTGGCCGCGCCGGACCAGAACCTGCAGACCGTGCAGCTGCGGTCCGACGGGTGTTACTGGTACCTGTACGAAGGCCCGGTCGAGACGCTGATGGTGCCGCTGCGGGCCAATACCGGGGGCAAGATCTGCACCTGAGCCGTCTGGCCGATGCGTGACCCCATGAAAAAAGGCCTTCCGCCATGCCGGCGGAAGGCCTTTTCGTTAGGTCGCCCCGCGGCGCGGCGGGCTCAGAGCACGCCGCTGGTGGGGTAGAGATAGGCCGTCGAGCCGAGCGAGACGTTCGGGTAGAGCTCGTTGATATGGGCCATGACCATGCGGATGCAGCCCGAGCTGGCGCGGCCGCCGATTGTGCGGGGTTCGGGCGTGCCGTGGATGCGGAGATAGCTGTCGCGGCTGCCGCGATAGAGGTAGAGCGCGCGGGAGCCGAGCGGGTTGGTCGGCCCCGGTTCGACGCCGCCTGCGTGCTGGGCGTAAAGCTCGGGGTCGCGCTCGATCATGCTTTTGGTGGGGGTCCAGCTGGGCCACTTGGCCTTGCGCTTGATCGAGTAGATGCCGGGCACGTAGAGCTTGCCGCGGGCGATGGCGACGCCGTAGCGCATGGCCGTGCCGCCGGGCTCGATGTGGTAGAGGAAGCGGGCGACGCTGTCGACATGGATGTCGCCGGCCTTCAGCCCCGGCTTGGTTTCGACCCGCACGGGCAGGAAGCGCGGCTCGAGCCCCCAGGGGTTGGTGGTGGCGGGGTCATAGCCCGGCGGGGTGACCTGGGCATCCCACATGTCCCAGTCGCCGGCGGCGGCGCTGGCCATGCCAGGTGCGAGGGCCGGGCCGGAGAACATGGCGGCAGTCGTTATGATGAAATGGCGCCGGGTGAGCATGGCAGGGGGCTCCTTGGTTTTGTCCGGGCCGCGCAGCGCAGGCCCGCATAGTTATCTGGAACGGACAACGTATGAACTATAGAATCGGGTCCGAAGATCAATCAATAAGTCTTGAACCGTTGCAGGCTTGCAATGAGGGGCGCGCGGGCCGGCCTAGTCCTCGGCAATATCCTCGTTCCAGAGCTCGGGTTTTTCGCGGATGAAGCGCTGCATGAGGGCGATGCAGTCGGGATCCTGCAGGAGGTGCACCTCGACCCCGCGGTCGCGGAGGAAGGGGATGTTGCCCTCGAACGTCTCATTCTCGCCGATCACCACGCGGGGGATGCCGAACTGGATGATCGTGCCGGTGCACATCATGCAGGGGCTGAGCGAGGTATAGAGGGTCATGTCGCGGTAGGAGCGCTGGCGGCCGGCCTTGCGCAGGCAGTCCATCTCGCCGTGGGCGATGGGGTCGCCCTGTTGCACACGCTGGTTGCGGCCCTGGGCGATGAGCGTGTCGCCGCGGGCGAGCGCGCTGCCGATGGGGCAGCCGCCCTCGTTGTAGCCGGCGAGCGCCTCGTCATAGGCGATGCGGAGGAACTGGCGGTCGGTGTCGGTGAGCAATCGGGGCCTCGCTGTGCCGGAAGGGGTGCCGTCAGGGTGGGGCAGACGGCCCCGGAAGGGAAGTGAAATCATGACGCGAGGGGCCCAGACTCCGCTTGCACACGCGCCCCGCCAACCCTAGAAGGGCGCGAGATTTTGACCGCCGCGGACGCCTCTGCGGCCCTTGGATGCAATGGAAGGACGAACATGCAGGTCACGGAAACCCAGAACGAGGGGCTCAAGCGCGCCTACAAGATGGTGCTGACGGCCCAGGAGCTTGACGACAAGGTCATGGACAAGCTCAAGGAGGCCCAGCCCGACATCGAGATGAAAGGCTTTCGCAAGGGCAAGGTCCCGCTGCCGCTGCTGAAGAAACAGTTCGGCCAGCGCGTGCTGGGCGAGGCCATGCAGGAAGCCGTCGACGGCGCGATGAGCCAGCATTTCGAGGACAAGGGCGAGCGCCCCGCCGGCGAACCGGCGGTGAAGATGGTCAACGAGGACTGGAAAGAGGGCGACGACGTCGAGGTCGAGATGTCCTACGAGGCGCTGCCCGAGGTTCCGGAAGTCGACTTCAAGTCGGTGAAGATCGAGCGCATGATGGTGAAGGCCGATGACGGCGCCGTCGACGATGCGCTGAAGAACCTGGCCGAGAACGCGCAGAACTTCGAGGACCGCAAGAAAGGCACCAAGGCGAAGGATGGCGACCAGGTCGTGATCGACTTCGTGGGCCGCGTCGATGGCGAGGCGTTCGAGGGCGGCAGCGCCGAGGATTACCCGCTTGTGCTGGGCTCGAACAGCTTTATCCCCGGTTTCGAGGAGCAGCTTGTCGGCGTCAAGCAGGGCGAGGAAAAGGTCGTGACCGTGACCTTCCCCGAGGAGTACCAGGCCGAGCACCTGGCCGGGAAGGAAGCCGAGTTCACCTGCACCGTGAAGGCGGTGAAGGCACCGGCGGCCGCGGAGATCGACGACGACCTGGCGCAGAAATACGGCTCGGACAGCCTGGATGCCCTGAAGGAGCAGATCAAGGAGCGTCTGGAGCAGGAATATGCCGGTGCGTCGCGGGCCGTTCTGAAGCGCAAGCTGTTGGACGAGCTGGATAAAAAGGTCGATTTCGAGCTGCCGCCGAGCATGGTGGAGGCCGAGGCCAAGCAGATCGCGCACCAGCTTTGGCATGACGAGAACCCGGATGTTCAGGGCCATGATCACCCCGAGATCGAGCCCACCGAGGAGCACACCAAGCTGGCCGAGCGCCGGGTGCGGCTGGGCCTGCTGCTGGCCGATATCGGCCAGAAGGCCAAGGTCGAGGTGACCGATGCCGAGATGACGCAGGCCGTTATGGAGCAGGCGCGGCAATACCCCGGGCAGGAGCGCCAGTTCTTTGAATTCGTTCAGCAAAACCCACAGATGCGGCAGCAGCTTCGGGCGCCGATCTTCGAGGACAAGGTGATCGACTATATCGTCGAGCTGGCCGATGTGACCGAGAAGGAAGTCACCAAGGACGAGCTTGAAAAATCGGTTGAGGCGCTGGAAGACGAGTAAGCCGTCTTGCAGTGACCGGAAGAGGGAAAGGCCGTCCGAGAGGGCGGCCTTTTCTGTTGGCGAAGGCCGAAAAACCAACGTCGGTATAACGTCGGTATTTTGTCGGTATTACGTCGGTGCGCCGTCAGCCCGTGCGGGCGGTACGGTGGCGGTCAGGGCAGCCGCCAGTGGCGTGTGTCGGGGCGGGCGCGGCGCGAGGTCGGGTCGGGGGAGAGGGGCTCGACCGTCAGCCCGGCGACTTGTTGCAGGGCCTGGCGGATGCTCGGAATCTCGGGCGCGGCATGGTGGAGGGCGGCGAGCTCGGTGAGGTTGCCCCTGGCGTCGAGCGTGTAGAAATGGACGAACCTGTTCGCCTCCGGCCCGCCGGGCCGGCGGGAGCCGCCGCGGTCGGAGGGGTCGAGGAATTCGCCCGCCGGGTGGCCGGGGCGGAGAGGGATGGTGCGGGTGCCGAAGGCCGTGGGCAGGACCAGGGCGTCGGGGCGGATCGTGAGCATGGGGCTGCGCCAGGCGTTGAGGAAGGCGAGGCCAAGCGCCACGGCGCCCAGGACGCCGGCGAGGACGAGGAGGTTGGTTGTCAGGTCGAAGCCCGTGCCGGCGAAGAGGGCGAAGCCCAGCCCGGCGCAGGCGGCGGCGATAATCAGCACGCCCATCGCGGCGATGAGCGGGCCATCGGGTCTTCTGAAGTCGGCTGTCTGCACGGGTGCGCCTTTCCAGCGGGTGATCCAGCCTAGCAAGCGGGCGGGGATCGGCCAACGGAAAAGGGGGGGGGCGCTTGCCATCCAGCCCATTGCTTTTCGTGTTGTGGGCGAGGACGACGTGTCAGAGGGCAACGACCGCTTTGAGCCCAAAGCTGACCTGACAATGAAGCGCGTGCGCGGAACAAAGGGCTTTAGCCCGCCGCGCATCGCCGGGCCGTACCGACGGCACGGCGATTTGGCAAATGGAGTGCCACGCTCGTTGGTCGGATGTACGTCGCAGCCATAAAGGGGCAACTACCACCGTCGGTTCGCCGCACCACGGCCCGTCGATGCGCGGCTTCGCACCGTCGGGATCCAATGACCATTCTGTCCGCACAGCGGCCGTTCATGCTGAGCCTTTGATCGTCAATGCCTCCCGAAGAAACCCTCGGGAGGCCTTCCTCGCCCACCATCTATAATTACTGGACCGAACGACAGATTCTGCGATCGGACTACAACACAGAGTGCAAAGGGCTGCGCTTGCCATCGCGGGTTCGGAGCGGGTATCGTCGCGGCACCAGTAACAGGTGAGGCCGGTGCGGTTGGCCCGGCCCCCGCGATGCGGGTCCTTTCGCGCACCGGCGGTCCGGTTGTCGCGTCCCATGGTCCAGGCGCTTGCGCATGTCGCGCAGGCGGAGTGACAAGGACTTGCGACATGCAACAGCAGATTTCGGTGATCACCCTCGGCATCGGCGACCTCGAGAGGTCGAAGCGGTTCTACCGGGAAGGCTTCGGCTGGCACCCGGTTTTCGAGAACGCGGAGATCGCATTCTACCAGATGAACGGGTTCGTTTTCGGCACGTGGCTGCGGGCGGCGCTGGAGGAGGATGCGCGGAGCGGCGGGCTGGCCGCGCCGGGGGCGATGACGCTGGCCCATAACGTGGGGGACGCGGGCGAGGTGAGGCCGCTGATGGCGCGGCTGGTGGCGGCCGGGGCGCGGGTGCTGCGGAAGGCGGATGCGCCGCCGCAGGGCGGGGTGAGGGGCTATGTCGCCGATCCGGACGGGCATATCTGGGAGATCGCGTGGAACCCGGCCTGGCCGATCGACGCGGCGGGGCATGTGACGTTCGGCGTGTAGGGGAGGTGTGGGGCCGCGCCCGGGTCGGGGCGCGGCCCTTCGGCTCGGGCCTATGGCAGCCCGCAGGCCCGGCGGATGGCGATCTGGACCGGCGAGGGGGGCAGGGCCGGGTCGAAGGCGCCCGCCGGGCGCAAGGGGGGCTGGGCCATGAACCGGGGCGCCGTGCCGCGATGCGGCTGGGCGGCATGGACCAGGAAGGGATGGCAGAGATAGACCGTGCCGGCGGCGCCGGTGGCGAAAACGGTGTCGCAGCCCGCGCTGGAGGCGTAACCGTCGGCCGAAAGCTGCCGCAGGGTGGCGCCGGCCTCGCCATGGGGCAGAAGTTCGCGCGCGATGACGGCGTGGGAGCCCTTGCGGATCCGGGTGGGGGCATCATCCGCCCCGGTATCGGAGAGCAGGAACAGCATCAGCAGGGCGCGGTCGCGGCTCAGGATATTGGCGCGCCATTCCATGAAGTCGGGGATGTCGGTGCCGAAGCTGGCATCGATGTGCCACCCGTCGTCGCCGGGGCTTACGTCGGAGGGAAAGCGGATCGGAAAGGTGCCGAGGCCGTCCGGGCGTTGCCAGCGGCCGTGTCCCGCGAGACTGTCATAGGCCGCGTGCAGAGGCGGGGTGTTGGCCGCGGCGACGAAGGGCGGGGCGGACATCCAGCCAACGCGGATGACCGGCTCGGCCCAGGTTTCGGGCCGGTCGGGGGAGAGGCCGATCTCGGCCCATAGCGCCGTGCGGCAGTCGCGGGCGAGCGTGCTGTCGAAGGCGTCGGGGAGTTTCAAGAAGCCGTCGGTGATGAAGGTTTCGACCTGGTCCGGGGACAGGCCGGTTTTCGGGGATCGGGACATGTCATGTCTTCCTGTTCGGCGCGCATCCTGCGGCGCCGGTGTGATCTGTTCGGCGCCGGGGGCGCCTGCGACGAGGGTCGCTCAGACCAGGGGGAAGCGGGTGGACATGAACATCATGGGGATATGGCTATGCCGGCGCGGGGGAGAGGTCAAGCGGCGTGAGGGGCCACGAAAAAGGGCCGCGCCTGGTGGCGCGGCCCCGGATCCTTGCAAGGCGGGAGGCTTACTTGTCCTCGTCGTCGCCCTGGGCGTCTTCCTCGGGAAGCACGTCTTCGACCGCGTCGGCCAGGTCTTCATCGTCGGAGGCGGCGGAGCCGATATCGTCGAAGAGTTCCGCGATCTCGTAATCGGCGGCTTCCTCTTCCTCGGCGGCGACTTCCTGGATGGTCTTGCCGGAGGCCTGAAGCTCGGCCTCTTCCGTCGAGCGGGCGACGTTGACCTTGATGATCACCTCGACCTCGGGGTGCAGGGTGATCATGACCTCGTGCAGGCCGAGCTCCTTGATCGGGCCGCCCATGGCGACCTGCTTGCGGTCGATCGAGAAGCCTTCCTCGCAGACGGCGTCGGCGGCGTCACGGGTGGTGACGGAGCCGTAGAGCGCGCCGGAATCGGAGGCCTGGCGAATCACGACGAACTGTTTGCCGTCGAGGGTTTCGGCCAGTTTCTCGGCTTCCTTGCGGGTTTCGAGGTTGCGCGCCTCGAGCTGGGCCTTCTGGCCTTCGAACTGGGCGATGTTGGCCTCGGAAGCCGTCAGCGCCTTTTTCTGGGGCAGGAGGTAATTGCGGGCGAAGCCCGGTTTCACGTCGACGACTTCGCCCATCTGGCCAAGCTTGGCGACACGTTCGAGAAGGATGACTTGCATTGGTATTCCTCCTTACTTCACGGCGTAGGGCAGGAGCGCGAGGAAGCGGGCGCGCTTGATGGCGCGGGCCAGTTCACGCTGCTTCTTCGCCGAGACGGCGGTGATGCGCGAGGGCACGATCTTGCCGCGCTCGGAGATGTAGCGCTGCAGGAGACGGGTGTCCTTGTAGTCGATCTTGGGTGCATTCTCGCCCGAGAAGGGGCAGACCTTGCGGCGGCGGAAAAACGGTTTTGCGGCCATGGGTTAGTGTCCTTTCTTCAAGCTGATCAACGACGCTCGCGGCGGTCGCCGCGGTCTTCTTTCTTCTGCATCTGGATCGACGGGCCTTCTTCGTGGTCCTCGACCTTGATGGTCAGAACGCGCATGACGTCGTCATGCAGCCGCATCAGGCGCTCCATCTCGTGGACGGCCGGTGCCGGGGCATCGGTCTTGAGAAATGCGTAGTGGCCCTTGCGGTTCTTGTTGATCTTGTAGGCCATCGTCTTGACGCCCCAGTACTCGCTGTCGACGACCTTGCCGCCGTTGTCCGCGAGGACGGTGCTGAAATGTTCGACGAGACCCTCGGCCTGGGTATTGGACAGGTCCTGGCGCGAGATGAAAACATGCTCGTACAGCGGCATGTGAGCTCCACTTCTATCTGGGCGCATTTCAAAGGCGGGCCTTTTCATCCTTTCGCGGCCCATCCACGAGAGACTGCGCGGTTCATGCGTGATGCGAAAGGAATGCGGCCTATACGACGGATCGGCGGGCTTGGCAAGCGCCGGGGGACGTGCCGGGATTTTGCCCACGCGCCGCCCCATTGATGGCGCGATTGTCACGCAGGGTGCGGCGAGATGCAAACCCCCCGGAAGGACCCGACGCGATGACCGTCTTGCCCGATACCATGACCCAGTTCCAGGCCCATGAACGCCGCACCATGCAGCGCCAGCCGGTCGAGGTGGCCGAGGGGCCGGGCGTGCTGGCCGGACGGGTGGTGACGGGCGGTGCGGCGCTGGCGTTGATGGTGGCGGGGCTGGGGATTTGGCTGTTCCCGGCGCCGGATCACGCGGTGATGCTGGTCAAGCTGGGCGCGTCGCTGGCGATGGCCGGGACGGGGGCGGTGCTGTTGTCGGCGCTGAACGCGAGACAGGAGATGGCGCGGGTCGAGATCGACACGCAGCGCGACGAGATCCGGACCTATGACCGGGAATTGCGGGGGCAGGTGTACCTGACCGGGCGCTACCGGATGTCGGAGTTTGCCGAGATCCGGCTGAACAACCGGACCTTCTTTGCGCGCGACACGTCCGGGGCGCTGGTGGTGTCGGTGCCGGTGCGGGGGCGCAAGCAGGAGCGGGCGTTGCGCCGGGCGCTGGCGCTGGCCTGAGCGGCGCGGGCTGTTTTCGGTGTAAGGGATCGAAATCTTTGAAAGGTTTCGATCCGCTTTCTTTTCGGAAACCCTTGCAGAGGAGCCGTCCACAACTTGCAGCACCATGTGACCCCGCCGATGACCAGACTTCGTTACTCCTTGAAATAAGGGATAAAAGAAAGAAAGAACGCGACGAGGACAGATAGAACCAGAATGTATGCGTATCCCTGGTCAGCGCCAATTGCCACCATAACCACTATGAAAAAGGTCACCAGCGCTACGGCCGAGAGAAGCAAAAGTGCTCGGCTTTCACCGTTGATTTTGCGAATTCTTGCCCACCTCGCGATTGTCGGCAAGGAAATGAACGGCCAAAAGAAGTTGTACAAGTCATAAGGAGGGCGGCTAAAAAAACCTACAGAATAGAACATTAAGAATGCAGCAGCAGTAAACCCCAACACCAGTAATGCCGTTCTAAGGGACGACCCCATGAGCATTAACATAAAACCGTGCTTTTGGTATGCTTCGTCTACATTTAACCGGGTCGCTTCGACAATCTTGTTGCCCTGCACGTTACCGCCTCCTCGTGTTCGTCACGCTTTCCGTTACTTTCTTCACCCCGAATATCATTCATAGAGACCTCGGCGAAGCATTGAGGAGTCTTCTGCCCACCTGCGAGCGTGGCGTGCGTTTGGCCGAGGTCGTTTTCAAGAAAGCGGCGTGCACAGGCCGAGTGTTCGTTTCTCCACACGATCTGTTGATTACCGTCGGATTGATCGGTCGCGTACAGGGGTTACTCTGTGTGGCACGACCGATATGACACATTGTAACAGGAGTTACGCGATGAAGACGACACTGATGGCCGCAGCAATGGCCTTCGCGGCCACCGGCGCCGTTGCCGCCCCCGAGGCTTACAAGCTCGATCCGAGCCACAGCCAGGTGGTGTTCAGCTACGAGCACCTCGGCTATTCCACGACCTACGGGATGTTCTCGGGCTTCGAGGGCGAGATCATGTTCGACCAGGAAGACCCGGCGAATTCGTCGGTCGAGGTGTCGATGCCGGTGCGCTCGATGCTGACCGGCTGGGAGAAGCGGTTCGATCACTTCATGTCGGACGATTTCTTCGGCGCGGCCGATGGCGACATGATCACCTTCACCTCCACCGGCATCGAGGTGACGGGCGAGGATACGGCGAAGATCACCGGCGACCTGACGATCGGCGACACGACGCAGGAAGTGGTGCTGGACGCGACGCTGAACCAGGCGGGCGATCACCCGATGGAAGGCAAGGCCTGGGCCGGGTTCGACGCAACGGCGACGGTGCTGCGCTCGGATTTCGGGCTGGAGAAATTCGCGCCCAACGTGAGCGACGAGGTCCAGGTGATGATCTCGATCGAGGCCGGCAAGGCGGAGTGAGCCTTTCACGGTTTTGAGAATGGAGGGCCGCCGGGGGAACCTGGCGGCCTTTTTCTGTTTCGGTTCGGTTAATCGCGCCGGGCAGCGGCCGTCCGCGGGTGGGCGCGCCGACAGGGGTGTTGGTTGATTTATGGTTCGGACCACCTCTGACGATTGTTCTGCATGGTGTCGTTGCAGAAGCGCCCGCCCGTCACGCCGAAGGCGTGCCGCCTAAAGTGGCGCACCTCTGGTGCGACGGGCGGACGGGCGCTGCCCGGCGGTGCGCCTTTGGCGCACCTTGATTCCGGGCGGGGTAGGCTTAGCCCGTCACCGGCGTGCGCACCCAGAGCAGCACCGCCAGGGCGATCAGCAGGCCGAGCCAGATGCCGCCATTGACCAGCGTGGAGCGGCGGGCCTGTTTCTTTTCGAACCATGTGCGGGGCGTGATGCCGCGGGAGAGCATGACGACCTGCGCCGCGAGGTTGACGCAGGCGACGTTGACGCAGAGGAGCAGCAGGGCGCCGAGGGCGTAGGCGGGAAGCCCTGCACCGAGGAAGAGGCCGATGGCGGCGGTGGGGGGCAGGAGCGCCACGGCGACCATCACGCCGACAAGCGCCGAGGAGAGGCCGGTGACGAGCGAGAGCGCCGCGGCGGCGCCGGAGGCGAGCGCGATGGCCATGCCGTCGAAGCCCACCTGCGTGCGCGACATCAGTTCCTTTGACGAGGCATCGACCGGCCAGACCGCGCCGATCAGCAGGCTAAGCCCGAGCGCCACGGCGATGCCGGCGGCGTTGGTGGTGATGGCGCGGGCCATGAGCTTGCCGTCACCAAGCGCCACGCCCACGGCCAGCGCGAGGTTGGGGCCGAGAAGCGGCGCGATCACCATGGCGCCCACGACGACGGCGACGTTGTCGGCGATCATGCCGAAGGCCGCGACCACGGTGGAGAGGACCACGAAGACGATGTAGTTGCGGTCGGTCTGGGCCTGTTTCCAGACGTTGTTGTAGATCTCCTCGCGCGACTGGCCGCCGCGGTGTTTGCGGGCGTCCTTCTTGGCGGCTTCCTTCTCTTCCTCCTCCTTCTCCTTTTCGGGGAAGGGGATGGTGGTTTCCACGGGCAGGAGGGTGATGCGCCAGCCCTCGCGCCCGCCCATGAGGGATTGGAGGCGGTCGAGCAGGGCCTGTCGCGTGTCCTGCGTGGCGAGGATGTGGACGCAGACGTGATTGGTGTTGTGGAGGTCGGCCTGGGCCGTGGTGGAGAGCGCCTCGTGCTCCTCGGCCTGCCGGAGGATATCCGGCAGGGCGTCTTTCGGAGCGGAGACGATGATCTGGCGCAGGCTCATGGCGCCAAGTGTTAGCGCAAGCCTGCGCCGGGGTCACGGGCGTTTGGCGGTCAGGTCGAAGGATATGTCGACGGTGAAGCCGAGGGTGCCTTCGTCCTTGGTGCCGAGGCCGATGTTGAAATCGCGGCGGTCGACGGAGAGGGCGCCCTGGGCGGTGGCGGTGTCGCCGTCTATGGCGAGGGTGAAGGGGAGTTCGACCGGAACGGACTGGTCCTTGATGGTGAGGGTGCCGTCGGCGACGTGGCCATCGCCTTCGGCGAGGATATCGGCGGTGAAGGTCGCGGTGGGGTGGGTTTCGGCGGCGAAATAGTCGGGGCCCATGGCCTGATCGGTGACGGAGCCGAGGGTGAGGGAGGGGATGGAGACGGTGACGGTGACATTGCCGTGCTTGCCGTCGGCGTCGGGTTCCTCGGAATAGGCGATCTCGGCCGTCCAGTCGGCGAAGGTGCCGGAGACGACGGAGCCCATTTGAGAGACGGTGATGTCGAGCGTGCCCTCCTGTACCTGCCAGTCGCTTTCCACGGCTTCAAGTGCCGCGGTTTCGGCGCCGGTTTCGTGCTCGTGCGAGAAGAATCCCGCCGCGGCGCCGCCCCCGATGGCGATGGCCCAGACGGCAAGGGCGGTGACGAAGGGCAGGGCGTGGCCCGGTTGGCGGTCGGTCGGTGTGGCGGTGGTGCGGCCCGGGAGCATGCGGCGCAGGGTGGCGTCGCGGTCGATGACATGGTGCTTGAGGGCGCCGAGGATGTGGAGGGTGACGGCGCCGATCAGCACCCATTGCAGGATGTAATGCAGGGTGGCGCTGGTCTGGGCCACGCCTTCATCCTTGGGCACGAAGGGGAGGGTCTGGCCGAAGGGCCACCAGATGGGGGCGAAGCCCGAGGTGGCGGCGTGGTGGACCCAGCCGGTGAGGGGAACCAGAACGAGGGAGCCGTAGAGCAGCCAGTGGACGGTGGAGGCGAGCCATGCCTCGGCCGGCTTGTCGCCGTTGAGGAGCTTGGGGTGGGGCTGAATGACCGCCCAGAGGATGCGGAGGAGGGCCACGACAAAGATGGTGACGCCGATCGTCTTGTGCAGCGAGAAAAGGAGGGCGGCGCGGGCGGTGTCGGCCTCGGTCGTGGCGATGTCGGGGTTGCGGACCGCGTGGGCGAGGTCGTTGGCGATCAGCCCGAGGGGGATGATCGTCAGGATCAGCAGCGCGGTGAGCCAGTGGAAGCCCTTGGCGATGGCGCCGTAGCTGTGGGTGGTGTTGGCGTAGGGCATGGGGGATCCGGTATCCGAGTTGGGTTCGCGGCAGAGAGTAGGCCCGCGTGGGGCCAGCACAACAGGAAATGGCGCACAGCGTCGGTGCGCGGGGTGAGGGGCGTTGCCTCTGCCCGGCGGGCACGGTATCCGGGGGGAACGATTTGGAGGGGACTGAAGATATGAGCCGAGCATTCGTATTTCCCGGGCAGGGGGCGCAGAGCATTGGCATGGGGCGCGAGCTGGCCGAGGCCTATCCGGCGGCGAAGGCCGTGTTCGACGAGGTGGACGAGGCGCTGGGCGAGAAGCTGAGCGCGCTGATCTGGGAGGGGGAGGCCGACGAGCTGACCCTGACGCAGAACGCGCAGCCGGCGCTGATGGCCACGTCGCTGGCGGCGATGCGGGCGCTGGAGGCCGAGGGTGTGAGCGTGGAGGCGGCCGGCATGGTGGCCGGGCATTCGCTGGGCGAGTATTCGGCTTTGGCCGCGGCGGGCGCGCTGAGCGTGGCGGACACGGCGCGGTTGCTGCGGACGAGGGGCCGGGCGATGCAGGAGGCGGTGCCGGTGGGCGTGGGCGCGATGGCGGCTTTGCTGGGCATGGACCTGGAAGGCGCAAGGGCGCTGGCGGCGGATGCGGCCGAGGGGCAGGTCTTGCAGGCCGCGAATGACAACGACCCGAGCCAGGTGGTGATTTCCGGGCATAAAGAGGCCGTGGAACGGGCCGTGGAGATGGCCAAGGAGCGGGGTGCGAAGCGCGCCATGCTGCTGCCGGTGAGCGCGCCGTTTCATTGCGCGCTGATGGAGCCCGCCGCGAAGGTGATGGAAGAGGCGCTGGCCGGGGTGGAGATCGCCGCGCCGAAAGTGCCGCTGGTGGCCAATGTTCGGGCCGGGGCGGTGAGCGACCCGGACGAGATCAGGCGGTTGCTGGTGGAACAGGTGACGGGCTCTGTCCGGTGGCGCGAGTCGGTGGAGTTCATGAGCCGTGAGGGTGTCACGGAAGTCTGGGAGATCGGGGCCGGGAAGGCGCTGAGCGGGATGATCCGGCGGATCGACAAGGAGATTGCCTGCCGCGCCGTCGGGGCGCCGGCGGATGTGAGTGCGGCGGCGGAGAGCTTGCGGGGCTGAGGCCCGTGTCAATGGATGAACAGGGAGCTATAGATGTTTGATCTGACGGGAAAATGCGCGCTGGTGACGGGTGCCTCGGGCGGGATCGGCGGGGCGATTGCCAAGGCGCTGCACGGCGCGGGGGCGACGGTGGCGCTGAGCGGCACGCGGGTCGAGCCGCTGGAGGCGCTGGCGGGGGAGCTGGGGGAGCGGGCGCATGTGCTGCCCTGCAACCTGGGCGATCCGCAGGCGGTCGATTCGCTGCCGAAACAGGCGATCGAGGCGATGGGGGGCCTGGATATTCTTGTGAACAACGCGGGCGTGACGCGCGACCAGCTGTTCATGCGGATGTCGGACGAGGACTGGCAGACGGTGCTGGACGTGAACCTGACCGCGACGATGCGGCTGTGCCGGGCCGTGGTGCGGCCGATGATGAAGGCGCGCTGGGGCCGGATCGTGAATATCAGCTCGGTCGTGGGCACCACCGGCAATGCGGGGCAGGTGAACTATGCCGCCTCGAAGGCGGGCATGGTGGGGATGACCAAGTCGATCGCCCACGAGGTGGCGAGCCGCGGCATCACCGCGAATGCCGTGGCGCCCGGTTTCATCGCCACCGCGATGACCGACAAGCTGTCGGATGCGCAGAAGGAGGCGATCAATACGCAGATTCCCGCCGCGCGCATGGGCACGCCCGAGGAAATCGCCGCCGCGGTGCTATATCTAGCCAGTCCGGAGGCCGGATATGTCACCGGCGCGACCTTGCATGTGAACGGCGGAATGGCCATGATTTAGAGCGCCGTGGCTTGTAATTTCGCCGGTAAACCCCAGTTCGGGAAAACATTTGCCAATCGCGCGCCATGTGCTATAGGCGGCGCAGTTTCGAACCGGGGGCGGGCAGATGACCTGCCGGCCGACGCCCGTGATGGACGGGCCGAATGAACCGCCCAGAGGGGCACAACCGAAGGCCGCTTCCCGGTGCGGGCAGGGGCGGAAAACGGGCCAGAGCGCCCGAGACAAGATGAGGAACGAAAACATGAGCGATATCGCAGACCGCGTGAAAAAGATCGTTGTCGAGCACCTTGGCGTGGAAGAGGACAAGGTGACCGAGAACGCTTCGTTCATCGACGATCTGGGCGCGGACAGCCTCGACACGGTCGAATTGGTCATGGCCTTCGAAGAAGAATTCGGCATCGAGATTCCCGATGACGCCGCCGAAACGATCCAGACCTTCGGCGACGCGGTCAAGTTCATCAGCGAAGCCCAGTAAGCCACCCGGCTTACCGCAGGAACGCAGGCCCCCGCCCGGAATGGCGGGGGCCTTTTGCATGGGGCGGTGACGGGACGAAGACCGGGTGGACCGGTCCCGGTGCCGCGCTATTTGATGCCTCGAGGCCGCTTACGGGGCCCATCATGCCGATTTGGAGATATACCCGAATTCGCATAGACTTCATTTTCCCCGCCGACCGCCGAGCCGGGCGGGACAAGCCGAATCAAAAGGGCTGAAACCATGATTATCTATCCCACTCTGGAATTGTATAACGGCAAGGTCGTCTCGCTGACGCGGGGGCGGCTGGAAGAGCCGGTGATCTGGCATGTCGACCCGATCGAGACCGTCAAGTCGTTCGCCGCGCAGGGCGCGTCGTGGGTGCATGTCACCGACATCAACGCGCTGGCCGGGGAAGGTGACAACAACGAGCTGCTGGAGGCGATCATCCGCGCCGCCGGCATTCCGGTGCAGCTTGGCGGCGGGTTCCGGTCGCGCGACGGGGTCACCCGCTGGATCGACAAGGGCGCCGGGCGGATCGTGATCGGCACCATGGCCGCGCATGACCCCGACCTGGTGAAGGAACTGGCGAAGTATCACCCCGACCAGATCGTGCTGGCCGTGGACATCTTCGACGGCTCGGTGATGACCGAGGGCTGGCGGACGCGCAGCGCCTTCGTGCCGGAGACTTTCGTGGCGGCCTTCGAGGAGGCGCCGCTGGCCGGGATCATCGTCACCGATATCGACGCGGATATCGAGGATACCGACGGCAGTCTCGGGGTGATTTCCGGGCTGGCGAAGGAAACCCGCCACAACGTGATCGCACGTGGCACGGTGCGCAGCGCCGATGACGTGGCACGGCTGAAATACATCCCCAACATTGCCGGCACGCTGATCGGGCGGGCCCTGCTTTCCAAGGATGTGGACCTCAAGCGCGCGCTGGAGATCGCGGCCGCCGAGGGCGAGCCCGTCGCGGAATTCCAGTAGGCTTCGGGATGCGGAAAACGGAGGGGCGCCGACGTGGGCGCCCCTTTTTCGTTGGGCTTGCCCCTTGGGGGCAAGGCACGGTATGAGCAGCGGACAGAGTTGAGAAAGGGCATAGGTATGCGTCGTGTCGTCGTCACAGGTCTGGGACTGGTTACGCCTTTGGCGGATGGGGTCGAGGAAAGCTGGAAGCGCATACTGGACGGTCAGTCCGGGGCAGGCCCGATCCAGAAATTCGATGCCAGCCGGGTGATCACCAAATATGCCTGCGAAGTCCCCTATGGCGACGGGAGCGACGGGACGTTCAACCCCGACGCCTATCTCGAGCCCAAGGAGCAGCGGAAGGTCGACGATTTCATCCTGTACGGGATGGCCGCCGCCGACCAGGCGGTGAAGGATGCCGGCTGGACGCCCGAGGACGAGGAAAGCCGGCTGCGCACCGGCGTGATGATCGGCTCGGGGATCGGCGGGCTGCGTTCGATCGAGCAGACCACGCTTCTGATGCACGAGAAGGGGCCCAAACGGGTGTCGCCCTTCTTCATTCCCGGCGCGCTGATCAACCTTGTCAGCGGGCAGGTGGGCATTCGCTATGGCTTCAAGGGTCCGAACCATTCGGTGGTGACCGCCTGTTCGACGGGCGCGCACGCCATCGGCGATGCCGCGCGACTGATCCAGCATGGCGATGCCGAGGTGATGATCGCGGGCGGGGCGGAATCGGCCATCTGCGAGATCGGGATTGCCGGGTTCAACGCCTGCAAGGCGCTGTCGACCAAGCGCGAGGACGACCCCAAGGCCGCGAGCCGCCCTTATGACGTGGACCGGGACGGGTTCGTCATGGGCGAGGGCGCGGGCGTGGTCGTGCTCGAGGAATACGAGCACGCCAAGGCGCGGGGTGCCAAGATCTATGCCGAGGTGCTGGGATATGGCCTGTCGGGCGATGCCTATCACATCACCGCGCCGAGCGAGGATGGCGATGGCGGGTTCCGGGCGATGCAGGCGGCGCTGCGCAATGGCGGGCTCGATGCGTCGGAAGTGGATTACATCAACGCGCACGGCACATCGACCATGGCCGACACGATCGAGCTGAAGGCCGTCGAGCGGCTGTTGGGCAACGCGGCGAGCAAGGCGACGATGAGTTCGACCAAGTCGTCGACCGGGCACCTGCTGGGGGCGGCGGGCGCGATCGAGGCGATCTTCTCGATCCTGGCGATCCGCGACCAGGTGGCGCCGCCGACCATCAACCTCGACAACCCGGCGGTGGAGACGCCGCTTGACCTGGCGCCCAATGCCAAGCGGGAGCGGAAGATCAACGTGGTGATGTCGAACAGCTTCGGCTTTGGCGGCACCAACGCGTCGGTCGTGATGGGAGCGCCGCGCTGATGTGGCGGAACATTGCGTCGAATTTCCTGACGTTCCTGGTTGTCCTGGTGTTCCTCGTTGCGGGGGTGATCCTGTGGGGGCAGAACGCGTATAACGCGGCCGGGCCGCTGGAGAGTTCGATCTGCCTGCGGGTGGACCGGGGCAGCAACATGCGGCGGGTGTCGGCAGACCTCGAGGAGCGGGGCGCCGTGAGCAGCAGCACGATCTTCCGGATCGGGGCGGATTACACCGGCAAGGATGGCTCGCTAAAGGCCGGGAGCTGGCTGATCCCCGAGGGGGCGACGATGGCCGAGATCACCGACCTGGTGACCCGCGGCGGGGCGAGCACCTGTGGCACGGAAGTGGTCTACCGGATCGGGGTGACGCAGGTGCAGGCGCAGGTGCGCGAGCTGGACCCGGATACGGAGGCCTATCGCGAGGTCGTGGAGTTCGACCTGCTGGGCGAGGCGGAGAAGCCCGGGGAATATACCGAGGTGGTGTCGCAGGATGACACGCGGTTCCGGATCAACATCGCCGAGGGCGTCACGAGCTGGCAGATCGTCACCGCGCTGAACGCCGTGGAGGTGATGGAGGGCGAGGTCGAGGGCGTGCCGCCCGAGGGGAGCCTTGCGCCCTACAGCTACGAGGTGGAGCGCGGCGACGGGCGGGCCGAGCTGCTGGCGCGGATGAAGGAGATCCAGAAGACGCGGCTGGCCGCGGCCTGGGAGGCGCGGGACGACGACCTGCCGCTGGAAGACCCGGCCGACGTGCTGATCCTGGCCTCGATCATCGAGAAGGAAACCGGTGTTCCGGACGAGCGCGGGCAGGTGGCCAGCGTGTTCGTGAACCGGCTGCGGCGGGGGATGCGGCTTCAGACCGACCCGACGGTGATCTATGGCATCACCAAGGGCGAGGGGGTTCTGGGCCGGGGCCTCCGGCAGAGCGAGCTTCGGCAGGCGACGCCTTACAATACCTACGTTATTCAAGGGTTGCCGCCGACGCCGATCGCCAACCCGGGCGAGGCGAGCCTGATGGCCGCGGTGCAGCCGGCGGAGACGGATTACGTGTTCTTCGTGGCCGATGGTTCGGGCGGGCACGCCTTTGCCGAGACGCTGGACGAGCATAACGAGAACGTGGCCCGCTGGCGCGCGCTGGAAGCGCAGCAGCAGAACCAGTAGGCGGATCAGGCCGGGCGCGAGGGCGCCCGGCCTGCGCGTCAAACCTTAAGAAAATGTAATTATTACGGGCGCTTGGGTTGCATGGCTCAGGCGCTTTTCATTGACATTTGCAGTTCATGCAAGTATAGGTTGTGCTTGCGTGCCGATGGGCCAGGGGGACCGGGACGAAAGCTGCAGGTCATAATCAGCGAGCGTCGCCCGCCCGGAAATGAGCGCGCCTTGCGAGCGGTGAAACATGATTCTGATAACACGGGACGACGGGCCTTCGGGCCTGGCGGCCTCGGTCGGGCTGATCGAACGCCAGATGGCGGAGATGCGGGCCGAGCTGGAGGCAATTCACGCACGGATCAGGGATGGTGAGCTGGAGGGCATCAGGGATGCTTCCCGGATCACGGCCGATATCCGGCACTGGTTGAAACTTGCACTGGAAGCGGAGGTGCAATTTGCAAAGTTCAAAGAGAAAGACAACGGGATCGTGCGGGATTACGCCCTCGATTTCACGGAAGCCAGAGAGTCCATCCGGGGCCGCCTGGCTCGTCTCGGAAGGGGCTGAGGTTCAGGCAGAGTTTCTCGACAGCCTGAGCGACGGGGAGATCCTGGCGCTGCCCTACCTGTTCGAGTTCTGGGCGATGGCGCACCAGGTGGCACCGACGGGCGACTGGCGGGCCTGGGTGGCGATGGGCGGGCGCGGGGCGGGCAAGACCCGCGCCGGGGCCGAATGGGTGCGGGCGCAGGTGGAGGGCGCCAAGCCGCTCGACAAGTGGCGGTGCCGGCGGGTGGCGCTGGTGGCCGAGACGGTGGACCAGGCGCGCGACGTGATGGTGTTCGGCGAGAGCGGCATCCTGGCCTGTTCGCCGCCCGACCGGCGGCCGGAGTGGCAGGCGACGCGGCGGCGGCTGGTCTGGCCCAACGGGGCGGTGGCGCAGGTGTTCTCGGCCAGTGAGCCGGAGAGCTTGCGGGGGCCGCAGTTCGATTGCGCCTGGGCCGACGAGCTGGCCAAGTGGAAGAAGGGGCGCGATGCGTGGGACATGCTGCAGTTCGCGCTGCGGCTGGGGGAGAGGCCGCAGGTTTGCGTTACGACGACGCCGCGGAACGTGGGCGTGTTGAAGGAGCTGCTGGCGCGGGAGAGCACGGTGGTGACGAGCGCGCCGACGGAGGCCAACGCGGCGAACCTTGCGGCGTCGTTCCTGCGGGAGGTCGAGGCGCGCTATGCCGGTACACGGCTGGGGCGGCAGGAGCTGGAGGGCGTGTTGCTGGAGGACGTGGAGAATGCGCTCTGGACGTCGCGCGGGCTGGAGCAGGCCCGGGTGCCGGTGTTGCCCGATCTCGACCGGGTGGTCGTGGCGGTGGATCCGCCGGTGACGGGCAAGGCGGGCTCGGACGCCTGCGGGATCGTGGTGGCGGGCGCGGTGACGCGGGGGCCGGTGCAGAACTGGAAGGCCTACGTGCTGGCTGATTGCACGGTTTCTGCCGCCAGCCCGTCGACCTGGGCCAAGGCGGCGATCCGGGCGATGGAGCGGTTCGGGGCGGACCGGCTGGTGGCCGAGGTGAACCAGGGCGGGGATTTGGTGACGGAGGTGATCCGGCAGGTCGACCCGATGGTGCCGGTGAAGCAGGTCCATGCGAGCCGGGGGAAGGCCGCGCGGGCGGAGCCGGTGGCGGCGCTCTACGAGCAGGGGCGGGTGCATCATTGCGGCGACCTGGGGGCGCTGGAGGACCAGATGTGCGCGATGACGGCGCAGGGGTTCGACGGCAAGGGCAGCCCGGATCGGGTGGATGCGCTGGTCTGGGCGCTGACCGAGCTGATCGTGGAGCCGGCGGCGAAATGGCGGCAGCCGCAGGTGCGGGCGGTGTGAAGTCGTTAACAGGTGAAGTGATTGGGGCGGGGCGCTGATGTGCTCCGCCCTTTTTCGATTCCGGTGCGGAGACGCGGATCGCTGGGCCGTGGTGCGGCGAACCGACATCCGCGGAAGGCAATTTATCCCTGCCAAGTACATCGAACATTCGAGTGTGCCACTTCGATTGCAAAATCGCCGTGCCGTGGGAACGGCCCTGCGATGCGCGGCGGGCGGAAGCCCTGGATTCCGCGCGGGAAACTGCCGCGAGGTGGGACACGCAACGGCCACCGTTCGGTGGCGTAGCACTCCCCTAAGGCTTTCGGTGTCGATTGCCTCTCGAGCGACAGGCCGGGTGACCGGCGAGCAGCAGAGCAAGGAGACCCCGCCAATGATCGTGGATTTCTTCCGTCAGCGCGGCGCAGAGCCCGCGGTGCCTGAACAGAAGGCCAGCGCCACCGGCCCGATCATGGCGTGGCATGGCGCGGGCCGGGTGGCGTGGAGCCCGCGGGACAGCGTGACGCTGACCAGGACGGGGTTCTCGGGCAACCCGGTGGGGTTTCGCTGTGTGAAGATGGTGGCCGAGGCGGCGGCGAGCCTGCCTTTGGTGCTGCAGGACAAGGCCGAGCGGTTTGCCGAGCACCCGGTGCTGGGGCTGATCGCGCGGCCGAACCCGATGCAGGGGAAGGCGGAGCTGTTCGAGGCGCTCTATGGTCAGTTGTTGTTGACCGGGAATGCCTTTGTCGAGGCCGTGGGCGGTGGCGAGGGCGTGATGCCGGCCGAGCGGCACGTGCTGCGCTCGGACCGGATGAGCGTGGTGCCGGGGGCCGATGGCTGGCCCGTGGGGTATGAATATGCCGTGGGCGGGCGGAGGCACCGGTTCGACGTGGCCGAGGCGCCGGCGGTGATCTGTCACCTGAAGAGCTTCCATCCGCAGGACGACCATTACGGGCTGTCGGCCTTGCAGGCGGCGGCGCAGGCGGTGGATGTTCACAACTCGGCCTCGCGCTGGTCGAAGGCGCTGCTGGACAATGCGGCGCGGCCGTCTGGCGCGGTGGTCTATCGCGGGGCGGATGGGCAGGGCACGCTCAATGCCGATCAGTATGACCGGCTGGTGTCGGAGATGGAGAGCCATCACCAGGGCGCGCGCAATGCCGGGCGGCCGATGCTGCTGGAAGGGGGGCTCGACTGGAAGCCGATGGGGTTCAGCCCCTCGGACATGGAGTTCCAGAAGACCAAGGAGAGCGCGGCGCGGGAGATCGCGCTGGCCTTCGGGGTGCCGCCGATGCTGCTGGGGATACCCGGCGATGCCACTTACGCGAATTACCAGGAGGCGCATCGGGCATTCTATCGTCTGACGGTGCTGCCGCTGGCAATGCGGGTGGCGGCGGGTGTGGCCGAGTGGCTGGCGGGGTTTGCGGGCGGCGGGCTGGAGCTGAAGCCCGATCTCGACCAGGTCCCGGCGCTGGCGGCGGAGCGCGATGCGCAGTGGCGGCGCGTGGCGGGGGCGGATTTCCTGACGGATGGCGAGAAGCGGGCGTTGCTGGGGCTGCCGGCGCTGCCTTTGGAGGGTGACGATGCCGGATGAGGGCGGGCGCTATGGGTTCGAGGCGTTCGAATGTGCGCCGGCGCTTCGGCTGGAGGCGCATGAGCGGGTGTTTCGGTTGCACCTGGAGCAGTTGACGCAGCGGTTGGACAAGATCGAGGCGTCGATCGAGCGGCTGGAGCGGCGGTTGTGGTTGGCGGTCTATGGCGTGGCGGCGGCGATGCTGGCGCAGGCGGTGTTGCCGTTGGTGGAGCGGTTGCCGGGGTAGGCGTGGGGCCGGTGGGTGCCGGTGGGTGCCGGGCTGAAGCCCGGCCTACGGGGCCTACGGGGGCCTGCGGGGGTGCGGAGGTCGAGAGATGGAAAAGGTGATGGCGATGGATGGGCAGTTGGAACGGAAGTTCTGCCGGGTCGAGGGAGATCTGGCGGTGCAGGAGGGCGCGGTGATCGAGGGGTATGCGAGCCTCTTTGGCGACCGCGACCGGGGCGGCGATATCGTGGAGACCGGCGCCTATGCGGCCTCGCTCAAACGGTTGGCCGAGGAGGGGCGGCAGGTGAAGATGCTGTGGCAGCATGACCCGGCCCAGCCGATCGGCGTGTGGGACGAAGTGCGCGAGGATGAGCGGGGCCTATACGTCAAGGGCCGGCTGCTGGAGCAGGTGGCGCGGGCCAGGGAGGCGGCGGCGCTGATTGCCGAGGGGGCGATCGACGGGCTGAGCATCGGGTACCGGACGGTGAAGGCCGTGAGGAACGACAAGGGCCGCAGGCTCTTGCAGGAACTGGAGCTGTGGGAGGTGTCGCTGGTGACGTTCCCGATGCTGCCCAGTGCGCGGGTGGGGGCGAAGGGGGAGACCCCGGATGCGTTTCACATGCGTGAGTTGGCGCGGGTCTTCGACGACGCGCGCCGGGAGTTGGCGCGGGGTTAAGGCGCGCCGGAAACCACCACAATCCACGAGGACAAGCGATGAGCAAGACCGGGACGCAGTCTCGGGCCGGGGAAGATGCGTCTCCGGTCGCCGAGGTGAAGAACGCCGTGTCGGGTTTCGTGAGCGAATTCAAAAGCTTTCAGGCCGACATTCAACAACGGATCGAGAAACAGGAAGAGCAGATGACGAAGATGGAACGCAAATCCGCCGGGCTGAAGCGCCCGGTCCTGGCCGCCGCCGAGACGGGCGCCGCGCCGCATCAGAAGGCGTTCGACGCCTACCTGCGTTCGGGCGATGACGACGCCCTGCGCGGGCTGGAGATGGAGAGCAAGGCGATGAGCAGCGCCGTGGCGGGCGATGGCGGCTATCTTGTCGATCCGCAGACGGCGGACGTGATCAAGAGAACGCTGGCCTCGACCGCGTCGATTCGAGCGATTGCCAATGTCGTGCAGGTGGAGGCGACATCGTTCGACGTGCTGATCGACCATTCGGACGTGGGCCATGGCTGGGCCACCGAGAGCGGCAGCGTGAGCGAGACCGGCACGCCGACGATCGACCGGATCACCATTCCGCTGCACGAGCTGTCGGCGCTGCCCAAGGCGAGCCAGCGGCTGCTGGATGACAGCGCGTTCGATATCGAGGCGTGGCTGGCGGGGCGGATCGCCGACAAGTTCGCGCGGGCCGAGGCGGATGCCTTCATCAACGGCGATGGCAGCGACAAGCCGGTGGGGTTCCTGACCCATACCATCGTCGATGATGCGTCCTGGGCGTGGGACAGCCTGGGCTACGTGGCGACCGGCGTCGATGGCGGGTTCGACGGGGGCGAGGCGATCATCGACCTGGTCTATGCGCTGGGGGCGCAGTACCGGGCGAACGGGACGTTCGTGATGAACTCGAAGACGGCAGGCGCCGTGCGCAAGCTGAAGGACGGCGACGGGCGGTTCCTGTGGTCGGACGGGCTGGCCGCCGGGGAGCCGGCGCGGCTGCTGGGCTACCCGGTGCTGATTGCCGAGGACATGCCGGATATCGCGAGCGATGCGATGGCGATTGCGTTCGGTGATTTCGCCGCGGGCTACACCATCGCCGAGCGTCCGGACCTGCGCGTGCTGCGCGACCCGTTCAGCGCCAAGCCGCATGTGCTGTTCTACGCGACCAAGCGCGTGGGCGGGGATGTGAGCGACTTTGCCGCGATCAAGCTGCTGAAGTTCGGCCTGTCCTGATCCCGAGACGAGGCGGGCGGGGGCAACGGCCCCCGCCTGATGGGCGCGGAGATGCCGCGCGACGGGCTTGAAGTTCCTGGAGTAGGTCCATGATTTTGATCGAAGATTCACCGGTGGCACTGGCCGCGCTGCCCGTCGAGAAGTTCAAGGCCCACCTGCGGCTGGGCACCGGGTTTTCCGATGGCGACCTGCAGGATGCGGTGCTGGAAGGGTTCCTGCGGGCGGCCATCGGGGCCATCGAGGCGCGCACCGGCAAGGCGCTGATCGAGCGGGCGTTCACATGGACGCTGTCGGCGTGGCGCGACCAGAGCGGGCAGGCGATGCCGATCGCGCCGGTGACCGGTGTGACCGGGGTGGTGATGCGCGACTCTGGCGGAGTGGAGAGCGTGGTCGATGCCGGGCTTTACCGGCTGGAGGAAAGCGCGGTGCGGCCGGTATTGCGGCCCGTGGGCGCGCTGTTGCCGGGGATCCCGGCCGGGGGGAGCGTCGTGATCTCCTTCACCGCCGGGATGGCGGAGGAGTGGGGCGGTCTGCCGGCCGACCTGGGCCAGGCGGTGCTGCTGCTGGCGGCGCATTACCACGAATACCGGCACGAGACCGCGTTGGGCGGGGGGTGCATGCCGTTTGGCGTGACCAGCCTGATCGAGCGGTACCGGAGCATGCGGCTTTTCATGGGGTCGGCGTGATGGGGCCGGTGCGGTTGAACCGGCAGCTGGTGCTGGAGGCGCCCGAGCGGGTGGCCGATGGCGCGGGCGGCTGGAGCGAAAGCTGGGCGGCGCTTGGCATGCTGTGGGCCGATGTCAGCGCCCGCACGGGCCGGGATGCGCGGGGCGAGACCGCGGGGGTGTCGGTGGCGCCTTACCGGATCATCGTGCGGGCCGCACCGGTGGGGGCGGTGTCGCGCCCGGTTCCGGGACAGCGGTTTCGGGATGGGACACGGGTTTTCGCCATCCGGGCGGTGGCGGAGGCGGACAAGGGCGGGCGGTACCTGACCTGCTTTGCCGAGGAGGAGGTGGCGCTATGAGCTACGGGATGGTGGCGGCGTTGCAGGAGGCCGTGTTCGAGAGGCTGAGCAATGATGCGGGCGTAACGGCGCTGGTGGGCGGGGCGATTTATGACGCGCTGCCGTCGGGGACGGTGCCGGCGTTGTACGTGGTGCTTGGGTCGGAGGATGCGCGGGCGCGGGCCGATGGGTCGGGCCAGGGCGCGTGGCACCGGTTTACCGTGTCGGTCGTGTCGGACGGCACCGGGTTTCATGCCGCCAAGCAGGTGGCGGCGGCGGTCAGCGATGCGCTGGTGGAGGCGGAGATGAGCCTTTCCCGGGGCCGGCTGGTGGCGCTGCATTTCTGGCGGGCAAGGGCCCGGCGGGAGGGCAGCGGGAACCTGCGGCGGGTCGATCTGACCTTTCGGGCGCGGGTGGAGGAGACGTGAGCGTGCCGGGCTGAAGCCCGGCCTACGGGGACCAAATCAACCTTTCAGACGGAGAGAGCAATGGCAGTGCAGAATGGCAAGGACCTGCTGGTCAAGATCGACCTGACGGGCACGGGCAATTTCGAGACGGTGGCGGGGCTGCGTGCGACGCGGGTGAGCTTCAACGCCGAGAGCGTGGACGTGACGAGCCTTGAATCGGCGGGGGGCTGGCGGGAATTGCTGGCCGGCGCCGGGGTGAAATCGGCGGCGATCAGCGGCTCGGGGATCTTCCGCGACGAGGCGAGCGACGAGCGGGCAAGGCAGATCTTCTTCGACGGGGAGACGCCGGATTTCCAGGTGGTGATCCCGGATTTCGGGGTGGTCGAGGGGCCGTTCCAGGTGGGCAGCATCGAGTATGCGGGGACCCATGACGGCGAGGCGACCTATGAGCTGTCGCTCGCCTCGGCCGGGCAGCTGACCTTCACGGCGGCCTGATGCGCGGCGGGGCCAATCCATGGAGCGGCGAGGTGGCGCTGGTGATCGGCGGGGAGCGGCATGTTCTCAAGCTGACGCTGGGGGCGCTGGCGGAGCTGGAGGCGGCGCTGGAGACCGGGACGCTGGTGGAGCTGGTGGATCGGTTCGAGGGCGGGGCGTTCTCGACGCGGGATGTGCTGGCGCTGATCGTGGCCGGTTTGCGCGGGGGCGGCTGGCAGGGGCGGGCCGGTGACCTGGTGGCCGCCGAGATTGAGGGCGGGCCGGTGGGCGCGGCGCGGGCGGCGGCGGAGTTGCTGGCGCGGGCGTTCATGCTGCCCGAGGGGGCGGGATGAGGGGCGTCGACTGGCCCGCGCTGTTGCGGGCGGGGATGCGCGGGCTGGGGCTGAGGCCGTGGGAGTTCTGGGCGCTGACGCCGGCGGAGCTGGAGCTGATGCTGGGAAAACCGGGGGGCGTGGCGCCGCTGATGCGGGGGCGGCTCGACGAGTTGATGCGGGCCTATCCCGATGGCGAGGGGGAGCGAGATGGAGACGGGTGAGCGGATGGATGATTTCGACCTGCAGGTCGAGGCGATGGAAGAGAGCCTCGGGCAGGCCACGGAGATGGCGGCGGCGTTCAATGGCGAGCTGGCCAGGGTGCGGGACACGTTTGCCGGCACCGGGCAGGATGTGGCGACGCTGGAGCGCGGGATCAGCCGGGGGCTGAACAAGGCGATCCGCGGCGCGGTGCTGGAGGGCGACAGCCTGTCGGATGCGCTGCACAACCTGGCGAATTCTATGATCAACGCGGCGTTCAACGCGGCGATGCGGCCGGTGACGAGCCATATCGGCGGGCTGATTGCCAATGGCGTGGGCGCGATGGTTGGCGGGATTTCCCCTTTCGAGAAGGGCGGGAGTTTCGCGCAAGGCCGGGTGATGCCCTTTGCCAATGGCGGGATCGTCAGCGGGCCGGTGACGTTCCCGATGCGTGGGGGCACCGGGCTGATGGGCGAGGCCGGGCCGGAGGCGATCATGCCGCTGAGGCGGGGGCCGGATGGCAAGCTGGGGGTGGCCGCGCAGGGCGGGCGGGCCGTCAGCGTGGTGATGAACATCACGACGCCCGATGCCGAGGGGTTCCGCCGGAGCCGGGGGCAGATCGCCGCCGAGCTGGGCCGGGCCATCGGGCGCGGCAGCCGCAATCGTTAAGGGAGTAGAGGGATGTTTCACGAGGTACGGTTTCCGGCGTCGCTGAGTTTCGGCTCGGTCGGCGGGCCGGAGCGCAGGACGGACGTGGTGACGCTGGCCAACGGGTTCGAGGAGCGCAATACGCCGTGGCGGCATTCGCGGCGGCGGTATGATGCGGGGGTGGCGCTGCGAAGCCTTGACGATATCGAGGCGCTGATCGCGTTTTTCGAGGCGCGGCAGGGGCAGGTCTTCGGGTTCCGGTGGAAGGACTGGACCGATTACAAGTCGTGCGGCGCCAAGGCGGAGCCCGGCCCCGAGGACCAGGTGATTGCCGTAGGTGACGATGTGACGGCGGCGTTCCAGCTTGTGAAGCGGTACCGGTCGGGGCAGCAGGTGTACGACCGGCCGATCTGCAAGCCGGTAGCGGGAAGTGTGCAGGTGGCGCTGGGGGATGTGCCGCAGCAGGAAGGCGTGCATTTCGAGGTGGATACGGCCACCGGGATGGTGACGTTTGACCATCCGCCCAATGCCGGGGCGGAGATCCGGGCGGGGTTCGAGTTCGACGTGCCGGTGCGGTTCGCGACGGACCGGATCGAGACCAGCCTGGCCAGTTTCCAGGCGGGTGAGGTGCCGAGCGTGCCGGTGGTGGAGGTGCGGGTATGATCGGGCTGGACGAAGGCCTTCAAGCGCATCTCGAGGGCGGGCACACGACGCTGTGCCATTGCTGGGCGGTGACGCGGGCCGATGGTGTGGTGATGGGGTTTACCGATCATGATGGGGCGTTGAGCTTCGAGGGGATTGCGTTTCGGGCGGATACAGGCCTGAGCGCGCTGGCGTTGCAGCAGACGACGGGGCTGTCGGTGGACAATACCGAGGCGATGGGCGCGCTGAGCGATGCCGCGATAAGCGAGGTGGATATCGAGGCGGGCCGCTATGACGGGGCCGAGGTGCGGGCGTGGCTGGTGAACTGGCAGGATGTGAGCCAGCGGCAGCTTCTGTTTCGCGGGCGGATCGGCGAGATGCGGCGGAGCGGCGGGGCGTTCGAGGCGGAGCTTCGCGGGCTGACGGATGTGCTGAACCAGCCGGAGGGGCGGGTGTTCCAGAAGCCCTGCGGGGCGGTGCTGGGGGATGACGCTTGCGGGTTCGACCTGGGGACGCCGGATTACACGGTGGAGGCGGCGTTGGTGGCGGTCGAGGCGCGGCGGGTGTTCCGCTTTGCCGGGCTGGACGAGGTCGAGGACGGGTGGTTCCGGTTCGGGTCTTTGACGATGGTGGACGGCGCGGCGGCGGGCCTGTCGGGGCCGGTGAAGCGGGACCGGATCGAGGGCGGCGAGCGGGTCGTGGAGCTGTGGCATCCGCTGCGGGCGGGCGTGGCCGTGGGCGATGTGGCACGGCTGGTGGCCGGGTGTGACAAGCGGGCGGAGACCTGTCGGTTCAAGTTCAACAACTTCCTGAATTTCCAGGGGTTTCCGGACATTCCGGGCGATGACTGGTCCTATACCGATCCGAGCAGGGCGGGCCGGCTGGATGGCGGGAGCCGGCGATGAGTGGGTCGGGTGAAGAGGTGGTGCGCGCGGCAAGGTCGTGGATCGGCACGCCCTACCGGCATCAGGCGTCCTGCAAGGGCGCGGGGGCGGATTGCCTTGGGCTGGTGCGGGGCGTGTGGCGCGAGGTGAGGGGAGCGGAGCCGGAGGCGGTGCCGGCCTACAGTTTCGACTGGGCCGAGGCGGGTGGCCAGGAAAGGCTGTGGCGGGCGGCGTTGCGGCATTTCGTGCCGGTGGAGGTGGGCGCCGAGGCGCCGGGGCATCTGCTTCTGTTCCGGATGCGGGACGGGGCGGTGGCCAAGCACCTCGGGCTTCAGGCCCGGTGCGGCGAGGGCGCCAGTTTTATTCACGCCTTTTCGGGTCATGGCGTGGTGGAAAGCTCGTTGAGCGCGCCGTGGCGGCGCCGGATCGTGGCCCGTTTCGCATTTCCGCAAGGAGTATAGACCATGGCGACAATTCTGCTTTCCGCTGCCGGGGCCGTGATCGGCGGGTCGATCGGCGGCACCGTTCTGGGCCTGTCGATGGCCGCCGTGGGCCGGTTTGCCGGGGCGATGATCGGGCGGTCGATCGACCAGCGGCTGCTGGGGCAGGGCTCGGACGTGGTGGAGACCGGACGGGTGAGCCGGCTGCGCCTGACCGGCACGGGCGAGGGTGACGCGATTGCGCGGGTGCACGGGCGGATGCGGGTGGCGGGGAATGTCATCTGGGCCACGGAATTCCGCGAGAGGAAATCCGTCACGGGCGGGAGCGGCAAGGGCGGGCCGCCGCGGCCGACACAGGTGAGCTACAGCTACTCGGTCAGCGTGGCCATCGCGCTGTGCGAGGGGGAGATCGGCCATGTCGGCCGGATCTGGGCCGACGGGGTGGAGCTGGCGCGGGATGCGCTGACCATGCGGGTTTATACCGGCACGCGCGACCAGTTGCCGGACCCGAAGATCGAGGCGGTCGAGGGGGCGGGCACAGTGACGGCCTATCGCGGCACGGCCTACGTGGTGATCGAGGATCTGGACCTGACGGAGTATGGCAACCGGGTGCCGCAGTTCACCTTCGAGGTGCTGCGCCCGGCGCCGGTGGAGTTGCCCGGGGCCGAGCTGGACCCGGCCCATGCGGTGCGCGGGGTGGCGATGCTGCCGGGCAGCGGGGAATACGTGCTGTCGACGGAAGAGGTGTGGTCGGGGTTCAGCATCCTGGAATCGGCCTTCTCCAACGTCTCGACGCCGGCGGCGAAGGGGGATTTCAACGTCGCGCTGGAGCAGTTGCAGGGGGAATTGCCGGCGTGTCGGGCGGTGAGCCTGGTGGTGAGCTGGTTCGGGGATGACCTGCGCTGTGGCCAGTGCACGGTTCGGCCGAAGGTGGAGCGGGACCACTCCGACGGGTTCGGCCGGCCCTGGCAGGTGGCGGGGCTGACACGGGGGAGTGCCGAGCTGGTGCCGCGCGACGGGGGAGGGGCGCCGGTTTACGGGGGCACGCCGACGGACCAGTCGGTGCTGGAGGCGATTGCCGCGCTGAAGGAGGCCGGGCAGGAGGTGATGTATTACCCGTTCATCCTGATGGATCAGCTGGCCGGGAACGGGTTGGACGACCCCTATGGCGGGGAAGAGCAGCCGGTTCTGCCGTGGCGGGGGCGGATCACCACGTCGGTCGCGCCGGGGCGGGAGGGCAGCCCGGACGGGAGTGCGGCGGCGGCGGCCGAGGTGGACGCGTTCTTTGGCACGGCAAGTGCGGCGGATTTCGCGCTGGCGCCCGAGGACGAGGTCGAGGAAGAGTTCAGCGAGGGCGGGGAGAACATGGAATATGCGCCGCTGGCCTATACCGGGCCGGTGGTGAACAGCCCGGTGCTGTATGATGGGCCCGACGAGTGGAGCTATCGGCGGTTCATTCTGCACCAGGCGATGCTGTGCCTGAAGGCGGGGGGCGTGGAGAGCTTCTGTCTCGGCTCGGAGATGCGCGGGCTGACCACGATCCGCGGGGAGGGGAACAGCTTTCCGGCGGTGGCGCACCTGGTGGCGCTGGCGGCGGAGGTGCGGGCGATCCTGGGGCCGGAGGTGAAGATCAGCTATGCCGCCGACTGGTCGGAATATTTCGGCTATGCGCCGCAGGATGGCAGCGGCGACCGGTTCTTTCATCTCGATCCGCTCTGGGCCGATGACAACATCGATTTCATCGGGATCGACAATTACATGCCCCTGTCGGACTGGCGGGATGGCGAGGACCATGCCGATGCTGGGGCGGGGGCGATTTACGATCTCGACTACCTGATGGGCAACGTCGCGGGGGGCGAGGGCTATGACTGGTACTACCATTCCGACACCGCGCGGGAGGCGCAGATCCGGACGCCGATCACCGATGGCGCGCATGGCGAGCCGTGGGTGTGGCGGTACAAGGATATCCGGGGCTGGTGGGAGAATGCGCATCACGACCGGGTGGGAGGCGTCAGGGCCGGTGAGCCCACGGCGTGGGTGCCGGGGTCGAAGCCTGTTCGCTTTACGGAGTATGGCTGCGCCGCCATCGACAAGGGGACGAACCAGCCCAACAAGTTCCTCGATCCGAAATCTTCGGAAAATGCCGTGCCGCATTTCTCGACCGGGCAGCAGGACGAACTGATCCAGTTCCAGTACCTGCGGGCGATGGCGGGATATTGGGGCGATCCGAAGAATAACCCGGTGTCGGAGACGTATGGCGGGCCGATGGTGGATATGGCGCATGCCTATGCCTGGGCGTGGGATGCGCGGCCCTATCCGTTCTTTCCCAATGACGTCGAACTGTGGAAGGACGGGGAGAATTACCTGCGCGGGCACTGGATCACCGGGCGGGTGACGGCGTGGCGGCTGGCCTCGGTGGTGGAGGAGGTCTGCGGCCGGGCGGGGCTGGAGGATTGCGACACGGGAGGGCTGCACGGGCATGTGCGCGGCTACCTGGTGGAGCAGGTGGCCGAGCCGCGGGCGGCGTTGCAGCCTTTGGCGTTGCGTTATGGGTTCGATGCGGTGGAGCGCGGGGGCGCGTTGGTCTTCCGGCAGCGGGACGGGCTGGCGGACCACGTGGTCGATGTGGACCGCGTGGTGCGGGATGGCGAGCGCGACGGTGCGATCGAGGAGGTGCGCGGGAGCGAGGTGGAACTGGCGGGCCGGGTCAGGCTGCGCTTCATCGAGGCGGGGGCGGATTACGACGTGATCTCGGAAGAGGCGGTGCTGGGCGTGGATGACGCGACGGTGTCGACCTCGGAGATTCCGCTGGCAATGACGCGGGCCGAGGGGCGGCAGACGGTGGAGCGCTGGCTGTCGGAATCGCGGGTGGCGACGGACATGGTGCGGCTGACGCTGCCGCGGTCGCGGCTGGCGGTGGGCGCGGGGGACGTGATCGCGCTGCCCGAGGAGGTCGGGCAGGGGCATTTCCGGGTCGACCGGGTCGAGATGCTGGCGCATGCCCAGAAGCTGGAGGCGATCCGGATCGAGCCGGAGAGTTACCGGCCGGTGCTGGTGGAGCCGGAGGTGGGGCCGCTGCGCGGATTCGATGCGCCGGCGCCGGTGGTGCCGTTCTTCCTCGATCTGCCGCTGATGACCGGCGAGGAGGTGCCGCAGGCGCCGCATATTGCGGTGACGGCGCGGCCGTGGCCGGGATCGGCGGCGGTGTACGTGGCGGACGGGGGCGAGGATTTCCGGCTGGACCAGGTGCTGGAGGCGCGGACGCCGATTGGCGTGACGGAGAGCGCGTTGCTTCCGGCGCCGGCGGGGGTGTTCGACCGGGGGCCGGCGCTTCGGGTGCGGATGCTGCATGGCGGGCTGGAGAGCGTGGGCGAAAGCCGTTTGCTGTCGGGGGCGAACCTGTGTGCCATCGGGGATGGCAGCCCCGGCGGCTGGGAGTTGGTCCAGTTTCGCGATGCGGCGCTTGTTGGGGTGGATACCTACGAGATCGGGCATCGGTTGCGGGGGCAATTGGGGACGGAGGTGGAGGCGATCTGGCCTGCGGGATCCTACCTGGTGCGGCTGGACGGGACGCCGCGGCAGATCGGGCTGACCGAGGGGCAGATCGGGCAGGCGCGGCATTACAGGGTGGGGCCGGCGAACCGGCCGGTGGATGATGCGGCCTATGTGCATACGGTGCTGGCCTTCGAGGGGGCGGGGCTGCGACCGTTGAGCCCGGTGCATTTGTCCGTGAACGGGGTGCCGGGGGCGGATATGGCGTTCGGTTGGACCCGGCGGACGCGGATCGGGGGCGACCGGTGGGAGACGCCGGAGGTGCCGCTGGGCGAGGAGGCGGAGCGGTATGTCGTGCGGGTGGTGCAGGGCGAGAGCGTGCTGCGCGAGGAGATGGTGAGCGCGCCGGGGTGGACCTACACGGCCGGGGCGCAGGCGGCGGACGGGCTTGCGGGGGCGTTCGAGCTGCGGGTGGCGCAGGTCTCGGCGCTGGTGGGCGCTGGGCGGTTCGCGGCTCTGGGGCTGGTGGCGTAGGTAACCCAACGCTCGCTTTTGCCGTCAGGGAGGTGGGTTTGCACCCACCCTACGGCGGGGCGAGGGGCCGGGACGGGGAGGAGCCGGGTGTCGTTAGCCGCTGGCGCAGTCGACGCAGCGGGTGGCGGCCGGATCGAGCTGCAGTCGGGCGGGCGCGATGGCGTCGCCGCAATCCTCGCAATAGCCGAACTCGCCTTCGTCCATGCGGGCGAGGGCCGCCTGCAGCCGGGCGCGTTCGGTCTTGCGGCGGGTGGCACTGGCCTTGGCCATGGCCTGGTTCTGAAGCGCATCCATGCGGCTGAGCCGGCCGACGGCCTGTTGGTCGAGCTCGACCGTGGCCTGGCCCGCTTCGCCCATCTGGTCCTCCGCATCCAGTTCGGCCAGGCGCGTGGCAATCAGGTCGCGAAAGGATTCCTGGCTTTCGTCATTCATTCTTGTGAAAGCTCCCATCACGCCTTTGCATTTTACGCGCCGTGCCTAAATGGTATAGTCCGGCATGCCCATGAGGAGCAATGACATGGCAGAAACCCGTACCAAACTGGCCGAGCTTGACCCGGTCTGGGCCCGGATCCGATCCGAGGCCGAAGAGTCGGTCGAGCATGAACCGCTTTTGGGCGGGGTCGTGCATTCTTCGATCATGCACCACAAGACACTGGAATCGGCGCTGGCCTACCGGGTGTCGATGAAGCTGACCTCGAACGAGATGTCGGAGCAGATCCTGCGGGAAATCTGTGACATGGCCTATGCCGACGACGACAGCCTCGGGCTGGCGGCGCGGGCGGATATCGTGGCGGTCTATGACCGCGATCCGGCCTGCGATCGGTTCCTGCTGCCGATGCTGTTCTTCAAGGGGTTCCAGGCGATCCAGGCCTACCGCGTGGCGCATTGGCTGTGGCGGAAGGGGCGGCGCGACCTGGCGCGGTTCTTCCAGATGCGCGGTTCGGAAGTCTTCGGCGTGGATATCCACCCCGCCGCCCGGATCGGCAAGGGGATCATGATCGACCATGCCCATTCGATCGTCATCGGCGAGACGGCGGTGGTGGGCGACAACGTGTCGATGCTGCACTCGGTGACCCTGGGCGGGACCGGCAAGGAAGAGCAGGACCGGCATCCGAAGATCGGCGATGGTGTGCTGATCGGCGCGGGGGCCAAGGTGCTGGGCAACATCAAGATCGGCCATTGCAGCCGGATCGCCGCCGGGTCGGTGGTGTTGCAGGAAGTGCCGCCCTGCAAGACCGTGGCCGGCGTGCCCGCGAAGATCGTGGGTGAGGCGGGTTGCGACCAGCCCTCGGTGAACATGGACCAGTTGCTGGGCGTGCGCTGAGGCGGCACCACCCGTACCCCCTTGGAAAACGAAAAGCCCCGGAGATGATCCGGGGCTTTGCTGTTTCTTGCGGTCCGACGCGCAATCAGCTCGGGGAGTTGAACTCTTCCTTCTTGGCATCGCGCTTCTTCTGCGCGCGCTTGTAGGCGAAGACCTCGTCGCGCGGGGTCCAGTTGTAACGGGTGTCCTTGCGGACGATTTCCCAGAACAGGTCGCCGGCGTTGCGCCACGGGTCGAGCACGATGCTGTCCTCCATCCGGTCGCCGCGGCGGCCGAGGATGGTGGTCGAGTGTTCCAGCCGGAGGTTGTTGTAATTGGCGATGGCGCGGTGGATCTCGAGGGTCTTGAACCGTTCCATCTGCAGGCGGATGTCGAGATCATGCGCCCAGTGCCAGCACAGGCCGCGGGGCTTCTGGCCGAAATTGACCTTGGTGTTGTGCGCCAGCGGGCTGCTGTCTTCGATCTGGTACTCGACGATCAGCTGGTCGACATAGGTATAGACGACGCGGGCCGCACGGGCCGCTTCCTCGGGGTCGACGCCGGGGCCGAGGTTGAGGAAGGCCTGGCGCAGCTTGTCGATCTCGGCGGCGTGTTTCCGGGCCGAGGCATCGCGGAACGCCTGGTCGAACAGCTTGGGCGGTTGCACGGTACGCACCTTGCGGGTGCCGTATTCCGTCTCCGTTTCGGTGATCGTGCCGCTGGCCGACGTGCTGCTCCCCGGGGCGAGGGTGTTCACGTTGTCCGAGAAGCTGGCCGAGGTGACGGGCGCGCTCACGTCGTTGGGGGCGTCTGCGCACCCCGTTGCAAGCAGGAGAAGCGGAACGGCGGCATACCGTTTGGCGGTCGAGATCATGTAGACGGAATCCAATCGTCGTTGGCACTTTCCGGGGAAGCTAGTGTCGGTGGGGGGGGAAGTCGATAGAAGGGCGCAGATTGTGCGCCGGGGGTGGCCTCGGCGCATCAGTTTGCGGTGACGGTTCCGCTGGGTAACCGGGCGCCCCCCGCCGGTTGGCAGGGGGCGAAAGGACCAGATCAGGCCAGCATGACCATCGGGTTCTCGAGGTTCTGGACGATCTGCTCCAGAAGCTGTGCGCCGAGCGCACCGTCGATGACCCGGTGATCGACCGAGAGGGTGACCGACATGACGGTGGCCACGGTCAGTTCGCCATCCTCGCCCACAACGGGTTTCTTCACGCCAGAGCCCACGGCAAGGATGCCGCCATGGGGCGGGTTGATGACGGCGTCGAAATTGTCGATGCCGAACATGCCGAGGTTGGAGATGGCAAAGCTGCCGCCCTGGTATTCCTGGGGGGCGAGCTTGCGGTCGCGGGCGCGGGAGGCCAGGTCTTTCATCTCGGCCGAGAGGGTCGAGAGAGACTTCATGTCGGCATCTTTCAGCACCGGCGTGAAGAGCCCGCCCTCGATGGCCACGGCGACGGCCACGTCGGAGGCTTTCATCTTCAGCACCCGGTCGCCCGCCCAGACGGCGTTGGCGTCCGGCACGGCCTGAAGCGCCAGCGCGCTGGCCTTGATGATGAAGTCGTTGACCGACAGTTTGACACCACGGCCCTCGAGCTGCTTGTTGAGCTGGCTGCGGAACTTGAGCAGGGCGTCGAGCCTGATATCCCGCCGCAGGTAGAAATGCGGGATGGTCTGCTTGGCCTCGGTCAGGCGGGCGGCGATGGTCTTGCGCATCCCGTCGAGCTTGACCTCCTCGTAGTCGCGGCCCTCGTACATGGCGGCGACGGCATCGGCGGAGGGGCCGGCGGGCGCGGCGGCCGGGGCTGCGGCGGGGGCGGCCTTGTCCTCGGCCTTGGCGGGGGCGGCGCCGGGTTTGGCGTCTTCCACGTCGGCCTTGACGATGCGGCCATGGGGGCCGGAGCCCTTGATCTGGCCGAGGTCGAGCCCCTTCTGCGCGGCGATCCGGCGAGCCAGGGGGGAGGCGAAGATGCGTTCGCCCTTGGCGTCGGTCGGGGCGGCCGGGGCCGGGGTGTCGGGCTTGGCCTCGGGCGCGCCACCGCCGCCGCCTTCGGGCGTGGCGGCGGGTTTCTCGGCCTTCTCGTCGCCGGCGCTTCCACCGCCGGAGGGTTTGGATTTCGAGGCGGATGTGTCGATGTCGGAGGCGTCCTCGCCCTCTTCCAGCAGCACGGCGATGGGGGTGTTGACCTTCACCCCCTCGGTGCCTTCCTCGATCAGGATCTTGCCGATCGTGCCTTCGTCGACGGCTTCGAACTCCATCGTTGCCTTGTCGGTCTCGATCTCGGCCAGCAGGTCGCCGGAGCTGACCGTGTCACCTTCCTTGACCAGCCACTTGGCCAGCGTGCCCTCTTCCATGGTCGGAGACAGGGCGGGCATGAGAATTTCGGTAGGCATTTCTTGATCTCCTTACCGGTAGGTGACTTGGCGGACTGCCTCGAGCACTTCGGCGGTCGAGGTCAGGGCCAGCTTTTCGAGGTTCGCGGCATAGGGCATCGGCACGTCCTTGCCCGTGCAGTTGATGACCGGCGCGTCGAGATAGTCGAAGGCGCGTTCCATCAGCGTGGCCGAGATGTGGTTGCCGATGGAGGCGACGGGCCAGCCTTCCTCGACCGTGACGCAGCGGTTGGTCTTCATGACCGACCTGATCACGGTGTCATAGTCGAGCGGGCGCAGGGTGCGCAGGTTGATGACCTCGGCGCTGATGCCGTCCTCGGCCAGTTTCGCGGCGGCCTCCATGGCGTAGGTCATGCCGATGCCGAAGCTGACGATGGTGACGTCCTCGCCCGCCCGTTCGATGCGGGCCTTGCCGAAGGGGATGGTGAAGTCATCCAGCACCGGCACCTCGAAGCTCTTGCCGTAGAGGATCTCGTTCTCGAGGAAGATCACCGGGTTGGGATCGCGGATGGCGGTTTTCAGCAGGCCCTTGGCATCGGAGGCCGAGTAGGGCTGGACCACCCGCAGGCCGGGGACCTGGGCGTACCATGCGGCGTAGTCCTGGCTGTGCTGGGCCGCGACGCGGGCGGCGGCGCCGTTGGGGCCGCGGAACACGATGGGAGAGCCCATCTGCCCGCCGGACATGTAGAGGGTCTTGGCGGCGGAGTTGATGATCTGGTCGATCGCCTGCATGGCGAAGTTGAAGGTCATGAACTCGACGATGGGCCGCAGCCCGCCCCAGGAGGCGCCGACGCCGATGCCGGCAAAGCCGTGCTCGGTGATCGGCGTGTCGACCACGCGCTTGGCGCCGAACTCGTCGAGCAGCCCTTGGGTGATCTTGTAGGCGCCCTGGTACTCGGCCACCTCCTCGCCCATGATGAAGACGGTGTCGTCGCGGCGCATTTCCTCGGCCATGGCGGAATTGATCGCCTCGCGCACGGTGATGGTCTTCATCTCGGTGCCCTCGGGCCAGTCGGGGCTGGAATCGGGTTCCGGGGCGGCGGGGGCGGCAGCCTTGGCCGGGGCCTTCTCCTCGGACTTGGCGTCTTCCTTGTCGTCGGCCTCGGCCGGCGCGGCGGCGGGGGAGGAGGCGCTTTCGATGTCGGAGGCGTCTTCGCCCTCTTCCAGCAGCACGGCGATGGGGGTGTTCACTTTCACGCCCTCGGTGCCTTCCTCGATCAGGATCTTGCCGATCGTGCCTTCGTCGACCGCCTCGAACTCCATCGTGGCCTTGTCGGTCTCGATCTCGGCGAGGATATCGCCGGATTTCACTTCATCGCCTTCCTTGACCAGCCACTTGGCCAGCGTGCCTTCTTCCATCGTCGGCGACAGGGCGGGCATGAGAATTTCGGTTGCCATCTATCTTATCTCCTTCTCACGCGTTCTGCGGGGCGACATCGGTGATGATGTCGGTCCAGAGCTCTTCGGTCGCCGGCTCCGGGCTGTCCTTGGCGAAATCGGCGGAGGCGTTGACGATGCCCTTGATTTCCTTGTCGATCGCCTTGAGGTCCTCCTCGGTGGCGTGGTCGCCGGCCAGCAAAAGGTCGCGCACGTGTTCGATGGCGTCCTTCTCCTCGCGGATCTTCTGAACCTCCTCGCGCGTCCGGTACTTGGCCGGGTCCGACATGGAGTGCCCGCGGTAGCGGTAGGTCTTGACCTCGAGGATGTAGGGGCCCTTGCCGTCGCGGCAGTGTTTGACCGCCTTCTGCCCGGCTTCCTTGACCGCCAGCACGTCCATCCCGTCGACCGCCTCGCCGGGGATGCCGAAGGCCTCGCCGCGAGTGTAGATGTCGGGGGTGGAGGTGGAGCGTTTCTGCGAGGTGCCCATGGCGTACTGGTTGTTCTCGATCACGAAGACCACCGGCAGTTTCCACAGGGCGGCCATGTTGAAGGTCTCGTAGACCTGGCCCTGGTTGGCCGCCCCGTCGCCGAAATAGGTGAAGGTGACGCGGCCGTTCTCGAGATACTTGTCGGCGAAGGCGAGGCCCGCGCCGAGCGGCACGTTGGCGCCGACGATGCCGTGGCCGCCATAGAAGTGCTTGTCGGTCGAGAACATGTGCATCGAACCGCCCTTGCCCTTGGAATAGCCGCCCTCGCGGCCGGTGAGCTCGGCCATGACGCCGTCGGGATTCATCCCGCAGGCCAACATGTGGCCGTGGTCGCGGTAGGTGGTAACCCGCTTGTCGCCTTCCTCGGCCGCGGCCTCGAGGCCGACGACGACCGCTTCCTGGCCGATATAGAGGTGGCAGAACCCGCCGATCAGGCCCATGCCGTAAAGCTGGCCGGCCTTCTCCTCGAATCGGCGGATCAGCAGCATGTCGCGGTAATACTGTTTCAGCTCGTCGGCAGAAATATTTGGTTTCTTTGTGGTTTTCCGGGCGGCCATGGGTGGCGTTCTCCTCCGATCACAATATAGTTTAGTGTTAAACTATCTATAACATGACAAGGCCCTTCGTGGCGAGGGAGAATTTGCCGCAGGGGAACATGGCAATTGCGCGGGGGCGGTGTAGGCTGCGGCTGCCTGGAGGGAGGGACGCGGATGGCGGTGAGAATCGAAAGGAACGGGCCGGTCTGGACCGTGATCAATTCGCGGATAGAGGCGCGCAACGCGGTCGATCCGGAGACGGCACGGGCGCTTTACGACGCGTTCCTTGCCTTCGAGGCGGAAGAGAGCGCGGCGGTGGCGGTGTTCTGGGGCGAAGGCGGGGCGTTCTGCGCGGGCTGGGACCTCAAGCGGGCGGCGACCCTGTCGGATCCGGATGCCATCGACGCCTATGATTTCACCGACGCGCCCACGCCGCCGATGGCGCCGATGGGGCCGAGCCGCCTGGAGCTGTCGAAGCCGGTCATCGCGGCGGTCGCCGGGCCGGCGGTGGCGGGCGGCATGGAACTGGCCATGTGGGCGGATATCCGGGTGATGGAGGAAAGCGCCTTCATGGGCGTCTATTGCCGCCGCTGGGGCGTGCCGCTGATCGACGGCGGGACGGTGAGGCTGCCGCGGCTGGTGAGCGAGGGGCGGGCGATGGACCTGATCCTGACGGGCCGCAGGGTGGAGGCGGCCGAGGCGCTGCAGATCGGTTTGTGCGAATACGTGGTGCCGGAGGGCGAGGCGCGGGCCAGGGCCGAGGCGCTGGCGCGGGATATCGCGCGGTATCCGCAGAGCTGCGTCCGGGCCGACCGCCGGTCGGCGCGCGGGCAGGCGGGGCTGTCGGAGCGTGACGCATTGCGGGCCGAGTGGGCGGGCAGCAAGGGCGAGGTTGCGGCGGCAGGCGTTGCCGGGGCCGGCCGGTTCGCCGCGGGCAAGGGCCGTGGCGGGGATTTCGGGGATATCTGAGAAAGGGAGCAGACCATGGCAAAGGTACTTTACGAGCGCGACGGGCGGATCGGACGGATCACGCTGAACCGGCCCGAGGTGATGAACGCGATCGACGATGATCTGCCGCGCGAATTGATGCAGGCGGTGCAGGAGGCCGATGCCGACCGGCGGGTTCACGTCATGGTGCTGTCCGGAGCGGGACGGGCGTTTTGCGCGGGCTACGACCTGGCGCATTATGCACAGGACCCCGACAACGTGATTACCCAGGACATGCCCTGGGATCCGATGCAGGACTATCAGTTCATGTGGGCCAACACGCAGGCCTTCATGTCGCTGTTCCGGGCGATGAAGCCGGTGATCTGCAAGGTGCACGGTTTCGCCGTGGCCGGGGGATCGGACATCGCGCTGTGCTCGGACCTGGTGGTGATGGGCGAGGGGGCCGAGATCGGCTACATGCCGGTGCGGGTCTGGGGGTGCCCGACGACGGCGATGTGGGTGCATCGGCTGGGGCCGGAGCGGGCCAAGCGGATAATGTTCACCGGCGACCGGATCGGCGGGGCCGAGGCGGCGGAGATGGGGCTGGTGCTGAAGGCCGTCCCCGACGACCGGCTGGATGCCGAGACGGAGGCGTTGGCGGACCGGATCGCGACCGTCCCGATCAACCAGCTGGCGATGCAGAAGATGGTGATCAATTCCGCCATCGAGGCGCAGGTGCAGCAGACGCAGCGGCTGGCGACGGTCTTTGACGGGATCACCCGGCATTCGCCGGAGGGGCTGAACTTCAAGGCGCGGGCCGAGACGGTGGGCTGGAAGCAGGCCGTGCGCGAGCGGGACGAGGGTACGTTCGACTGGTCCCGGAACCGCCCGTTCGATACGGCCAACGCGCCGGACTGAGGCGGCGCCGGCCTAGCGGATCACAATCTCGTCGGAGCGGATCATGCCGAGCACGTCGCGGGCCTGCTGGTCGAGCAGGTCGAGGTCGAGAAACCCGTCGGAGAGGCGCTTGGTGAGGTTCTCCATCCGGGCGACCTGGGATTCGATCTGGTCGAGCTGGGCCTGGAGGGCCTTTTCCTCGGCCTCGATCTCGGCCCGGCGAAAGAGGCCGTAATCGCCCTGCACCGCGGCAAAGGTGAAATAGCCGCACATCGCGAAGGCGATCATGAAGTAGACGAGCGCACCGAAGGCGGGTCGTTTGCGGGTGGACATGATTGGTCTGCTCTGCCTTTTCCTGCCACCTCTTTGCGGGCGGTCGAGGGGTATCCTGCCACAGGCGAATCGCTTTGTGAATCCCCTTTCGTTCACAAGGATTTGCGCGCTAGGATTAGGGGTGAGGAGAGTCTTTCATGCCACATCTGCCACCCCGGTCCGACCTGCCGACGCACGAGGTGACGAACCAGCCGCCGGCGCGGGGCGATATCGACCTCTGGGCGGGCGATCCGGCGCTGCAGACTCATGCCGGGGCGGCGGGGGCGGATGCGCCGCACCTGGCGGGCTACGGCGCCACGATCGGGACGGAGGAGATGCAGGCGGCGGGGCGCGAGGCCAACCGGCAGGCGCCGGAGCTGGTGCAGTTCGACGCGGGCGGGCGGCGGCTGGACGAGGTGCGGTTTCACCCCGCTTACCATCGGCTGATGGAGGCGGGGGTCGGTGCGGGCTATTCCGCGATTGCGTGGGAAGGCGCCAAGGGCGGGCATGCCACTCATGCGGCGATGGTGTATCTCACCAGCCAGATCGAGCCGGGCGTCTGCTGTCCGATGACGATGACCTATGCCGCCGTGCCGGCGATGCGGGCGGACGAGGGGCTGTTCGGGGAATGGGTGCCGAAGCTGACCTCGCGGGTCTATGACGGCTCGGCCCGGCCGCTGGCGCGCAAGCCCGGGGCGACGATGGGCATGGCGATGACCGAGAAGCAGGGCGGCTCGGACGTGCGGGCGAATGCGACAATGGCCACCCGCGATGGCGAGGCCTACCGGCTGCAAGGGCACAAGTGGTTCTGCTCGGCGCCGATGTCGGACGGGTTCCTGACGCTGGCGCAGGCGGAGGGCGGGCTGACCTGTTTCCTCGTGCCCCGGTGGCTGGAGGAGGGGCGGAACGCCATCCGCATCCAGCGGTTGAAGGACAAGCTGGGCAACCGCGCGAACGCGTCGTCGGAGATCGAGTACGAGGGGGCGGTGGCGTACCGGCTGGGCGAGGAAGGCGCGGGGGTGCGCACGATCATCGAGATGGTGCATCACACGCGGCTGGATACGGCCATGGCGCCGGCCGGGCTGATGCGGGCAGCGCTCGATCATGCGTGGTACTGGGCAAGGCACCGGACGGCGTTCCAGAAGCAGTTGAGCGACCAGCCGCTGATGCGGGCGGTGCTGGCCGATCTTGCGCTCGACTGGGAGGGGGCGCTGGCGCTGGGGATGCACGTCGCGCGGAGCTTTGACAGCCAAGGTGACGGGCACCGCGCCTTTGCCCGGCTGGGGGTGGCGCTGGCCAAGTTCCTTGGCAACAAGCTGTGCCCGAACGTGGTGTACGAGGCGATGGAGTGCCTTGGGGGCATGGGCTATGTCGAGGACACGCCGATGCCGCTTCTCTATCGCGAGGCGCCGCTTAACTCGATCTGGGAGGGGTCGGGGAACGTGATCTGCCTCGATATCCTGCGGACGCTGCGCAAGGCGCCGGAGGCGGGCGAGGTGCTGGCCGCGGAGCTGGGCCGGGCCACGGGCCAGGATGCGCGGTTCGATGCCGGGCTGAAGGCGCATATGGAGCGGTTTCCGAAGCTGCCCGAGGAGGGGCAGGCGCGGTGGTACGTGGAAAGCCTGGCGTCTTTGTTGACAGCGGCGGTGCTGATCCGGAATGCGCCGGCACCGGTGGCCGAGGCCTATGCCGCGACGCGGCTGGGGGCGCCGCGGGGCCGGGTGGCGGGGGCGATTTCGGGCGTGGACACGGGCGCTGTACTGGCGCGGCTGGGGGAGTAGCCCCTAGTTTATCCCGTTCTCGCGCTGCACGGCGCGGACATAGGCGACGATGTTCTCGATATCCGCGTTGGTCAGGCCTTCGACCGGTGGCATGTCGCCGAATTGCCAGTGATGGGCCCGCACGCCCTGGCGCGCGGCCATCAGGAAGGCGCCGTCGCCGTGGTGGCTGGGTTCGTAGATCTTGTGGATGAGCGGCGGGCCCTTGCCAACGAGGCCGGTGGCGTTTTCCCCGTGGCAGGTGGCACAGTTGTTCTCGAAGGCCGTTCTGCCGAGGGCTTGTTGTTCCGTGAATTCGGCGGGCAGCGTGACCTCGACCATCTGAACGCCTTCGGAGGCCGGGCTTGCCGTCTCGGGGGAGGGCTGATCGTTTCGTGTCAGCAGGTAGGTGCCGCCCGCGAGCAGGATCGCCGCGAGAAGCCAGAGAAGTCGGGAATTCATCTGTCGTTTCATCCTTGCCAGTCAGGTCGGCACGCGCCCGGCGGTGGCCGGACGCGTACCGTGCCCGCCTGCTATGCGGGTTCCAGCAGGAGGAAGGTCAAGCGCGAATCCGGGCCGGTCTCACGCGGGAAGGTGGATGCGGAACCGCTCGCGGATGGCCTTGTCGGTTTGCGGGTCGAACCGGGCGGCGGAGCGCTCCGAGAGGATCGCCTCCTTCCGGCGGATGGCGCTCTGGTTCAGGTCGGGCCTGTCCTTTTCGACCCATTCCTTGGGAGACATGCGTTCGCCTGTAGTCGGGTAGACGTAGTCGGACTGCATCCGCGCGAGCGTCTGGCCCGTGCCGAGATAATGGCCGGGGCCATGCAGGCAGACCTCGCGGATTTGTTCCACCGCCAGCGTCTCGTCATCCACCTCGATGCCGCGCACGCAGCGCAGGGCGTGGCCGATGAGGTCGTCGCCGAGGATGAGCGACTCGTGGCAGAAGCCCAGGAGCGAGGCGTGCATGCCCGCCGCCTCGTAGACCATGTTGAGCCCCGAGAGCCCGGCCATGACGTTCGAGCACATGGCTTCCCAGCCGGCCTGCATGTCGGGCAGCTTGGCGTCGGTGATGCCTCCGACAGCGCCGCCGGGCAGGCCGTAGAACTTGTGCATCTGGGCGCAGCCGGCCGAGAGGAGCGCCTGTTCGCCCGAGCCGCCCGTCATCGCCCCGCTGCGCAGGTCGAGGCCGAAGGGCCAGGTGCCGAAGATCGCCGGAGCGCCGGGGCGCACGGCGTTGACGTAGACGAGCCCGGCCAGGCATTCGGCGACCGATTGCACGATGGCGCCGGCGATGGTGGAAGGCGTGGTGGCGCCGGCCATGCCGGCCGAGAGCAGCAGCACGGGCATGCCGCCCTCGATGCAGGCCTCCATCGTCTGGCAGGCCTCGGTCGCGAATTTCATCGGCGGGACGACGAAGCAGTTGGAGTTGCTGACGAAGGGGCGCGCGCGCCATTCCGCCTCGCCCCCGGCAATGAGGTGCAGCATGTCGAAGGACTCCGCCACGTGCGAGGGGTCGGAGAAGGAGACGCCGATATGCTTGGTGGTGCCCGAGCAGCAGGCGTAGATGGTGTTGAGGTCCATCTCGCGGTTGTCGGGAATGTCGCGGGCGACCATCGGGCGCTGCAGGAAGTGGATGTTATCGAGCCGGTCGGTGATGCGGGCGGCGTCGTGCAGGTCCTGCAGGGTGCTGTCGCGGTAGTTGCGGCCCTCGACGTCGACCATGCTGACCGCGGCGCCGGCGGTGCCGTAATGCACGCGGTTGCCGGAGAGTTCGAGATCGTGCCTGCCATCGCGGCTGTAGAGCATGATCTGCCGGTTGGCATTCGCCACCGTATCCTCGACCAGCGCGCGGGGGAAGCGGATGCGCCCGTCGGCCCCGTGAATGGCGCCGGCGCGGGTGAGGTGGTCGATCCCGCTTTGCGGGGCGTCGGCGAGGCCGATCTCCTCGAGCACCTGGAAGGCGGCGTTGTGGATCTTCAGGATGTCCGTCTGCGACAGCACCTTGAGGGCGTCGCTTTCCATACCGGGGCGTACGGGGCGGATGGCGTCATCGAGCGGGGCGGCACGGCTGGCACGGCGCGCAGCGCGGCCACCGGTCCGGCGCGGGGGATTGTCTTTCATGTCTCTGATCCTTGAACGTGGAGGTCGTGGAAGGGGGGTGGGATAAGCTCAGGGCCTTCCCGGCCTTCCACGTGCGGCGCGGCCACGCACGGCGCCGATCGTATAGATCACAAGGGCGATCTTGCAGCTTGGCGACATGGGCCAGCTCCTCCCGAAAGTGGGAGGAGGGGACCATGATTCCCCGGTGCGGTCTGTCTCAATTGCGACTTGTGTCGCTTTCAGACCCTGAAGCGGCGATCGGGGGTGTTCAGGCGGCCAGTTCGGTGGCGAGCTCGATCAGCAGTCCGATGGCGCCGGCCAGCCGGTCGTCATCGACGGTGAGCGCCACGCGGATATGGCCCGATGCTGCCTCGCCGAAGCTTTCGCCGGGCATGACGGCGACGAGGTGCTCGGTCAGCAGGCGGTCGGCGAAAGCCTCGCCCGAGAGGCCGGTGGCGCGCACGTCGAGCATGACGAACATGCCGCCATCGGCGGGGATGGCGCGGACGGCGTTCTGGCCTTCCAGCATGTCGATCACGAGGTCGCGGCGGCGGCGGAAGGGCTCGGAGATTTCGGTCTCGAAGGCGTCGCCCCGGGAGAGCGCGAAGGTCGCGGCCTCCTGCACGAAACCCGCCACGCCGTAGGTGGTGTGGGTCGAAAGGTTGCCTAGATGCTCGATCGCGTCCTCCGGCCCGATGATCCAGCCGATGCGGCTTCCGGTCATGGCGTGGCTTTTCGACATCGAGCCCACCACGAGCGTGCGCTCGGCCATGCCGGGCAGGGTGCGCGGGCTGATATGTTCGCCCTGCCAGATCATGGTGTCGTAGACCTCGTCCGAGATCAGCCAGAGGTCATGCTCCTGGCAGACGCCGGCGATCCCCTGCATCGTCTTGCGGGTGTAGATCACGCCGGTGGGGTTGTTGGGCGTGTTGATGAGCAGCGATTTCGCGCCCGGGGCCTTGGCGGCGATGTCGGCCGGGTCGGGCTGGAAATTGCGATCGGGGCGGGCGAAGACGGGCTCGGCCCTGGCGCCCACGCCGCGGATCGTGCCGGGGTAGGTGGCGTAATAGGGGTCGATGTAGAGCGCGGTGTCGCCCTCGTCGCAGGCGGCGTGATGGGCGGCGAAGAGGCCGGCCTGGCCGCCGGGCACGACCAGCACGTTGTCGGGCGTGGTGGGCACGCCGGTGCGGGCGGTGACGCGGGCCGCCACGGCCTCGCGCAGGTTGAGGTTGCCGTTGAACATGGAATAGCCGACATGCCCCCCCACGGCGGCGGCATGCATCGCGTCGATGATCTTTCGGTCGGTGCCGATATCATGCTCGCCGATGGTGAGCTGCACCACCGGTTGGCCCGCGGCCAGCATGTCCTTGGCGCGGTAATACACGTCCCACCCGTCCGAGCCGCCGGCGGTCAGCCCGGTGATCCTGCGCGACAGTTGCATGGCCTGCCTCCCATTGTCTGAAGTCTCGTTCGCGGCGCCAGATGGCCCGGCGGAGAGGGGCAAGTCAAGCAGGTCGCCGGGCGGGGGCGGTTCAGATCTCGTCGGAGCGGTCGCCCATGACGTAGCGTGGGCCCTGGCCGCGGGTGCGGGCCTTGTCCTTGGGGTTGTAGAGCGCGCAGGTCTTCAGCGACAGGCAGCCGCAGCCGATGCAGCCGTCGAGCCGGGCGCGCAGGGCCTGCATCTGGTCTATCCGGTCATCCAGCACCTTGCCGAAGCGGCGCGAGATGCGGGCCCAGTCGCCCTTGTTGGGAGTGCGGTGCTCGGGCAGGTCGGTGAGCGCCTCGCGGATCTCGGAGATGGTGAAGCCCAGCCCTTGCGAGATCATCACGAAGGAGAGCCGCCTGATGTCGGAGCGGTCATAGCGGCGGTGGCCGCTGTCGTTGCGGTCGGGGGTGACCAGCCCCTCGTCCTCGTAATAGCGGATGGCCGAGGGGGCGAGGCCGGTACGGTCGGCGATATAGCCGATGGTCAGGCCGCGTTGTCGCAAGCTGCTGGAAGGCATGGAGATTTTTCCTATTGGCTTCAAGTTTACTTGAAGAATTACGTTGAATTCAGAACGGAATCAATACTGGAAGGAAAGACCCATGCAGATCGAACACGTGAACATCACCGTCCCGGACCCCAAGGCGAGCGCCGCCAAGCTGTGCGAGCTTTTCGGCTGGCACATCCGCTGGCAGGGCGATGCCCTTAACGGAGGGTTTACGGTGCATGTCGGCGACGACGACAGCTATCTCGCGCTTTATGCCCCGAAACCGCCGCTGGAACCCATGGGCGTGACCTATGGCCGGGTGGGTGGCCTTAACCACGTCGGCGTGGTGGTCGACGACCTGCGCGGCACCGAGGCGAAGGTGAAGGCGGCCGGGTATAAACCGCATAACCATGCAGATTATGAACCCGGCGAACGGTTCTATTTCGACGGGCCCGACGGGATCGAATTCGAGGTGGTGCATTATGGCTGAGGCAGGTGGAAACGGGCGGGCCATCGGCCTTTTGCTCTATACCGGGGCGTTGCTGGGGGTGAACCTTCCCCTCGGCAAGCTGGCCGCGCAGGGGGGCGTGCCGCCGCTTCTGTGGGCGATGGTGGTGTCGGCCGGGGCGGCGGGGCTGATGCTTCCGGCGCTGGTGGTGCAGAAACGGTTCGTCGTGCCGAGGGGGCGGATGCTGCGCTACACGGTCATTTCCGGGCTCATAAGCTTTGCGGCGATCAATGCGCTGCTCTACCTGCTGATCCCCCGCGTGGGGGCGGGTTATGCCGGGCTGATGTTCGCGTTGTCGCCTGTCGCCACGCTGGGGGTGACGGCGCTGGCGGGGCTGAAGACGCCGCCACGGCTGGGCGTGATCGGCATCGGCTTCGGGTTGGCGGGCGCCGCGGTGGTGGCGCTGACGCGCAGCGGGAGTGGCGGGGCCGAGGGGCTGATCTGGCCGCTGGTGGCCTTTGCCCTGCCGGTGATCCTCGCGCTGGGCAACGTGTATCGCACGATCGACTGGCCCGAGGGCGGGCATCCGGCGGTGCTGGCGGTGTGGAGCCATCTTTTCGCGCTGATCGGGCTGGCCGGGCTGCAGGTGGCCACGACCGGCGAGCTGCCGCTGCATCACCTGCGCGAGGTGCCGGGTCTGGTGCTGGCGCAGGCGGTGGTGGCGGGGCTGACCTTCCCGGCCTATTTCGCCCTGCAGAAGGCCGGCGGGCCGGTGCTGCTGAGCCAGATCGGCTATGTCGCGGCGGCGGTGGGGCTGGCGACCGGGACGCTGTTCCTGGGCGAGGTCTATGCGCCGCTCACATGGGCCGGGGCTGCGGTCATCGCGGTGGGCATCGCGCTGACCATCCGGGCGCAGGTGGCACCGCGTCGGGAGGTGGCTCCCGAGGCGACGGCCACCGGTCGCTGCGCCGCCTGAAACAAGGCGCCGCCGTCCGATCCGGGCGGCGGCGTTTTGCGTGGCAGGACGAGGAGGAGAGGCCCATGCAGGTCGAGACGTTCGGCATCATCCTGAACACCGAGCATTACGCGGACTGCGTGGGCTTCTATCGCGACGCGCTGGGCCTGAAGGTGATGTTCGAGAAGGCCACCGCGGAGGAGCGTCTGACCTGTTTCGACATGGGCGGCGCCTATCTCATGGTCGAGCCGGGTGGTCGGGCGTCTGCGGCGGGCAAACCTCCGGGAGAGTGCCCCTCCAAGCTGCGGTTCAACGTGGCGGACGTGGAGGCGGCGGTGGCGGAGCTGGCCAGCCGGGGCGTGCAGGCGGAGGTTCGGCGCAGGCCCTGGGGTGTCACGGCGGAGTTCCTTGACCCCGACGGCAATCGCTGCGCGCTGCGCGGAGTGGCGGGGTTCGGTGAATGAGACGGCTTGACCGGGCCGGGGCGGGCCCATATGGTCGCCGCCATGAAGACCGCAACCATCATCATCTGCTGCATTACCCGCTGACATAGTCAGGCGGGCCGGTCTTCTATTCCAAATTCGAAACCGAGTTGATAAGCCCGCCGCGGGGAACGCATGCCTGCGCAAGAGGGGCCTATGACCGAGATCACGCTCTACAACACGAAGTCGCGGAAGAAGGAGCGGTTCGAACCGCTCGATCGGGATAACGTGCGCATGTATGTCTGTGGGCCCACGGTCTATGACCGGGCGCACCTGGGCAATGCGCGGCCGGTAGTGGTGTTCGACGTGCTTTACCGGCTGCTGCGGCATGTCTACGGGGCGGAGCACGTGACCTATGTGCGCAACTTCACCGACGTCGACGACAAGATCAACGCGCGGGCGAAGGAGAACGTGGGCGAGGGCGGCGACGTGAATGCCGAGATCGCCCGGCTGACGGCGCAGACGACGCAGTGGTTCCTCGATGATATGGGGGCGCTGGGGGCGTTGGAGCCTGACCAGATGCCAAGGGCGACGCAGTTCATCCCGCAGATGGTGGCGATGATCGAAGGGCTGATCGCTGACGGATTCGCCTACGAAAAGGAGGGGCATGTGCTCTTCCGCGTGCGGAAATACTCGGATTACGGCAAGCTGTCTGGCCGGTCGGTAGATGACATGATTGCCGGCGCCCGCGTCGAAGTGGCGCCGTACAAGGAAGATCCGATGGATTTCGTGCTGTGGAAGCCCTCGAGCGATGACCTGCCGGGGTGGGAGAGCCCCTGGGGCCGGGGCCGGCCGGGCTGGCATATCGAGTGCTCGGCCATGTCGCATGAATTGCTGGGGGACAGTTTCGACATTCACGGGGGCGGCAACGACCTGATGTTCCCGCACCACGAGAACGAGATCGCCCAGTCCTGCTGTGCCCATCCGGAGGGGGAGTTCGCCCGCGTCTGGATGCATAACGAGATGCTGCAGGTGGAAGGCAAGAAGATGTCCAAGTCGCTGGGCAATTTCTTTACCGTGCATGACCTGCTGGAGAAGGGCTATCCGGGGGAGGTGATCCGGTTCGTGTTCCTGAGCACGCATTACCGGAAGCCGATGGATTGGACGGAGGCGAAGGCGAAGGAAGCGGAAGCGACCTTGCGGAGGTGGAGAAAAGCGACCAAAGGGGTCGCCCCTAGCGCAACCCCTCCGATTGAGGTCTTGGATGCGCTTGAGGACGATCTAAACTCAAGCTTGGCAATCACGGTGCTAAGTTCGATTGCATCTGGCACGCCGTTAGAATTTTTGGGCTATGCGGAAACTGAAAGTTATGGCGCCGCGGACCTTCTTGCTGGTGCTAACCTGATGGGACTTCTTCTTGAAGAAATGGGTGATTGGGCAGCCGCCCCGCAGGTCGATCTTTCGGACTGGGAAGCGCGTCTTACCGAAGCGCGCAAGATCGCAATGGAGAGCAAGGACTTTTCTGAAGTCGACCGGCTCAAGGCAGCCTTGGTTGACACTGGTATCGAAGTTCGAATGAGCAAGGCCGGCGTTGAGCTAGTGCCAAATCCGGACTTCAACCCCGCCAAGCTGGAGGCCCTGAAATGAGCCGCCCGGCAACGACGCACCATCCCGTCCTGGGCCTGGCCCGGGACCTCTGCGCCACCGCGAGGCCCCGGCTCGGGGGCCGGGGCGGGGAGGTTTGCCGATGACCCGCGAGCGCCTCTACCTCTACGACACCACGCTGCGGGACGGGCAGCAGACGCAGGGGGTTCAGTTTTCTACCCCCGAGAAGCAGGCCATTGCCAAGACGCTCGACAAGCTGGGGCTCGATTATATCGAGGGGGGCTGGCCGGGGGCCAACCCGACCGACAGCGCGTTTTTCGATGCCGCGCCGGAGACGCGGGCCACGATGACCGCCTTCGGCATGACCAAGCGGGCGGGGCGGAGTGCGGAGAATGACGATATCCTTGCCGCCGTGCTGAACGCGGGGACGAAGGCGGTTTGCCTTGTCGGCAAGACCCATGATTTCCATGTCGAGACCGCGCTGGGCGTGACGCTGGCTGAGAATACCGAGAATATCGCCCGGTCGGTCGAGCATATCGTGAAACAGGGCCGCGAGGCGCTGTTCGATGCGGAGCATTTCTTCGACGGGTACAAGGCGAACCCGGATTACGCGCTGGAGGCGCTGAAGGCGGCTCTGGACGCGGGCGCGCGGTGGATCGTGCTGTGCGACACCAATGGCGGTACGCTGCCCACGGAGATCTTCACCATCACCAGCGCGGTGATTGCGGCCGGCATCCCCGGCGAACGGTTGGGCATTCACACCCATAACGACACCGAGAACGCGGTGGGCGGGAGCCTGGCTGCCGTCGATGCCGGGGTACGGCAGATTCAAGGGACGCTGAACGGGCTGGGGGAGCGGTGCGGGAATGCCAACCTGACTTCGCTCATCCCGACGCTCTTGTTGAAGGAGCCCTATGCCTCGCTTTACGAGACGGGGATCACCCGGGAGGCGCTGACCACGCTGACGATGGCGAGCCGGCAGCTCGACGAGATCCTCAACCGAGTGCCGATGAAACAGTCGGCTTACGTGGGCGCCTCGGCCTTTGCGCACAAGGCGGGGCTGCATGCCTCGGCCATCCTGAAGGACCCCACGACCTACGAGCATATCGACCCGGCGGCGGTGGGCAATGCCCGCGTCATCCCGATGTCGAACCAGGCCGGGCAGTCGAACCTGCGTCGGCGGCTGGCCGAGGCGGGGCTGGAGGTGGAACCGGGCGATCCGGCGCTGGCGCGCATCCTCGACGAGATTAAGGAGCGGGAGGATCGCGGCTACACCTATGACAGCGCGCAGGCGAGTTTCGAGCTGCTGGCGCGGCGGGAGCTGGGGCGGCTGCCGGATTTCTTCGAGGTGAAGCGCTACAAGGTCACGGTGGAGCGGCGGAAGAACAAGTATGACCAGATGGTCTCGCTCTCCGAGGCGGTGGTGGTGGTGAAGATCGACGGGGAAAAGACGCTGTCGGTCTCGGAATCGATGGACGAGCTGGGCTCGGACCGGGGGCCGGTCAACGCGCTGGCCAAGGCGCTGGCCAAGGATTTGGGCAAGTACCAGTCGGCGATCGACGACATGCGGCTGGTGGATTTCAAGGTGCGGATCACGCAAGGCGGCACCGAGGCGGTGACGCGGGTGATCATCGACAGCGAGGACGGCTCGGGCCGGCGGTGGTCGACCGTGGGGGTGAGCCCGAACATAGTGGATGCCTCCTTCGAGGCGCTGCTGGACGCGATCGTGTGGAAACTGCTGCGCGATGCATGAGGACGTCATCGCCTGTGCCGACCTGGTGCGCCGGGGCGACCCGGACCGCTTTCGTGCGGTGATGGCCGCGCCGGTGGCGGCGCGGGAGAAGCTGTTTCCGGTCTATGCCTTCAACCTCGAGGTGTCGCGCGCGCCCTGGGTGACGGAGGAGCCGATGATCGCCGAGATGCGCCTGCAATGGTGGCGCGATGCGCTGGGCGAGATCAGGGATGGCGGGCCGGTCCGGCGGCACGAGGTGGCGACGCCGCTGAGCGGGGTGGTGGACGCCGAGGGGGCCGAATTGCTCGATCAGTTGGTCGCGGCGCGGCGGTGGGATGTCTACCGCGAGCCGTTCGAGGACGTGGCGCATTTCCGGGAGTATATCGGCAAGACCTCCGCGAACCTGCTGCTTGTGGCGGCGCGGTCGCTGGCGGAGGTGCCGGACGATACGGTGCGCGAGGCGGGTTATGCGCTGGGCCTGGCCAACTGGCTGCGGGCGGTACCGGCGCTGGAGCAGGCGGGGCGCATCCCGCTGGTGGAAGGCACGCACCAGGCGATCCGGACGCTGGCGGAGGAAGGGCTCGACCACCTGGCCAGTGCGCGGGCGGCAAGACGGACGATCCCGCCGGCGGCGCGGCCGGCGATGCTGGTGCTGTGGCAGGCGGGGCCGGTGCTGAAGGCGGCGCGCGACAGGCCAGGGCGGGTGGGCGACGGCACGCTCGATACGGCGCCGTTCCGCAGCCGGCTGACGCTGATGGCGCGGGCGGCGACGGGGTTGTGGTGAGGCCGGTTCAGGGGCTGGTATGCGTGGTCCAGCCCTGCGGGCGGATCACGAAGCGGCGGGTCTGGGCCATGGCGAAGCGGTGGTCGCCCTCGGCCGCGGCGTAGCGGGTGACGTCGATCAGCCCGTCCTCGATTTCCAGCAGGTTGAAATCATTGTCCTGCCCGCGCAGCCGGGTCGAGAGGCCGGTGCCGGCATGGACCTGCAGCACCGCGTTGCGCTCCGGCTTCTCGGCGAAGGGGTCGGCGCGCCAGCTGTGCAGGTGGCCCGAGAGGACGACATCGGCGTTGAGGCGGGCCAGCTCCTCCATCGCCGCGTCGGCGCCGCGCATGCGCTTCTTCTTCTCGCCGGGCAGGTGTTCAAGCGGGTGATGCGCCACTACGATCCGGGTGCGCCGCCCGCGGGTGTTGCCGAAGGCGTTGCGGACGCGGTCGAGGGCGTGGGGCGTGAACCAGCCGCTTTGATGCGCCATCGGGTTGACGGTGTTGACGCCGAGCACGATCATCTCGCCGTCGTGGAACTCGGGCTCGAGATCGGGGGAGATCCACTTGCGGTACTGCCGCCACGGCCAGAGCAGGCGCAGGAAGAGGTTGTGGAGCGGCACGTCGTGATTGCCCGGCACCGCCAGCACGGGCGCCTCGAGCCGGTCGATGAAGTCGCGCGCGGCGCGGAACTGGGCCGGGCGGGCGCGCTGGGTGAGGTCGCCGGAGATGGCCGCGAGGTCGGGCGACAGGTCGTTCACCGCCTCGACGAGCGGGTCGAGCAATTCCGGGCGGTCGCGCCCGAAATGCAGGTCGGACAGGTGGGCGATGCGTCTCACCGCGTGTCGCTCTGCCGGGTGAGGGGGGCCACGACCTTAAGCTCGTTCTCGATCACCTGCAGGTCATAGGGGGCCTTCATCCGGTCGCGCTCGCCATCGCAGGCGATGTCGTGCTTGCGCTCGTTGTTGATGATCCGGATGCGGTCTGCTGCGATGAAGTCGAACTCCTTCTCGCGCTCGGCCAGGCCGAGGGCCAGCAGCAGCGCGTTGCGCAGCATGCCCCAGCGGTTGGTGTCGGGCGCGATGAAGAGGGCGAGGCGGCCGCGGGCAATCTCGTCCTCGCCCTGCAGGCCGATCTGGTTGAGCTGGAAGGCGTTGTTGACGGCAAAGATCAGCGGCGTGCGGCGTTCGAGCACCTGGTCGTCCGCCTCGACACGCACGCGGAGGGGGCGGCGCAGGGTGACCAGCGTCACCAGCACCGACCAGTAGGCGGCGATGCGGCGGCGGCCCCAGCGGCGGTAGACATCCTCGCGCGTCTTGAGGATGGCGGGGTAGGCGCCGAGGCTGGCGTTGTTGAGGAAGACGCGGTCGTTGATCCGGGCGATGCGGACGGGGCGCGCGGCGCCGTCGCAGAGCAGGTCGATGGCGGCGGGGATTTCGGTGGGAATGTCGAGCGATCGGGCGAAGTAGTTGAACGTGCCCAGCGGCAGGATCCCCATGGTGACGCCGGTGCCGCGCAACACGCTGGCGACGCCCGAGACGGTGCCGTCGCCGCCGGCGGCGACGATCATGTCGAACCCTTCCTCGACCGCCTTGCGCGTGGCGGGCAATAGATCCGACCCGCTTTCCAGCACACGCAGTTCGGCATTGGGGGCGCGTTTGGTTAACGAAGTGCGAATGCGCGACGGGATATCCTGCGTGTCACGACGGCCCGATTTACCGTTCATGATGACGCACATCCGCCCCAGCTCGGTCGGCGTAGGCTCGATGGATTGCATTTTCATTCCGTCCCCGCGCGTTGCGCACCCTTTGCGGGGAAGAAACGCGGTGCAGCCTTGCGGGTTCCCGGGATCACGAAAAGCTGATGGCCGGCCGGGGCGGTCAGCGGACGCGCTTGCGGAAGGCCAGGGCCTTGCGGAGCCAGCTTGCGGGCCGGCGGGAGAGATAGGGGAAGGCGTCTTCGGGTGCGATGGCCTTGCGGTGCAGGAATTCTGCGAGCGCGACCGCGCGCGAGGCCTGTGACATGTACCCCGCCCAACCGGCCTGTTCGGCCGCTTCCAGCTGGATCACGCCATACCCGGCGATAATGGCATGCAGGTCGGTTGCCAGCTCGTGGGCGGGTGCGCCACCCGGCAACGCGTCGACCACCGTGGACAACCTTGCGTGGATAAGCTCGTGTGCAAGGGTGTTGATGAACATGACCGGTTGGCGCATCAGCTTGGGGTTGTAGGTGATCAGAGGTGCCTCGGCATCATCCCAGTATTGACCGGCGGTGTCCCCCATCCGGGTGTAATCGTGCAGCAGCTCGTCGGGGAGGTCGGGCAGCGGCTCCAGCGCGATGGGCTGCGTGAGGCCGAGCTGGCGCTTAATGTCCTCGAACACCAGCAGCGCGGTTTCGTGGTCATGGCCGCCCGGGGCGTGAAAGTACTCTCTCGTCGGACGGATGAGCTCGGCCATGGCCCACCAGGCGGGCCGCTCGCTCTCGACCCAATCGAAATTGTCGATGATCCAGTCGTGCAGATCCTCTCCGATCAGGGGCGTCTTTCCGAAAAGGCGCATCTCACGTCTCTTTCGGCCTCAGCATCAGCCAGATCAGGGCGCCGCCCGCCAGCGTCAGGCAGGGGATCATCGCGATGTTGACCAGGGCCCAGCCGGCCTCGGGCGTACCACCGGAGCAGTTCATCAGCCCGCCCGAGGAGAGCGAGGCCAGCGTCACGCCGCCGAAGACGATCAGGTCGTTGAGGCCCTGCATCCGCCCGCGTTCATGGGGTTCATGCGAAGCGGCCAGCATGGTCGTTGCGCCAATGAAGCCGAAATTCCAGCCGAGGCCGAGGAGGACAAGCGCGATGAAGAAGTTTTCGAGCTCGACCCCCTGGAGCGCCACGGCACCGGCGCCGGCCAGGATCAGCAGGCCCAGCCCCATGATCTTTTCCGTGCCGTACCGCGCGATCAGGTGGCCGGTGAAGAAGGACGGCGCGAACATCGCCAGGACGTGGCCGGTGACCACGTCGGCGGCATCGCCGGTGTTGAAACCGCAGCCCACCACGGCAAGCGGCGTCGAGGTCATCACGAGGTTCATGAGCGCGTAGGAGATCGTGGCGCAGATCACCGCCACGGCGATGCGCGGCGTGGTAAGCAGCTCAATCCGCGAGCGGCCGCGCGGGGCGTCGTCGCCCGGCACCGGGGGTTTGGGGATGTCGAGGAAAAGGAACAGCAGCACGCCCACCACGTTGACGCCGATCACCGCGAGATAGGTGCCGAGGAACGGGATCACCATCGCTTCGGCCGTCAGCTTCACCAGTTGCGGGCCGATTACTGCGCTGACCAGCCCGCCGGCCAGCACGTAGGAGATGGCCCGGGGGCGGAAGGCGTCGCTGGCCGTGTCGGCGGCGGCGAAGCGGTAGAAGCCTTGGGCGGACATGTAGATGCCGGTGAAGAGGCTGCCCAGCAGGTAGACCGAGAAGGAGCCGAGATAGAGCCCGTAGGCGCCGATGGCCGCCCCGAGCGCGCCGCCAGCGGTGCCGATCACGAATCCCGCACGCCGGCCCCAGCGCTGCATCGCCCAGCTGAGCGGCGTGGCCGAGAGCATCGAGCCCAGCACGATCAGCGAGATGGGCAGGGTGGCAAAGCAGATGTTGCTGGCCAGCGATTGCCCGGCCAGCCCGCCGACGACGAAGATCATCGGCATCTGCGAGCCCAGCACCGCCTGCGCCAGCACCAGCACGGCGACATTGCGCCGTGCGCGGGTGTCGGATTGGGGGAAGACGATGTCGGTCATGGGGATCTGCTAGCCGCGTTGGCGGGAAGCTGCAAGTCGCGCTAGCGCACAGTCGGGTCTGCGTCGATCACGTGGGCGAAGCTGCCCGACACGCGGCCGCGGCGGAGGCCCATGTCGGGCAGGGCCGTGCCCTCGGCATCGGTGGCGCGGAAGAGCGGGTCGCCGGCTTCGCGCAGGGTGGTGGCGTAGTGGAATTCGTGTCCGGCGAGCGGGCCGGTGAAGGGGCCGCCCAGCGGGGCGAGGTGACGGTAGCCGAGGTGCAGGCGGCGGTGCTCGAAGGAGGTCTCCACCCCCAGCATCCCGGCCATGGCGTGCCGTGTGCCATCGGCATTGACCAGCCCCTCGCCCAGCACCATGTAGCCGCCGCATTCCCCGTAGACATCAATGGTTTGCGCGGCATGTCTCAGGGTGTTCAGGAAGCGTGTCGCCGCCGCAAGCCGGCCCGCGTGCAGTTCCGGGTAGCCGCCGGGCAGGAAGACGAACCCGGCCTCTGGCACGGCGTCGTCCGCCAGCGGGGAAAAGGGCCGGATCTCGGCGCCCCTGGCCCGCCAGTCGGCCAGCATGTGCGGATAGGCGAAGGCGAAGGCCTCGTCCTGCGCCAGGGCAATGACCTGTGCGGGCGGGTCGAGGCGCGGTGCCGGTTCGGGCGCGGGCAGGGGGCGGGCGATGTTCAGAAGGGCGGCCCGGTCGAGCGTCTCCGCCAGGGCATCCGCCGCCCGTTCGAGAAAGGCGTCGAGATCGGGCCGCTCTCCGGCCTGGACCAGGCCGAGGTGCCGCGAAGGCTGGGACAGCGCCGCATCGCGCCGGAGGGCCGCCAGCACCGGCAGGCCCAGCGGGGCGAGCGCGCGGCGCAGCATCGCCTCGTGCCGGTCGCTGCCGATGCGGTTCAGGATCACGCCGGCCACCGGCACATCGCCGTCGAACCCGGCGAAGCCCGCCACCAGCGGCGCCACCGAACCGGCCATCCGGCCCGCATCGACCACCAGCACCACGGGCAGGCCCAGCTGGCGCGCCAGGTCGGCCACCGCGCCGCGCCCGTCGGGCGGGGCACCGTCGAACAGTCCCATCGCGCCTTCGACCAGCAAGAGGCCCTCGCCCGCCGCCAGCGCGTGCAGGCGAGCGGGCGTCATGGCCCAGGCGTCGAGGTTCAGGCAGGTCCGGCCACAGGCGGCCTCGTGGAATTTCGGGTCGATGTAATCGGGGCCGGACTTCGCCCCGCGCACCGCCACGCCCTCGCGCGCCAGGAGCCGCAGCAGGGCCAGCGTGACCGTCGTCTTGCCCGCGCCCGAGGACGGTGCCGCGAGGATCAGGCCCCTTTCCACGCCCAGCCTTTCACTTTTCCGCAAATACTCCGGGGGAGGCGTTGAAATTCCATGGGAATTTCAACGTTGGGGGCAGCGCCCCCGGATCCCCGTCCACCCTTCAAGACGCCTCGGCCGGGCGCCCCCGGCCCAGCGGGTCGAGGTTGCGCGGGCGCTCGCCCGCCAGCATGCCCTGCCAGTCGAGCACCTGCCGCATCAGCACCGAGCGCCCGACGCAGAGGATGGCGGGCGGCTCGAGCGTGCTGGCGGCGATGTCGCGGGCCATGTCGCCCAGCGTGGTTTCCAGCACCTTCTGGTCGCCGGTGGTGGCGGCGCAGACCACGGCGCAGGGTTCGCTGGCGGGGCGGCCGGCCTCGATCAGGGCGCTGGTGATCTGTTCGACATGCTTCATGCCCATGTAGATCACGATCACCTGGCTGCCCTGGGCGATGGCTTTCCAGTTGAGCGAGGAGGGGGTCAGGCCCGACTGGTCATGGCCGGTGACGAAGGTCACCGACTGGTTCACGTCGCGGTGGGTGACGGGGATGCCGGCATAGGCCAGCCCGCCGATCCCGGCGCTGATGCCGGGGATGATGCGGATGGGAATGCCGTGCTGGACAAGGGTTTGCGCCTCTTCCCCGCCGCGGCCGAAGACGAAGGGGTCGCCGCCCTTGAGGCGCAGGACGCGCTTGCCTTCGGCGGCGAGGTCGACCAGCCGGAGGGAGATGTCGCGTTGCACCGCCGAGGGTTTGCCGCCACGCTTGCCGGCGTAGATATGCTCGGCCTGCGGGGCCCAGTCGAGGATGCGGGGCTCGACCAGCGCGTCGTAGATCACCACGTCGGCCTGCCGCAGCGCGTTGACCGCGTGCAGGGTCAGGAGGCCCGGATCACCGGGCCCCGCGCCGCAAAGCCAGACCCAGCCGGGTTCGAGCGTGGGCCAGGGGCCGTCGGGGAGGGGAAGCGAGTCGGTCATTTTCCTTGTATGCCCCGACTTGGCGCGCCGGGAAAGGGCGGCTGCGACGTCTGGCCCCGGCAATCGCGACATGTGAATTGCCGATTGGCCTTGTTTTACGCCATCCCTATAGTCCGCCCCTGACATGGCCCGCAAACCCGACAGACCCCTGCGCCGTGGCTGGACCACGGGCGCCTGTGCGACCGCCGCGACGCGGGCGGCGCTGATGGGGTTGTGGGGGGGCGGGCGGCCCGAGAGGGTGCAGATCGTTCTGCCGAGGGGCGAGCAGCCGGAATTCGAGATTTCCCATTGGGACCAAGGCGATGGATGGTGCGAGGCGGGTGTCGTGAAGGATGCGGGCGACGATCCGGACGTGACCCATGGCGCCTTGATCCGGGCAAGGGTGTCAGCCTCGACCGGGGGTGTGGTCTTTGCCGCGGGCGAGGGGGTGGGCACGGTGACGATGCCCGGCCTGCCCATTCCGCCGGGGGAGCCCGCGATCAACCCGGTGCCGCGGCGGATGATGGAGGATGCCGTGGGCGAGGTGGCGGCCGAGCTGGGACGGGCGCCGGATATCCGGATCGAGGTGTCCGTGCCCGGGGGTGCGGCGCTGGCGCAGAAGACATGGAACCCGAGGCTGGGGGTGAAGGGGGGCTTGTCGATTCTCGGGACGACGGGGATCGTGCGGCCGTTTTCCTGTGCGGCGTGGATTGCGTCGATTCACAGGGGCATCGACGTGGCCTGTGCGCAGGGGCTGGAGCATGTGGCCGGGTGTACGGGCGCGAGCAGCGAGAAGGCGGTGCAGGCGCTTTATGGCCTGCCGGATCATGCGATGCTGGATATGGGGGATTTTGCCGGGGGCATGCTGAAATACCTGGCGAAACATCCGGTGCCGCGGGTGACGGTGGGCGGCGGGATCGGCAAGATGACCAAGCTGGCGCAGGGGGCGCGGGATCTGCATTCGGGGCGGAGCCAGGTGGATTTCCGGGGGCTGGCGGAGGTGCTTGGGAATGAGAATGTGGCCTACATGAACACGGCCTTGCAGGTGTTTGAGAACACAGGGGAAAGTTACGCGGAATGGGTGGCGCAGGCGGCGCTGGAGCAGGTGCGGGGGATGCTGCCGGAAGGGGTTCGGGCCGATACGGTGGTGACGGATCGGCAGGGCGGGATCCTGGCGAGGGCCGGGGTATGAAACTTCTGCTGCTGGCGGGCACGGGCGAAGCGCAGGAGGTGGCCAAAGCCTTGGCGGAAAAGGGCATTCCGGCGGTGGCATCGCTGGCCGGGGCGACACGTGCGCCCAAGCCCATGGGGTTGCCGACGCGGGTTGGTGGCTTCGGCGGGGATGAGGGGTTCGCCCGGTACCTGGAGGCGGAAGGGATCACCGCCGTGCTGGATGCGACGCATCCTTATGCGCACCGTATTTCGAACAGGTCGGCCGAAATTTGTCGTGATAAATCAGTAGATTACTGTCAAATCCTCAGGCCGGAATGGGTGCCGGGGCCGGGCGATCGGTGGACGGAGGTTCAGCGCGAGGAGGATGTCGCGGCGCTGGTGCCGGAGGGCGCGGTGGTGTTCCTTGCCACCGGGCGGCAGACGCTGGAGAGGTTCGGCAACATGGGCCATGCGGAGTTGATCTGTCGCCAGATCGATCCGCCGGACCGCCCGTTTCCATTCGTTAACGGAAGGTTTCTTGTGGGGCGTCCGCCGTTTTCGGTGGAGGAGGAGCGGGAGTTGTTTCAAAGGCTCGGTGTCGACTGGCTGGTTGTTAAGAATGCGGGCGGGGCGGCGGCGATGTCGAAGCTGGTGGCGGCCAGGCAATTGGGGGTGCGGGTGGCGATGATCGTACGGCCGCCGCAGCCCGAAGCGCTTAAGGTGGCGAGCGTTGCGGAGGCGCTGGCGTGGGTGGACGGGCTGTGACCGGGCGGATCATCCAAACGCTGGCGGATGTCGAGGAGGGTGCGGATCACCTCGAGCGCCTTTGCCCGCGGCTGGCCCATGCCAGGCAGATGACCGGGCCGCTGCCGCTGCGGCGCAAGCCGGAGGGGTTTGCGGAGCTTCTAAGCGCCATCGTCAGCCAGCAGGTGAGTACCGCCTCGGCCGCCGCGATCTGGGGGCGGATGAAGGCGGCCGGGCTGACCGGGCCACGCAAGATCATGTGGGCGAGCGACGATGACCTGCGGGAGGTCGGGCTGAGCCGGCAGAAGATCCGGTATGCGCGGGCGCTGGCGGAGGCGCGAATTGATTTCAAGGGGTTGCGGGACAAACCTGATGCGGAGGTCGTGGCCACGCTGACCCAGGTGCCGGGGATCGGCGTGTGGACGGCGGAGATCTACGCGATGTTCAGCCTTGGCCGGGCGGACGTGTTCGCGCCGGGCGACCTGGCCCTGCAGGAGGCGGCGCGGGTGCTGTACGGGTTGCCGCAGCGACCGAAGGACCGGGAATTCCGGGCGATGGCCGAGGCCTGGCGGCCATGGAGATCGGTTGCGGCGCGGCTTTTGTGGGCCTACTACCGGGTGGACAAGCAAAGGGAAGGGATCAGATGACGCGCGTTCTGAAGGCGGGCCGCAAGGAGCCGCAATCCGGTGAGACACGGTCGATCGTGGTGTTCCTGCACGGTTACGGGGCCAACGGGGCCGACCTGCTGGGGCTGGCCGACGTGCTGGGCGAGCATCTGCCCGATACGCTGTTCGTGGCGCCGGATGCGCCGGAGGTGATCCCGATGATGCCGACGGGCCTGCAATGGTTCCCGATCCCGTGGATCGACGGCTCGTCCGAGGAGGAGGCCGAGCGGGGGTTGCTGGCGGCGGCCGAGGATCTGAACGCGTTTCTCGATGCGCTGATGGTGGACGAGGATGTTCTGCCGGAACAGGTTGTTTTGTTTGGCTTTTCGCAAGGGACGATGATGGCTTTGCATGTCGCGCCCCGGCGGGAGGATGCGGTGGCGGGTGTCGTGGCCTTCTCTGGCCGGCTTTTGTCGCCGGACCTGCTGAAGGACGACGCGGTGAGCCGGCCGCCGGTGCTGCTGGTGCATGGGGACCAGGACGACGTGGTGCCGCCGCAATCGCTGCCCGAGGCGGCGGAGGCGCTGCAGGCGGCAGGGTGGAAGGATGTCTATGCGCACGTCATGAAGGGCACCGCGCACGGGATCGCGCCCGATGGTTTGTCGGTGGCGCTGGCCTTCATGCGGGACAAGCTGGGGCTTTAAGAACCGGTTAATTCCGGGTTTTCGGGGCGTTGCGCGGGGTTTCCGCGGTAATATGCGTAAATGGCTGAAATCGTTGAATACCCGACGTCGGTATTACGTCGGTATTTTGTCGGTATTGCGTCGGTGTCCGTTGCCGGCGGTGACGGGCCCGCAAAAGGATTAACACGCTCGAAAGAGGCGACATAGACGGGGCGTGCCCGGAAAACGGGCAGAACGCGAAAACGGGCCCGGCGCGATCAACGAATAGGCGAACAATCGCCGGCAACCCCCCGGTGTGCGGCGCGAAATTGCTTGCAGGGGTGCCGGTGGTCACGGCGGGGGTGGACCGTGGGCATCGAAGATTAGATGTAATTGCACATCGCAACCACGAGGCCTCACGTGCATCCTGTTTTCAAGAAATCCCGTCACGCCGCCGCGCTCGCCGTCGCTGCTGTTTTCGTTCCCGCCGCCGCGCAGGCCTATGTCGGTCCGGGCGCCGGGCTGACGGCAATCGGCACGATGATTGCGCTGTTCGCCGGCATCGTTCTCGCGATCATCGGATTCGTCTGGTACCCGCTGAAGCGGATGATGAAGAACCGGTCGAAACCTGCGGAGCGTGCGGAGCCCTCTGCGGAGCGTAGCAAGTGATCGTTGCAGCGCTGCTGCTCGGGCTGATCGCCTTCATCGCCGTACTGCGTATCCTGAGGGCCGAGAGGGTGGCCCGGCGCGTGGCGTCGACCGCGCAGACCGCGCTGCGGGTGATGAGCGACCCCGACACGTCGGACGACGAGAAGGAGCGCGAGGTGCGGCGCGCCTCGGTGACGCTCCTGGGCCTGTTCCTTGCGATTGCCGGGATCGGCGTGGCCGCGCTTGGCGCGACGGCGGCGGTGGTCTGGGGCGGGGCGCAGGCCGGGCTCTATTCCCTCGACGCGGCGATTGCCGTGGCCTCGAGCTGGCCGTTCCTGTTGGGCTCGACCGTGGGCGCGGTGGTGCTGTGGCTGGCGCTGGACCGGCTGGGGCGGGGCAAACCCGCACCAGAGAGCCGGGAGACCGCGGACCGCGACGCCGTGCCCTACGGGCCGATGGAGCAGGCGCTGCACAATTTCGCCTTCGCCTCGCCCGCGCGGCAGAAGCGGCTGGGAGCGCTGGAGACGCGGCTTTTCCGGCGCCGGATCGATCCGGAGCGGTCGGCGCGGCCGGTTTTCGTGACCTCTCTGCCGCGGGCGGGTACGACGATCATGCTGAACGCCATGGCGGGGCTGCCGGAGTTCGCCTCGGCCACCTATCGGCACATGCCGTTTACGCTGGCGCCGCTTCTGTGGAGCCGGATCGGGCCGATTTTCCAGCAGGGCGCCGCAAAGGGCGAGCGCGCCCATGGCGACGGGCTGGAGGTGTCGGGGGACAGCCCCGAGGCGTTCGAGGAAATGCTCTGGATGGCGTTCTACCCGGACCATTACCGGCAGGACCGGATCCTGCCGTGGAACGTGGGCCATTACGACCAGGCCTTTGCCGAGTATTTCCGCGTGCACATGGCCAAGGTGGTGGCGACGAAGCCGGGGGCGCGGCGGTACCTGTCGAAGAACAACGCCAATATCGCGCGGCTGCCGCTGATCGAGGCGATCTGTCCGGATGCGACCGTGCTTGTTCCGGTGCGGGATCCCCGGGCGCATGTCGCCTCGCTCATGCGGCAGCATGCGCGGTTCCTCGACCTGCATGCGCGCGAGCCTTTCGGGCGGCGCTACATGGAGGGGGTCGGGCATTTCGAGTTCGGCGCGGCGCTTCGGCCGATCGCGTTCCGCGAGGGAGCGCCGGGGCCCGAGGCGGCGACGGGGCCGGATTTCTGGCTGCGCTACTGGATCGACGCCTACGAGCACGTGCTGGCGACCGCCGGGCGGGGGGTCGTTTTCGTCGATCACGACGCGTTCTGTGCCGCACCGGGGGCGCATCTGCCGCTGCTGGCCGAGGAGATCGGCGCGGCGGACCCGGCGCAGGTGGCCGGGCTGGTGCCGATGTTCCGCGCGCCGGGGCCGGCGCCGGTGCTGGAGGGGGCCGATCCGGCGTTGCTGACGCGGGCGGCCGCGTTGCATGACAATCTTTGCCGCCGCGCCCTCGGGGCCGGGGCGGCCCAATACGCGAAGGAAGCCACCGCATGAGCAAGCGGCCATTTTCGGACCGGATCGCCCCGGTCGTGTTCACGGCCTCGGTTGCCGTTTTGGGAATCGTCTATGGCACGGTCTCGTCCTGGTGGGGCTGGTTCCCGGCGCCGCAGATCGGGCTGGCGCACCGGACCTACATGGATGTGAAGAACAACTGGCGCAACGATATCGGGCTGGAGCCGACACGGCATATCGTGGCGCCCGACGACAGCGGCGAGACGCCGGACCCCGAGCGCGGTTTCACGGCGCACCAGCCCGACCGGGCGGAGGGCGGCTATACGCTGGTCGCCGGGCTGAATACCGACCCGGAGGGAACGTTCCACGTGGTGCGGCTTTACGATGCCAGCGGCGAGGAGGTGCATCACTGGCCCGTCACCTATGGCGAGATCGACAGCCAGAACAAGCCGCAGAACACCATGCTGCACGGGATGGAGGTGTTCGAGGACGGCTCGATCGCGGTGACGTTCGATTCGGGGCAGGTGCTGGCGCGGCTGGATACCTGTGGCGAGCCGATCTGGAGCAACGTCAACTCGTTCCACCATTCGCTGACGCGGGACGGGGAGGGGCACCTGCTGTCGTGGCGGGAAGAGATGATTTCCTGGGTGGACGAGGAGAGCGGCGAGGAGGTGCGCACGCTCGAACTGCGCGAGCAGATCATCTATGGGGATGACAAGGCCCAGCAGGGCTATCTCGATATCCGCACGGTGACGCCGGAGAAGCCGGACGAGCGGGTGCGGTATGTCGACGACCCGTATCACCCCAACGATGCCGAGCCGCTGCTGGCCGAGATGGCCGACGCCTTTCCGATGTTCGAGGTGGGTGACGTGCTGATCAGCCTGCGGGAGCTGAACCTGGTGGCCGTGGTCGACCCGGAGACGGGGAAGATGAAGTGGTGGCAGCACGGGCCGTGGTTCAAGCAGCACGACCCGGATTTCCAGCCCGACGGCACGATCACGGTGTTCGACAACGGCACCGGGACGGGGCGGTCGCGGATCATGCGGGTCGATCCGAAGACCGGCGAGGTGACCGAGGATTTCGCCGGGAGCGAGGAGCTGCCTTTCTATACCTGGCGGCGCGGCAAGCACCAGGTGCTGCCGAACGGGAACCTGCTGCTGACCGAGGCCGAGCACGGGCGGCTGCTGGAGGTGGACCCGGAGGGTGAACTGGTCTGGGAGCGGCACATGCGGTGGGATGACACGATGAACGTGATCGTCACCGAGGCGCGGCACGTGCCGGAGGATTTCTTCACCGACGGCGTGCCGAGCTGCGAGGCCGAGGTGGCCGAGGCGGAGACCAGGGAACAGGGGTGAGGGGCGCCGGTGGCGCCCCTGGCCGGCCGGTCTAGCCCAGCTTGCGCAGGCGCTTGAAGAGGCTGGAGGTATCCCAGCGGCCGCCGCCCATCTTCTGGACGTCCTTGTAATACTGGTCGACCAGCGCGGTGACCGGCAGCGAGGCGCCGTTCTCGTTGGCGGTTTCAAGGCAGATGCCGAGATCCTTGCGCATCCAGTCGACGGCGAAGCCATGGTCGAACTTGTCGTCCAGCATGGTTTCGTAGCGGTTGGCCATCTGCCAAGACCCGGCCGCGCCCTGGCTGATCACCTCGACCACCGAGCGGCCGTCGAGACCGGCCTTCTCGGCGAAGTGCAGCGCCTCCGACAGGCCCTGAACCAGCCCGGCGATGGCGATCTGGTTGGCCATCTTGGTCATTTGCCCGGCGCCCGAGCCGCCGATTCGGCGGCAGAGCTTGGCGTAGGTATTCATCACCGGCTCGGCGGCGGCATAGACATCCTCGTCGCCGCCGCACATGATCGAGAGCTGGCCGTTCTCGGCCCCCGCCTGGCCGCCGGAAATGGGCGCGTCGACGTAGCCCAGGCCGGCCTCCTTGGCGGCTTTGTAAAGCTCTTCCGTCACCTTGGCCGACACGGTGGTGTGATCGACGAAGGTGGCGCCCTTTTTCATGCCGGCGAACGCGCCGTCCTCGCCCAGGCACACGCTGCGCAGGTCGTCATCGTTGCCCACGCAGGACATCACGAAATCGGCCCCTTCCGCGGCTTCCCGCGGGGTGGCCGCGTGGGTGCCGCCATGCTGATCCACCCATTTCTCGGCCTTCGACGCGGTTCGGTTGTAGACACAGACCTCGTGGCCCGCTGCCTGCAGATGCCCCGCCATCGGGTAGCCCATCACGCCAAGGCCCAGGAATGCCAGTTTTGTCATCGTCTCGTCGCCTCCCATTGTCTCGCCCCGAATTTCTGACTATCCCGACCCGAGATGCAAGGAGAAACCGGGCAGGATGGCGCAGGTCTTCAAATGGCTTTTTCGGATCGCCGGGGCGATGGTCGTGCTGGCCGTGCTGGCGATCACGGTGATCTATTTCCTGCTGTCGCGGTCGCTGCCCGAGTATGACAAGACGCTGGCGGTGGACGGGTTGTCGAGCCAGGTCGAGATCGTGCGGGACCATTCCAACGTGCCGCACGTGTTCGGGGGCACCGATCTCGATACCTTCTACGGGCTGGGCTATGCCCATGCGCAGGACCGGCTGTGGCAGATGGTGATGCTGCGCCGGACGGTGCAGGGCCGGCTGTCGGAGGTGTTCGGCACGCAGACCGTGGACGTGGACAAGGTGCTGCGGCGGTTCGACCTTTACGGACAGGCGCGGGATTCGGTCAACGTGCAGGACGCCTGGACGCAGGAGGCGCTGCGGGCCTATTCGCGGGGCGTGAACGCGCGGCTGAACGAGATCAACGAGGAGGCGCGGGGGCGCGGGGCACCGGAGATGTTCCTGTTCGATTTCCCGATCGCGCCGTGGCAGCCCGCCGATTCGATCGCCATCGTGAAGCTTCTGTCGGTGCAGTTGTCGGCGCATCTGGAGGAGGAGGTGCTTTTCGCCCGCACCTCTATGGCGCTGAACGACGACGACCGGATGAAGGATATCATGCCGCTGGCGCCGGGCAGCGGGCTCGCGGCGCTGCCGGATTATGCCGCGCTGTTTCCCGAGCTGCGGGATCATGCGCCGCGCTATGCGAAATCGGATATCACGAAGAACCGGCTGTCGCCGTTCAATCATCGCGCCTTTGCCGGGGCTTCGAACGCCTGGGCGGCGGCGCCCTCGCGCTCGGCTTCGGGCGGCACGCTTCTGGCCAATGATCCGCACCTGGGGTTCACCGCGCCGTCGGTGTGGTACCTGGCCCGGATCGAGCTGTCGACCGGCGGGGTGATCGGCGGGACGATCCCCGGCGTGCCGGTGGTGATGACGGGGCGGAGCGAGAATCTCGGCTGGGGGGTCACCTCGTCCTACATGGATGACCAGGATGTCTATATCGAGCGGCTGAACCCCGAGAACCCGGGCGAGTACCTGACGCCCGATGGCTACAAGGAATTCCGCACCGAAAGCACGATCATCGAGATCAAGGATCTGGATCCGATCACCCTGACGCTGCGCTGGACGGACAATGGACCGGTCATGCCGGGGACGCATTACGACCTGGCCGAGGTGACGCCGCCGGGGCACGTGGCGTCGGTCGCGTGGACGGCGCTTTCGGGGGCCGACACGACGATGACCGCGGCGATGCGGCTGATGCAGGCGCAGGACGTGACCGAGGCGCTGGAGGCGGGGCGGTTTTATGTGGCGCCCTCGCAGAACCTGATGCTGGCGGATGACGAAACCATCGCGATGAAGATGATCGGCGCGATGCCGCGCCGGGATGCCGGGCACGAGACCAAGGGGCGGATGCCGTCGCGCGGGTGGATCGCCGAGAACCGCTGGCCGGCGATGACGCCCTATTCGTCGAACCCCGAGTTCGTGGCGCCGGTGGGCGGGGTGCTGGGCAATACCAACAACAAGACGGTGAGCCGGCCGTTCCCGTCGCATGTGAGTTTCAAGTGGGGCGATACCCAACGGATCCACCGCTGGCAGCGGCTGATGCAGTCGCGCGAGGTGCATACGCGGGACAGTTTCATCGAGGCGCAACTGGATACGGTGAGCTTTACCGCGCGGTCGCTGTTGCCGCTGATCGGGCGGGACCTGTGGTTCACCGGCGAGGCCGCGCCCGACGGCACGCCCGAGCGGCAGAGGCAGCGGGCGCTGGACCTGCTGTCGAACTGGAACGGCGAGATGAACGAGCATCTGCCGGAGCCGCTGATCTATTCCGCGTGGCTGCGGGCGCTGATGACGCGGCTGATCCAGGATGACCTTGGGCCGCTGGCGTCAGAGTTCACCCATCCCGACCCGGTGTTCATCGAGCGGGTCTACCGCGATATCGAGGGCGCCTCGGCATGGTGCGACATCCGGCAGTCGACGCAGAAGGAGAGCTGTACCGACATTGCCCGGCTGGCGCTGGACGATGCGCTGGTCTGGATCGGCGAGCGGTACGGGACGGCGCTGGAAAGCCTGCGCTGGGGCGACGCGCACCAGGCGACGCATGATCACCAGGTGCTGGGGGATGTGCCGTTGCTGCGGTATTTCGTGAATATCCGGCAGTCCACCTCGGGCGGGGATCACACGCTATTGCGGGGCCGGACGAGTGGCGAGGGGCCCGAGCCTTACGAGAACGTGCATGGCGCGGGGTTCCGGGGGGTTTACGACTTTGCCGACCCGGACAGCAGCGTCTTCATCATCTCGACCGGCCAGTCGGGGCATTTCCTGAGCCGGCATTACGACGACCTGGCACAGCTCTGGCGGCGGGGGGAGTATATCCCGATGTCGCTGGATCCCGCGCTGGCAAGGGCGGCGGCGGTGGGTGTGACGATGCTGGTGCCGCGGTAGGGCTTAGTCCCCGAGCGCCTCGACCCCGCACCATTCGGCGATGAAGAGCGCCATGGCGATGGTGGTGCGGCGGATCGATTCGACGCTGACCCGTTCGTCGACGCCGTGGATGTTTTCCGAGATTGGCCCGTAGCAGAGCGAGGGGATGCGGTTGTAGAGCTGGTAGACCCGGCAGTCGAGATAGCCGGGGGTGACGAAGCTTTGCAACTCTTCGCCGGTGGCCGCCTGGTGGGCGCGGCCCAGCACCGCCTCGGCCTCGGAGCCGGGCTCGAGCGTGTAGCCTTCGGAGAAGAAGCCGTTGAAGGTGACCTTGGGCGGGGAGTTCGCCAGGTAGGGGTCGGAGGCGGCGAAGGTGCTGATCGTCTCCTCGATCCGGCGGGCGGCCTCGGCGGCCCTGATGCCGGGAAAGAGGGCGATGCGGCAGTCGACGCGGCACCATGACGGCACCGAGGAGGCCCAGTCGCCGCCCTCGATCTTGCCGATGTTGAGGTTGATCGGGTGGTCGAGATCCTCGAAGAAGCGGTGATCGCCTTTCTCGGCGTTCCAGTCCGCCTCGAGCCCGCGCAGGGCGGCGACGACGCGGTAGGCCGCGTCGATGGCGTTGGCGCCGCTGCCCATTTCGCGCACGTGGACCGGCTTGCCCTGCACCTCGACCTGGAACCAGAGCGTGCCGACATTTGCGCGCACGAGCATTTCCTCTTCCGGTTCGGGGATCAGGACGGCGTCGGCATCGTAGCCCTTGAGGTAGGTCATCAGGGCGCCGTTGCCGGTGGATTCCTCCTCGACCACGGTTTGCAGGTGGACCCGGCCCGCCGGGGCGAAGCCGGCGCGGCGGAGCGCGTCCATGGCGAAGAAGATCTGGGCCTGGCCGGCCTTCATGTCGGCACCGCCGCGACCATAGAGCCAGTCGCCCTCGACATGCGGCTCGAAGGGCGGGTGGCGCCACATGGTGTCGGGGCCGGCGGGCACGACGTCGACATGCGATTGCAGGATGAGCGAGCGGCCAGCCTCGTTCCGGGGCCGGTGCGTGCCGACGACGATCGGTGCCGTGGAGTGCTCGGGCGTGATCTTTCCGCCGCCTTCATGGGCCTCGATGGCGGCGGGGTCCATGTCGAACTGGTCGACCTCGTAGCCCCGTTCCGCCAGCTCGCCGGCGATGAAATCGACGACCTCGTGCTCCTTCCCGCGGATCGAGGGGAAGCGGACCAGCACCTTGGTGAATTCGATCTGGTCCGGGAAGCCCTGTTCGACGGCGTCGATGATGGCGGTCCTCACGTTGTCGGATAGGGGCATTGGGCGTTCCTGTTCTTGTCGCGTGTCGGGGGCACCTTGTCACGTCTGCGGGGAGGCCGGAAGGCTTTGGCGGAAAATCCTTGCCGGGCCGGGATGGGCGCGGCGGGTTGGCGGTATCGGGCTTGGCGGCGGCCTTGCCCTTTCAACGGGTTTGACCTGACGGCGAACCGCCACTAGCTTCGGCTCAGCGCTTCCGAACAGGAGATCCCATGCTCGACCGTCCCGTCGCCCGCATCGAGAATCTGCGGGTGCAGTTCCAGACACGCGATGGCCCTGTGACAGGTGTCGAGGACGTGTCGTTCGAGGTGTTCCCCGGAGAGACGGTTTGCGTCGTGGGCGAATCCGGGTCGGGCAAATCGGTATCGTCGCTGTCGCTGATGCGGCTGGTGGAGTTCGGGGGCGGCGAGATTTCCGGTGGTCGGCTGTTGTTCGACCGCGGACGGGACGACGAGATCGACCTGGCGCAGACGCCGCAGAACCTGATGCGGACGATCCGGGGCAACCAGATCGGGATGATCTTCCAGGAGCCGATGACGGCGCTGAACCCGGTGTTCACCATCAGGCGGCAGCTGACCGAGGGGTTGAGGCTGCACAAGAACATGGACCGGAAGGCGGCCAGGGCGCGGGCGCTGGAGCTGTTGCGCGAGGTGCGTATCCCCGAGCCGGAGCGGCGCCTGACGCAGTACCCGCACGAGTTGTCGGGGGGGATGCGGCAGCGCGTGGTGATCGCGATGGCGCTGGCCTGTCAGCCACGGCTGCTGATCGCCGACGAACCGACCACGGCGCTGGACGTGACGATCCAGGCGGAAATCCTGGCGTTGATGAACCGGCTGAAGCGGGAGACCGGGACGGCGGTGATGTTCATCACGCACGACATGGCCGTGGTGGCGCAGATGGCCGACCGGGTGGTGGTGATGTTCCGGGGCCACAAGGTCGAGGAAGGCACGGTGGAGGAGATCTTCGCCAACCCGCAGCATGATTACACCAAGGCGTTGCTGGCCGCCGTGCCGCGGCTGGGCGAGATGCGGGGGAAGGCGGCACCGGAGCCGATGAAGCTGCTTGGGGTGCCGGACCAGAAGATTGCGCCGATCACCGGAACGGACGAGCGGCTGTTGTCGGTAAAGGGGCTTGTCACCCGGTTTGCCGTGCGCGGCGGGCTGTTGCGCCGGACGCTGGCCGAGGTGCACGCGGTCGAGGACGTGTCGTTCGAGCTGGATCGGGGCAAGACCCTGTCGCTGGTGGGCGAATCGGGCTGCGGGAAGTCGACCGCGGGCCGCTCGATCCTGCGGCTGATCGAGCCGGACCGAGGCGAGATCATGCTGGACGGCACCGATATCATGGCGCTGGGGCCGGGCGAGCTGCGCAAGGCACGGATGGACATGCAGATGGTCTTCCAGGACCCGTTCGCCAGCCTCAACCCGCAGATGAAGCTGTCGGACCAGGTGGCCGAACCGATGAAGAATTTCGGGATCGGCAGCGCATCGGACCGGGGCGACCGGGTGGCGATGCTGTTCGACCGGGTGGAGCTGCCGCGGAGTTTCCTGCGGCGCTATCCGCACGAGCTGTCGGGCGGGCAGAGGCAGCGGGTCGCCATCGCGCGGGCGCTGGCGCTGAACCCCAAGCTGATAGTGGCCGACGAGGCGGTGAGCGCGCTCGACGTGAGCGTGCAGGCGCAGGTGCTGAACCTGATGATGGAATTGCAGGCCGAGCTTGGCCTGTCCTTCCTGTTCATCAGCCATGACATGGCGGTGGTGGAACGGGTGAGCCATGACGTGGGCGTGATGTACCTGGGCCGGATCGTCGAGCGGGGGCCGCGCGCGGCCGTGTTCGAGAACCCGCAGCATGCCTATACCAAGGCGCTGCTGAAGGCCGTGCCCGTGGCCGACCCGGCACGGCGCCGGTCGGAGGAAGATCTGAAGTTCAAGCCGATCCCGTCGCCCATCCACGAGGTGGGGTACGAGCCGGGCCCGTCCGTCTACGAAGAGGTGGAGCCGGGCCATGTCGTGCTGGTGTCGGAGAGCGGATATTGAGGAAGAAGGAGCGAAAGAGATGCCCGTGAAGAACCGGTTTGCAGAGCTGCATGACGAGATCACCGCCTGGCGGCGGGATATCCATGAGCACCCGGAGATCCTGTTCGAGACGCACCGGACCAGCGCCCTGGTGGCCGAGAAGCTGAAGGATTTCGGCTGTGACGAGGTGGTGACCGGGCTGGGCCGGACCGGCGTGGTCGGCATCATCAAGGGGCAGAAGGCCGACAGTGGCAAGGTGGTGGGGCTGCGCGCCGACATGGATGCGCTGCCGATCCACGAGCAGACGGGGCTGGACTATGCCTCGAAGACGGCCGGCGCGATGCATGCCTGCGGGCATGACGGGCATACGGCGATGCTGCTGGGGGCGGCGCGCTACCTGGCCGAGACGCGGAATTTCAACGGCACCGTGGCCGTGATCTTCCAGCCCGCCGAGGAAGGCGGCGGCGGCGGCAAGGTGATGTGCGACGACGGGCTGATGGAAAGGTTCGGCATCCAGGAGGTATATGGCATGCATAACTGGCCCGGCATGCCGCAGGGCCAGTTCGCCATCCGGCCGGGCGCGTTCTTTGCCGCGACGGACAAGATCGAGATCCTGGTCGAGGGCAAGGGCGGGCATGCCGCCAAGCCGCACGAGACGGTGGACCCCTCGGTGATGGCAGCGCACCTGCTGACAGCGGTGCAGACGATCGCCAGCCGGAACGCCGACCCGACCGAGCAGCTGGTGGTGTCGGTCACGTCGATGGAGACCTCGTCGCATACGTTCAACGTGATCCCCTCGTCGGTGAAGATGATCGGGACGGTGCGGACGCTGAGCCCGGAAATGCGGGATCTGGCGGAGGCGCGGCTGCAGGCGCTGTGCGAGAGTTTCGGGCCTGCGTTTGGCGGGAAGATCACGCTGAATTACGAGCGTAATTATCCGGTGATGGTGAACCACCCCGATCAGACCGAGTTTGCGGCCGAGGTGGCGCGATCGGTCAGCGGGCAGTGCGAGGACGCGCCGCTGGTGATGGGGGGCGAGGATTTCGCCTTCATGCTGGAGGAGCGGCCGGGGGCGTATATCCTGGTCGGCAACGGCGATACGGCGGCGGTGCACCACCCCGAGTACAACTTCAACGACGAGGCGATCCCGGCGGGGTGCAGCTGGTGGGCCGGGGTGGCCGAGCAGCGGATGCCTTTGTGATGCGGGGTAGGAGTGGGGGCTCTGCCCCCACGCCCCCGGGATATTTTCTACCAAGAAGAAGCCGGGGCGGGGTGCTGACCTGTGGGCGCGGCTTTGGTGGTGAGGGCAAGAGTGGGGGCCAGCCCCCACACCCCCGGGATATTGCTGGCCAGAAGAAGCGGGGGGTCAGGAGTCCGCCCAGAGCTGGTCGTAGACGGCGGCGATGGCGGTGGCTTCCTGTTCGATGCTGTAGTGGGTTTCCGCGGCGTTGCGGGCGGCGGTGGCCATTTCGGCGTGGCGCTCGGGGTCGGAAAGCAGGGTGGCGAGGGTTTCGGCGGCGCGGTCCGGTTCGGTGATGAGGCCGCAGGTGCCCTGGCCCGAGAAGCTTTGGTAATAGCCCTGGTCGGTGGCGACGAAGGGGGTGCCGGAGGCCATGCCTTCGAGGGGCGCCATACCGTAGCCTTCGTAGCGGGGGAGCTGGACGACCGCCGATAGGGCGCGCATCAGCGGCGGGAGGTCGTCGGGGGGGATTTCTCCGGGGAAAAGGATGCGGTGGGAGAGGCCGGCGGCGGCAATGCGGCTCTGGAGGCCGGCGAGGAAGGCGGCGTCGGATTTGGCGGCGCGGCCTATGATGAGGGCTGTGAGGCCGGGGTGGTGTGGCAGCAGTTCGATCATGGCATCGACGAAGCGGTCGGTGCCTTTCTCGGGGCGGATGCGGCCGATGGTGGCGATGCCGGCGGTGCCGGGGTGGCCGGTGGCGGCCCAGGCGGCGGCGCGGTCGGTTGCGGGGGTGAAGCGGGTCGTGTCGACGCCGTGGGGGACCGTGGCGCGGACATGGGGGACGAAGCTGGCCGCCTTCTCGGTCGTGGCGATCACGGCGTCCATGCGGGAGATGAGCCAGCGGGGGACGGCCGAGTGGCGGCGGATGGCGGCGGAGGTGAAGACGATCTTCACCGGCAGGCGGAGCACGTCGCGGGCCCAGAGAGCGGCGCGCATTTCCGGGTTGCGGCGGACGTGCCAGATGGTGAAGGGGCGGTTTTCGGGCTTGGTCTTCGAGAGGCGGATGGCGTCCTTGCGGGTGACCGGTGTGGGGCAGCCCGGCAGGGGGTGGCCGGCGAGGACCATGTCGAACCGCGCGGCCTGCTGGCGGATGACGCCCGCGGCGGTGGCGGAGACGCCGGTGAAGTTCGGGTTGAAATTGGTGACGATGAGCTCGGGCAAGGGAGGCGCCTTGGTTGGGGTGGCGCCTGACTAGCGCAGGGCGAGGGCCTTGCAAAGGGTTTCGGCGAAGGCGTCGAGCATGTCGGTCTGGGCGGCGGCGAAGGTTCGGGCGTTGGCGCGCATGGTGTCGAGGGCGGCGGGGTCGGAGAGAAGTGTGTCGAGTTCGGTGGCGAGGGCCTCGGCGTCGGTGACTTCGCGGGCGGCGCCAGAGGCGTCGAGCTCGGGGTAGATGGTGGCGAAGTTGGCGTGGAGCGGCCCGTGGAGGATGGCGGAGCCGGCATGGGCGGGTTCGAAGGGGTTGTGGCCGCCGACGGGGGTGAAGGAGCCGCAGAGGCAGGTGATCGGGGACAGGGCGTACCAGAGGCCCGTCTCGCCCAGGGTGTCGGCGAGGTAGACCTGGGTTTCCGGGGTGATCGGGTCGTCGGCGCTGCGGCGGGCCGGGGTGAAGCCGGCGTCGGTGACCTGGTTCGCGATGGTGTCGGCGCGTTCGGGGTGGCGGGGGACGAGGATGAGGAGGGCGTCGGGGTGGGTTTCTAGGAGGGATCGGTGGGCGGAGAGCATGATCTCGTCTTCGCCGGGATGGGTGGAACTGGCGAGCCATAGGGGGCGGTTGGCGATCGTCGCTTGCAGGTCGGTGAGCGTGGCGGCGTCGTAGGGGGCGGGGCCGGCGAGGGATTTGAGGTTCTGGCCGGCTTCGGCCTGGGTCAGGCCGAGGTCGTGGAGGTGTTGGGCGGTGCGCTGATCCTGGCAGTGGATCAGGCGGAAATGGTTCATCAGGTAGCGGGCGGTGCGCGGGAAGCGCTTCCAGTTGCGGGCCGAGCCGTCGGAGATGCGGGCGTTGATCAGGGCCAGGGGGATGCCCGCGTCGTGGGTGCGGGAGAGCATCTGAGGCCAGAGCTCGCTTTCGACGAAGATCGCCGCCTCGGGGTGCCAGGTGCGCAGGAAGCGGCGCAGGGGGCGGGCGGCGTCGAGGGGGGCGAACTGGTGCTGGGTGCGGGGCGGCAGGCGCTTGGCCACGACCTGGGCCGAGGTGGCGGTGCCGGAGGTGAGCAGGAAGGAGGTGTCGGGCAGGGCGTGGCCGAGGTGTTCGATCAGGCGGAGAACCGAGAGGCTTTCGCCGACGGAGGCGGCGTGGAACCAGACGAGGCGCCCCTTTGGGCGCGCGGCGGTGGCACAGCCGCGGCGCTCCTTCTGGCGGGCGGGGGAGATGCCCTGGGCCGAGAGCTTGGCGGCGACGCGGCGATAGGCCAGCGGCGCCACGAGATTGGCAGCGGCGCGGTAGAGCCAGACGGGCAGGGGCGCCCCCTGCATCAGCCGCCGGTGTGGCTCATGTGGCGGGACATCTTGCCGTCGACCGCCTGGCGCGAATAGTCGAAATCGTGGCCCTTGGGCTTATGCGCGATGGCGTCGCGGATGGCCTGTTCGAGCGGCGCGTCGTCGGACGGGTTGTTGCGGAGCGGCGCGCGCAGGTCCGCCATGTCTTCCTGGCCGAGGCACATGAAGAGCTCGCCCGTGCAGGTGAGGCGGACGCGGTTGCAGCTTTCGCAGAAATTATGGGTGAGCGGCGTGATGAAGCCGATCTTCTGGCCGGTTTCCTCGAGCCGGACATAGCGGGCAGGGCCGCCGGTGCGTTCGGGGAGGTCGGTGAGGGTATACTGTACGGCGAGGCGGGCGCGGAGGTCGGTCAGTTTCCAGTACTGGTCGAGCCGGTCCTCGTTGCCGATATCGCCCATCGGCATGACCTCGATGAAGGTGAGGTCCATGTCGCGGGTGGCGCACCATGTGACGAGGTCGAAGAGCTCGTCCTCGTTGAAGCCCTTGAGCGCGACGGTGTTGATCTTGACCCTGAGGCCGGCCTTTTGCGCGGCGTCGATGCCCTTGAGCACCTGCGGTAGGCGACCCCAGCGGGTGATGTCGGCGAATTTCGTCTCGTCGAGCGTGTCGAGGGAGATGTTCACCCGGCGGACGCCCGCGGCATAAAGATCGTCCGCAAAGCGGGCGAGCTGGGAGCCGTTTGTGGTGAGGGTCAGTTCGCGCAGATTGCCGCTTTCGAGGTGGCGGGTCATCGAGTGGAAGAAGGTCATGATATCGCGGCGGACCAGCGGCTCGCCCCCCGTGATGCGCAGCTTTTCCACGCCCATGCGGACGAAGGTGGAGCACATGCGGTCAAGCTCTTCCAGCGTCAGCAGTTCCTTCTTGGGCAGGAAGGTCATGTTCTCGGACATGCAGTAGACGCAGCGGAAATCGCACCGGTCGGTGACGGAGACGCGCAGGTAGGAAATGGCGCGCTGGAAGGGGTCTATGAGCGGGGCGGTCATGGGGAAGAACCTATGCCGTGGGGGAACGCGGCACAAGGGTTGTTCTTTGGATTGTCGGCGGCGGGCGGGGGCCCTAGATTGGGGGGATGAAACAGGTTTTTGCGATCATTGGCTGCGTGGCACTGACCGGGTGCGGGGCGTTCGAGGGCGGGCTTTTCAAGCCGAAGGAGCGGGCCGCGCGGGCGCCGGACCAGGCGGAGGCGCAGGCGACAACCACCGCGGCGGCACCGCCGGCGGGGGCGAATACGGCCGACGCGCTGGATACGACGAGCGACGAGGAACGGCAGAAGGCGGTGGCCGATGCCGGGAACGCCGGGGGCGAGACCGATCTTGGCGTGACGATCGCCTCGTTGGGGGCGGTGTCGGAGCCGGGGATCTGGATGAAAACGCCGCTGGTCAAGGCGCAGGCGCGGGGCCGGGTGGAGTTTCCGGAGAAGGGCACGAAGGTGGCGGTGGACCTGCTGCCGCTCGATGCCGAGCCGGGGGCCGGAAGTCGGTTGTCGCTGGCGGCGATGCGGCTTCTGGAGGCGGATTTGACCTCGCTGCCGGAGGTGCGGGTGTACCGCACCGAGTGAGCGCTTAGCCGAAGTTCTCGTCGAGGTACTTGGAGGCTTCGCGGCGGGCGAAGCGTTTCATGTGGCTGGCATTGGCCTTGAGGAAGGCGCGGACACGCTCGGGGTCGTGTTTCGAAAGCTCGCGCAGCCACCATGCCACGGATTTCTGGATGAACCAGTCGGGGTCCTGCACATAGGCCTCGGCCCAGCCGAGGACGCGGGTGCGGATGGCTTCTTCGTGCGGCTTGGGGTTGTTCTGATGGGCGAAGGGCAGGGTGATGACCATCGCGGCGCGGCGGATCCAGTGGGATTGCGCTTCGGTCCATGTCGCCACCTCCTCGATGCGGGAGGGGTCGGCGGTGAGGCGTTTCTGGCCGGCCATCATGGCGTGATCGGCGATGGCCCAGCTGTCGAGATCGGGGAGCCAGCTTTTGATGAGCTCCCAGACGGCGTCGTCGGGGCGGATGCGGGCCTGGGTCAGCAGCTTGGCGGCGGCGAGGCGGGCCTCGAAGATGTCGGTGTTCCAGAGGTCGCGGGCGAGGGTGACGCGCTCGTCGACCGTGAGGGTCTGGCGCCATTCCTTGGCAAGCTCGTTGATGGCCGGGTTGGCGACGCCGAGATAGCGGCGGGGCACCTTGTGATAATCGGCCATCCCCTCGGCGCGGCCGGGTTCGACATGGGTTTCGAGCTGGGCGAGCGCGTCTTCCAGGGTCATGCCGGGCCCTCGATGCCGGTGGGGGCGCCGTCGAGGGTTTTGGCGTTGCGTTCCGTCCAGTAGGTGCGGATGCCGTCTTCGCCCTTGTCGTCGGTCCAGTGTTTGAGCGTGTCGCGGTCGGCCACGTGCTCGAAGAAGGGCACGGCATAGCCGCAGGATTTCTGCACCATGTCGATGGTCATGTCGTAGATCTGGCGCATGCCGGGCTGGGGCGGGAAATGGTCGGCCATCTCGGCCCAGTCGGCGTCGTGCGGGTGGATGGTGCGGGCGGTGCCGTAGGCGCGCAGGATGATCGGCTGGCGGGTGAAGGAGCACCACATCAGCGTCATGCGGTTGGATTGCGCGAGGTGGCCGGCGGTTTCGTTGCCGCTGCCGGTGAAGTTGCGCCAGAGGATGCGGTTGGGGGACAGGACGCGGAGGCTGTCCATCCCCTTGGGCGAGACGTTGACGAGCCCGGTCGGCGCGGCGGTGGCGCAGAAGAAGAGGTGCTGCTGGCCGATGAGCTTGATATGGGCGTCGGTGAGGGCGTCGTATTGGGTTCCCATGGTTCACTCCACCGTGACGGATTTGGCGAGGTTGCGGGGCTGGTCCACATCGGTGCCCTTGGCCACCGCCGTGTGATAGGCGAGGAGTTGGGCCGGCAGGGCGTAGAGGATGGGAGCGACGAGCGGGTCGCAATCGGGCACGATAAGCTGCCACCAGACGCCGTCATCGGCTTCGGCCGCGCCGCCGCGGTCGGTCACGAGGAGAACCTTGCCGCCGCGGGCCATCACCTCCTGCATGTTGGAGACGGTCTTGTCGAAGAGCGCGTCGCGGGGGGCCATGACGACGACCGGCATGGTCTTGTCGATGAGCGCAATGGGCCCGTGCTTGAGTTCGCCCGACGCATAACCTTCGGCGTGTATATAGCTGATTTCCTTGAGTTTCAGCGCACCTTCGAGGGCGAGCGGGTAGAGCATGCCGCGCCCGAGGAAGAGGGCGTGGTCGGCCTCGGCCAGCTGGTTGGAGGCGCGGCGGAACTCGTCGCCGCGTTCCAGCGTGAGGTTCATCAGCGCCGGAAGGGCGCGGATGGAGGAAAGCTTGTCGGCGAGCTCGTCGCCGGTCATGGCGCCGCGGTCCTTCGCGGCCTTGAGCGCCAGCAGGAGGAGGACGACCAGCTGGCAGGTGAAGGCCTTGGTCGAGGCGACGCCGATCTCGGCACCGGCGTAGATCGGCAGTGCGAGATCGCTTTCGCGGGCGATGGAGCTTTCGGTGACGTTGACCACGGAGAGGATGCGTTCGGCCCGGCCTTCGCAGTAGCGGAGGGCTGCGAGGGTGTCGGCGGTTTCGCCCGACTGGCTGACGAAGAGGGCACCGGTGCGGGCGGGGATCGGCGGCTCGCGGTAGCGGAATTCGGACGCGATATCGACGTCGACGGGCAGGCCCGCCACCTGTTCGAACCAGTATTTCGCGGTGAGGCAGGCGATATGGGCGGTGCCGCAGGCGACGAGGGAGAGCCGGTCGAGCGAGGAGAAGTCGAGGCGCGCGTCGTCGAGCGCGATGTCGCGGCCATCGTCGGAAAGGTAGTGGCGCAGGGCGTCGCCGAGAACGACGGGCTGTTCGGCGATTTCCTTGGCCATGAAGTGCTTGTGCCCGGCCTTGTCGACGCGGGCGTTGTCGATGTTGACGGTGCGGATTTCGCGGTTGGCCAGTTCGCCGTTGACGTCGGTGATGGTGACGCCCGCGCGGGTGACGACGGCGCAGTCGCCCTCCTCGAGATAGGTGATCCGGTCGGTGAGGGGGGCCAGTGCGATGGCGTCACTGCCCACGAACATCTCGCCGTCGCCGTGACCGATGGCCAGCGGGCTGCCCTTGCGGGCGGCGACCAGCAGGTCGGGTTCGCCATCGAAGAGGAAACAGAGAGCGTAGGCGCCTTCGAGCTCGTTCAGGGTGAGCTTGGCGGCCTCTGCGGGCCCGTGGCCTTCCTCCATGAATTGCCGGGCGAGGAGGGCGACGGTTTCGGTGTCGGTGTCGGTGTCGAAAGCGTGACCCTTCTCGGCGAGCCTTGCGCGCAGGTCGCGGTAGTTCTCGATGATGCCGTTATGGACGACGGCCACGGGCCCGGCCTTGTGCGGGTGGGCGTTGGAGACGTTGGGCGCGCCGTGGGTGGCCCAGCGGGTGTGGCCGATGCCGGCCTTGCCCGCGAGCGGCTGGTGCACGAGCAGGTCGGAGAGGTTCACGAGCTTGCCCACCGCGCGGCGGCGGTCGAGTTTACCTTCGTTGATGGTGGCGATGCCGGCGCTGTCATAGCCCCGGTATTCGAGCCGTCTCAGCGCCTCGACCAGTGTGGGGGCGACCTCGTGGGTGCCAAGAATGCCTACGATGCCGCACATGTCAGCCTGCCTCCGTCCTGGTTTTTTGCGCCTTCTTTTTCTTCAGAAGGTCGAAGAGTTTCCGGGCCATGCCGGGCTTGTTCACTTGCGTCGCGCGGGCGATGGCGAGCGCGTCGGCGGGCACGTCTTTCGTGATGACGGAGCCGGAGCCGGTGAGGGCGCCGTTGCCCACGGTGACGGGGGCCACGAGCATGGTGTTCGAGCCGATGAAGACATTCTCGCCGATCTCGGTACGGTGCTTGGAGACGCCGTCGTAGTTGCAGGTGATGGTGCCGGCGCCGATGTTGGAGCCGCTGCCCACATGGGCATCGCCGATATAGGAGAGGTGGTTGACCTTGGCGCCCTCGTCGATGGTGGCATTCTTGACCTCGACGAAATTGCCGATGCGGGTATCCTCGGCGAGTTCCGCGCCGGGGCGGAGGCGGGCGTAGGGCCCGACGACCGCGCCGCGCGAGACGTGGCAGCCCTCGAGATGCGAGAAGGCGCGGATATGAGCGCCGGTTTCCACGGTGACGCCGGGGCCGAAGACGACGTTCTGTTCGATGATCGTGTCGCGACCGATGGCGGTGTCGAAGGCGAAATGCACGGTTTCGGGGGCGGGCAGGGTGACGCCGTTCTCCATCGCCTCGGCGCGGGCGCGGGCCTGGAAGGCGGCCTCGGCGGCGGCGAGGTCGGTGCGGGAGTTGATGCCGAGGGTTTCCGCCACGTCGCAGGCGATGGCGGTGGCGGAGAGGCCGCGGGCATTGGCGATGGCGACGATGTCGGTGAGGTAGTATTCACCGGAGGCGTTGTCGTTGCCGACGGCGTCGATCAGGTCGAAGAGTGTCGCGGCGCCGGCACAGATTACGCCTGAATTACAGAAGCATATGGCGCGTTCTTCATCCGAGGCGTCCTTGAATTCGACGATCCGGTCGAGCTGGTCGCCCTGCATCACGAGGCGGCCGTAGCGGGCCGGGTCGGCGGGTTCGAACCCGAGGACGACGACATCGTGTGACCGTCGCGCCTCGGCCATGCGTTCGAGCGTTTCGGGCGATATGAAGGGGGTGTCGCCGTAGAGGACGATGGCGTCGCCGTCGAAGCCTTCGAGGGCGGGTCTGGCCATGGAGACGGCGTGGCCGGTGCCCTTCTGTTCTTCCTGCAAGGCGATGATGGCGTCGGGGTCGAAGTCTTTCGCGGCCGCCTCGACCTGTTCCGCGCCGTGGCCGGCGACGACGATGGTGCGCTCGGGGGACAGCGCCGCGCCGCCGCGCATGGCGTGGTGCAGCATGGGCACGCCGGCCACCTTGTGGAGCACCTTGGGCAGGTCGGATTTCATGCGGGTGCCCTTGCCTGCGGCAAGAATGATCAGCGCCGTGGACATGCGGTTCCTCTTCCAATTCGGGTGCGCCCGTTTTATCGGGTTGCGTGTCCCGTGCAAGGCGGGGGCCCATCAAAACTGATTGCGGCATGTGACAGGGCTTGGCGGAATGGCGCCGAAACCGTGGGGAGACTGGGTGATGCGGACGGTTGTGTTCGATCTTGACGGAACGCTGGCGGATACGAGCGGCGACCTGATCGCGGCGGCGAATGCCTGTTTCCGGGCGATGGGCGAGGGCGACCTGCTGGACCCGGTGGCCGATGCGGGCACGGCGCTGCGCGGCGGCAAGGCGATGCTGACGCTGGGGCTGGAGCGGCTGGGGCGCGCCGAGGACGTGGCGGAGATCGAGCGGCAGTACCCGTTGCTGCTGGAGGCCTATGCGGGGGCGATCGACACGCATACGGTGCTGTATCCCGGCGCGATGGAGGCGGTGGCGATGCTGGTGGACAACGGTTATCGCGTGGCGATCTGCACCAACAAGCCGGAGCGGTTGGCCGTCATGTTGCTGGACAGGCTTGGGGTGAGCGGGGCGTTCGGGGCGATGATCGGGGCGGATACGCTGGCCGTCAGAAAGCCCGACCCGGAGCCGCTGCGCGAGGCGGTGCGGCGGGCCGGGGGCCTGCCGGAGCGGGCGCTGCTGGTGGGGGACACGGTGACGGATCGCGAGACGAGCCGGGCGGCGGGGGTGCCGTCGGTGCTGGTGACCTTCGGGCCGGCCGGGATGAGCGTGGCCGAGCTGGAGCCGGAGGCGATGATCGGGCATTTCGACGAGCTGCCGGGCGTGTGCGACCGGCTGCTGGGGCCGGCGTGAGGGGCGGCGGGTTATTGACCTGCGGCCAGACCGGGCGCAGAAAAGAGCCATGACGGAAAAGTTCACAGGCAGTTTCACCCAGCAGGAGCCGATCCCCGAAGAGGGGATCGCGGCGGCGCTGGAAGTGATGCGGCACGGGCGGCTGCACCGGTACAACCTGGCCGAGGGCGAGGATGGCGAGGTTGCGCTGCTGGAGCGGGAATTCTCAGGCTACGTGGGTGCGAAATACGCGCTGGCGGTGGCGTCGGGCGGGTATGCCATGGCCACGGCGCTGCGGGCCGTGGGTGTGACGCCGGGCGACCGGGTGTTGACCAATGCCTTCACGCTGGCGCCGGTGCCTGGGGCGATTGCCGGGATCGGCGCGGTGCCGGTCTTCGTGGGGGTGACGGAAGAGCTGGTGATCGACCTTGACGACCTGGAGGCGAAGGCGGGCGAGGCGGATGTGCTGATGCTGAGCCACATGCGCGGGCATATCTGCGACATGGACCGGCTGATGGCGATCTGTGACGCGGCCAGGATCACCGTGATCGAGGATTGCGCCCATACCATGGGCGCGGCGTGGAAGGGCGTGCCCTCGGGCCGGCACGGGCTGGTGGGGTGTTACTCGACCCAGACCTACAAGCACATGAATTCGGGCGAGGGCGGGTTCCTTGTCACCGACGACGACGAGGTGATGGCGCGGGGGGTGATGCTGTCGGGGTCCTACATGCTGTATGGCCGGAACGGGACGGTGCCGCCGGAGGAGGTTTTCGCGCGGGTGAAGTACGAGACGCCCAACGTGTCGGGGCGGATGGATAATCTGCGGGCGGCGATATTGCGGCCGCAACTGGCGAAGCTGGACGGGCAATGCGCGGCGTGGAATGCGCGGTACCGGGCCGTGGAGGATGGGTTGCGCGGCACGCCGGGGCTGCGGGTGGTGGAGCGGCCGGAGGAGGAGCGGTACGTGGGCTCGTCTATCCAGTTCCTGCTGCTCGACTGGCCCGACGCCGCCGTGGCCGACGTGATCGACCGCTGCAAGGGGCGGGGCGTGGAGCTGAAATGGTTCGGCGGGGCGGAGCCCACGGGGTTCACCAGCCGGTACGACAGCTGGCGTTATGCGCCGTCGGAGCGGATGCCGGAGACGGACCGGGTGCTGAAGGGGATCGTGGATATGCGGCTGCCGCTGACCTTTTCCCTCGAGGATTGCGCGCTGATCGCGCGGATCATCCGGGCCGAGGTGGGGGCCGTGTGGCAGGAGCAGGCGGCGTAAAGTGAAACGCGCGGCGAAGTCGTCGGCAGCTTTCTGATCCGAACGTCGGCTCGGCGGGACAGGGCGGACACTGGCGCGATCAGCTGTAGCTTCTGACGACGGCGATGCAGTTGGCCTTGGCACTTGTAAACTCGAACACGTGGCAGAAGCGTCGCGTATGCCCGTTCGCGAACGTCACCTCTCCGCTCGCAGCACCAACCTTGCCGTGCGTAATCGCGTGCTGGACGACGACAGAGCTTGGTTTCGGCCGATCTCGAAGATGCTCGAGAAGCGCACGCTTTCCCGTGATTTGCTCTGTTGAGGGGGTCTCCCAGATCACGTTTTCGCTGAACGCGCCCGGGTCGGTTTCACCACATTCCAGGGCGACCGCCACATCCTGAGCGAACTTGTTCTTCGGGGAGTTGCCACAGTCCTTGCTGCCTTGCACCTGGGTCAAAGTCGCCTCCCTGCTTCGCTCGTTCTCAGCATATGACCAAATTCTTGACGGTCCAAGCGGGCTCGGGGCGGACACTGCACTTCGGGCTCCGAGAAGGTTCGTTTGCACCACGAAACAAAAAGCGCGGCCACAGGGCCGCGCTTTTCGCATTCTGCCATCCAAGTTCAGAACGTCAGGTGGCCGTGCTTGCCGAGGTCGGGCGTGTCCTCGGTCAGGTTGGCGCGGGCCATTTCGAACAGGGTCTTGGCCGTGCCGTCGGTTTCCCAGACCTCGGCCTTGACCGGGGTGAAGCCGACGAGGCAGACCTTGTCGTCGTGGCGGCCGTCTTCGAACCACGCGGCGGCCATGGGCGACCAGATTTCATCGAGCTTCTCGGGATCGTTGACGACCTTCAGGGTGCCCTCGATCGCCGCGTAGAGCTGACCGTGGGAGGAGGCCAGCGTGTACTGGCCCGGCGCGCCGGTTTCGGCGGCCTGCGCGATGTCGGTGCCCTTGGCGGTAATGAACCAGAGCATGCCATCCTTGCGCTTGGCGATATGGGCCATCGGGCGCGGCGGGGCCGAGGGGGCCGAGAGCATCCCGGCGGTGATGTCGTCGAGACGGTCCCAGAACGTGTCTTTCAGGTTGTCGGTCATGATAGGATCCTTTTCCAGATGTCAGCCTCTTCGCACGATCAACGCGGGCTGGCGGGGCGGGGTTCCTCGCCGATCGGGGGTGCGGGCGGGGCCGCGCCGACGGTTGTGGGATTGACGCGACTCGGATTGCGAGTTAGTAAATGAACAAGTGTTCAATAAATGCCGGAGATCCCGATGTTCAACGCCGTCATGAAGTTCGACCTGGGCGAGGATGTGAACGCGCTGCGCGAGATGACGCATCGCTGGGCGCAGGACCGGGTGAAGCCGATGGCCGCCTCGATCGACGAGACGAACACCTTTCCCAACGAGCTTTGGAAAGAGATGGGCGAGATGGGCCTGCTGGGTATTACCGTGCCGGAGGAATATGGCGGGGTCGACATGGGCTATCTGGCGCATGTGGTGGCCGTGGAGGAGGTGGCGCGGGCCTCGGCCTCTGTATCGCTGAGCTACGGCGCACATTCCAACCTCTGCGTGAACCAGATCAGGCTGAACGGCACTGCCGAGCAGAAGGAGAAATACCTGACCAGGCTGGTTTCGGGCGAGCATGTGGGGGCGCTGGCCATGTCGGAGGCGGGCGCCGGGTCTGACGTGGTCGGCATGAAGCTGAAGGCCGAGAAGCGGAACGATCACTACAAGCTCAACGGCAACAAGTACTGGATCACCAACGGGCCGGATGCCGATACGCTGGTGGTCTATGCCAAGACCGACCCGGAGGCCGGGAACAAGGGGATCACCGCCTTCCTGATCGAGAAGAGCATGAAGGGGTTCTCGACCAGCGTGCATTTCGACAAGCTGGGGATGCGCGGGTCGAACACGGCCGAACTGATCTTCGAGGACGTGGAAGTGCCGTTCGAGAACGTGCTGGGCGAGGAAGGCAAGGGTGTTCGGGTGCTGATGTCGGGGCTGGATTACGAGCGAGTGGTGCTGGCCGGGATCGGGCTGGGCATCATGGCGTCCTGCCTCGACGAGATCATGCCCTACATGGTGGAGCGCAAGCAGTTCGGCCAGCCGATCGGGAATTTCCAGCTCATGCAGGGGAAGATTGCCGACATGTACACGGCGATGAACTCGGCCCGGGCCTATGTCTACGAGGTGGCCAAGGCCTGTGACCGGGGAGAGGTGACGCGACAGGATGCGGCGGCGTGCTGTCTCTATGCCAGCGAGCAGGCGATGGTGCAGGCGCACCAGGCGGTGCAGGCGATGGGCGGGGCCGGGTTCCTGAACGACGCGCCGGTGGCGCGGATATTCCGCGATGCCAAGCTTATGGAGATCGGCGCCGGGACGAGCGAGATCCGGCGGATGCTGGTGGGGCGCGAGATGATGGGGGCGATGGGATGAGGTTTGCCTTGGTGGCGTTGATGCTGGCGGCGCCTGTCATGGCGCAGGAGCAGGTGTTCGACGCCTCGGTGGCGGAGGCCTGTCTCGAGAGCGTGGGCGTGGCCGGCCAGTTCGAGGAATGTATCGGGCAGGCCGCCGAGCGCTGCATGGAAGAGAGCGAGGGCGGGCAGACCACGGTGGGAATGAGCCAGTGTCTGCAGGCCGAGGCGCAGTGGTGGGACACGGTGCTGAACGCGACCTATGGCGAGCTGCTGGCGTTTTCCAAGGAGATGGATGCGGAGAATGGCGAGGGAGTGCCCAGCCAGGAAGTCGCGTTGCGGGACATGCAGCGGGCGTGGATCGGCTATCGCGATGCGCGGTGCGGGTTCGAGCAGTCGCAATGGGGCCGGGGCTCGGGCGCCGGGCCGGCGGTGGCGGCGTGCCTGATGCAGGAGACGGCGCAGCAGGCCCGCGTTCTCAAATCGGCCCTGCCGGAGTAGGCGATGCTGGCGCGCACGGAGTCATACGAGGCGCTTTGCGGCGGGTTCCGGTGGAACCTGCCGGAGCGGCTGAACATGGCGGCGCAGGTTTGCGATTACTGGGCGGAGACGGCGCCGGACCGTCTGGCGATCCTCGATCTGAGCGACGGGCGGCAGGAGGTCAGTTACGGCCGGCTGCGGGAGATGGCCGACGGGCTGGCGCAGGCGCTGGTGGCGCGGGGCGTGGGGCGCGGCGATCGTGTTGGCGTGCTGCGGAGCCAGGGCGCGTGGTGTGCGGCGGCGCATGTGGCGATCTGGAAAATCGGTGCGATTTCAATACCCTTGTTCAAACTCTTCAAGCAGGAGGCGTTGACGAGCCGGGTGTCGGATGCCGGGGCGGCCGTGGTGGTGACGGATGCCGAGGGCGTGGGCATGCTGGAGGCGTTGCCGGGGGTGGCGGCCTTCGTTCCGGAAGAGGAGGCGCTGCCCGAGGGGCGGTTCGAGACGGTCGAGACCGGGGCGGAAGAGCCGGCGGTGCTGATCTATACCTCCGGCACGACGGGAAGCCCCAAGGGGGCGCTGCACGCGCATCGGGTGCTGACGGGGCATCTGCCGGGGGTCGAGGTGAGCCACGATTTCCTGGGCGAAGAGGGCGATTGCCTGTGGACGCCGGCGGACTGGGCGTGGATCGGCGGTTTGTTCGACGTGCTGATGCCGGGGCTGGCGCTGGGGGTGCCCGTTGTCGCGGCGCGGCTGGCGAAATTCACGCCGGAGGAGTGCGTGAGGATTGTCGGCGAAGGCGCTGTCAAAAATGTATTTTTTCCGCCCACGGCGCTTCGGATGCTGAAGGCGGCGGATGTGCGGATCGAGGGGTTGCGGACGGTGGCCAGCGGGGGCGAGCCGCTGGGGGCGGAGATGCTCGACTGGGGGCGGACGGCGTTCGGCGTGACGATCAACGAGTTTTACGGGCAGACCGAGTGCAACATGGTGGCGAGTTCCTGTGGCGCGCTGTTCGCGGCGACGCCCGGGTGCATCGGTAGACCGGTGCCGGGGCACGAGATCGCGGTGCTGGATGGTGATGGTCAACCGACCGAGGAAGAGGGGGACGTGGCGATCCGGCGCGGGTCGGCCTCGATGATGCTGGAATACTGGCAGCGGCCGGAGGAGACGGCGGCGAAATTTCGCGGCGACTGGATGCTGACCGGCGACCGGGGTACCTGGGAGGGGGAGTACCTGCGATTCGTGGGGCGCGAGGATGACGTGATCACCTCGGCAGGCTACCGGATCGGGCCGGCGGAGATCGAGGATTGCCTGCTGAAACACCCGGCGGTGGCGACCGTGGGCGTGGTGGGCAAGCCGGACGAGATGCGCACCGAGATCGTCAAGGCTTACGTGGTGCTGAAAGACGGGGTCGCGGCGAGCGAGGAGTTGGCCGGAAGGTTGCAGGATTTCGTGAAGGAACGGCTTGCAAGTTATTCCTATCCAAGGGAAATCGGGTTCCTGGACGCGTTGCCGATGACGGTGACGGGCAAGGTGATCCGCAAGGAGCTGAAGGCCCGCGCGGCGGCGGAGGGGGGCTCATGAACCGGAACGAGATACGGGCCGGCGTTTCCGCCGGCCCGCGCCTGTCCCTTCATCCGACGGGATCAGAATTTCAGGACGTAGGCCGCGCCGATCACGATCGGGTCGATGCTGACATTGCCGATCGGAACGCCGCCGACCGTGGCCTTGGTGTCGATGTCCATCCAGCGGATGTCGGCGCGCAGCGAGGCTTTCTCGCTGATCTTGAAATCGAGGCCGGCGTGGACGGCAACGCCCCAGCTGTCATCGAGGCTGACCGGGACGCCGGTCAGGACGCCGGTGCCTTTTTCATCCCAGAAGTGGGTGTAGTTGACACCGATGCCCGCGAAGGGCGTGATGTTCGACGAGTTGGTGAAGTGGTACTGGATCGAGACCGTGGGCGGCAGGTGCTTGGTCTTGACCACGTCGCCCGCGCCCAGCAGCTGGGCGTCGTGCTCGAAGGGCCATGCGGCCAGCACTTCGAGGCCGATCCGGTCGGCGATGAAGTATTCGAAGGTCAGGGTCGGGCGGACGTTGTCGTCGACGCGGACCGGGCCGGCGGCGGTGGCGCTCCAGCTGTCGGTCGGCACGACCCAGTGGACACCGAGACCGAGGGTCATGTCGCCTTTGGACTGCGCGAGGGCCGGAACGGCCGCGACGGTGGCAAGGGCGGTGGTGAGAGCAAGTTTCGTCAGGGTTTTCATGGTATGTCCCAATCGTTTTTCGTGCGCCCTGATTGCGCCCGGAGGGATGAGTCGGGCCTTGATTCAGGTCAAGCTGCCGCGCGAATGCGGCACTGCAGCATAATTGCAACTACGCGGGCCGTGACGGGCGCCGCGCGTGTGTGAGGAGAGACGATGAAACTGAAATCCAAGGTCCTGACATCGTCGGAGGAATTCCTGTCCAACCGCAAGGCGCATCTCGAGGCGCTGGGGCTGGTCGAGGAGGCCGTGGCCGCCGCCGCGCAGGGCGGGGGCGAGGCGGCGCGGGACCGGCAGCGCAGCCGGGGCAAGATGCCGCCGCGGGAGCGGGTGGCGAACCTGCTGGACCCGGGGAGCCCGTTCCTGGAGGTCGGCGCGACGGCGGCGCATGACATGTACGGGGGCGACGCGCCCTGTGCCGGGGTGATCGCCGGCGTGGGCCGGGTGAGCGGCACGGAATGCATGGTGGTCTGCAATGATGCGACCGTGAAAGGCGGGACGTATTACCCGATGACCGTCAAGAAACACCTGCGCGCGCAGGAGATCGCGGCGGAGTGCGGGTTGCCCTGCATCTACCTGGTGGACAGCGGGGGCGCGAACCTGCCCAACCAGGACGAGGTGTTCCCGGATCGCGACCATTTCGGGCGGATCTTCTACAACCAGGCGAACATGAGCGCGCAGGGCATTCCGCAGATCGCCGTGGTGATGGGGTCTTGCACCGCGGGCGGGGCCTATGTGCCGGCGATGTCGGACGTGACGATCATCGTCAAGGAGCAGGGGACGATCTTCCTGGCCGGGCCGCCGCTGGTGAAGGCGGCGACGGGCGAGGTGGTGAGCGCCGAGGAGCTGGGCGGCGGCGATGCGCATACGCGGCTGTCGGGCGTGGCGGATTACCTGGCCGAGGATGACGCGCATGCGCTGGCGCTGGCGCGGCGGGCGGTGGCCGGGCTGAACCGGCGCAAGCCGGATACGGTGATGTGGCAGACCTCGGAAGAGCCGGCTTACGATCCGGACGAGATATTGGGCGTGGTGCCGGCCGGGCTGCGCACGCCCTATGACATTCGCGAGGTGATCGCGCGGGTGGTGGACGGCTCGCGTTTCGACGAGTTCAAGGCGCGGTTCGGGGAGACGCTGGTCTGCGGGTTCGCCCATGTGAAGGGCTGCCCCGTGGGGATCGTCGCCAATAACGGCGTGCTGTTCTCCGAGTCGGCGCAGAAGGGGGCGCATTTCGTGGAATTGTGCAGCCAGCGGAACATTCCGCTGGTCTTCCTGCAGAACATCACCGGGTTCATGGTGGGCAAGGCCTATGAGAACGAGGGGATCGCCCGGCACGGCGCCAAGATGGTGACGGCGGTTGCGACGACGAGCGTTCCGAAGATTACCATGCTGGTGGGCGGCTCGTTCGGGGCGGGGAATTATGGCATGGCCGGACGGGCTTACCAGCCGCGCTTCATGTGGACGTGGCCGAATTCGCGGATCTGCGTGATGGGGGGCGAGCAGGCGGCGGGCGTGCTGGCCACGGTCAAGCGCGACGCGATCGAGCGCAAGGGCGGGACGTGGTCGGCCGAGGAGGAGGCCGAGTTCAAGCGGCCGACGCTGGAACAGTTCGAGCACCAGAGCCACCCGCTTTATGCCAGTGCGCGGCTGTGGGATGACGGGATCATCGACCCGAGGAAGACGAGGGATGTGCTGGCGCTGTCCTTGAGTGCCGCGCTGAACAAGCCGATCGAGGAGACGCGGTTTGGCGTGTTCCGGATGTAGGTATGGCGGGCGAGCGTAAGGTTCTTCCGTTCCGCCGCGGAGCGCGGCGCCATCCCAAGTGGGATATGGGTTTGCCCAACCCGCGGGGGAAGAAACCGCGGTGGTGGCGGCCGGGGCGGACGAACTGGGCCACGGTGCTGATGATCGTCGGGGCGTTGGTGATATTCGGGCCGGTGGCGCTGGATGCCGCAAGTCTGACATGGAGGGAGAGCGAAGGGTGCAAGGTCTGGATGGTCGTGGATGGCGACACGGTGAAAATGACCTGTCCGGCGGAGGGGCCTGTCAGCGGGCGCCTTCTCGGGTTCGATACCCCGGAGATGAAATCGCGCTGTCCGAAGGAGTTGGGTATGGCGGTGGCAGCCACATTCTATCTTCGCTGGCAGCTCTGGACGGCAGGAAAAGTGGTGGCGACCCCGCGCGGGAAGGATCGGTATGACAGGGTTCTGACGCTGATGGCGATCGACGGTGAACATGTCGGGGCGCGCATGATCGAGGCCGGATTGGCCCGGCGATATGATGGCGGCAGGCGCGGGGGTTGGTGCGGGGCAGATGCATGACCTTCCGGTTCCTTCTCCGCGCGATTGTGCTGACCTGTCTGACGGTGGCGGGATGGCTTTATATCGTGCGGCAGGAGGTGCACTGGACCGAGGGAGGCGAGCCCATGGCGGGTTGCGAGGTAGCTGAAGTGATGGATGTGCGGACGGTGCGGTTGAGTTGCGGGGAAGATGAACGGGTGGCGCGGCTGGCCGGGCTCGAGGTTCCGGACATGGCGGAGCCTGGTTGCGAGGTGGAACGGGCGCATGGGGCGCTGGGGCGGGACCGGTTGCGGGTGCTGCTGGAGGAGGACGACGTGGAGGTTTTCCGTGTCGGTGACCCGGCAGAGGACGGGGCGGTGCCCGTCCGGATGACGATGGCGGATGAGGATTTGGCCGGTCGGCTGGTGCGCGAGGGGCTCGCGGCGGAGGCCGGGACCGGCGCGGCGGTCAACTGGTGTGACCGGCTGGGCGCCCTGGTGGAATGACGGAAGGATGAAGCATGTTTGACACGATACTGATCGCGAACCGGGGCGAGATCGCCTGTCGGGTGATCGAGACGGCGCGGGCGATGGGCGTGCGCACGGTGGCGGTCTATTCCGACGCGGACCGGACGGCCAAGCACGTGGCGATGGCGGACCGGGCGGTGCATATCGGCGGGTCCGCCCCGTCGGAGAGTTACCTGAAGGGCGACCGGATCATCGAGGTGGCGCTGGAGACGGGCGCGCAGGGGATCCATCCGGGTTACGGCTTCCTGAGCGAGAACCCGGATTTCGTGGAGGCGGTCGAGGCGGCGGGGCTGACATTCATCGGGCCGTCGGCGAAGGCGATCCGGGCGATGGGGCTGAAGGATGCCGCCAAGAAGCTGATGGAAGAGGCCGGGGTGCCGGTGGTGCCGGGCTATCACGGCGAGAACCAGGAGCCGGAATTCCTGGCCGGGCAGGCCGGGGAAATCGGCTATCCGGTGCTGATCAAGGCCGTGGCCGGGGGCGGCGGCAAGGGGATGCGGCTGGTCGAGAAGCCCGAGAAGTTCGCCGAGGCGCTGGAGAGTGCGAAGGGCGAGGCGAAGACGGCGTTCGGCAACGAGGCGGTGCTGATCGAGAAATTCGTGCAGAAGCCGCGGCATATCGAGGTGCAGGTGTTTGGCGATGGTACGAAGGCCGTGCACCTGTTCGAGCGGGATTGCTCGTTGCAGCGGCGGCACCAGAAGGTGATCGAGGAGGCGCCGGCGCCGGGGATGACGCCGGAGATGCGCGAGGCGATGGGCAATGCGGCGGTGCGCGCGGCCGAGGCCATCGGCTATGCCGGGGCCGGGACGATCGAGTTCATCGTGGACGGCTCGGACGGGCTGCGGACCGACGGGTTCTGGTTCATGGAGATGAACACGCGGCTGCAGGTGGAGCATCCGGTGACGGAGGCGATCACGGGCGTGGACCTCGTGGAGTGGCAGTTGCGCGTGGCGAGCGGGGAAGGCCTGCCGAAATCGCAGGAGGAGCTGGAGATCAACGGCCATGCCTTCGAGGCAAGGCTTTACGCGGAGGATGTGCCGAAAGGGTTTTTGCCGGCGACGGGGCGGCTGGCGCATCTGGAGTTTCCGGAGGGCGCGCGGGCCGATAGCGGGGTCCGGGCGGGGGACGAGATTTCGCCCTTTTACGACCCGATGATTGCAAAGCTGATCACCCATGGCGCGACGCGGGCCGGGGCGTTGCGGCGGATGTCGGCGGCGCTGGGGGATTGCCAGGTGGCGGGGACGGTGACGAACCTCGCCTTCCTTGGCGCGCTGACGCATCACGCGGGGTTTGCCGCGGGCGACGTTGATACGGGGCTGATCGAGCGGGACCTTGATGAGCTGATCGTGGTGCCGGAGCCGGGGGCGCGGGAGACGGCGTTGGCGGCGCTGGCGGCGCTGGGGTTGCTGAGCATGGAAGGGTTCGAGACCGGCTTCATCCTGTGGACGCCGCTGACGCGCAGTGTGCATCTGCGGCGGGGCGGCGAGGAGATCGTGGTCAAGGTGCGGACGTTGTCGGCCGAGGCGCATGAGGTGGTCGTGGGCGATGTCACGGTCGCGGCGCAACGCAGCGGCGGGCGCTGGCAGCTCGATGGCGAGACGGCGCCGCCGGTGGCGGTGAATGGCGCCCTGGTGAGTGTCTTTGCCGATTACGGGCTGAGCTTCGAGGTGGTGGACCTGCTGGAGCGTGACAGTCTTGCGGGCGGCGATGCCGACGTGATCGAGGCGCCGATGCCGGGGCTGGTGAAGGTCTTGCTCGCCAAGCCGGGGCAGGAGGTGAAGGAGGGCGACCGGCTGGCCGTGCTGGAGGCGATGAAGATGGAGCACTCCCTGCTGGCGGCGCGCGACGGGGTTGTGGCCGAAGTGCTGGTCGAAGAAGGCGCGCAGGTGACGGCGGGCGCGGCGCTGGTCCGGCTGGAGGAGGCGGAGGCGTGAGCGAGCTCACCCTCACCGGCTACCACCTGAGCGTCTACACGCGGGCCGCGCGGATGGCGCTGGTGGCCAAGGGGGTGGTGTTTGCGGATGAGGAATGCGACCCGTTCGATGCCGCCGATGCGGTGCGGCTGCGGGAGGTGCATCCGTTCGGGCGGGTGCCGGTGCTGACACATGACGGGTTCCGGGTCTACGAGACGCAGGCGATCATGGAATATGTCGATTGCGCCTTCGACGGGCCGGCCCTGGTGCCGGAGGCGGCGCAGGCAAGAGCGCGGATGCGGCAGGTGATGGGGATCGTCGACAGTTACCTCTATTGGCCGCTGGTCCGGCAGGTGTTCTCGCACCGTGTGTTTCGCCCGCTGATGGGCGAGGCGGCGGAGGAGGCGACCGTCCGGGAGGGGCTTGAGAAGGCCGGACCGGTGCTGGATGCGCTGGAGGAGATCGCGGCGGAAGGGCTGGTGCTGGTGCCGGGCCGGGTGGAGCTCGAGACCTGCCTGCTGTGGCCGATGCTGGATTATTTCCGCATGGCGCCCGAGGGGGCCGAAATGATGTCGGCAAGGCCGGCGCTGTCGGCGTGGGCGGGCTGGGCCGAAACCTGCGACGCGGCAAGAGTGACTCGGCCGAAACTGCCGGAAGGAGTTTGACGATGATTACCCTGCACCACGTGCCGCAGTCCCGCTCGATGCGGGTTCTGTGGTTGCTGAACGAGCTGGACGTGCCGTTCCAGCTGGTCGAGCACCCGTTCGACAAGTCGCTCCGGCGGCCGGAATTCCTGACCCTGTCGCCTGCCGGCCGGGTGCCGGCGCTGGAGATCGAGGGCGAGCGGATGTTCGAGAGCGGCGCGATGGTCGAGTACCTGTGCGAGAAGTTCCCCGAGGCGGGGCTGGGCCGGGCGCCGGGGGCGATGGACCGGATGGACTGGCTGATGTGGGTGCATTTTGCCGAGACGGTCAGCCAGCATGTCGCCATCCTGACCCAGCAGCATATCATGCTTTACGACGATGCCATGCGCAGCCCCGTGGTGATGAAGCTGGAGGCGGCGCGGCTGAAGAAATGCTATGCCGCGATCGAGGCGCAGTTGTCGACGCCGGTGGAGAACCGGGATTACCTGCTGACGAGCGGGTTCTCGGCCTGCGATATCAGCGTGGGGCAGGCGGTCTACATGGCGCGGCACTTCGCCAAGACGGATGAGTTTCCGGAAGTGAGCGCGTGGATGGAGCGGATCACGGGGCGCGCGGGGTTCAAGGCCTCGCTGCCGGGGCCGGAGGCGATGTTGCTTTACCGGAAGGATTTTTACGAGGCCTGGGATGTCTGAATACGTCGAGATTTTCGAAGTGGGCCCGCGCGACGGGTTGCAGAACGAGAAGCGGCAGATTGCCACGAAGGACAAGATCGCGCTGGTCGACTGCCTGAGCGGGGCGGGGTTCCGGCGGATCGAGGTGGCGAGTTTCGTGAGCCCGAAATGGGTGCCGCAGATGGCGGATTCGGCCGAGGTGCTGGCCGGGATCCGGCGGGCCGAGGGGGTGCGTTACGCGGCGCTGACGCCCAACATGCGCGGGTTCGAGGCGGCGGAGGCGGCGAAGGCGGACGAGGTGGCGATCTTCGGGTCGGCCTCGGAAGGGTTTTCCAAGGCCAATATCAACGCGACGATTGCCGAGAGCCTCGAGCGGTTCGCGCCGGTGGCGGCGGCGGCGAGTGTGGCGGGGTTGCCTGTGCGTGGGTATGTCTCCTGTGTCACCGATTGCCCGTATGACGGCAAGGTGGCGCCCGCGTCGGCCGCCCGCGTGGCCGAGGCGCTTTACAAGATGGGCTGTTACGAGATCAGCCTTGGCGACACGATCGGGCAGGCCACGCCCGAGAGCATCGACGCGATGCTGGCGGCGGTGTCGGAGGTGGTGCCGGTGGAGAAGCTGGCGGGCCATTACCATGACACGTCCGGCCGGGCGGTGGAGAATATCGAGGCGTCGCTCGAGCGTGGCGTGCGGGTGTTCGACGCGGCGGTCGGGGGCTTGGGCGGGTGCCCTTATGCGCCCGGGGCCAAGGGGAACGTGGCGACCGAGAAGGTGCATGCGCGGCTGCGCGGGCTGGGCTACGAGACCGGGCTCGATTCGGCCATCCTGAACGATGCCGCGGTGCTGGCGGTCGAGATGCGGGGCCGTGCGGGCGGATGAGCGGGGTCTACCGCGCCATGGAACGCCTGATGGGCATGAGCGACCAAGTCTGGGCGCGTCATGCGAGCCCGTGGTCTGTCTATTCGCGGTTCGCGATCCTGCCGCTGCTGGCGCTGGCGGTGTGGTCGCGGGTGTGGATCGGGGCGTGGGCCTGGGGGGCCGTGGCATTGGTGTTGTTGTGGACATGGGTGAACCCGCGGGCCTTTCCGCCGCCTGCGCGCCTGGATAGCTGGGCATCGCGCGGCGTGCTGGGGGAGCGGGTGTTCCTGACCCGGCGGGACGAGGTGGCCGGGCACCATCGGCGATGGGCGGCGATCCTGTCGGTGGCGGCGTTTCCGGGTGCGCTGGTGATGGCGTGGGGGTTGTGGGCGCTTGATGCGGCATGGGTGGTGTTCGGCACGCTGCTGACGATGATCCCGAAAATTTGGTTCGTGGACCGCATGGTGTGGGTTTACGCGGACTGGCGGAGACAGACTGGCAAGGAGTTGGGTGATGTATGAGACGGTGAGCATCGAGACCGATGGCCGCGGGGTGGCGACGCTGTGGCTGGACCGGGAGGAGAAGCACAACGCGCTGTCGGCGCGGATGATTGCCGAGCTGCATGAGGCGGCGCAGGTGCTGGCCGAGGATGACGGGGTGCGCGTGGTCGTGCTGGCGGCGAAGGGCAAGAGCTTCTGCGCGGGGGGCGATCTTGGCTGGATGCGCGAGCAGTTCGAGGCCGAGCCGGAGGTGCGCTCGGCCGAGGCAACGAAGCTGGCGATGATGCTGCAGGCGCTGAACACGCTGCCAAAGCCGGTGATCGGGAAGGTGCATGGCAATGCGTTTGGCGGCGGGCTTGGCATGATGAGCGTCTGCGACGTGGCCATCGGGGCCGAGGGCGTGAATCTGGGCTTTACCGAGCCGCGGCTGGGGCTGATCCCGGCGACAATCGGGCCTTATGTCTGTGCCCGGATGGGCGAGGCGAATGCGCGGCGGGTGTTCATGTCGGCCCGGATCTTCGGGGCGGAGGAGGCCGTGCGGCTGGGCCTGCTGGCAAAGGTGGTGCCGGTTGCGGGGCTGGATGCGGCGGTCGAGGAAGAGGTCGTGCCCTATCTCAACTGTGCGCCGGGGGCGGTGGCGCGGTCGAAGGCGCTGCTCCGTACGCTGGGGCCGCGGATCGACACGGAAACGATCGAGCATACCATCGGCGCGCTGGCCGATGCCTGGGACACGGCGGAGGCGCACGAGGGGGTTGCGGCGTTTTTCGACAAGCGCAAGCCGGCGTGGATGCCGGAGGGGTAGGCCGGCCCTGCCGCCCGGGCTTGGTTAACGGCCCATAAACCATGTTGTGCCACACCTTCGGTCATTGGATTGCAGGAGGCTCGGCATGGTTGGACATTTGGCGCGGTGGATTTGGGCGGGGGCGCTTGCGCTGTGGTCGGTGCAGGCGGCCGCCGAGGAGGGGATGTACAACCCCGACGGCCTTGTCCGCACGAGCCTGCACTATTCCGAGGAGATGTTCGACCGGCAGGACCACGTGACCAACAAGGTCGCGCGCATGTTCCTGGCCCGCAGCGAGGCGCGGCTGGAGCCGGGCGCGCTGTACCTGGGCGGGCGGTTCGTGGCGACGCAGATCTGGGAGCGGACGAATACGCCGGGGCGCTTTCCCATCCTGTCGCGGCTGCCGCCGACCCACACCGCCGGTACGTCGGACAGCTATGGCGTGATCAACGACATCTCGGTGCATACGACGCTGGTGCTGCCGATGGTGACGGCGTTTGCGCAAGGGGAATACACCGAGGTGGAGTATCCGGGGCAGAAGCCCATCCAGCTGCGCAAGTACTGGGTGGCGATCGGCGATCCGGACGTGGCGCCGGTCTACCTTGCCTTCGGGCGCAAGACGGTGAATTTCGGCAATTTCGCCACCTATGCGCCGTTCACCCACAGCCATTCGACCCATTATTTCTGGGCGCAGAGCGACGAGCCGGTGATCGAGCTTGGCTATGTCACCCCGCGCACGGAGCTGGCGCTGACCTTCATTCCTGCGCATCGGGGCCTGCGCGTGCTGAGCAGCCCGCGGAATGACGGGGCCTTCAGCAATTTCGCGGTGAACGGGTCGCACCGGTTCGACCTGGGCCGGGGCCGGAGCCTTCGGATGGGGGCGGGATACCTGCACGGGACGATCTATGACAGCGTGATTGCCCACCATCCGCCGGGGCGGGGGATCAACCGGGTCTGGAACGGGTTGTGGGACGTGAACGCGGTCTATTCCACGCCGCGCTTCGACGTGATGGCGGAGTTCACGCGGACGCTGCATGACTGGCCGGCGACGGGCCACCATGTGCAGGCGACCACGGTGCAGGGGCGATGGAGGAGCGAGCTGTTCGGGCGGCCGGCGGTGTGGTCGGCCTCGTTCAGCCGGGGCGTGCAGGGCGCGCGGGGGCTGCCGTGGGAGAAGATGGAGCAGGCGATCCTCGGGCTCGAGGTGGAGGTGGCGCCGCATGTGACGCTGGGGGCGGAGTACATGTTCAACGATGGGTTCGTGCCGCTGATCCTGCCGCGGGTGACGAGCGTGGCGGGGGTGAAATCGCACACGGTGATCGTCGGGGCTGCGCTGACCTTCTGAGGCGCGGGCGAAGCGGTTTGTCCAGGGGACGGACGGTCAGCCGCGTCGGGCGTTGGGATCGGGCGCGACACCGCGGAGGCAGACTCAGGCGCCGGGGCATCGCCGCGCTGCGCGCATGGCGATGCGGCGGCGCGGCGAAATCGTGAGCGCTTCTGCCCTCGACAGCGCCGCGCGCAAGCTTACATCACATGGAATGACACGCCGGATCGCCTTGAAATCAAGCGGTTTCCGGTGAACCTGTGCCCCGCTGACCGGCAGGGCATCGCGGGTGTCCGGACGGGTGCGAAATTGTCACCGTCTGGTTGACCCCACCATGGGGCAGGGGTAAACCCGATTATGTCAAAAGAGCCAGCTTGATGCGCATGGATTGCGCATGAAAGGAGCCACCACGTGGATGAGATGCTGAGGGAATACCTCCCCGTCCTGTTTCTACTGGCCATCGCCATCGGTCTTGGCCTTGTGCTGATCCTCGCCGCCGTCGTCCTGGCCGTCCGCCACCCGGATCCCGAGAAGGTCAGCGCCTATGAATGCGGTTTCAACGCCTTCGACGATGCGCGGATGAAGTTCGACGTGCGGTTCTACCTCGTGTCGATCCTGTTCATCATCTTCGACCTCGAGATCGCGATGCTGTTCCCGTGGGCGGTGGCCTTCCAGGATATCAGCATGGCCGCCTTCTGGTCGATGATGGTCTTCCTTGCCGTGCTGACCGCCGGGTTCGCCTATGAATGGAGAAAGGGAGCCATGGAATGGGAGTGAAGAGCGACATGGCCGAGGAAGAGGCCAGGGTCACCGAGACCCAGGGCCAGGGCCTTCAGAGCGACCGGATCAAGAGCGGCCCGTCGGCGGAAGCGCCGGTGGAGGCCTACAAGCCCGGTTACGAACGCGAGCCGGCGGTTCAGGCGCTGAACCGCGAGTTGCAGGACAAGGGGTTCCTTGTCACCTCGACCGAGGACATCATCAACTGGGCCCGCACGGGCAGCCTGCACTGGATGACCTTCGGGCTGGCCTGCTGTGCCGTGGAGATGATGCACACCTCGATGCCGCGTTACGACCTCGAGCGGTTCGGCACCGCGCCGCGGGCGAGCCCGCGCCAGTCGGACCTGATGATCGTGGCGGGCACCCTGACCAACAAGATGGCGCCGGCCTTGCGCAAGGTCTATGATCAGATGCCCGAGCCGCGCTACGTGATCTCGATGGGTTCCTGCGCCAATGGTGGGGGGTATTACCATTACAGCTATTCCGTGGTGCGCGGCTGTGACCGGATCGTGCCGGTCGATGTCTACGTGCCGGGCTGTCCGCCGACGGCAGAGGCGCTGGTCTATGGCATTCTGCAGTTGCAACGCAAAATCCGCCGGACGGGGACGATCGTAAGATGACGGCAGCATTGAAGGAACTGGGCGAACACATCGAGGCCAAACGCACCGACTGCGTGTTGAGCTGGGAGGTGTCGTTCGACGAGCTGAATGTCGACGTGGCGCTGGCGAATATCGTCGGGCTGGTGGAGTTTCTGAAGACCGACCCGACCTGCCGTTTCTCGACGCTGGTGGATATCACGGCGGTGGATTACCCCGAGCGGGCCAAGCGGTTCGACGTGGTCTATCACTTCCTGTCGATGTACCAGAACCAGCGCATCCGCCTGCGGGTGGCCGTGCGGGAAGAGGATATGGTGCCGTCGATCACCGGGATCCATTCCTCGGCCAACTGGTTCGAGCGGGAGGTTTTCGACATGTTCGGCATCCTGTTCTCGGGCCATCCCGACCTGCGGCGCATCCTGACCGACTATGGTTTCCGCGGCTATCCGCTTCGCAAGGATTTCCCGACCACGGGCTATACCGAAGTGCGCTATGACGAGGTGCAGAAGCGGGTGGTCTATGAGCCGGTGAGCCTTGTGCAGGAATACCGGCAGTTCGATTTCATGAGCCCGTGGGAGGGTGCCGAGTACATCCTGCCGGGGGACGAGAAAGACACCGCATCGAAATGAACGGGTGGGGCGCAGCGAGGGGTGACAGAATGATCTGGCTTATTCTTCTCTCGGTGGCCTTCGTGGTTCCGTTCTGGAAGCTGCTTCCGGAATACGGCATCTCCAGCTACTGGGCGATCACCGCGATCTTCCCGCTCTGCACGCTCATCATGCTCTATATCATGGCCTTTTCGGCCGAACGTAAGGGAGGTCCGCGATGATGGACGGCTCCAAGGGATTTGAAGACGCCCAGACGGGCGAGCAGAAGATCCGTAACTTCAACATCAACTTCGGCCCGCAACACCCTGCGGCGCACGGGGTTTTGCGGCTGGTGCTGGAGCTTGACGGCGAAATCGTCGAGCGCTGCGACCCGCATATCGGGCTGCTTCACCGCGGCACCGAGAAGCTGATGGAAAGCCGGACCTACCTGCAGAACCTGCCGTATTTCGACCGGCTCGACTACGTGGCGCCGATGAACCAGGAGCACGCCTGGTGCCTGGCCATCGAGAAGCTGTGCAAGGTCGAGGTGCCGCGCCGGGCGCAGCTGATCCGGGTGCTCTATTCCGAGATCGGGCGCATCCTGAACCACCTGCTGAACGTGACGACGCAGGCGATGGACGTGGGCGCGCTGACCCCGCCGCTGTGGGGCTTCGAGGAGCGCGAGAAGCTGATGGTGTTCTACGAGCGGGCCTGTGGCGCGCGGCTGCACGCCGCGTATTTCCGCCCGGGAGGCGTGCACCAGGACCTGCCGGACGAGTTGCTTGACGATATCGAGACATGGGCGAACGAGTTCCCGAAGGTTCTGGGCGATCTCGACGGGCTGCTGACGGAAAACCGCATCTTCAAGCAGCGCAATGCCGATATCGGCGTGGTGACGGAGAAGGACATTCTCGACTGGGGTTTCTCGGGCGTGATGGTGCGCGGCTCTGGCCTGGCCTGGGATCTGCGGCGGGCGCAGCCCTATGAATGCTACGACGAGATGGAGTTCCAGATCCCCGTCGGCAAAAACGGCGACTGTTATGACCGCTACCTCTGCCGGATGGAGGAGATGCGGCAATCGCTGAAGATCATGCACCAGTGCATCGAGAAGCTGCGGGCGCCCGAGGGCCGCGGCGACATCCTTGCGCGCGGCAAGCTGACGCCGCCGACTCGGGGCGACATGAAGACCTCGATGGAAGCGCTGATCCACCATTTCAAGCTGTACACGGAGGGCTTCCACGTGCCCGAGGGCGAGGTCTATGCCGCCGTCGAGGCGCCGAAGGGCGAGTTCGGCGTTTATCTCGTGGCGGACGGGTCGAACCGGCCCTATCGCGCGAAGCTGCGGGCGCCGGGGTTCCTGCACCTGCAGGCGATGGATTTCGTGGCCGGCGGGCACCAGCTTGCCGACGTGGCGGCGATCATCGGGACGATGGACGTCGTGTTCGGGGAAATCGACCGGTAAGAACGCCGGCAAGGCTGTCGGGGGACCGGCGGCGACGAGGGGGAACGATGATGGGATTTCGGAAGGTGATGGCGCTTGCGGGGTTGCCCCTTGGCCTGGCCGCCTGTGTCACGACGCCGGAGGGCGTGAACGAGCAGATGATCGCGGATTACACGCTGGCGGCCTCGACCATCGGGTGCGAGCTGAAGCATGATTCCGATTACCTGCCGGTCGAGCTGCAGGCCGGGCTGACCCGGCAGCAAGCCCTTGATATCACATCCTACATGCTTGCCAACGACAAGGCCGTGAACCTGCCTGACGGTGGCGTGAAACTGACTACGGGAGCCTGTGCCTGAGCATGCTGAGACGTCTTCACCACGAACAGCCAGAGAGCTTTGCGTTCACCGAGGCCAACCGGGCCTGGGCCGAGGCGCAGATCACCAAGTATCCCGAGGGCCGGCAGGCCAGCGCGGTCATCCCGCTTCTGTGGCGCGCGCAGGAGCAGGAAGGCTGGCTGTCGCGGCCGGCGATCGAGCACGTGGCGGAAATGCTCGACATGGCCTATATCCGGGCGCTGGAAGTGGCCAGCTTCTACTTCATGTTCCAGCTGCATCCCGTTGGTTCCGTTGCACATATCCAGGTTTGCGGCACGACCTCCTGCATGATCTGCGGGGCCGAGGACCTGATCGGCGTCTGCCGCGAGAAGATCGCGCCGAACGCGCATGAGCTGAGCGCCGATGGCAAGTTCAGCTGGGAAGAGGTGGAATGCCTGGGCGCCTGTGCCAATGCGCCGATGGCCCAGATCGGCAAGGATTACTATGAAGACCTGACGGCCGAGCGGATGGGCGAGCTTATCGACGAGCTGGCCGCCGGCAAGGTGCCGGTGCCGGGGCCGCAGAACGGGCGTTACGCGTCGGAGCCTGCGGCCGGGCTGACCAGCCTGAAGGAATTCGACAGCGGGCAGACCAAGTACAACGCCAGCGTGCAGCTTGCCACCGACCTGAACGACACCGTGAAGCGGATTGACGGCACCGAAGTGCCGCTGCTGGCACCGTGGCGCGACAAGGGGGCGAACCATCGCCCCGCCGATCCTGCGGTGAAGGTGAAGGAGCCGCCGAAGCAGGAGGCCGCGAAGGACCAGCCCGTAGACAAGGTGCCGCCCAAGGCCACTGCCGACGATACCGGCGTGACCAAGGCAGAGGCGCAGGCCAAGGAGAAGGGCAAGCCCGAGTCGGCCCGCGCCCCCGAAGGCAAGCCTGGCAAGGCGGACGAACCGGCGGTGAAATCCAACGCCAAGCCAAAATCCAAGAAGGCCGCTCCGGCAGCGGAAGCGGGCGAGGGGAAGAAACCCGTACTGCTGTCCGAGGCGCGCGAGGGCGGGCCGGACGACCTGAAGCATATCAAGGGCGTGGGGCCGAAGCTGGAACAGGCGCTGCACGATATGGGCGTGTTCCATTTCGACCAGATCGCCGCGTGGTCCGAGGACGAGGTGGCCTGGGCCGATCAGAACCTCGTGGGGTTCAAGGGCCGGGTGAGCCGCGACGACTGGGTGAGCCAGGCCAAGATCCTGGCCGAGGGCGGCTCGACCGAGTTTTCGGACCGGGCCAAGAAGGGCGACGTTTACTGACGCCTCCGCGCGGGGCGTCTGAGGAAAGGCTGTGATGTCACAGACGGCGAAACCGGAAACCTGCCTGTGGGCATGCTGGGGCGTTGGCGCGCTCACCGGTTTCGTCGCGTTGTTCGTCGTGGTGTCGGCGTTCCCGGTTTTGGCGACGCTGATGTTCAGCGGCGGGCTGGCGGTGCTTGTGGCGATTTCGGTCTCGCGGATCGTGTGCGGCGAGGGTGCCGCGCGGCAGGGGACGGCGCCGGTCGCCGGGCCGGTGGGCGAGCGCGTTATCGGTGATGAGGTAGCCGAGGCGCCGGTGGCCGTGGCCGATGCGGCGGACGGGCGGCCCATCGCGCTTGACAGGGCGCGGGGCGATGCGCCTGACGACCTGACCAGGATCAAGGGGATCGGTCCGAAGCTTGCCGGGCTGTGCCACGAGCTTGGCATCTACCATTTCGACCAGATTGCCGCCTGGGGCCCGGCGGAGGTGGCGTGGATGGACGCGCATCTCGAGGGGTTCAAGGGCCGGGTGACCCGCGATGACTGGGTAAGCCAGGCCAAAACCTTGTGTGATCACGCGAAGACGGACGGGTCAAAGCGTGATAAGAATGCGGCGCAAGCCGACACAGGGGGAACGTAGAATGGCGAACGTGGCTCCGAACATGAGTTGCCCGGCGAAATGCTGGCTGTCGGCGGCAGGGGTGGCGGTGCTGACCTTCGTGCTGCTGGCGGGGTTCGACGATGTCGGGCTGTTGTGGCCGTTGGTGTTGGGCGTGGTGATCTTCGCGGCGCTCGGTTTGGCATTCCGGTTCCTGCTGTGCGGTGGGCCTGCGGCCTCCGACGCTTCGGCGGCCCCGGCCAAAGCGGTCCCGGCGGTCGAGCCCGCGCCGACCCCCGTACCGGCCGCGGAGCCGGCGCCGGCAAGCCCGGCCACGGCGGCGGAGCCCGAGGCCGAGGTGACGGATGCACCGGCGACGGACGGCGAGGGTGCCAAGCCCGAGGGCCTGTCAGCGCCGCGCGGTGGCAAGGCGGACGACCTCAAACAGATCCGGGGCGTCGGGCCGAAACTGGAGACGATGCTGAACGGGATGGGGTTCTACCATTTCGACCAGATCGCCGGGTGGGGCCCGGCCGAGGTGGCGTGGGTCGACGAGAACCTGCAGGGCTTCAAGGGCCGCGTGACCCGCGACGACTGGGTGAGCCAGGCGAAGACGCTCGCCTCGGGCGGGGAGACCGCCTTTTCGAAGCGGGTCGACAACGGTGACGTATACTGAATGAGCGAGAGGCATGAGCAAACCCGACACAGCCGCCCGCAAGGGACGCCAGGCAGCGCTGGTCATCGCCGGAACGGCGGTGTTCTGGATCCTGGCCACCCTGATCGGAGACAAAGAAGGCTTCAGCCAGCGGCTGCGGCTTCTCTTCGATCTGCTGGCGCTGGCGGGTTTCGTCTTTGCCTTCTGGCTGATCTTTCAATACTGGCGGGCTCGCCAGGACAATCAGGGGTAGCGGCATGCTAAAGGACCAGGACCGTATCTTTACCAATCTCTACGGGATGCACGACCGCACGCTGAAAGGCGCGCAGGCGCGGGGCCACTGGGACGGTACGAAGAAGCTGATCGAGATGGGCCGGGCCGAGATCGTCGAACAGATGAAGGCGAGCGGGCTGCGCGGCCGGGGCGGGGCAGGGTTCCCGACCGGGCTGAAATGGTCGTTCATGCCGAAGGAAAGCGACGGGCGACCGGCGTATCTGGTGGTCAATGCCGACGAGTCGGAGCCGGGCACCTGCAAGGACCGCGAGATTATGCGGCACGATCCGCATACGCTGATCGAGGGGTGCCTGATCGCGAGCTTCGCGATGGGGGCGCATGCCAGCTATATCTACATCCGCGGCGAGTACATCCGCGAGCGCGAGGCGCTGCAGATGGCCATCGACGAGGCCTATGACGCGGGGCTGATCGGCAAGAACGCCTGTGGCTCGGGCTGGGATTTCGACCTCTACCTCGTGCACGGGGCCGGGGCGTATATCTGTGGCGAGGAAACCGCGCTTCTGGAAAGCCTGGAAGGCAAGAAGGGGATGCCGCGGATGAAGCCGCCGTTCCCGGCGGGCGCGGGCCTTTACGGCTGCCCGACCACGGTGAACAACGTCGAGTCGATTGCCGTCGTGCCGACCATCCTGCGGCGCGGGGCCGACTGGTTCGCGAGCTTCGGGCGCGCGAACAACGCGGGCACGAAGGTTTATGCCATCTCGGGCCACGTGAATAACCCCTGCGTGGTGGAAGACGCGATGTCGATTTCCTTCGAGGAGCTGATCGAGACCCATTGCGGCGGCATTCGCGGCGGGTGGGGCAACCTCAAGGCGGTGATCCCCGGCGGCTCGTCCGTGCCCTGCGTGCGCGGCGAGAAGATGAAGGACGCGATCATGGATTTCGACGCGCTGCGCGAGGTGGGCTCGAGCCTCGGCACCGCGGCGGTGATCGTGATGGACAACTCGACCGACATCATCAAGGCGATCTGGCGGCTGTCGAAATTCTACAAGCACGAAAGCTGTGGACAGTGCACGCCCTGCCGGGAAGGCACCGGCTGGATGATGCGGGTGATGGACCGGCTGGTGCGCGGCGAGGCCGAGGTCGAGGAGATCGACATGCTGTTCGACGTGACCAAGCAGGTCGAGGGCCACACGATCTGTGCCTTGGGCGATGCGGCGGCCTGGCCGATCCAGGGCCTGATCCGCAACTTCCGCGACGAGATCGAGGACCGGATCAAGGCGCAGAAGACCGGCCGGGTCAGCGCCGTCGCGGCGGAGTGACCGGATCATGCGCGCCCTTCTTCCATATTCCTGCCCGGCTGGGCCGGTGACCGCGCCCGCGCGGGGGAAGGGGGCGTCGTGATCAAGAAGTACCGTTTCACCGGCGAGGACGTGGTCGCGGACATCCGCGACAAATACGACTATGACGGCGACCTGGCCGAGATCTATGCCACGACGCAGGATTACGTGGTGCACAAGTGGCATCATTACATCCCGCTTTATGACCGGTACTTCGGCAAGTACCGGGGCACGAAGGTGCGGTTCCTCGAGATCGGCGTCGACAAGGGCGGGAGCCTTCAGATGTGGCGGCGATTTCTGGGCGAGGATGCCGTTCTGTTCGGGGTCGATATCAAGAAGAGCTGCAAGGCGTTCGACGGCGTGGCGGGGCAGGTGAGGATCGGGTCGCAGGACGATCCGGACTTCCTGAATGCCGTGATCGACGAGATGGGCGGGGTCGATGTGGTGCTGGATGATGGCAGCCACCAGATGCCGCATATCGAGGCGTCGCTGCGCGCGGTCTACCCGAGGCTGGAGGTGGGCGGCACCTACATGATCGAAGACCTGCACGCGGCCTATTGGAAAGGGTTCGAGGGCGGCTATGACGCCGAGGCGAACTTTTTCAACACGGTGCGGCGGATCGTCGATGACATGCACGAGCGCTATCACCACCAGGGGCTTCAGGTGCCCGAGCTGGAAGGCGCGGTAAGCGGGCTGCACGTGCACGATTCCATCGTGGTGATCGAAAAGGATGCGGTGCATCCCCCGACCCATTCGAAGGTGAACTGAGATGGCGGGCGGGATGCAAGGGCGGCAAGTTGCTGGTCTCGCTGATCGTGGGTGTCGCGGCCGGGGCAGGGACGTACGACATCTTGTGCGCCGGTGGAAGCTGAGGGGCCGGAATTGAACCGATGATGGATTTCGCTGAATACGGACATGCCCTTGCGGCGATCGTCGGGCTGGCGCTGTTGCAGCTGGTACTGGGGCCCCTGTCGGCGATGCGCAAGACGAAGGCCGGGCTGGCACCGGGGGCACAGCCGCCGGCGGATTATTCCGACAGCGGCTATCGGTGGCACCGGGCCTATGGCAATCTCGTCGAGTCGATGCCGGCCTTTGTCGGGCTGGTACTGGCCGCGATCCTTGCCGGGGGCAGCCCGTTCTGGGTGAACCTGTTCGCCTCGGGCTTTCTGTTGTTGCGTATCCTTCTGGCGGTGGTGCATATCAACGGCATCGGAAAACCGGATATGGGGCTGCGGTCCTTCACCTATGTCGCGGGCTGGCTCATGTGCCTTGGCCTTGCGTATCTTGTTGTAAAGGCGGTGTTTCTCAATGGCTGAACGGATTTGGCACAAGGCGCCGGGGCGCGTGGCGGTGGCACTGCTGCTGGTTGCGACGGTGGCCGTGGCGGGCTGCTCGAAGAAAAGCGAGCGGGTGTTTTTCAACGGCAATTACTATCCGAGCAAGGCGCGGGCCGCCGACAAGGCCGACCGCAAGCGGTTCACCGTGTCGGTTCGACGGGCCGACCAGGGCCGGGCCGGGGCACGCGAGGCGGGGCGGTACGGCGGCAAGCAGTACTGCCTGAAGCATTTCGGCACGTCGGAGATTGCATGGACCGTGGGGCCGGATGCGCCCGACGCGGTGCTGGCCCGGCAAAGCGGTCGGCTGACCTTTAGCGGGACCTGCGTTCTTTGGTGAATTCGTCTTTCATAACAGGGGTTTGGCGCGCGTGTTATTGCATATCACGCGGGGTGCGACCCATCTGCGCTGCAGATGGGTGTGCCGCCGTGGCGCGCCCCCGTGTGAGTGAAAGGAAATCCACATGAAACGCATGACCGCCCTTGTCCTGAGCCTTGCCCTGTCAGCCGGTGCCGTCGGTGCGAGCGCCGGTGCCGGCCTCGAAAACGAGCGCGACATCAACGACGGCCTGCTGGCGCTGGCCGTGGCCGACAAGATCCGCCGCGAGTGCAACAGCATCGGCGGCAAGTACTTCAAGGCGCAGAGCTATGCCAACGGTCTGAAATCGCTGGCCGCGGCACGCGGCTACAGCGACGCGCAGATCGACGCCTACATCAACGACGACGTCGAAAAGGAAAAGATGCGCCAGCGGCGCAACGCCTATTTCGAAGCCAGAGGGGCCAGCAATCTGGATGCCGAGAGCCTGTGCGTGCTCGGCCGGGCGGAAATGGCCCAAAAAAGCCGGATCGGCCAGTTACTGAGAGCAAAGTGAGAACGGATGTCTGACCTTCGCAAAATCATCATCGACGACCAGGAAGTCGAAGTCGACGGGGCGATGACCCTGATCCAGGCGTGCGAGCAGGCGGGGATCGAGATTCCCCGTTTCTGCTATCACGAGCGGCTTTCGATCGCGGGCAACTGCCGGATGTGCCTTGTCGAGGTGGTGGGCGGCCCGCCCAAGCCCGCGGCAAGCTGTGCCATGCAGGTGCGCGACCTACGGCCCGGGCCGGAAGGTCAGCCGCCGGTGGTCAAGACGAACTCGCCCATGGTCAAGAAGGCGCGCGAGGGGGTGATGGAGTTCCTGCTCATCAACCACCCGCTCGATTGCCCGATCTGCGACCAGGGCGGGGAATGCGATTTGCAAGACCAGGCAATGGCTTACGGGGTGGATTTCAGCCGCTTCCGCGAGCCGAAGCGGGCGGTTGACGACCTCGACCTCGGGCCGCTGGTGGAAACCCACATGACGCGCTGCATCTCCTGCACGCGCTGCGTGCGGTTCACCACCGAGGTGGCGGGCATTCACCAGATGGGCCAGACCGGCCGGGGCGAGGATGCCGAGATTACCGCCTACCTGGGCGAGACGCTGGATTCGAACCTGCAGGGCAACATCATCGACCTGTGCCCGGTGGGCGCGCTGGTGTCGAAGCCCTATGCCTTTACCGCGCGGCCGTGGGAGCTGACCAAGACCGAGACGATCGACGTGATGGATGCGTTGGGCAGCAATATCCGGGTGGATACCAAGGGCCGCGAGGTCATGCGCATCCTGCCGCGGAACCATGACGGCGTGAACGAGGAATGGATTTCCGACAAGACCCGGTTCGTCTGGGACGGCCTGCGCCGGCAGCGGCTGGACCGGCCGTATATCCGCGAGGGCGGCAAGCTGAAGCCGGCGACGTGGCCCGAAGCGCTGGCCAAGACCGCCGAGGCGCTGAAAGGCGCCAAGAAGGTGGCCGGGCTGGTCGGTGACCTGGCTCCGGTCGAGGGCGCCTACGCGCTGAAGCAGCTGGTCGAAGGCCTTGGCGGGCAGGTGGAATGCCGCACCGACGGGGCGCACCTGCCGGCTGGCAACCGCTCGGCCTATGTGGGCAATGCCCGGGTCGAGGAGCTGGATACGGCGAAGACGGTTTACCTGATCGGCACCGACCCGGCGGTCGAGGCGCCGGTGCTGAATGCGCGGATTCGCAAGGCGTGGCTCAACGGGGCCGAGGTGATCCATATCGGCCAGCCGACCGACCTGACCTATGAGGCGGCCCAGCACGGCGGGCGGAACAAGTTCATGAACCGGGCGCTGGCAGAGGCCGAGGCGACCGAGGGCGCGATCGTCGTGGTGGGCCAGGGCGGCCTGCGGGGCGAGAACGGGCCGGCGGTGCTGAGCCTGTCGATGCGGCTGGCGGAGAAGCTGGGCGGCAAGATGCTGGTGCTGCACACCGCGGCGTCGCGCGTTGGCGCGATGGATGTGGGCGCGGTTGCCGAAGGCGGCATCGAAGGTGCGCTGGAGGGGGCCGACGTGGTCTACAACCTCGGCGCCGACGAGATCGAGATCGCCAGCGGGCCCTTCGTGATCTACCAGGGCAGCCATGGCGACCGGGGCGCGCATCGCGCCGACGTGATCCTGCCGGCGGCGGCCTATACGGAAGAGCAGGGGCTTTTCGTCAACACCGAGGGCCGGCCGCAGCTGGCGCTGCGCGCGGGGCATCCGCCGGGCGAGGCGAAGGAAAACTGGGCGATCCTGCGGGCGCTGTCGGGCGAGATGGGCAGCGCGCTGCCCTTCGACAGCATCGCGCAGCTGCGCCGGGCGATGGTCGAGGCGGTTCCGCACCTGGCCGCGATCGACACGGTGCCGGAGAATGGCTGGACCCTGGTCGAGGAGGTGGAGCTTGGCGCCGGCCAGTTGCAGCCCGCGATCCAGGACTTCTACCTGACCAACCCGATTGCCCGGGCGAGCGCGCTGATGGCCGAGCTGTCGGCCGAGGCCAAGGCCCGCCGGACAGAGCCGGTGGCCGCCGAGTGATGCGGCGCGGCGCGCTGATATCTCCACTGGCGATTTCGGTGGCGACGGCCGTGTCGGGCTGCGACGCGGCCGATTCCGAGCCGGAAGCGCCGTTCCGGCCGGATTACAGGGGAATCGAAACCCGCCTGCTGGACGGGGATCTCGTGAGTTTCCAGGTGGAAATGGCCGGGGCGCGGGACAGCACCGACCTCGATCGCTATGCCGAATGTGCGGCGGCGCAGTACACGCTGATCCGCGGCTTCGGATTTGCGCGTCACGTGCGCACGAAAGTGGTCGAAGAGGGTGGCATCTGGCGCGGAGATGCGGTTTACACGATCTCGCCGACGATACCCGACGGGATCAAGAAAATAGACGCCGAAGTCGTCGCCGCCGATTGCGCGGAAAACGGAATACCGATGGTGTGAGGAGCTGATGGCTGAATTTCTGACAACCCCCTTGGGGATCGCGCTGATCATCACCGCGCAGTGCCTGGCCGTGGTTGGCTTCGTCATGATCTCGCTGCTGTTCCTCGTCTATGGCGACCGGAAGATCTGGGCCGCGGTGCAGATGCGGCGGGGGCCGAACGTGGTGGGCATCTACGGCCTGCTGCAGACGGTGGCCGACGCGCTGAAATACGTGGTCAAGGAGGTCGTCGTGCCCGCGGGGGCCGACAAGGCGGTGTTCATCCTGGCGCCGCTGACCAGCTTCGTGCTGGCGGTGCTGGCCTGGGCGGTGATCCCGATGAACGAGGGCTGGGTGCTGTCGGATATCAACGTGGCCATCCTCTTCGTCTTCGCCGTCTCCTCGCTCGAGGTGTACGGCGTGATCATGGGCGGCTGGGCGTCGAACTCGAAATACCCGTTCCTCGGCTCGCTGCGGTCCGCCGCGCAGATGATTTCCTACGAGGTGTCGATCGGCCTGATCATCGTGGGCGTGATCATCTCGACCGGCTCGATGAACTTCAGCGCCATCGTCGGCGCGCAGGACACGGCCTATGGCTTCTTCGGCTGGTACTGGCTGCCGCATTTCCCGATGGTGTTCCTGTTCTTCATCTCGGCCCTGGCCGAGACGAACCGCCCGCCCTTCGACCTGCCGGAGGCGGAATCAGAGCTGGTGGCGGGCTACCAGGTGGAATATTCGGCCACGCCCTTCCTGCTGTTCATGGCCGGTGAATACATCGCCATCTTCCTGATGTGCGCGCTGACCTCGCTGCTGTTCTTCGGCGGCTGGCTGTCGCCCATTCCGGGCCTGCCGGACGGGGTGCTCTGGATGATCGCGAAGATGGCGTTCTTCTTCTTCATCTTCGCCATGGTGAAGGCGATCACGCCGCGCTATCGCTACGACCAGCTGATGCGGATCGGCTGGAAGGTGTTCCTGCCCCTGTCGCTGGCATGGGTGGTGATCATCGCGTTCCTTGCGAAATTCGAAGTGCTCGGGGGCTTCTGGGCCCGCTGGGCGATTGGAGGCTGACAGATGACGCAGATCGATTATGGCCGGGCTGCCGGTTACTTTCTGCTGAAGGACGTGTTCAAGGGGTTCGGGCTTGGCCTGAAGTACTTCTTCGCGCCGAAGGCCACGGTGAACTACCCCCACGAGAAGGGGCCGCTTTCGCCGCGGTTCCGGGGGGAGCATGCGCTGCGCCGCTATCCCAACGGGGAAGAGCGCTGCATCGCCTGCAAGCTGTGCGAGGCGATCTGCCCGGCGCAGGCTATCACCATCGATGCCGAGCCGCGCGACGACGGCAGCCGCCGCACCACGCGCTATGACATCGACATGACCAAGTGCATCTATTGCGGCTTCTGCCAGGAGGCCTGCCCGGTGGATGCCATCGTCGAGGGGCCGAATTTCGAGTTCGCCACCGAGACGCGGGAAGAGCTGTATTACGACAAGGCCAAGCTGCTGGAGAACGGCGACCGCTGGGAAGCCGAGATCGCCCGCAACCTGGAACTGGATGCGCCTTACCGATGAGCGACATGAAGAACCCCTTCGAGGCCATGATGGCCCAGGCGCAGGAGATGGCGAAAGCCTTCAACCCGGCGCTTGAGTCGTTCTCGCCCAAGGGGTTCGAACAGCTCTGGCCGACCATGCCGAAGGAATTCATGGAAATGTCCTTCGGCAGGGGGTTGAACAAGGATGGGCTCGATGCCAAGACGCGGCTGCTGCTGACATTGGCGGGGCTGACCATGCTGGGCGCGCAGAGCGACACGCAGATCCGGATGACGGTGCGCCATGCGCTCGAGGCCGGGGCGACCAAGGACGAGATTGCCGAGACCATCGCGCAGATGTCCATGTTCGCCGGCATCCCGTCCATGACCCGGGCGATGGAGTTCGCCCGAGAGGTGCTGGACGAGGACAAGGAAGGGGATAAAGACCGATGACCGTAGCCGCGTTTTCCTTCTACCTGTTTGCCGTATCGGCACTTGTGGGCGGGCTTTTTACCGTGATCAGCCGCAGCCCGGTGCACTCGGTGCTCTGGCTGATCCTGTCGTTCATCTCGGCGGCGGGGCTGTTCGTGCTGCTGGGGGCCGAGTTCGTGGCGATGCTGCTGATCATCGTCTACGTGGGTGCGGTGGCGGTGCTGTTCCTGTTCGTGGTGATGATGCTCGACGTGGATTTCGCCGAGCTGAAGGCCGAGATGGCGAAGTACATGCCGCTGGCGCTGCTGATCGGGGTGATCCTGCTGATGCAGTTCGGGCTGGCTTTCGGCAACTGGCAGATGGCCGACGGGGCCGAGGCCGCACGGGCCGCGGTGCCGGTCGAGGGGGTGGAGAACACCGCCGCGCTGGGGATGATCCTCTATGACAAGTACTTCCTGCTGTTCCAGCTGGCGGGCCTCATCCTGCTGGTGGCGATGATCGGGGCGATCGTGCTGACGCTGCGCCACCGGACGCATGTGAAGCGGCAGGACGTGCTGGCGCAGATGTACCGCGACCCGGCCAAGGCGATGGAGCTGAAGGACGTGAAGCCGGGGCAGGGGCTGTGAAAGCTGCGCGCGGCATAGCGCTCGGCGCGGCCTGGGCCGTGCTGTTTGCCGGGGGCGCCGTGGCGCTGACCCCGCCGCCGCCCTGTGACCGGGAAGAGAACGGCATGATGACCCATGACGTCGAGTACCTGGGCGACGAGACCAGCGGCCACACCATCGAGACCTACCTGAACAAGACCACCGCCGATGGCATCATCGCCGGTGCGCCGGGACCGATCCCTCAGCTCGACAATTTCAACGGGGTCCGGGTGACCGATTGCCGGAGCGGGCATTTCGTGGCGATCCACGGCGTGGGCCAGCGCGAGGCCTATGCCGCGCTGACGGCGACCGAGTTCCTGCGCCCGCGGCTGAAGGCGGGAAAGGCGGTGCGGGTGCAGGACGTGCGCCGCGCGGCCGACGCGCTTTACGGCGGCGAGCATTACCTGCGGGTTCTGACCCTGCGGGAGACCGAGGAAACCTGTGGCTGCAATGCCCTGTACCCGGGGCTTTGGCAGAATTGAGACAAAGGGCCGCGCGCGCCCCGAAGTGACGGATATTTCGGCGGACAAGACCGAAGAGGGACGGACAAATGATAGGACTCGAACATTACCTGACGGTGGCTGCGGCCCTTTTCGTCATCGGCATCTTCGGGCTTTTCCTGAACAGGAAGAACGTGATCATCCTGCTGATGTCGATCGAGCTGATGCTTCTGTCGGTCAACATCAACCTCGTCGCCTTTTCCGCCCACCTGGGCGACCTGGTGGGGCAGGTCTTTACCCTCTTCGTGCTGACCGTGGCCGCCGCCGAGGCCGCCATCGGCCTGGCGATCCTGGTCTGCTTCTTCCGCAACCGCGGCACGATCGCGGTGGAAGACGTCAACGTGATGAAAGGCTGAGGCGATGGAAACGATCATTCTCTTCGCCCCGCTCGTGGGTGCCATCATCGCGGGGTTCGGCTGGAAGCTGATCGGCGACGCCGCCGCGCAGTGGGTGTCGACGGGGCTGCTGTTCCTCGCCTGCCTGCTGAGCTGGATCGTGTTCCTGGGCCATGACGGGCAGAGCCATTCGATCCATATCCTCGACTGGGTGCAGTCGGGCACGCTGGACACGGCATGGGCCATCCGGCTCGACCGGCTGACGGCGATCATGCTGATCGTGGTGACGACCGTCTCGGCGCTCGTGCACCTTTATTCGATGGGCTACATGGCCCATGACGAGAACTTCAACGACGAGACCGAGAGCTATCGGCCCCGGTTCTTTGCCTACCTGTCGCTGTTCACCTTCGCGATGCTGATGCTGGTGACGTCGGACAACCTCGCGCAGATGTTCTTTGGCTGGGAAGGGGTTGGCCTCGCGTCCTACCTGCTGATCGGGTTCTATTTCCGCAAGCCTTCCGCCAATGCCGCCGCGATCAAGGCCTTCGTGGTCAACCGGGTGGGGGATTTCGGCTTTGCGCTGGGGATCTTCGCGCTGTTCTACCTGACGGACTCGATCAAGTTCGACGACGTGTTTGCCGCGGCGCCGGAGCTGGCGGAGACGCAGCTGACCTTCCTCTGGACCGAGTGGAACGCGGCAAACCTGATCGCCTTCCTGCTGTTCGTGGGGGCGATGGGCAAGTCGGCGCAGTTCATCCTGCACACCTGGCTGCCCGACGCGATGGAAGGCCCGACGCCGGTGTCGGCGCTCATCCACGCCGCGACCATGGTGACGGCGGGGGTGTTCCTTGTCTGCCGGATGTCGCCGCTCTTCGAGTTCGCTCCGGAAGCGAAGATGATCGTGGTTGGCATCGGCGCCCTCACCGCCTTCTTCGCCGCGACGGTGGGCCTCGTGCAGAACGACATCAAGCGCGTGATCGCCTATTCGACCTGTTCGCAGCTGGGCTACATGTTCGTGGCGGCCGGTGTCGGCGTCTACTCGGTGGCGATGTTCCACCTGCTGACCCACGCCTTCTTCAAGGCGATGCTGTTCCTCGGGGCCGGTTCGGTCATCCACGGGATGCATCACGAGCAGGACATGCGGAACTATGGCGGCCTGCGTAAGAAGATGCCCTACACGTTCTGGGCGATGTTGATCGGGACGCTGGCGATCACCGGGGTGGGCATTCCGCTGACCCATATCGGCTTTGCCGGGTTCCTGTCGAAGGACGCGATCATCGAGAGCGCCTATGCGGGCACGGCCGGGGGCATCGCCTTCTGGGCGCTGGTCGTCGCGGCGCTGTTCACCAGCTTCTACAGCTGGCGGCTGATGTTCCTGACCTTCTTCGGCACGCCGCGGGGCGACAAGCACACGCATGAGCATGCCCATGAAAGCCCGCCCGTGATGCTGGTGCCGCTGGGGGTTCTGGCGCTTGGCGCGATCTTCTCGGGGATGGTGTGGTATGGCAGCTTCTTCGGCGACCATAACCAGGTGAACCACTTCTTCGGCATCCCGGAGCATCATGCCGAGGCGGATGCCGGGCATGGCGAGGAAGAAGGCCACGGGGAAGACGCCGCGGCGGAGGAAAGCCATGGCGACGACGCGGTGGCCGACGAGAGCCATGCCGAGGACGGCGCCGCCGAGGGCGAGGCCGAGGCCGGGCACGACGTGGCCCATGCCGGCCCGCCGCAGGGTGCGATCTACATGGGGGCCGACAACCACGTGATGGATGACGCGCACCATGCACCCACATGGGTGAAGGTCAGCCCGTTCGTTTCGATGATCCTCGGCTTCCTGGTGGCGTTCTGGTTCTACATCGTGAACCCGGCCATGCCCAGGGCGCTGGCCGAGAGCCAGCGGCCGCTCTACCTGTTCCTGCTGAACAAGTGGTACGTGGACGAGATCTACGACTTCCTGTTCGTGAACCCGGCAAAACGGCTGGCGCGCGTGCTGTGGCGCGGCGGTGACGGGCGGATCATCGACGGCTTCCTCAACGGCGTGGCGATGGGGATCATCCCGTTCTTCACCCGCCTCGCGGGCCGGGCGCAATCCGGCTACATCTTCACCTATGCCTTCGCCATGGTGCTGGGCATCGCGGTTCTGGTCACGTGGATGACCTTCACCGGAGGGGCTGAATAATGGATAACCTGCTTTCCATCACCACGTTCATCCCCGCCATCGCCGCGGCGATCCTGGCGATCTTCCTGCGGGGCGAGGATGCGGCGGCGCAGCGGAATGCCAAGTGGGTGGCGCTGATCGCGACGTCGCTGACCTTCATCGTGTCGATCTTCATCCTTGTGGGTTTCGACCCGAACGACACCGGCTTCCAGTTCGTGGAAGAGCGGGAGTGGCTGCTGGGCCTGAAGTACAAGATGGGCGTCGACGGGATCAGCGTGCTGTTCGTCATGCTGACCACCTTCATCATGCCGCTGACCATCGCCGCGTCGTGGAACGTGACGAGCCGCGTGAAGGAATACATGATCGCCTTCCTCGTGCTGGAAACGCTGATGCTGGGCGTGTTCATGGCGCTCGACCTCGTGCTGTTCTACCTGTTCTTCGAGGCGGGGCTCATTCCGATGTTCCTGATCATCGGCATCTGGGGTGGTAAGGAACGGATCTACGCGTCGTTCAAGTTCTTCCTCTACACCTTCTTCGGCTCGGTGCTGATGCTGGTGGCGATGGTGGCGATGTTCGCGGAAGCCGGCACCACCGACATCCCGACGCTGATGATGCACGAGTTTGCCTTCGAGAGTTTCTCGCTTCTGGGCATCCAGATCGTGGGCGGGATGCAGACGCTGATGTTTATCGCCTTCTTCGCCAGCTTTGCCGTGAAGATGCCGATGTGGCCGGTGCACACCTGGCTTCCCGATGCGCACGTGCAGGCGCCGACGGCCGGCTCGGTCGTGCTGGCGGCGATCCTGCTGAAGATGGGCGGCTACGGCTTCCTGCGGTTCAGCCTGCCGATGTTCCCGGTGGGGGCCGAGGTGATGACGCCGCTGGTGCTGTGGATGTCTGCCATCGCCATCGTCTATACCTCGCTGGTGGCGCTGGCGCAGGAGGATATGAAGAAGCTGATCGCCTATTCCTCGGTCGCGCATATGGGCTATGTCACCATGGGCATCTTCGCGGCCAACCAGCAGGGGATCGACGGCGCCATCTTCCAGATGATCAGCCACGGCTTCATCTCGGGCGCACTCTTCCTGATCGTCGGCGTGATCTATGACCGGATGCACACCCGCGACATCGACGCCTATGGCGGGCTGGTGAACCGGATGCCGGCCTATGCGCTGATCTTCATGCTGTTCACCATGGCCAATGTGGGCCTGCCAGGCACGAGCGGGTTCATCGGCGAGTTCCTGACGCTGGTCGGGATCTTCCAGGTGAACACCTGGGTGGCTGCGGTGGCGACCTCGGGGGTGATCCTGTCGGCGGCCTATGCGCTGTGGCTCTATCGCCGGGTGGTGATGGGCGAGCTGGTGAAGGAAAGCCTCAAGTCGATCAGCGACATGACCGGGCGCGAGCGGGCGATCTTTGCGCCGCTGGTGGTGATGACTCTGCTGCTGGGCGTCTACCCGAGCCTGGTTACCGATGTCACCGGCCCGGCGGTCGAGGCGCTGATCGGCAATTATGAAACGGCCTTGTCAGAGGCGGGCGCCGCCAACGACGTGGCGCAGGTGGCGGAATAACGGAGACCCATGATGCAGGCTGATCTGAATGTTATCCTGCCCGAGATCGTGATCTCGGTCTACGCGCTGGCCGCGCTGCTGCTGACGGCCTACACGGGCAAGGACAAGATGGCGGGGATGCTGACATGGCTGACCGCCGCGATCCTGCTGGCGATGGCACTGTGGCTGAGCACGTCGGGCGGGGGTACGCGCACCGCCTTTGGCGGCATGTTCAACGACGACGCCTTTGCCCGCTTTGCCAAGGTCGTGACGCTGGTTTCGGCGGCCGCGGTGATGGTGATGGGCCAGGAATACATGGCCCGCCGGGGGCTGTTGCGGTTCGAGTATCCGCTGCTCATTGCGTTGGCCGCGGTGGGCATGATGATGATGGTCAGCGCCGGCGACCTGATGGCGCTTTACATGGGGCTCGAGCTGCAGTCGCTGGCGCTTTACGTGGTGGCCTCGCTGCGCCGCGACAGCGTGAAATCGACGGAGGCCGGGCTGAAGTATTTCGTGCTGGGCGCGCTGTCGTCGGGCCTGCTGCTTTACGGCGCTTCGCTGACCTACGGCTATACCGGCACGACGCTCTTCTCGGGCATCATCGCCTCGGCCGAGGGGCAGGCGCCCATTGGCCTGCTGATCGGGATCGTCTTCGTGATCTCGGGGCTGGCCTTCAAGGTGTCGGCCGTGCCGTTCCACATGTGGACGCCGGATGTCTACCAGGGGGCGCCGACGCCGATCACCGCCTTCTTCGCCACCGCGCCCAAGATGGCGGCGATGGGGCTGTTTGCCCGCGTGGTGCATGATGCCTATGGCGGCGTGGTGCAGGACTGGCAGCAGGTGGTCGCGGTGCTGTCGCTGCTGTCGATGTTCCTTGGCGGCGTGGCGGCCATCGGGCAGCGCGACATCAAGCGGCTGATGGCCTATTCCTCGATCGCCCACATGGGCTATGCGCTGATGGGGCTGGCGGCCGGTACGGTGTTCGGCGTGCAGGCGATGCTGATCTACATGGTGATCTACATCACCATGAACGTGGGCACCTTCGCCTTCATCCTGTCGATGGAGCGTGACGGGCAGCCGGTGACGGATATCGCGAGCCTCAACATGTATTCCAAGGCCCATCCGGGCCGGGCGCTGGCCATGCTGATCCTGCTCTTCAGCCTGGCCGGGGTGCCGCCGCTCCTGGGCTTCTTCGGCAAGCTCTACGTGCTGCGGGCGGCCTATGAGGGCGGGCTGGTGTGGCTGGCGGTGGCAGGCGTGATCGCCTCGGTCATCGGGGCGTTCTATTACCTGCGGATCGTCTATTACATGTATTTCGGCGAGGACCAGGAGCCGCTGGAAACCGGCAAGTCGCCGGTGCAGTGGGGCTTCCTGATGGCGTCGGCCGCGCTCATGCTGCTGGGTATCGTGAACATGTTCGGTATCGAGGGCATGGCACAGGCCGCGGCGACGACCCTTGTCAACTGACCTGATGACCAGGCCCCGCCGGAGGATGCCTCCGGCGGGCGTATTTGCGGAACAATGAAGGTCGCGGGCTGGCCAGAGGGGTACGGGCGCCGGGTGCTGCCGGAGGTGGACAGCACCAATGCCGAAGCCGCGCGGGTGGCCGGTACGCTGGCCGGGCCGGAATGGATCCTGGCGCTGAAGCAGACCGCCGCACGCGGGCGCCGGGGGCGGGCCTGGGCCAACCCGGAAGGGAACTTCGCCGCGAGCCTGGTGTTGCAGCCGACCGAGCCGCCATCGGTGGTGGCGCTGCGGTCCTTCGTGGCCTCGCTGGCGCTTTACGATGCCTTCGTGGCGGCGACGGGGCGGCCCGAGGGCTTCGCGCTCAAGTGGCCGAACGACGTGCTGCTGAACGGCGGCAAGGTGGCGGGCATCCTGCTGGAGCAGGCCGGGCAGGGGACGAAGCTGTCGCCGCTGGTGATCGGGATCGGTGTGAACCTTGTCCATGCGCCCGGGGCCGAGGAAGTGGAACCGGGGGCGCTGCGGCCCGTCTCGCTGTTGTCCGAGACCGGGACCGAGATCAGCCCGGGCGATTTCCTCGACCTGCTGGCGCCGGCCTATGCGGCCTGCGAGGCGCAGTTCGTGCAGTATGGCTTCGGGCCCATTCGCCGGGCCTGGCTGGATCGGGCGGCGCGGCTGGGCGAGGTGATTACCGCCCGCACCGGCAAGGCCGAGATCACCGGCACCTTCGAGACGGTGGACGAGGCGGGCAATCTTGTTCTAAAGACCCGCGATACCCGGCAGGCCATCCCGGCGGCCGAAATCTTCTTCTGAGCGAAGCGAGCTGGACATGCTACTGGCGATCGACTGCGGCAACACCAACACGGTCTTTTCCATCTGGAACGGGACAGAGTTCCTGTGCACGCTGCGCACTTCGACCCACCATGCCCGGACAGCGGATGCCTATTTCACCTGGTTCTCGACGCTGGTGAAGCATTACGGGATCGAGATGGACATCACCGACGTGATCATCTCGTCGACCGTGCCGCGGGTGGTGTTCAACCTGCGCGTCTTTGCTGACCGGTTCTTCGGCTGTCGGCCGATCGTGGTGGGCAAGCCCGATTGCGCCCTGCCGGTACAACCTCGGGTGGACGAGGGGACGCAGGTGGGGCCGGACCGGCTGGTGAACACCGCCGGCGCCTTCGACCGGCATGGCGGCGACCTGATCGTGGTGGATTTCGGCACCGCCACCACGTTCGACGTGGTGGCCCATGATGGGGCTTACGTGGGCGGGGTGATCGCGCCGGGCGTGAACCTGAGCCTCGAGGCGCTGCACATGGCCGCCGCCGCCCTGCCGCATGTGGACGTGACCAAGCCGCAGAAGGTGATCGGCACCAACACGGTGGCCTGCATGCAATCGGGCGTGTTCTGGGGCTACGTGGGGCTTGTGAACGGCATCACCGAGCAGATACGGGCGGAGTACGAGCGGCCCATGCAGGTGATCGGCACCGGCGGGCTGGCCCCGCTTTTCGCGCAGGGTGACCTGCTTTTCGATCATATCGAGGAAGATCTGACCATGCATGGGCTGACGGTGATCCATGCGCATAACGAGAAAGGCTGAGGCAGCATGAGCAACGAGCGGCTGATCTACCTGCCCCTTGGCGGGGCGGGCGAAATCGGGATGAACGCCTATGTCTATGGCATCGGCGCACCGGGGAAGGAGCGGCTGATCCTTGTCGATCTGGGCGTGACCTTTCCGGACATGGACGGCACGCCGGGCGTCGACCTGATCTTTCCCGATATCAGCTGGCTGGAAGAGCGGCGGGATAGGCTGGAGGCCGTGTTCATCACCCACGCGCACGAGGATCACGTGGGGGCGATTTCGCATTACTATGACCGGCTGGGCGCGCCGGTTTACGCCCGGGCCTTCACCGCCAATATCGCGCGGAAGAAGATGGAAGAGCGGGGCCATCCGGAGAAGGCCGTGATCACCGCGAGCGCGTGGCCCGAGGTGATCGAGGCAGGCCCGTTCAAGGTGGGCTTCGTGCCGATCTCGCATTCGATCCCGGAAAGCGCGGGGCTGGTGATCGACACCAAGCTTGGCCGGCTTGTGCATTCTGGCGACTTCAAGATGGATACCGGCCCCGTGGTGGGCGAGGCGTTCGACGAGGAGCTCTGGGCCTCGCTGTCGGAGCCGGGGGTGCTGGCGCTGATGTGCGATTCGACCAACGTGTTCAGCCCGCATCCGGGGCGGTCGGAAAGCAGCCTGGGCCCCGAGATCGAAAGCCTGATCGCCGGCGCCAAGGGTATGTTCGTGGCCACCACGTTCGCCAGCAACGTCGCGCGGGTGAAGACGCTGGCCGAGGCGGCGGAGCGGGCGGGCCGGTCGATCTGCCTAATGGGCCGGGCGATGCGGCGGATGATCGAGGCGGCGGTGGAAACGGGCGTGCTGACCGGGTTTCCGCGTACCGTGAGCCCCGAGGACACCAAGAACATCCCGCGCGAGAACCTGATGCTGATCGTCACCGGCAGCCAGGGCGAGCGGCGGGCGGCCAGCGCGCAGCTGGCGCAGGGCAAGTATAACGGGATCGAGATGAAGCCGGGCGATACATTCCTGTTCTCGTCCAAGACGATCCCCGGTAACGAGCGCGGCGTGATCCGGATCATGAACCAGTTCAGCGAGATGGGCGTCGACGTGGTCGATGACGATGGCGGCCGCTATCACGTGTCGGGCCATGCCAACCGGCCCGACCTCGAGCGGTTGCACAAGCTGATCCAGCCGTCCTACGTGGTGCCCATGCATGGCGAGCACCGGCATCTGCGCGAGCACGTGAAACTGGCCAAATCCAAGGGGTTCGGGGCCGTTCTTGCCCCCAATGGCACGATGATCGAGCTGACCGGAGAAAGCCCCTCGGTCGCCGATTACGTGGAGACGGGGCGCGTCTATCTCGACGGCAATGTGCAGGTCGGCGCGCTGGACGGGGTGGTGCGCGACCGGATTCGCATGGCGCTGAACGGGCACGTGTTGGTGAACGTGATCCTCGACGAGCAGGACGAGCCGCTGGGCGAGCCGTGGTGCGAGCTGAAGGGGCTGGCCGAGGAAGGCAGCAGCCGGGCGCCGCTGGTCGACGTGCTGGAAGAGGACCTGAGCCAGTTCCTCGGCCGGGCGGGCGACAGGACGCTGACCGATGATGACAAGCTGGAGGACGGGCTGCGCAAGATCGTGCGGCAGGTGGCGCAGGCCGAGATTGGCAAGCGGCCCGAGGTGACGGTGATCATCAGCCGGCTGACGGCCTGAGGCTCAGTCGCCCCGTCGGATGGCCAGGCCGAGTTCGGTGTGCATGACCGTGTCGTTGCGCGCCCATGAGCCGCTCTTGACCTCGTGAATGCGGGCGGAGGTGTTTTCCTTCATCCGCCCGCCTGCGGCCTCGCCGAAGGCGTCGATGACCTTGAGCAGGATGCGTTCCTTGTCCTCGTCGGTGAACACACCTTCGAGCACGTGAATGTCGATGAGGGGCATGATTGTCTCCCGTCCGTATTGCCGCCTTGATGTTAAGGGCAAGGGACGGGAAGACTAGGCGTTCTAGCCGGTGCGGCGCTGGTCGAAGCTGAGGGCGATGAACTGGGGCATGTGGTCGCCCATGCCGACGGTCTTGTTGTCGTCGCTCTTGCCGCGCCTGCTGCTGCCGCCGCGGGAGGACGAGGAGGAGGATTTCGGCTTGTCGTCGCTCTTCTGCGGCTTGCTGTCCTGCGCCTCGGGCTCCTTGGCGGAGGTGTCCTTGGCCGGGGCGTCGTCGGATTTCTTCGAGCGGCTGCGCGAGCTGCGCTTGGGTTTTTCCTCTTCCTGCGCCTCGTCGGCCGCGGGGGCGTTGCCCAGCGGGTTCTCGGCGCGGGGGATTTCCTTCTGGATCAGCTTTTCCACCGCGTCGAGCGCCTTCTCGTCGCGGGTGCTACAAAGCGTGATCGCCTTGCCGTCGCGGCCTGCGCGGCCGGTGCGGCCGATGCGGTGCACGTAATCCTCGGGGTGGCCGGGTACGTCGAAATTGAAGACGTGGCTGACGGAAGGCACGTCGAGCCCGCGGGCGGCCACGTCGGAGGCCACAAGCAGTTTCAGCGTGCCCGAGCGGAAGCCATCGAGCGTGCGCGTGCGCTGGCTCTGGTCGAGGTCGCCGTGGATCGGCGCGGCGTCATAGCCGTATTTCTTCAGCGATTTCGCCACGATATCCACATCCGTCTTGCGGTTGCAGAAGATGATGGCGTTGGTGCATTTCTCGCCCTCGCCGTCGATCATCGCCCGCAGCAGCGCGCGTTTCTCGCCGTCGGCCTTGTCGCGGCGCGAGGGTTTGAACATCACCACTTCCTGCTTGATCGTCTCCGAGGCGGTGGCCTGGCGGGCGACCTCGATCCGTTCGGGGTTCTGCAGGAAGGTGTTGGTGATGCGCTCGATCTCGGAGGCCATGGTGGCCGAGAAGAACAGCGTCTGGCGGGTGAAGGGCGTCAGGCCGAAGATGCGCTCGATATCGGGGATGAAGCCCATGTCGAGCATGCGGTCGGCCTCGTCCACCACCATGATCTTGACGTCGGAGAGGATGAGCTTGCCGCGCTCGAAATGGTCGAGCAGGCGGCCGGGCGTGGCGATCAGCACGTCGACGCCCTTGTCGATGATGGCTTCCTGTTCCTTGAAGCTGACCCCGCCGATCAGAAGCGCGCGGGTGAGCTTGAGATACCTGGAATAGGTGTCGAAGTTCTCGGCCACCTGCGCCGCGAGTTCGCGGGTGGGGCAGAGCACCAGGCTGCGCGGCATGCGGGCCCGGGCCCGGCCGCGGGCCAGCAGCGACAGCATCGGCAGGGTGAAGCCCGCCGTCTTGCCGGTGCCCGTCTGGGCGATGCCCAGGACGTCGCGGCCTTCGAGGGCCGGGGGGATGGCGCCCGCCTGGATGGGGGTGGGGGTTTCGTAGCCGGCTTCTTCTACGGCCTTGAGGACCTTCGGATTGAGGTTCAGATCAGAAAATTTGGTCATATGTGTCCATGGTTTGCGGACACAATCTTGGCCCGCCGTCTCATCGTATGTGGAGGTGAAAGCTCTCGTATGGTTCAGCGCACCCCCATGCGTGCGCCAGCCTTTATCGAATCAAGGGGGGTGTGGTCAATGCAAGCTTGACCGAAATGGCCGGTAGCGTACCGAATTCACACCGGTTTTCCCGATTGTTTGCAGTGCGGCGACAATCAACCGGCTTCGGGGAAGTGTTTTCGGCGTTTTGCATCGAGGTCGAGGCGGACGGCGTGGAGGTGTCCGTGCCGGTCGAGCCGGGCGCGCAGCTCGGGCGTGGCGGTGCAGACCTCGCGGTAGAAGGCGCGGAGCGCGGGTTCGCCGCCGTCGTCCTCGAGCAGCGAGAAAAGCTGGTTCATGGTGAGCGCCACGCCATCGGGCATCGGCGCGGCGCGGAGGCTTTCGCGGTAGCTGCCTTGCGCCATGCGGAAGCGGAACGTCTCCTGCCAGTGGGCCCAGCTATGGGCGTGGAGGTGGACGAGGGGCGTGTCGTCGAGGCGGGCGGGGTCCGGGTCCTGCTGGCGGTCGAAGAAGGCGTTGTGGATGCGCAGGGAGACGCCGTCGAGCCCGGTGCGGGCAAAGACCTTGCCGGCCACGTGGCTGAGGAAGCCGCCGTTCAGGTGTTCGCCGTAGGTGGGGTAGATCTCGTTGGTCTGGGCGCGGCGGGGGCCTTGCTGGCGGGCGTGGCCCTTGCACCAGAGCTGGCCGTCGGGCGGCGGGTCGTCGGGGTCGGGGGCGAGCGCCTCGATCGGGCGGACGCGGGCGCTGCGGGTGTTGGCCGGGAGGGCGGCGAGTTGGTCGGGCAGGGGCGTGGCGGGCCAGAGGAACTCGTCGACGTCGATATGGGCGAGCCAGTCGACCTGGGGGCGGCGGTTGTAGCAATGGGTGGCGTTGGCCGTCTGGCGGGGCTGGTGGGCGTCGGGGCGGGTCTTGCCGCGGCGGCGCCAGTAGGCGTCATCGGTAACGGTGACGCGGCATTTAGGGTGGGCGGAGAGATGGGCGCGGGCCTGGGGGGCGTCCTCGTCGAGGTAGATATGCACCCGGTGGGCGCCCAGGTCGAGGTGATGGGCGGCGAAGTTCAGGATGTCGTTGGCCGGGGCCTTGATGGTCGAGACCACGCCCCATGTGGGAAGGCTGCTCATGGGGAGACAATGCGGTGTGGTGCCGGGGGGCGCAAGGGGGAGGTGTGGCACCTTAGGCAGGCGTGGGACGCCTCCGGCGGGAGTATTTGGGGAAAGATGAAAGGGCGGGGCGTGAAGGGCCTCAGCCCATCATTTCCTTTGTGGCAGAAAGGGTTACGTCGGGATAGTCGCGTTCGATACGGTCGATGTCCCATTGCAGGCGGGTGAGGTAGACGACGTCGCCGTCATGGTCATGGGCGATGTGCTGTTTGTTAACGGCCATAAACTTTTCGACGGCGTTTTTCTCCCCCGTGACCCAGCGGGCGGAGGTGAATTGCGAGGCTTCGAAGCGCACGGGCAGGCCATACTCGAGCTCGATCCGGGAGCCGAGCACCTCGAATTGCAGGGCGCCGACGACGCCCACGATGAAGCCCGACCCGAAGGTGGGCTTGAAAACCTTGGCCGCGCCTTCCTCGGCAAACTGCATGAGCGCCTTTTCGAGGTGCTTGGCCTTCATCGGGTCGCCGGCGCGGCAGGATTGCAGCAGTTCCGGCGCGAACGAGGGGATACCCGTAACACGCAAAGGTTCCCCTTCGGTTAACGTGTCGCCGATGCGCAACTGGCCGTGGTTGGGGATGCCGATGATGTCGCCCGCCCAGGCCTCTTCCGCCAGTTCGCGGTCGGAGGCGAGGAAGAGGACGGGGGCGGAAACGGTGAGCGGTTTCTTGGAGCGGACATGGGTGAGCTTCATGCCGCGCTTGAAGTGGCCGGAGGCCATGCGGACGAAGGCCACGCGGTCGCGGTGCTTGGGGTCCATGTTGGCCTGGACCTTGAAGACAAAGCCGGAAACCTTTGTTTCTTCGGGAGAAATCTGGCGCGGCTCGGCCGATTGCGGCTGCGGCTCGGGGCCGTAGGCGCCGATGCCTTCCATCAGTTCCTTGACGCCGAAGGAGTTGATGGCGGAGCCGAACCAGATGGGCGTCATGTGCCCTTCGAGCACCGATTGGGGGTTCAGCGTGGGCAGCAGTTCGCGGGCCATCTCGACCTCCTCGCGGAGCTGGTCGACGAGGTGGGCGGGCACGTGCTGGGCGAGCTTGGGGTCGTCAAGCCCTTTGATTTCAATGGTTTCCGCGACCTTGTTGCGGTCGGCGCGGTCCATGAGTTCGAGCCGGTCGTTGAGCAGGTCGTAGCAGCCGACGAAATCGCGGCCGACCCCGATGGGCCAGCTGGCGGGGGTCACGTCGATGGCCAGGTTCTCCTGGATTTCGTCAATGATTTCAAACGTGTCCCGGCTCTCGCGGTCCATCTTGTTGCAGAAGGTCAGGATCGGCAGGTCGCGCAGGCGGCAGACCTCGAAAAGCTTGCGGGTCTGGCTTTCGACGCCCTTGGCCCCGTCGATCACCATGATCGCCGCGTCGACCGCGGTGAGCGTGCGATAGGTGTCTTCGGAGAAGTCGGAGTGGCCGGGCGTGTCGACAAGATTGAAGCGGAAGTGCTTGAAATCGAACGACATCGCCGAGGCGGATACGGAGATGCCGCGATCCTTCTCCATCTGCATGTAATCGGAGCGGGTGCGCCGCGCCTCGCCCTTGGCGCGGACCTGTCCGGCCATCTGGATGGCGCCGCCGAAAAGCAGGAACTTCTCGGTCAGGGTGGTCTTGCCGGCGTCGGGGTGCGAGATGATCGCGAAAGTGCGCCGGCGGGCGATTTCGGCGGGCAATTCCGGGCGGTTATGAGAGGCGTCTGGCATGTGCGGGCATATAGAGAGGTGCGGCGAACGGCGCAAGCTGGCACGTCGGTATAACGTCGGTATTTTGTCGGTATTGCGTCGGTGCGGCTGCGAGGTGGAGCAGTTGTCAAAGGGCGGCCTGGCCTTACGTGGAGGGAGGTAACCGAAAGGAGGACCCATGGCTTCCAAGAGCCGAAACCCGAATTTCGCGCGTCCCGACCGGGACAACGACCCCGCCACCCCGGTGCCGGAGCGTGAGCAGGGCGAAACCGCCAAGGCGAGCAATTCCGTGAAGGCGAAGGACGCGTTCGGCAAGCCGCGCAACGAGACGCAGTGGACGCGGGAAGCGATCAGCGCGCATAACGCCAAACCGGCACTGGAAACGGACGGCAAGACCGCCAAAGAGCAGGCGCGGAAGTTCCGCGGCTGAGGTTCAGCGCGTGGAGGCGCGCTTGAGCAGGCTGGCGGCGTCGGGGTGTTTCAAGAGCGCCTCGCTGACCTCGTATTCGAGATGGCGGCGGCCGGAATGGCCGGCGAGCCCCTCGTCGAGCGTGCGGGTGAGCTCGGCGGGCAGGGCATCGCGCGTGCGGGTATCGACGAGGAAGGTTTCCGCGGCGATGCCTTCGGCGAAGATGATGTGGTGCCGGTCGAAGAGCAGCTGGAAATAGTCGACGAAGCCGCCCGACTGGCGGGTCACGGTGTCGCCATTCACCAGGTGGCGGGCGCGCACCAGCACCTCGTGCCGGCCGGCACCGAGCGCGTCGAAGCGCTGGTAGATGAAAAGCCGGTGATCGGGGCTGACCAGCAGGTCGTTCTCGTTATGGAGCGTGCCGGCCTTGATGCGGATCGGGGCGAACTCGCCCACGGCGCGGACGGTCGACTGGCCGATCCAGCGCACCGCCTGGGGCCCGTCGTCGCGGGTGAGGACGATATCGCCGATCTCGAGCTGTTCGATGGGCTTCTGGGCGCCCGAGGCCATGGTGATATGGGTGCCGCGCGAGAAGGAGACGCAGGCGACCTGGGCGAATTTCTGGCGGGCGGTGTCGCGGTCGATGCCGACGAGGGAATAGCCCATGCGCGGCGTGAGCTGCGCGAGCGGCAGGGCGTAGACATTATCGACATTGCCCTGGTCGTCGACCTCGACCAGCACCAGCAGGTCGGCCGTCTGGCCGGTGGAGGACATCATGGTGAGGCAGCTGTCGAGGTAGAGCGTGGCGCCGGGGCGGCCGAGCGCGGTGTCGGGCGAGATGGTGAAGGTGCCGTTCTCGGCCGGGGTGATGGACAGGCGGCGCAGGCGGGCGTTCAGGCGAAGCTCGTACGTGTCGTCGAGGTCGAGCTCCATCGCGAAGGAAAGCGGATCGCCGAGATTGGCGCCGTTGACGACCGTGAGGTCGGCGGCCTGGAAGACCGGAATGGATTGCGCGGCGTTCTGGGCGGGTGTCTTCATTGGCCTGTCATTCATGCTTGAAATATCGGCGCGTCCCCCAGGGGCGCACCGGTCGATGTCTAGCCGGGCTTTGTGTCAGCAAGTGGCCGAATCCCCGGTGTTTTGCTGGCAAAGCGGGCACAAGCAGTGGTACGCCTTTTGGCAAGGAAATGGGAGAGGTTTGATGGATCTGGGTATACGTGGAAAACGCGCGCTGGTCTGTGCGTCGTCGAAGGGGCTGGGCCTGGGCTGTGCGCGGGCGCTGGCGGAGGCGGGTGTCGACCTGGTGATGAATGCGCGGGGCGCGGAGGCGCTGGAGGCCGCGGCGGCCGGGATTCGCGAGGAATTCGGTGTCGGGGTCAAGACCGTGGCGGCGGATGTGACCACGCAGGCCGGGCAGGCGGAGGTGCTGGAGGCCGCGGGCGAAGTGGATATCCTTGTCACCAACGCCGGGGGCCCGCCGCCGGGCAGCTGGCAGGACTGGGAGCGCGAGGATTTCATCAAGGCGCTCGATGCCAATATGCTGACGCCGATCGCGCTGATGAAGGCGCTGTTGCCGGGGATGATGGAGCGCGGCTGGGGCCGGGTGGTGAACATCACCTCGCAATCGGTGAAGGCACCGATCGCGGTGCTGGGGCTGAGCAACTCGGCGCGGGCCGGGCTGACCGGTTACGTGGCCGGGACGGCGCGGCAGGTGGCGGGAAAAGGTGTGAATATCAACAACCTGCTGCCCGGAATTCACGCGACGGACCGGGCCGATTCGCTGGACAAGGGCGTGGCGGACAGCCAGGGCATCACGATGGACGAGGCGCGGGCGCAGAGATATGCCACGCTGCCCGCCGGGCGGTACGGCACGAAGGAGGAGTTCGGCGCGGCCTGTGCCTTCCTGTGCAGCCAGCACGCGGGGTTCATCGTCGGGCAGAACATCCTGCTGGATGGCGGTGGCGTGAACGCGACGCTGTGAGGGGCTGACCGGGTTGGGCATGGAATTCGGGGTTTTCGACGGCAGGGCCGGCAGTCGGGTGGCGGCGGACGTGGTCTATGGCCAGGCGCCGCTGGGCGGGCAGGAGGTGGCGCTGCGGGCGTCGGTTTACCTGCCGAAGCCGGGCGGACGGCCACCGCCCCTGCTGGTGTGGATCCATGGCGGCGGGTTCCGGGACGGAAGCCATGACCAGCTGCAGATCCGCCGGCTGGCACGGCAGCTGACCATCGAGGGGTTCGCGCTGGCGACGCCGGAATACCGGCTGGGGGCGGAGGAGGCGGATCTTGCGGTGGAGACGCGGGTGCGGCTGACGGCGCTGGAGCGTTTGCCGGTGGCGGGCGGGCCGTGGATGGCGGGCGCGGCGGCGATCGCGGCGACGGAGGATGTGGCGCGGTTCCTGTCATGGCTCGAGGGGCAGCGGGCCGGGCTGGGCTTTGCCGGGCTGCCGGTGCTGGGCGGCAGCGGGGCGGGCGCGGTGACGGCGTTCAACGCCGCGTACCTGGCGCCGTTCCTGAAGCTGGAGCGGCCGGAGCCCGGGGGAATCCTCAGCTATTCCGGGGGCTTCGCGTGGCCGGAGCTGTACGAGCCGGGCAAGTATCCGGTCTTTGCCCTGCACAACCCGTTCGACGAAACCCTGAGCATCGCCCCGGTCCGGGCGCTGTCGCAGATGGACCCGGAGATGGAGCTGATCGAGGCGTGGGAGCAGGAGCACGGGCTGCTGCGGGTGCATCCGCAGGAGACGAAACCCGTCACCTTCGGGCGCATCCGGGGCCTGCTGGAGGCGTGGTCGGGGGCGTGAGGCACGGGCGCCAGCGGCGTATCGTCTCAGCCACGGGGTGCGGCGCGGGGCCCAACCCGCCAAAAAACAGTGCGAGCAGGCCCTTTGGTGCTTTCATCCTTGCGCGCGAGAGCTTAGATACGGTTGACGAAATTGCGAGGGTCGCGCAGAAAAGTGGCCCGAGCTATGGGAGAGAAAGCATGCTCAACAATATCGGCCTTCCGGGCCTTCTTCTGATCGCCGTCGTGGTGCTGGTGCTGTTCGGCCGCGGCAAGATCTCGTCCCTGATGGGGGAGGTGGGCAAGGGCATCACCTCGTTCAAGAAGGGCGTTTCCGAGGGCAACAAGGAAATCGAGGACGCCAGCAACGAGGCGTCGCACGACCCCGTGACCGAGACCGACAAAGAAAAAGACAAGGTCTGATCCCTTAAATGTTCGATCTTGGCTGGACCGAGCTTCTGCTCATCGGCATCGTGGCGCTGATCGTGGTGGGCCCGAAGGACCTGCCCGGGATGTTCCGGACGGTGGGCAATTTCGTCGGCAAGGCCAAGCGCATGGCACGCGACTTCTCGAAGGCGATGAACGATGCCGCCGACGAGGCCGGGGTGAGCGACGTGAAACGCTCGCTCAACGCCGCGTCCAACCCGATGAAATCGGCGATGGACGAGGTGAAGAAATCGACCGACAGCTTCACGTCCAAGACCATGGCTGGCCCCAAGAAGGCCGAGCTTGACCCGGAACGGGCCGAGCAGGCCGAGAAGATCCGTGAACGCGCCGGCAAGATGGCCCAGGAACGTATGGATCGCGAGGCCGCCGAGGCCGCCGCGAAGGAGGCCGACACGGCGTCTGGCGGCGCGGTCGCGAAGGCCGGGGAGAAGACCAAGCCGGCCGGGACGAAGACTGCGGCGAAGGCGACCACGGCGAAATCCGGCACGGCGAAAACGGCTGCGAAAACCGCCTCTTCGGCCAAGACCACGGCCAAGCCGGCTGCGAAGAAGAGCACGGCAAAGACCGCCGCTGCGTCGAAGGGCAACGCCAAGTCGACGGGTACGCGCAAGACGGCCGCGAAATCCGCCTCCGGCACATCGAAATCCACCACCAAGACATCGGCCGCGCGCAAGTCCACGGCCCGCAAGACCGAGGACAAGGCATGAGCCGTGCCGCCGATGACGACATCGAAGACAGCGCCGCCCCGCTGATCGAGCACCTGGCCGAGCTGCGCACGCGGCTGATCAAATGCGTGGTGGCCTTCCTCATCGGCATGGTCATCTGTTTCACCGTCGCCACGCCGATCTTCAACTTCCTGACCGCGCCGCTGTGCCAGGTGCTGGCCGAGCGGGGGCAGAACTGCGACCTGATCTTCATCAAGCCGCAGGAAGGCTTCTTCGTGGCGATCAAGGTGTCGCTGCTGGGTGGCTTCATGCTGTCCTTCCCGTACCTTGCGAACCAGATGTGGCGCTTCGTGGCGCCCGGGCTCTACCGGTCGGAGAAGGGGGCGTTCCTGCCGTTCCTGCTGGCCTCGCCCTTCATGTTCATCCTGGGCGCGTCGTTTGCCTTCTACGTGGTGACGCCGCTGGCCTATGACTTCTTCCTGGGCTTCCAGCAATTCGGCGCCGGCGGAGAGGCCGTGCCCGCGGGCGAGCCGCAGAACCGGCCGGGCCTGTCCGTGGTGTTCCAGGGCTCGGCGCAGGAATACCTGAACCTGACGATCAAGTTCATCGTGGCCTTCGGGCTGTGCTTCCAGCTGCCGGTTCTGCTGACCCTGATGGGCAAGGCGGGGCTGGTGGGGGCCGAGGGGCTCAAGACCATGCGGAAATACGCGGTGGTCGGCATCCTGGTGCTGGCCGCGCTGGTGACGCCGCCGGATGTGATCACGCAGGTGATCCTGTTCGTGGTGGTCTACGGGCTTTACGAGATTTCGATCTTCCTTGTGGGCCGGGTCGAGCGGAAGCGCATCGAGCGGCTCAAGGCCGAGGGGGCGTGGTTCGAAGAGGACGAGGACGAGGATATCGACGCGGACGATCCGCTGCTGGCCGAGTTCGAGGACGAGGATGGCGACCCGGAGGACCGCGGGGGCAAGGCGTGACCGAGCCGCTGGACCGGATCGCCGCGGCGCTGGAGCGGATGAGCCCGGCGCCGCTGGAGGCGCCCGATTTCGGCGCCGCCGACGCCTTCGTCTGGCACGTGGAGCCCGACAGGCTGGTGCCGGTGCCGAAGGTCAACCGGATCGAGATGGGCCTGCTGGTGGGGATCAACCGGTCGCGCGACACGCTGCTTGAGAACACCCGGCAGTTTGCCAAGGGTCTGCCCGCCAACAACGCGCTCCTCTGGGGTGCGCGGGGGATGGGGAAATCCTCGCTGGTGAAGGCGGTGCATGCCACTGTCCGGGCCGAGGGCGCGCCGCTCAAGATCGTCGAATTGCAGCGCGAGGACCTGACCAGCGTGGGCCGCCTTCTGGGCCTGCTGCGCGAGGCAAAGGAGCGGTTCCTGCTGTTCTGCGACGACCTGAGCTTTTCCCATGACGACCAGCATTACAAGTCGCTGAAAGCGGTGTTGGATGGCGGGATCGAGGGGCGGCCGGACAACGTGGTGTTCTATGCCACCTCGAACCGCCGCCACCTGATGCCGCGCGACATGATCGAGAACGAACGCTCGACCGCGATCAGCCCCAGCGAGGCAACCGAGGAGAAGGTGTCGCTGTCGGACCGGTTCGGGCTGTGGCTGGGCTTCCATCCCTGTGACCAGGACGAGTACCTGTCGATGATCCGGGGCTATTGCGATGCCTACGGGGTCGAGATCGACGACGCGACCCTGCGCGCCGAGGCGATCGAGTGGCAGGCCACCCGCGGCGCCCGCTCGGGCCGGGTGGCGTGGCAGTATTTCACCGATCTGGCCGGTCGCCGGGGTGTCTCGGTCGCGCTCTAGGCGCCACGCCCCGCTTCTTCTGGCTGAAAATATCCCGGGGGAGACGTTGAAATCCCGAAGGATTTCAACGTCGGGGGCGGAGCCCCTTACCCGGCTCGCTTACTGCAGATACGGCCCCGGATCGACCGAATCGAACCCTTCGCGCACCTCGAAATGGACCGCTGCCGTGCCGTCGCTGCGGATCTCGGCGAGTTTCTGGCCGCGGCTGACGCTGTCGCCCTTGGAGACCGCCACGCCGCCGACGTTGGAATAGACCGTCAGCAGGTTGTCGGGGTGTTTGACCACGATGATCGGCACGCCGTTGGTGTCCTCGGTGATCGCCGCGACCGTGCCAGAGGCTGCGGCGTTGACGGCCGTGCCGGGGGCGGCGGCGATGTCGATGCCGTCATTCTTGCCCTTCTCGTAGTCGCGGATGATGTCGCCGTTGACCGGCATGCCCATCCGGCCCTTGGGCGCGCTGGTCTCCTGGCTCATGTCGGGGGCGGCGGTGGTTTCGACCGGCTGGGCCGAGGGCACGGTTTGCTCGTCCGGCAGGGGTTGCGAGGCGCTTGGCGGCTCGGGCGTCTGGGTGCCCTGTCCGGGCATCGAGGTGGCCGTCGGGTCGAGCGCGCTTTTCGGCTTGCCGGGAAGCGCCACCGGGATCAGCAGGAATTGCCCCTCGCGAACGCCGAAATCGCTGCCGAGCCCGTTCCACTCGGCCAGGCTGGTGACCGAGACGTTGTAGAGCCGGGCGATGGAATAGGCGGTTTCGCCGCGCTCGACCTTGTGGCGCACCGGCTCTGTGCCGGAGGTGCCGGTAGGCTGGCTGGAGGCCGCGGGGGCGGGGTCGAGCGTGCTGGTCTGTACGCCGGACGTGCCGCTGTCGGCGTTGTCGATGGCATTGCCGGCGAGCGTGGTGATGTCGACGTCACCGGGGCGGATCGGGCCGCCATCGGGTTCGGTGACGCGGTCGGGCAGGGCCACGATCTCGCCGTCGCGCAGCGGGTCGGTGGTCTGCAGGCCGTTGTAGCTGGCGACCGACTGGGCGTTGGCGCCGATCCGCTGGGCGAGCGAGGCGACGGTGTCGCCGCGCCGGGCCACGGCGACCTGGTAGCTGGGATAGGAGATGATGCCGCGGCTGTCGGGCCGGGGCCGGTCGGCCGTGGCCGAACGGGCCGCCTCGGTGGTGCTTGGGGCGTTGCCGAAGGCACCGCGCATGTCGAAGTCGAGCCCCGAGTCAGCGCAGGCCGTGAGGCCCGCGAGCGCGGTGGAGGCCAGCAATACGGCCGGTCGGTGGAAAATTGGCATCTCGATAAGCTCCTCGTCTCTTTCAGCGCCTGCGCGCGCGCCCCGTGTGACCCGGGGTCTACATTCCGGTCGTCCTGTCCTACCCGCTGTCCCGGCCGAGGCCCTCGACCAGCGGCACGAAACGGACCGGCAGCATCTCGTCATATTCGAAGCCGTCTTCCGTGCGTGTCACGCGGATCAGGCTTTGCACGGCGTCCGACTGTCCAACCGGCAATACCATGATACCCCCGATTTTCAACTGGGCCAAGAGCGGGCCGGGCGGGTCCTCGGCGGCGGCGGTGACGAGGATGCGGTCGAAGGGGGCCTGGTCGGGCAGGCCGAAGCTGCCGTCGGAGGTGACGGCGGTGATGTTGGTGAGGTCGAGCTTGCGGAACACCTCGGTCGCCTCGGTCACGAGGCGCTTGTGGCGGTCGACGGTATAGACCCGGCGGGCGAGCTGGCTGAGGATCGCCGCCTGGTAGCCCGAGCCGCAGCCCACCTCGAGCACCTTGTCGCGGTTCGACACCTTGAGGGCCTGGGTCATCAGCCCGACGACGGAGGGCTGCGAGATGGTCTGGCCGCAGGCGATGGGCAGCGGCATGTCCTCGTAGGCGCGGGCCGCGAAATGGCCGCGCACGAAGAGGCCCCGGTCGACCTTTTCCATGGCATGCAGCACGCGCCGGTCGGTCACCCCGCGCGAGCGCAGCGCGAACAGGAACTGCATCTTGCGCTCGGCGATATCGGGGGAGTCGTCGGTCATTCGATCGCTTTCAGCGCCTCCAGCGCGTCATGCGCCGTCAGGTCCGCGCGCATGGGTGTCACCGAGATATAACCCTTCAGGTTCCAGTCTGCATCGGTGCCTTCGGAGGTGGGCTGTTGCTGGGGCGCGCCGGTGACCCAGAGGAAGCGGCGGCCCGAGGGCGAGGTGGTGGGCTGGACGCCGAAACCCATGTCGCGACGGAAGCCCTGCGGCGCGGCGCGGGTGCCCTTGACGCCGGCGGCGGGCGTGGGCGGGAAGTTGACGTTGTAGAAGATGCCGTAATCGTCCTTGGTCCAGACGCCCTTGTCGAGCAGGCGCCGGAGCGTGTCGAGCCCGTGGACGCGGGCCGCTTCGAACTTGTCGTCGAGGTCGCGGTTCTCGGGGCCGTAATACTGGCTGAGGGCGATGGCGGGCAGACCCTGGAGCGCCGCTTCCATGGCGCCGCCCAGCGTGCCGGAATACAGCGCGTTCTCGGCCGCGTTGTTGCCCCGGTTCACGCCCGACAGGACGAGGTCGGGGCGGTCGGGCATGATGTCGTGGACGGCGGCCAGCACGCAGTCGGCGGGGGAGCCTTGGGTGGCGAAGCGGCGCTCGGCCAACTGGCTGACCATCATCGGCTGGGTGTAGGAAATGCAGTGGCCGACGCCGGATTGCTCGAAGGCGGGCGCCACTGTCCAGACCTCGCCCGAGGGCCCGGCGAGCTCGGTCGCGATCTCTTCCAGAACGGCGAGGCCGGGCGCGTTGATGCCGTCGTCATTGGTGATGAGAATGCGCAAGAGTGCCTCCGGGCTGCCTGTCCGCCTTGTGTAGCGGCGGTAATCCGCCGGGGCAAGCGGAGCGGGGGCTGACGTCCGGTCGCGGGGCGGGGTGTGTTCGCGATGCCGCTTGATTGGATCGCGCAGCGGATTGAGGGAACGTGACCGGTCGGTCAGGAGGGGCGAATGAAGCGGGCGTTGAACGATCCGATCCGGGGACGGCTTTACGGGCCCTACGGCCTTGAGGATGTGGCCGGGGCGTTGGCGCGGGTTGTCTCTGAGGGTCGGGGACCATCACCATACCGGGCTGGCGGCGTTTCTGCGGGACCGGGCCGGACTGGATGTGCCGGCGGAGGGGCAGCGGCGCCTGTTCCGAGCGCCCGGGCCCGGATCAGATCATGCCGAGCAGGCGCTGTGCCTCGTCCGCCGTCGGCGTGAGCGTCGCGCGGTCTTCGCCGGGGAAGAAGCGGGCGCGGGTGGCGGTGGGCATGGGTTTGGGCTGGAGGATGTGAACGCGCGGGCCGATCTTGTCGGATTCGGCCTGCCAGCTTCGGGCGAGGGCCGTCTGGGCGGCCTTGGTGGCGCCGTAGGCCGCGAAGAACTTGTCGCCTGCATGCGGGTCGTCGAAGAAGAGCGCGGTGCCGTGCTCGCCCAGGAGCGGCGCGAGGAAGGGGATGAGGCGGCCGGTGGCGGTGACGTTGACGGCGACCGACTTGTCCCAGTCCTTGGGGTCGAGATGGCCCGCAGGCGTCAGGGGGGCGGCGTGGATGGCGCAATGGGCCCAGAGGTCGACCTTGCTCCAGCGGTCGTAGATCGAGCGGCAAAGCTGCGCCATGGCGTCGGGGTTGGTGATGTCCATGGGCGCCAGCGTGGCCTGGCCGCCGCGGGCCTTGATGCGGTCGTCGAGCTCTTCCAGCGCGCCGGTGGTGCGGGCCACGGCGACGACGTGGAAATCGGGCGCAAGCGCCTCGGCCATGGCCGCGCCGAGGCCGCGGGAGGCGCCGGTGACCAGCGCGATCTTGGGGGATGACGTGTCGCTCATGGGCCGGGGATGTCCCACCGCGCGGGAGGGAAATCAAGTGCAATCGCTTGACTTCCCCCCCGCAAAGGCGAAAAAGTCGCACAGGTTTTGAAGCAAAGGATGCGAGGACAACATGCGCGATACCACTCTTGCCGGGGCCGTGATTGGCCACGATTCCCTTCTGAAACAGGCGGCCCTCGTGTTGGGCGGGACGATGTTCATCGCGCTGGCCGCGCAGGTGAGCATTCCGTTCTTCCCGGTGCCGCTGACGCTGCAGACGCTGGCGATCCTGATCGTCGGCCTGACCTTCGGCGCGCGTCTGGGCGCGGTGACGCTGGCGGCCTACCTGGCCGAGGGCGCGATGGGCCTGCCGGTCTTTGCCAACGGCGCCTCGGCGCCGGCGCTGATCGGGCCGACCGCCGGCTTCCTGTTCGGCTTCGTGCTGATGGCATGGCTGGCCGGGCTGGCCGCCGATCGCGGGCTGACCCGCGGGGTGGTGTCGACCGCCATCGTGGCGCTGGTCGCCTCGGCCGTGCTGTACATCCCGGGCGTGGCATGGCCGATGGCCGTGGCCGAGCTGGCCGGGATCGGCGGCAAGTGGGTCGGCACGTCGGCCTCGGCGCTGTGGAGCGGCTGGGTCGCGCCCTTCCTGCTGGGTGACGCGGTCAAGGCCGCGATCGCCGCCATGGTGGTGACCGCCGGCTGGAAGGCCGTTCAGTCCCGCAAGGGCTGAGCCTGTCGCCATACGCGTTTCAGAGCGCCGTCCCGGTTCGGGGCGGCGTTTTGCGTTTCATGGTTCCGGATGTGCCCGGTCCGCCGGTTCGGCGTGCAGATCGCTCAGCGCCTTCTCGCAGAGGCCCAGGTCGAGCCACTGGCAGCCGGCGCAGAGCGAGGCGAGCGCGCCCGGGGGCACGCGCTTGACGATCCGGCGCTTGGCCTCGCCCCAGGTCAGGCGGGTGCCGGCGAAGAGGCCCAGGGCCCGCGCATGGCGGGCGTCGAGCGCGGCGATCTTCGACTGGCTTTCGCACAGCTGGCCGCGGCGCTTGGGGCAGGGGCCGCAGATGTCGTCGGCGGCGCCCACCACCTCGATCTCGACCACGTCGCCGCCGGGCGCGCGCAGGCGCCCGTCGATGATCTCGGACATGTTGGCGACGAAGCCGTCGGAATAGCCCTTGCCCTGGAACCCCAGCGAGCAGAGGAAATGGTGCGGGCGATAGCGGATGGGCGTGTCACTCATGGCGCGGCAGGATGGGGCGGGGCGGCGGTGCCGTCAAGTTTCGTCCTCGTCCCGCTCGGGCCGGGCCTGGGGGCGGACCCGGGCCGGCGGATCGGGCTGGAGCCGCGGCATGGTGAGCCGGCGCGCGAGGCCCCCCTCGGCGAGGTGCAGCGTGCCCGGCTCGATCGCGGTGACGACGGCCTGTCCCAGAAAGTCGCCGCGGACGAGCTTGTGGATACCGCCCGCCGCGCTGCGCACCAGCGCCATGCTGGAATCGTCGCCGCGGATGAAGGTGCCCAGCAGGACGGCGGTGTCGAGCGGGATCACGTTGGTTTCGGTGGCCTTGAAAGAGGTGACGAGCCCCTCGGGGATGAAGTCGGTGTCTTGTGCCATTGGTCCGGTCTTTGGATGCGAAACGGCGCGCCGATGGCGCGCCGAAAACGGGGATTTATGATGAATTGGCGTCAGGCGAAAGGGCGCGAAATGTCCCTGCGCGGAATGATGCCGGCGGGAGGGGTTACTCTGCCGCCTTGAGCTGGAAGCCCTTCTCGATCTGGTCGGAGGGTTCGACCGGGTAGTCGCCCGAGAAGCAGGCATCGCAGTATTGCGGGCATTTCGCGTCGCGGCCCGACGCCTCGCCCACGGCGCGGTAGAGCCCGTCGAGCGAGATGAATTTCAGGCTGTCGACGGCGAGGTGGTCGCGCATCTCCTCTTCCGACATGGTGGCCGCCAGCAGCTTGTCGCGCTGGGGCGTGTCGACGCCGTAGAAGCAGGGCCAGGCCGTGGGCGGGGAGGCGATGCGGAAATGCACTTCGGCCGCGCCGGCGTCGAGGATCATCTCCTTGATCTTGCGGGAGGTGGTGCCGCGCACGACGCTGTCGTCGACGAGGATCACGCGCTTGCCCTCGATCAGGGCCCGGTTGACGTTCAGCTTGAGCCGGACGCCCATGTTTCGGATCTGCTCGGTCGGCTCGATGAAGGTGCGGCCCATGTACTGGTTGCGCACGATCCCCATGGCGTAGGGGATGCCGGATTCGTGGGAGAAGCCGATGGCCGCAGGTGTGCCGCTGTCGGGGACGGGGCAGACGAGATCAGCATCAACCGGCGCCTCGCGGGCCAGTTCCACGCCGATCTGGTGGCGGGTTTCATAGACCGAGCGGCCGCCGATGATGCTGTCGGGGCGCGAGAAGTAGACGTGTTCGAAGATGCAGAAGCGCGACTTGGCGGGGCGGAAGGGCCGGTGGCTTTCGACGCCGTTGTGGTTGATGACGACCATCTCGCCCGGCTCGATCTCGCGCACGAAGCGGGCGCCGATGATGTCGAGCGCGCAGGTCTCCGACGAGAGCACCCAGCCGTCGCCCACCTGGCCCAGCACCAGCGGGCGCACGCCCAGCGGGTCGCGCACGCCGATCAACTTGGTCCGGGTCATGGCCACGACCGAGAAGGCGCCTTCGACCCGGCGCAGCGCGTCTTCCATCCGCTCGGGGATGTTGCGCTGAAGCGAGCGTGCCATCAGGTGGATGATGCATTCGCTGTCGGAGTTCGACTGGAAGATCGAGCCGCGCTCGATCAGCTCGCGCCGCAGCGCGTCGGCATTGGTGATGTTGCCGTTATGGGCAATCGCCGCGCCGCCCATCGCGAACTCGCCGAAGAACGGCTGCACGTCGCGGATGACGGGCTGTTTGCCGCCGGCGGTGGAATAGCGCACGTGGCCGATGGAGAGCGGCCCCGGCAGGGTTTCCATCAGCGACTGGCGGGTGAAGTTGTCGCGCACGTAGCCGAAACGCCGGGCAGAGTTGAAGCCCTGCTCGGGGTCATGGCTGACGATGCCGCCGGCCTCCTGCCCGCGGTGTTGCAGGGCATGAAGGCCGAGGGCCACGAAGTTGGCGGCATCGGATACACCGATGACGCCGAAGATGCCGCATTCCTCGCGCAGTTTGTCGTCGTCGAAGGGATGGGCGGGGGGCATTTGCTTGGGCAAGGGCAGCTCCGAATCTCACGGTATGCCAGACGCCCCCTACATAGGGCGGCATCCCGCCGATGTCACGAAACTATCAAGAAAGTGATGTGACGGAAGATCAGGGTGTGGCAGGGGGGCCGGCGCGCGCTCATGACGCGTCGCAGGCGCCGACCAGTTGCTCGTATTGCAGGGTGATCCAGCCGAGCGCCGCCTCGGGGTCGCGATCCTCGACGCTTTCGGTGAGGCGGGCGAAGACGCGGGCCGAGCGGCTGTCGTCGATGATCTGGATGTCCTGGCTGGTGACGATCGTCTCGTAGACGAAATAGGCGATGGCGACGAGCAGCACGCCGCGGGCCACGCCGAAGAGGAAGCCCAGGGCCTGGTCGACGCCGCCGAGGGCCGAGCGCTGGACCAGCGAGGAAAACAAGGGCGTGATCAGCGAAGCGACGATCAGGGCGACTGCGAAGATGGCGGTGAAGGCGGCGATCATCGACAGCTCGCAGCTGTCGGCGATGAAGTCGCCCACCATGGGCACTTCCTTGACCAGCGGTTCGATCTGGGGCGCGAAGAGGAAGGCGAGGATGCCGGCCGCGACCCAGCCGGCGATGGCCAGCGCCTCGCGGACGAGGCCGCGGGAATAGGCCAGAAGCGCCGACAGCACGATGACGAGCGCCACGACGCCGTCGATGATGGTGAAGCCTTCCATGTGTTCTTCCTGTCCCTTTGCCGCGCTCAACCCGCGCCGAATATGTCGCCGACGAAGGCGGTCAGATCGCCGTATTCGTCAAGGCGCATGCCACCCGATCCGCCCGGCTTTCCGCCGGACGGGACAATCGCGGATGTGAAACCAAGTTTTTGCGCCTCTTTCAACCTGTTTTCGGTCTGGGAGACCGGACGGAGGGCGCCGGAGAGGGATATTTCCCCGAAAACCGCGGCTTCGGGGGGGAGCGCGATGTCTTCGCGGGCGCTGAGCAGGGCCGAGGCGACGGCGAGGTCGGCGGCGGGTTCGGAGATCTTTATGCCGCCGGCGACGTTGAGGTAGACGTCGAGCCCGGCGAAGGGGATGCCGCAGCGGGCCTCGAGCACGGCGAGGATCATGGCGAGGCGGGCGCTGTCCCAGCCGACCACGGCGCGGCGGGGCTGGGCCGTGGTTGTGGGGGCGACGAGGGCTTGAAGCTCGACCAGCAGGGGCCTTGTGCCCTCGATGCCGGCGAAGACGACGGAGCCGGGCGAGGGGGTGCCGCGGCCCGACAGGAACAACTCGGAGGGGTTGGCGACCTCCTGCAGCCCGCTGCCGGTCATCTCGAAGACGCCGATCTCGTCGGCCGGGCCGAAGCGGTTCTTGACCGAGCGGAGGATGCGGAACTGGTGGCCGCGCTCGCCTTCGAAATAGAGGACGGTGTCGACCATGTGTTCGACCACGCGGGGGCCGGCGATCTGGCCCTCCTTGGTGACGTGGCCGACGAGGATGACCGAGCAGCCCTTGCGCTTGGCGAAGGTGGTGAGCTCATGCGCGGCGGCGCGGACCTGGGCGACCGAACCGGGGGCGCTGTCGACGGTGTCGACCCACATGGTCTGGATCGAGTCGATGATGACGAGGCCGGGGGATTCCGCGTCCAGCGTGGTGAGGATGTCGCGCAGGGAGGTCGCGGTGGCGAGCTTGACCGGGGCGTCGGAGAGGCCGAGGCGGGCGGCGCGGAGGCGGATCTGGGCGGTGGCCTCCTCGCCGGAAATGTAGAGGGTTTTCAGGCCGTTGCCGGCGAAACGGGCGGCGGCTTGCAGGAGCAGGGTGGATTTGCCGATGCCCGGATCGCCGCCCACCAGCGTGGCCGAGGCGGGCACGAGACCGCCGCCCAGGGTGCGGTCGAGCTCGGCGATGCCGGAGCTGGAGCGGGGGGGTGGCGTCTCCTGTGCCGCGAGGTCGGTGAGGGCGATGGCGGCGCCGCGTTTGGTGCCGAGGGCCTTCTTGCCGGGGCCGGCGGAGAGGGGGGCTTCCTCGATGATGGTGTTCCATTCGCCGCAGGCGTCGCAGCGCCCGGACCACTTGGTGTGGACGGCGCCGCAGGCGGTGCAGGTGAAGGAGGCTTGCTTGGCCATGGGGGTGTTAGTGCCTGCTGTTCGGCTCGGAGGCAAGCGGGTCGCGTGCCGTCAGGATCGAGAGGGCGAGGGAGGCCAGGATGCAGGCGGTGAAGAGGTAGAGGCCCCAGGCGGTCTCGATCCGGCCGATGCCGATGCCCTTGGCGATAGTGATGTAGAGGGCGATGAGGAAGATGTCGGCCATGGCGAGTTTGCCCAGTATATGCAGGGCCGGGAGCACGGCGCGGTCGAGCAGGTGGAAGTGGACGAGCGCGAGGCCGAGGGTTTTGAGGTAGGGGGCGAAGAGGGCGAAGATCGTGACGATCAGGGCGAGGATGACGTCGGATTGCCAGAGGGACTGGAGCCCGGAGATGACGGAGATTTCCGACAGGCCGAAGAGGGGCAGCATGCCGGCGCGCATCATGGGCGCGAACCACGAGACGGGGAAGAGGACGAGGAGGGCGAGGTTGGCGTAGCGGAGCATGGGCCGGGTCTTTGCGAAAGGTTAGGCAGAGGTAAACGGTGCGGACGGGGGCGGCAAGCCCGGTGTGCGCGGGGTGGGGGCGAATCGGGGTTAACGGCGTTGGTTTGCGGGGAAAGGGCGGGTCGGTATCGCGTCGGTAAAACGTCGGTATTGCGTCGGTGTTTTTCGCGGTGGAGGGCGGGGTTAACGGGGGGCGCGGTGGGGGTGGGATTTGGGTAAGGGGTTGGGGGGTAGGGTTGGGGTGTGGTTTTTTGTGGCGCGAGGTCCCGGCTCGAGGACCGGGACGGGTGAATCCGTGGTGGCGGGGTGGGACACGCCCGGAATCGAGGCCGAAGGCCGCCGGGCGTGTGCCATAGTCATCCGTTGTTAGGTCCGAGGTCGGAACGGTGGGTTGGCACCCGCCCTACGTCACCGTACCGCTCGATCGGGCCTTCGGGGCTGCCGGTGATGAACTGGGCGAGGTAGGGGTCGCCGGACGCGTCCATCTCCGACACCGGCCCCGTCCACTGGATCACGCCGTCATGGAGCATGGCGACGTTGTCGGCGATGGCGCGGACGGAGGTCATGTCGTGGGTGATGGTCATGGCGGTGGCGCCCATCTCGGTGACGATCTCGCGGATGAGGTCGTTGATGACGCCGGCCATGATCGGGTCGAGTCCGGTGGTGGGTTCGTCGAAGAAGATGATTTCCGGTTCCGCCGCGATGGCGCGGGCGAGGCCGACGCGTTTCTGCATGCCGCCCGAGAGCTCGGCCGGGAAGAGGTCGGCCTGTTCGGGCTTGAGGCCGACGCGGCGGAGCTTCTCGATGGCGATTTCGCGGGCCTCGTGTTTCGGCCGCTTGAGCGAGCCGCGCAGGAGGCGGAAGGCGACGTTCTGCCAGACGGGGAGCGAATCGAAGAGCGCGCCGCCCTGGAAGAGCATGCCGAACCGGGCGAGGAAGGCGTCGCGGTCGCCCTTGGTGACGTCCTTGCCGTCGAGGGTGATGAGGCCGCTGTCGGGGCGGACGAGGCCGAGGATACATTTCAGCGCGATCGACTTGCCGGTGCCCGAGCCGCCGATGATCACCATGGAGGTGCCCGAGGGGATGGTCAGGTTCACCCCGCGCAGGACGTGGTTGGATCCGAAGGATTTGTGGATGTCGCGAAGCTCGATCATAGCGAGAAGAAGAGGCTGGTGAGGAGGAAGTTGGCGGCGAGGATCAGGACGGCGGCGGCTTCCACGGCGGACTTGGTGGCGCGGCCCACGCCCTGGGCGCCGCGGCCGGTGTTCATGCCGTAATAGCAGCCCAGAAGCGTGGCGATGAAGCCGAAGGCCGCGCCCTTGACGAGGGAGGAGATGACGTCGCGCGCCTCGATGAAGTCGAAGGTGTTCTGGAGGTATGCGGCGGCGTTGAAGCCGAGGCTTCTGACCCCCACCACATAGCCGCCGAGGATGCCGATGATATCGCCCACGCCCACCAGCAGCGGCACCATGATGAGCCCGGCGAGCACACGGGGCACGGTGAGGTATTTCATCGGGTGGGTGGAGAGGGTGACGAGCGCGTCGATTTGCTCGGTCACCTTCATGGTGGCGATCTCGGCGGCGATGGAGGAGGTGACGCGGGCCGCGACCATCAGGCCCACGAGCACGGGGCCGAGTTCTCGGACCATGCCGATGGCGACGATCTGGGGGACGACCGCCTCGGCGTTGAAGCGGGAGCCGCCGGAGTAGATCTGCAGGGCCAGCGCGCCGCCGGTGAAGATGGCGGTGAGGCCGACGACGGGGAGGCTGAAATAGCCGATGTTCAGGAGGCTTTGCAGGATTTCCTTGAGGTAGATCGGCGGGCGGACGACATGGGAGAGCGTCTGGCCGCCATAGATTGCCAGCCGTCCGATGAACGCGAGCCCCCCCATCACCGCGCGGCCGATGGCGGCCAGGAAGGCGGTGATCCAGCTCATCCGCCGATATAGCGCAGGGAATAGCGCGGGCCGAGCGCCGTGAGGATCTCGTAGGCGATGGTGTCGGCATTGTCGGCCAGCGTGTCGATCGACTGGTGCCGGCCCATGAGTTCGAGCGTGGCCGGGTCGGCGCCGGAGGGCAGGTCGGTGATGTCGACGCCGATCAGGTCCATCGAGATGCGGCCGGCGATCGGGCAGGGCGTGTCGCCGGCATAGAGGTGGGTCTTGGGCCCCAGCGCGCGCAGGATGCCGTCGGCATAGCCCGCCGAGACGGTGGCGATGCGGGTTTCGCGGGTGGCGGTGAAGCTGTTGGCGTAGCCCACGGTTTCGCCGGGTTCCAGCGTGCGGCACTGGATCACGGGGAGGTCGAGCGTGACCACGGGCGCCGCGTCGATATAGGGCAGGCCGCCATAGGCGCCGATGCCGGGGCGGGTCATTTCGAAATGGTAGTCGGGGCCGAGCAGCACGCCGCCGGTATTGGCCAGCGACCTGGGCACGCCGAGCCCGTCGGTGAGCTCGAAGAAGGTCTTGAGCTGCTGGGCGTTCATCGGGTGGTCGGGCTCGTCGGCGCAGGCGAGGTGGCTCATCAGCAGCGTGGGCCGCTGTTCCAGCGCCACCTGGGCCACGGCGCCCCATTCGGCGGGCTCCATCCCAAGGCGGTTCATGCCCGAATCGAGCTGGATGCCGAACGGGTGGTTCGGCAGCGCCTCGACATGGCGGATGAGCTGGTCGATGGAGTTGATCATCGGCACGAGGTGGGTGTCGTGGATCATGTCGGCATCGCCCGGCATGTGGCCGGAGAAGACGTTGATGACGGGGTCGGGCCCCAGTTCCTGGCGGAGTGCGGCGCCTTCCTCGGCCATGGCGACGAAGAAGGTGCGGGCGCCTTCCTTCTGCAGGGCGCGGGCCACCTTGCCCGCGCCGAGGCCGTAGCCGTCGGCCTTGACCACGGCGGCGGTTTCGCCCGAGTTCATTGCCGCGAGGTTGCGCCAGTTGGTGCGGATCGCACCGAGATCGATTGTCAGCTTTCCGGTACCCATGGCAGGGGTTTTGACAGTCTGGGCGGAGGGGTCAAGCGGAAAGGTTCGGGCTGTCAGCCGCGCAGCGGGTTGTGGCGGGTATCGTTGCAAACGGGCGCGATTTCCCGCATCTCTGCGACATGGTGGGTTTCCGGAGCGGGGAGGCTGGAGATGGATGCGCGGCGGGACCGGATTGGGCCGACACCGTTCTCCTTTCGTGATGACCCGGAGGTTCCGGTGTTCGACGACGGGGCGCCGCTGGCCGTGATGGATGCGGAATGTGCCGTCTGTAGCTGGGGCGCGCGGATGATCCACCGGCTGGACCGGAGCCGGTCGGTGCGGATCTGCCCGATCCAGTCGCCGCTGGGGGCGGCGCTGTTGCGGCATTACGGGCTCGAGCCGGTCGATCCGACCACGTGGCTGTTCATCGACGAGGGCGTAGCGCACCGGGATTTCGAGGCGGTCATTCATGCCGCAAGGCGGTTCGGGGGGTGGGGCCGGTTGGCGACGGTCCTGCTGATCCTGCCGCAGCCACTGCGCGACTGGGGGTACCGGCGGCTGGCCCGGAACCGGTACGCGCTGTTCGGGCGGGGGGATATGTGCGCGTTGCCCGATCCCGAGTTTCAGAAGCGTCTGCTGCGGTGAAGATCCTGCTGGTCGGCGGATACGGCGTGTTCGGCGCGCGGCTGGCGCGGCTGCTTGTGGCGGACGGGCATGACGTGTGTGTCGCCGGACGGCGGCTGGACAAGGCCCGGGCCTGTGCGCGGGAGCTGGGGTGTCGGGCGGTTCGGTTCGACCGGGCGGAGGGACGGTATGCGCTGGAGGGGCATGATGTCGTCATTGATGCCGCCGGGCCGTTTCACGCGTATGGAGAGGCGCCGTATCGGCTGGCCCGGGCGGCGGTGGCGGCGGGGGTGCATTGCCTCGATCTGTCTGACGATGCCGAATTCTGTGCCGGTATAAAGGCGCTGGATGCCGAGGCGAGGGCGGCCGGGGTTTGCGTGCTGTCCGGTCTGTCGTCGGTGCCGGCGCTGTCCTCTGCCGCCGTGCGGGCGCTGGCGGGGGGCGAGCGCCCCGTGGTGATCGACACGGCGATCCTGCCCGGCAACCGCGCGCCGCGGGGGATTTCGGTGCTGCGGTCGATCCTGTCGCAGGCGGGGCGGCCGATGCCGGTCTGGCGGGGCAACAGGTGGGAATGGGCCCGTGGCTGGTCGGGGCCGGCGCAGTACAGGCTTCCGGGCGGGCTGGTGCGGCAGGGCTGGCAGATCGGGGTGCCGGACCAGCGGCTGTTTCCGGCGCATTTCGGCGCGGCGACGGTGCGGTTCCGGGCGGGGCTGGAGCTTGGCGTGATGCGGTACGGGCTTGCGTTATTCGCCGGCCTGCGCCGGGTGGTGCCGGTTCCGGTGACGCCCTTCGTCGTGCGCCTGTTCAAACTGGCGGCCGATGGTCTGGCGCCGTTCGGGAGCGGCCGGGGCGGGATGTCGGTGTCGGTGACCACGCGGCAGGAGACCCGGAGCTGGCGCCTTCTGGCCGAGGATGGCGATGGGCCGTTCGTCCCGGCGGTGGCGGCCCGCGCCCTTTTGCGCCGGGCTGCATTGCCGGTGGGGGCGGGCCCGGCGCTCGAGGTGGTCACGCTGGCGGAGGCGGAGGCGGCGATGGCGGACCTTCGCGTGGTGACGGAGCGCGATGTGGCCCCGGTCTCCTTCCTGTTCGCGAGTGTGCTGGGTGATGACTTCGCGGCGCTGCCCGAGGAAATCCGGGCGACCCATCTGACGCTCGGCGTGTCGCGATGGGAGGGGCGGTGCGAGGTGCGTCGTGGCAAAGGCGTCTGGTCGCGGCTGCTTTGCGCGGTCTTCCGGTTTCCGCCGGAGGCGGCGGATGTGCCGGTCGAGGTGACCAAGACGGTCACGCTGCGCGGCGAGACATGGGTTCGACGGTTCGGCCGGAGCGCGTTCCGGTCGCATCTATCCCGGGACGCGGGTGGGCTTTGCGAGCGGTTCGGGCCGTTCAGCTTCGCGATCGGACTGGAGGTGCGAGATGGCGCGTTGCACTACCCGGTGACCGGCGGGCGCGTCGGGCCGGTCGGGCTGCCGAAATGGGGGCTGCCGGGGTCCGTGGCGCGCGAGTTCGCGGCGGAGGGCCGGTTTCATTTCGATGTGGCGCTGTTGGTGCCGCTGACGCAGGCGCCGCTGGTGCATTACCGGGGGTTTCTTGTGGCTGCCGCGGCGGACGATCCGTCCGAGCCGCCGGGCGGCAAGGCGTGAAAGCCCGGCGCCGCCCTGCACTCTGGCGCTGCCTCAGAACTCCTGCTCGCCGCCCTGTTGCCAGGGCTTCACGAGGTTGCCGAAGCGGGTGAACTGGCCCTCGAAGGAGAGCTCGACCGTGCCGATGGGGCCGTGGCGCTGTTTGCCGATGATGACCTCGGCCTTGCCATGGAGGCGTTCCATGCGTTCCTGCCAGGCGGCCATTTCCTCGAGCCGGTCCTCGGAGGGTTTTTCCCGTTCGACGTAGTATTCCTCGCGGAAGACGAACATCACCACGTCGGCGTCCTGTTCGATCGAGCCGGATTCGCGGAGGTCGGAGAGCTGGGGGCGCTTGTCGTCGCGGCTTTCGACCTGGCGGGAGAGCTGCGAGAGGGCGATGACGGGGATGTCGAGCTCCTTGGCGATGGCCTTGAGACCCTGGGTGATCTCGGAGACCTCGTTGACGCGGCTGTCCTTGGCCGAGGAGGGGCGGACGAGCTGGAGGTAGTCGATGATCAGCACGTCGAGCCCGTGGGTGCGCTTGAGGCGGCGGGCGCGGGCGGCAAGCTGCGAGATGGGCAGGGCGGGCGTGTCGTCGATATAGAGCGGGCAGGTTTCCAGCGTCTTGGCGGCATCGACGAACTTGCGGAACTCGCCCTCGGTCATGTCGCCCTTGCGGATCTGCTCGGAGGGGATTTCGGAGGCTTCGGAGAGGACGCGGGCGGCGAGCTGTTCGGCGCTCATCTCGAGCGAGTAGAAGCCCACGACGCCGCCCTCGACCGCACCTTCGGAGCCGTCGGGGCGGGTGCCGCGGCGGAAGGCCTTGGCGATGTTGAAGGCGATGTTGGTGGCGAGCGAGGTTTTCCCCATCGAGGGGCGGCCGGCGAGGATCAGCAGGTCGGACTTGTGCAGGCCGCCCAACTTGCGGTCCATGTCGATGAGGCCGGTGGAGATGCCGGCGAGGCCGCCCTCGCGCTGGTAGGCGGCGTTGGCGACGCTGACGGCATCCTTGACGGCGCTGAGGAAGCTCTGGAAGCCGCGTTCGGCCTGGCCCTGTTCGGACAGCGCGTAGAGTTTCTGTTCTGCCTCGACGATCTGGTCGCGGGGTTCGACCTGGACGTCGGCCTTGGCGGCGCGGCCGGCGATGTCGTGGCCGAGCTCGATCAGCTCGCGCCGGATCGCCATGTCGTAGATCATCTGGGCGTAGTCGCGGGCCGCGAAGGAGGAGATGGCGGCGCCGGCGAGGCGGACGAGATAGGCGGGCCCGCCGAGTTCGGCGAGACCCTCGTCGTCTTCGAGGAAGGTCTTGAGCGTGACCGGCGAGGCGAGGTTGCCCTTGGCGATGCGGGCGGCCGCGACCTCGTAGATGCGGGCGTGCACTGGCTCGTGGAAATGCTGCGGCCCGATGATGTTGGCGACCCGGTCGTAGACGTCGTTATTGGTCAGGATCGCGCCCAGAAGCTGTTGCTCGGCCTCGATCGAGTTCGGTAGAGACTCGGTTCCCGTGGCTTCAGCGCCGGTGGCGTTGAAGCTTGCGACATTGCTCATCATGTCCCCCATGTACCTGTAGGGTGGTGTCATACAAACGTTACCTGCGGCCGCGCAACTTGTATGTTTTTGTGGAAAAGCGTGTGGATAACGATTTCCAACCTCATCTTGTGGTGGGGCGAGGTTGTCTGTCAAGATGTTGGGGTGGGCGGGCGTTGCCATTTGGCCACGCCGGGGCGGAAATTGCCTTTGGGGGCCAAGCGCTTGGGTGAGTCCCCGGCCGGGTCAAGGCGTTTATTTTCGCGCTTCCTGCCAGGCGCGGGGGTCGTTGAGGAAGTGCTCGACCCCGTCGAGCGTGTCCTTGGAAAAGCTGCCCTGTTCGCGGGCCTCGGCGAGCACGTCCCACCAGGTGCAGAGGTAGTGCAGGCTAACCCCGTGATCGCCCAAGGTTTTCACCGTTTCGGGGAAGATGCCGTAGTAGAAGATGACGGCCGTGTGGGCGCAGGTGGCGCCAGTGTCGCGGATGGCGTCGACGAAGGAAAGCTTCGATCCGCCGTCGGTGGTGAGGTCCTCGACGAGGAGGACGCGCTGGCCCTCGGACATGGCGCCCTCGATTCGCGCGTTGCGGCCGTAGCCCTTGGGCTTCTTGCGCACGTAGGTCATGGGCAGGGCCATGCGTTCGGCCACCAGCGCGGCGAAGGGGATGCCCGCGGTTTCGCCCCCGGCGATGTTGTCGAAGGCCTCGAACCCGGCGTCGCGCAGCACGGTGACGGTGAGGAAATCCATCAGGGTCGACCGGATGCGCGGATAGGAGATGAGCTTGCGGCAGTCGATATAGGTGGGCGAGGGCAGGCCCGAGGCGAGGGTGAAAGGCTCGTCGGCGTTGAAATGCACCGCCTCGATCTCGAGCAGCATCCGCGCGGTGAGGCGGGCGATTTCGTCTTTCGGGGGGTAGGTGCTGGGGATCATCGGGTGTCTCGCTTGGGCCGGGGTTGAGGTGGGTTAGCGCCAGTGCGGGCCGAGATCAAGCGGGAGGACCCGGCACAGACGGCACAAAGGCGCGCCGGGGCGCGCCTTTGCGATGATTTCGGAGCGGCGGGGCCGCGATCAGCCGAAGGTGAAATCGTTCTCGTCGATCACCCCGGTTTCGCCCAGCAGCGTGACCGAGCCGCCATCCCACGAGACCACCGTGTCGCCGCCCACCTGTTCGATGGTCAGGTCGCCGAACTCGGTGCTGCCGCGGATTTCGATCGTGTCGAAACCGTTCTCGAAATCGGTGATGGTGTCGTTGCCGGTGCCGAAATCGGGGTTGAAGAGGAAGACGTCGGGCCCGTTCTCGCCGGTGAGTTCGTCGTCGCCCTCGCCGCCGACGAGCGTATCGCGGCCCGGGCCGGCGAGCAGGGTGTCGTTGCCGAGACCGCCATCCATGTAGTCGTTGCCGTTGCTGCCGTCGATGAAATCCTCGCCGAAATTGCCGTAGAGGAAATCGTCGCCGTTGTTGCCGAGCACGCTGTCGTTGCCCTCGCCACCGGATACGGTGTCGTTGCCGTTCTGGCCCAGCATGGTGTCGTCGCCGGCGCCGCCGTCGATCGTATCCCAGTTGAAGCCGCCCTTGATGCTGTCGTTGCCGGCGTCGCCGTTCATGGTGTCTTCGCCGTTGTTGCCGAGCAGTGTGTCGTTGTCGGCCCCGCCGTTCATGATGTCGCTGCCGTTCTGGCCGCGCAGCAGGTCGTCGCCGTCGCCGCCGTTGAGCAGGTCGCCCCCGGCGCCGCCCTTGAGGAGATCGTCGCCGGCGCCGCCATCGATGGTGTCGACCCCGTCCCAGCCGCGCAGGTCGTCGTCGCCGTCATTGCCGCGCAGGATGTTGGCGCTGGCGTCGCCGCGGATGTAGTCGCCCTCGGCGGAGCCGCGCACCTCCTCGATATTGGCGAGGGTCTGGCTGAAGGGATTGCCGTTCCAGGTGCCGGTGGCGGTGCCGGTGAGCAGGTCGACCTCGAGCCCGGCCTCGACGCCGGAGCGGTCGTAGCGGACCCGGTCGAAGCCGGCGCCGCCGTCGATCGTGTCGTCACCGCCTTCGCTGATGAAGGATTCGTCGGCCGCGCTGCCCATCACCGTGTCGGCGAACTCGGTGCCGCGCAGTTCCCAGATGTTGCCGACGATGGTGTCGGTGTCGCCGTCCTGCATCACCGTACCGGCGGCGAGATCGGCGTTGATGGCGCCGCCGCCGCGGAAATCGACCCGAAGCTGGCCGTCGCCGCTGACGGTGATGACGTCACTGCCCGCGCCGGGGCGCAGCGTCATCCACTGTTCGGCGCCGATGTTGAGGTTGAAGACGTCGTTGCCGGCGGTGCCGCGCAGGTCGAGCCCGCCGGTGGTCCAGCCGGCGTTGAGCGGGTTGACGACGTTGACGAGCGTGTCGGTGCCTTCGGCGCCCGCGCTGATGCTGCCGGTGTTGAGTTCGCCGTCTATGTTCACGACGATCGGGCCGGTCAGGCTGTTATGGGAGAGGGTGAAAAAGCCCATGCTGGCGTCGGAGAAGTCGATCGTGTCGTCGCCGGGGCCCGCGTCGATGCCGTCGAAGCCGGTCGCGCCGCCGAGGTTGTCGCCGGGGTTGATGGTGTCGTTGCCGAGCCCGCCGAAGATCTCGTCATTGCCGTCGTTGCCGAAGATCCTGTCATTGTCGGCGCCGCCGTCGAGCTGATCGTTGCCGGCATCGCCGTTGATCGTGTCGTCGCCGCCATTGCCGTTGATGGTGTCATCGCCAATGCCGCCATTGAGCAGCTCGGCGGTGTCGTCGCCGTCGATCATGTCGTCCTCGACCGAGGTGGCGCCGGGCAGGGATTCCCAGGCGATGTCGTCGCCTTCACCGAAGGGCGCGCCGGCCGCGCCGACGCTGGTGATCGAGGCGTTGAGGGCGTTGAAATCGGCCACCGTGTTGATCGCGGGCAGCGGATCGCCGGAGATCTGGATGACGTAATGGGTGTCCTCGACAGGGCCTTCGACGGTCACGATCATGATCACGGCGGAATTGCCGGCGCCGAAATTCACCACGCCGAACTCGACGCTGGCGGTTTCGGGCACGGACACGCCGTCGATGGTGATGCCGTAGCTGTCCTCGTCCACCAGCACCTCGGGGAGGCCGTCCGGCGGGATGTTGTCGATGGTATAGCTGAACGTGGCCCCGCTGTCGGCGGTGACCACCACGTCGACGGAGGGCTGAACGCCGGTCACGTCTTCGGTGGTGTTGTTGGTGCTGTAAGAGAATCCGTTAATCGTGGTCGTGGTCCTGCGTTTCCTGTGTCAAAATTTCACACGCGTCAGCAGGACCGCTCCAACGAGGGGTAGATGGAACGCCTTTAATAAAATGCCTTTAAAAGCAATAGGTACGTCCTGCAAACAGGGGCAGGTTAACCAGATCGAAACGGTCTGGGAAGGCGAAAGTTAACTGCCTTACGTAGGGTAAAGGTCGGGAAGGCCGAAAGGCCGGGGCCTGCGCCGGGGGTGACCGGCAGGTCAGCCGGCCGGGCCGTCCGCCACCTGCCAGAACACGTCGAAGCCCGGGTCGAAGACGGTCACCGGCCCGTCGCCGGTGTCGATCTTGGCCGGGAAGGCCGTGGGGCTGTCGCCCTTCGTGAGGGTGAGCGTGGCGTCGTTCACCGGCAGGCCGTAGAAGCCGGGGCCGTTGCGGGAGGTGAAGGCCTCGAGCCTGTCGAGCGCGCCTTCCTCCTCGAACACGTGGGCAAGGAGGGCCATGGTGTTGGTCGCCGTGAAGCAGCCCGCGCAGCCGCAGCCGGTTTCCTTGGCCGCGTCCACATGCGGGGCGCTGTCGGTGCCGAGGAAGAAGCGCGGATCGCCCGAGGTGGCCGCGGAGCGGAGGGCGAGGCGGTGTTCCTCGCGCTTGGCGACGGGCAGGCAGTAGTAATGCGGCCGGATGCCGCCCACGAGGAGGTGGTTGCGGTTGATGATCAGGTGATGGGTGGTGATCGTGGCGCCGAGGTCGGTGTCGTTGGCGCGCACGTAATCGACGCCGTTGGAGGTGGTGATGTGTTCCATCACCACCTTGAGGCCCGGCGTGGCGCGGCGGATCGGGTCGAGCACGCGGTCGATGAAGACGGCCTCGCGGTCGAAGATGTCGATCTCCGGGTCGGTCACTTCGCCATGCACGCAAAGCGGGATGCCGGCCTCGGCCATCGCCTCGAGCACGGGGCGGACGCGGTCGAAATCGCGCACGCCCGAGGCGGAGTTGGTGGTGGCGCCGGCCGGGTAGAGTTTGACCGCCGTGACGATGCCCTCGGCATGGGCCTGCACCACGTCAGCCGGGTCGGTCTCTTCGGTGAGGTAGAGGGTCATGAGCGGCGTGAAGGGGCTGCCTTCGGGCCGGGCGGCGAGGATGCGCTCGCGGTAGGCGGCGGCCTGGGCGCCGGTGACGACGGGGGGCACGAGGTTCGGCATGATGATCGCGCGGGCGAAGTGGCGGGCGCTTTCGGGGCAGACGGCGGAGAGCATCGCGCCGTCGCGCAGGTGCAGGTGCCAGTCGTCGGGGCGGGCGAGGGTGAGCGTATCGGTCATGGCCGAGGCTTTACACAAAGGCGGAGGGCAGGGCCAGAGGGTGTGTCAGCCGGTGGCGGCGGTGTCGGGGCCGATGTCGGTTGCGGTGTCGATCGTGGTGTCTGCCTCGGTGTCTGGCCCGGTACCGGCCACGGTGTCGGTCACGGCGTTCGGCGTGATTCCGGCCTGGTTTTCCGCGGGCGGGTTCTGCCGGAGGCCCAGCGTGGCCTCGGCGTGGTTGAGGGCCTTGCGGAAGGGCCGGCCGTTGCGCCGGCGCAGCACGTCGTTGCAGAGGTGGATGACGAGGCGGTGCCGTTCCTGCGCCTGGAGGTGGCGGAGCAGGGTGAACTGGTAGGGCGCGTCCTTGTGCCGGGCGCGCAGCAGCCGGGCGGTGGCCGTCAGCGTCAGCTTGTCGGCGCTCATCTGCGCCAGCATCCGGTAGAGCACCTTCATCCGCAACAGAGAGGTTTCGAGGTTCAGGTCGAGGAAGCGGACGCGGATCTTGGTGACGTTGGGCCGGGTGAAGAGCGCGGCATGCATGGCGTCGAGCTCGTTCTCCTGGTCGTAGACGATGAAGGCCTGCGCGGCGGCGTCGAGCATGTCGGGCGCATAGCCGAAGCGCGAGGTGAAATCGGTGCGGCGCATGTGGCGGAAGCGGTCGTCCCAGTCGGTGACGCGGGGGTCGAGCGTGGCCTGCGGTTGCAGGGCCAGCACCTTGGCGCCGGGGGCGGCGACCGAGTAGGCGGCGGCGGCATAGCCGGCGGGGCCCGCGCCGTAGAACAGCACCTGTTCGAATTCCTCGAAGAAGCCGTCGTCGATCAGGCGGTCGAAGAAGCCGATGACCTGCCGGTCGCGGAACCAGGTGTCGCCGTCGGAGACGAGGGTGAGCTGCGACCAGCCCAGTGCGTTCGTCATTTCCCAGCCGATCGGGTGGGCGGCGTCGGAGCGCTCGCGGATGGCGTCGTAGCTTTCGAAGCTGACCAGCAGAACGGGTTTCTTCTCGATGAAGACGGCGGTGTGGCGGGGGCCCAGCCGCTCGGCGAAGCCGTCATCGCCGGCGATGTCGTGCATCCGCTCGGACCAGTCGGCCCATGCCAGGCCGCTGAGATCGGTTTCGGTCGGGTTGGTCCTGTCCTGCATCCTGCTCGGTCCTTCGACACGTAAAGCGCGCGGCCGCTATTCCGCGGCTTTGTTGTACGCTTGTCTAGGCAGGAAGTTGGGCGAAAATTTGGAGAATCCAAGAGGGTTCCGGGCGCATCGGCGGCGATCCTGCGGCGGCGCTGTCTCTTGACGGACAGGGGGCGGCGGGGCAGGTAGAGGGACCAGTGCGGAGGGTTACATGACGGCCATTTCCACCATCGACGACGTGCAGGCCATGCTGGCGGGGCAGGGCTATGTCTGCGGCCGGGCGCTGGGGACGGTGGTGTTCCTGTCGCTGACGCTGGGGCGGCCCTTGTTCCTGGAGGGCGAGGCCGGGGTCGGCAAGACCGAGATCGCCAAGGCGATTGCGGCGGGGCTGGGGCGGCGGCTGATCCGGTTGCAGTGTTACGAGGGGCTGGATGCGTCCTCGGCGGTTTACGAATGGAACTTCGCCGAGCAGATGATCGCCATCCGCGCGGCGGAGGCGGCGGGCGGGGTGGATCGCGAGCGGCTGACGGATGAGCTGTTTACCGAGGAATTCCTGATCGAGCGGCCGCTGTTGCAGGCGATGCGGCCGCAGGCGGGTGGCGCGCCGGTGCTGCTGATCGACGAGCTCGACCGGACGGACGAGCCGTTCGAGGCGTTCCTGCTGGAGGCACTGAGCGATTTCCAGGTCACGATCCCTGAGCTGGGGACGATCGCGGCGCCCGAGCCGCCGATCGTGATCCTGACCTCGAACCGGACGCGGGAGGTGCATGATGCGCTGAAGCGGCGGTGTCTTTATCATTGGGTCGATTATCCAACGTTCGAGCGCGAGATCGAGATCCTGCAGGCCCGCGCGCCGGAGGCGGCCGAGAAGCTGAGCCGCGAGGTGGTGGCTTTCGTGCAGCGTCTGCGGACCGAGGATTTGTTCAAGAAGCCTGGCGTGGCGGAGACGATCGACTGGGCGAAATGCCTGCTGGCGCTGGACGTGATCGACCTCAGCCCGGAAGTGATTGCCGACACGGTGGGGGCGATATTGAAGTACCAGGACGATATCCAGCGGCTTCAGGGGTCGGAGGCGAAACGCATCCTCGACGAGGCGAAGGCGGGGCTGGAGCCGGCATGAGGCTTCTTCTTGGGAAAAGTATCCCGGGGGTGTGGGGGCAGCGCCCCCACGAAACCCTTGCCTGAGATCGCGCCGCTCGACCTGCCGGAGACGCCGCGGCTGTCGCATAACATCACGCATTTCGCGCTGGCCTTGCGCAAGGCGGGGCTGCCTGCCGGGCCGGGGCGGGTGATCGATGCGATAAGGGCGGTGGAGGCGGCGGGGTTCACCTCTCGCGACGACTTCTTCTACACGCTGCGGGCCTGTTTCACGTCACGCCCCGAGCATCGGGCGGTTTACGCGCAGATCTTCCGGCTCTACTGGCGCGATCCGCGCTACATGGAGCACATGATGGCGATGATGCTGCCTGCGCTGCGCGGGGTGCAGGAGGAGCAGGTCGCGGAGGCCGCGCAGAAGCGGGCGGCGGAGGCGTTGCTGGACGGGGTGGAGCGGGAGGCGCCGGAGCGGGAGGACGAGGAGGGCGAAGAGACGGAGATTGAGGTCGATGCCTCGCTCACCATGTCCACCGAGGAGCGGCTCAGGATGCTCGATTTCGAGCAGATGAGCACCGAGGAGATCGCGCAGGCCAAGCGGATGCTGGCGCGGCTGATCCTGCCGGTGAAGCCCTTTGCGTCGCGCCGGGGGATGGCGAGCCATACCGGCCACAGGATCGACCATCGCAAGACCTTGCGGGCGGCGATGCGGCGGGGGGGCGAGATGCGGCGGATCCATCTGAAGAAGCCGCGGCCGCGGTGGCCCAACCTGGTGGTTCTGTGCGATATTTCCGGGTCGATGAGCCAGTACAGCCGGATGGTGCTGCATTTCCTGCACGCGGTGGCCAATCACAAGGGGGCGGGCTGGGCGAAGGTCCATGCGTTCACCTTCGGCACGCAGTTGACCAATATCACCCGGCATCTGGCCACGCGCGACGTGGATGCGGCGCTTTCGGCTGCGGGGAAACAGGCGCAGGACTGGGAGGGGGGCACGCGGATCGGGGCGTGCCTGCATGCGTTCAACCGCGACTGGTCGCGCCGGGTGACGGGGCAGGGGGCGGTGGTGCTCTTGATCACCGACGGGCTGGACCGGGACGACCCCGAGATACTGGGGCGCGAGATCGAGCGGCTGCACCTGTCGGCGCGGCGGCTGATCTGGCTGAACCCGCTGCTGCGGTGGGACGAATTCGCGCCGAAGGCGCGGGGCATCGCGACGATGCTGCCGCATGTGGACAGTTTCCGGGCCGGGCATTCGGTGGCGACGCTGGAAGAACTGGCGCGGGTGATCTCGCAGCCCGACGACATGGGCGAGAAATTGCGCCTGCTGTCCGAAATACGCTGAGGCCCAGAAACCTTTTCGCCTGTCTGCGCGTTTCTTGTGCATATGCGACTATCCCCAGCAGACGCGGGCTTTCCGTGGCTGCGAGAAAAGACCGAAGGAGCAGACATGAAACGCAATTGGCTTAAATCGACAACGGCTCTCGCAGTTGTGATCGGGCTGGCGACACCGCACGGCGCGATCGCTCAAAGCGCGGAGAACAGCACCACCGGCATCACACTGGAAGGCGAGGCGGAGGCCAATACCGAGGCCAATACCAACGCCGAAACGCTTGGCGAGGCGCTTGGTCAGACGAAGGACGAGGAAGAGGAAGCGCAGAACGAACCGGTCGAGGAGGCCGAGACCGAGCAGGCGCAGGACAATGCCGCCGAGCAGGGCACGGCCGAAGAGGCCGAGAACCTGCGCGAGAAGCTCGAGACCAAGGCCGATGCGGATGAGGTGACCGACGAGGCACTGGACAATGCCGGCGAGGTCGCCGAACAGGCGTCGGATACCGCCGAGGAGTCCACGGAGAACGCGGAGGAGATCGTCGACGAGGCGACCGAGACCGCGGACGAGGCCACGGACAGCGCGCAGGACACGGCCGAAGAGGCCACGGAGAACGCGCAGGATACGGCCGAAGAGGCGACGGAGAACGCGCAGGACACGGCTGAACAGGCGCAGGAGAACGTCGAGGAGGCGGTCGAAGAGGCGCAGGAAAACGTGCAGGAGAGCACGGAAGAGGCGCAGGAGACTGCCGAGGACACCGCCGATCAGGCCGAGGAAACGACGGAGCAGGCCGAGGGCGACACCGCCGCCGACGAGCTTCGCAACGCGCTTGGGCTTGACGGGAACGCCGAAGCCGAGGCCGAGGCCGATGCCGAGGCGGATGCCACTGCAACCGGAACTGCCGATGCCGATGTCGATGCAGACGCCAATGCGGAGGCCGATGCGAATGCGGATGCCGGCGATACGACCGATGCCGACGCCAGCGCCGATGCCGATGCGACCGCCGAGGCCACGGCCGAAGTCGACGAAGAGGTCGTCGAGGAGGCGCTGGAGAAGGCAGAGCGTGACGATGTCGAACAGCTGAGTGCCGAAGAGCAGGCCCAGCAGGCCGCACAGACCGCCGCCGATACCGGCGCCGCGGCGCTGAGCGGCGTGGGTGAGCTTCTGGACCGCACGCAGGAGACCGTGACCGAGGAACAGGCACGGTCGTCGAGCGAGGAATTCGATACGGATCTCTCGGACCAGGAGCGGATCAAAGCCAACATGGAGAAGGCCGCGCGGGCCAAGGCGCTGGCCGATGCCAACGACGACGACGATGATCTCGCCGCCGTTCTGGGCGCCGCTGCCGTGGGCGTCCTTGGCGCCTACATGGTCGGCCAGTCCTTCGAGGGCGGCGGGCAGGTCGTCTCGAACACCGGTGACCGGATCGTGATCGAGGATGGCGGCCAGTACCGCGTGATCCGCGACGACAACGCGCTTCTGCGCCGTCCGGGCAGCACGGTCGAGACCGAGACCTACAGCGACGGCTCGACCCGCACCATCATCGACCACGAGGATGGCAGCCGTGTCGTGACCGTGCGGTCGAGCAACGGTGCGATCCTGCAGCGCGTGCTGATCCGGCCCGACGGGCAGGAGATCGTGCTGATCGACGACACCCGCGATTACACCGAGGTCGACGTGACGCGCCTTCAGCAGAACGAGGCGCAGACGATCGACTATGACCCGGGTCAGACCGACCAGCTGCGGACCGCGCTGGCCGCGCAGGGCGGGGTGGACCGCGCCTATTCGCTGAACCAGGTGCGCAACATCAACGTGGTGCGCAGCCAGGTGCCGGTGATCTCGCTCGACTCGATCAATTTCGACACCAACTCGGCCGTGATCCGGCCGGAGGAAGCCGAGGAGTTGCAGGCGCTTGGCGATGCCATGCGCGAGGCGATCGAGGAAGATCCGCAGCAGCTGTTCCTGGTGGAAGGGCACACCGACACGGTGGGCCGGGCCGCCTATAACCTCGCGCTGTCGGACCGCCGGGCGGAATCGGTGGCTCTGGCGCTGACCGAGTATTTCAACGTGCCCCCGGCGAACATGATCGTGCAGGGCTACGGTGAATCGGATCTGAAGGTGCAGCAGGCGGGCGATATCCGCGAGAACCGCCGCGCCGCCGTGCGCAACATCACCCCGCTTCTGAACGGCGGGTAAGCAAAGCCGGCATCCGGGTGTGCCTCACGCACCCCGGAGAGCCTGGAGTCGCGGTCGGGAAACCGGCCGCGGCTTTTTTCGTGCCATCGTGGCTGCGACAGTTTGACGTGGATCAATGCGGCCGGGTTCGTTCCATATATATTCAGTAATATGAATGTATATGGAGACAGGAACATGCCACTCAACTGGAAGACTGGCGGGCTGCTGCTGGGGCTCGTCTTTTTCGCGGCGGTGCTGCTGGTCAAGCCCATCGGGGTGTCGACGCAGTTCGTCATTCTCGACGCGATGATCGGGGATGTCGCCAACCCCGACCTGATCACGCAGACGGAGGAGGGCTATGGCTCGACCAATGCCTACCTGGCGAAGTCGGGCGGGAAGTATGCCAGAAACGCGGCCAACCCGCTGAATTACAGCTTCGTCTTCGTTCTGGCGATGATGGTAGGCGCGGGCCTTTCAGCGCTGATGCGCGGGGGCGTCGGGCGTGAGGAGCGGCGGTTGCCGGCGATCTGGAAAGCCAATTTCGGGGACACGCCGTGGGCGCGCTATGCCGTCGCCTTCGCCGGCGGCTTCGTGGTGCTTTACGGGGCGAGGCTGGCCGGGGGGTGCACCTCGGGGCACATGATGTCGGGGATGATGCAGACATCGCTCTCGGGCTACGTGTTCGCCGCCGGTGCCTTTCTGGCCGCGATTCCCGTTTCCATGATGATGTACCGCAAGGAGGGCTGAGCCATGAGTACCATCATTCTTGCCATTGTGATCGGTGCGGCGTTCGGCGCCGTGCTTGACCGGATCGGGGCGACGAACCCCAACTGGATCGGGAAGATGCTGTCGCTGAAGCATCTGCACCTGATGAAGACCATCCTGCTGGCCATCGGCACGGGCTCTGTCCTGATGTTCGCAGGCCAGATGGCCGGGCTGGTCGAGTTGGGCCACATGGACGTGAAGGCGGTCTATACCGGCGTGTTCATCGGCGGGCTGATGCTGGGCGCGGGCTGGGCCGCGGCGGGGTATTGCCCGGGCACCGGCGTGGCGGCGGCGGCCACGGGGCGGCGGGATGCGCTGTTCTTCGTGGCGGGCGGGTTGCTGGGGGCTGCGGCCTACATGGTGACCTACCCGGCGTGGAAGGCGTGGGGCCTGCTGGAGGGCGCCACGCTGACGCTGGGGACGGTGCCGGATGCGGGCTATGACGGGCTGATCGGGCTGCGCGGCGATGTGCTGGGCATCCTTCTGGGGCTCGGGTTCATTGCGGTTGCCTTTGCCCTGCCGGAGCGTCCCCTGGGCAGGACAGCGCGTGTCGCGGCCGAGTGAGGGCTGCGGCGCTCGCCAAGGGCGGCCGTCCCGAAAGGGGCGGCCGTGCCGGGGGCGAGGCGCCCCAGGATCAAGGCTCCGCTTATGCGGAAGGCCGAGGTTCAAACGGTATCGCGCCGCGTTCGAGTAGCGTTTCCCTGAGTTCTTCTGCAAACCTGTGCGCAAAGGCTTCGCGTTCTGAATCTGGTCTGGAAAAATAGAGACTGTCCGCGACATCCTGATCGAGGTCGAGCGCCGTTTGGTGATCAAGAACCTTTTGATGATAGTCAGCCAGGTGCCCAAGCTCGTGCAGGAAAGTACGATAGAGTATCGTGTTCCGCACCGCTTCTTCGGTCTGCTTTGTCACTTGGTATCGCCTGGTTTCGACAAAGACGTGCCCGTCGCGAAGGAGACGTTCATACTCTGCGCGGTCATCCAAAGCCATTCGTTTTGACCATTTTAGCGGCGATCCCAGCGCTTGAGCTTCTACGACAATTGCCGTTCCGTGCTGCTCGGCAAATTCTGCGCGATACAGGAAACGGCCCCAAACCGGGTTTTGCTGATGTTGCTTTCTGGTGGGTTGTCGAAACGCGACTATGTCCGGAAAAGCTGGGACAAGGCTTGAAACAACTGTCAGCAATTTAACAACGTCCGCGGGTGAACATCCATAAGAGAACCCTTCGCGGGGTGTCTCGTACAGAAACTTCATTTTGCATTCGCCGAAGGTTACATTCTCAACACGAGGCGTCTCGAGCCGTTCAAAGTAGAGCGTGTAGTTCCCGTGCTTGTCCACCCAGCTTTCTGGTATTCGCATGTCGTTGGACTTGGAAAACCCTGACGCCTTGGTTCCAATTCTTCTGTTTCGACGCTCTGGTCGCCAAACGCCCGTCAAGAACACGTCCTCCGAACTTCTTGAACAGGACGTTAGAGAAGCCTGTGGCATGTTTCAATTTGGCCTTTGCCGTTTGCGGATGCAAGGTCGGCACTGCTGGACGACGCCGCCATTCCTTGCCGACGGTCAAATGCCGCGTAGGCGTTTCGTGGTGATGTCCGTGAAGGGCCAGACGGCCAACACGGCGAGGCGGCCGATGGCTGTGCTGCAGGGCCTCCGGCAAGGGGCCTGTCCCGGACGGGGCGGGTGTTTTTCATTGTACCCCGGTGGCCGCGTCTCCATATTGGCCCCGCTGGAAGGAGGCTCTCATGGACCGCTTCGACACCATTCCCGAAACCGCGCTGGCCTGGCACAGAGAGGGCAAGGGCGCCGCGCTTGCGACCGTGGTCGAGACATGGGGCAGCGCCCCGCGCCGGGTGGGCAGCCAGCTGGCGATTTCCGGGGCGGGCGAGATCGAGGGGTCGGTCTCGGGCGGCTGTGTCGAGGGGGCGGTGGTGGCGGAGGCCATCGACGCCATCGACGAGGGCCGTCCGGTGATGCTGGAATACGGCGTGAGCGATGGCGATGCGTTTGCCGTAGGGCTGGCCTGTGGCGGGACGATCCGGGTGCTGGTGGAGCCGATCGGCAGCGTGATGCCGGAGCAGGTGCTGGAAGACCTGACCATCGCGCGGGACGGGCGGGTGCCAGTGGCCTATGTGACCGGCATGAAGGCCGAGCAGAGGCTGGTGCAGGACGGCTATGAAGAGCGGTTCCGGATGGACCGGTCGGGGTTCGAGGAAGATGGCGAGACCTTCGTGGCGATCCACAACCCGCCGCTGAGGCTGCTGATCGTCGGTGCCGTGCATATCGCGCAGGCGCTGGTGCCGATGGCGCGGATTGCCGGGTATGACCCGCTGCTGATCGACCCGCGGGAGAGCTTCGCCAGTGCCGAACGGTTTCCGGGCGAGACCGTGCTGCACGAGTGGCCGGACGAGGGGGTGCGGGCCTTTGGCCTCGACCAGCGGACGGCGCTGGTGCTGCTGACCCATGACCCGAAGCTGGATGATCCGGCGCTGGAGGAGGCGCTGCGGTCGGACGTGTTCTATATCGGGGCGCTGGGGTCGACGCGGACCCATGCCAAGCGGGTGGAGCGGATGAAGGAGCGGGGCTTGAGCGACGCGCAGATCGCGCGGATACACGGGCCGATCGGCCTCGATATCGGGGCGGCGGGGCCGGCGGAGATTGCGGTGGCGATCCTGGCGCAGATGACCCAGGTGCTGAGGCAGGGCGGATGAAGTTCGGCACGGTGCCCGTGGCGGAGGCGGCGGGCGCGATGCTGGCCCATTCGCTGAAGCTGCCCGGCGGGCGGCTGAAGAAGGGGCATGTGCTGGGGGCGGCGGACCTTGGCAAGCTGGCGGAGGCCGGGATTGCCGAGGTGACGGTGGCGCGGCCCGATCCGGGGGATTTGTCGGAGAATGACGCGGCGGAGATGCTGGCGGGGGCGATCCATGACGGGGCAGAGGGGTTGCATCTGAGTGCGCCTTTTACCGGCAGGGTCAACCTCGTGGCGGACGGGCCGGGGGTGGTGTTGCTGGAGGCGGAGCGGATCAACGCGGCGAATGCGGTGGACCCGATGATCACGGTGGCGACGGTGCCGCCCTATCGGCAGATCCACGCGGGCGGGATGGTGGCGACGGTGAAGATCATTTCTTACGCCGTGGCGGAGCGGGCCGTGGCGGAGGCGGCGGAGGCGGCGCGCGGGGCGATCCGGCTGGCGGTGCCGGCGTTCGCGGATGCCACGCTGATCTTGACGGATATTCCGGGCGGGCCGGGGGAGAAGGGTGTCGAGGCGATCGAGGCGCGTCTTGCCGGGCTGGGGATGGCGCTGGCCGAGACGGTGAGCGTGGCGCATGACGAGGATGCGCTGGCGGAGGCTTTGACGGCGGCGAAGGGAGGGATCGTGCTGGTGCTGACCGGGTCGGCCACGTCGGATGCGGAGGATACGGCGCCCGCCGCACTGCGGCTGGCCGGGGGCCGGGTGGAGCGGTTCGGGATGCCGGTCGATCCGGGGAACCTGTTGTTTCTTGGCGATCTGAAGGGCAAGCCGGTGATCGGGCTGCCGAACAGTGCGCGGTCGCCGGTGCTGCACGGGGCGGACTGGGTGCTGTCGCGGGTGGCCTGCGGGATCGCGGTGACGAGCGCGGATATCGCGGCGATGGGGGTGGGCGGATTGCTGAAGGAAATCCCGACCCGGCCGCAGCCGCGGCAGCGCAAGCCGGCCGGGTAAGGCGGGCCAGATAGGCGGGCCGGGCGGCGGACCGCCCGGCGCCGGGGTCAGGCTACGGCCGCCAGTTTCTCGAGAATGGATGTCCAGCCCTTGCGGTGACCTTCGCGCTGGTCCTCGCTGAGGAAGCGGACCTGCGTGAGTTTGACATGGGTGCCGCCGGTGCCGGGGGTGAAGGTGAGCGTGACCTCGCTGTCGTCGCGCGAGGCGTGGCTTTCCCAGGTGAAGACGAGGCGGTTGGGCCGGTCGATTTCCTTGTAGGTGCCGGTGTGGGGCAGGTCCTTGCCGTTGACGCGCATCATCACCTCGAAGCGGCCGCCCTCGTGGGCGTCGGAGAAGGCGGAGGGCACGGTGGTGTCGAACGGGCAGATGAAGCGTTTCATCGTCTCGGGGTCGAGCCAGGCGTCGAAGAGCTTTTCGGCGGGCGCGTCGATCACGCGTTCGACGGTGAGGGTAAGGTCGGTATCGGTGGCAGTCATTGGTCGGTCTCCTGAGTGAGCAGCTTGTCGAGCGCCTCCAGCCGGAGGGCCCAGATCGAACGGAGGTCGCGGAACCAGCGGTCGACATGTTCGAGTTCCTCCACCCGCACTTCGATCAGGTGCTCGCGCCATTCGGTGCGGCGCGTGGCAAGCCCGGCCGCCTCGAGCACCTTGATGTGCTTGGAGACGGAATTGAGGCTCATGTCGAAATGCCCGGCGATGTCGGTGACCCGGAGTGGGCCTTCCTGCGCCAGAAGCGTCAGGATGGCCCGGCGGGTGGGGTCGCCGGCGGCCTTGAAGATCTCGGTCAGTCGTTGGGGCGATTCTTGTTCAACCATATGGGTGAATAACCCGTGGCGGCCCTTCAGTCAACCCTTTGGGTGAATGATGACCGGAACCGGCCTTTGATCGCCACGGGCGGGTGCGCGAAAAAACATTCTTCTCAAGTGAGGGGTCGCGTGTTTAACTCCAACCTGTCGATTGCATAAACATTTTTGGGAGGAGCCAGATGCCCCAGGTCAGCATGACCGTGAACGGCAAACCAGCGACCGGAGAGATCGAGGGCCGGACGCTGCTTGTCGAATTCCTGAGGGAGAGCCTGCACCTGACCGGCACGCATGTGGGCTGTGATACCAGCCAGTGCGGCGCCTGCGTGGTGCATGTGGATGGGAAGGACGTGAAGGCCTGCACCATCTTCGCCGCCGAGTGCGAGGGGGCGGAGGTGACCACGATCGAGGGGATGGCCGCGGCGGACGGCACGCTGAACAAGGTGCAGCAGGCGTTCCAGGATCACCACGGGCTGCAATGCGGTTTCTGCACGCCGGGGATGGTGATGACGGCGGCGGCGCTGCTGGAGAAGAGCCCCAACCCGAGCGAGGAGGAGATCCGCTCGTACCTGCAGGGGAATATCTGCCGGTGCACCGGGTATCACAACATCGTCAAGGCGATCATGGCCGCGGCCGGCCAGGATACGTCGAAGATCGCCGCCGAGTAGGGCGGGCTCGTCGCGCCTTTGCGGCGCGCCTCGTGACGAGGATGGACGGGTTTCAGTTATTCAGGGAGGACAGATCATGCCCAAGGATGGCGGCATAGGCGACGCGACCAAGCGGCGCGAGGACGTACGGTTCCTGTCAGGGACCGGGAAGTATACCGACGATATCAACGTGGCCGGGCAGGCCTATGTGCATTTCCTGCGTTCGGACGTGGCGCATGGGAAGATCACCAGCCTGGATACCGCGGCGGCCGAGGCGATGCCCGGCGTGCTGCGCATCTTCACCGGCAAGGATTTCGAAGGCGTGGGCGGCATTCCCTGCGGCTGGCAGGTGACCGACAAGCACGGTGAGCCGATGCAGGAGCCGGCGCACCCGGTGCTGGCGCAGGGCAAGGTGCGGCATGTGGGCGACCCGATCGCCGCCGTGGTGGCCGAGACGCGCGAGCAGGCACGGGATGCGGCCGAGGCGATCGAGGTCGATATCGAGGACCTGCCGGCGGTGATGGACATGAAGGCGGCGCTGGCGGACGGCGCGCCGAAGGTGCATGACGATCTGACCTCGAACCTGTGTTACGACTGGGGGTTCGTGGAGGACAACAAGGCGGCGACGGATGCCGCGTTCGAGAATGCCGCGCATGTCACCACGCTGGAACTGGTGAACCAGCGGCTGGTCGCGAACCCGATGGAGCCGCGCGTGGCCGTGGGCGCCTATAACCGGGCGGGCGACGATTACACGCTGTATACCACCAGCCAGAACCCGCACGTGATCCGCCTTCTGATGGGGGCCTTCGTGCTGGGCATCCCCGAGCACAAGCTGACGGTGATCGCGCCGGATGTGGGCGGGGGCTTTGGCTCGAAGATCTATCACTATGCGGAGGAGGCGTTCGTGACCTTTGCCGCGAAGGCGATGAACCGGCCGGTGAAGTGGACGTCGAGCCGGTCGGAGGCGTTCATTTCGGACGCGCAAGGCCGGGATCACGTGACGAAGATCGAGCTGGCGCTGGATGCGGATAACAACTTTACCGCCATCCGGACCGAGACCTATGCCAACATGGGGGCGTACCTGTCGACCTTTGCGCCCTGCGTGCCGACCTACCTGCACGGGACGCTGATGGCGGGGAACTACAAGACGCCGAATATCTACGTGAACGTGAAGGCGGTCTTTACCAATACCGTGCCGGTCGATGCCTATCGGGGCGCCGGGCGGCCGGAGGCGACCTATCAACTGGAGCGCGTCATCGACAAGGCGGCGCGGGAGTTGAAGGTGGACCCGATCGCGCTTCGGCGGCAGAACTTCATCACGGAGTTTCCTTATGCCACGCCGGTTGCGGTGGAATACGACACCGGCGATTACGTGGCGACGATGGACAAGCTGGAAGAGATCGCCGACGTGAAGGGCTTCCCGGCGCGGCGGGCCGAGAGCGAGAAGAACGGCAAGCTGCGTGGCTTGGGCGTGAACTGCTACATCGAGGCCTGCGGGATTGCGCCGTCGGCCCTGGTGGGTGCGCTTGGGGCGCGGGCGGGGCTGTATGATGCCGCGACCGTCAGGGTGAATGCGACCGGGTCGATCAGCGTGATGGTCGGTGCGCATAGCCACGGGCAGGGGCACGAGACCGCCTTTCCGCAGGTGGTGGCCGAGATGCTGGGGATCGATCCCGGCATGATCGACATCGTGCATGGCGATACCTCGAAGATCCCGTTCGGGATGGGGACGTATGGGTCGCGCAGCCTTGCGGTCTGTGGGTCGGCCATGGTGCGGGCGACCGAGAAGATCATCAACAAGGCCAAGAAGATCGCCGCGCACCTGATGGAGGCCAGCGAGGCCGATATCGAGTTCAAGGACGGCCAGTTCAGCGTGGCCGGCACCGACAAGTCGGTGGCCTGGGGCGACGTGACGCTGGCGGCCTACGTGCCGCATAACTACCCGCTGGAGGAGATCGAGCCGGGGCTGGAGGAGACGGCGTTCTATGATCCGGCGAACTTCACCTACCCCTCGGGCGCCTATGCCTGCGAGGTGGAGGTGGACCCCGAGACCGGCAAGGTCACGGTGGAGCGGTTCGCGGCGGCGGATGATTTCGGCAATATCATCAACCCGATGATCGTCGACGGGCAGGTGCATGGCGGGATCGGCCAGGGCATCGGCCAGGCGCTTCTGGAGCAGTGCGTCTATGACGAGAGCGGGCAGTTGCTGACCGGCTCCTACATGGATTACGCCATGCCGCGCGCCGATGACGTGCCGTTCTATGCGGTCGACCATTCCTGCCAGACGCCCTGTACGCACAACCCGCTGGGGGTGAAGGGCTGTGGCGAGGCGGGGGCCATCGGCTCGCCGCCCTCGGTGGTCAACGCCGTGATCGACGCCCTGCAATCGGGCGGGCACAATGTCACCCATATCGATATGCCGGTCTCGCCCTCGCGGGTCTGGCAGGCGATGCAAGGGTAAGGAGGACGTAACCCATGTATGCATTCGATTTCGAACGCCCGAAGACACTGGCCGATGCGGTCAAGGCGATGGCGGACGAGGACGCGGTGGCGCTGAGCGGGGGGCAGACGCTGATCCCGTCGCTCAAGCAGCGGCTGGCGATGCCCTCGAAGCTGGTGAGCCTGACCGGCATCGACGAAATCAAGGGGATCTGTGTCGACGATGACGGGCGGGTCTGTATCGGCGCGGCCACGATCCATGCGGATGTGGCGGCGCAGGAGCATTACCCGGCGCTGGCGGCGCTGGCCTCGAGCGTGGGCGACCCGGCGGTGCGCAACCGCGGGACGATCGGCGGCTCGCTGGCCAACAACGACCCGTCGGCGTGTTACCCGGCGGGGGCGTTGGGCTCGGGCGCGGTGATCGTGACCGACAAGCGGGAGATCGCGGCGGATGACTACTTCACCGGCATGTTCGAGACGGCGCTGGAGGAAGGCGAGATCATCACCGAGATCAAGTTCCCGGTGCCGGAAAAGGCCGCCTACATGAAGTTCGAGCAGCCCGCGTCGCGCTTTGCGCTGGTGGGCGTGTTCGTGGCCAAATACGCGGACGGGGTGCGTGTGGCGGTGACCGGCGCCTCGAACGGGGGCGTGTTCCGCTGGTCGGAGGCCGAGGCGGCGCTGGGGTCGGATTTCTCGGCCGGGGCCGTTGAGGGGCTGTCGCTGGATGGTTCGGACATGATCGCGGACGTGCATGGCTCGGGCGATTACCGGGCGCATATCGCGAAGGTGATGACCAAGCGGGCGGTGGCGAAGGCCGGGTGAGTCTGTTTTGGGATTGATTTGAAAGGGGCCGGGGTGACAGCTTCGGCCTCTTACCGGATGTGTTGAAGACTCAAGCGCGACCCCATGTGCAATACTGCTCAGAATATGCCAATGCCCCCGTAGAAATCTGCGGGGGCATTGGCATGTCCCGGAGGTCGGCTTTGCGGACAGAATGGTCATTGGATCCCGACGGTGCGAAGCCGCGCATCGACGGGCCGTGGTGCGGCGAACCGACGGTGGTAGTTGCCCCTTTATGGCTGCGACGTACATCCGACCAACGAGCGTGGCACTCCATTTGCCAAATCGCCGTGCCGTCGGTACGGCCCGGCGATGCGCGGCGGGCTAAAGCCCTTTGTTCCGCGCACGCGCTTCATTGTCAGGTCAGCTTTGGGCTCGAAGCGGACGATCGCCCTTTATGTGATCGAGACTTACATGGTCGAGATCATCAACACTTCTGTTAAAGGTCTTGGTGAAAGCTTCGGCCCTTTTCTTTGTGGCGATGTCACCGGGGCGGTTGCGCAACGGGTTATCGTGGGCGGGCCGCGGGGGCGGGGCCAGCGTTGCGTTGCGAGGCCAATCCTGTAGCTTTTGGGCAGGACACCATTTTCGAAAGTCAAAGATACAGAGATTGGCCTGGTTTCGCAGTTTGAACATCCTTCTGAGCCTTGCGGGCGTCGTGATCTTCGGGGCGGCGCTGGTCGTGCTTGTGACCGCGCCGGACAGGATCGACCGGATGGTGCAGGATTTTGCCGTGAGCCAGGTGTCCGACCGGTTCCAGGAGACGATCGCCGCGCATCAGCTCGAGGATCGGGCAGGGCGGCTGAAGGGGCTTGCGGCAGGGCTGGCGGAGCGGTTCACGGACTCCATCGAGGAACAGAAGGCGCGGCTGGAGGCGGGGTTCGACAAGTTCGTCGCGGATGTCCTGACCGCGGGCTGCAAGATCGATTGCGACCGGCAGGCGGCCGTGCGCGAGGACGTCACCGCGTTTTTCGAGGGAGTGCTGCGCGCGACGGAAGACGCGCGGGCGCGGATCGAGACGTTTATCGAGACGGAGTATGACGAGGTGCTTGCCGAGCTGCGGCGCGACCTGACAATCTTCTGCGCGTCCAACCTGGTGGTGTTCCTGATGGCGCTGGCCCTGGCGGTGTTCAAGGGCCGGGCCAGCGCGCACCTGTTGCCGATTTCGCTGTTGCTCTCGGTGGCGACCGTGATTGCGACCTATTTCTACGTGTTCAACCAGAACTGGCTGTGGACGATCGTCTTCAACAATTACTGGGGGTGGAGTTACCTGGGCTTTGTCGGGGTTCTGTTCGCCTTCCTGATGGATATCGCCTTCAACCGGGGGCGGATCACCACGCGGGTGATCAATTTCTTTTGCCACCTGGTTGGCGCGGCGGCGTCCGTGTTTCCCTGTTAGGGGCGGGGTGGTTCGAGCGCGGCTCAGGAGCCTTTGCCGGGCCGGCGGTGCGCGAGGGCTTCTACGGCGGCCTCGATGGCGGGTGCGATCAGGCGGGCGCCCTGGGTGGAGAGGTGGTCGTCGTCGTGGTAGAGGATACGGCCCAACGCGATGTTTGCGCAGCGGTCCGGGATCATCGTGTCGCACAGGATCCCGGACGGGCGGACATGGGCCAGGTTTTCCGCGGTCAGCGTGTCGAAGGCGTTGATCGCGACGTGGTTCCTGTCGAGAAACCTTTGATGGCTTGTGGACAGTTCGATGTTTTCCAGAGGCTGCCCCTCGAACGCGGCGATCTTGTAGGCCATTCTCGGGACGTTCCACCCGGCTTCGGGGACGGGATGGACCAGCACCACCTTGTAGCCGGTCTCCAGATACGTCTCGATGCCGCGCTGGAAGTGCGCCGCGACCGCATCCCGGTAGGCGGCGCTTCCGCGGCGCAGCTTGTCCACCACAATGGGCTCGGACACCCCGTGTTCCACCCCGCCCTCGCCATTGTCGAAGCGCTGTGCGGTCACGTAGGAGGTCCATCGCGAGGCGATGATGACGATATCCATGCCGGTCTGCTCGAGGGCCTGCTGCAGCCGGGTGTAATAGTGGTCGCAGTTTCGTTTCCCGGTCCGGACCCCCGCGAATGGCGGGCAGGAGTTGGCGGTGAACTGGTAGAAATTGAACTGCCGGTCCGGAAGCTCGCGCAGGGCGCGGGCGAAGTGATCGGCGTGGGAATCGCCGATCAGGGCGACGTTCAGCCTGTCCTTGCCCTTGATGTCGGAGCAGTCGGCGGCAAGCGCCTTCCAGTCGAAGGCGATGGAGGAGGGCAGGCACTGTTTGAGGCGGTCGTTGGTGTCGAACTCGGCCTGAATGACGCGCGGGTCCATGGGCCAGGGCTGCAGGGCGGCGCCCTTGTGAAAGACCACGAGACCAAGGGCAACGAGGGCGGCACTGCCGGCGGCACTGACGCCCAGCAGCCGGACGGGCCCCCGGATGGCCGGGTTGCGGCGGTGGCGGAAGGGTTGTTCGACGAACCGCCAGGTCAGGGCGGCAAGCGCAATGCACAGGGCCGCGAGACCAAGCATGAGGGCGGGGTCGGGCTCGAGAAGGCTGCGGATGCGGGCGAAGGCGAACACCGGCTGGTGCCAGAGATACGCGCTATAGCTGATAAGCCCGAGGCCGACGAAGGCGGGCAGCGACAGGAGCCGCGCGACAAGCGTGCCGTTGCCTGCGAAGAGTATGACAAGGGCGGTTCCGCCGACCGGCGCCAGCGCCCAGACGCTCGGAAAGGGCACGGTGTCGTCATAGGCGAAAATGGCGAAAAGGACGAGGCCGAGGCCAAGCAGGGACAGGATCTGGCTTTTCCACGGGGGCCTGTCCAGAAGCAGGATGGCACAGAGCGAGCCGGCCAGCAGTTCCCAGAACCGCGAGAGGGTGAAGAAGAAATTGGCATCCGGTTCGTGCCGCGCGCCCCATTCGCTGAGCCCCAGGGAGGCCAGTGCCATGAGGGCGATGACCAGCAAGTAGGCCCCGCGTCGAAACCGGCCGAGCAGCAGAAGGATGAGGGGAAACACGAGGTAGTACTGCTCTTCGATGGCGAGGCTCCAGGTATGCAGGAGGGGCTGGATCTCGGCATCGCGGGCGAAGTAATCGGTGTGTTCCCAGAAATGTACGTTGGATATGAAGAGGGCCGTCGCGGCGAGGCTGCGGCCGTAATCCGCGAACTCGTGCGGGTGCATCCAGAGCCACGCGACGGGCACGCTGCAGGCCAGCACGAGAAACAGTGCCGGCAGGATGCGGCGGGCGCGCCGTTCGTAGAAGCGCAGGAAGCTGAACGACCCCTGCCGGCGCTCGGACACGATGATGGTGGTGATCAGGTAGCCGCTGATGACGAAGAAGACGTCGACGCCGACGAAGCCACCGCGGAAGAGCGAGATGCCGGCGTGAAACAGGATGACGGGCAGGACGGCCACGGCCCGCAGACCATCGATTTCACGCCTGTAGTGCATTCACGGGGTCCCGGGTCGACTATGCTTTTGGTCCAGTTTCTTCCCTTACCCATGGTCCGGGGAAATTGCCAAGGGCGTTTGGTGCTTTCGGGCGGCGCTGTTGCCCGGCGGCCCGTCGGTGTGCATGGCGGACGGGCCAGGTGGCCGATGCGCGGGCGGGTCTTGTTTTGGCGGGTCGGGTTTCGCGGCGAGGCCCCGGCTCGGGGGGCGGGGCGGGGTGGCTGCGGTGGCTAGGTACGCCGGCAGATGACGCGTATCTCGACCAGTGTGCCTTCGGTGATCAGTTCGGTCGTGCCGATGCATGACCAGGCCGGGTAGGGCGGTGCGATGAACGCGTCCTTCACCTTGATGAAGGCATTGAGGTGTTTTCGCAGATCGACGTGATATGTCGTCATTTCCACGATGTTTTCCCATGACAGGTCACCTGCGGCCAGCGTGTCGCCGAAAAACGAGAACGCGTCGCTGAACTGCGCCTCCGGGTCGCGGGCGACCGTGCCGTCCGGTCGGCAGCCGGTCACGCCAGAGAAGAACACGAAGTCGCCGGTGTCCAGCCCGGGCGAGAGGTGCCACTGATCGTGGAAACGGGCGAATGCGGGGGCTGAGAATGTCTTGCGCATGATACCATCCTTTTGATGGGCAACGTGCGGCACGGCGTGGCCAGGGCAACCCGTTTCTTGCTGGAAGCGCCGGGGCGGTCTTCGATCGCGGCGCAGCCCGGGGGGCCAGGGCGTAGCGGAGGGCAGGCCCCCGGTTTCCGTTGAGGGTTGCGGGGTGTCGTCATAGGGTGGTCGTGGCGACATGTGTTCGGACGGTGAAAGGGAGGTCCCGGGTGTCGATAACACTTGAAACCTATCTGGCCTATGTGGGCACGGTCCTGATCTTCTTTGCGCACCCTCCCGGACCGGGCCAGCTGTTGTTCATGGCGCATTCGCTGAAGGCCGGTGTCGGCAAGGCTGTTCCGGTCATCGCCGGGAACCATTCGGCCAACGTCATCCAGATGCTTCTGGCCGGGTTCGGACTGGCCGGTGCGATCGCGGCATCTGCCGAGGTCTTCGTCGTCGTCAAATGGCTTGGGGTGGTCTATCTGCTTTGGCTCGGCGTCAGAACGGTCTTGAGGGCCGGCGGCGGACCATCGGCGGGGCGGGACGAGCGCGGGTCTTCCCTGTTCAGGCAGGGGTTCGTGACCGCCGCGGCGAATCCTTACGCGGTGCTGTTCTTCGCGGCGCTGTTTCCCCAGTTTCTCGATCCGGGCGCGGCGCTCCTGCCACAGATCGCGGTGTTCGGAGCCACCTACCTGGCCATCGACGCGGTCATCCTGGTTGCAATGGGGGCATCGGCAGCGCGGATCTCACGGAAGATTGGCGGGCGGGCGATGACGGTCATCGACCGCGTGTCTGGGGCGCTGATGATCGGTGCGGCAGTCCTGCTGGCGACGCGTGACCTTTCGCCCGACCAGACGCGCTGACCGGGGATTTGGTGATGCGCGGCGGGCCCGGGAGCCGGGGCGGGGGTCAGTCCTTGTTGAACCAGAGGTTGGGTTCGGCGATCTCGATGGAATTGCCGGCCGGGTCGCGGAAGTAGATGGAGCGGGCGCCGTTGGGCCAGGGGAAGTCGGCCTCTATCGGGTGGCCTGCGGCTTGCAGGCGGTGGCGCCATTGGTCGAGCTCCTCGGCGGTTGCGGAGAAGCAGAGATGGCCCGGGCCCTTTGCGCCGTGGGGCGGGACGGGGAGGTCGGGGTTGGAGGAGCCCTCGACCGTGGCGTCGGGGTTGAAGATCAGCAGGATGCCGGCGCCCACGCGGTAGAAGATGTGGCGGCCCTCGACGCGGAGCACCTCGGGCAGGCCCATCACCTCGCCGTAGAAGGCGGCGGCGGCGTCGAGATTGTCGGCGTAGAGCGCGGATTCGAGGATCGCGCCGGGGGGCGGGGCCGGGGGCAGGTCAGCGGGGTAGGTCATCTTCCTTATGTAGGGGCGTTCCATCGTTGCACAAACCCCGGGCAGGGGTGTGGATAACTGTCACATCAGGGTCACGGAATCAGGTTACGCAAACCCCAAAATGTTCCGCAATTCGTGGGGCTTGTCAGGTCCGAAACACGATATATAGTGAACATCACGACGGGGCGGGCTGTGCCGCCCCGGAGCAATAACAAGAGGTGTACCGGGCGGGAGCGAGTGGCTGTCATGGATGGGGATTTCAGAACAGAATTTGTCAGGGAGCCGTCAGCGCTGAGGCATCATCCGGCGCTGGTCTTGAACGCCGATTACCGGCCGCTCTCGTACTACCCCCTGTCGCTTTGGCCCTGGCAGGATGCGGTGAAGGCGGTGTACCTCGATCGTGTTGATATCGTTGCCGAATACGAACACACGGTCCGAAGCCCGAGTACCGAGATACGCATCCCGAGCGTGATCGTCCTCAAGGACTACGTCAAACCCCAGAAGCGCGTGGCATTCACGCGCTTCAATCTTTTTCTGAGGGACGAATTCCGCTGCCAGTATTGCGGCTCGAAGGGCGAGCTGACCTTCGACCACGTTGTACCGCGGGCGCGGGGCGGAATCACGAGCTGGGAAAACGTCGTCGCCGCCTGTTCGAGATGCAACCTGAAGAAGGGCGCCAAGAGCCTGCGGCAGGTGGGCATGACGCTGCAGAAACCGCCGCGCGCGCCTGGGGCGGAGGAGCTTCGGAACATGGGGCGCAAGTTTCCGCCGAACCACCTGCATGACAGCTGGATCGACTTCCTCTACTGGGATGCCGAGCTGGAAGCCTGAGCGCTTGCAATCGGCCGGGGCTTTGCGCATCCTTGGTTTTCCGTAATTGGGAGGCCACGCGCGCATGGGGGCGTCGAAACTCAGCCAGGATCCGCACAAGCTTCGGGAAAGCCGCGAGAAAAACCTCGAGACGGCGATCGGCCGGGAGGTGCGCGAGTTTCGCCATGCGCGGGGGATGACCGTGGCCGACCTGGCGGAGGTGACGGGGCTTTCGGTGGGGATGCTGTCGAAGATCGAGAACGGGGTGACCTCGCCCTCTCTGACCACGTTGCAGGCGTTGTCGGCGGCCTTGTCGGTGCCGGTGACGTCGTTCTTCCGCCGCTTCGAGGAGCGGCGGGAGGCGGTGCATGTGAAGGCGGGCGAGGCGCTGGAGATCGAGCGGGCCGGCACACGGGCGGGGCATCAGTACAACCTGCTGGGGCATATCGGGGCCAATAACAGCGGCGTCGTGGTGGAGCCCTACCTGATCACGCTGAGCGAGGAATCGGACACGTTCGAGACCTTCCAGCACGAGGGGATCGAGCTTTTGTACATCCTCGAGGGAGAGGTGGGCTATCGCCATGGCGACCAGAGCTTTCACCTGCGTCCCGGGGACAGCCTGTTCTTCGATGCGGACGCGCCGCACGGGCCGCATGAGCTGATCCGGTTGCCGATCCGGTACCTGTCGGTGATCTCCTATCCGCAGGGTGGCGGGTGATCCGCGGCCAAACGGGTTATTCCTGTGAGGAAATTTTAATTCCAGATATTGAACCAGCGGGTGATTTGCGCTAGCCTGTCTCCAACACCGGTTATGGAGACGCCAATGTGTGGAATCGTCGGACTGTTTCTGAAGGACAAGTCGCTCGAGCCGAAGCTGGGCGAGATGCTGACGGATATGCTGATCACCATGTCGGACCGGGGGCCCGACAGCGCGGGGATCGCGGTTTACGGCACGGATCGTGACGGCTTTGCCAAGCTGACCGTGCAGGCGGCGGACCCGTCGGGGTTCGCGGGGTTGGACAAGGCGTTGGGCAAGGCGATCGGGGCGGATGTGACCTGCCGGGTGATCGACACGCACGCGGTGCTGGACCTGCCCGAGGAGAAGATGGCCGAGGCGCGGGCGGCGCTGAAGGCGGATCATCCGCAGATCCGGGTGATGAGTGCCGGGGAAGTCATTGAAATCTACAAGGAAGTCGGGCTTCCGGGGGATGTGGCCAAGCGCTTCGATATCCCCAAGCTGACCGGCACGCATGGCATCGGGCACACGCGGATGGCGACGGAATCGGCGGTGACGACGCTGGGGGCGCACCCGTTCTCGACCGGGGCGGACCAGTGCCTCGTGCATAACGGGTCGCTCAGCAACCACAACTCGCTGCGGCGGAAGCTGAAGCATGAAGGCGTGGAGGTGGAGACGCAGAACGACACCGAGGTGGCCGCGGCCTACCTGACGTGGAAGATGCGCGAGGGCGCCAGCCTTGGCGAGGCGCTGGAGGCGGGGCTCGACGATCTGGACGGGTTCTACACCTTCGTCGTGGGCACCAAGGACGGGTTCGGCGTGCTGCGCGACCCGATCGCCTGCAAGCCGGCCGTCATGGCCGAGACCGATCAATACGTGGCGTTCGGCAGCGAATACCGCGCGCTGGTGAACTTGCCGGGGATCGAGGATGCCCGGGTGTGGGAGCCGGAGCCCGCCACTGTCTATTTCTGGAGGCATTGAGACATGCAGACCTATGACCTTGCCGCCGATGGCCTGCGCGGCCTGAACGAGGCGTTGCAGGCGCAGACCGCGCAGACCAACGAGACCGCCTGGGAGGTGGTGAACCCGCGGGGCAGCCATGCGATTGCCGTGGGGCTGGATGCGCCGATCGAGGTGCAGGTGAAGGGCTCGACCGGGTATTACTGCGCGGGCATGAACCAGCAGGCGACGGTGCATGTGACGGGGTCGGTGGGGCCCGGCGTGGCCGAGAACATGATGAGCGGCACGGTGGTGGTCGAGGGCGATGCCAGCCAGTATGCGGGCGCCACGGGCCATGGCGGGCTGCTGGTGATCAAGGGCAATGCGTCGAGCCGCTGCGGGATTTCCATGAAGGGGATCGATATCGTGGTGCATGGCAACGTGGGGCACATGTCGGCCTTCATGGGGCAGGCGGGGCACCTCGTGGTGTGCGGCGATGCGGGCGATGCCTTGGGCGACTCGATCTACGAGGCGAAGCTGTTCGTGCGCGGCAAGGTGAAGAGCCTTGGTGCGGATTGCATCGAGAAGGAGATGCGGCCGGAGCATCTGGAAAAGCTGGCCGAGTTGCTGGAGCGGGCCGGATCGGACGCCAAGCCGGAAGAGTTCCGCCGCTATGGCTCGGCCCGGCAGCTTTACAACTTCGACATCGACAACGCCTATTGAGGAGCGCAGGACATGGCCAAGGACAATGCACACGCCCCGCGGACCCCGCCGCGCTTTTCCGCCAGTTTCACGCCGGACGTGAATGCCGAGATCCGGCGGGCGGCGGCCACGGGCATCTATGACATTCGCGGCGGGGGCGCCAAGCGCCGGGTGCCGCATTTCGACGACCTGGTGTTCCTGGGCGCGTCGATGAGCCGGTACCCGCTGGAAGGGTATCGCGAGCGGTGTGATACGAACGTGGTGCTGGGCACGCGGTTCGCGAAGAAGCCGATCGAGCTTAAGATCCCGATCACCATTGCGGGCATGTCCTTCGGTGCGCTGTCGGCGCAGGCGAAAGAGGCGCTGGGGCGCGGGGCGAGTGCGGCGGGTACGTCGACCACCACCGGTGACGGCGGCATGACGAAGGAAGAGCGGGGCGAGTCGAAAACGCTGGTTTATCAGTATCTTCCGTCGCGCTACGGGATGAACCCGGTTGATTTGCGCAAGGCCGATGCGATCGAGGTCGTGGTCGGCCAGGGCGCCAAGCCTGGCGGTGGCGGCATGCTGCTGGGGCAGAAGATTTCCGACCGGGTGGCCGAGATGCGGACCCTGCCCAAGGGGATCGACCAGCGCTCGGCCTGTCGGCATCCGGACTGGACGGGGCCGGATGACCTTGAGATCAAGATCCTCGAGCTGCGCGAGATCACCGCGTGGGAGAAGCCGATCTACGTGAAGGTCGGCGCGGCGCGGCCCTATTTCGACACGACGCTGGCGGTGAAGGCCGGGGCGGACGTGGTGGTGATCGACGGGATGCAGGGCGGCACGGCCGCGACGCAGGACGTGTTCATCGAGCATGTGGGCATTCCGACGCTGGCCTGTATCCGCGAGGCGGTGCAGGCGCTGCAGGACCTGGGGATGCACCGCAAGGTGCAGCTGATCGTGTCGGGCGGCATCCGCTCTGGCGCGGATGCGGCGAAGGCGCTGGCGCTGGGGGCGGATGCGGTGAGCATCGGCACGGCGGCGATGGTGGCCATCGGCGACAACGACCCGAAATGGGAAGAGGAATACCAGAAGCTGGGCAGCACCGCCGGCGCCTATGACGACTGGCACGAGGGGCGCGACCCTGCGGGCATCTCGACGCAGGATCCGGAGCTGTCGAAGCGGCTTGACCCGGTCGAGGCTGGACGGAAATTGCGCAATTATCTCAAGGTGATGACGCTTGAAGTTCAGACGCTGGCGCGCGCCTGCGGGAAGAACCACGTGCATAATCTGGAGCCGGAAGACCTGGCGGCGCTGACGATGGAGGCGGCGGCGATGGCCAAGGTGCCGCTGGCGGGCACGTCGTGGTATCCGGGGATGCCGGGCCAGGGGTTCTGATGCCACGATACATGGTCATCGAGCGGTTCAGATCCGGCTCTTCCGCGGCCGTCTATGCACGGTTCGCGGAAAAGGGCCGGATGCTGCCGGATGGCCTGGCCTATCTCGACAGTTGGCTTTCACGGCAGGACGATACCTGCTTCCAGCTGATGGAGGCCGATGTGCCCGAAACCTTTGACAAATGGGTGGGGCACTGGAACGATCTCGTGGATTTCGAGATCGTCGAATTGAAAGAAAAACCAACCGGGAGCATTCACGTATGACCAAGAGTCTGGCCGCCTTTGCGAAAGACAAGGGCGTAAAATACTTCATGATTTCCTTTACCGACCTGTTCGGCGGGCAGCGGGCGAAGCTGGTGCCGGCGCAGGCGATTGCGGACATGCAGGAAGACGGGGCCGGGTTTGCCGGGTTCGCGACGTGGCTCGACATGACGCCGGCGCATCCCGACATGCTGGCGGTGCCGGACCCGGACTCGGTGATCCAGCTGCCGTGGAAGCCAGAGGTGGCCTGGGTGGCGGCCAACCCGGTGATGGAAGGCGAGGACGTGGCGCAGGCGCCGCGCAACGTGTTGCGGCGGCTGATCGACGAGGCGGCGGCAGAGGGCCTGCACGTCAAGACCGGCGTCGAGGCGGAGTATTTCCTGCTGACGCCCGATGGCAGCGCGCTGTCGGACGAGTTCGATACCGCCGAGAAGCCGTGCTATGACCAGCAGGCGGTGATGCGCCGCTATGACGTGGTGCGCGAGATCTGCGATTACATGCTGGAGCTGGGCTGGGGCCCGTATCAGAACGACCACGAGGATGCGAATGGCCAGTTCGAGATGAACTGGGATTTCGACGATGCGCTGGTGACGGCGGACCGGCATTCCTTCTTCAAGTTCATGACCAAGTCGGTGGCCGAGAAGCACGGTTTCCGCGCGACCTTCATGCCGAAGCCGGTGGAAGGGCTGACCGGCAACGGTGCGCACGTGCATATCTCGGTCTGGGATGCGCCGGGCAAGAAGGCCAAGACCAACATGTTCGCCACGGACAAGAGCGAGGGGCCGACCGGGGAACTGGGGCTTTCCGAGCAGGGCGCGCATTTCCTTGGCGGGATCATGAAGCACGCCTCGGGGATGGCGGCGATCACCAACCCGACGGTGAACAGCTACAAGCGGATCAATGCGCCGCGCACCAGTTCCGGCGCCACGTGGGCGCCCAACACGGTGACCTGGACCGGCAACAACCGCACGCACATGGTGCGCGTGCCGGGGCCGGGGCGGTTCGAGCTGCGGCTGGCGGATGGCGCGGCCAACCCCTACCTGCTGCAGGCGGTGGTGATCGCCGCCGGCCTGTCGGGGATCCGCAGCAAGGCCGACCCCGGCAAGCGGCATGACATCGACATGTATGCCCAGGGCCACAAGGTGCGCGGGGCGCCGAAGCTGCCGCTGAACATGCTGGACGCGATCCGCGCCTTCAACCGCGACACCGCGCTGAAGGCGGCGCTTGGCGAGGAATTCTCGGCGGCGTTCATCAAGCTGAAGACCGACGAGTGGAACAGGTTCTGCGCGCATTTCACCGCGTGGGAGAAAGAGCATACGCTCGATATCTGAACCGGTTGCACGATCATGCGTCAGCGCCTGCCGGATCGCCCGGCGGGCGCTGATTTCTTTCGGGAAATCCGACCGCGCCCCCATTGACCCCACCGGGCGGAACGGCCTTAATGCCGGCATCAGTCCAGGGAGGATATTTCCATGAAGTTCCGTGCATTCACGGCGCTGGCCATTGCCGCCGCCATGGCCGTTCCGGCCGCCGCCGAAACCCGCGTCACCTACAAGTCGGCCAAGTCGTCGTCGTCCTATTACCAGATGGCGGTGCAGATCGCCGAGGCGATGCAGGAGGCCTCGGGCGGCGAGATCAGCGTGACCGTCGAGGAAAGCCAGGGCTCGGTGCAGAACGTGATGGAGGTGCGGGGCCGCGGCGCGGATTACGTCTTTACCACGCCGCCGGTTCTGGTGAGCCTGGCGCAGGGCGGCAAGGCGATGTTCGAGGGCAAGGGCGACCCGGCCTTCGACGATATCCGGGCTCTGTTCCCGATCCCGTCGCTGACCATGCATTTCGTCATGACCGAGGAGAGCGGGGCCAAGACCTTCGACGACCTGAAGGGCAAGACGATCCTGCTGGGCAAGGGCAGCTTCGGCGCCACCGAGGGCGAGAAGTATCTGGGTCTGTTCGGGGTGCAGGACGAGGTGAGCATCGCCGACGTCGAGCTGTCGAACGCGGTGCCGGCGATGCAGAACGGGCAGATCGACGGGTTCGTGACCGCCGGCTCGTGGCCCGCGCCGAACGTGGTGGAGGCCGCGGCTTCGACCGGGGTGCACGTGCTGTCGCTGAGCGACGAGCAGATCGCCGAGACCAAGCGCACCAAGCTGGTCATCCCGGCGGGCACCTATGCCGGCCAGGACGAGGATATCGTGACCACCTCGCTGCCGGTGGTGGCCTATACCACGACCAAGATGGATGACGAGACCGCCTATCAGCTCACCAAGACCTACTGGGAGCAGAAGGCTGCCATGACGGAGGCCGCGAAATGGTGGGGCGGCGTCGACGAGGCGCTGATGGAGAACATCACCGGCCAGATCCACCCCGGCGCCGTGCGCTATTACGAGGAAGCGGGCTTTACGCTCACTGACGATCAGAAGTGAGCCTGACCTCGACCGACAGCCCCGCGCCGGCAGGCCTGGCGCGGGTGATCTGGGCCAGCTTCGCGCTGGCCTCTGTCGTTTTTCACCTCGGGCTGGTGTTTTCCGGGCTGGTGCCGAACCTGGTGAGCCGGCCGATGCACCTGGTGTTCGTGCTGCCCTGGGTGCTGATCTGGGGACGGCAGGGGGTGTCGCTGTGGTCGGGCGTGGTGCTGGCGGCGCTGGGGATGGGGGCGGCACTGTGGATCGTCTTCAACCGCGAGATGCTGGGGGATCAGTACGGGTTCCTCGAGGGGGATTTCCAGGTGGCGCTGGCGGCGGTGCTGGTGTTGGTGGTGCTGGAGGCGGCGCGGCGGTCGATCGGCTGGCCCTTGCCCGTCGTGGCGGCGGTGGCGCTGCTTTACGGGCTCTATGGCCAGCATATTCCGGGGCGGTTCGGGCATTCAGGCACGCCGCTGGAGAGTTTCCTCGGTACGCTGACGATTTCGGAAGGCGCGCTGTGGGGGACGCTGACCGCGGTGTCGGTGAACGTGGTGGCGGTGTTCGTGATTTTCGGCGCGGTGCTGAACGCGGGCGAGGCGGGGCAGGGGTTCATGAACGTGGCCTCGGCCGCCGCCGGGCGGCTGAAGGGCGGGGCGGCGAAGGTGTCGGTGCTGTCTTCGGCGCTGTTCGGGTCGATCTCGGGTTCGGCCTCGGCCAACGTGGCCTCGACGGGGGCGATCACCCTGCCGGCGATGGAGCGGCTGGGGTATCCCAAGCGGATTGCCGGGGCGGTGGAGGCGGTGGCCTCGTCGGGGGGGCAGATCATGCCGCCGCTGATGGGGGCCGGGGCCTTCGTGATGGTCGAGCTGACGGGGGTGCCCTATACCGGCATCATGGCGGCGGCGACGCTGCCGGCGCTTCTGTATTTCTGGGCGGTCTGGATCGGGATCGACGGCTATGCGCGGCGGTTCGACCTGCGCGGTCTTCGGGCCGAGGACCGGCCGGCGGGGCGGGACGTGGCGGTGACCTCGGCGTTTTTCCTGGTGCCGTTCTTCATTTTGCTGTGGGGGATGTTCGGGCTGGGCGTGACGCCGCAATACGCGGCCTGCCTGTCGATTTTCGCCGGGGTGGCGCTGCTTTTGACCGGGGGCGATCTGCGGCTCGACCTGGGGCGGTTCGCGGCGCGGTTCGAGATTGCACTTCTGATCGCCGGGCGGCAGGTGGCGCTGATCGGGTCGATCATCTTCTGCGCCTCGCTGGTGATCGGGGTGCTGGGGGTGACCGGCTTGGGTGTCAAGATCACCTCGCTGATCCTGTCTGCCTCGGGCGGCATGCTGTGGCCGTCGCTGCTGCTCACGGCGTTTGCCTGCCTGATCCTGGGGATGGAGGTGCCGACGACGGCGGCCTACGTGATCTGCGTGTCCGTCGCCGGGCCCGCGCTGATCGAGCTGGGGATGGACCCGTTGCAGGCGCATCTTTTTGTTTTCTGGTACGCGCTTTTGTCGACGATCACGCCACCGGTGTGCGGCGCGGTCTTCATCGCGGCGGGGATGATCGGGGAGAACTGGCTGCGCGTGGCGCTGACGGCGATGACGCTGGGGGTGGGGCTCTACCTGATCCCGCTGGGCATGGTGGCCGCGCCGCAGGTGACGCAGATGGTCGAGACGCCGGTGATGGCGGTGGTGGCGGCCGTCAAGATCGGGGCGGGTTTGGCGGCGATCAGTTTCGCGCTGGTGCGGCGGAAGAGCCTTGCCATGCGCGCGGTCGCGATGGCCGGGGGCGCGGCGTTGGTGTTGTGGCCGTTGTAACGGGACGGGTGCCGGGCTGAAGCCCGGCCTACGATTGGCACGACGCCCCTGTTTCTTCTGGCCGGAAATATCCCGGGGGCGTGGGGGCAGCGCCCCCACTCCGACAGTCAATTCACGCGTTGGCTTCGCGGATTTTCTCGGCGGCGTCCTTGTCGTAGGAGACGCCGGATTTCTCGAAGAGCTGGTCGAGTTCGCCCGACAGCGTCATCTCGGTGATGATGTCGCAGCCGCCGACGAATTCGCCCTTGACGTAGAGCTGCGGGATGGTCGGCCAGTCGGAGTAATCCTTGATCCCCTGGCGGATCGCGTCGTCGGCCAGCACGTTCACGTCGGTATATTCGACGCCCATGTAGTTGAGTACGCCGGCCACGCGGCTGGAGAAGCCGCATTGCGGCATGGTCTTGGTGCCCTTCATGTAGAGCACCACGTCATTGGCTTTGACGGTTTCGTCGATCTGGGTCTTGGCGTCGGTCATAGCGGCGTTCCTGTTCCTGGTCGTGAGGGGCGCCTTGGGCGTCTTCCTCGGGGGCTTCGTAGCTTGGCGCGTCCTCGTCGAAGGGAAACGCGCTGCGCCGGTTTTGCGAGGGACCGTAACGCCACCAGCGCCGGAGTTCCACCCATGCCGCCCAACCGAAAATGAGGATGAAGGGCGCAAGGACGAGGATGACGACGGGATGCGGGTCGATGTCGGGCAGCGATCCCGTGGCGATACAGTCGCGAATGCTTTCCGTGTCACAGATGGCCATTGCGCGCCTCAGGTCAAGAGCGGCCGCGGCGATTCGCGAGGGTCAGGCCGGGGCCTTGGTGGTCAGCGCCAGCGCGTGGAGGTCGCCATCGGGGCCGTCCATCTTGCCCTTGAGGGCGGCGTAGACGGCGCGCTGTTGCTGCACGCGGTTCATGTCCTTGAAGGAGGCGTCGATGACCTCGGCGGCGTAGTGGTTGCCGTCGCCCGCAAGGTCGGTGATCGTGATCTGTGCGTCCGGGAAGGCCTGGCGGATCAGATCCTCGATTTCCTGGGCTTGCATGGCCATGCGCGGATTCCCCCTTGCTGTGTCTGGGTCAGACTTATGACGGTTCGGGGTGGGGTTCAAGCGTCGGACACGACCGGCGGGGTGACAAGTTCGACATGGGGGCAGGTCGCGAGGGCGGCGGTGTCGTCGGCATAGGAGGCGGCCATGGCGGCGTGGTCGGCGGCGGTCCAGGGGTCGAGGCCGGGGGTGGTTTCCGTTTTGGGAAATCGCTTGCGGGCGGCGAGGACGGTGTCCTTGTCAGGGGCCTCTTGCTGGCCGAGCCAATGGGCGGCCTCGGCTGACAGGCCGGGGCGCATGATGCGGTCGACGGGGGTGACCTGTGCGCCTGCGTCGGGGCCGAGGAGGCGGGTGGTCACTTGCGGGAAGACCTGCGGGTAATCCTCGTAGCGCCAGGCGATGATGCGGGCGTGGGGGGCGGCCTCGTGCAGGCGTTGGGCCAGGGCGGACCAGCGCAGCGCGAGCGGGTCGACGCCCTTGGTGAAGCGGCGGAAGGGTTCATAAGGCCCGTGGTGGAGGCTTTCGCTCCAGCACGACGGCATGAAGGTGGCCGGGCTGCGGATGGCGAGGCCGATCTCGATCTCGTGGCCGGGAAAGAGGGTGATGATGCGGCCGAGGCGGTGGTGGGCCCAGGGGTAGAGCCGGGTCTTGCGCATCAGCATCTTGCGGTCGGTGCTGCCGAGGATGTTTTCGTCCATCAGCACGACCGTGGGGGCGGTGCCGCCGTGGAGCGACAGGAAGGCCGCGCCCGCGCCCTGGCCGATCTCGGGGGAAATGCCGTCGCGCACCAGCGCCGAGACCGGGGTGAGATCGGCGCGGATCAGTTTCGGCGGCAGGATGGCGACGCCGCGGGCGGTGAGGGCCGGCGCGGCGTCGAGCAAGCTTTGCTGCAGGTGGCTGGACGCGGTTTTATGCGCGCCCACCAGGAAGACGAGCCGTCGGCGGGCGGGCGCGGTTGGCATGGGCCTAGCCGAAATGGCTGCCGAAGCTCGACCGGTAGAGCTCGGAGAGGTCGGCGAGCGGGGCGGAGGTGCCGCCCATCGTGACATCGCTGCCGGTGAAGCGGCCGACGGTCTGTATGGGCACGCCCGCTTGGCCCGCGGCGGCCATCAGGGCCTCGGCGGCGTCGAAGCTGCAGGCGATGAGGTAGCGGCCCTGATCCTCGCCGAAGAGCTGGCCCATGTCGGCGCTGTCGAGCTGGACGCCGACGCCGGCGGCCTCGGCCATCTCGAAGGCGGCCAGTGCAAGCCCGCCATCGGAGAGGTCGGTGCAGGCGCGGATCCAACGGGCGTTGGCGCGGATGAAATCGCCGTTGCGCTTCTCGGCGGCGAGGTCGACCGGCGGGGCGGCGCCCTCGGCGCGGTTGAAGACCTCGGCGAGGATGGCGGACTGACCGAGATGCCCTTGGGTTTCGCCGACGAGGATGGCGACATGGCCGTCGCGGGCGGTGCCGGTGATGGCGTCGTCGGGGCTGGTGATCAGGCCTACGGCGCCGATGGTGGGGGTGGGCAGGATCGCCGTGCCGTCGGTTTCGTTGTAGAGCGAGACGTTGCCGGAGACGATCGGCATGTCGAGGGCCGAGCAGGCCTCGCCAATGCCGCGGATGGCGCCGACGAACTGGCCCATGATCTCGGGCTTTTCAGGGTTGCCGAAATTGAGGTTGTCTGTGGAGGCGAGCGGCACGGCGCCCACGGCGGTGAGGTTGCGGTAGGCCTCGGCCACGGCCTGTTTGCCGCCCTCGACCGGGTCGGCCTTGACGTAGCGCGGGGTCACGTCGGAGGTGAAGGCCAGCAGCTTGTCGGTGCCGTGGACGCGGATGAGCCCGGCGCCGAGGCCCGGCGTGCGGGCGCTGTCGGCCATGACCATGGTGTCGTATTGCTCGTAAACCCATTCGCGCGAGCAGTAGTTCGGCGAGGAGATGAGCGCGCGGAGGCCGTCGATGGGGTCGACCGAGGGAATGGCGCTGTCGTCGAGCGGGGCGGCCGGGACGGGTTCGTTCCAGGGCCGGTCGTATTCGGGGGCGGAGCCGGAGAGGGTGGCGAGCGGCAGGTCGGCCTTGACGTCGTTGCCGTGGAGGATGAGGAAGCGGTCTTCGGCGATGGTCTCGCCGACGATGGCGAAGTCGAGATCCCACTTGTCGAAGACGGCGCGGGCCTCGGCCTCCTTCTCGGGGCGCAGGACCATGAGCATGCGTTCCTGGCTTTCCGAGAGCATCATCTCGTAGGCGGTCATGTTGGCTTCGCGCTGCGGCACCTGGTCGAGGTTGAGGCGGATGCCGAGGCCGCCCTTGTCGCCCATTTCCACGGCCGAGCAGGTGAGGCCGGCGGCGCCCATGTCCTGGATCGAGATGACGGCGCCGGTGGCCATCAGTTCGAGCGTGGCCTCCATCAGGCGTTTCTCGGTGAAGGGGTCGCCGACCTGGACGGTGGGGCGTTTTTCCTCGATCGTCTCGTCGAATTCGGCGCTGGCCATGGTGGCGCCGCCGACGCCGTCGCGCCCCGTCTTGGCGCCGAGGTAGACGACCGGCATGCCGACGCCGGAGGCGGCGGAGTAGAAGATCTTGTCGGTATCGGCGAGGCCCGCGGCGAAGGCGTTGACGAGGCAGTTGCCGTTATAGGCGGGGTCGAAGCGCACCTCGCCGCCGGCGCAGGGGACGCCGAAGCAATTGCCGTAGCCGCCGATGCCCTCGACCACGCCATGCACGAGCTGGCGGGTCTTGGGATGAGCCGGTTCGCCGAAGGAGAGGGAGTTCATCGAGGCAATGGGGCGGGCACCCATGGTGAACACGTCGCGGAGGATGCCGCCCACGCCGGTGGCCGCGCCCTGGTAGGGCTCGATATAGGAGGGGTGGTTGTGGCTTTCCATCTTGAAGACGACCGCCTGGCCGTCGCCGATATCGACGATGCCGGCATTCTCGCCCGGGCCGCAGATGACCTGGGGCCCGTCGGTGGGCAGGGTGCGGAGCCATTTCTTGGAGGATTTGTAGGAACAGTGCTCGTTCCACATGGCCGAAAAGATACCCAGCTCGGTGAAGCTGGGCTCGCGGCCGATGATCTGAAGGATCCGGTCGTATTCGTCGGGTTTGAGGCCGTGGGCCTCGATCAGCTCGGGCGTGATGGCCGGCTCTTCCATTGCTCGTCAATCCCCTCGGGTGGTCCGCCTTGGCGTCTCTTTAGGGCATACGGGCGCGGGGGAAAAGGGGCAGCGGGCGGGGTGGGCCCGGAGAAGGGAAACCGGGCCGCTTGGTGATGCGGCCCGGCTTGAACAAACGTCTTAGTTGGTGGTGGTTGCTTCGACCTGAGCCGCGATCCGCGACTGCAGCTGGGCCACGCTCATGCCGTAGGTCAGCTCGCCATTGGCGCGGTCGGTGAGGTCCTGTGCCTCGACGGCGACCTGTTTCACCGGGGCGCCAAGATCGTCGGCGAGCGAGATGATGGCCTGCGTGCTGCCGTCCTTGTCGTCGACGCGGGTGCCGGCGACTTCGCCGATGATCTCGCCATCGGTGGACATGACGGTCGCGCCGGTCGTGACGGTGACGTTCAGCTCGCCGCTCGATTCGGTGTCGGCCGTGGCCGATGCGCTCGCGCTGCTTTCGTCTTCGCTGTCGGCCGTCGAGCTGCTGTCTGCCGTATCGGAATCGGCGCTGGCGTCGGCGCTTGCATCGGCTTCGGCATCCGCCGAGGCGTCGGCCTCTGCGGTGTCGGTATCGGCACCTGCATCGACGCCGGCATCGACATCTGCATCTGCGGTGGCACCGTCGGTTCCGACATCGGCGCCCACGTCGGCGCCGGCCGTGGCACCGGCTTCTGCGCCGACGCCGCCGACACCGGCATCGGCGCCAGCATCTGCGTCAGCCGCGCCGCCAACCTGTGCGTAGGCCGGGAGCGACAGTGTGGTGGCCAGGGCGGTCGTCAGTGCAAGGGTCTTGAGTTTCATGGTGGTCACCTTTCGAACAATGGTTTTCCCGGAGCCGCCGGAACGGCCCGGTGGACGATTGGGCAACGTGAGGATTTGGGGAAAGTTCCATCACTTGTCTGTTTCGACATGAAAGGAAGATGAAGTTCGTCGCATATATGACTGGCACAAATAGGAAAACCGCGACCCTAACGATGCGGGCCGCGGTTCGTTTCCGGGTTGCGCGGGTTTAGCCGCCCACAACCTGGCGGATGTGATCGCGAAGGTGCTCGCGGCCCGAGTGATATTCGAGCGCATCTTCCTCATCGACCACTTCGAGCGTGGCGATCGGGAAGGCCAGCATCGGGACCGGCAGGTCGGCTTCCTCGCTGACGTCGACGACCACGATCGCGCCTTCTTCGGCGTCATCGCGGGTCGAGGCGACCGCGCCGATCAGTTCACCCTTCACGGAATAGACCGGGGCGCCGGTCTTGGCGGCGTTGAGGATGTTCTCGGGTTCGGTCAGGGCCGTGTCCTGCGCCTCGTTCGGGGCGACCTCGTCGTTCACGCCCTGTTCGGTGGCCTCCATCTCGGGGCCGACGGTGACCACGCGGTTGCCGTTGATCTCGTAGCTGTCGGCATCGTAGTTGGTGGCCTCGTCCATGCCGGGCGCGTCGTCGGCCTGTGCGGCGTTCTCCATTTCGTGGCCTTTTTCCTCGATCGCGTCGTCGCCGATCGCGCTGTTCTGGGCGTGGGCGCCGAGCGCGGTGGCACTGGTGAGGATCGTGGCAAGGGCCAGTTTGTGGAAGGTCATTCGAAAATCTCCTGTCGTTTGCCTGTATGCAGCAGTTGCTGCGGCGATCTTGCAGCCGGGATCTGCCGGCCTTCGTGGGCATTCAACCAAAGGTGGGGGGGTGATGTTCCTTGGCTGACTTTGCGGAAGGCCGGGAATCGGGCTCGAGGGGATCGTGGCCCGGGGGGGCGGCAGGGCCGGAGATTTTCCCGGGAGTTGCGGCACCTGACCCTTGACCTTGGGGCAGGTGCGGGGTGTCCTGCGGGCAGGAGGGTGGCGATGGATATTCTCGAGAACGCGTGGCGGATGCAGGGCGGGTTGAACGAGGAGGTTCTGCCGGATGTGCCGTGGCCGAGCGTGGCGGCGGAGCGGCCGCGGGGTTTGCTGGCGAGGTGCCCGGCGGCGGGGATGACGCCGCTGACGGTGCTGGACGGGTTCGGTGCAACGGTCTGGGCCAAGGACGAGCGCGGGCGGATGGGGCTGGGCAGCTTCAAGGCGCTGGGGGCGGCCTATGTGATCGCGCATGAGGCGGAGGCCGCGGACGCGGAGGATATGGGGACCGCGCTGGAGGGGCGGACCTATGTGACGGCCAGTGCCGGGAATCACGGCATGTCGGTGGCCGCCGGGGCGCGGGTGTTCGGGGCGAAGGCGGTGGTCTACCTGGCCGAGACGGTGCCAGAGGGGTTCGCGCAACGTTTGCGGGACAAGGGCGCCGAGGTGGTGCGCGAGGGGGCGGAGTACGAGGCCAGCATGGCGGCGGCGGAAAGGGCGGCCGGGGAGAATGGCTGGACGCTGCTGTCGGACAGTTCGTGGCCGGGCTACGTGGATATCCCGCACCGGCTGATGGAGGGGTATCTTGCTCTGGCCGCCGAGGCGGTGGAGCAATGCCCGGAGACGCCCACGCATATCTACCTGCAGGCCGGGGTTGGCGGGCTGGCCGGGGCCCTGGCCGCCTATTTCCGGTCGTGCTGGGGCGGGGCGCCGCGGATCATCGTGGTCGAGCCTGCCGCCGCGCCGGCGCTGATGGAAAGCATCCGGGCGGGGCGGCCGGTGGTGACGGAGGGACCGGTGTCGAACATGGGGCGGCTGGATTGCAAGGCGCCGTCGCTGATTGCGCTGAAGGGGCTGGCGCGGGATGCGGATGCGTTCGTGACGGTGAGCGATGCCGAGGCGGAAGGGGTTCTGGCCGAGCTGGAGGCGCAGGGGATGGCGACGACCACATCCGGCGCGGCGGGGATCGCTGCGGTGAAGGAGATGAACCCGGGCGCCGGGGCGCGGGTGCTGGTGGTGATCAGCGAGGAGGCCGAGTGAGCCGGGGGTTTCCCGTCGCCGAGTACGAGGGTCGGGTGGCCCGGGCGCAGGCGCGGATGGCCGAAGAGGGGCTGGGCGCGCTGTTGCTGACGACCGAGCCGGAGGTGCGGTATTTCAGTGGGTTTCTGACGCGGTTCTGGGAATCGCCCAGCCGGCCGTGGTTCCTGGTGGTTCCCGTGCAGGGCAAGCCGATCGCGGTGATCCCGTCGATCGGGGCGGCGCTGATGGAGAGCACATGGGTCGAGGATATCCGGACTTGGGCGGCGCCGGACCCCGACGATGACGGGGTGAGCCTGCTGGCCGGGACGCTGCGCGAGGTGGGCGGGCCGGTGGGGGTGCCGTCGCATATGGAGACGCATCTGCGGATGCCGCTTGCGGATTTCGCAGGGGTTCAGGCGGCATCGGGGCTGGCGTTTGGCGATGACCGGGGGATCGTGGCGGAGCTTCGGGCGGTGAAGTCGGCGGCGGAGATCGGGAAGATTGCCGAAAGCTGTGACGTGGCGGCGCGGGCCTTTGCGCGGGTGGGCGAAATTGCCGCGCCGGGCGTGGCGCTATCGCGCGTGTTCCGGGATTTCCAGCGGTTGCTGCTGGAGGAGGGGGCGGACTGGGTGCCGTATCTTGCGGGCGGGGCGGGCCCTGACGGGTATGCCGACGTGATCTCGCCCGCGACGGAGGTGCCGCTCGCGGAGGGGGACATCCTGATGCTGGATACCGGGGCGGTGTGGGATGGGTATTTCTGTGACTACGACCGGAATTTCGCCATTGGCCGTGCCTCGGAGGGGCAGAGGGCGGCGCATGGGCGGCTGATCGAGGCGACACAGGCGGGGCTGGAGGTGGCACGGGCCGGTGTGCGGGCCGACGAGGTCTGGCAGGCGATGGCGGCCGTCACGGGCGGCGGAGAGGGCGCCGGGCGGCTGGGGCACGGGCTGGGGATGCAGTTGACGGAGGGGCTGTCGCTGACGGCGAAGGACCGGACCGTGTTGCAGCCGGGGATGGTGATCACGCTGGAGCCGGGGGTGGAGACCGTGCCGGGGCGGATCATGGTGCACGAGGAGAATATCGTGATCACGGAGGGCGCGCCGCGGGTGCTGTCGCCGCTGGCGGGGGCGGAACTGCCGGTTATCTGAGCGTGTAGCGCAGCAGGGGCAGGCGGCGGCCGGGGATCGAGCCGGACGGCGCGCTGCCGGTGATTTTCGCGCCCATGCGCTGGTAGAAGGGGACGGCCTCGGGGTCGGCCTCGATCCGCAGCTCGGCGGCGCCAAGCTTCTCGGCCTGGGCCACGCACCATGCGAAAAGCTGACGGCCGACACCGGTGCCCATGTGCGGCGGGTCGACGAAGAGCTTCCAGATCTCGGCGCCGTTTTCCTCGGGCTTGACCTGGGCCACGCCGGCCAGCGCGCCGTCTCGCCAGGCGGCGGTGAGGGCGGAGGTGTCGAGATCGTTTTCGGTGAGCGTCAGTTCCTCGCGGCAGGCGGCCATGAAAACCGCGTCGTAGCCCCAGTGCGCCTTGGAGCGGAGGCAGAGGGCGGACATGGCGGCAAGGTCGGCGGAGGTGACGGATGACAGCGTGACAGGCATCTTGCCCATATACACGGCATTTCGCGAAAAAAAAGGCCGAGCACTAAGCTCGGCCATAGTCCAACAGGGAGGTGTGATGGTGCGCGCGATGCGCGGCACCGTCACGATTGGCAATTAAGAGTTGCAGCGGCGCCGATCAAGGAAAATGATGCTGCAACTGCATCATGTCCGGTATGTGTTGCATGCATAACTCACACCGAAAACGGTCAAAAATTCAGCTATCTGCCTGTTTTTGAACTTCTTTTCTGTAGAGGATGATCTCCTCTTGCACGAAATCGCGGAAGGCGGCTATCCGCTTAGATTGTCTGAGCTCGGACGGGTAGGCGAGGAAAACGGGGACCTCTACCGAGTGAATCTCGGGCAGAACCCGGACGAGCTGGGGGAAATCCCGACTCAGATAGTCAGGCAATACGCCGATTCCCAGATTGTGCAGCACGGCCTGCAGGACGCCGTAGTAGTTGTTGACGGTCAGAAGCGAGGGAATGTCGTTCGTCATCAGCTCCTGTACCAGCGTGGCGCCGGCGCCGACCTGGGCCGAGCGGGGGTTCTGGCAGATCAGGCGGTTGCCGGAGAGATCGGCGGGCCGTTCGGGCGTGCCGTGCTGGGCGAGGTAGTCCTGCGAGGCGTAGAGGCACATGTGGACGCTCATCAGCCGCTTGCGGATCAGGTCGGCCTGGCTGGGCTCCTTCATGCGGATGGCGACGTCGGCCTCGCGCATGGGGAGGTCGAGCACCTGTTCCTCGAGCATGAGGTCGATGTTGAGCTCGGGGTACTTCTCGAACAGCTTGGGCAGGCGGGGGGCCAGCCAGAGTGTGCCGAAGCCGATTGTGGTGGTGACGCGCAATTCGCCGAACACCTCCTCCTCGCTGTCGCGGATGCGGGCGGTGGCGGTGTCGAGGCGGCGCATCATCGCCTTGGTGGCGTCGAACAGAAGCTCGCCCTGCTCGGTGAGAATCAGGCCGCGGGCATGGCGGTGGAAGAGGGTGGCGTTGAGCGAATCCTCGAGCGCGCGGATCTGCCGGGAGATGGCGGATTGCGACAGGTGTAGCTGATCGCCGGCATGGGTCAAGCTGCCCGCGTCGGCCACCGCATGAAAGATTCTGAGCTTGTCCCAATCCATCGTAATACTTTCGTTACCCGTTCCCCCCGGAAACGAAATAGCAGAAAACCTTGCACAGTATAGATATCAGCGGACGATCATTTCCCAAATATTGTTTGATAGGTCACTAATTATGACCTAATATTGCTCTATATTTGGACACCAGGATCAACCCATACGGGAGGCCCGCCATGAGCAAGCAGAAGATCAGTTTGAATGACCGTTACGACCTGACGAAATCCCCGGTTTTGCTGAACGGCACGCAGGCGCTGGTGCGGCTGATGCTGATGCAGGCGGCGCGGGACAAGGCGGCGGGGCTGAACACCGCGGGCTATGTCACCGGGTATCGCGGCTCGCCGCTGGGGGCGGTCGATCTTCAGATGAAGAAGGCCGAGAAGATCCTGACGGAGTCCAACGTGACCTTCCAGCCCGGCTTGAACGAAGACCTCGCCGCGACGGCGTTGTGGGGTACGCAGCAGGCCGAGATGCGGGGCGAGGGCAAGTATGACGGTGTCTTTGGCCTGTGGTACGGCAAGGGGCCGGGCGTCGACCGGTCGGGCGACGTGATGCGGCATGCCAACATGGCCGGCACCTCGAAGCATGGCGGCGTGCTGATGGCGATGGGGGATGACCATACCGGCGAAAGCTCGACCGTGTGCCACCAGTCGGACTGGGCGCTGGTCGATGCCTACATGCCGGTGCTGTCGCCGGCGGGGGTGCAGGAGATCCTCGATTTCGGGCTGTACGGGTTCGCCATGTCGCGGTTCGCGGGCGTCTGGTGCGGGCTGAAGACGATGAAAGACACGGTCGAGGTGACGAGCGTGGTGGATGCGCGGCCCGACCGGATGCAGTTCGTCGTGCCGGAGTTCGACATGCCCGCGGACGGGCTGAACATCCGGTTGGGCGATCACTGGATCCCGCAGGAAGCGCGGATGATCGACCACAAGAGGTTCGCCGCGGAAGCCTTTGCCCACGCTAATAAAATCGACAAGCGCATGTGGGGCAAGCCGGGGGCGAAGATCGGGTTCGTGGCCGCCGGCAAGAACTGGCTGGACCTTGTCCATGCGCTGGACCTGCTGGGGGTGGACGAGCGCGAGGCCGAGCGGCTGGGGATCACCACCTACAAGGTGGGCCAGACCTTCCCGATGGACATGAAGGGCTTCCACGACTGGGCCGAGGGTCTGGAGCTGATCGTGGTGGTGGAAGAGAAGCGCAAGCTGATCGAGATCCAGATCAAGGAGGCGATCTTTGACGACCGTCGTGGCCGCCGCGTCTATGGCTGGTACAAGGGCGGTGCCGGGGGGATGCATACCGAAGAGCTGTTCCCGACGCGCATGGCGCTGGACCCGATCATGATAGCCGAGAAGATCGGCGATATCCTGATCGAGGAGGGGCGCGGCACCGACCGAGTGAAGGCGGGGCTGGCCGAGATCGCGGAATCGCGCAAGGCGGACAATGCCGAGGATATCGCGTCGCGCCTGCCGTATTTCTGCGCCGGGTGCCCGCACAACACCTCGACCCGGGTTCCGGATGGGAGCCGGGCCTATGCCGGGATCGGCTGTCACATCATGGCGCTGTGGATGGACCGGGAGACCAGCGGTTACACCCACATGGGGGCCGAGGGCGCGAACTGGATCGGGGAGGAGAAGTTCTCCAAGACCGGGCACGTGTTCCAGAACCTGGGCGACGGGACGTATAACCATTCGGGGCTGCTGGCCATCCGGGCGGCGTTGGCTGCCGGCACGAACATCACCTACAAGATCCTTTACAACGATGCCGTGGCGATGACCGGCGGGCAGACCAACGAGGGCGGGCTTGGGCCCGACCGGATTGCGCGGGAATTGCAGGCGATGGGTGTCGAGCACGTCGCCGTCGTCTATGACGAGAAGGAAGAGCCGGACCGGGCGCCGTTCCCGAAGGGCCTGACCTGGCATGAGCGGGAAGAGCTTCCGCAGGTGCAGGAGAAGTTCAAGGATATCAAGGGCGTATCGGCCATCATTTATATCCAGACCTGTGCGGCCGAAAAGCGGCGGCGGCGCAAGCGGGGCAACTTCCCCGATCCGGACAAGCGGGTGTTCATTAACACCGACATCTGTGAGGGCTGCGGCGACTGCGGGGTGAAGTCGAACTGCGTGGCTGTGGTGCCGAAGGAGACGGAGCTTGGCCGGAAGCGGGCGATCGACCAGTCGGCCTGCAACAAGGATTTCAGCTGTCTGAAAGGGTTCTGCCCGTCCTTCGTGACGCTGGAGGGGGCGAAGATCCGGAAGGAGGCGGCGACGGAGTTGACGCTGCCCGAGCTGCCGTTGCCGACGCTGCCGCAGATCAAGCGGACGCATAATGTTGTCATTACCGGGGTCGGCGGCACCGGCGCCGTGACCATCGGGGCCGTGCTGGCGCAGGCCGCGCAGATCGACGGCAAGGGCGCGGGCATGATGGAGATGGCCGGTTTGGCCCAGAAGGGCGGCGCGGTGCATATCCATTGCCGGATTGCCGAAAAGCCGAGCGATATCAGCGCGATCCGGGTGGCGACCGGCGAGGCCGATGCGCTGATCGGCGGTGACCTGGTGGTGAGCGCCGGGGCGAAGACGCTGGGCCTGACCAAGGGCGGGCGCACCGGGGGCGTGGTCAACAGCCACGAGATCATCACCGGGGAGTTCACGCGGAATACGGAGTTCCAGATTCCGTCGGACCGGCTGGAGCTGTCGCTGAAGGCCAAGTTGAAGGACGACGTGCAACTCATTGATACGACTGAGCTTGCGCGGGCCACGATGGGGGATTCGATCTATTCAAACATGATGGTGTTCGGCGCCACGTGGCAGCGGGGGACGATCCCGGTGAGCCTCGAGGCGATCGAGGAGGCGATCCGTCTCAACGGGGCGGCGGTGGATGCCAACCTGCGGGCGTTCGAGATTGGCCGCTGGGCCGCGGCCTTCCCGGAGGAGGCCGGCAAGATGATCGCGCCGAACGTGGTCGAGATGCCGAAATCGCTCGAGGAGCGGATCGCGTATCGGGAGGATCACCTTGTCGCGTACCAGGGCAAGGGGCTGGCAAAGCGGTACCGGAAGCTGGTCGACGGGATTTCCGACCCCGAGTTGAAGGAAGCGGTGGCGAAGGGTTATCACAAGCTGCTGTCCTACAAGGACGAGTACGAGGTGGCGCGGCTGCTGCTGAAGAGCCGGGACAAGGCGAAGGAAGAGTTCGACGGCGACTTCAGGATGACATTCCACCTTGCGCCGCCGATCCTTGGCGGGAAGGGGCCGGACGGCAAGCCGAAGAAGCGTGAGTTCGGGCCGTGGCTGGAGACACCGCTGCGGGTGCTGCCGAAGCTGAAGGCGCTCAGGGGCACGCCGCTGGATATCTTCGGGTATTCCGCCGAGCGCCGGATGGAGCGCGGCTTGATCAAGCAGTACGAGGCGGACATGGCCGAGGTGCTGCCGAAGCTGGATTCCAAGACGCATGATGCCATCGTGGCGCTGGCGGAGCTGCCGCTGTCGATCCGGGGGTTCGGGCATGTGAAGCAGGCCAACGAGTCCAAGGCGTCGAAGCGGCGCGAGGAGCTGCTGTCGGTGATCCGGTCGGGCGGTGAGGAGATGTCGAAAGCGGCGCAGTGAGCTGTCACAAAAGCTTCACCATGACTGTTCAGAACCGTCTAAAACACCGACCAGGCGCGCGAATCGAACAGGACCGGGACCATGCGGCAGGACCATCACGTTGCCCGTGACATAAGCTATTCATATTCCGCGCAAACTCGCAGCGGGCGGGCGATGATCCGGGCGATGGAGAACCTGACGGGGCGCATCCGGCTCATCAAGCGGGCCGAGGGCTATGAACGGGAAGTGGCCGAGGGGCGCGACTTCTGGCAGGTCATGGTGGAGCGCTATGGGCTGACGCTGGACGTGATCGGCGGGAGCCTTGCCAATATCCCGCGCGAGGGGCCGCTGGTGCTGATCGCGAACCATCCGTACGGGATTTTGGATGGGCTGATGATGGGGCATATCCTGAGCCAGACGCGGCCGGATTTCCGGATCCTGGCGCATCACGTGTTTCGCAAGGCGCCGGACCTGAACCGGATCATCCTGCCGATCGACTTCGACGAGACGAAGGAGGCGATGGCGCTGAACCTTCAGACGCGGCGGGTGGCGCATGACTACCTCGGGAATGGCGGGGCGATCGGGATCTTTCCGGGGGGCACCGTGTCGACCGCGATCAAGCCCTTTGCCCAGCCGCTTGACCCGTCCTGGCGGGCGTTTACCGCGCGGCTGGTGGGGCGGAGCAATGCGACGGTGGTGCCGGTGTTTTTCGACGGGCATACGAGCCGGTTGTTCCAGATTGCCAGCCATTTGCATTACACGTTGCGGATGGGCTTGCTGATCAAGGAATTCAGCAAGCGTGTCGATACCTCGGTGCGGGTGGTGGTGGGCGAGCCGATCGGGCGGGAGGAGCTGGATGCGCGGGCAAAGGAGTCGAAATCCCTGATGGCGTTTCTTCGGCAGAAGACGTATGAGCTTAGCCCGAGGCCGATCAATCCGAACGATCTGGGCTTCGAGTTCGAATGAGGGGCGCCCCGCGCGGGCTGCAGGCAGATGACGGTTGGTATCTTCGACAGCGGGCTTGGCGGCCTGACCGTGCTGGATGCGGTCAGCAAGCGGCTGCCCGACGTGAATTTCATCTATCTGGGCGACAATGCCCATGCGCCTTACGGGGTGCGGGATGCCGACGATGTCTATCACCTGACCAAGACGCATGTTGAGACGCTTTGGGATATGGGGTGCAACCTTGTCGTGCTGGCCTGCAATACCGCGTCGGCCGCCGCGCTGCGCCGGATGCAGGAAGACGGCGTGCCGAAGGGCAAGCGGGTGCTGGGCGTGTTCGTGCCGCTCATCGAGGCGCTGACCGAGCGGAACTGGGGCGACAATTCCCCGCCGCGGGAAGTGGCGGTGAAGCATGTGGCGCTGTTTGCGACGCCCGCGACGGTGTCGAGCCGGGCGTTCCAGCGGGAGCTGGCGTTCCGGGCGATCGGCGTGGACGTGGAGACGCAGGCCTGTGGCGGCGTGGTGGATGCCATCGAGGAAGGCGACATGATCCTGGCCGAGGCGCTGGTGAAAAGCCATGTCGAGGCGCTGAAGCGGAAGATGCCGCATCCGGAGGCGGCGGTGCTGGGGTGTACCCATTACCCGCTGATGGAGGATGTGTTCCAGGCGGCGTTGGGCGAGAATGTGCAGGTGTATTCGCAGGCCGAGCTGGTTGCGGCGAGCCTGGCCGATTACCTCGAGCGGCACCCGGAGATGCGGGGCGACGACCTGCCGGCGCGGTTCCTGACCACGGGCGATGCGCGGCGCGTGTCGGACCGGGCGACGCAGTTCCTCCGACGAAAGATCACGTTCGAGGCCGCGCCGGTGATGGCCTGAGCCCCGGACGGAGCGCGGACTGAGCCCAGACGCCGCATTGCGGGGCGCGGGCTTTTCTCTTACATCCTTTCCAGCTTTCCTGAACGAGGTATGACCATGACCCAGAACATCGCGATTCTCGGCGCGTCCGGATATACCGGCGCCGAACTTGTCCGGCTGATCGCCACCCATCCGGGGATGGAGATTGCCGCCCTTGCCGCCAATTCCAAGGCCGGCCAGAGCATGGCCCAGGTGTTTCCGCATCTGCGCCATCTGGACCTGCCCGACCTGGTGACGATCGAGGAGATCGACTTTGCCGGGATTGACCTGTGTTTTTGCGCCTTGCCGCACAAGACCAGCCAGGAGGTGATCAGCGCGCTGCCGCGGGATCTGAAGATCGTCGACCTGTCGGCGGATTTCCGGCTGCGCGATCCGGAGGTCTATCAGAAGTGGTACGGCAATCCCCACGCGGCGGTGGAGATGCAGGGAGAGGCGGTTTACGGCCTGACCGAGTTCTACCGCGACGAGATTGCCGGGGCGCGGCTGGTGGCCGGGACGGGGTGCAATGCCGCGACCGGGCAGTTCGTGCTGCGGCCGCTGATCGCGGGCAAGGTGATCGACCTCGACGAGATCATCCTCGATTTGAAATGCGGGGTGTCGGGGGCGGGGCGGAGCCTGAAGGAGAACCTTCTGCATGCCGAGCTGTCGGAGGGGTACAACGCTTATGCCGTGGGCGGGACGCACCGGCACCTGGGCGAGTTCGACCAGGAGTTTTCTGCGATTGCCGGGCGGGAGGTTCGGATCCAGTTCACGCCGCACCTGGTGCCCGTGAACCGGGGGATCCTGGCGACGGCCTATGTGAAGGGGGAGGCCGCGGCCGTGCATGAGGCGTTGTCGAAGGCCTATGCTGCGGAGCCGTTCATCGAGGTCCTGCCGTTTGGCGAGACGCCCAGCACGCACCATGTGCGGGGCAGCAACTTCTGCCATATCGGCGTGGCGGGCGACCGGTTGCCGGGCCGCACCATCGTGGTGGGCGCGCTCGACAACCTGACCAAGGGGTCGAGCGGGCAGGCCATCCAGAACGCCAACCTGATGCTGGGTCTCGAGGAAACGGAGGGGCTTATGCTGGCCCCGCTGTTTCCGTGAGCTACGGGGTGTAGTGCCATGAAGTCGCTGAAGAAAAAGCGCAGGGTGCAGATCATCGCGATTGCGGCGGTGGCGCTGATCGCCTCGACCGCGTTGATCGGCTATGCCATGCGCGACGGGATCAATTTCTTTCGCTCGCCCAGCCAGGTCATGGCCGAGCCGCCGGCGCCGACGGAAGTGTTCCGGATCGGCGGGCTGGTCGAGGAAGGCAGCCTTGTCCGCGGCGAGGGCGAGACCGTGCGGTTCAACGTGACCGATGGCGGCGCGGCGGTGCCGGTGACCTATACCGGCGTGCTGCCCGACCTTTTTGCCGAGAACCAGGGGATGGTTGGCACGGGGACCTATGAGAACGGGGTGTTCGTGGCGTCGGAAATCCTTGCCAAGCATGACGAGGATTACATGCCCAAGGAAGTGATCGACAGCCTGAAGGAGCAGGGCGTTTACCAGCAACCGGACGATAGCTGAACCTGCTGTTAACCATCTCTACCCAGCTTTTCCGCGAGCAAGTGGCGGAGGGGCTGGTGATGCAGACCGTGGAAGAGATCGCGAAAGAGATCGTGGGCCGTGAAGGCGGGTTCGTGAACGACCCGGACGATCCGGGCGGGGCGACGAAGCATGGCGTGACGATCCACACGATGCGGCGGCTGGGGCTGGACCTGACCGGCGATGGCGCGGTGGGCGTGGCGGATGTGCGGGCGCTGAGCCGGGCGCAGGCCGAGGCGATTTTCATCGAGCATTACTTTCGCCGGCCAAGGATCGGGTCGCTGCCCGTGTCGCTGCAGGCGTCGGTGTTCGACATGTACGTGAATGCCGGGGGCAACGCGGTGAAGATCCTGCAGCGGCTGCTTCGGCAGATGGGCCATGACGTGGCGGTCGACGGGGTGATCGGGCCGCAGACCGCCGATGCGGCGCAGGCGGCCCATGCCGCGGCGCCGGATCACCTGGCCGATGCTTACGGGATTGCGCGGCGCAACTATTACTTCCGGCTGGCCGACCGGCGCCCGGCGTCGCGCAAGTATGCGCGGACGCGGGCCGGCGGGAAGGGTGGCTGGATCAAGCGGGCGGAGGCGTTCATCTCGCCGCGCTACCACATGACGGAGGCCGAGTTCGGCCGGAGGGTGGCGGCATGGGGCTGATCGGGCAGATGTTCCGGTTGCTGTTCGGCGACGGTCGCAACGTGGTGGCGGAAACGGCCGAGGTTTTCCGGGTCAACGCCGACGGGGCGGATGCGCGGGCCGCGGATATCCAGTCGGCCGCGCTGGCACAGCTGGCGGCGGAGTTCCAGCATCAGCGGAAGGGGCTGTTCGACCGGGTGATCGACGGGTTGAACCGGGTACCGCGCCCGGCGATGGCGCTTGGCACGCTGGCGCTGTTCGTGTCGGCGATGACCAACCCGGTGTGGTTTTCCGAGCGGATGCAGGGGATTGCGCTGGTGCCAGAGCCGATGTGGTGGCTGCTGGGAGCGATCGTGAGCTTCTATTTCGGCGCGCGGCACCAGGCCAAGGGGCAGGATTTCCAGCGCTCGCTGGCGGGTGTCATGGCGCGGACGCCGCAGGTGGTGGACAATATCGCGGCGCTGCGCCGGCTGGAGCCGGGGACGCCGGGGGCGGCGGCCACGGGGCACGATGCGGGGCTGGCGCTGGAGACGGTCCTGGCGGGGGAGAACCCGGCGCTGGACGCGTGGCGGCGGGGCAGGGACGTGACCCCCGCGACAATGTGATCCGGCGCACGCGCCGATTGTCATTGGCCCGCGCGGCGCGGAAATCTATAAGGGGCGCATGATTACCGAGCTTGGTCACTTCGCCCTGATCCTCGCCTTCTTCGTGGCGTGCTTTCAGTCCCTCGTTCCGCTTGTCGGCGCCCACAAGGGCTGGGCCGGCTGGATGTCGGCGGCGGAACCGGCGGCGGTGTTGCAGTTCCTGCTGTCCGCCGGGTCGTTCCTGGCGCTGATGTGGGCCTTCGTGACCTCGGACTTCTCGCTGCAGCTGGTGGTGCAGAACAGCCATTCGCTGAAGCCGATGCTGTACAAGATCACCGGCGTGTGGGGGAACCACGAGGGCTCGATGCTGCTGTGGGTGCTGATCGTCACGCTGTTCGGCTTCTTCGCGGCGTGGTTCGGGCGGGAGTTGCCGCCGACGCTGAAGGCGCGGGTGCTGGCGGTGCAGGGGATGATCGGGGCGGCGTTCTTCGCCTTCATCCTGTTCACCTCGAACCCGTTTTTGCGCATGGCGGTGCCGCCGTTCGACGGCACGGACCTCAACCCGCTGTTGCAGGACCCGGGCCTCGCCTTCCATCCGCCCTTTCTCTACCTCGGCTATGTCGGCCTTTCGATGACCTTCTCCTTTGCCGTGGCGGCCCTGATCGAGGGGCGCGTCGATGCGGCCTGGGGCCGGTGGGTGCGGCCTTATACGCTGGCGGCGTGGGTGTTCCTGACCATCGGCATCGGGCTGGGCTCATGGTGGGCCTATTACGAGCTGGGCTGGGGCGGGTTCTGGTTCTGGGATCCGGTAGAGAATGCGAGCTTCATGCCCTGGCTGATCGCGGCGGCGCTGCTGCATTCGGCGGTGGTGGTGGAGAAGCGGGAAAGCCTGAAAAGCTGGACGATCCTGCTGGCGATCATCGCGTTTGGCTTCTCGATGATCGGGGCGTTCATCACCCGGTCGGGGGTGATCACCTCGGTGCACGCCTTCGCGTCGGACCCGGAGCGGGGGGTGTTCCTTTTGCTGATCCTGGCCGCGTTCATGATGCTGGGGCTGACGCTGTTCGCGGCGCGCGCGGGTGTCATGCAGTCGAAGGGGGTGTTCGGGCTGGTGAGCCGCGAGTCGGTGCTGGTGGTGAACAACCTTTTGCTGGGCGTTGCGGCCTTCGTGGTGTTCGTGGGCACGATCTGGCCGCTGGTGGCCGAGATGTTCTTTGACCGGAAATTGTCGGTCGGGGCGCCGTTTTTCAACCTGGCCTTCACGCCGTTCATGATCGCGCTGGGGCTGCTGTTGCCGGTGGGCGCGATGCTGTCATGGAAGCGGGCGCAGGTGGGCCGGGTGCTGCGGAAGCTGGCGCCGGTTTTCGTGCTGGCCGTGGCTGTTGGCGTGCTGGCGTGGGCGATGCAGACCGGGCGGAGTGCTGTGGGGCCGGTGGGGCTGTTCCTGGCCGCGTGGCTGATCGGCGGGGCGGTGACGGATATCTGGTCGCGCACCGGGCGGGGCGGCGACAGGCTGGGCCGGTTGCGGCGACTGCCGCGGGGCGACTGGGGCAAGACGGTGGCCCATGCGGGCCTCGGCGTGACGATGGCGGGCGTGGCCGCGATGACCGCATGGGAGGTCGAGGATATCCGCGTGGTGCAGGAGGGCGGCAGCTTCGAGGTGGCGGGATTTACCCTGACGCTCGATGGCGTGAGGCAGGTTGAAGGGCCGAACTATCGCTCGACCATGGGGGATTTCACGCTGGCCAAGGATGGTGACGTGATCGCCACGATGCATCCGGAGAAGCGGGTCTATCCCGTGGCGGGGATGCCGACGACCGAGGCGGCGCTGGATAACGGGTTCCTGCGCGATGTCTACGTGGTGATCGGCGATCCGCAGACCGGCGGGGGCTGGGCGGTGCGGACCTATTACAAGCCGCTGGCGAACTGGATCTGGGGCGGGGCCATCCTGATGGCGATCGGCGGGGCGCTGTCGCTGTCGGACCGGCGGTATCGGGTGGCGGCAGGCGCGCGCCGCACGCGGGCGCAGGGGGTGCCGGCGGAATGAGGCGGCTGGTGCTTTTGCTTTGCCTTGTGGCGGGGCCGCTGTTCGCGGTGCAGCCGGACGAGATGCTGGACGATCCGGCGCTCGAGGCGAGGGCGCGGGATATCTCCGCGGGGCTGCGCTGTGTCGTGTGCCGGAACGAGAGCATCGACGACTCCAATGCCGACCTGGCCGGCGACCTGCGCGTGCTGGTGCGAGAGCGGCTGCTGGCGGGGGATACGGATGAAGAGGTCGTGGATTACATCGTCGACCGGTATGGCGAGTACGTGCTGCTGAAGCCGCAGACCGGCGGATCGAACCTCGTGCTGTGGCTGGCGGGGCCGGCGATGCTGCTGCTGGGCGCGGCGATCGGCGTGGTCTTCGTGCGCCGGCGGTCACAGGCCGCGCCGCAGGCCGAGGCGGGGCTGACGGACGAGGAACAGGCGCGGCTGCGCGAGATCATGAAGGAATGACGCATCGTCGGGCTTGGCCCGCCGCATGGTTTGCGGCTAGAGCTTTGGCGTGAGACTTGGAAAGGCGCACCCCCGTGAAACAGTACCAGACCATCACGCTCGAGATCGAGAACGACATCGCCGTGCTGCGGCTTGACCGGCCGGACCGGATGAACGCGCTGAACACCCAGATGCGGGCAGAGATTACCGACGCGATGCGTTTCGCCGGGCGGGAGGCGCGGGTGATCGTGCTGACCGGGAACGGCAAGGCGTTCTGTTCGGGGCAGGACCTGTCCGACAGTGGGTCGGCCGCGTCGCTCGACCTCGAACGCGTCCTGCGGGACGAGTACGTGCCGATGCTCAAGGCGATCAGTGAATGCCTGGTGCCGACGATTTCCGCCGTGAACGGCCCGGCGGCGGGGGCGGGGGCGAATCTTGCGCTGGTGGCGGACGTGGTGATCGCGACGGAGAGCGCGTATTTCCTGCAGGCGTTTACGCGGATCGGCCTCATTCCCGATGCGGGCGGCACGTTCTGGCTGCCCCGGCAGATGGGGGCGGCGAAGGCGATGGGGGCGGCGCTGTTCGCGGAGCCGATCAGCGCCCGCGAGGCGGACCAATGGGGCATGATCTGGGAAGCGGTGCCGGATGCGGAGTTCGATACGCATTGGCGGGCGCGGGCGGAGCACCTGGCGAATGGGCCGACGGCGGCCTATCGGAACCTGAAACAGGCGATCCGGGGAAGCTGGGAGAACGGGCTGGATGCGCAGCTCGACCTTGAAGCGCGGCTTCAGGGGGAATGCGGCAACTCGCGTGATTTCAAGGAAGGCGTGGTGGCCTTCCAGGAGAAGCGGACGGCGAAGTTCGAGGGCCGCTGAGGCCCGTCAACGGGGCGTTTGCGTGACGGCGACGTTGTCGAGCGTGAAGCCGGTGTCGTCGAGGAACAGCACCGCCACGGGTTTTCCGTTTGCCATCAGGGCGCTTACGGCGCGGTCTTCATCCGTTTCGATGGTGAGAAGCGGCATGGGCGCGCCGGCGTCGAATTCCAGCGACAGGACATGTTTGCGCGGGTCGAAGGCGGTGATGCGGACCGGGCCTTCGCTTTCCCTCCAGTAGCTCTCACGTTCCAGCGACGTTCTGAGGAAACCCGGCAGGGTGCCGCGTTCGACCTGTGCCACGGCCCGGGCCGCGCTGGGGACCGGCGTGGCTTCTGCCGGCCGGCGCAGGATGGCTGCCGGGGGATTTGGGGGGATATGCGTTGCTCGATGGGTCATGATGCCTGTCGCCCGTTGGAATATCCGGCGGGTATGGCAGAACGAGGGAAAACAGGTGGTGAATCCGCGCCGATTACAAGCCGGCGATTTTAACCGATTTCCATGAAAAAGCCCCGGGCAGGAGGTCTGCCCGGGGCTGATTTCTTCTCGGTGACGGCGCTCAGCGCTTCTCGATATCCACGTAGTCGCGCAGCGTGGCGCCCTGGTAGAGCTGGCGCGGGCGGCCGATCTTGAGCTGGGGATCGGCGATCATTTCCTTCCACTGCGAGATCCAGCCGACCGTGCGGCTGAGCGCAAAGATGGGCGTGAACATCGAGGTGGGGAAGCCCATCGCCTCGAGGATGATGCCGGAGTAGAAATCGACGTTCGGGAAGAGCTTCTTGTCGACGAAGTAATCGTCTTCCAGCGCGGCCTTCTCGAGCTCCTTGGCGACCTGCAGGGTCGGGTTGTCCTCGATCCCGAGGAGGTCGAGCACCTCGTCGGCCGACTGTTTCATCACCTTGGCGCGAGGATCGAAGTTCTTGTAGACCCGGTGGCCGAAGCCCATCAGGCGGAACTCGTCATTCTTGTCCTTGGCGCGGGCGATGTATTCGGGGATCTTGTCGACCGTGCCGATTTCGCGCAGCATTTCGAGGCAGGCCTGGTTGGCGCCGCCATGGGCCGGGCCCCAGAGACAGGCGATGCCCGCCGCGATGCAGGCGAAGGGGTTGGCGCCCGATGAGGAGGCGAGGCGCACGGTCGAGGTCGAGGCGTTCTGCTCGTGGTCGGCGTGGAGGGTGAAGATCCGGTCCATCGCGCGGCTCAGGATCGGGTTCACCTCGTAATCCTCGGCCGGGACGGCAAAGCACATGCGCAGGAAGTTCGAGGCATAGTCGACGTCGTTGCGCGGGTACACGAAGGGCTGGCCGATGGAATACTTGTAGGCCATGGCCGCAATGGTCGGCATCTTGGCGACCAGGCGGATCGAGGCGACCTCGCGCTGCCACGGGTCGTTGATGTCGGTCGAGTCGTGGTAGAAGGCCGAGAGGGCCCCGACCACGCCCACCATGATCGCCATCGGGTGCGCATCCCGGCGGTAGCCGCGGAACAGGAAGTGCATCTGTTCGTGCAGCATGGTGTGGTTGGTCACCCGATCCTCGAAATCCTCGAGCTGTGCGGCCGAGGGCAGTTCGCCATAGAGCAGCAGGTAGCAGACCTCGAGGAAATGCGATTTCTCGGCCAGCTGGTCGATCGGGTAGCCGCGGTGCAGCAGCTCGCCCTTGGCACCGTCGATGAAGGTGATGGTGCTGTCGCAGCTGGCGGTGGAGGTGAAGCCCGGATCATAGGTGAACACGCCCGCCTTGCCGTAAAGCTTGCGGATATCGATCACGTCGGGGCCGGCGGTCGGCGATAGGATCGGCAGTTCGTAGTCGGTTCCGTCGATCGTCAGTTTCGCGGATTTGGTACTGTCAGCCATAAGGGTCCTCCCTCGTCACGCCCGCGCGGTTCAATGCTTTCGGGCAGGTTACTCTCATCTGGCCTTTCGAGACGGTCAACCACTCTCGCAGGCGGCATCCTCGAGCCGGGCAAGGGATTCTTCCCGCCCCAGCACGAGCATCATGTCGAACACGCTAGGTGTCGCAGCCCGGCCGGCCAGTGCGGCCCGCATCGGGCCCGCCAGCTTGCCGAATTTGGTATCAATGGACTCGGCGAACTGCGTGGCGGCAGCCTCCAGATCCTCACGGGTCCACCTAGCATTTTGCATATGCGGCGTCAATTGCCTCAGTATACCACGGGATACATCGTCAAGGTTCTTCGCCGCCTTCTCGTCGGGTTCGATCGGGCGGTCGGTCAGGATAAACGCCGCTTTTTCAAGGAGTTCCGGGAAGGTCTTGGCGCGCTCCTTGAGGCAGTACATGCCGGATTCCAGCAAGGCTGTCTTTGCGTCATCCAAGGGCGGGGCGCCGGTGATCTCGCGGAACTGGAGCAGCTCATGCAGCAGTGCAGCATCGTCGGATGCCGCGATGTGCTGGCCGCTGAGATTGTCGAGCTTCTTGAAGTCGAACCGGGCGGGCGACTTGCCGATGCCGGAGAGGTCGAACCAGTCCTGCGCCTGGGCGTCGGTGAAGAATTCGTCGTCGCCATGGCTCCAGCCCAACCGGGCAAGGTAGTTGCGCATGCCCGCCGCCGGGTAGCCCATGCGCTGGTATTCCTCGACGCCGAGCGCGCCGTGGCGTTTCGACAGCTTCTTGCCGTCGGGTCCGTGGATCAGCGGGATATGGGCGTAAACGGGCAGGGGCCAGCCCATCGCCTGGTAGATCATCATCTGCCGGGCGGCGTTGTTGAGGTGGTCATCCCCCCGGATCACGTGCGTGACACCCATGTCATGATCATCCACGGCGACGGCCAGCATGTAGACCGGTGTGCCATCGCTGCGTAACAGGACCATGTCGTCGAGCTGGTCGTTGCGGATGGTGACGTCGCCCTGCACCTCGTCGCGGATGACGGTGCTGCCGTCGCGTGGGGCCTTGATGCGGATGACGTAAGGCGCATCCGGGTGCGTGGAAGGATCGGCATCGCGCCAGGGGCTCCGGAAGAGGGTGGAGCGGCCCTCGGCGCGGGCGGCCTCGCGGAAGGTTTCGATCTCGTTCTGGGTCGAGAAGCATTTGAAGGCCTTGCCCTTGTCCAGCAGCTCGCGGGCCACCTCGGCATGTCGCTCGGCGCCGGCCGCCTGGCTGACCGCCTCGCCGTCATGGTCGAGGCCGAGCCATGCGAGCCCGTCGAGGATCGCCTGCGTCGCCTCGGGGGTCGAGCGGGCGCGGTCGGTATCCTCAATCCGCAGAAGGAATTTCCCGCCGCGGCCCCGCGCATAGAGCCAGTTGAACAGCGCCGTCCGCGCCCCGCCGATATGCAGAAAGCCGGTGGGAGAAGGGGCAAATCGGGTGACGACCGTCTGGGACATGTCGGGCAGGGTCCTTTCTGGATTAACCTTTCGGTAACGGTTTTGGGGGATATCGAACGGATCAGTTTTCCATGACTGTCTATCGGCCCGCCGGAGGGGAAACAAGTCTTGGAACTCGTCCATAGCGCCGTTTCCGCGTGGTTGGCGCAGCGCGGGCAACTGTTTTGCTGGGCGCCCGTGGCGCTGGCGACAGGTGTCGGGCTCTACTTCGCGCAGAAGGTCGAACCGACCGCGGTGCAGTATTTCTGGATCGGCGGGATGGCGGTGGTGTTCGTGGTTCTTTCGATCCGCACCGGGGCGTTGCTGTCGCCGGTATGGCTGGCCTTGGCGCTTGTCGCGACCGGCATCTGTATCGCGGGGGCCAGGGCGCATATGGTCAAGGCGCCTGTGCTGACATGGCGTTATTATGGCCCGGTCGAGGGGCGGATCGTGGGGATCGACAGGTCGGGGTCGGACGCGCTGCGGCTGACGCTCGACCGGGTGGTGCTTGCGCGAGTCTCGCCGGGGCGGACGCCGGAGCGGGTGCGGGTTTCACTGCATGGGGTTCAAGGCTACCTGGAGCCCGCGCCGGGGATGACGGTGATCCTGACCGGGCACCTGTCGCCGCCCGCCGGCCCGGTGGAGCCGGCCGGGTTCGATTTCCAGCGGCACGCCTGGTTCAAGCGACTGGGGGCGGTGGGGTACACGCGCACGCCGGTGTTGTTGCTGGAGCCTGCGGGCGGGGGGCAGTGGCTGTTCAAGGCGCGGATGTGGCTGTCGGACAGGGTTCAGGAACGGCTGCCGGGCGAGACGGGCGCCTTTGCCGCGGCGATCATGACCGGGGACAGGTCGGGGATCGGGCAGGACACGCTTGAAGCCTTGCGGATTTCCAACCTCGCGCATTTGCTGGCCATTTCGGGGCTGCACCTCGGCCTTCTGGCCGGGGTGGTCTTCGGGGCGGTGCGGCTGGGCTTCGCGGCGGTTCCCTACCTGGGCCTGCGCCTGCCGTCGAAGAAGATTGCGGCCGGCGTCGCCGTGGTGGCGGCGGCGGGGTATTATTCGCTGTCCGGGGGCAACGTGGCGACCGAGCGGGCCTTCGTGATGGTGGCGGTGATGCTGTTTGCGGTGATGGCGGACCGGCGGGCGCTGTCGCTGAGGGCGGTGGCGATGGCGGCGCTGATCGTGCTGGTGCTGCGGCCGGAGGCGATGCTTGGGCCCGGCTTCCAGATGTCCTTTGCGGCGACGACCGCGCTGGTCGTGGTGTTCGGCTGGTTCCGGGATCATGAGGTCTCGCTCGGGCCGCGCTGGTTTCGGCCGGCGGTGGCGGTGGCGGTCTCGTCATTGGTGGCGGGGCTGGCCACGGCGCCGATCGCGGCGGCGCATTTCAATCAGATTGCCCATTACGGCCTGCCTGCCAACTTGCTGAGTGTGCCGCTGATGGGGGTGCTGGTGATGCCGGCGGCGCTGGTTTCGGTGTGTCTGCTGCCGGTCGGGCTGGAGTGGCTGCCGCTCTGGCTCATGGGGCAGGGGCTGGGCTGGATCCTTGGCGTGGCGCACTGGATTTCTGAGCTCGAGGGGGCAAGGGGCACGGTGCCGGGGCCGGGGCCGGCGGTACTGCCGCTGATTGCCGGCGGGGCGCTGCTGCTGATCCTGTGGCAGGGGCGGTTCCGTGTGGCGGGGCTGGCGCCCGCGGCGCTTGGTTTCGTGCTTTGGGCGCAGACGGTACGGCCCGATGTGCTCATTTCCGACACGGGCGCGCTGGTGGGGGTGATGACCGAGGAGGGCCGCGCCCTGAGCAAGCCGCGGGGGGCGGGTTTCGTCGCGGATATCTGGCTGGAGAACGATGGCGATGCAGAGGAACAGGCGGCCGCGCATGAACGCTGGGGGGACGTGGCAGCGACGGGGTGGCCCGTCATCGCCCTGTCGGGCAAGCGGGCGGCGGAGGCGCTGACCACCTGCCGCCCCGAGGACTGGATCGTGCTGACGGCCATGCCGGTGGTGGAGCTGCCCTGTCGCGTGATCACGCCGGAGACGCTGCGCGCCACCGGGGCGATTGCCCTCTTCGACGAGGGCGGCAAGATCAGGCAGGTGACCGCGCGCGAGGTGACCGGCGCGCGGCTCTGGAACACTCACTGGAACACTCAGTAGGTGCGGATCAGGCCGACCAGCTTGCCCTGTACGCGCACCTTGTCCTCGGGCAATACGCGGGTTTCGTAGGCGGGGTTCGCCGCCTCGAGCGCGATGGCGTTGCCGTTGCGGTAGAATTTCTTGAGCGTGGCTTCCTGATCCTCGACCAGGGCCACGACGATATCGCCGTTATCAGCCGTTCCGGTTTCCCGGATCACCACCACGTCGCCATCGTTGATGCCGACGCCGATCATCGAATCGCCTTTGACTTCAAGCGCGTAGTGATGGCCCTTGCCGCTGAGCATGTCGCCGGGCACGGCGACGTTGTGGCTTGCATGGGCGATGGCCTCGATCGGGACACCGGCGGCGATGCGACCCATGAGGGGCAGTTCCGTGGCCGCCGCATGGGCGACCGGCATGGCATTGGCCGGGGCCGCCGCGTCGGGCCTGTCGCCCTCGATCACCCGGGGTTCGAACCCGCCGGCTGTGCCGCCGAGGCTTTCGGGCAGTTTCACGATTTCCAGCGCCCGGGCCCGGTGGGCGAGGCGGCGGATGAAGCCGCGTTCCTCGAGCGCCGTGATCAGGCGGTGGATGCCCGATTTCGACCGCAGGTCGAGCGCATCCTTCATCTCGTCGAAGCTTGGCGGTACGCCGTCGCGCTGGACCCGTTTGTGAATGAATTCCAGCAGATCGAGTTGTTTCTTGGTCAGCATGTTGCACGTCCTCCGCGACCATACGTTTACGTTTGTTCTACGCATGTTCCCGTTTTGTGTCAACTCTGGTGAACAAAACCTGTGGATAAGTCAGAGGGGGATATAGTCGATGCCGTCGCCCTTCGCGCGGGCGGGATCGTCGGGCGGGCGGATCATCAGGGCGTTGGCGCGGGCCAGGACGGAGAGGAGCGAGCTGTCCTGCCGCTCGGCCGGGGTGAGTTCGCCGCCCGAGAGGGTTGCGCGCATGTAATGCTCGCGCGGGCCGTTGGCGGGGATGTCCTGTGCCAGCCGTGCCGTGCGGCGCGGGGCGGGCGCGGCAGGGAGGCCCAGCATCAGGCGGATCATGGGCGCTAGGAAGACGTGGCCGCAGACCATGGCCGAGACCGGGTTGCCCGGAAGGCCCACCATCGCGGCGCGGCCCATGCGGCCGGCCATGAGCGGTTTGCCGGGGCGCATCTTCACCTTGTAGAAACTGCGCTCCATCCCGAGGCTGGCGGCGACGTCGCCCACGAGGTCATGATCGCCCACCGAGGCGCCGCCGATGGTGACGACGAGGTCGGCGCCCTCGGCAAGGTCGAAGGCCATTTCGAGGGAGGGGGTGTTGTCGCGGGCGATGGGCAGAAGGCGGGCCGAGGCACCCATCTGTTCGAGCATCGCCTTGAGGCCAAAGGTGTTCGACGCGATGATCTGGTCCGGGCCGGGATCGTCGCCCGGCATGACCAGTTCGTCGCCGGTGGAAATGAGCGCCACGACGGGTTTGCGGGTGACCATCACCTGCGGGATGTTCATCGCGGCCAGAAGCGCGATGTCCGACGGTGTGAGGAGGCGGGGCACGTCGATGGTGTCGCCGGTGGCAAAGTCGATGCCCTTGCGGCGGATGTGAGGGCCTTCGTCGAGACGGTCGCCAAGGGTGATCGTGTCGCCCTCGCGCGTGACATCTTCCTGGATCACGACACGGTCTGCGCCTTGGGGCACTGGGGCGCCGGTGAAAATGCGGACGGCCTGGCCGGGTTTCACGTTGCCGGGGAAACCATGGCCCGCCGCGGACTCGCCGATCACCTCGAGCCGGGCGCCGGGAGCTGCCTCATCGGAGCGGACCGCGTAGCCGTCCATGGCCGAGGCCGGAAAGGGGGGCTGGTCGCGCCGGGCGGTGGCGGGTTCGGCGAGAATGCGACTCGCGGCCTCCTGCAGGGGGACGGATTCGCGTTCCAGCGGGGCCACGAGGGAAAACAGGTGCGAGAGGGCCTCGTCGACCGAGATCATGACGCCTCGTAACGACCTGATTTTCCGCCGTCTTTCAGTTTCACGCGGGTGCCGCCGATCTCCATGGCCCGGTCGACGGCCTTGAGCATGTCGTAGACGGTGAGCGCGGCGGTGCTGACGGCGGTCAGGGCCTCCATCTCGACCCCGGTCTGGCCGGTGGTCCTGACCGTCGCCTCGATCCGCACGCCCGGCAGGTCGGCATCGGGGGTGAGGTCGACCGAGACCTTGGTGATGGGCAGCGGGTGGCACAGCGGGATCAGCTCGGCCGTTTTCTTGGCGCCCATGATCCCGGCAAGCCGCGCGACGGCCAGAACATCGCCTTTCTTGGCGCGACCTTCTGCCATGATATCAAAGGTTTCGCGGGCCATCTTCACGTGGCCCTCGGCCACGGCGATGCGCGCGGTCACGTCCTTTTCGGAGACATCGACCATATGCGCATGGCCGTCACCGTCGAAATGGGTCAGGCCGCTCACATCATCCCCCCGGGCACGGTGGGCACGTCGAGCATGGCCTTGGTGGCGGTCGTCACGTCCTCCTGCCGCATCAGCGCCTCGCCGATCAGGAAGCAGCGGGCGCCGTAGCGGGCCATTTCGGCAAGATCCCCGGGGCCGGTCAGGCCGCTTTCGCAGACGATGATCTTTTCCGGGGGCACAAGCCGTGAGAGTTCACGCGAGGTGTCGAGCGTGGTTTCGAAAGTGTTGAGATCGCGGTTGTTGATGCCGATGAGCTTCGACTTGAGAAGAGCGGCGCGGTCGAGCTCGGCCTTGTTGTGGACCTCGATGAGGGCGTCCATGCCCCAGCGCGTGGCCGCGGCTTCCAGTTCGGCGGCCTGCTCGTCGGTGACCGAGGCCATGATGATCAGGATGCAGTCGGCGCCCCAGGCGCGCGCCTCGGCGACCTGGTAGGTGTCGTACATGAAATCCTTGCGCAGGACCGGCAGTTCACAGGCCGCGCGGGCCTGCTTGAGGAATTCGGGCGAGCCCTGGAAGCTGGGCGTGTCGGTCAGCACCGAAAGGCAGGCGGCGCCGCCTTCCTCGTAGGCCTTGGCCAGCGCGGGCGGGTCGAAATCGGGGCGGATCATGCCCTTGGAGGGGCTGGCCTTCTTGATCTCGGCGATCAGGCCGAAGCCTGTCTTGCTGGCTTGCAGGAGCGCGTCGGCGAAGGGCCGGACCGCAGGGGCCGCCTCGGCCTGAGCCTCGATTTCCTCGGGGCTGGTGGCCTGCTTGGCGGCGGCGATTTCTTCGAGTTTGTAGGCCTTGATTTCCTCAAGGATCGTGGGCGTGCTCATGCGGCCTCCGATGTGACTTGGGCGAGGGTTTCGATCTTCGCCTTGGCGGCCCCGCTATCGAGGCTTTCGCGGGCAAGGTCCACCCCGTCTTTCAGGGTTTCGGCTTTCCCGGCGACAACCAGCGCGGCGGCCGCGTTGAGCAGCACGGCGTCGCGGTAGGCACCGGGCGCGCCGTCAAGGAGCGCGCGGAAGGCGTCGGCGTTCTGTTGCGGCGTGCCGCCGAGGATATCCTCGAACGGGTGGACGGGCAGTCCGGCATCTTCGGGGTGAACCTCGGTTTCGCGGATGCTGCCATCCTCTTCCAGCGCGGCCAGCCAGGTGGTGCCGGTGATGGTCATCTCGTCGGTGCCGTCGCTGCCATGGACGAGCCAGGCGCGTTCGGAGCCGAGTTTGCCGAGCGTTTCGGCCATCGGGCGGATCAGGTCGCGGGCGAAGGCGCCGGTAAGCTGGCGCTTGACGCCGGCGGGGTTGGTCAGGGGGCCGAGGATGTTGAAGATGGTGCGGGTGCCGAGCTCGGTGCGCACCGGGCCGACATGGGCCATGGCGGGGTGATGCACGGGCGCCATCATGAAGGCGATGCCGGCGGCTTTCAGAGCCTTTTCAACGACTTTCGGGCCGACCATCACGTTGACGCCCAGTTGCGTCAGCGCGTCCGCCGCGCCGGATTTGGAGCTGAGATTGCGGTTGCCGTGCTTGGCCACGGGCACGCCCGCGCCGGCGACGACGAAGGCCGTCGCGGTCGAGATGTTGAGCGTGCCCTTGCCGTCGCCGCCGGTGCCGACGATATCCATGGCGCCGGGCAAGCTGTTGACCTTGTTGCATTTCGCGCGCATGACCGAGGCGGCGGCGGCGTATTCGTCGACCGTCTCGCCGCGGGTGCGCAGAGCCATCAGGAAGCCGCCGGTCTGGGCCGGGGTGGCCTCGCCCTCGAAGAGGCAGTTGAAGGCGGCTTCGGCCTCCTCGCGGGAAAGGGCGCGGTCGGCGGCGATGCCGATCAGGGGTCTGATGTCGCTCATGCGGGCACCTTCATGATGTCGAGGAAATTCTTCAGCAGCGCGTGCCCGTGCTGGGAGGCGATTGATTCGGGGTGGAACTGGACACCGTGGATCGGCAGATCGCGATGCTGCAGCCCCATGATGGTGCCGTCTTCGAGTTCGGCCGTGATTTCAAGGGCTTCCGGGCAGGAGCTGCGCTCGACCACGAGGGAATGATAGCGGGTCGCCTCGAAGGGCGATGGCAGGCCGGCGAAAAGGCCCCGGGCGGTGTGGCGGATATGGCCCATCTTGCCATGGACGATCTCGGAATGGCGGATGACCTTGCCGCCGAAGGCCTGCCCGATGGTCTGGTGCCCGAGGCAGACGCCCAGCAGCGGCGTCTTCGTCTCGGCCGCGGCTTCGGTCAGGGCGAGGCAGATGCCCGCCTGGTCCGGGTCGCAGGGGCCGGGCGACAGCAGGATGCCGGCGGGGTTCATCGCCATCGCCTCCTGCACGTTCAGGGCGTCGTTGCGCCGCACCACCACCTCGGCCCCGAGTTCACCCACGTAATGCACCAGGTTGTAGGTAAAACTGTCGTAATTATCGATCAGTAGCAGCATTTCGAGCATCCTGACGGGATTGGGGGGCTTTAGCCCGGGGTCTCAGTCGCGGTATACTTGTTCAGGGTTGCAAGGCACCGTCAAGGGGCGCAAAGGTAACGAAACGGCAATAAAGAGGGCAGGATTGGTGCTACGCGGGGTATTGGGCGGTTTTCTGACGGGGACAATTCTTTCCGGTTTGGCGCTCGGGACGGCGTCGGTGATGACGTCGCTTCCCAACCAGGCGCCGCCGGAGGCGACGGAGGTCGAAGTGCCCGCCGCGTCGGAGTTCAACCAGTCGCGCGAGGATACAGAGGCCCAGTTGCCCGCCGCCGACGAAACGCCGAGCGCCGACAGCGCGCCCAAGGTCGAGGCGCCGGAACCCGACGATCTGAGCTCTCTCGAGAGTGCCGACACCGCGCCGACCTCGCAGCCGCAGACGGGGAGTGCGGAGAGCACGCTGAACTCGCCCGAAGCCCAGTCGAACAATGCCGGGGTAGACGTCGACAGCGACGAACCGGTTCTGCCCAGCCCGCAGGCGCTGGCGCCGGAAGCGCCCGATAGCGAGGATGACCTGTCGATCTCGACGGAGCCGGCCCAGCCGATACAGCCCGAGGTCGAGGAGGAGAGCGGCGCATTCCCGGCGCAGGACGAGATGGAGACGGCCCCGGACGTCGCGGAACCGGAACCGCAGGTAGAGCTCGAAGACGCCGGCACCATTGAGGTCGAGCCGCAGGACGCGGTGCCGCCTGAAGACGAAACGGACGGTCAGGACGTCGCCGAGGAGGAGCTTGCCGATCAGGAGGCCTCCGATCAGGAGATGGCGGACCAGGAGACCTCGGGCGAGGACATGGCGGTTCTCGACGAGGCGCCGGACGAGCCGTCCGGAACGATCGGCGACCTGGCCGAGGGTGTTACGACCGACCGTCTGCCTTCCGTCAGCGATGACGGGTCCGCCCAGGAAGACAACCCGCCGCCGCTGGAAGCCTATGCAGCCCCGTTTTCCAACCCGGAGGGCAAACCGCTCATGGCGATCGTGCTGATCGATGACGGCAGCAGCCCGATCAGCTTCGAGGCGCTGGCCGATTTTCCCTATCCGATCAGCTATGCGGTCGATGCCAGTTGGCCGGGGGCGGCAGAGGCCGCCGAGAAATACCGGGCGGCGGGGCTGGAAGTGCTGGCCATGGCGGACCTGCCGCCGGGGGCGGGGGCGACGGATGCGGAGGTGGCGATGCAGTCCTACCTCGGCGCCGTGCCGGAGGCCGTGGCGGTGATGGAGGGGCTCGATGGCGGGCTTCAGGCCAGCCGGGCGGCGACCGAGCAATTGATCCCCATCCTTCAGGACAGCGGGCACGGGCTGGTGCTGTTTCCCAACGGGCTTGATACGGCGCAGAAGCTGATGTCGCGGCAGGGCGTGCCGGTGGTGTCGGTGTTCCGTGATTTCGACAGCGAAGGGCAGGATGCCACGGTGATCCGGAGGTTCCTCGACCAGGCGGCGTTCAAGGCCGGGCAGCAGGAGCAGGGTGTGGTGATGGTGGGCCGGTTGAGGGCCGAGACGGTGAGCGCGCTGCTGCTGTGGGGGCTACAGGACCGGGCCGGCAGCGTGGCGCTGGCGCCGGTATCCGCCGTGCTGAAGGCGGAGCAGTAGGTCAGCACGCAAGCGCTCAGGGCGCCTTGTCGCTGTCGGCCTCCTTCCATTCGCCGGGGGCGAGGTCGTCGATCGTCCAGCCGCCGATGCGCCAGCGGACGAGGCGCAGGGTGGGGTGGCCCACATGGGCCGTCATCCGCCGCACCTGTCTGTTGCGGCCCTCGGATATTGTCAGTTCCAGCCAGCAATCGGGCACCGACTTGCGATAGCGGATCGGCGGGTCACGCTCCCATATTTGGGGCGGGTCGATGAACCGGGCCTTCGCGGGGCGGGTGCGGCCGTCTTTCAGGTCGATGCCGCCCCGTAACGCGGCCAGCGCCGCCTCGTCCGGGGTGCCCTCGACCTGAACGAGATAGGTCTTCTCCTGCTTGTGCTTCGGATCGGCGATGCGGGCCTGCAGCCGGCCATTATCGGTGAGCACCAGCAGCCCCTCGCTGTCGCGGTCGAGCCGCCCGGCGGGATAGACGCCCGGCACGTCGATATAGGCCGACAGGGTCGGGCGTGTGCTGCCCTCGGTGCCCTTGTCGGTGAATTGCGAAAGCACGCCGTAGGGCTTGTTGAACAGGATCACGCGGGTCATGGCCCCAGATAGCCGCGCGGGCCGGCCAATTGAAACCTTTCTTTCGGCCCAGAATCGCACGTTTTCCCCCGCAGAGGAAAAATCTGGTATCACTGTCATCGGGGTTGTCCGGGGTTTGTCAGTCGTGTCGGTTGTGTTTCGTGCTCGGGTGCTGTGGGTGGCGTGGTGGTACCGCGCGATCTTTGCCCGGCTGTCGGGACAGCGCGACATCGTCCGGGCCAACCTTGCGCGGGTCTTCGCGGATGAAAGCGACCGGGCGCGCCGGGGGCTCGAACGGCGCATCCTGGGGAACCAGGCGCGGTTCTACGGCGAGATCATGAATGCGGAGCGATTCCTGCCCGCTTTGGGGAAGCCCGAGATCGAAGGGCCGGGGAAGGCGCCGTTCTTCGAAGCGGTGGAAGCGGTCAAGCCGGTCATCCTGCTGACGGGGCATGTGGGGAATTACGTGGTGGGCCTTCAGATGCTGACCGCGCTGGGGATCAGGGCGGGGTTCCTGTACCGGACGCGGGGCAACCTGCTGCTGGACAGCCGGTTCGAACGGGTGCTGGGCCAGATGGGGCAGGTGGGGTTTAAGATCGGCCACCGGAAGCACCGGCAATACGAGGGCAGTCTGAAGGATTTCATTTCCTTCCTTGGCGACGGAAACCCGGTGGTGATGCTGGGTGACCATCGTGATCGGCGGGGCGCGCGGCTGCGGTTCCTGGGGCAGCGCAAGGCGCCGACCTCGCTGACGCCCGCGAAGCTGGCACTGGCGCATGGCGCGCCGCTAATCCCGTGTTTCGTTCTGCGGCAGGGGCGGCACAGCCGGTTTCGGGTACACATGGCGGCGCCGATCCCGCCGGGGGAGCCGAAGAAGATGATGCAGCATTTCAACGATGTGGTCAGCGAGCTGATCTTCGAGGATCCCGCGCAGTGGTCATGGACGATCCGCCGATGGTAGCGCCGAAACTCCTCATCCATGTGCCGGGCAACCTGCTGGACCGGCACGGGCAGGCGGGATTCGGGCTCTATGGCCGGATCGCGCCGGAACTGCGGCGCATGGGGCTGGAGGTGAATTTCGTCGAGCGGCCGTCGACGACCGAATTGAGCACCTATTCGAAGGACGATTTCCACCTCGTCCATCACGGGTTCCTGCGACGGTTCAACCTGCTCAATTGCGGCATCGCCTATGTCTGGCCCTACTGGTATCTCGATCAGCGGGGCGTCCTGTGCGACAGCTCGATGATCAATGCCAATCCGCGGCTGGCGGGGGTGAATGACAGGCAGGCGAAGAAGTTCTTCAACGCGCTCCATGGCAAGACGGTGGAGCGGGGTGTTTCGAAATATGACCAGCCCGAGCGCAGGGAGGCTATCGGGCAGGACGCGATTATCGTCTTCCTGCAGGGCCTGTCCGACCCGGTGCTGCGCAGCATGCACATGATGGAGACCGAGATGCTGGATCTCGTGATGCGATACCGGCAGGGGCGCAGGGTGCTGATCAAGCCGCATCCGAAGTTCCCGGAAACCATCGCCTCGGCCCACGCGCTGAGGCTGGCCGAAAACGAGCCGGACGTGCAGGTCATCGACGCCAATATTCACGACCTTCTGGAGGGGGCGTATTGTTCGGTGTCCATCTGTTCGGGGGCCTCTTTCGAGGGGCTGTTTCATCGCGTGCCGGCGATCCTGTTCGGACGGAGCGATTTCGCGGCCTGTGCCTGGACCGTGCGCACGGATGAGGAGGCCGAGAAAGCGCTGAAGGAGATCGGTGGCGCGGAGTTCCCCTATGAGCGGTTCCTGTTCTGGTTCCTGCGGAAGAAGATGTACAACCAGCGCAACCCGAACCTTGCGGCGCGGGTGCTTCAGCGGATCAAGCGGACAGGGTTCGAGTTGATGCCGGACGGGGCGGTGAGCAAGGTGACGCAGGTGCTGGGCCCGTCGGGCGACGAGGTGCCGCCCGTACCGCTTTCGCGCCCTGAGGCGCGGAAGTCGTCAGACAAGCGCAGCCGAAAGGCCTGAACGGTTCCTCAGCCGTTCCCGTCGCCAGTGAACCGGGCGGCATCGGCCGCCGCGCGGCGGATGGCGTTCGATTTGTGAACGGTTTCCATGTACTCGGCATCCGGGTCGCTGTCATAGACGACGCCGCCGCCGGCCTGGATATAGAGCTTTTCGTCCTTCACCAGCGCGGTGCGCAGCGCGATGCAGATATCCATGTCGCCGCCCGCGCTGAAATATCCCACGCCGCCGCCATAGACGCCGCGTTTCTCGGGTTCGAGCTCGTCGATGATCTCCATCGCGCGGACCTTGGGGGCGCCGCTGACCGTGCCGGCGGGAAGGCCCGCGAGCAGGGCCGAGAGGGCATCCTGATCCTCGGCCAACTCGCCCACCACGTTCGAGACGATGTGCATGACGTGGCTGTAACGCTCGATGATGAATTCCTCGGTTGGGCGGACGCTGCCGATCTTCGCGACCCGGCCCACGTCGTTGCGGCCGAGGTCGAGCAGCATCAGGTGCTCGGCCAGTTCCTTCCGGTCGGCCAGAAGGTCGGTTTCGTTCGCGCGGTCCTCCTCGGGCGTGGCGCCGCGGGGGCGGGTGCCGGCGATGGGGCGGATGGTCACCTGCTTGTCGAACACCCGCACGAGGATTTCCGGGCTGGCACCGACCACCTGGAAGCCGCCGAAATTGAAGTAGAACATGAAGGGCGACGGGTTGGTGCGCCGGAGGCTTCGGTAGAGCGCGAAGGGCGGCTGGCGGAACGGCTGGGTCCAGCGCTGGCTGGGGACGACCTGGAAGATGTCGCCGGCGCGGATGTATTCCTTGGCCTTCTCGACCGCCTCGCGATAAGCCTCGCGGGTGAAGTTCGACACGGGCGGCGCGTCTTCATGAGCCTCGCCCAGGTTGCGGCTGGTCTGGGGCAGGGCGCGGTCGAGGTCGCGCACGGCATCCATCACCCGTTCGGCGGCCTGGGCATAGGCGGCCCTGGCAGAGAGTCCGGCATCGGCCCACGCGGGGGCCACCACGGTCACGTCACCCTTTACCCCGTCCAGCACGGCGACGACCGAGGGGCGCAGCATCAGCGCGTCGGGCACGCCGAGCGGGTCGGGGTTGACGTTCGGCAAGTGCTCGACCAGCCGGATCATGTCATAGCCGAGGTAGCCGAAGAGCCCGGCGCTCGCGGCGGGGAGGTCGTCGGGCAGGTCGATCCGGCACTCGGCAATCAGGGCGCGCAGGTTGTCGAGTGGGCCGCCTTCCTGGTCCTCGAATGCGGCGCCGTCATAACGGGCCTGACGGTTGATGCGGCTGGTGGTGCCGTGGCACTGCCAGATCAGGTCGGGCTTCATGCCGATGATCGAGTAACGTCCGCGAACCTCGCCGCCGGTGACGGATTCCAGCATGAAGGCGTCTTGAGCGGCCCCTGTCAGCTTGAGCATCAGCGAAACGGGCGTATCGAGATCGGCCGCGAGCCGGGCATAGACGACCTGGTTCTTTCCGGCGCTGTAACCCTCGGCGAAGGTTTCGAAAGAGGGAGTCAATTCCACCTTGGGTGCCTTCTACCGGAAGTTCGAATGCACGGCGTTGAGCGCCGCCTGGTCCAGGTTGATGCCGGCGCGCGCGCGGATGTCGTTGGCCAGCAGCTGGAACAGGTCCTGCGACAGGCTGGTCGCGGCGCGTTGCTGCAATGCGCCCTGAAGCTCTTCGAGGTCGCCGTCCTCGGCATCGGGGGGAAGGATCTCGTTCAGCTTGATCACGAAGATGCGGCCATTGCCCTCGATCATCGTGGCGCCGCCTTCTTCCATGCCGAACACCGTCTCGATGAAGGCGGGCGGCACCTCGGCGCGGAAATCGCGGCGGGTCATGGTTTCCGACCCGTCGACCGCCAGGCCCACATCCTCGAGGCTTTCGCCGTTGGACAGCTCGGCCACCAGCGGCTCGGCCTGGGCCTTCAGCTCGGTGACGAGCGCGTCGGCTTCCCATGCGGCGGTGACGGCGTCGCGCACCTCGTCGAGCGGCTGCACCTCGGGCGGCACGACCTCGTCGAGGCGCATGGCGAAGATGCCGCCCTCGTCCAGCTGGATCACTTCGGGGTAGTCATCCTCGGACAGGGCGTTGGCCGCGCTGCGGAAGGATTCGTAGGCGGCGATGCCGTCGCTCACGCCCTCGTGCCAGTCGATCTGGCCAAGCTCCAGATCGGTTTCGTCGGCCAGGTCCTCGATCGTGGCGCCGCCGGCCAGAAGGTCGTCGACCGCATCGATGCGGCTGTCGATAACGCGGCGGGCCCGGTCGGCGGCCAGTTCGGCGCGCAGGTCGGGTTCGGCTTCCTCGAAGCTGGCGACCTGCTCGGACAGTACCGCGTTGATGCGGAACAGGGCAGGGCCAACGGACGAGGGCAGCGGGCCGACCACGTCACCGGTGGAGGCCGCGAACACCTCCTCGCCGGCACCGCCGAGATCGGTCTTGGACACGTCGCCAAGGTCGATATCGGAAAGCTCCAGCCCGCGGTTCGCCACAAGCTCTTCAAAGGTGGCCTCGCCGCTTTCGATCTTCTCGAACGCGGCCCGGGCCGCCTCCTCGTTGCCGAAGACCAGCCGTTCGACCAGCCGCCGCTCGGGCTGGTTGAACTCGGCATTCCGCGCCTCGTAGGCGTCGCGCAGGGCTTTCTCGTCCACCTCGACCGTGTCGATCAGCATGTCGGGCGTCAGCAATGCATAGGTGATGCGCTTGCGCTCGGGGATGGTGAACCGGTCTTCGTTCTCGGAATGATAGGCTTGAAGGTCGTCTTCGTCAGGCACCGGCAGGCCGGTCTGCAGATCGCCCCGCTCGAGCACCGACCATGCGACGGAGCGTTGCTCGCCGAGATATTCCAGCAGCGTCTGCATGTAGCCCTCGGGCATGGTGACGCCGGCCATCACCGACGCCTGCAGGAAGCTGCGCGCGGTTTCGGCGCGGATGTCTTCCTCGAAGGCGGTTTCCGAAAGACCCGCCTGATCGAGGGCATACCGGTATCCCTCGCGGTCGAACTTGCCGTCGACACCCTGGAATTGCTGCATGTTCACGATCTCGTCGCGCAGGTTCTCGTCGCCGATCGACAGGCCGATCTGCGTGGCTTCATGGTCGAAGGCCGCCGACGCGATGAGCCGCGCCAGGACCGAGTCGGTCACGCCCATGTCGCGCGCTTCCGACAGGCTGACGGGTTGGCCACGCTCGGCCTCGACGGCGCGGATCTCGCGCTGGAGCGCCCGGGCATACTCGTCGACGTCGATGTCGGAGTCGCCGACCGAGCCGACCGACCGCACGCTGCCCGACAGGTTGGTCACGCCAAAGCCGCCGAGCCCCAGGATCAGCAGACCCATCAACCCCCAGACAAGCGCGTTCGTGATGCCCTTCTTCGCCATGTTTTCCCCTGTAAGACAGCGATGTTCCGCGCCTGTCTACGCGCTGCTGCCATTCGGGGCAAGGGGCAGGTCCAGCCCTGCCAGACGGTCGAAAAGTGTATCGATGGCGGGGCGGTCTACATTGGCAAAGGCCACGCGCAATTCCCGGGCGCCCCGCGGCTCATCGTCGGGATAGAACATCGTGGCGGGCAGCAGCAGAATTCCGGCCTCGCGCACCAGCAGGGGCGCAAGTTCGTCCGAGGGGATGTCGAACGGATGGTGCAGGTAGGCGAAATAGGCGCCGCATCCCAGAAGCTGCCAGCCCTGCGGGGTGATCTTGGGCATGTTGTCGTGGATGGCGGCGCGGCGGTCGAGGATCTCGTCGCGCTCTCCGGCCAGCCATTGGCCGAGGTTGCGCATACCCCAGAGCGCGGCGATCTGGCCAAGCTGGTTGGGGCAGATGGTGACGGTGTCGAGGAACTTCTCGACCTCGGCGAGGAGAGACGGCTGCGCCACCATGGCGCCGACGCGGTGCCCGGTCAGGCGGTACGCCTTGGAAAAGGAGTAAAGCTGGATCAGCGTGTCGGGCCAATCGGGATCGGTGAACAGGTCATGCGCCGCGCCGGGGCGCGCGTCGAAATCGCGGTAGGTCTCGTCAACGATCAGCTTGAGCCCGCGGGCCTGGGCCAGTCGGTAGAAGCTTTCGACCAGGTCGGCCGGATACTCCACGCCGCCCGGGTTGTTGGGCGTCACAAGCACGATGGCCCGGGTGTTGTTGGTGATCCGCGCCTCGGCCTCGCCCGGATCGGGGAGGAGTTCCGGGCCGGTGGGCAGGGGCACCGCGGTGACGCCCGACATGTCGAGCCACATCTTGTGATTGAAGTACCACGGCGTTGGCAGGATGACCTCGTCCCCTTCGGTGCAGAGCGCGGTGATCGCGGCGCAGAAGGCCTGGTTGCAGCCCGAGGTGATGGCAACCTGCTCGGCCTCGATGTCGCCGCCATAGGCACGGCGCCATTGCCCGGCCACCTCTTCACGAAGCGCCGGAAGGCCGAAAACGGGCCCGTAGAGATGCGCCGACGGCTGGTTCAGCGCGGCCTCGGCAATGACCTGACGAAGCGTTTCGGGCGGGGGCTCGGCCGGGGCGGCCTGGCTTACGTTGATGAGGGGGCGGTCGGCGGGAAATTCCACCCCCTCGACCCAGCGTTTGGCCGCCATGATCGGCGGGGGAAAGGTGGTGGCGGTGCGGGAAGGGCGGGTCATGGGGCGGTCCCTGTGAACTGTGTTTCCCGCTCTTACCGCGCCGGTCCTCCGGTGCCAAGCTGGGGCCCGAAAATCTGGGCGACGATCGCTTCCGCAAGCGCCGGCCCGGGCGGAAGGTGCCCGGCGAGAACCCGGAAGAAAAGCGGCCCATAGATCATGTCGAGCAGGGCGTCCATGTCGGCCGGCTCGGGCAACAGCCCGTCCGCGACCGCCTGGGTCAGCACCGTGCGGCCGGCTTCGCGGCTGGAGAGGATCACGCGGTTGCGGAAGGCCTTGGTGAATTCGCTGTCCGGATCGGCGGCTGCGAGGGTCATGGCCACCTGTCGGCCGCGGGTGCTGGCGAAGGCACGGCAGAGCTGGTCGAGCTGGGCGGCGAGGGCGCGGTCGGGGGGAAGGGTGGTGTCGGCAGGCGCGTCCGGCGCGGTGTCGATCAGCGCGGCCATCGCCAGTTCCTGCGCGTTCGACCAGTTGCGGTAGATCGTGGGTTTGCTGACGCCCGAGGCCTGCGCCACCGCGTCGATGGTCAGGCGGCCCAGCCCATCCTCGATCAGAATGGCGCGCGCCGCCCGCAACGCCTTCTTGCGGGCTTCGGCCGAGGGCGGGCGCCCGCGGCGGGGAGGAGAACTGTCTTGACTCATTTAATTACTAAACGTAACGTAAATTAAATGCAGTCGCAAGGATGTTGTCATGTCTACAGAACAATCTATCACGCCGTATATCGTAACCAAGGGTGCCTCGAAGGCCATCGACTTTTACCGCGACGCGTTCGGCGCGGCGGAGCTGTTCCGGATGACCGATCCGTCGGACAGCGGCAAGATCGGTCATGCCGAGTTGCAGATCGGCGGTTCGATCCTCTACCTCGCTGACGAGTATCCGGATTTCGGGGCGATTTCTCCCGATACGCTCGGCGGTACGCCGGTTACGCTGCATCTGCGGGTCGAGGATTGCGACGCCGCGACCGAGCGCGCGGAACAAGCCGGGGCGATGGTCTTGCGCCGGCCGAAGACGCAGAGCTTCGGGGACCGCAACGCCGTGGTGCAGGATCCGTTCGGTCATCGCTGGATGCTGGGGCAGGTGGTCGAGGAAATGGCACCGGAAGAGATGCAGCGCCGGTGGGAGGCCGAAACCGGGGGCTGAGCCCCCCGGCGGCGTGGGTCACACCCCGCGATAGGGCTCGACATATTGCAGCGCCATGTCCCACGGGAAGAAGATCCACGTGTCCTGGCTGACCTCGGTGACGAAGGTGTCGACCATCTCGCGCCCCATGGGCTTGGCGTAGATGGTGGCGACCGTGGCCTTTGGCATGTGTTTGCGGACCACTTCCAGTGTCTTGCCGGTGTCGACGAGGTCATCGACGATCAGCACGCCCTCGCCATCGCCGACGACGTCCATGTCAGGCGACTTGATCACGATCGGGGCGCTCTGGGTCTGGTGGTTGTAGGATTTCACGCTGATCGTATCGACGGTGCGGATGTCGAGTTCGCGCGCCACGATCATCGCCGGGGCCATGCCGCCGCGGGTGATGGCGACGACCGCTTTCCAGCCGTCCGCCGGCGCCTCGCCCTGAAGCCGCCACGCCAGGGCGCGGGCATCGCGGTGAAGCTGGTCCCAGCTGACATGGAATCCTTTTTCGTGGGGCAGGCGGTCTTGCATGGCGTCACTCCGTCGTTTTTCCGGGCGCATTAGCGCAAAGGCAGGGCGAACGGAAGGCGGACCTTCTCGCCCGGGTCAACTCCGGTCGAAGGCCAGTTTCAGCCCGAGCGCGCCCAGCACCCCGGCCGCGATACGGTCGAGCACCGGTTTCAGCCGGAGGTAGCCATCCCGCGCCGCGCGGGTCGAAAGCGCGCAGGCGAAGGCGGTGTAGGCGGCGAATTCGACAAGCATGTGATTGCCCACGATCAGCGCCTTCTGCGCGAGGGTCATGTCGCGGGGGAAGATGACCACGAGAACGGCGGAGGCGAAGAGCACGGATTTCGGGTTGGCGAAATTGACCAGCAGGCCGCTGACGAACGGGCGCCGCCTGGCGGTCCGGGCCGCGCCGAGAGGCGTCTTCGCCTCGCGCCAGATGGTGATGGCGAGGTAGATCAGGTAGGCGGCGCCGATGATCTTGAGCGTCATGTAGGCCCAGGGGAAGAGCGTGAAGATCACGTCGAGGCCCAGCAGGGCTGCGCCCGTCCATGCCGCCGCGACCGTGCCGAGCCCGAGGCCCGTCAGGATGCCCGCAGTGCGCCCCTCGACCAGGGTGGTGCGCAGGGCCATCAGCATCGCCGGGCCCGGGCTGGCCAGTGCGGCCAGCAGTGTCAGGTTGAAGGCGATGAAATGGGCCGGTTCCATGGTGTCAGGTCTTCTCGATATCGGGCGCGTCGACGGCCTTCATGCCGACCACGTGATAGCCCGCGTCAACATGGAGGACTTCGCCCGTGGTGCCGCTGCCGAGATCGGACAGCAGGTAGAGCGAGGCCTTGCCGACATCGTCGATCGTGACGTTGCGGCGCAGGGGCGAGTTCAGCTCGTTCCATTTCAGGATATAGCGGAAATCGCCGATGCCGCTGGCGGCAAGCGTCTTGATCGGGCCCGCCGAGATGGCGTTGACGCGGATGCCGTCCTTGCCGAGATCCTCGGCCAAGTACATCACCGACGCCTCGAGCGCGGCCTTGGCGATGCCCATGACATTGTAATGCGGCATCACCTGTTCGGCACCGTAATAGGTCAGCGTCAGCATCGCGCCGCCTTCGTTCATCATCTTCTCGGCGCGTTGCGCGACGGCGGTGAAGGAGTAGACCGAGATGTCCATCGTGTTGAGGAAGTTCGTCCGCGTCGTGTCGACGTAGCGGCCGCGCAGCTCGGTCTTGTCGGAAAAGCCGATGGCGTGCACCAGGAAGTCGATCTTGCCCCAGGTCTTCTCGAGCTCCGCGAAAAGCGCGTCGACGCTGTCCATGTCACTGACGTCGCAGGGCAGGACCACGTTTGACCCCAGCTGTTCGGCCAGCGGCGCCACGCGTTTCTTCAGCGCATCCCCCTGGTAGGAAAAGGCCAGCTCCGCCCCGGCCTCGGCACAGGCGCGGGCGATGCCCCAGGCAATGGATTTGTCGTTCGCAAGGCCCATGATCAGCCCGCGTTTGCCTGCCATCAACGTATTCGACATTTTTTGCCCTCGGCGCACTTTGTATTATGCTATTCCTTTAGGCGATCGACCACTCCGCATCAAGGGCATGGCGACGCCAACAAATGCCCTTGGCGGATCAACGGTCTAGCCGGCAGGGCGGAAAATCGGCTTGTGCCCCGCCCCGCGCCATCCTAGCAGCAGGGTTAACGACTTCTACGGAGTGATGCGAGACCATGGAACGCGACGGGATTTTTGCCGGGGACGATCCGTTCCGGATTGCGCGCGACTGGCTGGCCGAGGCCGAGGCGGGTGAACTCAACGATCCCAACGCCGCGGCGCTGGCGACGGTGGACGCGACCGGCCTGCCGAACGTGCGGATGGTGCTGTTGAAGGATATCACTGACAGCGGCTTCTGGTTCTACACGAATTACGAAAGCGCCAAGGGGCAGGAAATTGCCGCGACAGGCAAGGCCGCCATGGTGCTGCACTGGAAATCGCTGCGGCGGCAGGTGCGGGTGCGCGGCGAGGTGGTGAAGGAGGACGGCCCCGAGGCCGACGCCTATTTCGCCTCGCGGTCGCTCAAGAGCCGCCTGGGCGCGTGGGCGTCGCAGCAGTCCCGGCCGCTGGAATCGCGTGCCAGGCTCATGGCGGAGGTGGCGAAAGTGACGTCGCGTAAGGGCGCGAATCCCGAGCGCCCGCCGTTCTGGGGCGGTTTTCGCATCGTCCCGGTCGAGATCGAGTTCTGGGCCGACGGCGCCTTCCGCCTGCACGATCGTTTCGTCTGGCGGCGGGAAACTCATGAAAACGCATGGGAAATTCAGCGGCTCAGCCCCTGAACCTTGCGCAGCACCGATTGCAACGTGCTGAATAAAAATGGAATTTCCCTTGCCTTGTGTGTCCGATACACCTCTAATGCGTGAACATGTCTGGGCGGGGCTTGTAGGTTGAATGCTGTGACGAAAGACCGTGAAAACACGCGAAAGCTGAAAGGGCAGGTCAAGTGGTTCGACCCCGTCAAGGGCTTCGGCTTCGTGGTGGCCGAAGAGGGCGGGCCGGATATCCTGCTTCATGCCAACGTGCTGCGCAATTTCGGGCAGAGTTCCGTCGCCGACCGCGCCGGAATCGAGCTTGAGGTTCAGCAGACCGAGCGCGGCATTCAGGCGGTCGAGGTGCTGTCGATCGAACCGCCGGATCAGGACGCCCTGAGCGGGCTTGCCGATCTCGAGGATATCGACCCCGAAGAAATCCGCGCCGCGCCGTTGGAACCCGCCCGCGTCAAGTGGTTCGACAAGGGCAAGGGTTTTGGTTTCGCCAACACGTTCGGGCGTGACGAGGACGTGTTCATCCATATAGAGGTGTTGCGCAGGTCAGGCATGGCCGACCTGCAATCCGGGGAGGCGCTGGCCATCCGGGTGATCAATGGTAAACGCGGCCGGATGGCCACGGAGGTGTGTGGATGGGAAACCGCGGTAAAGCATTCCGACTGAGCGTGGCGGCTTTCTGGCTTGTGTCGCTGGCTGCGCCTGCGGCGGCAGAGACGGCGTGCCGGGACGACCAGATTTCGCTGCGGGGTGACTGGGGCGAGGCGCGGTTTACCGTGGAAGTCGCCGACGAGCCCGACGAACGCGCCCAAGGCCTCATGCATCGCGAGAGCATGGCCCGCAGTGCCGGAATGCTTTTCGTCTACGACAGCGCGCGTCCCGTGCGGTTCTGGATGAAGAACACGCTCATCCCGCTCGACATGATCTTTGCCGATGAAACCGGCACCGTGCGGAATATCCACCGGATGGCCGAACCGGAAAGCGAAGAGATGATCTTCGGCGGCAACGAGATCCAGTACATTCTCGAGATCAATGGCGGGATGGCCGATGCGCTGAAGATCGGCGAAGGCAGCGAACTTCGCCACCCGGCCATCACGGCGGGGGCCGCCGCCTGGCCCTGCTGACGGTTTCCGCCCCAAGGCGCGGAAGGCCAGATTTGGCTTTTCAAGCCCCGCGTTCCCGATTAGATACCCCGCACGGTCCGGGGCGTGGCGCAGTCTGGTAGCGCACCTGTTTTGGGTACAGGGGGTCGTGAGTTCGAATCTCGCCGCCCCGACCACACCTTCAATCAGCCACTAGATGTAGTTGTTTGCGTGCTCGACCTGCAACAGGTCGTGTTCTGACGGCGATTGCAGCGTCGCGATGCAAATTTTTTCCGATCCCTCGCGCCACCGGATCGAGCGGTCGGGATTGCCGCGTTCTGCGCATCGGCCGCGACTGTCCACAGGCGCCGGTGGCCTTAAGGCGCAATCATAGAAAGACTTTCCGCAACTCATCCACAGCAGGACCGGAAATTGTAACATTCGCGTGAATCACTTCCCGGGCCGGGCGGAATCGAAACCGGAAAATTAATCAACTTTTTTTTGCCCGGGATTGCCAAAAAAAGCCGTTGACCCGCTATGGTCTCATACGCCACTTTGTGTGGGCGGATCGCTAAGCCACAAGATATAGTGGCGGCGGGATGCGGTAGGGACGATCTAATCGGTTTTGACGGGTACCAGCCCAACATCTGATCTTGCGGCTCGCGCACTGGCCGCAATGCCGTCTCCTACTGTCTGAACAACCGCGCAACAGGCCCTGGCCATCAGGCTGGTCCGGAGCCATCACAAACGCAATGCTGAAGTCACGGGGCAGCAATGAAAATTGAACGCAAATTCACCAAGGCAGGCCAAGACGCATACGCCGAGCTCGAATTCGTTACCACGAGCTCGGAAATCCGCAATCCCGACGGCACCACCGTGTTCCGGCTGGACGAGGTCGAAGTGCCCGCCCGCTGGAGCCAGGTCGCCAGCGACGTGATCGCGCAGAAGTATTTCCGCAAGGCCGGCGTTCCGGTCGAGCTCAAGAAGGTCAAGGAAAAGGGCGTGCCCGAGTTCCTGTGGCGCTCCGTGGCGGCGTCGGACAAGACCGAGCGCACCGGCGAAACATCGGCCAAGCAGGTCTTCGACCGGCTGGCGGGTGCATGGGCCTACTGGGGCTGGAAGGGCGGCTATTTCTCGACCGAGGACGACGCCCGCGCCTATTACGACGAGATGCGTTTCATGCTGGCGCGCCAGATGGCGGCGCCCAACTCCCCGCAATGGTTCAACACCGGCCTGCACTGGGCCTATGGCATCGACGGCCCCAGCCAGGGCCACTACTACGTCGACTTCAAGACGGGCGATCTGACCAAATCGAGCAGCGCCTACGAGCACCCGCAACCCCATGCCTGCTTCATCCAGTCCGTCGCCGACGACCTGGTGGGCGACGGTGGCATCATGGATCTGTGGGTGCGTGAAGCCCGGCTCTTCAAGTACGGCTCGGGCACCGGCACGACTTCTCCTCCCTGCGTGCCGAGGGGGAAGCCCTTTCGGGTGGCGGCAAGTCAAGCGGCCTGATGGGCTTCCTCAAAATCGGGGACCGCGCCGCCGGCGCCATCAAGTCGGGCGGCACCACGCGCCGCGCCGCCAAGATGGTGATCTGCGACGCCGACCACCCCGATATCGAGGAGTTCATCAACTGGAAGGTGCGCGAGGAGCAGAAGGTTGCTTCCATCGTGGCCGGGTCCAAGATGCACGAAGCCAAGCTGAACGACATCTTCGCCGCCATCCGTGGCTGGGACGGCAGCGCGGAAGACGCGGTAGATCCGAAGAAGAACGATCAGCTGAAAGAGGCGATCCGGGGCGCGAAGAAAGCCTCGATCCCCGAAACCTATGTCAAGCGCGTGCTGGATTATGCGCGGCAAGGCTATGACAGCATCGAATTCCCGACCTACGACACCGACTGGGACAGTGAAGCCTACGCGTCGGTCTCCGGACAAAACTCCAACAACTCCATCCGGGTGACCGACGCGTTTCTAAAGGCGGTCGAGGACGATGCCGACTGGGCGCTGATCAACCGCACCGACGGCAAGGTCGCCAAGACCATCAAGGCGCGCGACCTTTGGGAAGACGTGGGCCACGCGGCCTGGGCCTGTGCCGACCCCGGCATCCAGTTCCACGACACGATCAATTCCTGGCACACCTGCCCGGAAGACGGCGAGATCCGCGGCTCGAACCCGTGCTCGGAATACATGTTCCTCGACGACACGGCCTGCAACCTGGCCTCGATGAACCTGCTGTCTTTCTACCGTGACGGCCAGTTCGACGCCGATGCCTATGTCCACGCCACCCGGCTCTGGACCGTGACGCTGGAAATCTCGGTCCTGATGGCGCAGTTCCCGTCGAAGGAAATCGCCCAGAACTCCTACGACACCCGCACGCTCGGCCTGGGCTACGCCAATATCGGCGGGCTGCTGATGAATATGGGCTACGGCTACGACTCGACCGAGGGCCGCGCCCTGTGCGGTGCGCTTACCGCGATCATGACCGGTGTGGCCTATGCCACCTCGGCCGAGATGGCGGGCGAGCTTGGGGCCTTCCCGGCCTACGAGCGCAACGGCGCACACATGCTGCGGGTCATGCGCAACCACCGCAACGCGGCCTATGGCGAGACCGAGGGTTACGAGGGCCTGGCCATTCCGCCGGTGCCGCTGGATCACGCCGGATGCCCCGACGACCGACTGGTCGAACTGGCCAAGGCCAGCTGGGACGAGGCGCTGGAACTGGGCGAGCAGCACGGCTATCGCAACGCCCAGGCCACCGTGATCGCGCCGACCGGCACGATCGGGCTGGTGATGGACTGCGACACCACCGGCATCGAGCCCGACTTCGCGCTGGTGAAGTTCAAGAAGCTTGCCGGCGGCGGTTACTTCAAGATCATCAACCGCTCGGTGCCGGCCGCGCTGGAGAAGCTGGGCTACGGCTCGGCCCAGATCGAGGAGATCGTCAGCTACGCGGTGGGTCACGGTACCATCGGCAACGCGCCGGGCGTCAACCACACGTCGCTGGCCGGTCACGGCTTCGGCCCGGCCGAGCTGGAGAAGGTCGACAACGCCGTGGGGCAGGCCTTCGACATCCGCTTCGTCTTCAACCAGTGGTCGCTGGGCGAGGAGTTCTGCACCCGCGTGCTGGGCATCCCGGCCGCCAAGCTGAACGACCCGACCTTCGACATGCTGGCACACCTGGGCTACTCCAAGGCCGAGATCGAAGCCGCCAACGACCATGTCTGCGGGACGATGACGCTGGAAGGCGCGCCGCATCTCAAGACCGAGCATTACTCGGTTTTCGACTGTGCCAATGCCTGCGGCAAGAAGGGCAAGCGCTTCCTGTCGGTCAACAGCCACATCGACATGATGGCGGCGGCGCAGAGCTTCATCTCGGGCGCGATCTCGAAGACGATCAACATGCCCAACAACGCCACCATCGAGGACTGCCAACAGGCCTATGAGCGTAGCTGGAAGATGGGCGTCAAGGCCAACGCGCTCTACCGCGACGGCTCCAAGCTCAGCCAGCCGCTGGCCTCGGCCCTTGTCGAGGATGACGAGGACGCGCAGGAGGTGCTGGAAAGCGGCAGCCCGCAGGAAAAGGCGCAGGTTCTGGCCGAGAAGATCGTCGAGAAGGTGGTGGTCAAGGAGATCGTCCGCACCCATCGCGAGAAGATGCCCGACCGCCGCAAGGGCTATACCCAGAAGGCGATGGTCGGCGGCCACAAGGTCTATCTCCGCACCGGGGAATACGGCGACGGTTCGCTTGGCGAGATCTTCATCGACATGCACAAGGAAGGCGCCGGGTTCCGGGCGATGATGAACAACTTCGCCATCGCGGTGTCGGTCGGCCTGCAATACGGTGTGCCGCTCGAGGAATTCGTCGACGCCTTCACCTTCACCAAGTTCGAACCGGCGGGCATGGTGCAGGGCAACGACTCGATCAAGAACGCCACGTCGATCCTCGACTACATCTTCCGTGAACTGGCGGTCAGTTATCTCGACCGGACGGACCTCGCCCATGTCAAACCCCAGGGCGCGTCCTTCGACGACCTTGGCCGGGGCGAGGAGGAGGGTGTCTCGAACATCTCGGAGATGAGCGAGGATGCCGCCAACAAGTCGCTGGAAGTGCTCAAGCAGATCAGCTCGACCGGCTATCTCCGCAAGCGGCTGCCGCAGGAGCTGGTGGTGTTCAACGGCGGGCAGAGCATGGGGGCCACGGCGCTTGACGGTGCCGCCGATCCCTCGGCCACGCTGAAGACGCTGGTGCCGGAAACGGCGCAGGCCACGGCCACCACCACCACGGCCGTCGCGTCGGGCGCCGTCGGCATGAACGCGGCCACCAAGGCGCGGATGCAGGGCTACGAGGGCGAGGCCTGCGGCGATTGCGGCAACTACACGCTGGTGCGCAACGGCACCTGCATGAAGTGCAACACCTGCGGCTCGACCAGCGGGTGTAGCTGAGGGGACAAGATCGCGCCCTACCGGGCGTGAAGGGGTGGCAGGGCCGAGCCGACCGGTCCGCACCCCGCCGAAACAAAGGGGGGATGCTGCCAAGCTTTTCCCGAACCGACATGGAGCGGGTGCGCTCGCTCCTTGACGGCACTCAGGCCGCAGGCAGAAAACCGGGCGGTACAAATATCGAGCCTGAGTGGCGAAACTTGAACCGGGGGGCCTTGGCCCCCCGTTTTTCTGTTGCAGGGGCAGGCGCGGCTAGGGCAGAGACACCGGCATGAGCACAACGCCCGCCATCAGCGTCTGTATTCCCGCCTATGACATGGGCGGCGCCGGGGGCGATTACCTGGGCCATTCCCTCGACCGGCTCGCGCGGCAGACCTTCAAGAATTTCGAGGTGGTGGTGTCCGACCAGTCCGACGGCCCCGGCGTGGCCGAGGTCTGTGCCGCCTATACCGACCGGCTGACCCTCCGCCGGGTGGCGTATCGCGAGGGGAAACGGCAGGCCTCGGCCAACACGAACAACGCGATGCGCCACGCCGGGGGCCGCATTCTCAAGATCCTGTTTCAGGATGATTTCCTGTGTGATGACAGTGCCTTGCAACAGGTCTTCGATGCGTTTCAGGATCGTGCCTGCAAATGGGTGCTGACGGGCTCCGCCGTCACCCGCGACGGCGAGACGCTGGAACGCCCTATGGTGCCGCGCTGGCACGACCGTATCCGCTGGGGGTTCAACACGATCTCCAGCCCCTCCGTCCTGGCGCTGGAGGCCGGGCACGGCATCTGGTTCGACGAGAACCTGCAATGGCTGATGGATGGTGACATGTATCACAGCTGTCACCAGGCCTTCGGCGCGCCGGTGATCCTGCCCGACACGCTGGTCGCCAACCGCATCCACGCGGGCCAGGTCAGCGCCGGGGTCAGCCGCAAGCTGCGGCGGCAGGAAGTGCGCTACACGGCACGGAAAGGCGGGCTTATGCGGAACAAGGGCGACATGCGCGCTTTCCTCTACCAGTATCTCAAGGCAATTGGCTGACGGCCTAGCGCCCGACCAGCCGGTTGAGCCACGGAATGCGCGGCCTGGGCAATGCCTTTCCGGGTTTTGCCGCCTTCACCACATCTTCGCAGGTATAACCGAACCGCTTGAAGTCTTCCGCGTAGACCTTCGCGATCACGCCCAGCACCTCGTCCGACAGCGGCGCCTGTCCGGCCGCGTAGCTCACGCCGCCGCGGCTCTTGTTCTCATGCGGCATCTTGCGCGGGCCATCTGAGTTGCCGGCCAGCCCGTCCAGATACGCCACCACACCCTCCAACCCGTCCTCCAGCCGGAAAACCGTCGCGCCATGCGGCACGAGATCGGCGGCGGGGCGCGGGTGGTTGTCATAGCGGAACGGCATCCGGTCGCGTTGCGCCACCCAGTCGAGGAACCAGGCGTTGATGTCCATGCCCTCCGGCACCGTCTTCTCGCCCGTCAACTGGTAGTCATACGCGCTGCGCAGGCGTGTCACCGGGTGGCGGACGATACCGAAGCTGGAGGTGATCCAGCCGGGCGGGACCAGCAGGGCCAGCGCTTCGCGGTCGATGTGCTGGGGCGACGATTTCGTCCACCGCTGCGCTTCCGGAAGGTTGTAGAACTGCGAATTGGCGAAGGCGACCTTGCCGAAGCGTTTGCGCAGGTACACCTCGACCGAGGCCCCGGCGCACTTGGGGACATGCGCGAAATAGTGAAGCTCCCCGTCGATTCGAAAGATCGGCATGGAGCATAGTTACTGTCGCGCCATGAAGCCGTAAAGCTCAGGCACCGGCGCGTTGCAGCATCCCGAACAGGTCGCGCGGGTCGTCGGGGTCGGCCAGAAGGTCGAGCTCGAGATAAAAATCGGTGTTGCCGATATGGTCGCGAATGTAGCGAAGGGCGCTGAAATCCTCGATGGCGAAGCCGACGCTATCGAACAGCGTGATCTGCTGCGCGCTGGTCCTGCCCTGCGCCTCGCCATTCATCACGCGCCACAGCTCGGTCACCGGGTGGTCGGGTGCCAGTTGCTGGATTTCGCCCTCGATCCGGGTCTGCTCGGGGTATTCCACGAAGATCGACGAGCGGTGCAGCACACCCGGCGCCAGTTCCGTCTTGCCCGGGCAATCCCCGCCAATCGCGTTGATATGCACGCCGCTGCCGACCATGTTGTCGGTCAGGATGGTGGCATATTGCTTGTCGGCGGTGCAGGTGGTGATGATCTGTGCGCCCTCCATGGCCTCTTCGGCGCTCTGACAGGCCACGACGGTCAGGCCCAAGCCTTGCAGGTTGCGCGCGGCCTTCTCGGTGGCCGCCGGGTCGATGTCGTAGAGCCGCACGCTTTTCAGCCCGCAGATGGCCTTCATCGCCATGCTCTGGAACTCCGATTGAGCCCCGGCGCCGATCATCGCCATCGTGTCGGCCCCCTTGGGGGCGAGGTAGCGGGCGACCAGCGCAGAGGTTGCCGCCGTCCTGAGCGCGGTCAACACCGTCATCTCCGACAGCAGCACCGGGTAGCCGTTGCTGACATCCGCGAGCAGGCCGAAGGCCGTCACCGTCTGCAGCCCGGCCTTGGTATTCTTGGGATGGCCGTTGACATACTTGAACCCGTAGACCTCGCCATCCGAGGTCGGCATCAGCTCGATCACCCCCTCGGCCGAATGGCTGGCCACGCGCGGGGTCTTGTCGAACAGCTCCCACCGCTTGAAATCGTCCTCGATATAGCCCGCAAGCCCGGTCAGCATCTCCTCGATGCCGATATGGTGGACCAGCTTCATCATGTTCTCGACGCTGACGAAGGGCACCAGCGCCTTGTCGGAGGGGGGCAGGGTGGTCATGAGGCGGCTCTTTCGTAGGAGAAGGAATGGGTCGGGCGGTCGAAGACCCGGCGGCCGAGGGCCGAGGCGGTGAGATCGACCATCACCTGCGCCGTGCGCCCGCGGTCGTCGAGGAAGGGATTGAGTTCCACGAGGTCGAGCGAGGTCATCAGCCCGCTGTCGCAGATCATCTCCATCACCAGGTGCGCCTCGCGGATCGTGGCGCCGCCGGGGACGGTGGTACCGACGGCGGGGGCGAAAGAGGGGTCGAGGAAATCGACGTCGAGCGAGACATGCAGCGCGCCGCCCGCCTTGGCCACGTCACCGAGGAAGGCCGCCAGCGGCCGGGCAATGCCGGCCTCATCGATGGCGCGCATGTCGGTATAGCGGATGCGGCTGGCCTGCAGCACCTCGCGCTCCGCCGCGTCGACCGAGCGCAGGCCGAGGATGCAGATGTTTTCCTCCGGCACCGGGGCCGTGACCTCCGGAAAGCCGTGAAACCCGTCACGCCCCGTGACATAGCCCAGCGGCGTGCCGTGCAGGTTGCCCGAGGCGGTCGACATGGGCGTGTGGTAATCGCTGTGGGCATCCAGCCAGAGCACGAATTGCGGCCGGTTTCGCCGCGCGGCGTCCATCGCCACGCCGGCGACCGAGCCCAGCGACAGCGCGTGATCGCCGCCCAGGAAGATCGGCAGACCTTCCTGCATCGCCGCCTCTGCCGCGCCGGCCAGCGCCTCGGTCCAGCCGATGGTTTCCGCCGGCTCGTGCAGATGCCCGGGCAAGTCATCCGGCGTCGCGGCCGGGCGCGGGCGCAGGTTGCCCGCGTCCTGCACCCTGTGCCCCAGCCCTTCCAGGGCCTCCGTCAGCCCGGCCACGCGGTAGGCATCCGGCCCCATCAGGCAACCGCGCCTTGCCTTGCCGCTGTCGACCGGGGCGCCGATCAGGATACAGGTCTGTTCAGTCATCGCTGGCCCATTTGTCAGGAATCTCAGGTTACGCGTAGCGTCTGCGCAAATCGGGTTGAACTGAACCCGGCATTTTGCACTATTCGGGGGCGGTTTGATCGGAACGGACGCGAGAGGCGGCGAAATGGATGATGTGGATCAGCGGCTGATTTCGGCGCTCAGGCACGATGCCCGCGCATCGCTGTCCGATCTGGCGCTGACGCTGGGCGTGTCGCGGACCACGGTGCGCGGCCGGATCGAGAGGTTGCGCCGGTCGGGCGAGATTGTCGGCTTCTCGGTGGTGCTCAAGGGCGACGCGGCGCGCGACCCGGTGCGCGGGTTGATGATGATCGGGATCGAGGGCCGCGGCACCGACCGGATCCTGCGGCAGCTGAACGGCCTGTCGGCCGTTCGCGCCACGCATACCACCAACGGCCGGTGGGACCTGATCGTCGAGATCGGCACCGCCACGCTGGAGGAGTTCGACGACGTGCTGGCCCGCATCCGCCGCTTCGACGGGATCGCCCATTCCGAGACCAGCCTGCTGCTTTCGACGCGGAAAGCGGCAAGCTGAGGGCAGGGGGCTCAGCCCCCGGCCGCCTCGACCAGCTTCTTCTGGAAGTAGGCCACGCCCTGCTCGTGCCGGGGCGAGAGCGGCCCGGCGCGATAGCCGCCGCTTTCGTAATTCTTCTGGGTTTCGATGCAGATCTCGAAATCCTCGCGGACGACGGCAAGGTTGTCGGCGATGGTCTTCTCCCGTGCCGCTTTCCCTTCGGGAGAGGTGTCCTCGAAATAGAAGTTGTAAATCAGCTCTGTCCGCCGGTGATCGAGCGGGTTGATGCGTGACGTGTTCATGCCGCCCGAGAACAGCGAGAGCGTCCAGTTCGGCCACATCCACAGCCACTTGCCGCGATAGAACAGCCCCTCGCGCGGCGGCGCGGTCATCCGGACCATGCCGTCATGGGCGGTGGTCTCGAACCGGTCGAACTCGATCGCGCTGTGAAAGGCCGGGTGGATGCCGGGGATGTGGTAGCCCTCGACGAAATTGTCGGTGTAGATCTTCCAGTTGGCGTCAAAGACCATCCGCTCCTCGTGCATCCATGTGAAGCTCTCGAGCGGCTCGTCCTGAAGCTCCGGGATCACGGCGCCGAGCTGGGCCGTCAAGGGTTTTGCCGGAGCGATGGCGACGAACAACAGCCCGCGCCAGGTATCGAACTCCACCGTGTCGAGCGCCCAGTCGGATTTCTCGAAATCCGGGTCGTCGCCCCACCACGGCACGTTCAGAAGCGAGCCGTCCTCGCCCCAGACCCACTGGTGATAGGGGCAGCGGATGGTGGCGCAGCGGCCGTTGCCCTCGGGCAGAAGCCGCGCGCCGCGGTGGCGGCAGACATTGCGGAAGGCGCGCAGACCATCTCGGGTTCGGATCACGAAGACCTTCTGGCCGGCGATCTCGGCGGCGATGTAGTCGCCCCGCTGGGCCAGCCGCGAGGCGGGGCCGAGCAACTGCCACGTGCTCGAGAAAATATGGCTGACATCGCCCGCGTGAATGTCGGGAGACGTATAGTGAACGGGATCGAGATTTCGCACGCGCTGGCCCTTCTGCTGACGGTTGCGGGAACGCTACGGCCCCCGCGCAGCAAAGGTCAAGCGCGCCGCGCCGCCATCACCCAGATCACCGCCAGCGCCAGCGAGGCCAGCATGTTCCAGCTTGCCATCGACAGGCCGAGCATTTCCCACGGCACCTCGTCGCAGCGCACCAGCGGGGCGTTCATGATCTGGTCGAACAGCTCGTCCGTCGAGACATCCGCGGCCGAGGAGGAGGTGCAGGTCGACGGGCCCTGCCACCAACCGCGCTCGACACCGGTGTGATAGGCGCCGATGCCGGCGGTGGTCAGCGCGGCGAGACCGCCCAGCAACGGCAGAACACGCCCCGGCAGGACAAGCGCCACCACGCCGATCGCGATGGCCGCGCCATGCGGCCAGCGTTGCCAGATGCACATCTTGCAAGGGGCGAGCCCGCCCAGGTGCTGAAAGGCCAGGGCGCCCAGCAAAAGCGCGAGGGAGCCGCCGGCGGCCAGTATCACAAGGGAATTACGTGTCACGGTTGCCTCGATCGGTTGTGGGTGGGAATGGTCATCTGGTCGTTTCCTGGCTTGGCCACCGCATCAAAGGCCGAGCCATGTTTTGATCAGGCTGGCCAGCGTCGCCCCGGCAACCAGCAGCGTGCCGATCCATGCCGTGCCTATCAGGGCGCCGATCAGGACAAGGATGCCATCGCGCTGCAACAGCCCCATCGCCACCAGCACCACGGCAAAGCCGGGCACCGTGTTGGTGCCGGGCAGGGGCACGAGGATCGAGGCGCTGAAGAGGACCAGCGCCGCGCCCACGAGGCGATCAAGCGGCGCGCGGGTCAGCACGCCGAGGCGCGGCCGGCTGACCGCCTCGATCCGCCGCAGCCACGGGCCCGCCCGCTGCGACAGCCCGCGCAGCCCTTCAGCCGAGACGTCGCGCGCAGCCAGTTTGCGCGGCAGCCACGGCACGCGCCGACCGATCAATACCTGCACCGATATGAACATCAGCGGCAGGGCCACGATCTGCGGCACGCCGTAAAGGAACGGGATGCAGCAGGGCAGGGCGAGGATCAGCAGGAACAGGCCGAAGGCGCGCTCGTGAAGCTGTTCGAGAATCCAGCCCAGCGTCACCTTCTCCCCGCCGGCGCGGGCCACCAACTGATCAAGCCGGTCCGAGATCGCAAGATCATCCGATGCGGTCACGGTCGCGGTCATGGTCTGGGATCCTCGGTCAACGGCGCGGGAAGGGCCAACGGCCATCCGGTAGCAAATCGCATGGCCCGACGCCAGCAACAGTTCTGCTATTGTCCTTGATGCAACTGTTGAGTAAAACCCCGAAACGTTGCCCAAGTGGCGGAATGGTAGACGCAGGGGATTCAAAATCCCCCGCCGCAAGGCGTCCCGGTTCGAGTCCGGGCTTGGGCACCATCCTGAAATCGTTGGCGTTTTTGGCCAATGGTGGGATTGTCCCACAATCAGAAATCTCACCTTGTTCCACTGCCTTGTTCTCTTCGATTTGGGCGAAGTCGTAAGGCCACTTTCCGTCGAACCAGCCAGTAAATATCCCGGTTGACCCGTACTCTATGGCGGCAAACTCTGTCCCGTCTTTTGGGCAGTATTGCCCCTCTTTCCACCCCAGTTCCTTCAGGCGCTGGCGGGCATCGCATAGCGCGCGAAGGGCAGCTTTGGTATCCGGCATCATCGCGGCTCGTTGTGCTTTCTCAATCTCAACGGCCTTCCAGAGAGCATCTGCCTCTGCTCTGGTAATCGGAACATGCGTCCCGTCGCTTAATGTGCCGTGTCCGACAATTTCATTTTGACCTTCTGCCATCGCTTTGCCTCACTTCCTTCTCTTCTGCGCATTCCGGCTCAAAACCTTCCGGTTCGCCATCTTCCGGTAATACGCAATCGTTTCTGGTGACTGGTTGGTGATGGCTTGAATCTCGGCATCGGTTGCCCCGCTCTCGGCCAGCTGGATGATGGCCAGCTTTCTCAGGCCGTGCAGGGTGTATTGTTTGGCAGGCTCGCCCAGGCCCTTGCGCCAGCCCCGGAACGCCCGCTCAACGGCGTCGTACCCCATTGGCTCGGTAAGATTCCTGGCAAGGAGGTGCGCGCCCTGTGCGGGCCACTCGGCCACGAAGGCGGCAAGTCGCTCGGGACAGAATACCTCGAATTCCGTCGCGCCTTTCTCGTCGGTGACGGTCATCCACTCTCCGCGAAACTGGTTCCGTTTCATGGTGATGGCGGCGCTCGGGCGCTGGCCGGTGCCTAGGATCAGCTCAGCGGCGCACTGAACCACGTCAGGCGCCTCCGGCAGCTTCTCTATCATCCAGTCAGGCCATGGCTCAAACGGGCGCTGTGTGCCGTACTTGTCGAGCCCCGTTGCTGGGTTGTCTCCCAAGGGCCAATCCAGCTTGGTCTTGGCGTAGTTCCATAGCAGGGAGACGATTTGCACCCGCCAGTCGGCTTTCCTCGGGGTGTCGGCCATCGCGGTGTGAACCACCCGCAGCCCGCCCCGCGTGGTCTTGCGAACGTCCTTGTCGCGGTTATTCTGCAAAAGGGCTTCCATTTCCCGGCGGTAGCTCTTTTTCGTGCCCGGTGCGATGCGGCCCTGAATGCGTGGATCGGCCCGCCATTCCTTGACCAGCTCGCCCCATGTGTACTTGGTCGGTGCCTGTTGCTTTTCGTGGCGGTTGGCTTCGCAGGCCCAATACAGGCGGTCGAGTTCTGCCGGATCGCCGCCCCAATCCAAACGGATCGCGCGTTCCTTTCGCTTGCCGTTCTCGTGCCATGTGATACGATGCTGGGGTTCCCATACGCCCGCAACCGGGCGCCACTGCCAGCGCAGGCGTGGCTTGGTGATACGGGGCTTGGGCGGGCGCTTCATACCTCTATGTCCTCATCGGGTCGCGCGGCGGTGCCATCGAGGATAGCGGCGAGGTCGGACATGCGCCAGCGCTCGATCCCGTCCGCCAGCACGACAGGCGGCGGCATAGCGCCCTTCTTCACGAGGTCGCGGAATTTGGCCGTGGGCATATCCAGCACCTTCGCCGCGTTGGTATCGCGGAGGGCAAGCGGTTGGATATGGCGCGGCGTTCCCATCTCACTCTCTCATGTCGGGGGTGTAGGGGCGGGTCATTGGGGGGGCTCGGCTATCACGACGCGGACGCCAGCCTTTCGAGCCTTGGCGATCATGTCGGCAGTTCCCTTCCCGCCGGGGAAGGCGACCAGCAAGTCTGGCTTGTGCACGTCGATCATGTACTGGTTCCGCATTGGACCGGCGGCACGACCGTATTTATCCCAAGCAGCGGGGCAGGCGATTTGTGGAATCCCACGCCCCTTGGCCCACTCGCCAGCCAGCCTATCCGCGCCGCTTGCCGCGCCGTGAATGACACGAGTTACGTTGTGCGTGTCATGAACAACGTTCAATCCCGCCTCAAGAAACGCCGCGTCCGAATAATTTCTTCCGCCACAAACAAGTACCCGCATCTACTCCCCCTCCGCTATCAGGGCCGGGGGTTCGGGGAGGGGCATCCAGTGGGTTGGCATCGGGTCTTCATCCCAACCAAGCCAATAGTCCTCGTGCCCGTATGTGAACCCCATGCAGTCATGGCCCCATCCATACATCCAAGCATCTTGCTCACTCCCGTCTAGAACCGGGTTGCCGGGGTATTCCATGTATTGTGCCACGGGGTAGCAGTCCCAACCCCTCCGGCCGATAACGATAGGCGTCCCATCCTTCGGCGCCGTCTCAATCGGTTGCCACCCGCTCAGCGCTTCCTTGCTCATGTGTCGTCTCCCCAAATCCTTTGGTGTGTCAACGCGGTTTCCAACATCTCCATTGCAATGGCCCTGTCATAATACTGAGATGATGCGATCCGGGGCACCTCGATCAGTATGCCAGAGGGGATATGATAGAGGCGGATCACGGTATCCATGCCACCGATCCCCATGCCTATTCGCTGGTCAATGACGCGGATATGGACATCGTCTAGATTCACAATGTCGGTCATGTGTCGTCTCCCCAATGCACTACGATCCAAGGCAGCAAGTGGTCGTAGTCTAGTTGCTCGTCGCTGGTTATGGTGCGAGTCGCGTTTGGCGGGTCATCGACAAAGCGAACCTTGCTCCCGATCCGGCACCCCATTTCTCGGAAGGTCATGTGTCGTCTCCCAGGGCGGCGCGGGCGTCAGACACAGACGATATTGTTGATGTGTCTCTCACCATTAGAAAAAGATCGTCCACCGGATCGCGGCGCGGATTTTCATTGATGTGATCGAAGGCGCGCAATAGAAATTGTCCGATCTCCCGCAGCCGGGCGTTCTCTGCCTGTAGGGCTTCTAGGGCGTCGGCTTGCTCACGTATCATATCTCGGACGGCAAAGTGATATTGTGTCGTCGCGGACTGCCATAATTTGCAGGAGCGCCCCATGGCGTCGGCGCTGTTCGCAAGGTGCTTGGGGTCTTTAAACGGTTCGGTCATGTGTCGTCTCCCAGGGCGTCCAGTTTATTGATGGCGGACTCCACGCTGACAAACCCCGCAAACGCCAAGCGAGCTTGATTGCACGCCTCCCGCAGTCTGTCCCTCTCTGCCTGTAGGGCTTCGATGGCGGCATCCTTTTCCGCCAGCTTTACGCTCATGTATTTTGCGTGGCTGTCATAGATATCTTCATCGACATATCGGTGAAATTCCCGATCGCGCTGTTTGTCTCCCTCCCATCGAACTACAGTGGCGTGTTCCGACAGAACTGCGCTCACAACGCCTTGATCGTGTTCATCGCGTTCGGCCATCCAGATTTCGCGGGGCCACTCCAGATCACTCATGGCTCTCTCCCTCTATGGTTCGAGTGTTCCATGCGGTGATCGCCGCCTCCATCTGGCTCATGTCCTCGGTGTAGAACAGTCGCCCACCGATACATGCATCGTCGGGGTCCAATTGGCCCCAATGGTTTTGACAGCCCAGATTGAACCATTCGCCATGATGATCGTTATCGGTTTCGAGTTCAGCAGGATCGCCACAAAACGGGCACGGTTTCAATTGCTCACTCATGGCTCCCTCCCTCTGCTTTGCGGAAGGCGGTGATTGCCGCGTCTGCGGCCTTCGTGGCCTCGTATCGGGCAAGCCCGCCGCGCATCCTGATTTCGTCCCGCATGACTTCCAAAGCCGCCACAGCATCCCGCCCCGCCAACGCCAGCGCGGCAAGGTCAGGGGCGTGGAGTCTGGTGATCGCCATGGGGTCGCGGTCTAGCGCCTCCAGGTCTTTCTCTAGCTGGGTCCAGTCGGTCATCGCGTCATCCTCTCAATCAGGCCACACCGGGCTTCCATCGAAGCGCCGATATGGGATTTTCTTCTTCTTGCGGGTGTCGGCGCCAACGTGCTTCTTGCGAACGCTGGCGTTCTTCTTCTTCACCGCCACGTCCTCGCGGTTCTTCACCGGCAGGCACCAGTTGCAGGTCACGCCAAGGTTGCCTTCCCTGTTCTCGCCCCCGTTGATGAGGGCTTGCAGGTGTTCCAGCGTCCAGCTTTCGCCGGCATTGATCTTCCGCCCGCAGCTATGACAGCAGCCCTCGGCCCGCTCGAAGACGCGGAGCCTCACCCTCGGGGGCGCTTTCGTGTCAGGGGTAGCGCCCTGCCATTCTGCTACGGAGCGGGCGGTCATGCATCCACCCCCAGCCGCTTGGCGATCTTCATCAGCCGATAGCCGCGCGTCACGGGGTCCGGTGAGTTGTGAAGGGCATCGCTGACCTGCCGGTGAAGGCTCTCCGCCTCCCTTTGCGCTTGCCTGTAGACGTGCTCCATGAACACCGGAGACCAGCTTTTCTTGGTCGTGATGAATGCCGGGATGTACTTTACGTTCATCCTGTCTTCTGAGGATGTGCGCCGGATTGCGTGATGCAGGGAATCCGCAAGACGGTCATGCCCCCTGTAGGTGGGGTCGGGGTGGCCCATTGGCTCGCAGGCACTACCCATGCCGCCCATGCCCACGTGACCCGCTGCCTCTGTCGCCCCAGCCGCCGCGAGGGGCGATGCCAGAAGTTTTCCGAGAAATGTCCTGCGTCCAATCGTCATGCTGCACTCCCGTACCCGCGCTCAGCGCCGCGCTGGTTGGCGTTAAGCGAGCGCCAGTATTCAATCTGCATCTTCGCGGCCTCACGAAGCGCTCGCAGTTTCTCGTAGTCCCCCGCCACCTGCGCCAGTTCCGACACCGCGTGCTGATATTGCTCGCTGGCGTAGGCTTCCCGCTCTTGAGCGGCGGCGCTGTTCTGACCGCTGTTCTTCATTGCCAGAGACTTCGTGACGCGCAGCATGTTCTCCGCGCGTACGAGGTCAGCCTTGGCCGCTGCAATCTCGGCGGCACTGTCAATGAGGTACTGCGTGGCCTTCTGGGCCTTCTCTGTGGCGGTGGTATCCATCACTCAGACCTCGCCACGACTTTAGGCTCAAACCCTCGGCGCATGGCGGCGTCGTGAATGGAAAACCCGCTCACCCCGTACCGTTCGGCCATGTCCAATATCGTGGTCTTGGAATACCACATGCGCTTGAATTCCTCGGTGTCGTAGTCTGCTCGACGTGGCGCGGGCATCAGCTTTCCTTCTCCATCTTCTGTTTCAGTGCGTCCTTCATGTCGCGGACCACCTCGTCTTTTTGGTACTCAATCGAAAGATTGCTCCACACAGTCTTAAGCGCCTCTAGGTCGGGCGCGTCGGCCAGCCTCATGAGGGCGAAGGTGCGACCGTTGGGGGTCATTGCGCGGCGTACTGCGAGGTGTCGTTGCCAGTCGCTCGCATCATCTCGTTTTCGTACAGGTCAACGATTTGACCGTGCAGTTCAGGGAACCGGCCCTGCATGTTCTCGATGATCGAGCGGTGCTTGTTCCAGCGGTTCTGGAGAGCCTTTTCGCCCTTGCCCTTGAAGTCCTCGCAGATGGCGTCCGCGTAAGCTTTCGCGCGCTGCTGGGGGGTCGCGCCGGCGGGGATGCTGTCCTCGACCGACTGTTTCCAGGCATCGTTCAGGGCGGCGCCCATGCTATTGCCCTTGCGCTCGGTTTCCGCGTCGTCGTCATCGTCCGCACTGGCAACGCCGGTGATGTTCTCAAGGCCGATCCGCTTGGCGTAGGTGCTGGAAGCCTTGAGTTGCTGCATGTCCTGCTTGCCCATCAGGAGCGGCACGTCTTCTTCGATTGAGGTTCCGCTGGCGGGATGGTACAATATGGTCCTGACGAAATTGCCGGTTTCGTTGGAAATCACGGGCTGCGAAAGGGCAATGCCGTGCTTGTTCAGAGCCGGCTTCACTGCCTCGATCACCGCCAGAAGGTCGGCGTAGGTGTTGCCGAAGTGCTTGTTCGCGGCGTTCTTGCCGGGCGACTTGAATTCCTTCTGCGCCTCAAGAAACGCAGTCCAGATGTTCGGGATGGTTTTGTGTTCAGTCATCTCAACCTCCAATGCTATGAAGCGTCAGTGCAGCGGCGATCCCGGCAAAGGCGCCGGCACCTCCGAGAAAGGCGTAGACAAGCCCGTCGATGTACTTGGCCTTCCGGGTGTCCTGCGGGTCCGTGCGGGCCACCAGATGGCCTTCACGGAGGCGGGCGTAGTGGGGGAGGGTGGTCATTGGGGTGCTCCTATCCCGGGAAATATCCAGCCACACGGGCCGACCGATTTGTTGACGCGGCGAGCGCTTGGAGCGCCCTGTCAGCCGCGTTGCGCTCCGACCCGTTTAGGCTGTCGCGCTTTTCATCGAATCCGCGCTCACCGACCTTGCAAAGGGCTTTGGCCTCCGCCTCTGAGAGGATTATGGAAACCTGCCCACCTTGTCTGAGATACGCGGCCATCACTGCACCTCCACCGGATCGGGATGCACGGAGCGCGCTAGACGCAAAACTTCGTCGATCACGTCATCCAGAGGCATCAAGGGGCGAGCCTCTCTGTGAATGGCTTGGATTGCCCGGTATTCGAGTGAGTTTCGATTGAGGATTTCGGCAGCATCCGAGACGTGCTTTCGGGCCAAGCCCCACTCTCGCCCGCTGTCGTCGGCATAGTGATGGCTTGCGAGTTGCAGGTGCTTGATGACTTGCCTCAGATCGTCTTCCGGCGCGTTCTTGAAAAGCGGCGCATTCGACGGAACATTGTCGATGAAAAAGACCATGACGGCTCCTTTCAGTCGTGTTGGGTTACAGGGTCCGGATGCACGGTTGCGGCGTCCCAGACATCGAAGAAGTGAACGGTCAGCGTCACGACCAGCAGGACCACGAGGCCGATTTGCACGACGGGAATGATGTAGTCAGCCCACCGTTCCGCACGGTTCAGGCCATCATCCAGCCATCCGTAATGCTCCGGCTCCGGTGTGTCGCAGAGCGTCGGGAATACCATGCTGGCGCGCGAGCCGGGACGGGAGGAGGAGGTATCCCGGCCCGCGCTGTTCCCCATGGGAGGGGTGGGGAAGTCGGTGTAAAAGCCGGCGCCTTCGTCGGGGAGGCGGGGGGTGTTACTGAGGTGGGTCATGCCGCGTCCTCTTGGGCTGCGTCTTCTTCGCGCTCGACAAGTTCCAGCCCGAACAGGGCGGCGAGTTCTTGAAGGTCGTCGCGCACCTGTTTGCGCAGGTGGTCAGCGTCTCCAACGGAGCTTTCCATCCAGTAGGCGGCGTGAGCATCCTTCGATATCTGGTTCGCGCGGAAAGACACGCTGCAAAGGTCAAGTGTGCTCGGTTTCATCGTCTCATCCTTTCAAAAAGCCCGGCGGAGCGCGGGATGGCCCCGCCGGGAAGTTGGGGAGAAATCAGTGGGGTCAGACCAGATGCCCCTGTTCGCGCAGTTCCTGCAGCAGCGCCTCTTCTTCGAGGCCCCACACGTACCGGATGCCGAAAACCTTGATGCACCACGCACGGTCGAAGTGGGTGAAGCCGCTGGTGCTCTCGACAGAGAGGCCGTTGAGGGTCAGGGGGTTGTCGTCGCCAGCGCGAAAGCCAACGTCGTCGCGACGAAGATAGGCCACCAAATTGTCGCCCTCGTCAAAGATGCCGGGGTAGCTCTCGCCAATCACCTCGGTCACGTCCATGGTGACATCCTCGATGGTCCACTTGGGCTTAACGTCCGGTGTCGGAATGTTCGCTTGGTAGGTCATGCGTTCCTCCGTGGGGTTAGGCCCAAGCCTGGGCTTCTTCTCTGGTGAGAAAAAAATGCACACCGCCGGTACATTCGACGGTCCAATCTTCATCCCACTCGTGGCAGGTGACGCGCTCGCCAGTGCGATAGATGGTCTTGGCGTCATGCATCCCGACACCCTCGTCAGCGCCTTGCACTTCGAGAACGTCAACGAACTCTGCGCGGCACTTCCGGCCAAAGGCATGGGAGCGGCGAGCCTCCTTCGGGACCAGAAGCTTGACGATCACGCCGCCAGAACATGCCTTCCAAACGATCAGGTCGCCTTCGGGGAGGATGCGGGTGCGGGCAATGATCAGTTCGGCACTCTTGGCACCCGCGAGGTAGGCATCCGCGAGGTTGGCACCCGCGAGGTAGGCACGCGCGAGGTTGGCACCCGCGAGGTTGGTACCCGCGAGGTAGGCATCCGCGAGGTTGGCACCCGCGAGGTTGGCATCCGCGAGGTAGGCATCCGCGAGGTTGGCACCCGCGAGGTTGGCATCCGCGAGGTTGGCACCCGCGAGGTAGGCACGCGCGAGGTTGGCACCCGCGAGGTTGGCACCCGCGAGGCTGGCACCCGCGAGGTTGGCACCCGCGAGGTTGGCATCCGCGAGGTAGGCATCCGCGAGGTTGGCACCCGCGAGGTTGGCATCCGCGAGGTTGGCACCCGCGAGGTAGGCACGCGCGAGGTTGGCACCCGCGAGGTTGGCACCCGCGAGGCTGGCACCCGCGAGGTTGGCACCCGCCTTAACCGCCCATTTCACTGCAAGGCCAAGCTTAACCGACTTCGGTGCATCATCCGCGCAGTCGATGTCTGCGATGAATTGCACCTCTCCGGTGAAGCGGTTGAATACGTCGAATTTCACTGTGCGTTCCTCCTTTGCCCGTGGGCTATGGGAGGAAGGTAGTCCAGAAAAAATGGACAGTCAAGAAAGAAGTTCAAAAAATCTGGACTAGACGTAAGCCGCCCTGCTACCTTGCGTCTGTCAGCAGGGGGCTGGTTGCACCCCAGCGGCATAGACTCAGAAGGAAAGCCATGTGATGATTTTTAGATGCTGGGATTTGGGATTAAGCTTGTTCTATGGGTCGGCGCGGTTGTTTCCGCCGTGGTCGGGTACTTACTTTTCCCCGCCGACTTACAGGCGATCAGACAGCTCTATCCGGACACGCTTTGGTGGGTGCCGGACATGACGGTCAATTTGGTACTGCTTGTAATTTCAATCTCGTTGGCGTCCGTGCTGATCTATCGGGATGGACAAGAGTTTCTGGCGGCGTGGAAAGCTCGATGGCTTCCGGTGTCCCAGGCTTCCAAGTATTTCAGGGACGCGCTGGACAAGACAGACTTGGAGCAAATCAAGGCCGAGTTTGATGTCTGGGGGAAGGAAATGGGAACCGATGACCCATTCGCCATGTATTTCACAGGCTTTATCCCGCAGGGCGTCAATCTCGGAATTCTGAAGGTAAAGGGCACGCCGAACAACGGCTTACGTGCAGTCAAAATAGAGCCGGAAATCAGTTTGAACGAAAATGGGGTGGACTTAGACGACCGCATAATCGGAGGCGATCACCGTCGCTACTCCGGTCTACAGGTTCATAAGGGCTCTATCCTGCGCTACGTTAATTGGCTGGAAGGGCATGGGGGCGGGTAGGCGTTAACCCAACCAATTGAACCCTAGCCAAACCGACCACCCATGAACTACTGCAACCGGCGCTATCAGCGCCCCAACAATCATGAACAACCACGCCTTAGCCATGATACCAACGACGATATGGGTGACCCACCCGGCCAGCGCGGCGAGCATAAGTGTCCCCGCTATGATCGACCCGAAGGAATCCATGTTGCCCGCTCCAATTTTGACATTTCTGTGGCTTCCCGCGTAGCGTGTGCTGGTTGGGAAAGTTGGGAAGATAAGATGAAGGCCAAGTTGATTATACTCATTGCGCGGATCGGGATTTCTCTCGGCGTCGATCTGAACTGGATTTTTGATCCCATTCATCGTTGGCGCGTTGGAGCGCGGGGATTATCCGTTCCACGAGATCAAAGGGGAGCTGGGAAAACTCGCCGTTCATCTGAAAATTAAAGTCCAAACGAAAAGCTCGGTAGATGTACCTCATAATCTCAATGTTCGGGTAATTCACGCCGTTTTCAGCGTTGCTATAAACGGTTTTTGATACCCCAATATTGCTGGCGAGATCCTTCGCCTTTAGTCCTGACATAATCCGGGCTGCACGCAGGCGAATTGCCTGCGCTGTGGGGCTGGTATCGCCCTTGTGGGAAAGTCTTTCTTTCTCATCAATATCCATGCCGCGTTTATACCCTCTGTCCAAAAAATTTGAACATACGCCGCGCTGAACCTTGTCAGTCCAGATTTTTTGGACTAAACTTTCCGCATGAGAACCGATCGAAAGAAAAACGCCGTCGCTGAAATCTGCGATGAGGTGGGGCGAGGTGTCATCGCCGAGCGGATGAAGGTGGGCAAGACCGCAGTTGGGAACGCTGTCAGTGACGGTGTTTTCCCGGCGCGCTGGTATCACGAAATGCGACTTCTCTGCGCCGAACGCGACATCTCGTGCCCGGACGATCTCTTTAACTTTGTCCGCGCTTCCTCCGGAGACGCCGCATGACAGCGGCAGCGCCACTAGGGGACGGGGCAGGGCGCTGCCGCCCGGAGAGGTCTCTGCTTTCTCCATGCCAGCAATGTGCGCCCTTACCCCGCGTCAACCAACCGAAAGCATAGGAAGGATTTTCGGATGAGAGCAGCCAAACCCGGAAGTGTTCAGTGTTGCGTTCAGGAGGCCTATCGAGCGGCAGGCGGACTTGAATGCGTATCCGACGACCTCGGCCTGTCTATCAGCACCCTTTCCCAGCATACCGAAAAGCCGGACGGGCGCAAGAAGGCCGGTGGCCTCGGCATCAACTATGCCGACACGCTGGCCCGGATGCATCCCGCCGTTGCGGTGGTGTTGGCAGAGCATTTCGCGGCACTGGCCGGTGGCCGTTTCGAGCGGTTCCAGTCCGGCGACGCCCGCGAGGCATGGGAGCATGTCTCAGCCCTGTGCCGGGAGGTTGCCGAAGCCGTCGAGAAACTGTCGGACCCGAATGCTGACCCGGCTGAAATCCAGAAAGAACTTCGCGACGTTGTGAATGCGGCCTGCGCCGCCCAGCGGGATACCGCATCACTCGTCACCGTCCCCCATCTCGGGGAGGTGAAGGCGAAATGACCGACCGCCCTATCCTTTTCTCCGCCCCGATGATCCGCGCGCTGCTGGACGGCCGCAAGACGCAGACGCGGCGGGTGCTGAAACCGCAGCCTTCAAACGTCGATGGTGTCGGCCGCTGGTATAGAATGTCGAGCGGCGGCGAGAGCCTGAACTGCTACGAGATCCCAATTACCCCCGGCGACCGCGTCTGGGTGCGGGAGACATGGAACGTCCCTGACGCCTACCTAGAACCCAGAAACCGCCAAACAGCGCTTGAGCTGATGAACTATGCGGCCACGCCATGGGCAATTCCGGGCCGTTGGCGCCCTTCCATCTTCATGCCCCGCTGGGCCTCCCGCCTGACGCTCACCGTGACCGACGTGCGGGTGCAGCGGGTGCAGGAAATCAGCGAGGCGGATGCGATGGCTGAGGGGATCAAGCGGAACATTCCGGGTTGGTTCCCCGTGCCGGGCATAGATGGTTCGGGCACCACGGCGCGCGCCGCCTTTGCCATGCTCTGGGACAGCCTGAACGCCAAGCGCGGCTTCGGCTGGTCCGAAAATCCGTGGATCGCCGCATACACCTTCACCGTCCACCACTGCAATATCGACCAGATGGAGGTGCCGAAATGACATACGTCTGGATATTCCTCGTCCTCTACGCCGCTGTCGGGGCCATCTTCCTACTTCGCAGCAAGTCACGGGGTTTCATCGCAGACGCGCTCTTTGCGCTTCTCTGGCCCGTCTACCTGCACATCACGCGGGGGTACTGATGATCAAGCTCACCAACCCCCACGGTCGCCCCATCTGGGTCAACCCTGACCGCATGTACACCCTCTCCCCTCAGTACCACGAGGGAGAGGCCACGGGCTACACCACCATTCACGTTCCCGGCGGGCGTGTCACCGTCAAGGAAAGCTGCGAGGAAATCGCGGAGATGTGGGGGGATCAGTGAAACCCTCCCGCTCCCCCATATGGATGCACCGCCAGCGCAAGACCCACACCATAGAGCAGCGCACCCGTGAGGCACAGGCAAGGTCGCTGAACCGCAGGAAGACCGCCGTTTCCCTGCCCAAGGCGCCGTGGGTGAAGGGGGCGAAGGGGTGACATACGACTGGCAACAGGACGCTCAAGACAGCTACCTCGTCGGCATTGCCGCCAAGCGGGAAGAACTGCTGATGGACACCATCACCGGCCTGAAGCGGGTCAAGGTGTTTCCGGGCGGCGGGTGTGAACTGTATCAGGGCGATTGCCTGGAAATCATGCCGCAGCTTGGGGCGGTTGATGCCGTGGTGACTGACCCACCGTATGGGATAGCCGACAAGTGGCAGGGCGGCAAAGGCCACGGCTGGGGAAATCAGGACGGCATGAAGGCCGTTCGCAACAAATGGGACGCCGCAGCGCTCGGAGACAATGAATGCGCCGTTCTGCTATCTGCTGGGAAGCGCGTCGTCATTTGGGGCGGCAACTATTTCCCCCTGCCTCCATCTCGCTGCTGGCTCGTGTGGAACAAGCCTGAGCGCGGGTTTACCTTAGCGGAAGCTGAACTGGCATGGACTAACTTCGACAGCGTGGTTCGCGTGTTTGACGCGCCACGTTCTGAGCCGGGCAGGCAGCACCCCACGCAGAAGCCTGTCGCGGTCATGTCTTGGTCGATCCAGAAGGCCAAAGGTGACACCATCCTCGATCCCTTCATGGGCAGCGGCACCACCTTGGTTGCCTGCGCCAAGCTGGGCCGCAAGGGCATCGGCATAGAGATTGACCAGGATTACTTCGACATAGCCTGCAAGCGCGTCGAGGAAGCTTACCGGCAACCGGACCTCTTTGTGGCCCCTCCCAAGCAAGCCGTTCAGGAGGGGTTTGATCTATGATCCGCCGCTTCCGTCTCCGCCGCGCCTATCGCGCCATAGAGGCCGCAGAGCGCGCGTACACCGCCGCCCATGACCGCCGGGACACGCGGTCCATGTCAGCCGCCCTGCAAACGCTCAGAGAGGCCAAGCACGCCGCTCTCAGGCTGGAGGTGATGTGATGGGCAAGCTTCGCGTACTCGACCTTTTCAGCGGTATCGGCGGCTTCAGCCTTGGTCTTGAGCGGACGGGTGGATTCGAAACCGTCGCCTTTTGCGAAATCGAGGAATTCCCCCGCAAGGTTCTGAGAAAACACTGGCCGGAGGTGCCTATCTATGAAGATGTCCGAAACCTCACAGCAGACACTCTGGCCCGAGACGGAATTGAAGTCGATGTCATCACGGGCGGATTCCCGTGCCAAGACCTCAGCCTCGCCGGGAAAAGGGCCGGAATGGGTGAAGGGACTAGAAGCGGGCTATTCTCCGAAATTGTTCGGCTCATTAGCAGTCTTGGACCATCTTACGTCCTCCTGGAGAACGTCGCAAACTTGCTTAGTGGCCCTAGCGAGCAACGAGGCGAATGGTTTGGCAAGGTTCTCCGAGACTTGGCCGGATGCGGGTATGATGTCGAATGGCAAAACATTCCGGCTGGAGCCTTGGGCGCTCCACACCTTAGAGAGCGCGTCTGGATTATTGCCTACCCCAAGGCACAACGACAGCCAGAAGCGCGGGAACTTCAATATCCACGAATTACGCAATGGCTTCCCCGCTGCCGTGAAGCGGCTTTTCTTGCCCACGATCGGAAAAAACGAGCCGAAGGGCGCAAGCCGCAACAGGTTTCGGGGTTCTCCGCATTTTCGTGGTGCAAAGATGTGCGAAGGGCTGAGGATCTGCGCGGACGATCCGATTTACCTACACCCCTCTTTCGCGGAAGCCGCGATGGGATTCCCGATTGGGTGGACCGAGTTGGAGCGTGCGGAAACGCCGTAGTCCCTCAAATCCCCGAGATGATTGGCCGCGCCATCCTGGAAGCGGAGGCAACCGCATGACCACATTCGAGATACCGGGCCGCCCCTTCGCCAAGCAGCGCCCCCGCGCCACACGGCAGGGCAGGGTCTACACCCCCAAGGAAACCGTCAGCTTTGAGCGCACGGTCGGGCAGATAGCTATGCAGCACTTTCCCGAGCCTCTTACCGGGCCGGTGAGCGTCATCATCCGCGCCAGCTTCGAGCCGCCGAAAAGCTGGTCGAAGAAAAAGACCGCCGCGCATCTAAACCGCCCGCACACGCAGCGCCCGGATTTGGACAACATGGCTAAGAGCATCCTCGACGCACTGAACCGTATCGCATGGGCGGATGACGGGCAAGTGTCGGAGATCACGGTGAGCAAGGTCTGGGGTCCGACAGCGCGGACAGTGGTTCACGTGGAGCCGAAGGGCACAGAGGACAACTGGCGGTCTATCGGCAGCATAGCCGCTGAAATGGTGAAGGGGCAGGATAAATGAGCGGATGGTACGCAATGAAGCGCGGCTGGATGGACCACGAAATATTCGAGTCCAAGCAGCCGTACACCAAGCGGGAAGCTTGGGTTTGGATCGTTGAGAGCGCCGCCTACAAGGCAACGCCGGTGGACATAGGGGGGAAGCCCTACACGGTTCCGCGCGGCGGCATGTGCTTCTCTCTCCGGTTCCTTGCCCAGAAGTGGCGTTGGAGTGTCAAGGCGGTTCAGACGTTCCTTTCGCAACTTGAAGCCCACGGAATTGTGCAAGTCAGCGTGGCAAAAACCGGGACAGGAACGAAGACAAAACGGACACAAATAACCCTTTGTAATTACGACAAATATCAGCAGGTGGGCGACAAAACAGAAACAAGAGAGAAACAAAAGAGCGACAAAGAAGAACAAGGAAACAATATTCCCGTAGGGAGCGCTGACGCGCTCGACCCTGACAAAGTGCTTTTCGACAGCGGCATTCAATACCTGACAGCATCAGGCATCCCCGAAAGGAAAGCCCGCATGTTGCTAGGCAAGTGGCGGAAAGAACACGGCACCGAAGCGGTTATTGCTGCGCTCGGCAGAGCAAAGCGTGAAGGCGCGATTGAGCCGGTGGCATTCATCGAAGGGTGCCTGAAGTTCAGGGCCAAGAAGGCAAAACCCGAAATTGGCCAGACCCGCACCACGCCGGACGGTCGCAAGCAGGTTTACGTCAACCACTATGACGGGTGGGTGCAGGAATATGCTTGATATCGACCAGTACGAAAACACGGCGGCATGGCTCGAATACTGCGACGGCATGAGCCGGTTCCAGGCGGAGACGGAAGCCGCGCGCCGCCAAGGTTATCAGCGATGGGAGGCAGTGAATGAAATCCGCAAGCGACATTCTGAGGGACAACGGGATCGAGGTCAGGCGGCAGGCGGGAACGCAGCGCACGACCTGCCCGGAATGCAGCCCGCAACGAAAGAAGAAACGCGACCTGTGTCTGAGCGTGACGTTCAAGGGGGACGGGATCGTCTGGCATTGCTGGCACTGCGGGCATAGCGGAGGGGAATACTTTGACCAAAGACGTGATGGAATGGCTGCAAGAGGTTCGGAGGCTGGATCGCGCCGTTCTGGATCACATGGGCGTCGTGCAGAAGGATATTCCGGGTCTCGGGGCAACCGCCGCGTTCCCGTATCGTCAGGACGGCAAGCCCTACGCTGCTAAGTTCCGCGCGGTCGAGAAAAAGGATTGGCGGTCAACGCGCGGTGTTTCTCGGGGGCTCTACAACGAAGACGTTCTGAAGCTTGGCGAGGGTCCGATTGTCATCACCGAGGGCGAGATTGATTGCCTGTCGATCATGCAGGCCGGCCACTCGCGGGCGGTATCTCTCCCCGATGGTTGGGCCGCAGACGGTGAAAAGCGGGACTGCCTCCTGAAAGAGGAGGCCCGGCTGCGGGAAAGCCCGTATGTCATCGTGGCGGGGGATAACGACGAAGCCGGGCAATCTCTGCCGAAAGCCGTGGCAAACATTCTCGCCGGCCATGACGTTCGGTTTGTGACGTGGCCCGAGGGGTGCAAGGACGCCAACGAGGTTCTTTGCACCTATGGCGAGGGCGAGCTGGCGCGGTGCCTGACGGAAGCCAAGCGGATCGACCCGGAAGGCGGGTTCATCACCGGCATATCGGATCTTCCGCCCATGCCGGAGCGCCGCGTTCTGCGCACCGGGCTTATTCCGTATGACAACGGGCTGGCCTTCGAGGTCGGCGCCATGTCGGTTGGGACCGGCACGCCGGGATCGGGGAAATCCACGTTCTCGACATTCGTGGCGCACCACGTTGCGGAGCATGAAAACGCCCGCGTGGGCTTTCTGGCGTTCGAGACGCACCCCTACCGCATCAGGGACCATCTGAGCCGCCTGCGGGCCAAGCAGCCGTGGGACAGGCTCACTGTGGAGCAGAAGGCCGAGCTGGCGGCAAAACTGGATCGGCAGTTTCGGATTGTTCACCGCACCTTCGAGAAGCGCGAACACAACATCGAATGGCTGCGCCAGATGATTTACACGCTGGCGGTTCGGGATAACTGCAAACTGATCCTTGTGGACCCGTGGAATGAGCTGGAGCACCTGCCGGAGCCCGGCGAATCCATGACCGCCTATATCAATTGGGCGCTTCAGCAGATCAGGACGTGGGCGGAGCGGTACGACTGCCACATCTGCCTGATTGCGCACCCCCGGAAGATGGGAACCGAAGGCAAGCCGAGAAGCCCCACGGGCTACGACATTGCCGACAGCGCGGCGTTTTTCAACAAGCCGTCGCTCGGGTTCAGCGTTCACCAGGAGGAGGATGAAGACGAGGGCGAGCGTTGGGTGCGGATCACCACATGGAAGGTTCGCGACACGCAGCTTTACGGCTTTGAGTGCGGGTCAATGCGCCTGTCCTTCTACCCCGACGCGATGACCTACACGCAGTTTCAATCCAACGCAAAATATGGAGGCCGCTAATGCTCGCATCACAGAAATCTCACCGCCGCTTTGTCCCGGCCAACCACGACAGGCCAGCCCGCCCGGCCCTGGTGGATGCTTTCGGCGCCTCTCCCCACATCGCAGCCCGGCACGAGGCATGTGTTGCCCGGATCATGCACCGGGTGATTGGGCTTAACGGACAGCTGCCCGCCGGCACCAACGGGCTGGTTGGAATTACGAGGACCGCCGAGGAAAACCGGGCGGCGGTGCTGGCTGATCTTCGCGAGCACGGCCCTTCGTCCACGCGGGAGGTTGCCGGTCGGCTTGGCCTTCAGCGTGACCGGGCCGGCTATTACCTGTCGGTTCTTTCACGGCTCGGGAGGGTCACGAAAACACAGCCGGGGCGACTGCTTCCGGCAACTTGGAGGGTAGTGGAATGACCAACTACAACGATGGGAATTGGTGGGGATGGAACGGGGGAGAGTGCCCGGTGCATCCGGAGACGGAAGTTACTGTTACTTATCCTAACGGGGCCGTCTGTCTTAACGCCGTCGCTAGTTCACACCGATGGGAGGGCCCGATTTTGTTCCGCGTCACCAAGGAACACCGGGAGCCGAGGGAGTGGTGGGCAGACCCTGAAACGGGGCAGTTGTGCAAATCAAGTTACGGCAGGTTCACCGTCAAGGTCCGCGAGGTACTGGACGAATGACCCCCGACCAGCGCGACCAGATAGCCGAATGCAAGCAACTCCGCAACGAGGGCGGCACGTTCCAGGCCCGTCTGGACATGGGCTATGCGTATGCCTGCGTTGCCATCGCCTTCGGGCGTGATCCGGAAAACCTCTGCCCCTACGGGGCGAACAACCCACCAGTGAAGGAGACATGAGATGACCACGGTAGCGATGGAAGCCCTGAAGCGTATCGCGCAACGAACACCCTCCTGCGTGGATTGTCGGTTTTTCATGGAGGCGGAGTCTTTCCGGAAGTTCGGATGGTTCGGTCTGCGGAAGGATACGTCCACAGCAAATAGCATGCGCTTCGCCAACTGCGTCAAGCATTTCACATACTGCTCCACGGCCTTCGAGTTCGACTGCAAGGGGCGCGACTTCGAGGAACGGGGCTAACCTCATGACAGCGCTAGACCGCCACCAGACCAAGACAGGCACGATACGCAAGGAGTTGGACAGGCTTCTCCGCAAGGCCGGGGAAATCCATGCGAAGTGCGAGACGGACAGCGACAAGGCGGCGGTATTCGACGCTCTCATGGCAAAGGCAAGAGAAATCAGGGAAGGGCAGTGAATGAACACTTATGCGATCAACACGACGCGCCGAAAGGAATTCGAGGTCGAGGAGGAGCTACAGGCCCTCGGCCTCCACCCGTGGGTGCCGCGCCGCCTCGATAGCAAGTACATCAAGGAAAAGCGCGTGGCTGTCTGGTACGACCGTCCCTACGTTCACAAGCTGATCTTCTGCGTCATCCCGGCAATCTACTGGCGGGACGTGGTGGACATGAAACACGTGATCGGCAAGCCCGTGCCCCTCTCAAGGCTGGACCTGGAGGGAATGCCCGCCATGAACGGCAGGCCGCCCCGCTACGGCCTGAAGCAGTTCAAGGAAGCCGTAGAGGCCGAATACGCCGACATGCAGCGCAGGAAGGCCAACAGCGAGTATGTGTGCCAGTATCGCCCCGGTGAAGCGTTGGAAATGCTGGGAGGGCCGTTCGACGGCTTCCATGCCGAGTTCAAGGACGTGATCCGCCGGGCACATGACGATTTCGCAAAGCTGCGCGTTGAGGTGGCGATTTTCGGTCGCACAACGGAAATGGATGTGGCGCCGGATAAGGTGAGGGCGCGTGGGTAAAAAGCTTGTGGGTGGGCCGAGACACAAATCTCCCAACATGTGCCTCGGCGAATTCCAGTAACCACAGTTGCAGTGCGGCCACCACTCACGGAACAATTAGATGATGCCTTTTTTTGTCGGGATAATCAAGCCGCATTGCAACCCTCCAACGGGTAGTTGCACGGCATCGCGCCATGTGGTAGTGTCTTGTCAAGTGCTGTTATCGGCGGCTTAAGCAATTGCTAGGGGCCCCCAGTGCTGCAAGGGCAAAGACCCGAAAGATGAGGTTATAGGCGATAGCCGATGCCTTGTCGCGGAACCTTGGAGTATGTCTTGAGAAAGCACAGCACAGAAGCCGGAAAATGGATCGCAGAAAACAACCTGTCGTGGGGCCCGAAGAAGGAGCCGCATGGCGGGGAGCAGGCGAAATATTCAGGGGCGAAGGCTAAGCGCGTGAGGCGTGCGAAGGTTCTGGGCGGGCGGATATCTAAGTTCGACAGCATCAAGGACTTCGTGGAGCGCAATAGGGGCCACCGGGGCGATGAATGCTTATTTGTCCCCGCTGCTCAGCCGAGCGTACCTGCTGCGGTGAGCTTCTGTGGCCGCAACATCGCAGCGGCCCGATACATGGCGCTACTTACGATTGGCACGCCGAAGTCCGAGGGAATGATTGTCCGCCACAAATGTGGGAACGGGCATTTGTCGTGCGTGAATCCCGCGCATCTTCTCTGGGGCACGCCCGGCGACAACCTTGCGGACGCGAACAAGCACCGGAAGGCCGGTGATGATGTACGGGACCGCATCAGCGCAATCGACTAGAAAGCGCGGTGCTTCTGCATTTTCAATTTTGAGTTCACGCGACGGCGTGGAACCGCATGGTGACTGAACATCCGGGCGCCGATCCCGGAAAGGTATGGCTGGAGGGTAGCCCCCTCGCTTAGCAGCAAACAGTCGGTCTGGCGATTTAGACAGGTAGTCGGATAGCCAGTGCAGGTAAACCCAACTCCTGCCCATGCACATAATACTGGTGTCGCCCTTGCAAATCATCGAGTTTGACGAAGACGACCTAGACGAAGCCCGTGACCGCATCTGCGATCTACTGGCAGACTGGCAGCAAGAGGGCCGCACACCATCAACGCTTCTCGTTGCTCTCGTGGAAATCATGGACGACATCGAGGACAAGGCCAAGTCGCCGTTACAGTAACGCATCTATCCACTGCGTTTCCCTCCCTCACAAGGACACACCCACATCTTTCAGCGCTGCTATGCGCTAGTCGTTAACACCGCGGAGACGCGCACCATTTGGGTAGCGGTGAATAGCAGACGTGGGAAGATTTTCAGGCGCGCGGTTGGCCCGTGGCGCGACTTGCTCACCCGGTCTAACGATTGCCGAGGTAGCCACTCGGCATAACGGGCCATTCAACATCAAACAGGATCCGCCATGCCCAGAAAGCGCATAACAGACGCTGACTGCAAGACAGCATACGATATGCGCGAAGCCGGTGAAACATGGAAGGCAATAGCGGAAGCCATCGGATGCGCGGAATCAAAGGCGAAAGCATGCTACCACAAGCATGAAGCAAAGCTTGATAAAGAGCAGTACGCCAAGAACGATGGACGGCCCACGAAATACAGCAGGGATATGTCGGACCGCATCTGCGATATGCTGTCGCGCGGAAAGACAATCGACCAAATCGCCGCAATGGACGATATGCCGGTGCAGGCGACAATCTATGATTGGAAGCGTGACCACGCCGAGTTTTCGGAGGCTATTGCGCGAGCGAGGGTTGATCAGACGTGGGCCTGGGCTGAGCAAATCCTGACCATTGCTGACGATATTCAACAGGATGTAGCCCGCAACGAGGATGGCACTGTTCGCCTCAATGACAAGGGTCAGCCCGTTTATATCAAGGAGATGCCGCAGAGGACCAAGCTGCGCATCGAGACGCGGCAGTGGATCATGGAGCGGGTCAACCGCGGCGATTTCGGCAATCGCCAGCAGATGGATGTGCATCACCACTTTGCCGACAAGGACGACGCCGAGATTCTGCATGAACTTCGCACTGCGGCAGAGGCGGCGGGTCTGAGCCCCGATGATGTGACGGCGCTTTTGAGTGGCGAGCAGGCGATTCACTAGCCGTTCTTTCACTTAGGCAACATGTTGCTCCGGGCAGACACTTATAATTGAGTGAATGCCTTTCACAAATCGAACATTTTGGGGGGTGAGATGACCGCACAACTCACTGCCGCTCAACGCCGCTGGGCTCTGGAAAGCGCCATCCCGGCTCTGACAACAATAGGCGAGCGCAAGGCACAGCGGCTGTTCTACTGCCTGTTTCCGGACGAGGATTCACCGGCACCTCCTGCGATGCATGGATACTTCCCGACTGGCGTCATTCATGCCCGCGAGAAGTATCAACGTCATCTCGAATTCTTCGAGGCTGGCGAGAAGTATCGTGAACGCTGCTTCATGGCGGCCAACCGAGTTGGGAAAACGTTTTCGGCAGGCGGCTACGAGATGGCCTGTCACTTGACCGGCGAATATCCGGACTGGTGGCCGGGGCGCCGCTTCAACCGCCCGATCCGCGCATGGGCGGCGGGCAAGTGGAACGAAACGACGCGGGATATCGTTCAGGCCACGCTTCTCGGCCAGATAGCATTCAGGTCCGGGCGGAAGGCGATGGATGGGACCGGCGTCATTCCCGGTCATGCCATCGGCGCCATCACCTGGAAGCAGGGTATCACTGATCTGGTGGATACGGTTCGTGTCCGGCACGTCTCGGGCGGCTGGTCCACGTTGGGGCTCAAGTCTTACCAACAGGGTCGCGGTTCATTCGAGGGCACGTCGCAACATGTGATCTGGTTGGACGAGGAATGCCCGCTCGATGTGTATGGCGAGTGTCTAATCCGTACAGCAACCACAAACGGGCTCGTCATGCTGACGTTCACGCCGCTTGAGGGCATGAGCGAGACGGTCCTGCAATTCCTGCCCGACGACATGCGACCGGGTATCTGATCAAGGAGATCGACTATGCCTAGCTACCCCAGCGCCCCCGCGGGCACTGTTTTCACGAGCGAGGATCGTATCCTCACCCATCTCGACGGCCATCCCATGGCAATGCGCCCGGATAACGTCCTGACTGGGCACTACAACAAACTGGAGGTCGAGGCCGGCAGCGGTATCGCTGGAATTGCCGAGACCTACAAGGCCGGTGTGATCCAGATGGGGCCGTTGGTTTGGACTTCGATTTTCATCGACCTGACCGGGCTCAATTCCAACGCCGCCGGCGACATCATCGGCGATGACGGCGAGGCCAACTGTCACCTCGGGAAAATCACGGTGGCCCGAAACGGTACGTTGATTGGGGGCCGCATGTCCTGTCTGGAAACGCCTACGGGCGGTGAGCCGGATATCGACCTGTATTCTGCGGTGGAATCCACTGGCACCGAGGACGCAGCCATTACCGGGCTGGATGAAACCGCGCTTCTGGCTGCCGCGGCAGATTGGACGGGAGCCACTGCGCCCAAGGGCCTGACCGGCCTCCCGGCTGATGGCGAGTTCCTGTATCTCGTCGGGTCCGGCGACGGGACAAACGCCACCTACACCGCCGGCAAGTTCCTGATCGAGTTCTGGGGCTACAGCGCCTGATTGGGAGGCTAACATGGCTGATATCAAACCTAGCTACGATGGGGCTTACGACAAGCCCATCGAGGTCGTGTGGGAAACCCTCGACAACAGCGACAGCGACGGTGCGGCTTGGGAGCCTGCTGGCCTGTCCGCGCTGGTCTGCGGTGTGCAAGTCACCGGGACGTTCGACAGCGCCACGGTCGTGATGCAGGGGTCGTGGGACGGCACCAACTATGTCACGCTCAAGGATCTGGATGGGTCTGATATCTCCATGACTTCGGCGGGCTCTGCGGAATTCTCGACATCCGCTGTCAAGATCAGGCCATCCACCTCCGGCGGGGGCGGCAGTCAGGACATTGATGTCACACTAATCGCTCGGGGGAACATGTAACCGTGGGTGAGGTGTCGAAGTCTCGTTACATGGTGCAGGCGGGGTGGCGTGATGTTCCACATATCAGCCCGGAGGCACAGCAGGAACTGCTGGACGGGACTGAGCCATACCTGCGCGATGCACGCTCAAAGGGCATTCCGAATCTCGGCACCGGCGCCATCTATCCCATTCATGAGAGCGAAATCACGGTCCCGCCGTTCCAGATACCGGACTACTGGCCCCGCGCCTATGCCATGGATGTCGGCTGGAAAAACACTGCCGCCATGTGGGGCGCGAAAGACCCGTCTGATGGGGTGATCTATCTCTACGGGGAATACAAGCAGGGCGAGGCGCTTCCGGTGGTGCATGCCTCGGCCATCAAGACGCGTGGTGAGTGGATCAAGGGCGCAATAGACCCGGCCAGTCGCGGACGAAGCCAGAGGGATGGTGAGCAGCTCTTCCAGGAATACCGCAATTTGGGGCTGAAGCTGGTGCCGGCGGAAAACGCGGTGGACGCTGGTATCTACCGTGTGTGGTCCGGTCTGGTGCAGGGGCGCATCAAGCTGTTTTCGACGCTGAGCCAGACGCTCAAGGAATACCGGATGTATCACCGGGTCAAGAAGAAAGACGAGAACGGCGTCGAGAAGGTGAAGATCGTCAAGAAGGACGACCACCTCATGGATTGCATGCGCTACCTCATCGCCACCTTCGATCAGATCGCCAGCGTTCGACCGGTGGATACCACGGGCCAGCATGCCTACCAGATCGCGGACCAGACGGCGGGGTACTGACCTATGGCTATGAGCGCACACGCAGTCAAGGGCCACGAGGGGCAGGATACCTACGAGATGGAGGAAAGCGAGCAGCAGAAGATGCTGGAGTCGCTGGAAGCCTTCGCTGCCAAGATGGAGGAGGAGGCCAAGCGCCGGGTCGATCGTCGCCTCCACGTTGAAGAGCGCTGGTTGGATGATCTGCGGCAGTATAACGGCCAATACGACGAAAAGCTGCTGGAGAGGTTGAAGAAGGACCGCAGCAGCAAGGTCTTCGTGAACCTCACCCGGCCCAAGACAAACTCGATGATTGCCCGGCTGGTGGACCTGTTGTTCCCGACAGATGACCGCAACTGGTCGGTGTCACCTACGCCGGTGCCGGAACTGACGGAACAGGCCGAAGCGGCGCTGGAAAAGGTCTATGAGGCCGACAAGAAGGCCATGACGGCGCAGGCGGAGATGGAGCAGGCCGACGCGCAGGGCGACCAGGAAGGGCGCATGCAGGCCGCACAGGCTGCGGACACAGCGGAGGAAGAAAAGAACGCGGCACAGCAGGCCGCGGACCAGCTTCAGGAGGTCATGCAGGAAGCCAAGCGCCGGGCCCGGCTGATGCAGGAGGAGATTGACGATCAGTTCAAGACCTGCCTCTACCAGTCTGAGGCGCGGGATGCCATCGAGGATGCCTGCAAGATCGGCATGGGCGTGATCAAGGGTCCGGTTCTGGGCGAGCGGATGAAGACGCGCTTCCAGAAGGTGGGTGGGGAAGTCTACGAACTGACGCGCGAGCCCAACGACATGCCCGCGGCGCACCGGGTTGATCCTTGGAGCTTCTTCCCTGACCCCGATGCTCGGCGCGTCGAGGACAGCGAGGGGTTCTTCGAGCGTCACCTGATGACGAAGACCCAGCTTCGCAAGCTGGCGCAGCGCCCCGATATTGACGATGACACGGTGCGGACACTCCTGACGGACGGCCCTGATCGGGGTGGATCGCCCAGCTACCTCATTGAACTGGTCAATCTCACCGGGCAGCAGACCGACGCCGCGAAAGAATACTTTCATGTCTGGGAATATACTGGTCCGGTTGACCATGACGACATGATGCTTCTGTCGCAGGCATTCGAGGACGACTCGACCGCGGCAGAAGTCGAAGACGCCGACCCGCTTGTCGAGTTCCACGCAAAAATCTGGTTCGCGCAGGGCAAGGTGCTTTCCTTTGCACTTCACCCGCTGGACAGCAACGAGCCGATTTACTCCGTATTCAACCTCGAACGCGACGAGGGCAGCCTGTTTGGCTACGGCATTCCGTGGCTGATGCGCAACGAGCAGAGCATTGTGAATGCCTCGCACCGCGCGATGATGGACAATGCCGGCCTGACGGTCGGCCCCCAGATCGTATACGACCCGGATCAGGTGGAACCCGACAACGGTATCTCAACGCTGGAACCGCGCAAGATGTGGAAGCGCAAAAGCGGAGGACAGGCAAATCCTTCGGTCCCGGCGTTCGAAACATACAATATCCCGACACAGCAGGATCAGCTTGCCGCCATCATCGAGATGGCCCGCCAGTCGATTGATGAAGTCACGTCGATGCCTCAGATCGCGCAGGGCGAGCAGGGCACGGGCGTCACCAAAACCGCGCAAGGTATGGCGATGCTGATGAACAGCGCCAACGTGGTGTTCCGCCGTGTGGTCAAGAACTTTGATGACGACATGACGACGCCGCTGATCCGACGGTTCTATCACTGGAACATGCAGTTTTCCGACAAGGATGAAATCAAGGGCGATTATGATGTTGTCGCCCGCGGGTCCAGTGTTCTCCTGGTCCGGGAAATGCAGGCCCAGAACCTCGTGATGATCGCGCAGATGTTTGGTGATCACCCGGTGTATGGCCCGATGCTGAAGCACGGCGACCTTCTGCGCGAAGTCTTCCGCGCGCATATGGTTCCGACCGACGAGATCGTCAAAACGGATCGTGAGTTCGAGAAGTTCCAGTCGGAGCAGGCCAAGGAAAAGACGCCGGAACAGCAGCAGGCCGAGAGAGAGGCAAAGAACAAGTCGCGTGAGCTGGATCTGAAAGAGCGCGAGATGGACAAGGATATCGAGATATCGAACATGGAGTGGGATGCCCGCCGGTATATCGCGGATCGCCAGTTCGATGCCAAGATGCATGAATTGGCCGAACGCCTGAACATGAACCGGGAGCAGCTTGAGACCAAGTGGGCCGAGTCTGAATCCAAGGCCAATGACAAGGCAGAGGCCGCCCGCATCACGGCAGAGCAGAGGGACCGCTCGCTGGCGGTGGAAACAGCCATGAAGCAGCGGACGGGTGACAGCAGCGGAGGCGCCATCTGATGGCTGATACGCCGCTATATGCGCTGATCGCGCATGAGAGCAGCGATTGGCGGGCCATCGAGCGCCACGCGGTCGGGCAGATTGAGAAATACCAGCGCCGTCTCGAAGCGGACCTGACGGAGACGGAAACCGCGAAGCTGCGCGGGCGCATTTCCGAGTTGCGCGACTTTCTGAGGGCAGCGCGTATCCCCGACGATATCGGGAACGACGAACAGACAGAATTCGGCTCGAACGTCCCGCTCTACTGAGCAGACCTTCGACCCCGAGTAGGCCGCTTGCAGATGCAGGCCGCCGCTTGCCGCTTGTGCGGCACGACCGAGCCCTTCCCCCGTGGAAGCGCAAAACGTCAACTTAATCAAGGTGTTACAGAATGAAGGACGACGACCTGCAAGGCCGCGATGATGCCGCTGTGAATGATGCAGCCGCTGATGCGGAACAGACTGACGAGCAGCTTTGGGATGAACTCGATAAGCTGGATCCAGATTTCGCTGGCCGGGATGATGAGGACGATGCGCCTCACCCGGAAACAGGCGAAGACGGCGATCCGAGCGAGGATGATCAAGGCACCTCGGGAGATGACGAGCGGGCCGCCGCGCCGGAAAACGACGACACCAAGGATAACCCTGAAGACCTGCGCGAGCAGGTAGAGCGCCTGAAACACGCGCTCAACAGCGAAAAAGGACGGACTGCGGCGAGTCGCCGCGAGATTGAACGCCTCACCCAACAACTCCAACAGCCCAGCGTGAGCTCGGCTGACGGGGAAGGCGACGATCCCTCCAAGCGCCAGGAACTGGAGCAGCACCTCGAAAACGTTCGTGAAGAGTATGGCGATGTCGTCGGCCCTTTGGTCGACAAAATCAAGGAACTGGACAGCCGTGAAGGCCGCTGGACAGCCTTTGAGGAGCGGCAGCGCCAGGATGCTCAATCCCGCCTCGACGCCATTGTCGAGCAGGAGGTGGGCAAATTCGAGGAAGAACACCCTGACGGGTGGGAAACGCTACGCCAGCACGGCGCGGCTTTCCGTGAATGGATTGACGACCAGCCCAAGCAGCTGCGCGACATCTGGACGGAAAACCGGGAGCAGATCGTTGATGGAATCGGGACCGCGTATCTCGTGAGCCAATTCAAGCAGGCCCTCCAAGACGCACAGGGCGATGCCCCCGAACCTCAACCTTCACAGGAAAATCGGCTTCAAGACCGTCGCCAACGCCAGTTGGACGGCGCTCGATCGTCTCGCAGCAACAAGCGCATGGGCGCTCTTCGCCGCGGGCCGCCGGATACGGATGACCCGGAAGCTATCTGGGATTATTTCGAGAAGATGGATGCAGCTAAAGGCTGATCTGTCCTTGGGGCCAGTGCATAAGGAAGCACTGTCATGACTATCACCAAGTCAACTGACACCAACATTTCCCAGCGTACAAACGTTTGGGCGGCGCGGGAAATGCTTAAATTTGCTGGGGCTACGACCGTTCTTGATAAGTTCGGCGTGGCAAAGCGGATGCCGAAGAACAGCTCGACTTCGGTCAAGTTCCGGCGCCCGAAAGTGTTCACCGAGGTCACTGCACCTCTGGTGGAGGGCGTGACGCCCAACACGACCGCATTCGAGTATGAAGATGTATCTGCCGAACTGAAACAGTATGGCATGGTCGTCGGTATCACGGATGTGATCGAGGACACCCACGAGGATCCTGTTCTTCAGGATGCCACCGTTCAGGCCGGTGAAAACATCGGTCGCACCATTGAAGCGCTCTGCTATGCCAAGCTGAAAGCTGGCAGCAACGTCTTCTATGCGAACGGAACCAGCCGCAGCGATGTGAGTACGCCGATCACCCTGAACAAGCAGCGCGCGGTCACTCGTGCCCTGAAGGCTCAGAAGGCGATGAAAATCACGCGGATGCTGTCTCCCTCGCCGGGCTATGAAACCCGCGCGATCGAGGCGTCGTATATCGGCGTGGCGCATACCGACCTCGAAGCGGACCTTCGCGGCCTCGCCGGCTTTGTTCCCGTTGCGGAATATGGCCAGCGCAAGCCGGTCTGCGAGGAGGAAATCGGCAGCGTGGAGGATGTGCGTTACATCCTGTCGCCCGATCTTGACCCGGTTCTGGCGTCCGGTAGCGGCACCCTGAACGGCATGGTCAGCGCCGGCGGCTCCAACGTGGATGTCTATCCGGTTCTGTACTTCGGGAAGGAAGCCTACGGCAACGTGGCGCTTCGCGGTCAGGGCGCCGTCGCTCCCTCGATCATCCCCGTGGGGCAGAAGACCAAGGACGACCCCCTCGGCCAGCGCGGCTATGTCGGCTGGAAGACGTGGTTTGTCTGCGTTCGCCTCAATGAGAACTGGATGGCGCGTCTCGACGTGGCGGTCACGGATCTCTGATCTGACATGAGGGGCTGCCGATCCGGTTAGCCCCTCTCTTTCACCCCCCAAAATGGAGGCTCTTATGTTCAAGGGTCATATCTCTACGGGCACCGTCACTGGTACGGGGTCTGCGATCAACGTCGAGGTCGGCTTTGAGCCGAAGGTCGTCGTGATCATCAACGAAACCGATCCGGGCCTGTATGTCTGGACCGACACGATGGCGAATGCGGAAATGCTCAAGGTGACGGATGCCGTTGCCATGACGTTCCCGACATCGAACGGCGTCAGCGCGTATGCCGGTTCCGTTGCCACGAACAGCACCGGCTTCACGATCGGCGCTGACAGCGACATGAACGCGTCGTCTGACGTGATTCACTACATCGCGCTTGGCGCCGAATAAGCGCCTTTGCCGGGGGCTGTTCGGCCCCCGGTTCCTTTGATCCGTCAAAAAGGATTTGACCGATGGCCAACAAGCCTGACGCAGCCGCGGTAGCCGCTGCGCTCAAAACGCTGTCGCCCGATGACTTCGGAGATGACAGCACCCCCAACATGAAGCCGCTGAACAAAGCCCTGAAAGATGCGGGCTTTGCTCAAATCAAGGCGTCGGAGCGGGATGCTCTCCTGCCCGAAATCCTGAGCGGTGAGCCCGAACTTGAAGACATCCCGCAGGGCATGGTCCGCGTCCGTCTGGATGCCAGCGATGCCAGCCCTCTGCCCTTCTACGTGCATGGCTTCGGAATGCTCTCGCTGCAGGAGGGCGAGGAAGCAGACATTCCGGTGTCCGCCCTCGACGCCCTCCGCAACTCGGATCACGAAATCACCGTCATTGGAGTCAATAAATGAAACAGCGCACACTGAAAATCGAAGAGGCGGCACCGGCGGAACTCCGGGAGTTCGCCAAGACCATCCTTCAGCTTGATCTCGATGGCCGGGAAGGCGCGGACAAGCTTCGCAGCAAGATCAAGGAAGCGGGCTATCACGCCGACACGATCACGCTGTTCGACATGGCCAGCGCGGATGTGAAGGCTGCACAGGCCGACAGCAAGGGCCGGCGCACATTCATGAAAAAAGACGCGGCTGGGAAGGACCGTGAGTATGTCAAGATCCTGATTCCCACCCAGGAAAAGGCGGGTGGCGAGGAACCTGTCCCCGTGGGCGTGAACGGTCGGATCATGTACATCCCCCGTGCCGAGGTTGTCGAGATTCCGGTCGAGTACGCCGAAGTCCTCGAAAATGCCGAGGAGTTCATCTACGAGCCTTATGACGGGAACGGCCTTGGCGGCCTCAAGCCGCCGCGTGTCGTCAAGTCCTACCCGTTCCAATACGCCTGATTCCTGATGGCGACCTTTTTGGAACTGGTTCAGGACGTGGCCCGCGAAAGCGGCACTGAGCCCAATATCAACGACCCGAGCACTCTGACAGGCGTCACCGGGCGCCTGCTTCGGATGAAGCACATGGTCGAGGATTCGTGGCGGGACATCCAGCGCCTTCATAAGAGTTGGCTCTGGATGTATGCCGCGTTCAGCGGCACCACCATCGCCAGCACTCAGGACTATGATGCCGCGGCCATGGGGATTACCGCCAGTCGTTTTTCTCGCTGGGTGATCCATGATGAGCAGGGCGAGCTCACCATGACATCCTACCTGACATCCGCGGGCCGCAGCGAGGAGCGGTTGCTGGCTTACGTGGAGTGGCCGGAGTTCTACCGCCGGTACTTGCGCGGGGATGCGGCGACGACCACAGGCGAGCCGCAGGTTGTCACGGTCGACCCGCAGAGAAAACTGCATTTCTACCCGATCCCGGATGCGTCCTACACGATCAGGGGGCGGTATTACAAAGCGCCGCAGGTGCTCTCGGTCGACGCTGACGAGCCGGAATGCCCCGCAGAGTATCACGACACGATCAAGTGGAAGGCTCTGAGTCAACTCGCGGTGTTTGACGAGAACAGTGAACAACTGCCGATGTGGCAGAACAACTATTTCGGGGAACTCAGCAATCTGCGGTCTGGCCAGCTTGCCCTGATGAACACTGCCGGGCCCCTCGCATGACAAACTATGCCGTGGATATCGCCCCCTGCAAAGGGGGCCTTGATCTGGTTACGTCTCCCATTCAGATCCCGAAGGGGCGGTTGATTGCGTGCCAGAACTACGAGGCTGATTACCGAGGATATCGGCGATTCGACGGGTACGAAAGATTTGATGGGCGCCCCAAGCCGTCCAAGGCGTCCTACTGGGTCATGAACTTTGACGCCGGTCAGACGGCTATATCGGAAGACGACACGGTTACAGGGGCAACGTCTGGGGCAACCGGCATTGCCCTTCAGGACGCAACGGTCAGCAGTGGATCATGGGGCGGGAATGACGCCGCCGGTGAATTGATCCTCTACAATGTGTCGGGCACGTTTCAGGACAATGAAAACCTGGAAGTCTCCGCATCGACGGTGGCTGTGGCTGATGGCGTTGCGACGGAAGGCGGGGCGTCGACGGACGCGCTGAACGATACCTACACGCAGGCCGCGATCGAGAAGCGCCGGGACGCGATATCCGCCATTACCGGGTCCGGGGATATTCTGGGTATCTTCACGCTGTCTGGTACTGTCTATGCGGTTCGCAACAATGCCGGCGGCACTGCTGCGCAGATGTGGCAAGCAACCGCCAGCGGATGGACACAAAAAACCTTTGGCCACACCCTCGACTTTGACAGCGGAGCAACCGCGGAGATTGTCGAGGGCGAGACGATTTCAGGCGGAACGTCTGGCGCGACGGCAACAGTGGAGCGCGTCGTGCTGCAAGACGGGGCGTGGTCGGGCACGGCGGAGGGGTACTTTGTCCTCTCCGGCATAAGTGGCACGTTTCAGGCCGCGGAGACGGTCACGGGCGGGGCATCCGGTGGCACGGCTTCCGCGGGTGGGGCGCAGAGTGCTATCACGCTACCGCCCGGCGGGAAATATCGGGCGGTTCGGCATAACTTCTTTGGCACCAGTAACCTGAAGCGTGTCTATTTCGTGAATGGTGAGGGATACGCCCATGAGTGGGACGGGACTATTCTGGCTCCGATCCGAACCGGGCTGAGTTCTTCGCTCGACAAGCCAAAGCATATCGCCATTCTGAGCAACCACCTGTTTCTCGGGTATGACGGCGGGACCATGCAGTTTTCGTCAACTGGCCTGCCGCTCGTGTTTGACGCGACGACAGGTGCCGGCGAGGTCGGGGTTGGTGACGACATCACGGGCATGAAGGGATTCACCAAAAACTCAATGGTGGCCACGGCCCGCAACAAGGTCGTCTATGTCACCGGGAGTGATGTGAACGACTTTCAGGTGAACTTCGTATCCGAGGATAGCGGCGGGGTCTCCGACACCTTGGAGGCGGTTGGATCGCCAATGTTTCTTGATGATAGGGGTGTTCGCAGGCTTGAGGCGGTGCAGGCTTACGGGGATTGGCGGATTGGGACAATCACCTCTCTGGTTGAGCCGTTCATTCGCCAGAAACGAACGAACAGCGTCACGCCCGTTGGTGTGCAAAGGGTTCGCTCCAAGGATATCTACCGGCTGTTCTACGATGATGCCACGGTCCTGAGTATTTTTGTCGGAGAGAAGTACCCGGCATGTATGCGGCTGTCGCTCGGGTTCACGCCTACAGTCGTGGTATCGTCGGAAGACGCGTCCGGGAATGAGATACTGCTGGCCGGGGACGGCAGCGGGTACGTTTATGAAATGGACGCCGGGACTTCGTTTGATGGCGAAGAGATCGAGGCGTTCATTCGTTTCGCCTTCATGCATCAAGGCTCGCCCAACCAGAACAAGCGCTATCATAACCTGGAGATCGAGGCGGACCTTGACGGGGACAACGTTGAGCTCTCGCTTTCAAGCGATTTCTCCTATGGCAATCCGAACAATTCCAGTGGTGAAGAGCAATCCGTCGATATCTACGGCGGTGGCGGTTTCTGGAACACCATGTTCTGGAACCAGTTTCATTGGTCTTCACAGATTCAGGGACAGGCCGGCGCTGAATTGCAGGGTATCGGCACAAACGTGAGCCCGGTCATCATGTCGGACGCGATATATGAAGAGCCGCATACGCTGACATCAATGCGCGTCAACTACACTCCCCGGAGACAGGTCAGATGAGCAACGATTATTTCAACCACAACTCCCCTCTGTCTCGCCATACCCTGGGCCGCGCGGAGGCCATGAACGCGATATTCAACACCATTGCGTCCGGGTTTGAAAAGCTCCCTGATGTGATCGAAACCAATCAGGGGCGGGTGAACTTTGCTGTCGATGGCGGGGCGGCGGATGTCTATACCGCGGCAATGCCGAAGACATGGACCAGCTATGTCAATGGCGCCACGCTTCTCCTGGAAATCGGGTCCGGCAATACCAACACCGGTGCGGCTACGTTGAATGTGGATGGTCTGGGCGCGAGGGCAGTCAAGACATTCGCGGGTGGAGACCCGGCGGCGGACGATCTGGAGGCGGGGAAGGTATACCACCTCGTTTATGACGCGTCTGCCTCGCAGTTCAGAATGCTGTCCTACGCGTCTCAGGACACTGTGAATATTTCGACCGTGGCTGACAACATCTCCGACATCAACACGGTGGCGGGGATATCAGGAAACGTAACCGCTGTGGCTGACATCGACAGCAACGTGACCACGGTAGCCGGTATTTCCGCGAACGTCACCACGGTGGCAGGCGTCAGTGCCGATGTTGCTACAGTCGCCGGGATCAGTGGCGACGTGACCACCGTTGCCAATGACGGTACGGATATTGGCACCGTGGCCGGTGACAGTGCGGATATTCAGACGCTTGCGGCCATTTCCACGGATATCTCCACGGCGGCGGGAATTAGTTCGGACATTACCACCGTTGCGGCGGACGGAACGGACATCGGCACTGTTTCCACGAACATCGCGAACGTGAACACCGTGGCCGGTATTTCCTCTGATGTCACGACAGTGGCCAATGACGGCACCGACATCGGGACCGTGGCCGGGCTGAGCGCCGACATCGGCACGCTTGCGGACATTGAGGACGGTACGACCGCTACTAGCGCGATTTCGACAGTCGCGGGCATTTCGTCTGATGTGACCACAGTTGCAGCGGATGGAACCGACATCGGGACGGTCGCTGGCATTTCCAGTGATGTGACGACAGCGGCCGGAATTTCCGCCAACATCACCACGGTGGCTGGCATCTCGGCCAATGTTACGATCGTCGCGGGCGATAGCACTGATATCGGGACGCTGGCCGGGATTTCGTCTGACATCACCACGGCGGCGGGAATTGATACCGACATCACGACCGTGGCCGGGATCAGTGCGAACGTCACTACGGTTGCAGGTATCAGTTCGGATGTGACGACCGTTGCGGGCATGTCTGGCGATGTGAGCAACTTCGCGGCGCGCTACCGGATTGCCGCGTCAGCACCAGCCACCAGCCTTGACGAAGGCGATCTATATTTCAACACGACCGACAACCAGCTTTACATCTACGATGGCTCGTCGTGGTCCGCGGCGGCGCTGGACACAAACGGCGCGCTTCTGGCCGCCAACAACCTATCCGATCTGGGCAACGCCGGGACGGCGCGGACGAACCTTGGCCTTGGCTCTCTCGCCACTGTAAACAATATCAATAACGCGAACTGGTCAGGCGCGGACTTGGCCATCGCCAACGGGGGCACAGGGGCGTCTACGGTGGCAAATGCCCGAGCGAACCTTGGCCTTGAAATCGGTACAGACGTGCAGGCTTTTGATGCGGACATTCTCAAGGCCGACACCCATGACACCCTGACCGCAGGCTTCGATAGCGATGCAGAGAACCTCGGCACGGTGACAACTGGCACAGTGACGCCAGAAGTGGATGGCGCAGGCGAGGAAAACTTCAAAACGCTGACGGCAAATGGAGCCTTCACACTTGCACCGCCATCAACCTCAGGGAACTGCACGATTATCATTCAGGTGACGAATGGCGCAAGTGCCGGCACGGTCACCACATCGGGCTTCACCATTGTCAACGGTGATGATTACGAGACGACGAACGGTAACGACTACCTATTCCACGTCAAGAAAGTCGGCTCCTTCTCGTCGCTGACAATCGAGGCGCTGCAATGATAATGCCATTTGCGCACGCTCCCATCGCATACGTGCCAACTGCCACCTTCGGAACCGTTGATATCACAGTCGGGTTTGATGGCAGCATTACTTACGGATACAGCCGAGATGACCTCTCTATTGGCTCGAAGGGCACCGACACTCTGTGCCGATTGAACTCGGACGGTCTTCTGGTCGAATATTACTTCGGTAGTTTCCGAGCGTTTGAGATGGAGTTTGCAAGCAACGCAGATGCCATCACGGCACTAGCGGACATGCAAGCATTGTACACCGGCATTCGTGTCCAGAACGAAAGCCTTCTGACATTTCCCACGAGCTTTATGTCGGTAAACGGATCAAAAATTCAAAGCGCTGGCGGAAGTGGTTCATTCGGCGCTGGCGAGAACGGAAACACCTATACCTTGGAGTGGTACTGATGCTCTACGATCCAGAAACACAGACGCTTTACCGCAACCAGTCAGAGGCCAAGAAGCTCGGGCTACCGAAGGTATCGACCGCACCACGTCCTGATGTTGACGCCGGGCAGGTTGCCGTCCGCGATGACATGCCAACGGAGCAGGGCGATGGTTCGTGGCGGTTCGAATGGACGGTCGAGCGGATGTCGGACACCGAAATTAAAAGGGCCGTAAATGTCGAGCGGGACCGCCGGGTTGCTGCGGGAACCACGGTGGCTGTCACGGGATATGGTGACGTTCCCGTTCAGGGAGGGGTATCTGACCAGATCAACATGATTGCCTTAGATGCTACCGCGAAAAGCCTCAAGGCGTCGGGCGAAACCGGCGCGATTATCCCGTTCCGCGATGCGGTTGATATAATGCATGATTTGACACCCGATCAGATGATTGAACTGGTCGCGAAGTCCAAGCAGGTTGCCACGGCAATTTACGCTGTTTCGTGGGACATGAAGGACGGCACCGGGGATTTTACCGGCGGTATCCCGACCGATTTCACTGACGACAGCTACTGGCCGTAACTGGATTACACGAGGCGAAACCATGGATTCACTGCCGGGCATTTTGCGCGACTGGATAGCTATTGCGGGCGCGCTGGTGGCTGCTGTTTTCTGGTTCGCCACGCTAGAGGGGCGCGCCAGACGGAACGGGCGCGAGGCGCGTGATAACCGGGACGCGATCAGCAAGGAAACGCAGGACCGGATAGAGGCTCTGCGCATGCTGGAACGCCGTCTGGAAAAGCAGCGCGAAGAAGACAGGGCATCGCGGGAGCGGGACTGGCAGCACATGAATGCGCGGCTGGACGGCATTCAGACGGATATCAAAGAACTTTTGCAAAGGACGGTGCCGAGATGACGGATATGCGTCTGGGTGACACGCAACTGATTGTTGAAGAGTGCCAGAAACAGGGCCTTCTTCGCAATCAGGCGGCGTATGTGCTGGCAACGGCATATTGGGAAACCGCCCGCACGATGGAGCCGGTGCGGGAGGCGTTCTGGCTGTCCGAGGGGTGGAGGCAACGCAACCTGCGCTATTACCCTTGGTACGGGCGAGGCTACGTCCAATTGACGTGGGAAGCCAACTACACGCGCATGGGCGAACGCCTCGGGCTGGACCTGACAACAGACCCTGACGTTGTGATGCGCCCCGACATCGCAGTGCAAATCCTCGTTATCGGGTGCCGTGAGGGGCTGTTTACCGGCAAGAAGCTGTCCGATTACATCACCTTGCAACGCTCCAACTATCGCGGCGCGCGGCGCGTAGTGAATGGCATGGACAAGGCTAACGCCATTGCGGAACTGGCCCGTGAATACGAAACGGAACTTGAGGCAATGGGGTATGGCGTGGAGGAGCCCGCGCCAGTAGTGAATGAGCGCCGGGATGGAACGCAGCCGCGCGAGACCATTGCCAAGAGCAAGACGGTGCAGGCGCAGGCTGTCCAGTGGGCGGGTGTGGCCGGGCCGGGGGCGTTTGCGTGGTTTCAGGCCGAAGACCAGATTGTGAAGCTCGCCATCCTCGGCGGCTTGGTGCTGGTGCTTGTGGCTGGTGTCATAGTTTTCCGCGAGCGCATCAAGAAATGGACGGGGGGTGTTCGATGATGACCTACTTTCCCAAATACGAACCCCGCATCTGCTTTGTGAACTGTGGCCTGCCGGGCGAGCAATGCGCTTGCTATCGGGCGATGATGGCGCTGCCGGGTTTGAAGGCCATCGAAAGCACGACAATTGTCGGAACGCACGGCGGTGTCGTGGACGACGATATTCTCGCCATGCTTGAGGGCGCGCGAGACTAATGACCCGCTACGCCCTTATAGCGGCCCTTGTGGCGGCCATTGCCGCCGCCGGGTGGATTGCCCTGCTGCGAATCGAGAACAGCGCCCTACAGGCGGAGAATGAGCGTCTAGGGCGTTCCGTTGTCGCACTCAAGGAGCAAGCCGCACAGTCGGCCCTTGCGCGCGAGGTAGAGAGTGCCCGCGCCAAACGCTGGCAGGCGCGCTCCAAGGAGCTTTCCGCCGCCATCGAGGGCCTGCTTACAGGAGATATCAAAGATGCGCCTCTGGATCCTGATCTTGCCGATCGCATTAACAGCCTGCGCGGAGACTGAGTATGTCTATGTCCGGCCTGAAATACCTTCTGAGACACTTGCGCCCTGCCCAATTTCAGAGCGCCGCGTGGAGACGGTCAACGAACTGGCCGTCCTGGCCACGGAGCACCTGCGGAGTGCGGAGTGCGCCAATGGGAAGCTGGTCGCCGTAGGCGAGATACTGGAGGGCGAGACATGACCTGCTCAAGGCCGTCGAAACCTATCGCGCGTATGTGCGCGTCAAAAGGAGATGTCTGATATGGCGCTCAACGCACAATACCTCCGAGACCAACTGAAGCGCAGTGGCTTGGAAAGGCACGGTCTCGATCTGGCGACAGAACCGCTTGAGAGCACGAAAAAGAGCATGCAGGCAACCTCTGCTCCGAAGCCGATGAGCATGCAGACCGCGCCCCAAGCGAACCCGCCGAAGCCGGAAAAGACCGAGAGCGCACCGCAGACCATGCAGGCCACGAGCGCGACGACACCGCCGCCTCAGGGGTTCTCTGCCACCAATGAGCAGACCGGACGCCTGCGCGGTCTGGAAATGGCGACATCCGGTCCGGATGCTGACACCTACGGCACGACCAATGTCGCGGATATCGCCGCCGAGATGATGAGCGAAGACAGCGATCTGATGCAGCGGGCGAAAGCCGAGGGTCGTCAGGTCGCCAATCGCCGCGGCCTGCTGAATAGCTCCATGGCAGCAGAGGCGAGCGCCAACGCTGTTCTTGATAGAGTTGTTCCCATGGCCTCTCAGGAGGCGCAGCAGCGATTTGGCCGGCTCCTGTCGGAGCAGGAATTCGGTCAGAGGCTACAGGAGGCCGGATACCAAGGGGAAATTCAAAGCGGCTTGTCGCGTCAGGAATTCGAACAGAATTCTGCGCTGTCCGAACAGGACTTCGAGCAGAAACTTGGGCTGTCAAAGCAAGAGTATGAATACGCCCTGAGCCTACAGGAGTCGCAACAAGGGTTTGAACTGGCCTTGTCAAATCAGGAGTTCTCTCAAAACCTGACGCTGCAAGACCGAGAGTTTGCCAACGATCTGGCGGTACAGGCCCAACAGTTTCAGAACGATCTGGCTTTGTCGGATCAGGAATTCCAGCAGAAGTACCAGCTCACCAAGATGGAGATGGCGCAACAGATCGAGTTGCAGCAAAAGGAGTTTGCCTTCCGCATCGAGGACCGCAAACTTCAACAGGACTTCGAGCTCGCCCTTTCTGACAAGGAATTCGAGCAGGCGCTGGGGCTTTCGAAGCAAGAGTTCGACCAGGCCCTTGAACTTTCCGATCAGGAATTTGAGCAAGCACTCGGGCTGTCAAGAGAAGAATTTCGGCAACAGCTTGAAATCGTCGCGCAAGAGAATTCCAACCGCATTGATCTCGCCAATATCGAGAAGGAAATTCGACTTGAACTGTCGGCCCAGGAGTATGAACAGGCACTCGGGCTTTCTCAGGCTGAATTCGAGCAGACGAAAGAACTGACCGATCAGGAATTTGAGCAAGCACTCGGGCTGTCAAGAGAAGAATTTCGGCAACAGCTTGAAATCGTCGCGCAAGAGAATTCCAACCGCATTGATCTCGCCAATATCGAGAAGGAAATTCGACTTGAACTGTCGGCCCAGGAGTATGAACAGGCACTCGGGCTGTCTCAGGCCGAATTCGAGCAGACGAAAGAACTGACCGATCAGGAATTCGAGAACCAGCTTGGCCTGACCCGTGCCGAGTATAGTGAGCGGATGAAGATGCAAGCCGCAGAATTCCAGTTCGACAAGGAAGTTGCCGAGATGGAAATCTTTGCCGAGCAGGAATTGGCGCAGCTTGATTCTGATACGCGTAAGGAGTTGGTTGCTCTTGAGAACGAGACGAAGGAAAAGATCGCCGCACTCGATTTCGAGATGGACGAAAAGCAACTGATTTCCGACATGACCATCTCCATGAATGAGCTCTGGAATCAGTCGTTCGACTCCATCATGCGCAATCCTGACATCTCGTCCAAGGACCGAACGGCACTGATGCTGGCCGTTGGTGAGCGCCTGAACAACCAGCTTATACTGACCGAAGAGCTATATGGCATTGATCTGGAGTGGGAGGTTCCGATTCCGAGCCAAGGCGGCGGCTCGGGAGGTGGTGGAGGCCGCACCGGTGCGGCAAATGATCTTTTCAATTTCCTTGGCGTCGATGGCGGCGGCAGCGGTTTCAGCGACGGATTGCTTGATGCCATTGACGGTGGCAACCGAACCGGCGGGCAAGTCACGTATGAACCAGCCAAACCGCATCCCGGTAGAAGCTCTGGCGCCGGTCGATAACGCCAGTGAGTTTAAATGAGGCAAGGCCGGCGAGATTTGCGGATATTCCGTACATCATCGCGCTTGGGAAAAAGTGCCACGAAAGCAGTCGGCTATTCGAAACTACCGAGATTGTAGAAGACGCGGCTCGAAATTTTCTGTTCACGGCCATCAAGGGTCATAGCACTCCAGCAAGCCTCATGAGCATGTCGGTATTCGTGACCAACGGTATGGAAAACGAGCCGTGGATCAGCGGCGTGATCATCGGGCTTTTGCAGCCTCGATATTTTGTCATGACAGAGGCGGTCGTGACGGACCTGATTTGGTACGTGGATCCAGACATGGCCCATCCGAGGGCTGGCGCAAACCTTCTACATGCGATGCACGAATGGGCGGATACGTTCGAGGATGGTCCGGTTGCGCGGGTCCATTGTGTAAATGACGCAGTAATGAACCCGCGAGTGACGGGCCGAATGTTTCGAATGGCCGGCTACAAAAAGACCGGCGAAATCTACGAAAAGGAGGCAGAGCAATGAGCGCAGCCATCATTCCTATCATTGGGGCGGTCGTTTCCGGTGTTGGCAGCGCCATGGCGGCCAAGAAACAGCGCGAGGCGGAAGAAAAGGCCCGCATCGCCGAAGAAAAACGCCGCGAGGAGCGGTACGCCGGTATCGGTGAGGCCGTTGCCAGCACGCAACCGGTTCGAGGCAGCGCCTTGGGTGGGAATGTTCCAGAGCGGCAAACAAGAGACCCTGTTGGAAAGAGGACAGACCGGGTTGGGCTGGAAGCTGCAACCAAGCTCGATAAGAGCCTGGGTAAGGCGGGACCGGAGGCGGGCAGCCTTGAGGCGCGGCTTAACAAAGTGACTGGCCGGAGAGGGCCGTTGCAGCCGAATTCTGCAAGAACGCAGCCGGCGCTTCCGAAAAACCAAGCGCGTGTTGCCCGCTCCATGGAGCAAAGCCAGCAGCGCTATCAATACGACCCCGGTCAAGGCCGGATTATCCGGGCATAAGGAGCTTCCGACATGATGCCGCCTAAAGGACTGAACGCCGCCACGGATGCAGGCCAGAAGCCTCCGCGCCAAAAGCGTCCCGGTATGCCGCGTCAAAAGGGGCTGGAGGGCCCGGAGCCGCGTGATGCACCTGGGGCCGAAAACATGCCAACCCCGGAAACAAAGGAGGCGTACAACAAGCTGTATGCCTATTCCCTCCTCCACCTCTACAACAAGGAATTCATGCCGAAGGCCGTGGAGTCAATCAAGAAGGCGCCGACACCGGAGGCCGGGATCGCAGGAATTGCCAGTTCGATCGGGGCGAAGCTGTATTTCTCCGCACAGAAGGCCGGTGAGAGAATTCCTGACGAAGCGATGCTGATGGCTGGCTGGCAGGTTGTGAATGAAATCGCGAAGTTTGCAGAGATCAAGGCCGAGGTTGGCAAGCTCTCGGAAGAACAGATCGAGGATGCCTTTCTGATTGCTGCGGATGAACTTCAGGCGAAGTTGGGTCCGGACAGCACGCTGGGCGACGGCGTGACGCCCGAAGAAGTGCAGGCAATGGCAGAGAAGGCAGGTGGGGAAGAAGGTATCCGAGCGCTTGAACAGCGCAAGATGGCCAAAATGATGCCGCAGGATATGCGTCAGCAGATGCAGGGGACCGGGGCTGATGCGCCTATTCCTCGCCAACCGAAAGGGGCAATGTCATGAGCGAGATTTTTGCTGGTGCCCTTCAGGGGTTGGGCCGCGGCCTTGTGGCTTATGCCGAGCAGCAGCGGGAGGATGCGCTGTACGAACGGCGCAAAAAGGACCGTGAAGCATATCGTCAGGCCGCGTGGGACCGGGATGATCGTCTCCTTGAAGAGAAACGCGCCTATGAACGCGGCAAGGAACGGCGGGCAGCTGCGGCCATGGAAAGCGCGAACCGGGCCATGTACGGGCTGGATGCGGCAACCGGAGCCACCGAAAAAAAGGTAGACCCGGCGCGTGACATGGGTCGCGGCACGTCGCCGGGATACCGTGGCGACACGGTTCAGTCGAATGGGAAAACCTACGACATGGGCCGGAAGGTGTCATCGGCAGCGCCGGAGGATCGGGATTTGCTGGCCAAGCTGATTACTGCCGAAGCAGGCAATCAGGGATACGAGGGCATGCTTGCGGTGGGGTCCGTCATCGGCAATCGCATGAAGTCATCGAGATATCCGAACGCGGTTCGCGATGTGTTGATGCAACCCGGTCAGTTTTCCCCGCTCAACAGCAAGACCGGCTACGCCAATGGTGAGCAGGGGCAGGATGTGGACAGCATCCGGGCCTCGGAAGACGCCTACCGTGTGGCAGATGCAATTCTGGCGGGGGCCTACGATGATCCGACAGGCGGCGCGCTGAACTTCTACAATCCCGATATTTCCGACCCGGTATGGGGGCGGAACATGGCCAAGACGCGGATCGGGGATCATGTCTTCGGCACGTCAGGCGCAGGGGCGTTGCGGGAGCAGGAGGCGGTGTCGCGGGGCGAGACACGGCTGGGCATGATTGGCGGCGTGAAGAATGACCGCGATGTGTATCAGGGTTTTGACGCCAAGGGGCGGGCTCATGCATCCAATCCGGAGTATGCGGATTATTCCCAGCTATTTCGGGAATATCGCTTCAATTCTCCGGATGATAGCTGGATCGCGGTGGGCAAGCGTGATGGCAAGACGGTTTATGCAGCGCCTGACTATGCCCGCGATGAAAGCGGTAACTACCTATCGGTTTCGGCTGCCGAGGCGGAACGTCTGGCGCAGGACCGTGGCTCCATTATCCCGACGCGCGACGAGGTGAAGGCTGTCTACGACAAGGCCAAGCGCGTCCGTATGCCCACCAGTGCGGATTTCGGCAAAAAGGGCGGGGAAGGCACTTCGGAGGAATATACCGCGCTTGTCACGCAGCGCATGCGGGATGAGGGCATTGGGCCGGGTGATGCTGTTGTTCATGGCAAGGAATTCTACGCTGAAGCGACATCTGGCCAGGGATCGTCGCAAGCAGGAGGCGGACTACGGCAGCCGCGCGGGCTGGATATCGTGATGAATTCCGAGAATCCGTTTGCCACCACGGACACGCAGGGGAATGTGACGGTGCGCTCCGCCGGAAAAACGGAAGCGGATGCCTCGAAAAAGAAGCGCGCGGAAATCCTTCTGGGCATTATCGGCAACCCTGACGTGGATTATGATACACGTCGCCGCGCCGCCTCCAACCTCGACAAGTTGATGGAGAAGGATGACAAAATCAATCTGGAAGGCGAGGAGTGGATTCCGACCGGCGACGGCAAGGAAACCCTGCACCGCTACAATGGCCGTACCAACGAGGCCATTCCTGTCACGCGCAACGGTGAGCCGGTTACGCGCGCCATGAAGAAGACAGCGCCGGAGCTCTCCAAGGCCACGAAGTCGCGGCTACGTCTCGCTTTGCGTCGAACGGATATGTTCATTGACGATGGTATCGCTGATGACATCGAGACACTGGTCGGAGCGGAGGTTATGCGCCTCATGAAAGAGGAAAACATGAGCGAGGCGCAGGCGATCGACAGTGCGGTTTCCCGACTGGAAACGGATGATGTCGGGTCGCCAACCGGCGTAATACTGCCGCCGTCTCAGCCTCAACCAACACCCACCATGCCATCTGACCCCGGAACTCCGCCTTCGGCTTCGCGTCAGCCCTCACCTGATGGCCGCACGCTTCCGGCGGGCGTGACGGCGCAATCCGCTCTCGATCAGGCACGCAAGGCCATCGAGGCCGGCGCAAATCGCAGCGAGGTCGAGGCACGTCTTCGCAGCTATGGTATCGACCCGAAAGGTCTGTAAATGGGTATCTTTGACGACCTGATCCCAGCCGACGAGGTTGGTCTGTTCGATGACCTTCTGCCCCGGAAGGAACCGGAGAAGCTGCGGGTTTCGCCAGGCGACATGCCGGAAGCGGATGGGGCAGGGGATATCCCACAGGACGACCCCACTCCGTCCAGCCTTGGCATGCGAAGCGCCCAGCGTCAGACGAGCCTTTCGCCGCAGGTAGGCGGGCCCAGGACAGCCCCGCCGGCAGAACCCGTTACGCCGGAACCTGTCGTCAACCGCGGCAATCCTGACACGACCGACGACGCTCGTGCAGAGCGTGGCTTTGGCCGTTCTGCTTATCTGGACGATGGCGCCATGCCGGATGTGCAGCCCAATGCCGTGACGCGGACCGCGCAGCGCCCCGCTGATCCGCCGCCGATGGCGGCACAGGCTGCAACCCGCGACGACCCGTTTGAGGGCGAGGGCTTCGGCTCGCTCGCCAAGCGCCGCGGGCAGCAAGCAGCAAAGGGCGCTACAGAAGTAATCGCCTCAGTCCCCGAAGCGCTTGCGATACTTGACAGAGATATCACCCGCCAACGCTACGGCTCCGCGCTTGATGCCGTTCCGGCTCTGCGGAAGGAGCGTGAAGACCTGAACCGCATCATTGCGGATACCGAAAAGGATGACCCGCGCAACCGTGCGGCCCGGATGCGCCTAACCAATGTCGAAGGGGAAATCTTGCGCGCCGCCAATATGGTGCGTGAAGACAGCGCTTCCCTTGAGACGCCGGTTGAGGATACCGGCATGTTTGGTGTCGGCGGCAAAATTCGCCAATCCTCCGAGGATGTGTTCGGTGCGCCCGATCCGCGCGACACCTCGTTCTGGGCTGGCGTGGCCGAGGGTGCCGGCAACATGACCGCTCTTGCCGGGGCAAGCATCATTGCGGGCCCGGCTGGTCTGGGTGTTGGGGCCGGGCTTGGTTCTTCGCTGAATTCGTCGCAAATCTACAAGGAAGCCCGCGCCGCCGGTGTAGATGAAGAGACGGCTCTGGCGGCTTCTCGCTGGGCCGGCGCCATTGGCGCGACTGAAATCATTCCGATCAGCCGCGCGCTGAAACTGTTGCCGCCCCGTCTCCGTCCGAAGGTGAGCAATACGCTCATGAAGCGGTTCGCGGATATCGCGCAAGGTTCGGGGGAGGAGGCTGCACAGGAATATCTGGCAACGGTTGCTAACAACCTTGTTGCCCAGAAATTCTATGATCCGGAGCGCGGATGGGACGAAGGTGCCGCGGAGGGCGCACTTGTCGGTGCCGTTCTTGGTGGTGGCATGGGGCTCGTCGGGTCCGTTGCTGGTCGTGACGGTGAGACCCCGGCGAGTAAGCCGCCAGAGCCGCAAGGCGCTCCGCCTCGTCCCGACTATGGCAACAGTCCGCTCCTGACGCCGGAGGACAGGGAAAGCCCGATTGCCGATGATGTCATCGGAGAGGGCAAGGAGCTCGTCGACAGTATTGTGCGGGGCGAAACGCCGCCCCGGCCGCCGCAGGCCGGCGTTCAGCCTCTGGATCAGGGCGGTGCGGATGTACTGACACCGCAGCAGAGCGTGGTACAGGAGCCGTCAGCCATCGACAGGCTGTCGCCCACACCTCCGGCACAACCGACCCCTGAGAGCGCGCCCGCAGCCGCCCCTGAACGGGCCACCGAAGGTGTGGTCGGGCGTCCTGTTGAGGACCGCCCTGCGCTGCAAATGCCGGAACCAGAGGATCGCGAGCAAGTCGGCGGTGACGACGATTTCTTCGAAGAAGAGGTGGATGGCCAGTCAACCGGGCGCATGATGCGCATCGACCCGGAAACAGGCGGCGTTGTGCCGGTCGAAACTCAGGTGGCGCCGGAAGCCGTCGAACCCCAACAGGAGAGCAATGACCAAGCGCAACAAGCCGCCCAGCCGACAACTCCGGTACGCGAGACTTCTGAGGATGTGGAAACGCCCCAACCGGCAACTCGACGTGCCCCGAAGGAAAGGACGGCATCTCGCCGCCGTCCGCTGACGGACGAGGTTAAGGCCGCCGGTATCCGGATCGATCCGGAAGGTATTGCAGGGCAGGAGTTGCGCAACGCTGGTATTACCCCGCAAAACACGCCGGGGCTTTTCAAGCGCGGCGGTCGCGCGGACATCGACAATATCGAACCGCAGATCAGTTCCTATCTTGCCGAAACGGTACAGGCTGACGAAACCGGCAATTACCTGGACCGCAATGACTTGATGAATGCGCTTATTGACGAGGCGAACGGTCGTCCGCGTCGGGACGCGGTGGAATCAAATCTGTCGGTTAACGAAGCGGCTCAGGTTCGGGCGCAATCCGGACGAGATAGCGATTTTGAGCCGGAGTTCGACGCCGTAGAGATCGGTGATTATTTCATCCCGGCGCGCGACACCGACATCAGCACCGATAACGAGCGATCGGGGCGCGTGCGGGAAGCCGTGCGCCGGGTGGAGAACGAGAAGCGCACGATTTTAACCGCATCGGAGCGGAAAAACGTGTATGATCGACTTGAACGGGACGGTGGGGATGTCGAGGACATCATCATTGACGAGCAAATCAGGAGTGCCTTGAATGAAGCAGGCATCGAAGACTTCCAGCCTCAGCGCCAAGATCGAGACCGGACGCCAGCAGATGCGGGCGATACTGGACAACCCGAAGTCCAGCGAGGCAGCCAAGCGGAAAGCTCAGCGCGCCCTGAATACGATGAACGCGGTCGTGGAGAGCCGGAACGAAAAGGCCCGGAAATCACGGGAGAGCGCCGGGACGTAGGCGACGAGCGTGAAGGCTGGATAATCCGTCAGAGGGATACCGGCGAAGTCGTGATGGAAACGCGCGACCGCGACAAGATCGATGCCATCAATGCCGACAGGTATGAGGCGGTTCCAGTTCGTGAGCATCTTGCGGATTTGAATGGGGACACTCCGGCGGCGCGCGCGGCGGGGCAATCACCCGACGCTCAGACCGATGCTGTTTCCCGCGCAATCTCCGAACCTGCTACCGAACGCACCGAAGCGGGCGAGCAGCAAGTCATCCCCGGCGCAGAACAGGACGTTGCACGCTCAGAGAGCGCCCGTGAGGCCGACCAGCGCCGTGAGGTGGGTGCCCGTCAACAACAGAGCCGGATGCGGTCAGCCACCCCGCAGGATGAGCCGGGCGGGCTGTTCGACACGCAAGGCGACATGCTGGATCAGGCTGAGCAGGATGAAGCCGTATCCGTTCGCCCGGATGGCAGCGACAATACGTCCCGAAAGTACCAGCGTCGGAACGACACTTTCGCGGCTGAGTTCATGTCCGAGCTTGCGGCCAACGACGATCTTGGTAATATCCAGTCACTGATCGAAGTTTCCACGGAAAGCCTTGCTCATTATGTCCCAGAGTTCCGTAGCGCTCGATATGACTTCCGAACAGGAACCTTCCGAAACTCTGAAGGCGCACCCATATCTGATGAGGTGCTGGACGGGTGGGCATCTAAGCATCCAAGAGTGCGAGCGGCGCGCGCGGGGCGCAGAACGCTTAAAAGAGGTATACTCTTCAATACCCTGGCACGCACAGAGGGCGGAGAAAGATCCGGATTATTGGAGCAAGTTCTACAGCAGCCGGGTAAACTGGTAGGCGATAACCTCGAAGGCACCTTCTACCGACGCGATTCCGCGCTGGACGAGCAGAAGGTACAAAGCCTCCTGCCGGAACTGCGCAAGCGCCTCGACAAGCTGATGATCCGCAACGTCGATCTGCGCTTTGATCCGGCCATGTCCGAGCAGGGTGCCACGGAAATCAGTCCCAACGACGACATCGCTATCCTGATCGGCGCGGCTCTCAATGATGTCGCGACACTGAACCACGAGGTAATCCACGTCCTTCGGGCGCGCAATCTCTTCAAAGATGGCGAGTGGTCCGCGCTGCGCGAAGCCGCGGATAAGGAATGGCTGAAACGCTACAACATTGCCGAACGCTACGGTGATCTGGACCGTGAAGGTCAGATTGAAGAGGCTGTTGCGGAGGCTTTCGCAGATTGGACGCAAGGCAATCTGGACCTGACGGACAAAGCCAAAGGCCCGATGGCCAAGATCAGGCGGTTCTTCAAGGCGCTCATGGAGACACTGCGAGGGCAGGGGGTTACTTCACCGGCGGATATCTTCAAGGCCATTGATGCTGGCGATGTGGGCGCGCGTGACGGCGCCATGCCGGCGGATATGACCCGTAAGTTCCAGCGCCCCGCGACGGCCATGAAAACCGACGCCCGTCAGGCACTGGCGGATGCAACCAATACCGCGACCGTTCCGGATCGTCGCATCTGGGATGAGGCGGTGCGCCGCAACGGAAACCTCCTAAACCGTGCCGGCGGCGCTAAGGGCGCCATCATGGACAGCATTGACGAATTGCGCGTCGAGTTCCAGGACATGATGCTTCCGCTTCTACGTGCGGAGCAAGCTATTGCCGCGGTAACGGGGCAGGAGATATCCAAGGCCGAGAGCGCCTATTATGCGGAGGAGCGATATACGGGCCGGGTCGGGCGCCGTCTCGATGTGCTGCGGGAAGAGTACACCGAACCGATGGCCTACATGATTGCGCAATCGGATGCGCCGATCAAGCTCACCGATCAGAACGGTCAGGTGCGGGAAGGCGCCGATGCAGTGGACCTGTGGCTTACGGCCCGCCACGCCGAGGAGCGCAACGCGCTCGTGCAGCAGCGCGATCCCAATATGACAAGCGGTTCCGGCATGACGGACGCGGAGGCACAGGCTGTCCTTAAGCAAGCCAGTGGCCAGCCTTTCATGCCGGTTTTGCAGCGTATCGGAGACATGGCCGACCGGCTTGGGCAGGACATGATCCAGTGGCGCGAAGATGCGGGGCTCCTGTCCACGACAGAGGCCAATGCGTGGCGCGCCATGTTCAAACATTACGTCCCTCTAAAGGGATTTGCAGAAACAGACATGTATGATGCCATCGCCAACGAACCCACGGTGCGGCGCGGGCGCAAGTACAACGTTACCGGGAAAGAAGCGAAAGCTATTACCGGGCGGAGTTCGGAAGCATTTTCGCCGCTGGCCACCATGCTGGCGATGGCCGAGGAAGTCACGGTTCGCGCTGAAAAGAACCTCGTGATGCAGTCGTTCTATAATCTCGCCACGAAGTATCCGAACCCGGCGATGTGGAAAACGCAGGACGTGAAGACCAAACGGGTGTTCAACCGCAACACGGGCCGTGTGGAAACCCGCCTCATGGACGCCGCACAAACGAACCTTGGTCCGAATGAAATAGCGCTCAAGATCAACGGCGAGGAAAAGCGCATCGAACTTGTCGATCCGCGACTGGAGAAAGCACTGAGTTCCGTGGGTGCGGTCCCGCAGTTCAACAGGATCACGCGGGCCGCCAGTGCCTTCAGCCGGTTCTTTAGTTCTGTCAACACAATGCTGTCACCGCCCTTTGTTATCGTGAACGCCTTCCGTGACATGATCACGGCTCAGTTCAATCTTGGCCAACTGCCGAAGGAAATCCGCGGGAAGGTCAAAAAGGCAGCGGTGCGGGACTGGATCAAAGCTTTCAGTGGCTCCTATCAGGGCCTGGGGGATACAAACGCGCAAGGAGAGTGGGCGCAGTATTTCCATGAGTTCGCGGAGAGTGGTGCCAAGGTCAGCTTCTTCAAGTTGGAACTTCCCGGTGCCCGGCAGCACGAATTTGCCAAGCAAATCAAGCTGAATACGGGAAACAAGATCAAGCGGAGCGCCAAAAAACTGAAACGCGCCAACACGCAAGACAACCCGGTTCTAAAGGTTATTGAGCGTCTGAACCTTGCGGTAGATAATGCTGTCCGTCTGTCGGTGTTCATGGAAGCCCGCAAGCAGGGCATGACTATCGAGGAAGCGTCCTCGCTCTCCAAGAACCTGACCGTGAACTTCAACCGGAAAGGCAGCGCCACGGCTGTAGCGAACGCATGGTTCCCGTTCTTCAATGCGGCGGTACAGGGCTCTCAGGTGATATTCAAGGCGACGACGCACAAGCGTGTTGCGGCGAGCGTTGCCGGGGCGACCGTTCTGGGTTTGGCGCTTGATCTGCTCAATGCGTACCTTTCCGAGCCAGATGAAGACGGAGAATTGAAATATGACAAAATCCCGAATTACATCGGTGAACGTAACCTGATAATCCCCGGGCCCGGTGACAGCTACTTCACCATCCCGCTGCCCTATGGGTACAACGCCTTTTTCTATGCGGGCCAACAGATGGGCAAGACGATGCGGGGCGTGAAGGATGCGGACGAAGCTGCGCTGGATACGGTTTCCGCTGCGTTCGCCGGCTTCTCGCCCTTGAGCGGAGAGAGTGTGACGCAAACCGTGATGCCGACATTGGGCGATCACCTTCTGGAGCTTGTCACCAACAAGGACTGGCTGGGCCGACCGATCCGCCCGGAAAACCCGTGGGACGATACTGGCCCGCAATCGCAAAAGATGTACAAGAACGAGCCGCCAGAGGTTTACCAGAAGGTGGCGACGGGCTTGAACGCTCTGACGGGTGGTGATGAGGGTCGTGCCGGTTGGCTGGATGTCTCGCCCGAATACCTGCATCATACCGCCAAATTCCTGGGGGGCGGCGCTGGACGGTTTGCCGATCGCATGATTGAGACCGGCACGAACCTTGCGCGGGGCGATACCGATCTTATTGAGGCGCATCGTGTTCCCTTGGCGCGTGTCCTGCACTACAGCCATGGCGATTGGTTGAACCAGGGTCGGTACTTTGATTTCAAAACGGAGGTGGAGAAGGCAGAACATGACTATGAGACCAAGCGTGAAAGCAGAAATCTCGAAAACGTCAGCGAAGAGACGTTGAAAGCGGTTCGCTTGCGCGGCCACCTGAAGCTTGCTGAACAGCGGCGGGAATCAAACGCAAAGAAAATTAAATCTATCTATGCCAACCCATATTTGACGGATCAGCAGAGGCGGGATAGGCTTAATGTCTTATACGATAGGCGGAATGATATCTACGTCACCTTCAACAAGAGGTTTATTGACATAATGGGGCCGCAAGCAGAATGACCTGGCTGGTTCCCGGTGCTGTTGCGGCTGGTGCTTTGATAGCATGGACCGCTTACGAGGCGGGGTGGCAGGGCGCCGTGAAGGCGTCTCCGGAATATGAGGCGCTAAAGAAGCAGGAACGCTTGGCCGACGAGGAATTCTGGCGGGAACTTGAATCTCAGGTCACGGACAGGGAGAAAGTTTGCGACCGGATATTCGAGGATGTCGAGGCTCTTCTTCGCGGCGAACACTTCAACGACCAGAACGAAATGAGCCAGACGAGGGAATACTGACGATTTACATCACGCCGAGCCTAAAACGCGGCGGCTGCATTTCCAAAGAGGATATTCCACTCTGATCCATCCGACATACGAACCGTTCCTGAGCCCGCCTGTAGGGAGTTGTCACGGGTGACAGTGGCAATGCCTTTCAGGCCATTACTGCAAGTTACAGGAAACGCCACCGTTGGGGATGTGTTTAGCGGGTCAAAGCTGCCTCCGCACCGCACGCTCCCCCGAGAAACCTCAAAAGAGCCCGTGCTTAAGCCGGCGGTTGTTGAACCCTTGTAGGTTTGCCCATTCTCACCGATAGCGACGACTGGATAGGTAACGGAGCATCCGGACAATCCCGCAAGGGCAAAGGCCGCCAGAATGCTAAGCTGCGTCGTATTTCTCATCAGTAGATTCTCCCAAGGGGGCGGGGAAACTACTGACCGCCCGTTCATAAAGTTTGTCATCCAGCCGGCAGTGTTCCAGTATTTCCTTCCCTCGCGGGTGTTTCTTAATATCATCGGCGCGCCACCTCTTAATGGACGCGCTGTCGTTGAATGAGGGGCCTCTGTAGCCAATCCGCTCCAAGGCAGCATCGAAGTGATCAAACGGGATAAGCTGAAGGTTGCATCCTTCGGTGTCGATATAGCCACATTGAGCACGGAAAACGCGGTTGCGTCTAGAGTCAAATGCCCGGTTTATCGCGTCATCCAGGCTGACTTCCTCGTCAGAAAACTCGCCAAAGGAGTGATTCAGGGCGCTGATGAATCTGGACACAGGTTCCCGCACCACGGCCATGACATCGGGCGGCCCATCCGGCATGAGCCCTTTCTCGGAAGCCTTCTCGAACATTCTTAGAATTGAATCGTGCTCACTGAACACGATCGCATCATCGCCATGCTGCCGCCGCACCGCCTCATGGAGCGTGCGCGTCCCTGTCTTCGGGATCTGGACAACAAACAGGTTCAACGGAGCGACAAACATATCAGGACAATACCCGAACATGCCGAAGGAATACAGCCATGCTCGACTTGCCGATTAACAATTTCCGCCTCTCCTCCCCCTTTGGCCGGAGGAGGGGGTTCTCGCCTGCTGACCTGTTTCGGTTTGGTGAAAAGGGCACGGCGCTAATTGTCGGCCCGAACGTCTGCTTTCAGGACGCCGCAGGCACCACGCCAGCAGGGGCCGGTGATCCGGTTGGGCTGGTGCTGGATACCAGCGGCAACGGTAACAACGCCACGCAGTCCGACAATGACGACTACCGGCCCACGCTACAGACAGCGGGCGGCCTCTGGTATCTCGATCCAGACCTCATTGACGATTGTGTGGTCCACAATATTTCGGGAAGTTTTTCGGGCGGGCGCGCATTCAGCAGCCCTCATGGCCACCAGATTGACAATAACATCCCGCTCGCCGGTTTTGATACCAGATTACCAAATGTCCGACTGCCCAGCTATGTCGCTCGTGAAGGTAACTTTACGGCGACGGAGATTGACAGGGTGTCGGCGCACATGACTGGCGACCGTCAATACATGGTCACGATGACCGATGACCTGACACTTGCGAACCTGCGAATGGAAATGAGCAACGCGGAGACGCCTGTCGTGACGGCTATTGGCGCCAACGGTGTTGAGGCAACCGTTACTTTGGGTGATCCGTCGGATAGCGCACTGGACCTTGGTGCGGCAGGACTGACCGCGCCAGCTACTGTCCTGTGGCCGCTGGTGAATGATAACACAAGTCTTGAGGTTTTCTGGTGCCATAACAACTCTCTGACAGGCTCTATTCCTAATCTGTCGTCTAATACCACCCTTGTGTATTTCTGGTGCTACAGCAACTCTCTGACAGGCTCTATTCCTAATCTGTCGTCTAATACCAACCTTGTGGTTTTCTGGTGCCATAACAACTCTCTGACAGGCTCTATTCCTAATCTGTCGTCTAATACCACCCTTGTGTATTTCTGGTGCTACAGCAACTCTCTGACAGGCTCTATTCCTAATCTGTCGTCTAATACCAACCTTGTGGTTTTCTGGTGCCATAACAACTCTCTGACAGGCTCTATTCCTAATCTGTCGTCTAATACCACCCTTGTGTATTTCTGGTGCTACAGCAACTCTCTGACAGGCTGGGCAGGTGGTACGCTCCCTGTGTCTCTTGATGATTTTCGAGCACAAAATAACGACCTGCCGGAGGCCACGGTGGACGCTCTACTGGCTGCTCTGGACACGGCAGGGGCATCAAATGGCGATTGTAAACTCGAAGGCGGAACAAACGCAGCACCATCATCGGCGGGAGAAACATCCATCGACAATCTGCGTGGTAAAGGCTGGACCGTCACGGTAACGGGAGGATACTAAGATGCACCGCGTAACCCTCATTGTTCCTGCTGCTCTGTGCGAAGCCGGTGCCCATGTTCACGTCCTCATGGGCAAGGCAACCGCGCTGACCACTTACAGCAATCCGTCCTATGAAGACGCCAGTGAAAACTTGTACGCCGTCTCATCTGGTCTCTGGACACCGGATCAACTGGCTGCCGTACAGCACCCGGCCATCCTTGACCGGGAAGATCTACAAGCGCTCTACATTGAGAACGGCGGCATAGTGGACAGGAGCCTCTGTGAGACGGCCCAAGCGGTGTTCGAGGTGTACGACCCGGAAAACCCTGTCACTGCCGCTCCTGGGCGCATTATGGCGATTGTCCATGACGTTCCCCAACAGGCGCTGGAATGGGCCGGGGTGAGCAGGGTCGAGGCTGAAATCTAGCAAGCCCACCCCCTTGCATCGGAGGGATGCAATATGCTGGACCTGCTTGAGCTTCTGGGGTTCGACTTTGACAGTCTGGATTCAGGCGGTTCGTGCAAGTGGCAGCAATGGCTATGGCCCGGTTCAAAACCGCAGAGCGTGTGCAGCTATCTGTTTCATAGAAAGCGGTGGGCGCTTGTGGTGGTTATCGGGTTCTTTCACTCCCGGAGGTCTTGGGGGCGGTATCATGGGTGAGGGGCCGCCAGTGTCGCGCCCGCGACGGCTAGAGCCGAAACCCACCCCCACGGGGTTCTCCTGACATCATCAGGATTTTCGCCGCCGCGTAACGCCTCAATATCATACAGGAATCCCCATGAACGAGCAACAGCAACGTGACGAAAAGATATTGCAGCGCGTGCTGGACCGTGTAGCGCGTGGCGTGCCCGAGCACAGGGAAATCGAAGCAGGGGAAACCATGCCCGTTATCCGTGCCGCCGAGCGCTGGCGCAGGATCGCCATGAACCTCTGGGCCGACAAGATGCAGGCCGAGACAGACAGCTTGAGCCTCCATGGCTAACCGTGAGCGCGTGGAGAGGATAGCGGAGTACGTGTATAAGGCTTGGCCGCAGACCGGGCCTGTCGTTGCCGAACTGCTGCTTGAGATGCTGGAGCGGATTGAACAGCTTGAGGCGGAAGGTTAGGGCGGCTGGGCCCGAAAGCATTGGCTCGTGTCCAGTGCTCATCGCCCTTTAGCCCGCCGAAGGCTGCCACAGTATCGCTGTAGCCCGTGAGCGCTGTCTTGCAAGTAGGAAGCGGCAAAAGGCAACCCCCACAGCGCCCGGTATTCCTAGCAGATTTCCGAAGCACTCGCAACAACGCCAGTGCATAGCCTCAAGGAGGCCCTTACCATGAAGTTCATCCTTGCAGCCGCCTTGGCGGTGTTCTCGACGTGTGCGATTGCTGCACCTTGGATTCTGGAAAATCTCGGCAGGCATGTGCAGGAAACCAACTTTGCCCTCGACGGCAAGTGCTCCTCCACCATGATCGACCGGGAGGCAGGGCTTCTCCTCACCGCGCACCACTGCGTTGCCGACAAGGATCTCGGCGACATGACCATGGTCAAGCAGAACCTCTACGTCGACCACGAGAATACCGGCATTTTCATGGTGCAGGCCGAATACGTGGCAAAGGACCACCTGAACGATCTGGCCCTTCTCAAGCTGTCTGACGGCGCAACGGCCCCGTTCCCGATGGAGGCCAGCATTGCAACGGAAGCCCCCATCGTCGGGGAAACCATCTGGGTCGTCGGCAACCCCCTCGGGCTCGACAACACCGTTACCAAGGGCATCATCAGCGCCAAGCACCGCAAGATGGAGCGGCACGAATACTGGCAGACCGACGCCGTGATCGCCGGCGGTGCATCTGGTGGCGCGGTCTACAATGACCAAGGCGAGCTGATCGGCGTGGTTTCCGCTGGCATCATGGCCCAGATGGGGTTCACCCGTGTTCCGATGAGCTTCAACTTCGTTGTGCCTCTGGATCGGGTTCAGACCCTTCTAAGCAACTACCGCTCTTCCCTTGAGGTGGCGGCGGAGTAGGGGCCATGAAAACCGAACGGCAGGCCGAGGCGCAAAGGCTGCGTCAGGAGGGCCGCTCGTGGGCCGATATCGGGGATATCATGGGCATCCGCGTGTCGGGCGTCAAATCCCTCCTGGAACGCGCCAGTAAGTGGGATGACGCCCCCTCCGCCCTGACAAACGGAGCGCAGGTCATCGGGGCAGACACCCCCGCCAGCATCGTTTGGACCAAGACGCACAAGGACGGCACGACCACTCACAGCGTCATGCACTCCAACAAGCCCGCGCCGCCTGATCCGGTGGAGTACGCGGAGGCCATCCGGGAGGCCATCGCAACCGTTCCGCCGCCCCTGCCTGTCGTGAAGCCGAACGCCCCCAAGGATATCCTGGCGACCTTCACTGTGGCGGATCTTCACATGGGCCTTCTCACCGATCAGGAGGAAGTCGGGGAGGATTGGGACACCAAGAAGGCGCAGAGAGTGTTCAAGGAAACCTTCGGGCGGCTCGTGACCATCACCCCGGACGCCGGCACGGCTCTGCTGGCGCAGCTGGGCGACCTGACCCACACCGACGACCAGCGTAACGTGACGCCCCAGAGCGGGCACCAGCTGGACGTTGACAGCCGGTTTTTCATCATCCTCCGCCGGGCCGTGGCCGTGATGAAATGGGCCATCGAAGCCCTTAGACAAAAGTACGGCAAGGTGATATACTGCGGTCGTCGTGGGAACCATGACCTGACGGCGCACCACGCGGTGACGCTCGCCCTGTCGGAATACTACGCCGACTGCAAGGACGTGACGATCATTCAGGATGCCTCTGACTTCTACGTTCACGAGTTCGGCGCCAACATGATCCTTCTGCACCACGGGGACAGGGCAAAGCCCGACAGGCTGGTCCACTTCGCCGCCGCAGAGTTCCCCGAGATATGGGGTCGAACCAAGTACCGTCTTGCCCTCTCAGGCCATGTGCATCACGAGTCGGCCAAGGAGATCGGCGGGATGCGGTTTGAGAGCGTCGGCACCATCATTCCCCGAGATTTCCATGCATATACACATGCGTACTCTGGGGCACGTTCCTTGACCTCCATTGTCCATCATATAGAGGACGGAGAGATTTCACGGGCGAGGGTCGGGGTGCGGTAGCAGAGCATAGACGGAAGGCGAGGGGTTAGGGGGCCTCTCCACGGGCCTTGGCGAGGGCAGCGGCAGCCTGTTCGAGTTCGCCATCTGTGGCGCCGTGGCAGCATCCATGCTCTTCTTGCCACCACTCAATAGCGGTTACCGCCTTCTCCAGCGCCTCATACAGTTCCGGCGCGGCGGCGATTAGGTGGGCGTTGGCAAACCTAGACGGCTCCCTTTCTGCCGTGTCTGCGTCATTCCCGACCAATGCAACAAAATTGGCCCCACCTTCGGGAAGAGCGTGTGCAATGACGCCATGACAACCGCGCTCAAGTGCGGCTTCCCAAGGCCCTTTTGTCCATTTACGTTCGCTCATCTTCCATCCTCTACAGTTGCCTGTGGAATGCTGGGGTGGGCTATGCTGCCCTCTCCACACGCTCGGGTTCTCTGGTCAGGCAGGAAGTGTCCCAGAAGCACCCACTGGCACAATCCCAACCATAGTACCAATCAAGCTCTAGCCGCCGCTCGTATATGTACGGCGTGATAACAATCCCTTGGTAAAACTGGCCGACCAGTATCCAGTCTATGCCGGAATCCAGAAAGCCACCGTGGCACCAGAAGTCTTGAGTGAATTGATCGAGTTCCTCTGGCCGTGAAAGGTGCAGGACATGAGACATGTCCACCAGAAAATCTGTCCTATTCTCGCCTATGCCATAGGCGTTATCCGCACACCACTCTCCCCAGCCGTAATCACTTTCATCTGAAAGCCAGAAGCCTTTTGGCTTCTCGAAGCTTGATGGTTGCCCTCGTCGGAAATCAGGGGCCACACATCGGATAGGGCCGAGGTGTTCTTTGTGAAAGTGTGTCATTCGCATGGCGGTGGCCTTTCCAATCCCCTCCACCCTACACCCGCCAACGCAAAATATCAACCCACCAAGTGCGCCAACATCACGCTTGCGCTTCCACCCCGTTCCGCGTACACTCCCTGCATGAGTTGGAAGGACTATCTCCGCCCCGGCGAGCAGGCCGAATTACAGCGCGCCATTGAGGCCCGGGACGCCATCCGCGCCGTATACAACGCCACTGTCGCCAAGCTGAAAAGCAGGGCAGAAGCCCGGATGCGGCGGGGGGAAGAACCAGACAAGGAAGCCGATCAGTGACGCTTTTCCTCGTGAACCTCAGCGCGGTTATTGAGATTGAAGCCGATACCGTCGAAGAGGCAGAGGACATTTTGGACACCGCGATTAGGCCGATATGCGAGCGCGGCACTGTAAGTTTTCATGGCCCGCTGACCGAGGCTGAATACGAAGCCCGGATGCGGCGGGGAGAGAAACCGGAGGATGAGGATGGATGACCAAACAAAACTGCGGCCTTATGTATCAAACGCACCAGCCGGAGGGGCTGAGCGGTGATTAAGGCTTTGGTGCTAGTTGCGCTTCTCGAACCTTTTGAGGACCATTGGCTTGAAGGCGTCAGTAGTGGGGCGCGGGAGCAGGTCCATCGCTTTGCAAGTGTAGAGCTGCGCGGCGAAGGCGCGCCTGTCGTCCCAAACGTATTCTACCAGTGCCATGATGTATGCCCTGTTGGCGGTGAGGCCCGATCCGGAAATGTGCATGGCAATTGTCTCGAAGGAGCTGATGGTCGGCTCAATGATTTTTGGTGTGCCAGGGAAAACGCTGTGTTCCGCCATGATAACAGACCGCTCAGCGGTATCTTTCACAAATTGATCAATACTGGTACTTTCGAAAGTATCGCTAACCAAGGACCGAACAACAAAGACCGTCTTGAACGCGGGGGATCTTCCGTGGTTGGTGATTTGAACTTTTGGAGTGATGTAGGGGATAACCCCGCCGTTCTCGGTGTAGGCGTGACGAATTTTGAATTCCAGAATCTCGAAATCAAGCCATGGCCTCTGCTCATTTCGCATGATTTGGTTGGCCTCTTGAGCGGCTTTGGCGGCATCCAGACTAGCAGAGGTAGCTTTCTCACCTTCTCGAACAGCTCTTACGGTTTCATCCAAAGTTCTCTTGAGCAGCCAGACCGCCCAAGCGCTTATGGCCACGCCCAACAGCGCAAAAAACGCCATTGCCCACTGTGCGTAACCGTCCCCGAAAATGACGTGGGGGGGCTTCTGAGGATTTTCATCGCTACCTTTGGTGCTACCGCCATCATGTTCGGGGCTGGTTTCGCTAGCTGGGGTGGCGACCGTTGGCTCAACCGGAAGTGGCTCTACGGCGGATTGTTCGGCGGGATGCTCCTGAGTGGCATCTGGTTGTATTTCTGGCTTGGGTTCATTTTCCTGAGCCTGTAGCGTCTGCGGCGGGCGCGGCTGGTGTACGCCTGAGCAGAACAAGACAGGCTAGGGTGCCACGCACTCATTCCCCCGCGTGGCACCTTCCCGATTTCCCCCAGCAAAAACAACACCCGAATTTCGGGGTGGTAGGCCCGGAGGGACTCGCACCCCCTTGTTCCACTTTCACCATCCGTTCACGGCATGTCCGTGGAACAAGATCGACCTAAGCCGTTGAAGTCATTCAGGACCGATAGGATTCAAAATCCCCCGCTGGCGACAGCGTGTCGGTTCGAGTCCGACCTTGGGCACCAAAACTCCGAAGAGCATTCCGATCGGCCCCGAAGATGGCCGGCGCGGTCAGGCCAGGCGCGGCGGCCGGCCGCTCCGGAAATTGGCGGAAATGTGGCACGAACAGGAACATGCCCTGTGCGCGCGCGACGATTCGGGCAGGGCGGCCCCGATTCGTCCCGTTTGACCGGCTGATTTGGCTTCGGATTCGAAACAGTCTGCCGTGAAACGGGAAACTGATAACGGAACCTACCGCTAAACGCTTGTGGTGCGATGATTTTTCAGACGCGGGTTCGCGAGGTCAAAGTTCGGATGGATTGTTTCGTATCGGGAAACGTCTGGAGCGGGCAAGCCGAAGGGCGCCAGCACCGCGAGAGCAGGGAACCCGTCAGTAATAACTGGCCTGAGGCGCGCTGGAACGGCGACATGAGTGGAGCAACGCCAGGTGCCAATAGCCCCTGACGGCGAAACAATCCACCCGGGAGGAATGGGGCGCGGGGCCCCGATCTTGCCACATTTACGCCCGAATTGCGGCAGTCGATCCTTAAATATGGCTTTATTCGGGCGGCGCTCGACAGTAGCTTCTTAATTGCCTGACTGGGGGGCGAAGATTTGGCTAAGGGGCGGCCGACCTTGTGTCACGAGTTGTTGCGTGACGTGTCAAGGGTCTGGTCGAACAGGTCTGTTTCTGACCGAGGCTCGAGCGATACGCCTTCCGGTGCGAAGGCAGGTATGGCTGACCGGCACGTTCATCGCATGTGTGAGTGAGTGAAGTGCGAGTGCCGGGCAATCCGCCCGGAATGTTTGAAGGTTAACGAGTGCAAGTGCTGGTCTAAAAGGAGACGACATGCCGCCGATCGAGAACCCCGCAAGCCAGAATGCCGCCATCGCGGCGCTTGGCGCAAGCGAGCAGGCAGAGCTGCCCATCGAGAACGTCGTGCCCTGCTTCACCCCCGGCACGGTCATCGCCACGCCGAAGGGCGAGAAACGGGTCGAGGATCTTCAGCTCGGCGACCGGGTGCTGACCCGCGATAACGGGCTGCAGGAAATCCGCTGGATCGGGTCGTGCCGTCTCGGCGCCGAAGACCTGCGCAAGGCGCCGTCGTTGCGGCCGGTCCTGATCCGGTCGGGCGCGCTGGATCACGGGCTGCCCGAGGCCGACATCCTTGTCAGCCCCTGGCATAACGTGTTGATCCAGAACGACAAGACGGCGCAGTTCTTCGAGGATAGCGAAGTCCTATCGGCCGCCGGGCACCTGACCGGGCTCGACGGTGTGGACGTGGTCGACGTGGCACAGGTCACGTATATCCACTTCATGTTCGACCAGCACCAGGTGGTGCTGTCCAACGGCTTCTGGACCGAAAGCTTCCGCCCCGACGAGCGGGTCATGGACAGCCTCGGGACACGGCAGCGCCGCCAGATTTTCGAGTTGTTCCCGGATCTTCGCGATACCGCGGGTCGCAAGGCCTACCAGGCCGCGCGCCGTGCGCTGACCGAAGCGGAGAGCCGTCTCCTTCTGAAGTGAGTACGAGTGTTGCAGCTGGCCGGGCTCCGTTTCGGGGCCCGGCCTCATTGAAATCGGTGCGGGGGCAATTTCCGGTTTCGAAGGCGGCAATCCCGGCGAAAGCCGGGATTGTTCGTTTTCAGGGCCCAGGTTTTTCCTGACGATCACGCCACGCCGCCCAGTCCTCGGGCGTGTCGAGGTCTGTCGTGGCATGACGGCCGGGCAGGGCGATGCGGGTGACGGGTTCGGATTGCAGAACCGGCTTGGCCCCGTCATCGCCGCGCAGGGCCTGAAGCCTCCCGAAGAGGCGCGCCGGCAGGATCACCGGATGGCCCGGCTTGCCCGTGGCATCGGTGGCCCGCAAGACGGTTTCAGGCGCCTTTTCATGGGCCTGCGCCATTTTCTTCAGGTCGTCGAGCGTCAGCTCCGGCAGATCCGCCAACAGGATCATCAACCCCTGCGCCCCTTGCGCGAGCGCCCAGCCGGCCCCGGCCCGGATCGAGGCGGATATCCCCTCATTGGCATCGCGCAGCACGGCCCGGCTCAGCCCGTCCAGCCCGTCGAGCGCCGTGCCCCGCGCCGGCCGGTCCTCGGCCAGGGTCACCATGACCGGAAGGTGCAGCCCCAGCGCCAGCCGCACCTGCCGCCGCAGGATGGGTTGGCCCTCGACCGGTTCCAGCAGCTTGTCACGGCCCCGCATACGCGCGGAGCGGCCCGCGGCGGGGATCAGGACGCAAAGCCGGCTCATGGCCGCCACCCACGTATTTCGAGTATTTGCAGAACGAAGTAGGTCATGCCGAACCCCGGTGTTTCACCGTTCCACAAATACTCCCGCCGGAGGCGTCCCGCCAGTGCGGCCGCGCATTACATCCGGAACCGTTCCCCTTCCGGATCGAATAGCGGCTCGGTGATCAGTCGGGCAGGGCGTTTCTCACCCAGGATCTCGATCTCGGCCTCCAGCCCTTCTTTGGCCATGGACCGGGGGATCAGGGCCAGCGCCACGGATTTCTCCGCATGGTGCGAATAGCCGCCGGAGGTGCAGAAGCCCTGCACGCTGCCGTCGATCCAGATCGGTTCATAAGCGTGCGGATCGGCATCCAGCGCATCGACCTCGAAGGCCACGAGTTGCCGCTCGGACCCCTTGTTTCTCTCGTCCTCCGCGGCCGCGCGGCCGATGAAGTCGGTGTTCTTGGTGAAGCTGATGAACCGGTCCATCCCGGTCTCGCCGGGGGTGTAGTCGGGTGAGAATTCCGACAGCCACGAGCCGAAGAACCGGTCAAGCCGGAGCGACATCATCGCCCGCATGCCGAAGGGTTTCATGCCGTGTTTCTGGCCCTCTTCCCAGAGGGTTTTCCAGAGCGCCCGCTGGGCCATCGGGTCGCAGTAGATCTCGTAGCCCAGGTCGCCGGTATAGCTGACCCGCTGGATCAGGCAGTCGACCATGCCCACCGTGGCGCGGCGCAGGTCCATGAAGCGCATGTCGGCGACCGGGTCGCGGGTGCAGGCCACCAGCACGTCGCGGGCCTTGGGCCCGGCGACCTGGAAGCCGTTGAGGCGGTCGGAGATGTTCTCGACGCGGACGCCCTGGGCCTCGTTCTGTTCGAACCAGCGCATGTGGTAGGCCTGGGCGCCGTAGGAGGCGGTGAGCTGGAAGGCTTCCGGCCCAAGGCAGGAAACGGTGAAATCGCCGATCAGCCGGCCCTTGGGCGAGAGCATCGGGGTGAGCGAGACGCGGCCCTGTTTGGGGATGCGGCCGGCCATGATCCGGTCGAGCCAGTCGCGGGCATTGGGGCCGGTGACGAGGTACTTGCCGAAGTTGTGAACCTCATTGATTCCAACGGCTTCGCGGACGGCCTTCACCTCGCGTTTCGTCGCCTCCCAGGCGTTGGAGCGGCGGAAGGAAGGGGTTTCGAACCGGGGTTCATCGCCTTCGGCGAAGTAGTTCACCACCTCGAGCCCGTATTGGTGGCCCCAGACCGCGCCCATGCTGTCGAAGATGTCGTACATGGGCGTCGTGTTCATCGGGCGGGCCGCGGGAAGTTCCTCGTTCGGGTAGGAGACGGAGAACCTTTTCTGATAGTTTTCAATGACTTTCGGGAGGGTGTAGCCCTTGTTGATCCAGTCGCCGTAGCGGGCGACATCCATGGCCGAGACGTCGCGTTCGCATTCGCCTTCGATCATCCATTGCGCCAGCATGAGGCCGACGCCGCCGCCCTGGCTGAATCCGGCCATGACGCCGCAGGCGGACCAGTAGTTGCGCAGGCCCGGCACGGGGCCGACGAGGGGGTTGCCGTCGGGGGCGAATGTGAAGGGGCCGTGGATGACGGACTTCACCCCGGCGCGTTCGAGGGCGGGGAAGCGTTTGTAAGCGAAATCAATGGATTGCTCGATCTTGTCGAGGTTGTCGGGAAGCAGCTCGTGGCCGAAATCCCACGACGTTCCGTCGACGGCCCAGGGCTTGCAGGGCTGTTCGTAGAAGCCGATGCAGAGGCCGCGGCCTTCCTGGCGGAGGTAGCTTTCGCCGGCGGGGTCCATGACGTGGGGGTGTTCGCCGCCGGCTTCGATGATCTCGGCGATCTCGGGGACTTCCTCGGTCACGACATACTGGTGTTCCATGGGGTGAAGCGGCAGGTAAACCCCTGACATCGCTGCAACTTCCCGGGCCCAGAGGCCGCCGGCATTGACCACGTGCTCGGCGTCGATGGTGCCTTTTTCCGTGACGATTTGCCACGTGCCGTCGGGTTTCTGCTTTGTTTCCAGCACCTTGCAGTGCGTCTCGATCGTGGCACCAGCCATGCGGGCGGCCTTGGCGTAGGCGTGGGTGGTGCCCGACGGATCGAGGTGGCCGTCGAGCGGATCGTAGAGCGCGCCGAGGATGCCGTCGGTGTTGGTGACGGGGGCGATCTTGCGGATTTCTTCCGGCCCGACGATCTCGGTTTCGAGCCCCATGTAGCGGTGCTTGGCGCGCTCGGCGAGGAGCATGTCGAAGCGGTCGCGGTTGTCGGCCAGGGTGACGCCGCCCACGTGATGCAGCCCGCAGGAGAGGCCGGTGATTTCCTCCAACTCCTTGTAAAGCTTGATCGTATAGCCCTGAAGGGCGGCCATGTTGGTGTCGCCGTTGAGGGTGTGGAAGCCGCCGGCGGCGTGCCAGGTGGAGCCGGAGGTGAGCTCGGACCGCTCGACCAGCATGACATCGGACCAGCCCAGCTTGGTGAGGTGGTAGAGAACGCTGCAGCCGAGGACTCCGCCGCCGATAATCGCCACGCGGGTGGTGGTTTTCATGTGTGACTCCCTGCTTTTCCGGTGGCCCTACACTGTCGTCTGACGCGGATCGGGCATGTCCGTTTGCGACAGATCATGTCGGTAACCGATTCGAAGGTTAACGGCCATGATTTGCAGGGAAACCGACGTCGGTATCACGTCGGTATTACGTCGGTATCGCGTCGGTATCGGGTCGGTGGAGGCGGAGTGTTAATGTGGCGCGCGATGGGGGGAGGGGCGAGATGTTGTTTCGGGCGCAACGGGGGGTGGCTTTGGGCGAAGGTTATTTGAAGCCAATCCGTTGGAGCAAAGACATTAGTGGGGGTGTTACACCCGCCGCTCGCTTTACATGGTCAAGCGAAAGAACGCGTCGAATTTCGCTTGAAGTCATACCCTTACGATAACCGGGCCAATGTGCTTGAAGACGTGCCAAGGTTTGACCGCTTGGAGGGTTATCGTGCTCATGTCCAGCAAAATGCCTAAGTAAATGTGCTTCGTGATCTTGGATTTGCCATATGATAATAAACTCTTCTGCGGCAAGTAGATCATGAACCTGTCCCTTCATGGCAGGGTTGTCTGAAAGCCTATCTGCATCAAGCAAGACGGCACGTACTTCAAAGGCGCCTCGACTTCTCGCATCGCGTTTTGCTGAGTCGATGGCTTTCTTCGCCAGTTTAATGGGGTCACCTGCTGGCTGAAGGTTCACCGCTTTGATGTGTACGTGATGTCCGTTGTCTTGAGCTAATCGATCTAGAAAAGCACCATAACCTTGTTCGCTTTCCCCCTCGCAACCAAGGAAAATGCGTCTCCGTCTTGGTATGCGAGCACGTCCACTCATCCAATCCTCGGTACAGCTCCATAAACTCCGCCAAGGTACTTTGACCCGAAGTTTTCGGATCGGCGAATTCCTTGAACATCCTTAAGTGCAAACACTTCGGTTGCTCCGTCACTTGTCTTTTCACAAAAAAGAATTTCTTCCTTGAGTAAGTCGTCCAATAAAGACGTGCTGTGGCAGCTAATCCACAACTGGGCGCCGTTTGGATTACGCCTTTCATCTCCGAACCAACGAAGTATCTCTGGAAGGACCACCGGATGTATAGCTGCGTCAAGTTCATCAATGACGGCGATACCACCTAAGGCTAATGTCTGATACAATAACGGAAATAACCGCATGAATTGCTGTGTTCCGTGGCTTTCGAAATCCATTTCTATTTGGTGTTCTAGGCCAGAGTGGGTGAACATCGCTACAGGGGCGCCGTTTCTTGCAAGTATCTTAATCTCTTCAACGCCCAAGTCGATGCGACGGATGTCCCTATTTAGTGCGCCGAGTAAATCAGTATTTGAAGCGTAGAGTTCCAAAATCTGCCCGGTTTCAGCTTCATGCCTTGTGATAAGAATGTTCGAGATTATCGATCCCGCTGCTTCGACGAAATCGGTAGCGATCTTATTGTTCAATTGGGCAAGGGTTGCGATTACACTGGCATCAGGACGAAGGATCTTTTCGAGCACTCCGCGTTCTTTTCCTAGCCCAATACCGAGGGCACCTTTAACCTCTCCTCTCTCGTTACGCTCAAGTACGCGCGTAAATCGCTTGGCGCCCTTCGGTCGATGGTAAACGCTTTCTAATATGACACGATCTGGCCCTGCGCCTCTTGGAGCAAGTTCCAAGGTATACACATAGGGGCAAGTGGGAGAATTTTCTGGATCGAGAAGGTTCTCTGGCAGTGCGAACGTTATTGAGATGCGCGTGGGCGATTCAACCATCGAGTCACTGGCAAACTTCCGATATGGAAGCTGTTTGCCCGTATCATATCGAAAGCTTGAATGAACAAACCAAGCAAGAAACGAGATCGCTTTGAGTAAGTTAGACTTACCGGAAGCATTTGGGCCATAGACGGCAACCACTCTCGGTGCCCGTTCTTCTGAGTCGTCATATGTTGGAAATAATCTGCCGGGCTCGTCGGGCACTTTTCCACCAACCGTCAGATCAACCACCTGTCGGTCTCGAATTGAATAGAAATTTTCTACTTCAAGCCTGTAGATCATATATGGGCCTCCACGTGAAAGGATATTCCTCCGAAAAGGCGTTTTCAACATTAATTCGTTAAAATCGCGACTTATTATCTAAGATCTCGCTCTTTTCATCATGTTATGTTTTTTGAAGTTCGCTCATGCGCAATTACAAGGGCAGTCGTGAAGGTCAAAAATCGAACACCACCCCCTGCCGCAAACCTAAATCCCCTGACGCAAAACGAAACGACAATGGCCCCCGACCGACGAATGATGTCGGGAACCGGCATTCATGGCGCCTTCAATCGGTGTCAGGCTGGCCGCTGAAACAAGGGTCAAGGGACGACACATGAAAACCCATGCACAGGCTGTCGTGATCGGCGGCGGCGTTATCGGATGCTCCATCCTCTATCACCTCACCAAGCTGGGGTGGACGGACGTGGTTCTGCTGGAGCGGGACGAGCTGACGAGCGGCTCGACCTGGCATGCGGCGGCGAACATCCACGGGCTGCATGACAGTGCCAATATCTCGCGGCTGCAGCATTACACGATGAATCTCTACAAGCAGCTGGAGGAGGAGACGGGGCAGAGCTGTGGCGTGTTCCAGCCCGGGAGCCTCTACCTCGCGCAGACGGAGAACCGGGAGCATCAGCTGAAGCTGCAGGCGGCGAAGGCGAAGCTTTACGGCATGAACTTCTTCGAGATCAGCCGGGAGGAGGCGGAGGAGAAGCATCCGCTGGTGAATTTCGACGGCATCCGCTGCATCATGTGGGAGCCGGACGGGGGGAACGTGGACCCGTCGGGCGTGACCAATGCCTACGCGGTGGGGGCGCGGCAGAAGGGGGCGGAGATTTACCGGTTCACGCCGGTGACGGGAACGGTTCAGAAGCCCGACGGCAGCTGGGTGGTGGAGACGCCCAAGGGGAATATCGAGACGGAGTGGGTGATCAACGCCGCCGGGCTCTGGGGCCGGGAGGTGGCGAAGCTGGCCGGGATCGAGGTGCCGCTGCAGCCCACCGAGCACCAGTATTTCGTGACCGAGACCATGCCGGAGATCGAGGCGGCGGGGCGGCGGTTGCCGTCGGTCGCGGACCGGGATGGCGAGTATTACCTGCGGCAGGAGGGCAAGGGCCTGCTGATCGGCGCCTATGAGCGGGACATGCGGTTCTGGGCGGAGGATGGGACGCCCTTGGATTTCGCGCATGACCTGTTCCCGGATGATCTGGAACGGATCATGGAGAACGTGATGCGGGCGATGGACCGGGTGCCGGCGGCGGCGGAGGCCGGGGTGAAGCGGGTGATCAACGGGCCGATGATCTGGTCGCCGGATTCGAACGTGATCCTGGGCCCGGTGCCGGAGTTGAAGAATTACTTCATGTGCGGGGGGATCATTCCGGGGTTCTCGCAGTCGGCCGGGATGGGGCTGATGGTGGCGCAGTGGATCGTGGAGGGGGAGATGCAGTATGACATGTTCCCCTGGGATATCGCGCGGTTCGGGCTGTGGGCGAATGACCGCAAGTTTGTGATGGCGAAGGTGGAGGACGTGTATACGCATCGGTTTGCCATTCACTATCCGAACGAGGAGCGGGCGGCGGGGCGGCCGTTGCGGACAAGGCCGGTTTACGAGCTGCAGAAGGAAATGGGGGCGGTGTTCGGCCTCAACTATGGCTGGGAGCATCCGCAGTGGTTCGCCGGAGAGCCCGGCGCGAAGGACACGAACGGGTTCGTGCGGCAGAACTGGTGGGGGCCGGTGGGCGAGGAGTGCCGGATGCTGCGGGAGCGGGCCGGGATCATCGACATCTCGAACTTCGCCAAGTACCGGGTGAAGGGGCCGGGGGCGGCGGACTGGCTGAACGCGGTGTTTGCCAACAACATGCCGAAAAGCGTCGGGCGGTCGTGCCTGACGCCGCTGATTTCCGTGCGCGGCGGGATTGCCGGAGATGCGACGGTGACGCGGGTCGAGGAAGACGAGTTCTGGGTGGTGTCGTCGGGGATGGCGGAGCGCTATCAGAAGCGGTTCTACGACATGGTGCCGCTGCCCGAGGGGACCACGTTCGAGAGCATGACCGAGGCGATGTGCGGGTTCAACGTGGCCGGGCCCAAGTCGCGCGAGATCCTGCAGCGGATGACGAACACGTCGCTGGCGACCGAGGATTTCCCGTTCATGCGGTCGAAGATGATCGACATTGCCGGGGTGCGGTGCCTGGCGCTGCGGGTGAGCTTTACCGGTGACCTGGGCTGGGAGCTGCATTGCAAGACGGAGGACCAGGAGAAGCTCTACCGGGCGCTTCTGGAGACGGCGAAGGAGTTCGGCGGCGGGCCGGTGGGGGCTCGGGCGCTGATGTCGATGCGGATCGAGAAGGGCTATGGCTCGTGGAGCCGGGAATACTCGCCCGAATACTATCCGCACGAGGTGGGGCTAGGGGCGCTCTGCAAGATGGAGAAGGACTTCCTCAACAAACCCGCCGCGCAGAAGGTGATGGCCGAGCCCACGCGCGAGACGCTGGTGCTGGTGCATATCGACGAAGAGGCGGTGACGGCCTCGAACGCGGACGCCACCGGGGGCGAGCCGATCTTCAAGGATGGCAAGGGCATCGGGCGGGTCACGTCGGGCACCTATGGCTATACCGTGGGGATGAGCCTCGCGCTTGGGTATATCAAGAGCGGCACGGCAGCGCCCGGCGACGAGGTCGAGGTGATGGTGCTGGGCCAGCCGCACAAGGCGCGGATCCTGGAGGAGCCGCCGTTCGACCCGAAGGGGGAGAAGCTGCGGGCATAGGTCGGAGCGTCGGAAGGATTGCGCGGGCCGGGGGCGACCCCGGCCTGTTCTGTTTTGGGGGGCGGCCTTTTCTGTTGTTGCTTGTCCCCATCTCGGCTTCCTCGCCTGATAGTAAGGGGTAGGGGCACCTCAAATAGAGGTGGCTCGGTTTGTTTTAACAGTTTCGAGCCGTTTCGTAAGTGGATTTCCCGCTCGGTTATGCCGCGACCGGAATTGGCCGGGGCGTGTTGAGATATGCCTGATCGGGGGTCTGCCCGTCCAGCGATGAATGCGGTCTCCTGGTGTTGTAGAAGGCCAGATACCGGCCGAGGCTTTCGCGAGCGGCCGAGACGCTATCATAGGCGCGTAGGTAGACCTCTTCGTATTTGATGGTCCGCCATAGGCGCTCGACGAAGACGTTGTCCCGCCAGGCCCCCTTGCCATCCATGCTGATCCGGATCCCGGCACCTTTCAGCGCGGTGATGAAGTCGATGGAGGTGAACTGGCTGCCTTGATCGGTATTCATGATCTCGGGTGCGCCGTGTCGTGCGAGGGCCTCGTTCAGCGCCTCCACGCACGGGCCGGTTTCCAGCGTGACCGAGAGCCGCCAGCTCAGCACCTTGCGGCTGAACCAGTCGACAACGGCCACCAGGTAAACAAAGCCGCGCGCCATCGGCACATAGGTGATGTCCATTGCCCAGACCTGGTTGGGCCGGGTCACTGCCAGCTTCCTCAGCAGGTAGGGGTAGACCTTGTGCCCCGGCGCCGGTTTCGACGTGTTGGGCCTGCGATACAAGGCCTCGATGCCCATCTGCTTCATCAGCGTGGCCACGTGCAGCCGCCCGGCGGTGAACCCTTCCTGGCGCAGAAGACCCTTCATCATCCGGCTGCCCGCGAACGGATAGTCCATGTGCAGCTCGTCGATCCGGCGCATCAGCCGCAGGTCGTCCTCGCTGGCCGGGCGCGGGGCATAGTAGAGGCTGCCCCGGCTGATCCCGAGCAGCTCGGCCTGCCGGGTCAGGCTCAGCCTGTGGGCGCGGTCCGTCATTTCCTTGCGCTCGGCAACAGACCGGCCTTGGCGAGCGCTCCCTCTAAAAAATCGTTCTCAAGCGTGAGCTGGCCGATCTTTGCATGTAGAGAGGTGACATCGATCTCCGGCTCCTTCGCCGCTTTCGGCTTGTCATCGAATACGCCGGAGACTCCATCCAGCAGCTGATCCTTCCATTGCTTGATCTGGTTCGGATGCACGTCGAACTGCGTCACCAGCTCGCTCATCGTCTTGTCGCCCTTCAACGCCGCCAACGCGACTTTCGCCTTGAAAGCTGGGCTGTGGTTTCGTCTCGGTCGTTTTGCCATATTCGCTCCTTCGTCCCGGCAACGCTGCAGGATTGGGAGCGGAAAATCCACCTAACTCACCTGTTCAGATTTCCCGAGCCACCTCTCCTCTCAACATCGAGATTCACGCCATCTTCAAGAGAATTACTGCGGCAGCGGACGTTTAAGTTTGCAATCGCTCTGTCAAAAGGTTCTGGCGGAACAAAACTGTCATCAATCGAGAAGGAACGATCGGTCATCAAAGTTCACCACATATATCTGCAGTCAAGGGTGACTGATGACTGAAGGTTTAGTCAAGCAAATCAGCGTTCATTCACGCTCATTCCGATGTTCCAGGGCACGGATAGCTGACCGTCGCGGCCAGGCAGAAACTGGGAAGTGTGGGCTCGAAGCGGGCTTTCGCTGCGATCCTGGATCATGGTGAGCCTTGCAGGGCAAGCCGCGCATCGACGGGCCGTGGTGCGGCGAACCGACGTTGGTGATGGGCAGTTTATGGCTGCCAAGTACGTCCATCATTCGCGCGTGGCACTCCGCTGGCCAAATCGCCGTGCCGTCACGCCAGAGGCGTGCCGGGTATGGGCGGCGCACCTTTGGTGCGACGGGGCGGCCCACCTCTCGGCGATTGCGTTGCAATCGCCTGCCGGCCAGCGGGCGATGCGCGGCGGGCTTACGCCCTTTGTTCCGCGCGGTGTGTCTCTGCGAAAAATCCCAAGTCCTCGCCAACCTTTTGACCTCTCGGCGCGTTCTCCTAGGTAACGGGGCAAGCAACGGAGGACCGCCATGCCAACCAATCTCCGCGGCCAGACGGCCACCCGGCCGGCCGAGATCCCGCGGCGCGGGTGGTGGGAGATCGTCAAGCGGCTGGTCGCCGGCATACCCGCCGATCACATGTCGGTCGTCTCGGCCGGGGTGGCGTTCTTCGGGCTGCTGGCGATCTTTCCCGCCGTGGTGGCGCTGATTTCCATTGCCGGCGTGCTGCTCGACCCCGCGGATGTGGCGGGCCAGCTGGAGGGGTTCGTGGCGATGATGCCCGCCGAGGCGGCGGCGATCGTCCGGGACCAGATCCTGAAGGTCACCGGCGGCGACGAGGCGGCCACGGGCTTTGCCGCCATCCTCGGCCTGCTGCTGGCGCTTTATGGTGCCACCAAGGGCATGATGACCCTGATGGAAGGCATGAACATCGCCTATGCCGAGACCGAGCGGCGGGGGTTCGTGAGGCTCTACGCCACCGGGCTGGTGCTGACGCTGGTGATCATCGCGGGCCTGCTGACGGCGCTTGGCGTGATGATCGTGGTGCCCGCGGTGATCGTGTTCCTGGGCCTGCCCGGCGCGGTGGAGACCACCATCGTCTGGCTGCAATGGCCGGTGCTGGCGGTGCTGGCGATGCTGGGGCTGGCCGTGCTCTACCGGTTCGGGCCGTCGCGGGCCAATGCCAGGTGGCGCTGGATCAGCCCCGGGGCGGTGGCCGCGACGGTGCTGTGGATGATCGGGACGATCGGCTTCTCGCTCTACACCCAGAATTTCGCCAGCTATAACGAGACCTATGGCACGCTGGGGGGTGTCATCATCCTGCTGACATGGCTGTGGCTGTCGGCGTTCATCGTGCTGGCCGGGGCCAAGCTGAATGCCGAGATCGAGCACCAGACGCGGCGCGACACCACCACCGGGCCGCCGAAGCCGGAGGGGGAGCGCGGGGCGGTGAAGGCCGACACGCATCCCGACGGCCCCGCGCCGGGCGCGGGGGACGGTTGAGGCGCGCGCCGGGGGTCCGGCATATTTTCATGGACAGGTGGCGTTCGAGGATTCACCATGGGCTGGAGCTTCATCTGTGCCCGGGGGGAGGCGTCGATGGCGGAGGAAGATGATCTGATGGCGCTGTTCCGGCGCTACGAGGCGGCGCTGCGGGACGGGGATTCCGAGAGCTGCGCGGGGTGTTACGCGGAGGATGCGGAATATATCGCCTCGGCCATGGCGCCGGTGCTGGGGCGCGAGGCGATCCGCGACCTGCATGACGAGCTGTTCCTGGTGGGGGTCAAGCAGTGGTCGCTTCGGGTGCGGAGCCTCAGCGTGTCGGGCTGGATGGCCTATTCGCGGCAGAAGATCGTGGCCGACGGGACGTCGTCGGACGTGATGCTGGTGGCGGTGAAGGGGCGCGACGGGGCCTGGCTGATCCAGGCGGAGGCGGAGATCCCGGTGCGGTAGGAGGGAGGGGAGCGATGGCGCGGTTCGCCGATCACGACGCCTATATCGCCGCGGCGCCCGAGGCGTTCCGGCCGCTGCTGGAGGCGCTGCGCGCCCGGCTGGCCCGGGCGTTGCCCGATGCGGAGGAGACCATCCGCTATGACATGCCGGGTTTCGTGATCGAAACGACGATCGTGGCCGGGTATGCGGCGTTTTCGAAACAGTGCGGGCTGTATGTCGGCAAGGGCGCGATTGCCGCCCATGCCGATGATATTGCCGCCGCAGGGTTGAAGGCCACGAAGACGGGGGTGACCTTTACGGTGAAGCGGCCGATCCCGGAGGCGTTGGTGGCGAAGCTGGCCGTCGCCTCGCGGGAGGATTACGGGGTGTGACGGTCAGTCGATGGCCTCGATGCCCTGGGCCTTGAGGCGGGCGAGGCCCTCGTGCATGGCCTGGAGCTGCTCGGGCGAGTGGCCCTCCCATTCCGCAACCTCGCCCACGATGCGGAGCGGTTCGCGGGAGCGGAAGGACAGGGTGGGATTGCCGGGGAATTTCTTGTCGGTGAGATTGGGGTCGGCCTCGAAGGGGCCGGTGGGCTCGACGATGTAGATGCGTTCGCGGCCGTCGCCGGCGGCCAGCTCGGCGCCCCAGATCGCCGCCTCGAGCGTGCCGGCGAAGTAGACCCAGGACATCGGTTTGCGCGAGCCGAAGTTGGATTTGCGCCCGGCGGTGATCAGGTCGCCGGTGCCGAGATCGGCGCGGGTGCCGTGATACCAGGGGCCGGAGGGGGTGTCGGTTTGCGGGGTCAAGGCGCTCTCCTGTCGCAAGGATAATTGTAACGGCTTGAATTTGGGGAGAAAAATCTTGGCGCGCAATTCTTGAATAAATTTTGTCGATGCTCATGTTTATGTCAGGCGGGAGGGATCCGACGGATCGCCCGCCTTTTCCTTTTCCAGGATCGGTGAAACGGGACGCGCGGCGTGTGCCTGGTCGGGCGCGCGCAGGGGCGCGGGTTTGTGGATGGCCACCCCGAGCATGACCAGCAGGACGCCGGCGATATCGGCGGGGCCGGGGATTTGGCGCAGGACGAGCGCGCCGATGATCGTGGCGGAGGCGGGCAGCAGGGCGAGCAGGAGCGCGAAGCTGGCGCGGGGCAGGCGGGCCATGGCGAGCTGGTCGCAGACGTAGGGGATGACCGAGGAGGTCAGGCCGACGCCGATGCCGGCCAGCACCAGCAGGGGGGCGCCGAACGCGTTCAATGCCTGCAGGACCCCGATCGGCATGACGAAGAGGAAGGCCGCCGCCATCGCCGCGCCGAGGCGTTCCACGCCGCCCGAGGCGCCGTTGCGGGAAATCCTGTGGCCGAGGATGATGTAGAGCACGAAGAGCCCGCCGTTGAGCCCCGCCCAGAAGAGACCCAGCAGGTCGGAGGCGGCCCGGCCGGGGGCGGCCAGTCCGGGGATGTCGAGAAGCAGGGCGACGCCCGCAAGGGTGGCGGCGAAGGCCAGCCAGTTGCGCCCGGTGCGCAGGCCCCAGAGGGCGAGGCCGATGGTGCCCGCGAACTCGATGGCGGCGACGAGGGCGATGGGCAGCCGGTCGAGCGCGAGGTAGAAGGCGCAGTTCATCACCGCGAGACAGGCGCCAAGCGCCAGCAGGAGGGCGCGCTCGCCGGGGCCGGCACGCCGGAAGGTGCGCCAGGGCCGGGTGAGGGGCGCGAAGATCAGCGCGGCGGAGGCGATGCGGAACCACGCCACGCCCAGCACGCCGACGGCCGGGAAGAGCAGCACGGCGCAGGCCGGGCCGAGGTAGTGGAAGACGGCCGAGACGCCGAACCACAGATGCGGCGGCACGGCGTCGGAGACGCGGGAGAGGCGCGGGGGTGGGGCTTGATCCGGCATGGGGTCATCATGCAAGGTGTATCCGGGTTTTTATATGGAGATTCGATATGTCCAGCGGCGATATTGCGAACGAACAGAAGGAAATTTCGACGGAAGGCCTTCGATCCGGTGAAACGGGTCTCGACCGGATCGACGCGGCGATTCTGCGCGAGCTTTGCGCCGATGCGCGGATCGCGCGGGCGGAGCTGTCGCGTCGGGTTGGGCTGTCGGCGCCGAGCGTGGCCGACCGGGTCAGGCGGCTCGAGGATACCGGGGTGATCACCGGCTACGGCGCGCGGATCGATCCGGCGCGGCTGGGCTACGGGCTGACGGTGATGATCCGGGCGCGGCCGTTGCCGGGGGAGATGGCGAACATGATCGCCGCCATCCGGGCCACGCCGCAGATCGTCGCCTGCGACCGGGTGTCGGGAGAGGATTGCTTTGTCGCACGGGCACACGTGCGCGACGTGGCGGAGATGGAGGCGGTCATCGACCGGATCGTGCCTTTCGGGGCGACGAACTCGTCGATCGTGCAATCCTCGCCGGTGGCGGAGCGGTTGGTGGCGTTGTGACGGGGGGGGCACCAGGGGTGCGTGGGGGCCGGTGGGGGCCGGGCTGAAGCCCGGCCTACGTGGGCGACGGTAGCCTACAGCTTGCGGATCTTCAGCTTGGTGATGCGGTTGCCGTCTTTCGCCATGACCTCGAAGCGGAAGCCGTGGAGGTTGAAGACCTGGTGGACTTCCGGGATGATCTGGGCCTCGTGGATGACCAGCCCCGCAACGGTGTTCGCCTCGTCGTCGGGGAGGTTCCAGTCGGTGGCGCGGTTGAGGTCGCGGAGCGTCATGGCGCCTTCCACCAGGAACTGGTTGTCGTCGCTGCGGCGGATCGGGTGGTCGGCGTCGGGGTCGAACTCGTCGGCGATCTCGCCCACGATCTCTTCGAGGATGTCCTCGAGCGTGATCAGACCCTGCAGGACGCCGTACTCGTCGACGACCAGCGCGAAATGGGTGCGCAGGCGCAGGAACTGGCGCATCTGGTCGTCGAGCGTGGTGGTTTCGGGCACGAAATAGGGCTTCATCGCCACGTCGGTGATGTCGAAATTCTTCAGCACCTCGTCGGACAGCCCGCCCTCGCTGACCAGCTTGTACATGGCGCGCAGCAGGTCCTTGGCGTGGACCACGCCGATGATGTTGTCGGGGTCGTCGCGGTAGACGGGCAGGCGGGTGTGGCTGCTTTTCAGGCACTGGTCGAGGATCGCCTGGGGTTCCAGCTCGGCGTCGATCATCTCGATGCCGGAGCGGTGGAGCATGATCTCCTCGACCGCGCGGTCGCCCAGGTCGAGCGCGCCGAGGATGCGGTCACGGTCCTCCTTTTCGACGACGCCCTCGGAATGGCCGAGATAGAGGGCGCCCGCGATCTCCTCGCGGACGGCGAGGATATGGCTGTCGGGGTCGATCCGGACGCCGAAGAGGCGCAGTACCATCCGCACGAAGACGCGCACCGCCGAGACGACGGGTGAGAAGATGGAGATGACCAGCGTGATGATCGGCGCGGTGCGGGCGGCGGCGGCCTCGGCATTGGTGATGGCGTAGGTCTTGGGCAGCACCTCGGCGAAGACCAGCACGAGGAGGGTCATCACCAGGGTCGCGAGCGCCACGCCGCTTTCGCCGAAAAGCCGGGTGAAGAGGGCGGTGGCCAGCGAGGCGGCGAGGATGTTGACGAGGTTGTTGCCCAGCAGGACCGAGCCGATCAGGCGCTCGTTGTCCTCGGTGATCTCGAGCGCCTTGGCGGCGCCCTTCTCGCCCTTGTCGGCGCGGGCGCGGAGCTTGCCGCGGGAGGCGGCGGTGAGCGCGGTTTCACTGCCCGAGAAGAAGGCCGAGAGCACCAGCAGGGCGAGGATGGCACCGCCCGTGATCCAGAAGGTGGCGTCGAGCAGCGTAGATGAGGGTTCCATTCGGGTCGTTATCCTTTCAGCCCCTCGGGTTATGGGGGCTCGGGGGGCGGCGATCAAGGGATCATCGGCGCGGAACGTCGGGTGAGGTGTGCTCAGTCCTCGCCGCGGGTGGCGGCGGCCTTTGCGAGTGGGTGGTGCTCTTCCACCAGCGTGCGCAGGCGTTCGTCGACCACGTGGGTGTAGATCTCGGTGGTGGCGACGTCGGCATGGCCCAGCAGAACCTGGATGGCGCGCAGGTCGGCGCCGCGGGCCAGCAGGTGCGTGGCGAAGGCGTGGCGCAGCGTGTGGGGCGTGACGCTTGCCGGCGAGACGCCGGCGGCGACGGCCATTTCCTTGACCAGCAGATAGAAGCGGTTGCGGGTGAGGTGGCCCAGCTTGCCGCGCGAGGGGAAGAGGAAGGGCGAGGGCGGCTTGCCCTCGGCGCGCCCGGCCTCCTCGGCGCGGTCGCGCAGGGCCAGCCAGTCGGTCAGTGCCGCGCGGGCGGGCGGGGAGAGCGGGACCATGCGTTCCTTGCCGCCCTTGCCGCGCACGAGCAGCATTTCCGGGTTGCCGCGGGCCGCCGCGACCGGCAGCGTGACCAGTTCGGTGACGCGCATGCCGGTGGCGTAGAGCAGTTCCATCAGGCAGGTGTTGCGGCCGCGGTCGGCGGCGTTGCGGCCGACATCGCGGGCGGCGGCGAGCAGGCGGTCGACATCCGCTTCCGACAGGGTCTTGGGCAGGCGCTTGGCCCGGCCGGGCCCGCGGATCCGGGCGGCGGGGTTGTCGTCGCGCAGCCGGTCCTCGAAGGCGAAGACGTAGAGCTGGCGGATGGCCGAGAGGCGGCGGGCGCGGGTGGAGGCGGCGAGGCCTTGGGCGTCGAGATCGACGAGGTAGGCCTCGATGTCGGCCTGGGTGGCGGTGGCGAGGGCAAGGGCGTTGCGGTCGAGCCAGCCGGCGAAATCGTCGAGGTCGCGGCGATAGGCGGCGAGCGTGTTGGCCGCTGCCCCCAGTTCGGCCGCGCGGGCCTCGAGAAAGGGCTCTATCCAGCCCCGGCCGGGTGTCATTCCCCTTCCGCCAGCAGCAGGACCTGGAGCGAGGCCTGGCGGGCCACGTCTTCCAGCCCGACGACGCGCAGGGTGGCAAGCGCCGCTTCGAGGTCGCGGGTCTGGCCGGTGCTGGCGTCCTGAAGCTGTACCGCCGCCGCGAGGATGGCCTGGCCCAGCCGCCCTTCGCGCAGGGGGCCGGCATGGTCGGGCGGCACCTTGCGGGCGGCGAAGGCGCGGGCGATGGCGGATTCGACGGCGCCCGTGGCGAGCGCGGCGTCCGGCGCGCCCTTGGCCAGCCCTTCGAGGAAGTTGAGGCGGCGGGTCTGTTCGCCCGGCGCGCGGGCCGCGCTTTCGTAGACCGGCGAGAGGAGCGCCACCTCGTGGGCGAGGCCGGAGGGATCGTCGAGCACGGCCAGGTCGGCGCCGTAGAGGGCGGCGAAGGCCACGGCGAGGCCGTTCTCGCGCATCAGCAGCCAGACGCTGCGCAACTCGCGGTCGATGGCGGCCACGTCGCCGGAGGCGAGGGCGGCGTCGAAGGCCTGGATCGCGCGGACCCGTTCCCAGACCCCGCCGGAGGCGGCCGGGTCGCGGTCGGTATAGAGGCCGAGCAGGCGGTTGGCGGGCAGGGCGCCGGTGCGGGCGAGGCGCTCGGCGGCCTCGACCTCGGCCTTCCAGCCCATGGTGCCGCGCAAATCGGCCACGGCGTATTCGCGCGGCAGGTTGCGGGTGGGCAGCGGCATGCCGTTCGCCTCGTAGAGGCGGAAGATCAGCGGGGTCATGTGGCGCGGCGGGGGCAGGTCGGCCCCGTCGGCGGTTTCTGGGTCGAGGAACCGCGCCAGAAGCTGCGATTCATGGGCGTCGAGCGCGCCGATGGCGTTGGCGGTGTCGTAGGTCAGCGCCGCGGTCGACCAGTCGCCGGCGCGGGCGATGCAGAAGATGCGGGCGGCATAGCTTTCGGACAGGTCGGGCGTGTCGGCGAGCGCCTGGCAGGGATCGTCCTCGGTGCCCTTGAGGAGGGCGAGGTCGAGCCATTCATCGAAGAGGAGCGGCGTGTCGGCGCCGGCGCGTTCGAGCAGTGCCAGCGCCGCGTCGACCGCGCCGTAGCGGCGGAGCGCATCGACCCGGGCGCGCAGGAAGCGGGCGTTCTCGGCCGCGTCGGAGGGCGGGTCGGCCTCGGCCAAGAGCAGGGTGTAGTAGAGCGCCTGGATGGCCGGCAGGGGCGTGTCGCCGAGGCGCGACAGCTGGGCCACCAGCGTGTCGGTCTCGCTGGCGGACCAGAGCGAGCGGGGCAGCCCGGTAGTGGAAGATGGCAGCAGGCCCACCGCGTCGGGGCGCACGTCGTCGAGCGGCAGGACCGTGACGGAGGGCACGGTGACCCCCTCGGTCACCGGCGGGTTCGCCAGCGGCTGGACAAGCGGCTGGGCCACGCTGACCGGGGCCGGCTGGGTCAGCCAGTCGATGGCCGACAGCGGCTCCTCGGCCAGGGCGAGGCCCGGCACCAGAAGCGCGGTGAGGGTCAGGCTATTCGGTTTCAAGGAGGATATCCTGCCGAATCTCTTCCTCGGGCGGAGAGAAATCCGCGCCGAAGAACGGCCCGACATAGGCATAGGCCACGAGGGCCAGGAAGGCCAACACGGCCAGGTAGAAAAGCCACTTGATCAGGCGCGCCATATTGCCTCTTGCTCGTAGGTTTGTTCGTTAACGACTTTATAGCTGGCCTTTTGAACAAGATCACGTCATTCAGTGCAAACGATTTGGCAATTGGCATGGGAGCGCCGAACATTGGCCGCCGTAAGGCATTGGAAACTACACAAGACCGTGGTTCTGGTGGGCATGATGGGGGCTGGGAAGACCGCTGTGGGAAAATCTCTTGCAGCGCGGCTCGGGGTGCCGTTTCTTGATTCGGATGCCGAGATCGAGCGGGCGGCGAACATGTCGATTGCCGAGATTTTCACCCGCGACGGCGAGGCGTTCTTTCGCGACCGCGAGACGCAGGTGATCAACCGGCTGCTGGAGGAAAAGCGCGGCATCCTGTCGACCGGGGGCGGTGCGTTCCTGGCCGAGCGGAACCGCAGGCTGATCAGCGAAAAGGGTGTTTCGGTGTGGCTGGATGCCGATCTGCCGATCCTGTGGAACCGGGTAAAACACAAGGATACCAGGCCCTTGCTGCGCACGGATAAACCTCATGCGACGCTGAAGGCGATCTACGAGGCGCGGGTTCCTGTCTATGCGACGGCCGATCTTTCGGTGAAGGCGCAATCGGCCTACGCGATCGAGACGATGGCGGAAAAGGTGATCGAGACATTGCTGACGCGGCCCGATGTCCTGGAGGAGAGCGAATGACCGAGACCGTGCATGTACCGCTGGGCGAGCGGGCCTATGACGTTCATATCGGGAGCGGGTTGCTGGCCCGCGCCGGGGTGCTGGTGGGCCCTTTGCTGGCCCGCAAACGGGTCGCGATCGTCACCGACGACAATGTCGGGCCGCTGCATCTGCCGAGGCTGGAAGAGGGGCTGGCGGCAGCGGGGATTTCCGCCGTTTCACTGGAATTGCCGGCCGGGGAAGGCACGAAAAGCTGGCCGCAGTTGGAGCGGGTGGTGGAGTGGCTGCTCGAGCAGAAGGTCGAGCGGAGCGACGTGGTTGTGGCCCTGGGCGGCGGGGTGATCGGTGACCTCGTGGGGTTCGCGGCCGCCGTGCTGCGCCGGGGGGTGCGGTTCGTGCAGGTGCCGACGAGCCTGCTGGCGCAGGTCGACAGCTCGGTCGGCGGCAAGACCGGGATCAACGCGCCGCAGGGCAAGAACCTGATCGGGGCGTTTCACCAGCCGAGCCTGGTTCTGGCCGATACGGATGTGCTGTCGTCCCTGACGGAGCGGGATTACCTGGCCGGGTACGGCGAGGTGGTGAAATACGGGCTGTTGGGGGATTCGGAGTTTTTCCAATGGCTTGAGGCGCATGGTTCATCCGCCGCGGGCGGGGATCATGCGGCACGGATCCACGCGGTGCGCCGGTCGGTGGAGATGAAGGCCGAGATCGTCGTGCGGGACGAGACGGAACAGGGCGACCGGGCGTTGCTCAATCTGGGCCATACGTTCTGTCATGCGCTGGAGGCGGCGACGGGGTATTCGGATCGGCTCTTGCATGGCGAGGGGGTGGCGATCGGCTGTGCGCTGGCCTTCGAGCTTTCGGCGCGGATGGGGCTCTGTTCGCAGGAGGAGCCGGGGCGCGTGAGGGCGCATTTGCGTGACATGAAGATGAAGGTCGATCTGTCTGATATTCCGGGGGAATTGCCGGATGCGGACGGGTTGCTCGACCTGATGGCGCAGGACAAGAAGGTGGTGGATGGCACGCTGCGGTTCATCCTGGCGCGGGGGATCGGCGAGGCCTTCGTGACCTCGGATGTGGAACGCGACACGGTCAGGGCGCTGTTGCAGGAGGCGCTGGACGCGCGTTAACCGGCTGCTCAGCCGCCGGTCGCTTTCGGCAGGTTCACCCGTTTCGACAGCTCTTCGAGGCTTTCCACCCGTTCGGAGTACCGGTCGGTGAGGTAGCCGCTTTGGCCACGTGTCAGCAGGGTGAATTTCATCAGCTCTTCCATCACGTCGACGAGGCGATTGTAGAACGGCCCGGGTTTCATGCGGCCGTTATCGTCGAACTCGTCCCAGGCTTTCGCCACCGAGGATTGGTTGGGGATGGTGAGAAGCCGCATCCAGCGGCCGAGGATGCGCAACTGGTTGACCGCGTTGAAACTTTGCGAGCCGCCGGAGACCTGCATCACCGCCAGCGTCTTGCCCTGGGTGGGGCGGATGCCGCCGATCGGGGCCAGCGGGATCCAGTCGATTTGCGTTTTCATGATGCCGGTCATGGCGCCGTGGCGTTCGGGGGTGGACCAGACCATGCCCTCGGACCACATGACGAGATCGCGCAGCTCGGCCACCTTGGGATGGGTGGTGTCGGCGTCGTCGGGGAGCGGCAGGCCCGAGGGGTTGAACATGCGGCATTCGGCGCCGAGTCGAGTGAGGATGCGGGCGCCTTCCTCGGCCGCGAGGCGGGAGAAGGAGCGCGTGCGCAGCGAGCCGTAGAGGAGCAGGATGCGGGGCGGGTGCGTGGGGTGGTCGGAGGGGAAAAGTCGCGCCTCGTCAATGGCCTGGAAGGCGTCGTTCACGAGGTTCGGGGTGGTCTTGTCTTCAGGCAACGCGGGTTCCTTCGGCGGTCAGGAGGGGCGATCCGTCTTCCTTGGTGTAGGGGCCCTGGGGCCAGACCTCCAGCAGGTCGAGCACGGTTTCGGACGGGCGGCAGAGGCGGACGCCCCTGGGCGTGCAGACGATGGGGCGGTTGACCAGGACCGGGTGGGCGAGCATGGCGTCGAGGAGGGTGTCGTTGCTGGTGGAGGGGTCGAGGAGGCCCAGTTCTTCGGCCGGGGACTTGGTGGTGCGCAGCGCCGTGCGGGGTGTGAGGCCGGCCGCGGCGAAGAGGGCGAGGAGTTGCGGGCGGGTCCAGCCGGTGTCGAGATACTCGATTACCGTGGGCTGGTAGCCTGCGTCGCGGATGATCTGCAGCACGTTGCGCGACGTGCCGCAGGCGGGGTTGTGGTGGATGACGACGGCCATGGGGTTATTCGACCGGTTGCCGGCGTGATTGGGACAGGTCCTTGAGGAGCCATCCGAAAAGTGCCACGCCAAGGGCCGCGCCGACGAGTTCGGCGCAGATGAAGCCGGGCAGGTCGAGCGGGCGGATGCCGGAAAAGGTGTCGGTGAAGGCGCGGCCGATGGCGACGGCGGGGTTGGCGAAGGAGGTGGAGGCCGTGAACCAGTAGGCGGCGGTGATGTAGAGGCCGACGAGCCACGGCACGGCCTCGGCCCGGAAGCGGATGCCGGCGAGGATGGTGCCGACGAGGCCGAAGGTGGCGACGATCTCGGCGAACCACTGGGCGCTGCCGGTGCGGGGGGTAGTGGAGAGCTGCACGAGATCGAGGGCGAACATGCCGTGCGCGGCGATCGCCCCGGCCACACCGCCGAGGACCTGCGCCGCGATGTAAGCCACGGATTCGGATGCGGAAATCTCGCGCCGGAGAAGGAAGGCAAAGGTCACCGCCGGGTTGAAATGGGCGCCCGAGATGGGGCCCAGAAGGGTGATCAGCACGACGAGGATGGCGCCGGTGGGAATGGTGTTGCCGAGCAGCGAGACGGCCACGTCATCGGACAGCATGTCGGCCATGATGCCCGAGCCCACGACGGTGCAGACGAGCATCGCGGTGCCGAGCGCCTCGGCGGTCAGGCGGCGGGGAAGGTCGAAGATCATGCCGGGGCGGTGTCCTCTGCGTGGGTGTGCTGGCCGATGCGATCGAGCTCTTTCTGAAGGGAAAATCGGTCGAGCTGGGCCAGGGGCAGGTTGACGAAGATCGAGATGCGGTTGCGGAGCATCCGGTAGGCATCCGTAAAGGCGAAACTGATTTCCGCGTCGGTGCCGGTGGCGGCGGCCGGGTCGGGCATGCCCCAATGGGCGCTCATCGGCTGGCCGGGCCAGATCGGGCAGGGCTCGGCCGCGGCCTGATCGCAGACGGTGAAGACGAAATCCATTTGCGGGGCGTCGGGGCCGGCGAATTCCTCCCAGCTTTTGGAGCGGATGGCGGAAGTGTCGTGGTTGAGGTGCTGCAGAAGCTCGATCGTGCGCGGGTGGGGTGCGTCTTTCGGCCGGGAGCCGGCGGAGAAGCCGCGGAACCTGCCCATCCCTTCGCGGGTGATGATGGCCTCGGCCATGAGCGACCGGGCGGAATTGCCGGTGCAGAGGAAAAGGACATTCTTGGGGGCGTCGGGCATCGGGGCCTCCTTCAGCAGGCGCAGGCGAGTTTGGAGATGAGGGGCTGGCAGAGCTCGGGGTTTCCGCCGCAGCAATCCTCGAGCAGGAAGGCGAGCAGGCCGCGCGTGCCGTCGAGATCGGCGAAGTAGCGGATCGAGCGGCCCTCGCGGGTGTTGCGGACGAGGCCGGCCTGGTGGAGGACGGAAAGGTTGGCGGACATGGTGTTCTGGCGGACGCCGAGCGCGTCGGAGATTTCACCGGCGGCCATGCCGGTCTCGCCGGCCTTTAGGAGCAGGCGGAAGACGTCGAGCCGCGTGGGCTGGGACAGGGCCGAGAAGGCGGTGAGGGCGTGCGTTTTATCCATATATCGTGAAGTATTGATATATGGAGGGGGAGTCAACGGGAAGTTGACGTGCAGAAAATTGGAATTTTCCGGCTCGGAATTTTCGAAAATACCGCAGGGGCGGAACGGTGTGAGGGAGACGTTTTCTTGGAAGAAAACGTCCCGGAAAAATTCGAATTTTCCGGGTCGGTGCCGTGGGTTAGCCGGCGATCTTCACCAGGGCGTGGCGCTTCTTGCCCGCCGACAGCTTGATGGCCTCGGCGAATTCGTCGGGCGTCATCAGGCGCGGTTCCTTCACCACCTCGTCGTTGATGCTGGCGCCGCCGCTGGCGAAGAGGCGCTTGGCTTCCTTGCCCGAGGGGCTGAGCCCCGCCTTCACGAAGAGCGCGGTGTTGGCAATGCCCTCGCCGATATCGGCGGCGGTGAGCGTCACGGTGGGCAGGTCGTCGCCCACGCCGCCCTTCTCGAACACCTCGCGGGCGGTGGCTTCGGCGGCTTTCGCGGCCTCGGCCCCGTGCAGCAGGGTGGTGACCTCGTTGGCGAGGATGATCTTGGCGTCGTTGATCTCGGACCCCGAGAGCGCGCCCAAACGGTCGCATTCGGCCACCGGCAGCTCTGTGTAAAGCTTGAGGAAGCGGCCGGTGTCGGCGTCGGTGGTGTTGCGCCAGAACTGCCAGAATTCGTAAGGGCTGAGCATGTCGCTGTTGAGCCAGATCGCGCCCCCGGCGGACTTGCCCATCTTGCGCCCGTCCGAGGTGGTCAGCAGCGGCGAGGTCAGGCCGAACACCTCGCGGTCGAGCACGCGGCGGGTGAGGTCGACGCCGTTGACGATGTTGCCCCACTGGTCGGAGCCGCCCATCTGCAGGACACAGCCGTAGCGGCGGTTCAGCTCCATGAAGTCGTAGGCCTGCAGGATCATGTAGTTGAACTCGAGGAAGGACAGCGACTGTTCGCGGTCGAGCCGGGATTTCACCGATTCGAAGCTGAGCATCCGGTTGACCGAGAAATGCCGGCCGATGTCGCGCAGGAACTCGATGTATTTCAGCCCGTCGAGCCATTCGGCATTGTTGAGCATCAGCGCGTCCGAGGGACCCTCGCCATAGGTGAGGTACTGGGCGAAGACCGATTTCATCCCGTCGATATTGGCGGCGATCTGGGTGTCGTCGAGCAGCGGGCGCTCGTCGGAGCGGAAGGAGGGGTCGCCCACCTTCGTCGTGCCGCCGCCCATCAGGGTGAGCGGCTTGTGGCCGGTCTTCTGCAGCCAGCGCAGCATCATGATGTTGAGGAGGTGGCCCACGTGGAGCGACCTGGCCGTCGCGTCATAGCCGATATAGGCCGGTACCACGCCCGCCGCGAAGGCCTCGTCGAGGCCCTGGTAATCGGTGCAGTCGGCGAGAAAGCCGCGCTCGATCATGATGGTCATGAAGTCCGATTTGGGGTGGTAGGTCATATGGCTTGTTCCCGGGTTTTTCGCGCGGCATGTATAGGCATGGTTCGGGCGAAGGAAAAGAGCATGTTGAAGGCGGGCCGCGTGTGGGCGCTCGGGGCGATGTCGGGCACCTCGCTGGACGGGGTGGATGCGGCGATGGTCGAGACCGATGGCGAGGCGATCTTCGGCTTCGGGGCGTCGGACTATCGGAGCTATACGGGCGCGGAGCAGGCGGTGCTGGCGGGCGCCCTGGGCAAGTGGCCGGGTGAGGACGTGGCGGAGGCCGAGGCGGTGGTGCAGACGGCCCATGCGGAGTTGCTGGCGCGGTTCGAGGGGGCGCAATTGGTGGGGTTTCACGGCCAGACGCTGGCGCATGAGCCGCGGGGGCGGGGAACCTACCAGATTGGTGACGGGGACGCGCTGGCGGAGGCGTTGGGCGTGCCGGTGGTGTGGGATTTCCGGTCGGCCGATGTGCGGCTGGGCGGGGAAGGTGCGCCGCTGGCGCCGTTCTTCCATTTTGCCTGTGCCAAGTGGATCGGGGCGGACAAGCCCTTGTGTTTCCTGAACCTCGGGGGGGTCGGGAACCTGACATGGGTCGACCCGCGGAAGGCGGTGCCGGAGGCGGAGGGGGCCTTGCTGGCTTTCGACACCGGGCCGGCGAACGCGCCGATCAACGACCTGATGATGGCCCGGCGGAGGGAGCCGTTTGACCGCGACGGCGCGCTGGCGCGGCGGGGGCGGGTCGAGGACGGGGCGCTGGAGCTGTTCCTGGATGACGCGTATTTCACGAGAATGCCGCCCAAGTCGCTGGACCGGAACGAATTTTCCGACATGATCGGCCTGGTGGGCGAGCTGGGCGATGCCGATGCGGTGGCCACGCTGACGGGGATGAGTGCCGCCGCCGTGCTGCGCGGAATGGAGCATTGCCCCGAGCCGCCCGAGCGCTTGCTTGTCACGGGTGGCGGGCGGCATAATCCGGTGCTAATGGAAATGTTGCGGGTGGCGCTGGATTGCCCGGTGGAGCCGGTCGAGGCGGCCGGACTGGACGGCGACATGCTGGAGGCGCAGGCGTTTGCCTATCTCGCGGTGCGCGTGGCGCGGGGGCGGCCGACCTCTGGCCCGGGCACCACGGGGGTGCGGGCCGCGGTCTGCGGTGGCACGATCAGCCGGCCGGAACGCACGGAATAGCCGGTCGAAGGGGACGGGATGACGTATGAGCTTGACCAGGGGGCCGGGGCCGGGCTGCGGCTGGGGATGATCCTGCTGAGCGTCGACGAGACGCTGGAATTCGAGGCGCGGCAGGTGGTGGCCGGGCGCGAGGTGAACCTGCTGCATGCGCGGATCCCGGCGCGGGGTGACGTGACGCGGGAAGACCTCGAGACGATGGCGGGCGAGATGACGGCGACCGCCGCGCTGTTGCCGCAGGGGTTGGATGCGGTGGGGTATGCCTGTACCTCGGGCGCCACGATCATCGGGCCGGAGCGGGTTGAGGCGCTGGTGCAGATGGCGCATCCGGGCGTGCCGGTGACCAACCCGCTGAGCGCGGTGATCGCTGCGCTGGGGGAGTTGGGCTTGAGCCGGATCGCGCTGGTCTCGCCCTACATAGAGGAGATCACCGGACCGCTGCGCGCGGCGCTGGCCGGGCACGGCATCGAGACGGTGAGCGAGGTGAGTTTCGGACAGAAGGAAGAGCATACGGTGGCACGGATCACCGAGCGGAGCACGCGGGCCGCGATCGTCGAGGCGGCGCAGGCGCCGGGGGTGGAGGCGGTGTTCACGAGCTGCACCAACCTGCGGACCTTCGGCATCCTCGAGGAGGTCGAGGCGGAGCTGGGCGTGCCGGTGATCAGCTCCAATTCGGCGCTGATGTGGCGGATGCTGACACTTGCCGGCGAGCCGGCGACAGGCTGGGGGCCGGGGCGGCTTTTCGGCCGCAAGGCCGCGTGAGAGCAGCGGCATGAGCGATCTGGCCTACCGCAGGGAACTTGACGGCGTGCGCGCCATTGCCGTGCTGAGCGTGGTGCTGTTCCACGTCGGTTATCCGGACATGCTGGGCGGGTTCGTCGGGGTCGACATCTTCTTCGTGCTGTCGGGCTACCTGATCTGCGGGCAGACCTACATGCGGCTGGAGCAGGGGACCTATTCGGTCACCGAGTTCTTTGCCCGGCGGATACGGCGGCTGTCGACGGCCTATGCGCTGTGTTTCCTGGTGACCGCGCTTCTGGCAAACGCGTTCTTCCTGCGCTCGGAGATGGGGCTGGTGGCGGACGGGTTCCTGGGCTCGATCACCTTCACGAACAACTTCAACCTGTTGAATTCGGTCGGCTATTTCTCGGCCCCCGCGCATGAGAACCCGTTCCTGCACACCTGGTCACTGTCGATCGAGGAGCAGTTCTACATCGTGCTGCCGATGCTGATCCTGCTGACGCGGCGCAACCGGACGGTGTTCGCGTGGCTGCTGGGCGTGCTGTTCGTGGCGTCGCTGGCGCTGACGCTGTTTTCGGGCGACCTGATCTATGACCGGGAGGAGCGGTTCTTTTCCTCCACCTTCCGGGTTTGGGAGCTGGCGGCAGGGGGGCTGGTCTTCCTCGTGACCTATCACCGGCTGATCCCTGACAGGGTTCCGCTGATGCCGCTGGTGGGGCTGGCGCTGGTGATCGCGCCGGTGAACCTGCTGGATGCGAGCTATCTCTATCCCGGCTGGGCGACGCTGCTGCCGGTGCTGGGCACGGTGATCCTGATCGCCTTTGCCGCGCCGGGGCATAGCTGGATCGCGAAGGCGCTGGCGGTGCGGCCGATGGCCTATATCGGGCGGATTTCCTATGGCACCTACCTGTGGCACTGGCCGGTGATCGTGGGGGCGCTCTATTACGGCGTGACGCTGACCGACGAGATCCGGGCGGTGCTGGTGCTGGTGTCGCTGGGTTTGGGCGCGCTGTCCTATCACGTGGTCGAGATGCCGATCCGGCGGATATCGGTGCGGGGCGCGGGCAAGACGCGGCTTTACATGCTGTTCGCGGGGCAGGCGCTGGTGCTGCTGGGGGTGGCCGTCTACCTGATGCAGCAGCCCGGCAAGGCCGCGGCGGGCGAGGATGCGCGGCTCGAGGCGCTGAAGGCCGAGGTGATGAACGTGCATGACGGCTGGAACCGGTGCTGGGACAAGACGACGCCCGCGACCTTCTGCAAGCTGGGCGTGCCGGGAGAGACGCCGGATTACGTGCTGTGGGGCGACAGCATGGCGAACTCGGCCTTCGCGGCGCTCGATGATTACGGCAAGGCGCGGGACGAGACCGGCTTCCTAATCACGAGGGCGGCCTGTGCGCCGCTGCTGGGGGCCGGCACGAAGGAGGAGTGCATCGCCTTCAACGACCGGATCTTCGCCTATCTCGACGAGGCGGCGCCAATGGACGTGGTCATGTTCGCGCGCTGGTCGTATTACTCGGAAGGGTCCGGCCATGGCGGCGACCGGCCCGGCAGCGTGCCGCTGCTGCGGGCCGACGGCAGCGTGGCAAAGGACGGGTTCGCGCTGTTCGAGGAAAGCCTGAACGCCGCCATCGCGCGGGTGGCCGCGCGGCACCGGGTGATCGTGATCAACCACGTGCCGGAATTCCTCGAGTCGGTGCCGAAATCCATGCTGCGGACCATGCGGTTCGGGTCGGAGCCGCTGCACCTGAGCCGCGAGGCGTTCGACGAGCGCCGGGGCCGGACCATCGAGGCGGTGGCCCGGGCGGCGGAGGAGAACGGGGCACTTCATGTCGCACCGCACGAGCTTTTCTGCGATGATGGGGTCTGTCATCATGAAGTCGATGGTATCCCGCTGTTCATCGACAACGTGCATCTCGGGCCGAAGGGGAACGAGGTGCTGCTGTTCGTGCTGAACGAGGCGCTGAAGAAGGAAGGCCGGCCATGAGCGCAGAAAAACCCCTCGACCCCGCGACGATCGCCGCACGGGCGGCGGGGGCAGTGGACACGGGCCACGGGGGCGTGGTGCCCGGCGTGCAGCCGACCACGACCTTCCGGCGCGACGAGAGCTATGCGCTGCAGTCGGGTGGCAGCTATGGCCGGGATCACAATGCCAACGTGGCGCAGGCCGAGGAGGTGCTGCGCCAGCTCGAGGGGGCGGCGCAGACGCGGCTGTTCCCGTCGGGCATGGCGGCGGTGGCGGCGCTGTTCCGGACGCTGCCGGACGGCGCGCGGGTGGTGATGCAGTCGGGCATCTACTGGGGTGTGCTGGCCTGGGTTCGGAAGTTCTGCGCGCGGCGCAACATCCGGCTGGAGGAGATCGACGCGGCCGATCCGCTGGCCATCCGCAAGGCGCTGGTGGAGAAGGCGGACCTGGTGTGGATCGAGGTGCCGTCGAACCCCTGGCTGAAGGTGGCGGATATCGCCGCCATCGCCAAGCTCACCCATGACAGCGGTGGCCTGCTGGCGGTGGACGGTACGGCGGCGACGCCGGTGCTGACCCGCGCGCTCGATTTCGGCGCCGATATCTCGATGCATTCGGCGACCAAGGCGATCAACGGCCATACGGACGTGCTGGCGGGCGTGCTGTCGTGCCGGGATGCCGACAGCGAGGTGTGGCAGGCGATCTGTGCCGACCGGATGGAGGCGGGCGCGATCCTGGGCGCGTTCGAGGCGTGGCTTCTGATGCGGGGGATGCGGACGCTGCCCCTGCGGATGGAGCGGATGTGCCGCAGCGCGCAAATGCTGGCCGAGGCGCTGGACGCGCATGACCGGGTGGAGCTGGTGCGCTATCCCGGCCTGCCGGAGCATCCGGCGCATGTGCTGGCCCGGGCGCAGATGAAGGGCGGCTTCGGCTACCTGATGTCGGTGCTGGTCAAGGGCGGCACCGAGGAGGCGCTGGCGGTTGCCGGGCGGCTGCAGCTCATCCACCGGGCGACCTCGCTGGGCGGGGTCGAGAGCCTGGTGGAGCACCGGGCGACGATCGAGCCGCATACCGGCATTCCGGGCAACCTGCTGCGGCTGTCGGTGGGGATCGAGGACCCGGGCGACCTGCTGGCCGATCTCGACCAGGCGTTGAGGGGGTAGGCCGGGGGCGGCTCAGTCGTCCTTGATCCGTTCCATCGCCCAGCCGACGCTGAACCCGTGCAGGATGGTGGAGAGCAGGATGACGAGGCCGACGAGCGTCCAGAGCTGGGATTCGTTGGTGAATTCCATGTGGCTGCCGGCATAGCAGAGGTAGTAGATCGAGCCGATGCCGCGCACGCCGTAGACCGATACGGCGGCGCGGTCGCGGTAGGGCATCGGGCTGCCCAGGAGGCCGATCCAGCCGGAGAGGGGCCGCACCACCAGGATCAGCAGCAGCGCGAAGAGCACGTGGATCCAGTTGAGATCGGTCAGAAGCAGCGGCAGCACGGTGCCGAGCCCGACCAGCAGCACGGCGGTGAGCGCGTGTTCGATGGATTCGGAGAAATCGTGCAGGCGGCGGTGGAAGTGGTGGTCCTGCTCGACCCGGCGCAGGGTGAGCCCCATGACGGCGACGGCGATGAAGCCGTAGCCCTCGACCAGCTCGGTCGAGCCGTAGCAGAGCAGCACGCCGGCCAGCGCCACCACGCCCGAGCCGGTTTCGGCGAGGATCGCGCCCTTCGGCACGGAGAAGAGCACGTAGCCCAGCACCCGCGCCCCGGCCCAGCCCATCGCCGCGCCCACGGCGATGCGGTAGACCACGTCGAGCAGCAGCCAGTCGAGCAGCAGGTCGCCCGCCGTCAGCCCGCCCGCGGCGGCGAGCAGGCCGAGATAGACGAAGGGGAAGGCCAGGCCGTCATTGAGCCCGGCCTCGGTGGTGAGGGTGAAGCGGACGGGGTGTTCGACGCCTTCCTGTGGCGGCCCCGCCTGCACGTCGGCGGCCAGCACCGGGTCGGTCGGCGCCAGCACCGCGCCCAGCAGGATGGCCCCGGCGACGGTCAGCCCCTCAAGCCCGATGCCCAGCATCGCCACGGCGAGGATGGTGAGCGGCATGGCGATGCCCAGCATCCGGAACGTGGGCGTCCAGCGGCGCCAGGGGCGGAGCGCGTCGATCCGCATGCCGGTGCCGAAAAGGGCGATGATCACGGTCAGTTCGCTGACAAGTTCCCAGATGCGCGGCGCCTCGCGCGGGTCGGGGAGCGTGGGCAGGTTCGGCACCAGCAGCGCCGCGCCCGCGCCGAAGAGGATCATCAGCGGCGCCGAGGCCGGTTCGCGGTCGGAGACGAGGCGGGGCAGCCAATGGGCGAGGATGACGATGGCCCCGACGACCGCGAGGGCCATGTGGTAGGAGCTGAACGCGAAGAAGTCTTCTGGCGGCACGTGGGGGGGCATCCTTTGTCCTGGGAACCGGGGATATGATAATACGGGGGTACGCCGGTTGAACAAGCGCCATGATCAACGCGGGCCGCGGCCCGGGTGTTCCCCCGGCGGCGGCGCGCGGGCGGCGGGGGTGGTGCATGGATATTTGTGACCAAGAAGAAGCAGGGGTGGCCCGACGGCGGCAGCAGTGTTTTTTCCCCGTGTACAGCGGGCGCAAGGCAGGGTAGGAGGGCGCTTTCCAGACCTGTCGCGCGACAGGGGGCGGTGCCGGTGGCGCCGCGAGCTCAAACAGAACGGTTTTTCCCGATGATCCAGTCCCTCTCCGATGCGCTCGCCGAGCGCGGTTACGATATTCTGACCCCCGTGCAGGAGGCGGTGACGGCGCCGGAGCTGGCGGAGGCCGACCTGCTGGTCTCGGCGCAGACGGGCTCGGGCAAGACGGTGGGGTTCGGGCTGGCGATCGGGCCGACGCTCTTGGGGGAGGCGGGCGTGTTCGGGCCGGCGGAGGCGCCGCTGGGGCTGATCATCGCGCCGACGCGGGAGCTGGCCTTGCAGGTGACCCGGGAGCTGGGCTGGCTTTACGCCAAGGCGGGCGCGCGGATCGCCTCCTGCGTGGGCGGCATGGACATGCGCGACGAGCGCCGGGCGCTGGAGCGGGGCGCGCATATCGTGGTGGGCACGCCGGGGCGGCTGAGCGATCACATCCGGCGCGGGTCGCTGGAGATGGGCAGCCTGCGGGCCGTGGTGCTGGACGAGGCGGACGAGATGCTCGACCTCGGCTTCCGCGAAGACCTGGAGTTCATGCTGGGCGAGGCGCCGGAGGCGCGGCGGACGCTGCTGTTCTCGGCCACGGTGCCGCCGATGATCGTGACGCTGGCCAAGCATTACCAGCGGGATGCCGTGCGGGTGACCACCCTGTCGGACAGGAGCCCGCATGCGGATATTTCCTACCAGGCGCTGCGCGTGGCGCCGCAGGATGCGGAGAACGCGATCATCAACGTGCTGCGGTTCCACGAGGCGCAGAACGCCATCGTCTTTGCCAACACGCGGGCGACGGTGAACCGGCTGACGGCACGGTTCGCGAACCGGGGGTTCTCGGTCGTGTGCTTGTCGGGCGAGCTGAGCCAGGCGGAGCGGAGCCATGCGTTGCAGGCGATGCGCGACGGGCGGGCGCGGGTCTGCGTGGCGACGGACGTGGCGGCGCGGGGGATCGACCTACCGAACCTGGAGCTGGTGATCCATGCCGAGCTGCCGTCGAATTCGGAGACGTTGCTGCACCGGTCGGGGCGGACGGGGCGCGCGGGGCGGAAGGGGATCTCCGCTCTGATCGTGCCGCCGAAGGTGGGCAAGAAGGCCGAGCGGCTGTTGAAGGGTGCCAAGGTGGAGGCCGAGTGGACGGTGCCGCCGGGGGCGGAGGAGATCCTGCGGCGTGACGAGGAACGGCTGCTGGCCGATCCGGTGTGGCAGGAAGCGCCGAGCGAGGCGGAGGCGGAGTTTGCCGCGCGGCTTCTGGCGGAGCAGTCGCCCGAGGCGGTGGCGGCGGCCTATCTGCGGCTGTTCCGGGCGCGCCATTCGGTGCCGGAGGAGCTGTCGGACGTGGCGTCGCGGCCGGAGCCCAAGCCTCGGCCCGAGTTCGGGGCGAGCGTGTGGGTCTCGCTCTCGGTGGGGCGCGACAAGGGGGCGGAGCCGCGCTGGCTGTTGCCGCTGATGCTGCGGGCCGGGGCGCTGGAGAAGGCCGACGTGGGCGCGATCCGGGTGCAGGACACGGAGACCTTCGTGGAAATCGCCGAGGCTGCGGCGGAGAATTTCATGGCGTCGCTGGAGCAGGGTGGCGTGCTGGAGAAGGGCGTGAGCGTTCGGGCCGTCGAGGGGGTTCCGGAGTTCGGGCGGCCTGAGCGGTCAGAGCGGCCGGCGCGTCCGGCGGGCGGTGCGCCGAAACGGGGCGGCGGCAAGCCGTGGCAGGAGAAGAAGGACACGCGGCCGAGGGGGCCGAAGCCCGAGCGGCGCGAGACAGCGGAGCGGGCGGAGAAACCTGCGCGGGCGGAGCGTGGGCCCCGGCCTGAGCGGAAGGCGGAGCCGCCGCGGGAGAAACCGGGGAAGGCGTTCGAGAGGACGGCGCCCGGCGGCAAGCCGAAGAAACCTTATGAACCGCGCAAGCCGAAACCGGCCGCGGAGGGCGGGGCGCCGCAGGATACCCGCAAGCCGCGGAGCAAGGGGCCGAAGCCCGGTAAGCCGGCAGGGAAGCCTGTGGGAAAGCCGGACACGAAGGCCGGTGCGGGCAAGCCGAAGCCCAGGGCCAATGCCTCGGATACTTCGAAACGGTTCACGCCGCCGGGGAAACCGGGCAAGCCGGCCAAGCCCCGGGGCGGGGTGCGTGGAAAGGGTGGCAGCGCCGTGCCGAAGCGGCGCAAGCCGTGACCGGCCGGGCCGTCAGTGGCCCATGATCATGCCTTCGAGGGCGGATTTCTCCATCGAAAGCTCCTGAAGCCGGGCCTTGACCACGTCGCCGATGGTGACGATGCCGACGAGCTTGCCGTTCTCGACCACGGGCATGTGGCGGAAGCGGCCCTCGGTCATGCGGGTGAGCACGGCGTCGGAGCTGTCCTGCTTGGAGCAGCAGACGGGGTCGGGCGTCATCATCTGGTCGACGGTTTCCTGCAGGCACTTGGCGCCGCGGGCGGCCAGCGAGCGGACGATGTCGCGCTCTGACAGGATGCCCTCGGCCGCCTCGCCATCGGACGAGACCACGAGGCCGCCGATGCGCTTGTCGGAGAGAATCTGGGCCGCATCCGAGACGCGCGTGCCGGGTTTTATGGTGATGACACCGTCATTGCCCTTGGATTTCAGGATCTGTTGCACCAGCATGGCCGGTTACCCCGCAATATTATTCCGTCAATTCAAGGGTCTGTTATTCGATTGTTTCTGTCAAGCCTCGGCCTCGAGCCGGGCGATTTCTGCGCGGATTGCCTCGCAGAAGGATTGGGCGAAGCGGTTGAGCCGGTCGAGGCGGCGGTCGTCGGCGGGCCGGACGAGGTAGAAGGCACGGGTGAGGCTGAGCTGATCGGTCAGGAGCTTGCGGGTGCCGGGGAAGAAGGGCATGGCGAAATCATGCATGATGCCGACGCCCGCGCCCTGCCGGATCCAGCCCATCTGGACCGCGACGGAGTTGGAGGCGAGATCGACCCGGGTGAGCCCGGCCTCGCCGAGATAGTCGAGTTCCTTGTCGAAGATCATGTCCTGGATGTAGCCGATGATGCGGTGGCCGTTCAGGTCGTCGAGCGAGGTGATCGGCGGGGCCTCGCGCAGGTACTCCTCGGAGGCGGCGAGGTGGAGGCGGTAATCGGCGATCTTCTGCACCGTCAGCCGCCCGGCGGTGGGGGGCGAGACGGCGACGACCATGTCGGCCTCGCGCCTTGTGAGGTTGAAGAGGCGGGGGAGGGCGACGATCTGGATCTCGAGCCCGGGATTGGCGCGGCCGATGCGGTCGCAGACCTGTGGCAGCAGGAAATTGGCCGAGCCGTCGGGCGCGCCGATGCGGATCTGGCCGGAGATGCCGGCGGCCTGGCCCGCCATGTCGTCGGCGGCGTCTTCCACCGCCTGTTCGGCGCGGGTGGCATGGGTCATCAGGCGTTGGCCCGCGTCGGTGAGCGCATAGCCGGTGGGCGACTTGGCGAAGAGCGGCGCGCCGTAGCTGGCCTCGAGCCGGGCGACGCGGCGGCCGACGGTGGCGGGGTCGAGTTTCAGCAGACGCCCGGCGCGCGACAGGCTTTCGGCGCGGGCCACGGCGAGAAACACTTTCAAATCATCCCATTGCACCTGCATCCCGTTACCCTTTGCATTTATGCAAGACGTTTTTGAGACATTGCCCCTTTTCCATCTATTTTTGCAACGGTAGGGTCGCGCCAAATTCTCATGGAGGAGCGTCATGAAAGAACTGACCCATTATATCGGCGGCGAGCATGTGAAGGGCACGTCGGGCCGGTTTTCCGATGTCTACAACCCCGCGACGGGCGAAGTTCAGGCGAAATGCCCGCTGGCCTCGACCGAGGAATTCGGCAAGGCGGTCGACATCGCCGAGAAGGCGCAGCCCGCCTGGGGTGCGACCAACCCGCAGCGCCGCGCGCGCGTGCTGATGGAATTCGTGCGCCTGCTGAACCGTGACATGGACAAGCTGGCCGAGGCGCTGTCGTCGGAGCACGGCAAGACGGTGCCGGATGCCAAGGGCGACGTGCAGCGGGGCCTCGAAGTGGTGGAATACTGCATCGGCGCGCCGCAGCTTCTGAAGGGCGAGTTCACCGACAGCGCCGGCCCGGGGATCGACATGTATTCCATGCGCCAGCCGCTGGGCGTGACCGGGGGCATCACCCCGTTCAACTTCCCGGCGATGATCCCGATGTGGATGTTCGCGCCGGCGATTGCCTGCGGCAACGCCTTCATCCTCAAGCCGTCGGAGCGTGACCCCTCGGTGCCGCTGATGCTGGCCGAGCTGATGGAAGAGGCCGGGCTGCCCAAGGGGATCCTGCAGGTGGTGAACGGCGACAAGGAAGCCGTGGACGCGATGCTGGATCACCCGGTGGTCCAGTCGATCGGCTTCGTGGGCTCCACGCCGATTGCCGAGTACATCTATGGCCGCGGCTGTTCCAACGGCAAGCGGGTGCAGTGCTTCGGCGGGGCCAAGAACCACATGATCGTGATGCCGGATGCCGACATGGACCAGGCGGCGGATGCGCTGATCGGGTCGGGCTACGGTGCGGCGGGCGAGCGCTGCATGGCGATCTCGGTGGCGGTTCCCGTGGGCGACGAGACCGCCGACAAGCTGATCGAGAAGCTGGTGCCGCGGATCGAGAAGCTGAAGGTCGGGCCCTATACCGCGGGCGACGACGTGGATTACGGCCCCGTGGTGACGGGCGAGGCGAAGAAGAAGATCCTCGGCCTTGTCGAGAAGGGGATCGAGCAGGGCGCCGAGCTGGTGGTCGACGGGCGGGATTTCTCGCTCCAGGGCTACGAGGACGGGTTCTTTGTCGGCCCGCACCTCTTCGACAAGGTGACGCCGGACATGGATATCTACACGCAGGAGATTTTCGGCCCGGTGCTGTCGACCGTGCGGGCGGGCTCCTACGAGGAGGCGCTGGCGCTGGCGATGGACCACGAGTATGGCAACGGCACGGCGATCTTCACCCGTGACGGCGACGCCGCGCGCGACTTTGCCAACCGGGTCAACGTGGGGATGATCGGTGTGAACGTGCCGATCCCGGTGCCGCTGGCCTACCACACCTTCGGCGGCTGGAAGAAATCGGCCTTCGGCGACCTGAACCAGCACGGGCCGGATGCCTTCAAGTTCTACACCCGCACCAAGACCGTAACGGCCCGCTGGCCGTCGGGGATCAAGGAAGGCGGCGAGTTCAACTTCAAGGCGATGGACTGACCTTGCCGACATGAGCATACTGACCGGGCCGCGCGCTTCCTGCCGCGGCCCGGTTTCGTTTTGGGGAGGACGTGGCGATGTGGCCTGACACGCGGCTTTGCAGATTGCTGGGGATCGAGCACCCGATCATCCTGGCGCCGATGGCGGGGACGACGACGCCCGAGATGGTGGCGGCGGTGTCGAATGGCGGGGGGTTGGGCTCGCATGGCTGTGCGACCATGCCGCTCGACCGGCTGGAGCGGGACGTGGAGGTGCTGGCGCGGTCGACGAACCGGCCGGTAAACCTCAATTTCTTCTGTCACACCCCGCCCGAGATCACCCGCGCCCAGCACGAGGCGGTGCTGGAGGCGCTGGCGCCGTTCTATGCCGCGGCCGGGGTCACGCCGCCCGAGGGCGTGCCGAAAGCGCCCTATGCCCCCTTCGGGCAGGCGCATCTGGAGGCGCTGCTGGCGCATCCGCCGGCGGTGGTGAGTTTCCATTTCGGCCTGCCGGAGGGTGACGCGGTGAAGGCGCTGAAGAAGCGCGGCTGCCTGGTGTTCAGCTCGGCCACCACGGTGGCCGAGGCGCGCTGGCTGGAGGCGCGGGGCGTCGATGCGGTGATCGCGCAGGGCTGGGAATCGGGCGGGCACCGGGGCGTGTTCCTCGAGCCCGAGAACGACGCGCAGGTTGGCCTGTTCTCGCTGCTGCCGCAGGTGGCGGACGCGGTGAAGGTGCCGGTGATTGCCGCGGGCGGCATTGCTGACGGGCGGGGCATTGCCGCGGCCTTCAAGCTGGGCGCCTCCGGCGTGCAGATCGGCACCGCCTTCATCAGCGCCGACGAGGCCGCGCACAAGCCCCTGCATGACGAGGCGGTGGCCGCGGGCGCCGATGACAGCACGCGGATCAGCCTTGCCGGCTCGGGCCGCCCGGCGCGGGCGCACCGGACGCCGTGGCTGGACGCGATGACCAAGGTGGGCACGGCGCCCTTCCCGCTGATGTATCATTACACCGCCGGGTTGCAGGCGGCGGAGGCGGAGAAGCACCGCTTCTCGTTGTACGGCCAGAGCGCGCGGCTGGCGCCCGGCGGCGATACCGGCGCGCGGCTGGCAGCGCTGGTCGAGGGGGCGCGGCGGGCCTTCGGGTAGGCCCCGGTTTGACGGCGGCTGGTGCGGTGCGCCGGCATGTCCGCCGGAACATTCGGCCTGGCGGTCCCGTTGACAGGGCAGGCGCGACATCGCGCCGGATGACCCGGAGGACCGACATGCAGACCTTACCCCTTGCCGCCATCGCGTTGCTGCTGGCCGGCGCGCAGCCTTTGCTGGCGCAAAGCACGCAACAGGATATCGAGGCCGAACAATCGCCGACGCTCGAGATGCCGGAGTCCGGCGTCGTCGACGAAGAGGCAGCCGGTTCGGAGGTGGACGACCCCTCGGATGTCGGTGTGGAGACGAATTTCGACTCCGCGGCAGATGACCCGGGCACCGCGGCGGAGACTGACCCCGCGGCCGATCCGGACATGCCGGCCAATGCGCGGCTCTCCTACGAGATGCTGAACGACCGGCGCAAGCTGGCGGACAGCATCCGCAGCAAGACCGCGGCGCCCGACGCGCCGCTGTCGCACCTGGAGGATCTGGCCGATGTGTACATCCTGCCGCTGAGCAAGGTGAAGGAGCAGGGCAATTACGAGGGCCCGCCGATGGACGAGATCCTCGAGGGCAAACAGGACATGGTGGCGGCGTATCGCAGCCAGATGGCAAACAACCAGTTGGTGCGGCTCAAGCTGGACGAGGCCGGGTTCACCCACGAGGACGTGCTGACCTGGGAAACCGCCGGCACGGCCGTGGCGACCGTGGTGGTCGATGATCGCTGAGCCGGGTCGGGCGCGCGCCTCTTTGCGGATGAGCCCTTGATTTCCGCCGTGCAGGGCGGGGAGACTGGGGCGACCAGCGCAGGAGGGGCGGGCATGGCGATTGTGGAACCGGAGTTCACCATCGGGATCGAGGAGGAATATCTTCTCGTCGATCGCGACAGTCTCGACCTGGCCGAGGCGCCGGAGGCGTTGATGGAGGCCTGCCAGACCGAGTTGCAGGACCAGGTCGCGCCGGAATTCCTGAAATGCCAGATCGAGATCGGCACCAAGGTTTGCCGCACCGTGGCCGAGGCGCGGGAGGATCTGAAGCGGCTCAGGTCCTGCGTGTCGAAGCAGGCGGCCAAGCACAACCTCGTGCCGATTGCTGCCTCGTGCCATCCGTTCTCCGACTGGCGCGAGCAGCATCATACCGACAAGGAACGCTATAACGAGTTGCACGACGACCTGGCGGGCGTGGTGCGGCGGATGCTGATTTGCGGGATGCACGTGCATGTGGGCATCGCCGAGCCCGACCGGCGGGTCGACCTGATGAACCAGTTGGCCTATTTCCTGCCGCACCTGCTGGCGCTCAGCTGTTCCTCGCCGTTCTGGCAGGGGCGGGATACCGGGCTCGACAGCTACCGGCTGACGGTGTTCGACAACCTGCCGCGCACCGGGCTGCCTCCACGAATGGCCAGTTTCGGCGAGTTCGAACGCTCGGTGCAGATACTGACCGATCTCGGCGTGATCGAGGATGCCTCGAAGATCTGGTGGGATCTGCGGCCCTCCTCGAAATTCCCCACCATCGAGTCGCGGATCTGCGACGTGCAGCCCCGGCTCGAGCATACGCTGACGCTGGCGGCGCTCACGCAGGCGCTGACGCGGATGCTGTGGCGGCTGGCGACGCGGAACCAGCGCTGGCGGATCTACGACCCGTTCCTGGTGTCGGAAAACCGCTGGCGGGCGCAGCGCTATGGAAGCCGCGAGGGGCTGATCGACCTCGGCCGGGGAGAGATCGTGCCGATGGGCGAGCTGGTCGAGGAGATCGCCGGGCTGATCGCCGAGGATGCGCAGCATTTCGGATCGCTGGAGGAGGTGGAGCGCGCGCAGGAGATCGTGCAGGGCGGCACCAGTTCGGCGCGGCAGCGGCAGGTCTATGTCGATGCGCTCGAGGCCGGCGACGACCCCGAGCGCGCGCTTCAGGCGGTGGTGCGGCACCTGGTCGACGAGTATCACGCCGACCTCTGAAAGGGCCGTGCGGGGCGGCGGCAACGGCGCCGGGTTTCGGTCTGTTTCGGCCTTGCATTCCCCGGCGCAGTATTGTTGCTTGTGCCCGCGACAGAGCGCCCGGACTGAATGGAGGAGCCGCCCATGCGTATCGGACTTTATCCGGGGACGTTCGACCCCATCACGCTTGGTCATATCGACATCATCCGCCGGGCCTCGTTCCTTGTCGACCGGCTGGTGCTGGGGGTGGCGATCAACCGGGACAAGGGGCCGCTCTTCACGCTGGAGGAGCGCGTCGAGATGATTGAGGCGGAATGCGAGAAGCTGAGCCGCCAGACCGGCACCGAGATCGTCGCGCACCCGTTCGAGAACCTGCTGATCGACTGTGCCCATGACGTAAACGCGACGCTGATCATCCGCGGCCTGCGGGCCGTGGCGGATTTCGAGTACGAGTTCCAGATGGTCGGCATGAACCGGGTTCTGGACAGCTCGGTCGAGACGGTGTTCCTGATGGCCGACGCGCATCACCAGGCGATTGCCTCGAAACTGGTGAAGGAGATCGCCCGGCTGAACGGCGACGTGGGCAAGTTCGTGACCCCGCCGGTGAACGAGGCGCTGAAGGCGAAGTTCGCGGCGAAGTAGGCGGGGGCGGGCCGGTGATCGGGTCTGTCGACCGCCTGAAACGTTTCTTGCTCCTGACGGCGCTGTTGGCGCTCTGCGGATGCGCGCAGACAATGACCTCCTCGAGCGTGACTGTCGATGCGGCTTACCTGACGGAGGAGACCGAGGCCACTCTGGTCGCGGCCGTTTACGCCAAGGCCGAGGCGCTGTCCGGGACGTGCAAGCTTGTGAACGCGGAGCGACGATACCATAGCTGCTCGGTTGGAGAGGTTTCGGGAAACCCGTCGTTCGAGATGAATGTGGGGTATGGTCAGAACGGGGAGTTTGGCGTCAGCCTGACCACGGTCCTTGTGCACTGGTTTCCGCCCCCGAAAGTGGACGTCATTTCCGGGGCCTTCCTTTCGGAGCGCCATAAGCGGTTGGAAGACTGGATGCTGAGCCTGGTACCGGAAGAGGCGGCCGTGAATGCCGTGAGGCATTACATCGGGTATGACCACTCCGAAGAATTTTAACCGACGCCTAGCGCCAGAAGGCCAGCCACTCGATCAGGTCGGCGAGCTTGCGGGCCAGGAAGATCGAGCCGGACCAGTCGTAATACATGTAGTCGACGCCGAGCCCGATCAGGATCAGCACGCCTAGGAAAAGAGCAACCTGGTTGTTCATGTCTCGGGCCTGGTCCTGCCTGCCGGTTGTCTGCCGGATATGCCCGAGGCGGGGCGGGGGCGCAAGGGTCCAGGCCGGGCATGACCGCCGGCGCCGGTGACCGGGCCGGTCTATTCGATCACCAGCGAACGTATCGCCACCTGGTGCGGCTGGTTCAGGATGAAGAGGATCGCGCCGACCACCTCGCGCGTGCTGAGGGTGTGGTCGGGCGGCTCCGGCGTGGCCCAGTCCGGGCTCGACGGCGCGACCTCCTCGAAATCGCCGGGATAGACCGCCGTGACCCGGATGCCGGTGGCCGACAGCTCGTCGGCCAGACCTGTCACGAAGCCTGCCTGCGCGTGCTTTGCCGCCGTGAACGGGACCGAGGCGACGTTCAGCGGCCGGTTGGGCACGCCGCTGGTCGACACGACGGTGTGAATGTCCGCCCCGGGCCGCGCCTTGAGGATCGGCAGGACATGGCGGGTGAGGATCAGCGCCCCGATGGCGGCCGAGGCGATGCAGGCCGCGATGTCGGTGTCGGTGGCCGCTTCCATCGCGCCCGGCAGCCACATGGCGCCGTTGTGGACGATCCCGTCGAGATCGGGATGGCCGTGGGCCAGCGCCTCTCCGGCGCGGGTGGCGCTTTCCCGGTCGGCGAGGTCGCAGGCGATCAGGTCCGCGTTCTGCCCCGTCAGGTCGCGGATCGTGCGGGCGGTGGTGTCGAGCGCGGCTTCCGTGCGGGCCAGCAGCACGGGTCGGGCACCGGCGCGGGCCATCTCGATGGCGAGGGCGGCGCCCAGGCCACGGGCGGCGCCGGTGATGGCGAATTTCCGGTTCGATATGCGCATGGCTGTCCCTTCCCTTGGTCACGAGCGGTGATTCGAAGGGCAGCGTAGGACTTCAAGGGCCCTTGAAGGCAAACGCCAAATGCCGTGGCGGGCGAGAAGGGGGTTGTAATGTAAAACGAACGTTTTACATTTGAAGCCATCTGACGATGGAGGCGTCCCGATGGACAGGACAACAAAACTGATCGCCGCCGCCGAGCGGCTGTTCGACCGGCACGGCTATGTGGCCACCGGCATGGACCGGCTGACGCGGGCGGCGGGCATGTCGAGCCGGACGCTCTACAAGCATGCCGGCAGCAAGGATGCGCTGATGGCGCGGGTGCTGGGCGCGCGGGACCGGCGGTTCCTGCGGCGGCTGGAGGTGAGCCGGGTGGATGCGCTCTTTACCGCGCTGGCCGATTGGCTTCGGGTCGAGGGCGCGCGAGGGTGTTTCTTCCTGCGGGCAAGAGCCGAGACCGGCGGCGACGTGCCGGAGATCGCCGAGGCGGTGGCCGCGCACAAGGCGGCGTACCGGGCGAGGATTCAAGCGGTTGTGACGGCCGAGCTGGGCCGGGAGGACGAGGCGCTGGCAGAGCAGGTGCTGGTGTTGCTCGAAGGGGCGACCCACGCGGCCGTCTACCGGGGCGCGGAGGCGGTCGAGGCGGCGCGCGCGGCGGCGGCGGTGCTGGTGGAGAGGGCACGGGCATGAGCTCGGCGCTGCGCATCGGGGCGACGGGCTTCGGCCTGATCGCGGTCTGCTACGGCTTCGCGCGCTTCGCCTTCGGGCTGTTCCTGCCGCAGATCGACGGCGCGCTGGCGCTCGGGCCGGCGGTGAGCGGGGTGATCTCGGGCGGGGCCTTTGCGGGCTATTGCGTGGCCATCGTGGCCTCGGCCGCACTGACCGAGCGGGTGGGCGCGCGGGCCGTGGCATCCGGCGCGGCGCTGGTGGCGGCGGTGGGCATGGCGGGGATCGCGCTGGCGCCGACGGCGGGCGTTCTGGCGGTGGCGGTGATCGTTGCGGGGCTGAGCACGGGGCTGGCCTCGCCGCCGATGGCGGCGGCGGTGGCCGTGGCCGTGCGGCGCGCGCGGCAGGACCTGACCAACACGGTGATCAATGCCGGGACGAGCGCGGGCGTCGCGCTGTCGGGGCCGGTGGCGCTGGCCATGGCGGGGCAGTGGCGGCTGGCCTTCGCGGGGTTCGCGGGCGTCGCGCTGATCCTGGCGGTGGTGGCGTTGCGCGCCCTGCCGCCGGCGGGTGGCACGGCGGCGGGTGGCTTGCCAAAGCTGACCGGACAGCTGCGCCGGCTGATCGGGGCGTCCATCCTGATGGGGATGGCCAGCACGGCGCTGTGGTCCTTCGGCGGTGCGCTGGTGGCGCAGCGACTGGGCTGGGGCCCGGGCGGGGCCGGGATGCTGTGGAGCTGCATCGGCGCGGGCGGCGTGGCGGGCGCGGTGGCCGGCGGGCTGGTGGCGCGGTTCGGGCTCGATGCCGTGCACCGGGCGTTCCTTGGCCTGATGGCGGCGGGGATCGTGGCCGTCGGCGGGGTGGTGACGGCGCCGGCGCTGGTGCTGGCCGGCGGGGCGGCGTTCGGCGCGGCCTATGTCATGCTGACCGGCGTCTACCTCGTCTGGGGCGTGCGGGCGGTGCCGGGGCGGCCGGCGACCGGGCTGATGGTGGGGTTCCTGACCATCGCCGTGGGGCAGACGGCCGGGGCGCCGGTCTTCGGGGTGGTGCTGGGGCGCTTCGGGGCCGGGCCGGCGGTGCTGGTCTTTGCCGGGCTCGCCCTTGTCGCGGGGCTGTTCGCGGCGCGGCGCGGGCCGGCGGGGAAGGCGGCAATGGCGGGGTGACCGCAGCCGGGGGCGGCTGCGGTCGGTGTCAGGTCAATCGGTTCAGGACAGCCGGCCCATGGCGACGGCCACGTCGGCCATGCGGCAGGAGAAGCCCCATTCGTTGTCGTACCACGCCAGTACGCGGACAAGGCGGCCGCCGGTGACCTTGGTCTGCTCGGGGGCGAAGATCGAGCTTTCCTCGGTATGATTGAAGTCGATCGAGACCTTGGGCTCAGGGTCATAGCCCAGCACGCCCTTCATCTTGCCCGCTGCCGCTTCGGCGACGATCTCGTTCACGTCGGCTTCGGTCACGTCCTTCTTGGCGATGAAGGTCAGGTCGACCGCCGAGACGTTGGGCGTGGGCACCCGGATGGCCGAGCCGTCGAGCTTGCCCTTGAGGTCGGGCAGCACCTCGCCCAGCGCCTTGGCGGCACCGGTGGAGGTGGGGATCATCGACATCGCCGCCGCGCGGGCGCGGTAGAGATCCTTGTGCCGTCGGTCGAGCGTCGGCTGGTCGCCGGTATAGGCGTGGATCGTGGTCATGATGCCGCTTTCGATGCCGATCCCCTCGTGCAGGACCTTGGCGACGGGCGCCAGGCAGTTGGTGGTGCAGGAGCCGTTCGAGATCATCTTCTCGCCGGCGGCCAGATCCTCGTGGTTGACGCCGTAGACCACGGTGCGGTCGACATTCTTGCCCGGCGCCGAGAGCAGCACCTTGCCGGCGCCGCGCTCGAGATGGGCCTTGGCCTTTTCACCGTCGTTGAACTTGCCGGTGCATTCGAGCACCACGTCGACGCCGGACCAGTCGAGCTCGTCCATCTCGTAGGTCGAGAACATCTCCATCGGGCCGCGGCCCAGGTCCATCGTGCCGTCGCCCAGCGTGATCTCGTTGGGGAAGCGGCCGTGGACGCTGTCATACTTGATCAGGTGCGCCGCGGTTTCCAGCGGGCCGGTGGCGTTGACCTTCACGACCTTGATGTCGTTGCGCGTGCTGGTGGCGATATGGGCGAGGGTGCAGCGGCCGATCCGGCCGAACCCGTTGATGCCGACGGTGATGGTCATGAGGCAGACTCCCGGTGCGTGGATGTTGGCCGCGATATAGACGTGGGGAGGGCGGGGAGAAAGGTGAAAATCGGCCTTTATCAAAGTGATAGCGATAACGTAGCGGGGGTGTGGCGGGGATGCGCTTATGGTGGCGCTAACGTCGTGGGGGCGGTAGGGCGAAGTCGGGCCAGCCAGGTTGGTCGGGTGCGCGGGACCAAGCGGACACCACTCCCAGGCCAGGAAATGTCAGCTTTCGGTTTGCATCGACCAATCGAGCGCTTTGACCTCAAGCGCTTCGTCTCTGAAGTAGAAATGGAAGTGTCTAGTGCCCAAGCCGTTCATTGTGATCCAAGGTGTTTCGTCGAGATCATCACGAGTGTTACCCGAAATTTCGTAGAACTCGCCCCACTCCGGTGCGAAGCCACTGAAACGACATTGTCCATCATACCAGCAGTCGTCGTTTACGCTTGTAATGCGGTACCTTTCGCAGCTTTGAAATCTTACCGATATCAACGAGACATGCTTGAACTCAGGATAGAAGAATTGATTGGGTCTGAAACGGGCGACGAGCGACGTGTCGTACTGCACGACTCGGAGATTGGGCGCATTCGGTTCCGCATTCCAGTCAGTGTTCAGTTGAGTGAACTTCAGCATTGTTAGTTGCTCTCACGCGAGATCCTCAGAAGCTGATAGCAGACCTTTGTGCAACGCGCAGCATTCCGAATAGTGGATGCCAAGCCGACGTCTGACCCGACAAAAAAAGGACCGGTCGCGATGACCGGCCCTGTGAGGTTTCAAATCGGCGCCCTTAGCTGGGCACTTCTCTGATCCGGTTGACGTCGACCGTGCCGGTGCCCTGCTGGCAGAAGGACATGTCGGCGCGGGTGCCGCTGACTTCGACATATTCGCCTTCGGTGAAGCGGACATCGTCGCTGGTCAGCGACCAGGTGTCGCCGTCGCTCGTGCGCAGGACCATGCATTCGACGCCCTGTTGCACGCGGCCTTCCAGCGTGACGCGGTCGTTGCGGGGGGCCTCTCTGTCGCCGCCGTCGCGGTCGATCTCGGTCAGGCGGATGACGTCGACGGTGCCCAGCCCCTGCTGGCAGAAGGCGGCGGCCTTGCGGGCGCCGCGCACGCGGACGTATTCGCCGGCGGTGAAATCGACATCGGCGCCGGTGAGGGACCAAAGATCGCCATCCGCCGTGGTCAGCGTGGCGCATTCGGTGCCGTCGCCGATGCGGCCTTCGAGGGTCAGCATGTCACTGCCGCGCCCGTTATCTTCCTCGCGGTCGCGACCGTCATCGCCGCCCGGTGCGATCTCGTTCAGCCGGGCGACCTCGACCGTGCCGATGCCCTGCTGGCAAAAGGACATGTCGGCGCGGGTGCCCGAGACCCGGACATATTCGCCGGGGGTGAAGTCGACATCGGCGCCGGTGAGGGACCAGGTGTCGCCATCGGCCGTGGTCAGCGTGGCGCATTCGGCGCCCTGGCTCACGCGGCCTTCCAGCGTGATCCGGTCATTGCCGCCGCCGGTGTCACGGTCGCGCCCGGTGACCTCGAAGCGGCCGGATTTGAGGGTCATGCCCCGGTCGGTATCCAGCACGTAGATCAGGTCGTCGCCCGGATCGGCCCAGTCGGGCAGGCCCACCTGCGCCGAGAGGTTGCCCTCGCCATTGGCGCGGGCCTGGCCCATGGCGCGCCATTCCGACGAGACGCGGCCGACTCCGATGGTGACCCAGTCATCGGGCCGCAGGTTGCGGGCGCGCAGGGTCACCTGCGTTTCCGGCGGGCCGCTGTCGGGGGTGATCCGCACGGCGGCGGAGGGGTCGTCGGTGGGAATGTCGATGACCTCGCCCACGCGCAGGTCGGCGGGGTCGATATCGCCGTTGGCGTTGAGCAGTTCGATGATCGACACGCCGACCGCCTGGGCGATGGAATAGAGGGTTTCGCCCTGGCCCACGCGGTAGGTCTCGGCGCCCCTGCGGGTGCCGTCGCTGTAACTGGCCTCGCCCCCGGCACGTGTGCCGGCGGTCAGGCGGACGCTCTGGCCGACCGACAGGTCGCGGGCGTCGATCTTCGGATTGAGCTCCATGATCCGGGTCAGGCCCACGTCGCAGCGCTGCGAGACCTGGTAGAGCGTGTCGCCCGGCTCGATTGCGTAGGACGTGCCGCAGGCGCCCTGGGCGTTTGCCATGCCCGCCCCGGCGGTCAGGGCCGCCGCGATGACGGCGGCGCGGGTGGTGGTGGGTTTCATCCGGTTTCCTCCGTTTTTTCCTTCTCCCTTTGCGCCCAACCAAACCCCCGGCGGTCATGTTCCGGGGAATTCGGCCTTGCGGCAGGGGGCGAGGCGGCTAATCCTAGGCGGGCACGGACACCACGGGGGCGAGACATGACCGATTTTCTGCTGCTGGCGTTCATCTTCCTCGTGGCGGGCGTGATCTCTGTGCCGATCGCGACGCGGCTGGGGCTGGGCTCGGTGCTGGGCTACCTGATCGCGGGGATCGTGATCAGCCCGATGCTGGCGCTTTTGCGGGTCGACGTGGTCTCGATCCAGCATTTCGCGGAGTTCGGCGTGGTGATGATGCTGTTCCTCGTCGGGCTGGAGCTGGAGCCCAAGCACCTGTGGTCGATGCGGGCGCGGCTGCTGGGGCTGGGCGGCGGGCAGATCGGGCTGACCGTGGCGCTGGTGGCGGGCGCGGGGATCGTGCTGGGCCTGTCCTGGACCGTGGCACTGGCGGTGGGGCTGGTCTTCGCGCTGTCCTCGACCGCCATCGTGCTGCAGACGCTGGGCGAGAAGGGGCTGATGAAATCCGATGGCGGGCAGTCCTCCTTCGCGGTGCTGCTCACGCAGGATATTGCGGTGATCCCGATGCTGGCCTTCCTGCCGCTGCTGGCGCTGCCGGAGCTGGCGGATCACGCGGCGGTGGTGGTCGGGCACGGCGCCGAGGAGGCCGCCCACGGTGCGGCCGAGGCGGGGCATGACGACGGCGGGCACGGGCCCGCGATCAGCCTTGTCGACGGTCTCTCGGGCTGGCAGACGGCGCTGGTGACCTTCGCGGCGGTGGCGGCGGTGGTGATCGGCGGGTCGTACCTGACCACCCCGGTCTTCCGCTTCATCGCGGCGGCCGGGCTGCGCGAGCTTTTCACCGCGACGGCGCTTCTGATGGTGGTGGGCATCGCGCTGCTGATGCTGGTGGTGGGGTTGTCGCCCGCGCTGGGGACGTTCCTGGCGGGGGTGGTGCTGGCCAACTCGCCCTACCGGCACGAGCTGGAAAGCGATATCGACCCGTTCCGGGGGTTGCTGCTGGGGCTGTTCTTCATGACGGTGGGCGCCTCGATCAACTTCGCGCTGCTGTTCGACAACCTGTTCGGCATCCTCGCCATGACCATCGGGCTGATGGCGGCGAAGGTGGCGGTGCTGCTGGTGCTGGCGGTGGTGTTCCGGATCCGGGGCGCCGACCGGTGGCTTTTCGCGCTGGGGCTGGCGCAGGCCGGCGAATTCGGGTTTGTCCTGCTGTCCTTCACCGTGGCCAACGGGGTGATCCCGACGGCGCTGGCCGATCAACTGTTGCTGGTGGTGGCGCTGTCCATGCTGCTGACGCCGGGGCAGTTCATCCTCTACGACCGGGTGATCGCGCCGCGCTTTTCCACCGTGCAGGAGCGCGAGGCCGACGAGATGCCGGGCGACAAGCAGATCATCATCGCCGGCGCCGGCCGGATGGGCGGGCTGATCGACAGGGTGACCAAGGCGGCGGGGCTGAGCACCACGGTGATCGACTACAACGCGCGGCGGCTCGATATCCTCGAACGGTTCGGCACGCGGCATTACTACGGCGACGCCTCGCGCCCCGACCTGCTGCACGCGGCGGGGATCGGGGAGGCGAAGATGCTGATCGTCGCCATCGACGACCGCGGACAGATCAACGAGATCGTCAGGCACGTGACCAAGACCTATCCGCAGGTGCATATCGTGGCGCGCGCCGTCGACCGGGATCATGTCTACGAGCTGTGGACGCTTGGCTGTCGCGACATCATCCGCGAGACCTTCGACAGCTCCATGCGGATGAGCCGCTCGGTCTTCGAGGCGCTGGGGCTCGAGCGGGACGTCGCCCAACAGATGGTCGACGCTTTCATCGAGACCGACCAGGCTGCGATGCTGGAGGCGGCGGAGGCCTATGACAGCGGGGTGCCGCTGCACGAGAACACCGCCTATATCGAGCTTGTCCGGTCGCGCCGCGGCGTGTGGGAGGCGGAAACGCGCGAACGCATGGAACGGATACGGGGCGGCGGGGCTTAGGTTTCCAGGGTAACGATTCTAGCGGGGGCACAGGGTTATGAGCGGACTTATCGCATTGCTGGACGACGTGGCGGCGCTGGCCAAGGTGGCGGCGGCCTCGGTCGACGACGTGGCGGGGCAGGCGGCCAAGGCCGGCGCCAAGGCGGCGGGCGCGGTGATCGACGACGCGGCGGTGACGCCGAAATACCTTCAGGGCTTTGCGCCGGCGCGGGAACTGCCGATCGTCTGGCGGATCGCGCGGGGCTCGCTGATCAACAAGCTGGTCTTCCTGCTGCCGGCCGGGCTGGCGCTGTCGGCCTTCGCGCCTTGGCTCATTCCGCCGCTTCTGATGCTGGGCGGGGCATACCTGTGTTTCGAGGGGGCCGAGAAGGTGGCCCACGCGCTGGGGTTCGGCCACGAGCATGGCGGCCCGGACGGCAACCACAAGATCACCGACCCGGCGCATCTCGAGGAGGAAAAGGTCAAGGGCGCAATCAAGACCGACTTCATCCTGTCGGCCGAGATCATGACGATCGCGCTGGCCGCCATACCGCCCAGCAACATCTGGATGGAAGGGGCGACGCTGGCCATCGTGGCGGTGGGGATCACGGTGGCCGTCTATGGCGCGGTGGCGCTGATCGTGAAGGCCGATGACGTGGGGCTGTTCATGTCGAAGAACGGGGCCCTTCGGGTGACCCGCGCGCTGGGGCGCGGGATCGTGCGGGCGATGCCGCGCTTCATGTGGCTGCTGACGGTGGTGGGCACGGCGGCGATGCTGTGGGTCGGCGGGTCGATCATCATCCACGGGCTCGACACGATGGGCTGGCCGGTGATCTATGACTGGATCCACCATTTCGCCGAGGATATCGCCCACGCGGCGGGCCGGGCCGAGGGCGCGGTGACCTGGGCGATCGTCGCGGCGCTGGACGGGGTTTTCGGGCTGGCGCTCGGGCTGGTGCTGGTGCCGGTGGGCACGAAGCTGGTCGCCCCGGTCTGGCAGCGGGTGGCGCGGCTCAACCCGTTCGTCTGAGCCGAGCGTCCCGGTTTCGGAAACAGACTGACGCCTTGTATTCTTCGGCGAGGCCGGTATCGTTCCGGTTGTATTCGTGCCGGGGGGTGTTGTTTTGGAACTTTTGATCTTGTTGCCGCTGGTCGTCGCGGGGGCGTTCCTGTTCGACTGGGGCGGGGATGACGACGATGACGCCGTTGCGGCCCCGGGCGGGGATATCGACCTCGAGGATTTGCTGGGCCGGGGCGACGGGCCGCCGGTCGAGGACGAGACGCCCGGCGACGATCCGGGCGAAGACGAGCCGGAAGACGATCCCGAGGACGAGCTTACCCATGAAGAGCTGCGCGAGCTTTACGCCGGCGACGACACGATCGAGGGCGCGAACGACAGCGAGCGGCTGCGCGGCTATGCCGGCAACGACGTGATCGACGGCAATCGCGGGGATGACCGGATCAACGGCGACGAGGGCGATGACACGATCACCGGCGGCCGGGGACTGGATTCGATCTTCGGTGGCGCTGGCAATGACGTGATTGACGGCAATGCCGAGATGGACCGCCTCGAGGGCGGGGCGGGCGACGACACGCTGCGCGGCGGCGCCGGCGAAGACACGGTCAGCGGCGGCAGCGGCGATGACCTCGTGGACGGCGGGGACGACGACGACCTGCTGGTGGGCGACGAGGGGATCGACACGCTTCTGGGCGGCGCGGGCGACGACCGGATGGTCGATGCCAACGTGCCGCGCGACGACGGCCCCGGCTGGAGCGTCATGGATGGCGGGGCGGGCGACGACACGCTGATCTTCGAGGGCGGCAGCACGGTGACCGGCGGCGACGGGGCCGATACGTTCTCGCTCTACGATGACCTGTTCGACGACAACGTCACGCAGATCACCGATTTCGACCCGGCGGTCGACCGGCTGCAACTGAGCCTCGGCGTGAACGAGACCAGCGGCGGCGAGCTGAGGCTGGAGACGTGGGAGGATGGCACCGGCGCCGACCTTTATTATGGCGACGACCTGATCGCCGAGATCGCGGGCGGGCAGGATCTCGACCTGTCGTCGATCGACGTCTTCATCGAGCTTGACGAGGAGACCGAAGTCGAGCGCTTTACCGCGGGGGAGGGCGACGACTGGATCTCGGGGAATTTCGAGGACAACACCATCGACGCCGGCGGGGGCGACGACGTGGTCAACGCCCAGCGTGGCGCCGGGGCGGATTTCGTGGAAGGCGGCGCCGGCAACGATTCCCTGACCGGCTCCGGCGGGACGCTGGACTCGTTCGATCCCGATGACGAGGGGCCCGCCGGGCTGGAATACCTGCGGACGATCGAGATCGACACGCTGATCGGCGGCGAAGGCGATGACGTGCTGGTCTCGCAGGACGGCGCGGTGCTGACCGGGGGGCCGGGGGCGGACACGTTCGGCATAGATCACGACCCGACACCCGACGGGGTCGAGCCGCTGCCGGCGACGCAGGTCACGGATTACGATCCGGGCGAGGACCTGATCATCGTGGCGCTCGCCCCCGACCAGGAGGCCGATGACCTTTCCGTGGCGGTCTGGGATGACGGGCAGGGGGCGGATATCGTGGTCGACGGGATCGTCATCGCCAACGTGATTGGCGGGCAGTCGCTGACACCCTCCGACATCCGGGTGGTGGACCGCTCGATCACGGCGACGGCGCTTTAGGCAGGGTCGGCGCGGGCCGCGCGTCGCTTCACGTCCTGCCGCCGCGGGGTAGCCTGCCCAACGGGTCATTCGCGCGGCCGCTCCGGGCCGGAAGGGGGCGTCATGGATGCAGAGACGGTGATATCCACGATCGCCGGTGCATTGCGGGATCAGCCCGCGGTTCGGGCGCTGTTCCTGAGCGGAAGCCATGGCAACGGCCGGGCGGACGCGTATAGCGATATCGACTTCCTGCTGGTGACACCGGACGGGCCGAGCGACGGGGTGGCCGCACTTTGGCGCGATGCCGTCGCGCGGACCGGTGAGATCGTGCTCTGGCGCGACAGGGTGGTGCGCCCCGCGCTGATCAACGCGATCACCGCGGACTGGACGCGCACCGACGTGATCCTGCTGACGCCGGAGCAGGCCGGGACATATGCCCAGGACGGGCTGTCGCCGGTTTTCGACCATGACGGGCTTTACCCGCAGCTTCCGAAGGCGGCGCCGCAAGCGCAGATGCCCCCGGCGCGGCTGCGCTACCAGGTCGAGGAGTTCATCCGGATCCTTGGCCTTCTGCACCTCGCGGCGGGGCGGGAAGAGTATATCAACGGCGTGGCGGGCGTGTTTCACCTGCGCAACCTGCTGGTCGAGCTGCTGGTCGAGGAGACGACCGCCCCCGACCGGGGCGGCGCGCTGCATCTCAACCGGTTGCTGACGGAAGAGCAAAAGGCGCTGGTGGCCGGCCTGCCGGCGCCGGAGGCCAACCGGGGCGCGATGATCGCGGCGCATATGGCCTATGCCGCGGCCTACCTGCCACGCGCCCGCCGGATGGCACGGGCGCGCGGTGTGGACTGGCCGGAACGGTTCGAGGCGGCAACCTGGGCCAGGCTTGCCGAGGCGCTGGGGGTGGAGCGGCCCTACGAGATGTAGGGCCGGGCAACCTGCAACAATGTAGACAAGGGCGCGTTCCGCCGCGCCCGGAATTTGCGCAAATTGCGGGATGGAAAATGCGAATTTTCCATCCCGTTTTCCGCGCGGAAAACGGGCCCGCCGGCTGGCGGGCCTGACCTCAGAGCAGCGAGCGGACCTTTTCGGCCACCGCCTCCGGCGTGATGCCGAACTTCTCGAACAGCACCTCGGCCGGGGCCGATGCGCCGAAGCTGTCCATGCCGACGAAGCCGGATTTCCGCGGCCGGCCGCGTTCGCCGCAAAGCCAGCGGTCCCAGCCCTGCTGCACGCCGGCCTCGACCGCCACGCGGACAAGGTCGCCGCCGGGCAGGACGCGGCGGCGATAGTTCTCGCCCTGCGCCTCGAACAACTCCCAGCAAGGCATCGACACGACGCGGGTGCCGATCCCCTCGGCTTCGAGCAGGTCGCGGGCAGCCAGCGCCACGTGCACCTCGGAGCCGGTGGCCATCAGGATCGCCTTTCTCGGCGCTTCGGAATCGGCCAGCACGTAGGCGCCGAGCGCGGTCATGTTGCGCCGCTTGTGCTCGGTCCGCAGCGTCGGCACGCCCTGGCGGGTCAGCGACAGGACCGACGGCGTCGAGGTGGATTTCAGCGCCAGTTCCCAGGCCTCCGCCGTCTCGACCGTGTCGCAGGGGCGGAAGACGTGGGTGTTCGGCGTGGCCCGGCTGATGGCGAGGTGTTCGACCGGCTGGTGCGTCGGTCCGTCCTCGCCGAGCCCGATGCTGTCATGGGTCATGACGAACACGGTCGGCACCTTCATCAGCGCGGCCAGCCGCATCGAGGGGCGGGCATAGTCGGTGAAGCACATGAACGTGCCGCCATAGGGGCGCACACCGCCATGCAGGGCCATGCCGTTCATCGCCGCCGCCATGCCGTGCTCGCGGATGCCGTAATGGATGTAGCGGCCCTTGCGGTTGCCGGTGTCGAACACGGTCATGTCGCCGGTGCGGGTGTTGTTCGACCCCGACAGGTCGGCCGAGCCGCCGAGGGTTTCGGTCATGATCGGATTGACCACCTCGAGCACCATCTCGCTCGACTTGCGGGTGGCGACCTTCGGAGCCTCCTCGCTGACCTGTTTCTTCAGGGCGGTGATGCGGGCCGAGAGCTTCTTCGGCGCCTCGCCGGCCATGATCCGGGCGAATTCCCGCTGCCGCCGCTCGGAGGCCTCGGAGAGGCGGGCGTTCCAGGCGGAATGCTCCTCTGCGCCGCGGCGGCCGATCTCTTCCCAGGCCGACTTGATGTCGGCGGGCACCTCGAACGGGCCGCCCGTCCAGCCATAGGCCTCCTTGGCGGCCTGAAGCTGGTCGGTGTCGGTCAGCGCGCCGTGGCCCTTGGAGGTGTCCTGCGCCGCGTGGCCCAGGGCGATATGGGTCTTGCAGGCGATCATCGTGGGGCGGCGGGATGTCTTGGCCTTGGTCAGCGCCGTGTCGATCGCGTCGGGGTCGTGGCCGTCGATCTTGATCACTTCCCACCCGGCGGAGGCGAAGCGCTTGGGCTGGTTGGTGCGGTCGGCGAGGCCCACCTCGCCGTCGATGGTGATGTTGTTGTTGTCCCACAGCACGATCAGCTTGCCCAGAGATTGCCGACCCGCGAGCGTGATCGCCTCCTGGCTGACACCCTCCATCAGGCAGCCGTCGCCGGCGATGACATAGGTGTGGTGATCGACCAGCTTGCGGCCGAAGCGCGCGCGCAGGGATTCCTCGGCGATGGCGAAGCCCACGGAATTGGCGATGCCCTGGCCCAGCGGGCCGGTCGTGGTCTCGATGGCGTCGTGCAGGAAGTTTTCCGGGTGCCCGGCGGTGATCGCGCCCCACTGGCGGAAGTTGCGGATCTGGTCGAGGGTCATGCCCTCGTAGCCCGTGAGGTAAAGCAGCGAGTAGAGCAGCATCGAGCCGTGGCCCGCCGACAGGATGAACCGGTCGCGGTCGGGCCAGTTGGGGTCGGCCGCGTCGAATTTCAGGTGTTTCTCGAACAGCACGGTGGCCACGTCGGCCATGCCCATCGGCATGCCGGAATGGCCGGAATTGGCCGCGTGCACGGCGTCGAGCGTCAGCGCGCGGATCGCCGCGGCCTTTTTCCAGTGATCGGGATTGGCAGTGCGAAGGGCGGCGATATCCACGGGTCGGGCATCCTTGATATGAAAACCGGTTGACGGCTGAATACCAGCCACGGGGCAAAGTTCAAGCGGGCTGGACCCGCGAATTTTGAGGGGGCGAACTTTTCCCTGCGATTTTGTAGAGTTGAGCGAGAACGTTCCACCGCCGATTCGCGGCGGGACCAAGAAAAGCAGACGAAGGACTGGGGATATGAGCCAGATAGAGGACCTACAGGGCCGCATCGCCGCCGCGCTCGACCGGATCGGGCAGGGCGTCGACCGGATGGGCGACGGGGCGGCAGCAGGGGGCGGCGCCGCGCCAGGCGCGCTCGAGGCCGTCCAGCAGGAGCTCGAGGACGAGCGGATCGCCAACGAACAGTTGCAGGAGCGGGTCAAGAAGCTGCAGATCCGCCGGCAGCGGCTGGAGGAGGAACTGCAGTCGGCGCGCGACACGATTGCCGAGAGCATCGCGAAATTCGACGGCGATCTGCAGGGGCTGCGTGACGCCAACGAGAAGCTCCGCGAGATCAACGCCCGGCTGCGCGAGGCCAACGAGGCCGGCGTGGGCGATGCGGAGCTGATCAACCGCGGGATGGAGGCCGAGATCGAGGGGCTGCGCGCCACCCGCGCCGCCGACCGGGCCGAGGCCGAGATCATCTATACCGACCTCAACGAAGCGGTCGAGAACGTGCGGTTGTCGCGCCAGGCGGAGGAGTGAGCATGCCCGAGATCGAGATTGAAATCGGTGGCCGGACCTTCGAGGTGGCCTGCCAGGAGGGCGAGGAGCATTACCTCAAGTTCGCCGCCAAGATGCTGGACGAGGAAGCCTCGGTGCTGGCCTCGCAGATCGGCCGCATCCCCGAGGCGCGGATGCTTCTGATGGCCGGTCTGATGCTGGCCGACAAGACCGCCGGGATGCAGGACAAGCTGCGCGAGGCCGAAGACAAGCTGATGGAGAAGGATGCCGAGCTCGACCAGCTGCGCAACGCCCAGGCCGAGCCGCACCGCATCGAGGTGCCGGTGCTGCCCGACGACGTGATGGACGCGATGGCCGAGCTGGCCGCGCGGGCCGAGGCGCTGGCCGACCAGGTCGATGGCGGCGCGGCCCCCCGGCACGACGAGAACGCCTGATCCTTTCGGGCGGCGGCGCGGGCGCTACTGCATGCGCAGCGCGCCGTCGATCCGGATCACCTCGCCGTTGAGGTAATCGCATTCCACGATGAAGCGGGCGAGGCTCGCGTATTCGTCCGGGTCGCCCAGCCGGCGCGGGCAGGTGACGTCGGCGGCCAGCTGGTCCTGCACCTCCTGCGGCAGGCCCAACAGCATCGGCGTCAGCATCAGCCCCGGCGCGATGGCCATGACCCGGATCCCCTCGCGCGCAAGGTCGCGGGCCATCGGCAGCGACAGCCCGACGATCCCGCCCTTCGAGGCCGCGTAGGCCGCTTGCCCCTTCTGCCCCTCGAAGGCCGCGACCGAGGCGGTGTTGACGATCACCCCGCGCAGCCCGTCGTCGCTTGGATCGTTCTTCGCGATCTCGGCCGCGGCGAGGCGCGCGACGTTGAAGCTGCCCACCAGGTTGACGTTGATGGTCTGCTGGAAGGTGCCGAGATCGTGCGGGCCGTCCTTGCCCAGCGTCTTGGCCGCGGGCGCGATGCCGGCGCAGTTGACCGCGCAGGTGATTTTACCCATCGCCTCGGACGCCGCCGCGATGGCGGCCTGGACCGAGGCCTCGTCGGTCACGTCGGTCTTGACGAAACAGGCGCCGATCTCGTTCGCCACGGCGGTGCCGCGTTCCTCGTCGCGGTCGAGCAGGGTGACCTGTGCGCCGCGCTTGCGGAAATGGCGGGCGGTGGCCTCGCCGAGGCCCGAGGCGCCCCCGGTGATGATGGCGGCGGTGTCTTCGATACGCATGGGCGGCTCTCCCGTCAGGAAATGAACATGCGTTCAGATAACCTGCGGAAGGCCGCGTGTCAAAGTCTCAGAAATTGCGCCGCACCCAGGGCGCCGAGGCCATCAGCCAGACCACCGTCATCAGGATGCGGAAGATGTGGTGCAGGGTGACGAAGGCGGGGTTGGCCTGCAGGCTGAGCGCCACCAGCGACATCTCGGTCACCCCGCCGGGGGCGAAGCTGATCAGCAGCACGTCGATCGGTTCCGCCACGAAGGGCACGACCGCGACGGCAAAGACCAGCGCCAGCGCCAGCATGCCGCCCACCGACAGGAGCGACAGCCCCGCGCCGCGCAGGATCAGCCCGCGCGACAGGCCGGTAAAGCGCATCCCCAGCGCGCAGCCGACGATGATCTGGGCGATGTTGACCAGCCAGACGGGGATGTCGACATGGAAGAGGCCGGTCACCGACAGGATCGCCGCCGCCGCCATCGGCCCGGTCAGCTGCGCTGCCGGAAAGCGCAGCAGCCTGCCGCCGAAATACCCCGCCGCCCCGGCCAGCACGATGAAGGGCAGGTCCGTCCACGGCACGTCGTCCCGCGCCAGCGTCATGCCGCCCGAACTGCCCACCGGCTCGCCCAGCCACAGCGACAGGCCGACGGGCAGGGCGGTGACCACCACGATGACTCGCAGGAACTGTTGCAGCGTCAGGCGCGCCACGTCGCCCCCCGCCGCCTCGCCCAGCGCCAGGGATTCGTACAGCCCGCCGGGGGTGCTGGAATAGAAGGCGGTCACGCGGTCGTAACCGCCCAGCCGTCGGAAAACCCAGAAGTTGAAGGCCAGGCAGACGCCCACGAACAGCGTCAGCGCGGTGAAGGTGACCACGAATTCGGGGGCCTGGGCGAACAGCTCGGGCGTCACCTGCGCCCCGATCATCAGGCCGATCACCCCGATGAAGACCGTCCGCAGCCGGTGCGAGAAGCGGTACCCCTCGGGCAGGCGGTGCGGCAGGATCGTGGCGATAGCGGCACAGATCATGAGCGGCCCGATCAGGTAGGGCAGCGGCAGTCCGAGGAGCGAGGCCGCCCAGCCGGTCAGCGCGCCCAGGCAGATCAGGCCGAAGGTGACAAGGATGTTCGCCATGCCGCCTATGAACCACCGGACGGGGGGAGGTGCAAGCCGGTGCGGGCGGCGGTCAGGGGATCCAGACCGGATCGTGCCGGGTCAGCCGGTCGACCGCCTGCGCATGCAGCGCGGGCGTGGCGGCGGCAAGGATCGCGCCCTCCGAGGCCAGCGTGAGGGGGCGGTTCTCCCAGTCGGTGATGGTGCCGCCGGCCTGCGTGACAATGGGCACCAGCGCGCAGATGTCATAGGGGTCGAGGTCGGGGCCGTTGAGGCAGAGATCGACCTGCCCGCGGGCCAGCGCGCCGTAGGCCAGGCAGCCGCCGTCATAGACGGTCAGCCGCGCGGCCTCGGCGATGGCGTCCGCGGGCTCGCGCATTTCCTCTGGGAAGGAGGCGGGGTTGGCGATGGCCACGGTCGCCTGCGACAGGGCGCGGGTATCGCTGGCGGTTATCGCCGCGCCGTTGAGCGTGGCGCCATGCCCCCCGGCCGCGGCAAAACGCGCGCGGGCCAGCGGCTGGTCGATGATGCCCAGCACCGGCCGCCCCTCGTGGCAGAGCGCGATCAGCACGCCGAAATTCATCAGCCGCGCCGCGAATTGCCGCGTGCCGTCGATCGGGTCGAGCACCCAGACGAACTCCTCCTCGAGGTCCGTGGCGCCATATTCCTCGCCGTGGATGCCGTGCCCCGGGTGCCGGTCAGCGATGATCTCGCGCAGGCGCGCCTCAACCTGCGTGTCGGCCTCGGTCAGGGCCGAGCCGTCGGGCTTCAGCCCGGTCTCGGAGGCGGCGAACCAGTGCGCTCGGGCGATCTCGCCCGCCGCGTCGGCCAGCAGGTGCGCGGTCTCGAGGAAACCGTCGAGGGCGGGCCCGCTCATTTCCACGCGAATTCCGGCTGGTCGTAATGCGCCACGCGCGTGTCGTGACCCCGCAGCGCCACCTCGCGGAACTGGTAGAAGACGGCGGCGGTGGGCGCGTACATGGTATGCCCGAGCGTCGGGAAGAAGGCCGAGAGCACCGGGTGCTCGCTATGCGGCTTGAGGTCGAGCAGCGGGATATCGTCGCTGTCCAGCTCGGACAGCGGCAGGGAATGCACCTCCGCCACCTCCGCCGGGTCAGGCTGCATGGCGGAGATGTCGTCGCACCAGAAGACATGCGGCATCATCGCGAAGCCCGAGCGGGTGGGATAGTCGTCGAGCCGGCCGATCAGGTCGGCCTCGGTCAGGGTCAGGCCCAGTTCCTCCCGCGTTTCGCGGATGGCGGCCTGAAGCGGGGTTTCGCCGGGGTCGAGCCGGCCACCGGGCAGGGCATACTGCCCGCTGTGCCGGTTGATCCGCCTGGGCCGCAGGGTGACCAGCACGCCGGCCTCGTGGCTGTCCTCGCGCGGGGCGACAAGCAGGGCGACGGCGGCCAGCCGCAATTCGCCGGTGCGGGCCGTGACCGGGGCGAAGCGCGCCAGCCGGGCCTCCAACCCGCGACGCAGCGCCGGGGTGAAGGCGAAGTCGGGCGGCGTGTCGGTCATGGCATGGTCCCCTCCGGTTTGGCTCAATGGAGCAGGTCTGCCCGCCGGTGTCGAGGCGATAGGGCGGGTGGGGTTAACCATGGGGGCGGTTGGCGCGGGGCGGCGGGCTGAAGCCCTCGATTCCGCGCAGGCGCTACGTGGACACGTCAGGTTCGACCTCGAAAGGCTCACCTGGGATCCGGCAATGAGGGGGGAAGTGGCGGACCGAGGAGGATTCGAACCCCCGACCCCCTGATTCGTAGTCAGGTACTCTATCCAGCTGAGCTATCGGTCCGTGGAGACGAGCATCTAGACGGTGCGGCATCTCAATGCAAGGGGGTGCGGGACAAAATTGTCAGCCCGGTTTCGGGGCGTGGGGCAGGCGGATCTCGAAGGTGGTGCCGGTCTCGTCGGTGCGCGCCAGCGTCAGGTCACCGCCATGCCCGCGCACCAGCTCCTGCGCGATCGACAGGCCGAGGCCCGTGCCGCCCTTGGTGGCGCCGCCGTGGAAGGGCTGGAACAGGTGCTCGCGCGCCTTGGGGGGCAGGCCGGGGCCGGTATCGGTGACGGTGATGATACAGTCGTTCTTCTCGTCATAGGCGGCGATGCCGATCTCGCCCTCGCGGCCGGTATTGATGATCGCCTGCCGCGCGTTGCGCACCAGGTTCGACAGCACCCGGTGCAGCTGTTCGCCATCGGCCCGCGCTGTGAGGCGCGAGGACACGTCGGTGGAAAAGCTGATACCGGCCTCGCCCACGGCCAGCCGCTCGCTTTCGATGACGTCGTCCACGAGATTGTCGAGATTGACGTCTTCCATCCGGGGTGCCGGCTCCTCGGCCCGGCCATAGGCCAGCGTCGCCTCGCAGAGATGCACCGCGCGGGTGATCGAGTTCACCAGCTTGGGCGCCATGCGCTTGACCTGCGGATCCTCGCTCATCTCGATCCGGTCGGTGAACAGCTGGGCCGAGGTCAGGATGTTGCGCAGGTCATGGCCGACCTTGGCCACCGCGCCGCCCAGCTGGGCCAGCCGCTCGCGCTGCTTGAGGGCATGGGTCAGCTGGGTCTGGAGTTTCTGCAGCGCCTCCTCGGCCTCGCGCAGCTCGGTCACGCCGGCCGAGGGGATGATCACCTGCCGCGCATCCTCGGGCGCCGCGGCATAGGATTGCATGTGGCCGACCACCCGGCGGATCGGTTTCACCAGCAGCCCGCGCACGGCGAGGAACAGCAGCACCGCGGTAAAAACCGAGATCACCGCCGACAGCAGCAGGATGCGCAGGCCATAGTCGATCATCGCACTGCGCAAGGGCGCCGATTCCAGCGTCACCTCGATCAGCAGCCCGGCCATCTGTGCCGGCTCGCCGATCACCCGGATCACCCGCGGCGTCGGGTCGGCCAGCGCCGCCAGCGCGTCGCCGATCAGCTCGAACGGGGCGGGATTGCGAAGGTCGTAGGTGGCATGGATGGGCGAGGGGATGGGCGAGCTCAGCACCAGTTGCCGCGCCGCGTCGCGCCGCAGCACCACGTTGAAGACACCCGCGTTGAGCAGCAGTTCCTCCTGCAACTCGTCGGTGATGTCGTCATTGGCCAGCAGCGCCAGCGAGGCGATCTGCGCCCGCTCCAGCCGCGACATCAGGAAATCCTCGCGGAACCGGGCGACGGAGGGCACGAAGATCAGCACCTCCGCCAGCATGACGAAGATCGCGGTCAGAACGAGGAAACGCCCGGATAGAGTCTTGAAAAACCGCATATGCCGCCCGGATCAGGGGAGCCAGCGTTGCACCAGCCCCACGACTTTCTTCACAATAGGATTATCAAACAGTCGCGGAGAGAAATAGGCCCCGGCGGCCGCTTTGTTGATCTCGCCCAACGTGGGGTAGGGCGCGACCATCCCCGCGATCTGGCTCATTTTCAGGTTGTTGGCAATGGCAAGCGCCCAGAGCCCGATCTGCTCGCCCGCCTGCGCGCCCACCATCGAGGCGCCGACGGGCCGGCCGCGCACCACCATCACCTTGAGGAAACCGGTGGTCCGGCGCTCGGCGATGGCGCGGTCGTTGCGGGCATAGTCGGTGCGGATCACCTCGAGATTGCCGCCATGGGTCTCGCGCGCCTGCGCCTCGGTCAGGCCGACCTGCGCCAGTTCCGGATCGGTATAGGTGACATGCGGGATATGCGCCGATTTCGTCCTGGCGGGCAGGCCCAGCACGGCCGAGCGGATCACGATACCGGCGTGGTAACTGGCGACATGGGTGAATTGCAGACCCCCCGCCACGTCCCCGATGGCATAGGTGCGGCGGTTGGTGGTCCGGAGGCGGCTGTCGGTCTTGATGCCGCGTTTCGTGGTCTCGATCCCGGCCTTGTCGAGGGCGAGCCGATCGATGTTGGGTTTGCGCCCCACGGCGATCAGCAGGTGCGTGCCGGCGAAGCGGCGCCCGTCCCCGGTCGTCACCTCGATGGCGCCGGCTTGGCCGCTGATCTCCGACGCCTGCGCGCCCTCGGCAATCTCCACGCCTTCCGCGTGCAGCCGGTCGAGCACGATGGCCGCAAGCTCCGGGTCGTCCTGCCCCAGCGCCTTCGCGCCCTCGATCACCGTGACCTTGCAGCCCAGCCGCACATGCGCCTGCGCCATTTCCATCCCGATCGGCCCGCCGCCGATGATCAGCAGGTGGTCAGGCTTCTCACGCCGGTCGAAGAGGGTCTCGTTGGTGTCGTAGGGCACGCTGTCGAGCCCCGGAATGGGCGGCACCAGCGGCGAGGAGCCGGTGGCGATGACGATCCGGCGGGGCCGGATGAGGGTGTCGCCGGCCTTCACCTCGCGAGGCGATATGAATTCGCCGTATTCCCGGATCACCGTGACGCCGAGCTTTTCGAACCGTTCCTGGCTGTCATGCGGCTCGATCGTGGCGATGGCCTGGGCCACATGCTCCATCGCGGCGCCGTAATCGACCTTCGGCGAGACATTGGCCATGCCGAAAGGCGCGGAATGGGCCTGGCCGTGCGCCGCCTTGGCGCTGGCGATCAGCGCCTTCGACGGCACGCAGCCGAAATTCAGGCAGTCGCCCCCCATCCGGTGCCCTTCCAGCAGCACGACCGAGGCGCCCATCTGCACCGCGCCCGAGGCCACCGACAGCCCGCCGGAGCCCGCGCCGATGACTAGGAGGTCGGGGGTCAGGCGCTTGGGTTCAGGCATTCTTGCGGCCTTTCAGGTGCTTGATGACAATGGGCAGCGCCGCCAGCACGCAGAGCCCCAGGATCGGCCCGATCACCTGCGGCTCCCACAGAAGCGACAGGTCGGGGCTTTCGCCGCGGTCGAACACCTCGCCCAGCCCGACGCCGATCCAGGTGAAGACCAGCGCGCCGGGGATGATGCCCAGCACCGTGGTCACCGCGAAATTCACGAAGCGCACGCCGACAAGCGCGGGCAGGAGGTTCGCCACGAAGAATGGCACCACCGGCACCAGCCGCATGAGAAAGAGCACGCTGACCTCGTTCTCGTGCAGGCCTGCCTTGATCTTCTTCAGCGTGCCCTCGGAGGTTTCGATCCTCTCGGCCAGCACCCGGCCCAGCCCCCAGCGGGCGGCCAGGAAGATGGCAATGGCCCCGATCGAGGCGGCGATCACGTTGAAGACGGTGCCCAGCGCCAGCCCGAACAGGAACCCGCCGGTGACCGAGGCCACCGCGGCGCCGGGCAGCGAGAAGGCGACGATCACCACGTAGATGCCGATGAAGGCCAGCGCGAGACCGGTGAAATTGGCGTCGCGGAACGCCACCAGCGTCTCGCGATGGGCGCGCAGCGTCTCGAAGCTCAGCAGGTCGCCGAGGGTGAAGAAGCCGATGATGGCCGCCGCCACGATGACGGCGAGCGGTATGTGCCGTGCCAGGGGGTGTCTGCCCCCGTGTCTCGCCTGGTCCATGTCCTCGTCCGGTTTTATGGCTGTTTCCCTTCGTCTTTCCTCTAGATGCGCCATGCCGTGCGCCGGGGGAAGAGGCTTCACGCGGCGGTGATCCGGGGTGAGGCGAAAGCGGCCCCGGACGGCGTAAATGATAGAAATCCCCGGCTTTTGTAACAGAAGCCCCGGGCCATGCGCGGTTTTTGTTGCAAAACCGCCTGGCCGGGTTTGACTTGGGCCCGCCGCGCGACTATAGACCGGGCTTCGAAGCATTCCCCGGGCTGCGCCGATTCCGGCAGACGGCCCCGCAAGACCGGAGACCGGAGCGATGAAACGCACCTTTCAACCCTCGAACCTGGTTCGCAAGCGCCGGCACGGCTTCCGTGCGCGCATGGCCACGAAGGCTGGCCGCAAGATCCTGAACGCGCGCCGCGCCCGTGGCCGCAAGTCGCTGAGCGCGTAAGCCTCGGCCCTTCAGGCTCTTTCATGATCATGGCACCGCCGGAGGCCCCCGTAGAGAACACGGGGAATGAGCCCCCGGCGGTGTCTCTTTGCGTCCGGCGCCTGCGCAAGCGGCCGGATTTCCTGGCGCTCAACCGCGCGCGGCGGCAGGGCACCGGCTCGATGTTGGTGCAGGGGCGCGACCGGGGCGATGGCGACGCGACGGTGCGCGTGGGCTTCACATGTTCCAAGAAGGTCGGCAACGCCGTGGCCCGCAATCGCGCCAAGCGCCGCCTGCGCGAGGTGGCAAGGCTGCTTCTGCCCGAGCATGGCCGCGCGGGCTGGGATTACGCCCTGATCGGCCGGCCCGAGGTGACGGCTTCGCGCGATTTCGAGGATCTGCAGCGCGATTTCCTCTACGCCCTGCGCAAGCTGCACGGCGCATGAGCCCCTTTGCCTATATCCTGTCCCTGCCGGTCAAGGCGTACCGGCTGGTCTTCAGCCCTTGGGTGGGCTGGCACTGCCGCTACCAGCCGACCTGCAGCGCCTATGCTCTGGAGGCGCTGGAACGGCACGGCGCCCTGAAAGGTGGCTGGCTGGCGCTGCGCCGGATCGCGCGGTGCAACCCGTGGGGCAAATGCGGGTATGATCCGGTGCCGGAGCGAAAGACCCGAATTCTTTAGAAGAATTCGGGCCGTTTTCTTTTAAAGAAAACGGTATGTTGCACAGCGATGCTAATGTTGCGACGCCGGAAAATTCCAATTTTCCGACCCGCTTTCTTCGAAGAAAACGGCCTCAACCCGCCCCCCTCGCATGAAACACGAACCCCAGCAGGTTCAGCAACACCTGCGCCGCCAGGATCGACGTGCCGCCCGTCGGGTCGTAATCCGGCGCCACCTCGACAAGGTCGATGCCCACCACCTCGTGCCGCCGTGCCACCTGCTGCAGGATCTCCAGCACGTCGTAATAGAGAAACCCGCCATGGCTGGGCGTGCCGGTGCCCGGCGCGATCGACGGGCAGAAGGCGTCGATATCCAGCGTGATATAGACCCGCGCGCCCGCCGGAATGCGCGCCGCCGTGGCCTCGGGCCCCAGCTTGCGCACCTGCCGCACCGACAGGATGTCCGACCCCATGGCGCGGGCGTCGTCATAGCCTTCCTTGGCGGTGGAACTGACATTGCGGATGCCGATCTGCGTCAGCCCCGTGACATACGCCTTCTCCGCCGCCCGCCGCATCGGGTTGCCGTGGCCGAACCGCACGCCGTGGCGCTCGTCGACGAAATCGAGATGGGCGTCGATCTGCAGGATGTGGATATCGCCTTGGTCGTCAAACGCGTTGATGCAGGGGATATTCACCGAATGATCCCCGCCGATCACCACCGGCAGGGCACCCGCCTTCAGGATCGCCCGCACGCCCGCCTCGATATTGGCGTGGCTCTTCACCGTGTCGGTATGGACGATATCGGCGTCGCCCAGGTCCACGATCCGCACGTCGCCCGGAAGATAGGTCACGTCATCCTCGTGATCGTAGGCCCCGGCATGGCCGAAACTGAAGAGCGTCGAGGCCTCGCGAACGCCCCGCGGCCCGAACCGGGCGCCCGCCCGCCACTGGGTGCCGAAATCGAACGGCGCGCCGAGGATCGCGGCATCGGCCTCGATCGCCGCCCAGTCGGCCACGTAGGGCCGCTTGCCGAAGGTCGAGATTCCCACGAAAGGCAGGTCGAGCCGCCCCGCCTCGTAGCCGTGTTTCGTCATGATGTGCCCCCTTCAGCCTCCGCTCGCCGCCACGGTGGCCGGAAATCCCGCCCCCGGCAAGGCCCGAGACCCGGCGCCGCCTGCAACCCCGCCTTGCCCTCCCGCCAACGAATTGGCCTTTCACCCGCCCCCGATCCATGTAATAGGGAAGCGCCAAACGATCCCTGCCATGGAGACCCCCAATGGAGATTCGTGAGGCGCTGACCTTCGATGACGTTCTGCTCGTACCCGCCAAGTCGAGCGTGCTGCCCAACACCGCCGACACGCGGACGCGCGTCACCAGGTCGATCAATCTCAACATACCGCTTCTGAGCTCGGCCATGGACACGGTGACCGAATCGCGCATGGCGATCACCATGGCCCAGGCGGGCGGGATGGGGGTGATCCATCGCAACCTGACAATCGAGGAGCAATCGCGCGAGGTGCGGCGGGTCAAGCGCTTCGAATCCGGCATCGTCTACAACCCGGTGACGCTGACCCCGAACCAGACCCTGGCCGATGCCAAGGCCCTGACCGAGCGCTACGGCTTCACCGGCTTCCCCGTGGTCGACGAGAAACGCCGCGTCGTCGGCATCGTCACCAACCGCGACATGCGCTTCGCCACCTCCGACGAGACGCCGGTGCACGTGATGATGACCTCGAACGACCTGGCCATCCTGCGCGAGCCGGCCGACCGGGAAGAGGCCAAGAACCTGATGCGCGCCCGCCGGATCGAGAAGCTGCTGGTCACCGACAAGGATGGCAAGCTGACCGGGCTCCTGACGCTCAAGGACACCGAGCAGGCCGTGCTGAACCCCACCGCCTGCAAGGATGACCTCGGCCGCCTGCGCTGTGCCGCGGCCTCGACCGTGGGCGACGCGGGCTTCGAACGCTCGGCCGCGCTGGTCGATGCCGGGGTCGACATGATCGTGATCGACACCGCGCATGGCCATTCCGAGGGCGTCGCCAAGGCGGTCGAACGGGCCAAGGGCCTGTCGAACGAGGTGCAGATCGTCGCCGGCAACGTGGCGACGGGCGAGGCCACGCGCGCCCTGATCGGCGCCGGGGCCGATGCCATCAAGGTGGGCATCGGACCGGGCAGCATCTGCACCACGCGGATGGTCGCGGGCGTGGGCGTGCCCCAGCTCACCGCCATCATGGATTGCGTCGAGGCCGCCGACGGCACGCCGATCATCGCCGATGGCGGCATCAAGTTCTCGGGCGATTTCGCCAAGGCCATTGCCGCCGGCGCTTCCTGCGCCATGGTGGGCTCGATGCTGGCGGGCACCGATGAAAGCCCGGGCGAGGTGATCCTCTACCAGGGCCGCAGCTTCAAGGCCTATCGCGGCATGGGCAGCCTCGGCGCCATGGCCCGCGGCAGCGCCGACCGCTACTTCCAGAAGGACGCCGCCAGCGACAAGCTGGTCCCCGAGGGGATCGAGGGGCAGGTGCCCTACAAGGGCACGGCGGCGGCGGTGGTGCATCAGCTCGTGGGCGGCCTGCGCGCGGCGATGGGCTATACCGGCTGCGCCACGGTCGAGGAGATGCGCAACAATTGCAGCTTCGTCCGCATCACCGGCGCGGGGCTGAAGGAAAGCCATGTGCACGACGTCCAGATCACGCGCGAGAGCCCGAACTATCGTATTGGGTAATCAAAGGGTTAGCGGGCGACGTTAAGCCCGGTTCACACCCGCCCGTGCCTGAATCCGACCTGTTCGATCGCGCCCTCCGGGGCGCGATCTGTCTTGTCGGGCATCACCTGACCGGCCAGGCGCCAACGGCAACAACCGGCGCGCGCGACACCGGGTTTCACCACATCGTCATCCTCGGGGAATAAGTGGCGGAGAGACAGGGATTCGAACCCTGGGACCCCGTGAAGGGTCAACGGTTTTCGAGACCGCCCCGTTCGACCACTCCGGCACCTCTCCGCGGGGGTCTGGAGGGTGCGTTTAATCGCCTTTCCGGCGGGGGACAAGGGGGTTTTGCATTGTTTGCCGCCAGAATTTGCCTAGATTCAGGAATGAACAATTCGGCCATAGGAGTGCCCCCTTGTCGCGACGGTCCCTGATCCACGCCCCGTTCATCGCCATACTTGCCGCCATCGCGCTTCTGGCGCCCCTGCAGGCCCGCGCCGCCGACCGCGCCAACCTCGAGGCGTTCCTCGAAGTGACCGGCTTCGACGTGGCGCTCGAATCGATCAAGCAGTCGGCCTCGGACGCGCCCGAGATGCTGGGGATGAAGCCCAGCGATTTCGGCCATGACTGGGCCCGCGTCACCCAGCAGGTCTTCGACACCGGCACCATGCACGACATGGCCATCGAGATCCTCTCCGAGACGCTGAGCGACGAACTGCTGGGCCATGCCGCGGGCTTCTACGCCTCGCCGCTGGGCCAGAAGCTGGTGAAACTGGAAAACGCCGCGCACATGGCCGAGGACAGCGCCGCGCAGCGCGCCGAAGGGGCCGAACTGCTGGCCGAGGCGCGCGCCGAAGGCAACGGCCGGGCCGAGATGTTCGAGCGCATGGCCGACGCCATCGATACCGAGGACCAGTCGGTCCGCGCCGTGCAGGAGATCATGGTGCGGTTCCTGATGGCCGCCTCCTATGCCGGGGTGCTGGATTACGAGATCGACGAAGGCTCGCTGCGTGCCGTCATCCGCAACCAGGAAGACGAGATGCGCGCCGACATGACAGAGGCCGGGCTCGCGAACGCCGCCTATACCTATCGCGACCTGACGCTCGAGGAGATCGAGACCTATACCGAGGCGCTGGAAGCCCCGGAAATGCAGGAGGTCTACGAGCTGATGAACGCCATCCAGTACGAGATCATGGCCAACCGCTTCGAGGTTCTGGCCGCCCGCATGGCCGAGATGCACCCCGGCGAGGAGCTGTGAGAATGGGACCGATCCGTGCCGCCGCGGCGGCCGTTGCCGCCGCCGTGATCTGGGCCATGCCGGCGCAGGCCGAGGACCGGGCCGAGCTTGACGTGCTGCTCCAGGCTTTGCGCGTGGGCGATACGGTCGAGATCATGCGCGAGGAAGGGCTGGCCTATTCCCAGAGCCTGGCGCGCGACATGATGCCCGAGGCCGATCCGGCCCGCTGGCAGGCCACGGTCGAGCGGATCTACGACACCGGCAAGATGCGCAACCTCGTCGAGGAACGCATGGCGCGCGGGCTCGAAGGCGTGGACCTGGCCCCGCTCAACGCCTTCTTCACCTCCGAGCTGGGCGCCGAGGTGGTCGAGCTGGAGCTGTCCGCGCGCGAGGCCTTCCTCGACCCGGAGGTCGAGGACGCCGCCAAGGAGCAATACGAGAAGCTCGACCGCGAGGGCGCGCTGATCGTCGACCAGATCGACACGCTGATCGCCGACAGCGACCTGATCGAGCACAACGTGATGGGCATCCTGAATTCCAACCTGATGCTCTATCGCGGGCTGGCCGATGGCGGCGCCTATGACCTGTCGGAAGAGGATATGCTGCTCGACGTCTGGTCGCAGGAAGAGGGCGTGCGCGAGGACAGCGCCGCCTGGATCGGCGCTTACCTGCTGACCGCCTACCAGCCGCTCGAGGATAACGAGGTGCAGGAGTATATCGACCTGTGGCGCAGCGACGAGGGGCAGGCGCTGAACCGGGCGCTGTTCTCGACCTTCGACCGGATGTACGAGGAGCTGTCCTACCTCGTCGGCCAGGCCGTGGCCCAGCACATGCGCAGCCAGGAGCTGTAGGGTCAGCGGGCACCGGCCCGGGGGAGGGCGCGATGCAGTACCATTTCGACGGGGTCACCCCCGGTGATCCGCGGATCGCCCCCGAGGCCGCGGGGGCGGGCGACCGCCCCTCCGATGTCGATGTGCTGATCGTCGGCTGCGGCCCCGCCGGGCTCACGCTGGCGGCCCAGCTTTCGGCCTTCCCCGACATCGTGACCCGCATCGCCGAGCGCAAACCGGGACCGCTCGAGATGGGGCAGGCCGACGGCATCGCCTGCCGCTCGATGGAGATGTTCCAGGCCTTCGGCTTCGCGACAAGGGTGATGGAGGAGGCCTACTGGGTCAACGAAACCGTGTTCTGGGCCCCGGGCTCAGGAGGGGGTGAAGCGGGCGGGGGCCTCATCCGCACCGACCGGATCGACGACGTGGCCGACGACCTCTCCGAGATGCCGCACACCATTCTCAGCCAGGCGAGGGTGCATGATTTCTACCTCGATATCATGCGCAAATCGCCCCGCCGGCTGACCCCCGATTACGGCTTTCACCTGACCGGGCTGGAACGAACCGACGCCCCCGATTACCCCGTCACCGCCAACTTCGAGGCGCCCGACAACACCACCGAAACCATCCGCGCCAGATACGTGGTCGGCTGCGACGGCGCCCGCAGCGCGGTGCGAACCTCGCTCGGGCTCACGCTCAAGGGCGATGCCGCGCGGCAGCTCTGGGGGGTGATGGATATCCTCGCCGTCACCGACTTCCCCGACATCCGCCTGAAGGCCGCGATCCGCTCGGCCCACAGCGGCAGCCTGCTGATCATCCCGCGCGAGGGCGGGGCGATGGTGCGGATGTACGTGGAACTCGACGAGCTGCACGAGACCGAGCGCGCCGCCGACCGCAACGTCACCGCCGACATGCTGATCGAAAAGGCGCAGGCGATCCTGTCGCCCTATACGCTCGATGTGCGCGACGTGGCCTGGTGCTCGGCCTACGAGATCGGCCAGCGGGTCTGCGACAGTTTCGACGACCTCGGCACCGGTCCGCGCGACGGGCACGCCCCGCGCATCTTCATTGCCGGCGATGCCTGCCACACCCACAGCCCCAAGGCGGGGCAGGGGATGAACGTGTCGATGGCCGACACGTTCAACCTCGGCTGGAAGCTGGCGGCGGTGCTGCGCGGGCAGGCCGTGCCCGACCTGCTCCACACATATTCCGGCGAGCGCCGCGCCAAGGCGCAGGAGCTGATCGAGTTCGACCGCGACATGGCCCGGCTCTTCAGTTCCCGCTCCTCCGACCCCGACGCCTCGGCCCGGTTCCAGCAGTATTTCCAGAAGCACGGCCGCTATACCGCCGGGGTCGAGGCGCGCTACGAGCCGTCGATGATCGTGCAGGCGGGGCACCAGCCCCTCGCCACCGGCCTGCCCATCGGCATGCGCTTTCACTCCGCTCCCGTCATCCGGCTGGCCGATGCGAAACCCATGCAGCTTGGCCATGCCATGCTGGCCGACGGCCGCTGGCGGCTGGTGGCCTTCGCCCCGCGGGGCGACGCGGGCATGCCGGGCGGCGCCATCGCCCGGCTCTGCGACGCGCTCGCCACCGGGCCCGACAGCCCCCTGCGCCGCTACACCCCCGAAGGCGCCGATATCGACGCGGTCATCGACCTGCGCGCCGTCTTCCAGCCCCATCACCGCGACATGGACCTCTCGGCGTTGCCCCGCCTCCTGACCCCGCCCAGGGGCCGTTTCGGGCTCACCGATTACGAAAAGGCCTTCTGCCCCGACCTGAAAACCGGCCCCGACATCTTCGACCGGCGCGGAATCGACCGCGACAAGGGCGCGCTGATCGTCGTCCGCCCCGACCAGTTCACCGCCGCCATCCTGCCGCTCGAAGACCTTGCCGGCCTGACTGCCTTCTTCGCCCGCTTCATGCTCCCGCAACACGGAACCGTTCCGGGCGGAAACCCCGGATTTCCCCCTTGACTTTGGCCCCTCATCCCCCGATAAGCGCCCATCCCGGCAGGTGGCATATCTGCGCGGGGGTTGATGGAATGACGCCCACGACATAGGGCGCGCCGTCCGAGGCGGGGGAGTGACCCCCACGCAACACCCGGAACCGGGGGCCACAGGACGCGGAAGTTGAAAAGGAAGACGAACATGTTTGCGGTCCTCAAGACCGGTGGCAAGCAATACAAGGTCCAGTCGGGCGACATGCTCCGCGTGGAAAAGCTTGCAGCCGACGCCGGTGAAAAGGTGCAGTTCAACGAGATCCTGATGCTGGGCGGCGACAACCCGGTGATCGGGGCGCCTCTCGTCGATGGCGCGGCCGTTCAGGCCGAGGTCGTCGATCAGGTCAAGGGCGACAAGGTCATCCACTTCGTCAAGCGCCGCCGCAAGCACGGCTCGCAGCGCACGAAGGGCCACCGCCAGCAGCTGACCCTGCTGCGCGTGACCGAAATCCTTGAGAAGGGCGCCGACAAGTCGGGCATCAAGGCCGCCGTGGGCGCAGGCGCACTGGCCGCCGGCATGGGCAAGGAACGCTATGCCGACAACGCCACCGACCAGGCCGAGATGGCCAAGCGCGTGAAGAACAAGGACGCCGGCGAGAAAAGCGTCGCCAAGAAGGCGGACAAGAAAGCCGACAAGCCGGCCGAGAAGAAAGCCGAGCCCAAGGCCGAGAAGAAGGCAGAGCCCAAGAAGGCCGAGCCGAAGAAGGCCGCCGCCGACGACCTGACCGCGATCACGGGCATCGGCCCGGCGGTCGAGAAGAAACTGGTCGAGGCCGGCATCACCACCTATGCCGAGCTGGCCAAGGTGGACGCGGACAAGTTCGAGGCCGTCAAGGTCAAACCCGAATGGATTGAACAAGCCAAGGAACTGGCTAAGTAATCCGGCGAGATAGGAGACAACGAGATGGCACACAAGAAAGCAGGCGGTTCATCACGTAACGGTCGCGATTCCGTCGGCCGCCGCCTTGGCGTGAAGAAATACGGCGGCGAAGCCGTCATTCCCGGGAACATCATCGTGCGTCAGCGCGGCAACAAGTTCTGGCCGGGCGACGGCGTGGGGCAGGGCAAGGATCACACCCTCTTCGCCACCGTCGAAGGTTCGGTGACGTTCCACAAGGGCCTCAAGGGCCGCACCTTCATTTCGGTCACGCCAGTGGCGGAGGCCGCAGAGTAAGCCGACCGAAAAGGTGTAATGAGAACATCGGGGGATCGGCAAGGGCCGGTCCCCTTTCTTGTTCGCGGATCGACGCCCACCATCCGTCAATCCCCGGTTCGGGCCCGGCCACGGGCCCCGCGTTTGGGAGGAGAACGCAATGAAACTGGAGACGATCGACACGCAACCCACCCTGGCGGCCGGCCGGTTCGACCTGCGCCCGCCGCGCGCCTCGGATGCGGGGCTTCTGGCGCATTACGCCGGCGACGAGCGCGTGGCGCGCAACACGTCGAGCATTCCGCACCCGCTGCCCCCCGGCACGGTCGAGGCGTTCCTGACCCGCGTCACCGCCCCCGACCGGACCGAAACGGTCTGGATCATCGACGGCTCGCGCGACGGCGGCGAGGAGGTGATGGGCGCCATCGGCCTGAAACGCGTCGACGAGGGCCAGTGCGAGATCGGCTACTGGGTGGCGCACGCCTTCTGGAACACCGGCGTCGCCTCGGAAGCGGTGGGCGCCATCGTGGCCGCCAACCCCTGCAAGTGCCGCACGATCTTCGCCTCGGTCTTCCAGGACAACCCGGTTTCGGCCCGCGTGGTCACCAACCACGGTTTCAGCTACCTGGGCGACGCCGAAACCTTCTCGGTGGCGCGCAACGCGAAGGTGCCCACCTGGACCTACAGCCGGAAAATGGATTGAGCCAGACAGGACCTTTGCCTAAAGGATGACAGCATGAAATTCCTCGATCTCGCAAAGGTCTATATCCGGTCCGGTTCGGGCGGCGGTGGCTGTATCAGCTTCCGGCGGGAGAAGTTCGTCGAGTATGGCGGGCCCGATGGTGGCGATGGCGGCAAGGGCGGCTCGGTCTATGCCGAGGCGGTCGACGGGCTGAACACGCTGATCGACTTCCGCTACCAGCAGCATTTCTTCGCCGATAACGGCCAGCCCGGCATGGGCCGCCAGCGCACCGGCAAGGATGGCGAGGATATCGTCCTGCGCGTCCCCGTCGGCACCGAGATCCTCGACGAGGACCAGGAGACGGTGATCGCCGACCTGACCGAGGTGGGCCAGCGGATCGAGCTCGCCCATGGCGGCAATGGCGGCTGGGGCAACCTGCGATTCAAAACCTCCACCAACCAGGCGCCGCGCCGCTCGAACCCGGGGCAGGACGGGGTCGAGCGCACACTCTGGCTGCGGCTGAAGCTGATTGCCGACGTGGGCCTCGTGGGCCTGCCCAACGCGGGCAAGTCGACCTTCCTCGCCGCCACTTCCAACGCCCGGCCCAAGATCGCCGATTATCCCTTCACCACGCTGCACCCCAATCTCGGCGTGGTCGAGGTGGATGGCGTGGAATTCGTGGTGGCCGACATCCCCGGCCTGATCGACGGCGCGCATGAGGGGCGGGGCCTGGGCGACCTCTTCCTCGGCCATGTCGAGCGCTGCGCCGTGCTGCTGCACCTGGTCGACGGCACCTCCGGTACCTTGGTCGAGGATTATCACACCATCATCAACGAGTTGGAGGCCTATGGCGAGGCGCTGGCCGACAAGCCGCGCGTGACGGTGCTCAACAAGATCGACGCGCTCGATGACGAGGAACGCGCCTTCCTGCGCGACGAGGTGCAGGCCGCGGGCGCGGAAAACGTCATGCTGATGTCGGGCGTCTCGCGCGAAGGTGTGACGGAGGTGCTCCGCGCGCTCCGGGCCCAGATCGACGATGGCCGCCTGCGGGAAAAGGCCAAGGACGAAGAGCCCGAGCCGTGGCAACCCTGAGAGACGCCAAAAGGATTGTCGTCAAGATCGGCTCGGCCCTGCTGGTGGACCGGGCCAGCGGCCAGCTGCGCGCCGATTGGCTCAAGGCGCTGGTGGCCGATGTGGCCCGCATCCGGGCGCGCGGGACGGACGTGATCCTCGTCTCCTCGGGCTCCATCGCCCTCGGACGGGGCGCCCTGGGCCTGCCGATGACCGAACTGACGCTGGAGCAATCCCAGGCCGCCGCCGCCGTGGGCCAGATCCAGCTCGCCCATGCCTATGACCGGGCGCTATCCGAGCACGGCCTCCGCGCCGCTCAGGTTCTGGTGACGCTGGAGGACAGCGCCGACCGCCGCCGCTATCTCAACTCCCGGGCCACGCTGGAACAGCTTTTGAAGCTCGGCGCCGTGCCCATCGTCAATGAGAACGACACCGTCGCCACCGACGAGATCCGCTATGGCGACAATGACCGCATGGCTGCCCAGATCGCGGTGACGGCGGGCGCCGATCAGCTCATCCTGCTCAGCGATGTCGACGGGTTCTATTCCGGCAATCCCACGCAAGACCCGGCGGCGACCCGCTTCGACGTCATCGCCGAGATTACGCCCGACATCGAGGCAATGGCGGGCGATGCCGGCTCGGGCCTCTCGAAGGGCGGGATGAAGACCAAGCTGATGGCCGCCCGCACGGCGACAGCGGCCGGCTGCGACATGGCGATCACCGAAGGATCGGTGCTCAACCCCTTGTCCGCGCTGGAAAAAGGCGCCCCGGCCACCTGGTTCACCGCCCAGGGCGACCCGCAGCAAAAGCGCAAGGCCTGGATCGCCGCGATGAAGCCCAAGGGCCGCATCACCGTCGATGACGGCGCGGCGACAGCGTTGCAGGGCGGCAGCAGCCTTCTGCCCGCCGGCGTCACCGCCGTCACCGGCCGCTTCGGCCGCGGCGACCCGGTCGAGGTGGCCGACACCACCGGCCGCAAGCTGGGCCAGGGCCTCACCCGCTACGATGCGCAGGATGCCGCGCTGATCAAGGGCCTGAAAACACAGGATATCGAGCCACGCCTCGGCTACCCGGCGCGCGGGCCGCTCATCCACCGCGACGATATGGCGTTCTGACCGCCTTTGATGCTACGCTCCCGCCGACCCGCGAAGGACCGCTAACCATGAAAGACCTCGACAACATCCCCGCCCTGATGGCCGAGATCGGCGACCGTGCCAAATCCGCCGCCGCAAAGCTTGCGACCGCAAAGCCGGAGACCAAGCAGAAGGCGCTCGAGGCCGCCGCCGACGCGCTCTGGGCCGCCCGCGCCGACGTGATCGCCGCCAACGGGAAAGACCTCGATTATGGCCGCGAAAAGGGCCTGTCAGACGCGATGATGGACCGGCTCCTGCTCAACGAGGATCGGGTGAAATCCATGTGCGACGGCCTGCGCGCCGTGGCCGCGCAGGATGACCCGGTGGGCGAGGTGCTGGCGGAATGGGACATGCCCTCGGGCCTGCATATCCGCCGCGTGCGCACGCCGCTGGGGGTGATCGGGGTGATCTACGAAAGCCGGCCCAATGTCACCGCCGATGCCGGGGCGCTCTGCCTGAAGTCGGGCAATGCGGTAATCCTGCGGGGTGGCTCGGAAAGCTTCCATTCCTCGGCGGCAATCCACGCGGCGCTGGTCGAGGGGCTGCGCGCGGCGGGCCTGCCCGAGGATGCGATCCAGCTTGTCCCCACCCGCGACCGGGCGGCGGTGAAGGAGATGCTGACCATGACCGGCACGATCGACGTGATCGTCCCGCGCGGCGGCAAGGGTCTCGTCGGCCTTGTCCAGCGCGAGGCGCGCGTGCCGGTCTTCGCCCATCTCGAGGGGATCGTGCATATCTATATCGACAAGGACGCCGACCCCGAGAAGGCGCTGCGCGTGGTGATGAACGCCAAGACCCGCCGCACCGGCATCTGTGGCGCGGCCGAGTGCCTGCTCATTCACCGCAAGGTGGCCGACACGATCGGGCAGGGGCTGATCCGGGCGCTGATCGACGCGGGCGTCGAGGTGCGGGCCGATGCCGCGCTGCAGGTCATTGCCGGCACCCAGGCGGCCAGCGACGAGGATTGGGGCCGCGAATACCTCGACAGCATCATCGCCGCCAAGATGGTCGAGGATATCGACGGCGCCATCGCCCATATCCGGCAGTACCATTCCCAGCATACCGACTGCATCATCACCGAGGATGACAAGGCCGCCGAACAGTTCTTCGCCGAGCTCGACAGCGCCATCCTGATGCGCAACGCCTCGACCCAGTTCGCCGATGGCGGAGAGTTCGGGATGGGCGCCGAGATCGGTATCGCCACCGGCAAGATGCATGCCCGCGGCCCGGTGGGCGCGGCCCAGCTCACCAGCTTCAAATACCTGGTCGAGGGCGACGGCGCGACCCGGGCCTAGAAGAGGATTTCTACTGTCTCTTCAGTGGTTTGAAGCTCGATCTTCGCGTGATCGCCGAGGACATGCGGAAGCAGCAGGAACTGCACCGCCGCCGGCGGTATCGCCTCCGGCCCCGGCGCGCCGCGCAGCAGGTTCCACAGTGCCGGGTCGGGCGACAGCCGGTCCGCCTCGGCCCGGATATGCCAGCGCGCGCCGTCGCGGGCCACCACGATCCGCCCGCCGGCCACCAGCGCCTGTTCCACGCACATCAGCGCCAGCAGCGCCGCCTTGACCCCGGGCCGTGCGAAATCGCCCTCGGCCTGCCAGTCGATCCCGATCCGCCCGGCCTCGTAGACGGCGGCAAGGATGTCGGCCACGGCCTGCCCGGACACCACCTGGCCCGGCTCGGCATCGCCGAAGGCCAGCCGGAAATACTGTATCCTGGCCGAGGCATGGCCCGCACTCTCCGCCACCAGCGAAAATTCCGGGCTTTTCGGCAGGCCCGACAGCTCGAGCAGTTCCAGGCCGTTGGCCACCGCGCCCACCGGGCTGATCAGGTCGTGGCAAATGCGAGACCCTATGAGAGAGGCGATCTTGTCGCTAGGATGGGGCAATGGTTACTCCACGATGGCTGAAACTGCATGTCAGATCTTAACAGTTTCCTGGAACCCGGCATGTTGGTCGAACATCCGCATCAGCCCGACTGGGGCACCGGGCAGGTGCAGTCGAATATCGGCGGCCGGATTACCGTGAATTTCCAGGAAGTCGGCAAGGTCGTGATCGATGGCTCCCGTGTCGAATTGATCCCGGTGATCAAAACATGAAGGAGGTTACGGAAAAGTTAAGGCACCCGAAAGGGGCGATCGGCGCGCGGCCGCCATGTGCCGTTGCGTTCGTGGCCGCTGCGCCATAAAACGCGGGCAACGGAGGCGCGAGGACAGCGATGGGCGGGAGCGAGGAACAGTTCAGCGTCAGGCTGGCGGGCTCGGAAGACGATCTGAGGGCCGCGCAGCGCCTGCGTTACGAGGTTTTCGTCGAGGAACTGGGCGGCGACGGGCCGCTGGTCGACCATGACGCGCGGCTCGAGCGGGACCGGTTCGACCCCTATTTCGACCATATCATCCTGACCGATACCGCCCGGGGCGGCGACGTCGTGGGCGTCTACCGCGTCCTGCGCGACGACCAGGCGCGCGCCGTGGGGCAGTTCTACTCCGAGGACGAGTACGACCTGACGCCGCTGAAACAGAGCGGCCGGCGGCTGATGGAGCTGGGCCGATCCTGCCTGGCGCCACCCTATCGCGGCGGGGCGGCGATGTATCACCTCTGGAACGGGCTTGCGCGCTACGTGCTTGAAAACGAGATAGAAATCCTGTTCGGCGTGGCCAGTTTCCACGGCACCGACGTCAACGCGCTGGCCCAGCCGCTGTCGCTGCTCCATCACCGCCACCTCGCGCCCGAGGCGCTGCGGGTCCGGACGCAGGCGGCGCATTACCAGTCGATGAACCTGCTGCCCGAGGACCGGATCGACCGGCGCGTGGCGATGCTGCAGGTGCCGGCGCTGATCAAGGCCTACCTCCGGCTTGGCGGCTACGTGGGCGACGGGGCCTTCATCGACCACGCGTTCAACACGACCGATATCTGCCTGGTGATGGATACAGAGCGGATGAGCGAAACGCAGAAAAACATTTACTCCAAGGGCATTACGGCGTGACGTTCACCTGGTCGCCTGAGGAGCCCGCGCCGCCCCACAGGATCACGGCGGCGGGCTGGCTTCGGGCCGGGCTGCGCGGGGCGGCGCTGGTTGTCATCCTGCTCGTGGGCGTGGTGGCGATGATGGCGTTGCGGCTGGTGGAGCGGCCGCTTTACGGGCTGCACCGGCCGTGGACGCCCTTCATCACGCAGGTGGTGTGCCGGACGGCGTTTTTCGTGCTTGGCATGCGGCACGAGGCGGTGGGAGAGCGGATGGCGGAACGGGGCGCCGTGGTGGCCAACCATGCGTCATGGCTCGATATTTTCTCGCTCAATGCGCGGAAGCGGGTCTACTTCGTGTCGAAGGCCGAGGTGGCGGGATGGCCGGGCATCGGGTTCCTGGCCAAGATCACCGGGACGGTGTTCATCACCCGCGATCCGAGGGCGGCGAAGGCGCAGCAGCAGGTGTTCGAGGAACGGCTGCTGGCGGGGCACAAACTGCTGTTCTTTCCGGAAGGCACCTCGACCGACGGATTCCGGGTTTTGCCTTTCAAATCAACGCTGTTCCAGGCGTTCTTCAACGATAACCTGCGCGACGAGTTGCATATCCAGCCGGTGACCGTGATCTATCATGCGCCCGAGGGGGAAGACCCGCGGTTCTACGGCTGGTGGGGGGACATGGATTTCGGCTCTCACGCGCTGAAACTGCTGGCGGCGCGTCGGAATGGCAGGGTGAAGGTCGTCTACCATGCCCCTGTAAAGGTTGCCGATTTTGCAAGTCGCAAGGCGCTGGCGGCGCATGTAGAAGGGGTCGTCCGCTCCGGCATGCCGACAGAACGGCAGGTGGCGAGCGGCGAGGCGCGGCCAACCCGTTGAAAACGCTGCAAACGCAACGTCGGTATCACGTCGGTATTTTGTCGGTATAACGTCGGTGCCGGAGACCGTCACACGTCGCCCATCGCCGCGATCAGCCGGCCCAGCTCGGCGGCGGGATCCTCGGCGCCCCAGATCTCGGTGCCGATGCCGAAGAAGTCGGTCACTGGGGCGAGGCGGCGGATCAGCTCCTCGTCGAGCGCGCCCTCGGCCACGACCGGCACCTCGATCATCTGCGACCACCATTCGAACACCTCGAACTCCGCCCGTGACCCGTCGCCCAGCACGGTATCGCCCGCCGGGCCGAAGCTGACGTAATCGGCGCCCGCTTCGCCCGCGCTCATCCCGTCATGGCGCGACGTGCCGCAGAAGGCGCCCACCACCGCGTCTGCGCCCAGCGCCTTGCGGGCGGTGCGGATCTGGCGCGCGCCGTCGGTCAGGTGGACCCCGTCGAGGCCAAGCCGTTCGGCCAGGATGAAATGGGTGTTGATGACGATGGCGATGTCGCGGGCATGCGCCACCTCGCGGCAGGCGTCGGCGGCGTGCGAAAGCGCGGTCTCGTCATGGGTCGAGAGCGCCAGCCGGATACAGGCCACCTCATGCGCGTCGAGCACCCGGGCGAGCGTGTCCGGGAACCGGCTGAGCTCGATCTCGGGCGGGGTGATCAGGTAGATCTGCGGCTGCTCGGGCTCGGCCATCGGGGCGCTCCTCTTTCGGCTTATCCGGGCTGCTATAACTTGGAAAAACGGGGGCGTCCATGGCCGCAAACGCGGGGGCCGCGGAGAGGTCGGGACGCCTCCGGCGGGAGTATTTGGGGAAAGATGAAAGGGCGGGATGCCCCGGCGGGCGCGGCGCCGGTCGCGGGCATCGGACGCCTCCGGCGGGAGTATTTGGCGAACAATGAAAGGGCCGGGGGCTTTTCAGCGGCGGGGGCCTCGCTTAAGAGGCAGGCGGTGAAGGAGAATGCCCATGCCGACCGAGACCCCGCAGCCCGCCTTCGTGCTGGTGCGCCCGCAGATGGGCGAGAATATCGGCGCCGCCGCGCGCGCCATGTGGAATTTCGGGCTGGACCGGATGCGGATCGTGGCGCCGCGCGACGGCTGGCCCAATTCCAAGGCCGCGGCGATGGCGAGCGGGGCCGGGCGGTTGCTGGACGAGGCGGTATTGGCCGACGACCTGCCCGGGGCGCTGGCGGATTGCTCCTACGTGTTTGCCACCACCGCGCGGGTGCGGGGGCTGACCAAGCCGGTCTATGCGCCGGAGCGGGCGATGCAGGTGGCGGCCGAGAAGATCGCCGCGGGCGAGAAGGTGGCGGTGCTGTTCGGGCCGGAGCGGGCCGGACTGGAGAACGAGGACGTGGCGCGGGCCAACGCCATCATCAGCGTACCGGTGAACCCGGCCTTCGCCAGCCTGAACCTTGCGCAATGCGTGTTGCTGACCGCCTATGAATGGCGGCGGGCTTCTGGCGAAGTGGAGATGGAGCGCACCGACATGGCCGGCGCCGACTGGGCCACCCAGACAGAGGTGGAAAAGCTGGCGGATCACTATGAGCAACGCATGGAGGAGGCCGGCTTCTTTTTCCCCGAGCACAAGCGCGAGGGCATGAAGATCAACCTGCGCAACATGTGGAGCCGGATGCCGCTCACCGGCGCCGATGTGCGGATGCTGCACGGGGTTCTGCGGCAGATGGTCCGCTGGAAGGATCGGGCCGAGTGAGCTTGAAGCGGGCGCATGGCGGCACTACCCTCCGCCGGAACAAGGGAAAGGGCCGGGGATGAGCGGCAAGCGCAGCATTTTCGAAGAGGTGGGCGAGGGCACGCCCCGGCGCGAGGCGCCGAAGGGCGGCATGATCGACAAGGGCCGGCGCGGCGCGCGTGGCGCGGTGCGGGCGTGGCTGCTGGTGCTTTTCGCGCTGGTGGTGGTGATGATCGCCGTGGGCGGGCTGACCCGGCTGACCGATAGCGGGCTCTCGATCACCGAGTGGAACGTGGTCAAGGGCGCCCTGCCGCCCACCGACCAGGCCGCGTGGGAGGCCGAGTTCGAGAAATACCGGGCCATCCCCGAGTACGAGCTTCAGAACAAGGGCATGAGCCTCGAGGAGTTCAAGACGATCTATTGGTGGGAATGGGGCCACCGGCAGCTTGGCCGGGTGATCGGTCTTGTCTGGGCGCTGGGGTTCCTGGGCTTCCTGCTGACGCGGAAAATCCCGCCGGGCTGGACCGGGCGGCTTCTGGGCCTGGGCGTACTGGGCGGCGCGCAGGGGGCGATCGGCTGGTGGATGGTATCCTCGGGCCTGACGGGCCAGATGCTCGACGTGGCGAGCTACCGGCTGGCGGTGCACCTCGGCCTCGCCTTCGTCATCCTCGGGCTGATCGCGTGGTATGTCTTCTGCCTCGGGCGTGAGGAGCGGGAGCTGATGCAGGCCCGCCGGGGCCGCGAGCCGAAGCTCTTCAGCCTGTCGACCGGCTGGATGCATTTCGCCTTCCTGCAGATCCTGATCGGCGCGCTGGTCGCCGGCATCGACGCGGGCCGCACCTTCACCGACTGGCCGCTGATGGCGGGGGGGTTCCTGCCCGTCGATTTCTGGATGCCCGAGCTGGGCTGGCGCAACCTGTTCGAGAACCCGGGCTTCGTGCAGTTCACCCACCGGATGGTGGGCTACCTGCTGCTGGCCTTCTCGGTCATGGTCTGGCTCAAGGGCCGGCGCAGCGCCAATAACGCGACGCGCGCGGCCTTTACCGGCGCCTTCATCGCGCTCTGCGCACAGGTGGTGATGGGCATCGCCACCGTGCTTTACGCCGCGCCCTGGCAGGTGGCGATCGTGCACCAGCTTCTGGCGGTGGCGGTCTGGGTGCTGATCATCCGGGCACGGTTCCACAGCCAGTATCCGCTGGCGCAATCGGTCAGGGGGTAAGAGAATGGCGGCCTATGACGAGTTGATGGCGCATGAGCGCGAGACACAGGCGCTGGCGCAGGTGGCCGGGCGGCTGAGCTGGGACCAGGAGACGGTGATGCCCCGCGGCGCGGCCGAGCAGCGCTCGGAGGAATCCGGGGCGATGGAGGCGGTGCTGCATGCCCGCCGGACCGACCCGCGCGTGGGCGACTGGCTGGCGGCGGCCGAGGCGGCGGATGACGTGGCCGAGGCACAGCTTCGGCAGATCCGGCGCGCGCATGACCGGGCGCGGAAGGTGCCGGCCAGCCTTGCCACGGCGCTGGCACGGCTGACCAGCCGGTCACAGGGCATCTGGGCCGCGGCGCGGGCGGCGGATGACTTTGCCGCCTTCGCGCCGACGCTGGAGGAGGTCGTCCGCCTCAAGCGCGAGGAGGCGGCGGCGCTCGCGGAAACCGGCACGCTCTACGATGCGCTGCTCGACGATTTCGAGCCGGGCGCCACGGCGGCGATGCTGGAGACCATGTTCGACGACATGCGCCCCGGCCTCGTCCACCTGCGCAAGCGCGCGCTCGAGGGGGCGGCAGCGGAAGGCGTCAGCGGCGATTTCCCGGCGGAGGCGCAGCTGGCCTTCGCCCGCGAGCTGGCCGCGCGGTTCGGCTATGACGGCACGCGCGGGCGGCTCGACCTTGCGGTGCACCCGTTCTCCTCCGGATCCGGCGACGACGTGCGGATCACCACCCGGACGGCGGCGGACGACCCGTTCAACTGCATCTATTCCACCATCCACGAGACCGGGCATGCCTGTTACGAGCAGGGCGTCGACCCGGCCCTTCGCCTGACCCCGCTGGGCCAGGGCGTGTCGATGGGCGTGCATGAAAGCCAGAGCCGGATCTACGAGAACCAGCTCGGCCGCTCGCCCGCCTTCTGCCACTGGCTTTTCGGCGAGATGCGGGAACGCTTCGGCGATATCGGCGTGGCGGACGAGGCGGAATTCTACCGCGCCGTCAACCGCGTCCATCGCGGCTATATCCGGACGGAGGCGGACGAGGTGCAGTACAACCTGCATATCATGCTGCGCTTCGATCTCGAGAAGGCGCTGGTCTCGGGCGACCTTGCGGTGCGCGATCTCGAGGCGGCGTGGAACGACCGGTTCGAGACGGATTTCGGCTACAAGGTGGACCGCGCCGCCAACGGCGTGCTGCAGGACGTGCACTGGTCGGTGGGGCTCTTCGGCTATTTCCCGACCTACAGCCTCGGCAATGTCTATGCCGGTTGCCTCTACAAGGCACTGCGGGGGGCGGTGCCGGATATCGACGCCCATCTCCAGCGCGGCGATCCGGGGCCGGCCACCCGCTGGCTGCACGAGAACGTGCAGCGCCATGGCGGGCGCTATCGCCCGCGCGAGGTGATCACCCGCGCCTGCGGCGGGGAGGAGCCGTCGGCGGGGCCGCTGATGAGCTACCTCGCCGACAAGTTCTGCGCCCTTTATCCGGGGTGAATTGGGGGCCAGCCCCCTACGTTGAAATCCTGCGGGATTTCAACGCTCCCCCGGGATATTTTCAGCCAGAAGAAACAGGGCGTTGAGCGCCTTTCCTCATGTAAAGCGGCCCCGGCGCGGGGAATGTGCGCCGGGGCCGGAATGGTGCCTGTTGAGGGAGGGAAGGGTCAGGCGACCATCTTCTCGACAACCTCGCCGAAGGAGGAGGGCGTCGGGACAATCGTCACGCCCGCTTCCTTGAGGATGTCGACTTTCTCCTGCGCCGATTCGCCGAAGGCCGAGACGATGGCGCCGGCATGGCCCATGCGCCGCCCCTTGGGCGCCGAGAGCCCGGCGATATAGGCGGCGACCGGCTTGGTCATGTGGTCGCGGATGTATTCCGCGGCCTCTGCCTCCTGCGGGCCGCCGATCTCGCCCACGAGGACCACGGCATCGGTTTCCGGATCGTTTTCAAAGAGTTCGAGGATGTCCTTGAAGCTCGACCCGTTGATCGGATCGCCGCCGATCCCGATCGAGGAGGAGACGCCGATGCCCCGGTCGGACATCTGGCTCGCCGCCTCGTAGCCCAGCGTGCCCGAGCGCCCGACGATGCCCACGCGCCCCGGCTTGTAGATCGAGGGCGGCATCAGCCCGGCAAAGGCCTGGCCCGGCGTGATGATCCCCGCGCAGTTCGGCCCGATCAGGCGCATCCGCCGGTCTTCCTTGTAGCGGCGCATGTAGCGTTTCACCTGGATCATGTCCTGCGCCGGGATGCCGTCGGCGATGCAGACGCAGGTCTTGATGCCCGCATCCGCCGCTTCCATGATCGAATCCGCGGCAAAGGGCGGCGGCACGAAGCTGACCACCAGGTCGGCGCCGGTTTCGGCCACCGCGCCCTTGACCGTGTTGAAGACCGGCAGGTCGAGATGCTTGGTGCCGCCCTTGCCCGGGGTCACGCCGCCCACGACATTGGTGCCGTGCCGGATCATGTCCTGCGCGTGGAAGCTGCCGATCCGCCCGGTGATGCCGGTGACGAGAACGCGGGTGGTGCTGTCGATCAGAATGGCCATCACGAGGCCTCCTTCATATGGGCCGCCTTCCAGGCGCCGACGACCTTCTCGGCCGCCTCGGCCAGGGTGCTGGCGGTGGTGATGTTGAGGCCGCTGTCGGCCAGGAGCTTGCGGCCTTCCTCGACATTGGTGCCCGAGAGCCGCACGACGAGCGGCATGTCGAGCTCGAGTTCCTTCACCGCGCGGATCACCCCCTCGGCGATCCAGTCGCAGCGGTTGATGCCGGCGAAGATGTTGACGAGGATGCCCTCGACATTGCGGTCGTTGAGCACGGCCTTGAAGGACATGAGGACCCGCTCGGGCGAGGCTCCGCCGCCCACGTCGAGGAAGTTGGCCGGCTCGCCGCCCGCCATCTTGATCATGTCGAGCGTCGCCATGGCGAGGCCGGCGCCGTTGACGATACAGCCGATCCGGCCGTCGAGCCCGATATAGTTCAACCCCCGGTCGCCGGCATAGGTCTCGCGCGGGTCTTCCTGGCTCTTGTCGCGCAGCTCCGAGATATCCGGGTGGCGGAAGAGCGCGTTGTCGTCGAAGGCGAGCTTGGCATCCAGCGCCACGATCTCGTTGGCCGAGGTGACGACCAGCGGGTTGATCTCGACCATGTTGGCATCGGTCTCGCTCATCAGGCGGTAGCAGCCGATGATGGTTTTCACGGCCGCGGGGATCAGCGCCGGGTCGAGCCCCAGCTGGAAGGCGATCTCGCGCGCCTGGAAGTTCTGCATGCCGACGGCGGGGTCGACCACGCTGCGGATGATCGAGTCGGGCTCGTTGGCGGAAATCTCCTCGATCTCCATCCCGCCCTGCGCCGAGGCCACGACGACCACGCGCTCGAGCTTGCGGTCCATCACGAAGCCCAGGTAGATCTCCTGCGCGATGTTGGTGGCCTCCTCGACATAAAGCCGGTTCACCAGCTTGCCCTGCGGCCCGGTCTGGTGGGTGACAAGGCGGCGGCCCAGCATCCACTGCGCGGCCTCGGCCACCTCCTCCTCGCTCGCGCAGATGCGCACGCCGCCCGCTTTCCCACGGGCGCCGGAATGGATCTGCGCCTTGACGACCCACTTGTCGCCGGAAAGCTCCGAGCAGCGGTAAACGGCCTGCTCCGGCGAATAGGCGATGCCGCCGCGGGGCGTGCTGACACCGAAGCGGCGCAGCATCTCCTTGGCCTGGTATTCGTGAATGTCCATGGGGTGACCTCCTTGTTATCCCTTGGCCGCGATGGCGTCGGCGACGGTGATGACGTTGTTGGCCATCCGCTCGCTGGCGGCGTCGATCATTTTGCCGTCAAGCGCGGCGGCGCCCTTGCCCTGTTCGGCGGCCTTTTTCAGCTCCTCGATGATGCGGCGGGCCTTGGTGACCTCGCCCTCGGGGGGCGAGAAGACGTCGTTGGCAAGCTTCACCTGGCTGGGGTGGATGGCCCATTTGCCCTCGATCCCCAGCGCTGCGGCGCGTTTCGCCGAGGCGATATAGGCCTCCGGGTCCGAGAAATCGCCGAACGGCCCGTCGATGGCGCGCAGGCCATAGGCGCGGCAGGCCACGGTCATCCGCGACAGGGCGAAATGCCACTGGTCGCCGGGGTAGTCGGGGTTCAGCCCGCCGATCACCACGGTGCGGGCGCGGGTCGAGGCGGCATAATCGGCCACGCCGAAATGCATCGCCTCCAGCCGGCCGGGGGCGGCGGCGATGGCTTCCACGTTGGCCATGCCGAGCGAGGTCTCGATCAGCGCCTCGAGGCCGATCTTGTGGGTGAAGCCTTTCGCCTCCTCGATCTGGCTCAGCAGGGTCTCGACCGTGTAAAGGTCGGCCGGAACGCCCACCTTGGGCACCAGCACGGTATCGAGGTGCTGGCCCGCCTGTTCGACGATCTCGACCACGTCGCGGTACATGTAATGGGTGTCGAGCCCGTTGATCCGGATCGACATGGTCTTGCCCTTGGCCTTCCAGTCGATGTCGTTCAGCGCCTGGATGATGTTGGCGCGGGCCTGCACCTTGTCGGGGGGCGCCACCGCATCCTCGAGGTCGAGGAAGATGTAGTCGACCTCCGACTCTGCCGCCTTGTCGATCATCGACGGGTTCGAGCCCGGTACGGCCAGTTCCGACCGTTGCAGGCGCTGCTTCTTGAGCGGGTGGATGGTGTAGCTCATCGGGGTGTCCTTTCCTCGGGCGGACGGGGTGTCCGTTGCCTTTGGTTGTCGCCCGTAAGCGGCGGCGGCGACACTTCCCTGCGGGTAAGAATGGCGGCACGGGGAAGGGGGGCGGGCGACGAACGGGTAGGGCGGGCCTACCCGGATCGGGGCCTGCGGGATGCGGTGGGATGCACTCGCTGCGGCGCAGAGAAGTGGATGGATTACAGGGGTTTACGATCGGAAACTTGTGCTGCGATCAGGGCCGGGCCTTCGGACAGGCCGCCCGAGTCGCGGCGCCCGGTGAAAGCCCGGAATTTGCGCAAATTCCGGGCTCGGGAAATGCGCATTTCCCGAGGGTCCTTTCCGCGCGGAAAGGACCTACAGGATCACGCGGATCGGTTCCTGGTTGCAGAAGATGACCATCTGGCCGGCATTCTCGACCGCGTGATATCCGCGCCGGGCCAGTTCGGCCTCGAACCGGTTGCGGCCGATATAGCGGTCGATGTCGCGCAATTGCCGGCGGATGACGCGCCCCTCTCGCGCCGCGCGCGAGGAGAACAGCTTGCCCAGCCATTGCTCGGGCGTGATCGGACCATGCACACTCATGCCCCGATCCTTCCCCATCCGTGGTTAATGTCCGGTTTACGTCACCAGATCCCCCGGCGTCTCACCCGCCAGGAAGGCCTTGAGATTGTCGATCGCCCGGTGCCCCATCGCGGCGCGGGTGGCCTCGGTGGCGCTGCCCAGGTGCGGCGCCAGCACGATGTTCTCAAGGCCGAGGAACCGCGCATCCAGCGCCGGCTCGCCCATGTAGACGTCGAGCCCCGCCGCCGCCAGCTTCCCTGACGCGAGCGCCGCGAACAGCGCGTCCTCGTCCACCACGTCGCCGCGGGCCGTGTTCACCAGGATCGCCCCCGGTTTGAGCGCGTCGAACACGTCTGCATTGATCAGCTTGAACGTCTCCGCCCCGCCGGGACAGTGGAGCGACAGGAAATCCGCCTCCGCCGCCACCTCGGCAATCGAGCCGAGCTGTTCCGCCTGGCCGTTCGCCGCCCTGATCTCCGCCGGCACGTCCCAGGCATCCTGGAACACCACGCGCATGCCGAACCCGCCATGGGCCCGCCGCGCCATCGCCTGGCCGATCCGGCCGAAGCCGACGATCCCGAGCGTCGCGCCCGAGACCTTCTTGCCGATCATGTGGGTGGGCCGCCAGCCCTCCCATCCGCCGGCCCGCGTCTCGCGCTCGCCCTCGCCGATGCGGCGGGCGGCGGCGAGCAGCAGTCCCATGGCCAGGTCGGCGGTGCAGTCGGTCAGCACGTCGGGCGTGTTGGTCACCGCGATGCCGTTCTCACGCGCGGCACCGATGTCGATATGGTTGAACCCCACGCCGTAATTGGCCATCACCCGAACCTTGCCCTTTGCGGCCACGTAGAACTCCGGCGGGATCCGGTCCGACACGGTGGGCAGGATGGCGTCGTAGCTTTCCGCCGCCGCCATCCATTCCTCGCGGCTCAAGGCCGTGTCGGGGTGGCGCAGGGTGACGGTGCCCAGCCCTTCCGACACCAGCCTTTCCTCCGCCGCCTTCGGCCAGGCGCGGGTGACGAGAATCTTCCGCTCTCCCATCGATCAGGCCGCTTTCGCGGTGGCGGTCACCGCCGCCGGGGTGGTCTCGCGGAAATGCGCCTGCGCGGCGGCCACGCCCGAACCCGGCACGATCTGCGCGCCCGCATCCACCAGCGCCATCTCGGCGGCCGAGATCGCCCCGCAGAGCATCACCGGGTTCAGCGAACCCAAATGCCCGATGCGGAACGCGCGGCCCATCAGCTTGTTGAGCCCGGTACCGAGCGACGTCTGGTACTTGTAATAGGCGCCGGAGATCACGTCGCGCGCATCGACGCCCTCGGGCGCGTAGATCGCCGACACCGTGTCGGAATGCCATTCCGGCCCGGCCGCCACCAGTTCGCACCCGTCCCACGCCGCCACGGCGGCGCGCACGCCGCCGGCCAGCCGGTGATGCCGCGCCCAGACGCTTTCCATCCCGGCCTCGAGCAGCATATCCAGGGAACAGCGCAGGCCCCGCAGAAGCTGGGTCGCGGGCGTGTAGGGGAAATAGCCGGTATCGTTCAGCTTGATCATGTCCTCGAAGCTGAAATAGCACCGCGCCATGCCGTCGCCCGCCAGCGCCCGGTTGGCCGCCAGCGCCTTGTCCGAGACGCCGAGGATGCCCAGCCCGGCGGGCAGCATGAACCCTTTCTGCGAGCCCGAGACGGCCAGGTCGACGCCCCATTTCTCCATCTCGAACTCGATCGACGCGATGGAGCTGACCCCGTCGACATAGAGCATCGCCGGGTGACCACAGGCATCGAGCGCGCGGCGCACGCCTTCGATGTCGGAGGTCACGCCCGTCGCCGTCTCGTTCTGGGTGGCGAAGACCGCCTTGATCTCGTGACCCTTGTCGGCCTCGAGAATACGCGCATAGTCTTCCACCGGCACGCCCTTGCCCCACTCGACCTCGCACAGCTCCACGTCGAGGCCCAGCCGCTCGGCCATGTCCACCCACAGAAGCGAGAACTGGCCGAAGCGCGACATCAGAACCTTGTCGCCCGGGCGCAGCGTGTTCTGGATGGCGCTTTCCCACGCGCCCGTTCCGGACGACGGGAACACGAACACCCGGCCGCCCTGCATCCGGTAGACCTTCTTCAGGTCCGCCAGCAGCCCGCTGACGAAGCCGGGGAAATCGGGGGCGCGCATGTCTTCCATGGGCAGGTTCATCGCCTGGCGCACGGGCTCGGGCACGTTGGTGGGGCCGGGAATGAAAAGGTGCTGGTAGCCGTTCATGGGATGGTCTCCTCGTCTCGATTGGCCCATGTATCGACGCTCGCGCCCGCCCCGGTAACGCCCAAGGGGATACCCCGTGCAGGCCGGTGGCGGAGGGGCGCCACCGAACGGGTAGGCGCGGCCCACCCTTTCGGGTGAAGGCATGCGACGGAACACGACGGCATGCGCTTGCATACCGATTTTTCGTTTGATTTCATCGGTTTCCGGCGTCGAAGTGTCGCAAACCATTCGCTCCGGCACGGGCCGGTATGGTGTATGCTCGACCGATGACACACGTGCAGGACCAGGCCGAAATGACCGCTGACACCATGGCAGAGCGCCCCCAGGTGATCGTCGCCGACCGGCAGCTCATCGTCTGCCAGGGCATCGGCTCGCTCGTCGCGCAGATCCCCGAGGTGCGGCTGGGGCCCTTCGCCACCGACAAGGCCGGGCTCAAGCAGCTCCTGTCGAAGACCGAAGGCCCGGCAATCCTGATCCTCGGCGTGCGCCTGTCGGATGGCGACCTGACCTCGGTGCTGGACACGGTGCGCAAATCCTACCCGCAGGTGATGATCGTGGTGGTGGCCGAGGATACCGAGTTCGCCTTCATCCGCACGGCGATCAAGTCGGGCGCCAACTCGGTCTGCATGATGGGCCAGATCCTGACCAGCCTGCCGCGCATCCTCGGCAAGCTGGTCGAGGGGCATTCCATCGTCCCCACCGACATCCTGCGCCGCCTGACCTCGGAAAACGCCGACAGCCTGTCGCGGCGCGAGCACGAAATCCTGGCGCTGCTGGTCGACGGGCTGACCAATTTCCAGATCTCCGCCCGGCTGGGCCTGTCCGAGAACACGGTCAAGTATTACCTCAAGGCGATCTACCAGAAACTCGACGTGAACTCGCGCGGGGCGGCCATCGCCAAGTACGTGGCGGGGAATTACTGATCCCCTCGGGCGGCGCGCGGGGCGGGCAAGGGATTTGAGTATTTTTGGAAAGATGAAAGGGCAGGGTGCGCACCCCGCTACCCGGCGCGAATTGGCGCTCTCGGCGCGTGAAACTGTGCTAGGTTTGCGCGCAGGGATTTTCTTAGGGGGGATTGTCATGCGCCTATTTCTGATCGCCTGTTGTGCCGTTCTGTGGGCCGCCGTACCGGCCCGGGCCGACCTGAGTTTCTGCAACGACACGGCCGGGCGGGCCGTGGTGGCCATCGGCTACAAGGGCGCCAAGGACTGGACCTCGGAAGGCTGGTGGGAGGTGACGGCGGGCGACTGCGCCACCGTGGTGCCGGGGCCGCTGCCGCTGACGCATTACTACTGGCGAGGCTCCACGGGGGAGGAGGATTTCCCGGCCGGCGATTTCTACTTCTGCACCAGCGAGACCGCCTTCACCATCGTCGGCGACACCGAATGCGAGGCGCGCGGCCATGCCCGCGAACGGTTCAGCGAGATCGTCGTGGGCCAGACGGGTGAAGCGACCGTGCGGATCACCGGGCCGGCGGCGCCGGCGCCGGTGGCGGGGCAAGCGCCCGCGCCCGAGCCCGAACCGGCGGCGGAGGGGATCGACCTGCAGGCGGTCTCGCGCTCGTTGCAGGGCGTCTGGCATGACCTCGAGGACGACGCCCTCACCACCATCATACGCGAGGACCGGATCGAGGACCGCTACCTCGGCATCGTGGTCGCCAACGCGGCCTTCACGCTCGCCCCGACCTGCGACGGGGCCGGGGGCGCCGGGCCGGTGATGCTGGTGACCTACGAGGACACCGATACCGGGCCGATCTGCTGGATCATCCTCAGGCTCGACGATCACGAGTGGCACTTCGTGCCCGCGGGCTATGACGACCCCAGCCGCATGCGCCGGGGTGTCTGACGCGCGCGCCCGACGCGGGGTCATGCAGACGTGATGGAAACATAAGCCGCCCCATGCGTTGCCTCCGGAAGCCCCCCACGGATGCGACTGGAGGATCCCATGACGAGCACGCTGAAAACGATCAACCCCGCCACGGACGAGACGATCGACACCTACACCACCATGAGCGACGAGGAGATGCGCGCCGCCATCGACCTCTGCCATGGCGCTTTCGAAAAGTGGAAACTGGTCCCGCTCGAAAAGCGGGCCAATGTGATCAAGGCCATCGGCCAGGCCCTGCGCGACAACAAGGAAGACTTCGCCCAGCTCATGACCCGCGAGGTCGGCAAGCTGATCAACGACAGCCGCGAGGAGGTCGAGCTCTGCGCCGCGATCTGCGACTACACCGCCGAGAACGGCCCCAGGGAGCTGGCCGACGAGGAGCGCGACATCCCCGGCGGCACCGGCGTCGTGACCTATGCGCCGGTCGGCGTGATCTACGGCATCCAGCCGTGGAACTTCCCCTGCTACCAGGCCATCCGCTATGCCGTCGCCAACCTGATGGCGGGCAATGGCGTGATGCTGAAACATGCCGAGACCTGCACCGGCAGCGGCCTGTTCCTGCGCGACGTGATGAAACAGGCGGGCCTGCCCGAGCATCTCTTCACCATCCTGCTGATCGACCATGACCAGTCGGACAAGGTCATCGCCCACCCCCATGTGCGCGGCGTCACCCTGACGGGCAGCGACAGCGCCGGGCGGATCGTGGCCGAGCAGGCCGCGAAACACCTCAAGAAGACGGTGCTGGAGCTGGGCTCGAACGACGCCTATATCGTGCTCGACGATGCCGATCTCGACCTCGCGGTGAAGACCTGCGTGGCGGGCCGCATCTACAACAACGGCGAGACCTGCGTCGCCGCCAAGCGCTTCATCGTGACCGAGAAGAACTACGACGCCTTCGTCGAGCGTTTCACCGAGCAGATGAAGGCCATCGAGACCGGCGCCCCCACGGACGAGAACACCAAGCTCGGCCCGATGGCGCGGACCGAGCTGCGCGACACCCTGGCCGAGCAGGTAGAGGAGAGCGTGGCGAAAGGCGCCCGCGTCCTCTGCGGCGGCGAGGTGCCGGCGGGCAAAGGGGCCTATTACCCCGCCACCGTGCTGGTCGACGTGCAACCGGGCCAGCCCGCTTACGACGACGAGCTCTTCGGCCCCGTCGCCTCGATCATCAGGGCGAAGGATGACGAGGACGCCATGCGCATCGCCAATGACAGCCGCTATGGCCTGGGCGGCGGCATCTTCTCGAAGGACACCGAGCGCGCCCGCAAGCTGGCGGCGCAGCATTTCGACACCGGCATGGTCTGCATCAACAAGTACAACGTGGCCCTGCCCAACATGCCCTTCGGCGGCGTCAAGGATTCCGGCTATGGCCGCGAGCATGGCGGCTTCGGCATGAAGGAGTTCGTGAACGCCAAGTCGCTTTACATGGCGGCCTAGGCTTTCCAGGGGCGGTCAGGCCGCGACGAGCTGGCCGCCCTCGACCCGCAGCACCCGGTCGGCATCGCTGATCGTCTGCGGCCGGTGCGCGATCACCAGCGAGGTGCGCCCCTCCGACAGCCGGTTCAGCGCTTTCTGGATGCGCTTCTCCGTCTCGAGATCCAGCGCCGACGTGGCCTCGTCGAGGATCAGGATCGGCGGGTCCTTCAGGAAGGTCCGCGCAATCGCCACCCGCTGCTTCTGCCCGCCCGACAGCGCCACGCCGCGCTCGCCCACCACGGTATCGAGCCCCTGTGGCAGGTTCGCCACCAGCTCGCTCAACTGCGCCTGCGCCAGCGCTTCGAGAATCTCCTCCTCGCTCGCGCCCAGCCGGCCATAGGCCACGTTTTCCCGCAGGGTGCCGCCGAACAGGAACACGTCCTGGCTGACCACGCCGATCTGGCGGCGCAGGCTGGTCAGGGTGAACTCTCGGATATCCACCCCGTCGATCAGGATGCGCCCGCCCTGCGGGTCGTAGAAACGCGGCACCAGCGACACCAGCGTCGACTTGCCCGCACCCGACTGGCCGATGATGGCAACCGTCTCGCCCGCTTTCACGGAAATCGAGATATCCTCCAGCACCGGCATCGCCGGGTCATAGCTGAACGAGACGTTCTCAAGCGTGATGTCGCCGCGAAAGGCCGGGGCCTCCTGCGCGCCGGGCTTCTCGGCCACGTCGGGCTCCAGCGCCATCAGCTCGCGGTAGCGTTTGAACCCGGCCAGCCCGCGCGGATACAGCTCCATCACCGCCGCGATCTTGTCGAGCGGGCGGAAGAACACGCCCACCAGCAGCAGGAACGCCACGAAACCGCCGATCGACAGGCTGCCCCGCGCCACGAACAGCGCGCCGGCCACCAGGATCGCCACCTGCACCAGCCGCATCCCCATGTAGTTCAGCGTGGTCGAGGCCGCCATCAGCCGGTAGGCATCGAGCTTGGTGCGCCGGTAATTGGCGTTGTCCTGCGCGAACAGGTCCTTTTCATGCGCCTCGTTGGCGAAGGACTGCACCACCCGGATGCCGCCCACGTTTTCCTCGAGCCGCACGTTGAAATTCGCCACGCTGCGGTAGATCTGCTGCCATGTCTGTGTCAGCCTGCGGCCATAGACCGCCACCAGCACCACCACCGCCGGGAAGATCACCGCCGTGATCAGCCCCAGCTCGACATTGATGAACACCATCAGGATGAAGGCACCGACGAAGGTCATCAGCGCCACGAACAAATCCTCGGGCCCGTGATGCGCCACCTCGCCGATCTCCTCCAGATCCCGCGTCACCCGCGCCACCAGCGTGCCGGTGCGCTGCCGGTCGAAGAAGGCGAAGGACAGGCGCTGCAACTGGTCGAACGCCTTGCGCCGCATCTCCGTCTCGATATTGATGCCCAGCATGTGGCCCCAATAGGTCACCACCGCCATCAGCCCGGCATTGAACAGGTACACCACCAGCAGCCCGGCCGCCGCCAGGATGATCAGCGGCAGGTCGCCGCTCGGCAACAGCCGGTCAATGTAGAACTTGATGGCGATGGGAAAGGCCAGCTCCAGCAGGCCGGAGGCGATGGCACAGCCGAAATCCAGCAGGAACAGACCCCGCCACGGGCGGTAGTAGGACAGGAAATGTCTGAGCATCCGTCGGTCGCCCGCGCTGTTGGGTCGTGATTTGGCTGGCGTCCGCGTCTGGCGCGGGCCGGCTGGCTGAGCGGGGTGATAATCGCTGAACGGAAAATGGGCAATCCCCGCCGCTTGTAGGATCGGCCCCTTTGGTTGACACCCGCCCGCCACGCGGTACAACAGCCCCCAGCCAGCGATTTCGCCCAGCCATCCCGGATGCAGAGGCGAGGCGCATGAGTTTTCACCCCAGGATGTACGCCGCCGTTCAGGGCTTCCAGCCGCTGGGCGAGCTGAAAAGCCTGTCGCTCGACCGGATGGTCGTGGATTACTGGCGCGTGCGGGGCCGGGCCGGGGCAGGGGGGCGCTATGCCTCGCTCCACCCCCGTTTCGTGCTGATCCTCGACGACCGCCGCCTGTCGCTCTCCCGCGCCCGCGGCGGGGCGGCGGAACCGGCGGCGGGCTGTTACATTCCCGCCGGGCTGGAAATCTGGGGCACGCTGCCGGAGGCCGGAGAGCTGCGCCATGTCGACATCCACCTGCCGCTCGCCCGCCTTCGGGAACTGACCGAGCCCTGCACGCCGCTCGACCGCCCGGTGATCCTGCCCGAGCTCGGCCCGCTGGCGCCGCTGGCGGGCCTCCTGCGCGACGAATGCACGGCGGCGAAACCCTCGGGCCCGCGCGGCGAAGCGCTGGCCCGCGCGGCGGTGACCGAGATGTTCCACCTCGGCCGCGCCGGCCAGCTCGGGCACGGCGAGACATGGCTCGACACGCTCCGCGCCCACGTGCTCGACCGCATGGCCCACCGCATCGCCATCGACGATCTCGCCCGCGCCGCCGGCCTCTCGCGCACCCATTTCAACCGCACCTTCCGCCGCGCCACCGGGCAATCGCCCTATCGCTGGGTGCTGGGGCTGAAGCTGGGCTATGCGAAACGCCTGCTGGTCCACGGCGTGCCCTGCGCCGAGGTGGCCCAGGTGACGGGCTTCGCCGACCAGGCCCATTTCTCGCGCAGTTTCCGGGCGGAAACCGGCGCCGCGCCCGCCCATTGGGCGCGGGAACAGGCGGCGGGGCCGAATGGTCCGATTGTTCAAGACAACCCTTCCCGATAGTTTTTATCAGGAACTCGGATCGCCAGCTGTCAGACCCTCCTTTCCGGTCGGGCCAGCCGCGAAATGACTTTCAGAGGGACGCCGACATGGCCAACACCACCACCCGCGCCCGCGGAGCCGCCCGACTGGGCGCGCTCGGGCTTCTGCTGCTCACCACCGCCACCATGGCCCATGCCCAGGCGGAGGACGAGAATTTCGACCTCGGCACGCTCACCCTGCGCAACCAGGAAGACGCGACAGGCCCCGTCGGCGCCGACACCAACCCGCCCACCGTGACCGGCACCAAGGCCCCCGTCACCGTCAGCGAGGTGCCGCAATCCGTCTCGGTCCTCGGCCGCGAGAAGATCGAACGCTTCGGCGCCAACCGCGTCAGCGAAGCCCTGCGCTACACCGCCGGCGTCACCTCCGACGTGTTCGGCGACGACAACGATTACGACTGGCTCCGCATCCGCGGCTTCCAGGCCGACCAGACCGGCATCTACCTCGACAACGCCCAGAACCTTTCCTTCGCCTTCGGCTCCTTCTTCATCGACCCCTACACGATCGAGCGGATCGAGGTGCTGCGCGGGCCCTCCTCGGCGCTCTATGGCGGGTCGAACCCGGGCGGCATCGTCAACTACGTCTCGAAACGCCCCGGCGGGCGGATCCGCGAATTCACCCTCGGCGCCAACGACGCGACCGGCGCCTATCTCGAATTCGACTACGGCGACGATCTCGGCGACAGCCGCTCCTACCGCCTGACCGGGCGGATCGAAGGCGGCGACACCTACGACGCGCTCAACGAGGGCCTGCGCGGCACCTTCGCGCCCTCCTACCGCTTCACCACCGACGGCGGCACCGAGGTCACGCTGCTCGCCAACATCCACGTCGCGGACGAAAAGCACAACGGCAGCACCTTCCTGCCCTATTGGGGCACCGTCGCGCCGACCGCGCAGTTCGGCTATATCGACCCCGACGCCAACTTCTCCGACCCGAACTGGGACAAGTACGAGCGCCGGCAGGCCTCCGTCTCGGCCATCGTCGAGCACGAGTTCTCCAACGGCTTCACCTTCACCGGCATCGGCCGCCTCGGCTATGCCGACGTGCACGAGCGCTACTACTACCCGTTCGGCTATGCCGGCTTCTCGCCCACGCCGACCGACCCGCAGGGCACGCTCAGCCTCATCGCCTTCGAGCATGACACGCAAGTGGCCACCGCCCAGACCGACCTGCGCTATTACGGCACCGTCTCGACCGGCGCGGTCGAGCATGACCTGCTCTTCGGCCTCGACGCGCGCTATTACGAGATCGACGAGGTTCAGGCCTCGGGCTTCGGCTCCAACCAGGTGGTCGGCCCCACGCCGCCGGGCACCCCGGTGCTGGGCGCCCCCTACCAGGACGCCACGACGAAACAGCGCCAGGTCGGCCTCTACTTCCAGGACCAGATGCGCTGGGGCAGCGGCTGGATCGCCACGCTCAACCTGCGCCACGATGTCGTCAAGACCAGCCAGGACGGCACCGGCGCCTTCAGCCGCGACGACAGCGAAACCTCCTGGCGCGCGGCGCTGGCCTATGAAACGGCCTCGGGTTTCACGCCCTATCTCTCCTATTCCACCTTCTTCAACCCGCTCATCACCTCGCCCGCCAACGGCGTGACCAAGCCGGAAACCGGCGACCAGGTCGAGATCGGCTTCAAATGGGCGCCCGAGGGCGGGAATTTCTCGCTCACCGGCTCGGCCTTCGAGATCAACCGCGAGAACGTGGTCGTCGGCGTCTTCCCGGTCTTCAGCCAGCTGGGCGAAGTGCGCTCGCGCGGGGTGGAACTGGAAGGCGAATACGATTTCGGCAACGGCTTCTACCTGCAGGCGGCGGCCACCTGGCTCGACGCCGAGGTGCGCCGCGACAGCAACGCCGCGCTGATCGGCACGACGCCCACGCTCATCCCGGAAACCGAGCTGTCGCTGCTCGGCACCTACGCCTTCACCGGCGCGCTTCAGGGCCTCGAACTGGGCGCCGGCATCCGCCATCGCGGCGAAAGCTTCGCCGATGCGGCCAACACGCTGACGGTCCCCGACTCGACCATCTACGACCTCTACGCCAGCTACGCCTTCCAGAACGGGCTCGAGGCCAACCTGTCGGTCACCAACGTCGCCGACGAGCGCTACGTCACCGGCTGCCAGACGGTCTATGTCTGCTCCTACGGCTCGGGGCGCGAGTTCAACTTCTCGGTGACCTCGCGGTTCTGAAGACGTTTCACACTACGGAAAAGGGGCGCGGTCCAAAAGGGCCGCGCCCCTCACCGTTTCACCCGCCGTCCCGCACGTTGATCCCATACAGCGAAGTCGACGTGAAGTCGCACGTCTTCGCCATCCGGCCGATCCGGTCCTCGGTCGCGATCAGCGCCCCGGTCCCGTCGAACCAGAAAAGCCGCATGTCCTTGTCATCATGGGCGCGCTCGCCCCATTCCTCGGTGCTGATCAGCGAGACGGTCACCAGCAGATTGCCGGCGGGGTAGGGATCGTCGGGATCGATGAAGCGGTTCGGCCCCGTGGCCGCGCACCTGCCGTGGACCCATCCCCCCGGCGGAACCAGCCCGTCTTCCCGCATCCGGGCGTTCATGTCGATCACCCGGCCCTTGGCGGTGTAAAGAAAGGTCTGCCGGATCAGCAGCGCCTTGTCATTGAGCCGCGAGGGCCGTTTCGGGAACTGCGTTTCCTTGCCCGCGACCGGGCGCCCCAGCACAAGAAGCGTTCCATCCTCGACCTGGTACCGCCCGCCCACGACCGGCAGGAGCATCCGGTGCACGGCGGTGGAATCGAGCGCCACCAGCTTCTGCACCTGCATGACATAGGACAGCCCCGACAGCGGCAGCGCAATCAGCAGGGCGGAAAACGCGGTCGCGGTCGCGGCGGCGGCCACCGGGACAAAGGCCATGACGACAAGCGGCACCAAGATCGCGGCGGCAATCGCGCAAAGACCGATCCAGAGCGGCAGCGGCGAATGCGCGACATGCAGTGCCACGTAGGTGGTGACAAGCGGCAGCGCAAAGCCCAGCACCACCAGCCCCGCCTTCAGCAACCCGCGACCCGCCCGCGGCGGCGGGTCCGCCGGGCGGGCAGGGTGCGCCTCCGCCGTGCCGGCCGTGGCCGTCTCGCGCCCGGCGGGCCTCGCCTCCCTCGGTGACACGCTGTCGTCCGGCTCCTCCGCCACGTCGGCAAAGATCTCCTCGGGCCCGGGATCGTCGTCGATCGAGGCCAGGATCTGCGGCGCCTCCAGCACCGTGCCTTCGCCTCGGACCGGGCCGGTCAGACGCCCCGACAGGGGCGAGCGGATGCGGATCTGCTGCCCCGTGGCCGTCGTCAGGTCATAGAGCCTGTCGCCCTTCGCAATGGTCTCCCCCGCCGCAACCGCCACCGCCGCCACCGTGATCGGATAGTCCACCGATTTCGGCGACATGAGTTTCTTGATGGCCATTGCCCGCTCCCCCCGCGTTTCCCCTTCGTCAATCGCCGAACGAACCGCAATTATCGCCCATTGGCAAGGGGTTGGGCAGGTTGCCTTTGCCCGACCGTGTCCGATAGGCTGCAGGCGGGAACATCGTTTTGGGGGTCTCGGGGATGCGTTTGGCGGGCGGTTCGTGGTGGATGATGGTATGGGTCTGCGCCCTGTTCATGGGGCTCGCCCCGATCGCGCGGGCCGAGACGCTGACACTCAAGGAGTATTCGGCCCGCGAGCTGCTCGAAAGGGTCACCTGCGAGGGGGGCTTCCGGGAAAACTTCTGCACGCTGCTGCCCGTTTTCGAGACGGCCGAGGATTTCGGCTTCTGGCTCGGCCGGTGCCATGCCCAACTGGGTGTCGAGGCGCTGTACGAACAACCCGATTTCGCCTGCACCCCGGACCAGGCCAAGTGGAACACCGAGCCGATGGGCCTTCTGACCCACCTGTCGATCCGGTTCCTCGACGCCAACGCACGGATGCGGGCCGTCTTCCGGCATTACCTCGAGCAGGGGCGGCCGGAGGCGTTTTCCGCCCTGCTGAACCGCCGCGATTCCCGGGGCCGGACCCATCTCGACATTCTGCATGAGCGGGAGTCGAGCGGGCGATATTACGGCCACGCCTCGATTGGCATGGAGGATCGCAAATCCTATGCCTGCGCACTCGGCGGACGATATGCCATGCGGCCGCAACCGCCCGACTGCCAGCGCCGCGACAAGCTCTTCTCCGAAGAGTTCATCCAGCGCGCCCGCGACCGCGCCACCGAATAGGCTGGGTAGGGGCAATCCGCCCCGTTGCGCCCGACACAACATCTCGCCTGTTGCGCCCGGGACGCCGCATTAACACCCCGCCTCACAGACCGGAAAACCGACGTGATACCGACGAAATACCGACGTGATACCGACGTCGAAATCCCTTCAAAACAACGGCGTTAACCTTCGAATCGCTTTTCACGCCGTCCAGTAGGCCGACAGGTACATCTCCTGCCGCTTCAGACCGGCCTCCTCCCGGAAATACTGCCGCGCGGCCCGCACCTCCCCGGCCTCGGCCGCGAACCACACGAACCGGCTCTCCTCCGGCCCCGGCAGCTCCGCGGCCAGCATATACGCCCTCAGCGGCGCATCCTCGCCCCGCGTCAGCCACGTCAGCCGCATCCCCTCGGGCACGGTCAGCGGGTAGCGGTCGGCGGGGTCGCCAAGCTCGATGAGAACCTCGCCCCTCTGGGCCTTCGGCGCGTGTTCCAGGATCCGCCGGATCGCCGGAAGGGCGGTTTCATCTCCGCCCATAACCATATGATCGGCCTCTGGAAAATCGCCTCCGCCAGGCCCCATCACGCCCACGATATCACCGGGCTGCGCGGCTCTCGCCCAGCCCGTCGCCAGCCCGCCGTCATGCTCGAAAACATCGAAGCTGAACCACTTTTCCGCCGCGTTCAGCTCCACGAAAGTATAGGCCGCCCGATGCAGCACCTCTTCCCCCGTGGGCCAGACCGTGCGGCCCTTCTCGTTGACCTCCGGCCAGCGCGGCTCCGGCCCCGGCGGCAGCAGGAGCGAGAAGTGCATCCCCCCGGTCAGAAGGTGTAACACCCCCTCGCAACCCATTGTCACCCTTAGGAAATGCGGCGACACCCGCCGCACCTCCAGCACCGTGCCAAGGTGAAAATTCGGCGGCCTGACATTCCGCGCCACTTCCCCCGTCCATTCCAGCCCCGCACAGGCCTCCGGGCTGATCTGGTCGAGCACCACCAGCACGCCCTCGCGGGCCTGGTGAAGCTGCGCCGAATTGCCCGCCCGGATGTCGAGAGAGAAGCCGGCACCGTCCATTGAGAGTTCCACATAAGCCTCGGAAAACCTTGCGGAAAGCGCGGTATCGCCCAGCTCGATCGGCAGGTCGTAGGCGCGCAGGTAGCCGGCCGTCTGCTGCAGAAGGCCCTCGGGCGGGGCGCCGTCGAACCGGGCGGTGCTGCGGTGGGTGTCAGTCATGCGGGAACCTCCGTTGCAGGGGTATCGAGGGGCACCACCATCGGCGTGCCGGTTACCGGGTCGGGCATCACCTGCGCCCGCAGCCCGAAGGCTGAGGCGAGGTGCTCCGGCGTGAGGACGTGATCCGGCGTCCCGGTGGCGGTCACGCCATTTTCTCCAAGCAAAACAATGTGATCCGAATAGCGCGCCGCCAGGTTGAGATCGTGCAGGACGCTCACCACCGCCGTCCCGGATTGCCGGTTGAGCCGTCGCAGCAGGCCCAGAACCTCCATCTGGTGGGTGAGGTCGAGATAGGTCGTGGGTTCGTCCAGCAGCAGCCACGGCGTGCCCTGCGCCAGCACCAGCGCCAGCCACGCCCGCTGCCGCTGCCCGCCCGACAACTCCGCCAGGTCGCGATGGGCAAGCTCCGTCATCCCAACCGCCGCCAGCGCCTCGGCACAAGCCGCCCGATCCTCCTCGCGCCACGGGCTCAGCAGCCCGCGCCACGGCAGACGGCCCCGGCGCACAAGGTCGGCCACGCGGATCCCCTCGGGCGCACGCGGCGCCTGCGGCAGGATCGCCAGCCGCCGTGCCAGCGCCCGCGGGGGCAGCTGCGCCATGTCCTCGCCATCGAGCGTGACCCGGCCGGAATGTACTGGAAGTATGCGCGCCAATGCCTTGAGAAGTGTGGATTTTCCGCAGCCGTTCGGCCCGATGATCGCGGTGACCTTGTTGCCCGGAAGCGACAGGTCGAGCGCCTCGATCACGGGCGCTCCATCATAGGCCAGCGTCAGGCTGCTTGCCTCCAGCATCACAGGTCCCCCTTGTCCATTTCACGCGACAGGCGCCACAGCAGGTAGGGCGCGCCCAGCAGCCCCGTCGCCACGCCGACGGGCAGTTGCAGACCGGGCAGCGCCGCCCGCGCCAGCAGGTCCGCGAGCACCACGATCAGCGCCCCGGTCGCCGCGCCCGCGGCCATCCGCGCCGCCGGGCTCCGCGCCCCGGACATCCGCGCCCCGAACGGCCCCGCCATCAGCGCCACGAAGGGCACCGGCCCCGCCACCGCCACCCCCGCCGCGGCCAGCAGCACGGCAATGCCCGAAATCCGCCACCGCGCCGGCTCCGCCCGGACGCCAAGCCCGGTCGCCAGCTCGCCCCCCAGCTCCATCGCCATCAGCGGCCGCGCCTGGGAAAAAGCCAATAGAGTCAGGGCCATGCCAAAGCCCCAGACCTGCGCCGCATGCCCCCAGTTGCGGGCGGCGAGCGACCCGGTCAGCCAGCGCTGCGCCTCCGCCGCCGCGGTGCCGGGCAGAAGCGTCATCAGGAAGGTGGCCAGCGCCGTGGCGGTGAACCCGGTGCCGAGGCCGACGAGGATGATGGTCAGCGCCGGCGTGCCGCTGCCCCGGCGCCAGGCCAGCGCGCCCACGACCCCGGCCACCGCCAGTCCGCCGATGGCCGCCAGCACCGGTGCGGGCAGGGCGATGCCGAAGGCGATGCCGGCGATGATCGCAAGGCCCGCGCCGGCGTTGAAGCCCAGAAGATCGGGCGCGGCCAAGGGGTTACGGAACAGCGTCTGGAAGATGGTGCCCGACAGGCCCAGTACCGCGCCTGCGCCCAGGGCTGTCGCCACGCGCGGCCCGCGGATCGTGTCGAGGATCAGCGCACCGGGACCGTCGCCGGTCAGCAGCCCCTGCCAGAGGACCGAAGGCGCGGCGTCGATCTGACCGTGCAACAGGGCCGCCACGCTGGCCAGCACCAGCAACAGGGCCAGCAACATCGCCCCCCTCATGCCATCGCCCCCGGCCGCAGCCGCCGCGCGATCCAGACGAAAACCGGCCCGCCCAGGAGCGCCACCATGATGCCCGCCCGCACCTCGCCCGGCGCGAGGATGACCCGGCCCGCCACGTCGGCCAGCGTCAGGATCAGCGAACCAAGCGCGGCCGATGTGGCAAGCTGCATCCGGAGCGAGGTGCTGGCGAGGGGCCGGGCGAGGTGCGGCGCCATCAGCCCGAGAAAGGCGATCGGCCCGGCGATGGCCACCGCCGCGCCGGTGGTCAGGGTCACCGCCACAAGCCCGCCCGCCTGTACTCGCGCGGGCCGCGTGCCCAGGCCGCGCGCCATGTCGGCGCCCATCGACAGCGCCTCGATCAGCGGCGCGATGAGCAGCGCCAGCGCCGCGCCCGCAAGGGCGAGCAGCGCCATCTCCGCGACCGGGCGATAGACCGCCTCGGTCAGCGACCCGGCCACCCAGAAGCGCAGGATATCGAGCGACTCCTGCCGCACCAGCACCATCGCCGTGACCATCGAGAGCAGGAGCGCGTTCAGCGCCGCCCCCGCCAGCGTCAGCCGCACCGGCCCCGCATCGCCCCGCAGCCCGCCGCCAAGCGCGAAGACCGCGACCGAGGCCAGCGCCGCGCCGGGAAAGGCGAAGAGCGCGATGGCGGCCTGATCGGCGCGCCCGAAGACCGCCGCGCCCAGCAGCAGGGCAAAGGCCGCGCCCGCGTTGATGCCGAGGATGCCGGGATCGGCCAGCGGGTTGCGGGTGAGGGTCTGCATCACCGTGCCCGCCACCCCCAGCGCGGCCCCGGCAATCAGGCCCGCCACCAGCCGGGGCAGGCGGATTGCCATCAGGGTCACATGCGCCGGGTCATGAGGGTCATAGGCGGTGAGGGCTGTGAGGAAATCGGACAGGCCAAGCGCCCGCGGCCCGGTGGTCAGCGACAGGGCGGCAGCCAGAGCCAGCAGAAGGGCGAGGAGGGCGGCCCGCCTCATGGCAGAAGCCCCGCGGCACGGGCGGAGGGCACGACGGTTTGCGGATCGCCATCGAGCGCGGCGGTGATCTCGGCCTCGAGCCGGTCGAGGGCGAAGGGCAGGGAGAGGACGCTGCCGAAGGAGAGAGCGGCGGCGGTCACCTCGTCGGCGAAGACTTCACGGCCTTCGAGATGCGCCTGAAGCGTGCGGCGCATGGGTAGGGTGGCGATGGCCTTCGCGCCGCTGAAGGAGGAAATCCAGACGAGCAGGTCGGCATCGAGCGGCGAGAGGTCCTCGGGCGAGAGCGTGGTGTAGAACCCGTCGACCGCCGCCAATTCCTGCAGCTTGGCGGGCAGGGTGAAGCCCAGCCCCGCGAAGAACTGCGCCCGGCTGTCACCGGGCATGAAGGCGCCGGTCTGGCCGCCGTTCTGCCAGGCCGCGACGGCCGTGGCGCCTTGCCAGCCGGGATGGCGGGCCCGCGCGGCGGCGAAACGCGCCTCGACCCCGGTGATCAGGCGTTCGGCCCGGTCGGACTGCCCCGTGGCGCGGGCGATGCGCCGGGTGTCTTCCTGCCACGGCGTGCCGAAGGCGGGCTGGCCGGGCGCTTGCATCAGGACGGGCGCGATCCGCGACAGAAGCTCGTATTCCGCACGCGATATCCCTGAGCCGATGCCGACGATCAGGTCGGGCGCGAGGCCCGCCACCAGCTCCATCGAGACCTCGCCCGTCAGCACCCGCGGCGCGGCGTCCCCCAGCCGCTCCTCGGCCCAGGGCCAGGCGGCATGGGGCCGCGCGCCGAACCATTCGCGCACCGCCAGCGGCACCACACCGAGCGCCAGCAGCGGATCCTGCGTGGTATAGCCCAGCGACACGACGCGCCGGGCGGGCCGGTCGAGCACCGCCTCGCCCCAGGGCCCGGCAAAACGCAGCGTCTCAGCCGCGCGCAGCAGGGAGGGCGCCGCCAGCAGGGCACAGCCGGCCGCGGTCAGAACCTGCCGCCGGGTGCGGGCCGATGCGGCGCGGGCACGGGTTGGGGAAGGGCGGGTCATGGCATCCGGACAATCGGCAGCGCTGTGGTTTTTCGGGTCGGTGGCGGATGACGCCATCGCGGTCGGAAAGGTGCAGCGGGGTTTCGGGAATGAACCAGATGCCTAGTCGTCACCAATTGCGCCGCACCTTACCGCCCGTGCCGGGGCGGTTCAAGGTCGTACGGGGCGGCATGCCGGCCCCGACGATTCCCCCTTTCCCCCCACCGCGATCCGCGCTACCAGAGCGCTGCTTCGGTCCGGGCGGTGCGCCGCCCGGTGAAAAGGGAACACGGTGAGGATCAGCCATCAGGCGCCAATTCCGTGACTGCCCCCGCAACTGTAGGCGGAGAGCGAAGCCGGACCATGTCACTGCCGCGCGCAAGCGCGGTGGGAAGACCCGGCCTAGCGATGACCCGCGAGTCAGGAGACCTGCCGCAGCGATCACCCTGTCCGGGCGCGGGGCGCGCATGGGCAACGGAGCTTTCCGTAGAGGTGATGTTTCACCGTCTGCGGGGGCCAATCCTCCGAGACCAACCAAGTTGAATTGCACTGCCAAGCCGGTGCGATACGGAGGGACCGACATGAAACGCCACGCGCGTCCTGGCCTGCTGGCCACCACCATCCTTGCAATACAATTCGCCACGCCCGCCAAGGCCGAACAGGTCCATGACCTGGGCACGCTGGTCATCTCCGGCGGCCTGACACCTGTCGAGGCGCGGGAATACGGGCGCGCCGCCACGGTGCTGACCGAGGAGGAGATCGAGGAGAGCGGCGAGGCATACGTGGCCGACCTGCTGCGCTCGCTGCCCGGCGTTTCGGTGTCGCGCACCGGCGGGTTCGGCGGGCGCACGCAGGTACGGCTGCGCGGGCATGAGGGCAACCATACGCTCGTGCTGATCGACGGGGTCGAAGTGGCGGCGCCTGATGTTGGCGAGTACGATTTCGGCAGCCTGCTGGCCGCGGATATCGCGCGGATCGAAGTGATCCGCGGGCCGCAATCGGCGCTTTACGGGTCGAACGCCATCGGCGGGGTGATCTCGATCACCACCAAGCGCCCGACCGAGCCGGGCATCAGCGGCGAAGTAGGGTTCGAGGTGGGCTCGGACGGCACATATGAAGGGCGGATGGCCGTGCGCCAGCGCTCGGAACGGGGCGAGATCAGCTTCTCGGCCGCCCGGCGCGAGACCGGCGGCTTCGACATCTCCGGCACTCCCGGCGGCGAAGACGACGGCGACCTGAACCGCACTTACAACCTGACGGGGCGGTTTTTCGTCAATGACCGGCTGACGCTTGGCGGCACCTTGCGCCACACCGACCGGGTCTCCGACACCGACAGTTCGGTCTTCGGCGCGGCCACCCGCGCCGGGCTGGTGGTCGACGATGCCTCGAATGCCGAGGTACAGGAGAGCTTCGGCTCGGTCTTCGCCGAGCTGGAAACGTTCGGCGGGCGGTTGCAGAACCGGCTCGAGCTGTCCTTCGGCCATATCGACCGGCAGGGCCGCGACGGCGCCGGTGTCCGCAACCAGGACAACACTGGCACCCGCGCCAAGCTGAGCTACAAGGGCACCGTCGCGCTCGATTCCAACGACGTGGACACCGCCGATCACACGCTCACCTTCGCGGCCGAATGGGAATACCTGACCTACAAGGGGAACCAGGCGTTCTTCGGCCCCGGCGAGCTGGTCAAGCGGACGCGCGAGCAGACGGCGCTGGTGCTCGAATACCAGGGCAGCCTTGGCAACGGGTTCGACGTGCAGGGCAGCATCCGGCAGGATTACAACGACAGGTTCGACGATTTCACCACCTACGCGGTCGGCGCCTCCTACACGCTTCCGAACCAGGTGACGCGCATTCACGCCTCCTATGGGACGGGCGTGCAGAACCCCACGCTGATCGAGCAGTTCGGCTTCTTCGCCAATTTCCGAGGCAACCCCACCCTTCAGCCGGAGCAGAGCGAGGGCTGGGATATCGGGATCGAGCAGCAGTTCCTCGACGGGCGCGGGATCGTTGACGTCACCTATTTCGACGACGAGCTGACCGACGAGATCACCTCGGTCTTCGACCCCGCCACCGGGATGTCGACGCCGGTCAACCAGGTCGGCAGGAGCGACCGGAAAGGGGTGGAGGTGTCGGCCGACCTGGCGGTGACCGACCGGTTCGACGTCGGGCTGAGCTATACCTGGCTGGATGCCTCGAACCCCGACGGCACGGTCGAGGTGCGCCGGCCCGAGCACGAGGCGCTTCTGCAGCTGGGCTACCGGCTGCCGAACGACCGGACGCGGTTCAACCTCGACCTGCGCCACGTGGCGGGCAATCACGACAGCGACTTCACATCCCCCTCGTTCGGTGCGATGCAGGTCAGACTGTCCGATTACACGCTGGTCAATCTCCGCATGAGCCACGACCTAACCGACACCGTCCGGCTGACCGCCGGCATCCACAACCTGACCGACGCGCGCTACGAGGAGCTTGACGGGTTTGCCACGCAGGGGCGCACGGTGTTCTTCGGCGCGTCGAGCCGGTTCTGAGGTGACGGGCGCGGGCTTGATATCCCGGCTGGGTGCGGTTGCGCTGGCGGTAATGACCGCCGAGGCAGGGGCGGCGCAGACCGAGGCGCAAACCGGGGCCCCGGCCCGCGTCGTGTCGATGAACCTCTGCACCGATCAGCTTGCCATGTTGCTGGCGGGCGAGGGGCAGTTGCATTCGGTCAGTCACGTGGCGAGGGACGCCCGCGTTTCTCCCATGTCCGACGCGGCGGCAGGCTATGTCGCCAATCACGGTCGGGCCGAGGAGATCTTCCTGATGCGGCCCGACCTGGTGCTGGCGGGCGAGTTCTCGCCCCCGGCGACCCTTGCCATGCTGGACCGGCTGGGGCTGGCGGTTACGGTCATTCCTGCCGCGTCCACGCTCGAAGATGTGCGCGAGCGGATCATCCGGGTGGGAGAGGTGCTGCACCGGGACAACGCCGCCGCGCGCATGGTCGCGGATTACGACGCGCGGCTGGCGGCCCTGCGGGCAGAGGTGGCGGAGCGGCCGTCGGCGGTGCTCTACTATGCCAATGGCTATACCTCTGGCGAGAATACGCTGGCGGGGCAAATCCTGCTGGCCGCGGGCTTCGGGAACGCGGCGGTCGAGGCCGGCTACGGCGCGGGCAGCAAGCTGCCGCTGGAGGTGCTGGCGATGGCCGCCCCCGACACGGTGATCACGGCGCGGGCCTATCCCGGCGCGTCGCGCTCGGAAGAGGTGATGGACCACCCGGCCGTGCAGGCGTTCCGCGCGCCGCGCAGCGCGGCGATGACCGATCAGGACTGGGTCTGCGGCACGCCCTTCGTGCTCCGCGCCATCGAAAGGCTGGGCACCGCGCGGCGCCAGATCACCGGGGCGGCGGATTGAACCGGGTGATGATCCCCCTCGGGCTGCTGGTGGTGGCGCTGATGCTGGCCTCGCTTCTGATCGGGCCGGCGGGGCTGGGCGTGGGTGAAAGCCTTTCGGCGCTGGTGGCGGGGGATGGCGGGCCCATGACGCTGATCATGCGGGAAATCCGGCTGCCGCGGATGATCCTGGCGGTGATGATCGGCGGTTCGCTCGGGTTGGCCGGGGCGGCGATGCAGGGTTACCTGCGCAATCCGCTGGCCGAACCGGGGCTGATCGGCGTCTCGGGTTCCGCCGCGCTGGGGGCGGTGTTGGCGCTTCAGACGGGGCTTGCGGGCGTCTTCGCCCTTGGCCTGCCGCTGATGGCGCTGGCCGGGGCGCTGGGGGGCGTGACGCTGGTGATGCTGCTGGCGGGGCCGCGGGGCGGGTCGCTGACGCTGATCCTTGCGGGCATCGCGGTGTCGGCGCTGGCCGGTGCGCTGACCTCGCTGGTGCTGAACCTGTCGCCCAACCCGTTCGCGGCCAACGAGATCGTCTTCTGGATGATGGGCTCGCTCGCCGACCGCTCGATGACCCATGTGTGGCTGGCGCTGCCCTTCATGGCGGTGGGCGTGGCGATCCTGGCATCGCTGGGGCGGGGGCTCGATGCGCTGACGCTGGGCGAGGACGCGGCCGAGGCGATGGGCGTGCGGCTCAAGCGGCTGCGGCTGCAACTGGTCTTCGGCACGGCCTGCGTCGTGGGGGCGGGCACGGCGATGGCGGGCGCCATCGGCTTCGTCGGGCTGGTGGTGCCGCATATCCTGCGCCCGCTGGTCGGCGCGCGGCCCTCGCGCCTTTTGTGGGCCTCGGCCTTGGGCGGGGCGGCGATGGTGCTGGCTGCGGATATCGCGGTGCGGGTGGTCCTACCCGAGCGTGACCTGAAGCTCGGCGTGCTGACCGCGCTGGTCGGCGCGCCACTCTTCCTGCACCTGATCCTCAAGCTGCGGCGGGAGCGGATATGAGCATGCTGACCCTCTCCGATCTTTCGGTCTCGCTGCAAGGGCGGGACGTGTTCCGCGATGTCTCGCTGTCCATCGGCGAGGGAGAGCTGGTGGGGCTGATCGGCCCCAACGGCGCGGGCAAGACCTCGCTGATGCGCGCCGCGCTCGGGCTGTTGCCTTGCACCGGCACGAGCTCGCTGGCCGGGCTGTCGCCAGCCGAGCGGGCCCGCCAGGTGGCCTGGATGCCGCAATCGCGCGAGATCGCCTGGCCGGTGAGCGTCGAGGACGTGGTGATGCTGGGGCGGATGCCGCACATGACCGGGCGCCGCCCGTCGGAGGCCGACCGCGCCCGTACCGAGGCGGCGCTGGACTGGATGGAACTGAGCGGCATGCGCCACCGCGCCGCCACGCGTCTCTCGGGGGGCGAGCAGGCCCGCGTTCTGATCGCCCGGGCGCTGGCGCAGGACACGCCGCTGCTGATGGCCGACGAGCCGGTGGCCGGGCTCGACCCGGCGCACCAGATCACGACCATGCAGACCTTCGGCAGCCTGGCGCAGGTGGGCAAGGCGGTGCTGGTCTCGCTGCACGATCTCAGCCTTGCGGCGCGCCACTGCACCCGGATCGTCATGCTGGGCGAGGGCAGGGTGGTGGCCGACGGCACCCCCGCAGAGGTGCTGACGCCCGAGCGGCTGGCGCATGTCTTCCACATCACCGCCTGGTATCGCGACACCGAGGACGGGCCGATCTACCAGCCGCTGGAGGTGATCCGGTGAGTGCCGTGACGGTTGACCGCCCGTGGCTAGAGTTCGACCTTGGCCGCGAGATGCAGGTGCTGAGCTGGGCCGTCCATCGCCCCGGCCTGGTCAGGGCGCGGCGCATTCTGTGGCGCGAGGTGCGCAATGCCGACCTGCCGAAAGAACTGGACGTCGAGACGTGGCTTCAGGGCAAACTGGCGGCACGGGGCGCCTCGGATGCCGTCACCTTCCTGACCTCCCGCGATATCCGGCAGGTCACCCGCGCCACCGCCACCATCGGCGTGACCGAGGCGCAGGCGGTGGCGACCGTGGGCCTGTCGAACGCCGAACGGGTGGGGCACCGCGTCGACTACACGGGCCGCGACTGGGGCACGATCAACGTCGCGGTGCGCCTGAACCTCGGCCTGACCGAACCCGCGCTGCTCGAGGCGATGAGCATCGCCGTCGAAGCCCGCACGGCGGCGGTGATCGAGGCCGACATGCCGCTCGGCCCGGGCCGCGCCACCGGGACCGGCACCGATTGCGTGGCCGTGGCGGCCCCGCCGGGGGAGGAGCGCTATGCCGGGCTGCACACCGGGATCGGCGAGGCCGTGGGCTGTGCCGTATATGACGCCGTGCTGGAGGGCGCCTGCCACTGGCTGGCAACGGCGGGCGGGAAGACTGCCTCTTAATGCGGCGTTGCCAGATGCCGGACGACACCGACAGGACACAGCCCGGGTTTGTCCCGCCCGCCGTATTGACATAGAAAAATAGTCGGGTATCAGGCGTGAAACTGCACCAAGCAGTCTCAGTCAGCCAGAACGCCCTCATTTCTCGCGTTTCAGCCAATCGGGAAACACGACGAACACGAGGGTAACCATGAAACATTACGGATGGATTCTGTCCGGCGCGGTCGCGGCGCTTGGAACCGCGCAGGTGCACGCACAGGAGGCGGACCCGTTCTTCCTCGGCACGCTGCGGATCGAATCGAGCAAGGCGCAGGCGCTGCTGGGCAACGAGGAGATCGACGAGGAGGACCTCGAGAACCGCAACGCCTCGACCACCAAGGACGTCTTCGCGGGCGAGTCCTCGATCGTGGCCAGCGGCGGGGCGGCGATTGCCCAGAAGGTCTTCGTCAACGGGATCGAGGAAAGCCTCCTGTCGATCACTATCGACGGCGCGCGGCAGAACAAGTCGGCCTTCCACCACACCGGCAACGTGCTGCTCGACCCCGCGCTTCTGAAGCGCGTCGAGGTGAGCGAGGGGATCGCGCCGGCCGATGCCGGCCCCGGCGCGCTGGCGGGGCGCATCGCCTACGAGACCAAGGATGCCAAGGACCTTCTGGAAGAGGGCGACAATTTCGGCGGCATGGCCTCGGCCACCATCGGCTCAAACGAGGAGAGCGGGCGCGGCACGCTGACCCTCTTCGGCCGGCAGGGCGGGTTCGAATGGCTGCTGAGCGCCACCCGCCACAAGAGCGGCGATTACGATGACGGCTCGGGCAACCGCGTGCCGGGCACCGAGGCGGACCTGACCGACTACATCCTCAAGCTCGCCTATGAAAGCCAGGGCGGCGAACGGCTGGAATTCTCGGCCTCGCAGACCGAGGACACCGGCACCCGCTCGGCCCAGGCGGGCCCGGGCGGCATCCTGTTCACCCGGCCCGACTTCGCTGCCGTGGTGGGCCGGCCCAGCGTCTTCGTCGACGCGCTGTCGCGCCGCACCTCCTACACGCTGACCTATACCGACGAACAGCCCGAGGGCTGGTTCGATCCACTGATCCAGCTCAGCTATAACGAGCAGGAAATCGACGCCTCGGGTGTCTGGGGCGTGAATGATAGCCTGAGCGGAATCTTCCAGAACGAATGGGATATCGGCAACGGCACCCTGACCGCGGGGCTGGATTTCTTCCATGAAACCGCCACCGGGCGGGGCCGCGGGCCGGGCCCGTTCGGCAGTTCCGGCAAGGAAGAGCTGACCAACGTGGGCCTTTACGCGCAGGCCCGGCAGGATGTCAGCGAGCGGGTTTCGGTCTCCTACGGCGCCCGGATCGACACGCAGGAATTCACCGCGGCGACCGGGCAGACCTTCGACGATACCGGCGTCAGCGCCAATGCCGCGGTCGACGTGATCCTCAGCGACCGCTGGACGCTCAACGCCGGCCTCGCCTCGAGCTGGGGCGGCTACGAACTGGGCGAGGCGGCGCTGATCAACTTCGGCGGCGCCTGGACCTATGCGGGCATCACCACCTCGCGCGCCAACGCCGCGCGGATCGGCCTGCGCTATGCCAGCGGCCCGTGGGAAGCGAGCGGCGCGCTGTTCTACACCGAGGTGAACGACATCAACGCCGTGCTGCCCACCGGTGGCAACCGCGGCGCGGTCTCCGACCTCGTCTCGCGCGGCTTCGACGGGTCGTTCGGCTATTACGGCAGCCGGGGCTTCTTCCGCGCGAACTACACCTATGCCGATGTCGAGCTGAACGACGCCGCCATCGGGTCGACCGCCTATTACTTCGGCCGCCCGATGGGCAGCATCGTCGGGCTGGAAGCGGCCTATGATTTCAGCCAGCAATGGCGCCTCGGCGGCACGGCCGAGATCGCCTTCGACAACAACGACACGCCGGTGAAGCTGTCGGGCTACGAGGCGCTCGACCTCTACGCCGCCTACACGCCCAAGGCGGCGCCGAATGTGGAGATCCGGCTGGACGTGCGCAACGTGCTCGACGCCACCTACGCCTCGCGCAGCTCGGACGGCGTGGGCGTGCCGACCGTGGTGCCGCTGAACGAGCCGGGCCGGACGTTCGAGCTGACGGCGCGGGTGAAGTTCTGAGGGGTTAGCCTTAGGTGAAACGAAGAAGGGGCGCGGGTTTCGCGCCCCTTTTTGGGTTTCGGGATGCATCACTTGGCCGAGCCCCGAGGTCGATCAGATTGCTGGACCTAGACCCATTCCCGGTCTCTCCACTTTTCAAGGGGATGCGCGGTCAGCCAGGTGTCGAACTTTCCTTGAATAATACCGTCTATGTTTGATGGATTGGCCTCCGGCCAATGAGGTGCGAAATTTCCAAAACTTTTCAAATCCTCCACGGCACAATCGAGAAAGTAGAAGTCGAGTGCGTCAGGCGGGAACTCTTCCTCATTGGCCAGTCTGGAGATCGCCGCCAATGTCTGCGCGCGACTTGTCCATCCCTTTGCATGCCTTCTGATGTGACACGTAACCAGGATCTCCAGCGCTTCTTTGTCCGAGGAAATCGGGGGCACTTCAAGTTCCCGCCCGGTCCGTTGGAGCAGTTCCTTGAGTTCAAATTGATTGTACGGTGGAACTTCGCCGACCAGTATAATCAGGTAATCGCTATCGAACCCGGCCAGCAGCATCGCCTCGGCCCATGCGACAACTTGAGGTCCAGCGACGCGGTTCAAAACGAGTTCCGCAAAAACCTCTGCCGTATAGGGTGTGCCTTCTGGTGCGCTCATGGAGGTTTACTACGACGTTCGTTGCTGAACTCGAAGACAAACTTGGGCTCGATTCCGACATTGCACGTCGATGTACCTGAAACTCGTCTGTACCACGAACTGCAAAGCGCCGAACCGGAGCGCCCGTTCAGACCGCCTGCCAGTCCATCGTCTCGAAATTCTCGCGGAAGGCGAAGCGGGCGAGATGCGAGTCGATGATATAGCGCGCCACCTTCAGCGCCGCGTCGTCTTCGCCCGTGATCCGCACCGTCAGGTCGCTGTCGGTGGCGTGCAGTTCCGCCGGGCCCGGGGGCAGGGCGGCCTTGCCGGTCTCGGCATCGTAGTCGACCTCGACCTTGTGGGCGAAGTGCTTGCACAGCTGCTGGAGGTACTTGCTGGCGTTCTGCGTGGGGAAGACGCCGGTTTCGGCCTTGAGGGTCTCGGTCATTCTCACATTCCTGACTGTTTTGGAAAGAATTAAGCCTTGCGCCCTCCGCTGACAAGGGCGTATCCAGTGGCCGACCCGCGCCGCCAGCGATCCGCAAGCCCCGCGCACCCCGTTGATCAGGAGCGTCCTGCGATGAAATCCCTTGTGGCGGCCGGGCTGGCCGCGTTCCTTTGCGCCTCGGGCCCGGCATGGGCCGAAGAGGTGACGGTGGAAACCGCGCGCGGAGATGTCGCGGTGCCCGCCGGGCCGGAAAGCGTGGCGGTGTTCGACATCGCGGCACTCGACACGCTTGCGGCGCTCGGGGTGCTGGTCGACGGCGCGCCGCGGCCGCTCTACCTGCCATACATCGAGGCGGCAGCAGGAGAGACCACGCCCGTCGGCACACTCTTCGAGCCGGATTTCGAGGCGCTGGCGGTGATGGGCCCCGACCTGATCGTCGCCGGCGGCCGCTCTTCGCCGCAGATCGACGCGTTGTCGCGCATCGCGCCCACCATCGACATGACGATCTGGGGCGCCGACATGGTGGGGCAGGCCAAGGCGCGGCTGACCTCCTATGGCAAGCTCTTCGGCAAGACCGCCGAGGCCGACGCGCTTCTGGCGCAGCTTGACGCGAAGCTGGCCGAGGCGCGCGAGGCGATCGAGGGCAAGGGCGACGGGCTGATCCTGCTGACCAATGGCGGCAAGATTTCCGCCTATGGCGATGACAGCCGCTATGGCTGGCTGCACACGGCGACGGGCCTGCCGGAAGCTTATCCGGGCGTCGCGGCGGAAACCCATGGCGAGGCGGTCTCGTTCGAGTTCCTGGCCGAGATCGACCCCGACTGGCTCCTGGTAATCGACCGGGGCGCGGCCATCGGCGACGCGGCGAATGCCGGGAACGCGGCCGCCGCGACGCTGGACAACCCGCTGGTCAGGGGCACCACGGCGGCGAAGGAGGGGCGCATCCTCTACCTCTCCTCCGGCCCGCTTTACATCGCCGGCGGCGGGATCCAGTCGATGCTGGGCACGCTGGACGAGCTGATCGCGGCCTTCGGCGGCGAGGGGTCCGGTTCTTGAAGCCATGGGTTGCCTGGGCGCTGCTGCTGGGCGGGCTGTCGGCGGTCAGCCTCTGCGTCGGCGCCACCTCGATCTTCTCGGGGCAGCTTGACGCGGGCTGGATCCTGGCGATCAGCCGCTTTCCCCGCACCGCCGCCGCGCTGCTGACCGGTGTCGGGCTGGCGCTGGCGGGCGTCGTGGTGCAGCAATCGGTGCAGAACCGCATGGTCGAGCCGTCGCTGATCGGCACGCCCGAGGCGGCGATGCTGGGTTTGCTGGCGATCACTCTTCTGGCACCCGGCGCGGCGATCGTGACCAAGATGTCGGTGGCGGCGGTCGCGGCGCTTCTGGGCATGGGGCTCTTCCTGCTCATCGCCCGCGCCATCCCGCGGCATGACCCGATGCTTCTGCCGATCATCGGGCTGATCTATGGCGGCATCCTGTTTTCCTCGGCGATCTGGATCGCGTGGACGACCGACCTGATGCAGTATCTCGGCACCTGGCGGCTGGGCGAGTTCTCGGGCGTGATGCAGGGCCGGTACGAAATGCTCTGGATCGTGGCGATCATCGCCGTGCTGCTCTATGCCATCGCCGACCGCATCACGCTTCTGGGCTTCGGCGAGGCGCAGGCGCGCAGCCTTGGGCTGAACTATGCCCAGACGCGGGGCCTCGGGCTGGCGGCGGTGGCGGTGATCACCGCGGTGATCGTGGTGACGGTGGGCTATCTGCCCTTCGTGGGGCTTCTGGCACCCAATATCGTTTCACGCTGGCGCGGCGACAATTTGCGGGCCAACCTGCCGGTGGTGGCGGCGCTCGGGGCGGCCTCGGTGCTTTCGGCGGATATCCTCGGCCGGGTCCTGCGCCCGCCCTACGAGATCCCGGCGGGCACGATCTTTGCCGTCTTCGGCGCCTGCGTCTTCCTGTGGATGCTCAACGCCCGGCCGGCACGGCGTGCCCATGGCTGACCGCCGCGTGCTGATGCTGACCGGCGTGCTGCTCGCCGCCGCGCTGCTGTTCCTGACATGGCACCTGCGCGAGCCGGTGGGCTTCATCTTGTCGCTCAGGGCCGGGAAACTGGCGGCGCTGATCCTCGTGGGCGCGGCCACCGGGGCGGCGACGGTGCAGTTCCAGACCATCGTCGGCAACCGGCTGCTGACGCCCGGAATCGTCGGGTTCGACGCGCTCTTCATTTTCCTGCAGACGATGCTGGTGCTGGTTCTGGGCGGCGTGGGCTTCACCCAGCTTCACCCCAACCTCACCTTTCTGGGCGAGACCGCGCTGATGACCGGCGCGGCGCTCTTGCTGTTCCATATCCTGCTGCGGCGCGGGGCCGAGGATATTGCGCGCATGGTGCTGACCGGCATTGTGCTGGGCCTGCTCCTGCGCGGGTTGTCGGATTTCGCGCAACGGCTGCTCGACCCGTCGGAATTCTCGATCCTGCAATTCGTCACCTTCGCCAGTTTCAACAGCGTCGAGACCGCCAACCTTGGCGTCGCCGGGGGGCTGATCGCGCTGGCCATGCTGGGCGCGCTGCGGCTGGCGCCGTCGCTCGACGTGGCGGCGCTTGGCCGGCCCGTGGCGCGGGGGTTGGGGCTGGGCTATGACCGGGTGGTGATGCAGGCGCTGGCGCTCGTGGCGGTGCTGGTCTCGGCGGCGACCGCGCTGGTCGGGCCCATGACCTTCCTCGGCCTGATCGCCGCCAGCCTTGCGCGCGAGGTGGTGCCGGAAAACCGCCACGCGCTGCTCCTGCCCGCCGCCGCGGTCATCGGCGCCATCACCCTTGTCGCCGGGCAGTTCCTGTTCGAGCGGCTGCTGGGCCAGCAGGGGGCGCTTGGCGTGGTGGTCGAGTTCCTCGGCGGGCTGCTGTTCCTCGCACTCGTTTTCGGCCGGAGGCGCCTTTGATCACGGTTTACAATCTCAGCCACGAGGCGGGCGGCGCCCGCATCCTGTCCGATGTCTCGGTCGAGATCCCCTCGGGCGGCATCACCGCGCTGATCGGGCCGAACGGCGCGGGAAAATCCACGTTGCTGCACTGCCTGGCGGGGCTGATCAGTCCGGCTGCGGGTGCGGTGTATATCGACGACGCGCCGGTCCTGGTGCTGGCCGATCGCGACCGGGCCCGCGCCGTGGCGCTGCTTCAGCAGTCGCAGACCATCGTCAACCGCCTGACGGTGCGTGATCTGGTGGCCTTCGGCCGCTGGCCGCATCACCAGGGCCGCCCGGGGCCAGAGGATGCCCGGCTGACCCAGGCCGCGCTCGAGACGTTCGAGCTGGGCAGCATGGCCGACCGCGCGCTCGAAACCCTTTCGGGCGGGCAGCGGCAGCGGGCGCAGGTGGCGATGGTCTGGGCCCAGTCGACCCCGTGGCTGCTGCTTGACGAGCCGCTCAACGCGCTTGACCCGAAATATGCCCGCGACCTGATGCACCGCTTGCACGAGCTGACCCGGCCGGGGCCGGAGGCGCGCTCGGTGGTGGTCGTGCTGCACGACATCAACGCCGCGGCCACATGGGCCGACCGGGTCGTGGCGATGAAGGACGGGCGCATTCACGCCAGCGGGGAAAGCGCCGAGATCCTGACGCCGGATGTGCTGGGCAAGCTTTACGAGACGCCCTTCGATGTGCTCGACCACGAGGGACGGCCGGTGGTGGTCTCACGCTGAGGCGCGCCTACTCCGAACGCCGCATCCACAGCCGCGTGACCAGCCAGAGCGCCACGCCAATCCCGATCAGCACCGCCGAGATCGTGTATTGCGCCGGGTCGCGCCCCGTCCACGGGCCCACGAGGAAGGCACAGCTCAGCGCGCCCGCCACCGACACGGCGGTCGGGCTCTCGAAATGCTCGTGCTCGACCTTGTCGCTTCGCAGCACCAGCACGGCCACGTTCACCACCGTGAACACGGCCAGCAGCAGCAGCGCGGTCGTCCCGCCAAGCTCCGGCACCGCGCCCACGAAGGTCACCAGCCCCGCCGCCAGGAGCGAAGTGAAAAGGATCGCCGTCACCGGCGTCTTCCGCGACCGGTTCACCCGGCCCAGCACCCGGGGCAGTACGCCTTCCTCGCTCATGCCATAGACAAGCCGGCTGGCCATCAGCAGGTTGATCAGGGCCGAGTTGCCTACGGCGATCATGGTGATCAGCCCGAACACCCACGGCGGAAAGGCCGGCGCGCCGGTCTCGACCACCTTCAGAAGCGGCGTGTCGCCCTCGGCCAGATCCTCGACCGGCACGATGGAAATCGCCACGATCGAGACGATCAGGTAAAGCAGCGCCGCAATCGCCAGCCCGGCGAACAGCACCTTGGGAAAGGTCCGCGAGGGGTGCTTCGTCTCCTCGGCCATGTTCACCGAATCCTCGAACCCCACCATGGCGAAGAAGGCCAGCGTGGTGCCCGCGATCACCGGCCAGAATATCCCGTCCGAGCTTTCGAACTCGAACGCCTTGCCGATATCCGCCTCGCCCGCGCCGAAGACCATGACGCCGATGCCGATGATGATGATCAGGCCGGTCAGCTCGATACAGGTGAAGACGGCGTTGAGCAGCACGCCCTCGCTGACCCCGCGCAGGTTGATGAGCGCGATCGCCCCGATGAAGGCCAGCCCGATCACCGTCACCGCGACCGGCCCGAACTCGAAAGCGAAGCCGGTCGAGAAGTTCTCGGCAAAGGCCCGTGCCGCCGTGGCCGAGGAGGTGAGGCCCGAGGACATCACCGCGAAGGCCACGAGGAAGGTGACGAAATGGATGCCGAAGGCCTTCTGCGTGTAAAGCGCCGCGCCCGCCGCCTTGGGGTACTTGGTGACCAGTTCGAGATAGCTGCAGGCGGTCAGCGTGGCCACGGCAAAGGCCACGAGGAACGGCACCCAGACCATGCCGCCGACTTCCTCGGCCACCTTGCCGGTCAGGGCGTAGATGCCGGTGCCCAGCACGTCGCCCACGATGAAGAGCAGAAGCAGGCCCGGACCGATGGCGCGCTTGAGCTTGGTATCGGTCGCGTCTGCCGTGTCGGAGGGGCGGGTCGGATCGGTGGTCTGGGCCATGGCCGGCTCTCCGCAAAGTCTGGGTCACGGGATCAACCCGGCCTGGCCCGGCCCGGTTCCCCGCGCCGCTCACGAAAACGCGATCCGGTGTGAGCGGCCGGGGCAGGGGGCGGCATTCCGCCGACGGCGCCACGGCCTGTCGGGGAACGTCACGCACGAGGCCCGCGTTTTGCCCATGACCGCAGCCGACGAAAAGGAGAAAGCAGATGATCGAGATCGGCCATACCCCCGCGAAAAGGCTCGTCACCATCCGCGTGAGCGGCAAGCTGACGTCGAAGGAATACGACACCGCCGTGCCCGAGATCGAACAGGCGATCGAGCAGTCGGGCGGCAAGCTGAATGCCGTGGTCGAGCTGGACGACATGCGCGGCTGGGACATTGCCGCGCTCTGGAAGGATCTGAAGTTCGATGCCCGCCATTTCGACGATTTCCGCCGCATCGCCGTGGTCGGTGGCACGAGCGGCGAGAAGCTGAGCGCCAAGGCGGCCGAGGCGTTGACCAGCGCCGATGTCGAGTTCTTCCTGCGCGACCAGGTCGACAAGGCCGAGGACTGGGCCGCCGCCGACTGAGCGGTTATCCCTAAGGAGAACTACAATGTTGGAACCAACCCCTCATACCCTGAAGGCCGGACGCCAGCCCAACGAGGTGCCCGCACCAAGCCCGGACGAACTGCCCGGCCAGCCCGACGAGGTGCCGCCCGAGCCCCGCGAAGTGCCCGACGAACCGCGCGAGGCGCCCCGCTGGCCTGACGAAACGCCGCCCGAGCCACAATAGGACAAAGGCCAGGGCCGTTCAGCGGATCAGCCTGTCCCAATCGCCATAACTGTCATGCACCGCCCCGCGCGGGATGCTGAGCGCAATCAGCGCCAGCCCCGCCACGGCCGAGATGGCGAACACGCCCCAGCTCGCCTCCACCACGAACGGCGCGAAGAGCAGCGCCACTCCGATGACCATGTTGAACACCCGCGCCAGCCGCGCGACCGGCGCGAGCGCCGTGGCCGCCGCGGTGATCGCCAGCGCGCCGGCCACGTGGAAGGTGCCGGCCATCGGGCTTTCCCACGTCACGAAGATCGGCAGCAGCATCAGCCCGACCCCCAGCGCCGCACTCGCCGCCAGCGTCCAGGGCAGGGTCATGCCACCGGTCAGCATGTCGCGGAGGATCTCACGCGGGCCGCGCTCGAAATCCTCGGCCGGAAAGCGCGTCGGCCCCTCGTCGGTATCGCCGGTGAAGAACACCTTGAGCCACGGCTGCCCGGCCTTGTGGCGGCGGCGCAGGAACTGGTAGGTCGCGACCATCTCGTCGACCGAGAAGGGGATCTGCAGCACCATCGCCGCCGCCGCGATCAGGCAGAGCGTGCAATAGGTACCGATCAGGATCGGCTGAATCACGATGAAGAAGATCGACACCGCGCCCAGCGGCACGATCATGATGCCGAACAGCACCGTCAGCCACGGCATCGTCCGCCAGCGCGAGGCCGAGCCGATGGCGCCCACCAGGATCTCCAGCCCGTAGGTCAGCGCGCCCACACCCGCGTCCGGAACCGGCCATGCCTCCGACACGTCCGATGTGGTGATCTGCTCCGAGCCGTTCTTGCCCGGCACGGTGCCCTCGAAGAACGGCTCCCAGATCCCCGGCAGGCTTTCGAGCTGGTAGCCCGTCAGGTAACGCGAGATGATCAGGCCGACGACGGCCAGCAGGATCACCGGCAGGCGCTGGAACCAGTCCGAGGGCGAATAGCTCCACCCCGGCGGCACCACCGGCCCGGATTGCGCCGCGGCGGCCGACACGCCCGGCGGCGGGCGGATCGCCACGGCGAAGCCCGCGACCAGCATCCCCACCAGCGTGCCGTTGGCATAAGCCGCGGCCGTCGGCGCCCAGAACAGCAAAGGCGCCGCCATCACCCAGACGCCCAGGCCGGCCGTCACCCACCGCGCGGGCCAGAGGCGCCAGGACATCGACAGGAAGGCGAAGACGATGACCAGCGCCCCCGCGACCACGTCGCTGACGGTCATCCACGTATCCTCGTAGCCCAAGAGCGCCGGCGCGCTCATCAGCCAGACGCCCAGCCCGGCATTGACCCAATGCGCCCACAGCCCGTCGCGATGCGCCTCGCGGTAACGCCGCTCGTGGCGGACGCGCAGCGCCTCGGCATCCTCGCTCCGCTCATCGGCCGAGCGCAGCCAGGCCGGCGGCTTGATCCCGTTGGCGCGGTACCAGCCCGCCGGGTCGTCCTTGAGCGAGGCGACCAGCGCCTCCAGCCCGTCGTAAATTCGGTGGTCCGGCGACCAGCCCAGCCGCTCGCGCGCCCGTGTAATGTCGAGCGCGTAATGATCCGAGGCCATGTCGATCATGAAGGGCCGGATGAACGGCGTCTCACCCTCGTCGAAGGCATCCGGAACCACCGGCTCGGCCCGCACCTGCAGCTTGGCGCCAAGCCGCGCGACGGAGGGCGGCAGCGACAGGGTCTGCCAGTCCTCCTCGCCATGGATCAGCCCGCCGATCCGGTGTTGCAGGGCATCGTAATTCATCACCTCCGGCTCGCCCGCCAGCACCTCGAGCCCCGGTTCCAGTTCGCCCCGCCGGTCGACCGCCCGCTCGAACAGGTCCAGCATGTCCTCCTGGTGCAGGAAGGCCTGCCCGGCGGAGGTGTCGCCGGCATAGACATGCGATTCCATGTCGCGCTCGTAGATCCGGGCGATCTGGTGCGACAGGGTCGGCACCGCGGTGGTGTCGTCGTAAAGCCCGGCCAGCCGCAGGAAGAGCACGGGAATACCGCCCGCCTCCTCGCGGAGGACCGCCTCGGTCTCGGCCTTGGATTGCGGATAGGCCCAGCGGGGCCCGAGGGGCGAGCTTTCATCGATCAGCTCGCCGGGGCGGGTGGGGGCGTGCACCAGCATGGTGCCGGAAAAGACGAACTGCTCGACCTCGAACTCCTGCAGGCCCCGGACCAGGTTGTGCGTGCCGCCGACATTGACCTTCTCGTAAAGCGGGCTCTCGCGGCCCGAGAAGTCGAAATAGGCGGCTAGGTGGATGACCGAGGCGATGGCGCGCCCGTGCTCCTCGGCCAGCGTACGAAAGGCCAGCTCGACCGAGGCCGGGTCGGTCAGGTCGCAGCCGATGCACTTGCCTTCGGCCGCATCCGGCAGGTCGAGCCCGACCACGTTGTAGTGTCGCGACAGGCGGGCGCGCAGTTGCTGGCCGATCCGGCCCATCGCTCCGGTGATGACGACTGTCGGGCGTTTCCTGGTGCTCAAGGCTTGCGGCTTTCCTTTTGGCTCGCCGGATACGGGCGGGGCGAGACATCCCGGAAAACAACGTAAGCGGGCGTGCTGATGTTCCGGTTTGCGTGCCACCCGGATCGGCAGATTCCGGCGAGATCGGCGCGCGACCCGGAACTTCCGCGCGCCGGGCTTGTTGGAAAGACATGACGCAGGATAGCTCGCCCCCCCGCCGCCCCGAGACCGAAACCGCCGACAGGACCAACGGCTCCGCGGCGGTCACCCGCCTGCGCGATCACATCGACCGGGGTGGCGCCGCCGACAAGGCCGCGGCCGCCGATCCTGCCGCCGCGCCGCTGGGCACCGATGCCGAGGCCGCGGGCAAGCCCCCCACAGCCGAGGAGGTGGCGGTGGCCAGTTCCGCCGAAGCCGGCCGCGCCGAGCCCGCAGACCGCAAGCGTGGCCCGGCCGAGCTGCAGGGGTCACGCCTGCGCCCGCGTGTCCTGCTGGCGCTGGTGGCCGGGGCCATCGCCGTCATCGCCGTTCTCATCGCCTTCGGAGGGTTCTCATGACGCAGTATTCCGACAACCGCGTACAGGACCAGCAGCCGGGCCTCGAACACGAGATGTCGCCCGCGCCCGACTACATGCCGCGCTATCCCGGCTCCGGCCGGCTCAAGGGCAAGGTGGCCCTGATCACCGGCGGCGATTCCGGCATCGGGCGAGCCACCGCCGTGCTCTTCGCCCGCGAAGGGGCCAAGGTCGCCATCCTCTACCTGAACGAGGACCGCGATGCCGAGGACACGCTCGACGCCATCCGCGCCGAGGGGGCCGAGGGCATGGCGATCCGCGGCGACGTGGGCGACCGGCGCTTCTGCTTCGATGCCGTGGCGCAGGTGGCCGGGGCGTGGGGACGCCTCGATATCCTGGTCAACAACGCCGCCGAACAGCACGGGCAGGAAGAGTTCGAGGATGTCTCGGAACAGCAGATCGAGGCCACCTTCCGCACCAACATCTTCGGCCAGATGTTCATGGTGCAGGCCGCGCTGCCGCATCTCGACGATGGCGGGGCGATCGTCGCCACCACCTCCGTCACCGCCTACCGGGGCGAAGACCTGCTGATCGACTATTCCGCCACCAAGGGCGCGATCCTGTCCTTCACCCGGGCGCTGGCGCACAAGCTGGCGCCGCGCGGCATCCGCGTCAACGGCGTGGCGCCGGGGCCGATCTGGACACCGCTGATCCCCGCCTCCTTCCCGCCGGAAAAGGTGGAAACCTTCGGCGAAGGCAATCCGATGGGCCGCCCCGGTCAGCCCAACGAGGTGGCGCCCTCCCTCCTGTTCCTCGCCTGCCAGGACAGCTCCTTCATGACCGGCCACGTGCTGCACCCGGATGGCGGCGCGCCGACGGCGGACTAGGCCGATGAGAAAGGCGGGGCCATGCCCAGGCTGATCCTGATCTCCGGCCCGTCCTGCATCGGGAAAAGCCCGCTGGTCAAGGGGATCGGCACGCTCTGCCCCAGGGTTGCCGAAACGCTGGAAACCCTGGTCCTGACCACCGACCGCGCCCGCCGCCCGGGAGAGGAGGACGGCAAGGATTACCATTTCCGCACCCGCGAGGAGATCGAGGCGCTGCGCGACGATGACGGGCACGTGGTGGTCGACAATCGTGGCGACCTTCAGGCGCTGGAACTCGCGGCCATCGACCGGATCCACGAGAAGGGGAGTCACGCGCTGTACGAAGGCAACCCGCGGCTGCCGGCGAAGCTGCGCGAGGCGGGGGTGCTGGACCGCTACGACACCCTGTCCATCTTCCTGACGCCGCTGTCGCGCGACGAACTCCGCGCGGCGCAGGAGGCCGGGCTCGACCGCGAGGCGCTGGTCACGCAGATCCAGCGCCGCAAGCTGCTCTACCGCACCACCCTGCAGCAGGGCATGCTCTCTCGTCCCGATCTCGACGATATCGAAACCCGCGCCACCAGCGCCTATGACGAGATGCACGAAGCCTGGCGGTACGACGCCGTCGTGCCGCTTCACGATGGCGAAGGGCACGACAACTGGTCGCGTTTCGGCCTGCCCATCGGCAGCGCCCGCGCCGCGATCCGGACGGTGGCCGCGCTGATCGACGGCCAGCACACGGACGGCACCGAATACTGGGAAGCCGACCTGCTGGAATGACCCGGACCCGCGGCCGGTCTCGTTGCCATGGCAGAGATGGAACCGTCCCGCGCGGCGGTTCGTTTTGATGGTGAAACTCACGACGCCGGCCGACCGGCGTGTTTCGCAAAGGAGGCCACGATGCCCCGAAGACCCGATCACATGACAGACCACGAAGCCCGCATGGAACTGGCCCGCCGCCACCGGCACGAGCGGCCGGGCCCCTACGGCTACGAAGACGAATACGGCGGGCCCCGCGATGCGGCGGCCTATGGCGCCGGCACCTTTCCCGGGGCCGGGTACCCGTGGCCGGTGCCGGTCTATCCCGCACCGGAACCCGGCCTGCCCACCGGCTACCCGGGCCACGCCCCGCGCCGGTCGGACTACGGACACCGCCAACCGCCGCGCGGCTACGAGGAACGCGGCATGCTTGACCGCGCCGGGGACGAGGTCGCCTCGTGGTTCGGAGATGACGCGGCGGAGGAACGTCGCGAGGCCGACCACCGCGGCCGCGGGCCCAGGAACTACGTCCGTTCCGACGCCCGGATCGAGGAGGACGTCAACGACCGGCTGACCGACGACCGGCATGTCGACGCCACCGAAATCGCGGTCAGCGTCAAGGACCGCGAGGTCACGCTCGACGGCACCGTCGACTCGCGCCGTGCCAAGCGGCATGCCGAGGATTGCGCCGACAGCGTGTCCGGCGTGGTCCACGTGCAGAACAACCTCCGCGTCGAACAGGCGGCCCGGTGACACCACACGCCGGACCCCGCAGGAACATTTCCCGGAGCGTTCCGGTTTTCCATCCGTGCAGCAAGCCGCACCGCCCGACCCCCGGGCGGTGCGCCCGCTGCCCATCCGAGAAAGGACATCCCTCAATGACCCACTCCACCCTTTCCCCGTCAAGCCTTCCCCGCACCCTGTGCAGCGCCGCGGCAGCCACGCTGTGCCTCGGGCTTGCCCCGGCAGCCATGGCCCAGGACAGCGACACCGCCGCCCCCACGCAGGAGGTGACCTTCCTCTCGGCCGAGGGCGAAGAAACCGGCACCGCCACGCTGACCGGCACACCGCATGGGCTGATGATCGAGCTGAACCTGCAGAACCTGCCCCCCGAAAGCTGGCACGGGTTCCATATCCATGAAGAGGGGACATGCGACCCCGAGGATGGGTTCAAATCCGCCGGCGGCCACTACAATGCCGGCGATACCAAGCACGGCTTCCTGCTCGAGGACGGCCCGCATACCGGCGACATGCCGAACCAGTATGTCGCCGCCGACGGGACGCTGAAGGCCCAGGTGCTCAACACCTTCGCCTCGCTCGGTGGCGGGGACGGCGATGTCTCGGGCCGCGCGCTCGTCCTGCATGGCGGCTTCGACGATTACGAAAGCCAGTCTTCGGGCGATGCCGGCGAACGCATCGCCTGCGCCGAGATCGAGTGACACACCCGGTGCCGGGCCCGGACAGGGGCCCGGCACCGTCAGGCATTGCCAGGTTTCAGCTCTCGTCCGATGGCCGGTCGTTGCCCTGCTTGTCCTGTTCATCCGAAAGGATGTCCTCGACCTCTCGCATCAGGGCGTCGCGCCCCTCGCGGTGATGCGCGTGTTCGGCCTCGGCCTGCGACAGGCCGGTCAGGAGGGATTTGAGGTATTGCTCGCGATCACCCGCGGAATACCCCGCGTCAAGCAGCAGCTCGTGCAACTCCTCCGGTCCGACGAATCCGCCCTCGCGGGTCCGGAACCTGTTGATATCGGGCATATGTGGCATTGGTGCGCCTCCTGTCGAGCCAACAGCGCAGGCCCCCGAAGGTTCCCGGCCGCAGCGCGTCCTCTGGCCGGTTTCCGCCTGCCGGCAAGAGAGAGTCCGCTCAACACTGGCGGAGGGCGCGCGCCGATCTACCTATCCATGAGGCGCCGGGTCGTGTAGGGTGGCGCTACTGCTCGTCATGCCGAACGGCAGCACAGACGCGGCCGGAGACTGACAATGTTGTCACTCCGGGTTGCGCCCGCCGGCCTGGAACCAGATATCGGGGGAAAGACCGAACCTCGAGAAAGGGATGCCCATGTCTGCCCGCAGGGTGCTGATCCTCGAAGATCAGAAGGTCGTCGCGCTCGACGTGGCGTCGATGCTGGAAGAAAAGGGATACCATCCGGTCATCGTCTGCAGTTCCGCCGAAATCGCCAACCGCGCCATCGACCTCGCCATGCCGGATCTCGGCATCGTCGACCTGGGGCGGCGCGAACGCCGCCAGCGGCTCGATACCGCGGCGCGGCTGGCCGACCGGGCCTGTCCGGTGCTTTTCCTCACCGACGGTGCCAACCCGCTGCACGACCTGCCCGAGGCGATGCAGGATTACGACGTGATCGTGAAACCCTTCAGCGACACCTGCGTTCTGCGCACGGTCGAATCCCTCGTGCTGGGCAGGGGGCCGCAAGGCCTCGAGATGCCGGGCGAGGCGCCGACCCTGCCGCACGACGGCCCCGAGACGCCCGGGGGGCGCCTGTCCTGAGGCCGGCGGGCCAGGGGTGACATCACCACGACCCTCGACGTCTGAAAGGCCGATACCATGACGGGCGACAGCCAGGACAAGGTCATATCCTTTCTCGGCGATCCCGCCACCCATCGCGGCACGCCCCCCGATCACGTCGAAACCCACGGGGCGCATGTCTTCCTGGCCGGGGACACCGCGCTGAAGGTCAAGAAGGCGGTGCATTTCGACTATCTCGACTACACGGCGCTTGCGACCCGCGAGAAGATGCTCCGCCGCGAGCTCGAGCTGAACCGGCCGGCCGCGCCGCAGATCTACCGCGATGTCGTGCCGGTCACGCGCGACGGCGACGGGCTTGCCCTCGACGGGGACGGCGAGACGGTGGAATGGGTCCTCCGGATGCACCGGTTCCCGAAGGAGGACGAGCTTTCCGAGGTGGCCGCCCGTGGCGCGCTGACCGACGAGCTGGCCGACAGGCTCGGGCACGAGATCGCCGCCTACCACGACACCGCCCCGCGGCGCGACGGCACTGGCGCCGACCGCATGGCCGCCATCCTCGACGAGCTGGAGAGCGCCTTTGCCGGGATGAAGGACACGCTCGGCCCCGACCGGATCACGGCATTCGCCCGCCAGACCCGCGCCGCCTTCGACCACGCCTCGCCGCTGCTCGACAGCCGCGCCGCGGAGGGGCACCTCCGTCGCTGTCACGGCGACCTGCACCTGCGCAACCTCGTGCTGATCGACGGCAGGCCGGTGCTGTTCGATGCGCTGGAATTCGACGAGGAGCTGGGCACCTGTGACGTGCTCTACGACCTCGCCTTCCTCGTCATGGACCTGCTGAACCGTGGCCTGTCCCGGCCCGCCAACATCGTGCTGAACGCGTGGCTTTTCGCACATCAAGGGCGGCAGGATGCCGGGCTGGCGGCGCTGCCCGTCTTCCTCGCCCTGCGGGCCGGAATCAGGGCGATGGTCACGGTCCAGACCGGCGCGGGCGATCCCGCGGAAATGCGCGACGCGGCGCAAGGCTATCTCAAGACGGCGCTCGACGCGCTGAACGACCCCGGCCCGCGCCTCGTGGCGGTGGGGGGCCTGTCAGGCACCGGCAAGACGACCCTCGCACGTCGGCTCGCCCCGGCGATCGGACGGCAGCCCGGCGCGGTCCACCTGCGCAGTGACCTGGAACGCAAGGCGCTGGCCGGCGTCGCGCCCGAGGACCGGCTGCCGGCGGACAGTTATACCGCCGAGGCCGCCCGCGCGGTCCACACCCGGCTGACCGATCGCGCCCGCTACCTGCTCGCCGCGGGCCAGTCGGTGCTGCTCGACGCCACCTTCCTGTCGCCGGACGAACGGCGCGGCGTCGGGCAACTGGCAAAGGAGCTGTCGGTGCCGTTCACCGGTCTCTGGCTCGAGGCCCCGGTCGAAACGCTCACCCGCCGCGTGACCGCGCGGCAAGGCGACGCCTCCGATGCCGATGCCGACGTGGTGCGCCGGCAGACGCAAACGGATACCGGGCCGGCCGACTGGCCCCGGATCGACACCTCGGGCGGGATCGAAGTGGTGGAAGCCGCCGCGGCACAACAGCTGGGCGTGACCCCCCGGACGTGATGCCCGGCGCCGGTCAGGACCGCTTTCGCGGCATGACCCCCCCCGTTTTCGTGACCTTGGCCAACGCCCAGGCGCATTGGTCACGTGTCTCGGCCTCCGGTCGTTCTGCCCGCCGTCGACGAATACCGACCGGGCGGTCACCCATCCTGGCCGTTCGCGGCAAAAACCGGAAGGTCGGTTCCGGGATTGGGCCGAACCCCGCGTTCAGCCCTCTTTACCCGGGCCACGGTGATCGCCGCGATATGTCTGGAACGAGGGGGAAATCGAATTCGCCGTGTCCTGCAACTTCGGCAGGATGTCCTTCTCGATCCTCTCGCGGCTCCAGGTATGGGCGGAGACCGAGCATTGCACGGCGGCATAGGCCCGCCCGTTATGTCCGACGATCGGCGCGGCGACCCCGATCTCGTTCAGGATCATCTGGCCGGTCGAGATGGCGAACCCGTCCAGCACCGCACGCTCGATGCTTTCGCGGATTACGGCACGGTCGGTCGTCGTGCTGGGCGTGAACCTCTTGATCGGCCAGGTTTCGATCGCCCGGTTGCGCTCGTCCTCGGGGAAGGTCGAGAGCATCGCCCGACCGCCCGAGGTGGACAGGGCGGGAAGGCGGCGGCCGATGATCGTCGCGGCGAAATAGGTGCGTTTGCAGGGCAGGCGGCTGACATAGACGATGTGATCGCCCGACAATTCGGCAAGGTTGATGGTTTCACCCAGCTCCTGCGAAAGGTCTATCAGCTTGGGGATCGCCTGTCCGACAAGGGGGTCGGACCAGTAATAGGCATAGGCCAGTTGCAGCCAGGCATGAGACGGGCGAAAGCGCCTCGTGTCCGGATCCTTTTCCAGCATCCCCTCGGTATGAAGCGTGTTGGCCAGGCGCTGCGTGGCGCTTCTGTCGAGACCGCTGCGTTCGGCAAGTTCGAGCAGCGACAACTCGGTATGGCTCTCGTCGAAGGCCCGAAGCAATCGCAACGCCTTGGCGACGGAGGCGACGTAAAGCGTGTTCTGTTTTGATTTCATGCAATTACCGGCTGAGTGAGGGAAATGGCGCTGAAAGGGGCTTGACGCATTCGAGTGCGTTGCCCTTAATTGATCATATAACGGTGGTAAATATCATAATGTAATACCACGTCAAGTCGCAAACACAATGACGCCCGCAGACGGGCGCCGTGGAACAGGGAGAGAAAAATGCAGACATCCTGGTTGAGATCGACCATTGCCGGCGTCGCCTTGATCGCCGCAGGGGGCGCCGCCTTCGCGGAAAAGGCCAACGACACGCTGCGCGTGGCCTTCACCAAAGAGCTCGAGAACGTCGACAGTTTCTTCAACTCCTCGCGGGAAGGCGTGGTCCTGCAGCGCGCCATCTGGGATGGCCTGATCTATCGCGATCCGGTCACCAACGAGTATTCCGGCAACCTCGCCACCAACTGGGAGTGGATCGACGACACCACGCTCGAGCTGAAGCTGCGCGAAGGCGTGACCTTTCACAACGGCGAGGCGTTCAACGCCGATGACGTGGTCTACACGGTGAATTTCGTCTCCAAGGAGGAGAACGGCGTCAAGACGCAGCGCAACGTGAACTGGATGGAGTCTGCCGAGAAGGTCGATGACTACACCGTCCGCATCCATCTCAAGGAAAAGTTTCCGGCGGCGATCGAATTCCTGTCCGGCCCGGTGTCGATGTACCCGGACGAGTATTACGCGGAAGCGGGCCCGAGCGGCATGGGGCTCGAACCCGTGGGGACCGGTCCCTACAAGGTCGTCTCGGTCGTGCCCGGACAGCATTTCGTGCTCGAGAAGAACGAGAACTATCACGACAGCCCGAAGGGTCAGCCGGAAATCACCAATATCGACATCCGCACGATCCCGGATGTGAACACCCAGATGGCCGAGCTTTTCAGCGGCTCGCTCGACCTCATCTGGCAAGTGCCGGCCGACCAGGCCGAGAAACTGGCCGAGATGGACAAGTTCGCCGTGAAGAACGAATCCACGATGCGGGTGGGGTACCTGTCGATGGACGCGGCCGGCCGGTCGGGCGAGACGCCCTTCACCGACATACGCGTTCGCCAGGCCGTGAACCACGCGATCAACCGCCAGGAGCTGGTCGACGCCCTTCTCAAGGGCAAGTCCAAGGTTGTCTGGACCCCCTGTTTCCCCAGCCAGTTCGGTTGCGTCGAAGACGCGGCAGCGACCTATGAATACGATCCCGAGAAAGCCAAGGCACTGCTTGCCGAGGCCGGCTATCCGGACGGGTTCACCACCGAGCTCTACGCCTATCGCAACCGTGAATATGCCGAGGCCATCATGAGCTACCTGAACGCCGTCGGCATCCAGACGGATTTCAAGTACCTCCAGTATTCGGCCCTGCGCGAGATGAACATGAAGGGCGACGTGCCGCTGGCCTTCCTGACCTGGGGCAGCTTTTCGATCAACGACGCCTCGGCCATGGTCAGCCAGTTCTTCAAGCACGGCTCGCTCGACGATGCCCGCGACGACCAGGTGCTCGAGGATCTGAACGTGGCCGACAGCTCGACCGACCCCGATGTGCGGATCGAGAATTACGCCAAGGCGATCGAACGCATCACCGAACAGGCGTACTGGGCCCCGATGTTCTCGTACAACACGAACTACGTGTTCACCAAGGAAGTCGAGTACACGCCGACGGCCGACGAGGTCCTGCGCTTCACGACCATGTCCTGGCAGTGATCCGGACAGGGCGCGGGGACACACCCCGCGCCCGACATCCCCAAGGAACAACCTGACGTTTCACAGGTCCCTCGCATGACGGCGAGCGATTCAGAAAGGGTCTGCCCGTGCTCCTTTTCATCATCAAACGCCTCGGGCTGGCCATCCTCGTGGCCTTCACCGTGTCGTTCATCAGCTTCACGCTGCTGTTCCTCGCAGGCGATCCCGCCGCGGCACTGGCCGGCGAGACGGCCAGCGGCGAGGATATCGAGGCCATCCGCAAACTCTACGGTTTCGACCGCCCGATGCTGGTCCAGTACGTGGAATGGCTGCTTGCCGCGCTGCAGGGCGATTTCGGCGAAAGCTACTACTTCCGCCTTCCCGTTGCCTCGCTGATCGTCGAGCGTCTGAGCGTGACCATGACGCTGGGTGTCTGCGGCATCACCTTCGCGCTGCTGACGGCCGTGCCCCTGGGCGTGGCGGCCGCGATCCGGCCCAACTCCTTCATCGACCGGATTGCCCTCTTCCTCTCCGTCGCGGGCCAGGCGATGCCGAGTTTCTGGTTCGGCCTGATCCTGATCGTCATCTTCGCGATCCAGCTTGGCTGGCTGCCCCCCTCGGGCGCCGCGTCGCCGGCGCATTTCATCATGCCGACGATCGTGCTGGGCTATTACGCCATGCCGGCGATCATGCGCCTGACGCGGGCCGGCATGCTCGAGGTGCTGTCCTCGGATTACATCCGGACGGCGCGGGCCAAGGGCGCGCCGGAAGGCCGGGTGCTGTTCCGCCACGCCCTGCGCAACGCCATCATTCCCGTGGTTTCGCTCGCGGCGGTCCAGATGGGCTTCATGCTGGGCGGCTCCATCGTCGTCGAGTCGATCTTCGCGCTGCACGGGGCAGGGTACCTTGCCTGGGAAAGCATCGCGCGCAACGACCTGCCCACGGTGCAGGCGCTGATCCTCGTCTTTTCGATGTTCTACATCGTCTTTACCTTCCTGGCGGACGTGCTGAACGCCTGGCTCGACCCCCGGATGCGGAGTAGCTGACATGGCCACGACCGAAACCAAGGATCCCCTGCTGCAGGACATCACCGGCCCGACCCCGGCGCAGATGCTGCGCAAGCGCGTCTTCGGGCACCAGGGGCTGCTGATCGGGGCAACCGTGCTTGGCGTGCTGCTCTTCGTGGCGATCTTCGCGCCGCTGCTGGCACCGCATGACCCCTATGCCCAAAGCCTGATGAGCCGGATGGAGCCGCCCGTCTTCCTCGGGGGGACGTGGGAACACCCGCTGGGAACCGACCACCTCGGGCGGGATTACCTCTCGCGCCTGATCTACGGCGCGCGGGTCTCGCTGATGATCGGCACGATCGCGGCGCTCATTTCCGGGCTGATCGGCACCGCGATGGGGGTGGCCGCGGGATATTTCGGCGGACGCGTCGACATGGTGGTGACCTTCCTGATCAACGTCCGGCTGGCGATGCCGGTGGTCCTGGTCGCGCTTGCGGTCGTGGCCATCCTGGGGGGCTCCCTGCAGGTGGTGATCGTGGTGCTGGGGCTGCTGCTCTGGGATCGGTTCGCCGTGGTGATGCGGGCGTCGACGCTGCAGGTGCGCGGGCGCGAATATGTCGCCGCCGCGCGGGCCATCGGTGCCTCCACCCCGCGGGTGATCCTGTCGGAGATCATGCCCAATATCGCCAACAACCTGATTGTCGTCGTCACGCTGGAAATGGCGCACGCCATCCTGCTCGAGGCGGCGTTGTCCTTCCTCGGGCTCGGGGTTCAGCCGCCCACGCCAAGCTGGGGCCTGATGGTTTCGGAAGGCAAGAACATGATGCTGTTCGAGCCGTGGATGGTGCTCATTCCGGGGGCCGTGCTGTTCCTGCTCGTCCTGGCGATCAATCTCATGGGGGACGGCCTGCGCGACGTGACCGCCCCGGAAAACCGGAGCTGACAGAATGAGCGACCCCTTGCTGAGCGTCCGCAACCTCACCATCGACATTCCCGTCGGGGCGGGCACGCTCCATGCCGTGCGCGGGATCGACTTCGACCTCCATCGCGGCGAGACATTGTGCATCGTCGGAGAAAGCGGGTCGGGGAAATCCCTCACGTCGCTGGCGGTGATGGGCCTGCTGGGAAAGAACATCCGCCGCGGCGCCGACCGCATGGAATTCGACGGCACCGACCTGATCGCTGCGGGCCCGCGCAAGATGCGTGCGCTGCGGGGCGCGCGCATGTCGATGATCTTCCAGGAGCCGATGACCTCGCTCAACCCGGCCTACACGATCGGCGACCAGCTGACCGAAGCCCTGCTGCTGCACAAGCGCGTCGGGCGGGAGGCCGCCCGCGCCCGTGCCGTCGAACTGCTCGAGAAGGTCGGCATCACCGCCGCGGAAAGCCGGCTGTCGCAATATCCCCATCAGCTCTCCGGCGGGCTGCGCCAGCGGGTGATGATCGCCATGGCCCTGATGTGCGAACCCGAACTGATCATCGCGGACGAGCCGACCACGGCGCTCGACGTGACCATCCAGGCCCAGATCCTGCGGCTGCTCTATGACCTCGGGCGCGAAATGAACATGGCGATGATCCTGATCACGCACGACCTGGGCGTGGTGGCGCGTGTCGCCGACAAGGTCGCGGTGATGTATGCCGGGGAGCTGGTGGAAACCGGGTCCGCCACCGACGTGTTCAACACGCCCTCGCACCCCTACACGCGCGGCCTGCTGCGCTGTATCCCGTTGCCCGGCAAGACCGAACGCGGCAGCGAGCTCGGCACCATCCCGGGCATCGTGCCGTCGTTGATCGGTGACGTTCAGGGCTGCGCCTTCCGCACCCGCTGCCCTCATGCGGTCACCTCCTGCAGGGACACGATCCCGATGCAGGGGGGCCAGGCGCACGCGTTCCGCTGCGTGCACGCGGATGGCAAACGCCAAGCAGAAGAGGAGATGCCGGCATGACCGCAGATGCCTCGAAGGCCGTTCTGGAATTGCGCGGCGTCACCAAGACATACCGCGTCAAGCAGGGCATTTTCGGAAAGGCCCGCCCGCTGACCGCGGTCAACGACGTTTCCCTGTCACTGCCCCGCGGCGAAGTTCTCGGCCTCGTGGGCGAGTCGGGCTGCGGGAAATCCACGCTCGCCAAGATCCTGCTGGGTCTCGAGATGCCCACCGACGGGAAGGTGCTGATCGACGGCAAGGAGATCCTTGCCCAGGATCGTCTCAGCCTCGCGCGGCGGATCCAGCCGATCTTCCAGGATCCCTATTCGTCACTGAACCCGCGCAAGAGCATTTTCGACATCGTCTCGCTGCCGCTGCGCGTACACGGCGTGGGCGGCCCAGGGGAATGGGATCAGAAGGTGCGCGAGATCCTGGATATCGTCGGGCTTCCGGCGCGGGTCATGAACACCTATCCCAGCCAGATGTCAGGCGGTCAGCGCCAGCGCGTGGCGATTGCCAGGGCGCTCATCATGAAGCCCGAGATCGTGATCTGCGACGAACCGACTTCGGCGCTGGATGTCTCGGTGCAAAGCCAGATCCTCAACCTGCTGGGCGAGCTGCGGCGGGAATTCGGGCTGACCTACCTGTTCATCAGTCACGATCTGGCGGTGGTCGAGCACCTCGCCACACGGGTCGCCGTGATGTACCTGGGGCGCGTGGTCGAGGAATCCGACGTGGCGGGCCTTTTCGACGAGGCGGGCCATCCCTACACCCAGGCGCTTCTGAAGTCGGTCCTGACACCCGAGCCCGGGCTCGGCGTGCCGGATACGCAGCTCGGCATGGCCTATCCCAACCCCATCGATCCGCCGTCGGGGTGCCAGTTCCACCCGCGCTGTCCGATGGCCACGGATCATTGCAAGCAGATCGCCCCGCGCCCGGTGGCCACGCCCCGGGGGCGCGTCGAATGCCATTTGCACGATCCGCAAAGTCCCATGAACAACGCGAAGGTGGCGTAAGATGTCTGCGAACCTGTCTCGCACGGCGCAGACCCGGAAAACCGTCATCGAAACGGAACACGGCGTTGTCGCGGCCCAGCACCGGCTGGCGGCGCAGGCTGGCGCGAATGTCCTGCGCGCCGGCGGCGATGCGGTCGACGCGGCGGTTGCGACCTCGTTCGCGATCGGCGTGCTCGAACCCTGGATGAGCGGCCCGGCCGGCGGCGGGGCATTGATGCTCTGGCGCGCGGACGAGGGAAGGGCAGAGGCCCTGAACTACGGCATGCGGGCCCCGGCAGCGCTCGACGTGGCGGACTATCCGCTGTCCGGCTCGGGCGTGGCGGGCGACCTGTTCCCGTGGCAGGAGGTCGAGGGCAACCGCAACCTCCAGGGCGCGACCGCCGTGGCCGTGCCCGGTGTCGTGGACGGGATGGGCCGGATGCACGACCGCTATGGGCGGATGCCCTGGGCCGACCTGCTTGCCCCGGCCACGGCCTTCGCCCGCGAGGGCCTTCTGGTGGACTGGTACGCGGCCCTGGTCATCGCCTCGGCCACCCGCGAGCTTGCCAAGGATCCCGATGCCGCCGAGCTTTTCCTCGAGGACGGCACCTGGCCCAGGATCAGCGGGTGGACCGCGCTGGCGGACCAGCGCCTCGACCAGACGCGCATGGCCGACAGTCTCGATCAACTTGCCCGGCACGGCGCACGCGCGTTCTACGACGGCGATCTCGGGGCGGCACTCGCCGCCGACATGCAGGACAAGGGCGGCAGCCTGTCCCATGACGATCTCCGCACCTACCGGGCCGAGTTTTCCGAACCGCTCAGTTTCGACTACCGGGATGCGCGGTTTCACGTCGCCCCCGGCCTCACGGCCGGCCCCACCTTCCGGCAGAGCCTGGACGCCATGGCGCGCACGGGTTTCGGCCCGGAACCGGATGCGACATCCTTCTGCGCCACCACCGATGCGCTCTTCGCGGCCTATGACGACCGCCTCGAAACCATGGGCGACACCGGGGAAACCGAAGCGCAGTCAGGCTGCACCACGCACTTCTCGGTGGTGGACCGGGATGGCAACATGGTCAGCCAGACCCAGACCCTGCTGTCGATCTTCGGGGCGCGTGTGGTGTCTCCGTCGACCGGTTTCCTGATGAACAACGGGATCATGTGGTTCGACCCGGTGCAGGGCCGGCCCAATTCCCTCGGTCCCGGCAAGCGCTGCCTGATGAATGTCTGCCCGATTCTCGGCGAGAGGGGCGATACGCGCTTTGCCTTCGGGGCCTCGGGCGGGCGCAAGATCGTCTCGGCGATGGTGCAGATGGCCTCCTTCGTGGCGGATTTCGGCATGGATGCCGAAGCCGCCTTCCATCACCCGCGCATCGACGTGTCCGGCGGCCAGACCGTCGTGGCGGATGACACGCTGCCGACCGCCGTGATCGACGCCCTGTCCGCCCGCCACCCGGTGGTGACCACACGCCGCAGCCCGTTTCCCTATGCCTTCGCCTGCCCGGCGGGCGTGATGCGCCAGGGCCGTATCAACACCGGCTGCACCGAAATCATGTCGCCCTGGGGCGATGCCATTTGTGAAGACCCTGACAGGTAGACCATGACACGCAATTCCGCCATCGACACCGTCTCCGCCTATTTCGACGAGGGGCGTTTCCAGAACGACCTCGCCGATCTCGTCGCCTACGAAACCGAAAGCCAGAACCCCGGGCAGGCCCCGGAACTCGCGCGTTACCTGGACGAGGCGATGACGGAACGGCTTGGCGCGATGGGGTTCACCTGCCACATTCACCCCAACCCGGTCGAGGGCGCCGGCCCGATCCTGGTCGCCGAACGCCACGAGGGCAACGACCTGCCCACCGTCCTGACCTACGGGCACGGCGATGTCATCCGGGCCCAGACCGACCAGTGGCGCGAGGGGCTGCATCCCTTCCGCCTGGTCGAGGAGGGCGACCGGCTCTACGGACGGGGCAGTGCCGACAACAAGGGCCAGCACCTCATCAACCTTGCCGCGCTCGAGGCGGTTCTGCAGACCCGCGGCACTCTCGGCTTCAACTGCCGCGTGGTGATCGAAACCGGCGAGGAGACCGGCTCGCCCGGTCTTGCCGAGTTCTTTCAGGCCCACAAGGACGCCTTGTCGGCCGACGTGCTGATTGCCTCCGACGGGCCGCGCCTCCAGCCCGAGACGCCGACCATGTTCATGGGCTCGCGCGGCGGCGTGACCTTCGATCTGGTCGTCGATTTCCGCGAGGGGGCGCACCATTCCGGCAACTGGGGCGGGCTGCTGGCGGATCCGGCGATGGTGCTGGCCCAGGCGCTGTCGACGATCACCGATCCCCGCGGCCAGATCCGCATCCCCGAATGGCGCCCGGACAGCCTGACCGACGACGTCCGCGCGGCCTTGCGCGGCCTGCCGATCGCCGGGGGCGACGGCCCTGCCATCGACGAGAACTGGGGGGAAGAGACCCTGACGCCGGTCGAACGCGCCTATGGCTGGAACAGCTTCGCGGTCCTCGCGATGAAAAGCGGCGTGCCCGAGGCGCCGGTCAACGCCATATCGGCCCACGCCCGCGCCACCTGTCAGCTGCGCTACGTCGTCGGCACCGACCCCGAGGACATCGTGCCCGCGCTGCGCCGCCACCTCGATGCGCACGGGTTCGAGGGTGTCCGGATCGTCCCGCACGACCGGGGTTTCTTCCGCGCGACCCGGCTCGCCCCCGACCACCCGTGGGTGAGCTTCGTGGCGGCCTCCCTGGAAAGGACCGCCGGGCAGAGCCCGCATATCCTGCCCAACCTCGCCGGCTCGCTGCCCAATGACGCATTCGCCGATATCCTCGGCCTTCCCACCGTCTGGGTGCCCCATTCCTACCGAGGCTGTTCCCAGCACGCGCCGGACGAACATGTCCTGAAGCCGGTATGCCGGGACGCGCTCAGAATGATGGCAGGCCTTTTCTGGGACGTCGGCGAGGGCAACACGCCCCGCTGACCCCGATGCCTTCGTCGCATCGAGGGAGGTATCTCGCAAAATCAACGCTTTAGGTGATTTTGGCTCCGGCGGTAGGGGCGAGGATGGCGTTTCGCTATGTTTCATATAGTTGCCAAAATCTATTTAGATCAAATGGTTTAGCAAATAACTTGTTTCGACTAGTTGCGCAGTGTTTCACTTAATGCCATTTTTTTTGACACCTAGGAAGGCACGTAAGATTGGCTCCCACCACCGGAATCGAACCCAATGCCGAAGATCGCCGATGAGCTTAGCGCCCTCGAAATCAAGAAACTGAAGCACCCCGGCGGGCGCTGGAACGCAGTCATCAATGTGGGGGGTGTTACCGGTTTACAGATGCAGATCACGCCGGCTGGCGCAAAGAGTTGGCTTTTGCGTGTGACGGTGGGAGGTAAGCGCAGGAAGGTCGGCCTCGGCAGCTATCCGACCATCACACTTGCGGCGGCCCGTGAACGGGCCCGCGAGGCGCTGGAAATGATCGAAAGGGGAGTTGATCCGGTCGAGCAGCGTAGGGCTGCGCGGGCCGCTCTCGCGGCCCAGCAGGCCCGCTCGCTGACATTTGCCGAGGCCATGGAAAAGTTTGCTCCGAAGAAGATGGCCGAGTTTAGGAGCGAGAAACAGCGCCGCCTGTGGCGAAACTCGCTCGAACTTCATGCTTTGCCGATCCTCGGGAGTATCCCGGTAGATCAGATCACGCGGGCCGACGTTCTCCGTGTGCTCGAACCGATCTGGACGGAAAAGACCGAAACCGCCACAAAACTGCGGGGGCGGATCGAGGGGGTGATGACGTGGGCGGAGGTGGCCGGGCATTGCGAGGGTCCGAACCCGGCACGTTGGCAGGCGAACCTAGACCAATTCTTGCCCCAGCCCTCCAAAATCCGCCAAGAGCAACATTACCCGGCGCTCGCTCTCGCAGACGCGCCAAGGTGGTTCAGCGACCTTCGCGGACGCGAAGGCATGGCGACGCGAGCGCTTGAGTTTGTCGCGTTGACTGCGGCCCGATCTGGCGAGGTCCGGGGGGCGGTGTGGTCGGAAATTGACATTGGAGCGGGCTTGTGGACCATCGCGGGGGCCCGCATGAAATCGGGCCGCCCTCATCGCGTGCCCCTCAGCACCGAAGCCGTCGCTCTTCTGCACGATCTGCCCCGCATGGATGGGGGCGAGCATGTGTTCTGGGCGGTGCGCGGGGGGATGCTTAGTGACGCCAGCCTTTCGGCCACCATAAAACGAATGCACGCGGCCGAAGTTAAAACTGGGCACCCCGGATACCTCGACCCGATGAGTGGGCGGCCCGCGGTTGTTCACGGCCTTCGCTCGACTTTTAGGCAGTGGGCAGCCGAGCGCGGCTATGATCGGGACATGGCGGAGATGCAGCTTGCCCACGCGGTCGGTAGCGATGTTGAACGGGCTTATCAGCGTTCGGACATGCTGGAACGCCGCCGGGCGATGATGGCCGCGTGGGCGGGCTTCCTTGGCGGTGAGGAAGCCGGGCAGGTTGTGCCGCTCAGGGGAGCAGGGGCGTGAGCGGCACGCGCTTCAGACCGCCCCGCTCTATCTGGGATACCGAGATACCCGGTATGCAGCACGCGGGCGAAAGACGCCCTGACCTGTGGCGGACTTTGCATGACGTGCTGTCGGAACTCGATGGCGAAGCCGCGTCGCGCGTTGAGCGCGCGATGCGGGACCCGCTAGCGAGCGAGGGGTTGGTCGCGGCGATGGAGGTTTGGGAAATCCGCGAAGGCGACCCGGTGACCATTTTTCGTGAACGGTACGACGACGCCGACAATAGGACCGCCAAAACGCGCCTAAAGGACATTCGCAAGCGCCTCGACCGCCTGCCCGAAGAGTACATGACCGCGATGATTCCCCGCCTGATTGCCGCCGCTTTGGAGGTGGAAGACCGTCCGGGCGCACCTATCGGGGACAAGGTTGGTCGGGCGGCTCGCGATGCGGCCCGCGCCCTTGCGAAGCTACGCGAGCTTGTGGTGCAAGCCGAGGAAGCTGCACCGCCTGCCCGAGGAGGACAGCTAATGGCCGAAACGCAGGCCCGTTTGCGACTGTTCGATAGTGTCCGACGCACGCTTGAATGCGAGGATGATGCGGTGTTCAAGGTGATCAAACAGGCGCTTTGGGAGACGATAACCGGCGCGGAGGAACTGCCCGACTACAAGAGGAACGACCGCTAAGCCATTGCCAAAAAACGCAAAGGGCTGGAATGGGCGAAAACCGCCGTTCCAGCCCTTTCTGTTTCAGGACGCCCCGCCCGTATGTTGCAGACAGAACGCAGACAGAACGCAATAGAACGGAATGAAAGGAGCGCGGGATGTGGATCACCATCAAAGCGACATGTGCTCGCTACGGTTTCAGTCGAACGACGCATTGGCGGTGGGTTAAGTCCGGGCGACTACCCGAGCCGGTCGAAATCGGACCCGGCTGCAAGAGGCACAACGTTGCCACACTGGACGAATACGACGCGAAGTGGCTGGCAAAATGATCGACCTAGCGAAAAACAAGCGCGAGATCATCCGCGTCCGGCAGCGTGAATACGGCGGGTATCGCTACATCGATGCCCGTATTTTCTTCCCCGGTGATGACGGCGAAATGCGCCCGGTCAAACAGGGCGTCACCATCGCGCTCGACCGCGCCGGTGAGCTTGCCGCGGCCATCGAGCAGGTTGCCCGGCAGGAGGCGCCCGATGATGATTGAAACCAGCCCCTTTAACGTGGAGGGCGCCCGATCCAGCCAGATCGCGGGCGCCCTCATGTCCACATCAAGTCATATCTCCGTGGATGTTCCGAGAATAGCTCAGACGGCGTCCACGGGCAACGAGAAAGGCGGGTTTTTCCCGCCTTTTCTAACCGCAGGAATGCCTAAAATGAGCCCAGATGCCTACATCGAAGAGGAAGCCCGCAAAGCCTTTACGAAGCGAAAAATTCAGTGGGTTTTGGAGGTAACGGCAAATCAAAAGCGCCTCCACCGGCTGGCCCCCGCGTTCGTCAACATCTTGGCTTTTGAATTCTACAACTTCGAGAAGGGATACGCGTACCCCGGCATCCCGGCGATAGCCAGGAAGCTCGGCGCGGGTCAGACGGCGGTGAAGCAAGCAATCTCCTCTCTTGAAGAGCATGGTCACCTGATCGTGCAGCGGCGAGGGTGGCGCCAGTCGCACTATTATTGGCGCTTCAGAAGTGAAGCCGAAGGCGGTGATGTTGTCGTAGAAGATGACCATCCCGTTGTCGGTCGGATATCCGACCGACAAGAAGCGCGCACAGTTGGCCGGAAAGGCGACCGACATGGTGCCCATGTGAGACGGGAACCCGACCAACATGGCGAAAACACAGTGAGCCGGACTTCCGTCTCACACGGAACCCCCGAGGTGGATCATGGCGCAGTGGGGCGGGAAGCCGCCCCACATAAGGGAGCGCACGAAGATGGGAATATTCCTAAGTGGGACGGAAAGCCGACCCGCATGTTAGGCGGAAACCCGACTACAATACCTGAGAGAGATACCTTGGAGGTAGAGAGAGGCGCAAGCAGCGCCTCTCTCTCTACTACTTTTTCACCAAGTGCTACCGTAGTAGGGGGTAGGTCAATTTGCGACGCAGAAGAGAAGGAAGAGCGGCTCCTTGAGGGAGCCGCCCTTCCATCCGCGACGGGTTCGCCTTGCGACGAAACCACCCCACCTGCTGCGTCGCACAAAGACCACCCCCATCCTGAAAATCCTTCCTCCTCAGGTACGTTTTCGGAATTCTGGCAGGCTTACCCGCCCTGCTGGCCGGGCGCTGACGATCCGTTTTCGGGCGAAAGTCTAGACGAACAGAATGAGGCCGAGGCGGCATGGACTGAATGCGAAGGTGAAGGCGACGACCTCGCCGCGATCTGCGAGGGCGCCCGAGCCTTCGCTTCACACTTCGAGCGGATCACCGCATCCATCGAACATCGGGGAGGATGGCCAACGCCCTCGGATTTCCTCCGCGAGGAGATGTGGATGAGATGGCTGACCAAGCCCGATGTGCGGGCGGTGTGAAAATGACCAAGCACACCACCGCGCGCCCAGCGTGGGCCGAGGCAGCGGCCGGCGATCCGGACCTCGCGCCGGCGCTCGACCTGCTAAAGTTGGCCGAAAGCGGCCTGCTGTGCCGGCACGCAGGCGCGCAGCGGATCGCGTCGCGCCTGTTGCGCTGGCTCGAAATGGACGGCGCGGACGTGCCACTCGACGTGTTCATCGGCCTCGCGGGCACCGGCCAGCGCGCGGCGCGCCAACGAATGCGGCTCGGCACGCGGGACGCACTGATCCGGCGCCTCGCGCAAACGACCTACCCGACGTTGAATTACAAGGCCGGTGGCGACAAGATCGCACGGTCGTGGTGCCGATACGCCGCTGGCGATCTACGCCGCGATCTAGCTTCCGGAACCGTCCCGCACCGGGAGCCCGCACAGACGTTTTTCAGCTTGGCCCGGCGCGGACACGAGCCGCTCTCGAAGCACACGATCCGAAAAATTCTCGCGCGGCAGGCTGATCATCTTAACCCCGTTGAGCCGGCCAGCGGAAAGGATGAAAATTTTCCAGAAAGAGGGGCATCCGACGATGAAGACGATAAAGCTAAAGCACCCTGTAGTTCACGATGATTTCACGATCCGGGCCGTCACAATCACACGAATTCCGGACACGGCAATCCCGGAAATACGCGCGGCCGCCAACGAGGGGCTCGGCGATTTCTTCGAGGCCGCGGTTGCGGCGATGATCCGGCTGCCGCGCGAGACGGTGCGGCAGCTTGATCTCGCGGATTTCCGTAATCTTGCAGCATTCCTCGAGGAAGCCTGCCCGAACCAACTTCTGAGGGGGAGGGGCTGACATGGCCACCGAAACGTCACGGCTGATTGTCGAGCTTATGGATCGCGTGACGGAGCCGGCGCGCCGCGTCGCCCGCTCCTTGGCTGGGATCAAGCGCGCCACCACGGAGGCCAATAGGGTGCCCCTCTCGTTCTCCGAGCGCCTCGATAGCGCAATGGCCCGCAATAGTCAGGCCCTTGCGGGCGCCCGGGCCGGCCTGTTCGACGCGGCCGCCGGGATCTACGCGATCAAGGCGGCGATCAGTGGTCCCGTATCCGAGGCGGCCAACCTTCAGCAGGCGATGCTTGATGTGTCGAAGGTGGTGGACTTCACACCGGAGGGTCTTGAAAAATTCAAGCGCGATCTGGCGATCATGTCGCGCACCGTCTCCATGACGCAATCTGAGCTTGCCGCTATCGCGGCAGCGGCGGGGCAATCGGGCATCCCGCAAGATGAGATTATCGAGTTCACCGAGGCTGCGGCCAAGATCGGCCTCGCCTTTGACGTGAGCGCTGAGGAAGCCGGGCGCGGCCTCGCAAAGATGCGCACCGGCCTTGGCATGTCGACTGAGGAGGTCGTCGTCCTTTCGGATGCGATGAACCACTTGTCGAACGTGCAGGGCGCGACCGCCGCCGAAATCATGGACGTCATGCTGCGCGTCGGCGCAACCGCAAAGACCTATGGCCTCGCGGCCAAGGATACGGCGGCCTTCGCATCGGCCATGATCGCGGCGGGTGCTGAAACCAACGTGGCCGCCACCAGCCTTCGAAACATGGGCCGCGCGCTCACCAAGGGCGAGGCTGCGACCAGCCGCCAGCGATCTGCATTTAAAGAACTCGGGCTTGAGGCGACTGATGTTGCCAAGCGAATGCAAGAGGACGCTACCGGAACTATCGTTGATGTTCTGGAACGGCTGCAACAGGTTCCGAAAGAGGCGCAGGCGGCTGTGGCTTCCAACCTGTTCGGGGACGAGGCGCGCGCGCTTGGCCCACTCCTGACCAACCTCGATCTAGTTCGTGAAAGCCTCGGCCTTGTCGCCCAGCAAAGCGACTACGCGGGATCGGCCTTTGAGGAGTGGCTGCGCGTGAGCGGCGGCTTCTGGTCGAACCTTGATCGCTTCAAGAATGCGATCAAGGAAGTGACCGGGGCACTTGGCACGGCACTGATCCCTCGGCTTGAAGAACTGATGGCCGCGATCAAGCCGATCCTCTACAGCATCGCGGAGTTCGTGAGCAACAACCAGCGTCTTGCGGCAACGATCTTCACGGTGACAAGTGCCGTCATCGGCTTTCGCGTGGCGCTGGCGGGCCTCCGTTATCTTGGCCTCCTCGGGCGTTCCGGCCTGCTGGCGATGATTGCCGCGGGCTTCCGCGCCATCGGGGCCACGGCGGTCCCGCTGGGCCGGGCGGTCGGGCAGAGCGTTGGTTTGCAGCGCAGCCTTGCGGCAATGGCCGGTCAGCGGCTCGGCTTCCTCGGCACGATCCGGGCCGGCCTATCCGGCATTGCGGGCGTGACCGGCTTGACGGCGGTTGCGAATGGCGTCCGGGCGATCACCGCCGCCCTTGCGGCCGGGCTTGGGAAGGTCGCCGCGGTGACCGGCCTGACGGCGGTCGCGCGCGGCCTGCGATCCCTGATCCACGCCACAGGGCTGATCAAGGTGCCGAAGGCCATCGGCGCGCTGGCGCGGGGCCTTGGGTCCGTTGCTGGCGTAGCGGCCCGGCTGACCGGCCTCAAGCTGGTCGCCTCCGGCATCAGCGCCGTTGTGGCGGCCGTGGGCGCGATCAGCGCGCCGCTTTGGGTGCCCATTGCCGCCGCCATCGCGGCGGTTGGCGCGGCGTGGAAATATTGGGATCGGATTACGGCTATTGTCTCCGGCGTAGCCTCCGCCATCGGCGACCAGCTTGGCCCTGTCATGGACGGGATCAAGGAAAAGCTCGACTTCTTGGAGCCGGTTATTCGCCCGGTGGGCGAGGCGTTCTCGTTTCTGGCCGAAAAGGTCGGCGCGGCGTGGCGGGCGGTCAAAGACTTCCTTTCCGGCGACCTGTTCAAGCGGGAGAAGCTGGGCGAGGAGGAATTCGCCAGCATCGAGGCGCGCGCCAAGGCGGTTGCCACGGCGATCATCGAAACGATCAAGGGGGCGTTTCGCGACTTCTTCGAGTGGGTGCGCGGCATTCCCGACCGGATCATCGAGGCAATCGGCACTATCGACCTTTCGGGAGTTATTCGATGGCCTCAGGTTCCGGAGGAGCTTAAATATTGGTGGCGGCGGTTGTTCGGAGGGGAAACGCCTGAGCCCGTCACGGTGACCCGCGAGGAGTTCGCCGCCGACGCGGCAAAGGCGGGCCAGACCGAGCAACAGCGCGCCGAGGCGGTGATCGCGGGCGCGGGCAGCCTTACATCGGCCGCCGAGCTTGCCGAGATGGGCGCGGAGGCGGAGGGCCTTCGCGACAAGATCGCCGCCATCAACCGGGAAATCCGAAACACCCCCCGGGGCCGGGGCGGCGAGCGGAAGATTGCGCAGCTTGAGGCCGAGCTTGGCCCGCTGAAGGCGCGGCTGGTGGAGGTCGAGGGCAAGATCGGCGACGCCTCCCGGAAGGCGGGGGAGCTACAGACGGCCCTTGAAATTGTCGGCAGCGCGGACGTGACGCCCAACGTCAATGACGCGGCGATCCAGCGGGCGCTTTCCAAGGCCGAGCGGCTTGAGCGGGCGCTGAGCCGGATCAACAGCGGGAGCGCGGCGGCCGGGGCGAGCACTGAGGGAACGCCCGCGCCGAGGGCGCGCGGCGGCCCGATCAGCCGGGGCGCTCGGTATCTGGTTGGCGAGCGGGGGCCTGAGCTTATCACGGCCGCGCGCAGCGCGTATGTGGTCCCTAACCGGATCACGGAGCGGATCAGGTCGGTGGGCGAGCGGGTTTCCGGGGCGGCCTCGGGCGGCCTTCTGGGCCGCGCCCGGGCGGCGATCCAGCCGGCGATTTCGGGGCGCGAGGCCACGCTTGCCCCCATCAAGGCGATCACGGCACCCGCGGCCCGTGGAACAGGGCCGATACATCAGGCCGGCCCCTATGGACCACCTGCGGTGCCCACGGTTTCCGCGGCGCCGTCGCCCAACGGGCGAACGGCAACGGCGCCCTCGGCAACGAGGTCTATGACATTGAACGCGACGTTCAACTTCTCCGGCGTTTCAAGTGCCGATGCCGGCGAAATCGAGCGGGGGGTCCGCCGGGCGCTCCGCGAGGAGGTCCGCGAGATGTTCCGCGGGGTCTACTCCGACACGGGCATGGGATTTTCTTGATGAGAGCCCTCTTCTACCAGATCGCATTCGATGCGGCGCGGGCACGCCATCACCACCAAGCAACGGAGGTTGAAGTGACAACATCATCGAGAACCCAAGCGACGGTCGATAGGGCCCGCGCGGAGGGCGCGGCCGGGGAGCGCAAGCGCGTTGGCGCCATCCTGACCTGCGAGGCGGCTGAGGGCCGCGAAAAGCAGGCGCGGACGCTGGCGCTGAAAACGGACATGACGCCCGAGCAGGCGGCCAAGGTGCTTGAGGCCAGCCCGAAAGCGCAGGGCGGCCAGTCCATTGAGGAGCGCGCCAACGGCGAGGCCGAAATCGGTGCCTCGTTCTCAAGTGACCCCAGTCTTGGAAGTCATACGGACCGCGCGTGGCAGAAGGCGGTTGCGGGCGGATGAATACTGATGCCGGCCCCGGGAAGCCCGCCACCGCTGGCCATCTTAGCGCCGTTGAGCCGGTCAGCCCGCGCAGCCATGTTCTCGGAAAAAGGAGGTCACCATGAAGTTTGACAGTAAGAATAGATTGGACCACTTGGGCGCGATCCGACACGCCAAGGTCGCGACCGTGCGTGATGCGTCGGATCGCGCAACCGACCTCCGCGCGCGCTGTAGGCGCGCGCAGGGTCGGCTTCGCCAGATCGAGACCGACTACCTCCCAAAAGATGCCGCCGAGACCGCCGAGAAGATCGCGGCGGAGATTGATACCTTGAAGGAAGAGCTCGCGGCCGCCGAGGCGCGACGGGATCGCGTGGGGCAGGAGTTTCAAGCGGCAGCCGCCTGCCACGAAGCGGCTCGAAACTATGCCGTCGAGCATGGCTTGCCGATGCCGAGCGAGGATGCCGCCGAAGTCGCCGCGATCAGTGGGGGTGTCGAATGAAGACCGCAAACTCACTTTCGAAGGCCCGCGATGGCGCCATGAAGGCAACCGGCGAGGCCCGGCAGGCAGTCGACCAGTTGCGCGATCTGCGGGTTCGGCTGCTCGATGAGAGGGACGAGGTTGCATCCCGGCCCTTACCCTTTGAACTGGCGGCCGAGGCGGCTGAACAGGCGATCCAGCGCCGTGCAGAGGCGGCGCTGGATCGCCTGAGCGTGACCGGCTTGATGCGCCCCGCCGATAGGCGCAGGCCGCATCTCGAAATCTCCGACGAGCAAGCCGCTGATCTCGCCTTCGCAGCCAACGCTGCGGCAATTGCCGGTCTCATCCGAGAACGCCTTGAACAAGAGTGCAAGGGCTCGAAACCGCTCGCGCCAGAGGACCGGGACCGCGAGATCGAAAGGCTAGACGCGGAAATTCTTGCCGCCGAACTTGCCGAAGAAGGCTTGATCCGCGGTTTAGAGCAGGCCGGGATCGAAATGCTTCGCCGTCCTGATGCAGACCCGCGCGCGTTGCTCGTGTCGGACGCGGAGTTAACGTGAATTGCGCGGGCGACGGCGAACTCAGTCGCGCCGTCGCCCAAGCAGGCCGCGATCTAGCCAAGCGCGGCCGGGCGGGGGAGGTTGGTCTCCCTGCCCCCGCCCACCAGCCTCATCGCCGCAGCGCGCAAGGAGCAGCCGCAGGAGGGGCGCAGGCGCAGATCGAGTGGCCCACCACTGCATTTCGCGGAGTGCCTGTTGTCGCGCTACTGAGGGCCTCTGGCGGCCAATAGGGACCTTATGACCAGCGGTCTAGCGCGGGGACGCGGCCGCCCGGGTCTTGCCCGTTTTTCAGCATTTTGAAAACCCAGTTCCCTGCCCGAAGGAGAAGACATGAAGGACACCAACAATCGAAAGATCACCGTCGCCGAGGCCGCGGAAATCACCGGCCGTTCGACCCGATGGATAAAGAAGCTCAAGGCTGAGGGTTACATCGCCGAGTACACCGTGCCGGCGTTAGGCGCGGGCATTGCGGCCTACTACGAGGACAAGCTGAAGGAGGCCCAGAAAAGCGAGGTCGCCAACAAGGCGAGCCTCGCGCGCACCCGGGAGATCGAGCTTCGCACCGCCGAGCGGGCCCGGAAGCTGGTCCCGATAGACGATAGCCTGATGATCATGTCTCATATCCAGAACATGGTCCGCGCGGAGTTCGCGGGCTTTCCCGCCCAGATCACTCACGACCCTGACCTTCAGCGCCGGATGCAGACCGCTCTCGATGACATTTTCGAGCGCGCTTCCCGAAAGGCCAAAGACCTCGGCGAAGCACTGCGATCTGGTCGCTTCGATATGGAGGCCAGTTGAACCGGTCTGGACGGGCATCCGAGCGTAAGCTAGAAATGACAATTGCGGGACGGGCCCACCACCCGCCCAACCCGCCGGCCGTGCAGACTTAGTTCTGAACCGAGTGTGCGGCATGTGCCCCCGGTGTCCCCACGCCGGGGGCACTCCCAACTTGGGATTTGCCAACGGTCGTGACGATCCGCTCATCCAAGTTGGATAAGCGGCTTCACTCCGCGATCCGTATCAAAGACCGAAGGTATCTTTTTCCTTGATCGGTAAGCGATACATGACTGTCAGGCTCAATCGACGCCAGACCAACCTTGAACAGCCTTTCGGCCTTGTGTTTGTCGATGAAGTGCAGGTTGCCGTCTTGGATTTGGCGGAGCATTACGACTTCATCCTGCGTGAGACCTGTATCCATTGTAATTCTCCCCTTCGCAACCAGTGCGCGCAAAGATGCACCAACTGAACGAGGACTTCAAATCAGTGAGCGCGTCTATGCCGAGACCGCCCGCCAGCGGGCCATTCCACTGGCGGGTTGCTATCTAGGTGGCTGACGTGATGGGCTCCGCCACGAATTCGGCGCGTCGACAGCACACGGTAAAGCAGCCATGGAGCGCCGCTCGCGGCTTCAACAGCACGGAAACGGGATGATCTCTGCGGAGTGCTTTGGAGGCCTATGGCCGTCACCATACCGAACCCGGACGTTATCTCGCACGGGTTCGGACATCGCTGACGTGCTCGGGCCTAATTGCCCTTCGCCGCCCGACGCATCTTCTGGAAACACAATGCGGTAGGCTTCGTGATCGGGCCGATCCGAAAGCCACTCACGGAACTCGACTGGATCGAACCTGTCGCGCCCGCTTTCGCGGAGATAGTCAGCACGCACTCGGTCGCGCCATTTCTTCTGTTTATAAGTCCAAGACATTGCACGGTTCCATTTGGAAGATTGTTTGAGGAAACAACCATGCCGTACCATGCCTTGCCGCGCCCTGAGACGCGCAGAGCGCCTCACCTTCCTGCCGTGGATCACCGCAGGGATTACGAAGCCCCTACGCCAGATGGCTCAACCGGTCAACCCTTTGCCCGTTGAAAGGCCTACTTCGGAAGGTAGCCCAGTTCCTTAAGGTGCGCGACAAGCACGCGATCCACATAAGACGCGATGGAACGCCCATCACCTTCTGCCGCCTTTTCGACGGCTGCCTTAGTTTCATCGTTCACTCGAACGGAGATCGCGGAGGTCTTGGCCATATGATTACCTGAATTTGTTTGACATCGGATAGGATTGGAATCACTGTAAATACAGTTGCACACAAATGCAACGGCCCTTGCTGGTTCTCCCCACCAGCAAGGACCTAACCAAAGCACGATCTGGATAGGAGATCATACAATGGCTGACGCCAACCCTAACGACCGCAACGAACCTCGGATAGAAATAATACACACAATTGCGAGCCCCTACGCCCGCTATCGCCTGCGCCGAACGCAGGCGGTGATTATGACCCAGAGCCTCTGCGACGCGGGGGCTGAGCCGAGCGAGACGAACGAGGCCCTGACAAATCGGCTTATCGAGGCAGGCCACTATCAACGGGAGATACAGGTTGCCGGGGACGCCGCCATTCGGGCCTTCCGCGAGGCTTGCATTCTTCCAGCGTGAACGACCTTGCGGCATAGCCCTCATTGCCCAGCGAAGGAGCCCGAGAAATCGGGCGCCTTTTGCTTGATGGATGGCTGGGTGCCAAATTCGGAGCGAGTAGAAACAGATCAAATGTCGGACAGTAGATTCTTGTGTATGCGCAGGATATTACTTTGACGTAATCGAAAGATCGGTGCGGGGACCGACATAATGGAAACTGATGTTGCGAAATTTCTTTTGTCAGTACTGAGCGCCGGAGGTGGGGGCGCCTTTGTTGCATACTACGTGTTTAAACGTCTAGGAGATGCGTGGCTAGAAGCCAGATTTGCCGAAAAGCTCGAAGCCTATCGGCATGACCGCGCGAAAGAGTTGGAGCGCTTGAGGGCGGAGATTGATGGTGCACTAAAAGCGCAAGTTAGGTTTCAAGAAAAGCAGTTCGAAGCCTGCCTAGACATTTGGAACGCCCTAAAGGAGGCCCAGTCAGAACTGCTTGGTTCAATATCGCCCCTTCAGCAGTACAGTGACATCAAGAGGCTGGATGAGGATGCTCGGGCAGAATACCTGAACACTCTTGATCTTAAAAAATGGCAAGTCGATGAGATATTGTCAGCCCCCGATATTCAAGCCCAGTTTATGGAAACAATGAACAGAATGCGCTTCAACGCCGCGGCTCAGGCATTCTCAGAATTTGACCGCGTTACGCGGCGTTATGAGTTATTTTTGAATCCTGAAACGTTCGCGCTCATACGCTCAGTGGCGGACGCAATGCGTTCATCGCTAGTTGCAAAAGAGATGTCACTTGATCAGCCCGACCACAAACTGTCACATGAAGCTTGGTCAGAGTACGACAAGAACTGTGTTCCTTTGGTCAAGAAGCTCGTCCCTCAGTTGCAAGAGTTGATAGAGGTTCGCTGAGCTTTTCGGGATGGACGGCTTGGGGCGGCTGGGTGGCCAAACAATATACACCGCGTGGATTTGCATCGAGAGGAAAGAGACCTTTGAAAGAAGCAAAATCTGTAGCGGACGTGTTCAGAGGTGGCTCGGTTTGTTTTAACAGTTTCGAGCCGTTTCGTAAGTGGATTTCCCGCTCGGTTATGCCGCGACCGGAATTGGCCGGGGCGTGTTGAGATATGCCTGATCGGGGGTCTGCCCGTCCAGCGATGAATGCGGTCTCCTGGTGTTGTAGAAGGCCAGATACCGGCCGAGGCTTTCGCGAGCGGCCGAGACGCTATCATAGGCGCGTAGGTAGACCTCTTCGTATTTGATGGTCCGCCATAGGCGCTCGACGAAGACGTTGTCCCGCCAGGCCCCCTTGCCATCCATGCTGATCCGGATCCCGGCACCTTTCAGCGCGGTGATGAAGTCGATGGAGGTGAACTGGCTGCCTTGATCGGTATTCATGATCTCGGGTGCGCCGTGTCGTGCGAGGGCCTCGTTCAGCGCCTCCACGCACGGGCCGGTTTCCAGCGTGACCGAGAGCCGCCAGCTCAGCACCTTGCGGCTGAACCAGTCGACAACGGCCACCAGGTAAACAAAGCCGCGCGCCATCGGCACATAGGTGATGTCCATTGCCCAGACCTGGTTGGGCCGGGTCACTGCCAGCTTCCTCAGCAGGTAGGGGTAGACCTTGTGCCCCGGCGCCGGTTTCGACGTGTTGGGCCTGCGATACAAGGCCTCGATGCCCATCTGCTTCATCAGCGTGGCCACGTGCAGCCGCCCGGCGGTGAACCCTTCCTGGCGCAGAAGACCCTTCATCATCCGGCTGCCTGCGAACGGATAGTCCATGTGCAGCTCGTCGATCCGGCGCATCAGCCGCAGGTCGTCCTCGCTGGCCGGGCGCGGGGCATAGTAGAGGCTGCCCCGGCTGATCCCGAGCAGCTCGGCCTGCCGGGTCAGGCTCAGCCTGTGGGCGCGGTCCGTCATTTCCTTGCGCTCGGCAACAGACCGGCCTTGGCGAGCGCTCCCTCTAAAAAATCGTTCTCAAGCGTGAGCTGGCCGATCTTTGCATGTAGAGAGGTGACATCGATCTCCGGCTCCTTCGCCGCTTTCGGCTTGTCATCGAATACGCCGGAGACTCCATCCAGCAGCTGATCCTTCCATTGCTTGATCTGGTTCGGATGCACGTCGAACTGCGTCACCAGCTCGCTCATCGTCTTGTCGCCCTTCAACGCCGCCAACGCGACTTTCGCCTTGAAAGCTGGGCTGTGGTTTCGTCTCGGTCGTTTTGCCATATTCGCTCCTTCGTCCCGGCAACGCTGCAGGATTGGGAGCGGAAAATCCACCTAACTCACCTGTTCAGATTTCCCGAGCCACCTCTGTTCATCGACACGAACATACTGAAATTTGCAGCCGTCAAGAAGCACGTCTATCGTTCGAGACTGGGCACTGTCGATTGGGGTGGAACTGATTACGAGGTTGAGTACCACGAACGGTACACCGTTAACGATATACATAAGATCAAAAATAACGAGACGCTGAAAAGTGATGCTATTCTGCTTGGAATGCTGGCTTATGCTGGTATCTCCGGGCGCCTGAAATTTCATTCCCACCGCGAGGTCTATCTTGAGACGTTGGGGTTGCGGGGCATGTGTAGCGCCTCCGGTAGGTTTTTTGGGTGCCCGATTCATAGAGTAGCTGACCCAATGGCACCGCGTGTTCGGATAATCTCCGATGGGAAAAAGAGCGGCGCGGATCATGCCTTGGACTTCCTCAGTCGCATCAGACACCCGCGCTATGGTGAACTCACGAGGATGACTGGCGCGTACCAAGGCCCAAACAAGCCTCTAATCATCAATCAAGCGATGGACGCGTACCACCTCTGGTGCGCCGAATGCGCAGGCATGAATTATTTTCTGACGATGGACTACAGACTCCAAAAGGTCGTATCGCAATCAAAGAAGGTCGAGACACCGGTTGTTATAAAAACCCCCAACCAGTTATTGCGAGAAGTGCTGCCGAAGTTCGGTCTAGTCGGTGCATTCAAGTTTCTGTGGCAGGGATACCGTTTCGCCAAGCCGCGAGTTGGCTTTGATGAAGGAAAGGGCTGGACATAGGCTCGACAAGAGCGAGTGGCACTAATCGCATAGCCGAGGCACCATGTGCATTCTCTCGAAACTCAATTGGCGCGGCAGCGGCCGATGATGTGCGATGCATCTGAGGCCGGGTTGTCCCGACCAACTGACTTCTCGAACAACGATTCTCGGCCATTCCAATGAAATGCAGAAAGGGCAAATCGGCAGTCGTTTTCAGGATGGCACGCTTTTTGGCGCGTAACGCAGCCTATAACATCTCAAGTACTTGTTTTTATTTATAAAATTTGGATTTTTGGCTCCGGCGGTAGGGATCGAACCTACGACCAATTGATTAACAGTCGAAATTCTACACCTAACAAGCCATAACTATGTAGAACTATCGCTCCAGAAAATTGCCATGTAAAACAAGTATTTTCTTGCATTGTTATGCAATGTTCCTAACTTGGGGTAACAGTCGAAAACACGCGAAACTGTTACCCCAGCGTTACCCCAAGGGACAAATTGATTATGGCAAAGGCGATGACAACCAAGGCGGTGGAGGCTTTGAAGCCGGGGGCAACCCGTCGCGAAATTCCAGACCCGGCACTTTCTGGTCTGTACCTCGTGATCCAACCTAGCGGTGTCAAAAGCTGGGCGCTCCGATATCGTTATGCCGGCAAGCCGCGCAAACTCACGCTGGGCAAATGGCCGATCATGGGAGTGGCAGATGCACGGGCCGCAGCATCGGAGGCAATCGAGGCGCTGGAACTAGGCAACGATCCGGGTGCCGCGAAAAGGAAAGCCAAGGCCGCGCGGATCGAGGCGCACTTATCCGAGCGCGACAAGATCAAGACGCTACTGGAACAATACGCAAAAAGGCACCTCAGCACCTTGAAATCCGGCGCGACTGTGAAGCGCGAGTTAGACCGTCACGTTGGGACCGTCTGGGGGGATCGCGACATTCAGGACATTGCCCGCCGCGATGTGATCGACCTTCTAGACGGGATAGCTGATAGCGGTCGCGTCGTGAGCGCAAATCGCGTCCGATCCTATCTCGGGACGTTCTTCGGTTGGTGCGTGGATCGTGACATCATCGCCATGTCACCGGCGCAGGGCGTCAAGCCGGTTGCCAAGGAAAAGAGCCGCGACCGCGTTCTGAGTGATGACGAAATCCGTTGGTTCTGGCGCGCCTGCGACGATCTGGGCTTTCCTTGGGGGCCGTTTGGTAAAACCTTGCTTTTGACCGGCCAGCGGCTTGGAGAAGTTGCCGGGATGACCGAGACCGAAATAGAAGGTGGTGTTTGGTATCTGTCTTCCGAACGCACCAAGAACGGGCGCGCGCATTCCGTGCCGCTTTCTGAGGCCGTGCGGGCCGTTCTAGCGGGCGTGGAGCGGGTAGAGAGTCCCGCCCGCCTAATCTACACCACGACCGGCGCAAGCCCGCTTAGCGGCTTTCACAAAGGCCGAAATCACATTGCCGAACGCATGGCCGAGATTGCCAGCGAGGAAGCCGGCGAGGCGGTAGATATTCCGCATTGGACCTTTCACGATCTACGCCGCACCGCCGCTACTGGCATGGCACGGCTTGGCATCCCGGTTCGCGTAACGGAGGCAGTGCTTAACCACGTCAGCGGCACGGGCGGCGGCATTGTGGCCGTGTATCAGCGACATGACTATGCCGACGAAAAGCGGGCCGCGCTGGACGCATGGGCGCGGTTGGTGGCCGATCTGGTAGAGGGCAGGGCGGACAACGTGGTGCGGATCACGGAGGCAGGGCATGGCTGAACTAAAATCATCGGGCCAGACCGCGCTTAGGGCGCGCGCCAAGCGTAAGGAAGCCGAACGTCTAGAGGCGGAGGCAGAAGGATCTTCAGATAGCAATGATTGTCTTAAAAAAACGAAACAAGCTATGGAGCTCCATAAAGAAGCTCGGGATTTAGAAAGGGCAAGCCGATGGTTCGAGTACTTCGAAAACAAAAATAGAGGAAATCGGGGCATCCAGCAAAAGACCAAGGATAGGATCGAGTTCTTGTGTGCCGTTTCTAAGAGTATCGGCGGTGCAAGCCGCGAAGCAATCGCAGAAGAGTGCGTAAGAAATCATTCTGAGCAGGTACGCAACCTGTGGAACCTAAAGGGTAAGGCGTTTTTTCGCGAGCGAGAAAGCAGGAGGATGAAGTACAAGGAGCAGACAGCTGCGGGCAAAAGTGCCCAAATTAAGATATTGAATTTTATGAATAATAAAGGCGTACCCTAAGCTCTTAATTTTCGAAAACTACGATCTCTGGGTAGTTACGGCACGGGCAACACCGTGATTATTGATAGGCCACGATGCAACACCAAAGGAGCCGTGGCCGATGAATACCAATCACGACACATGCAATCCTCACCGCAGAATTCAGGCAACCGCTGTACAAAAGATGTGCGGCGATATCAGCGCGATGACGCTACATCGCTGGCTGCATAAGCCCGAACTGGATTTCCCCCGCCCGATGTACATCGGACGCCGCCGCTATTGGCGGGAAATTGAGGTTATCGACTGGCTCGAATCCCAGAACATCGAAGCCGCATAAGAAAACCCCCGTCCGTGGCGAGGCGGGGGCTTTCCGTCAATGCGAACTTTTGGAGGGTTCGAGCGGAAAAATACCATGCCGCGCCACCTCGGGCAACCACGAGGTGAGCAAATGAAGAACCTACAAATCAAATTCTTGATGCGTCAGCACGGTCTGACGAGGGCACGGGCGAAGGCCCTTGCGGTCCTGATCTGGGGGGTTTCCTGATGAGCAAGGAGAGGAAGCCCACGCGCCAGCAGATGTGGCGCAAGCGCCACCCCAAGCGCTACTTGGCGCACCTCACGGTGCAGAACGCCATGCGGCTCGGCGTGATCGAGCGCAAGCCGTGCGAGGTATGCGGCGATCCGAAAACGGACGCCCATCATGACACGTACGACAATCCCCTTGAGGTGCGGTTTCTCTGCCGCCGCCACCATAAGGCACACCATGCCAAGGGGGGCAGCAATGGGCCGTGACCGGCGCAACGAGAAGCGCGGCGAGCATTTCACCAAGATGGAGCGCAATACGATGGAGGCGCCCGCGTGGCGCGCCCTAACGCCCGTGGCACAAGCTCTCTATCCGTGGCTCAAGCTGGAGTGGCGCGGCCCGCAGGCGAACAACAACGGTAAGATTAGCCTGAGCGTGAGGCAGGCTGCCGAGCGGTTGGGCGTGGGCATCAACACTGCCGCGCGGGCTTTCCACGACCTGCAAGCCAAGGGCTTCATTGTAGTAATCGAACCCGCGCGTCTCGGGATCAAGGGACAGGCGACATGCCCGACCTATGAGTTGACCGAGATTGCACTTCCCCATGGCGAGAAAGCGACCGGGCGGCGGCTGTTCAAGGAATGGCATCCGGGCGCTGACTTCACCGTTCACAAAGCCACAGTTCACAACGCGGAGGGCAGCCGGAAAAAACAAAACCCTGTCATCAAATTGGTGACGCCCCGTCACCAAAATGGTGACGCCTGAATGAAACACGTCACCAAATCAGTGACAGGGCGTCACCAAATCAGTGACGAAACGGCCCATTCCGACCGGCCCAACGTCACCAAATCAGTGACATCCTTACTTACCATTCCCAACGCCCTGACGCGGGCACCTTCAAACCTTCCACAAAGGAGCAAGTCCAATGAACGAACACCAGATGAACGGCATCGACGACAAAGCGCGAGAAACCGTCGAAACCATCCTCGCGCAATCTCGCGCGGGCGGCACATGCCCGATTGAAGCTCTTGATGGGCTGATCTTCTGGGCGAAGGAAGTGATTGTCCTGGCCGAGAGCGCGAAGGCTCGGCATGGCGCGCCGCGTGAATGATGCGACTTTCATAAGTCGTTTTTAATCCGATGTGTAACTTTACACAGATGCGCATCAATGGTAATGTAATTGCAGTTTCAACAGCGAGGGGTAGCTATGAGCGCCATCGAAATTGGAAAGATGACGGGACTTTCGCGCGATACCGTCAACAACGTGATGCGCCTTGGGCCGTTGGTTTCCGAGGGTATCCGGGCAAACGCGCTTGAAGTGGCAAGCATCCGGGCGCTGATCGACGCCGGGTGTTCTGCAAAAGAGGCTCGCGTGATCGCGAACTTCTGGTTTGGGCACATGGATAGCCCGCCGAGTTCGTGGGCTTTCAACGCCTCTCAACCGTTCTGTTTCGGCACCACGCCCGCCGGGGTTCCGATGGAGCGGAGCGACAGCATCGCCGGTGTCATGGCGGCCCTGGCAGACGACGACAACCACGAATTCACGGAAGAACTGGCACCCGTTCGGGAGCCTGTTTCGGTTGCGTTCATCAACGTTGCCGAAATCAACAAACGCATCAAAGGAGAAGAGCAGTGAGTATGGAAACCCGCACCCTGCGCGTTTCGCGCGCCGAAAAAGTGGAAGTGGCCAAGTCCATTGTCACGAAGGCCGAAGAGGAAGAGCGCAACATGAGCAAAGATGAGCAAACCCGCTTTGATAGCCTCATGTCTGAGGCAGAATCCCTTGGCGAGCAAATCGAGCGCCGCGAGCGTGTGCGGCTCGCTGAGGCCGAGATCGACAATTATCGTTCCCCCAGCATAGGTGGGCATCTCGGTGAAGCTGAACGAGAGTTTCGGGCCATGCTCCGGGGCGAAGCCCGAGGCATGACCACTTCATCGGGCAGTGACGGTGGCTATGCCGTTCCGCTCCAGATTGACGAGATGGTGGGTCGGCAGGTGAAAGAAATCTCACCCATGCGCCGCGTTGCTCGTGTGGTGCAAACGTACACGCAAGATTATCGCGCGCTGCTCTCCATCCGGGGCGAGGGTTCTGGCTGGATCCAGGAAGACGTGAACCGCTCCACCACCACGGCACCGCAACTGATTTCGATCGAGCCGAAGAGTGCAGAACTTTTCGCATACCCTCAAGTCTCGGCGCACTTGCTCGATGATGCTAGTTTCGATGTGACCAACTTCCTCAGCGATCACGTCTCATCTGAATTCGCCTATCAGGAGGGCGCGGCTTTCGTGAATGGCGATGGGGTTACGGGCAAGCCTAAAGGCTTCCTGCGATATGATACCTCCACGGATGGCGATGACACGCGCTCCACCAATGAGCTTCAGCATCTGGTGACGGGCAGCGCCTCGGCTATCACCGGCGACAGCTTGATTGATCTGCTCTACTCGCTTCAGCCGAGCTATCGGGTTGGACCCGGCGTTGCGTGGATGATGGCCAGCGACACAATCGCGAGCATTCGGAAACTGAAAGACGGTGAGGGCAACTACCTGTGGCGCGATGGCTTCGGGGATACACCCGCATCGCTTCTGGGCTTCCCGGTTGTTGAGGCGAACGACATGCCCGCAGTGTCGAACGGTAATGTTCCGGTTGCGTTTGGCAATTGGTCGCGCGGTTACCTGATCGCCGAACGTGTCGGGATGCGGCTGGTCCGTGACGATATCACCCGACCGGGTTTCATTCGGTTCTACTTTGCGCGCCGCATCGGCGGCTGTGTCTACGATCCGAACGCGATCAAGTTGCTCAAGGTTTCCACGTAATAGTTGCGTCTGCCTGCGCGACTTGGTGACCGCTGGTCTTCTGCCATTGCCAGCGGTCACCGCCATACCGGGGGGGTAGGTCAAATCCCCACGGTTTTTCTCTCGGGACCGGCGGCGGGCGTCATTTTTTCACGAGGTCAGGATTGAGGTGAATTTCCATGAAGGGCGGCAAGTCAAAACCCGATGAGTTGAAGGTTATCGCGGGCACGTTCCGCAAGGACCGGAGTAACCCGAATGCGCCGTCTGTACCATCGGGCATACCAGAGGCGCCTGCGTGGCTCTCTGAGCGGGCGTCAGAGCTATTCGCGAGCCTTTGCGCGGTACTGGATAGCCTGAACATCGTCAGCCCGGCAGATGAATGCATGATTGCCATGCTGGCCTCGCGGCTTGAAGAAATCGAGGTGCTGACGGCAACGATCGAAGATCAGGGCCGGACGTACAAAGGCGAAAGCGGCCTTTGGAAAGCGCGCCCCGAGGTGGCAATGCGCAACGAGGCTTTGCGCCACTGTCACGCCCTTCTAAGCGAGTTTGGCCTAAGCCCGGCGACAAGAAACAAAGTCACGGCGAACAAGCCCGCCCAGCAAAACCCATTCGCAGCATTGGATTGAAGACATGGCACGAGTTGTTGGCGATATCGCCGTAGAAGTTTCCGCAGACATTGGCCCGCTTCAAAGGGGGCTGCGCAACGCGCGCGGCGATGTGAGCCGCTTTGGAACCAGCGCTGAACAGATGGCACAGCGCGCCACCCGCGCGACCCTGGCAATGAGCGGGGCAATCATTGCTGCAACGGCGGCGGGCGCGGCGCTCGCGCATCGTGTGGGCGAAATTGGTGAAAGCCTGACCAACCTTTCCCGAGTCGCAGGCACCACGCCGGAGAAGTTCCAGGAAATGGCGGCGGCTACTCGTTCGGTTGGTATCGAACAGGAGAAGTTGGCCGACATACTAAAGGACGTTCAGGATCGCGTTGGTGACTTTCTTGCGACCGGCGGCGGTCCGATGGCCGACTTTTTCGAGAACATCGCACCTAAGGTTGGTGTGACTGCTGAGCAGTTCGCCCGACTGAGTGGGCCGGAAGCGTTGCAGCTTTATGTTTCGTCGCTGGAAAAGGCGAACCTGACGCAAAGCGAGATGACCTTCTACATGGAAGCGATGGCGTCGGACCTGTCGCTGATGCTTCCGCTTCTTCGCGACAATGGCCGGGAAATGGACCGGCTGGCGAATGAGGCGCGAGACGCTGGCACTATTCTGTCGAATGAGACTGTCGCCGGGGCTAACGAGCTAAATGGCAAGTTGCGTGATATTCGTGACGAAATCCGAGGTGAACTTGTCCCGGCGATGCTGTCGGTTGAAGATGAGATCATTGCTCTTGCGGATTTCGTGAGAGACATCGGCATTCCCGCCCTACAGGGGCTTATCCAGGGCGCAGGCTGGGCGGCTGAAAAGTTTGAGTGGCTTGCCAGAGCCATGGCATCGCTGAAGATCGGCTTCAATTTGAATGAGGGGCCGAGCATTTCGATTGACGGAAGCAGCCCTGAAGAACCGCCCGAAGACGGTGGCAACGGGCCGCTGCAAATGGACGTGCCAACGCCTCCGGGCCGCGCTCCCGTTCGCCCTGGTGGCACCAGTCGTCGCGGTGGGTCCAGTCAGGGGCCTACCGAGGACGATTTTGAACGCCTCCGCGACCAGTTCGCGACGGAACAGGAAATCATTCAAGAGAACTACGAGCGCCAGCTTGAGCAGCTTGAAGAATTCCGCAGCCGGAAGCTGGCGACCGAGGACGAGTTTAACCAACTCGAGGAGCGCATCCAGAAGGATCATCAGGAAAAGATGCTCCAACTGGAAAAGGCGCGGCGGGCGATGATTCTAGGAGAAGTGGCCGGGGCGTTTGGCGATCTTTCCGCACTCATGCAGGTCGAGAACAAGAAGATGTTTCAGATCGGCAAGACGGCGGCAATCGCCGAGGGGCTTATCAATGGTTACTCAGCCGCACTGTCTGCTTGGGATAAAGGGATGGAAATTGGCGGTATGCCAACTGCTATCGCCTTTACAGCGGCGTCTCTGGCTAAGACGGGAGCGCTCATTTCCAGCATTCAGGGGACCAGTTACGGCGGCGGAGGCGGTGGCGCAGGCGCGGCGGCAGGCGGCGGCGCTGCGGCCGCAGGTGGTGCGGCGCAGCAGACACCCGCCCAATCTCCCCGTGTAGCGCTCACATTGACCGGCGGGGATATGTACAGCCGCGATCAGGTCGTGAAGCTGATCAACCAGATCAACGAGGCGCAGGAAGATGGCGCAATCATAAGGCTCGTGGGATGACGGTTATCTGCGGAATTCCGCAGATGGAAAGTGGCAACGGTTGCCACCCTGAGCGCATTCGTGCGCGGGCCACGCGGCGAGCCGGTGAACTGTTGAAACAGGTGGAGCCGTCAAAAGGGGGGCGGCCAATCTCCGAAACTAAGGACGGTGCCGACCCTAGTTTTTCAACGTCCCGAAAGTCGGCGGCAGCCGACGCCGGGTTTTCGGAGCGCCAAGCCAAGACCGCTCAACGTCTTGCCAACATTCCCGAGCACGACTTCGAAAAGATGGTGGAGGCCGACACCACGATAACGAAGATGGCGGAGGCGGGCACCTGTTAAGCGCTTTACAAAAAGGGAATGTCGGGGAATACTTTCGTCATGACCTACAGGACATTTTCAATTCTCGCATTCTCCGCCGCCTTGGCCGCCTGTAGTGCACCAGACGATTATGCTGGGGAAGTCACATCTTACAACGGCAACTTTCTCACGATCAGCGGCATGATGAATCAAAAGAAGGGCGTGCCGGGTTTTTATCCGACACCTGCGATGCAGGAGAAAGCAGAGGCAACGTGCGGCGGTCCTGCCAAGTTTGAAGGCACCGTTGACAGCAATCCGACTGCGGACAGCTTCACCAACTCAATGTTCATTGGCTACAATTTCATCTGCCAGCTCTGACACGCGTCATTGACGCTTGGCGAGCCTCACACCGGGCCCGCCGCCGTTTTGTTCGATGAACTCTACCCCGGCGGCTTCAAGGGCAGAGCGGATGGCGGCGATGGCCGCATCCGAAACGACACGCCGTTCCTTCTCAAAGTCTATCACCGTCGATTGTCCAAGCCCCGCTGCCTTTGCGAGTTCAGTTTGCGTCATGGTTACAAGGCCGCGAGCAGCGCGTGATTGTGCAGGTGTCATTATCAACGTTTTTCATTGACGGCGGGTGCCGTGAGGTTTATCAACTAAAAACGTTGATATACTAATCGGGAGACTGAAACAATGCCCAAGACAATTTCCGACCTGCAACTAGAGGCCGTTCACCTGGCCGGGATGATCGGTGGCGCTGAGGTGCTGTCCGAACAAGCAATGGACGGGGCCGATGAAGACCCACTGACGGCGATGGCTCACAACTCTCTGCCAGCAATCTTTGAAGACTTGCGCCGCAGGTCTTACGCGATTGCCGATGATCTGGAGAAGCTTGAGAAACAGGAGAGACAAAATGCGTGAAGAACTCAGCACCATGACGCCGCAGGATAAGCTCATCGCCGCAATGAGCATCATACAGCACAGCATCCTTGCTGAGGATTCGAGGTGCAATCCGGGCAAGATGTTCACGCAGCGGCACTTTCCGACAGCGGGCTTGGAGCTTGCCGAAAAGCTTCTCGCCGATGTTCTGCCGCTCATGGACGAATTGGAGACGCCGGAAACCGGGGGGGCAGCATGACCAGCCCGTATACAGAAGCATTCAAAGCGCTAAGCCTGACCGGCGCCTTGCTCGACGCGCTCTACGATTTGGCGGTGGATAGCGACACGCTTGGATCCTCCGACCCGGAAGCAATGCAGCTCATGGCAATGCTAGAGGTTGCCCGCGAGAAAGCACACAAGGCGGCGGAATTGCATGAGGCCGAGTGGAAGTTATCGTGCGAGCATCGCGACGAAGCCGCTTAGGGCATGACGCGAATCCAACCGAGAAGCCGGGGCCGTGTGCCCCGGTTTTTTGTTACCCTGAGCGTTACCCCAGCCAAGAACTAGAAGCGCCCAGCGAAGGGCTATCTCTGTACGTAGCTGATTTTATTGAGATTTTTGGCTCCGGCGGTAGGGATCGAACCTACGACCAATTGATTAACAGTCAACTGCTCTACCGCTGAGCTACGCCGGAACACGAGGCGCGATATAGCAATAGCCTCCGGTGGCGTCCAGTGGGTTTGTGACAAAAATTTCACCGATCCGGGCAGGGGTGGTCACACCAGCCGGAAGGTCGCGTGCTGCGAGAGGGGGCCCACCGGCTCCACACGGTTTTTCCCATACAGGTCAATGAGATGCGCGAGCACGTTGCGCTCGGCCGCCGGCCACATCTGCGGCGCGACATCGGTGTAGATCGCCGCCGTCAGCGTGGCGGTGTCCGCCGCACCCGCCTCCAGCGCCTTCAGGATCGACGCCTCGCGCCCCTCGCGGTGGGCGATGAGCCAGTCGAGCCGAGACATCGGCGCCGTGATCGGCGCGCCGTGGCCGGAATGGAAGACCTCGGCACCCCGGTCGCGCAGCCGCCGGCAGGAGGCCATGAAATCGGTCAAATCGCCATCGGGGGGCGAGACCAGCGAACTGGCCCAGCCCATCACCAGGTCGCCGGTAAAGACCATGTCGCCCATGGCCAGGCACAGGTGATTGCCCAGGTGCCCCGGCGTCCAGAGCGCGGTAAGCGACCAGTCCTCGCCCGTCACCATCTCGCCGTCGGCCAGTTCCACGTCCGGCGCGAACCCCGGGTCGATGCCTTCGCCGGCCTCCTCCAGCCCCTGCGCCGCCAGCTCCCGCATCACCGCGCTGCGGCCCGAGCCCGACGGCCCGAAGCCCAGCACCCGCGCGCCCGTCTCCCGCGCCAGCCGCGCGGCCAGCGGCGAATGGTCGACATGCGAATGGGTCACGATCACATGCGTCACCTGCTGCCCCGGACCCAGCGCACCGAGAATGGCGGCCAGGTGCGCCTCGCTCTCCGGGCCGGGGTCGATCACCGCCACCTGCCGCGCCCCCAGCAGGTAGGTGTTCGTTCCCCGATAGGTCATCGGCGACGGGTTGGGCGCCAGCACCCTGCGCACCCCACCGCCCAGATCCTCGGCCACACCCGGTTCCGGGTTGAAATCGCTCTCGTTCATGGCCCTTTCTTACGCACATTTCCTTGGCTAGGTTCAAGCATGTCCTTTCGCTGGCTCAAACTCTACATGCCCCGCAGCCTCTATGGCCGCGCCATCCTGATCCTGCTGCTGCCGGTAATCTCGCTGATGCTGGTGGTTTCGGTGGTCTTCATCCAGCGCCATTTCGAGGGCGTGACCATCCAGATGACCAACTCGGTCAGCCGCGAGGTCCGGCTCATGCTCGACAGCGGCATGACGGCCGAGGAGGTCTCCGACTCGGCGCTCGCCCGCACGCTGCTGATCCGGGTCGACCCGGTGCCCCAGAGCCTGGTGCCGGAGGAGAATTACCGCCGCTGGTACGATTTCACCGGCGCCACCGTGATCCGCGAGTTCACCGCCCGGCTGCCCGACCTGCTGGCGGTCGACCTGCCCGACGATCAGCGCGTCTCGCTCTTCTTCGAAAGCGATGACGGACCGATCCGGATGACCTTCGACCGCCGCCGCGTCTCGGCCTCGAACCCGCACCAGCTTCTGGTCAACATGGTGATCTTCGCCGCGATCATGACGGTGATCGCCTATTTCTACCTCCGCAACCAGCTGCGCCCCATTACCCGGCTCGCCCGCGCCGCCGAGGCGTTCGGGCGCGGCCGCCACCTCGATTACCGTCCCGCCGGCGCGGTCGAAGTGCGCGCCGCCGGCAACGCTTTCCTCGACATGCGCGCCCGGATCGAGCGGCAGATCGAACAGCGCACCCTGATGCTCTCCGGCGTCAGCCACGACCTGCGCACGCCGCTCACCCGGCTCAAGCTCGGCCTGTCCATGCTCGACGATGAGGACCGCGAGGCGATGGAGCAGGACGTGACCGACATGGAGCGCCTGATCGACGAGTTCCTCGATTTCGCCCGCGGTGCCAGCGAGGGCGAGGCAACGCCGATCGACCCGGTCGCGCTGGTGGCCCAGATCGTCGAGGACATGCGCCGGGCCGAGCGCGACGTGACGCTCTTCCTCGCCGAGGGCGAGGGCACCGTGGCGCTCCGCAGCGCCGGCATCCGGCGGGCGGTCGAAAACCTGATCAACAACGCCGTCCGCTACGGCACGAAGGCCGAGGTTTCGGTGCTGCTGACCGACAGATCCCTGCGCATCCGGGTCGAGGATGACGGCCCCGGCATCCCCAGGGAGCGGCGCGAGGAGGCGGTCAAACCGTTCGTCCGGCTCGACACCGCGCGCAACCAGAACCGCGGCTCGGGCGTGGGCCTGGGCCTTGCGATCGCCACCGACATCGCCCGCGCCCATGGCGGAATGCTGCGGCTGGGCGAAAGCGAACGTCTGGGCGGATTGCGCGCCGAGATCGTGATCGGGCGCTGAGGCCTAACGCGCCGGCCCCAGCCCCGCCTCGACCGTATCGCGGATATACCCCCGCAGGCCCCGCGCCCCCTCGAGCGAGATATGCCCGCTGTCGTGGTAAAGCGGCCGCCCGTCGAGATACCAGATATACCGCCCCTCGACCATGAAGGGCAGGGGCAGTTCCACCACGTGCACACCCTCCGCCTGCCGCGCGGTGAACACGTCCAGCACGTATTGCTGGATGGCATCATTGTCCGGCACGTTGACGAAAGTATTGGCAATCAGCGTGTCCACCTCCGCATCCGCACCGTGCCCGGTCAGGATCAGCTTCGCCAGTAGCAGTTTCGGCGTCACCTTCTGCTCGGGCACTTCCGTCACCAGGAACACCTCGACCCCGGCCTCCCGGTAAAACGCCACCGTCCGATCGACCGCCGCCTCGAACACCGCGCGCGACTGCTCCAGGTCCCCGTGGTTCCCGTTCAGCTCCTCGGCCAGGAAGTACCGCGGGTTCGCCCCGGCATAGACCGGCCCGGTGTAAAGCGTCCAACGCCCCACCAGGAACACCGCCGCGACCCCCTCTTCCGTCAACGCTTCCGCCAGCCGCTCGGTGTAGCCATGGCAGGACAGCTCGTCCTTCCGGCTGCGCGAGGTATAGACACCCAGGATCGGCGGACAGCCCGGATGCGTGCCGGCCAGCACCGTCACCGGCCGCTCCGCCGCCACCGTCTCGAAGGCCGGGAGCAGGGAAATCGCGTAGCTGTCGCCGATCACCGCAATGGCCTCCTCCGCCCCCACCGGGGCGAAGGCGGTGCAGAACACGTCCTCCGGCCGAACGGTCTGGGCCAGCTCGGAACAGGTCTGGTACTCCGGCCGCTCGTCGAGCGACGCCAGCGCCGCCCGCAGGGGCGAGTCCCCCCGCAGATCCAGCCGCGCCGGGAACCCGCTGCCCATGAAACCCGCCATGCCGATGGCGAAGTACAGCACCGTCACCCCGCCGCTCGCCCACAGCAGCCGCGCCCGGCCCGGCAGGATCGCCGCCGGCAGCTGCCGGAAGGGCCGCTCCACGAACCGCCATGTCAGCGCCGCCAGCACGAAGCTCAGCGCCGCCAGTGCGATCATCAACGCGTCCGAGGGCGGGCCGAAACTGCGGATGCGGGCAAAGGCGAACAGCGGTTGATGCCACAGGTAGGCGGAATAACTCACCAACCCGATCCCCACGATCGGCCCCAGCGACAGCAGCCGTCCCGCCACCGTGCCCGGCCCGGCGAACAGGATCACCAGCACCGTGCCACCGACCGGCAACAGCGTATAGACCGACGGGAAAGGCGTGCCCGCGCCAAAGAGCACCGCCGCCGCCCCGATCATCACAAGCCCCAGCGCGGCGGGAATGTCTGACCCCTCGACCTCCCGGTCGATCAGCCACAACGCGCACAGGGCGCCGGCCATCAGCTCCCAGAACCGCGACGGAGTGAAATAGAAATTCGCCGCCGGATGGTAGCGCCATCCCCATTCCGCCACCCCCATCGAAAGAACCGCCAGCCCGGCAATCGCCCAGAACGCCACCCGCGTCCCGCCCTTCAGAGCCAGCCCCAACAGCAGCGGGAAGATAAGGTAGAACTGCTCCTCCACCCCCAGGGACCAGGTATGCAGCAGCGGCTGATACTCGTTTGCGGCGGTGAAATAGCCCTGCACGTTCTCGAGGAAATGGAAATTCGACACGAAGAACGAGGCGAACGCCATGCTCCGCGCGAAGATCTGCAACTCGTAGGGCGGCATCCACAAAAGCGCGAAGGGAATGCAGGCCGTCATGACCAGGAACAGCGCCGGCAGAATGCGCCTCGCCCGACGCTCGTAGAACTTCGCCAGCGAATAGCTACCCTTCCGGCGATCCTCGATCAGGATGGTGGTGATCAGGTAGCCGGAGATGACGAAGAACACGTCGACCCCGACAAACCCGCCCGGCAGCGCGGAAAGCCCGGCATGGAAGAGGATGACAGGCACCACGGCCACCGCCCGCAAGCCGTCTATCTCCGACCTGTATTTCACGTGTGGAATCCGTTTTAGAAATCGCCGTTCCGGCACTGACAGTATAGCCGGATGCGATAGCGAAAAGCTGGCAATCCGTCCAGTCCGGAGGGGTGCGCTACCGTAGGTTTGACGCCCAATGGCCCGGCCCTGAACGCCCCGGTCATCCACGGTTGACCCGGCAACAGAAGGCCGACCGAAACGCGCGACACGGCCTGCCGATGCACCGGGCAACATTTATTCATTTAATTAAGGTTTATATTTAGCGGTCCTAAGTATAATATTACCGCCAGGGTGTGGGCGGCATCCTGTGGAGCGGGAGTACAATATGAAACCCGACGGGACGGTCATCAAACTGATAGCCATCATTGTCCCCATCACCGTGGTGCTCTTCCTCCTGAACTGGCTCTGAACCGGGCTTCCCACACGTCAGGGCTTCCGACGGCCCAGCCTCAGTTTCCAACGCAATAGGTCGACCCCCGATACAGAACGGAAGCCCAGGGCGGGCAGATGCTGTCGACCTTGCGCACCCGCTTGACCCTCACCACCGTGGTCGTCGTGGTCGTCACGGCCCGCCCCAGCCGCGCATCGGCGCAGGCGTTGATCCACGCGGCCTCGCCGGCGCCGACGCTGCCATGGGGCAGGATCCGAAGCACGGTATCACCGCCCCAGGGGTAGGCCACGTAGGTCGCCTGGATCTTCGGCGCCCCGCGCAGGCCCAACTCGTACTTGCAGTCGATGATCGCCTGGTGCTGCTCGGTCGCCGGAATATGTCCGGTCCTGATGGCGGTATCGGCAAGGGCAGGGTGGAAAGGCGCGAGGGCCGCGCAAGCCAGTATGAAGGGTTTGAGTAGATGGCGCATGTTCAAATCCTCTTCGATCAACGCGGCCCGGGCCGCAAGGCCGCGCCGGAAAGGTGCGGCGGCAAATCTCTGGGGAAAAAGTAGTACGCTGTCCGACATTGTGAAGGCATGTCTGCCGGGAAAGCCGAACCCGGCCGGCGGACGAACTGGTAGGCCCGGAGGGACTCGAACCCCCAACCAAAGCGTTATGAGCGCTCTGCTCTAACCAATTGAGCTACAGGCCCGACCTGGAAGCACTGGTAGGCAAGGGGCCGGGGGTCGTCAAGCCTTGGCCGGGGGGCATCTGGCGCAGGGCAGGGCGCAACGCCACCGCACGCCCCGTTAACCCCGTCCCGCCACCGAAAAAAGCACCGACAAAATACCGACGTAATACCGACGTGATACCGATACCCGGTTTTCCCGCCGTTTCAGCAGGTTAACCCTGATTCTCCGCCCCATGCCCCGCAAGGTACTTCCCTTCACGTTACGCATAAGCTAACCCGGCGCCACCAAGCGGCGAGAGGTCTGACGATGAGCAAGGGCAGGAACGGCATCACCTATGCCGAGGCAGGCGTGGATATCGACGCGGGCAATGCCCTGGTCGAACGGATCAAGCCCGCCGCCAAGCGCACCGCGCGCCCCGGCGTGATGGCGGGCCTTGGCGGCTTCGGCGCGCTGTTCGACCTCAAGGGGGCAGGCTACGAAGACCCCATTCTCGTCGCCGCCACCGATGGCGTCGGCACCAAGCTGCGCATCGCAATCGACACCGGGAATGTCGAGACCATCGGCATCGACCTTGTCGCCATGTGCGTGAACGACCTTGTCTGCCAGGGCGCCGAGCCCCTGTTTTTCCTCGATTATTTCGCCACGGGCAAGCTCGAGACCGAAACCGCCGCGCGGATCATCGAGGGCATCGCCGAGGGCTGTGCACAGTCCGGCTGCGCCCTCATCGGCGGTGAGACGGCCGAGATGCCGGGCGTGTACGAGGCGGGCGATTTCGACCTCGCGGGCTTCGCTGTGGGCGCCATGGAACGCGGCACCGACCTGCCGGCGGGCGTGAAGACGGGCGACGTCCTCCTCGGCCTCGGCAGCAGCGGCGTCCATTCCAACGGCTACAGCCTCGTGCGCAAACTGGTCGAGCTTTCCGGCCTCGGCTGGGACGCCGATTGCCCCTGGTCCGACGGCTCGCTCGGCGAAGCCCTGCTGGCCCCCACGCGCCTCTATGTCCGCCAGGCGCTCGAAGCCGTCCGCGCCGGCGGCGTCCATGCGCTGGCGCACATCACCGGCGGCGGTCTGACCGAGAACCTGCCGCGTGTCCTGCCCGACGACACCGGCGCCGAGATCGACCTGAACGCCTGGGAATTGCCAGGCGTTTTCAAGTGGTTGTCCGAGACCGGCGGCATGGCCGAAGCCGAGATGCTCAAGACCTTCAACTGCGGCATCGGCATGATCATCGTGGTCGAGGCCGACCGGGCCGAGGCGCTTACCTCGCTGCTGCAGGACGCGGGCGAGACCGTCCACACCCTCGGCCACGTCACCGAAGGGCAGGGCGTCCGCTACACCGGCACGCTCCGTTGACCAGGCGGGTCGCCATCCTGATCTCCGGCGGCGGCTCGAACATGGTGGCGCTGGTCGACAGCATGACCGGCGACCACCCGGCGCGGCCCTGCCTGGTGCTGTCCAACTCCGCCGATGCGGGCGGTCTGGCCAAGGCCACAGAGCGCGGCGTGCCCACGGCGGTCGTCGATCACCGCCCCTTCAAGGGCGACCGCCCGGCCTTCGAATCCGCTCTCCAGGCAGAGCTGGAACAGGCCGGGGCCGACATCCTCTGCCTCGCCGGTTTCATGCGCATCCTGACCGAGGGCTTCGTCCGCCGCTGGCAGGGGCGCATGCTGAACATCCACCCGTCGCTCCTGCCGAAATACCCCGGGCTCGACACCCATGCCCGTGCGCTTGCGGCGGGCGATACAGAGGCCGGCTGTACCGTGCACGAGGTCATCCCCGACCTCGACGCGGGCCCGGTGCTGGGGCAGGCCACCGTCTCCATCCGCCCCGGCGACACGCCCGACACGCTCGCCGCGCGCGTGCTGGCACAGGAACATATCCTCTACCCGGCCGTCCTGCGCCGCTTCGCGGCTGGCGACCGCACCCCCGTCACCATCGACGCCCGCGGATAACCGGCACCCGCCCTTGTGGTCCGGCCACGGCAGAATTCAACCAGCGCCTTTTCTTTGCCGATCCGCTGTCATATACCGTGCCGAACTGGGGGCGAAGAGGCAGAATGACCAAGGAAAAAACCCGTTCGCGGATCACCACCATCACCACGACAGAAGCGCTGGCAGAGTTCTGCGCCCGCGCGGCCGACTGCGATTACGTGACCGTCGATACCGAGTTCCTGCGCGAGCGCAGCTACTATTCCAAGCTCTGCCTCGTGCAGCTGGCCCTGCCCACGCGGGGCGAGGACGACGCGGTGCTTGTCGACCCGATCGCGGGCGACCTGTCGCTCGAGCCGCTTTACGAGCTCTTCCGCGATACCTCGGTCGTCAAGGTCTTCCACGCCGCCCGGCAGGATCTCGAAATCTTCCACGTCGACGCCGGCGTGATCCCGGAACCGCTCTTCGACACGCAGGTCGCGGCCATGGTCTGCGGCTTCGGCGAGCAGGTGGGCTATGAAACCCTCGTCCGCCGCATCGCCCGGCAGTCGCTCGACAAGACCTCGCGCTTCACCGACTGGTCGCGCCGCCCGCTGACCGAGGCGCAGATGGTCTACGCGCTGGCCGACGTCACCCACCTGCGCGACATCTACGAGTACCTCGCCGCCAAGCTGGCGGAGACGGGGCGCGAGAAATGGGTGGCCGAGGAGATGGAGATCCTCAAGGATCCGGAAACCTACATCATCCGCCCGGAAGATGCCTGGAAACGGGTAAAGACCCGCAACGCCTCGGGCCGGTTCCTGGCCATCGTGCGCGAGCTGGCCCGCTTCCGCGAGGACTACGCCCAGACCCGCAACGTGCCCCGCAGCCGGGTCTACAAGGACGACGCGCTGGTCGAGCTGGCCTCGACCAAGCCCGGCTCGCTCAACGAGCTGTCGCGCTCCCGCCTGCTGCTGCGCGAGGCCCGCAAGGGCGAGATCGCCGACGGCATCCTCGCGGCGGTGAAGGCAGGGCTGGAGACGCCCAATGACGACGTGCCCAAGCCCGACCGCTCGCGCGAGAAGCTGCAGGTCAACCCGGCGCTCGCCGATCTGCTGCGCGTGCTGCTGAAGGCCAAGACCGAGGAATTCGGGGTGGCCTCCAAGCTCATCGCCAGCGCCGCCGATCTCGACGCCATTTCCGGCGGCGAACGCGACGTACCGGCCCTCAAGGGCTGGCGCAACGAGGTGTTCGGCCGCGACGCGATGCGCCTTTGTCAGGGCAAGGTGGCGCTGGCCGCCAAAGGCAAGTCGATCGTGGTCGTCGACCTCTGACGCGGTTCGGACGTAACCTGCGACACCGCTTTCCGCGAAACGCGTGCGGCGCCGGAACGCTTTAGCGCCGGGCGCTCTGGCGGGTGTTGCGCTTGGCGATCACCCGGATCGTGCGGATCTTCTCCAGATCACCATGGGTGAGCGCCTGTGCCGCCTGGATGCGGCGGGTATGCTCGGGGCCCTGGGGCGTATTGATCGGCTGCAACGCCAGGAATTCGTAGGTCAGCACGCCATCCCGCGGCTCGCCGTCGAACAGCGGCAGCAGCCGCACGTCATAGGCGCCCTGCCGCGTGGTAAGTCCCACGGCGCGCACGATGGCCCCGGTGGCCGTCGGCTCGATCGTGAGGTCGGTCACCTGGCTGATCAGCGTGCCCTGGTAGATGACTTCCTTCTTGCGCCCGAAGAGGCCCGTGCGCTCGGTGGTGACCTTGCGGTTGGCCGCGCTCAACTGCGAATACCCGCGTTCGCCGATCAGCGGGTTCACCGCCTGCACACGCCCGTCGGCGGTGCGTACCGTGGCCGGTTCCGTCTCGACCGAGGTGCTGCGCCCGAACCAGTTGGCCGGATTCAGGCGCGACTCGCGAAGGCCCCCGCCGCAGGCCGACAGCAGCAAAGTCGAAAGGATGAGGGCGACAACAGTGAAACGCATGCGCGATGACCTTTCCTTGGCTTTCCGCCTGTTACCGCAATTGGCGTGACTTGAAAAGCGCCCTTGGGGCTGGACGTGCCGCAATAGCGCGCCTAGGTGTCTGGGGACACAAGGAAAAGGGACCGGACCGTTGGCCACCGAGGCATTTGAGGAGATCGTCGAGGATTTCGAGTTCCTGGAGGACTGGGAAGACCGCTACCGCTACGTGATCGACCGCGGCAAGGCGATGGAACCGCTCGACGACGCCCTGAAGGTGCCCGCCACCAAGGTCGACGGCTGCGCCAGCCAGGTCTGGCTGCACCCCCGGATCGAGAACGGCACCTTCAGTTTCGAGGGCGAAAGCGACGCGATGATCGTGCGCGGGCTGATCGCGGTGCTCAAGGCGCTCTATAACGGCCGTCCGGTGGCGGAGGTGCCGAAGGTCGACGCCCATGGCGAGCTGGCCCGGCTGGGGCTGAACGATCACCTGTCCTCGCAGCGTTCCAACGGTCTTCGGGCGATGGTCGAACGCATCCGCAACGTCGCGGCCGAGGCGGCCTGAGCGGGGGGAGGGGCGCTGCCCCTCTTGGCCCTGCGGGCCAATTCCCTGGGCTCCGCCCGTTCGTGGGCGGACCTCTCCACCGGAGAGGTCCCGGGAAGCCCACTCACCCCCGGGATACTTGGACAAAGAAGAAGCGGCAGGTCAGGCCCGGGCGGCGAGCGCGGTCTTAAGGTCTCCGTAACCTGTGAAGCGGTACTCGTACTCCAGCCCGAGTCGCGCGGCGCAGTCGCGCGCCTTTGCTTCAAGCGCCGGGTCGTTAACCTGCGCTTGATAAACCAGCTTGGTGTAATTGCCGAAGATCATGTCGCGCAGCTCCGGATGCCGGTCGAGGCCCATGGGTTTCCACACGAAGGCGTCGAACTGCTTCACCAGGAAATCGGTCAGGTAGAAGGCGGTGATCTCGTCGCGGGCGGCGAAGGTGTCGTTGCCCTCGAAGAAGGAATAGCAATGCGGGCCCGCCACCATCTCGACCCCCAGCTCGGCACATTTCGCCTGCAACAGCCCGCCGGTGCCGCAATCGGCATAGACCACGAAGATCTCGTCATAGGCGCCGCGGTTCTCGCGCACCGTCTCCTCGACGGCCTGCGTGATCTTCTCGGGGTAGAGGTGATACTTCGCCGGCAGGCATTGCAGCACCATGTGATCCCAGCCATTGGCCCGCTTGAGCGCCAGGATCTCCCGCGCCAGCGCCCCGCAGGCGATGAGCAGGATGCGGCCCCGCGTGGCTTCCGCAAAGCCGTCCTCGGTCAGGGTCGTGTCGCTTGGCAGCTCGGTCATCATCTCATCCCGAAAAGAAACGGCCCGCACAGTCGGGCGGGCCGTTCCGAATACCGATCAGGCGGCGGTTCAGCCCGTGGCGCCCTGGTTGTGCTTGCGGCTGACGAAGGTCTTGGCGGTTTCCACCGCCACGGCCGCGTCGCGGCAATAGGCGTCGGCGCCGATCGCCTTGCCGAATTCCTCGTTCAGCGGCGCACCGCCCACCAGCACGATGTAATCATCGCGCACGCCCTGTTCCACCATCGTGTCGATCACGACCTTCATGTAGGGCATGGTGGTGGTCAGCAGGGCCGACATGCCAAGGATGTCGGGCTGTTCGGTTTCCAGCGCCTCGAGATAGTTCTCGACCGGGTTGTTGATGCCGAGGTCGACCACCTCGAACCCGGCGCCTTCCATCATCATCGAGACGAGGTTCTTGCCGATGTCGTGGATGTCGCCCTTGACCGTGCCGATCACCATCTTGCCCACGCGGGGCGCGCCGGTTTCGGCCAGCAGCGGCTTGAGGATGGCCATGCCGCCCTTCATCGCGTTGGCCGCCAGCAGCACCTCGGGCACGAACAGGATACCGTCGCGGAAATCCTTGCCGACGATCGTCATGCCGCCGACCAGCGCCTCGGTCAGGATCTGGTAAGGCTGCCAGCCGCGCTCGAGAAGAATGTTGACGCCTTCCTCAATCTCTTCCTTGAGACCGTCGTAAAGGTCGTCGAACATCTGCTGGACAAGTTCTTCGTCGTCCAGTTCCGAAAGGATGATGTCGTCTTCTTCGTCGGACATGAGAGTTTCCCTGAATTCCTTGCGCACTGCGCGTGTGACTCTGGCGAAGCTATCGTCAATTTGCCGCAGGCGCACTTTCCGAATTACGACACTGGCCGCATCGCTTCCGACGTCTCGCGCGATTTCGCGCCGGGGCAGGGGCGGCAAACCGGCCTTCCACCATGGGGTTATTGCAAATGTTCTCTTAATGTTCCATGAATGCGCCATGGAACGCAGCAAGTCGCAAACCGTCGATCCCGGGCTGAGACGCGCCGCGCGCGGCGCGCAGAGCAACGCCGCCGGCCGGTACGAGCGGCACGCGCGCGTCTATGAGGATGACGGCTGGAACCTAGAGCCCGGGGACGAGGCGCCGCTGCGCACGCAGGTCAGCGTCGAGGTGCCGCGCCGGATGATCACCTACAACCGCTCGCCCGACCTGCCGTTCGACCGCTCGATCAACCCCTATCGCGGCTGCGAACATGGCTGCATCTACTGCTTTGCCCGCCCCAGTCACGCCTGGCTCGGCCTGTCGGCGGGGCTGGATTTCGAGACGCGCCTGGTGGCCCGCCCCGACGCGCCCGGGGTGCTGGCGCGGGAGCTGTCAGCCAAGAGCTACCGGCCTGAAATCATCGCCATCGGCACCAACACCGACCCGTATCAACCGATTGAGAAGACGCATGAAATCATGCGCGCCTGCCTTCGGGTCCTGAGCGATTTCAACCATCCCGTGGGCATCGTCACCAAGGGCACCCTGATCGAGCGCGACATCGATATCCTGTCGGACATGGCCGCCCGCGGGCTGGTGCGCGTGGGGCTGTCGGTCACCACGCTCGACGCGGCCCTGTCACGCAAGATGGAGCCGCGGGCGCCGGCGCCCAGACGGCGGCTGCAGGTGATGGAACGGCTGAGCGCCGCCGGCATCTCGGTCAGGATCATGACCTCGCCCATCGTCCCCGGCATCAACGATCACGAGATCGAGGCGCTGCTCGACGCCGGCAGGGAGGCGGGCGCCGAGGGGGCAAGCTGGGTCATGCTGCGCCTGCCGCTGGAGGTGTCGCCGCTATTCCGTGAATGGCTGGAGATGCATTTCCCCGACCGGGCCGCCCGGGTCATGGGGCTGGTGCGGGGTATGCATGGCGGCAAGGATTACGACCCCGAATGGGGCCGCCGCATGCGGGGCGAGGGGCCCCATGCCGAGATGATCGCGGCCCGCTTCCGCGTGGCGGCGCGGCGGCTGGGGCTCGACAGGCGCCTGCCGCCGCTGCGCCGGGACCTGTTCCGCGTGCCGGGCCGCGCCGAGCAGCTGGACCTGTTCTGACGCGGCGCCGGGCAAGGGCGTCAGCCGGCGTGGGCATCGCCCGTCGTCGGGTCGATCTGGCCGGTGATCGGCGTGACCTTCGTGGCCGGGAACCCGCTGAGTCTCGCGTGTTCATGGATCGCGCTCTCGTCCTCGGCGAGGTAGATGCAGAAGGTCTTGTCGCCGGTCACGTAGGAATGCTGCCACTGCACCTTGGGCGCCAGCTGCGCAAGCGCCTTGCAGGATGTGGCGGCGGCGCCGCAAAGCTCGTCGCCGGTCATGGCGCCGACGCCGGGAATGTCGCGTTCGATCATGTAGGCTTTCATGGGTGTCCCCCTTGAGGTTTTCTAGTCGCCCCCTCAGTGTACACCCGATTTTTCTGCAAATCACGTCAGTCTTTCTGCTATCCTGACAAGGAAAGCTTGTCGGGAGGCTTGATGCATCTGTCGCATCTCAACGGGTGGCGGGCGGTCGAAGCGGTGCATCGCCTCGGCACCATCGCCGAGGCGGCCGAGGAACTTGGCGTGACGCGGGCCGCGGTCACCGCGCAGGTGCGCGGGCTGGAAGAGCGGCTTGGCCGGCCGCTTTTCACCAGAACGCCCGGCGGGCTGGCCCCCACGGCGGAACTGGGGGCGGTCGCCGGGCGGCTGACCGGGGCGATGACGGCCCTGGCCGGTGCGCAGGAGGCGCTGAGTACTGAGCCGGCAGGCAACCGCGTGGCCGTGTCCGTGACCCAGACCTTTGCCGAGACCTGGCTGCCCCGGCATCTGCCCGATCTCTTCGCCCGGCTGGGGCAGATCGACCTGAACCTGAACACGACATGGGACGTGGTCGACCTGCACGGGGCGGAACTGCATTTCGCGATCCGCTACATGGGCGAGATCGGCGATGACCTGGCCGGTCTTCCGCTGTTGCCCAGCGGGGTGGTGCCGGTCTGCACGCCTGATTTCGCCGCGCGCTATGGTCTGGGCGAAGGGGCGATGGATGTCAGCGGCGTGCCGCTGGTGCATATCGACGTGCCCACCACCGATCCCGACTGGGCCGACTGGGGGCGTTGGGGACGTGAGATGGGCGTGCCGATCGACGAGGCGCAGTCGGCGCAGCCGCGCTATGCTCTGACGGGCAGCGGCGTGCGGCTGGCGCAATCCGGCGTCGGGCTGGTTCTGGGCGGCCTGTCGGAGATCTTCGCCTCTGTCGCGCAGAGCACCTTGATCATGCCGTTCGGTCAGAAATCCGTCTTCCCGGCGTCCTACGAGCACAAGCTGATCTGGGTCGATGGCCGCCGTTTCGGGGCGGTCCAGCGAGGGTTTCGCGATTGGGTCGCGGACAGGGCGCAGGCAGATCGCCGCGTGATGGCAGGGCTTTTCGGCCTCTGACCGCGTCAGCCCCGGCGGCGGCGCCCGCCACGGGCCCGGCGGGCGGATTGCTGATCGCCATCGTCTTCCGTGCCGTCCACGGCCGACGAGAACGGCCCCAGCGCCTCGGTGATCCGGTCGAGCGTCGGCCGCTCGCCGCGCTCCCGCGTCTCCAGCGCCTCGCGCATCTTCGACAGGTGCTCGGGCATCGTGCCACAGCAGCCGCCGATGATCGTGGCGCCCGCGTCGCGCGCCAGCACGGCATATTCCGCCATCAGGTCCGGCGTGCCGTCATAGTGGATGTGCCCGTCGACGTACTTCGGAATACCCGCATTGCCCTTTGCGATGATCGGCCGCCCGGTGCCCTGCGCCACGAAGCCCAACACCGTGCGCATCAGGTCCGACGCGCCGACTCCGCAATTGGCGCCATAGGCCAGCGGCGGCGTGTCGAGCTTCTCCACCATCTCGGCCATGTCGGCCGAGGTCAGGCCCATCATCGTGCGGCCGGCCGTGTCGAAGCTCATCGTCCCGCACCAGGGCATCCCGGCCAGCTGGAAGGCCTCGGCGGCGGCCTTGTACTCCTCGGGGGCGGAGATGGTCTCGAGCCACAGCACGTCGGCCCCGCCTTCCTTCAGACCGTCGGCCTGCTCGTGGAAGATCTCCACCGCAAGCTCATGGGTGAGAGAGCCCATCGGCGCCATGATCTCGCCCGTCGGCCCGACCGAGCCCGCCACGATCACCGGGCGATCCCGCCGGTCGGCCACCTCGCGCCCGATCTCGGCCGAGATGCGCGACAGCTCCCGCGCGCGCTTCTCCGCCCCGTGCAGCTTCAGCCGCGAGGCATTTCCGCCGAAGGAATTGGTCAGGAACAGGTCGCTGCCCGCATCGACCGCCATGGTGTAGAGCTTCTCGATCCGGTCCGGATGCTCCTCGTTCCACATCTCCGGCGCGTCGCCCGAGCTCAGCCCCATGTTGAACAGGTTGGTGCCCGTGGCGCCGTCGGCCAGGATCCAGTCGCGGGTTTCCATCATGCGGGAGAGAGCGTTGGTCATCGGATATCCTGTGAAAAGACTGAGATTTCATGTGTCACGTTCCCGCCTCGCGCGCAAACACAAAACGTGCATGATCATCATGAGCCAGGGCCATGCAAAAGGGCGCCCCCGTTACCACGGAAACGCCCCTGAACGGTTTCGGATCAGAGGCTTACGCCTCTTTCATCACCTGGTCCTTGGCGACTTTCAGAAGCTCGTCCATCTTGCCGCGAATGGTGTCGGCATCGGCCAGGTCGCCCAGGTCGCCCGCCACCTTGCGTACCACGTCCTCGTGGCCGGCTTCCTCGAAATCCGATTTCACCACCTCGACGGCATAGGCGTTGGCATCCTCGCCGGTCTTGCCCAGCAGTTCCGCCGCCCAGAGGCCCAGAAGCTTGTTGCGGCGCATCTCGGCCTTGAACTTCATTTCCTCGTCATGGGCGTACTTGTTTTCGAAGGCGTTTTCGCGATCGTCGAATGTGGTCATGTGGCCGCTCCCAGGCAAAGCGTTTCGGTTAATCCTTGGTATGCCTTCAGGGGCCGCGTTCCGCAAGGGGGCAGGGTGCCGCGGCGCCCTTGTCCTGTGGCTTGCGGCAGAGGGTCCCATGCCTTATGGAGAGCGCAAAGGCAGGACGGGGAGTCGCCCGGCACCTGCAGTATCTGGAGTCAGCATGGCGCGTCGCAAGAAAATCTACGAAGGCAAGGCGAAAACCCTGTACGAGGGGCCGGAACCGGGCACCATCGTGCAGTATTTCAAGGACGACGCCACCGCCTTCAACGCCGAGAAGAAGGACGTGATCGAAGGCAAGGGCGTGCTCAACAACATGCTGAGCGAGTATTTCATGACCGGGCTGACCAATGTCGGCATCCCGAACCACTTCATGAAACGGCTCAACATGCGCGAGCAACTGGTCCGCGCCTGCGAGATCATCCCGCTCGAGGTGATCGTGCGAAACTACGCCGCCGGCTCGATGGCCAAGCGGCTGGGCATGGACGAGGGCACGCAACTGCCCCGGCCGGTTGTCGAATACTGCCTGAAGGACGACAAGCTCGGCGATCCGCTGGTCACCGAGGAGCATATCGCCGCCTTCGGCTGGGCCACCCAGCAGGACATGGACGACATCCTCAGCCTCGCACTTCGGGTCAACGATTTCCTGTCCGGCGTGATGTACGGGGTGGGGATCAAGCTGATCGACTTCAAGATCGAGATCGGCCGCGTCTATGACGGCGATTTCATGCGCCTGATCGTGGCCGACGAAATCTCGCCCGACAGCTGCCGGCTGTGGGATATCGAAACCGGCCAGAAACTCGACAAGGACGTCTTCCGCCGCGACCTCGGCAGCCTGACGGATGCCTATTCGGAAGTGGCCAAGCGGCTGGGCGTCATGCCCAAGGCATCGACCCCGATGACCAAACCGCACCTGATCAATTGAGCAGAAGAGGGGCAGGGCCGATGAAGGCACGTGTGCAAGTGATGCTGAAAACCGGTGTGCTCGACCCGCAGGGCGAGGCGGTGCGCCACGCGCTGGGGTCGCTGGGCTTCGACGGTGTCGAGGGTGTGCGCCAGGGCAAGGTGATCGAGCTCGACCTCGCCGAGACCGACAAGGCCAAGGCCCGGGAAACCGTCACGCAGATGTGCGAGAAGCTGCTCGCCAACACGGTGATCGAAAGCTACACGGTCGAGATCGCCTGATGGACCGTCCCCGGGGGTATACCGGGGCAATCGTGGCATGGGCCCTGTCGGGCCGCCTTTCACGGATGACGTGGCGCCAGCGCGTGGCCGTCGTGCTGTTCGTCTTTCCCGTGCTGACGCTGCTCGCGGCGCTGCTCTATGGCCTGGAAAGCGCGGTCTATGTCGCCCGATCGGAGCGCGTCATCGGTACGGTGGTGGAACGCTACGAATGGCCGGGCGAGACGATCTTCGACCGCGGCACGGTGAACTACGAACCGATCTTCACCTACGAGATCGACGGCGCCCCCCGCCGCGCCAGTGTCGGCAGCGCGCATGCCTCCTTCGACATCGAGGTAGGCGAGACCGCCGCCATCCGGGCCATTCCCGGCTCACGCGGCAACGTGCGGCTCGACACCTGGCAGGGCTTGTGGTTTATGCCCGTTATCCTTGGGCTCATCAGTCTTGTCGGCTGGGCCGTCGCCGGTCTGCTCTGGCTCGTCACCGACAGGATATTCTTCAGAAGGAACGCGACATGAAAGCGGCAGTGGTGGTCTTTCCCGGTTCGAATTGCGACCGGGACCTGAAAGTGGCTTTCGAGAACGCAGGGGCCGACGTGACGATGGTCTGGCACAAGGACACGCAGATGCCCTCGGGCATCGACGTGATCGGCGTGCCGGGCGGGTTCTCGTTCGGCGACTACCTGCGCTGCGGGGCGATCGCGGCGAACTCGCCGATCTGCCAGTCGGTCATCGCCCATGCCGAACGGGGCGGCTATGTCCTTGGCGTCTGCAACGGCTTCCAGGTGCTGACGGAAACTGGGCTTCTGCCGGGGGTGCTGCTGCGCAATGCCGGGCTGAAATATGTCTGCAAACCCGTTGAACTCAAAGTGGAAACCGCCGACAGCGCCTATACTTCCGGCTATGCCGAGGGCGACACGATCACCATCCCGATCGCCCACCATGACGGCAACTATTACGCCGACGAGGACACGCTGAAGCGGCTCAACGACGAGAACCGCGTCGCCTTCCGCTACGTGCAGAACCCCAACGGCTCGCTGCAGGACATCGCCGGCATCCTGTCGGAAAACCGCCGCGTGCTGGGCATGATGCCCCACCCCGAGCGGATGGCCGACCCGCTGCACGGCAACACCGAGGGGCGCATCCTCTTCAACAGCCTCGTCGACCAGCTGCAGACCGCGTGAGCCCTTGTTGCAACGCCCGTGGCGGCGTATCCTGACGCGCATGGCAATGTCGTCGGACAAGGATCCCTCGGTCGGCCCGCGCAGGCGGTTGCGCACGCTGAGTTGGCGGGCGCGGCTGGCGCTTGCGATCCTCGTGGTGCTGGCGGTCTCGACCGTGGCGGTGACCAACAGCCTGCTGACCGACCGGTTCACCGAGACGACACGCAACCGCGCCGAGCTGCGGCTGGTGCTCTACAGCGGCAACCTTCTGAGCGAACTGCGCCAGAACGCCATCGTCCCGCAGCTCCTGTCGCGCGACCCGACGCTGATCTCGGCGCTGGCCACATCGGATTTCTCGCAATCCTCGCAACGGCTTATCTCGTTCAACGAGGAAATTTCGGCGGCCTCGCTCACGCTTCTGGGCAATGATGGGCGGGTGGTCGCCTCGACCGACCGTGAATCGATCGGCCAATCCTTCCGCGAGTCGCCCGTCTTCATCGAGGCGACACGTTCGAAAGACAACATATTCAACATCCTGCGCGACGATGCCGGCCGCTTCCGCTTCTTCTATTCCCGCCGGGTCGAGACACAGGCGGGGCTGGCGGGCGTGATCCTCGTCGAGGTGGGGCTGGGCAAGTACGAACGCGCGTGGGCCGGCATCTCCGACGCCGTCCTCGTCACCGACAGCGAAGGGCGGATCATCCTGGCCACCGAACCCCGCTGGCGCGGCCTGACCGAGGAGGAGGCGCTCGCCAAGGAGCCGCCCTCGAGCGCCATCCAGCGCGCGCTTCAGGCCACGGCCGACTGGAATACCCTGCCGCCCGATGCCTATGTCCAGGGCGAGGCGGTGATGCGGGTGGGCGGCCGGGTCGCTTTCCGCGGGTGGCGCATCGCCAGCTTCACCACCTATGCCAGCGTGCGGGAAAAGGTGAACGGCTTCCTCGCGCTCGAGATCATGTGCTTCGCCATCCTGCTGGCGCTGGCCTTCTACTTCCTCAACCGCAAGGCCACCGTCCGCTTGGCGCTTTTCCAGCGCGAGTCGGCGGAGCTTCGCGCACTGAACATGCGCTTGCAGCGGGAAATCGCCGAAAGACAGAGGGTGCAGGAAAACCTCGCGGTGGCCGAACAGACGCTTGCGCAAAGCTCGAAACTGGCCGCGTTGGGCGAGATGTCGGCGGCCGTCAGCCACGAGTTGAACCAGCCGCTCGCGGCGATGAAAACCTATCTCGCCGGCGCCCGTCTTCTGCTCAATCGCAACCGTCCGGAAGAGGCCATCTCCTCCTTCCAGCGGATCGACGACCTGATCGAAAGGATGGGCGCGATCACCCGGCAGCTCAAGTCCTATGCCCGGCAGAGCGGTGACGAGCTTGCCCCTGTAAACATGGCCGATGCGCTTAATTCCGCCCTTGCCATGATGGAGCCGCAGCTGCGCCAGCGGCAGGTCAAGATCACCCGCACATTGCCCGACGCACCGGTCATGGTGATGGGCGACCGGGTGCGCATCGAACAGGTGATGATCAACCTGCTGCGCAACGCGCTCGATGCCACGCGCACCATTCCCGACGCCGCCATCGACATCATCCTCGCCGCGGGCGAGACCGCCGTGCTGACCGTCCGCGACAACGGCATCGGCATCGAGAATATCGAGAACCTGTTCGAGCCGTTCTACACCACCAAGCAGCCGGGCGAGGGGGTCGGGCTGGGCCTTGCCATTTCCTCGGGCATCGTGAACGACTTGGGCGGACGCCTGACGGCACGCAACGCCGCCTCGGGCGGGGCTGTATTTGAAATGCAGCTACCTATCTTACCGGAAGACACGCAGACGGCCAAACGGCCGGCCGCAGAGTAATTGGCAGCGGAGAAGAACAAGATGCCAAGCGCCATGAAAATCGCGATCATCGACGACGAAAAGGATATGCGCCAGTCGATCAGCCAATGGCTGGCCCTGTCCGGTTACGACACCGAGGCCTTCCCGTCGGCAGAGGAGGCGCTGAAAGTGCTGGGCCCGGATTACCCGGGCATTGTCGTCACCGACATCAAGATGCCCGGCATGGACGGCATGCAGTTCCTGAAAAAGCTGATGGGCACCGACTCGAGCCTGCCGGTCATCATGATCACCGGCCATGGCGACGTGCCCATGGCGGTCGAGGCGATGCGGATGGGGGCGTTCGATTTCCTCGAGAAGCCCTTCAACCCCGACCGGATGAACGAGCTGGCCAAGAAGGCCGCCAATGCCCGCCGGATGACGCTCGATTCCCGCGCGCTGCGGCGCGAGCTGTCGGATGGCGGCCAGCTCATGAAGAAGCTGATCGGCCAGAGCCCGGTGATGGAGCGCCTGAAGGAGGATATCCTAGATCTCGGGCAGGCCGACAACCACGTGCTGATCGAGGGCGAGACCGGCACCGGCAAGACGCTGGTGGCCCATGCCCTGCACGCCGTGGGCGCCCGGGCCGGCAAGAAATTCGTGCTGATCTCCTGCGCTGCGCTGGAGCAGGACGTGCTGGTCAAGCGCCTGCTTGGCCCGATGAACCCAGAGGACAACCAGCTTCCCGCGGTGGAAGAGGCCCGCGGCGGCACGCTGGTTCTGGAAGACATCGAGTCGCTCAGCGACGCGGCGCAGGCCAAGCTGCTGACCTTCATCAACGACGAGGGCGCGCCGCCGGAAACCCGGATCGTGGCCATTTGCAACCTGCAGGAGCAGGACCGGACCTGCGAAGACGCGCTGCGCCCCGACCTGTTCTATCGCCTGGCCAGCCTGCGCATCACCGTGCCGCCGCTGCGCCAGCGGGGCGAGGATATCCTGACGCTGTTCACCCGGTTTTCCGACCAGTTCGCCGAGGATTACGGCTGCGACGCGCCGCAGGTCAGCGCGCAGGAAGCCGCGCAACTGCTGCAGGCGCCCTGGCCCGGCAACGTGCGCCAGCTCATCAACGTGGCCGAGCGCGCGGTTCTGCAGGCCCGGCGCGGCAGCGGCACCATCGCCTCGCTGCTGATGTCGGATCACCAGGACATGCAGCCGGTGATGACGACCGAGGGCAAGCCGCTCAAGGAATATGTCGAGGCCTTCGAACGGATGCTGATCGACAACACCATGCGCCGTCACAAGGGCTCGATCGCCTCGGTGATGGACGAGCTGTGCCTGCCGCGGCGAACGCTGAACGAGAAGATGGCCAAGTACGGCCTCCAGCGTTCGGACTATCTCTGATGGGCCCAGGGGCGGGGGACCGGCATTTTGCCATTGTCTTTCGCCCCGGGAAGGCATTAGGGTAACCGAAGGCTTTCGGCACACGAAAACCGACAGCCAAGAGTTTCGCTGTATCAGATTCTGCCTGGAAGAAAATTCCGCACCTCTGAACAGACCGATTGGGCCCGCCATCGATGGGCCACCCGTATGCCGGTACACCGTGAAATCGGGTCGTGCCGGCCCCGAATTGGCACCCCGTCGGGGCGCCGGAGAAGAAGAAACGCGATGAGGCGCGCGAGACCAGAACAGGCCAAGTGCATGGGCACCCCACCCGGTGCCATGGTCCGCGCATCCATACTCGCCCCCAGACAAGTTCCGCAGAAAGCCGCCCCCGCGCGTGACCGAAGGATGACCTTCGGTCGGTTCGGGCTGGCCGGCCGATCGCGGCCGAGATCAATTACATGGCTAAGAAAATGCTTATCGATGCCACCCACGCGGAAGAGACCCGCGTCGTGGTGGTCGACGGAAACAAGGTCGAGGAGTTCGATTTTGAATCCGAGAACAAACGGCAGCTCGCCGGAAACATCTACCTCGCAAAGGTAACGCGCGTCGAACCGTCGCTTCAGGCGGCCTTCGTCGATTACGGCGGAAACCGGCACGGCTTCCTCGCCTTCTCGGAAATCCACCCGGATTACTACCAGATCCCCGTGGCCGACCGCGAAGCCCTGCTCGAGGAAGAGCGCGCCTATGCCGAACAGCAGCGCGCCCGCGAGGACGACGACGAGAAGCCCAAGAAATCCTCCTCGCGGCGCTCGTCGTCGCGTTCGAAGGCCGCCAAGGCGAAATCCGATGATGCCGTGACCTCGTCCGAGGAAATCTCGGGCATGGAGACGATCGAGCTCGACGAGGGCGCCGGGGCAGGGGACGAGGAAGGCCTCTCGCCGATGGAGACCGTGGCGGAAACGCCGGTCGAGGAGCCGGAAGACGGTGCAGCCAGCACGGATGCCGCCGGTAACGACGCCACCTCCGATGATGACACCCATCACGAGCATTCCCACGACGACAACGGCAACGGTTCGTCCAAGGGCCGCTCCTCGAAGCGCTCCGATGCCGCGTCGAAGGACGACACGATCGAGTCGGTCGCCGATGACGACGATACCGACGACATCCGCCCGCCGCGCAAACCGCGCCCGCGCCGCTACAAGATCCAGGAAGTCATCAAGGTCCGTCAGATCCTGTTGGTGCAGGTCGTCAAGGAAGAGCGCGGCAACAAGGGCGCCGCGCTGACCACCTACCTGTCGCTGGCCGGCCGGTACTGTGTGCTGATGCCCAACACCGCCCGGGGCGGCGGCATCTCCCGCAAGATCACCAACGCCGCCGACCGCAAGAAGCTGAAGGAAATCGCGTCGGAGATCGACGTGCCCAAGGGCGCCGGCCTGATCGTGCGCACCGCGGGCGCCAAGCGCACCAAGTCCGAGATCAAGCGCGACTACGAATACCTGCAGCGCCTGTGGGAGCAGATCCGCGAGCTGACGCTGAAGTCCATCGCGCCCGCGAAGATCTACGAGGAAGGCAACCTGATCAAGCGTTCGATCCGCGACCTCTACAACCGCGACATCGACGAGGTGCATGTCGAGGGCGAGGCCGGCTATCGCGTGGCCAAGGACTTCATGAAGATGATCATGCCGTCCCACGCCAAGAACGTGAAGCACTACGCCGACCAGATGCCGCTCTTCGCGCGCTACCAGGTGGAAAGCTACCTCAGCTCGATGTTCAACCCGACGGTTCAGCTCAAGTCGGGCGGCTACATCGTGATCGGCGTGACCGAGGCGCTGGTGGCGATCGACGTGAACTCGGGCCGGGCCACCAAGGAAGGCTCGATCGAGGAGACCGCGCTCAAGACCAACCTCGAGGCCGCCGAGGAAGTGGCCCGCCAGTTGCGCCTGCGCGACCTGGCCGGCCTGATCGTGATCGACTTCATCGACATGGACGAGCGCAAGAACAACAACGCCGTCGAGAAGAAGCTGAAGGACAAGCTGAAATCCGACCGCGCGCGCATCCAGGTCGGCCGCATCTCGGGCTTCGGCCTGCTGGAGATGAGCCGCCAGCGCCTGCGCCCCGGCATGATCGAGGCGACGACGCAGGCCTGCCCGGCGTGCCACGGCACCGGCCTGATCCGGTCGGACGACAACCTGGCCCTGTCGATCCTGCGCCAGATCGAGGAGGAAGGCGTGCGCCGCCGCTCGCGCGAAGTGCTGGTGAAATGCCCGGTCGGCATTGCCAACTTCCTGATGAACCAGAAGCGCGAGCATGTCGCCCAGATCGAGATGCGCTACGGCCTGTCCGTGCGGATCGAGGGTGACCCGGTCCTGATCAGCCCCGATTTCAGCATCGACAAGTTCAAGACCGCCACCCGCCACGTGCCCGAGGCCGCGCCGGTGGTGTCGGTCGACAGCTCGCTGATGGACGATGTCGACGAGGACGAAAGCACCGAAGAGGATCAGGCCCAGCAGGCCGAGGAGGCCCCGGCCCCCACGAATGGCGAGGATGACGGCAAGCCGAAAAAGCGCCGCCGCCGTCGCCGTCGCCGGTCGAAATCCCGTTCGGGCAATGGCGAGGACCAGTCGACCGAGGACGCATCGGGCGAAAACACGTCCACGGACGAGGCGGGCGCCGAGTCTGACGTGAAGCCGGAGGCCGAGGCCGAGACGGCCGGTGAGGAGCAATCCGAAAAGACCGAGACCGCAGAGGCGAAGGCCGAAGAGGCTGAACCCGCGACGAAGCGCAAGGTGACACGCAAGCCGCGCAGCTCGTCGAAGTCCAAGGCCAAGGCCGAGGAGGCCGAGGCCACGCCGGAGGCCGCTGAGGACGCACACGAGACGGAGGCCGTCGAAGCCAAGCCCGAAGCGGAAACGGCCGAGGCGCCGGAGGCACCGGAGGTGGCAGAGGAAGAGACCGCCAAGAAACCGGCGCCGAAGAAAACCACCCGCTCGCGTTCGAAGAAGGCCGAGCCGGCGCCGGAGCCCGAGCCCGAAGCCGCGCCCGAAGCGGCCTCGGAACCGGCCCCGGCAGAGCCTGCCAGCGCGCCGGAACCCGAGCCGGAGCGTCAACCGGAACCCGCCAATGCAACGGCTGAGCCTGCCGAGGAGGACGACAAGCCGAAACGCCGCGGCTGGTGGTCGATCGGACGGTAAAACCGGTCAGAGAAACGAATGATCCCGGCCCCTTGCGGCCGGGATTTTCATGTCCGGCGCCTCAGCCGGACTTGCGCACGCGGTAGACGGTAAAGCCGTCCTGCTCGTCCATCCCGAGGAAATAATGGCCGGATTCGCTGCAATAATGCTGCACGTCGATCACCGCGGCCGGATCGTCGGCCCACAGCTCGAGCACCGCGCCGATTTCCAGCGACTTCAGGCGCTTGCGCAGTTTCAGCACCGGCAGGGGGCAGAGCAATCCGCGGGCATCGAGGGTAAGATCGGCTTCCATGCGCGCGGGATAATCCACGCATCACGGCAAGTCTACAGGGTTGTGACAGATGGCCTCGTGACCCGGCCCCGCGAATGGTCTATGTGAGCGCCATGTTCGGAATCGAGATCATCGACGCGGCCCTTCTTCCGGCCATGGCCGTGGCCCTTGCCGCGGGGATCATTTCGTTTCTCAGCCCCTGCGTGCTGCCCGTGGTGCCGCCTTACCTGGCATACATGAGCGGGATTACCGTGGGGGATCTTTCGGCCTCCGGACAGCCGCGGTCACGGGCCATTCTTCCGGCGCTGTTCTTCGTGCTGGGGCTGTCGACGGTGTTCCTCCTGCTCGGTTTCGCGGCCTCGGCGGCGGGCATGGTGTTCCTGCAATATCAAGGCTATTTCAATACCTTGGCGGGGATAGTTGTCATGATCTTCGGCGCGCATTTCGTCGGCATCTACCGGATCGGCTTTCTCGACCGCGAGGCGCGGATGGATGTGGGCGACCGGGGTGGATCGTCCTTCGGGGCCTATGTTCTGGGGCTGGCTTTCGCCTTTGGCTGGACGCCCTGCATCGGCCCGCAATTAGGCGCTATCCTGTCGCTGGCGGCCTCGGAAGGATCCGTCACGCGGGGAACAGCGCTTCTGGCGGTCTACGCGATAGGGCTGGGCGTGCCGTTCCTGCTGGTCGCGGCCTTCCTGCCGCGGCTGGGCGGGCTGATGGCGTGGATGAAACGGCACATGGAACAGATCGAGCGGGTCATGGGCCTGCTGCTCTGGACGATTGGCCTGCTGATGCTCACGGGGGGCTTTTCCGCCTTTTCCTTCTGGCTTCTCGAGACATTCCCGGCACTTGCCACCCTCGGTTAGGTCTTACTCTTGCCAAAAAGCTGCGCTAGACTTTCGCCCAACAGAGGTGAGGTATGAGCAGCTTGCCCCAGCAAACCGTGCGCCGCCGGCGCGTTTTCTACATCCCGGGCTATGACCCGATCCATCCCCGCCGCTATCGCGAGCTCTATCGGAAAGAGGGCGCGGAGCAGGCGGAGATCTCGGGCTATGCCATCGACCTGCAGGCCAAGCGCGGCAAGAAGCGCTATGGCTGGAGCGTGCGTGGCGAGATGGACGGCGCGACGGTGGATGCCGAGTTCAACGTGCTGGTCTGGTCCGATATCGTGCGTGACAGCATGGAGCGGGGGATCGTGGGGACCTACCTGCTGATGATCCGCACGGCGTGGGTCTATATCGCCTCGGGGGCCTTGTTCCGGCTGATGCGGCTGCGCAAGGGGCCGGTGATCGCGGCGCTTTACCCGGTGGGGTTCCTGCTGGTGCAGTTGCTGATCGCGCTGGGGCTGGCCTGGGGGCTGGGAAGCCTGCTGGCGGCCTATGTGCATCCCTGGCTGATCTGGGCGGGGCTGGTCGTGGTGCCGTTTGCGCTGGAGTGGTTTCGCAGGAAAGACAACAAGTTTTTCGCGTATTACCTGATGCATGACTATGCCTATTCCGCGCGCCACCGCGGCGCGGAGCCGCCGGAGCTGGAGACGCGGATGGCGAAGTTCACAGCGGAGATTGCCGATGCGATGAGGTCGGATGTGGACGAGGTTCTGGTCGTCGGGCATTCCTCGGGCGCGCATCTGGCGGTGTCGGTGCTGGCCGACCTGATCCGGCTGGGATACGTGCCGGCGAACGGGCCGACGCTGTCGTTCCTGTCGCTGGGGCAGGTGGTGCCGATGGTGTCTTTTCTACCGGATGCCAAGAGGTTACGGCGCGATCTTGCGTTCCTGTGTACCCGCGACGAGCTGACCTGGGTCGATGTGACGGCGCCGGGGGATGGCTGTGCCTTTGCGCTGTGCGACCCGGTGGCGGTGTCGGGGGTGGCGCCAGCGGAGGGCAAGCGCTGGCCGCTTATCCTGTCGGCGGCGTTCACGCAGACGCTGAGCCCCGAGCGGTGGAAGGCGCTGCGGTGGCGGTTTTTTCGGCTGCATTTTCAATACCTTTGCGCCTTCGATCAGCCGGGGGATTATGACTATTTCCGGATCACCGCCGGGCCGATGACCCTGTCGGAGCGGTTCGAGGATCGCCCGCCATCGCCCAGCCGGATCGAAATCGCGGCGTCGAAATACACGAGCACGGCGGCATGACCCTGCCGCCCAAGCCCCCCGCGCGGGAGGGTGCGGTATCGCTTCGGCGGTATATGCGGTTGTTTCGGCAGGATATTCTGTCGGCCCAGCCGGCGAGGCTGTACCGGGCATGGATGGCGGAATACCGGACGCCGTTCTTTCGGTCTTTCCTTTGCAACCAGCCGGAACTGGTCGACCTGATCCTGAAGGAACGGCCGGATGATTTTCCGAAATCGGACCGTATTCGCGAGGGGTTGAAGCCGCTTCTGGGGAACTCGGTGTTCGTGACGAATGGCGAGGTGTGGAAGCGGCAGCGGCGGATCATCGACCCGTCCTTCGAGGGCGGGCGGCTGCGCGATACCTTTCCCGCGATGCTGGAGGCCGGGCAGGGGGCGGTGGCGCGCGTGCGGGCGAGGGCTGATGGAGAACCCCTTGAAATAGAAGAGGAAACCAGCCACGCGGCGGCGGACGTGATCTTTCGCACGCTGTTCTCGATCCCCATCGAGCATGCGGTGGCGCGGGAGGTCTTTGCGGAGTTCAAGGAGCATCAGCGGAGCCAGCCGGTGCTGAACCTGGGGGCGCTGATCCCCTTGCCACGTTGGTTTCCGCGGTTTCACCGGAGGAAGACGAAGGCCACGGCGGCGACGATCCGGCGGCTGATCACGCAGTTGACGGCAGAGCGGATGGCGGAGATCGAGCGGGGGGAGGCGCCGGACGACCTGGCGACCAAGATCATGACCACGGCGGACCCGCAGACGGGGGAGCGGTTCGACACGGAGGAGATGGTCGACCAGGTGGCGATCTTCTTCCTGGCGGGGCATGAGACGAGCGCCTCGGCGCTGGCCTGGGCGCTGTATCTGCTGGCGCTTTATCCGGAGTGGCAGGAGAAGCTGGCGGCGGAGGCGGAGGAGGTCTATGGCGCGGGGGTTCCGGGCTTTTCCGACATGGGCAAGCTGCGGGTGGCAAGGGACATTTTCCGTGAGACTCTAAGGCTTTACCCGCCGGTGCCGATGATGGTGAGAGAGGCTGCGTGCCCGGAGCAGTTCCGGGACAGGGAGGTGCCGAAGGGCAGCCAGATCGTGCTGAGCCCATGGCATTTGCAGCGGCACGAGAGGCTGTGGGAAAGGCCCGACGAGTTCGACCCGGCGCGGTTCGCGACGGAGAACGGGAAGGAGTGTTTGCGCCATGCCTATATGCCTTTTTCGGCGGGGCAGAGGGTGTGTACCGGGGCGGGGTTCGCGATGATCGAGGGGCCGCTGATCTTGTCGCTTCTGGTCAGGGAATGCCGGTTCGAGGTAGTGCCGGAGCGGCCGGCGATGCCGGTGGCGCATCTGACGGTCAGGGGGAAGGACGGGATTTGGCTAAGGGTGACGCCGCGGTGATTTCGGGGCTGTCGACAGGGTTTCCGGACGAATCGGGTTAACGGGCTTATTTTGCTGGGGGTGCGACGTCGGTATCGCGTCGGTATGACGTCGGTATTGCGTCGGTGTTTTGGTCAGTTTCGCGGGGTGTTGATGCGCCGTACAGCGCGCAACAGGCAAGATCTTGTGTGGCGCGCAACAGGGTGCTTTCGCGGAATGGTCAGTCTTGCTGACCGATGCGGTCGAGCGTGGCTTTCAGCTCGCCCTGTTCCATGGTCTCGAAGTTCATGTCGAGCAGCGCCAGGGCGCGACGCTCGAGCTTGTCATAAGCCTCGTTGAAGGCCGCCTCCCACTCCGCCTCGGGGGCCGCGGCCGGGTCTTCCACGCCCCAATGCGCGCGGACCGGGGCGCCGGGCCAGACGGGGCAGGTTTCGCCCGCCGCCGAACCGCAGACGGTGATCACCATGTCCATCAGCGGCGCGTCGTCGGCGGCGAACTCGTCCCAGCTTTTGGAGCGGGCATGCGTGATGTCGTGGCCCTTCTCCTCGAGCAGTTTCAGCGACTGCGGATGTACCTGGCCCGCCGGTTGCGAGCCGGCGGAGAACGCGCGGACGCGGCCGACGCTTTCGGTGTTCAGGATGGATTCGAGCAGGATCGACCGGGCGGAATTGCCGGTGCAGAGCACAAGAATATTCATGCCTCGCGCCCTAGCGGAAGCATGTAACAATCAGATGACGCTGGTGTCAGAACCAGCTTTGTACGCCGCGTGCCGCGCCCGAGATATCCCGGCCAACGCCGTCGATCGTTGCACAGCCGGTCAGTGCTGCCGCGATCAGCGCCAAAGCAATCAGCCTCTTCATTGGTCCACCCTCGTGGTTTCTTGTTATGCCTGTTACCGGTCTTCTGCCTCATACCACCAGACCTGCGGGAGGAACCAAACGCCATCCCCGTAGACCGGCAGATGATCCTGTGGATAACTCAATTCCTTCACATGCGCAATCCGGCCCTCGGAATATTGATGTATCGGAATGACATAGCGGCCTGAAATCAACACCCGGTCGAGCGCCCGGACCGCGGCGAGGAAGTCCTCGCGCGTGCGGGCGGAGAGCATTTCGTCGATCATCGCGTCGGCGGCGTCGGACTTCATGCCCATCAGGTTGCGCCCGCCGGGCTGGTCGGCGGCCTCGGCGCCCCAGTAGAGGCGTTGCTCGTTGCCGGGGGAGAGCGAGAGGTCGCGGCGCATGAAGGTGATGTCGAAATCGTACTCCGCCTCGCGGGCGAGATACTGGGCGTTGTCGATGGTCTCGATCCGCAGGTCGATGCCGAGCCGTTCGAGCGCCTGCTTGTAGATCTCCATGTAGGTGGTGACCTGGCTGAGGAGCGCGTCCTGCCGGAGGAGGACGTTCAGCACCAGCGGGCGGCCCTCGGGGTTGGTCAGCACGCCGTTCTCGACGGTCCAGCCGGCCTCGTTGAGGAGTTTCATGGCGGCGCGGATATTGCCGCGGTTGCGCTTGGTGCCGTCGCCCTCGGGCAGTTGGTAGCCTTCGAGCGTGCCGGGGGGCAGGGTGTCGGCGAAGGGTTCGAGCAGTTCGCGGACGCGGCCCTTGGCCGGGCCGGGCTGCAGGGCGAGGTCGGAATTGGAGAAATAGGAGGTGATGCGCGGCTGGCGGCCGCCGGTGAGCGTGTCGTTGACATACTCGAAGTTGAAGGCGCGGATCAGCGCCTCGCGCACGCGCCAGTCATCGAGCGGGGGGCGGCGGGTGTTGAAGACGAAGCCGGTGATGCCGGAGGGTTTCTGGTGCGGGATCTCGGTCAGGACGATGTCGCCGCGATCGACGGCGGGGAAATCGTACTGTGTCGCCCAGCGTTCGGCGTTGAATTCGCGCAGGTAGGAGACGGCCTGGGCCTTGAAGGCCTCCTGCAGAACGGTGTTGTCGCCGTAGAACTCGATGCGGATCTCGTCGAAATTCATCGTGCCGCGGCGGAACGGGAGGTCGTTGCCCCAGTAATCGGGATTGCGGCGGAGGGTGACGTGGCGGCCGATCTCGTAGTTCTCGACCACGTAAGGGCCTGTTCCGACGGGAATATCCTCGAGCCTTGCGGCGGCGAAGTCGAGCTCGTCCCATTGGGATTTCTTGAGGATGGGGCGCATGCCCGCCAGCAGAGCCAGTTCACGGTCCTCGGTGGTGAAGGTGAGGCGGACGGTGCGGGGGCCGGTGGCCTCGATCTCGCCCACCTGGCTCCAGAAGGAGCGGTATTTCGGGTGCCCTTCCTCGCCGATGGTGCGGTAGGACCAGATCACGTCCTCGACCGTGACGGGGGAGCCGTCGGAGAAGCGGGCGTCCTCGCGGAGGGTGAATTCGACCCACTCGCGATTCGGCCCCGTCTCGACCGATTCGGCGAGTAGGCCGTAGAGCGTGAAGGGTTCGTCGTAGGACCGGCCCATCAGCGACTCGTGCGTGAGGTAGGACAATTGCCAGGGCGCCTCGCCCTTGAGGGTGAACGGATTGAGGGTGTCGAAGCTGCCGACATTGCCGGTCACCACGGCGCCGCCGCGGGGAGCGTCGGGGTTGGCGTAGGGCAGGGACACAAAATCCGGGGGGAGGGCGGGATCGCCATACATAGCTATGCCATGCGCGGGCTCGGCGCGGGCCGTGGCGGCGGTCAGGACGAGGGCGGCGGAGGCGACGCAGAGCCGGGCGCGCCTGAAAATTTCTGATCTCATTTCGGCAACAATCCCGTCACGTCTTTGCAGGGCTGGCAGGGACCGTAAAGACGGTTTCGCGTCTTTTCAAACTTTTAGCTTGGATCACGGCGCCGGATTGCTTATAAAGGGGTCACTGCTCGATAGGTTTCTTGCCTGTATGAAACCTGCCTCAATAACTTAACGCCGGCTTCGTGCCGGCGTTTTTTTTTGGCTGCGGGTTGGGTCACCGGGCTTTCCCCCTTCAACGAGAAAGGGCGCCGAAGCGCCCCCTGCATCGCGGCCCCTGGCGGGCCGGTCAGTATTTCTGTGGAACGTACAGGTCGTCGGGTAGCACGCGGCGTTCGTAATCGGAATTGTAGACGCGGTCCGGCAGGGTCACATCCTCGTGTTCGACGGGCTCGTAGGGGACGAGGCCGAGGAGGTGGTCGATGCAGTTGAGGCGCGCGCGCTTCTTGTCGTTGCCTTGCACGATGTACCAGGGCGCCTCGGGGATGTTGGTGCGCTCCAGCATCTCTTCCTTGGCCTTGGTGTAGGCCTCCCACTTGACGCGGCTTTGCAGGTCCATCGGCGAAAGCTTCCATTGTTTCATCGGGTCGTGGATGCGCATGAGGAAGCGGAGCTGCTGTTCCTCGTCGGTGATGGAGAACCAGTATTTGACCAGCCTTATGCCGGAGCGGACGAGCATGCGCTCGAATTCGGGGACGTCGTGGAAGAAATCCTGCACCTGCGCCTCGGAGGCGAAGCCCATGACGCGCTCGACGCCGGCGCGGTTGTACCAGGAGCGGTCGAAGAGGACGATCTCGCCGGCGCCGGGGAGGTGGGGGACGTAGCGCTGGAAATACCATTGCGTCTTTTCCCGGTCGGAGGGGGCGGGGAGGGCCGCGACGCGGACGATGCGGGGGTTGAGGCGCTGGGTGATGCGCTTGATGACGCCGCCCTTGCCGGCGCTGTCGCGGCCCTCGAAGATGACGACGATCTTTTCGCCGGTGGCCTGGACCCAGTCCTGCAGCTTGATGAGTTCGGATTGCAGGGTGAGCAGCTTGACGAAGTAATCCTTGCGCTCGAGCGAGGGCGGGTGCGCCTCGCGGTAGATGCGGCGGATTTCCATCGACAGGGCGGGTTCGGACATCTCGAGCTCGAAATCCTCGTCGAGCGTGTCGGCGAGTTCGGCGGCAAGCCAGTCGGAGGGGCCGTCTTGGTGGTCGAAGTCGTGCATGGTGTGATCTTTCCGGTCGTCTGCGGTTTGTCCTGACGGTTAAACACCGTGAAATCAACAGAACTGTGAATTGCGGCCCTGCGCGGGATTATCACGTTTATTTTGCAGGCGCAGCATGGCAGGGTCCGGGTGCAGGGCTTATGTGGGCCCGAGGATATCATTGAAACCGCTTGCGGAGGGAAAACCATGTCAGTTTCAGGCAAGACAGCAATCGTCACGGGGTCGAATTCGGGGATCGGGCTTGGTGTCGCGCGGGAATTGGCGAAGGCCGGGGCGGAGGTAGTGATCAACTCGTTCACGGATAACGAGGAGGATCACAAGCTGGCCCGTGACATCGGCAAGGAGTTCGGCGTCAAGGTGCGCTATATCCAGGCCGACATGTCGGACCCCGACGCCTGCCGCAAGCTGGTGGAGGACGCGGGGCGCTGCGATATCCTGGTGAACAACGCCGGCATCCAGCATGTCGCGCCGATCGCGGAATTCCCGGTCGCGAAGTGGGATGCGATCATCGCGATCAACCTGAGTTCGGCCTTTCATACGACCGCCGCCGCGCTGCCGATGATGCGCAAGGCGGGCTGGGGCCGGGTGGTGAATATCGCCTCGGCGCACGGGCTGACGGCGAGCCCCTACAAGTCGGCTTATGTGGCGGCCAAGCACGGGGTCGTGGGGCTGACCAAGGTCACGGCGCTGGAGACGGCGGAGGAACCGATTACGGCCAATGCGATCTGTCCGGGTTACGTGCTGACACCGCTGGTGGAGGCGCAGATACCGGACACGATGAAGGAATACGACATGGGCCGCGAAGAGGTGATCAAGAACGTGATGCTGCAGCGCCAACCCTCGCGGGAGTTCGCCACGGTCGAGCAGATCGGCGGCACCGCGCTTTACCTGTGTTCGGACGCCGCGGCGCAGGTGACGGGCACCACGATCAGCGTGGATGGCGGCTGGACGGCGCTGTAAGGACGCGCTGGCATCTTGCCGACCGGGGGTGACGCATGACCAAGCGGATCAACCTTGCCCTTCAGGGCGGGGGCGCGCATGGCGCGTTCACCTGGGGCGTGCTGGACCGGCTGCTTGACGAGGAAGATATCGAGGTGGCGGCGATCACCGGCACCTCGGCGGGCGCGCTGAACGGGGCGGCCTACAAGTCGGGCTGGCTGAGCGGCGGGCGCGAGGGGGCGCGGGAAAGCCTCGACTGGCTGTGGCGGCAGATGGGGGCACTGAACGACCTGCGGCTGCCGGGGTGGATGGCGGGCAACCCTCTGATCCCGGGGCAGGTGGCCACGGCGCTGGAAGCCTCGCCGCAGTTCCTTGTGGCCGACGCGATGACGCGGGTGATCTCGCCCTATGCCTATGGGCCGTTCTACGTCAATCCGCTGGAGCGGATCGCGCGGGAGTTCTCGTTCGAGAAGGTCTGTGCGCATGAGGGGCCGTACCTGTTCGTCGGCGCGACGAACGTGCATTCGGGCAAGATCCGGATCTTTTCCGGCGACGATATCAGCCCCGAGAGCCTTCTGGCCTCGGCCTGTCTGCCGACGCTGTTCCAGGCGGTCGAGATTGACGGGGCGCATTACTGGGACGGCGGCTATACCGGCAACCCGGCGCTGTTCCCGCTGTTCCGGCCGGAGTTGCCGGCGGATATCGTGATCGTCAACATCAACCCGCTGGACCGGCCGGAAGTGCCGCGGTCGCCGCAGGAAATCCAGAACCGGATCAACGAGATCAGCTTCAACAGCTCGCTTCTGCGGGAATTGCGGGCGATCAACTTCGCGCAGCGCCTGCTGGAGCAGGACATCATCAACGAGGGCGCGATGAAGCGGCTGTTCGTGCACATGATATCCGACGACCGGCTGATGCGGGACATGTCGGTGGCGACCAAGCTGATGCCGACGCCGCTGACGCTGAGCCGGCTGAAGGCGGCGGGGCGGCGGGCGGCGGAGGGGTTCCTGGAGGCGCATCGCGACGACCTGGGCGCGCGCGGCACGGTCGACCTGGCGGATGCCTATTCCTGAGGCTCAGGCGGCGCGGTCGCGCTTGGCGGGCGTGCCTTCGCCCGGGGCGGGCATATTGGGGTAGACGAGCCCCGCCGAGATCACCAGCTTGGCCGCATCCTCGATCGACATGTCGAGCTCGATCACGTCCTCTTTCGGGAAATAGAGCAGGAAGCCCGAGGTCGGGTTGGGCGTGGTCGGCACGAAGACCGACAGCAGCTCGCCCCCGGTTTCGGCCTTCTCGGTGATCTCGCCCCGGGCCACGGTCGAGATGAAGCCGATGGCCCAGATGCCCTTGCGCGGGTACTGGATCAGGCAGGCCTTTTCGAAGCTGCGCTCGGTCTGGGCGAAGACGGTTTCGGCGATCTGTTTCACGCCCGAGTAGATCGAGCGCACCACCGGCATCCGGTCGACGAGGGATTCCGCGAACCTTATCAGCGACTTGCCGATCAGCCCCTTGGCGATCCAGCCGACGATGATGGTGAAAAGGAGGAAGATGATGACGCCGACGCCGCGCAGGTTGATCCCGATATAGTTCTCGGGGCGCATGTTGTAGGGCACGAGGGGCAGGACGAAGCTGTCGACCCAGCCCATCAGGGTCCAGACCAGCCAGATGGTCAGGCCCACCGGCGCGATCACGACGATACCGGTCAGGAAGCTGGCCCGCAGCCCGGCGAAGGGGCCGGGGCGCTTGGGGGTATCGTCGTCAAATGGCGTATTCATTTCAATTTTTCTGCCGCAGGTGGACAGATGTTAATTAAGGCCTTCTGCATCCCGCCACAATGGGTTTTCCCATCAGGCGGGTGCAGTTAGCCGTTTGGCGATTTCCGTGGCGATGGCGCTGGCGAGGGCCGCATTATTGAGCACGAGCGCGATGTTGGCCTCGAGCGAGCGGCCGTGGGTCAGCTCGAAGAGGCGGTCGAGCAGGAAGGGGGTGACGGATTTGCCGGTGATGTTCTGTTCGGCGGCCTCGGCCGTGGCCTGGGCGATGATGGGGTCGATCTCCTCCGGCGGGATCTCGGCCGTGGCGGGGAGGGGGTTGGCGACGAGCTGTCCGCCGGGGATGTCGAGCGCTGCGCGGGCGAGGTGGGCCTGCGCGATCTGGGCGGCCGTATCGAGGCGCAGGGGCGCGGGCAGGGGGGAGGTGCGTGACCAGAAGGCGGGGAAGCTGTCCTGTCCGTAGGCGATGACGGGGACGCCGAGGGTTTCCAGCACCTCCAGCGTCTTGGGCAGGTCGAGGATGGCCTTGGCGCCGGCGCAGACCACGGTGACGGGGGTTTGCGCCAGTTCCTGGAGGTCGGCGGAGATGTCGAAGCTTGTTTCCGCGCCGCGGTGGACGCCGCCGATGCCGCCGGTCGCGAAGGTGGCGATGCCGGCGAGGCGGGCGGCGATCATGGTGGCGGCGACGGTGGTCGCGCCGGTGCCGCCGCGGGCCATGCAGACGGCGAGGTCGGCGCGGGAGAGCTTGGCGACGTCCTTGGCCTGGGCCAGGGTTTCGAGCTGGGGGTCGGTGAGGCCCACGTGCAGCGTGCCGTCGAGGACGGCGATGGTGGCCGGGGTGGCGCCGTTGTCGCGGACGGTCTGTTCGACCTGCCGGGCGGTCGAGAGGTTGTCGGGCCAGGGCATGCCGTGGGTGATGATGGTGCTTTCGAGGGCCACGACGGGGGCACCGTCGGCAAGGGCGGTGGCCACCTCGGGGGAATAGGTGATGTCGGTCAAAGTTTCATGTCTCCGGAGACGTGGATGGCGGCGGCGTCGAGGGCGCGGGTGAGGGCGGTGGCGCGGTCGGCGCCGGCGGTCTCAGCAGCGATATGGGCGGCCATGAACGTGTCGCCCGCGCCGGTGACGCGGGTGACGAGCACCTGGGGCGGCTGGCCGGTGAGCACTCTGTCGCCCAGCCCGTCGGCGGCGGGGTTGCCGCCATCGGTGACGATGGCCCGGCGGGCGCCGCGTTTCAGCAGGCCATGGGCGGCCTCGGGCGCCGTGGCGAAGGGTTGCTGGCAGAGGAGGCCGGCCTCCTCGAGGTTGACGTAGAGGGTGCCGCGGGCGTGTTGCAGGAAGGGCAGGAGGCGCTCGGCCTTGCCCGGCGAGGCGGGGGCGACACGGAGGTCGGCGGTGGCGAAGAGGGGGCTTCGGGCGATCTCGGAGAGGAGTTCGGCGGTGAGGTTGCCGTCGAGCGCGACGGGACCGGTATAGGGCTTGTTTTCTTGGGCCAGGCGCCCGTCGCGGAGGGGCTCGAGGATGCGGGGGCCGGCGGCTTCGAGCGTGTGGGCGTCGGCGATGGCGGCGATGAGGCCGTTGGCGCCCTCGACCGCCATGTAGCGATCGGTGGGCAGGTCGTCTGAGCGGTAGACATGGGCGGTCTCCATCCCCATGGCGGCGCAGCGGGCGAGGAGTTCCTCGCCCTGGCGGTCGCGGCCGACGGCGCTGAGCAGGACGGGGCGCAGGCCGAAGCGCAGCAGGGTCATGGCGATGTTGAGGGCGACGCCGCCGGGGAGGCGGGTGATGCGGCCCGGCACGTCGGAGCCCTGCCGCATGACGCTGGCGGAGCGGCCGATCACGTCCCACAGGACGGAGCCGATGCAGAGGATGTCTGTCATGGGGGGTATGTTGCGTGTCGGGAAAGCGGGTGCAAGGCGGATTCCGGGGCAGGGGGCGCGAATCGGGGTTAACGGGTTGATCTGGCGGCGAAAGCGGAGGTCGGTATCGTGTCGGTATGACGTCGGTATTTTGTCGGTGTTTCCGACCGACGGGGACGGGGTTAACGCGGCGGGCGGTGCGGTTCGGGGCTTGAGGCGGGCGAGCGGCTGGGGGATACCGGGGCGGGGAACGAGGGACGATGGGCGTGAAGCGGCTTCTGCGGACATACCGGTACTATCTTCTGGCCCTGCTGGTGGCGGCCGGGCTGGCGGCGAACCTGCCGCAGGCCTGGCTGATCGGGCAGGACGAGGAGGCCCGGCGGAGCGAGGTGATCTCGGACTTCCTGAACCTGTCGGTCGATCCCGGCGCGGGCGGGTTTTCCGGCGTGCGGATGGACTGGCTGGTGCAGGCGCGGCAGTTGCGGGAGCGGCGGGAGGAACGGCTGGCGCATGTGCCGGGGGCGCTGCTGGCGGGCTACGCGGCGGAGACGGGGCTGACTGAGGCGGAATTGCGGGCGGTGCTGACCAATCCCGAGCAGGCGGACCCGTTCGAGATTTCGGGCCATGATTTCGGCCATGTGGAGGATATCGCGCATGGCGCCGAGGGGCCGTGGCGCTGGGGGCTGGTCGTGGCGGAAGCGGAAGCGGAGGCTGAGGCGGAGTCGGAGGACGAGGCGCGGGAGCCGGCGCCGGAACTGGCGGGCTGCGGCAAGTGGCTGGTGTTCTGGGACGACGCGGCGTGGTTCTACGCGCCGGTGGGAAGCCGGGAACTGAACGGCCTGCTGGCGGCCGCGGTGCCGGAGCTGGCCGGGGTGGCGCCGGGCGGCGTGGATCGCTGCCGAGCCAGGCTCAGGCGATGAGATCGGTGTTCAGCGGGTCGGCGGGGATCGGGCCGAAGAGGTCGTCGGGGTCGTAGGGATCGTCGAAGACGGTGTCGTAGCCCATGTCCTCGAGCGTGGCGATGGTCATGACCGAGATGTAGCTGCCGTCGTCGACATAGCCGGTCATCAGTTCCTGGTCGAACAGCGCCTCGTCCCAGTGGCCGCCGGCGGTGCCGGAGCCGCCGTCGGTCTCCACCGGCACGCCGGTGAGCGACCCGGAATCGGCGCCGGCGATGCCGGGAAACTCGGAATTGTAGGTGTCGATGGCGTTCTGGCCGGTGAAGCGCAGGTCGCCCGAGGCGACGGAGCCGCTAAGCAGGCCCATCAGCGACCAGAGCGGGCCGAAGCCGAGCGCATGGAGCATCTCGTGCAGGACCACGGCGCTCCAGTTGCCGTTGTCGTGGAGGTTCTCGGCATCGGCGATGTCGAAGGTCATGGCGCCGGTGGCGGGCAGGTAGCTGCCATCGTCGCGCAGGACGCGGGGGCCGGCGCTGCCCAGCACGCCGCCGGTGCCGTCGATCGAGGCGAGCGTGGCGGTGATGACGATATCGTCGATCAGCACGCCGTCGACGAAGACGTCGGGGATATCCTCGAGAATGAGGGTGCCGAGATAGTCGGCGGCGGCGATGAAGGCCTCTTGCAGCTCGACCGTCCAGGGGCCTTCGAACTCGATGGTGACGTTGTAAGTCGAGCCGGCGGGGCCGGGGCTGGTGTAGGTGGTGACGGGGCCCGGGGGAAGGGGGGCGGGCTCGGCATCGGGCGGGCGGCCGAAGGCGCCGTTGTCGTCGGGCAGCGGTGGCGGGGGCGTCGGGGCACCGGGCGGGCCGGGCAGGGCGCCGGCGGGGCGGCCATCCTCCTGCGGTTCGTCGGGTGCTGGGTCGGGCGTCACCGGGGGCGGGGCCGGATCCGGGTCGGAATCCTCCGGTTGGGCCGGGTCGGGATCGGGATCGGGGCGGCCGTCGCCCTCGGCATTGGCGACGAAATCGAACTCGTCGACCGCGTCCATCGAGAAGAGGCGGGCGGGCGCGTCGGGCGCCGCGCGGGCGAAGGAGGCGGCGAGCAGGTCGAGGAGGAAGGCCGTGGCCGGGGCGGGAAGTTCCGCCGGTTCCGGTGCGGCATCGCGGGCGGCGTGGACGGCCATCAGGTCGGCGAGTTGGGCAGGCAGGGCGAACCGGGTCATCGGCGGGACCTTCTGTTGGCGCGGTCGGGCGGCGCGGGCACCGTGGCGTCAGGGTAGCACGGGCAGAGGGTCGCGCAATGGTTGAGGCGGGGTGGGGGCGCTTTCCTGGGAAGAAAGCGTTTCGAAATCTTTGGAAGATTTCGGGGCCGTGGGCGCTTCAGAGCAGGCCGGAGCGTTGCAGGCGCCAGCCGATCAGGGCCAGCGCGGCGATGGCGACGATGTAGCCCTTGGGCCCCAGCAGCACCCGCATCAGCCAGTTGAGCAGCACGAAGCCCAGCATGATGCCGGCGATCAGCAGGGATTTCTCGACCGAATGGCCGGCGAGGCGGATGATGATGAAGGTGGCGAGCGTCATCAGCGCGGCGGTCATCGGCATGATGCGCCTGAGATAGGCGAACTGTTCCTCTTCGGTGCGGCGGGGCATGGCGGTGTCTCCTCTGGCCGGAGCATAGCACGGATCGCAGCGGGGGGCTTGCGCCGGGGGGCTGCTGCGTTTATATGCGCGCCATTCAATCCCGCAGGCATGGGCGGGCTGACCGGGGGAGACATCCCCGGCGGTCCACCGGTTGAAGCATCCCGCTTCTCTCCCCGTGCCGAGGCGTAAACCGGAAAGGAAAAAGACCATGGCTCTTCCCGAGTTCAATCTGCGTCAGCTGTTGGAAGCCGGCGTTCACTTCGGCCACCAGACGCAACGCTGGAACCCCCGCATGGGCGAGTTCATCTATGGCGCGCGCAACGGCATCCACATCATCGACCTGACGCAGACCGTGCCGATGCTCGACGCGGCGCTGAACGTGATCCGCGAGACCGTCGCCAAGAACGGCCGGGTGCTGTTCGTGGGCACCAAGCGGCAGGCGAGCGCGCCCGTCGCCGAGGCGGCCGAGAAATGCGCGCAATACTACATGAACCACCGCTGGCTGGGCGGTACGCTGACCAACTGGCAGACGGTTTCCAAGTCGATTCAACGGCTTGCGCATATCGACGAGGTTCTGGGCGGTGGTGCCGAGGGCATGACCAAGAAGGAACGCCTGGGCATGGAGCGCGAGCAGGAGAAGCTGCAGGCGAGCCTTGGCGGCATCCGCGAGATGGGCGGCCTGCCGGACCTGCTGTTCGTCATCGACGTGAAGAAGGAAGCGCTGGCGATTGCCGAGGCGAAGAAGCTGGGCATCCCGGTGGTGGCCGTGGTCGATACCAACTGCTCGCCCGACGGGGTGGATTACATCATCCCCGGCAACGACGACGCCGCGCGGGCGATCTCGCTTTACTGCGACCTGGTTTCGCGCTCGGCGCTTGACGGCATGTCGGCGCAGATGGGCGCCGCCGGCGTCGATATCGGCGCCATGGAAGACGCCCCGGTCGAAGAGGCCGCCGCCGAATCGACCGGTGTCGAGACCGGCGCCGTGAGCGAAGAGACCGCGCATGACGATACCGTGGCCAAGGACGCGCCCTACGACCTCGAATCGGCCGAAGAGGTCAAGAAAGAGGCCGAGGAGAAGGCCGAAAGCTGAGCCGCTTTCACGAAACTGACACGGGCGGCGGGGTAGTCCGCCGCCACACGATCCTGAAGATTTGAGGAGAGCCGAGATGGCGATCACTGCTGCGATGGTGAAGGAACTGCGCGATACGACGGGCGCAGGCATGATGGACGCGAAAAAGGCGCTGACCGAGAATGATGGCGACATGAATGCCGCCGTCGACTGGCTGCGCACCAAGGGGCTGGCCAAGGCCGCCAAGAAATCGGGCCGGACCGCGGCCGAGGGTCTCGTGGCCGTTCAGGTCGAGGGTGGCCGGGGCGTGGCTGTCGAGGTGAACTCGGAAACCGATTTCGTCGCCAAGAACGCCGACTTCCAGAAGATGGTGTCGGACATCGCCGGCGTCGCGCTTGGCGTGTCGGACATCGAGGCGCTGAAGGCGGCCGACCTGGGCGGCAAGAGCGTCAACGACGTGATCACCGACAAGGTGGCCACGATCGGCGAGAACATGTCGGTGCGCCGGATGGCCAAGATCGAGGGGCAGTCGGTTGTCTCGTACATCCACAACGCCGCGGCCGATGGCATGGGCAAGATCGGCGTGCTGGTCGCGCTCAACGGCGGTGACGAGGCGTTTGGCCGGCAGGTCGCGATGCATATCGCCGCCACCAACCCGGCCGCGCTGAACGAGGCGTCGCTGGATGCCGAGATCGTCGAGAAGGAACGCCAGATCCAGATCGACATCGCCCGCGAATCCGGCAAGCCGGAGCAGGTGATCGAGAAGATGATCGAGGGCCGGATGCGCAAGTTCATGGCCGAGGTCACGCTTCTGGGCCAGGCCTTCGTGATCAACCCCGACCTGACCGTCGCGCAGGCGGCCAAGGAAGCCGGCGCCGAGATCGCCGGGTACGTGCGCCTGGAAGTGGGCGAGGGGATCGAGAAGAAGGACGAGGATTTCGCCGCCGAGGTCGCCAAGACCGCGGCCGGTGGCTGAGCCGTCCGATCCGAAAAAAACCGTTTGATCAGGGCGCCTTGGGGCGCCCTTTTCATGTGAGTTGCGCGGCCGGACCATCAAAAGCGGCGCGGCTCCTTGAAAAAGGAACCGCGCCGCCATGACCCCGCCGCCGCTATCTTGGGGATGAATGACGGAAGGTAAGCGCCGGCTGGACGCCCGAACAAAAAAGCGCCACAGCCGGCATCCGGCGCACTGCCGGGAGACCGAAGAGCCCTGAAATCGCAAGGGATTTCCGATCTCGCGTTCCAGGCTTTAAGCCACCACTCACGGAACGGTGACAGAATGCGACGTTACGTTGCGTCAGGAAAGTACGGGATTCCTTACCATCCGGTAAAAATCAGTATCCCACCGTACAATTCTAGCGTTCGACCACGAAAATCTGGTTCTGGAACGCGGCCTTGAGCACCGCCTGGGCCGTAGTCTCGACGCTGAGCGCCTTGCGCGCAAGGCGCAGGTGCTTTTCCACCGTGGGCGGTGTGAGCCCCATGAGCAGTGCGATATCCTGCACCGTCTTGCCGTCACCGACCCATTCCAGCACCTCGCGCTGGCGGTCGGTCAGGGCACGGGCCGGGCCGGTATAGGGCAGGGTCATGATGCGCAGGTGGGTGAGGTTGTTGAGCAGCAGGATGTCTTCGCCATGTTCGGCCCAGACCTCGTCGACCTCGGCCTGGGTCATGCCGGCGCGGGCGGTGAGCGCGATGGCGCCCTTGGCGCGGGTCGAGACCGACTTGAAGCTGATCGAGTAGCCGGCGACCACGTCCATCGAGCGGTTGAACTCGACCACCTTGCGCTCTTCCTCGGTCAGGGCGCCGATCTCGATCATGTCCTGCAGGAGCGACCAGGAGCGCGCGCCGTCGTTTTCCAGCGCCCAGCGGACCATGGGAGCGTTGAAATAGAGGCCCTGGCCGATGAAACGGTCGGTATAGGCGGTGTCGTGGTTGCTGAGCAGGACGAAATCGTCGGGATCGCCGAGGGAATGGCGCGTGAGGTAGCGGGTGAAGCCGTAGATCAGCCGGTCGAACCCATAGCGGTGCATGTGGCGGGTGTGCATGTCCCAGAGGAGCTCGATGCTGGGCGCCGTGATCAGCGCGTTCAGCTCCTCCGCCGGGATCACTTTCGCGCCTCGAGGTGTCGGGCCATGGCGTCGATGGCCAGCTCGTATCCGGCCGGGCCGAAGCCGCAGATCACGCCCACGGCAACGCGGGCGATATAGGAGGTGTGGCGGAAGGACTCGCGCGCATGGACGTTGGAGAGGTGCAGCTCGATGGCGGGCAGCTCGACCGAGCTGATCGCGTCCATCAGGGCGATGGAGGTGTGGGTATAGGCGCCGGCGTTGAGGATGAGGCCGTCATGCACGCCGCGGGCGGCATGGATCGCGTCGATCAGCGCGCCCTCGGAATTGCTTTGCATGAAGTCGAGGCCGAGCCCCATGTCCCGGGCCTTGGCGCGGCAGGTTGCCTCGATCTCGGCCAGCGTGGTGGCGCCATAGACCTCCGGCTGGCGCTGACCCAGCAGGTTGAGGTTGGGACCGTTGAGAACGAGGATCGAAGTCATTGATTATGCGCCCTTATTGCGGGCATTTAAATCGGAAGATGCAGAAACTGTCGAGTGCTCACGTGCAGGCGGTGGCACGAGGCGCGGCAGGTGTGGCGAAGTTGCCCGGTGCGGGGATGTTCGGGGCTGTGGAGAGATGGGCGGAGGGGACATGGAATGCGGTGGTGGAGATGGTGACAGAGTTGAGCTTTGGCGGGTAAGTGGTTGGGGTGATTGCAGGAATTATGTATGTCGGATAATCTTTTTTTAACATAATATATATTATGCGCCTTACGTGGTCCAAAAATGAACCACTGGCTGATTTTGGTCCAGAAAACGCGTTGTGGTTGTATCCACAACGTATAGTTGAAAAGGACAAAAGCCATGCAAAAGAAGCACATAAGCGAGTGTCTTAAGGCACTTGGCGTGTTGTTTAACCATGAAATCATCACGCTTGATGATTATGTGGCGTATCTCAAAAAGGCCCGGCAAGCTCCGGAAGCCGCCCCGCAGGGAGGAAAAAATGCTTGAGAGCTTGAAGTTACAGGCCGTTCTTATGGTGCTGCGTAAGATGATTCCCGTAATCCTCGGTGCAGTCGGCGGTTTCGTCGCTGCGAATTATCCCGAGGTATTCGGGGCGTTCTGCACGGGCGGCATGTAATGGCGTTCCCGTGGGGTTCCGTGATCAGTGCCGTTGGTGGCCTGCTTGGCGGCGACAACGGCGCGAAAAAGATCGCGGGCGCGCAATATTACTTGGCGAAAAGGCAAGCGGAAAAGGGTATCCAGATTCGGGTCGCCGATGCGTTGGCCGCCGGTATTAATCCGGTAACGGCGATTGCCGGTGCCGGGGCGCCGAATGTGCAGGCGAACATCGGGAGTATCCCGCCGCTATCCTCGACACAGTTTGTCGCCGATGCGCTCGGCGACGTGGCTGATAGCTGGTTTAATCGCGAGGCCATTGCCCAAGAGCAAGAGGTTGAGCGGCTTAGGCTGGAACAAGCCAAGGAACAGCTAAAATACTGGCGGGACAGAAATGACCGCCGCCCTCCCCCGCCGGAAAAGTCGTTCGGGTTTTCGATCCCTCATGTGGTGGAGGAAACGCGGCAAACGCTCGGCGCTCCGCAACTGCGGCCGCAGGCGCGGCCTACGTTGGGTAGCGCGGGGAAAATGCCGGTGTTTTTGCCTGACGGGCAACCGGCGTCAATCCCGCGGCGAACGGGCGAGCGGCTGCAAATGAAGCCGTGGGATGCCATGACGGCAGGCGATTATTCCGAACTGGTTGGCGAAGGGCGCGGCGAGGCAGAGGCCGTGTTGGCTGTGGATAGCATAGGCGATGCGCAAGGTGTGCCGCTGTTTAGTCGGCCGCCCAAGGATAGCTTCTTGGGCAAGTTGTTTGAACGGCGCAAGTCGCGCCCGTTCAATCCTTGGACCGGGTTTGAGGATTAAGCCGAAAAAATGCGCGGCATGCGCTCGTAGGCGGCGCGCGCTGCGAAAGGCCGCACGGAAACTCGTGCGGAAACTCCGTCGCAACAGAAAGGGAAAGCGATGAAACTAACGGAAACGATTTCAGCGTTGCCGATTGAGGCGGAAGCGTCTCAAAGGTCGGATGTTCTGCGCTGTATTACCAGCGGGCGCGCGGGCGAGTGCTTGCCCCTCGCGTATGTGCCAATGCTGCGCGAAGATCGGGCCAATGGGCGTGTGCGTATCCGGGTGGAAATGGAGGAGACAGTGTTCCCGCTGCTTAATGCGGTGAACGTTACAGCGATGGCGCACTTTGTGCCGTATCTGGCCTTTGAGCGCTTTAACGGGCTGGAACACCTTAACCGCTCCTACAAAGGCGAGCCGGAAGTGGACGCGTCGGTAACTCCGTTTATCGAGGATATGGATTACGACGTGCTGCATGAAATCAACTATACGATGGGGATTCATGCCCGCACGGGGTCCAAGATCAACAGTGCGGTGGTTGAGGCGTATAATACGCTGTGGAATTTCCGTGCGCGGGCGCGGTCTACGAAAATCGCCCAGCGGGGTAAGCTGGATACGGATTTGGCTCCGGCGTTTTGGCGGAATCCGGGCATGTCTCATATTGTGCCGGACTTTGATCAGGCGATGATTGACGGCGAGGTCGCGTTGCAGGTCGTCAATCCGAAGCTGCCTGTGAAATCAGAGACAAGGCGGCTGTCGCCGGACAATAACCATCAGATGCCGTCGATTGTAGACGCAGACGATAACGCGGTGCCGGGTGATGCAAACGGCTTCCGCGATTGGGGCGAGCGTATTTTTGCGGAAATGAGCGCGGATGGTCTGGTCGTGTCGCTCGCAAATATCGAGCTTGCGAAAAAAACGGCAGCGTTTGCGGCGCTGCGGAAGCAGTATGCAGGGGTTGAGGAAGATTACCTTATTGACCTGCTTATGTCAGGGTATCGGATTCCTGACCTGCAAATGAGCCAGCCCATTTTGCTTGATCGTCGTTCGACGATTGTTGGTTATTCGCAAAGGTGGGCGACGGATGGCGCGAACCTTGATCAGTCCGTTACGCGGGGCGAGACTTATATTGATCTGCGTATGCGGACTCCGCCGATGAATACAGGCGGTATTATCCTGATCACGATGGAAATCGTGCCTGAGCAACTATTCGAGCGTCAACAGGACTGGTTCCTGAACAACGCGCCGAATTTCGCGCCGACTGTGGACGATTTCCCGGAGTTTGTCCGCGATTATCTCGACCCGGAAAAGGTCGATGTGGTCCCGAATAGCCATGTTGATGTTGAGCATACCGACCCGACAGGGACGTTTGGCTATGCGCCGCTCAACCATGTGTGGAAGCGCAACATCCCGCGCGTGGGTGGCAAGTTTATGCGCCAAGTTGGCGATCCGTTCGTGGAGGACCGTCAGCGGATTTGGGGTGTCGAGACAATCGACCCGGCGCTGGTGGAGGATTTCTATGTGGTGAACAATCTCCACCATAACGTGTTTGCGGACACAAACGCGGACCCGTTTGAAATCACGACGCTGGGTAACGTCGATATCGTTGGGAACACGGTATTCGGCAAGCGTCTGGAAGAGGATACCGGCGATTATGACGTGATTGATAGCCAGGTCGATAAATCGCGGATCGAGCAAGAGGAAGAATGACGATGAGGACGTTTGAAATCAAAAACCCGGCGGATTGGACGCATGTCCTCGCCGGGGAGGTGCTGGAAATGGCAAATCCGGCGGGTGTGCGTCGTGCGCGGCTGTCGATTAACACGACAGAAAAAGTCGCGGTGTTCATGGCGAATAATCCCGACATGAAAGATCCGATTTTGGTCGGGGCGTCGGATGGCATGTTTGACGTGGTGTTTACGGCGAAGGGTATGGCGTATGTGCAAATTAAGTCGCCGAAGGGCGCGATTGTGTTCGTTAAGCATCATACGCGTGATCAACTGCATAAGCAGGTTAATACGGAGCGGTTTACCAACGTCGAGCAATTCCGGCGCCGTGCGACCGAACAGGATCGCATGGTGCATCTGATCAAGCTGAATGAGCAAAAGCGCGATAAGATGCTGGCGAAAGATCGCGCTGAACTACGCGCGGAAATCGCGCGGCTGAAGGAAGTGCAGAAGCCGCCGGAGGTTGTAGAGCGGGACCCGGCGCCGCAGCCGGACCAAGCGCCCGAGCCGGACCCGGCGGAAGGCGGTGGCGAGGAATGATGCAACATATTCGCCGGATCATACAACGTTTTATTCGGCGTGGCATGGCGACGGCAGGGGGTGAAACCCCTGCCCTAGCCTCCCGTTTCGTTCCGAAGCGTTTGCCTGCGTCGTATCAGCAAGCCGCGAAAGCGATGGTGGATTTCGCGGAGTTGAAAACGCAATATTATCGCGACCGTGTAATCCGGTGCAGCCGTGAGGGCGCGCACCCGGATATTATCGACTTCGAGCAACAGTTTCGCAAGGCGTTGGCGGCGCGCGGGTATCCGTTCTATGCGTTTGAGTTCTATCGCTCGGATGAAAGGCAGGATCAGCTATACCGTCAAGGCGTCACGAAAGCGCAGCACGGGCAAAGCCCTCATAATTGGGGCTGCGCGGTTGATATAATTCATTTGCGAAAGCTCTGGGACTTGAGCGAAAAAGAGTGGGCCATAATTGGCGCGCTCGGAAAAGAGGTCGCCAGAAAGCGCAATATCAAAATTACATGGGGCGGTGATTGGGACTTTTATGATCCCGCCCATTGGGAGTTGCGCGATTGGCGAAGTTATCGGGATGCGTGGCATGCGCTTGGCGATGTGCCGGAAAAGCCGCTGAAAGGCGACTTTGAGCGCATGCGCGATTACATCTGGCCGAAAAGGGCCGATCGTCGCGCCGTGCGGGCGGAAAAGACCGCGCGGCGCCTTAAGGAAAATGAATGGAGGTAAGAGCATGGACTGGGAAAAGGCAGTGCGAGAATACCGTTTGAAGCGGTATCGGGGGCAGCGTCCGAAGAAAGTCGGCGGCGGAAGCCCTAACGCATTAATGAAGCTTTTGAATATTGAGCGTCACGCTGAGCCGGTTTCCCCAATTGAGCTACATAAGCGGACGCAAAAGCGCGTGCGGACGATCCAACGCCGCTGAACCACGACACTTGTCGTAAGAGAAAAACCCCCGCGCGGCCTCTGCGCGGGCGGTAGCCTCCTGCCGGAATGGAATTCCTATGTAATGGAATTCCGGCAGGAGGCGGGCAACACCTTCTTGTTGAGATATGCATTTAGTGACAGGATGCGAGGGACCGGAGAAAATGCGAGGTGAAAATGTTTCAGAATTTGACCTGGCGAGGGCTGGCGATCATATTCGTCTTTGGTGTGTTGATCGTCGGGCCGTATGCCTGCTCGTGAGCGAATGGTCGGGCGATGTGTAGGCGCCCGAACCAGTTGGACGACGGGACGCTCGTAGCCTGTCGCGATTGTTGGCAATGCAAGAAAAACCGGGTTAATGATCTTGTAGGCCGGTGCATTGCCGAAAGCAGGGCGCAAAATGTGGTGCAGACGGTGGCGGTTACGCTGACGTACTGCGGTGACAGCCCAAATTGCGCCCTGCTGATTTATAAAGACTTTCAAGATTTCATGAAGCGCCTGCGGGCAGGCGGCTTCAATGTTCGCTACATTGTTGTTGGCGAATACGGGTCAAAGAATGGTCGCGCTCACTGGCATGCGATCTTGTTCTTTCGTGGTAAGCCGTTGAAAGTCGTTGATACCCCCGATGAGCGCGGTCCGTGGGATATTATATTCCCTCGGTTTAAGGATGATGATTGGGCGCGCATCCAGTGGGCGCCATGGTCGAAAAAGAAAGCGTTTCGGGGGTTTGCGTATTTTCAGGAGCCGGATTACGGCGCGATGGAATACGTATTGAAGTATGTCACGAAAGATATAGGCGGCGAGGTTAGCCAATATCATTTGGCGATGAGTAAGTATCCGCCGCTCGGGGATGAGTTCTTCATAACCGACTTGGCGAATAGGTATATTCGGCAAAGCCTCTCTCCGCAGAATCCGGAATATTCGTTCCGTGATATTTTTGCGTCCGATGGGAAGCGGCGCAAGTTCTGGCTGCAAGGCCGGATGCGGGAAATATTCTGTGAGTACTTCATATGGGCTTATCGTTCGGCGAAGGGCCGGGAATATCCGTTCACGGAATTTCTGGAGCTGACCGAGGATAAGCAGATAGCGAAACACCGGCTGTTCGCCATGACAGACGATGAATGGCAGGCGATGCTGTCGGACCCCCTCTTTAAAAGAGGTCGTGGGGTGCGACCGCCGGACGTTGAGCAAGAGGTGCCGCCGCCCAGCGATGGGCAATACCTGATGATTGGTGAAAATCGAATGGTGGTTAGGCGGACCGATGGAAGAATAGATGTAGTCGAAGGAGAAGAAGCATGGCGCGTCGAAAACGTCGATCAAATGGCCGTATTACTCCGAGAAATCGGCGTAAGCAGACGATTGGGGGAGGAAATTACAAATCGGCTCGGCGGCGAACGTCAAGCGTGACGGGCGGCTTGCCGCCACCGCCGCCGGGCGTAATGGCCAGCTATTCATATAGGTCTCGAAATCTATCGAGCAGACGGCGCGCGCAAAGGCGCGCGCAACTGGCCGCGTCTGCGGCCTACTCAATGGCCCGTGAGCGGAACCGCTTAGCGGGCCGCTCGCGGGCTTCAACGGCTGCGACAGAAAAAAACCAGCTAACTATGACACGCGGTAAATATGCGGCGGCATGGTCTGTCGGTCGAGGGCAGGACACCCGTCCTTCATCCCAGATGCGCCCCACCTGTAAGGAAAGACCGGACAATAGAAGCCGCTCGCGTGGTGCTGGTGTGGCACGGCGAAAATTTGTGCCGTGGTGTGATAGAAAATGACTACTATATGATTGACACCCCACTAAATATGGTAAAGGGTGGGGTGTACCAAAAAGGCCAAGGGCGCGGTTAGCTCAACTTATTGGAGTTAACAGTTTATATATTATGCGCCAAATGGATGCGCGGTTGTGATGCGGGTATGAACGCGGCGTTTCCCGCGTCGCCCGGTTCAGCCATCCGCCCCTTCCGTGTCCCGCAACCTCTGAGCGGTGGCCGCGGCCTCGCGCCGGAGCCAGCGAAGGACGCGCTTCAGTGCCGGGCGGCGGGCCTGGCGTGCCGGGAATGTGAGCCAGTATGCCTCGCCACAGCTTACCGCCACCGGGAACGGCGTGACGAGCTGGCCGTTGGAGATTTCATCCTGCACCAGCGCGCGGAACATCAGCGCGACGCCCTGACCGGCAATGGCCGCCTGCCGGAGCGCGCCCGTGTCGCTGATCTGCTGGCTGCACGGGGTGACGCCGGCGAGCGACTGGCGTGCGAACCATGCGGCCCAGTCTTCGGTGCGGAACTCGTGGAAGAGCTCGCAGCGGAGGAGCGATGCGGGGTCGTCGGGGTCGATGCGGGCTTGGGCGTAGTCCGGGCTGCAGACCGGGATCAGCTCGCCCGTCAGCAACGGTTCGGCCACGATGCCCGGCCGCTCGGGCCGCAGGCTCCAGTTGAGGCCGATGTCGATGTTGTCGACGTCGAAATCCGGCGGGCTGTAGGCATGGGTCAGCCGGATGTCGAGATCGGGATTGTCGCGCAGGAATCCCAGCAAGCGCGGCGTGAACCACGCGGCGGACAGGAACGGCGCGACGGAGATGTGCAGGACGGGATCGGCCGTGGCGTTGCGGGCGGCGGCGATGCCGCGGTCGATCTGCGCCAGCCCGTGGGAGATTTCGTGGTGGAGCGCCCTGCCCTCGTCGGTCAGCGTGCAATGCCGGGTGGTGCGGTCGAAGAGCCGGCATTCGAGGTCGCGCTCGAGCGCGGCGACATGGCGGCTGACTGCCGACTGGCTGATCCGCAATTCGGCGGCGGCGCGGGAGAAGCCGCCGTGTCGGCCGACGGCGGCGAAGGCGCGCAGGGTGCTCATGGAGTAGCGGGACATATATGATCTGCCGTCATTAATGATGTCACTGAATATATTTGTCCGACTCGGCCGGATTGTGAAGGCTGAACTTCGGATGAAGAACGGAGACCAGTGATGACGGAGCGAAAGAGTGCCGCGGAGATCCGCAAGGGCGAGCAGCGGGTCATGATCCTGAGCGAGGCGGACGTGGAGCGGTTCATCGCGCCGCGCGCCCTGCTGGACGGGCTGCGCGAGGGGTTCCGGCAGGTGGCCCGGGGAGAGGTGCAGTTGCCGCCGCGGCCGGAGATCAGCGTGCCCGGCAAGGGGTTCATGCTGTCGATGCCGGCCTGGCGTGCCGGCGGGCCGATGATGGTGAAGATGGTGAACGTGTTCGAGGGAAACCTCGAGCTGGACCTGCCCAATCACCTGGCCACGATCGTGCTGTTCGACGAGGCCACGGGGGCGACCCGCTGCATCATGGACGGCACCTATATCACCGGTGTGCGCACGGCGGCGAGCGCGGTGGTCTCGGTGGAGGTTCTGGCGCGCGAGGACGCCCGTGTCGCGACAATTGTGGGGGCCGGCGTTCAGGGGCGCGAGCACCTGGGGCTGTTGCCGCTGGTGCGCGATTTCGACAGGATCTACGTGACCTCGCTGGAGCACGAGGACGCGGTGCGCCTTGCCGCCACCTGCCCCGTCGCCGAGGCGGTCGAGGATGTCGAGGGCGCCGTGCGGGCGTCGGACGTGGTGTGCCTTGCGAGCCATTCCTATGCGCCGGTGATCGACAGTGGCTGGGTGCGGGAGGGCACGCATGTCTCGTCGGTGGGCTATGCGCCGCCGCAGGGGGAATTGCCGGTCGAGCTGATCCGCCGCGGCCGGCTGTTCGTGGAGGACCGGTGTGCGTTCGAGCCCGTTCCGGTGGGCTGTGCCGAGCTTGCGGGGCTGAACCCGGATCGTGGCACGGTGCTGGGAGAGGCGCTGTTGCGGTCGGACCGGCCGCGGCGCGATCCGCGGGAGATCACGGTGTACAAGGCGATGGGCATCGCCATGGAGGATCTTGTCGCCGCGCGGCTTGCCTATGACGGGGCCGTGGCGGCGGGGCACGGGACGGCCGCCGTGTTCTGAGCCCCTGCCCCCGCCCGGGCGGCGGGGGCGCGGTTTGCAGCCTCGATCAGAAAAACGCCTGCAGCCCGGTCTGCGCCCGGCCGAGGATCAGGGCGTGGACGTCATGCGTGCCCTCGTAGGTGTTGACCGTTTCGAGGTTGAGGGCGTGGCGGATGACGTGGAATTCGCCGGAGATGCCGTTGCCGCCATGCATGTCGCGGGCTTGCCGCGCGATCTCGAGCGCCTTGCCGCAATTGTTGCGCTTGATGAGCGAGATCATCTCGGGCGCGGCGCTGGCTTCGTCCATCAGGCGGCCGACGCGGAGGGCGGCCTGCAGGCCGAGGGTGATCTCGGTCTGCATGTCGGCGAGTTTCTTCTGGAAGAGCTGGGTGTTGGCCAGCGGGCGGCCGAACTGGTGCCGGTCGAGCCCGTATTGGCGGGCGGTGTGCCAGCAGAATTCGGCGGCGCCCATGACGCCCCAGGCGATGCCGTAGCGGGCGCGGTTGAGGCAGCCGAAGGGCCCTTTCAGGCCTTCGACATTGGGCAGGAGCGCGTCCTCCCCTACCTCGACGCCGTCCATGACGATCTCGCCGGTGACAGAGGCGCGGAGCGAGAGTTTCTTCTCGATTTTCGGTGCGGAGAGCCCCTTCGCCCCCTTGTCGAGGACGAAGCCGCGGATCTTGCCGTCATGCGCCTCGGACTTGGCCCAGACCACGAAGACATCGGCGATGGGGCTGTTGGAGATCCACATTTTCGAGCCGGTGAGCTTGTAGCCGCCATCGGTTTTCACCGCGCGGGTCTTCATGCCCGCCGGGTCGGAGCCGGCATCGGGTTCGGTGAGGCCGAAGCAGCCGATGAGCTCGCCCGAGGCGAGGCCGGGGAGGTATTTCTGGCGCTGTTCCTCGGTGCCGTAGGCGTAGATCGGGTACATGACGAGGCTGGATTGCACCGACATCATCGAGCGGTAGCCGCTGTCGACGCGTTCGATCTCGCGGGCGACGAGGCCGTAGCTGACATAGCCCGCGCCGATGCCGCCGTATTCCTCGGGAATGGTGGTGCCCAGCAGGCCCATCTGGCCCATTTCGCGGAAGATGCCGGGATCGACGGTTTCCTTTTCGAAGGCCTCCATGACGCGGGGTTGGAGGACCTCCTGGGCGAAGGAACGGCCGCTTTCGGCGATCATGCGCTCGTCTTCCTCGAGCTGCTTGGCGAGGTAGAAAGGGTCTTCCCAGTCGAAGCTGGAAAGGTTGGGTTTGTCCTTGGCGCGGATCTTGGGGGCGTCGAGGCTCATGGCGGTCTCCTTATGCGCGTTCGTCAACTTAATTGTAATGTATCGCGGGTTCGGGGTAGAAAACAGCGAGAATTCCGCATCAATCCATGAGGGAATCGCATATATGCCCCCTGCCCCGCGCCGTTTCCTGCCCTCGACCGCCGCGCTGCGCGCGCTGGAGGCGGTGGACCGGCTGGGCAGTGTCACGGCGGCGGCGGAGGACCTGAACCTGACGCAGGGCGCCGTGAGCCGGCAGGTTCAGACGCTGGAGGAGCAGCTGGGTGTGCCGCTGGTGATCCGGCGGGGGCGCCGGGTGGTGCTGACGCCGGAGGCGGCGCATTACGCGGCGGATATTCGCGGGGCGTTGCAGAAGATCACGCAGGCGTCGCTCCGGCTGACGGTGAACCCGACGGGGGGCAGCCTGGATTTGGCGATTTTGCCGACCTTCGGGATGCGCTGGCTGGTGCCGCGGCTGGCGGATTTCGCGCGGCGGCATCCGGAGGTGACGATCAACCTGACGACGCGGTTGAGGCCATTCAACTTTGCCTCGGAACCCTTTGATGCGGCGATACATTTCGGCAATGCGGATTGGCCCGGGACGGCGGCGATGAAGTTGAGGCCGGAGGCGGTGGTGGCGGTCTGTGCGCCGGGGTTGCTGGAGGGGGCCTATCCGGAGCGGGCGGCGGACCTGCTGCGCCTGCCGCTTCTGCATATCGAGACGCGGCCCGAGGCGTGGGCGGCGTGGTTTGCCGAGCACGGCGTCGAGGGGGCGCAGGTGACGGGGCAGATCTATGACCAGTTTTCCACGATCACGCAGGCGGCGCTGCATGGGCTGGGGGTGGCGCTGTTGCCGGATTACCTTGCAGAACAGGACCTTGCGACGGGACGTTTATGCAAGGCCTGGGGCGGGCCCACGCCTTCGCCCGGGGCGTATCACCTGGTCTGGCCGGTGGAGAAGTCGCGCGACCGGGCGCTGCTGAAGTTTCGCGACTGGCTGGCGACGCAGACCGAGGATGACGAACGGCTGCCGCGGTGAGGATTACGCGATGGAGCGGGTCACGCGCCGGCGGGCGGCGTCGGTGGTATGGACCCGCCCTGCCCTTGCGTCTGCCTGCCCGCGTTCGACGGAGGCGATGAACGCCCGTTCCTCGGCACGGCAGTGTGCGAGGGCGTCGTTGCCCAAGGGGCGCTCGTCCAGGCCCGCCTTGCTCTCGGAATGGGTATGGAAGGTGACGGGGGCGCGGTCGGGCATGGCAGTTCTCTACGAGTTGGATGTGTACATTGTAGAGTGGTGTTCCGGGCTCGGCAAAGGAGCGAAATCTTGAAAAGATTTCTGTCCGAATTCTTTTAAAGAATTCGGGGGGTTAGCCGAGGGCGTAGCCGGCGCCGCGGACGGTGCGGAGGGGGTCCTGGCCGCCGTGCTGGCAGAGCGCCTTGCGCAGGCGGCCGATATGGACGTCGACGGTGCGGGTGTCGACGTAGATATCCCGGCCCCAGACGCGGTCGAGGAGTTGTTCGCGGCTCCAGACCCGGCCGGGCTTTTCCATGAAGGTGGAGAGCAGGCGGAACTCGGTCGGGCCCAGCTTGAGCTGGTTGCCGTCGCGGGTGACGCGGTGGGTCTCGCTGTCGAGCAGGATATCCTCGTATTCCAGCCGCTCGCCCACCGTCGAGGGCCGGGTGCGGCGCAGTTGCGCGCGCACGCGGGCCATCAGCTCGATCACCGAATAGGGTTTGACCACGTAATCGTCGGCGCCGGTTTCCAGCCCCCTGACCCGGTCGACCTCTTCCGAGCGGGCGGAGATCATGATGATCGGCACGCCGCGGGTGGAGGCGCGGGTTTTCAATTGGCGGCAGACCTCGATGCCGGAGACGTTGGGCAGCATCCAGTCGAGCAGGATGATGTCCGGCGCGGCCTCGTCGACGAGCATCAGCGCCTCCTCGCCGTTCTCGGCCTTGGTCACGGCGAAGCCGTCGGCCTCGAGGTTGTAGGCCAGCACTTCGCGCTGTGCGGGTTCGTCTTCGACAAGAAGGACGCTGGGTTGTTCAGAGGCCATTTTTCAAAGTCCTGCTTACTGCGTCATGCCGGGGCGACGCCGGGGTCGGTCGAGGTCCGGTCGCTTTTGGGGCGCTTGTCCTCGGGGATCTCGCCGGTGACGAGGTAGATCACCTGTTCGGCGATGTTGGTGGCGTGGTCGCCCATCCGCTCGGTGTTCTTGGCGATGAAATGCAGGTGCATGCAGGCGGTGATGTTGCGCGGGTCTTCCATCATGAAGGTGAGGAATTCGCGGAAGAGGGCGTTGTACATCTGGTCGACATCCTCGTCGCGGTGCATGACCTCGCGGGCGGTGCCGGCGTCGCGCTGGACGAAGGCGTCGAGCACGTCCTTGAGCATGCGCTCGACCTCTTTCGCCATGCGGCGGATCGAGGCGGTGGCGCCGTGGATCTGGCCCATCTGGCTGAGCACCGTGGTGCGCTTGGCCATGTTCTTGGCGTAGTCGCCGATGCGTTCGAGGTTGGAGGCGATCTTCATCACCGAGAGGATCACGCGCAGGTCGACCGCCGCCGGCTGGCGGACGGCGATGATGCGGGCGGCTTCCTCGTTGATCTGCTCTTCCAGCTCGTCGATGGCGCGGTCGGCCTTGCGGACCTGTTCGGCCAGCTCCTCGTCGCGGGTTTCGAGCGAGGTGGCGGCCTTGAGGATGGCATCCTCGACCAGGCCGCCCATCTTCATGATGTGCGCCTGGATCGTTTCGAGATCCCGGTCGAAGGCCGAGGCGATATGTGTGTCGGTCATGTCTGCTCCTTACCCGATACGGCCGGTGATGTAGCTTTCGGTCCGCTCGTCCTTGGGGTTGGTGAAGATCTGGCCGGTTTCGCCGAATTCTACCAGATTTCCGAGGTGGAAGAAGGCGGTCTTCTGGCTGACGCGGGCGGCCTGTTGCATCGAGTGGGTGACGATGATGACCGAGTAGTTGGTGCGCAGCTCGTCGATCAGCTCCTCGACCTGGGAGGTGGCGATGGGGTCGAGGGCGGAACAGGGTTCGTCCATCAGCAGCACTTCCGGCTCGGTCGCGACGGCGCGGGCGATGCAGAGGCGCTGTTGCTGGCCGCCGGAGAGGCCGGTGCCGGGGGCGTGGAGCCTGTCCTTCACCTCGTTCCAGATGGCGCCGCGGCGGAGCGATTTCTCGACGATCTCGTCAAGCTCGGCCTTGTTCTTGGCCAGCCCGTGGATGCGGGGGCCGTAGGCGATGTTGTCATAGATCGACTTGGGGAACGGGTTGGGTTTCTGGAACACCATGCCCACCTTGGCGCGCAGTTGCACCGGGTCGACCTTCTTGTCGTAGATGTCCTGCCCGTCGAGCAGGATGTCGCCCTCGACGCGGCAGACGTCGATCGTGTCGTTCATCCGGTTCAGGCAGCGCAGGAAGGTGGATTTGCCGCAGCCCGAGGGGCCGATGAAGGCCGTGACGGTCTTGTCCTCGATGTCGACGTCCACGTCCTTGATGGCGTGGGTGTCGCCGTAATAGACCTGCACCTTTCGGGCGGAGAACTTGGTTTCGTTCTTGGTCACGGTTCTCTCCGTATTGGGGGTGTCATACATGAGGTCTGTCCTTGATTACCAGCGGCGCTCGAAACGGCGGCGCAGAATGATGGCGAGGATGTTCATCGACAGCAGGAAGACCAGCAGCACGATGATACCGCCCCAGGCCTTTTCGTAGAAGGCCACGTCGGCGCGGGCGGCCCAGGTGTAGATCTGGGCGGGCATGGCCGAGTTCGGATCGGTGAAGCCGGCGACGATGCCGTCGGGGTAGCCGCGGGCGACGAAGCCCACCATGCCGATCAGCAGGAGCGGCGCGGTCTCGCCGAGCGCCTGGGCCAGGCCGATGATGGTGCCGGTGAGGATGCCGGGCATGGCGAGCGGCAGGACGTGGTGGAAGACCGCCTGCATCTTGGAGGCGCCGACGCCGAGGGCCGCGTCGCGGATGGACGGCGGGACCGCCTTGAGCGAGGCGCGGGTGGAGATGATGATGGTGGGCAGGGTCATCAGGGTGAGCACCAGCCCGCCCACAAGCGGGGCGGATTGCGGCAGGTGCATGAACTGGATGAAGACGGCGAGCCCGAGGATGCCGAAGACGATGGACGGCACGGCGGCGAGGTTGGAGATGTTCACCTCGATCAGGTCGGTGAAGCGGTTCTGGGGGGCGAATTCCTCGAGGTAGATGGAGGCCGCGACGCCGATGGGCAGCGACAGCACCAGAACCACCAGCATCATGAAGAACGAGCCCACGACCGAGGCGCCGATCCCTGCCCCGCCGGGGTTGTCGACGCCGGAATCGGCGCCGGTGATGAAGGTCCAGTTGAAGGCCGAGCGCATGATGCCGGCGTCGTGGAGCGCATCGACGATGTCGAGGTCGGTCTTCATCAGGAAGCGGCTGTCCTGCATCCCTTCGCGGGTGACGCGGCCGTTGAAATAGCCGTCGACGCGGGAGGAGGCGGCGAGTTCGAAGCGGACGGGCTCGCCCAGCATGTTGGAGTTGCCCTGGTAGTATTCGCGGATCGTGCCGCCGGTCTTGCCCAGCAGGCGTTCGATGGCGTCGGCGTCGAAATCGACCTCGAGGCCGCGCTCTTGCAACTGGGCTTCGAGCTTGGAAATGAACAGGTCCTGGTAGGCCTTGGTCTTGAAGAGCTCGCTTTCGGCGGCCTCGTACTCGGCCTGGGTGATGGTGAACTCGACGTCGACCACGGTCTTGGTGAAGGCCGGGATGCCGGAGCGGATGATGGTAAAGGCGAGCACCACGAGGAAGAAGAGCCCGATGCCGATGGCGATCATGCCGTAGGCCTGGAAGCGCTTCTCGGAGGCGTTGCGGCGTTTGGTGCGGGCGTCGCGGGCGGTGAGCGAGCTGCTCTTGCCCGGGCCGTTGCCGTTCAGGGTCGCATCGGTCATTCGTATTGCTCCCGGTATTTGCGCACGATGTAGAGCGCGAAGATGTTGAGGCAGAGCGTGATCACGAAGAGCGTCATGCCGAGGGCGAAGGCGACGAGCGCCTCGGGAGAGGCGAAGTCGGCGTCACCGGTGAGCTGGCTGACGATCTTGGCGGTCACGGTGGTCATCGCCTCGAAGGGGTTGAGCGAGAGCCGGGCCGCGGCCCCTGCCCCGAGCACCACGATCATGGTCTCGCCGATGGCGCGGGAGGCCGCCAAAAGGATGGCGCCGACGATGCCCGGCAGGGCGGCGGGAAGGACGACCTGCTTGATGGTTTCGGACTTGGTGGCGCCGAGGCCGTAGGAGCCGTCGCGCATGGCCTGCGGGACCGAGTTGATGATGTCGTCGGAGAGCGAGGAGACGAAGGGGATGAGCATGATGCCCATGACCAGCCCCGCCGTCATCACCGCCGTGCCCGATTGCATCCAGTCGAGCCCGTTGTCGCCGAAGAGTTTCAGGAGCAGCGGCCCGACCGTCAGCAGCGCGAAGAGGCCGTAGACGATTGTGGGGATGCCGGCCAGCACCTCGAGCATCGGCTTGGCGAAGGCGCGGATGCGGGGGCTGGCGTATTCGGAGAGGTAGATCGCGGCGAAGAGGCCGATGGGCACGGCCACCGCGAGGGCCACGATGGAGATGTAGAACGTGCCCCAGAGGAGCGGCAGGACGCCGAGATCGGAGCTGCCGCCGCGGCCCGAGAAGCTGGGCGCCCAGTTGGTGCCGAGGAAGAAATCGGCCGCCGGGTAGAGGCGGAAGAACTCGATGGTGTTGAAGACCAGCGACAGGACGATGCCGATGGTGGTGAGGATGGCGATGGAGGCGGCGCCGACGAGGATGGCGCGGACGCTGTGTTCGACCACGTTGCGGGCGCGGAACTCGGACTTGCTTTCGCGGAGACCGTAGAGGAAGCCCAGCACGGCGAGGATCAGCACCGCGATGGTCATGATCAGGTTGCCGGTGTCGTTCATGATCCGGTACCGCTGGGCCGCGCGGAGGATCGGCTGGGTCACTTCGGAGGTGACGATGGAGCCCGCGTCGCGCAGGCGCTGGGTGACGTCGGTGAAGTCGGCGCGGAGGTTGCGGGCCTCGGCATCGGTCATCAGGCCCTGGGCCACGGCGGCGTCGAGCCCGTCGGCGGCGCGGCGCACCTCGGCCATCACCAGCCCGAGCGAGGAGCCTTCCTTGACCGATGCGTCGGGGATCATGCCGGAGATGGTGTTGCCCACGTAGATGGGCTGGATCAGCAGCCATGCCACCACCAGCAGAGCCGCCGGCACGATGGCCTTGATGGCCACGTTGGAGCCGTAATAGGACGGCAGCGAGTGCAGCTTGCGGTTGTCGCCCCCGGCGCTGGCGAGCGCGCGCTGCCGGCCAAGAACGTAGCCCGCCACCGCGATCGCGAGCACGATCAAGATGAGCCAGAGTAAAGGCATGTGCCCCCCATCCCCTTGGTTTGTGAAAAATGTCCTAAAAGGCGTGGCGGGGGCGGCGAAACCTGCCGCCCCCCGTGATCAGGCGGGGCCTGATTACATGCTTTCGCTCATGGTCGTTTCGTTCTCGACCTTGGACTGGGTGTCGGCCAGTTCCGGATCGGCCACGAGGCCGTAGTTGGAAAGCGGGCCGCCCGGGCCTGCGATCTCGTCGGCGACGAAGAACTGGGCGTATTCCTTGAGGCCGGGGATCACGCCGATATGGGCTTTCTTGACGTAGAAGAACAGCGGGCGCGAGACCGGGTATTCGCCGGCGGCGATCGACTCGGTCGTGGGCTCGACGCCGCCCATGGTGGCGACCTTCAGCTTGTCGGTGTTGTTCTCGTAGAACGCGAGGCCGAAGACGCCGATGCCGTTGGTGTTGGCGTCGATGCGGGCCAGGGTCTCGGTGTAGTCGCCGTCGATATCGACCGACTTGCCGTCGGTGCGCACGTCGAGGCAGGCATCCTCGGCGTCGTCCTCGTTCATGCCGCCATCCATCATGGCCTGCATGGCGCCGGTGGCTTCGCAGCCTTCCAGCAGCACCTTGTCTTCGAAGACTTCACGGGTGCCGTGCTTGGTGCCGGGGATGAACATGGCGATCTCGGCATCGGGCAGGTCGCTGTTGAAGTCGGACCAGTTGGTGTGGGGGTTGGTGACCACTTCGCCGTCGACCATCACCTTGGCGCCGATGGCGTTGAAGATGTCGGAGGGCTCGAACGCGGTGAACTCGGGGCCCGACTGCTGGCTGGCGAAGACGATGCCGTCATAGCCGATGCGGACTTCGATGATGTCGGTGACGCCGTTGTCGGCGCAGGCCTTGATCTCTTTTTCGCGGATGGCGCGCGAGGCGTTGGCCACGTCGATGGTGTTCTCGCCCACGCCTTCGCAGAAGCGCTTGAGGCCGGCCGACGAGCCGCCCGATTCGACGACCGGGGTCGGGAAGTCGGTGTTCTCGCCGAACAGCTCGGCCACGATCGAGGCGTAGGGCAGCACGGTCGAGGACCCGGCGACCTGCACGTTGTCACGTGCGGCGGCGGCGGTTGCGGAAACGGCAGCGATCGCCAGCGAGGAGGCGGTCAGTTTCACAAAGGACATGGATAGCTCCTGATTTCGGGTTGCGGGGCCTCAACAGCAGATGGCCCTTGGCCGTTCTGCTAGTCCCCGGCGACGACGCTTTTGTTACAGGGATGTAACGGTTTTATGACAGCGCGGGTGTTGTCGGGGAAAATCGGCGTTTTGACGCGGGGTCGGCCGCCCCCGAGGCCGTGGCGGGCGGTGTCAGCGGGGCTGCTGGGCGCTGTCGCGGGGCAGGACGACGCGGAAGACGCTGCCCTCGCCGGGGCGCGATTCGATTCGCAGCCGGCCGCGGTGGCGCCCGACGATGTGCTTGACGATCGCGAGCCCGAGCCCGGTGCCGCCCATGGCGCGGGAGCGGTGGCTGTCGACGCGGTAGAAGCGTTCGGTGAGGCGCGGGATGTGGACCGGGTCGATGCCCGCCCCCTCGTCGCGGACGGAGATGACGGCGGCGGGCCCGCGCACCAGCGGCTCCTGCTCGGTCATGGTGAGGGAGATGTGGACGGTCTTGCCCTGCCCGCCATACTTGATGGCGTTCTCGGTCAGGTTGGTGATCACCTGCTGAAGCTGGTCGGCATCGCCCGGCACGATAATCGGGGTGTCGGGCAGGTCGGCCCGCAGGGTGACGCCGTGATCGGCCGCGAGCGGCGACAGCGCGTGGCGGACGGTGCCGATCAGGCGGCAGAGGTCGACCGGGTCGGTGGGGCGGACGCGTTCCTGCCCCTCGACGCGGGAGAGCGAGAGCAGGTCGCGGACGAGCCGTTCCATGCGCTGCGCCTCGTCCTGCATGGTGCCGAGGAAACGGTCGGTCACCGCCGTGTCGCCCTTGGCGGGCCCACGCAGGGTTTCGATGAAGCCCAGAAGCGCGGTGAGCGGGCTGCGCAGTTCGTGGCTGACATTGGCCACGAAATCGCGGCGCATCTGGCCGGCCTGTTCGAGATGGGTGACATCCTCGAAACAGACGAACACGCCGTGGCCGGCCTCGGTCTGGACCGGGGAACAGGTGACGTCGAAGGTGGTATCCTGCGTGCCGTCGGAGGAGAGGTAGCGGGTGCTGCGTGGCTGGCCGTCGCGCAGGGCGGCCTCGATCGCGTCGAGGATGGCGGGCTGGCGCAGGGCGGTGATGAAGTGGCGCCCGACGATGCCCTGTCCCAGGAGCTGGAGCGCGCGGTCATTGGCGCCGAGGATGCGCTCGCCCCGGCCGATCAGGACCGAGGGCAGCGGGATGGCGCTGAGGAGCGACGAGATGTTGTCGGCGTTCATCGCCTGTCGGTGCCCCCGTCAGACCGCCTTGAGCCCGTCGCGGTAGCGGCGCATGTTCTCCTGGTAGTGGAGCGCGCCGTAGGTGACCGCCTTGAGCGCCTTGTCGTCGAGCTGGCGGATGACCTTGCCGGGGGCGCCCATGACGAGGCTGCCATCGGGGATTTCCTTGCCCTCGGTGATGAGCGCGCCCGCACCGATCAGGCAGTTGTTGCCGATCTTGGCGCCGTTCAAAATGGTGGCGCCCATGCCGATGAGGGTGTTGTTGCCGAGCGTGCAGCCATGCAGCATGACCTTGTGGCCGATGGTGCAGTTCTCGCCCACCGTGAGGGGGAAGCCCATGTCGGTGTGCATGACGCAGTTTTCCTGGACGTTCGAGCCGCGGCCGATGGTGATGGGCTCGTTGTCGCCGCGCAGCGTGGCGCCGAACCAGACGGAGGCGCCCTCCTCGAGGATCACCTGGCCGATCAGGTTGGCGTCGGGGGCGACCCAGGTGTCGTCGGCAAGCTGCGGGGTGTGGCCGTCGAGGGTGTAGATGGTCATGTGTTCTCCTCGAATTCCTGCTGGAGTTTCTGCACATGGGCGTTGAGGCCCGGCTGCTGGATGCGCTTGAGGCGGGCGGCGGTGACGATGCTTTTCAGCCGCGCGTCGGTGGCGTCGAGATCGTCGTTGATCAGAACGTAATCGTATTCGCCCCAGTGGCTGATCTCGTCCCAGCTTTTCTGCATCCGTTTCGAGACCACGTCGGGCGCGTCCTGGCCGCGCTTGACGAGGCGGGCGCGCAGCTCGGCGATGGAGGGGGGCAGGATGAAGATGGACAGCGTGTGCTGGCCCAGGCCGGAGTTCTGGATCTGCTGGGCGCCCTGCCAGTCGATATCGAAGAGCACGTCGCGCCCGGCGCTGATGGCTTCTTCCACGGGCCCTCGCGGCGAGCCGTAGAAATTGCCGAAGACATGGGCGTGTTCGAGCATCTGGCCGGCGCCCACCGCGCGCTTGAAGTTGGTCTCGGTCATGAAGTGGTAATCCTGCCCGTCCACCTCGCCCGCCCGCGGGGTGCGGGTGGTGGCGGAGACCGAGAAGGAAATCGTGGCGTCCCAGTCGCGCAGGCGCCGGGACAGGGTGGATTTGCCCGCGCCCGAGGGCGAGGAGAGGATGATCAGAAGGCCGCGCCGGTCAGCCATGGGCGCCCTGCCCTTTCATCTTTCTAAAAATACTCAAATCCCCCGTTGTCCGATATGTGCCGTCATTCGACATTCTGCACCTGCTCGCGCATCTGGTCGATGACGGTCTTGAGTTCGAGCCCGGTGGCGGTGAGCGCCTTGTTCTGGGCCTTGGAGCAGAGCGTGTTGGCCTCGCGGTTGAATTCCTGTGACAGGAAATCGAGCTTGCGGCCGACCGGGCTGCCGCTGGCGAGGAGGTCGCGGGCGGCGGCGATGTGGGCGCGGAGGCGGTCGATCTCCTCGGTCACGTCGGCCTTGACGGCGAGGAGCGCCAGTTCCTGGGCGACGCGGGCCTCGTCGGCGGTGTCGGCGGTGTCCATCACGCGGGCGAGCGCGGTGCGGAAGGCCTGTTCCATTTCCGGGCGGCGGGCCTCGGCGGCTTGCGCCGCGTCAGCCGTGAGGCGTTCGATCTCGTCGAGCTGGGCGGTCAGTACTTCGGCCAGCGCCCGCCCTTCGGTGGCGCGCATGTCGAGGAAGGCGGTCAGCAGGGGTTCGAAGTCGGCCAGCAGGGTCGTGCGGAGCGTCTCGGTATCCTCGTCGGCCGCGCCGGTGTCGAGCACGCCGCGCAGGCCGAGGAGGTCGGCGGCGGTGGCCGGGGCCAGCGTGACGCCGCGGGCCATGGCACGGTTTTCCACCTCGGCCATGGCGGTGAGCACGTCCTCGAGCTGGGCGGCGTTGACCGCCAGCGCCCCTGCCCCGTCATCGCGGGAAAGCTTGAGGTTGAGCGAGACGTTGCCGCGCCCGAGCGCCTTGCCGATGCGGGCGCGCAGGCCGGGCTCGAGCCCCTCGATCCAGTCGGGCACGCGCAGGCGCAGGTCGAGCCCCTTGCCGTTGACGCTGCGCATTTCCCATGTCCAGGAAAAGCCGTGCTGCGCCCCCTTGGACGCGGCGAACGCCGTCATTGATCTGAGCACCTGGATCCTCCTGCCTTGTCCCTGTCGGGAGCGGTCGGGTTTCGTCCTAGCCATTCGTTTGGGCAAGGGCAAGCGCGGCGGCGGGGGCGGCCGCGCGATGCGAAGTTAACCAATTATTAACATTTCGGGCGCCCTGTCGGTGTAATCGTGCCAGATTCCGGGAACGCGCCGGCTGCGCCGCAAGGCCGTGGCGGGCGTTTCGAGCCACCGACCCGAGCGAGGGCAGACCAATGCAAGACGACACCGACAGACCGGACGACGTGATCGAGCTTCGGCCAAGGCACCGCGCCGCGGGCCGTGACCCGGAGGCGCTTGTCGATTACTGGCAGGGCTTGCGGCAGGGGACGGCCGTGCCGCGCCGGGCCGAGATCGACCCGCGGCGGATCGAGGGGCTGTTGTCGGACACGTTCATCATCGAGCGGATCGCGCCGGGGCTGGCGCGGTTCCGGGTGGCGGGGGCGCACCTGGCCGACCTGATGGGGATGGATGTGCGGGGGATGCCGGTGAGCAGTTTCATCCACCCCGACCGGCGGGACGGGTTTGCCGGCGCGCTGGCGCGGCTGTTCGAGGAGCCGGCGACGGTGCGGCTGGACCTGCTGTCGCGGGGCGGGTTCCGGCAGCCGGAGCTGAGTGCGCGGATGGTTCTGCTGCCGCTGCGCAGCGATCTGGGCGACGTGAGCCGGGCGATGGGCTGTCTCGTGGCCGAGGGCGAGGCGGGCCGGGTGCCGCGGCGGTTCGAGGTGACGCGCCTGCGGGTGGCGCCGGTGGATGGCGGCAATGTGGAGGTCAGCCGGCCCGTGGCGGAGCCGCCCCGCCCCGCGCCGAAGCGGCGGCACCGCCCGTTCCTGCGTCTGGTGACAAGCGATTGACGACGCCGATTGTCGCGAACCGAACAGGTTGGCGCGTTTTCCGGCTTTCCGGCGGGCCCGGCGCGGCCTAGCCTGCGGCGGAGTTTCCAGGCACAGGACCCGCCCGCATGGCCGTTATTGCTTCCGTCACCGCCACCCCGCTGCGCCTGCCGCTGCGCCAGCCCTATATCTGGTCGCAGGGGGTCGAGGACGCGTTCACCGTCAACCTTGTCACGATGACCTGCGAGGATGGCACGGTGGGCCATGGCGAGACGCCCGCCGCGCCGTATGCCGATGCGCAGAAGATCGTGCTGGAGAAATTGGGCCGGGGGCTGGTGGGGCGGTCGGTCTTCGATATCGCGCAGGGTTTGCAGGATGTCTACCGCGAGCATTTCCTGGTGTTCGGCGGCAATATGCCAAGGTATTTCAACCAGTTGCGGAACGCGCTTGAGACGGCCGCGCTGGATGCGCAGGGCAAGGTGCTGGGGCGCCCGGTGTGGGATCTTCTAGGCGGGGCGGTGCGGAAGGACGTGGGGTATTTCCATTTCCTGCAGGGCCAGACGCCCGAGGCGCTGGCCGAGGATGCCGCCGCCGCGGTGGCCGAGGGGCAGCCGATCCTGTACCTGAAGGTGGGCGTAGGGGCCGAGCATGACATGGCCGCCGTGCGCGCCGTGCGGGAGGTGGCGCCGGACGCCCGGTTGCGGCTCGATGCGAACGAGGCGTGGGACCAGGCGGTGGCGCTGCGGATGATCGCGCGGCTGGCGCCCTATGACATCGAGTATATCGAGCAGCCGACCGCCAGCACCTCGCAGGCCGCGCTGGCGCATGTGGCGGCGCGTTCGCCCATCGCCATCGGGGCGGATCAGAGCGTGTTCACCTTGCAGGAAGTGCATGTGGCGGCCGCCGTGCACCGGGCCGACATGATCGCCGTGGGCCCGCGCGAGATCGGGGGCTTGCGGCCGCTGATGAAGGCGGCGGCGGTGGCCGAGGCGGCGGGGGTGCCGCTGTGCATCCATTCGTCGATGACAACGGGCATCACCACCTGTGCCGAGCATCACGCGGGCCGGGCCATTCCGAACCTCGACGACGGCAACCAGATCATGTGGCAGTTGCTGGCCGAGGATATCGTCGAGGCGCCGGACCTTGCGCCGAAGAAGGGCCGGCTGGCGCTGGAGGGCAAGCCGGGGCTGGGCTTCACGCTACGGGAAGACGTGATTGCCGAAGCCGCCGCGCGGCACCGCAAACACGCTGGTTGATCAGCCCGGCATGGGCGACATCAGCTCGACCTCTGCCCCGTCCTCGATGGCGGTGTAGAAGCAGGTGCGCCGGTTGGTGTGGCAGGCGGGCCCGTACTGGTGGACGCGGACGAGGATACAGTCGCGGTCGCAATCGACGCGGAGTTCGACCAGTTCCTGAACGTGGCCGCTGGTTTCGCCCTTGATCCAGAAGGATTGGCGAGAGCGGCTCCAGTAGGTGACGCGGCCGGTGTCGAGGGTGCGGCGCACCGCTTCGGCGTTCATCCAGGCGAGCATCAGCACCTCGCCGGTCTCGGAATCCTGCGCGATGGCCGGCACCAGCCCGTCTGCGTTGAATTTGAGTGTTTCGGGATCGAATGCCATGAAGGAAACCCTTTCCGTCTGCGTCACGCGCCTCTATCTATGGGGGGAACGCGGAAAGGGAAAGCCATGAGCGGCGAAACCGACCTGATCAAACTGTACTCGGCCCGGATCCTGGAGCTGGCGGCGGATATTCCGCATCATGGCCGGCTGGAGGATCCGGATGCGAGCGTGAAGCGGCGGGCGCCGCTGTGCGGGTCGACCGTGACAGTGGATATCAAGACCAACGGGTCGGTGATCACCGATTACGCGGCGGAGGTGAAGGCCTGTGCGCTGGGGCAGGCCTCGGCCAGTATCGTGGGCGGGCATATCATCGGTTGTGACCTGGCGCAGGTGACCGAGGCGCGCGATGCGCTGAAGGCGATGCTCAAGCAGGACGGGCCGACGCCCCCTGCCCCGTTCGACGGGCTGGAGGTGCTGCGGCCGGCGAAGGATTACAAGAACCGGCACGCGTCGATCCTGCTGACGCTGGAGGCGACGGTGGAGGCGCTGGAGACGGCGCAGGCGTCGAGTTCCTGCGCGTGAGGCGCGCTCCGCGAGCTTTGGTGCGCAATCATTTGAATTCCGGATAAAAAAACCGCCGCGCGCTTGGGGACAAGCGGCGGCGGAAGGAAGCTCGGTTCCGTTTTACGGCCTGTCCGTGATCAGGGGGAGGCAGACCCCGGGGACAGTGATCAGGCGCGGCGCATCGAGACTATGGGGACAGGCGATGCGGATTGCGCGACAGGCCAGGAACGTCGCAGGCAGAAAGGGTTACAGAAGCCCCGGCAGGTAGAGCCCGCCCAGGAGCGTGACCATCAGGGCGGCGCCGCCGATGAGATCGCCCACGAGGGTATCGCGGGAGCGGTAGGCGGCGGTCTTGAACTGGCTGAGCATTGGGTGGCTCCTTCGTCCGGTGTGGCTTTGTTGCTTATTTGTTCTCATTTCGGAAAGGGTTTGTAAAGAACTTTGTGAGAACAAAGCGGAACGTTTGTGAATAAATCAGCTTAACGCCTTGGTAAGGAACGAAAGTTTTTGTTCCGCTTCCGTTCCAGTCTGTGGATAAGTTTCAGCCGACGCTGATCAGGCGGATGGCCTGGTCCTGCTCCATCAGCCACAGGAGGATGCGGGCCGCCTGCCCCCGCTCGCCCGTCAGGTCGGGGTCGTCGTTCAGCAGCTTGCGGGCGTCGGACTGGGCAATCGCCATCAGCGCCGCCTGCCCTTCGAGGTCGGCGATGCGAAAGCGTGGCAGGCCGGATTGGGCGGTGCCGATCAGGTCGCCCGCGCCGCGCATCTCGAGATCGACCTCGGCGATGCGAAAGCCGTCTTCGGTTTCGCGCATGGTGGCAAGGCGCTTCTCGCCGGTCTCCGACAGCGGCGGCTGGTACATGAGCAGGCAGGTCGAGGCGGCCTCGCCCCGGCCGACACGGCCGCGGAGCTGGTGGAGCTGGGCGAGGCCGAAGCTTTCGGCGCGTTCGATCACCATGATCGAGGCGTTGGGCACGTCGACGCCCACCTCTATGACGGTGGTGGAGACGAGCACGGCGGTGTCGCCCCGCTGGAAGGCGGCCATGGCGGCATCCTTCTCCTCGGGCGGCATCTGGCCGTGGACGAGGCCGACAACGCCCTCGCCAAGCGCGGCACGGAGGCGTTTGAAGCGTTCGACCGCGCTGGAGAGGTCGATCAGTTCGCTTTCCTCGACCAGCGGGCAGACCCAGTAGGCCTGTCGCCCCTCGGCGATGGCGCGGCGGAGGTGATCGACGACCTCGTCCATGCGGCCCTGGCTGACCAGCGCGGTGGTGATCGGTTTGCGGCCCGGCGGTTTCTCGTCGAGGATCGAGACATCCATGTCGCCATATTGCGCCAGTGACAGGCTGCGGGGGATGGGCGTGGCGGTCATCACCAGGACGTCGGCCTGTGCGCCCTTGCGGCCGAGTTCCAGCCGCTGGCGGACGCCGAAGCGGTGCTGTTCGTCGACGATGGCGAGGCGCAGATCGTGGAATTCCACATCCTTCTGGAAGACGGCATGGGTGCCGACGAGGATCTGGATATCGCCCGCCTTGAGGGCGGCGAGCTTGCGGCGGCGCTCGGCGCCCTTGTCGCGGCCGGTGAGGATTTCGATGACGACACCCGCGGCCTCGGCCAATGGGGTGAGCCCTTCGAGATGCTGGCGGGCGAGGATTTCGGTGGGGGCCATCATGACGCCCTGCCCGCCCGCCTCGACCGCGATGAGCAGGGCTTTCAGCGCGACGAGGGTCTTGCCGGCGCCGACATCGCCTTGCAGGAGGCGGTTCATCCGGCGGTCCTGGGCCATGTCGGCGGCGATCTCGGCGATGGCGCGGGTCTGGGCGCCGGTGGGGGTGTAGGGCAGCGCGTCGAGCACCCTGGCCTGCAGCTTGCCGGTACCCACGGTGGCGCGGCCCTTGGTGCGGCGCAGCTTGGCGCGGGCGAGGCCGAGGGTGAGCTGATGGGCCATGAACTCGTCATAGGCGAGGCGTTCGCGGGGGGCGTCGGACGGGCTGAGATCGGCCATGTCCTGTGGCGCGTGGGCGCGGGCGATGGCCTCGTGCCAGTCGGGCCAGCCGGCGCTGGCCTTCTGGGCGGGGTCGATCCACTCGGGCAGCTCGGGCGCGCGGGCGACGGCGGAATGCGCGGCCTTGCCCATGGTTTTCTGGGTGACGCCGGCGGTCAGCGGGTAGACCGGCTCGAAATCGGGGATAGTGCCGGCCTCGTTCGGGGGCAGGATATGGTCGGGGTGGACCATCTGGGCCATGCCGTCGAAGAGCTCGACCTTGCCCGAGACCACGACGCGCTGGCCGGTGGGGAGGATGCGGCGGAGGTATTCGTCGCGGGCGTGGAAGAAGACGAGCTGGAAGGTGGTTGCGGCATCTTCGACGTTGACGCGGTACGGGCCGCCACGGCGCTGGGGCGCGCGGTGGTCGCCGACGGTGACCTCGACGGTGACGGTTTCGGGGTAGTTGGCGCCCTGCACCGTTTCGCGGCGGCGGCGGTCGATGCCGGAATAGGGCAGCGTGAAGAGCACGTCGCGCGGGCGTTCGATGTCGATCGCGGCGAGGGCCTTGGCGGATTTGGGGCCGACCCCTTCCAGGGTTTCCAGCTCGGCGAAGAGCGGGAAAAGGATGGGGGGCCGGGTGCTCATGCCTGCCCTATGAGGTCGAGCCAGCCATCCTCGTCGATGATCTCGACGCCGAGTTCCTCGGCCTTTTTTGCCTTGCTGCCGGCGCCGGGGCCGGCGACGACGAGGTCGGTCTTGGCGGAGACGCTGCCCGAGACCTTGGCGCCGAGGGCTTCGGCGCGGGCCTTGGCCTCGGCCCTTGTCATTTTCTCGAGCGTGCCGGTGAAGACGACGGTCTTGCCGGCGACGGGGCTGTCGGCGGTGGATGGGCGGGCCGCTTCGGCGACGGTGAGGTGGGCGGTCAGGCGGTCGATGCTCTCGCGTTCGTTGTCCTGCGCGAAAGCGGTGACGAGGGAGCGGGCCATGACCTCGCCCACGCCGTCGATGCCGAGGAGGCGTTCCCATTCGGGGCCGTCGCAATCGGCGGCGCTGTCCATGGCGGCGGTGAAATCATCCCAGTTGCCGTAGAAGCGGGCGATGAGGTTGCTGGCCTGTTCGCCGACATGGCGGATGCCGAGGGCGAAAAGGAGGCGGCCGAAGGGGATGTTCCGTTTTTCTTCAATGGCTTCGAATAGGTTCTTCGCGCTTTTCTCGCCCCAGCCTTCGCGGTTCTTGAGTTGGCGTGGGCCGGAGCCGTAGCGCTCTTCCAGTGTGAAGATGTCGGCGGGTTCCCTGATCCAGCCGTCGCGGTAGAATTGTTCGACCTGCTTGGCGCCCAGCCCCTCGATGTCGAAGGCGGCGCGGGAGACGAAATGTTTCAGCTTTTCAACCGCTTGCGCCGGGCAGATGAGGCCGCCTGTGCAGCGGCGGACGGCGTCGCCCTCCTCGCGGATGGCCTCGGAGCCGCATTCGGGGCAGGTTTCGGGGAAGGTATAGGGTTCGGCCCCGTCGGAGCGCTTGGAGAGGTCGACATCGGCCACCTTGGGGATGACGTCGCCGGCGCGGTAGACCTGGACCCAGTCGCCCACGCGGATGTCCTTGCCGCCGCGGATCTCGTTGCCCTTGCTGTCGCGGCCGGCGATGTAATCCTCGTTGTGGAGGGTGGCGTTGGAGACGACGACGCCGCCGACGGTAACGGGGGTCAGGCGGGCGACCGGGGAAAGGGCGCCGGTGCGGCCGACCTGGATGTCGATGGATTCGAGGCGCGTCCAGGCGAGTTCGGCGGGGAACTTGTGGGCGATGGCCCAGCGGGGGGTGGTGCTGCGATAGCCGAGGCGGGCTTGCAGGGCGAGGTCGTCGACCTTGTAGACGACGCCGTCGATATCGTAGCCGAGCTCGGCGCGGAGTTGCTCGATCCTGGCGTATTGGGCGAGCATTTCGGTTGGCCCGTCGCAGAGGGCGGTGAGCGGGTTGGTCTGGAAGCCCAGCTTGGCCAGGCGGTTGATGGCGCCCATCTGGGTGTCGGCGAGCGGTTCGCTGGTCTCGCCCCAGGCATAGGCGAAGAAGCGCAGGGGGCGGTTGCGGGTGATCGAGGAATCGAGCTGGCGGAGGGAGCCGGCGGCGGCGTTGCGGGGGTTGGCGAATTGCTTGTCGCCCTTCTCAGCCTGCCGGGTGTTGAGGGATTCGAAATCTTCGTGGCTCATGTAGACCTCGCCGCGGATCTCGAGCACATCGGGGGCGCCTTTCAGGGTGACGGGAATGTCGTCGATGGTGCGGGCGTTGGCGGTGACGTTCTCGCCCACCGCGCCGTCGCCGCGGGTGGCGGCCTGCACAAGCTTGCCGGATTCGTAGCGCAGCGAGAGGCTGAGCCCGTCGATCTTGGGCTCGGCGGTGTAGGTGAGGTTCGCGTCTTCCGATAGACCGAGATAGCGGCGGATGCGGGTGTCGAACTCGGTGATGTCGGCGTCGTCGAAGGCGTTGGAGAGGCTGAGCATCCGCACCGCGTGGGTGACCTTGGCGAAGGCCTCGGACGGGGTGGCGCCGACCTGGTCGGAGGGGCTGTCGGCGCGCTTGAGATGGGGGAAGCGCGCCTCGATCGCCGCGTTGCGTGATTTGAGCGCGTCGTATTCCGCGTCAGTGATCGCCGGGGCGTCTTCGGTGTGATAGGCGGTGTTGGCCTCGGCCAGGCGCTGGGCCAGGTCGGCCAGTTCTTCCGTCGCCTGCGCCTCTGTCAGGTTGTCGACCGCTGGTTTCTGCGCCATCTTGCCCCTCCGCCTGAACGGGGCGCGGCCGGCCTGCCGCGCGCCCCCGGTCTGTCGGTCCAAGTGATAGGGCGCGGCGGCGGGCGCGTCCAGACCGTCAGGCGCCGACGGCGAGCGGCCTGTCCCCGTCGGCGGCGGGATCGGGATCACGCAGCACGTAGCCCCTGCCCCAGACGGTTTCGATATAGTTGGCGCCGCCCGTGGCCTCGGCCAGTTTCTTGCGCAGCTTGCAGATGAAGACGTCGATGATCTTCAGCTCGGGCTCGTCCATGCCGCCGTAGAGGTGGTTCAGGAACATCTCCTTGGTCAGCGTCGTGCCCTTGCGCAGGCTGAGGAGTTCCAGCATCTGGTATTCCTTGCCCGTGAGGTGCACGGTCTTGCCGTCGACATCGACCGTCTTGGCGTCGAGATTGACGTGGACCTTGCCGGTGCGGATGACCGATTGCGCGTGGCCCTTGGAGCGGCGGACGATGGCGTGGATGCGGGCGACCAGCTCCTCGCGATGGAAGGGCTTGGTCAGGTAATCGTCGGCGCCGAATCCGAAGCCCTTGATCTTGTTCTCGGTATCGTCGGCCCCGGTCAGGATCAGGATCGGCGTGTCGACCCGCGCCAGCCGCAACTGCCGCAGCACGTCGTGCCCGTCCATGTCGGGCAGGCCAAGATCCAGGAGGATCAGGTCGTAATCGTAGAGCTTGGCGAGATCGATCCCCTCCTCGCCCATGTCGGTGGTGTAGACGTTGAGATTCGCATGGGTGAGCATCAACTCGATACTCTTGGACGTTGTCGGGTCGTCCTCCACCAGTAGCACACGCATGACGGTCTCCGTTCGTTTAAACTCTTCCCGACACGAGTAGTGACTAACAATGGTTAACTACAGGTTACCCGGACAGAAAATAATACCTGCCGCTACTTGGGGTTGTCGACAGTTTTGTCCGCGGGGGGACGATTTGTCGCTTTCAGGCCGTCCGCGCCATGGACCGACAGGGCGGTGACCCATTCCTGAAATTCCTCGTCGCTGAGCCGGTAGCGTTCGAGCGCCTCGTCGCGTTCGAGCAGGCCATAGAGCACACCGCGCACCACCATCAGCTTGCGCGAGGCGACCCAGCGCCGCGTGTCGGCGGGCGGCAGGTCGGCCCGCGTCATCACCGTTCCGTCAGGAAGTTGCACGGCCCTTTTCCCGGCCACTTTCTTCAGATACATCACTCTCACCCTTACATTCCATGGGCCGGAGTGTTGCCGCAGCCGCTTAACGCGGGGTGAAACCGGGCCTTGAGAGTGTGTTGCATTTTCCTATATTCCGCGGGACCGGAGCCGGAGAGAGACATGGCGCTCGACACTGAACTGAATTCGCTGGGCCTGCCCAAGGCCCCTGCCGACACGCGCGTCGTCGTGGCGATGTCGGGCGGCGTGGATTCTTCGGTCGTGGCGGCGATGCTGGCCGAGGAAGGCTATGACGTGGTCGGCGTGACGCTGCAGCTTTACGACCACGGCGCGGCGCTGGCCAAGAAGGGTGCGTGCTGTGCCGGGGTGGATATCCACGATGCAAGGCGCGTGGCCGAAGAGATGGGCTTTCCGCATTACGTGCTGGATTACGAGAACATCTTCAAGGACGCGGTGATCGACGAGTTCGCCGACAGCTATCTTGCGGGCGCGACGCCGGTGCCCTGCATCCGCTGCAACGAGCGGGTGAAGTTCAAGGACCTGCTGGAGACGGCGAAGGACCTCGATGCCGATTGCATGGCGACGGGGCATTACATCCAGCGCAAGGTCGGCGCCGCCGGGGCGGAGCTGCATTGCGCGGCGGATGCCAACCGCGACCAGAGCTATTTCCTGTTCTCGACCACGCCGGAGCAGCTGGATTACCTGCGCTTCCCGCTGGGGCACCTGCCCTCGAAGGATGCGACGCGGAAGCTGGCGGCGCGGTATGGCCTCGCGGTGGCGGACAAGCCGGACAGCCAGGATATCTGCTTCGTGCCGAACGGGAATTATGCCTCCGTCATCGAGAAGCTGCGGCCCGGCGCGGCCGAACCGGGGCAGATCGTGCATGTGGATGGCCGGGTGCTGGGCGAGCATGAGGGTGTCATTCACTACACGATCGGGCAGCGCCGGGGGCTTGGCATCGGCGGGCTGTCGGAGCCGCTTTACGTGGTGAAGCTGGACGTGGATGGGAAACAGGTGATCGTGGGGCCGAAAGAACTGTTGGCGACCCGGGTTGTGCCGGTGCGCGAGATCAACTGGCTGGGCGACGAGGCGTTTACCTCGAAGGAGGAATGGCACGTGTCGGTCAAGGTCCGCTCGACCCGGCCGCCGCGGGAGGCGATCATCCGGCCGATCTCGGAGACGGAGGCGGAGGTGGAACTACTGACCGCCGAGGAAGGCGTGTCGCCCGGTCAGGCCTGCGTGTTCTACGAGACCGGTGGCAGCCGGATCCTGGGCGGCGGGTGGATCTGGCGGGGGTAGCGGGGGTTCCCGTTCCGACGGTATTGACCGCCCTGCCCCGACCTGTGTGTCGCGGGCGCAACGTTGGAGGCGGAGACCCTTTTCGCTCACGCAAGGTCAATGGCGCGGACGGGCGCTTGGGATTAGCATGGCGCCGTGCCTGCCCCCGCCCAGTGGAGCTTTTCCTTGGCCTGTATTTCCCTGAAGTGCCTTTCCTGCCTTGCCCTTGTGTTCGCGACCGGATGTGCCGGCGGAATTGGGTCCGGTGCCACCACCGCATCGGCCACGACTGCAGCTTTCGCCGCACGAATCGAGAGCACCGAGCGGTTTGCCGTACGCACCCGGCTCGACGGGCCCGGCCGGAAGGAAATCAGGGGGATGCGCTGTGTCCTGGCCTCCGAGGAGGTCACGGCGACGGTCGAGACGCCGGGCAAGGTGGCGTTTCCCACCATGCGCGGGCGGCCGTCGCCGATGCGGATCACCTGTTCCGACGGGACCTATCGCGGGTCGATCCTCCTTCATCCGGGCGTGACCGGGGTGCAGATTCTCGCGCCTTACGTGCCCGGTGGGTCTTCGGCCGCGATGAAGGCGGGGGCCGACCATCCGGCTACGCTGTGGGTTTACACCAAGGCGCCGGTCTGGGTCACCGTCAGGTGACGGGCGCCCGGTAATCGGGCACCGGGCGCTGTCGCGCGGGACGGGGTGTACGTTTGCGGGTTGCCGAGGGGGGCAAGCGCTGCCAGTGTCTATTTGTCCATACATATTAAGAGGCCCTGCCCCATGTCCACGCCTGCCGATACGCCGCCCGTCTACCTCGACTACCTGAACCGCTTCGATATCGAGGCGCTGGGGTTCACCGACGGGGAGATCCTGTCGGCGATCGAGGATTCGCTGAGGATGCAGGGCAAGGGCGAGACGGCGATCGAGCCGCGGATGCATATCCGGCCGCGGGCCGGGGTCGAGGGGCATTTCAACGTGCTGCGCGGCTGGATCGGCGGCGAGATCGACAGCGCCGGCACCAAGGTAGTGGGCGATTTCGTTGATAACTACAAATCGGGGCGGCCCTCGGAATACGGGCTGCTGACGCTGTTCGACCCGCGGATGGGGGCGCCCAAGGCGCTGATCGATGCGACGGGGATTACCGAGATGCGCACGGGCGCGATCACCGCGCTGGGGGCGAAGTACCTGGCGCCGGAGAAGCCAAAGGTGCTGGGCCATATCGGGGCGCGGGGCACGGCCTATTGGAACGTGCGGTTGCTGTGCCATCTGTTCGATTTCGAGGAGGTGCGGGTGCATTCGCGGCGGCCGGAGAGCCGGGAGGCGTTCGCGGAGCAGTTGCGGCGTGACCTGGGGCGGGAGATTACCGTGACGGAGGACTGGAAGTCCTGCCTGCAAGATGCTGATATCGTTGTGGAAGCGTCGAGATTGTCTGAACCGCAGCCGCTGTTGAAGACCGACTGGATCAAGCCCGGGGCGCTGGTTGTTCCCTATGGCACGATGTCGGCGGTGGAGCTGAACCTGACGGATATCATGGACAAAGTGGTGATGGATGACTGGGGCCAGGCGCATGGCGTATTCGGTGCGCTTCGGGAGCATGTGGACCAGGGCAAGCTGACCGCCGAGACGCTGCATGCGGAGCTGGGGCAGATCGTGGCTGGGGTGAAGCCGGGGCGCGAGAGTGCCGAGGAGACGATCCTGTTCTGGCACCGGGGGCTGTCGCTGTCGGATATCGCGCTTGGCCATGCGATGTTGGCCAAGGCGAAGGATATGGGCGTGGGGCAGCGGCTGCGCTTCTACTGAAGATGTTTCAGCACGGCCTTCGCGGCGCGGAGGCCGGGGGCTTCGCCGCCCTTGCCGAGGCGGTCCATGGTGAGGGCCATCGCCTCGGGTTGATCGCCGGGGTTGTCGAGCAATTCCAACAGCTTGGGGGCGATAAGTTCAGGTCGGCAGTCGGCGCCGTTGAGTTCGGGGACGGCGCGGGTTTCGCTGACGAGGTTGACCAGCGTGAGCGTGTCGATCCGGAGCATGCGTTGCAGGATCATGCGGCTTATCGGGTGGACATCGTAAGCGATGAGCATCGGCGTGCCGGCAGCGGCCAGTTCGAGCGAAACGGTGCCGGAGGCCGCGAGCGCGCGGTCGGCGGCGCCGAAAGCGGCGGCCTTTTCAATGGCATAGACCTTGGGATTGCGGTTGTCGGGGGCGACGATGATGGGCTGGCCAGGCCAGTCGGCGGTCAGTTCGCGGACCTGGGCGGCGCGGGCCTCGGTGGCGGGGATGACGAGCCGCAGATCGGGCCGGGCGCGGCAGACCTCTTTGAGGGCTTCGCCGAAGATCGGGGTGAGCTGGGCCACCTCGGAGCGGCGGGAGCCGGGGAGCACCATGAGGAGCGGCGCGTCGCCGATGCCGCGGCTTTCGCGAAAGGCGGCGATCTGTTCGGGCGTGGCCTGTGGTTCGCTCACGACCGGGTGGCCGACGAAATCGCAGGCCATCCCGGCGGCTTCCATGTAGGGCGGCTCGAACGGGAGGAGCGCCAGCACCTGGTCGATATGGGAGGCCATGCGCTCGGCGCGTTTCGGGCGCCAGGCCCAGACGGAGGGGGCCACGTAATGCACTGTTCTGATGTTGCTTTTCGCCTTCACGATCTTCGTCACGCGGAGGCAGAAATCGGGGCTGTCGATGGTGATCAGCACGTCCGGGTTCGCGGCGAGCACCGCATCGGCGGCCTCGTGCAGTCGGCGGCGGAGGTGCGGGTATTGCTTGAGCACCTCGACCAGCCCGTGCACGCTGAGATCGTCCATCGGGAAGATCGAGGAGAGGCCTTCGGCCTCCATCATCGGGCCGCCGATGCCTTCGAACTGCACATCGGCAAGCTGCTTCAGCCCGGCCATGAGCGCGGCGCCGAGCCGGTCGCCCGAGGCCTCGCCGGCGATCAGGAAGATACGCATCTAGAGCTCTGACGCGACAAGGAAAATGCCCTTGTCCCGCGCGGCCTGAAGGGTGGTGTCGCGGTCGAGGATCATGACCTTGCCGGCCTCGATCACGAGCCCGGCGAGGCCCGCCCCCGCCACGGCGTCGATGGTGCGGGGGCCGATGGTGGGCATGTCGATGCGCAGGTCCTGGCCCACCTTGGCGGCCTTGACCAGCACGCCGGGGTGAGCGCGGCGGAACTCGGGCGGGGTGGCGGCCACGAAATCGAGCAGCGCGTCGGTGCCCTGCACGGTTTCGATGCCGAGGCACTGGCCGCCGGCGACGACGCAGGCCTGGCCGAGGTCGAGGGGGGCGAGGCCGCGCAGGATCTGCGTGGCGCGGCTGATGTCAGCTTGCGTGGCCTCGTCCGGCGCGGTGCCGGCGTGGAGGCCCGGATCGGCGGTGAGCGCGGGCAGCACCTGGTGCGCGCCGATGACGGAAAAGCCTTGTTCCTCGAAAACGTCGATGACCGTCCTCAACAGGCCGTCATCGCCCATCTGCAGCGCCGCCATCAGGCGGGGGGCGATGGCGGCCATCTCGGCGTCGAAGGCCGAGGGGTCGAGCGCGGGGCGCACGAGGGAGCCCGCGAAGACCATCCGGTCGACGCCTGCCTCCTTCATGGCCGAAAAGAGCGTGCCGATCTGCTCGAGCCGGTGGCGCTCCGACTGCGCCTCGAGCTCGCTGGGGATGCCCTCGAGCGTGATGACCATGGCGTCGGGGTTGGCGCGGGCAATGGCCACGGGCAGCGCGCCGGCGCAGGCGAGGATCGCGAGCTTTCCGGACATGGTCAGACCGAGCCCGGCGTGAGGAAGGAGCGGTCGGAGCCGGCGGTGATGAAGTTGACGATCTGGCGGACGTAGTCGCTTTCGGTCTCATCCCCGAGGCGGCGGGCGCGTTCCTGGAAGCTGCCCTCGCCCTGGGCCAGCATCTGGAAGGCGGCGCGCAGCGCGGTGATGTCGGAGCGGGCCACGCCGCGGCGTTTGAGGCCGACGAGGTTGAGCCCGTCGAGCTCGCCCCGGGGCGCCTGGACAAGACCGTGGGGGATCACGTCGTTGGTGACCATGGTGACGGCGCCGATGATGGCCCCCTGCCCGATGCGCACCCATTGGTGGACGCCGGAGAGGCCGCCGATGATGACGTCATCCTCGATCAGGCAATGGCCGGCCAGTGCGGCGTTGTTGACGATGATGACCCGGTTGCCGACCTGTACGTCATGGGCCACGTGGCAGCCCGCCATGAAGAGCCCGTCATCGCCGACGCGGGTGACGCCGCCGCCGCCCTCTGTGCCGGTGTTCATGGTGACGTGCTCGCGGATGCGGTTGCGGGCGCCGATCACCAGGCGGGTCTTCTCGCCGCGGAACTTCAGATCCTGCGGGATCTCGCCGATGCAGGCGAAGGGGAAGAGGGTGCAATCCTCGCCGATCTCGGTGTCGCCGCTGATGACGACATGGCTTTTCAGCGTGACGCCGTCGCCGAGCTTCGCATCCGGTCCGACATGGCAGAAGGGGCCGATATGGCACCCCTGCCCCAGCTGGGCGCCGGGCTCGACGACCGCGCTGGGATGGATCTCGGTTTCGCCGCGTTCGCTCATGCCGATCACTCCTTGGGCATATCGACCATGGCGGTGAAATCGGCCTCGCAGGCCATGTCCCCCTCGACCGTGGCCACGCCGCGGAACTTCCAGACCTTGCCGCCCGGCCGGCCGCGCAGGGTTTCGATGTCGAGCGCCAGCACGTCGCCGGGTTCGACCATGCGGCGGAACTTGCAGCTTTCGATCGACATGAAATAGATCAGGACGTTCTTGTCCTGAAGGCCAAGATGGCTTCCGACCATGACGGCGGCGGTCTGGGCCATCGCCTCGACCATGGTGACGCCGGGCATGATGGGCTTTTGCGGGAAGTGGCCCTGGAAATGCGGCTCGTTCATGGTGACGTTCTTGATGCCGCGGGCGGACTGGTAGCCGTTCATGTCGACCACCTTGTCGACCAGCAGGAACGGGTAGCGATGCGGAATCAGCCGCTGGATCATGTTGATATCCGCGGTCTTCAGCGGCTCTGTCATCGTCGGTCCTTTCGGTAAGTCGCGTTCGGTTTCCCTACCAAGCGGGGCCCGGCTGGGCAAGCACGGGGGTTACTCGCCGTCGGTGGTGCCAGTGTCTTGCGATCCGGTGTCTTGCGAGCCGGTGTCCTGGGCAGCGGGATCGGCCTCCGGGTCGGGCAACCTCTCGCCAAGCGCCTGGTCGATCCGGGTGACGGCTGTGTCGGTCACGTCGACCGCGTCGAGGCGGAAGAGCACGGTGCGGGCGTCGAGCACCACGGTGCCGCCGGCCTCGCGCATGACCTCGGAGAGCACCGGTTCGACGGCGCGTAGGAACTGGATCGGCAGCCGCTCGCGGTCGCGCTCGAGGTCGACGACACGGCGTTCGCTGTCGCGGCGGATTTCCTGCACCTTGGCGTCGAAGGCGTCGGCCATGTCGCGGAATTCCTCGGGCGAGGTTTCGGCGCGCAGCTCGGTCAGGCGTTTCTCCTCGGCCTCGAGCTCGGCCTCGAGGCGGCGGTTGCGCGCGGCGAGTTTTTCCCGCTCGGCCTGGTGGTCGGCCACCATGCGCTGGCCCAGCCTGGTCCGCTCGAACAGGCGCTCGGGGTCGAGAACGAGGATGTCGTTCTGGATGATCCCGAGCTCCTGCGCCCGGGCCTGCGGCGGGCCGAGGCATGCCAGGGCGAACGCCGCAACAGCAAGGCCGCGCAGGAGGGACAAGATCAGAAGTCCGTTCTGACCGAGAAGTCGAACTGGCGTTCGATGTCGCCCGGTTCTTTCTGAAGGGCCTTGGAGAAGTCCATCCGGATCGGGCCGAAGGGCGATTCCCAGAACAGCGAGAGGCCGATGACGTGGCGCGCCTCGAAGCCGACCGACTGGGCCACGGGGGGCACGACGGTGTCGACGTTCCAGATCGAGCCGATGTCGTAGAAGGCGCCACCGGTGATGCCGAACTCTGCCGGCAGGCCCAGCGGGAATTCCGCCTCGAACTTGGCCGCCGCGAAGAGGTTGCCGCCGAGGTGTTCGCCGGCCTGCACCGGGCCCATGCCGTTGGGCTCGAACCCGCGGATGACCTTTTGGGTGAACCGGTCGACGGCGCGGCCGCGGGTGCCGCCCATGAAGTCAATCGAGCCCGCCTCGAAGATGCCGCGCAGGGTGACTTCCTCGTTCAGGACGCGGGTTTCGCCGACCACGCGCAGGGTCGATTTCAGGTACTCCTGGTCGCCGCCGAGCCCGGCATATTCGAGCCCGGTGTCGATCAGGACGCCGGCATTGGGGTTGAGGCCGTTGTCGCGGCTGTCGAACACGTAGCGGTAGCCGACGGCGCTGGCGAACTGGCCGCCGAGGGCCGCTTCGGCGGCGAGCGTCGGCGAGGCGCCGACATAGTTGCCCTGATCCGAATAGGCTGCGCTGTAGTAGAGCGTCATCCGCGAACGTTCGGCCAGCGGGAAGGTGATGCCGGGCCGGAAGCTGGCATAGGTGGTATCGTAGAGGCTGTTGTCGCTGTCGGTCTCGACATAGGCGGACGAGAAGGAGAAGGCGACGTCGCGGCCGAGGAAGGCCGGCTCGATGAAGTTGATCGAGTAGTTCGACCGGTCGCCCGAAAGCGCCACGGTGGCGGCGAGGGTCTGGCCCCGGCCGAGGAAGTTGCGCTCGCGGAAGCCGACCGAGATGCCAAGCCCGGCATCGGTGGAGTAGCTGCCGCCGAAGGTGAGCGAGCCGGTGGTGGTTTCCTCGACATCGACGTCGACGACCACCTGGTCGGGGCGAGAGCCTTCGCGGGCGTTCACCTTGGCGTCACTGAAATAGCCCAGGGCGCGAATGCGCTCGGCCGTTTCGCGGATCTCGCGCGGGTTGAACGGGTCGCCCTCGACGGTTTCGAACTGGCGCCGGATCACGCGGTCGAGCGTGGTGGTGTTGCCCTCGATGTCGATCCGTTCGACGAAGACGCGGGGGCCGCGGATCAGCCGGAATTCGACGTCGAGCGTGAGCGCGCGGTCGTTGCGGGTGATGTTCGGCTCGACGCGCAGGAAGTCGATGCCCTTCTTGATGGCGAGCCGTTCCATCCGGGCGATGGAGTTCTCGACCAGCGTGGGCGAATAGACGACGCCCGGCTTGATCTTCAGCACCCGCTGGAATTCCGCCGAGTTGGCCTCGGGGATTTCGCTGGTGGTGGTGATCCGGCCGAAGCGGAACTGCTGCCCTTCCTGGATGTTGAAGGTGACGAAATAGCCGTCACGTTCGCGGGCCAGTTCGGCATTGGTGCCGGTGACGCGGAAATCGACATAACCGCGCGACTGATAGAAGTCGGTCAGGACCTGTTCGTCGAATTGCAGGCGGTCCTCGACGAAGGTGTCGCTCGAGACGATGGCGCGCAGCAGGCCGGCCTGCTTGCTGCCGACGACGCGGCGCAGGCGGCGGTCGGAATAGATCTTGTTGCCGACGAAGCTGACGCGCTGGATCTCGATGCCCTTGCCCTCGAAAATCTCGAAGACCAGGTCAACACGATTCTCGCTGCGGCGGATGATCTTGGGGGTGACGCGGGCGGCCACGCGGCCGTTCTGGACATAGGCCTGGGAAATCGCGGTGGCGTCACGCTCGGCCTGGCTGGGGTTGAAAACCTGCCGCGACTTGCTCTGGACGATCCCGGTGAGGTCTTCGTCCTTGATCTTGCGATTCCCTTCGAAGGCGATCTTGTTGATCGTCGGATACTCGCGGACCTTGATGACCAGCCGGCTGCCGCGCGGCTCGATCTCGACGGTTTCGAACAGGCCGCTCTCGACGATGCGCTGATAGGCCTCGTTGAGCTGGCCGGCCGAGACGGTCTGGCCACGGGAAATACCGGCATAGGTCAGGATGGTGCCCGGCTCGATGCGCTGGTTCCCTTCGATCGTCACGGAAGTGAATCGGTAGGTCTGGGCGGCGGCGTCTCGCGGGGTGGCGAAGCAGGCCAGCACGACTGCGAAAATGATCAGACCCCGTGCCACGAAACCCTTAAGGGAAAAGCGTGCTTGGCGCACGTCTCGCCACGCATTCAAGACATTCATTTGCAAACCCAGTCAGACATCCCAGTATACGAAGTCAGTAACCTCTCTCTCTGGGCTTGTCAAAGCGCGTGTGGGCAGATTTTGTGGATGACCCGTGACGGAAGACAAGAAGCGCCCCGTTCCCCGGCAACCCAAGGGGGCGCGGGGAGCGTTCAAGCGCTGTCATGGAAGGCAATTCCGGGCTGTCGCGCGCCGGGTTGGACGGCGCGCGGGAGCCGCTTACATCGAGCCGAAAAAGGCCCCGGCGAGCAGCGCCACGGCGATGGTGGCGAGATAGAGAATCCGGTCCCAGTTGACGTCGACCAGAAGGCTGATGCCGCGGTATCCGCTGACGAGTTGTTGCATAGTCCTGCCCCTACTTCGTTTCAGGCGCTAACTGACGCAGCAATGTGACACGAATCCGGATTGAATTGCGGCAAGATCGTGGCGGAGCGCCCTGCCCCGGCCCTCAGGGGCAGAACAGATCGTTGGTGATCGCGAAGGCCATGATCGAGAGCACGAAGAACAGCCCCACGGTCATGATGATCCGCAGTGCCTTGTCGCTGGGCGGACGGCCGGCAACTGCCTCGTACGCATAGAAAACCAGGTGGCCGCCGTCGAGCACGGGGATCGGGAAGAGGTTCAGGAGGCCGACCGCGGTGGACAGCACGGCGATGAACCAGATGTAGTTCGAGATGCCCTGGCTGGCCATGGCGCCCGAGACCTCGGCGATGCCGATGGGGCCGGACATGTTGCAGCTGCTGATGGCGCCGGTGATCATGTGGTAGAGGCCCGAGACCGAGCCGGAGATCACATTTCCGACCTGCGCCGTGCCGTTGGCGAGCGCGTCGAGCGGGCCGAGCCGTTCGGTGGCGGGTTCGAAGGCGAGGCCGCCGGCGATGCCGATGCGCCACTCGGTGCGGAAGCCGCCCTCGTCCTGCGGCTCGTCCACGCGGCGGGGCGCGAGGGCGAATTCGAGCATCTCGCCGTCGCGCCAGACGTCGAGCTGAAGCACACGGCCCTCGGACGATTCGACGATGTCCTTGAGTTGCGCAAAAGACACGATCGGCTGGCCATCGACGGCGGTGATGACGTCGCCCTGTTTCATGTCGATGTCATAGGCCGCCGACTGCGGCGAGAGCTGAACCACGTGGGGCGGCATCGGGTACGGGCCATGCACGGTGATCAGCTCGCCCTTGCGGCGGACCTCGTAATCGAGCAGCTCTTCCTGCGGCAGGGCGTCGATGAAATCCTGGAAAGTGTCGCCGCTTTCGGCGTCGCGGGCGGGCACTTCCTGCCCTTCGATACGGACAAGTTCGTCGCCCGGCTGCAGGGTGATCCCCTCGACCGGCAGGTCGGTCAGCTCGCCCACGGTCAGCGGTTCGGCCACCTTGCCCTGGGCCATCATGACCCCGGTGAAGACGATGATGGAGAGGATGAAGTTGAAGACCGGACCGGCGGCGACCGTGAGGGTGCGCGCCCAGAGCGGCGCGCCCAGCATGGTATGGCGTTTCTGGTCGGCGTTCATCGTCTCGTAGTCGTCACTGGCGGTGCCGCTGGCGGCGTTGGCGTCGCCCATGAACTTGACGTAGCCGCCGAAGGGCAGCGCCGCGAATTGCCAGCGGGTGCCGTGCCGGTCGGTGCGCGAGAAGAGCACCGGGCCGAAGCCCAGCGAGAAGACCTCGGCCTTGATCCCGCACCAGCGCCCGACGATGTAGTGGCCGTATTCGTGGATCGCCACGATGATCGAGAGGGCGACGATGAATGCCACCACGGTCATGAACAGGCCGCCAAACTGCGGGATGATCGCCATCGGGTCCACGCGCAACTCCTAACTAGTTCTTTCTCTTACCACGTCGTCTGCGCGGGTTCTTGCGAGGTGGTCTGCCTTCAGCACGGTGTCAAGCGTGAAGGCGGCAGATGTGAGGCTGTCTTCTGACGAAAGCCGGGCCAGCACCTCCTCGACCACGTCGCACATGTCGCAGAAGCCGATGTGGCCGGCGATGAAGTGATCGAGGGCACGTTCCTTGGCGGCGTTGAAGATCGCGCCGGAGAAGCCGCGCTCGTCCATCACCTCGCGGGCGAGGCGCAGGACGGGGTAGCGGCGCAGGTCGGGTTCGCTGAAATTGAGCTGGCCAACGGCGGCGAGATCGAGCTGTTCGACGGGAAGCGCAGAGCGTTCGGGCCAGTACATGGCATGGCCGATGGCGTGGCGCATATCGGGCGGACCGACATGGGCGATCATCCCGCCATCGCAATAGGCCACCAGCGCATGTACGAGGGATTCGGGGTGGACCAGGACCTCGATCTGCCTGGGGGAGAAGCCGAAAAACTCTCGCGCTTCAATCATTTCCAGGGCCTTGTTGAACATCGAGGCGCTGTCGATGGTGATCCGCTGGCCCATGTCCCAGTTGGGGTGGGTGGCGGCCTGTTCGGGGGTGGCGGCCTCGAGTTCCTCGAGCGGCCAGTCGCGGAAGGCGCCGCCGCTTGCGGTGATGATGATCCGGGTGACCGCGGCCGAATCCTCGCCCCGGAGGGCCTGGAAGATGCCGGAATGTTCGCTGTCGACCGGCAGGATGCGGCCGCCGTTGCTGCGGGCGGCGCTCATCACCAGCGGACCGGCGGCGACCAGCGATTCCTTGTTGGCGAGCGCCAGGGTCGCGCCCCGTTCCAGCGCGGCGAGGCCGGGGCGGAGGCCGGCGGCGCCGACGATGGCGGACATCACCCAGTGCGCCGGGCGCTGGGCGGCCTCGATCAGGGCGGTGTCGCCAGCCGCGGCCTCGACCTTGCTGCCCTTGAGGGCCGCGCGCAGGTCGTCGAGGCGGGACTCGTCGGCCGTCACGGCGATTTCGGCGTTGAGGGCGATGGCATCCTGCGCGAGCTGCGCCACGTTCTGCCCGCCGGTCAGCGCCACCACCTGGAAGGATGACGGGTCGCGGCGGACGAGGTCGATGGTGTTCTGACCGATCGAGCCGGTCGCTCCGAGAATCGAGATCCGTTTCATGCCGTGTGCGAGATCACGTTGAGGGCCCAGAGCAGCATGGCGATGGCCGCGCCGCCGAGCAGCCCGTCGAACCGGTCGAAGACGCCGCCATGGCCGGGGATGAGGTTGGAGCTGTCCTTGACGCCCGCCCGGCGCTTGACGGCGCTTTGGGCGATGTCGCCCATCTGCGAGGCGAAGGAGACGAGGACGGAAATGGGCACGAGGGCCAGCCCGGCGCCGGTCGGGCCGGCGAAGATGGCGCCGACGATCGCGGCGGCGACCCAGCCGCCGATTGTGCCGCTCCAGGTTTTCTTGGGGCTGATCGCAGGCCAGAATTTCGGCCCGCCGAGGCTGCGCCCTGCGAAGTAGCCGGCCACGTCAGTGGCCACCACGACGGCGACCAGCCAAAGGATCGAGGCGAGCCCCGCCTGCCCGCGCAGCACGACAAGGGCGAGGCAGGCCAGCAGGATCCAGATATGGACGCAGAAGCAGAGCGGCTTGTCGCGGCCCGCGCGGCTGGCGGTGACGACGGCCGAGGCGGCGAGGATCGGCAGGGCGAAGATGCCCGGAAGGAGCGCCGCGAGCAGCAGCGCGCCGCCGGCGAGCGCCCCGTCCTGCATCGGTGCGGGGGCGTCGAACATGCGGGCGTTTTCCCAGGCCATGAGGCCGCAGACGGTACAGGCGACGATGGTGAAGACCCAGCCGCCGAGCCAGAGCGCGACCAGCCCCGCCACCCCGATCGCCACGCCCGAGAGAACGCGCGGCACGAGATCATGCCACTGCCGCGCGTCGCTCATGCGAGCACGGCCCCGAAGCGCCGGTCGCGGGCGCCGTAGCCTTTCAGCAGTTCGGTGAACACGTCCTTGGTGAAGTCGGGCCAGAGCGTGTCGATGAACTCGTACTCGGCATAGGCCGACTGCCAGAGCAGGAAGTTGGAAATCCGCGCCTCTCCGCTGGTGCGGATCACGAGGTCGGGATCGGGTAAAACGTATGTATCCAGGTACTTTGGAAGCGTTTCTTCATCCACGTCCTGTGGCTTCAGCCGGCCCGAGGCCACGTCTTCGGCCAGGCGCCGCGTGGCGCGGGAGACCTCGTCGCGGCCACCGTAGTTGAGCGCGATGGTCAGGTTGGTGCCGGTGCAGTGGCTGGTCATCTGCTCGGCCTCGTCCATCAGCGCGCGCAGCTTGGCGTCGAGGCGGGGCCGGTCGCCGATGAAGCGGACGCGGACATTCTCTTTAACGAAGTCCTGCATCTCTTTCATGATGTAGCGGCGGAACAGGCTCATGAGGCCCGCCACCTCGGTCTGGGTGCGTTTCCAGTTCTCGGTGGAGAAGGCGAAGATCGTCAGGTACTCGACCCCGAGGTCAGGGCAGGCGGTGACGATCTCGCGCACCCGGCGGGCGCCGGCGTGGTGGCCGAAGAGCCGGGGCCGCCCGCGCGCCTGGGCCCAGCGGCCGTTGCCGTCCATGATGATCGCGACATGGCGGGGGCCGTTGGGGGCGTCGTTTGTCCGCGTGTCGCGCTTACCTGCCATGTCAGACCTGCATGATCTCGGCTTGCTTGCTTTCCAGCGCCTCGTCGACCGCCGCGATATACTCGTTGGTCAGATCCTGAACCTCGGTTTCCCAGAATTTCTGGTCGTCCTCGGACATGCCGTCGGCCTTGGCCTTCTTGATCTGGTCCATCCCGTCGCGGCGGACGTTGCGGATGGCGACGCGGGCGTGCTCGGCATACTGGCCGGCGACCTTGCCCAGTTCCTTGCGGCGTTCCTCGTTCAGTTCGGGGATCGGCAGCATGATGATGGTGCCGTTCATCTGGGGATTGATGCCCAGCCCGCTTTCGCGGATCGCCTTCTCGACCTTGTTGACGAGGGACTTGTCCCAGACGTTGATGGTGACCATCCGGGGTTCGGGCACGTTGACGGTGCCGACCTGGTTGATCGGGGTCATCTGGCCATAGGCCTCGACCTGGACGGGCTCGAGCATGCTGGCCGAGGCGCGCCCGGTCCTGAGCGAGGCGAACTCGGTCCGGAGGGAATGCATCGCGCCGTCCATCCGGCGTTTCAGATCGTTTGTGTCGAGCTCGAAATCATCCGACATATCGTGGAATCCTTGCTTGCGGTCGTGGTCTTTCGACCCTTTTTATCCTCAGGCGTGCACCGTTGTATAGGTGCCCTTGCCCGCGAGTATGCTGCGGAAGCCGCCCGGCTCGTCGAGGGAGAAGACGATGATCGGCAGGTTGTTGTCGCGGGCGAGCGCGATGGCGCTGGCATCCATCACCTTGAGGTGCTTGGCCAGCACCTCGTCGTAGGAGACGTTGTCGAAGCGGACCGCGTCGTCGTGCTTGACCGGATCCTTGTCGTAGACACCGTCGACCATGGTGCCCTTGAAGATCGCCTCGCAGGCCATTTCGCTGGCCCGCAGCGTGGCGGCGGTGTCGGTGGTGAAATAGGGGTTGCCGGTGCCGGCGGCGAAGATGCAGACGCGCTTCTTCTCGAGGTGGCGCACGGCGCGGCGGCGGATATACGGCTCGGCCACCTCGTCCATGCGGATGGCGGTGATGACCCGGCAGAAGACGCCGAGCCCCTCGAGCGCGCTTTGCATGGCGAGCGCGTTCATGACGGTGGCGAGCATGCCCATGTAGTCGGCCGTGGTGCGTTCCATCCCCTGCGCCGAGCCCTGGAGCCCGCGGAAGATGTTACCGCCACCGATCACCATGCAGACCTCGACGCCCATGTCGTGGACCGACTTGACCTCCTGCGCGATGCGCTCGACCGTCGGCGGGTGCAGCCCGTACCCCTGGTCCCCCATCAAGGCTTCGCCGGAAATCTTCAGGAGAACGCGGCGAAAGGTGGTCTTGTCGGGGTCGGAATCGGGCATGGGGTGAGGCTCCGTCTGCGCCGGGCTGGCAATCGCGCGCAAAATGTCGGAAAAGGCGGGCAGGTTCAATCCAAGAAACCCCTTTCCTGCGGATAAAGCGTGAAAGCGCCCCGCGCGACGGCCCGGAGCCCCGTAATACCCCCTGCCCCGCCATGATACCTTTTGCCGATATCCCCGCCGACATGCCGGTGCTGATCGCCGGGCCGACGGCGTCGGGCAAGTCGTCATTGGCGATGGAGATTGCCGCGGCGCAGGGCGGCGTGATCGTCAACGCGGATGCGATACAGGTCTACGAGAACTGGCGGGTTTTGACCGCGCGGCCGTCGGAGGCGGACGAGGCGTTGGCGCCGCATCGGCTCTACGGCCACGTGGCGCATGATGCAGAGTATTCGGTGGGCCGGTGGCTTTCCGAGGTGGCGGAGGTGCTGGCGGGCCCGGCGCGGCCGATCATCGTGGGGGGTACGGGGCTCTATTTCACGGCGCTGACCGAGGGGCTGGCCGAGATCCCGGCGACGCCGCCCGAGGTGCGGGCGGAGGCGACGGCGCGGCTGGAGGCGGAGGGGATGGCAGCGCTTCTGGCGGAGCTGGACGCCGACACGCTGGCGCGGATCGACAGGCAGAACCCGATGCGGGTGCAGCGGGCGTGGGAGGTGCAACGGACGACCGGGCGCGGCATTGCCGCGTGGCAGGACGAGACGCCGCCGCCGCTTCTGCCGCCGGAGCGTTGCGCGCGGCTGGTGGTGGAGGCGCCGAAGGCGTGGCTGACCCCGCGGATCGAGCGGCGATTCGACCTGATGCTGGAGGCCGGGGCGCTGGAGGAGGCGCGGGTGAACCTGCCGATCTGGAACCCGGCGCACCTGTCGGCCAAGGCCATCGGCGCGCCGGAGCTGATCGCGCATCTGAAGGGTGACATGACCCTTGGCGAGGCGCGGGAGGCGGCGATCGTGGCCACGCGGCGCTTTGCAAAACGGCAAAGAACGTGGTTTCGCGCCCGGATGGCGGGCTGGGAGCGGCTTTCCGCCGCCGACTTGTAGGAATCCGGACATTTTTTCCTTTTAATGCGCTCTCGCCTCGTGAAAACTGTTGAAAAGACGACAGGACGCGGAGGACAGGGCCGCAGTGACCAAGCACGTCAAGATCATGAGCATCGCCCAGTGGTCCGGCGCGGGCACGTGGCGGGCAGAGCTGCCGCATTCCCATGAGCATCATGCGCTGATCTGGATCACGCGCGGGCAAGGCCGGTGCATGGTGGAAGGCGTGATGCGGGGCCTGAGCGTGCATACCGCGCTTTGTGTACCGGCAAGGACGCTGTTTTCGCTGGATATGGGCAAGCAGGGATTCGGGACGGTCTGCACGATCCCTGCGCGAAGTGCGGTGCTGATGCCGGATCAGCCGGTGTTGCTGCGGATCCGTGACGTGCTGGCGCAGGTGGAGCTGACCACCATCCTCGAGACCATGCAGCGCGAGCAGAGCAACGCGCGCCCCTTTGCCGACGAGGCGATGATGGCGCATGCCGCGTTGCTGACGGTCTGGCTGCGGCGGGCGATCATCGACCAGCCCGAGGATCCGCCCGCGCATACCGCCGCGCAACGGCTGGTGATGGCCTATGCGGCGCTGGTGGAGCGGGATTACACCACCGGCAAGCCGATGTCGGATTATGCCCGCATCCTTGGCGTGACGCCCACGCACCTGACCCGCGCCTGCCGGGCAAGCGCGGGGATGACGCCTGCGGCCGCCGCGCCGGCACCGTCGCGCGCGCCCGAGCGTGGCCCTGCGCTTGCGCCAGCGTCGGCGCCACCGGCCGACGTTGCGCCGACAGCCGTGCCGTCGCCGGCCCCGGCCGAAGAGCCGGTCCCCTATCGCCGACCTGCCTCGATGAAGACGCCCGACAGCTGATGGATGCGGGCGATCGGAACTTGAACAATGCCCCGGGGTTGTGTGTAAGCGAATGAAGGCTTTGCCCCTTTGCCATTTCCAGGTGTTCCCATGTCATTGACCAAACGTGCCGTTTCCCCCCTGCATCCCGCCGCAGAGGGGCTGGCGCGGGAGTTGCACGAGGGCGCCATCGGGCGGCGGGAGTTCCTGGCGCGGGTCACCGGGCTTGGTGCAAGCACCGCCGCGGCCTGTGCGCTGGGCGGGTTCGCCCTGCCCTCGCCTGCCGCGGCGCAGATCGCGCAGGGCGGAACGCTGCGGATCCAGCAGACCGTGCGCGAGATGAAGGATCCGCGCCGCTATGACTGGAGCGAGCTGGGCAACCAGACGCGCGGATTCCTCGAGTATCTCGTCGAGTACCAGGGCAGCGGCGCGTTCCGGGGCATGCTGCTGGAGAGCTGGGAGGTGAACGAGGACGCCACCCGCTATGTCCTGCATGTGCGGCGGGGTGTGCGGTGGAACAATGGCGATGCGTTCACCGCGCGGGACGTGGCGCGCAATATCGAGAGGTGGTGCGACAGGTCGGTGGCGGGCAACTCGATGGCCGGGCGGCTGGCCGGGCTGATCGACCCGGAAACCGGGCAGCTGCGCGACGGGGCCGTGACGGTGACCGACGACCATACCGTCGAATTGTCGCTCGGCACGCCGGATATCGCGATCATCGCCAACATGTCGGATTACCCCGCGGCGGTGGTGCACGAAAGTTACGAGGGCGGCGACCCGTTTGCCCACGAGATCGGGACCGGGCCGTTCCGGCCGGTCAGCCTGACACCGGGGGAGAGCTGTATCCTCGAACGCCATGCCGGGCATCAGTGGTGGGGGACGGAGGTTTATGGCGGGCCGTATGTCGACCGGGTGGAGTTCCTCGATTACGGCACCGATCCCGCGAACTGGGTCGAGGCGGCGCGGGAGGGCGAGGTCGACCTGCTTTACGAGACGGTGGGGGATTTCGTCGAGGTGATGGACGAGCTGGGCTGGACCCAGACCCGGACCGAGACGACGGCGACGACGGTGATCCGGGGCAACCAGCAGGCGGAGATCGACGGGCGGCGGCCCTACGGGGATGCGGCGGTGCGCCGGGCGCTGGCGTTGGCGGTGGATAACGAGATCTGCCTCGAGCTGGGCTATGGCGGGCGCGGCACGGTGGCGGCGAACCACCATGTGAGCCCCATCCACCCCGCCTATGCCGATATCGGCCCGGCCGAGTATGACCCGGGCGCCGCGCTGACCCAGATGCGCGAGGCGGGGATGGAGGCGTTCGAGCACGAGCTGATCACCATCGACGACGAATGGCAGCGCAACACCGGCGACGCGGTGGCCGCGCTTTTGCGCGACGCGGGGCTGCGGGTGCGGCGGACGATCCTGCCCGGGGCGATTTTCTGGGACACGTGGAAGGAATACCCGTTCTCGGCCACGCAGTGGAATCACCGGCCGCTCGACGTGCAGGTGCTGATGCTGGCCTATCGTTCGGACGCGGCGTGGAACGAGAGCGGCTATGCGAACCCGGCCTACGATGCGCTGCTCGACGAGGCGATGTCGATCGCCGATGCCGGCAAGAGGCGGGCGGTGATGGAGAAGATCGAGACGATGCTGCGCGAGGACGGGGTGATCATCCAGCCGTTCTGGCGGGCGCTTTTCAGTCATCACAACGGGCTGGTGAATGCCGAGAAGCACCCGGCGCATGAAATCCATCTCTACGAGATCGGGTTCGCCGAGCCGGAATGAAAAAGCCCCGGTATACCGGGGCTTTGATACGTGAGAGGTCGGGACGGCCCTAGCTGCCCCAGATCACCTTCACGTAGTTGGTGGTTTCCGCGTAGGGCGGCACACCGCCGTATTTCTCGACCGCCTTGGGCCCGGCATTGTAGGCCGCAAGTGCCAGCCGCCACGAGCGGAAGGCGCGGTATTGCTGGGCGAGGTAGCGGGCGCCGCCATCGAGGTTCTGGTAGGGATCGTGCGGATCGACCCCCAGCACCGCCGCGGTGCCGGGCATGAGCTGCGCGAGGCCGATCGCCCCCTTGTGCGAGAGCGCCTTGGCGTTCCAGCCCGATTCCTGCTGCACCAGCCGCAGGAACAGGTCGGTCGGCACGCCGTGGCGCAGCGCCGCCGATTTGGCCATGTCGAGGAATTCGCCCTTGTAGCGGCCGTTATAGGCCTTGGCGTTGCCCCACTTGGTGGGCGTCACCACCTGCGCGGGCTGAAGCCGGACGGAGGCCTTGTATTGCTGGCTGGCGCGGGTATCGAGCACCCGCGTCTGGTTGCTGAAGTTCTTCTTGCCCTTGTTGCCGAATATGTCGGCCTGGGCGCTTACCGGAAATGAAAACGCGGCGCATAGCACCGCTGTTACGATTGAGCGCATCCCCGTCACTGTCCCTAATTATCCCCAGATCCAATAATGGGGGGACTATACGGATTTTGGCGCGGATTTCCAGTTCACCGTGCCCGGCGGCCCCTCGACAGGCGGATTCCCGTCATTTGTATAGAATTTTAGGCTTTCCTTCACCCTTCTGCGATGGTGTAACCAGCAGAACACGAGATGAACCGCAGGAGGGCGCGATGGCCGGATCGGTCAACAAGGTAATTATCATCGGCAACCTGGGCCGCGACCCCGAGGTGCGGACGTTCCAGAACGGCGGCAAGGTCTGCAACCTGCGCGTGGCGACCTCGGAGCAGTGGAAGGACCGCAACACCGGCGAACGCCGCGAGCGGACGGAATGGCACAGCGTCGCGATCTTCCAGGAAGGCCTGGTGCGGGTGTGCGAGCAGTATCTGCGCAAGGGCTCGAAAGTGTACCTGGAAGGCAAGCTGCAGACGCGGAAATGGCAGGACCAGTCCGGGCAGGACCGCTATTCGACCGAGGTCGTCCTGCAAGGGTTCGACGGCACGCTGGTGATGCTGGACGGCCGCGATGGCGGCAGCGGCAGCCAGGGCGGCAGTTACGGTGGTGGCGGCAGCGACTATGGCAGCGGCTATGACAGCGGGCCGTCGCAGGGGCAGCCCAGTTCGCAGGGCCCGTCGCGCGATTACGACGACGAGATACCGTTCTGAGGGTTTCGGGCAGGACGTCAACGATCGGTGCCGTGCAATGCGCGGCCCTTTTTCATTGGCCCCACAGCCGGAACAGGCCGAGGGCCAGTAAAAAGCCGAAGGACAGGCCCACCGCAAAGAGGGTCAAACCGAAGAGCGTGGGGCGCGGGGCGGGGGCCTGGTGATCCAGTACCGAGAATTTTCTGTTTTTCATCCGGCGGACTTAACGGACCGTTAGGTTACCAAATGGTTAACTCCTCGCCATGCGACTCGAAAAAAGTGCCGGTGGTGACTGGCCCGCCCTGCCCTGCCCGATTCAGCAGCACCCGAGCTATGGAAAATCCGTGCGCCGGCTGGGAGGTACGGTTGGGCGCTACCGGATTCTTTCCGGCGAAAACGAGATCGGGCGGGTGCAGGTTCTGTTTCGGCGATGGGGTCCGTTCAGGCTGGCCTGGGTCGGGCGTGGGCCGGTATGGCTGGCCGGGGTTCCCGAGGCGGACCGGCGCGCGGCACTGGCGGAACTTGCGGGCGCGTTGCCGGGCGTGGCGCTGGTGCAGGCGGACAGCGCGGCCGAGGCCCGGTGGCTTGGCGCGCCGGCGTTGATGACGGCGCCGAGCGTGGCCGAACTCGACCTGGCGGCCCCCGGCGCAGACCGGATGGCGCGGCAGCACGGCAAGTGGCGCAACCGGCTGCGAAAGGCGCAAGCCGCGGGGCTGACCGTGCGGAACCGAACGGTGGATATGGCGGCGGACGCGGATTTGCTGACGCGGGAGGCAGAGCAGCGCAAGGCGCGGGGCTATACCGCCCTGCCCCCGGCTTTCCTGCACCACTGGGCCGGTCGGGACCCACAGGCCACCCGGCTGTTCACCGCCCATCATGGTCAGGATACTGTGGCCTTCATGCTGTTCCTGCTGCACCCGCCGGTGGCGACCTATCATGTCGGCTGGTCCGGCGCGGCGGGCCGCCGGACCTCGGCGCATCACCTGCTGTTGTGGCAGGCGTCGGAGTGGCTGGCGGCGCGGGGGTTCGTGCGGCTGGACCTGGGAACGGTCGACACGGAGACCAGCCCGGGCCTGGCCCGTTTCAAGATCGGCAGCGGTGCCCGTATTCGCGCCATCGGCCCCACGCTGCTGCCCCTGCCGCGCTTTTTGCGCCACCCCTCGGCGGTTGTCCGCGCTTTCCCTCTGGCCATTCGCCGGAACCGCGGTTAAGCCCCGCGCAAACATCCCAAGGACACCCGAATGGACCTGCGCAACATCGCGATCATCGCACACGTGGACCACGGCAAGACCACGCTTGTCGACGAATTGCTGAAGCAATCCGGCGCCTTTCGCGCCAACCAGGCCGTGGCCGAACGCGCCATGGACAGCAACGAACTTGAACGCGAGCGGGGGATCACCATCCTTGCCAAGGCGACGAGCGTCGAATGGAAGGGCACGCGGATCAACATCGTCGACACGCCCGGCCACGCCGATTTTGGCGGTGAGGTCGAGCGGATTCTGAGCATGGTCGACGGTGTCGTCCTGCTGGTGGACGCGGCCGAGGGCCCGATGCCGCAGACGAAATTCGTGACGTCGAAGGCACTCGCGCTGGGGCTGCGGCCGATCGTGGTGCTGAACAAGGTCGACAAGCCGGATGCCGAGCCCGACCGCGCGCTTGACGAATGCTTCGACCTCTTCGCCAATCTCGACGCAAACGAGGATCAGCTCGACTTTCCGCATATGTATGCCTCGGGCCGCTCCGGCTGGGCCGATCACGATCTCGACGGGCCGCGCAAGGACCTGTCGGCGATGTTCGACCTGATCGTGAACCACGTGCCGGCGCCGAAACAGCTCAAGCGCGCGAACGAGGATTTCCGGATGCTGGCGACCACGCTGGGGTCCGACCCGTTCGTGGGCCGCATCCTGACCGGCCGGGTCGAATCGGGGCACCTGAAGGTGGGTGCCACGGTGCAGGCGCTGTCGCGGATCGGCCAGAAGATCGAGCAGTTCCGGGTGACCAAGATCCAGGCCTTCCGGGGCCTGACCCTGCAGGACATCCCCGAGGCGCAGGCGGGCGACATCGTCACGCTGGCGGGCATGTCGAAGGCCACTGTGGCCGACACGATCTGTGCGCTGGCCGTGGACGAGCCGCTTTCGGCCCAGCCGATCGACCCGCCGACCATCTCTGTCACCTTCGGCATCAACGACTCGCCGCTGGCGGGACGTGACGGCAAGAAGGTGCAATCGCGCGTCATCCGCGAGCGGCTGATGAAGGAGGCCGAGCAGAACGTCGCCATCCGCGTGACCGACACGCCGGGCGGCGAGGCGTTCGACGTGGCCGGCCGGGGCGAATTGCAGATGGGCGTGCTGATCGAGAACATGCGCCGCGAGGGGTTCGAGCTGTCGATCTCGCGCCCTCGCGTGCTGATGCGGGAGGACGAGAACGGCCAGACGCTGGAGCCGGTGGAAGAGGTCACCATCGACGTCGATGACGACTATTCCGGCGCGGTGATCGAGAAGATCACCGGCGCGCGCAAGGGCGAGATGACCGAGATGAAGCCGGCGGGCACCGGCAAGACCCGGATCGTCGCCCACGTGCCGTCGCGCGGGCTGATCGGGTATCATGGCGAATTCCTGACCGACACGCGCGGCACCGGTGTTCTCAACCGCGTCTTCCACGGCTGGACCCCGCACAAGGGGCCGATTCCCGGCCGGCGGGCGGGTGTGCTGATCTCGATGGAAGCGGGCGAGGCCGTGGCCTATGCGCTGTGGAACCTCGAGGATCGGGGCCGCATGTTCATCGGCCCGCAGGAGAAGATCTACCAGGGCATGATCATCGGCGAGCACAGCCGCGAGAACGATCTCGAGGTGAACCCGCTGAAGGGCAAGAAGCTGACCAACGTGCGGGCCAGCGGCACCGACGAGGCGGTGCGCCTGACGCCGCATGTCCAGTTCAGCCTCGAGGAGGCCATCGCCTATATCAACGATGACGAGCTGGTCGAAGTGACGCCGAACGCCCTGCGTCTGCGCAAGCGGTATCTCGATCCGCACGAGCGCAAGCGGCAGTCGAAAGCGTCGTAAGACCAGGCAGGTTCGGCGGGGTTGTCAGGCAAACGGAAACTTTCGCTGCGTCACGGAAAAAGGCCCGGTCAATCGACCGGGCCTTCGTTTTCACGGTGACAGAGTGTGCGGGTCAATCGCAGCCGGCCGCCGTCATTCGCTCGTCTCGACGATCAGAAGATCGCGTTCCGACGCGTCGCGGGCATGATCCAGCGCCTCCTGATATTCAGGCGAGCGATAGCACTCTTCCGCCGCCTCGACCGAGGGGAACTTCGCCACCACGTTGCGCGGCCGGTCATTTCCTTCGAGCTGGACGTAGCGGCCGCCGCGGGCGATGAAATAGCCGCCGTGCTTTTCGATCGCGGGGCCGGCGAGCTTGGCATACTTGCCGTAGGCCTCCTCGTCGGTGACGGTGACATGGGCGATCCAGAGTGCGGGCATTGGTTCTCTCCTGTGGTCTTGTTCACATACCGTCGACGATGACGAGATCGCGCGTGCTGTTCGCGAGCGCGATCGGCAGGATGCGCTGGTAGGCGTCGGAATTGTACCAGTCGATGGCGGTTTGACGGTCGGGGAACTCGATGACGACATGCCGGTCGGGGCAGTCACCCTCGAGCACCTCCTGCGCGCCGCCCTTCACGAGGAAACGCCCGCCGAATTCTTCGGCCAGGGCCACCGTCTGGCTGGCATAGGCCTTGTAGGCTTCGGGGTCGGTCACGGTGATCCGCGCGATGATATAGGCGCTCATGTCTGTCTCTCCTCAGTCGGCCAGCACCTGCTCGGCCGCCTCGATGGCCGCCTGGGCGTTCTCCACGTCCTTGCCGCCGCCCTGGGCCATGTCGGGGCGGCCGCCTCCGCCCTTGCCGCCCAGGTGGGGCACCGCCGCCTTGACCAGGTCGACGGCCGAGACGCGATCGGTCAGGTCAGGCGTGACACCCGCGGCCACCGCGGCCTTGCCGCCCGCGTCGGCGATCAGCAGCACCGCGCCGGAGCCAAGCCGCGCCTTCATCTCGTCGATGAGCGGCGGCAGGTCCTTGCCCGAGACGCCGTTCAGCACCTGGGCCAGGAACTTCACCCCGCCCACGTCCTTGGCCTCGACCCCCTCGCCTTTCGACGCGCCGCCGCCCATGGCAAGCTCGCGCCGGAGCTGGGCGACCTCGGCACTCAGCGCCTTGCGCTCGTCGAGCAGCGCGCGGACACGGTCGACCGCCTCCTCGGGGCGGGTTTTCAGCTCGGAGGCCACGGCGGCCAGCCGGTGATCCTGTTCCGAGAGGTAGCGGAATGCGTCGGCCCCGGTCAGCGCCTCGATCCGGCGGACGCCGGCGCTCGACGCGCCCTCGCCGATGGTCACGAAGACGCCGATATCGCCGGTCTGGCGCACATGGGTGCCGCCGCAGAGCTCGATAGAGTAGGTCCGGCCGTCGAGCCCCTTGCCGGAGCCTTCCTCGGCGCCCATCGACACGACGCGCACCTCGTCGCCGTATTTCTCGCCGAAAAGCGCCTGTGCGCCGATCTCGCGGGCGTCGTCCGGGGTCATGATCCGGGTTTCGACGGGCGAGTTCTGGCGAATGAAGGCGTTCACCTCGGCCTCGACCTGGGCCAGCTCCTCGAGCGTCAGTCCCTTGGAATGGCTGAAGTCGAAGCGCAGCCGGTCGGGCGCGTTGAGGCTGCCGCGTTGGGCCACGTGATCGCCAAGGGCCTTGCGCAGCGCCTCGTGCAGCAGGTGCGTGGCCGAGTGGTTGGCGCGGATCTGCGTGCGGCGGGCGTGGTCGACCTCGAGCTTCGCGGCGGTGGCGTTGGCGATCTCGCCTTCGGTCACCTCGGCGAAATGGATGAAGACGCCGGCCACCTTCTTCGTGTCGGTGATGCGGGCGGTGCCGGTATCGGTTTCCAGCGTGCCGGTGTCGCCCACCTGCCCGCCGGCCTCGGCATAGAACGGCGTCTGGTTCAGCACGAACTGGACGGTGTCGCCCGCCCTGGCGCTGTCCACCCGGTCGCCGTTCTTCACCACGGCCACGATCTGGGCCTCGGCCACTTCCGTGTCGTAGCCCAGGAAATCGGTCGTGCCCTTCTCTTCGGCGATGTCGAACCAGACGGTGGAATCCGCCGCCTCGCCCGAGCCCGACCACGCCGCGCGGGCCTTGGCCTTCTGTTCGGCCATGGCGGCGTCGAACCCTTCCGTATCGACGCCGCGGCCCTGTTCGCGCAGGGCGTCCTGCGTCAGGTCGAGCGGGAAGCCGAACGTGTCGTAGAGCTTGAACGCCGTCTCGCCCGGCAGGTTCTGACCCTCCGGCAGGCCCTTCAGCTCGGCATCGAGCAGGCTGAGCCCGCGGTCGAGCGTCTGTTTGAAGCGCGTCTCCTCGAGCTTCAGGGTCTCCTCGATCAGCGGCTGGGCGCGGCCGAGTTCCGGGAAGGCCTGGCCCATCAGCGCGACGAGGTTCGGCACCAGCCGGAACATCACCGGATCCTTCGCGCCCAGCAGGTGCGCGTGGCGCATCGCCCGCCGCATGATCCGCCGCAGGACATAGCCGCGCCCCTCGTTCGAGGGCATGACGCCGTCGGCGATCAGGAAGGAGGTCGAGCGCAGGTGATCGGCGATGACGCGGTGGTGCACGTTGCCGGGCCCGTCGGGGGCGCCGTCGGTGACGTTGGCCGACGCCTCGATCAGCGTGCGCATCAGGTCGGTGTCGTAATTGTCGTGCTTGCCCTGCAGCAGTGCGCCGATCCGTTCCAGGCCCATGCCGGTGTCGATCGACTGCATGTCGAGCTCGCGCATGGTGCCGTCTTCGAAGCGCTCGTTCTGCATGAAGACCAGGTTCCAGATCTCGATGAACCGGTCGCCGTCTTCCTCCGGGCTGCCCGGCGGGCCACCCCAGATCTCGGGCCCGTGGTCGTAGAATATCTCGGTGCAGGGGCCGCAGGGGCCGGTGGCGCCCATCGACCAGAAATTGTCATCCGTGGCGATGCGGATGATCCGGTCATCGGGGAGGCCGGCGTATTTCTTCCAGATATTGGCCGCCTCGTCATCGGTGTGGAAGACGGTGACCAGCAACTTGTCCTTGTCCAGGCCGAAATCCCTGGTCAGCAGGTCCCAGGCATAGGGAATGGCCTGTTCCTTGAAGTAGTCGCCGAAGCTGAAATTCCCCAGCATCTCGAAGAAGGTGTGGTGGCGCGCGGTATAGCCCACGTTATCGAGGTCGTTGTGCTTGCCGCCGGCGCGCACGCATTTCTGGCTGGTGGTGGCGCGGGTATAGTCGCGGTGTTCGACCCCGGTGAACAGGTTCTTGAACTGAACCATGCCGGAATTGGTGAACATCAGCGTCGGGTCGTTGCGCGGGACGAGCGGCGAGCTTGGCACGATCCGGTGATCGTTGCGCTCGAAAAAGTTCAGGAAGGTGGAGCGGATTTCGTTGAGCGTCGGCATCGGGTCTCTTCCGGTAGCGGAAATGGCGGGCGTCACGCTGATTTAGCGGTGCGTCAATCCCATGTCCACAGCTTGCGGACACGACGAAAAGGCCCGGGCCGATGCGGCCCGGGCCCCTGCCCCGCGGATCGCGGAAGATCAGGCTTCGAGAATGTCGTCCGACGGTTCTTCGTCGGAGCCCGACATGTCGAAATCGAGCCCGTGGGCAGCGCGGATCTTGTCTTCGATCTCGAGCGCGATCTGCTTGTTTTCCTTGAGGAAAACCTTGGCATTCTCGCGACCCTGGCCAATGCGCTCGTCGCCGTAGCTGAACCAGCTGCCGGATTTCTCGACCACGCCGGCCTTGACCCCGAGATCGAGCAGTTCGCCGGTCTTGGAGATGCCCTCGCCATACATGATGTCGAATTCCACCTGCTTGAAGGGCGGTGCGACCTTGTTCTTGACCACTTTCACCCGGGTCTGGTTGCCGACCACCTCGTCGCGGTCCTTGACCGAGCCGATGCGGCGGATGTCCATCCGGACCGAGCTGTAGAACTTCAGGGCGTTGCCGCCGGTGGTGGTTTCGGGCGAGCCGAACATCACGCCGATCTTCATGCGGATCTGGTTGATGAAGATGACGGTGCATTTCGAGCGGCTGATCGAGCCGGTCAGCTTGCGCATCGCCTGGCTCATCAGGCGGGCCTGCACGCCGACGCTGCTGTCGCCCATGTCGCCCTCGAGCTCGGATTTCGGGGTCAGGGCCGCGACCGAATCGACCACAACCATGCTGACCGCGCCGGAGCGGACCAGGGTATCGACGATCTCCAGCGACTGCTCGCCCGTGTCGGGCTGCGAGATCAGCAGCTCGTCGAGGTCGACGCCCAGCTTCCTGGCATAGATCGGGTCGAGCGCATGTTCGGCGTCGACGAAGGCGCAGACGCCGCCCTTCTTCTGTTCCTCGGCCACGCAATGCAGGGTCAGCGTGGTCTTGCCCGAGCTTTCGGGCCCGTAGATCTCGACGATCCGGCCCTTGGGCAGGCCGCCGATGCCGAGCGCGATATCGAGGCCCAGCGAGCCGGTCGAGGTCGATTCGATATCCTGTACCGGGTTGTCGGCGCCGAGCTTCATGATCGAGCCCTTGCCGAACTGGCGTTCGATCTGCGCCAGCGCGCTGTCGAGCGCCTTCTGCTTGTCCGCGTTCTTCTTCGAATCCATCGTCAAAAGATCTGCCGTTGCCATGTGGTTTTCATCCTTATTTCACACCCTGTTCCGGGCGTCCATCGCTGCATTCGTTCACCTCTTGTTCTCGCACTTATGGAGACAAAAGCGGAACATATCAAGAAAATTGTTGTCAAATCCACTTTTGCCCAGGCGGGTTAAGAAGTAGTTTACAGGCCAGGGCAAACCGGGGGCCAGGGGACGAGATGCTTGTATTTGCACGCGAAAAGCTGGTTTTCCTGTCGGTGCCGAAAACCGGGACGACGGCCTGGCAGGCCGCGCTCGAGCCGCTGGCGACCATGGTGGTGCGCGATCCGCCGGAACTCAAGCACGCGCCGGTCTTTCGCTACAACCGTTTCTTCCGGCCGATGCTCGAGAAATTCCTGGGCGACGACCTGACGGTTCTGGCGGTGATGCGAGAACCGGTCGACTGGCTGGGGAGCTGGTACCGGTACCGGCAGCGCGACTTCCTCAGGGGGCAGCCGACCAGCACGCAGGGCGTCGATTTCGATGCGTTCGTGCAGGCCTACATGAAGGGGGACCGGCCGGCCTTTGCCAATGTCGGCTCACAGGCGAAATTTCTCGAGCCCCAGCGCAACGGTACCGCCGTGACGCATCTCTTCCGCTACGAGGACCAGGCCGGGTTACGTGCCTTCCTCGAAGAGCGGCTTGGTCCGCTGGCGGAAACCGAGGTCATGAACGCCTCGCCCCCGATGCCGCTGGCGCTGTCCCGGGATGTGGCGGACAGGTTTCGGCGAAAGTTCGGCCACGAATTCTCCCTTTACGAGGGCATCGCGACCGACGGACAGTATGAGCCCCTCCCCGGCGAGGTGACCCGCGGGCCGTGATCGGCGCGCGGTACGGAGTTCTCAGGCCGGGCGGTTGCCGGCGGCATTCACCTGTGCGCCAACGGTTTCGGTCAGCTCGGTCAGCGAAAACGGCTTTGGAAGGAAGACCGAGTTCGGCACGTCGGCTTCGTTGTCACCGAATGTTTCGGGGGCATAGCCCGAGATGAAAACCACCTGCGTATCGGGCCGGGTCGTCAGCGCCTCGCGCACCCAGGTCGGGCCATCCATGCCCGGCATGATGACATCCGTCACGAAGACATCGATCCGCAGCGCCTCATCCTCCAGGAGCTTGAGCGCCGCCTCGGCCGAATCGGCCTCCAGCACCGTGAAACCACGCATCTTCATGGCACGGCTGGCGAACGCCCGGACCGGCGCCTCGTCCTCCACCAGCAGCACGACCCCCTCCGCCTTGGCATCGCGCAGCGATGGCCTTGCCACCGGGGCGGATGCCCGGGCCGGCGCTTCATGGGCCGGAAACAGCATGAGGAACCGCGTCCCCTCGCCCGGGGTGCTGTCGACGAAGATGAAACCACCGGTCTGTTTCATGATGCCGTAGACCGTCGACAGGCCGAGGCCGGTGCCGTCGCCCGGCCGCTTGGTGGTGAAGAAGGGCTCGAATATCTTTTCGAGATGGTCGGACGCGATCCCCGCACCCTGGTCCTCTACCGTCACCGCCACGTAGCGGCCGGGCGCGACGACGGCCCGGTCGCGCCGGAGCGCCTCCTTCAGAATGCGGTTACCGGTGGTGAGGGTGATTTCCCCGCCCTCGGGCATGGCGTCGCGCGCATTGACGACGAGGTTCATCAGCACCTGCTCCAGTTGCCGCTTGTCGGCGCGCACCGCCCAGAGCTCGGGATCGTGAACGACCTCGAGCGTGATCTTTTCGCCCACCAGCCGGTTGAGCAGATGCGTGAGGTCGAACAACACCTCACGCAGGTCCATGACTTTCGGCCGCAGTGTCTGTTTCCTCGAATAGGCCAGGAGCTGGTTGACCAGCGCCGCGGCGCGGTTGGCGTTCTGGCTGATCTGGACGAGGTCGGCGTAATCGCCGTCATCCTGTTCATGGCGGAGCAGGAGCAGGTCGCAATGGCCGGAAATCGCCGTCAGCAGGTTGTTGAAATCATGCGCCACGCCACCCGCAAGCTGGCCGATGGCCTGCATTTTCTGGCTCTGGACGAATTGCGCCTCGAGCGACTTGAACTTGGTGGCGTCTTGCAGCACCGCGACCAGAACCGCCTCGCCCTCGTCGAGTGCCGGGGTCAGTGCCACCTGCACGAACACTTCCCGGTCTTCGCGCCGGACACGCATGGTTTCGGCCTGTACCGTCCCGCGACCCGCGACCGCGTCATCGAGCCATTCCGGCAGCGGCCGGCCCGGGCTTTCCATCACGTCCGTCAGGCGCCGCCCCTCGGCGCTGTCGATACCGAGCAGCGCGCGGGACCGGCGGTTCGACAGCAGGAGCCTACCGTCCCGCGAGAGCTTGAGCAGCGGCACCGGCAAGGAATCGAAGAAGGCCCACCCGTCCGGCGCCGTTTCCGCCGAGGCGGTTGCGGGGAAAAGGTAGACATCGCGGGTGCCGTCCTCGCGCGGCCAGTCGGCCACGAGGCATTCGGCCGCCCCGTCCCTGGTGACGATCCGGCTGATATGGCCGGCGCGCAGGTCGTCCGGGGGGCAAAGGGTCTCGCCCTCCTCGGCATGCGGGCCCAGGAGTTTTCTCGCCGCGTCGTTGAAGCCGAGCATCTCGCCGCCCGCGCCAAGGCGAATGACCGGAACGTCGCCGCCCTGAACCGCCGCGCCATCGTGAACCGGACTGCGGTCGATGCGCCAGAGGCATCGCTCGCCGCCCGCCCGGTGAACCGTAATCGACAGCCGCCCGTCGGGCCTGTCCACCACCCGAAGGGCCGCGCCGCGCATGCGGGCGTCGTGTTCCAGGTCGAACAGGAAGGCCGAGGCATTCGCGAACTCGGCATCCAGAAGCCCGGTCAGGGTGGTGTCGCCCTCCTCCCCGAAGGTCGCGAGCGCGGACGGGTTGACATAGAGAAGCACCAGATCGGGCCCGGTGAGCGCAACCGGCACCGGATCGTTGCCCGCGAGGGCGGTCGCGTGCCGCACGGCCGCGCGGTCTGCCCTGTCGGTGCGCCGGACCATCACGTAGATCCAGACCGCCGCCAGGGCGAGCAGCACCGATGTAAGGATGAATGTCAGGCGGGCCAGCCCGCCCCCTGCCAGCTGCCCCGCGGCGGCGAACAGCAGGGCTGCGCCGAGGATGGCCTTTCCGCGGGGCCGCAGCTGTGCCACTGCGCGATGAATGGAAGACTCTTGAGCCGTGTCGAAGTGCAAAACCGTGCCCCGAATGAAAAACAGCGATACGTCCTGTTTTTCCGAAAAAGATTAAGCATGATTTAACGGCGGCGCGATCTGCACGTCAAGGTTGCGACATGTGTCAACCCGGCGCACGGAACGCGGCGAGGAAAAAGCCGTCTCCCGCGTCGGACACCGGCCACCTTTTCGTGAATTCTGCCTTCCATCCGTCTGTTTTCTCGGCAAATTTCTCGATCTGTGCTTCGTTCTCCTCACGCAGGATGGAACAGGTCGAGTAGGCGAGAACGCCGCCCGGTCTGACCAGGCCTGCCGCCTGTTGCAGGATGTCGGCCTGCAGCCCGATCAGGGTGGCGAGCCTGTCCGGACCGAGGCGCCACTTCGCATCGGGCGCGCGCCGCCACGTGCCGCTGCCGGAACAGGGCACGTCACACAGAACGAGATCGTAGGGCGCCTCGGCGGCGACGTCGCGAGTGGACAGGCACGTAACGGTCGCCCCCGCCCGGGCGGCCCGTGCGGGGAGATCCTTCATGCGGGCCGGGTCGGCGTCATGCGCATACCAGGTGCCGTCGGTCGCCGCGGCGAGCGCGAGGATTTTTCCGCCACCGCCGGCGCAATAGTCGAGGACCCTGCTGCCGGGCGCGACGGCGAGAGCGTGCATTGCGGCCTGGCTGCTGCCGTCCTGAAGCTCGACGATGCCGTCGCGATAGGCGGCAGACCCGGCAATGCGGCGGGCACCTTCCCTGACGACAATGGCGGTCGGGGCGATATCGAGACCTTCGGCGTGGATCCCGTCATTTTCCAATATATCAATGGCTTCCGGCCGTGTCTTGAGGCGTTGGTTGACCCTAAGGACGACGGGCGCGCGCGAGCGGAGGGCGAGCGCCGTGGCCTCGGCCGCGTCGCCGAGGCTGTCCTGGAAGGCGGTGACCAGCCAGTCGGGCAGATCGAGGCGGTCGCCCTCCGCCTCGGGGCGGGCGCCGCCTTGACGTTCCGCCTCGCTCAGCCGTTCCGGGGCGTGGCCCTCTCCGGTGAAGATTTCATCGGGATCGGATCCGGCCGCCCGCAACGCGCCGATCATCACGCCCCGACCGCTGCGCCCCCCGCCGAGGCATGAATAGGATCGCAGGCAGCGCAATGCCTGGTAGACGTGGTCGCGCACGGCGGCGCGGTCCTTGGAGCCGGCGTAGCGCGCGCCCCGGGCCCAGCGGGTGAGGCTTTGCTCGGCAGGGGTGCCCTCGAGCACCTGGTCCAGCACCGAAATGGCGGCGGCGACGCGGGCGCCAGGGGTCATGAGTTTACCTCAGGTGCGACAGATAAACTTCTGAAATTACGCAAATATATACGTTTCAAACAATAAGCCGAGCCGCGCGATCTGCGGCTCGTCGTGGCGCCCGCCCATGCTTTCTTTTCTCGCCGCAGCCTGTCCATGGCTTTCCTTTCCGGGCCGGCGCATGCCGGGAACGGCCTCGCCCTGTCGTCATGTCGGGCATACCGGGTCAGGCCCGGTGTATCAAGCTGGGCGCGCCACGATGCGGCAGGGCGTTTGCATTCCCTGACAACTGCTCTATTGATGGCCCAAAGGAGCGCGCGATTGTCCAGCATTATCAAGGTTCTGACCGACCCGATCCTGCCGATTTTCGCGATTGCGATCATCGGCTACCTGCTGGGCCGTTCAGGGCGCGCGACCGAGGAAAACGCGCGCATCATCAACCGCTTCGCCATGTCGATCCCGATGCCGGTGCTGGTGTTCGGCCTTCTGGCCCGGTCCGATTTCGGCGCGTTCGTCTGGGACAAGCTGCTGATCTACGCGCTGGCCGAGGCGGTCGTGTTCACGGTCGTGTATGTCGCCGCCCGCAAGCTGTTTGCCTGCGGGGTCACCGAGGCGGTCCTGCTGGGGGTCTGCGCGGTTTTCTCCAATACTGTCATGTACATCCTGCCGATTTCTCAGCTTGTTTATGGCGCGGATGGGGTGGGCCCGGTCGTGTCGGTCATCGTGCTGGACGTGCTGTTCCTGTTTGCGGGGTCGCTGATATTCCTGGAACTTTACGGCAGCACGGCCTGGCGCCCGGGCGTGATCGCGGGAAAGCTGGTGCGCATGCCGCTGATCGTGGCCATCCTGGCGGGGCTCGTCGCCGGGCTGGCACAGGTGGAGATGCCCGGGCCAGTCGACACGTTCATCGACTTCAACGGCGCCGCCGCCCCGCCGATCGCGCTGTTTGCCCTGGGCGTAGTGCTGTCCAAGACGCGCATGTCGGCCGATCCCGTGGTGCTGACCGTCGGCGCGATCAAGATGCTTGCCTTTCCGGCGCTCGTCTGGGGCGCGTATGCGACCCTGTCGCCCGGCTGGACGCCGCAAAGCCAGCAATTCATCCTCGCCGCGGCCGGCCCCGCCGGGGCGATGGCCTTCAGCATGGCGTTGCTCTATGATGTGCGCGCCGACCGGATCGCGCAGATCATCGTGGGCACAAGCGCACTGACCCTGCTGTCGCTAGCACTGGTGTTGTCGCTTTAGCGTCCGAGGTCACGCAATACCCCTCGTTTCGGGCAATTTCCGCCTCAATCGGATCTTAATCCCCGCTAGAGTACACCCGTACGAGTGCCCGGAGATTCGCCTGATGCGCCCTGCCCCGCTGCCCCTTCCGCCGTCCTTGTCCCGCCACGCGAGGCTGTTCGAACTAATCCGGCAGGACAACCTTGCCGCGCAGCGCCGTGAGACGCGGCTGACGAAAGACAGCGCGCAGGAAGACAGCGCCGCCTTCGCCAAACGCGCAGCGGAGACCCTGGCGGCGCGAAACTAGGCTCTACTCGGGCGCGCCACGGTATCCGGTGGCCACGACGAATTTCTCGGAACTGTCCGAACGCGACGCCGGCGGCTTGACGTTGGCGACCTTGGTGAAGCGTTGCTTGAGCAGTTTCTGCAGCTCGCCCTCCGCCCCACCGGCCAGCACTTTCGACACGAAGGTGCCGCCCTCCTCCAGCACGTCGAAGGCGAGATAGGCCGCGGCCTCGCAGAGCGCGATAATGCGCAAATGGTCGGTCTGCTTGTGCCCGGAACTGGCGGCGGCCATGTCGGACATGACGACATCGGCCTTGCCGCCCAGCCATTCCTTGACCTTGTCGTCGGCGCCTTCGTCCATGAAATCGAGCTGGTGCAGCTCGACCCCGGCGATGGGCTCGACCTCCTGGAGGTCGACGCCGAGGATGAAACCCTGCGCCTTGCCCGACCTGTCGCCCAAGGCATTGACGCGCGGCACCGCCACCTGGCACCAGCCGCCGGGGGCGCAGCCGAGGTCGACCACCCGTGCGCCGGGAACGAGGAAGCGGAACTTGTCGTCGAGCTCCATGATCTTGAAGGCCGCGCGGCCGCGATAGCCCTCGGCCTGCGCCCGTTTCACGTAAGGGTCGTTCAGCTGCCGCTGCAGCCAGCGGGTCGAGGACGACTTGCGCCCCCGCGCGGTCTTCACCTTGACCGTCAGATCGCGCTGTCCGCGCCCCGAGGTGTTCTTTCCGTCCGGTTTCTTGGCCATCATGTGTCCGTATCTTCGAGCACCCCGTCGGATGACATGAGTGCGTAGAGTATGCCCTCGCGCAGGCCGCGATCGGCGACAGAAAGCCGGTCGGTGGGCCAGCAGCGCAGGAGCGCCTGAAGGATCGCCGCGCCCGACATGATCAGCGCCTGCCGGTCGATGCCGATGCGCGGGTCGCGGCGCCGCCCGGCGGGGCCGAGGGCGAGATAGGTGCGGATCACCTTGTCGATTTCGTCGGAGGTCATGCGCAGCCCGTCGACCTTGTTGCGGTCATAACGCTTGAGGCCGAGGTGGCTGGCGGCGACGGTGGTGACGGTGCCGGAGGTGCCGACGATCTGGAACCCCTCGCGCGGCGGTTCGTCCTTGTAGGGCGCGAACTCGGCGAGGTTCTCTTCGAAAAACCAGCTCATCAGCGCGAAGCGGGCGCTGTCGTCTTCCACATCGCGGAACTGGTCACGCAGCGTGGCGACGCCGAGCGGTACGCTGATCCAGTCGACGACCCGCGCCCGCGGCCCGCCATCGTCGGGCAGGTCGAAGCCGCCATGCATCCGCATGATCGCCCGCGCCCGGCCCTGCGGCGGCACGTCGGTCAGGTCGATCCAGACCAGCTCGGTCGAGCCGCCGCCGATATCCACCACCAGAAGCTGCTCGGTCTTCGGGCTGACCAGCGGCGCGCAGGAGACGACGGCAAGCTGGGCCTCCTGCTGGGGTTCGATGATCTCGAGCCGGAGGCCGGTTTCGCGATGCACCCGGTCCATGAACTCGCGCCCGTTGGCGGCGCGGCGGCAGGCCTCTGTCGCGACGAGGCGCATCTTGACCACCTTGTTGCGCTTGAGCTTCTGCTGGCAGACCCGAAGCGCCTGGATGGTGCGATAGATCGAGGCGCGCGAAAGCCGCCCGGTTTTCTCGAGACCCGAGCCGAGCTGAACAGATTTGGAAAAGCTGTCTACGACCGAAAACTGGCCACCCTTCGGACGGGCAATCAGCATTCGACAGCTGTTGGTGCCCAGATCCAACGCCGCATAGAGCGGCGGCGCATCGGGCCGGGTCAGTGCGGGGCTCTCTACCGCTTTCGGGATCGCGCCCGCACTTACGGGACGCTTGGGCGTCATATTCCTACGCCCTCCATTTCGAGTTGAATCAAAGGTAGGCTCTTGCGACGCCTCGCGCAAGCGTTTGGCGTTTCACATTATGAATATGAAAGTTTTTCCGGTTAGCCCTGGTGGCAAGGCCCGCGCCGCGGCGCTAGTGTCAGACTGTCGCAGTATGCGCGCGTTCTGTCGAAAATCGACCCTGCCGGTGGCCCGTGCTGCTTTAGAGAGAGGCCACTGAAAACGAGGAATCAGTCATGGTTGATGTCACCATCGTCTACTGGCGGGATATTCCGGCGCAAGTGATCGTCGGAAAGGGTCGCCGCGGCGCGAAAAAGCAACTGCCCGAGCGTTTCGAGCAGGCGATCGACCGCGCCGCGATGAAGGTGGGGGCGTCGGACACCGACACCTATCTGGCGGAATGGCGCAAGGCTGCGCCCTACTTGGTGGAGGGAGAGGCGGCGGACGTTGCCGAGGCCGAGGCGGCCCGGCTGGACGCGGAGTATGATCAGGAGCGTATCAAGGCCCTGATCGCCAATGAAGGCTGGGCATGAGCCCGAAACCTGCGCTATGGGAGGCCGTGATGGCTTTGTTGAACTTCAAGAAGCGTGAGAAACCTGCCGCGGTGGCCGATGGCCGGCTCGAGGCGGTTCTGCAAGGCTACTCGATCGAGGTGATGCCCCGCACCGCCGAAAAGGTCGAGAATTTCCGCGACCTGCTGCCCGAGGGCACGCGCGTCTACATCGCCCATATCGAGGGCACGCCGATCAACGACATGGTCGCCACCGCCAAGCGGCTGGCCGACGAGGGTTACCCGGTGATGCCGCACTTCCCGGCGCGGATCATCAAGGACAAGGCGACGCTGGCCGACTGGATCGCCCGCTACAACGGCGAGGCCGGGGTCGAGCAGGCGCTGCTGCTGGCCGGTGGCGTGGCCCAGCCGCATGGCGATTTCCACAGCTCGATGCAGCTGATGGAATCGGGCGAATTCGACAAGGCGGGCTTCAAGCGCCTGCACGTGGCCGGCCACCCCGAGGGCAACCGCGACATCGACCCCAATGGCGGCACCGCGACCGTCGACGAGGCGCTGCAGTGGAAGCAGAAATTCTCGGAGCGGACCGATGCCGAGATGGCCATCGCCACGCAGTTCGCCTTCGACGCCAAACCGATGATCGAATGGGCCAACCGCCTGTCCGCCGCCGGTGTCACCCTGCCGATCCATATCGGCATCGCCGGGCCGGCCAAGCTGCAGACGCTGATCAAGTTCGCCATCGCCTGCGGTGTCGGCCCCTCGCTGAAGGTGCTGCAGAAGCGCGCGATGGATGTCTCGAAACTGCTGCTGCCCTACGAGCCGCACGAGGTGCTGCGCGACCTGGCCACGCATCGCGAGGCCAACCCCGATTTCAACATCACCAACGTCCACTTCTTCCCGCTGGGCGGCATCAAGACGAACGCCACATGGGCGATCGAGAACGGTGGCGACGCCACCAAACCCGCAAACGCCTCCTGAAGGATCGAAAATGACCCGTACCATCGTCGAGAGCAAAACCAAAACCGCCATCATCGGCTTCGATGAACCGTTCTGCGTGATCGGCGAGCGGATCAACCCCACGGGGCGCAAGAAGCTGGCCGCCGAGCTGGAAGCGGGCGATTTCTCGACCGTGGAATCGGATGCGCTGGCGCAGGTCGCTGCCGGCGCCAACGTGCTCGATATCAACGCGGGCGTGGTCTACAACTCGAACCCCGATCCGAACCAGACCGAGCCGCCGCTGATGACCAAGGTGGTCGAGCTGGTGCAGGGGCTGGTGGATGTGCCGCTCTGCATCGACAGCTCGGTGCCCGGCGCGCTCGAGGCCGGGCTGGCCGCCGCGCATGGCCGCCCGCTGCTGAACTCGGTCACGGGCGAGGAAGAGCGGCTGGAACTGGTGCTGCCGCTGGTCAAGAAATACAACGTGCCGGTCGTGGCCATCTCGAACGACGATACCGGCATTTCGGAAGATCCCGACGTGCGGTTTGCCGTGGCGAAGAAGATCGTGGAACGCGCGGCCGATTTCGGCATTCCGGCCCATGACATCGTGGTCGACCCGCTGGTAATGCCGATCGGCGCCATGGCGACCGCCGGTCAGCAGGTCTTCACCCTCGTCCGCCGCCTGCGCGACGAGCTGGGCGTGAATACGACCTGTGGCGCCTCGAACATTTCCTTCGGCCTGCCCAACCGGCACGGCATCAACAACGCCTTCCTGCCGATGGCGATGGGCGCGGGCATGACCAGCGCGATCATGAACCCGATCGCGCTGCCGGTGAAACAGTCGGAGATCGACGCCAAGAAGGCCGAGGTCGCCGCTCTCGGCATCGTGCTGCCCGAGGACATGGAAGACGAGACGTTCTGCCAGCTCTTCGGTCTCGGCTCGACCAAGCCCAAAGCGGGCAAGGAGATGGAGGCGATCCGCGCCGCCAACTTCCTGACCAACAACGACCCGCATGGCGGCGAGTGGATTCGGTTCAACAAGGCCCCGCCGAAGCCGGGCGAAGAAGCGGAAGGCCGTGGCCGGGGTGGGCGTCGGCGGCGTCGCGCTTGATGGCATCGGGCGGATTGGGGGCCAGCCCCCAAACCCCCGGGATATTGGGACCAAGAAGAAGGGCCGGGGTTTTTCCCGGCCTTTCGCGTTTCTTGGGAGTTCAGGCGCGCTTGTCCTTGAGGTCGGTCACGCCCAGGACGTCGAGCACCTTGGCCTCGATATGCGCCGCACTGAGTTTCGCGGTGGCGTACATGTCGTCGGGGCTCGACTGGTCGATGAAGACGTCGGGCAGGACCATGGAGCGGAACTTCAGGCCATGGTCGAAGACGCCGTTCTCGGCCAGTAGCTGGGCCACGTGGCTGCCGAAGCCGCCGACCGAGCCCTCCTCGATGGTGATCAGCGCCTCGTGCCGGGCGGCGATATCGAGGATCAGGTCGGTATCGAGGGGCTTGGCGAAGCGGGCGTCTGCGATGGTGGGTTCGATCCCGCGCTGCATCAGCGCCTCGCGGGCCTTGCGCACCTCGCCCAGCCGTGTGCCAAAGGAGAGGATGGCGACGCGGGCGCCCTCGCTCACGATCCGGCCCTTGCCGATTTCCAGCACTTCGCCGCGTTCGGGCATGGTGACCCCCTGCCCCTCGCCCCGCGGGTAGCGGAAGGCGATGGGCCCGCTGTCATGCGCCACGGCGGTGGCGACCATGTGGACAAGCTCGGCCTCGTCGGCCGCCGCCATCACGGTGAAATTCGGCAGGCAGGCAAGGTAGGCCACGTCGAAGGCGCCAGCATGGGTCGGGCCGTCGGCGCCGACAAGCCCGGCACGGTCGATGGCGAAGCGGACCGGCAGGTTCTGGATGGCGATGTCATGCACGACCTGGTCGTAGCCGCGCTGCAGGAAGGTGGAATAAAGCGCCGCGAAGGGTTTCATGCCCCCCGCCGCAAGCCCGCCCGCGAAGGTCACCGCGTGTTGTTCGGCAATACCCACGTCGAAGCAGCGGCTGGGATAGCGTTTCTCGAAGAGGTCGAGCCCGGTGCCGTCGGGCATGGCGGCGGTGATGGCGCAGACCCGGTCATCCTGTGCCGCATGCTCCAGCAGGGCGTTGGCGAAGACCTTGGTATAGCTCGGCGCGTTCGAGGGCTTCTTCTGCTGCTCGCCGGTCACCACGTCGAACTTGGCCCGGGCATGACCCGCGTCGCTTGACTGTTCGGCGGGGGCATAGCCCTTGCCCTTCCGGGTGATCGCGTGGATCAGGATCGGGCCGGTCGCCCGCTGCCGCACGGTGCGCAGGACGGGCAGAAGCTGGTGAATGTCATGGCCGTCGATGGGGCCGACATAGGAAAAGCCCAGCTCCTCGAAAAGCGTGCCGCCCACGGTCATGCCCTTGAGCATCTCCTTGGCCCGGCGCGCGCCTTCCTGGAAGGGCATGGGCAGGAGGGACACGGCCCCCTTGGCGGCCGCCTTGAATTCCTGGAACGGCTCGCCGGCGTAGAGCCGCGACAGGTAGGAGGAGAGCGCGCCCACCGGCGGGGCGATCGACATCTCGTTGTCGTTGAGGATGACGATCAGGCGCTTCTTGAGGTGGCCTGCGTTGTTCATCGCCTCGAAGGCCATGCCGGCACTCATCGCGCCGTCGCCGATCACCGCGATGGCATCGCCATGGCCGGTGTCGCACACGCCGCCCAGGTCGCGCGCCACGGCAAAGCCGAGCGCCGCGCTGATCGAGGTGGAGCTGTGGGCGGCGCCGAACGGGTCATAGGGCGACTCGGTGCGCTTGGTGAAGCCCGAGAGCCCGTCCTTCTGGCGGATCGTGCGGATGCGGTCGCGGCGGCCGGTGAGGATCTTGTGCGGGTAGCACTGGTGCGAGACGTCCCAGATCAGCTTGTCGCGCGGCGTGTCGAAGACATGGTGCAGCGCGACGGTCAGTTCGACCACGCCCAGACCCGCGCCGAGATGGCCGCCGGTTTCGGAGACGGCGGAGATGGTTTCCTGCCGCAGCTCGTCGGCCAGCTGCACGAGCTGCGCATCGCTGAACCGCTTCATGTCGGCGGGCGTTTTCACCTGGTCCAGCAGGGGTGTATTCGGGCGGTCTGACACGGGGGGTCCCCTCTCTGGCTCGTCGCTTCCGTCAGGTCTGGCGTGAGATAACGAAGCGCGCCAGCTGCCGCAAGCGCTCGGCCTCCTGACCATGGCAAGATATGGCCTCGCAAGCCTCTTCTACAAGGGCTGCGGCGCGGGCGCGGGCGGCATCGAGGCCCAGAAGCGACACGAAGGTCGCCTTGCCGGCGGCTTCGTCCTTGCCCACGGCCTTGCCCGCGGCGGAGGCATCGCCGGTGACGTCGATCACGTCGTCCTGGATCTGGAAGGCGAGGCCGAGGGCCGCGGCGTAACGCTCGAGCGGTCCGGTATCGGCGCCCGCCATGCGCGGCCCGGCGGTGGCGGCCCAGCCGATGAGCGCGCCGGTCTTGCCGGCTTGCAGGGCCGTGATGTCTTCGAGGGTCAGCGGCGCCGCGGCGGTTTCGGCGGCGATGTCGAGGGCCTGGCCCAGCACCATCCCCTGCCCGCCCGCGGCGCGGGCCAGCGTCAGGGCGAGGTCGGCGCGGGCCTCGGCCGTCTCTGCCCCGTCCGGGTGGGCCGCCAGCTCGAAGGCCAGCGATTGCAGCGCGTCACCGGTCAGAACGGCGGTGGCCTCGTCCCATTTCACGTGCACCGTGGGCTGGCCCCGGCGCAGGTCGTCATCGTCCATGCAGGGCAGGTCGTCGTGGACAAGGCTGTAGGCATGCATGGCCTCGATCGCACAGGCGGGCCAGATCGACCGGGCATCGGACACGCCGTGCAGCCGCGCGCCCTCCATCACCAGCGCCGCGCGCACCCGCTTGCCGCCGCGCACCGCGTAGCGCATCGCCAGTGCCACCGGGCCCTCGCCGAACGGCGCCAGCACATCGGCCAGATGCGCCTCGACCGAGGTGCGCAGCCCGGCGAGCCGGTCTTCCAGATCGGTGCTCACAAGTTTTCGACGGGTGTCGTGCCGGTCGGGTTGCCCTCACCGTCGAGCGTGATGGCGGCGACCTTCTCCTCGGCTTCCTTGAGCTTTGTCTCGCAGCGTTTCTTGAGGTCCGCGCCGCGCTCGTAGAGCTTGATGGAATCCTCCAGCGCCACGTCGCCTCGCTCCAGCTTGCTGACCACCTGTTCGAGCTCTTTCATGGCCTCCTCGAAGGACATTTCGGAAACGGGGGTGTCGGTCATGGGCGCCTCGCAAGTCTTGCCGGATTTGGCGTCACCATAGACGGGGGGCGATCCGGGTTCAATTCGGTTGACGCCCCAAGAGGCATGCGGAATTGTGGCGGCCATGGCGAAAACGCGCGGCTCTTCCCCCCTGCCTGACATGGACGCGATGATGGCGCTCGTGCAGTCGTTCGAGGCGTTGGCCGCGAAGGACGTACGGCTGGCGGGCGCGGCGCTGGAGGAGGTGCTTCGGCTGGTGCCGGGCAAGCGCGCGATCCTGTCGGGCCGCTTCGGGAAGCGCCCGGCGATCTTCCGGTTCTACATCGAACATGCCGAGGAGTATGCGACGCGGGACTGGGCCGAGTTGCAGCGCACCGAGCGCTACATGTCCGAGGGCGATTTCCAAGTGAACAGGCCGCTAGCGCATGTGCCGGACCTGGGGCTCGTGGTGGTGGAACGGGTGCCGGGCCAGCCGCTGATGGAGGTGATCCGGGCGACCGGCGGGGCGCATCGGGCCGATTTCCTGCCCCCGGCCGCGGCGTGGCTGCGCAAGTATACCGCCCCCAGTGAAGAGCTGACGGAGGTGCGGCTCGACGGGTGGTTCAAGCGGATCGGGCGCGGAATGGCGCGGCAGCGAAACGGGGGGCTGCGCCGGGCCGAAGAGGCGGTGCTGGCCGAGCTGCAGCGCATTTCAGCCCCGCATGAGGCGGGTCGCTGGCGGGTGGCGATCAGCCATGGCGATTTTCATCCCAACAACCTGTTGGCTGTCGGGCCGCGCCTGAAGGGGATCGACACCGGTGGATCAGCCAAGCTGCCGATCTACAAGGACATGGCGCGCTTCCTGTCGCATATGGCGCGGCGCGGGCTGATCCCTTCGGGAGAGGCGCGGTTCGGGGTCGATGCCCGGGGTATCGACGCCTTTGCCGGGGCCTTCGCTCTGAACGAGGTCGAGCGCAACATCTGGCTGCCCTTCATGCTGGGGGTCGAGGTGCTGATCCGGATCGAGGCGAAGCGCCTGCCCGCCGGGCGCATCCGCAAGGCGGAGGCCTTCTATGACACGCTGCTAAACGGGTTGCGGGATATCCGCCCCTAGCGCCCCTTGAACAGCCCGCCGAGAATGCCGCGCACGATGCGGCGGCCCGTGGTGCCCTTCATTTCCTTGATCACCGCGTCCGACATGGCATCGCCGAACTTCCGGCCGAAACTGCGATCCTCGCGGCTGGTCGAGCGCGGCACGCGGGAGCCGGAATAGCGGCGGCCCGCGTTGAACTCCCGTTCGGCGGGGGGCATCTCCTCCACCGCCTCTTCGGCGGCTTCGGCCTGTTTGGCGGCCTTCTCCGCCCGGGCGGCGAGGATCTCGTAGGCCGACATCCGGTCGAGCAGCTCGTCATACTTCCCCCTGACCGGCGAGGCCGCCATGGCCGCCTCGCGCTCGGCGGCGCTGGCCGGCCCGAGCTTCGAGGATGGCGGGCGGATCAGGGTGCGCTCGACGATGCCCGGCACGCCCTTGTCTTCCAGCATCGAGGTCACCGCCTCGCCCACGCCCACGTCGCGGATCGCGTCGACCGTCTCGAAGCGAGGGTTGGGCCGGTAGGTTTCCGAGGCCCGCTGCAACGCCTTGCGGTCGCGGGCGGTGAAGGCGCGGAGGGCATGCTGGAAGCGGTTGCCGAGTTGGCCGAGGATATCCTCGGGGATGTCGTCGGGGTTCTGCGTCACGAAATAGACGCCCACGCCCTTGGACCGGATCAGCCGGGCCACCTGTTCGACCTTGTCGACCAGCGCCTTGGGCGCGTCGTCGAACAGCAGATGCGCCTCGTCGAAGAAGAAGACCAGCTTCGGCTTGTCGGGGTCGCCCACCTCGGGCAGCGTCTCGAAGAGCTCGGAGAGGAGCCACAGCAGGAAGGTCGCGTAGAGCCGCGGCGCGCCCATCAGCTTGTCGGCGGCGAGGATGTTGACCTGTCCCCGGCCATCGGCGGCCGTGGTCATCAGGTCGGCCAGGTCGAGCGCCGGTTCGCCGAAGAAACCGGCGCCGCCCTGGTTCTCGAGCACCAGCAGCGCGCGCTGGATGGCGCCCACCGACTGGGTCGAGACGTTGCCATAGCGCAGCGATAGCTCGTCGCGGTTCTCGCCGACCCAGACCAGCAGCGCCTGAAGGTCCTTGAGATCGAGCAGCGGCATCCCCTCCTCGTCGGCCACGCGGAAGGCGATGTTCATGATCCCCTCCTGCGCCTCGGTCAGCTGCAGGAGGCGGGAAAACAGGAGCGGGCCCATCTCGGCGACGGTGGTGCGAACGGGGTGTCCCTGCTCTCCGAACAGGTCCCAGAACGTGACGGGAAAGGCCTCGTATCGGTAGTCGTTGAAACCTATGGTTGAGGCGCGCTTGGTGAAGGCGTCATGGAGCTTGAATTCGGCACTGCCGGAGGCGGCAAGCCCCGACAGGTCGCCCTTCACGTCCGACAGGAAAACCGGCACCCCCGCGGCGGAGAACCCTTCGGCCAGGATCTGGAGGGTCACCGTCTTGCCCGTACCCGTCGCCCCGGCGATCAGACCGTGGCGGTTGGCATACTTCAGCGTGAGCCCCTGCGCATCGCCGTACCCTTCGCCGCCACCACCGATAAAAACCTTGTTTTCCAACTTATTAGACCCCCGTCCCAACTTTTCCACGATCTGAACATACTAAGTTAATCATTGTCTGGCACCTTCAATCTGCCCTGGGCCTCATGTCCTCTTGGTGCCGGGGCGACTTCCTCCCTGTCAGACTGGCCGCGCCGTTTCGGTGCGGCCTTTTTTCGACCTTTCGGGGCCCGACTCAGCCCCCGGAATCCGGGCCCATTTTCCGCCCTTAACAGTGCCATCAAAAATTTTGAACCATTCCTGTTGACGGGTTGCGGTAACTGTCATAGCGTTCGCTCAATAACTAAGTCGGCCAGTCCGGCAGGGAGAAACAGGGGAAGAGACCGAAAGGTCTCTTTTCCTTTTTTATGGGAGGCGGCGGCATGTGTGCGGCGGAAAGCCTTGAAACCTGCCGACCGGTACGATTTTATCTCCTCAGCCCGTTCCCGGAGTCGGGAGCGACGACAAAACACTGATCACCAAAACGGGGATTTCATGTCCAGATTTCTTTTCACCCTGCCGGTCATTGCGCTTCTGGCGGCCGGTTCCGTCGCCATGGCGCAGGATGATACGACATCCGACACCACGACCGAGGCCGAAGCCGAAACCCAGACCGACACGGAAGCCCAGGCCGACACCGAAGGCCAGAGCGAGGAAGGCGCCGCCGACGCCAACACGCTCGACATGGGTCAGGAGGTTCAGGAAGATCCGTCCTACGTCAAGGAAACCTACGGCGACTGGCAGCTTCAGTGCTTCCGCAGCGAGGCCGAGGAAGACCCCTGCCAGATGTACCAGCTTCTGCGCGAGGATGCCGGCAACCCGGTGGCCGAGTTCAGCCTTTTCAAGCTGCCCGACGACAGCCAGGCCGTGGCCGGCGCCACCATCGTCGTGCCGCTGGGCACACTGCTGCCGCAGGGTCTGAAGATCGCCGTGGATAGCGGCCAGGCGAAGGCCTACAACTATTCCTTCTGCTCGATGGTCGGCTGCTTTGCCCGTATCGGCTTTACCCAGGCCGACATCGACCAGTTGAAGGCCGGCAGCGAGGCGCTGCTGACGATCGTGCCCGCGCAGGCCCCCGACCAGCGCGTCGTGATCAAGGCCTCGCTTTCGGGCTTCACCAAGGCTTACGAGAACGTCTCGGTCGCGCCGAACTGAGGCGCGGCCGGTTACGGGAATGACAAGCGCCGCCCTTCGGGGCGGCGTTTTTCGTTCTGCCCGGTGGCAAAGCTGTCGTTCAGGAAAACCGTTTCAGAGCCAGGACGGCGTTGAGCCCGCCGAACGCGAAGGCGTTGGACAGCGCCACCTCGACATGCGCCTCACGTGCCTCGTTGGGCACGACGTCGAGCGCACATTCCGGGTCGGGCTCTTCATAGCCGATGGTCGGTGCCACGATCCCGTCGCGCACCGCCATGATGCAGGCCAGCAGTTCGACCGCCCCGGTCCCGCCGATCAGGTGGCCATGCATCGATTTGGTCGAAGAGATCATCAGCCGGTCGGCATGGGCGCCGAACACATCCGCCACCGCGGCACTCTCGGTCTTGTCATTGGCCGCCGTGCCGGTGCCGTGGGCATTGATATAGCCCACATCCGTCGCGTCGATCCGCGCGTCCTGCAGTGCGCCGCGAATGGCCCTTGCCGCCCCCTGTTTCGAGGGCATGACGATATCGGAGGCGTCCGAGGACATGGCGAACCCCGCCACCTCGGCCAGGATCTCGGCGCCGCGCGCCTTGGCGTGCTCCAGCTCCTCGAAGACGAACACCCCGGCCCCTTCGCCCTGCACCATCCCGTTGCGGTTGGCCGAGAACGGGCGGCAGGCATCCTTGGACATGACGCGCAGCCCTTCCCACGCCTTGACGCCACCGAAGCACAGCATCGATTCCGAGCCGCCGGTGATCATCACCGGGGTCAGCCCGCCATGCACCATCTGGAAGGCCTGCGCCATCGCGTGGTTGGAGCTGGCACAGGCAGTCGACACGGTAAAGCTCGGCCCCTTGAGGTTGAACTCCATCGACACGTGGCTGGCGGCGGCGTTGTTCATCAGCTTGGGCACGACGAAGGGGTGAACGCGGTTCTTCCCCTCCTCGTAGACCGAGCGGTAATTCTCGTCGAGCGTGGTCATCCCGCCACCGGAATTGCCCAGCACGACACCCGACCGGGCGGCCAGCTCGCCGGAAAACTCCAGCCCCGACTGCGCGATGGCCTCGCGCGCGGCGACGAGGGTGAACTGCGTGAAACGGTCATACAGCGCAAGCTGCTGCCGGTTGAAGCGTTCCTCGGGCTCGTAGCCCTTCACCTGCCCGCCGATGCGAATCGCCAGCCGCTCGACATCGCGAAACTCCAGCTCGCTGATGCCACAGCGGCCTTCCCGCATGGCGGCAAGGGTTTCGGGCACCGAGAACCCGAGCGCATTGATCGTTCCGGCGCCCGTGATGACGACCCTTTTCACGGTTTCTGTTCCGCCACCAGCTTTTCGATACCCGCAACGATGCTGGCGACCGACGAGATGTCGAAATCGCTTTCCTGCGGTTCGTTGGCGTTGAACGGGATGGAAATGTCGAACTCTTCCTCGATGGCGAAGATGCTCTCGACCAGCCCGAGACTGTCGATGCCGAGGTCTTCCAGCGTGCTGTCCATCGTGACATCGGAAGGTTCGAGCACGGCCTGCTCGGCAATGATCCTTATGACGCGGTCCTTGATGTCCATCGCTCCGGCCCTCTTCCTTATGTCGCGCCCGATTTAGTCTTTCGCGGGCGGGTTGGAAACCGTTTTCTTGAGCTCGGCCACATCCGAGAACAGGCGCTTGAGCCGGCGGAAGCCCTTGAAGACCTCCATGGTGGTTTCCATTTTCATCGCCGGATAGCCCAGCATGACACGGCCGGCCGGGATGTTGGCCAGCACGATCGTACCGCCCCCGGTGATCACGTTGTCGCCGATGAAGATATTGTCGCTGACGCCGGTCTTGCCGCCCATGACCACGTTGTTGCCGATCCGGGCCGAGCCGGCGATACCGACCTGGCCGCAGAGCAGGCAATCCTCGCCGATCTCGACATTGTGGCCGATCATCACGAGGTTGTCGATCTTGGTGCCGCGGCCGATGCGCGTGCTGCGAATGGTGCCGCAGTCGATCGTGGTGTTGGCACCGATCTCGACATCGTCGCCGATCTCGACACCGCCGAGGCTGTGGATCCGAGTCCAGGTCTGGGCCTGCGCCTCGCCCCGGTCGCCAAGGCTTTCCCGCACGTTCTCGACGACAGAGGTTTCGGCCGTGACGAAAGAGAACCCGTCGCCGCCGATGGCCGCCCCGGGCTGGGCGATGAACCGGTCGCCGGTGGTGACCCGGGCGCCGATCCTGACGCCTTCGCGCAGAAGACTCATCTGGCCGATCCTGGCGCCGGTGCCCACGTAGCATTGCGGGCCGATCACCGTGCCTGCACCGATATAGGCGTTTTTCGATATCACGCTGAAGGGACCGACGCTTACCCCCTTCTCGAGCCGTGCGTCGGGGTGGATCACCGCGCTGGGGTGAATGCCGTGGTCCCACCCCTGCCCCGGGTCGAGCATCGCCGTCAGACCCGACATGGTATAGCGCGGCCGCGGCGCGAGGATGGCCGCCTCGAGCCCGAGGGCCTGCCAGTCCGCGTCGCCCCAGAGGATGGCGGCGCGCGCCTGGCCGTCGCCCAGCCCGTCGGCGAACTGGGGCTTCATCGCCAGGGCAAGGTGGCGCGGCCCGGCATCCGCCGGCTCTGCCAGCCCGTCAATCTCTATCCCGGCATCGCCAACGGCCTGCGTTCCCAGCGCGGCCGCAATCTGCTCAATCGTATAGCCCATGAGACTCCCCTCGTGCTGCCGCAAAGATTTAGCCGCGATATGGCGCCAGTAAAACCCCTCCGCCACGGCAAGGCGCGGATTCCGTCATTTCCGGGCCGCCGCCGGTCCCGCGCGGCGAAAACGAAAAACCCCCCGCCGCGGCGGGGGGCATCTCTGCCTGGAAACAGGGCCGGTTCTACCGATCGCGCGAGCGCAGGTTCAGGCTGGACCCCCGCGATGTCTGAGGTTGCGACCGGGCCTGGTACCGCGGCTGGTTGACGACGCGAACCTGCGCGCGCGGCTGCGACACCTGCACCGTCTGCGGCTGGCTCTGCCGGGTGGTCTGGCGCACCTGCGGCTGCGAGAAATACTCGGGCTCGGGAATCTGCATGTCCGCGGCATAGACTGCCGGCGAGGACACGCCCGCATTCATCATCGCCGCCCAGATCCGCGCGTCGCGGCCGTAGACGTCCTGCCGGTACTGCGGCTCGCCCTTGGCGTTGGTAAAGGCCGTCCGATAGATGATGTGAACGGGAATCTTCGTCTCGAGATCGACCTGCGTCTCCTGCCCGGTGTCGAGAACCCGGTGGAACAGGCCCTTCGGATCATCCGTCTGCTTGGACAGGATCTCGTAGGCGAATTCGAACGGCTGCGCCAGCCGGATGCACCCGTGGCTGTAAGCCCGGCGCGCGTGGGCAAAGAGGTGTTTGCTGGGCGTGTCGTGCAGGTAGATGTTGTACTTGTTGGGGAACATGAACTTCACCAGACCCAGCGCATTGCTGTTCGACGGCGGCTGCTTGAGGTCGAAGGGGAAGTTGTTCTTGTTGTACGCGTTGAAGTTGACCCTCGACCGGCTGACCTGCCGCCCCGAGCCATCGTAGAGCCGCAAATGCCCGGCGGCGCCGGGGTTGCGCTGCATCTGGGGCAGGTACTCGTTGACGGTGATCGAACGCGGCACGTTCCATGTCGGGTTGATGACCAGGTGTTCCATCTCGTCCGAGAACTCGGGGCTGCGGCGGTCGTGCGAATTGGCGCCGACCACGGCGCGGGTCTCGAAGGTGATGATGTCGTTGTCGATGATCCGGGCCGAGAAGTCGGTCAGGTTGACGAGGATGTGGCGCTCGCCCCGCTCCTTGTTGAGCCAGCGTTCGCGTTCCATCGCCACCAGCACCGAGGCCAGCCGCGTGGCCGGCGAGGTGTTGATCTCGTCGATCGTGTTCGACCCGGCCTTGCCGTCGGGCTCGAGCCCGTGGGCGGACTGGAACTTCAGGACCGCCTTCTCGATATTGTTGTCATAGACCATCGTCGACGTGCGCCCGAGATAACCCATCGTCATCAACCGGTCGCGCAGGGCCACCACGGCCTGCCCGCTATCGCCCTTTTCCAGCGATCCGGCCTGAACCGTCGGGCCCCAGCCGCCGGTCTCGATCAGCCGCTCCAGCCGCATCTTTTCCTTCATCAGACGGGCGTATTCCCGCGTCTGCGGCACCAGGGTGCGGAAATAGGCGCGCGGATGCCCGCTTTCGGTCAGGCCGGTCAGGTAGGTTTTCGCGTCCTTGTAGACACCGTTGCGCTTGATCCCGTCGTCAATCGAGGCCGGGTCCAGCGCACCGGACTGCATGTCACGCGCGATCTGGATGAACGCCTTGGTCATCTCCACTTCGGCCATGCCGCGTTTCCGCGGCGAATTGACGTCCGACAGAATGCGGACAAGCCGGTCGGTGTCGTACCGGGATGCGGGAAGCCCGTGCATCGACGCGGTCTTCATCGCGGAGAGCAGCGCACTCCTGCGGGCGCGATCCTCTTCGGTGGTTCCGGTCCAGACGGCCCCGAACTTGTTCGACCGGTAGAACGCCGCGATATCGCGGTCCGACGACGCGGCCTCGGCCACGGCCTGCTTGAACGCGGTTATGGCGGCCTCGGCGGCCGAGGCACTATACCCGATCGCCGAAAACGCGATCGCCAAACCCGTTACCCGGATGCTGGCCCCCAAGGTTCTCAGAATCATGTCGTTTCCCCTGACTTGGCAAATTTCATGTGTTTAATGTAATTGATCATGCGCTGTGGGCAATTTCTGTCCAATCAAAAGTTTGACAGGAGATGTACCTTTTTCCCAAGAGCAGCGTCTGCGCTGCGCACACCGAGTAAATTAGGCACATTGCGGGAATTTTGCGCGAGATTTTGCCGAAACCCCTTGATCGGTAAAAGTTTCGCCTTAGCCCCCTTTTTCCCAAAAACTGAATATGTCATAAAAATCGCACATCTGGGGATGGATGGCAGAGCCGCCACAAGGCGGAGGACACAGGTAAGCGACGGGACAGGCGCATACACATGACAGAAGTTAGCTCGTTGAGCATGACGCGGCGCGCCCTGCTGGGTGCATTCGCAGCAACAACCGTGGTGGCGGCGCCCACCTTTTCAAACGCAACAGGTTTTCTGAAAGGTGCCGGCGATATCCGCCGCATTCGGATGACCTCCCCCCGTACCGGCGAAACGCTCGACACGATCTACTGGATCGAGGGCGAGTACATTCGCGACGCGGTCCGGGAGATCAGCTATTTCATGCGCGACTGGCGCACGGACGGCGTGATCGACATCGACCTTCGCACCATCGACATCATGACGGCGGCGCATAACATGCTGGATGTCAGCGAGCCTTACATGCTGATCTCGGGCTACCGCAGCCCCGAGACCAACGCGATGCTTCGCAGCCGGTCGAGCGGTGTCGCCAAGAATTCGCGTCACCTCAAGGGCGAGGCGGCGGATCTTCGTCTCGGGTCGCGCTCGGTCAACCAGATGTACCGCGCGGCGATGGCCTGCCACGGCGGCGGCGTCGGCCGCTACACCCGCAGCAACTTCGTTCACATGGATTGCGGGCCGGTGCGGAGCTGGGGCAGCTAAGCGCCACTCGACACAGCACGGATTGCAATCTCGCGAAAAGCACCGGCCGGATATCCCCGTCGGTGCTTTTGCATTGCAATTGGATCAGTTGCCGCCCTGCATGGCGTCAGTCAGGCGCCAAGCCGTTCCTGCCGTGCGGCGCTGAGCCGGGCGAAATCGTCGCCCGCATGATAAGATGAGCGCGTGAGCGGCGTGGCCGACACCATCAGGAACCCCTTGCCGAACGCCGCCTTTTCGTAGGCCGCGAATTCGTCGGGCGTGACGAACCGGTCGACCGCGTGGTGCTTGGGCGTGGGCTGAAGGTACTGGCCGATGGTGAGGAAATCCACATCCGCCGCGCGCATGTCGTCCATCACCTGCCGCACTTGTTCGCGGGTCTCGCCCAGGCCGACCATGATGCCGGACTTGGTAAAGATCGTCGGATCCATCTCCTTGACCCGCTGCAACAGGCGCAGGCTGTGGAAATACCGCGCCCCTGGCCGCACCGCGGGGTAAAGCCCCGGCACCGTCTCGAGGTTGTGGTTGAAGACATCCGGCCGCGCGTCGACCACCACTTTCAGCACGGCAGGATCGCAATGCAGGAAGTCCGGCGTCAGGATCTCGATCGTGGTGCCGGGGCTGCGGTGCCGGATCGCCCGGATCGTCTGGGCGAAATGGGCCGCACCCCCGTCATCGACATCATCGCGGTCAACCGAGGTGACGACGACGTGGTTCAGCCCCAGTTTCTGGACGGCATCGGCCACGCGCCCGGGCTCGAACGGGTCGAGCGCCTCGGGCGGCTTGCCTGTCGCGATGTTGCAGAAACTGCAGGCCCGCGTGCAGGTGTCGCCCATGATCATCATCGTGGCGTGGCCCTGGTTCCAGCACTCGCCCGCGTTGGGACAGCCCGCCTCTTCGCAGACCGTCACCAGCTTGTGCTCGCGCATGATTCTCTTCGTCTCGCGATAGCCCTCGCCGTCGGGGGCCTTTACCCGGATCCAATGCGGCTTTTTCGGCTGGGCATTATCGGGCCGATGGGCCTTTTCGGGATGTCGCTGCTGTGGGATCTTGATGTCACGCACGGAATTTCCCCCGCGAACTGTTTGGTACCTCCTCCCCTGCATAATGCATCGCGGTGGGATGTACCAGTTCTGCGGCGGCACAGGGCAGTGCGGCCCTTCGGTAACGAGTTCCCACTGCTGCCCTGCCCATAGATCGGTTGCGCCACACGGCAGGCGCCGTATACCGGCGGTCATAGGTTTCCCGGATCAGCAGGCAGGGCGATGGATTGGCAGGCACACCGGCGCGAGGCGCACAAGCTCGGCCGCACACAGGAACACCTCAAGCAGCTCGTCTACGGCGGCAATGACGGAATCGTGACCACCTTCGCCATCGTGGCGGGTTTCGCCGGGGCCGCCGCGGATGGCGTGGCCCAGGTCGGGGGCTTGGCCGTGCTGGTGTTCGGGCTGGCGAATCTCTTCGCCGACGCGGTCAGCATGGGGCTGGGGGAATTCCTGTCACTACGGTCGCAGCACGACCTTTACCGCGCCCGCCGGCAGAGCGAGCTGGAAGAGATCGCCAACGACCCCGATCACGAGAGGATGGAGCTGTTCGAGATCCTTCGCCAACGCGGCATCCCCGCGGGCGAGGCCGACACCGCGGCCGGAATCCTCTCGCGCCATCCCGATATCATGGCCGACCTGATGATGACTTACGAGTTCGGCATGTCGCACCCGGAAGAGGACAATCCCCTCATCAGCGGCCTGTCGACCTTCCTGTCCTTCGTGGTTTTCGGAGCGATTCCCCTCACCCCGTATTTCCTGCTGCCGCCCGACGACCGAACGTTCCTCTTTTCGGTCGCTGCTACCGGGCTGGCGCTGGTCAGCCTCGGCCTGCTGCGCTGGAACGCGACCGGCGAACGGTTGTGGCGTTCGGTCGGCGAGACGGTTCTGGTCGGGCTGATCTGCGCTCTCGTGGCCTTCGCCGTCGGGTGGATCGTCGCCGGGTGACAGGCCGTCATCCCATCAGCGCGCCGCCGTCACCCAGCCGGTCGTAGTGACGCCGCAGCCGCTGCAGGGCGATGCGCAGCACCACCTTGCCCGACCGGGCAGACCATCCCATCTGTTTCTCGGCGCTTTCCAGCCCCTCGAGGTGACAGCAGCACCGCAGGGCCACGTCGCCCAGGCCCGGCCCGAGATCCCGCAGGGCGCCCAGGACACGGGCCCGCGCGGCCGTGGCGCCGTCATGATCCGACCTGGCGGCCTCGACCAGGGTCAGGAACCTGTCCCAGCTTTCGGTCTTTCGGCTGCCGATATCCGCCATCTCGTAATCCTCGCGCAGGCGTTCCCCGGCGCGAACCAGGTCGTCGGACAGGAATTTCCGACCGCTGCGATCACGACGGCGGGCCAGCAGGGTCAGCGGGGTTTCCGTTGGCTGGCAGCGTGGGCGAGACGCCGGATGCACGGCGTAACTCCGGTGTCGTGACAGGCCGGCGTGGTCGAACGTCGCCGGGGCCTCGCTGAACCCCAGGGCGCGATTCTCGGCATCCGCCACCATCCGCTTGAGCGCGTCGCGCCCTGTCGGGGTAATGCGGTACCGCGACACGCGGCCGGGGTCATCGCAGGCGATCCAGCCCGCCAGCGCCATCGCCTCGGCCGCGGCGTGGTCGACGACAAGACGGCGCACGGTGCCGCCATCGTCGCTCTCGGCCACGACCACCGCCTTGTCCATTTCCGCGGCCACCGCCAGAACCGCGCCCGGTTCGCACAGCAACCGCAGAACCCGGCGCGCCTCCTGCGACAGCTCGTCCATCGAGGGGACGACCGGATCGGCCTGCGCCGCCCTCGCCTCGGCGGCCAGAACACGACGGCCCAGGCGACTGAGACCTTGATCGACGAGGATATCCTCGCGCCGTGCTTCCAGGGCCCGCACCTGCCGCAGCACGGTCGAGGCATGAACGCCGGCTTCCCGTGCCAGCGCACGGATCGGCTGACCTGTTTCCGTGTGAAGAAGATAGGCGAGCGCCTCTTTCGGCACCCAGCACGGCAACTGTTCCGCGATGTCGGCGGAAGGCGAGACATGTGGCATGCCGTCTCCTCCTGATATCTGTCGGCAACACCTGGCCCATGCCTGCGGTCATCCGCAGAACCGGCCCGAGTAAAGGCGCCATGTGTTACCGGTTGGTTAACTAAGAACGGTTCGGTCATGTTTGTTGCGAATTGGTAAACAAACGGAAACGCAACCGTTCGGTGATCAACTCGCCGGCGCAACACCAGTTTGGGTTGTGCCAGATTGCTCCGTCCAAACGTCAACCTGCCTGGACCGGAGACCGCCATGACCAGTTTCGTACCCGACCTCGCCCACCTGCGGCGCCCTGCCCTTCTGATCGAGGCCGCACGCGTCGGCGTGGTCACCTATTCTCGCGAACGCACCCTTCGGCGCCACCTTGGCGACCTGCACCACCCTGCCAGCGAGGCGGTGCTCGAAACCCTGCTCGAGATCGAGAACGAGTTGAACCAGATGCGCAGAATCGGCAGCGCCGGCTATTCGCCGGCGCGCCATGTCGATGTGGTGATCGCGATCCTGGGCGAGGTGCGCCTGATGCACGCCGCCGCCCGGAAAGATCAGGAGAAGGCGTCGGGCATCGAGGCCTTCTTCTCGGTCACGAAGGCGTCGAGCGCTTCCGAGATCGCCGGGTCGAGCGCCGGCTGCTGATAGTTCGAAAGCGTCTGCTTCACCTTGATGTTGGCCAGCGCCATCGTGTCCCGCTCGCCTTCTTCGGCCCATTGCTCGAACGGCTTGTAGTCGAGCAGGTCCGAACGCCAGAAGGATCTCTTGAAATTGGCCTGGGTGTGGGCGCAACCAAGGTAATGGCCGCCGGGTCCGACCTCGCGGATCGCGTCCATCGCCTGGCCGTTCTCGGTCATGTCGACGCCGCGCGCCATGTTCTGCAACGCGCCAAGCTGGTCGGCATCCATCACGAACTTCTCGAAGCTGGAGACAAGCCCCCCTTCCAGCCAGCCGCAGGAGTGCAGCATGAAGTTGACGCCCGACAGAAGCCCGAGGTTGAGGCTGTTGGCCGACTCGTAGGCCGCCTGTGCATCGGGCAGTTTCGAGCCGTTGAACGACCCGGCCGAGCGGAACGGCAGGCCGTAGCGCCGCGCCAGTTGCCCTGCACCATAGGTGATGAGCGAGGCCTCGGGCGTGCCGAAGGTGGGCGCGCCGCTGTTCATGTCGATCGAGGTCACGAAGGCGCCGAAGATGACCGGCGCGCCGGGGCGGATGATCTGCGAATAGGCGATCCCGGCCAGCACCTCGGCCAGAACCTGGGTCAGCGTACCGGCCACCGACACCGGCGCCATCGCACCGCCGACGATGAACGGCGAGATGATGCAGGCCTGGTTGTTGCGCGCATAGACTTCCAGCGCGCCCATCATCACCTCGTCGAAGGTCATCGGCGAGTTGATGTTGATCAGCGAGGTCATGACCGTGTTGTCGCGCACGAAATCCTCACCGAAGAGGATGCCGCACATGTCCACGCTGTCCTGCGCGCGGCTCGGGTCGGTGACCGAGCCCATGAAGGGCTTGTCCGACAGGGTCATGTGCGCCTTGAGCATGTCGAGGTGGCGCTTGTTCACCGGAATGTCGGTGGGTTCGCACACGGTGCCGCCCGAATGGTGCAGCCAGCGGGACATGTAGCCCAGCTTCACGAACTTCTCGAAATCCTCCATCGTCGCATAGCGGCGGCCGTGGTCCATGTCGCGCACGAAGGGCGGGCCGTAGACCGGGGCGCAGACAAGGTTGCGCCCGCCGACGACGACACTGCGCTCGGGGTTGCGGGCGTGCTGGGTGTATTCGCCGGGGGCGGTCTTGATCAGATCCCGCGCCAGGCCGCGCGGAATGCGCACCCGTTCGCCGTCGACATCCGCGCCCGCCTCGCGCCAGCGCTCCAGCGCCTTGGGATTCTCGACGAAGTTGACGCCGATCTCCTCGAGCACGGTCTCGGCATTCTGTTCGATGATGTCGAGCGCTTCTTCGTTCAGCACCTCGAACAGGGGAATGTTGCGCTCGATATACTTGGCGGTTTCGATACTGACCGCCGTGCGTTCCGCGCGGCGGGCGGCACCGCCGCCACCGCGGCCTCGTCTGCGGGCTGCTGCTTCGCTCATTGAACAGGTCTCCTTGGTCCCGACTCCGGCACGCGACGGCGCCGTTTGCCCGCTTTTATCTTCAACAATCTGTCGCACACGGCGGATTTGCGGCTTTGCCCGGCCAAAACCGACATCTGCGATCGAAATTGCGCAGACCCGCAGGTGTTGGATGCGGTCGTTTCCACCCCGAACGCGGTCAAGGCGGGTTTGACACCTCCGCGCGAACGCAGGTCTTGCGCGCAAGCGCCGCCCGCCATACTAGGCAAGGTATGAGCCAGACACCGCACGACCGCCTCCTCATCATCGACTTCGGCAGCCAGGTCACCCAGCTGATCGCCCGCCGCCTGCGCGAACTCAACATCTACTGCGAAATTCATCCGTTCCAGCAGGTGACGGATGCGTTTCTCGACGAATTCTCACCAAAGGCCGTGATCTTCTCCGGCGGCCCGGCCTCGGTCATAGACGAAGGGTCGCCCCGCCCGCCGCAAAAGGTCTTCGACCTGGGCGTCCCGATCCTCGGTATCTGCTACGGCCAGCAGGTGATGATGCAGATGCTGGGCGGCAAGGTCGAGCGCGGCGACGGCACCGCCGAGTTCGGCCGCGCCTATGTCACCCCCTCGGATGAGCGGCTGCCTCTGCTCGACGGCTGGTTCGCCTCCGACGACAGCCGCGAACAGGTCTGGATGAGCCATGGCGACCACGTCTCGGCCATCGCGCCGGGCTTCGAGGTCTACGGCACCTCGCCCTACGCGCCCTTCGCCATCACCGCGGACACGAAGAGGAACTTCTTCGCCGTCCAGTTCCACCCCGAGGTGCACCACACCCCGAACGGCAAGACCCTCTATGCCAATTTCGTCAAGCTGGCCGGTTTCACCGGCGACTGGACGATGGCCGCCTATCGCGACGAGGCCATCGCCAAGATCCGCGAACAGGTGGGCGACCGGCGGGTGATCTGCGGCCTCTCCGGCGGGGTCGACAGCTCGGTCGCCGCCGTGCTCATTCACGAGGCCATCGGCGACCAGCTCACCTGCGTCTTCGTCGACCACGGTCTCCTCCGGCTGGGCGAGGCCGAAGAGGTCACGACCATGTTCCGCGACAACTACAACATCCCCCTCATCCATGCCGACGAGTCGGACCTGTTCCTGGGTGAGCTTGAGGGCATAAGCGACCCGGAACAAAAGAGAAAAACCATCGGCCGGCTTTTCATCGACGTGTTCCAGAAACACGCCAACGAGATCGAGAATGCCGATTTCCTGGCCCAGGGCACGCTCTATCCGGACGTGATCGAGTCGGTCTCCTTCTCGGGCGGCCCGTCGGTGACGATCAAGTCGCACCACAACGTGGGCGGCCTGCCGGAGAAGATGGGCCTGAAACTGGTCGAACCGCTGCGCGAACTCTTCAAGGACGAGGTGCGCGCGCTTGGCCGGGAACTGGGCCTGCCGCAAAGTTTCATCGGCCGCCACCCCTTCCCCGGCCCCGGCCTCGCCATCCGCTGCCCCGGCGAAATCACTCGCGACAAGCTCGAGATCCTGCGCAAGGCCGACGCCGTCTATATCGACCAGATCCGCAAGCACGGGCTCTATGACGAGATCTGGCAGGCGTTCGTCGCGATCCTGCCGGTGCGCACCGTGGGCGTCATGGGCGACGGGCGGACATACGATTACGCCTGCGCCCTGCGCGCCGTGACCAGCGTCGACGGCATGACCGCCGATTACTATCCGTTCAGCCACGACTTCCTCGGCGAGACGGCGACCCGGATCATCAACGAGGTGAAGGGGATCAACCGCGTCACCTACGACATCACCTCGAAACCGCCGGGCACGATCGAGTGGGAATGAGCCTCCGCCGCTACACGGGCAACGTCTCGCCCTTTCACGGGCTCGCTTTAGGCGCGCTGGATTATTGGCGCCGGTTCAAACGTCTGCTACGCACGGGCCAGTGACTCGTGTCGCGGCGGCGCCGCGGCCATACTTCCCGGCCCCTTGCGGCGCAACTCCGGCTGAACCATGAAGATACCCTGCCCCTGCTCCGGGCCACCTGATTTGCAGCGTTTCCGGACAGGTCCGGCCTGAGCCATGGCCGTCTATCCCGATCCGAACGGGCCGACCGAGGCCGATACCGCGCATGTCCTGCGCGCGGCGCTCTGGATGCTGGGTGCGGTGGTTTCGTTCTCGACCATGGCCGTGGCCGGGCGGGCCGTCAGCTTCGAGCTCGATACATTCGAAATCATGATGTACCGCAGCCTTGTCGGCTTCCTGATCGTCATGATCGTCGCTCCCGCGGCGGGCACGCTGACGCAGGTCAGCCTGCGCAAACCGCAGGTCCAGCTTCTCCGGAATATCTGCCATTTCACGGGGCAGAACCTCTGGTTCTACGCCATTACGCTGATCCCCCTCGCCCAGGTCTTCGCCCTCGAATTCACCTCCCCGCTATGGGTGCTGGTCCTGTCGCCCCTGCTGCTTGGAGAGAAGCTGACGCGCATGCGAATTGTCGCGGCGCTCATCGGCTTCATCGGCATCCTGATCGTGGCGCGGCCAAGCCCGGAAACCCTGAATGTCGGCACGCTCTCGGCCGCGGGTGCGGCCATCGGGTTCGCCGGCTCGATCATTTTCACCAAACGCCTGACCCGAACCGAAACGCTGACCTGCATCCTGTTCTGGATGACGCTGACCCAGACGTTTTTCGGCCTCGCCTGCGCCGGGTTCGACGGCGACATCGCCTTGCCCTCTGCCGTCTCCGTGCCGTGGCTGGTGCTGATCGCGCTGGGCGGGCTGACCGCGCATTTCTGTCTGACCACCGCCCTTTCCATCGCTCCGGCGACCCTGATCACGCCGGTCGATTTCCTCCGGCTGCCCCTGATCGCGGTCATCGGATTGCTTGCCTACCAGGAGCCGGTCGACGTCTTCGTGATCCTCGGGGCCGCCCTGATCTTCGGGGCGAACTACCTGAACCTCTGGTTCCAGACGCGAAAAAAACATTCCTCCGGGTAAAAAGCGTGACAAATATGTTGCGGGCCGGCCACCGTCACGGCACCGACATATCTCTGACGCCGCGTCAAAATTGATTAAGTGCGCGAGGATGGTAGCGTGAACTCAATTTCCGGAGGAGAGCACATGCAAAAATTGACCTCGACAGCCGCAGTACTCGCGCTGAGTGCAGGCACCGCCACGGCAGGCGGCCTCGACCGCAGCTATACGCCCATCGACCAGATCTTCGAACAAGGCAGCTTCGCCGAAGTCTCGTACGGGTTCACCATGCCCGACCTGACCGGTGTCGATTTCGGTGGCAATGCCATTGGCAATGTCGGGAACGATTTCGGCGTTCTTGGCTCTGCCGTGAAGTTGGATTTCGGCGATCGGCTGACCTTCGCGGTCATCGCCGACCAGCCCTATGGCGCGGATACGGTCTATGGCGGCAACCCCGCCACGACCTTCCTGGGCGGCACGTTCGCCAAGGCAGACACGGCCTCGCTCACAGCGATCCTCAAGTACAAGATCACCGACCGCTTCTCGGTCTACGGTGGCCCGCGCGCCGTCAAGGCCGACGGCACCATCCGCCTGTCCGGCCAGGCCTATGCCGCTGCCGGGCTGAGCGGTTACACGGTCCGCTTCAGAAGCAACAACGGCACCGGCTACGTCATCGGTGCGGCCTATGAAATTCCGGAATACGCCCTTCGCGTGTCGGGCACCTACCACTCGGCCGTCGACCTGCGCATGGGTACCGTCGAGAATATCCCGGTGACTGCGGGTGGTACCGGCACCCCGGTCGGCACCGGCATCACCAATGTCGAAATTCCGCAATCCTTCGAACTGGCGGCACAATCGGGCATCAACAAGAACACGCTGGTCTTCGGCTCGATCCGTTGGGCGGACTGGGAAGCCTTCACGCTGAACCCGCCGAGCCCGGTGCCGAACCTGGCCCAGCTCGACAGCGTCACGACCTACGAGATCGGCGTCGGTCGCCGCTTCTCCGAACGGTTCTCGGGCAGTGTCGCAGTCTCCTACGAAGCCGGCGGCAGCGACAGCCTCGTCTCGCCGCTCGCACCCACCAACGGGCAAACGGCGATCTCGGTCGGCGGCAAGTACAAGGTCACCGATCGGATCGATATCTCCGGTGGTGTGCGTTACACTTGGCTGGGCGACGCCCTCCCGGAAATCGGTACGCCCGACACACCGGTCGGCAGCTTCACCAACAACAACGCCGTCAGCGTCGGCCTCAAGGTCCGGGTGGCGCTCAACTAAGCCTCGCCAGACCTGCAAGTTTCCAGAACCCCGCCCCTTTCGGGCGGGGTTTTCCTTTGGGTGGGTGCGTTCCACGCGCTTTGTGGTTTGACCCCTGCCCCGGCTCTGGCTACCAAGCCAGACAGAAAGGGACCACACCATGATCTACGCCTCTGCCGACGAGTGGTTGAACGCACCCCGCAAGCGCGTGCTGGTCTACGGCATGTCCGGGCTCGGCAAGACCTACCTGTCGAACATGCTGCGCGATGCCGGCGACTGGTTTCACTACTCGATCGATTACCGCATCGGCACCCGCTACATGGGCGAGTTCATTACCGACAACGCCAAGGCGCACGCGATGAAGGTGCCCTTCCTGCGCGACCTGCTGATGAGCGACTCGATCTATATCGGCTCGAACATCTCGTTCCACAATCTCAAGCCGGTCTCGGCCTATCTGGGCAAACCCGGCGACCCCGAAAAGGGCGGCATGCCCATCGACGAGTTCCGCCGCCGGCAGGAACAGTTCCGCCGTGCCGAGGTCTCCGCCCTTCAGGACACCGCTTATTTCATCGACCGGGCTCAGGCGCTCTATGCCTATCCGCATTTCATCTGCGATACCGGCGGCTCGATCTGCGAATGGGTCGATGGCGACGACCCGAACGACCCGCTGCTGACCGAGCTTTCCGAGCGCTGCCTGCTGATCCGCATCGAGGGCGACGAGGCCCATACCGAGGAGTTGATCCGCCGCTTCGACAAGGCGCCGAAACCGATGTGCTACCAGCCCGAGTTCCTCGATCAGGTCTGGTCCGACTACCTTGACAAGAAAGGCTGTGCCGAGGACGAGGTCGACCCCGATGCCTTCATCCGCTGGACCTATGCCAAGGCGCTCGCCCACCGCAAGCCGCGATACGAGGCGATGGCGAAATGGGGCATTACCGTTTCCGCCGACGAGGTCGCCGCGCTGCGCACCGACCGCGACTTCGAACAACTCGTCGCCAAGGCCCTTGAGCGCACCGGCTGATCCCCTATCTAACCCGTTCCCGCACCGACCTTCAGAAAGACCATACCCGCCATGCCCATCAAAATTCCCGCCGATCTGCCCGCCTATGACGTGCTGACGCGCGAGGGCGTGATGGTCATGAGCGAAGACCACGCCTCGCGCCAGGATATCCGCCCCCTGCGGATCGGCCTGCTGAACCTTATGCCCAAGAAGATCCAGACCGAGAACCAGTTCGCCCGGCTGATCGGCGCCACGCCGCTGCAGATCGAGCTGAGCCTCATCCGGATGACCGAACACCAGACGCGCAACACCGCGGCCGAGCACATGGAAAGCTTCTACCGCCCCTTTGCCGAGGTCGAGGCGACGGGAGAGAAGTTCGACGGGCTGATCATCACCGGCGCCCCGATCGAGCATCTCGCCTTCGAAGAGGTCACCTATTGGGACGAGCTGTGCCGCGTCTTCGACTGGACCCAGACCAACGTGCAATCCACCTTCGGCGTCTGCTGGGGCGGGATGGCGATGATCAAGCACCTGCACGGCGTCGAGAAACACATGCTCGACCACAAGGCCTTCGGCTGTTTCCGCCACCGCAACATGAAGCCCGCCTCGCCTCTGCTGCGCGGGTTCTCCGACGATTGCGTGATCCCGGTCAGCCGCTGGACCGAGATGCGCAAACCCGAGATCGACGCAGCCCCCGGCCTAACCACCCTTCTGCACTCCGAAGAGGTCGGTCCCTGCCTTGTCGAGGATCCCGGCCACCGGGCGCTCTATATCTTCAACCACCTCGAATATGACAGCGACACGCTCAAGCAGGAGTATGACCGCGACATCGCCGCAGGTACGGCCATCAACGTGCCCTGCAACTATTACCCCGACGACAACCCGTCGCAGATGCCGCTCAACCGCTGGCGCAGTCACGCCCACCTGCTTTACGGCAACTGGATCAACGAGATCTACCAGTCGACACCATTCGACCTGAATGCCATTGGCCGTTAAGATCCTCGCCCTATCCGCCCTCGCGCTGGTCGTGTTCTGGGCCGTGGTCCAGTACCGCGCAAGGGTCGAGGAAGCGCAGGCCGAAGCCTCCCATCCGCCCGAGGGGCAGGTGATCGAGGTGCAGGGCCACGACGTGCATGCCGTGGTGATGGGCAGCGGCCCCGACCTGGTGTTGATCCACGGGGCCTCGGGCAACACGCGCGACATGACCCTGTCGCTGGCCCCGCGCCTGGCCAGGGAATTCCGCGTCTTCGTCTTCGACCGGCCGGGGCTGGGCTACACCGACCGGATCGACTCCTCCGGCGCAAGCATCGCCCAACAGGCGGACCTGCTGTCAGCCGCCGCCACACAGCTCGGGGCCGAAAAACCCGTCGTCGTCGGCCATTCCTACGGCGGCGCCGTCGCGCTGGCCTGGGCCGTCCATCACCCTGACAACCTTTCGGCTCTCGTCACCCTCTCCGCCGCGTCTCACACCTGGTCCACGGGTATCTCGACCTATTACAAGCTGCTGTCGCACCCGGTTCTCGGGCCGTTGCTCATCCCGATGATCACCGCCTTCGTTCCCGAAACCCGCGTGGAACAGGCCGTCGGCGCCGTCTTCACCCCCGATCCCGTGCCCGAAGGCTACATGGACCATTTCGGCCCCGGCCTGACCCTGCGCCGGCAAAGCCTGCGCGCCAATGCCCTGCAACGGGCCAACCTGCTGGACGAGATCCGCTCGCTCGTCCCCCACTACCCGCAGATCGACGTGCCCACCGAGATCCTGCACGGCACGGCGGATGACACGGTGGGCCTCTCGATCCACTCCGAGCCGCTGGCCAACGCCATCCCCGATGCCCGCCTCACCACGCTCGACGGCGCCGGCCACATGATCCAGCATTCCGAGGAAGACGCCGTGGTCGATGCCATCCGCCGCGCAGTGCAACGCGCCGGATTGCGCCCGGGCGGCTGAACGGCCATATTATACTGAAAAAACAGGGAGGCACGCATGGAGCTGCCATTCGACGGGGCCATCACGGAATTTTTCGAGCAGCACGCCCCGGCAGAGGTCCGGAACGCCATCCGGCGCGCCGACAAGGACGACATACTTTCCCCCAGCTACCCGTATTCCGAGCGCCTGCCGAAAAAGCACTACGAGAAGGATCTCGAGAACCTGCAGGTCGAGCTGGTCAAGCTGCAGGCTTGGGTCAAGGCCACCAACGCGCGCGTCGTCCTTGTCTTCGAAGGCCGTGATGCGGCTGGAAAAGGCGGTACGATCAAGCGCTTCCGGGAATATCTTAATCCTCGTGGCGCGCGCATCGTGGCGCTTCCCAAACCCTCCGACACCGAACAGACGCAATGGTATTTCCAGCGCTATGTCGACCACCTTCCCGCCGGCGGCGAGATCGTGTTCTTCGACCGAAGTTGGTACAACCGGGGCGTCGTCGAAAAGGTCTTCGGTTTCTGCTCCGATGCCGAGCGCGAACGGTTCTTCGGCCAGGTCAACGCGTTCGAGGAGATGCTGGTCGAGGATGGCATCCACCTCTTCAAGTTCTGGCTCAATGTCGGCCGCGCCGAACAGCTCCGCCGCTTCCTCAAGCGCGAAAGCGACCCGCTCAAACAGTGGAAGCTCAGCCGGATCGACGTCGACGGGCTGTACAAGTGGGACGAGTATTCCGCCGCCATCTCCGAAACGCTCGAGCGCTCGCATTCCGCCCACGCGCCATGGACGGTGGTCCGCTCCGACGACAAGCGCCGCGCCCGTGTCGAGGCGATCCGCCGCGTGCTGCTTGCCCTCAACTACGACCGCAAGCACGCCAAGGCGCTGGGATCGCCCGACCCGCAGGTCTGCGGGGGCCCGGACATCTGGGATGGGTAAACGCGGCTATCACCACGGCAATCTCAGGCAGGCCCTTGTCGAAGCCGCGCTCGACCTGATCGAGGAAAAGGGCCCCACCGGCTTTACCCTGTCCGAGGCCGCCAAGCTCGCCGGCGTCACGCCGGCCGCCGTCTATCGCCATTTCGCCGGCCGCGACGACATGATCGCCGAGGCCGCCCGGCAGGGCTACGAGATCTTCGCCGACGTGATGCAGTTCGCCTATGACAAGGGCCAGCCCTCGGCCCTGGCCAGTTTCGAGGCGACCGGCCGCGCCTACCTCGCCTTCGCCCGCAAGTATCCGGGCCACTACATCGCCATGTTCGAAAGCGGCATCTCGGTCAACCGCACTCCCGAACTGGCCGCCGTGGCGGGCCGTGCCCGCGCCGTGCTGGAACGCGCGGCCGAGGCGCTGAGCCAGCACATCCCGCCGGAAAAACGCCCGCCGCCCTCGATGTTCTCGGCCCATGTCTGGGCGCTCTCTCACGGCGTGGTCGAGCTCTTCGCCCGCAACTCCCCCGGCACGCAAAGCCCCTTCCCGCCCGAGGACCTGCTCGAATCCGGCATCGGCATCTACCTGCGGGGGCTCGGCCTCATTCCGCCGGACGGCTGAGCGCCTCCAGCACCAGCGGCGCCAGCCGCTCGGCTCCGATTTCCGAGACGTGGTCATCATCCATGTAAAGCGAATCGCCCCCGTCGAGCCAGGCGAACCGGTCGCCATCGGCGAAAGCCTCGTCCAGCGTCAGCACCGGCATACCGTACTCCGCCGCCACTTCGGCCACGATCTGGCGCACCGTCTGCTGCAGGCGATCGCTCGCCTCGCGCGTCACGAAGCTGTCCTCGAACCGGCGCCGGGCCTCCTCTTCCTCGAGCCCCAGAAGCATGGCGTTCTGCACGAGGATACCGGGAATGAGCCGCTGTTGGGGTATCTGGGATACGACCATCACGCGGATGCCGGCATCGGCGAAGTACGCGTAGGTCTGGCGCAGTCCGGCCTCGAAAGCCGCCACGTGGTCGGACTGTGTCAGGAACCCGGTATCCGTGTCGGACACCAACTCGTATTTCGGGTCGGTGCCGTCGTAATCTCCGCTGACATACAGGCTCCATCGCGCGATCAGCACCACGGTATCCACCTCTGCCTCGACAGCCTGCCTCGCAAACCGCGCAACAGACGCCCGGCAGGTCCGCGCCAAGCCATCCCCGCGCGGCAGTTGAACCCCGAACAAGGGCGGACAGGCGTTCTCGTCGCCCAGCAGCACTGTCATGTCCAGCGCCTCCGAGGCCGGCTTGAATGCCGGCAGGATCACCCGCGAATGGCTGTCCCCCATGATGGCAATACGTCGCGTCGGGTCATCCGGCACATAGGCCGGGCACAGGTCTCGCGGTACGGAGTTGCCCCCCCCGATACAGATCGTCTTCGCGGTAGGATGATAGGTTGTCTGTTCATGAAGCTTCGAAAGGAAGGCCGACGCCTCGAAATCGATCCTCGAGGGAAACCCCTCCTTCGCCTTCGCCCAGAAACCGAACGCGGCAAAGGCCACGATCCCTACAAGGCTGGTCGCCAGCATCCCGCGCCGTGTCGGCAGGACCAGTGGCGCCTTGCCCCTGAACGGCTGTTCAATAAACCGCCAACTGATCCAGGCCAGCCCCAGCGCCAGGCCGGCCAGAAGCATCATCGCCCAATCCGGCACCTCTTCGGGATAGCGGATGCGGGCAAAGGCAAAGATCGGCTGGTGCCACAGATAGGCGCTGTAACTGATCAGCCCGACGCCCACGAAGGGCCCGAACGACAGGAGACGCGCGGTCACCGTCCGCGCATCGGCAAACAGGATGATCAGGCAGGTGCCCACCACCGGAACCAGCGTATAGAGCGACGGAAACGGCAGCGCGGCGGTGAAGAACACCGTCGAATAGAGGATCATGGCCAGCCCCAGCCCGGCCAGCACCTCGCTCTTCATCTGCGACCGCTGATAGAGGATGGCGGCGCACACCGACCCGGCCAGCATCTCCCACAGCCGCGAGGGCGTGAAATAGAAATTCTGGCTGGGATAATTCCGCCACCCCCACTCGGCCACCGCCAGCGACGCCAGCGCCAGCAGCGTGAAGCCGATCAGGTATTTCGCCTTCCGGAACTTGCGCAGGCAGAACAGCACCAAGGGAAACAGCAGGTAATACTGCTCCTCCACCGCAAGGCTCCACGTGTGCAACAGCGGCCGCAGATCGGCGTTGAGGTCGAAATACCCGCCATGCTCGAGGAAATGGATATTCGAGATGAAGAGCGCGGCAAAGGCCAGGCTACGGGCGAAATCCTCGAATGGATATGGCGGCACCCACATCCACGCGAAGGGAATACAGGCGATCAGCACAAGGAACAGGGCCGGCAGGATCCGCCGCGCCCGCCTTTCGTAGAAGCTCAGCACCGAATAGGTGCCCCGCTCGCGCTCGTCGATCAGGATGGTGGTGATCAGGTAGCCGGAAATGACGAAAAACACGTCGACCCCGACGAACCCCCCGCTCCAGAAGGTCAGCCCGGCATGGAACAGGATCACCGGCAGCACGGCCACCGCCCTCAGCCCGTCGATCTCGCGCCTGTATTTCACGCCTGCCCGCTCTCACCGTGTCATCCGCGCCCGTATAGGAGCGGGACGCACCCAAGGCAAGCCGGCCTTTACGACATCAAGCCCCGAAAAAGAAAAGCGCGGCCGAAGCCGCGCTTTCCCGAAGATATATCGAACCGGTCAGCGCTTCGAGAACTGGAAGCTGCGGCGGGCCTTGCGGCGGCCGAACTTCTTGCGTTCCACCACGCGGCTGTCGCGGGTCAGGAAGCCCGCGGCCTTCAGCGCCGGGCGCAGGGCCGGATCGTAAAGCTGGAGTGCTTTCGAGATGCCGTGCTTGACCGCACCGGCCTGGCCCGACAGGCCGCCGCCGGTGACGGTTGCCATCACGTCGAACTCGTCCTCGACACCGGCCACCGAGAACGGCTGGCGCAGGATCATCTGCAGCACCGGGCGGGCAAAGTACTTGTCCATGGTTTTGCCGTTCACCTGCACCTTGCCGGAGCCCGGCTTGATCCAGACACGAGCGACCGCGTCTTTCCGCTTGCCGGTCGCGTAGGAGCGGCCAAGCTCGTCGCGCACGGGTTCGCGGGAAATGGTCTCTTCTGCGGCGGGGGCGCCGGTGCCTTCAGCGACGGCTTCCAGCCCTTCGAGGGATTTGATTTCTTCGGTCATCAGTATGCCACCCGGGTGTTCTTGGAGTTCATGGTCTTCACGTCCAGCACTTCGGGCTTCTGGGCCTCGTGCGGGTGCTCGGCGCCGGCATAGATGCGCAGGTTGGTCATCTGCTGGCGGGCCAGGCGGTTGCCGGGCAGCATGCGCTTGACGGCCTGCGCGACGACGCGCTCGGGGTGCGCCCCTTCCAGGATCTGACCGGTCGTGCGCGACTTGATGCCGCCCGGATAGCCTGTGTGCCAGTAGTTCGGCTTCTCGCGCTTCTTGCCGGTCAGCTGAACCTTGTCGGCATTGATGATGATCACGTTGTCGCCCATGTCCATGTTGGGCGTGAAGCTCGGCTTGTGCTTGCCGCGCAGGCGCGTGGCGACGATCGACGCGAGACGGCCCAGAACGACGCCCTCGGCATCGATCAGGATCCATTTCTTGTCGATATCTGCCGGTGTCGCAGAATAGGTCTTCATTGGATGTCTTCCCTTTTGGGGTGATATTCGATCCGCGCTTTCTACGCGAAAGCACGTCACAGTCAAGCGCATGTCATGCGAATAAATTAAGCATTATCAATGTCTTGCAAAATAGGTATTATTTTACCCCACCCTCACAGGTCCACATTCACCGGCGGCGCGGCCAGAAGCCCCGACATGGTCGCCAGCGCCGCCTCGAACTCGGCCTCCGACAGGTTCGGGTTCAGCCCCACCCGCACCGCATGCGGGGCCCGCCCCTCGGGCAGCGAAAACTCGTCCGCCGCCTTGATCCGGATCCCCCGGTCGCCACAAGCCCGCGCAAAGCTCGACGCCCGCCAACCCTGCGGCAGGCGCAGCCAGATGAACGGCACGTCGGGCCGCCACTGGATGTCCCACTGGCCAAGGATGTTCACCGCCGCCTTCACCCTGTGCAGCGTCCGCGTTTCGGCCATGGCGCGGAACCGTTCGGCCTCGCCCGAGGAGATCAGCTCGGCGCAAAGGTCGAGGATCGGCTGCGGCAAGCCGTAGAAGGTCGACTGCGCCACCTGCCTCGCCCGCCCCGCCTGCTCTTCCGGCGCGATGACGAAGCCGAACCGAAGCGCCGCCGACACCGCCTTGGTCAGAGACGAGATGTACCAGCCCCGCTCGGGGCACAGCGCGCGATAGTTCGGAATATCCGGCCGGGTGATGCAGTGACAGTCATCCTCGATGATCTGCACCTGGTACTTGCGCGCCAGCCGCGCGATCTCCTGTCGGCGGGCCAGCGTGGTGCGGGTCGTGGTCGGGCTCTGCACCTCGGCAGCGGTGATCAGCACCTGCCCGCCATGCCGGCGCAGCGCCTCCTCGAACCGGTCGGGGCGGATGCCCTCGCCATCCATCTCGATTCCCACGATCTCGGCCCGCAGCAGCCGCGCGGCATGGCGCCAGCCGGGATAGGCCAGCTCCTCGGTCATGATCACCGGCGTCGTCCCGTGCAGCACGGTCTGCAGCACCACGTTCACGGCGTTCTGCGCCCCAAGGCCCAGGATCACCTCGTCCGGCCCGAACCGCCCCACCCGCTCCGGCTCGACCCAGCCGACTACCGCGTCACGCGCCTCGTAATCGCTTTCCGGCGTGGGATAGTCGATCATCTCGCCGCCGTCGCGCGCCGCGATCGCGGCCATGATCCGCCGGATCACGGCATCCTGCCCGCAATTCGGCACCCGGATCGCCCGGAAATCGAGGCCTTCGGCCGATTTCGGATGGATAAGCGGTTGCGGGGCGGGGTCTTCCGTGACCATGCCGCCCGACACGAAGGTGCCGCGCCCGACCGCGGTTTCCACCAGCCCCTCCTCGGCGGCCATCTTGTAAGCCCGGGCCACCGTGCCGGGCGTAATGCCAAGCTGCCAGGCCAGTTCGCGCACCGGCGGCATCTTGTAACCCTGATCCAGAAACCCCGAACGGATGGCCGTTCGCATGGATTGTATTAACACAATGTACTTGGAATCGGAGCTATCGGCGAAATTCGGCGGCCAAATTGTATCAGTCACAATGTTTCCCTCGCGGAAGCACTCGGCAATTGTTACGTTACCCTTGCATAACGCAGGAATTGTACCAACACAATAGAGGAGTCCGCCATGTCCACCCTGACACATTCGGATCGCATGGTTCCGTCGCATCTGCCCCGCCGCACCCGCCGCGTGTCGTTCCTGACCGCAGGCCTGGCGCGCGTGGTCGGCACCGCGCTCCTCTGGCACCAGCGCCATCGCACCCGGACCCAGCTCAAGCAGTTGCCACCGTATTTGTTGCGTGACGTGGGCCTCTCCCCCGACGACGTCCGCATCGAAAAGAACAAACCGTTCTGGAGGCCGTGACAGTTCCCCGTAACGTGCCTCTTCCTGCTGGGCCGGAGCCATGTCTCCGGCCCCTTTTTTTGGTCAGTCGCCGTCGAGCGTCCCGAACAGTCGATACTGCGTCGTATCGTCATAGACCGTCAGCGACCACGCATCGAACGAGCGCGCGGTAATGCACCGGTTCCCCTGCCCCGACAGGACAAGCTCGGCCTCGGTCGCGCCCCCGTTGGCGAAATCCCCGGTCCCCGCCACGGAACCCCGAAAGCGCAGCTCGGTGTAAAGCGCCGTCTGCCCCTCGCCCGTCAGCGCCGTATCGGCCCCGAACCAGGTATAGGCGTCAGGCCAGGGAAAGGTCAGCGTCCCGTCCCCCTCGCCAAGCTCGAACACCATCCCGTTCTCGCTCGCCTCGAAGGTCACCGGGTAAGTCGGCTGCGGGTTCTCGACCCCCTTCACGCACTCCATTCCACAGGCGGTCAGGTACAAGCGTGCCGGGCTGGTCGGCGCCAGCCGGCTGATCTCCTTCACTTCCCAGTTGCCGCGAACGACATCCTGTTCGAAGCGGGTGCCGGGATCTGCGCAACAGGCACAGGCGAACGCCGCCCCCGGCAAAAGCGCGGGCACAAGCGTGGAAAGGGCTACCATACGTCTCAGCATGGTTTCACTCTTTCGGTGGAATCGAATATGTCAAGCTCGCCCGCGCCACCGGGTCCGTTCCGCCGTCGGAAAAGATCAGAACTTCCCCCACCGCCAGCACCCGGCCCAGCTTCAGCAGCCGGCACTCCGCGATCAGGTCGGTATTCGCCGCGGGCTTGCGCATGAAGTCGATCGAGCAATTCGTCGTCACCGTCATGCCCTTCGGCCCGATCATCCCGAGAATGGCGATATAGACCGACACGTCCGCCAGCGAAAAGACGGATGGCCCCGACACCGTGCCCCCCGGCCGCAGATGCGCCTCCGATACGTTCAACCGCACCCGAACCCGCATCTCGCCCAGCTCCTCGATGGTGAACTGTCCGTCCACCTGCGGGAACACCTCGTCGAGGTAGGCGGCGATCTCGCCGGCGGTCATTTTCAGGCTCATGCTTTTCTCCCAGGGCGTTGGGCCTTAAGAAGGATCACAACGTCATGGGAGAGACAAGATGCCAATTCTCATCCGCGAAGATCAGGGCGCCATCGCCCGGCTGACTCTGAATGCCCCCGAAAAGCTCAACGCCCTGTCCGACGCGATGCTGGCCGCCCTGCAGGAGGAATTCGACGCCCTCCGCGACAACCGCTCCATTCGCGCGGTGATCCTCGGCGGTGCGGGCAAGGCGTTCTGCGCCGGCCACGATCTGAAAGAGATGACCCAAGGCCGGCAGGCCGAGGATGGCGGCAAGGCCTATTTCGCCGATCTCTTCACCCGCTGCTCCAAGGTCATGACCGCCATCCGCTCCCTGCCCCAGCCGGTCATCGCCAAGCCCCACGGCATCGCCACCGCCGCGGGTTGCCAGCTTGTCGCCTCCTGCGACCTCGCCGTCGCGGCCCACGGCACGCGCTTCGGCGTCAACGGCGTCAACATAGGCCTCTTCTGCTCGACCCCCATGGTCGCGCTCAGCCGCAACATCCCCCGCAAGCAGGCCTTCGAGATGCTCACCACCGGGGAGTTCATCGAGACCGACCGCGCCATCGCCCTCGGCCTGATCAACCGCGCGGTGCCCGAAGACCAGCTCGACACCGCCGCCACCGAGCTGGCCGACACCATCGCCGCCAAGCTCGGCAGCGCCGTCAAGATCGGCAAACAGGCCTTCTACCAGCAGCTCGAAATGGGCCTCGACGACGCCTATGCCTACACCCGCGACGTGATGGTCGAGAATATGCTCGACCGCGACACCGAGGAAGGCATCGCCGCCTTCATCGAGAAACGCCCGCCGGAATGGACGCAGTAAGCTACGGCTTTGCGGGAAAACCACTTACGAACAAACGCTTAAACATTGTTTCCGCCTGAACGTCGAAGTTTTTCGACATTTGCCCTGTTTTTGCCGCAATTCATTAAGTACCCTTTTTGATTGTATATTTCGGGGATGTATTCGTGCGTAAGGCTTGGATGTTCACCGGGCTATTTTGCCTGTCCGCCGGCGCGCTCACCGCGTCGGACCTGCCGGCGCCCGCCCGGCAAGACAGCTTCCCGATCCCCTCGGCCGAGGCCGTCCTGCTGGGCCGCGACCTGTTCTTCGACCCGATCCTGTCGGGCAACCGGAACATCTCCTGCGGCACCTGCCATCACCCCGCACTGGCCAGCGGCGACGAGATGTCACTCTCCATCGGCGAAGGCGGCATCGGCCTCGGCAAGGAGCGCGTCCCAGACCCCGCGAACCTGCCTCGCGCCCGCGTCCCCCGCAATGCACCGGCGCTCTTCAACCTTGGTGCGGCGGAATTCACCACCCTCTTCCACGACGGCCGTGTCCAGCTTGACCCGAATGCCCCCTTCGGCATCAGGATGCCCCCCGACTTCCCCCTCGAACGCGCCGCCGCCGGCCCGCTCGCGGCACAGGCGGCCCTGCCCGTCACCTCGCATGACGAAATGGCCGGCCAGCCCGGCGAGAACGAGATCGCCGACGCCGTGACAGCCGGCCACGTTCACGGCCCCGACGGCGCCTGGGCCATGCTCGCAGGCCGCGTCGCCGCAATCCCCGAGTACCGCCAGCGTTTCGCCTGGCTCAACGGCCATGACGACCCGCTCCACATCACCGATATCGGCCGGGTGATCGGCGATTTCATCGCCTTCGAATTCCGCTCCGTCGACAGCCCCTTCGACGCCTTCCTGCGTGGCGACAACACGGCGCTCTCCAACGACCAGCGCCGCGGCATGTCGCTCTTCTACGGCAAGGCCCGATGCGCCACCTGCCACAGCGGCCTCTACCAGACGGATCACGGTTTCCACGCCCTGGGCCTTCCCCCCATAGGCCCCGGCAAGGGCCATGGGCCGGGCGGCTATGCCGACCGTGGCCGCGCCGGCGTCACCGGCCGGCAGGAAGACCTCTACAGCTTCCGCACCCCCTCGCTGCGCAACGTGACAATCACCGCGCCCTATGGCCATAACGGCGCCTATACCGAGCTGGAGGACATCATCCGCCACCACCTCGACCCGCTCACCTGGCTGGCCCAGTACAAGGTCGACAAGGCCCTCCTCCCCAAGGTGGAAACCGACATCCCCGATACCGCCGCGCTTGACGATCTCGACGAAATGCTGCGCATCGCCATGTCGGTCCGGCTCGAGCCGCTATACCTCCGCGAGGACGAGATACAGGCGATCGTCGCCTTCCTCGCCGCGCTCGAAGACCCGCAGGCCGGGCGCGGCCGCCTCGGCGCTCCCTACACCGTCCCCTCCGGCCTTCCCGTCGATACCGGCCCGATGGACCACGGCACGGCCTCCTCCGATTACTGACCCTTTCCAAACGCCGCCCGATCGCCTAGATCGCTCGTCATGGACAAGACCCTTCACATCGTCGGCGGCGGAATGGCCGGATCGGAAGCCGCGTGGCAGGCCGCCCGCATGGGCGTCAACGTGGTCATCCACGAGATGCGCCCGACGGTCGGCACCTTCGCCCACCGTACCGGCGACTTGGCCGAGATGGTCTGCTCCAACTCCTTCCGCTCGGATGACGACGAACAGAACGCCGTGGGCCTGCTGCATTGGGAAATGCGCGCGGCGGGCGGGCTGATCATGGAAATGGCCGACGCTCACCGCCTTCCGGCGGGCGGCGCGCTGGCCGTCGACCGCGATCCCTTCGCCCGCGCCGTCACCGACCGCCTGCGCGCCCACCCCAATGTCAGCGTCCAGACCGGCGAGGTCACTGATCTGCCCGAGGACGGCCAGTGGATCTTCGCCACCGGCCCGCTCACCTCGGAAAAGCTGGGCCAGGCCATCGCCCGCGCAACCGGCTCTACCGCGCTCGCCTTTTTCGACGCCATCGCCCCCATCGTCTATTTCGACACGATCGACATGGAAAAGGCGTGGATGCAGTCGCGCTACGACAAGGGCGAGACCGAGGAAGAGCGCACCGCCTACCTCAACTGCCCGATGGACCGCGACCAGTACGAGGCCTTCATCGACGCCCTGCTCGCCGCCGACAAGACCGAGTTCCACGAGGGCGAGACCGCCCAGTATTTTGATGGCTGCCTGCCGATCGAGGTGATGGCCGAACGCGGCCGCGAAACCCTGCGCCACGGGCCGATGAAACCCGTGGGCCTCACCAACCCGCACCAGCCCGACATCAAGCCCCACGCCGTCGTGCAGCTTCGCCGCGACAACGCGCTCGGCACGCTCTACAATATCGTGGGCTTCCAGACCAAGATGAAGTACGGCGCGCAAACATCTGTTTTCAAGATGATTCCGGGGCTCGAAAACGCCGCCTTCGCCCGCCTAGGCGGCATTCACCGCAACACCTTCCTCAACTCGCCCACGCTACTCGACAACCAGATGCGCCTGCGCGCCCGGCCCAACATCCGCTTCGCCGGCCAGATCACCGGCGTCGAGGGCTACGTGGAATCCGCCGCCATGGGCCTGCTTGCCGGCCGCATCGCCGCCGCCGAACTCCTTGGGCAGACGCTCCCCACCCCGCCGCAGGACAGCGCCATGGGCGCCCTCATCCACCACATCACCGGCGGGGCCGAGGCCAAGACCTTCCAGCCGATGAACGTCAATTTCGGCCTCTTCCGTCCCATCGACGGCCTCAAGGGCGGGCGCCGCGGCCGCCGCGACCGCTACAAGGCCTATACCGACCGGGCGAAATCCGCTTGGACGGACTGGCTCGTGCAATGCCCACTGGACGAACGCGAAGCCGTGTGATCTTCTTTCCCCATGGGTGAGAAGTTTCTGGATCGCGTCTATGGCGAGTCCTCCCCCGAGGACACTCAGGCCCTCTACGATGCGTGGGCCGCGACCTATGACGCCGAAATTGCCGAGAACGGCTATGCCACGCCCGGCCGGGTGGCCGAGGCGATGTTCAGGCACGTCCGCGACTCCGACGCCCCGATCCTCGATTTCGGCTGCGGCACCGGCCTCTCGGGCCTCGCGCTGAAACTCGCGGGCTTCACCACCATCGACGGCATGGACCCGAGCCCCGAAATGATCGACGGCGCCCGCCGAAAGGGCGTTTACCGCACCCTTTCCGTGCTCGATGTGAAAGACACCGCCCCGGTTCCGAAAGACGCCTATCACGCCATCACCGCGACCGGCGTGATAGGCACGGGCGCCGCGCCGGCCTCGACCTTCGGGATGCTGATGAAGGCCCTGCCCAAGGGCGGGCTCCTGGGCCTCAGCCTCAACGACCACGCCCTCGCCGACCCGCGCTTCGAAGGGGCCCTGAACGAGTGGCTCGACTGCGGCGCCGCGCATCTGCGCTTCAAGAAATACGGGCCACACCTCCCCGGCCTGAACTTGAAGTGCAACGTCTACATCATTGAAAAAGCGTGAATTTCGCCACCCGCTTCGCCCCGTCGCCGACGGGTCCGCTGCATCTGGGCCATGCCTACTCCGCGCTGCTTGCCCATGACATGGCCACCGCCGCCGGCGGCACTTTCCACCTCCGCATCGACGACCTCGACCAAAGCCGCAGCCGCACCTGCTGGGAGACGCAGATCTACGACGATCTCGCCTGGCTCGGCATAAACTGGCCCCAGCCCGTCTGGCGACAGTCCGACCGCCTCCCCACCTACCGCGCCGCCCTCGAACGTCTCTGGCAACGCGGCCTTCTCTACCCCTGCACCTGCACCCGGGCCGATATCCGCGCCGCCGCCTCCGCCCCGCAGGAAGGCGCGCCGCTGCACGGCCCCGACGGGCTGATCTACCCCGGCACCTGCCGCCCCGACACGCCGCCCCCCGGCCCCATGCCCGACACGCCCTTGCGCCTCGACATGCGCCGGGCGCTCGCGGCCGCGGGCACCCCCGTCGCCTTCTCCGAAACCGGCTGCGGCCCCGACGGCGAAACCGGGCACATCGCCCCGCCGGACATGGTCGCCAATGTCGGCGACGTGGCCCTCGCCCGCCCCGGCATGGGCGCCTCCTACCACCTGTCGATCGTCTGTGACGACGCCGAGCAGCAGATCACCCACGTCATCCGCGGGCAGGATCTCATCTCCGCCACCCAGATCCATGTCTTGCTGCAACGGCTCCTCGACCTGCCCACGCCGGTCTACCACCACCACCGCCTGATCCGCGACGACACCGGCAAGAGGCTGGCCAAGCGCGACGACGCCCGCGCCATCGCCACCTATCGCGACGAAGGGAAAACCTCGGCGGATATCCGCGCCATGGTCGGCCTCTGAGCCAAACGAAAAAGGCCGGCGCAACCGCCGGCCTTTCCGTCATCCACAAATGGACGGGGCCTAGCCCACCTTCACATCCGTCCGCGCCTCGCGCAGGGCCGAAAGCTCCTCGGCCACCAGGAACGCCAGCTCCAGCGCCTGAGAGGCATTGAGCCGCGGATCGCAGGCCGTATGATACCGGTCCGAAAGATCCTCTTCCATCACGGCCCTGACCCCGCCGGTACACTCGGTCACGTCCTGCCCGGTCATCTCGAAATGTACGCCGCCCGGCGTCGTGCCCTCGGCCCGGTGGACGCCGAAGAACTCCTGCACCTCGCGCAGCACCGCGTCGAACGGCCGGGTCTTGAAACCGGTCGCCGACTTGATCGTGTTGCCGTGCATCGGGTCGCAAACCCAGACCACGTTGGCCCCTTCCTCGCGCACCGCCTTGATCAGCCGCGGCAGGTGCTCGCCCGCCTTGCCCGCCCCGAACCGCGCGATCAGCGTCAGCCGCCCGGCCTCGTTCTCGGGGTTCAGCGTCGCCATCAGCCGCTTGAGATCGTCGGTCTCCATCGTCGGGCCACACTTGAGCCCGATCGGGTTCAGCACGCCCCGCGCGAACTCCACATGCGCGCCGTCCGGCTGCCGCGTGCGGTCGCCGATCCAGATCATGTGGCCGGAGCCTGCCAGCCACTTGCCGGAGGTGGAATCGAGCCGGCACAGCGCCTCCTCGTATTCCAGCAGCAGCCCCTCGTGCGAGGTATAGAAATCGACCGATTGCAGCGTCGGCGCATTGGCGCTGTCGATGCCGGCGGCCTTCATGAAATCCAGCGTATCGCTGATCCGGTTGGCCATGTCGCGATAGCGCTCGGCCTTTTCGCCCTCGGCAAAGCCCAGCGTCCAGGCATGCACCTGGTGAACGTCGGCATAACCACCGGTCGAGAAGGCTCGCAACAGGTTCAGCGTCGCCGCCGCCTGGGTATAGGCCTGCAGCATCTTCTGCGGGTCGGGAATGCGCGCCTCGGGGGTAAAGGCCAGCTCGTTGATGATGTCGCCGCGATAGCTGGGCAGCTCCACGCCGTTCACCACCTCGGTCGGCGCCGAGCGCGGCTTGGCGAACTGCCCGGCCATCCGGCCCACCTTGATCACCGGCACCTTGGCGCCGTAGGTCAGCACCATCGCCATCTGCAGCATCACCTTGAAGGTGTCGCGAATGGCATCCGCCGAGAACTGGTCGAACGCCTCGGCACAATCGCCACCCTGCAGCAGGAAGGCCTCGCCCCGCGCGGCCGCGCCAAGCTGCCGCTTGAGCCTGCGCGCCTCACCGGCGAAAACCAGCGGAGGAAACTGTGCCAGCCGGGCCTCGACCGCCTGCAGCGCCTCGGCATCCGTGTAGTCCGGCATCTGCACCCGGGGCTTGTTGCGCCAGTCGGATTTGTGCCAATCGGTCATTTTCTCTCTCCGCAATCAGAAAACGAGGCCTGTCTATACAGGAGCCTCCCCCACGAGGCCAGAGATGAAGTGTCGCCGACATGTCGTTTTTGGTGTATGACGGTCTTGTCAATTGCGACAGTTTCGTGAAATGACGCAAATCCATGACGCCACGTCGCGGAGATTCGTCGCCATGCAGATTGAGACTGGCAAAGTCGAGGTGAAGGCGCAGGGTGCGCCCCGGCGGTTCGTCTTCGTTCTTCTCGAAAATTTTTCGCTGCTCAGCTTCGCCGCGGCGCTCGATTGCCTGCGGATTGCCAACCGCATGGCTGACCAGACGCTCTACACTTGGGTGACGACCGGCGAGTCCGGCGATACCGTCGCCTGCTCGGCGGGCACGCGGTTCCATCTCGACATCCCGCTCGAGGAACTCGGCCGCGACGACACCATGCTGATCTGCGGCGGCACCGACATCCAGCAGGCCACCACCAAGAAGCTGCTCAACTGGCTCCGGCGCGAGGCACGGCGCGGCCTGCGCGTGGGCGGGCTCTGCACGGCCAGCTACGTGATGGCCCGCGCGGGGCTGCTCGACGGCAAGAAGGCCACGATCCACTGGGAAAACCACGACAGCTTCACCGAGGAGTTCGACGAGGTGGAACTGACCAAGTCGGTCTTCGTCGTCGACGGCAACCGCATGTCGACCGCCGGCGGCACCTCGTCGATCGACCTGATGCTCAAGATCATCGCCGACGAACAGGGCGACAAGCTGGCCAATGCCGTGGCCGACCAGATGATCTACGCCTCGATCCGCACCGACCAGGACACGCAGCGCCTGTCGGTCCCCACCCGGATCGGCGTGCGTCACCCCAAGCTCTCACAGGTCATCCAGATGATGGAGGCCAATATCGAGGAACCGATCAGCCCCGCCATCCTCGCCCGCGACGTGGGCATGTCGACCCGCCAGCTCGAACGGCTCTTCCGGCGCTACCTCAACCGTTCGCCGAAACGCTATTACATGGAGCTCCGGCTGCAGAAGGCCCGCAACCTGCTGATGCAGACCGACATGACGGTGATCAACGTGGCGCTGGCCTGCGGCTTTGCCAGCCCCTCGCACTTCTCCAAGTGTTACCGCTCGCACTACAACACGACGCCCTACCGCGAGCGCGGTTCCCAATCCACGCGCCTCTCAGTATAAGATACTGAATTCACTTACAAAATACCCGACCCCGCTTTCTTTAAAGAGACCTCAGCGAAACGCACGCCTCTCTCGCAGGTGGATGTCCGAGGTGGTTCTGATGCGGCTACCGCTTTGGCCAGGGCTCTGTCGGGGTTTTCGGTCGACCCGGCCTGTGAGGCTTCGGGAGATAACCATGGTCGCTCAGCCGTAAAGGGTTCGGAACCGCGCGCCCTTCCACAGGTTCCAGCCGACGGCGGCCAGCCCGGTCAGGATGCGCATCTTCGCAAGCCCCAGGAACCGGGTCCGGCGCAGGCCCCAGTGCCGCTTCCAGTGCCCGAAGATCGCCTCGACCCGGGCACGGGTGACCCCGATCTCGACGTTGCGGGCCTTGTCCTGCGGGCCCAGCCGCTTGTGCTTCGCGCCGCGCTGCTGCACCCGGTCGGCCATGCCCGTCCGCGCCACCAGCGCCCGGCTGCGCGGGCTGGAATAGGCCCCGTCGGCATAGAGCGCCGCCTCGTCGCCCACCACCAGATCCTCGAGGCTGTCCACCTCGGCCCGGTTGCCGGGGCTCACCGCCACCCGCCGCACGAACCCGTCCTCGTCGGCATTGACGAAGGCCTGCCAGCCCCAGACCGCCCGCCGACGGCCCTTCACCGTCAGCTTCACCGCAGAGCCCGCCTCCGGGTCGCGGCGGTCGTAGCCGCTCTGCGCCGCCTCCACCACGGTCGCGTCGATGATCGCGATCCGCCCCTCGGCGAGCACCACGCGGGCGTCCTCCAGCATCGCCACGACCTCGGCCAGAACCGCCTCCAGCCGGTCGCCCAGCCGCGCCCGGAACCGCCCCAGCGTCGAGGCCTCGGGCACCCCCTGGTCCAGCTCCAGCCGGCAGAACTTGCGGAACAGGAGGTCCCGCGCCAGCTGCGCGGAAAGCTTCACGTCGCTCAGGTCGTACCACAGCCCCAGCAGCAGCGCCCGAAAGAGCGTCTGCGCCGGATAGCCCGGCCGCCCCGTCTGCCGCCGCTCCTCGCCCCGCGGCAACAGCGCCTCGATCCGGGACCAGTCGATCACCTCCTCCACCGCGTCCAGCGCCCCAAGCGCGGGATGCTCGAACAGCTCATGGGAGGCGAAAAGGGCGGGCTGGGTGGTGAAGCTCTGTCTCATGGCCAATCATACCACTTCGACGGAAACAGAAGAATCCTCAAAGTTTCGCTGAGGTCTCTTGAAAGAAAGCGGCCGAAATCTTTTAAAGATTTCGCCACCCCTCAAGGCGTCACCCGGTAAAGCGCCCCCTGGCCCACCGACAGGAACCAGATCGCCCCCGCCGGCCCTTCCGCAATGTCCCGCACCCGCGCCGTCTCCGGCCCCTCGATGCGCTCGACCTCCTCCAGCGGGTCGCCGGACAGCCGCGAGATCAGGTTGAACTTCAGCGAGCCCACGAAGAAATCCCCCTCCCACTCGGGCCAGAGCTTGCCGGAATAGATCATCATCCCCGACGGCGCGATCGACGGATCCCAGTAGAAGGCGGGCTGCTCCATCCCCTCCTTGTGCGTCCCCTCGCCGATCGTCTTGCCGGAGTAGTGCACCCCGTAGGAAATCACCGGCCAGCCGTAATTCGCGCCCTTCTCGACACGGTTCACCTCGTCACCGCCCTTTGCCCCGTGCTCGACCACCCAGAGCTGCCCGCCGGCATCTAGCGCCGCGCCCTGCGGGTTGCGGTGACCGTAAGACCAGATCCCGGGCCGGGCGCCGTCTTCCGAGGCGAACGGGTTGCCGTCGGGAATCGACCCGTCCTTGGCGATATGCACGACCGAGCCGTTTTCGCGCGACAGGTCCTGCGCCGCGGGCCGGTCGCCGCGCTCGCCCACGGTCACGAACAACGTGCCGTCCGGCGCCTCGACGATCCGCGAGCCGAAATGCCGGCCGCCCTCGGACCCCGGCGCCATCTCGAAGATCACCTCCCACTTGCTCAGCCGCGCCCCGTCCGGCGACAGCTCCGCCCGGGCGACCGCCGTGCCGGCCCCGCCCTCTTGCGGCTTGGCGTAGCTGAAGAACAACTCCCGCGTCCTGGCGAAATCCTCCGGCACCAGGACGTCGAGCAATCCGCCCTGGCCGCTGGCAAAGACCTCGCCCACCCCCTCGACCGGGCGCTGGCCCTCATCGCCGATCAGCAACAGCCGTCCGGCCCGCTCGGTCACCAGAACGTCGCCACCGGGCAGAAACCCGATCGCCCATGGCTCGTTCAGCCCGTCGGCCACGGCCTCGACCGTCAACGCTCCCGCGCTGCTGTCGAGCGCCGCGGCCGGCCCCGCCAGGCCGCACAGGAAAGCGGCAATCCCGCCCTTGATCAATTCGCGCATGTCCTTGCTCCTTTCACCGGATACCCCCTGAAAACTGGGGCGTGATATGGCTGCGTCAAATCGGGTTTCGTCGCGTCCGCCTCACCATATCCACTTGCTTTTCCATGCCAGTCAAATAGGCTCGCCTCCCAGAACGCACCGTTCAACTGGGAGACAAAGACATGAAGAAACTACTCGCGACGACCACGGCACTCGCTCTGGGTGCGGGCGCCGCCTGGGCACAGGACAACGAGGTCAAGATCGGCATCATCCTCGGCTTCACCGGCCCGATCGAATCCCTGACCCCGCACATGGCCGCCGGCGCGGAACTGGCGATGTCCGAAGTCACCGAAAGCGGCAAGCTGCTTGACGGGATGACCGTTACGCCGGTCCGGGCCGACAGCACCTGCATCGACGCGGGCGCCGCCACCGCCGCCGCCGAACGCCTGATCACCTCCGAAGGGATCAAGGGCATCATGGGGGCCGACTGCTCGGGCGTCACCGGCGCGATCCTGTCGAACGCCGCCGTGCCGAACGGCATCGTGATGATCTCGCCCTCCGCCACCTCGCCGGCGCTCTCGACGGCCGAGGATGACGGGTTGTTCTTCCGCACCGCGCCCTCCGACGCGCGCCAGGGCGTCGTGATGACCGAGATCCTGATGGAGCGCGGCATCGAGGAAGTGGCCGTCACCTACACCAACAACGACTACGGCAAGGGCCTCGCCGACAGCTTCGCCGCGGCCTTCGAGGAAGCGGGCGGCACCATCACCATTAACGCCGCGCACGAAGACGGCAAGGCCGACTACTCGGCCGAGGTGGGCGCGCTGGCCTCCGCCGGCGGCGATCGCCTGGTGGTTGCGGGCTATGTCGACCAGGGCGGCAGCGGCATCGTGCGCTCGGCGATCGATTCCGGCGCCTTCGACAGCTTCCACTTCCCCGACGGCATGATCGGTTCGCAGCTGGAAGAGAATTTCGGCTCCGAGGTCGACGGCTCCACCGGCCAGCACCCCGGCACCGACAGCCCGGGCGTGGCCAAGTTCGAGGAAATGGTTGGCGACAGCTTCCAGGCCACCTCGCCCTTCGCACCCGAAAGCTATGACGCCGCGGCGCTCATGATGCTCGCGATGCAGGCGGCCGGTTCGGTCGAATCCGCCGACTACAAGGAACACGTCATGGACGTGGCCAACGCCCCGGGCGAGAAAATTTATCCCGGCGAGCTGGCCAAGGCGCTCGAAATCATTGCCGAGGGCGGTGATGTCGACTATGTCGGCGCGACTGCGGTGGAACTGATCGGGCCCGGTGAATCGGCCGGCAACTACCGCGAGATCGAATTCAAGGACGGCGCGATCACCACGGTCAAGTACCGCTGATCTGACCGCCGAGGGACAAAGAGCAAGACCGGCTCCGGGCACGCCCGGGTCCGGTCCAACAAGGCAAGGGGCAAAAGACCCCGGGGGACATACATGATCGTCGTCGATGACGTTCACAAGCACTTTGGCGGTTTCCACGCCGTCGATGGCGCGACCATGACGATCCAGGAAGGTTCGATCACCGGGTTGATCGGCCCAAACGGCGCCGGAAAAACCACGCTTTTCAATGTGATAGCGGGCGTTCTTCAACCGACCTCCGGCCGCGTCACCATGGCCGGAGAGGACATCACCGGCCTGCCGCCGCATGATCTTTTCCACAAGGGCCTGCTGCGCACCTTCCAGATCGCACACGAGTTCAGCTCGATGACCTGCCGCGAGAACCTGATGATGGTCCCCGGCGACCAGTCGGGAGAGCGGCTCTGGAACACCTGGTTCGGCCGCAAGCGCATCGCCGACGAAGAGCGCGCCCTGCGCGCCAAGGCCGACGAGGTGCTCGAATTCCTGACCATCGAACATCTCGCCGACCACAAGGCCGGCCAGGTCTCGGGCGGTCAGAAGAAGCTGCTGGAACTCGGGCGCACCATGATGGTCGACGCCCGCATCGTCTTTCTCGACGAGGTCGGCGCCGGGGTGAACCGCACCCTGCTCAACACCATCGCCGACGCGATCGTCAAGCTGAACGAGGAACGGAACTACACCTTCGTGGTGATCGAACACGACATGGATTTCATCGGCCGCATCTGCGACCCGGTGATCTGCATGGCCGAGGGAAAGGTGCTGGCCGAGGGCACCCTGGACGAAATCAAGGCCAACGAGCAAGTGATCGAGGCCTATCTCGGGACGGGACTGAAGAACAAGGACATGATGGGGACACAGGCATGAAACAGTACTTCAAGGCACTCGCACTATCCGTGGGACTGGCGGCGGCATCGACCGCCGCGGCACAGGCGGCACCGACCGACGATTGCGAACAACTGACCGACCGCATCGAATTCTGCGGCGAATCCGGCGGCTGGTCACGGCTCGGCCGCGCCGTGGCCGAGGCCACCGCCGTCTACAAGCGCGGCGACAACACCATCGGCAAGCTGATCGTCGAGATGACCGGCACCAAGGCGCTGCGCGACAAGGACGTGCAAACCGCGATCCTGGACAAGGTCTCGGGCCAGATCAAGAAATTGGGCGGCTCGCTCGACGTGATCGCGCTCAAGGGCGGGATGATGAACCGCCCCGCCGGCACGATCCTCTACAGCTATGAAACGCAGGGCACCGAAGTTCTCTTCCTGCATTCCTACATGGTGCAGAAGGGCATGGTGATGCAGTTCATCACCGTGGCGCCGGGGGTCACCGACGATGCGATCGCCCGCGCGACCCACCGCACCTTCCTGTCGGGCTTCACCATCTCCGACCCCGGGGTCGCGCTTTGAGCGGAACCAACCCCTACCAGGATGACCGGGGCAACAACGACCGGTCCATCGCCAACCCGGACGGAACGGGCGAGATCCCCCGGCGCGAGGGCGGCGACGCCCGGCCCGCGCCGGGCCACGCGCCCTTCCTGGTCGGCGAGGCGATGACCGGCGGCTACGGCAAGTCGGGCCCCGACATCCTGCACGACTGCACCATCGCCGTGGACAAGGGCGAGATCGCGGTGATCGTCGGCCCCAACGGGGCCGGCAAGTCGACCGCGATGAAGGCCGTCTTCGGCATGCTCGACCTGCGCGAAGGCCATGTCCGGCTGGATGGCGAGGACATCTCGCGCCTCAGCCCGCAGGCCCGCGTCGCCAAGGGCATGGGCTTCGTGCCGCAGAACAACAACATCTTCACCTCGATGACGGTCGAGGAAAACCTCGAGATGGGCGCCTTCATCCGCACCGACGACATCTCCGGTACGATGAACCAGGTCTACGACCTGTTTCCCATCCTGCGCGACAAGCGGCGCCAGGCCGCGGGCGAATTGTCGGGCGGCCAGCGCCAGCAGGTCGCCGTGGGCCGGGCCCTGATGACCCAGCCCAAGGTGCTGATGCTCGACGAGCCCACCGCCGGCGTCAGCCCGATCGTGATGGACGAGCTCTTCGACCGCATCATCGAGGTCAGCCGCACCGGCATCCCGATTCTGATGGTCGAACAGAACGCCCGCCAGGCGCTCGAGATCGCCGACAAGGGCTATGTCATGGTGCAGGGCCGCAACGCCTATACCGGGACCGGCAAGGAACTCCTCGCCGACCCCGAAGTCCGCAAGAGTTTCCTGGGGGGATGAGAATGCATCGCATCTTTGCCGCTCTCGCCATCCTGGCCGCCGTCGCCGGCTGCCGCGGCGCGGGCACCGAAACCGCACAGGCCACCCCGCAAGCCGGCCACGCCCAGACCGTCGCCGCCCTCGGCAACGCCTATATCTGGAACTGCCGCCTGCAAAGCAACCGGGGCAATCCCGACTGGCAATTCCTCCTGCAACGGGTCGGCCGCGACAAGTTCAGCGTGGTCATCATCGAAGCCGGCAGCCGCCAGGCCCGCCCGATCGAGAACCTGCGCGAGGACGACGCCGCCCGGGTCTACTTCCTCCGCGACGGCAGCCGTATCCTCGTCGCCTCCGACGGCGAGGCGCGCGGCGAAGGACAAGGCGGCTCCAAGGGCGCCGAATACACCTCCGGCACCTGCGCGCGGGGCGGACAGCCGACATGACCACCGCCCGCCGTTTTCCACAGATACCGGCCACGATCCGGGCCAAGGGACTGTCAGATATGTGCAATTTTCTCCACAGGCATGTGGATAGAACCGTGAATAACCTGTCGACACGTGACGGGTCACGACAGGAACAGGAAGACGACATCGGAACACATGAGGCCCGGATCTGATGGACATCCTCAACGCCATCGTCGCGCTCTCCAACTTCGTGCTGATCCCCGCCATCGCCTATGGCAGCCAGCTCGCCCTCGGCGCGCTCGGGGTCACGCTGATCTACGGCATCCTGCGCTTCTCCAACTTCGCCCATGGCGACACCATGGCCTTCGGCACCATGGTCACCATCCTCGTGACCTGGTGGTTCCAGTCCTTGGGCCTGAGCTTCGGCGTCCTGCCCACCGCGCTCCTCGCCCTGCCCCTCGGCATCGCCGCCTGCATGGCGCTGGTCCTCGCCACCGACCGGATGGTCTATCGCTTCTACCGCGAACAGAAGGCCAAGCCGGTGATTCTGGTGATCGTCTCGATCGGCGTGATGTTCGTGCTGAACGGCCTCGTCCGCTTCATCATCGGGCCGGGCGACCAGCGTTTTGCCGATGGCGAGCGCTTCATCATCAACGCCCGCGATTTCAAGGAAATGACTGGCCTCGACGAAGGGCTCGCCTTCAAGACAACGCAGGGCATCACCGTCGTCACCGCCGTGATCGTCGTGGCGCTGCTCTTCTGGTTCCTCAACCGCACCCGCACGGGCAAGAGCATGCGCGCCTATTCCGACAACGAGGACCTGGCCCTGCTTTCCGGCATCAGCCCCGACCGCGTGGTCATGGTGACATGGCTGATCGTGGCGGCGCTGGCCACCGTCGCCGGCACGCTCTACGGGCTCGACAAGAGCTTCAAGCCCTTCACCTATTTCCAGCTCCTCCTGCCGATCTTCGCCAGCGCCATCGTCGGCGGCCTGGGCAGCCCGGTCGGCGCCATCGCCGGCGGCTTCATCATCGCCTTCTCCGAGGTGTTCATCACCTATGCCTGGAAAAAGGTGCTGGAATATCTCATGCCCGAAAGCCTTGAACCCTCGGGCCTCGTCCAACTCCTCTCCACCGATTACAAGTTCGCGGTCAGCTTCGTCATCCTCCTGATCGTGCTTCTCTTCCGGCCCACCGGCCTCTTCAGGGGGAAAGCGGTATGAGCGAACCGATGAAAAACGCCGCCATGTTCGTCTTCGTGGCGGCCCTGATCCTGATGACGGGCTTCGCGCAAAGCTGGTCCACCGCGCTTCTCATCCTCAACATGGGGCTGATTTCGGCCATCATGGCGCTGGGGCTCAACCTGCAATGGGGCTTTGCCGGGCTCTTCAACGTCGGCGTCATGGGCTTCGTGGCCCTGGGCGGCCTGGCCGCCGTGCTGGTCTCCATGCCCCCCACGACCGAGGCCTGGGCGGCGGGCGGCATACGCCTGATCTCCGGCCTTCTGGTCGGCGCGGCGGTGATCGTCGCGGCGGCGCTGACCTTCAAGTACATGAAGAAATCCAAGCTGCGCGGCCTGATCGTGCTGGTCATCCTCGTCGGCGGGTTCTTCCTCTACCGCGCGGTGTTCGATCCGGGCGTCGACGCGGTCGAGGCGGTGAACCCCGCCGGCACAGGCTATCTCGGCGGGCTCGGCCTGCCCGTGCTGCTGGCCTGGCCCGTGGGCGGACTGCTGGCGGCGGGCGCGGCCTGGATCATCGGCAAGTCGGCCCTCGGCCTGCGCTCCGACTACCTCGCCATCGCCACGCTTGGCATCGCCGAGATCATCCTCGCCATCCTCAAGAACGAGGACTGGCTGGCGCGCGGGGTCAAGAACGTGGTGGGCCTCCCCCGCCCCGTCCCCTACGAGGTCGACCTCCAGACCGACCCGGCCTTCATCGAGAAGGCCGCCGGGATCGGCCTCGACCCGGTCACCGCCTCCTCACTCTACATCAAGCTCGCCTACGGCGCGCTCTTCGCCGTCGTCCTCGCCATCCTGCTCATCCTCGCGCAGCTTGCGCTCAAAAGCCCCTGGGGCCGGATGATGCGCGCCATTCGCGACAACGAGGTCGCGGCCGAGGCGATGGGCAAGGACGTCACCGCCCGCCACCTGCAGATCTTCATCCTCGGCTCCGCCTGCTGCGGCATCGCCGGCGCGATGATGACCACGCTCGACGGCCAGCTCATCCCCACCTCCTACCAGCCGCTGCGCTTCACCTTCCTGATCTGGGTGATGGTGATCGTCGGCGGCTCGGGCAACAATTTCGGCGCGGTGCTGGGCGGCTTCCTGATCTGGTTCCTCTGGGTGCAGGTCGAACCGATCGGCCTCTGGCTGATGCAGACCATCACCTCACCCCTGCCCGACGGCAGCGCCCTCAAGGACCACCTGATCGGCAGCGCCGCGCATATGCGGCTCCTGACCATGGGGGTGATTCTCATCCTCGTGCTGCGGTTCAGCCCACGGGGCCTGATTCCCGAGAAATAGGGGACGAAACCGCCCGATCCGGGCGGTTTCCACGATCCCTAAAATTCGACCGGTTTCCATCCCGGCACCAATCCGGCCCCTGCCGCCGATTGAAAACCGCGGCCAGCAGGATTATGGCGAAATTGTGATCGCCCGGCAAAATCGCCACATTCCCGCCACATTTCGATCCCAAGACAGGGGCCAGACCGTGGGCAAAGCCGTTATCCATCCGGCCCCGCGCCCATGACACGCAATGCCCTGAAAGGCGGCCCCGATGATCAAATGCCTGAACACCTTCCGCCGCGACGAGACCGGCTCCGCCAGCACCGACTGGGTGATGCTCACCGCAGGCGTGGTGATGCTGGCCATGACGGCGGTAACGGCGGTCAAGGCCGGATCGGTCGAGGTGGGCGACGGCATGGTCACCAATATCACCGTCTCGAATGGTGACTGATCCCCGCGGCACCACGCCACATGCCCCTCGGCCCCGCAGGCCACATTAACGCCAGATTCATGCTGCAGTTTCGTCAAAACAGACGCCGGCGCGACGCGCGGCGGCTGCCAGACCCGAATTCACAGCATTGGGCTCAAGGGATGGCCGACATGATCAAACGGTTCAATACCTTCCTGGAAGATGAAAGCGGCGCGGTGACGGTCGACTGGATCGTGCTCTCGGCGGCCGTGGTCGGCCTCGGCATCGCGGCGGTCAACACGGTCGAACTGGGGGTAACCTCCCTCGCCTCCGACATTGCCACCGCCATCGGAACCAAGACGGTCGACAACGGCAACTAGGACTGATCTCCGCCACGCGCCGCCCCGGTGGCCGCCGGGACACGACCGCGCGATCACCCGCCCTTCAGCGTTGCCATTTCCCGGGTTTCCGCTACCCTTGCCGCTGCGCCATCGCCTTGTGACGGGCGCCCCGGGGAAACGTAGATGGCCGTATGGAAACAGCTCCTGTTGCTCTGCCTGCTGGGCGGGCTCGGCTATGGCGGCTGGTGGGTCTATCAGGAACACTACGCCCCGCCCGAGGAAGCCGCTGCCGAGCGCCCCAACGCCCCCGCCCCGGTCGAGATCGTGCCCGCCGAACGCCAGGTGCTCGAAACCACGGTCGAGGCGGTCGGCACCACCCGCGCCCTCCAGTCGGTCGAGATCGTGCCCGAAGCCGCGGGCCGCATCGTCGAGATCACCTTCACACCCGGCGACCGGGTCGAGAAGGGCGAGGTCCTCGTCCGCCTCGATGACGCCATCCAGCGCGCCGACCTGGCCGAGGCCGAGGCCCGCTCTACCGAACAGGAACAGGTCCTCGCCCGCGCCCGGCAGCTTCGCGAAACCAACGCCATCTCGCAGGCCACGCTCGAGGAATCCGTCGCCCGCCTGGCCGAGGCCGGCGCCCAGCTCGACCGCGCCCGCCGCCGGCTGGAAGACCGCACCATCACCGCCCCCTTCGCCGGTGTCGTGGGCCTCACCGAGGTCGATCCCGGCGCCCGCGTTAGCGAGGGCGACCTGATCACCCGGCTCGACGACCTCTCCGAGGTCATCGTCGAGTTCGCCCTGCCCGAAACCCTTTTCGCCCAGGTCCGCACCGGCCTCTCCGTCACCGCCACCAGCGCCGCCTTCCCCGACCGCACCTTCGAGGGCCGCATCGCCGCAGTCGACAGCCGCATCGACCCGGTCAGCCGCGCCTTCCTGACCCGCGCGGTCATCCCCAACCGCAACAGTGTGCTGCCGGCGGGCATGTTCATGTCCCTCACCCTCACCCTCTCGGAATCCGAGGAACTGGTCGTGCCCGAGGCCGCGATCATATTCCAGGCGGCCGAAACCTACGTCTTCACCGTCACCGACGGCACCGCCCACCGCGTGCCCGTCCGAACCGGCCAGCGCCGCGCCGGGCTCGTCGCCATCGAGGGCGGGCTCGAGGAAGGCACCGGCGTCGTCGTCCGCGGCCTCCAGCGGGTGCGCGACGGCGCGGCGGTCAGCGTCCTGAACGAAGCGGATGCCGCCGGCACCGCCGCGACCGAGGGCGACTCGTGACGCTCCCCGACATCGCGGTCCGCCGCCCGGTGCTGGCAGCGGTGGCAAGCCTCCTGCTGTTGGTCTTCGGCCTCGCCGCCCTGCGCACCATTCCCGTCCGCGAACTGCCGGATGTCGATAACGCCGTCGTCTCCATCGACACGATCTATCTCGGCGCCGCGCCCGAGGTGATCGACACCGACATCACCGAACCCATCGAAGGCGCGGTCGCCGCCATCAACGGCCTGCGCTCGATCAGCTCCGAAAGCCGCCAGGGCCGAAGCCGCATCACGCTGGAATTCGAAACCGGCCGCGATATCGAACAGGCCGCCAACGACGTGCGCGACGCGGTGGGCCGCGTCTCCTCCCGCCTGCCGGAAGAGGCGCAAGACCCCCGCGTGATCAAGAGCGACGCCGACGCCGACCCGGTCATGCGCCTCGCCGTCACCTCCTCTCGCATGACCACGGCCGAGATCACCGACTATATCGACCGCTTCATCTCCGACCGGCTCGCCACCATCGACGGGGTCGCCAACCTGCAGATCTACGGCGAGCGCCCCTTCGCCGTGCGCATCTGGCTCGACCGGCGCGCGCTGGCGGCCCGGCAGCTCACCGTGGCCGATGTCGAATCCGCGCTCCGGCGCAACAACATCGAGCTTCCCGCGGGCGAGGTCGTGTCAGAAGACCGCCAGCTCTCCGTCCGCCTCAACAGCCGCCTGCGCAGCGTCGCCGATTTCCGCGACGTGGTGCTCGACCGGGTGGCGGGCTACCCCGTCCGGCTGGGCGACGTGGCCCGCGTCGAACCGGGCGTCGCCGACGACACCACCATCGTGCGCACCAATGGCAGCGACGCGGTCGGCATCGCCATCCTCCGGCAAAGCCAGTCGAACACCCTCGCCATCTCCCAGGGCGTCCGCGAGGAAATCGAGCGCCTGCAACCCACCCTCCCCGAAGGCATGGACATCATCATCGGCTCCGACGACGCGCTCTTCGTCGGCGCCTCGATCCGCGAGGTGCTGATCGCGCTCTTCATCTCGCTCGGCCTCGTCGTGCTGGTGATCCTTCTCTTCCTGCGCTCCTTCCGCGCCACGCTGGTGCCCTTCGTGGCGATCCCGGTCTCGCTCATCGGCTCCTTCATCCTGATCGGCGCATGGGGGTTTTCCCTCAACACGCTCACGCTGCTGGCCATGCTGCTCGCCATCGGCCTCGTGGTCGATGACGCCATCGTCGTGCTGGAAAACATCCAGCGCCGGATCGAGAACGGCGAAAGCCCGCTGGTGGCCAGCCTGCGCGGCGCCAAACAGGTCACCTTCGCGGTGATCGCCACCTCCTTCACCCTCATCGCGGTCTTCGTGCCGCTGTCGTTCATGCCCGGGCAGGTCGGCCGCCTCTTCGTCGAATTCGGCTGGGTCATGGCCGGCACCGTCGCCATCTCCACCTTCGTGGCCCTCTCCGCCTGCCCGGCGCTCGCCTCCCGCGTGCTGAAATCCGGCAGCGGGGTCAAACGGGAAAACGGCCAGCTCACCGGCATCCAGGCCGGGTATTACCGGCTGCTCCAACGCGCGGTACAGATGCCGCTCGTCGTGTTGGCGCTGGCCCTCGCCGTCACCGGCGGCGCCGCGCTCTTCTACGAGGGGCTGCCCCGCGAACTGGCCCCCTCGGAAGACCGCGGCGTGGGCTTCATCCCCCTCACCTCGCCCCAGGGCAGCACGGTCGAACACACCGACCTCGCCGCCCGGCAGGTCGAGGCGATCCTCGAACCCATGCGCGAGGAGGGGCTGATCGACACCGTTTTCACCTTCACCGGCTGGGGCAACCGGGCCTGGCGCTCCTTCGTCGTCTTCCGCCTCGTCCCGTGGGAGGAACGCACCGTCGCCATTTCCGAAGTGGTGGGCCGGATCGTGCCGCAGATGAGCCAAGTCACCATCGCCCGCGGCTTCCCCGTCACCCCGGCGGGGCTCGGCCTGCGTGGCAACTCCACCCCCGTGCGCGTGGTCATCGGCGGCCCGGATTTCGACAGCGTCAAGGAATGGTCGACCACCCTGCTTGAACGCTCGGAATCCGTCCCCGGCCTCGTGAACCCGGAAATCAACTTCGAGGAAAACCTCCCCCAGCTCGACGTCAGCATCGACCGCAACCGCGCCGACGACCTCGGGATCTCCATCGACACCATCGCCAACACCCTGCAGACCATGCTCGCCTCGCGCGAGGTGACCACCTTCGTCAGCCGCGGCCGCGAATACCCGGTCATCCTGCAAGCGGCCGAGATCGACCGCGAAAGCCCCTCCGATATCGACAACCTCTTCATCCGCGCGGGCGACGGCGAAACGCTGGTGCCGCTCGGCGCGCTGGTCTCGATGAACGAGAACGCCGCCGCCCCCTCGCTCCGCCGCTTCGACCGGCTCCCCTCGATCCAGCTTTCGGGCACCGTGGCGCCCGGCCACAACCTCGGCACGGTGCTGGAAGGGGTCGAGGCCGTCGCCGCCGACATCCTGCCCGCCTCCGCCAAGCTCGGCTACGAGGGCCAGTCGCGCACCTTCAAGGACACCTCCGAAGGCGTCGGCATCGTGCTGGCGCTGGCGTTGCTGATCGTCTTCCTCGTGCTGGCCGCACAATTCGAAAGCTTCGTCCACCCGCTGACCATCATGCTGACCGTCCCGGCGGGGCTGGCCGGGGCGATCTACGCCATGGCACTCGGGGGGCTCTCGCTCAACGTCTACTCGCAGATCGGGATCATCCTGCTGGTGGGGCTGGTGGCCAAGAACGGCATCCTCATCGTCGAGTTCGCCAACCAGCTCCGCGACGAGGGGATGAAACGGCGCGAGGCCGTCCTGCGCGCCTCGGCCCTGCGCCTGCGGCCGATCGTGATGACCGTGCTGTCCACCGTGCTCGGCGCCCTGCCCCTCGTCATCGCCACCGGCGCCGGCGCCGAAAGCCGCGCGGCCATCGGCACGGTGATCATCGCGGGGCTGCTGCTCGCCAGCGTGCTGATGCTGGTGGTCACACCGGTGCTCTACGACCTGCTCGCCCGCTTCACCAAGCCCCGCGGCGCCTTCGAGCGGCTCATCAACCGCGAGCTCTCCAAACCGGCAACCCAGGCCGCGAACGGGTGATTTGAGTATTTTCAGAAAGATGAACGGCACAGTAGCGCCCCCTTTCATCTTTCCCCAAATACTCCCGCCGGAGGCGTCCCCAAATCAGCCACCCTGCCCCTTCGCCGGCAAGCCGGGCGCCCACCGCTCCACGTCCCGTGCCAGCTTGTCCAGCAGCCGCGTCAGCACCTCCACCTCTTCCGGCTCCAGCGTCTCCAGCATGACGCGCTCCGCCTCGGCAAAGCTTGCCATCACCCGGTCATGCACCGCCTGCCCGTCGTCGGTGATCGCCAGCACGTTCCGCCGCGTATCCACCGCATCCCGCGTCCGCGTGACGTATCCCTTCTCAACGAGGGAAGAGACCGCCCGGCTCACCGTGTTCGAAGGCTGCTCGGTGATCTCGCAGATATCCCGCGCATTCAGCCCCGCGCGGAAGTTCAGGCACATCAGCACCGTCAGCTCCGGCCGGATCAGCCCGGTCTCCCGTTCCATCCGCCGCATCAGCGGCTCGCGGTAGAAATTGATGATGAACGCCATCCGGTATCCCACCGGAATGGACGTGCCATCGAGGATATCCATCAGCTTGAGCATGACCGCGGCCTCCTGACCTGCTAGGCTAGGACAAAAAAGGGGATTGCTCCAGATGGAAATATATAGTTCCATATGGAGGAATATCTGGCAAGGGAGGCACGGCCGGAAATGGAGGAGGAGAATGGCAGCCTTTGGGCGCAGGCCCTGCTGCGCGGGCTTTCGTGGCTCGTCATCGTCCTTATGCTGGGCATCGTCCTGCAGGTCGCCTGCAACGCGCTCGACATCAACCCGCTGGCTCGGTTCGCCACCGCCCTGCCGCTCCTCGGCAAGGCCATCACGCTCAACACCCTGCTCGACCTGCAATGGCACCTGCTGGTGATCACCGGCCTCCTGCCCGCCGGGCTGGTCTGGCTGAGCAATGCCCATGTGCGGGTCGATTTCTTCTACCAGCCCCGCAGCGACCGCACCAAGGCCCGCATCGACCTGGCCGGGAACCTACTCTTCGCCCTGCCCTTCCTCGTCATGATCCTGCCCGCCGCGTGGGATTTCACCACCCGCGCCTGGCGCTCCGACGAAGGCTCCGCCTCGGGCGGGCTGAATGACCTCTGGCTCATCAAGGCGTTCCTGCCCCTCGGCATGGCGCTGCTTGCCCTGGCGCTCGCCGTCGAATCCCTCCGCCTTCTCCGGCGCGCGAAATGAGCGAAACCGCCCTGCCCCTCGCCATGGCCGTGCTCACGCTCGCCGGCATCCTCGCCGGCTACCGCGTGGCCATGGTGCTCGCTGGCGCCGCCGCGCTCTTCATCCTCGTTTCCGACCTGCCCACCGCCTATTTCAATCTGCTCACCAGCCGGATCTACGCCAACGTCCTGTCGAACTGGCTGCTCGTCGCCATCCCGATGTTCATCTTCATGGGGCTGGTGCTGGAAAAATCCGGCGTCGCCGAACGCTCGCTCCGCGCGGCGCAACAGGCGCTCGGCGGCAGCGCGGCGGGCATGGGCATCTCCGTCCTCGTCATCGGCGTCCTGCTCGCCGCCTCCTCGGGCATCGTCGGCGCCTCCGTGGTGCTGCTGGCGCTGCTCGCCCTGCCCCGCCTGCAGGAAACCGGCTACGACAAGCCCACCTCCGCCGGCCTCATCGCCGCCTCCGGCACGCTTGCCATCCTGATCCCGCCCTCGGTCATGCTGATCGTGCTGGGCGACCAGCTCCAGACCCCGGTGCCCGACATGTTCGCCGGCGCCATCGGCCCGGGCCTTCTCCTCGTCGGCGTCTACGCCATCCTCGTCGCCATCCGCTCCCGCGGCCTTCCCCGCGCCCCCCGCCCGGAAGGCCGCACCAACCCGCTCCGCCTGCTCCTCGACCTCGGGCCGCTGGTGACGCTCATCGTCGTCGTCCTCGGCTCCATCATCGCCGGCTACGCCACCCCAACCGAGGCCAGCGGCCTCGGCGCCTTCGGGGCGATCCTCGTGACCCTCCTCTACCGCCGCTTCGACCTCGCCACCATCATGGCCGCCGCCCGCCAGACCGTCACCACCACCTCCATGGTCCTCCTCGTCATGATCGGCGCCACCTGCTTCTCCGCCGTCTTCAAGGCCATCGGCGGCGACGACATGGTGGAAACCGCCATCACCGCCTTCGGCACCGACCCTTTGACCGTGCTGGCCGTGGTCATGGGGGCGATCTTCCTGCTGGGCTTCGTCCTCGACTGGCTGGAAATCACCCTCATCCTCATGCCGATCTTCGCCCCCATCGTCGCGGGCCTCGACTTCGGCAACGGCCTTTCGGGCGACGCGCTGCTGGTCTGGTTCGGCATCCTCGTCGCCGTCAACTTGCAAACCTCGTTCCTCACGCCGCCATTCGGCTTCTCGCTCTTCTACCTGCGCGGTGCCGCCGGCGGCCAGCTCACGACAACCGACATCTACAAGGGCGTCCTGCCCTTCATCCTGCTTCAGCTTCTGGTGCTGGGGCTGCTCATCGCCTTCCCCGTCATCGTCACGGGGCTTATCTGAACCACTAGGGAGGAAACCATGAAACACACAATGAAAGCGGCCGCGCTGGCCGTGCTGGCGGCCACCGCCGCCCAGTCCGAAAGCTACACGATGCAAAGCGCCTTCGGGCCCCTGCCGGTGCTCGACCCGGCCGCCAAGCGCTTCGTCGAGAACGTCTCGACCCTGACGGGCGGAGAGGTGGAGTTCGACTACCTCCTCGACGGTGAGCTGTCCCCCGCCTTCGAGATCTTCGACAATGTCAGCGCCGGCGCCATCGACGCGGGCTTCAGCTTCGCGGGCTACGCCGCCGGCAAGGAACCGGCCGCCGCGCTCTTCGGCTCCATCCCCTTCGGCGGCGAGCCCACGCAATACATCTCCTGGCTCAACCACGGCGGCGGGCTCGAGCTCTGGCGCGAAATCTACGAGCCCTACAACCTCGTGCCGATGGCCTGCGGCGTCATCCTGTCCGAAGCGGGCGGATGGTACACGAAGGAAATCAACACCCCCGAAGACCTCAAGGGCCTCAACATCCGCATCGGCGGCCTGGGCGGCGAGATCCTGTCGAAGCTCGGCGCCAACGCCATGTCGCTCCCGGCGGGCGAGATTTCCACCTCGCTCGAAACCGGCCGGCTCGACGCGACCGAGCTCAGCTTCCCGCTGGTCGACAAGCTTCTGGGCTTCGACCAGGTCGCCAAGAACTACTACTTCCCCGGCTGGCACCAGCCCGCGGGCTTCATCGAGTTCTACATGAACAAGGACAAGTGGGACGCCCTCACCGACGCGCAACGCAAGGCGATCGAGGTCTCCTGCAACGAGGTCAGCCTCTGGGCCCTCGGCCACGCGGCCGGCGCCCAGGGCCCCGTGCTGCAGGAATTCCGCGACAACGGCGTCAACGTCGCCCGTTTTCCCGACAGCGTGATGGAGGCCCTGCGCACCGCCGCCGACGAGGTCTACGCCGAACGCTCGGCCGAGGACGAGATGTTCAAGCGGGTCATCGACAGCTACCGCGCCTATGGCGAAGGCTACCGCGAATACCAGGCCCTCTCGGCGCTGGACTGATCCACTTTCCCCGCCCGTGCCACACCGGCGCGGGCGGGCCATCACCTTCGGGAGACCTCGCATGCGCCGCCCCGTGACGTTGCGCGATTTCGGCAGCTACACCGCCGGCGGCCGACTGCACCGGGTCACCGAGGGGCAACCGCGCGACCTGCCCGTCACCCGCGATGTCACCCTCACCTTCGACCCGAGGGGCACCTTCGCGGTCGAACACGCCTACGTGCAGTATTTCATCCCCGAGCCCCGCCGCGACGCGCCGCCTGTCGTGCTGCTGCATGGCGGCGGCATGTCCGGCACCGTGTGGGAGGGCACCCCGGACGGCCGCCAGGGCTGGCTCCAGATGCTGCTGGCACAGGGCTACGAGGTGCATGTCATCGACAACGCCGAGCGCGGCCGCGCCGGGTTCATGCCGGGGCTCTGGCCGGGCGAGCCGGTGCTGCGCTCGCTCGAGGACGCCTGGCACCTCTTCCGCATCGGCCCGCCCGAGGGGTTCGCGGCGCGCCGCGCCTTCCCCGGCCAGCGCTTCCCGAGCGACAGCCTAACGGCGCTCGCCGCCACCTTCGCCCCCCGCTGGCTCTCCACCGCCCCGCAGCAGGCCGCGGCAGTCAAGGCGGTACTCGACCGGCTGCCCGCGCCCATCCTCATCGCCCATAGCCAAGGCGCCGAGCCCGCCTTTGAGGCCATCGCCCAGGGCGCACGCCTCTCCCACTTGGTCCTCCTCGAACCCTCGGCCGAGCCCGACGAGCCTGCCCCCCTGCCCGTCACCCTCGTCACCGGCGACTACCTCGACATCAACGACCTCTGGCAAGGCCGCGCCGCCGCCTGGGACCGCTTCGAGGCCCAGCTCCGCCACGCCGGCGCGCCCCTCCACCGCCTCGCCTCCGGCTCCACCCTGCCACCCGGCCATTCCCACCTGCCCATGCACGACCACGGCCACGACACCGTGCTCGACGCCATCCTCGCCACCCTCGATCCCTGACCCCCTAGGTTCCGGTGGCACACCCGCCTTCCGCCCGCTATGTCGATGGCACCCCGCCCTCAAACGAGACAGCACATGACCCGAGAAGAGCTTGACGCCATCCTGCCCGATTTCCCGAAATCCATGGGCGTGACCCTGACCCGTGGCACCCCCGACTGCATCGAGGGCACCCTGACCGTCGAGCCCCGCCACGCCAACCGCAACGGCGTGATGCATGGCGGCGCGATCATGGCCTTCGCCGATGCGCTCGGCGGCTCGGCCGCCGCCATCAACCTCGCAGAGGGCCAATCCACCACCACGCTGGAAAGCAAGACCAACTTCCTCCGCCCCATCGCCATCGGCGAAACCGCCACGGCCCGCTGCGAGGCCCTGCATCGCGGCCGCCGTACGACCATCTGGCAAACCACCGTCCTGCGCCAGGACGGCAAGCCCGCCGCCATTGTGATCCAGACACAGATGACGCTTACTTCGACGTCCTGACGCCGCCCCGATGAAACCTTGACGCCATTTTCCGCGTTATACCCCGCCGAAGGCCCGATGTGTCGCCCCGATTGACCGGCACGCGGCCAAAAACCGAACCTGCCATTGCCTCTGTCAAAGAGCGCACCAATATAAACGTGTCATCGTAGTTACCGAAGCGAGTTGAAGCCGATGCCGTCACCGACCGAGCTGCCGCCCGCCCTGGGCGACTATATCCGGAACTCCGGCATCGCGCTGGCCGTCTCGACCACGAAGGGCGATGCACCGCTGATCGCGGTGAACGACGCCTTCTGCACCCTCACCGGCTATGCCGAGGAGGACGTGACCGGCCAGAATTGCCGCTTCCTGCAAGGCGCCAACACCACCGAGGAAGAGCGCCTGCCCCTGCACGATTTCGTGCACGGACGGGGCGCCGACAACGGGCGCTTCCCGATCACCAACTACCGCAAGGACGGCAGCGAATTCCGCAATTTCGTCTTCATGTCCCGCCTTTTCGACGGCGACGGACAGGCCAGGCTGATCCTCGCCTCGCAGTTCGACATGACCTCGGCCATGCAACGCTCGGAGGTCTCGAAGAACGACGCCCGCCTATCTCAGGCGCTGACCGATGTCGAACAGATCGGCCGGGAATACGGCTACGCGATGATGGGCTCTGCCCAGCTCATCGCCGACTCGGTGGCGACCCTCGCCCGCATGTCCTTCTCGGATTCCCGTTAACCCCGGCACCCGGCTTGTCATCATGAAAGATTCCGAAGAAGAAGAGCAATCGTCGAACGCAACCCCGGCAGAGGACCGGAGCCGCCTCTGCGTGGTGGGCATCGGCGCCTCGGCCGGCGGCCTCGAGGCGATCCGCGAAATGCTGACCGAGGCACGGCCCGGCAGCAACCTCGCCTATGTCGTCATCCAGCACCTCGACCCGAACCACGAAAGCCTGCTGGCGGAACTTTTGGCCCGGCACACCGAGCTGACCGTCCGGCAGGTCTCCGGCGGCGAGAAGGTCGAGGCCGGCAACGTCTACATCATCCCGCCGGGGCACGGGCTGTCGATCAAGGACGCGGTGCTCAACCTCACCGATTTCGCCCAGCCGCGCGGCCTGCGCAGGCCGATTGACGATTTCTTCGAAAGCCTCGCCCTCGACCAGGGCCGTTTCGCCGCCTGCGTGATCCTCTCGGGCACCGGCGCCGACGGAAGCGCCGGCCTGCGCGCGATCAAGGAACATGGCGGCCTCTGCCTCGTGCAGGATCCGCGCACCGCGAAATACGAGGGCATGCCGACCTCGGCCCAGGGCACCGGGCTCGTGGATTTCGTCCGACGGCCGGGCGAGATCGTCAATGCCATACAGCAATTCTACGCCCATTCCTTCGTCGACACGGTCGACCGGAATCTCGCCAACACGGTCGAGGAAAACCTCAAGGACATCTGCGGCGTCGTGCGCAACTTCGTCGGGCACGACTTCTCGGGCTACAAAAAATCCACCCTCGTGCGCCGGGTCCAGCGCCGCATCCAGGTGCTCGACCTCGCCGATGCCCACGCCTATCTCCAGCATGTCCGGTCCGACCCGCTCGAATGCGAAGTGCTGTTCCGCGACCTGCTGATCAACGTCACCCGCTTCTTCCGCGATCCCGAGCATTTCGCCGCGCTGCGCGCCAAGGCCATCAAGCCGATGATCGAGAATGCCGGCAACGAGGATGAAATCCGCGTCTGGATACCGGGCTGTTCCAGCGGCGAAGAGGCCTTCTCGATCGCCATGATGTTCGCCGAGGAACTCCGCGAACAGAAACGCGCCCCCAAGGTCCAGATTTTCGCCACCGATATCGACGAACAGATGCTGCGCATCGCCCGCGAGGCCTCCTATCCCCAGGCGGCGCTGGCCGACATCCCCGAAGAGATGCGCGACGCCTATACCATCGCCCGCGACGGCCGGTTTCAGGTCTCCTCCCGCATCCGCGACATGATCCGCTTTTCCGTGCACAGCATCGTGCGCGACCCGCCGTTCTCGAATATCGACCTGCTGTCCTGTCGCAACCTGCTGATCTATTTCGGCGACCAGTTGCAGAACCTCGCCCTGCCGATCTTCCACTACTCGATCAAGCCCGGCGGCACCCTCTTCCTCGGCCCGTCCGAAACCGTCGGCCGTCACGACAATGCCTTCCGGCAGGTCGATCAGTCGGCGCGCATCTTCCAGCGCAACGAGGGGCGTCCGGAATACCCGCTGCACCTGCGCGGCCAGACCCGGCCCGAAGCCCCCCGCCGCCCCGGCCTGCGCGAAGATCACACGACCTCGCTGCAACCCGACTGGCGCGAGGATGACGCGGTCCAGCGGATCCTCGCCACCTATGCCCCCGCCACGCTGCAGGTGACGACCTCGGGCGAGATCCTCAAGACCACGGGCCGCCTCGGCAAGTATCTCGACTACGGCACCGACCAGGAAACCAACCGGTTCGCCCCCTCCATCGCCCGCCCCGGCGTGCGCGAGGCCGTGTCGGCCATCATCCGGCAGGTCGGCAAGAACAAGAGACGCACGATCTCCCGCGATCTCGTCGCCAAATCAGAATTCGGCCAGCAGGCCTTCGACCTGATCGCCGAGCCGCTCGACGACGGCTCGATCCTGCTGATCCTGCGCGACCGCGACCGCTTCGAAACCTTCGAGGACGAGGATTTCGACGATCTCGCCCCGATGGACAGCCACGTCCAAAGCCTCGAGGACGAACTGCGCAGCACCCGCGTCCGGCTGCACACCACGGTCGAGGAGCTCGAGACGGCGAACGAGGAGCTGAAAAGCTCCAACGAAGAAATGATGTCGATGAACGAAGAGCTCCAGTCGACGAACGAGGAGCTTTCGACCGTCAACGACGAGCTGAAGAGCAAGGTCGACGAGCTGTCCATCGCCAACGCCGACCTCAGCAATTTCTTCGCCTCCACCGCCCTGCCCCTCGTGGTGATCGACGCCGACATGTCGATCCGCAACTTCACCGAGGCGATCCAGTCGATCTACCCCTTCCGCGGCACCGACCGCGGCCGCCCGCTCAGCGAGGTCACCAGCAGCCTGCGCAACAACGAAGAGGTGCTGAGCGCCGCCAAGAACGTCATGCGTGACGGCGAGGTCCGCTACATGCGGGTGACCGACCGCCCGGAACAGCGCACGTGGTCGCTGGTCGTCACGCCCTACCAGAACCGCAATGGCAACGTTGACGGGGCCACCCTCGTCTTTACCGAGGTCACCGACGCCCTGCGCCTCGAAGAGGCGCTGAAACACGAAGGTGAACGCCTTCGCCTGGCGCTTGATGTCACCGCCCTCAGCGTGTGGGAATACGACCCCGCGGCGGACGAGCTGAAGCTCGACGAGACCGGCCGCGCCCTGGTCGCCTCCGAACATGCCGTGCTCAACCTCGGGGACTTCCTCGAAACCGCCAGCGCCACCGATCGGCAGGCCCTCGAGAGCGCCTTCCGCAACGCCGACGAACAGGGCGACGCCATCGACCTGACCGTCTCGGCCCCCCACCGGGACGGCGGCAAGCGTTTTGTCCGCGTCGTCGGCCGGCGCATCAACGGCCATCGCGCCGCCCGCATTCTCGGCGTGCTCTTCGACGTCACCTCCGAGGAAGAGGCCAAGACCGTCCGCGAGATGATGCTGCGCGAGATGAACCACCGCGTGAAGAACATGTTCTCGGTCATCTCGAGCATGGTGCGCATGGCCGGCCGTTCCACCGACAGCATCGACGATCTGGTCGAGGGCGTTCAGGCCCGCATCAACGCGCTGGCCCGATCCCACGACATGACCCAGCGCTCTCGCACCGGCAAGCGCCTCCGCCTCGAGGACGCGATCCGCGCCGCGCTAGAGCCCTACAGCGGCCAGGCCGAGACCAGCATCACCGGCCCCAGGGTCCTGCTCACCAGCCAGGAGCTCACCTCGCTCTCCCTGCTGCTGCATGAATGGGCCACCAACGCCGCGAAATACGGCGTGCTCGGTCACACGACGGGCCGGCTGGATGTGACATGGAAGACGCACGATAGCGGTTCCGTGGAATTGATATGGAACGAGATCCACGATCGCAGAGTTATTCCTGACGACAACGGGACCGGGTTTGGCTCTACATTGGTCGAGCTTGCAGCCGCGCAGCTTGGCGGAAGCGTAACGGTTTCGTTCAACGACAATGAACGTAAAATGACTTTGGTGTATGAGCCCGAAAACAATGAATGAGAAAAAAGATCGAGCAACGGTGCTTGTGTGTGAAGATGAATTCGTGGTCGCGTTGGACCTCAAACTCCTGATAGAAGAATTCGGCTTCGAGGTGATGGGCCCCTTCGCGAAACGGTCCGATGCCCTCGAGATACTGGAAAAGGACCTCCCCGACGTGGCCCTTCTCGACGTGCGCCTGAAGGATGGCGAGGTGTTCCCGCTGGCCGACAGGCTCGTCGACCTCGGCGTGCCGATCGTCTTCCACTCCGGCCACATCTTCGAGGAAGACGTCCGCAACCGCTACCCCGGCGCCGAGACCTGCCAGAAACCGGTCAGCGCCAAGCACCTGCGCACCACGCTGGAAAACGCCCGCTGAAAGGGTCGTTCCTCTATCGGAACGGCCCGATGCAGTAACGGCGACTGGTAAGCCGGGAACGGGCTGGTAGCGCAATGTCCGCTTTGTGTTCTCCTCACCGGCGATGAGGAGAGATTCCACGGTGTTGTAGCAGGTACACCCGAAGCGCAATCGACCGAAAGCCGCCATTCACTGACAGTTCAAGATGCTGCACAGTCGCAGCACTCTTTGCGGTCATTCGCGGCAGGCGCGAAACGGAGCATTCGACGAACTGGAAGTGTTCGGCATTCACTGACATTCGCAATCAGTTGTAGGGCGTCTGCATTCTCCGATCGGCTATACTCAAACAGCGCCGCAAGGGGTTCAATGGATTCTGCTCCTAGTCAGTTTCGACATAAATCATGTTTAACCGACCAGGGTAATCGAACCGTTCCACAAGATCAAAGGCATCCCTGACCGCAACGACCACGTACTCTAACAGGACCATTTGCTCCTGCTTGGTCAGGTTCTTTTCTGTGATGATATTCATCGGACCAGAGTGTAATAGTCGGCTAGAGAGGCGATAGAGATAGTCGTATTGACTTTCTAACCCGACCGATTTTGCTGCCAGTCGCCACGTGATCTTCTTGGAAAGTTTATCGAATTTTGAATCGCTACCCGACCATGTGCGAAACACTTTGCGATGAGCCTCGATCTTGTCCTTCCATTTGAGTATTCTCGGAATCTCTTTTTCGCGCAAAAGGTGTATCTGGTAGGTGTATCCATTGAATTTTGAAGCTGCTGCATAAAGAGAGAACGATCTTCTGACTTGCTGGTCGAGGGCTTCTCTGAGCCTGTCGTACTTTGTGATGATCGTAGTTGTGTCGCCGTCTATGCTTTTTGCTTCAGTAACTTCTGCTATCATCGAATTCGTTATAGTTTCATCATCCACTTGAGCCTGCTCAAACAGTGCGATTTCGCTCTCTAACTTCTGCAGCAAATCGGAAATGTCATCGAGGTCTTCTTTCAGGAAAATTCCATAGAAGCGGCCGCCCCACTCATACCTTTCTTCAAAAAGCTTTAGCCACACAATATTTTCGAATAGGTTCCGCGCCGCCGATATAAGTTCGAGTGATGACGGCAGGCGCTCCTTTGGCAATAATGTATTTTTTCAATCGTTCCGATGTGAGCTCGCAGTATCCACTCGAACTCAAGTCGCTGTGGTTCAGCCTTCGCGCACGCTTCTAGCTCTAGGCCCTTCAAAGCTCCCTTGGTCAGGGAAATGACTACTTCAGACTTTTCTTCAATTATAGAAAAAAACTCACTGAGAAGTTTCTGGGGAGTTGTTGCCGGATAGTTCATCTGGCCCTCTGTCTGCCTTGGATCTCTGAACTGTGCGTTCGTACAAATTATGATTGCCGGAAAATCAGGCGATTGAAAGGTTAGTGGGGCCGATAGACTGCATCATCCGAAATTCAAAAGTGTCATCTGTGAATGCATGAGCGTTGCCAATGTCTGCTTACGCGGGTGGGTGCTCGATAACTTGCGAGTGCGGCGAATGCCAGTTCCCCGCCCCCTGAGCTCATCACCTCCGTCCCCGACACCATCCCCCGCGCCCCTCCGAACACCCCTTCGGGCTCCGCCTGTCTGCCACGGCTCTGTCCCCAACGGCCACTGCCCCCGCACCATCACCAGCTGACCACGCCGCTCCCCTCGAAAAACGGCCCTGCAGGACACCCGGACTCCCAAGCCGGTCACAGGCCGGAACCGCAAGGACCACCTCAAGCCCATCCCGCTCATTCGTCAGGACGCAGGAAAGCCTGGTCCCGGGGCTTGTTATCGGTCTCCGCCTGTGCATTGCTGAAATCTCCAGAGATTGTGGAGAAAGCCGTATAATCGACCCTGCCTTGCTGCTCACCTATTCGTTGATCGTTCTCGGCTTCGTTTTCATCCCCGGGCCCGCCACCCTTCTGACGGTCGCCCGGGCCACGACGTCCGGCACGCGGGTTGGTATCGCGACGGGTGCCGGTATCACGGCCGGAGACGTCCTCCACACCATCATGGCGGTGGTCGGCATCTCGGCCATCATCGCCGCGTCGGCCACTCTCTTCACCATCGTGAAATACCTTGGGGCCGCGTACCTGGTGTTCCTTGGGTTGAAGGCGATCTTCGAGAAGGCGTCGGTCGACCTTGGCCAGGGCCGCGTTCCGATCACGGCACCGCAAGCCTTCAGACAGGCGATACTCGCCGAGGTGCTGAACCCCAAGACCGCCCTGTTCTTCCTCGCCTTCCTGCCGCAGTTCGTCGCCCCCGAAAAAGGCTACGTGGTCGTACAGCTTACCATCCTCGGGATCATCTTCGCGCTGATCGGCTTCCTCAGCACGATCGTCTACTCCGTCGCAGCGGGTGGCCTGGGCAACTTCCTCCGCCGCAACCCGACGGTTCTCAAGTGGCAGGGCAAGGTCGTCGGCAGCATCTACTGCGCGCTCGGCATTCGTCTCGCCTTGCAGGAGCGCTGAACCGGCCTTCCGCCACAGGCCGCCGGCCCGTCCCGTAGGGCCATTGCCCCCCGCCACGTCACCAATCGAAAAGGCCGCTCCCACCAGGGGAACGGCCTCCACTCGTCCTGCACCAATCGCTCACCCGATCACGAGAACCACCACCGCTCCACGCAGCGCTCGCCATCCATGTCCCAGTTCGACGCGAACGTCTCGGGCAGCCCGACCTTGTCGCGCGTCCCGAAGACATAGGAGGCGAACATCGGCGCGATCAGCCCGCCATCGTTGCTCAGGATCTCCTGCATCTCGTAATACATCGCCTTGCGTTTCTCTGTATCGAGCTCCGCCCGCGCCGCGATCAGCAGCTCGTCGAACCGCTCGTTGGCCCATTTCGTCCCGTTCCACGGCACGCCGCTCTGGTAGGCGGTCGAGAACATCAGGTCCTCCACCGGCCGCCCGCTCCAGTAGACGGCGACGAAGGGCTTCACGTTCCACACATCCGTCCAGTACCCGTCATTGGGCACCCGCACCGGCGTGATGTCGAGCCCCGCCTCCCTGGCCGAGTTCTGGTAGAGCGTCGCCGCATCCACCGCCCCGGCAAAGGCCGCATCCGCCGCCATCAGCTCCACACTGACATTCTCCATGCCGGCCTTCTTCAGGTAGTGGCGCGCCTTGTCGGGGTCGTATTCCCGCTGCTCCATCTCGGAATTGTGGAACCGCTGCCCCTGCCCGATCGGGTGGTCGTTGCCTACCGCGCCGTAGCCGAACAGGATCTTGTCCACCAGCTCCTGCCGGTTGATCGCCCATTTCAGCGCCAGCCGCAGGTTCACGTCCGTATAGGGGTCCACATCGCACATCATCTCGAAGGTGAAATGCTGCGTGCCGGGCACCGAATGCACGTTCACGCCCGGGTTCTGCTTGATCCGGTCCACGGTCTTCAGGTCCATCCGGTCGATCGCGTCGAAATCCCCGGTGATGAAGCCCGAGGTCCGCGCGTTGGTATCCGTCACCGCGATGATCTCGGCGGAATCGAAGAACGCCCGGTTGTTCAGGTCCCAGTGATCCTCGTAGCGCGACAGGTCCGACCGCACACCGGGCTCGAAATTGTCGAGCCGGTAGGCCCCGCACCCGATCCCGGTCTTCCAGTCGACGGCGCCGTCCTCCGACATGCCGATCGGGATGTGGTAATCGCTCATCACGAAGGGGAAGTCGGCATTCCCCGCGTCCAGCTCGAACACGACCCGGCTGTCGCCATCGGCCCGCACATCCGTCAGCGCCGCCAGCAGCGGCTTGGCGGCCGAGGTCGAATCCTCGCCCCGGTGATGGTTGACCGAGGCGATGACGTCCTCGGGCGTCACGTCCTTGCCGTTGTGGAAGGTCATGCCCTTGCGCAGGTCGAACACCCAGGTCTTGCCGCCATCCGCCGGCTCCCAGCTTTCGGCCACGCCCGGCGTCAGGCTGCCGTCCCGCGCCACCTCGGTCAGGTAGCCGTGGAAGGTCTGCAGCAGGTTGACCATGTAGCCGTTCTCGGCCGTGCCGGGGTTCATCGTGTCGGTGGTCTGGCCGTGCCCCTTGCCCAGCTTGAACGTGCCGCCCTTCTGCGGGGCCGCCGCCTGCGCCATGTCGGCCAGGCCCGTCGCCGTCGCCGCGGTCATGCCGGTCGCCAGCAGCGCGCGCATGAACTGCCGCCGGTCCATGTCGCCGGCCATGAATTGCGTTCTCAGACGATTGATATGTCTCTCTTTCATTTTGTTCTCCCTGTTGGTTTTGCTGTTATTTTTCTTGTCGTCGAAGTCTCAGCCCGGCGCCCGCCGAAGCGATTGCGCCATGCAGTGAATGCCGCCGCCCATCATGGTGAACATGTCCATTTCCGGGTCGTAGACCTTGAACCCGTTGGCCCGCAGCTTGGCGTTCAGGTCTTTGCTCGCCGCCGGCGACAGCACCCGGTCATCGCCCAGCGACATCACGTTGCAGCCAAGCGCCATCGTGTCCTTGAACCCCACCGGGATCAGCTCGAACCCCTTCGATTTCAGCCAGTCCACCACGTGCTCCGGCGTCGTCTCGAGGCAGACAGCGGCGCATTTCGGCGCGATGACACAGACCATCAGGTCGATATGTACGTAATAGGGGTCGATATAGGCGTAATGCACCTCCCACCCCTCCTTCTCGACCCAGCCGCCGATCTGCCTGGCCGACACCTCTTCACAGCGCATGCCGGTATAGCCGATCAGCACCGCGCCCGGCTCGACGATATGGAAATCGCCGCCCTCGAAATTCCCGGCGCTCACCATGTCGTAGATCGGAATGCCCGCCTCGAGGTAGAACCGCAGCGCGGCGGAATACTCGCCCCGGCGGCGCGGGTTGGCCATCTGGGTGATCACCGCGCCCCACGGCGTCATGAAGCTGGAATCCCGCGCATAGACCCCGTATTTCAGGTGCTCGTCCTGCGGCATCGTGTGAATGGTCACGCCCGCATCCTCGTAGGCCTCGCACATCTCGCGATACTGCCGCACGGCGGCCTGGTGATCCCACGCGCGCCCCGTCCGCGCGGTCTCGCGGTAGATCGAGCTGAAGGCAGTGTTGTCCATGTGCCCGAAGGTCTCGACCGGGCCCAGCAGAACGTCCTGCAGCACCCCGTATTCCGAGTCGATCCCCCAGTTCTCCAGCGGCTGCGTGCCGCCCCCGGGCTGGCGCGCCTGAAGCGGCAGCGAAGCGTGTGTCTTGTCCTTGGGCATGGCGTCTCTCCATTGGTTGTCACCCACAAGGATAGAAATGAGTCAATCTTGGCAAAAGAGAGTATTTTTGCTTAAGCTGATGATCTGAACTTGTTGATCGGAGCGCGCCATGAAGATCGGTGACAACTGGGTGTCCCTCAACGCCCTGCAGACATTCCAGGTCGCCGCCCGGCATCAGCACATGGGCCGCGCGGCCGCTGAACTCAACGTCACCCAAAGCGCGGTCAGCCACCAGGTCCGCGCACTCGAAACCTCCCTCGGCGTCACGCTCTTCGACCGCCGCGGCCGCCGGATCGAGCTCAACCCGGCGGGCGAACGCCTTCTCAGCGCCATCGAGCAGGGCTTCGCCGGCATATCCTCGACCGCCCTGTCGCTCTCGACCGATGCCTTCTCGGGCCAGCTTTCCCTCGCCGTGCCCGTCTCGCTCATGGTCGAATGGCTCAACCCCAAGCTGACGGAATTCCTCGGCCGCTTCCCCGGCCTGTCGCTGAAACTCAGCTACGCCGAACGCACGATGACCTCGCTCCCGGCGGATGTCGACATGGCGGTGGTCTACGCCGCCCACAGCTTCCCCGGCTGCACCGTCACCCCCTTCATGCACACCGCCATCTTCCCGGTCTGCGCCCCCGACCTGATGCGGGGCCCCCTGCCGATGAACCCCGACATCCTGAAACGCGCCACCCTCATCCACGAGGATGACGGCGATATCTGGTCCCAGTGGTTCGCCAGCCGCGGCCTCGAACAGTTCCGCCCGGAACGCGAGATCCACGCCGGCTCCCATCACGACGCCGTGGCCTTCGCCCGCAACGGCGCGGGCTTCGCCATGACCGACTGGTTCCTCGGCGGCGAGGCCCTCCGCGCCGGCCGGCTGGTCCAGGCCTTCGGACCGCGAGAGCTGGATTACGACGCCTATTACATCGTCACCCGCGTCAACCAGCCCCCCAACAGCCCCGCCGCCGCCCTGTCCGAATTCCTGGTCCGCGAAGCCGACACCTTCAACCCCGGCCCGATCTGACCTGCCGGGCTCCGGCCACGCCACCTCACAAAAAAATAAGAAATATTGAAACTATTCCCCCTCCGATCCGTGACTCCGCATCGTGGTAACAGGATCATTCCGGGAACAAGTCATAATGGTACAACAGGGTAAAACATCACTGGTCAGGCTCCTCAACGGCTCGGCCAGCGCATTCGTCATGCTTGCGGCAGGGGCGGCCTATGCCGACGCCACCGCCCCGTGCAACACGGGCGCAGGCACCAACAGCGTGGAATGCGGCGTGAACAGCACGGCAGACGGCGACTTCTCCGTCGCGGTCGGCGACCAGTCGACCACCGACGCCACCGCCACCGATGGCGTCGCCATCGGCTCCGAAGCCTCGGCCACCGGCCCCTCGACCACCGCGATCGGCGGCGAGACCGTCGCCACCGGCCCGGGCACCACCGCCGTCGGCTGGCAATCGCAGGCCACCGCCGAACGCGCGCAAGCCTTCGGCCACCTCGCCACCGCGCAAGGCGAACGCTCGCTCGCCGTCGGCGAGAACGCCGACGCCCAGTCGGACAACTCGACCGCCATCGGCAACGAATCCATCGCTAACGGCATCGATTCCATTGCATTGGGCGACACCGCCATGGCCAACGGTCCCTCGACCACTGCGGTCGGCGGCGAAACCGTCGCCACCGGCCCCGGCGCCACCGCCATCGGCTGGCAGTCCCAGGCCACGGCGGAACGCGCCCAGGCCTTCGGCCACCTGGCCACGGCCCAAGGCGTCCGCTCCCTCGCAGTAGGCGAAAACGCCGACGCCCAAACCGACAACGCCACCGCCATCGGTAACGAGGCCATCGCCAACGGCATCGATTCCATCGCATTGGGCGACACCGCCATGGCCAACGGTCCTTCGACCACTGCGGTCGGCGGCGAAACCGTCGCCACCGGCCCCGGCGCCACCGCGATCGGCTGGCAGTCGCAGGCCACGGCAGAACGCGCCCAGGCCTTCGGCCACCTGGCAACAGCCCAAGGCGTCCGCTCCCTCGCGGTCGGCGAGAACGCCGACGCCCAAACCGACAACGCCACCGCCATCGGTAACGAGGCCATCGCCAACGGCATCGACTCCATCGCCCTCGGCGACACCGCTTCGGCCAACGGTCCTTCGACCACGGCGGTCGGCGGCGAAACCGTCGCCACCGGCCCCGGCGCCACCGCCATCGGTTGGCAATCCCAGGCCACCGCCGAGCGTGCGCAGGCCTTCGGGCACCTGGCAACGGCCCAAGGCGTCCGCTCGCTGGCCATCGGCGAAAACGCCGACGCCCAGACCGACAACTCGACCGCCATCGGCAACGAGGCCATCGCCAACGGCACCGATGCCATCGCGCTTGGCGACACCGCCATGGCAAACGGCCCCTCCACCACCGCCCTCGGCGGCGAGACCACGGCGATGGGCCCCGGCGCCACCGCCGTCGGCTGGCAGGCCACCGCCTCGGCCGAGCGGGCACAGGCCTTCGGCCACCTCGCCACCGCCTCCGGCGTCCGCTCCACCGCCGTCGGCGAAGGCGCCACCGCCTCGGGCGAGGTCTCGCTCTCCTTCGGCAACCTCGCCATGGCCAGCGCGACCAACTCCGTCGCCATCGGCAACGGCGCCATGGCCACCCGGGCGAACCAGTTCACCATGGGCAACGCCCAGAACACCTACACCATGCCCGGCGTCGCCTCGGCCGAAAGCACCGCGGCGCAGGGCACGCCGGTGGGCTACGTCACCGCCGACGCCGACGGCAACCTCGCCGTCGACCGTTCGGTCATGCCGTCGGCCGCGCTCAGCCGGCAGGTCCGGTCGAACAGCGCCGGCATCGCCAACAACAGCCGCCGCATCTCGAACAACGAGGAAGGCATCGCCATGGCGATGGCGCTCAGCACCCCCTACGTGCCCACCGACCGCAGCTTTGCGCTCTCGACCAGCGTCGGCATGTTCGAAGGCTCGAGCGCGATGGCCGTCAACATGGGCTTCCGGGTCAGCCCCAATGTCCAGCTTGACGCAGGCGTCACCCACGGTTTCAATAACAGCCAGACGGGCGGCCGCATTGGTGTAACTTACTCTTGGTAGGCCTTGCGACGATAAGAATGGCCAAGGCGCCGCGGACAGTATCCGCGGCGCTTTTCGCCCTCCTCCTGCTGGCCACCCCCGGCCTTGCGCAGGAGCAGGTGGAACGCAGCTTCGCCACCGCCCTAGTCCGCGACGTGCTGACGGCGGTGCATCACGGCAACCGCACGGGCAACTACACCGTGCTGCGCGACTACGCCGCCCGCGATTTCGGCGCCGCCAACAACGCCACCCAACTCGCCGCCCGCTTTGCCGAGCTGCGCAATACCGGGCTCGACATGCTGCCCGTCCTCGTGGTGGAACCGAAGATCCTTCAGGCCCGGATCGCCGCCGGCAACGACCAGATGCGCCTCACCGGATATTTCCCCACCCTGCCCCGGCATTTCAGCTTCGACCTCGTCTTCCTGCAGGAACGCGGCCGCTGGCGGATGCTCGACGCTTCGGTCGGTGCCTTCGACCCGATCGAGGCACCCGAACCGCAAGCCGAGGAGCCAGCGGCGGACGCGGAAGAGAGCAACGAGTAATACGACCTACGGAAGAAACTGTCATGCGCCCGGAACAAAGCCGCGCCTAAGCGCGGCGCCGGGCGAGCGGTCGTTCATTGAGGCGCCATTGGTTCGAGCCCAATGGACGACGCCGCCCCGACGGGCAGGCGCTTTGGCGAGGTAGCACCACGTTCATGGGCAAGACGTACCCGGCACCATAAAGCGCATGCCAACACCGTTGCAGCGCCTCCCCACGGGCCGGCGCTCGCCCGGCGGAATCAACGCATAACCAACCACCAACCCTACCCCTCCCCGCTGATCCGCCGCCGCATCATCCGCTCATAAACCCCCGGCGCCAACCGCCTGACCCACCAAGACAGCCGCGCAACGCGCCCCACCGGGATGAACGCCCGCCCCCGCGCCACGCCGCGCAGGATCTCCTCCGCCGCATCCTCCGGCGTCATGTAATCCACCCCGTCCGCCGCAGAGCCGGGCCGCACGATCCCGTCCGCCCCGCGCGCCGCATTGCCGATATTTGTCGCCACGAAGCTCGGCGCCGCGATCAGGCAGCGCACCCCATGCGCCATCTCCTCCGACCTGAGCGAGCCAAAAAACCCCTCCAGCGCGTGTTTCGACGCCGCATAGGCCGTGCGGTTCTTCAACGGCGCGAACCCCGCAGCCGAGGAGATCGCCAGATGCACCCCCCCGCTCTTTCGCACCGGCCCCAGGAACGCCCGCGCCATCGCCACCGCCGCGAAATAGTTGATCTCGAACACCCTCCGGTGGCTGGCCTCGTCACTTTCCGCGAATGGCCCGATCTGCGACACGCCGGCGTTGTAAATCACCATGTCGATCGACGGCCGGGCCGCGATCACCTCCGCCGCCGCCCGCGCCAGCACCGCCGCATCGGTCAGGTCCACCTCGACCGGCGTCCGTGCTTCCGTCGCCTCCAGCCCCGCGATATCCCGGTCCATCAGCACGCAATGCCAGCCCTCCGCTTCCAGCCGCGCCGCCAGCGCCCGGCCAAGCCCGCCATTGCCGCCCGAAATCACCGCCGTCCTCACAACCCCGCCTCCCGTCGCCACAGCTCGAACACCTCGGCCGAGCTCAGCTCGGGCACGTAGCCGAACACCTCCTTCAGCCGGTCATTGGCCAATACGGGCCGATATTGCAGGAACCGCACCTGCTCCGGCCCGTATTGCGTCAGCCCCAGAGGCCGCCCCACCGCTAGCGCCGCCTTCAACGCCGCGGCCGGCAGCCGCAGCACCGGCTTGCCCAGCCGCCGGGCCAACTTGTCCACCGACAGCCACCCGTCTCCCGCCACGTTGTAGATCCCCGCCGGGCCATCCGTCGCCGCGCGCTGCAGGATACGCGCCAGGTCCCGCGTCCAGATGAACACGAACGGGCTGTCACAGCCCCGAATGGCCAGCAGCCGCTTGCGATGAAACAGCGCCGTGATCTGGTTCTCGACACCCGCGCCCAGCACCGTCCCAACTCGCAGCACCACCTGCTCCAATCCCGGATGCGCCTCCCGCGCCTCCGCCAGCATCTCCTCCACCTGCCGCTTGTGATCGGCATAGGCGAACTCGACATTCCCCCGGCACGGCGCCTCTTCCGTCAGCGGCACCGGGTTGTCGGCGTGATACCCATAGGCTGCCCCCGAGCTCGTTACCACCAGCCGCCTCACCCCGTGCCGAACGCAAGCCGCCAGCACGTTCCGCGTGCCCGTCACATCGACCGCAAAGGCCTGCTCCCGCGTCATCCCCTGCGGCGGCGTCACCACCGAGGCCAGGTGCACCACCACCTCCGGCCGCACCTCGCCGATCACGCCATCCGGGTCGCCCCCCGTCACATCCATCCGCCGGAACGCCACCCCCTCGGGCAACGCCCCCCGCGCCAGATCCGTCGCCACCACGTCACCGGCGGGCAACGCCCTGACCAGCGCCCGCCCCACCATCCCGGCCGCCCCGGTGACCAACACCCCGCTCACCTCGCCGCCTCCGTCCGCGCCATCACCGACGCCAGCGCGATCCCCGAAATCGCGTGCCAGATCCCCCAGAACGCCGCCACCACGGCCATGCCGCCCAGCCCCCCGAAGAACCCGAAGATCAGCACCAGCCCCAGCCCCGAATTCTGGATCCCCGTCTCGATCGTCACCGCCCGCCGGTCGAATGCCGACAGCCCCGCCAGCCACGCCGTCGCATACCCGCCCGACAAGGCCAGCGCGTTATGCAGCACTACCAGCCCGGCAATCCCACCCGCATAGGCCAGGAACTGCGCCCAGTTCGCCGCCAGCGCCACCGCCACGAACCCCACGAAAATCGCCATCGACAGCCATTGCAACGGCCGCCGCAACCGCGCCGTCACCCCCGGCCGCCGCGCGTTCAGCGTCACACCCAGCACCAAGGGTAGCACCAGCATCAGCCCCACCGTCACCGCGATCCTGACCGGGTCGATCTCCGTCGCCCGCAAGATCTCCGCCGACGGGCCGTATAGGCTCCCCCAGAAGGCAATGTTCAAAGGCGTGAGCAAAATCGCCCCCACCGTCGCCACCCCCGTCATCGACACCGACAACGCCGCGTTCCCCCCGGCCCGATGGGTGATGAAGTTCGAGATATTCCCCCCCGGACACGCCGCCACCAGCATCAGCCCCAGCGCCACCGACGCCTGCGGCTGAACGACAAGCACCAGCAGAAAGGTCAGCACCGGCAACACCACGAATTGCGAGACCAACCCCACCACCAGCGGCTTCGGCGCCCGCGCCAACGCCTTGAAATCCCCCGGCTTCAGATCGATGGCGATGGAGAACATCACCACCGCCAGTATCGCGTTCAGCAAGGTCAGCGACCCCGCCGAGAAATCGAGCACCGCCTCGTCGATCATGCCCCGGCCCCGCCCAGCCGCCGGATCCACTGGCCAACCGCCTTGCGATAGGTCGCCTTGTCCACGTAATAGGCCATCCTTGGCAGGTCGATGTAACTCATCCCCCCCGTCGCCCGCTCGAACCCGCCGGCCTTGGCCTTCTGCAACGCCCGCGCCTCCTCCGATCCTGCCCTCAGCCCCTCGATATACCGCACCACCATCTCCGCCTGCTCGTGCCGTCCCTGCCAGCCCAGCCCCGACGCCTCGACCATACCCAGCACGAAAAGATCATCCCGCTCCGGATGCATGCAGTTGAGGTACAGATGCGGCGCATCCCCCGTCCAGTTCAGCAGCCCGTCATCGATGAACGGGTAATCCAGCTTGTACCCCGTCGCCGCCAGAACCATGTCATACTCGCCACTGGTCCCATCCCGGAAATGCACGGTCTTCCCCTCGAACCGCGCCACGTCGCCCCTGATCCGCACATCCCCATGCCCGGCGTGATACAGGATCAGCGAATTCACCACCGGGTGGCTCTCGTACAGCCGATAATCCGGCTTCGGAAACCCGTATTTCTGCGGGTCTCCCACGAACCATTTCAGGATCGTCCCGTCCACGATCCGCTTCAGCGCCATCGGCAGCCTGATCGCGCCCCCCAGCGTATCCGCCGGCTTGCCGAAAATGTACTTGGGCACGAAATGATAGCCCCGCCGCATCGACACGTCACAGGACAGCCCGTGATGGATCGCATCCACGGCAATGTCACAGCCCGAATTCCCCGCCCCGATCACCAGAACCCGCTTGCCGTCGAACTGCCCCGGATACCGATACGCCGACGAATGGATCAGCTCTCCGGTGAATTCCCCCTCGAAGGCCGGCATGTTCGGCGTGCTCAGCGTGCCGTTGGCGATCAGAACGCCGCCAAACTCTTCCGTATGCTCCCCCTCGGCATCCCGCCACGTCACGCGCCAGCCCTCGCCCGACGCCCCCAGCGGCTCGCAGGACAGCACCTCCGCCCCGAACCGGTAATGCCGGTACAGGTCGAACCGTTCGGCAAACTCCCGGAAATACCGCTTCATCTCGCGATGCGACGGGTACTCCGCCACCTCGTCGCGCATCGGGAAATCGGTGAACTCGGTCATCCGCTTCGAGGAAATCAAATGCGCCGTCTCGTACATGGTCGAGCGCGGGCCCTCGATATCCCAAAGCCCGCCGACATCATCGTTCAGCTCGAACCCCTGGAACCCGATCCCGTGCTCGGCCAGCAGCTTGGCCGCGGCCAGCCCCATCGGCCCGGCCCCGATCAGGGCAAACCTGTCGCGCGCATCACTCATGATGTCCTCCCATGTCGCCCTTAACTTGAACATCTGTTCAACTTAAGGCAAGATGTTTTCATGACTCCGGAACAAACCTTTGACAGCGCACGAAAAAGAGCTCCCTCCAGGCGGGCGCTGGCCACGCGAAAGCGGGTGCTCGACGCGGCCGAGGCCGTCTTCGCCGACCGGGGATTCGACGGCGCCACCATCCGCGACATCGCCGCCGCGGCGGGCGAGCCCGTGGGCACCATCCACCACCACGGCGGCGGCAAGGAGGCGCTCTTTCACCGCACCGTCGCCCGCCGCGCCGAACCGCTCTCAAAGGCCCGGCTCGATGCCCTCTCCCGCCTTCGCGAGGGCGGCACACTCACGCTCGAAAGCCTCCTGTCGGCCTTCATGCGCCCGTTCTTCGACCTCTCGCAACTGGACCCCGGCTGGCGCCACTACGCCCGTATCGTGGCCTTCGTCTCGACAGACGACCGCTGGCGCGGCCTCGCGGCGGAATGTTTCGACCCCACCGCCGAAATCTTCCTCGCCGAACTCCTTGCGCTGCGGCCCGACGCCACCCGCCGCCAGGTGGCCGAGGGCTTCGTCTTCTCCGTCTCCGCCATGCTGGCGCTGCTCACCTCGCAGGGCCGGATCGCCGCGCTCGGCCACGCCCCGGCGCCGGAGGCCGACCAGATCGACCACCTGATCCGCTACTGCGCCGCGGGTCTCGCCGCGTGACGGGATGGACCACGCCACACGCATGCTCTAAGACCACCCGCAAATCACCTGATCACAGCAGGCCCCTCATGAGACACGCCCTGATCGCCGCCTTCCTCGCCGCCGCCGCATGCACCCCGCAAGAATCGCCCTCCGTCTCGCGCGACACCGGCCGCGCCATCTTCGCCGAGAATTGCGCCTCCTGCCACGGCTCCGCCGCCCGGGGCGACGGCCCTCTCGCCGCCGGCCTGAATACGCCGCCCGCCGACCTCACCAGGATCGCCAGCCGCCGCAACGGGGTCTGGCCATCGCTGGAAGTCATGTCGATCGTCGACGGCTATACAAGGCGCACCAACCCGCGCGACGGCATGCCGGTCATCAGCGGGCTGACCAAGGGGCCGCTGGTCGATTTCGACACCGGCAACGGGATCACCAAACAGGTGCCCGCCCGGCTCGTCGCGGTTGTGACCTACCTCGAAAGCGTCCAGTCGCCGCCGCCCACCTCCTACGTGCCGTGACCGCGGCACCCCGCCGCCGGGCGGGGGCCATTGCCCTGCCCGTCCAAGTCCCTATGTCCCCTGCATGACCTCCACACCGCGCGACAGCCGCCCGCCCCCGCCACAGGCCAGCCAGATCGGCGCGCCCGGATTCCTCTGGGCCCTCGTCGGCATCATGGCCGCGATCGAGCTGGTGCTCAGCCTGTCGGATTCCGGCTATATCGGCGCAACCGGCCTGCGCTGGCAGGCCTACGCGCTCGGCGCCTTCTGGCAGCCGGTCTTCGCGGGCACCATCCCGCCCGCCTGGCCCGGCCAGACGGTGGCGATGTTTCTCACCCACGCCTTCCTGCATGGCGGGCTGATGCACCTCGCGCTCAACTCGGTCATCCTGCTGTCGCTGGGCAAGTTCGTCACCGCCCGCGTCGGCCCCGCCCGGACCCTGGCGGTGCTGTGCCTCTCGGCCGTGGGCGGCGCGCTGCTCTTCGGCCTGCTGGCCTTCACCAACGCGCCGATGATCGGCGCCTCGGGGGCGGTCTTCGGCCTCGTCGGGCTCTGGCAGGCCAACGAGTACTACCTCCGCCGCCGCCACGGCCTGACCCTCAAACCGGTCTTCACCGCCATCCTCGGGCTGGCCGCCGCCAACGTCGCGTTCTTCGTCATGCTCTCCGGCGGCTTGGCGTGGGAGGCCCACCTCGGCGGCTGGCTGGCGGGCGGGCTGGCCGGGCTGGTCCTGCTGCGGAACCGGTAAGGCACGGCCTGTCGCACCGACGCAATACCGACAAAATACCGACGTTATACCGACGTTGGATTCTCGACCGAACCGATGGCCCGACGGGCGCACATGGCACTACTGATTTCCGGCTCGCGGCGCAGGCGGTCAGTGCCGCCGAAGTATGGCCTGCCCTATGCCAAGGTTTACTAGCCGCACAAAGCAGCGGGTTGTAACGTGACCAAACGCACTGCCCTTGCAGCAAAGGACCGCAAGCATGCCCGCAGGCCTCATCCCCGGCCTCCACCACGTCACGTCGATCTGTGGAGCGCCCCAGGAAAATTACGATTTCTATGCCGGCTGCCTCGGGCAGCGCCTGGTCAAGAAGACCGTCAACTTCGACGCGCCCGATACCTATCATCTGTATTACGGCGACGAGGCCGGCACGCCCGGCACGATCATGACCTTTTTTCCCTTTACCGATGCCGGCCCCGGCCGAGCCGGGCCTGGCATGGCCAGCGCTGTCGCGTGGCGGCTGCCGAAGGCGGCGTTCGACGACTGGATGCTGAAACTCGCCGAAGAAGCGCAGGACTTCGAAGGACCGGCAGAACGTTTCGGTGAACGGTTCATCACCCTGCGCGATCCCGACGGCGCGCCGGTCGAGCTAATCGAAAGCGACATCGACGGCGACGCGCCGGACGGCTTCCACTCGGTCACGCTGTGGGAACGGAACCCCGAGCCGACCGCGCGCCTGCTGGTCGACCACTTCGGCTTCGCCCAGACCGGAACCGAAACCCACGGCGGTGTCGAGCGGCTGCGTTTCACCGCCGAGGGCGGCGGGCGCGGATCTGTCATCGACATCGTCCGCTCGGACGCCCCCGGCAGCGGGCGCAACGGGACGGGTACTGTCCATCACGTCGCCTTCCGCGCCGAAACCGACGAGGTGCAGGCGGCTTGGCGCGAGCGGCTCAGCGCGGCGGGCTTCGATGTTACGCCGGTGATCGACCGGCAGTATTTCAACGCCATCTACTTCCGCGAGCCGGGCGGCGTCCTGTTCGAGATCGCCACCGATCCGCCGGGCTTCGCCGCGGACGAACCGGCCGAGACCATGGGGCGCGCGCTGATGCTGCCGCCGCGATACGAAGCCATGCGCGACCGGATTGAACGGATGTTGCCGGCGCTGAGAGTGCCGGAATGACCGCGCAGGGCGGCGCCCCCGCCCACCGCGCCACGGCCGGTCTGGTGCTGCTGCACGGCCGGGGCGCCGCCGCGCACGGCATGATCAACTTCGCCGAGGGTCTGGCCCTACCCGAAGTCGCCATGATCGCGCCGGAAGCGCCTGACCGGTCCTGGTGGCCGACAAGCTTCATGGCACCGATGGAGGCACTTGGACCCTGGCTCGAACCGGCGCTCGAGGCGGTGGATAGGGCAGTGTCGGCGCTCACTTGCGCCGGTTTGCCCCGCGCGTCGATCTCGGTCTGCGGTTTCAGCCAGGGCGCGTGCCTCGCACTCGAATACGCGGCGCGCTCGGGCCTCGGGCTGTCAGCCGTCTTCGCCTTCACCGGCGGGCTTCTCGGCACTGCCGATGCGGACGGCGCGCCGACGCCGGCGCTATATGGCTTCACGCCGAAGCGCTTCGATTACGACGGCCGCCTCGACGGGCTGCACATGGACATGAGCTGTCATGATCGCGACCCTCACATCCCATTGGCAAGGTTCCACGAGAGCGAGAAGGTGCTTCGACACCTCGGCGCAAGGGTCACGGCGCGGATCGAGCCGGGGGCGATCCACAGCATCACCGAAGGCGATGTCGTGGCGCTCAGATCCCATCTGAACGTGCCGCCTGAAGCCTCCACCGCCCAGCGACGCTGACAAACCGGTTGCCGACGAGCGGACCGGCTGCGGACAGGCACACGACCGCGGGCTACCGCCGGCTTTCGTCTTTCTTCATGCCCATCAAGTAGATGGGGCGGGATTGATCCGCGGTCTTCCGGGTACGGCGGTATTCCGACGGGGTCGTGCCGGTGCCCCGCAGGAAGGCGCGCGAGAAAGCCGCTTGGGACGTGAACTGACAGACCTCGCTGATCTGACTGATCGGCGTGTCGGTCTCGCTGAGCATCTGACATGCCAGGTCGAGGCGCAGCTCGCTTATGTATCGGTGCGGCGGCAGGCCGGTTGCTGCTTGGAAGGCACGGGAAAAATGGTGACGGCTCAGGCAGGCGACGTCGGCCAGATCGCGGACGGAAATCCGCGTCGCGATATGGGCGTGCATGAATTCGACGACCCGGTTCAGACGGCGGGCGTCGAGCCCCGCGCGTTCCGGACGCGGCGGCCGGTGCGACGCGGAACTGTAGGACGCGGCCAGATGCGCCGCGAGGCTCCCGGCCAGGCTTTCGACCAGCATCTGCCCGCCGGCCGTCTCGTCAATCAGTTCCTGCAGGATGCGGAAGCAGATCTGGCGGACGAGCTCGTCCTCGACACCCGCAAGATACGCAATCTGCATCGGCGATGCCGTGGCCAGGCCATCGACCTCGGACAGCATCGCGAACTGGTCCCGTGGGAGATAGATGTGCAGGACCTCGGGAATGTCCGCCGACAGGTCGATTTCCTCTTCCTGCACCCCGATCGGGCAGAACCAGAGGGTCCTGTCGCGCGCGACGGTCTGCTGCCAGCTCTCGGTGCGGCGACGGACGACAGAGGCCGATCCCCTGACGATCATGGTGACTTCGAGCTGCGTCGGCGGCGGCGGCAGGATCTCACCCTGCGTGTGGCTGCGCAGTTCGGCGCAGAGGTTCTGCCAGGGTCGGTCGTGCGAGTCGGCAAGAAGCCCGCCCTGCCGGAATTTCCGGGCGCCGAATTCATGAAGCGAAGGCGCGTCCACGATCGTTTCCTCCGATGGCTGGACTTCCGCGACCGGCGGCCCGGATCGAACCGCGCGCGCCGAGTACGGCACACACGGTCAAACCGAAGTCACCTGCGGCAAAGACAAGTGTACCAAGCGGGGTTATTTTCCGGAAGATCGATTTCCAATCTCTGGCGGGGCCAACTTGGCAATGACGGACGCGAACGCTGCAATTCATGTCATCGACGACGATCACCTTGTGCGGCGTGCCCTGACGTCGCTTCTGCGATCGGCGGGCTTTGACGTTCGCACCCACGAGACGACAGACAGCTACCTCGCAACGCCGCGCGAGAACAGGCCGTCCTGCCTTCTGCTCGACGTGCGTCTCAAGGGCGCGAGCGGGCTTGATTTCCAGGCCCAACTGGCGACCCTCGGCGTCACTGTGCCGGTGATCATCATGACCGGCTTCGGCGACATCCCCATGTCGGTGCGCGCGATGAAGGCGGGGGCGGTCGATTTTCTCACCAAGCCCTTCCGCGATCAGGATCTCCTGGACGCCGTGACCATCGCTCTCGCCCGCGAAAGCCAGCGACGGTCGCAGGAGGGCGAGCGGGCCCGGATGGTCGATCGCTATCGCACCCTGTCCGAACGCGAGCGGCAGGTTATGCGGCTTGTCACGGAAGGCCTGATGAACAAGCAGGCGGCGTTCGAGCTGGGCCTCAGCGAGATCACGATCAAGTTTCATCGTGCTGCGGCGATGCGGAAGATGGGGGCCCGGAACCTCGCGGAACTTGTCCGCATGGCGGGGCAGCTGAGTATCGAGGATCGGGTGTAAACGTGCCGCCATTGGCCTCACCTTTCCACCGCGCGATGGATGAATCGCAAAAGCTCCTCGGAGGAGAAAGGTTTGCCGAGAAAACACAGGGCCCCCTGACGATTAGCTTGGTCGCGGACCGCCGGATTTGGATAGGCAGTCATGACGATGATGGGCAGATCCGGGAACTGCCGTCTTATCTCGAGTTGCAGGCCGAGCCCGTCGAACCCCGGCAACTGGATGTCGGTCAGAAGGCAGTCGGGCCTTCCCTCCGGCAGAGCAGCGATGAAGGCCTCTGCGTGGTCGTACTGGTTCACGCGATACCCCTCGGCCCGCAAGAGGCTCGACAGCCCGATCCGGACCTTGGGGTCGTCATCAACGATGCTGACGAGCGGTCGTACACTTGTCCGTTCGATGTCCCGCCTCCCGGAAAATCGTGCACTTGGATAGTCCAGATTGACCGCTCCGATCCCGCCCGGCAACTATGCGAAGGTTCAGGAGTGCGGCCGCCCGGGGCGTGCTATGATGCCGACCGGTCGCGGTCGTCAGCGTAGCGTTCGGGGAATCATGCGTCAGGTTTTCACCCTGTGGCCAAGCGAGGGCTCCGCGAAACCACAGCGACGCCTCGCACCGAACGGTTTTCCCGCCTGGGCGCACGATCCGGGAACCCGGCGAAAAAGGTCGCGCTGGACAGGATGGGACAGCCTGATCCTGGTCCTGTTGGCCCTGCCCGTCATCGGCTTGGCCGTGCTTCCTGCCAGCCCTCTTTCAGTGATCAGCCTGACGCTGTGTCTACTGGCTATCGCGCTGCAAGCCTTGGCCATCGGCCTCTGCCGCGCGGCGCGCGAGCGACTGCAGGAAAGGCTTGCGGAAGCGGACCGCTGGAACGAGATCCTGTTCCAGCGCGCCGGCGTTTCGCTCTGGCACGAGGATTGGTCGGCGGCGAGGAACGCGGTGATCCGCCTGCTCGAGAGTGGCGTGACCGACATGCAATCCTACTTCGCGCAGCACCCCGACGAGTTGCGCGCCATTCGGCGCAACGTGACGATCACCGACGTCAATGACCACGCGCTGCAGCGGGCCGGGGTTGGCTGCAAGGAGCAGATGCTGGGGTCGCTCGAGTCACTTCTGCCAGATACCGACCATACGTTCATCCAGTGGCTGATCGCCTTCGCCGGAGGGGCCACGATTTATCGGTCCGAGACCCACATCACGATGCCGGACGGCAAGGAAGTCGACACGCTTTTCTTTGCCGAGACCTCAGCGAAACGCACGCCTCTCTCGCAGGTGGATGTCCGAGGTGGTTCTGATGCGGCTACCGCTTTGGCCAGGGCTCTGTCGGGGTTTTCGGTCGACCCGGCCTGTGAGGCTTCGGGAGATAACCATGGTCGCTCAGCCGTAAAGGGTTCGGAACCGCGCGCCCTTCCACAGGTTCCAGCCGACGGCGGCCAGCCCGGTCAGGATGCGCATCTTCGCAAGCCCCAGGAACCGGGTCCGGCGCAGGCCCCAGTGCCGCTTCCAGTGCCCGAAGATCGCCTCGACCCGGGCACGGGTGACCCCGATCTCGACGTTGCGGGCCTTGTCCTGCGGGCCCAGCCGCTTGTGCTTCGCGCCGCGCTGCTGCACCCGGTCGGCCATGCCCGTCCGCGCCACCAGCGCCCGGCTGCGCGGGCTGGAATAGGCCCCGTCGGCATAGAGCGCCGCCTCGTCGCCCACCACCAGATCCTCGAGGCTGTCCACCTCGGCCCGGTTGCCGGGGCTCACCGCCACCCGCCGCACGAACCCGTCCTCGTCGGCATTGACGAAGGCCTGCCAGCCCCAGACCGCCCGCCGACGGCCCTTCACCGTCAGCTTCACCGCAGAGCCCGCCTCCGGGTCGCGGCGGTCGTAGCCGCTCTGCGCCGCCTCCACCACGGTCGCGTCGATGATCGCGATCCGCCCCTCGGCGAGCACCACGCGGGCGTCCTCCAGCATCGCCACGACCTCGGCCAGAACCGCCTCCAGCCGGTCGCCCAGCCGCGCCCGGAACCGCCCCAGCGTCGAGGCCTCGGGCACCCCCTGGTCCAGCTCCAGCCGGCAGAACTTGCGGAACAGGAGGTCCCGCGCCAGCTGCGCGGAAAGCTTCACGTCGCTCAGGTCGTACCACAGCCCCAGCAGCAGCGCCCGAAAGAGCGTCTGCGCCGGATAGCCCGGCCGCCCCGTCTGCCGCCGCTCCTCGCCCCGCGGCAACAGCGCCTCGATCCGGGACCAGTCGATCACCTCCTCCACCGCGTCCAGCGCCCCAAGCGCGGGATGCTCGAACAGCTCATGGGAGGCGAAAAGGGCGGGCTGGGTGGTGAAGCTCTGTCTCATGGCCAATCATACCACTTCGACCGAAACAGAAGAATCCTCAAAGTTTCGCTGAGGTCTCTTGCCGGATTACCCGCGAACATGAGGGATTTCGAAGACATACTCGTCGCAGACATCGACATTACCGACTACAAGGAGACACAGGCCCGTCTGGCCCGCGCCGAGCAGAACCTCGCTCGCGCCTCACGGATCAGCACAGTCGGCGCGCTTACCGCGTCGATCACCCATGAGGTGAACTCCTCCCTCGCCGCCATCGTCTCGAGCAGCGAAGCCGCGCTGCGCTGGCTGTCGCGCGAGACGCCGGACCTCGAAGAGGCGGCAGGCGCTCTGCAGAACACGCTGTCCGCGGCCTCGCGCGCGATGACGGTCGTGGATCGGACGCGGGCCTTCCTTGCGAACGCACCTGCCTCTGCCACTGCGAGCGATCTCGCGACCATCGTGCAAGACAGCGTGACCCTGATCGACCGCGAGCTGCGGATGCACGGCGTGGCCGTGCATCTCGACGTGCCAGATGGCCTGCCGCCAATTCAGGCGGACGAGGTGAACATCCAGCAGGTCATCGTCAACCTGATGATGAACGCGGCGCAGGCGATGTCGGAACAGCCCGTTGCGACGGCTCCTGGCGCACGTGACCTGTCGGTCTCGGCGCGGGAGCGCGGCGACCGGGTCGTCGTGACCATACGAGACTCCGGCCCCGGTCTGCCGGAGGAAGATCTGCAGGTCATCTTCCAACCCTTCTACTCGACCCGCCAGGGCGGGATGGGCATGGGGCTGGCGATCTGCAAAAGCTGTATCGAGGCGCATGGCGGCCGGATCACCGCGCAGTCCGCGGAGGACGGCGGCGCGATGTTCCAGTTCGATCTGCCCTTGGCGACCCGCGCACACGATGAGGCGCCTATCCCCTCTCGTGCCAAGGGATAGGGCTTCCAAACCTTCGTATAGGTCCCCGGCAGAGGCCCCGCTGGTACCGTCTTCCTACCGCACCTGACGATGCGACGGAGACACCGATGACGCCCCTCGACCGCTCACTCCCCAAAGCTCCCCAGCGGTCCCCGCGCGTCGGCATGGCCGCGACCCTTCCCTTTTCCCTCCCTCGAAGGGTCGCGGCCGACACGGTACGGCAGACCGCTCAATACCGCGGCCTCACCGTGCCTCTCGCCGCGCAGGTGCCGGCATCGAACACGCGGTGCAGCCAGGCCGCCATCCCTTTTCCCGAACAACCGAGGACCAGCCGATGACTACCGCCATCCCCGCTCTTCGCCAGCTCACGCGCCGCGAGGCGATGATGTTTGGCGCGGCCGCTCTTGCCGCGCTGGCCACGGCGCGGGGCAGCTTCGCACATACTTCCACCTCAACACAGGATCGTCCAACCATGGGATACGTTACCACTGCCGACACCACCGAAATCTTCTACAAGGACTGGGGCCCGCGCGATGCGCAGGCGCTGGTGTTCCACCACGGCTGGCCACTGACGGCCGACGACTGGGACGCGCAGATGATGTTCTTCCTGGCCGAGGGCTTCCGGGTCATCGCCCATGACCGGCGCGGTCACGGCCGCTCGACCCAGACCGACACCGGCAACGAGATGGACACCTATGCCGCCGATGTCGCCGCGCTGACCGATGCGCTGGATCTGCAGGGCGCCGTTCATATCGGCCATTCCACCGGCGGCGGCGAGGTCGCCCGCTATGTCGCGCGCGCCAAGCCGGGCCGCGTCGCCAAGGCGGTGCTGATCGGCGCCGTGCCCCCGATCATGGTCAAGACGGAGGCCAACCCTGGCGGCCTGCCACTGGAGGTCTTCGACGGGTTCCGGGCGGCCCATGTCGCCAACCGTGCGCAATTCTTCCGCGACGTGCCCGCCGGGCCGTTCTACGGCTTCAATCGCCCCGGGGCCGAGGTCAGCGAGGGCGTCATCCAGAACTGGTGGCGTCAGGGCATGATGGGCGGGACCAAGGCGCAATACGATTGCATCAAGGCCTTCTCGGAAACCGACTTCACCGACGACCTCAAGGCCATCGAGGTGCCGGTCCTCGTCCTGCACGGCGACGACGATCAGATCGTGCCATACGCCGACTCTGCGCCGCTATCGGCCGCGCTTCTGCAGAACGGGACGCTGAAGACCTATCCCGGCCTCGGTCACGGCATCTGCACGATCAACGCCGATCTGGTGAATGCCGACCTGCTGGCGTTCATCCGCGCCTGACCTCTCACCCCCGGATCGGAACCTGCCATGGACTCTCCTTTTCTGACTCACGCAAACGGGGCTCCCGTCGTCGACAATCTGAACATTCAGACCGCCGGCCCGCGCGGTCCCGCCTTGCTGCAGGACATCTGGCTGCTGGAAAAGCTCGCACATTTCGACCGCGAGGTGATCCCCGAACGCCGGATGCATGCCAAAGGGGCGGGAGCCTATGGCAGCTTCACGGTGACCCGTGACATTACCCGGGTCACCCGGGCCCGGCTGTTTGCCGCGGTGGGACAGCGCACACCGGTATTCGTGCGCTTTTCCACCGTGGCAGGCGAGCGCGGCGCCGCCGATGCCGAGCGCGACATCCGCGGCTTCGCGGTGCGGTTCTATACCGACGAGGGCAACTGGGACCTCGTCGGCAACAACACCCCGGTCTTCTTCTTCCGCGATCCGCTGCGCTTCCCCGACCTGAATCACGCCGTCAAACGCGATCCGCGCACGGGAATGCGCAACCCGGACAGCAACTGGGATTTCTGGACGCTCCTGCCCGAGGCGTTGCATCAGGTGACCATCCTGATGAGCGACCGTGGCATTCCTGAAACCTATCGCCACATGCACGGCTTCGGATCGCACACCTTCAGCTTCGTCAATGCCTGCGGCGAGCGGAGCTGGGTCAAGTTCCACCTGCAAAGCCGGCAAGGGATCAGGACCCTGACCGATCAAGAGGCCGCGGTCCGGATCGGCGCAGACCGCGAGACGCACCAGCGCGACCTCTTCGAGGCGATCGAGACCGGGCGGTTTCCACGGTGGACGCTCTTCATACAGACGATGAGCGAGGCGCAGGCACGCCGGCACCGGCACAATCCCTTCGACCTGACGAAGGTCTGGCCGAAGGCCGAGTTTCCCCTGATCGAGGTCGGCCTGCTGGAGCTGAACCGCAATCCGGACAACTTCTTCGCCGAGGTCGAACAGGCCGCCTTCAGCCCGGCCAACATCGTGCCCGGGATCGGCTTCTCGCCGGATCGGATGCTGCAGGCGCGGCTCTTTTCCTACGGCGATGCCCAGCGGTACCGGCTAGGCGTCAACTTCCCGCAGATCCCCGTCAACAGGCCCGTCTGTCCGGTCCATTCCTATCATCGCGACGGCGCAATGCGGGTCGATGGCAATGCCGGCGCGACCCCGGCGTACTATCCCAGCACCGGCAACGAATGGGCCACTGGACCGGACCTCTTCGACCCTCCTCTGGCCCTCGACGGCGCAGCCGCGCATTGGGATTACCGCACCGAGGACGATCATTTCGAGCAGCCCGGTGCCCTCTTTCGCCTGATGAGCGGGGCACAGCGCCAGCTGCTGTTCGAGAATACCGCCCGCGCCATGGCCGGCGCCCAGGCCCACATCCTTCAGCGCCACGTCGACAATTGCAGCCGTGCCGACCCCGCCTACGGCGCGGGCGTGGCGGCGGCCCTCGGGATTGATCGTCCCGCCGAGGCCGCTCCGGGGGCAGAACGATGACGTGCGTATCGCCCGGCGCACGGCAGACCCGCATTTTCCCTCCCCACTCCTTCACCGAAAGCGACCCCTCATGACCCGCAGCATTCTCGCACCCCTTCTCGCCGCCCATCTCGTCAGCCCGAGCCTCTCCTACGCCGACACCGCCTCGCCGGAAGCTGGTTCCGTGATCTTCCCCTCCTTCGACCTTGTCGAAACCGAGATCGTGACAAGCGGCGACACCGCCGTCTTCAGAAGCCGCGTGCGCGGCGAGGCCGGCGTCGACATCCCCGACGCGACGGGGCAGTTCGCGGGTTCGGAGGTTTTCGCCTATGTCTGGCCCACCGATCTCGACAGCGCCGACATCGGCTTCGACGCAGGCCAGGGTATCGTCGCGCTGGCGGTCACGTTCCACCCCGATTTCGACGACGCGGCCCATGGCGGCGTCAACCGCCACATCTGGCATCCGCACTGGGTTGTCCTGGCCACCGATGACGACTGCGGAGCAGGCCTGAAGGTGATCGACATTCCAGAGGGCGCGACGCCCAGGGTGCCGCCAACCTGGCCGGGTGTGCCGCTTCTGATCGACAGCCCCGACTATCCCACGGGGTTCCAGGGCGACACTGTCGAGGTGACCGTCCCGCTCGACCTGATCGGCGGCAGGGTCGTCGCCTCGGGCGACGGGATCACCGCCGGACTGAAGATCAACGCGAACCTCCACGCGCCCCTGCTTTGCGTCGATTCCTCGCCCCTTGTCAGCGCGTCGGCTTCGGCCGTCCCTGCGCCGCCGGTCTCGCCCGCGGCGACGGAGCCGCCGGCCCGTCGCGACGCGTCCCCCTGCGCCGCGGCCTGTGCTGCCACGCTGTCGAAGACGGTCGGCGACATCACCTATGCCTACCGCTCCCTGGGCACGCAAGGCGAACCACCGCTGGTCCTGCTCAACCGGTTCCGCGGGACGATAGACGAGTGGGACCCCGCCTTTCTCGACCGCCTCTCGACCGCCCGTCACGTCATCGTCTTCGACAATGTCGGCGTCGCGCGAACCGATGGCCGCTCGCCCGAGCGACTAGTCGGCTGGGCCGAAGGAGCCGCTGCCTTCATCGAGGCGCTGGGCTACGATCAGGTCGACCTTCTGGGCTTCTCGTTCGGCGGGCTCGTCGCGCAGGAATTGACCCTGCAGCGTCCCGACCTCGTGCAGCGCCTCGTCATCGTCGGCAGCGGCGCCGGCTATGTCGAAGGCGCGAACCTGAGCGAGCAAGCGATCGAGGTCGCGACGCGGCCGGTGAATTCGGACGAGGATTTCCTCTACCTGTTCTTCCGGGACACGCCGACAAGCCAGGCGGCCGGACGGGCTCACCTGGCCAGATTGCGCGAACGCGCCGACGCCTTCGACCGCGTGGTCAGTCCCGAGTCGTGGATGGCAATGCTGTCTGCTGGCAGCGATGTCGGCACGGCCGAGACCTCGCTGCTCACCCGGGTCGGGGACATCACCCAGCCCGTGCTGATCGCCAACGGGGTCGAGGACGTGATGATCCCCACCTACCAGTCCTTCGCTCTGGCCCAGGCGATGCAAAATGCCCGCCTCGTGATCTACCCCGACTCCGGACACGCCTTCATGTTCCAGTTCCCCGAAGCCTTGGGCGACGAAGTCATCCGCTTCCTCTCCGACCCGGCGTGACAGCCATCACACCTCCGCACACCACCTCTTGCCCCCAACTCAACGGAGCACGGCAATGTTAGAAGAAGATTTCCAAAGCGCTGAGGGCACCCGGATTCACATGCGAACCTGGAAGGCGTCGTCGCCGCCACGCGGTGTCGTCGTGATCTGCCACGGCCTGAACTCCCACAGCGGACAGTACCAGTGGGTGGCGAGCAAGTTCGCAGCCCAGGGCCACGAGGTTTTCGCACTCGACCTGCGCGGACGCGGCCTGTCCGATGGCGAGCGCTTCTATGTCGATGACGTCGCCAGCTATGTGGATGACCTGCGGGGCCTTGTGGCCATCGCACGGCAACGGCTGCCCGGCCTGCCGATCTTCCTCCTTGGACACAGTGCCGGTGGCGTCGTCTCCTGCAGTTACTGCCTCGATCATCAGGAGGAGATATCAGGCCTGATATGTGAAAGTTTCGCCTACCAGGTCCCGGCGCCCAGCATCATTCTGGCCGCGATCAAGGGGGTCAGCCACGTCGCACCGCGGCTTGGTGTCCTGTCCCTGAAGATGAAGGACTTCACCCGCGATCCGGAGGTGCTGGCCGCGCTCGAAGCCGACCCGCTGACCCGTCACGAGACCCAACCGGCGGCGACGGTGGCGGCGCTGGTGCGCGCGGACGAGCGGCTGCACGACTCGTTCGGTCGGATCACCCTGCCGGTGCTAATCCTGCACGGCAGCGCCGACAAGGCGACCGCGTGCCAGGACAGCCGGTTCTTCCACGACCACGCCGGATCCCGCGACAAGACGCTGAAGATCTACGAGGGCCATCTCCACGACCTCTTGGCCGACATCGGCCGCGAGTCGGTGATGGCGGATATCTCCGACTGGATCGCGGCACGAGTGCCGAAGTCCGCGGCCGCGTAGCCGGTCATCTGCACCCCGCGTCCGACCGGCGGGCCGGCCGGACCCGCCCAATACCTGCGCCGCGTGTCCGCCACCGCCGCGCGCCACGGTTTCCCTGATCGGTGGCCCCCAACCTTCACGGAGAAAAAACAATGCGTTCGTTCCGAAACCTGTTGTCTGCCGCGTTTGTCTGCCTGCTGGGAAGCGGCATTGTCGGTCTCCCGACCGGCCTTGCCGCACAGCATGCCCAGACCGCCAAATCGAGCGTCCTTCCCACCGGCGGTGGCCAGTCGCTCCTCGATCCCTCGGACACCGTGATCCTGCTTCTCGACCACCAGGCAGGCCTGTTCCAGACGGTCAAGGACATCGATGTGGACGACCTGCGCCGAAACGTCGAAATGCTCGCCAAGCTGGCGACACTGCTCGACATTCCCGTAATCACGACCGCCTCCGAGCCCGGCGGCCCCAACGGACCGCTCATGCCGGAGATCCACAGCTTCGCACCCCACGCAGTCTATGTGCCGCGCAACGGCGAGGTGAACGCCTGGGACAACGCGGATTTCGTGGCCGCCGTCGAGGCCACCGGCCGCAAGACCCTGCTGATGGCCGGCGTCTGGACCAGCGTCTGCGTCATGTTCCCGGCGCTGGACGCGAAGGCCGCAGGCTATGATGTCTACGCGGTCATCGACGCGTCGGGCGACCCGAGCGAGATGGCATCCCGAGTGTCCGTCGCCCGCTTCGCCCAGGCGGGCGTTGTCCCGACCACGACCAACGCCGTCCTCTCTGAAACACACCGCACCTGGAACAGGCCCGAAGCCGCGGACCTCGCCCAGCTCTACGCCCTGGTCGCTCCGAATTACTCAGCGGTGATCGAGAGCTATGTCCGGGCACAGGAAAGCAATAACTGAACCCCGAACACGGATACCTGAGTGACGAGTTGCGCCCTCCTCGCGCGACTCGTCACCGCCGTGCGGAAACGCGGATGCCCGGCGCGTGAACGAGATTGATCTCAAGTCTCGATAGCTGCTCGAGGCTACGCTGATTGGTTCAGAGAAGCATTGAACAACAAAGTGATACGCCGCTGCGTCTCAGCCCGATAGTAGCGCAAGACGGTCATCCGATGCGAGGCTGCAAACGCCGCAATCGGATCGCAAGAACGCTTTCGCAGGGGCAAGTGGCGGAGAGATAGAGACTGTACTCGAACGTTCTCCGTCTTATGTACCTTACGCAATGGCGAACGGATCGTCCACGACGCCAACCAGGGGCATAAGGAACTCGCCATCATCGGGATCGAGAGCTTCTGCATAAAACTGGTCCGTCGCTTCGATGGCTTCCTCTATGCTCTGCTGCGTTCCATCGAAGAGTTCCATGACTTCAGAACCATTGCGACCGTTCGACATGCCCTTGATGACGGCGAAGTAGGTGCCAATGTCCACCTTGTTGTTGAGATAATCGACGTCCGATCCTTGCGCGCCCCCGAGCAGGTCTAAAATGAAAGTCTCTTTCTTGAGGGCGCCGGAATTCAAATGCCCCAACCAGAAATCGAAGCCTCCCTGATCGGGAAGGCGTCCGAGCACGTTGTTGTATACATTCTCGAGGAAAATCTCGTTGGAGGATCCGTCCGGATAGAGAGCCTTGGTTTCGGCCGCAGTACTGAACAAGGCTGCGATTTCTTCAAGGGACTGACCATCGGCGTAGGCCGTAGCCCAAAAATAAAGGCCCATGGAGTCAGGGGCGCGGTTGAAATACGCGATGTAGAGTTCGATCAGGTCTCCAAACTGTTCCTCGCTCAAATTCGTCGGACCACCAAACATCTCAAGGTTCATTGGGTTGCCGCCAAGCGCCGGGATTTCGGTCTCGAAGTCCAGGAACTCGATATCGATCAACTGGTCAGTCCCGTTGCCGTCTGCCCGGCGGTCAGCAAGCGTTGCACTCGTTGGGCTGAGCGTCAGCGTGTAGCTGGCCTGATCGCCCGAATAGATCGCAGTGTCGCGACCGGGACCACCGTCTAAACTGTCGGCTCCAATACCGCCCTCTAGGATATCACCACCTACACCGCCAAAAAGGGTATCATTACCTTGAAGGCCTTTCAGAGTGTTGCCCGCATCGTTTCCGATAATTCTGTCGGCCCCACTTCCACCGGTAGCATTCTCGATTGTGACGCCAAAAGCGATATCCATAAGACCCAGGCTGCCATCTGGCGAAATGACATACGAAAATCGACCTGCGCCTCCTTCTTCTACCTTTAATGTCGCGGCGCGCAGATCGACTACGGCGTCAGAAATTACTCTCGAATAATCCAACACATCGATACCACCAGCATCCCAGATAGTCTGCTTAACAATTTTGGGCTGGTAAGTGCTATCGCCCTTGTTCCAATCTTCGTTGGCGCCATACATTGCTTGTAACGATGCGATGTCCAAGGTCCCGTAACTATCTCGGGATGCCACAATTGGTTCGCCTGTAATGCTTCTAGGCTCGCTGTCCGGTCCAATTCGAGTACCAATTGCCATCATAGTGTAATTGTTGGAGTTCAATGAAAAATACCCGGGGTCGTGTAGGTTTCCAACTCCCGGGAGTGTTTGACCTTCAAATGGATGATAAAGGCCCAGCGCGTGACCTATCTCATGTCGGACCAAGAAATCATTTTGGTCAACGTAGGGCGCGAAAAATACGGTAACCACTGGTTCGTTGGAATTCGGATACTCTGCCCATCCTGCCGCACCGCCAAGCTGACTATCCTTTGCAAACTTTATGTCGGCGTTTTCCACAGATACCAGTTTAAAACGTAAATCAGTGAACGATGAGACTTCGGCAAAAACCTCTTCAACAAGTTCTATTTCATCTTCATTCCAACCAACGGCAATACCAGAACCGCCGCTACCTTTCACGACTGGATACTTGTCTCCCTCAGAATAAAACCCGAAGGTGATTGTCTTTTTCGTCCATCCGTTCTCGCTTCCCAATGCGCTCACTAGTGGGTTGCCGGAAACGCTAATATTGGTAGCTCCAATAAACATAGAATCCTAGTCGTTCCAGTTCAAAACCGCGCGCCCCAACGGATATCCAAGTGCTACTCTGCCTTCCAGCCGTCCAACTACCTGCAAACGAAAACAACATCCTTTTTGCTACGTGATCCGAGTTTCCAATCACCCTGAAATGACCAGTGACCATTTTGGTTTTTTCCATAGATCACATTTGAAAGCGTAGCCTGATCAATAAAAATCGTATCGTCCTGCATGTAGACATTGGAGGCTGTGTATCTGGGTGTCCAGTAAGCAACGGGCTGCCCTCCCGCCACCTTAATGGTACCTGTGGTACCATAGAACCTTGCGTCGTAGTTACAATCTGCCATCTGTGCAGAAACAACAGTCCCCAGAAAGCCGAATGTCATCGCAAGAAAAAATACAGTTTTCACAATCTTTCCTCATTGCATGAAACTTGGTAGGCTTAGAAGTTATCATAAATGCAACTGATTCTCAATGAAGGCTGGCCGAAGACCTTCATTTGACCAGCCTGAACGATAAGAGTACTCCGGTTTTCCTTCACTTGTGCCCTATGAAGACAGCATCGCGGCGGCGCCCGGTGACTTTTTTTAGAGGCGCGCATCCGGCTCCGTAACCGACGCATGGCTGGCGTTCGAGCGTTTCTCGCCCCATAAGTTCACTTCGTCGTTGCGCGTCTTGCCGGGCGTATCGGGCATTGGTTGGGTCTCGTTCTGCTGGGGCTGGTCGATGTTGGCGGAGGTACTCGTCGGCCGGTGTTGGTCGCCCGCCGGGATCGTACTCCCCGGTAGTGTCCAGAGTCTTTCGCACTTTCATCATGCGACGACGGCTCCTTGGGTTTGCTCCGCGAATAGCGGGGTCATGTTCATGTACTTCCGTGTCGACCACTGGGTTCCAGCGATGTGACGCAGACGGGCGGCGGCGAGGTTCAGGCAGGATTTACCGTCCGGGAAGGCGCCGACGACTTTCGTGCGCCGCCTGATCTCGCGCATGATCCGTTCCAGCGGGTTGTTGGTTCTTAGCTTGATCCAGTGGCTGTCTGGAAAGCCGTAATAGGTCAGCGTCTCGTGGCCGCTCTCTTCCAACAGCTCTGCCGCTTTCACCAATCTCATGGCGCGCAAATCGGCGATCACCGCCTGCATCTTCTCGGCCGCCGCCTTGCGGTCCTCCTGGGCGTGGATCGCCTTCAGCATTTTGCTGATATCCCGGACCTTGCCCGACGGCACCAGGCTGAAGACGTTGCGGTAGAAATGAACGACACAGCGCTGCCATTGGGTGTCCGGCAGGACCTCGGTGGCGCTCTCCACCAGCCCCCGGCAGGCGTCGGATACGATCAGCTGCACGCCCGAGAGCCCGCGATCCACCAGATGGCGCAGGAAGGCCGACCAGCCGGACTTGTCCTCCTTGGGGCCTTCCATGATGCCCAGGATCTCTCGGTAACCGTCGGCGGTGACGCCGATGGCCACCAGCAGCGACACGTTGCGCACCTCACCGGCCCAACTGCGCTTCATGACAATGCCATCGAGGAAGACATACGGGTGGTCGCCCTCGATTTTCCGGTGCCGCCAGTCGTCGATCTTGGCGTAGATCTTCTTGTTCAGGTTCGAGACCGTGCCGGGGCTCACCCGCGTGCCCCAGAGCGCCTCGGTGATGTCTTCCACTCGGCGCACCGAGACGCCCGCCAGATACATCTCGATCAGCGCCTCCTCGACCGAGCTTTCCCGGCGCTGGTAGCGCTCGATGATCGCCGTCTCGAAGGTCTGCCGGCGCAGCTTCGGCACCTTGAGCTTCACCGATCCGGCCTTCGTCTCCAGCGAACGCTCGTAACTGCCCGCCCGCGTGTCCTTGCGGCCTTCGCTCCGCTCATACCGGCCGGCCCCGCACAGCCGGTCCGCCTCGGCATCGAGCATCGCATTCAGCGCTTCCTCCACCGTGCCACGCACCATCTCGCCAAGGTGGTCGCGAATGCGCGCCTCGTCGATCTGTATCACTTGCCCCATCGCATTGGGCTTCTCGTTCTCGTCCATTCTCAGCTCCTCTCAGCCAGTCTGAAAGGAACCGCCATCCAAATCAAATGTGCGAAAGACTCTGTACGTTATCTACTCCCCCGGTGCCGCCCTGCCGTCCTTCGGCTGAAAGCTCTTCATCGAGGCCCACGCCTCGACGGCTGCCGTCCAGCGATGATGCTGGAGTTGTTTGGACGGAATGATTGAGCAACTTCAATTCGCCGGCAAAGCCCTATGCTACAGCAAACGGATCGTCCACGACGCCAACCAGGGGCATAAGGAACTCGCCATCATCGGGATCGAGAGCTTCTGCATAAAACTGGTCCGTCGCTTCGATGGCTTCCTCTATGCTCTGCTGCGTTCCATCGAAGAGTTCCATGACTTCAGAACCATTGCGACCGTTCGACATGCCCTTGATGACGGCGAAGTAGGTGCCAATGTCCACCTTGTTGTTGAGATAATCGACGTCCGATCCTTGCGCGCCCCCGAGCAGGTCTAAAATGAAAGTCTCTTTCTTGAGGGCGCCGGAATTCAAATGCCCCAACCAGAAATCGAAGCCTCCCTGATCGGGAAGGCGTCCGAGCACGTTGTTGTATACATTCTCGAGGAAAATCTCGTTGGAGGATCCGTCCGGATAGAGAGCCTTGGTTTCGGCCGCAGTACTGAACAAGGCTGCGATTTCTTCAAGGGACTGACCATCGGCGTAGGCCGTAGCCCAAAAATAAAGGCCCATGGAGTCAGGGGCGCGGTTGAAATACGCGATGTAGAGTTCGATCAGGTCTCCAAACTGTTCCTCGCTCAAATTCGTCGGACCACCAAACATCTCAAGGTTCATTGGGTTGCCGCCAAGCGCCGGGATTTCGGTCTCGAAGTCCAGGAACTCGATATCGATCAACTGGTCAGTCCCGTTGCCGTCTGCCCGGCGGTCAGCAAGCGTTGCACTCGTTGGGCTGAGCGTCAGCGTGTAGCTGGCCTGATCCCCGGAGTAGATTGCGGTGTCGCGACCGGGACCACCGTCGATCAGGTCGTTGCCTGCGCTACCAGTCAAGGTGTCATTAGACCCAAGACCCCGCAGCGTGTCGTTGCCGTCACCAGCGGTCAGGACATCAGGGTCGGGCGTACCGGTGAGGACTTGCGGTTGCGGCGCATCTGTGATCGCAACCGCGGCGCTGGTGAGCTCTTCCCGTGTGTTGCCGCCATCCAGATAGGTCACATGGACCGAGAGCTCGAAACCGACATCATCCGACGTCACCTCGTAAGTTGTGTCAGTGGCATCCACGATGTCCAAGCCATCCCGGCGCCATTGGTAAGTTAGCGTGTTGTCGCGAATAGTGTCCGGCTCGTTAATGCCGCTGATATCCACTGTGAGTGTCTGACCATCTTCTGCAAGACCGGTGATCATCACGTCGCCGCTGGGGGGGGTATTCACGTAAACGCCCACGCTGCTACGGACACCTGTGCCGCCGAATTCATCCTCGTACGTGAAGCGCGGCGATATGTAATAGCCCCTGTCATCCTCGGTCACGGTGTAAGTTGCTTGGTGAGCACCGGGTATACGCTCGACGGTCTGGAATGACTGGTTGAGGCGGTACCAACCCCAAGTGATCGATCCTTCGACGATGCCGTCCTCGTCGGTGATGTCTGATCCATCCGCCGTCAGCGTTTCGCCGACAGCCGGTGTGCCCGTCAGTACGATAAAGCCCTGGATTGGGTCGTTGACATTCTCCACCGGTGCCGTCGGTGCGCTCGTCACGCTCTCCGGAGTTCCAAAGGTGTCGGTGTAGCTGTAGACGACCGTGATTTGCTTTTGGACGTCGTCCTGGGTCAGCGTATAGCTGGAGCCTTCCGCCCCTGGAATGTCGATGCCGTCCCGCTGCCACTGGAAAGTCTCCGTGGCAGGATCAATGCCGTCGTCGTCACTCACACCGGAGACGTCCGCTGTCAGAACCTCGTCTTCCTTGGCAATCCCTTCAATCAGAAGACTCCCCTCCGGTTCGACGTTGTCAGCAAAGACGATATCGTTTTGGGAGAGGGTTTCAGGAGTGACGTTATCGCCCTGGATCGTTAGCACAGTACCGTCGGAAAATGTGATTATGGCACTGCCGGGGGCGGCGTTTTCAACTGCGTCCTCGGCGTCTGACCGGTCGAACGCCGAAAGATCAATCGTATCCAGCCCTAGCTCGAAATCGGTAATGGTATCCTGACCGTCACCCGGCGAGAGGACGAATGTATCCGCCCCGTCTCCACCAGTCAGCGAGTCGTTTCCGCCCCCGCCATTGAGGATATCGTTACCATCGTGGGTCCGAATTTCGTCGTCCCCATCGTCGCCGAACACGAGATGGTCGCCGGACACATCTTGCAGGTAGATGACATCGTTCCCGGAACCGCCGAGGAAGTTGTAGGCCTCCGCGTTACTGATCTTCAGCTGCTGCGACCAGTTCGATCCATCCCAATTCCCGCTCGTCGCAAGGAGGTTGCCAAAGCGATCATCATCGAAGCGGACGCCCGACGTGTAGGCCGACATGTCCACCGTCACGCGGTCAAAGCCATCGCCCAGGTTGAGGGATGTTCTCTGCACGTCGATGGTCGCGTCCATCACATACGTGATGTCATCGTCACCACTGCCCGAGGTGAAGCTGAAAATCTCGACGCCGGTGATGGTTGTGCCGTCAATAAGAGAGAGCGTCGTGTCAGACCCGCCATCGAAGGTAAACGTGAAGGCCTGTGTTGCCGAGGACCGCACAAGATTAAGACGGTCGATTCCTGATCCGCCATCGATTGCATCAGCGCCGCCTTCGCCAGCATCAATCGTGTCGTTACCCGCACCGCCGCGCACGACATCGTTTCCCTCGCCCGCACTCAGATTATCATTATCTGCACCGCCATCGATGATATCGTTTCCGGCGGCACCGTTGATCGTGTCATCGCCCGCACCGCCGAATAGCTTGTCGTCGCCGCTGCGATACAGGGTTGAGATGTTGTCGTTGCCCGCGCCACCCAGGAAATTGAAGCTCTCCGCGCTATGAAGCGTCAGCCGGTGACTGCCATCTACAGTCTCCGCGACATGGTATCTGTAGGTGGCAGGAAACCCCGAGCGATAGGCGGAAAACGTCACGTCTTCCGAAAACGCCGAGAAATCCACCGTCACGCGGTCCGTTCCGTCGCCAAGTGACAGCGATTGGGTGCCTTCGATCACGGTGTTCATCACATAGGTGATGTGGTCGTTTTCCGCGCCTGCAGTGAAATCGAGATGCTCGATATCGGTGATCGTGGTGCCATCGATCAAGGAAAGCGTCGTGTCAGACCCGCCATCGAAGGTAAACGTGAAGGCCTGTGTTGCCGAGGACCGCACAAGATTAAGACGGTCGATTCCTGATCCGCCATCGATTGCATCAGCGCCGCCTTCGCCAGCATCAATCGTGTCGTTACCCGCACCGCCGCGCACGACATCGTTTCCCTCGCCCGCACTCAGATTATCATTATCTGCACCGCCATCGATGATGTCGTTTCCGGCGGCACCGTTGATCGTGTCATCGCCCGCACCGCCGAATAGCTGGTCGTCGCCGCTGCGATACAGGGTTGAGATGTTGTCGTTACCCGCGCCACCCAGGAAATTGAAGCTCTCCGCGCTATGAAGCGTCAGCCGGTGACTGCCATCTACAGTCTCCGCGACATGGTATCTGTAGGTGGCAGGAAACCCCGAGCGATAGGCGGAAAACGTCACGTCTTCCGAAAACGCCGAGAAATCCACCGTCACGCGGTCCGTTCCGTCGCCAAGTGACAGCGATTGGGTGCCTTCGATCACGGTGTTCATCACATAGGTGATGTGGTCGTTTTCCGCGCCTGCAGTGAAATCGAGATGCTCGATATCGGTGATCGTGGTGCCATCGATCAAGGAAAGCGTCGTGTCAGACCCGCCCTCGAAGGTAAACGTGAAGGCCTGTGTTGCCGAGGACCGCACAAGATTAAGACGGTCGATTCCTGATCCGCCATCGATTGCATCAGCGCCGCCTTCGCCAGCATCAATCGTGTCGTTACCCGCACCGCCGCGCACGACATCGTTTCCCTCGCCCGCACTCAGATTATCATTATCTGCACCGCCATCGATGATGTCGTTTCCGGCGGCACCGTTGATCGTGTCATCGCCCGCACCGCCGAATAGCTGGTCGTCGCCGCTGCGATACAGGGTTGAGATGTTGTCGTTACCCGCGCCACCCAGGAAATTGAAGCTCTCCGCGCTATGAAGCGTCAGCCGGTGACTGCCATCTACAGTCTCCGCGACATGGTATCTGTAGGTGGCAGGAAACCCCGAGCGATAGGCGGAAAACGTCACGTCTTCCGAAAACGCCGAGAAATCCACCGTCACGCGGTCGTCACCATTGCTGAGATCGAGCGATTGATCGCCTACCACAGGCGCAACATAGATCAAATCGTCACCGTCCGTCGGAGTTCCCCCCGGAGCGACATCGTCGTTGTCGATAATCGAGAACGTCGCGGCGGCAACGTATTCGGAGGGCGAAGGGTTGATCACGGTTTGAACGATGACGCCGAATGTCTCATCCAATTCAGGCACGGAATCTCCGGAGATCGTGACCATTACGTCCGTTGAAAGCACACCTGCGAGGAAGGTCACGGGAACATCGAGTAGGCCAGTGTAATCGCCGTCGTTGATTGCTCCGAACGTCTGCACGGTGCTGACGTAGACGGTTTGCTCTGACGATGCGTCCGGGCGTGTGATCGTGAAGGTAATGGTCGCGCCGTCTTCCTCGGTCAAGGACTGAACCGACGGCGTGATCGACCATGTGGACGGAGAAACGCCGGCAGATGTGGTCTCAATACGCAGCGTGTGGTTCGGATCGTTTGCGCCGGGACCAAGAATAAAATCGACCAGCGCGCCTTCGGGCAGCACGCCGATGGACGCGACTGTCTGCCACCCTGAACCGCCGCCGGTGCCATCGACATCAACCTGGAGGAAGGAAGTCTGGCCATCCGGGCCGACGACGATACGAACGAAGTCATCCGGGTCCGCACCACCCTGGTAAGCGGCCCCGACCAGTGCGGACAGGTCAATCCGGTCGCCTTCGGTGAAGCTGTAGGAGCCTGTGTCGCCGGAATTATAGTCGAGGATTGCGTCGAAGTCAGAGGAGGCAGTGGAGTCTATGACGAACGTATCCCGCCCGGAGCCTCCGGTCAGGTTGTCGGTGCCAGCTCCGCCCGACAGAAGATCGTTTCCGCTTCCACCGTCTAGCTGATCGTTGCCGATCTCGCCAAAGATCGCGTCGTTGCCTTCATCGCCGAAGAGCTGGTCGTTCTGGGATTCCGTGGTTTCATTGCCGCCGTAGATCGTGTCGTTGCCACGGTTGCCATGAATTATGTCGTCGCCGTCCTCCCCCAAAAGGCTGTCGTTATCGAGCCCTCCGTCGATAAGATCGCTGCCTCCTCCACCATAGATCGTATCGTGACCGTTAAGTCCGAAGACTATCTGATCATCAGCGCCGGGCCGGATATCGTTTGCGGCGGCATCCGCGATGTATACCTCGTAAGTTCCAAAGCGCTCAGCCGCTTCGCTCGCAAAGTATGCGGGGTGAATGATCTGTTGTGCCTCAAGAGTCAACGACCGATAATTCGGATCAAGTTCATCCGCGGGGCCAGCCCCTTCTGTCGGTCCGAACAGATGCCTGACCGTGTCCAGATAGACTGCTCGATAGTGCTCTTCCAATGACAGATCGCTAGACAAGCTCAAGAAAACTGAAAGTTCGATGCCAATTTCTTGAACTGCGAAGTAGTCTCCAAATACATCGACTACCCAGTCATCGGTGTGCTCAATTGCCAAAAACCTACCATCAAAGGGGGTAACGAAATCAGATATCCCAGGCGAACCGAATGAAATGCCAATAATGTCTTGGAACGGGACACCGTACTGGTTCATGAACACTTCAGCAGCTGCGCCACCGAGGCTATGCCCGGTAACAAGAGGCTTTTCTAAGGATAGAGCATCTTCATTCTCGTAGTAAAATTTCCAGAAGGCATCTCGAAGAATTTGAAACTTATCGTAGTATCCAGAGAAATCGGTAAAACGACCTTCAATATCGTCGCGGATATCTCCGAGTTCAGCGGGGTTTGTACCCGCGAAAGCAAATGCTAGTGTTCCATCTTTGTATGCGATGAAACCTTGCGCATTCTCGAAGTTATAGAGGTAGTCGCTATCGGATGTGTCGGCCCCGAAAAAGCTTGGGTCTAATCCAAGCTCTGGCGCGCCGACTGGCTGCCACCCTTCGGATATCAGATAATTGACCAGATCGACCGAAGTTTCTGCATATGCAGCGACAGAAAGAAATGCTGCGTCGCGGATGTCATCCGCACAAATAGTCGGCATAGAAATATCTCCCAGTTCAAATTCTTCGCTAGCTGGCTACCCCTTGTCAATGGCTATGAGGTCTAGTTTACAGTCGGGAGCCATGCCGGAATCTGGGCGCGGCGTGAGCAAGCGGCGAGGTTTGTGGTATCTTTTTCGGCAACCCCGTCGGTGAATTTGATGCCTTCAATGACCAACGAAACCTGTTTGGCGCCATTCAGGCGGCGCCAAGTCTTTGCGGCGGCCTGAACAAGCTTGAAGAACATCAGCTTCACTGTCTTCTGCGACAGCACCCCCTTGGTTCGCACGGTCCGGTGCCGAACGGTGGCGAACACGCTTTCGATCGGTTTGCCCGTTCGCAGTTTATCCCAGTGGTCACCCGGTAATTGGCAGAAGGTGAGCAACGCTTCCTTGTCCTTCATCAGTCAGGTGACCGCCTTTTCGTAATTACGCCAGGACTTCTTGGCGAAGCTGTCCATGGCGACTCCGGTTGCGCCAATCGGCCTTTATCTGCCTTCCCGCCTCGCGCATAGCGGCGATGAGGTCAACCGACCGGCCGAGGCGCGCCCACAGGTTCCGAACGCCCAACACATTAATCAGTCCCAATGACTTCACCAAGATTCTTCAGGCTTTCATTGGTCGAGAGCACCTTCCGATGCGCATCGAGTGCGTTCGAAAGAGCGTTTTGGGCCTTGATCTTCAGCGCTTCGGAAAGGCTGAGGGACGCTATGTCTGTGGACAGGTTCAATTAATTGGCCCCATTTTTTACGCGATGAATGGAACCACAATTCAGAAGAGATCCTTGAGAGTTTTCCCATCCCTGCTGCGGCGCCAACTCTGAGGTCCGCTGCAATTCCCATCCTTGATCACACCGCCAGCCATGCTCGCGCTTTGGAAGAGGTGATCGTGCGAGAACCGATACAGGTCCGGGTCAGCGTCTGGGATGAGGACACCCTGCCGAACCAGACTGTCCCTCTCTTCACGATCCCGCTTCACACGAGGGGAGCCTTCCCGCATCGCCGTCGAACCCTTGCGGACAAGGAAGCCACCGGCCTCGGGGCGACCATAGGCCTGAGCCTTCTGCGAACGCGTTACAAACCAGTCGTTCTCGCTCATGCATTTGCTCTTTCGTTACGTTTGAATACTGGCAGAGCGCAGAGGGTGTTCACCAACTGCATCTGCTCGACGGTTTCACATTTCGCCTCGCGCAATCGCGGCGCACCGAACACCAACACCAGCCCCTTGGCGCGCGACACGGCCACGTTGATCCGGTTGAGGGAGAACAAAAAGTCCATACCGCGCGGGGTCTCCTCGGCGGATGAGGCCGTCATGGAGACGAGGCAAACCGGCGCCTCCTGTCCCTGGAACTTGTCGACCGTACCCACGCGAATGCCTGGCGGTAATGCCTCACGAAGGGCGTTCACCTGCGCATTGTAAGGCGCGACCACGATAATATCGGACTGGCGCATTGGACGCGTCGTGCCGTCCTTCTCAGTCCATTCGCCTTGCAGGAGATCGGTGGTCGCTGCCTTGATCGTGGCGACTTCCTCCGTTGACACTTGCGCATTTCCCTCATGCCTGACCGGAACCCAGAACGCCCCTGCCTCCGGGAACCGAGCACTGCATACGAGCTGGATTGCCGTGTCAGGGTGGCTGGTCAGCCGTCCCTCATAGACCTGATCGGAAATGAAACGGCAGACGTCTGGATGCATTCGGCGCGAGACAGGCAGGAAGATGCCGCGGTCCGGCGGCACCGTCGCGTGGTCGCCCAACATCCATTCCAGGCATGAGAGGTTCGCGGGTTCGGGATGCGCCCCCTGGATCACCTGAGGCAGCTGGCGTGGATCGCCGACCAGCACGATGTTGCGCGCTGCTCGTCCCATGGCGACCATGTTGGCGAGACCGACCTGTCCCGCCTCGTCCACGAAGAGCCAGTCAAAGGCCTGTGCGTTTTCCTCTCGGGAAAAGAACCATGCCGTGCCGCCGACAACGTGACCGCCGTTTGCGGCTTCCTCATTACTCCGCGTTCGATGAACGGGACTGTCTTCGGGGTAACCATCTTCGTCGCTGGACACCTTGTGCACCAGCTCGACATCTATCGGCAGGTCCTGGTCCTCAAGGGCGCTGACGCAACCCATCAGCACGTTGCGAATGGCCTCATGGCTGTTGGAGGACACGCCGACCCGATGACCCTTGCGCACCAATGAGAGGATCGTCCGCGCCGTCACATAGGTCTTGCCGGTACCCGGCGGCCCTTGGATCGGCAGCACGGTTTCGTCCATCAGCGCGACGGCGTCACACGTCCCCGCAACCGGTTCCACATCACCGATGATGTCACCACCCGGGCCGGTCAGCCGCGGCGGGCGGGCCGACAGCAGGTCATCGACTGCACGGTAGGCGCACGCTCCACATTGATCGGCGATAACATCACTCAGGGCCGCACTGATGACACCGGTGTTCAAGGGCGGGTTGGGGTGAAGGTTCAGGCGATCTGTCAAAAGGTCCGCGCGAGCGTTGCCGACTTTCAGCGTGATCCGCCCCTGCGCCGGATCCAATTCCTCGACCGTCACCGTTGCAATACCTTCGGGTATCGGGACGCTCGCGGTTCCGCCCTCGCGTAGCTTGGTTTCCTGCGGCGGGTATTGGTATTGGCGCGCGGTGGAGCGCATTATCGGAAAGGGTTTGCCGACGGCGCGTAATCCTGCCAGCGCATCGAGATCGTCGATAAGGTCCTCTTCTTCGCGCCCGAGACTGTCGAAAATCGCCCACCAAGCAGGCTTTGCCTCGCGCTTGTGAAACAGGCCGAGGTTGAACAGCATGTCCTGCCGCGCTTCGGGCAAGCCTGACGCGGAAAGTCGCTCGCGCAGGGCCAACGCCGCCTCATCCTCCTCGACCTCCTTTTCGCTGGCATCCAGGTCAAAGGTGGGCCACGGTCGCTCGGGCCGGATGGTGACGAGCCAGTCGCGCAGTTTCTCGGTCGAGACGCAGTCGATGCGGTTGTAGTCCTCGATCTCGTCTAGGATCATCTGATCGCCGGTTTCGCGCCATTCTTCGTAAGCGACGACCGAACCACCGGCCGTCGTCACCTCGCCCTCGCGGGCAATGTCGTAGAACGCCTCCATCGATTTGATCGAGTAGTTGGGCTCGGATGCGATCACGCCACCGCGGACGACGCCGTAGAGATCGACGAACCGCCGCTCGCGCAGGAGCCGGTCGAGAAATGCCTCGCCGATCCCGTATTTTGTGGTCAGGCGGCGCAGGGCGGTGATTTCGTAGGGCGCATAGTGGTAGATGCGCGCAGTCGGGTAGGCATCCAGTCGGGCCCGGAAGAAAACGAACAGATCCGATAGCGCCCGCGCCTCCTGCGCATGATCATGGGCCCAGAGCGCGTGGAAGCGCTCACCGTCCCAGACCCCGTGCAGGTATTCGAGCCCTCCCTCGTAATAGGGGTCACCCTCAATATCGTAGAACAGATCGCCCGGTTGCGTTTCGGGCAACAGGTCGAAGCCCTTGCCGGGGTCATGGTCGCGCAACTCGTGGCGCGGTGGGCCAGTCTTGCGGGCGTGTTGCAGGCGGGCCTGCGCGCAAAGCCTGCCCAACGTCGGCGAGGCCATGCCGCGCACGGGGCCGTCATGTCCGGCCAGACCGGCCATCGTGGTGATCCCGGCGGCCTCCAGCTTCTTGACCTGACCTCGCGTGATATTAGCCACCGTGAACAGGCTGTCCTCGGCCTGCCAGACGTTCTCGCAATGCCCGGCCCAACGGCACAGAGCGCAATCCGCACACGGGATGGGCCGCGTCGGCTCGGGCGCGCCCACAAACCGTTCAAGCCGGTCGCGGGCCATGCGCGCATAGGCGGCGTAATCGGCCAGCCGCAGCGTGGTGCGCGTGCCGTCGCCGAGGTCGAGATGCGCATGTTCCGGGGCCGTACCCTGGATCTCGGTCAGCAGGTCGGAATAGAGAACAAGTTGCAGCACATGCTTGGGATGGGCGCTGCGCTTGAGCTTGGTGTCGGCCACCTCGTAGCTGAACAGGCCAAGATCAGAGGGCGTCTCGACCCGTTCGAGGAAATCCGCCCAGCCGCCCCACCGACCTGACAGAAGCGCGCCTTGATAGACCACGTCTGCGCCCCCTGCCAGTGCGTCGCGAGTCTCCTTGGCAGCGCTGTCGAGATCACGTTCGTCAATCTCCACAACGCGCCGCCTGTCTGCTTTCAACCCCTCCAGATGCGCCGCCTCATGCGCCTGCCCCTGATCCTGCAAGAGCGCCGCATCGGCGCTATCCTCGCCCGGCTCCGGCCCCTCGCCCCGCAGATAGGCAAGGTCGAGCGTGGTAGCGTGCCGGCACCCGGTGAAGCGGGCGAGGTCGGTGGCGGAGAGCAGGAAGTGGCTATCGAAGTAGCGCATCAGGCTTGGGTCGCGTCACGGTAGGCTTTTTGAACGGCAAGCCAAAATCTTCTCATCAGATTAATGTGGTCGTGGTCGGTCAAAAGCCAGGGGTCGTCGTGATCTTCGTCCCTCAGTTGCGAGAAATCACCGCGGTTGATGACGTCTTGAAACGCACGCCGAAAATATGGGTCATCGAAATCAAAGGGCGGGGGCGGAGTTGGAGCGTCAACCCTCTGATAGACGATATGCGGATCCGAATCTTCTTCTGCGAAATAGTCCTCTTCAAAGTCTGATGAAAAAAAGAAATATGGCCTTGCGTTCTCTTCCATTCCGGTACCGTCATCGAGCACCTGAAAACAGCAAATCCATTTACCCATTATTCCATTATTATCATCGTCTGAAATCCTCAGAAAGCTCCTGCCGTTACCAGCAACTTCTCTGTCATGAACTTGCCCACCGTTACATGTATACCAACTCAACAAGATCAAGCCGTCTCGATCAGGGTCGTAATCCAAGACAGTCCCGGCTGGAGCCTCAGCTTGAAATTCGACTGGCAATTTTGCGCGACGGCGCCATAGATCTTCGGCACGCTCCAATGCTTGTTGATCAACCTCAACGCATCCTGGTTCGTCCCACAAGCTGCAAAACCAATTCTGTGCCTCTTGCCACTCGGGCGAACCCGCAGGGAAGAATGATCCGGCCTCAACAAGACCGGCGGGACTGCCTGCACGACCAATCCCGTTGCTGGAGGCATTGGCTGATCCGACAACCAAGCCTTCCTCTGAGAGATAAGTTTTCGCGTGTAGGCTTTCCTTGAATTTGAGCAATTCGTTTTCTGGTGCGCCAAGCTGTCGAAGGGTTAAGGGATTCGTCCCACCCATGCTGATGTCGCAAATGATCTTCACATCATCTCGTTGTGCAAACTCTCCGCCAAAGACTTCGTAAGCGGCACCTGTCCCCCAAAATGCAACAGCACATCGTGCATCGCGTCCGCGCGCGACTTCCCTGATCCTATTGCTCAAACCATCCCCAGACAAAAACTCAGGCATGTTGATTGCTCCCTTCTCGCTGTGAGTTTATCGTCAAAGCCCGCTCCAGAATCTCCCCATACATCTCCCGCAACGCCTCCGGCGCCAGCACCTTCACCCGATCGCTCCAGCGGAACAGGTGCCAGCACATTTCCAGCAGCCCGCCCGCGCGGAAGCGGACGGTTAGGCTTCCGTCGGGCTCTTCCTCCATCTGCTGAGTAGGGTGGAAAAGGAACTGTCGCGCCTCTGCCGCAGCCTCGGGAGTGAAACGCCAGACAACCTCCTGCAGCTCCTCCTGGAAGATGCCGAAAGATCGCGACAAGTAAGCCTGCAGGTCGAACTCCTCGGGCCGCTCGAACACCTCGTCGCTCAACTCGATCCGCGCGAACCCCGCCAGCGCGAAGAGACGCACGTCGTCCTGATATTCGCTCCAGGCCACCAGATACTGCCGCCCCTCGCCCATCAGCATGGCCAACGGCCCGAGCCAGACATCGCGGCTGAGCTTGCCGCTGGCGCGGGCGCGGTGGTCCACATTGACCCAGACCCCAGCAAGGATGGCGTCGCGCAGGGTATTCAGGATCTCCGGCGCGATGCGTTCACGCGGGCCGGGGCGCAGGGCAACACCGTCCGCCTCAAGCAGGGCCGCGATGTCGGGCGCAAGGCGGTTTCGTGTGGGCGCTGGCATGGCGGCCTGCAAGCGGTCGGCCAGCACTTCGAGGCCGGTCGCCGTTGCCTCATCACCTTCGCGCGCTGCCAATTCGCGCGCGCGGTGCAGCGTGGTAATGTCCTCTGCCGTGGGCTGCGTCATCCCTCCAAGACAACGCCCAGGCAGACGCCAGCGCTTTTCACCGCCCGGCTCGCCCCGTTCCTCGATCTGTGGAAGAGCATCGCGCAGCGCGTTGCGCATTCGCTCAGCCGTGCTGCGCGAGACTTCAAATTGTCCCATGATATCGGCCAGCGACAGCCCTTCCGCCGAGCCCTGCATGCGCAGGGCCAACGTGATCAGGTCAGACGTTCGAGCGTATCGCATCGGGGCCTCGCTTCTAATCCAATGCTGGACGGAAATGCCCCTCGTTTCAACCATGCCGGAAGCCGACAGCCGCCCGTGCTCCCGGCTTGGCCACATGCTCGCGCTCGAGTTCCTGTAACAGCGTCTCCGGGTCGTGGATGTTCAACACACGCGCGCGTTTGGCTACGACGGCGAAATCACCTGGCGTCAAGAGTTCGAGCGCGGCCAGATCGCGTGGCACATCTAAGCTGAAGAATTGCCGGAAAGCGCGTTCTCGCTGTTCCTTTGTCAGCGGCAGGAACGTTGCTCTGAAGGTGAACCGACGAAGTGCGGCTGTGTCCAACCGGTCCGGCATGTTGGTCGTGCAGGCAAAAGGCTGCGGATGGCTCTCCATCCATGTCAGCATCTCGTTGACCTGGCTCACCTCCCAGCTGCGCTGGGCACCTTCGCGCGAAGCAAGGAAGCTGTCGGCCTCATCGAAGATCAGGAAAGCCTTTTCCTGCCGGGCTTCCGCGAATGCCTCCGCAATCCTAGCCTCGGTTTGACCAACGAATGGGCTTATTAGGTCAGAGGCCCTTTTCTGCACGACCGGCAGACCCATCGTCTCGGCCAAATGCCTGGCAAACGCGCTCTTGCCGGTACCTGGCGCTCCGGAGAGGCAGAGCGAGACCTCACGTGGCGCGATCGGTCCTGAGAGCCGGGTCAAGATGGTGTCCAAGTCGACGTCGGTGTGAGCCAGCGCCGGGTCGAAGGGCGCCTGCTCCTTTTTGACTGGAGCAGGCTCGCGTCCGCCACGCACGGCTTTCGCCGACGCGCAAACTGCAAGTCGCAAATCAGACGTGCCTCCGCCTGCCAGCTTGGCCGCACGCAAAGCATTCGCGGCTAACGCCGGCGGATCTTCAACCTCGCGCGCCAGCTGCGCCTGCGTGGCCGGGTCCAGTTTCATGCGGTGTTTCTCCGATAACCGCGCCCACACACGGACACGAACTTCCTGCGGCGGACGTCGAAGCTCCATCGCAAAAGTCATGCGACGCAGCATTGCGGGATCGCAGTCCGAGATGTCGTTGGTCGTCCAGAGTGTGGGCACCGGGTTCGTTTCCAGCAGCCTGTGCAGATGAACTTTCGAGCCACCACGGCGCTGGTTTCCGATAAAAAGACCGCTCGGCTGATCGAACAGATCTTCCATCTCGTCGAAGAGAACCAGCGCGTCTTTCCGGCCAGCCAGCAAACGTTGGCCCAGGCGGAGTTGTTCTTGACGTTCTGAGCGGGACGGTTCTTCACCATCGTCATCGGTTTCGCCGACGGCGAACAGTTGCGCATCGAGGCGCGCTGCCAGAACCTTGCATAGTTCGGTCTTGCCGGTTCCGGGCGGGCCATAGAGCAGCAGATTGACACCCGGCGCCTTACGCTTCATTGCGCCCTTAAGCAGGCGTTCCGCGAAGTCCCTCTCTTCGCGGAGATGGCTGAAATCCTCCCATGTCGTTTCTGCCGTTGTCGGAGAAGAGAACAAGCCGTTCAGGATGTCCTGCAGACCACGAGCAGGTGCTTCCAACGAACGGGCGAGCCGGGAATTCGGTGACAGGCCATAATTGCTGTGTCGACCCTGTTCACGCGAGATAAGCCCGGACGTCATCAACCGGCCCTCCGCGCGCATCGCCTGGCGGATTTGGGAGGCTCGGTGGCCGATCAGGCAGGCAACGGCCTGATCGATGGGTAGGCGGGCATCATCCACAAGCTTGTCTATCAGGCTTTCGAGAGGTCCGCCCTGTGCAGCACGCGCAGATAGGGCAAATATATCGGCTTCAACTGTGTTGAGGCCAAGATAACTGGAAAGGGCGGTACTATTGCGAGCCAAAGCATCGGGCCTCGCACGGCGCAGTCGGGTACGCTCGCGTTTCAACCGGCCTTTCAAGTCCAACCATTCATCACGCGCAAGATGTGTATGTGAAAACGGCGACGTACCAGGGTCCCAGTCGAAGCCAAGCGGGTTGCGTTCAAGCCAGTCTGAAAGTTCGACGGCAACCTTGCTTCGATGCGAGAAAGCATCCGTGATCCTCAATGCACAGGTGAGAAGTAGATGGGTTTCGAATCGCGTCATGTCTTGTCCTCTTTCGTGATGAGGACAACGTATCTCGCAGACACGTCATATACGGACGCACCTAGATCGCTGGTCTTTCGTTATCGGCCGCAGTGTCCCCTTGGGCTCCCCAGGCTTGCCGTTACGCAGGATCAGCAGGCTCTCCACCGGCACACGCTCGGACGGCACGTCGCCGCGGAGGGAGGTGTCAGGCAGCGCCAAGAAACGCGCATGCAGCGCGGCGAGGATGGTTTCGCGGGTCGAGTGCATTGGTTCTGATTTCTTGGCCAACGCGAATTGCGCCAGGATACTCCCATGGCAAGATAATTGCCTATCGGGAGTGACGATTGGCAATCTATGGGAACCTGACCTGTCTTCCCGGACAAAGTCTCAGATGCCAGATCGCCGCTACTTTTAAAGGAACTTCAGCGCCGCGCGGAGACGATCAAAAAGTGTCGGCTCCACTAGCCCGGCAACAACGCCCAGAAGCAAAGCCCATGGCGCGGATGTAAGCTGGACCGAGAGTGTCTGATTGATACGTTCGAAGCCTTCGAAGTGCAGAAGGAAAAAGTTGAGCAGTATCGACAGCATCACTATATACAAGATTTGCGCGCGGACGCGGTCCAGAATGTGCGCCTGCCGCGTGAGATCCTGACCTTCTGAAACACGCAGTACGGCAACGCGGAAGAACAGCCAACCAAAGGCGAAGCCGGCCATCGTGAAGCCACTCCAGCCTATAGTGAGAAGCACCGAATTCGCGGCTAGGTCGAAGCCGCGGGGCAAGGCGTTCCACGGTGCAAATGGTTTGATCCAAATCCAGAAGGCGCCAAGCGCGAGACCAAGTAAAAAGACGATCGAAGCAATACACAGCGCATGTCCTAAAGCCTTGGCACGGCGCTGCTCAACAGCATTGTGGAGGGTCCGCACTGCGCCGTTAAGGTTGGTGATCACCTCTCGATCGCGGCCCGCAGTCAGCGCGCGCGTTGCCGTTGCGGCAAGACGATGGCAAAGGTCTTCGGCGTCGTCGCGGGGCATCTCGGCAAGCGCGCGGACCGCAAGGTCGCTGGCGTCCTGCCAAATCTCGAACGCCTCTTCGTGCAGCGGTTCACCTTGCTCTGTGTGCAGTTTTAGTTTCTCAAGTTCGAAAAAAACCTGCATCACTGGCCCTTAATTGGCGATGATCTCGGCGTGGATCGCGGAAAACGGCTGACCTTCGAAGCCAATACCCACTGCGAATGGAACTATCGCTCCGGTTTGACCGTCGGCAAACCCGGCCTGGTTGATGACTTGCTGCGCCTCGCCCGCCTCGAAGACTTGATCGGCCAGTACAAATGGTTTGCCTTCGTCGAGCTGGCTGATGTCTTCGAAGCCGCCGGGCAAAAAAAGCAATTCCAGAGAGTCGAGCGTGCCGAATTCCTGAGCCAGCGACAAGGCTTCGCGATCTACGCCAAAATGACCAAGCCAAAACCGCAGCGTCGACGTGGCCAGACGCGTTTCAATGTCGAGCGCCGAGCGCAGGCCGTAACTAACCGGGATGTACGGGCCATCATACCCCTCTAGTGTTTCGCCTTCGGCCAATTGAGTTAGAGCGTCGATATCTGCCGGCAGCCAGCCTGCGGAATAGGAAAAAATCAGAAGTTCCTCACCACCTTCCGGCGACGCGCGATAGGCTTCGAGAAAGTCATCTAGCGCCGAGGGGTCCTGAAGCGCGTCGGGAAGGCTCATCCCTACGAGGTCGAGCGGAGTGGCCTGGACGGGAATCGGCGCTGAACCTAGCGCTCCAGATTGCCCTACCGGACCTGAGGCAAAAAACAATGTGTCGATTTCTTCCTCATCGCCATAGTTCGGCGACGTCCCGAACTCGATCCTGCGTCCGCCAGCATCTGTATCTTCGTAACGCTTCTTGGCCTTGGCCGTCCAAAGCTGCCCTGCAGCAGCGTAATCTACAAAAAGGTTTTGCGGATCGGGGCCATGCCATTTGACGTAAACCGGGAATTCGTCGTGATTATTCAAGATGCAATAGACGGTTTCACGGGCACCGTCACGATGCCGGATGACGCCAGATTCGAAGCTGAAATCGATGCGTTCCCGCGTGATTGGCTCGTCGCCCTCAATGTAATCGTGCAGGCGGAATTCCGAACGGTCGCAGACCTCGGCGCCGGTTTCGCTGGCAGTTGTTAAGAGTACGAACATCAATACAAAGCGCATAATGCTATCCTTTTAAGTGATATGATGTGGTAGCGATTCTAACATCGCGCGATGCAGTGGTCGACACAGTTCAAACAGACCGTTTCCTCTGTCAAACCTTTGCCATTGAAGTTGTGCGGCTCTCCACCCAGTTCGCCACGATCAGCTTTGGCACGCTGTCATGTGCCCACTCGGCATCGCGATCAAGGTCGAGATGCTTCGGCAGCTTGACCCGCGGGACCAGAAAGAAAATGGCCTCGGTGACCTGGTTGCGGTCCTTCTTAGAGCGCGACGCCAATGCCCGGCGACCTCGATCGGGATCGTCAACCAAAGCCCCTCCTTCGAACGGAGCAGCGGGCCGGTATCGTGGGCGTCGAGGATGGCGGGCGCCTTCGACCAGGCCAGCGTCGCGGCGTTCAGGCTCTCGCCGGTCTTCAGCAGGATCGAGTGTGCTAACCACCACCCGGGTCCCGCGCCGGTGATCTCGCAGCGCCACGCGGTCTTGAGCCCGATTCCGGCCTCGCGCATTGCGAAGGTGACGGCCTTCTCGACCGTCTTCACCTCAGCGGCCATGGCGGTGATGGGGTCAACCGACCCGATCGAGACGCGCCAGAAGGTTCCGCACGTTCGACACATGCCACCGTCCACCGCGGCGGGTGAGCACACCCCGTGCGTTCAGCTCATCCGCAATCCGCCGCAGGCTCGTCACGCCCGCGGACTGCAACTCCCCGATCACCGGCGCCAACCCATACGCATATTCGTCTGCATTGTGGGCCACGGCCGCTCTCAGCGCCCCTCCACCCTTCCCGGCGCGCCTCAGCGCGGCCGCGCCATTGGGATTGCCCAGCTTCACCCCACGCGCCTTCGCCGCGGCCAGCGCCTCCCTGGTACGCCGCGAGATCGCCTCGCGCTCCTGCTGGGCTACCAGCGCCATGATGCCCACGGTCAGGTCATTGGCTTCGGGCATGTCGACGGCCACGAAGCGGACACCGCTGTCGCGCAGGGTGAGAAGGAAAGCCGCATTTCGGGAGAGCCGGTCGAGTTTCGCAATGACCAGAGTTGCCCCTCTCAGCCTCGCAAGTCCCAATGCTTCCGCGAGTTTCGGCCGATCTGTCTTGCGTCCGCTTTCGACTTCCGTGAAGCATCCGATGATCTGCGCATCGCGGGATGTGGCAAAATCCTCAATGGCCTTACGCTGCGCCTCGAGCCCAAGCCTGGAATGCCCCTGGCGCGCCGTCGAGACCCGCTCGTAGGCCACAAGCCTGAGATCCGCGTCAGCCCTTTTGACCATGTACAAACCTGCGTAACGTTGGTTGCGCAGTTGTGTACATCCGACGGCACCGGATTGGAACTCAATATCTTGATTCAAATACGAGAATCCAGTTCGTAGCAGGTGATCCCATCGCCTGGCTCCTCCGAATCTCGATCGTTGGCCGGTCGGTCCAGCGGCTTCTCGATGCGGTTTCCGTCCTGACCCTCGTAGACCACGACGAACTCGATCTTGTCCACGGGCTCCGGATCCGCCCCAAGCGGCATGTCGATCCGCCGCCGCGCCGATGGCGTCAGCCCGAGTTCTGGCATGTAGCGCCCCATCAACTCCAATTGCTTGTTGGCCACCGACAGCCAGGGCGATTGCTGCACGTGCCCGTTGGGCGTCTTGAGCAGAGTGGGCGTCTCGGCCAGCTTCTCCTCGGCCTCCACCCAGCGGGCATAGGCCTGGCAATAGGCCGCGAGCGCCGCGCGATCGGCCAGCGTGAGGATACCAGCCTCGTGGAGCGGCGTGGCCAGCCGCCGCCATTCCTTGCGCGCCACGTCGCTGAGATGCGCCGGGCACCGTAGCAGCGCGCCCATCGGCGTGTTGGCCAGCGTTCCGGCCTTCGGTGTGGGCTTGCGGCCGCGCATCGGGACCTCCTATGCCGTGTCGAACCAGCTGAAGGGGTTGTCCTCATCGGGCGTCTCCAGAGCGGAGACCTGCGAGCGCGATGACGGCGTGAAGCCGAACTCGGCCGCGTAGCGCACCATGTCCGCCATCGCCTTGTTCGCAGCACCGACCAGCGGGTTGTGGATCACGTTTCCAGCCTTGGTGCGGACGATGAGCCCCTCGGTCACGGCATCCTTCTCGGCCATGCGGGCGAGCGCCGCCTCCGCGGCGACCCACCGGCCATAGGCCTCTTGACCTGCCACGGGATTTTTCCTCCATTTGGAATTAGAGTCCGGCCCAACGAAGGGACGGACCATGAAGCGAACGAGATACACAGAAGAACAGATCATCGGCATCCTGACCGAGCATGAGGCCGGCGCGAAGTGCGCTGACTTGTGCCGCAGGCACGGTATGTCGGAAGGCACCTTTTATGCGTGGAAGGCGATGTTTGGCGGGATGACGGTTTCAGATGCCAAACGGCTGAAGGCGCTCGAAGACGAGAATGCAAAACTGAAGAAGCTCTTGGCCGAGCAGATGCTGGACACGGCGGCGATGAGGGAACTGCTCTCAAAAAATGGTAAGGCCCGCCACGAGGCGCGAAGCATTTGCGCATCTGCAGGTCAAGCTGGGCCTGTCGGAGCGGCGGGCCTGCCGCCTTGTCGGGGCGGATCGCAAGATGATCCGCTACCGTTCCTGTCGTCCCGCGGACACTGAGTTGCGGGGCAAGCTGCGCGATCTGGCGAACGAGCGGCGCCGGTTCGGATACCGGCGCCTGTTCGTGCTCTTGCGCCGCGCCAGCCGCCGGTCGCGCCCATGAGGTGTTCAGACTTCGCATTGCCGTCATTCGTCGGCGACGAGAGCCAAGAGAACCATGCAGGGTTGAATTCGCCCAAATAGAACGTTTCCACCAGCAATGTCACGGATGAGCGTTGTGGCTTCCGAATAGTTCAAACGGGCCATCGCGAGTGATTTTTCCAAAGCGGCCACCTGACCCTGCCAAAGTTCGACTGGACCAGCTTCGGGTGGTGATTGCCTCCGACGCTCCAAGGCCAGCTCACTATTTCTGATCTCTGATTGAAAATGGGCGCTTGCTTGCAAGGCGAAGCCTGCAAGTTCTTTTCGGACACCATTCAGGACCGACGCCTTGTGTTGCTCCACCTGTGAGGTGATCGCTGCCAACTGTCGAGATCGGATCACGTTCACAACCTCATGCTTCTCGAGAGGCACGAGTGGAGTTCTACCCTTGGCCAACGCATTGTTCGTGGACGCAGTTATCGGCTGCAGGCACAGGTCCACTTGATCAACTGTCAAATCCTGCCAGCCATCTCGTGCTTTCCAGGACCCAACTCGAGCGAACCTTGCTGGCGCCGCAATCCTGATCTTGCGCTGGAGCGCCTGAAACAGGGCTTGAAGCCCATAGCGGTCGGCGCTGAGCGCTCGCCTCTGCGCATCTGTCGGCGCGGATTCGAGGATTTCCTTTGCTTTGGGTGTCCAAAGTGGAGGAAGCAGTCCATCGGGAAATGGATCGATCTGCGCTGCGGAAATGATCACCAGTGGGCCAATCCCTCTTGCCGGGTGGCCTTCGGGCAACCTGACGCTCGTCTGCACAACTGGCTTTGCTGTTCCGAAACCATTGAAGCATGCGGCTGTGTAGCCGGCGACCAGACCATCGTGCAGCTCTGCCCCGTGATCGAAAAAGCGTAGCGGGCGTCCAGATCTTTCCCCATCTCCTGAACGCTCCCCATCGTCCGTGAAGACGATCTTCCGAGGCGGTGCAGAGATGTCCGCTCGACGATAGATGAACGGGACATGTCCCGACATCCAGTTCTCCCGCGACGCACCAGGTAGAGCGAAAGGGCTATCGCCCACGCGCCCTTTTTCGCCAACGCCATGATACCAGATCGTCTGGAACCCATAGTCATCGACCTTGTCACGTCGATACCCGATGTCGAAATCGCGGGAAGCAATTATTGACTTCAGCCATGCACCGATTGCTCGCTCTTCTCGCCGTATTGGTGTATCCGTTGCGCGCGAGAGTTCAGAAAGCATCGCCGGCGCTGGACAAGGCTTCTGAAGCCACTGATCGAATTCATCAGCTGCCTGTTGATGGGTGAAAGGGTTTGCTTCCTTGAAACGAGAAGGCAGTCCGGTGCCGTTTCCCGTAAGTGGAGCAAGCGAAAGGGCTGCCTTGCGCCCGATAGCAGCACGTCCCAGCACTGTCTGAAGCTCAGCCAGTTCTGAGGGTGAAAGTGGTGGCAGCGGAGCGTCGAATACACCAAGTGCCGCGACCGTGTCGGCAATCGCGGCTTCCTGAGAACCTTCGATCAGGATGCGCCAGATATCGATGACACGTCTCGAGCCTTTTCGGTCGCCCGTGGGGCCAAGACGGTCCACCCGCCCGATCAGCTGATCGATACCATCGATTTCCCAAGGCAAAGAAAAAAAGATGATCCCTTGGGCCACGTGGTGAAGGTTCAGCCCTGCTTGCACCCAGTCGCCGACGAGCAGAAGGCGGCTCTCGCCGGACAGCAACGGTGCAAGCGTTTCCTGGATTTCGCGAAGATTGGTAACCCCTTCGACATCCGTCGCTGCAGGGCGCCGAAGCACTGAGATGCCATCTGATAGGAAAGGGAAATACCTTGGAAGCGCTGCGCCCAGCATGTCGATGGTTGGATTGTCTCCACAGACAATGATGAAGGCGCGATCCTCGTCATGGCACCATTGCTCCGAAAGGATATCGAGCAATGCTTCGAGGCGACTGTCACCGGGATCTTCGAGTAACTTGAGGCGTGCGGCTTCTGCCAGCTGAGCGAGAGGTCCTCCCCGTGTCGCAAGTTCTGTCAGAACCGTCCGCGCCGCTCTCGCGCTGCGCTGCAGGGCGCGTGCAGCTGTCCAGGCAGGTCCTTGGATGCCTTCGGCTGGATCTGCGTCCGCAAGTACCAAGGCAGCGATCTCATGCCGCATTCGCTCGAAAGTAAGTGGTTGCAGCCGAACCTCATGATTGCGTCTCTGCGGCAGATGTTCGCCCCATTCGGAGCGACCGTTCCTTATGATGCGCCGTGCCGCTCCCGACTGCACAAAGCCCTGGGTCCAGTCTTCAGGGCTATCCGATCCGTCAATAGCCGCAATTGTCGCTGCCTCGCGGTCTTGAAGAATGTCAGCTACGGTGCGGCCCTTCATCCGCGCAAGTGCGGCAGCCTCCGGCTCGATCATTCGCAAGATCGGTTCGCGCCAGGCAGGATCGCCGAGTCTCGGAGTGGCGGATAGGACAAGAACTTGCCGGAACTCGTCCGCTGCCTGCGAAATGGCTTGAATCGCGTCTCGCGGCATCGTTTGGGGCTCGTCAACGATCAATAAATCGAACACAGCAGGATCCGCGCTTAGTGTTCGCGCACCCTGTCCAGGACGTGTCATCAGATCGCGTGGACGCGCTAACGTGACTGGCGACAGTTCGTCCTGAATGCCATCTCCGATCGAACCGGCGATAGCCGGCATCACGTGGCCTCGTATCCAGCACTCCTCCTGCCACTGCGCCAACAGATTGTCCGGCGCAATCACAAGTGTTCGGTGTGCGGAATGTTGCCAGCGCAGGGCATTCACGATCATCAATGCCTGCACGGTCTTGCCGAGTCCCACCTCATCCGAAATCAAGTGACGAATGTGGGAGTCTCCAAGAACCCGGCGTACAGTTGCAATCTGGTGGGGCAATGGGTCAGCGGCGACCCCGAGGGCGCCACCCAGACCAATATCGAGAGCCGAAACCCTTCGCCGCAACGCCTGTATGCAATTCACGAATCTAAGGTAGTGGTCCATCAGATGGCACTCCCGTTCGGCAGGTCTCCGAGCGCGAGTTTGCGTCGAAGCGCAACATAACGAACGGCTCTGCTAGTTCGGATGTCCGAAAGTCCCTTTGCCACGAACTCTCGCCAACCTTCTGTTTCCACCATTGCCTTCGGTGAAAGCCACAGCTGCAACATGGTTCGGATTTCGGAACGTCCGAGCCAACGGAGCCCGGGTCGTCTGGAGGCGTCAACATGGGTAGAGTCAAGAAGATCGACCAAGTCGTCCTCCGTAAGCTCGCTATAAAAGGGCTTGATAAGTGCCGACCACCTCGCCTCCGGCAGAATGAACGGGCGGAACATCGGAAGCAGCGGGATTTCGCGCGAGCGTTCCAGCGCATCGCGCCATGAGTCTGCGGGACGGACCATGTCCACTTCGTCGAAGGCTTCAATACCGTCCGCTTCCAATTTCTGTCGCAAGTCTTCATATGCATCGATAACCGCAAGATCGAGTTCTCCCGCCAGATCTTCAGTCCACTGCAACAGCGCTTCCGAGATGTCCGGCACAGCTTCTCGAAGGCGGACGGCCAGTCGCTCTCGCAGAAATTCCTGATCGTGAGCGTTCTCAATATTCGGTAAGTCCTCGCCTGAGACCAAGCCAAGGGCGTCGGCACAACGAAGAAGCGCGCCATGCGGGGAAAGAATCGAGAGATCGATACCTGTTTCCAACCTGCGCCATCTCGCTCCGCAAAGCTGCTCGATCAACGCAGCTTCAAGCTCCTCGACCACCGACCATCGTTGCCAGTTTCCAAGAAGGTCATTCGCTTCTGCAAGTTGCCACGCAACATTCGCGCGAGCCAATTCGATTATTCCAACGCCATCCTCGTTTGACGTCGGTTCCCGAAGTAATGCAGGAAGTGACACTCTCCTGCGATCTCCCAGGCCAAGCCGAGTGGACTCCGATCCGGAAAGGATCAGGCCCGCCGTCAGCGCCTCGTGGTCGGCCGCATCCGGCAGTACCAGCCGGGTTCCTCCCGGGCTGCGGTCCCCTGCTGCCCCAAGAAGAGGCGCAACGACCGTCGCCGTGATCGAAGGGATCGCTCCTGCGTCTTCGCCGCTCCTTGTCCACTCGCCCGTCTCCCCGTCATAACGTATCTCGCGGCGAACCGGTGGAAGCGAAAACACCTTCTCCAGAAGACCCTCGGCTTCGACATGCAGTCGCAAGCCGTTTTCGTTTGCTCGCTGCCCAGCCAACTTTGTCTGGATTTCATACAGCACCGGAGAACGTCCCGTTAGCCTCGCCGGAAGCCGGTCGATCACACCTCGAGCCACGAGCGCCGGCTCGTTCGGGGAAACCACTCGAATGCGGATCGGAACAGCCTCAAGCGCAAGGGGAGCAGTCACTCTGATCTCAAGTCGGCCTGTCTCGAGATCGGAGACATTTGCGTTGGCCGGCAACAATTTCACCATGGCCGGTTCAATGTCCGGCGGCTCTACTACTTCGAACTCCAGCCTGTCGAGTTCTCGACCTTCGGCCAGTTCGATCAGATGAAGACCAACATCCGGTCTGATTGCCTTCCAATCGGTGCCGCCGATACTCAGAGGATCGCCTGAGGTCACCGCTCCATCGAGAAGGAATTCAGCGTCCGCCACTCCCCGCTGCGATACCAGAACCGGAAAGTCATCAATGAACCTGCTTGAAGCCCCGGGCGCAGGCAATCCAGCAAGCCGCAGAGTTGGAACGCGGTCCGCTATCACAAACCCGCGGCGACGCAAGAACTCGATATCCGAGGGGTTGGATGTTTCGAGGGTCCGCGTTTCGACGTTATCGTCCTCACCTGCATGAATGAGCTGCAGGATCCTGGATTCGGGCTGAAGCTTTTCGCCTGGAAAAACGGCGTGAGCTGCAAGGCCATTGGACTCGACAGCGAAATACTCCGGTTCAAGCGGCTGCAAACGTTCCAAAGTGGTCTTTGCAATTCCCTCACCAAGATCGACAGCGTCGTCGCGGCGCAACGGAGATATCGGGAGAGGAGCAATATTCTTCAGGACGATTTCACCACCAGCAAGGAATGCGCGAAGCGAGATCACATGAATCCCGTCAACCGCCCGTATGCGGTCGCCATGTATGCGCAAAGCGGCGATCACTTCATCTCGCAGCTGGGCCGGCAAAGTTGGCCCACGAATGCCCAGATGTCTTGGCTCGTCATCCCTCAGCGCAAGAAAATAGCGGGATGCCGCAATCTGGGTTAGGCGTGCCGTTCTCCTTGCGACTGTCTTCCTTGCCTCGGTGATTGCTCGAAGCGCACCCCAATCCTTTCGGATATCCCGGTCGACTCTCGCGAGAAGGCTCCCAGTCAGCCAGCCTTCCAACTCAGGGGCAAGTAGCCTGCGCATGACCTCCAAGGCAACATCCCTTTGAAGGAGCCAGTTCTCGAAGCGACGACTTGCATGCCCCGCTGCAAGCGCTCTCAGGTAGTCGAGCAGCCGGTCCGTATCATCGGCTGAGACTCCTGCCCTGACAGCACGTCTGAGGGCGTCTGTAAGTTGGGGCTGAATCTCAAGAGGCACCACTGAGTTGCCGATCGGCCATGAGATATGAGGGAAATGGCGTTCCCACGGGCTGTCGCCGGGTCGCGCGAGGCGAATCTTGCTATGTCCGAGCTCGAACAGCCGAGACAGACCGTAACGGAATGCAGGCCCCGCCTCTACCCCGAGTTCTTGAGAGAGTACCGGCCAGAAATCGGTTCCGGTGCCGCGGTATCGGTACCCCACCTCCGTTGCGATCACCAGCAACGGAAGATAGTTCCACGACCACACTGCTCCCGCGAGTTGCGGATCCTCCTCAATCTGTCGCGAGACCGTCCTTCTCAGTTCTTCCAGCGCTGGCTCGTCAAGCGCGTGCTCGATAGCAAATACCGGCAGTTGGCCTCGTGTCTGAGCAAGTCCAACAAAGCGCTCGGCGAGCGCCTGATGTTGGTCGGTCAGCACATTCGCACCATGCATTTTTCCATCCGAGTTCGTACAAGGTCGCGGAACACGACCGCCGCAAGAACAGTCCGAGGCAATCACCTCAAGGTTGACTACTAACTATCAGAACGTCAATCATAATTGGGAGGTGTAAAGAGGGGTGCTGTGTGACTTCTGAAACTGCGCTTGCGCCCGGCCGGTACGTGCCAGACCTACCGACCAACGGCAGCACAAGAGCCATCGCAAATCTGGTCCGGCGCATCGTCCATGCGCGCCGTGGGCTAAGCCGCGCCGAAGTTGTGAATTGGGTTTTGCAGTTCTTGGATAACATGGACCGCGTTGACGCCACAGTCCGAGTAACCGGAGTGATCGACGTGCTGTGCGAGTTGAAGGACATTGGCTACGGCACGGTGCGCGACGAGCCAGTTCTGGTCACCCTGCCGGAGCGTCGGGTCGCACTGCCGGACGGCACGATCGTAGCCCTCGGCGATCATGGCATCTCCGTTGGAACAGGTTCCGAAGATCTGTTTCCCGAAGTCACTGGCGGCGCGACCGAGAGCCTGGTCGAAGTTCTTGCGTCATTTGATGACCCCGTTTCCCTAATTGGCAACCACGCCATTGAGCCCATCGGGAGATGGACTGGAGACGGCAAGATGCCTGCTGCACTGCGCAGAGCACTTTCGCTCAGCGGAACCTTCGACCCAGTCGAGCAGAAATGGTCGATCAGCGAAGAGAACGCCTCCTTCCTCAATGAATGGTTCGGCCTCGCACCCCTCGATTCTTCGGGTCTGGTCGCTGTGCCCGATGAGACCCAGCTTCGCGTGGCGAAGGCTCCTGCTGGACTGAGAATGGTGGTCGAGGCTGGCCCCGGGAGCGGTAAGACCCATGTGGCCTGTGAGCGTGTCATCTCCCTTGTGGAGGGAGAGGGTCTCGCCCCTTCGCGTATACTGTTACTCAGCTTCACGCGCATCGCGGTTGCAGAGCTTCGAGACCGTATCGGTCACCGCCTGGGCGAATTACCGAACGCCGCCGCGCTACAAGTCAGGACGTTCGACTCTTTCGCAGCGCGGCTGCTTGCAAATGCTGGTTTGGGCTCTTCAGGCGGCCACGAAGCAGGCATTCGGGCTGCGACAAGACTGATGAGATCGGATAACCCACTCATTGCAGATGCACTTGGTCAACTGGAACACGTGATCATTGATGAAGCGCAGGATCTCGTCGGCGACCGCAAGGAGATGTGCGAGGCGCTTCTTGCGTTGCTCGATCCCGCCTGCGGTATAACGGTCTTCGGGGATTTTGCACAATCGATCTACGGCTTTCAGCGCAGGGGCACATCGGGTTCCACATTGCTCGCAGAAGTCGCGAAGCGCGCCGATTTCACGTGCGATCAGCTTGGGCGCGACCACCGCACCCGGACGGGAGCCTTGAAGGAAATGTTCTCCTCAGTTCGCGAGACATTGAGAGGCGATCCAGTGGGTTCACGGGATGGCTACTTTCATGTTCGAGAGCAGATCAGGAGCGCTGCAGTTGAGAATGACATAACAGGGTTTTCGTTTCATCCGTCTACAACAGGCGGCCTGATCCTGACACGAAGCCGTCGAGGCCTGTTCACTGCTGCCGAACAAATGCGCGCTGCTGGCAGAAGCTTCCGGCTCCGTCTCCCCGACCGCCCAACCAGAATTGAGGCATGGATCGGCGCACTTCTGGGCGGTCTTCCGGCCACGACCCGAATGTCGCAGAATGACTTTCGTTCCCTCCATGAGGCACTGAGCCCGGCGCCATGGCGGAAAGTTGAGGAGTGCTGGGAGATCCTGCTCGACCTCGATGCTTCGGGTCGAGATATGATCTCTGTTGGCAACATCGCCGAAGGTCTTGAGGATCCACCCATTAATCTCCTCAGTGATCATGAGGGGAGCTCGGGACCCTTGCTCTCGACGATCCATGCGATCAAGGGGAGAGAAGCCGACAGGGTCATGCTGCTGCTCATGCGGGCACCGTACGGTGACCGTGTTGACTGGGCGGAGGAAGCGCGCACCTTGTACGTTGGAGCAACCCGCGCAAGCACGGAACTGCGGACAGGGTGGATCAGCCCGAGAAAATTCTACAAGATCGGGGACCCGGAACGCTACTGGGCCGCGCATCCCGATGATAGGTTGATCGAGATCGGACTTGAGGGAGATCTCGTCGACTGGGCCGAGTTCGTGCGTTCGGGCCATGTCTTCGACGAGGCGGAAGCGATCTCGAGCATTTGGCGTGCGTCGAACGATGAACCGAGAGTGGCGGCCTATCCCGATACAGACGGACGTCTGGTTCTGAGAATCGGAGAGCACGACGGAGCCGCGATGGGGTGCCTGTCGCATGGCTTCATCGACTTGATCCAGGCGCTACGAAAGGTCGAGCCGGATTCCGCGCTTCCAGAAGTGGTCGCGGGAATTTCCGTCGTTGGAGCGACTACGGTTGTAGTGCCCGGGCGGTCCGGAGAGGCCCCGAGCCTTGCGCTCATGCCACTGCTTGGCGGCTTTGGCAGCATTCCTCGCTGAGCGATAATCTTGATGTCTGGAGAATTTAAAATGATTGATGCGCGCGACACGCTCCTGGAACGGATGAAGGTCGATCTCATCGGCCCGGAGTGGCCGAACGAACTGATCTCGGATCGACCGACTGATCGATACCTTACCGGAATCCTGTTCCCGCCTCGCACGACGATTTCGCCGGAAGATGACGACGAAGCGAGCGATGCCGACGATGCGGAGTCGGTGGGGACCGCGCTGGATGGGGTCAAGGCAGCTTCGGCATTCCGACCAAGTTCGGCTGGTCTTTCCTTTGCCATCCGACCAAGCGGTTCGGCGCCCAGATTGCGGCTTCGGGTGGACGGGGCTCGTTACAGGTCTGAAAGCGCGGCCGAAGATAGCGCCGGTCCAGACAGGAAGCGGGCGCAGAGTTGGCGGCGAGATCCTCAATTCGCCGAGGTGCCACTTGAACTCGCGGAACTGCGCGAGCACTCGGCCCCCGTCATCAGCCTTGAAAGCAACGGGCTTTCTGGAACATCCTTGCACTGCCGGATCGCCCCTTGGGGTGATATTCTGCTCGTGACGCTCGCCGTGACAAACGACGCGAGGCCGACCGAAGAAAGAAGTCGCGCAGCCAACGAAGAAGCAGCGCTTTTTCAGTTTTCGCTGAGTGTAGAATGCGAAGCCGATTGCAAGTTCGTTCCAAAGCCGGACAGGGCCGGATCGGCGAGCGACGAAGATGATGCCCGTTCGTCCGCCTTGCTGTATCGGGACGTCCAGCAATTCGCAGTGGGTCACACGTGTTCCGCGACGTGGGACGAGCCCGTTGATGGGACGGTACGCCAAGTGAGGACCAGCTGGTTTCCGGAAGCCACCGTCCATGTCGTCAGCGCGGAAGGCGATGCCGAGTTTCGGCAGGGCGAGGCTCGGTTGCCGCTTGCGGCGTCATGGCTTGCATCCGAAGACGCCCCCGGTCTCGTCGCAGGACTGAAATCGTTCGTTGCCGCCTACGCACAATGGGTTGCGAGGATGGAAGGTGCAGCGCTCGACATGCCGCAGGAGCATGTCAAGCAGGCACAAGTGCATATGCAGCGCTGCCGAACCGCTGAACAGCGGATGCGATCTGGTATTGCGCTCTTGGAGTCGTCACCCGAGGTGCTGACCGCGTTCAGGCTCGCGAACACCGCTCTCGCGCTTCAGTACTCATGGCGCATCAATCCACAGCCTCCCGAACTGATCTGGCGCCCGTTTCAGCTCGGTTTCGCGCTTCTGTGTCTGGAGTCGATCGTAAACCCCGACTCCAGCGATCGCGAGACGATGGATCTGCTTTGGTTTCCGACCGGTGGTGGAAAAACCGAGGCCTATCTTCTACTGACAGCTTTCACGATCTTCCTGCGTCGTCTCCGGGCAGCGGGGAACCCGAGCGGCGCGGGCGTGACAACGTTCATGCGCTACACCCTCAGACTTCTGACCATCCAGCAGTTCGAGCGCGCAGCTGCTTTGATCTGTGCCTGCGAGATGGTAAGGCGCGGCAAGATCAAGCTGCGAAATGTCAACCTGCCCGCACACTTCGCTACGGATATGCCGATTTCCCTCGGACTTTGGGTCGGAGAAGGTGCCACACCAAACACGGTTTTGCAGGCGGAGCAGGTACTCGGTACGGAGGCGGAAAGCTCGCCGGCTCAGTTGCGCAGTTGCCCATGCTGTCGTGAAGTCCTCGACTGGAAGATCTCGCCGGACAAAAGCCGTGTGGAGGTACGTTGCCTGACGAAGTCATGTGACGTGGGGCAGGAATTGGCATTGCTCCCGATCTGGACCGTTGACGAGGATGTCTATCGAGAGCGGCCGACATTGTTGATCGCCACGGTCGACAAGTACGCGCAGATCACGAGAAATCAGAAAACTGGTTGCCTGTTCGGCATCGGAACGGCGGCGAACTCCCCGGAACTGGTGATACAGGATGAACTCCACCTGATATCCGGTCCCTTGGGCAGCCTCGCTGGGCTCTATGAGACCGCGATCGATGAATTGTGTCGCTCAGGAGCGGGCGTAAGGGCAAAGATCATCGGATCAACGGCAACAATCCGCAGAGCAGAAGATCAGATCAAGGCACTGTTTGACCGCAGATCCTTTCAGTTCCCCCCGCCTGGGCTGGATCACACCAATTCGGGTTTTGCGATCGAAAATCGTGACGTGCCGGGCCGTCGCTATGTTGGCATCTCGACAGTCGGTCGCTCGGCCAAATTCACTCAACAGGCTGTCGCGGCATCTTTGCTTCAGGCGGCTACCGACGCGACGTTACCGGAAGACAGACGCAACGGATACTGGACCCTCGTCAATTACTTCAATTCTCTGAGGGAGCTGGGTGGCGCACTCGTTCTAATGCGTGATGACGTTGCGCGCAGTATCCGGGATTACGCCGGACGCAGATCGGGTGAGGTCGAACGCGACGCAGGGATGCAGATCGAACTCACCAGCCGTGTCCGTTCCAGCGACATTCCGAAATATCTCAAGGATCTTGAGCGCGCCTGGAGCGATCCCGACCACGTCGACATCGTTCTGGCGAGCAACATGATCTCGGTGGGGATGGATGTTTCCCGGCTGGGCCTGATGGTAGTCAATGGTCAGCCAAAGACAATTGCCGAGTACATCCAGGCCACCAGCCGGGTTGGCAGAAGCCAGCAGGCGCCAGGGCTTGTGATCACCTTGTTCAATGCGGCCAAGTCCCGCGATCGCAGCCGATACGAGACCTTTGCCAGTTGGCATCGAAGTCTCTACCGGGATGTGGAAGCGACGAGCGTGACCCCCTTCGCCCCGCGTGCGCGCGACCGCGCACTTCATGCTCCGTATGTCGCAATGGTGCGCCATCTGGTTCATGGGATGGAGAATCCGGGCGCAATCGAACACCATCAAAGACAAGCTGAAACACTCCTCGAAACCGTAATTGCCCGCATCGAGCGGATTGATCCCGTCGAGGCAGATGCTGCACGCACGCAACTAAACTCGTTCCTTGACGACTGGTTCGACCGACAGGGTCTGAAGGACTATTGGCAAGACTACGGAGAAGCTCTTCTGACTTCGGCGGAAGCGGCAGCGGAGCGTGGGAACAAGGCACGCTTTGCCGGGCAGAAGCCGACCCCGAACTCGCTGCGTTCCGTTGAAGCTTCGGCATCGTATGTGCTTTTGGAAGGTGGATCGGACAGGGGGACAGCACAATGAAGCCGATCGGCAAAATTCGCCGGAGTCAGGTTCTGACGGGCAATGGCCCTGGTGCGATCATCGACTTCAGAGGTGAGAACGGCGCGCCTGTCTCCGTGGTGGCGGCTGGCCTTGAGGCCTGGGATCAACTGGCTATCAAGAAGGGGCTTCTGAACGATCAACGCATTCATCATGAGCCACTTCAGGCGAGGCTCGAGGTGAACGGGTTCAGATTACCTCCTGTCGGAGACGAAAAAGTCGGCAGGGAAAAGCGACCACGCCTTTTGCCCGCGTACAGGTTCCCGGATTGGCATGTCTGTCCGAAGTGCAACCTCCTTCAGCGTAGCCGCTTCTGGAGTTCCGAGATCGGGAAACCTGAGCTTTGGTGCCCTTCCTGCAGTTCCGGGCGAGGCAAGCGCATCAAGAAGTTATATGCAGTACCGGTCCGCTTCATCGTGACGTGTCCGGCGGGACATCTTCAGGACTTTCCTTGGATGTCATGGCCGAAGCACGCCAAATTCTGCTCCCGCAAGAAGCCTCTCAAGCTCATCGGGGAAGGCGCCGGGTTGAAGGGGCTTAAGGTACATTGCACCGAGTGCAAGTCCGAACGCGACTTGGACGGTGCCCTGTCCCCCAGCGCGCTGGGCAAGATTTCATGCGACGGCAGGTCACCGTGGCTCAGGAAGCAGCCAGAAACCTGCAATCATGCGCCAGTTGCCATTCAGCGTGGTGCATCGAACGCTTATTTCCCCGTAATTGATTCCGCGCTTGACGTGCCGCCATTCGGTGGTTCCTTCCGGGACATGCTGGAGGATTTCTGGCCGGACATCATTGCGCTGGACGACAGGGCGCAGCTTCCCGACTTCGTGCGGAAACGAATCCTTCCCGTGTGGCCCGAGCCTGACACGAAGCCAGAAGATTTGACCGCGCGGATACTGACCCTGCTGACAATGCTGGACAACAAGACCGGCGACCTGCGTCCCAACGAGCACCTGATGCTCTGCTCGGGCGGCCCCGACGGAGAAGAGTTCCCAGAGTTCCAGATCTCGCCTCAGGTGATCCCGAGCGATCTGAAGGGCGTTCTGGACCGTGTAGTCTCGGTCGAGAGGTTGCGCGAAGTCCGAACTCTCAAGGCATTCACCCGCCTCAGCCCGGTGGAGGCCGCTGACAACAGCGCTTTCGTGGCTCCGCTGTCCGAGAAGAAGTTGAACTGGCTTCCGGCAATCGAGGTCCGCGGTGAAGGCATATTCATCAACTTCGACGAGACAGCCCTACGTACTTGGGAGAACGACCCGAACGTAATCGACAGGGCTGCAAAAGCGCATCAGGCCGCCGAGCGTGCGTGGCAAGACCACAACGGCAGCGATCGCCCCTTCCCCATGACGATCTCGGCGAGGTTGCTCCTGATACACACAACGGCCCACGCGCTGTCGGAGCGCCTGTCACTCGACAGCGGGTACTCGACTGCGTCCATCCGAGAGAGGTTGTACGTCTCGCGAGGTCCCGGCGGGATGTGCGGATTTCTTCTATACACGTCCGCACCGGACTCCGATGGAACACTGGGCGGGTTGTCACGAAAGGGCCGCACCAGCGAGATTGGCCCGATCCTGCTCGCCGCACTGCGGGACCTGGAGTGGTGCTCTTCGGATCCGCTTTGCAGCAGCGGCATCCTCTCGCTTTCAGAAGGATCTGGATCCTCGGCCTGTCACTGCTGCACCTTTCTTCCGGAAACTTCATGCGAGCATTTCAACCGCCACCTTGATCGCGGCATGCTGGTCGGAACACCGGCGAACCCTGAACTCGGTTTCTTCCGCAAGCTTCTGGATGGAAGGTCCTGAAGATGGCCCGCATGTATCCAAGGGAACTGCCACGTCATGTTCTTGACAATCCGAAACTGTCTTCGGAGGTCCGCGTCTACGAATGCATGAGGGACAAGCTGCCAGGGGATTACAACTGCTACTATTCGCGCTCCTGGCATGAAGCGGATCGCGACGGTGCCGAGTTCGACGGAGAAGCGGATTTCATCATCGCGCATGCGGAACACGGGTTGCTGTTTCTCGAGGTAAAGGGCGGGAGGGTGAGCTGCCGCGAAGCCAACGGACAGTGGCTCAGTGAGGACCGTGACGGGTTCAAGTTCCGGATCAAGAATCCTTTGTCGCAGGCACGCAGCAGCAAGCACCATTTCCTGAAGCGCCTTAATGCAAGTCGGGCGCTGAGCGGTCGTTTCGTCAGAGCACGCCATGGCGCTATCCTTCCCGGCAGTGCCCGACCTAGACGAGCGCTGGCACCAGATGCGCCGCTCGAGATCATCGCGTTCGGGGACAACATGAAAACCCTCGACCGCTGGATTGTCCGTCGGATGACGGAAGGCGACGACCATCGCGAAAGCGCTTTGGGATTGGATGGCCTGAGAGCGCTGGAAAAGCTACTTGCGAGCCATTTCGAACTCAGGGCCCACATCGGCATCAGCCTCGCCGACGATGCTAAAACCATCGAGCGGCTCACCGCCGAACAGTCGTGGATCCTCGACTCGCTCGCAGACAACAAGGAAATGGCAATTTCGGGCGGTGCGGGCAGTGGAAAGACCGTGCTGGCCGTTGAAAAGGCCACAAGATCGGCCGCTGACGGGCGACTTACGCTTCTGACATGCTACAACGCGCCGCTGGCCGCCCATCTTCGAACGATCTGTCAGGGAAATGAAGGCCTCGTGGTAGCCAGTTTCCATGCGCTTTGCCGAGCCCTCGCACAAAAGGCTGGCGTCGAACTGCCCTCTGATGGAGACCAATCGGTGTTCGACCACCTTCTTCCCGAGGCCCTTGTGGAGGCGGTCAGCAACAACCCCGATCTCGGCTTCGATACTGTCATCATCGATGAGGGACAGGATTTTCGAGATTCCTGGTTGCACGCCCTGCGCCTCACCATCAACGACCCGGAGACCGGCGGATTCTATGTATTCTACGACGACAATCAGCGCCTGTTTTCTCCGGAAAAGGGGTTCATAGATGCTCTCCCGGCGTCGTCCATCGCACTGACAAGGAATCTTCGAAACACGCGACGGATTTATGCCCTGATGGCAAAATGGTATCAGGGCCGACGAAGCATCCCTGCAGGACCTGAGGGAGAGCCGGTTGGAACCATGGCATGTCGCAACGGCGAGATGGCCCTCGCGCGCCTGAACGAGCGGATTTCGCAAATGTTGAACTCCGGTCAAGTAGCGCCGGGGCAGATTGCGGTGCTCTCAGGAACAGGTGACGCCTTGACTGCTCTTGGCGAAAGGATCGCCGGCAAGCCAACCTGCCGTGCCGATGATGTGCGGCCTGATCACATCGTCCTTGACACGGTTCGGCGCTTCAAGGGCCTGTCGCGTCCATGCATCTTCCTGATCGGCATCGAAGGTCTCACTGATCCCGAACTGATCTATGTCGCGACAAGCCGCGCAAATGTCCTGCTGGAACTCATCGGGACTGCGGAAGACATCGCGCGCCTCAAGCAGGAGGTTGCAGCCGCTGGACCGTGAAGTCGGCTTCACAAAGCGAATGCTTATCAATAGTCGAACAGGCTGTTCTGTGTCGGATGCGCATCCGCCGATGACATATCCGGCTGTTGAGGATCAGTGCCGTTGCTCGCAGAATTAAGGCCTAAGATAGCATTCAACACGATCTGTGCTATCTGGCGGGCCAGAAACGGCGGGACGGCGTTCCCGACCTGGACGTATTGCTGAGTCCGGTTTCCCATGAACAGGTAGTCGTCGGGAAATGTCTGAAGACGCGCAGCTTCGCGCACCGTGAGGCTGCGGCACTGCAGAGGATCCGGATGGATGAAGTAGTGACCATCCTTCGAGATGTGACTCGTGACAGTGGTTGAAGCCTCATCGGCCAGCTGGACCCGGAACCGGTCATTGAACACCCCGCTGTGCCAGTTGCGATGATCTGGGCTCAGCGCGAGCGGAAAATCGGCGGCCTTCGGGCTGTAACCACGGACGGCCCCGAACACGGCTGCGAAAAGGTAGCGGCCGAGATCCGACGTCATGTGTCCCCGCGTCTCGTGCTGGGCAATTGCGCGAAGGTCCGTACGCTCGAGCCAGTTAAGCAGTTCATCGTTCGACCCCCCGTAGCCCTCGGCAAGTCGTGTGTCCTTCCGACTGCCCGGCGCTTCTGTCGCCGTGCGCCTTGCTACTGAAGAGAATGCCTCGCGGAATGGTTCGCTCTCCTTCTCGGGGTAAATGCGCGCCAGCATTCTGGCAGCTTCGACAACCTCCTCGCGCCAGTCTGCAGCGCTGTCCGCTCCTCGACTGATGCCACTGCGCAAGCGCGGCATCGTGTCAATCGCGTCACTGACCGTTCGCCTACGCTCGGGGGCGGCCATGCAGGCGCCCGCCGTCTTGCCAGCCAGATCGGACCTGATCCCGACGATGATTACCCGGTGACGCCGCTGCGGAACCCCGAACTCTTCGGCACGCACGACGAAGTCAGAAGGTCGCATCGCCTCCAGCAGGCGGACCTTCCCGTCTTCGACCCGAATGGCACGGAGTTCGTATTGATGGCCATGGCCACTGCCGAGGGAGGTAAGGTCCTCCATCAGCATCTCGAACACGAGCCGGCTCTCGACCGTCGAGGACAACATGCCCTTGACGTTTTCCATAACGAAGGCTGCCGGCCGGAGCCTGTCGAGCACCCTGATGTACTCGCGGAAGAGGTAATGCCGTTCATCCTCCTCCGGCACATAGCCGACCTTGCCCCTCGACCGGGCCCTACCCACGAGGGAGTACGCCTGACACGGCGGACCACCGATCAGGATCGTGTCGTCGTACCCCGACTTCAGCTTCTCGATCGCGGCATCGATCGCTGTTGCTGCGGCCTTGGTGCCGAGCTCGAGGCCGCGGGCCTCCTCGACGGCCAACCGCCAAGCAGACGCGTCGACTTCCGACCAGTCCGGTTCAGGAATTTCTCCCGCATGAAAATCGATGAACTGTTTCGGCAAGCTGCCATGAAGCAACCGGTACTCGCGCAGAAACGCGCGCAGCATCAGGGTTCGGTGCGCCGATGCTTCCTTCTCGACCGAGATGCCGATCCGGAACGGCGAGTGGCCATCCTCGACAAGGGATGCAAACCCCTCGCCAAGTCCGCCGGGGCCGGCGAACAGATCGACGATGCCGAAAGTCGAAGGCAAATCAGTCTCCTGACGAACTACATTCAGCCGGTGTATACTAGGTTCAGGCACGAAAACCAGGACGCAAGTGACAGATATTGTGAATCAGAAGACCCGGTCGCGCATGATGGCAGGGATCAGTGGAAAAGACACGAAGCCTGAGCTAGCGCTGAGGCGGGCGTTGCATGCGCGCGGTTTCCGATTTCGCCTCCATTCGAAGGCGGTCCACGGTCGACCGGATCTCGTTCTGCCGAAGTATCGCGCCGTCGTTTTCGTACATGGCTGTTTCTGGCATCGTCACGAGGGGTGCCGCTACGCCACCACCCCGTCGACCCGTCAGGACTTCTGGCAGGCGAAGTTCGAGGCGAACGTCGCTCGGGATAAAGCAGTTCGCGGGCGGCTTCTGGAAGACGGGTGGCGCGTTGCAACGGTGTGGGAATGCGCGCTCAGGAAAACGGATCAGATTGCCGCGTCTGTAGACAGACTTTCAGCATGGCTACGATCCGAGGAATACCAGATCGAAATCGGCGACACAGAGGCGCAGTTGCCCTGAGACGCCCCTAAAATTGAACGCTCATTCAGCCGATCTTGGTCCCCCCAGAAGGACGTGTGGTCTCCGGCGAAATGGCCGTCCGCGACCCGCAAATATCCTTGGACCTCAACCGTATCACCCTCCGGCAGCGGCACCAAGGTCTGCTGTCAGATGGCGGCGGCGAGCGTGACATGGATGGCCGAGGTTTCACCGAAGGAGCTGCGGATTTCCGTCGTGCCGTTCAGGACGAGCCGCCCCCGAATGCGTGCAGTGGTGCTTGCGTTGACTTTGTAAATGAGCGTCGCGCCGAAGAGGCAGCTCCCGTCGACCTAGGACCACGAGCCGGTTGTTCGCGGCGTAGAACACTCCCTGATCGTTTTAGTCGGTATTGTTCAGGCCGATCCTCGTCTAGGTCCCGACGCCGATGTAGTTGTCATAGTTCGTGTACGCCTTGAAGCGCGGCAGCTGGGGCTGATCGGGGAGCGTGTCGAAGGCGGCGTCGCGATCATTACTCTGAACCACCGCCTCGATCTCGGCGCGGTGCTGGTAGTGGTAGGTGAGCGGCGACAGCTTCACCTCGGGCTCGCCCGACTCGCCGTCGCGCAGCACCAGCAGGCCATCTGCCGGGACGCGCTCGGGTGACACTTCACCCCGCAGCGCGGTGGGAGGCAGCGCCGAAAGCCGCTTGTGCAGCGCGGCGAGGATGGTTTCACGAGTGGAGGCCAATTAATTCAACTTTTGTCTGTCAGCATTGGGCTTCACCAATCCGTGACCGAGCGCACTGCTGCTTGCTTCTGCGCGGCGCTGAAAGGCCGAATACAGATTCTTAGCAACAGAGAGATTTCGGGTAGAGACAGCGAGTGTCTCGGCCATCGGTTCTGAGGCAACTTCAAAGAACCAACAAGCCGCCTCCTGTTCCTGGATCGCACCAGCCATCCACACCCGACCAAATGTTTGATTGAATTTTTCTCTCGTCTTGATGACCAGTGTATTTGATCCAAAGTTTGGGTGAACCATTTCAGAAAGAATGTCGTAGTATGCAGAGAATGGCTTATTGTGACCTTTCTCCATGTGGGAGATGCAGTCATTAACATGTGTCTTCCGAGATTCCGATTGCTTGAATGCTTGTGATGCCAAGCCCTCATCATGCAGCCCTTGAAGATTTTGCTTAATCCAAGAGGCCCAATCAAAATCAGAGCCCTGCAATGCCTTTTCAATATTTCTGATTATTTCAAGATCGCAACTTATGTAGTCTTTAATCCACTTGTCTGACGGCCGCTTACCTTGCCTGACCCGCTTGGTTTCATTCTTTTCCAGTTGATCGATTTTCTTCACGTTTCTCTCAATGCGCGAGAGATAGAAGTTGTAGTGCGCTATCTCCTCGAACATGTTCCGAAGGCAGGTGAAGGCGATTAGCCAATTCCCGGCGCTCAATGAGTACTTCAACCCATCATCATATGCGTTCATTTTATATGCGTGTCGATAGAGCCAGAATCCGACCAGATATTCGCAGCAATGCGTGAGAGAACTAAATGCATCTGGAAAATAACCTTGAAGCCGTTCGGCTGATATCTGATAAATCTCATACATCTCGACTTCTGAGGGCAAAGGCTGTATTTCTTTTTGAAGACGAGAGTATCGGGATCGAAATCGGTCTATCGACTTAGCGGCTGGGGAACTCAGGCTTGACCTAATGCCATCGTAGTCATCTTCGATCCAATCAGGGAACACACGGTCTCCGGTCATGATTGCTCCACTAACTCCACTGCTCTTGGCAGACTAAACGAACGCGTCGCGACGCAAAAGCACCGCCTATTATCGGCGGCTGAGCCAGTTCGCCACGATGAGCCCCGGCACGCTGTCGAGGGCACGCTCTGCATCCCGGTCGAGGTCCAGCCGCTTCGGCGGCTTTACCTGTGGCACCTGCAGGAAGTTCGGCACCGTCGCGCGCCCGCGGCCGGTCTTTGAGCGAGACGCGACGCCGAGCCCTCGGCTGTTCAGGCGCCCTTCCGCACAAGTAGGCTCGGCCCCTGGCGGCGATAGACGAAGCTCAGGCGCAGTCCACGGCCGGCGGCATCTGTCGGAATCGCGAGCCAGAAACCGTCCTTCGAGCGGATCAGCAGGTCGGTAGTAAGCATCCGGCGTGGGCCGCACGCGGTCAGCGCGCGCTGTGCCGGTCTATTTCGATGAGCTCTCGCAGGTTTTCGATACCGAACGGAGTGAATGCGATGACGCTGTCGTCGCCGGGACCGTAGACCCAGATCACGCCATCTTCGGTTTCCATATCACCGGCGAGCTCGAAGATCCGATCGACGGTTTCTCCGAGCTCGGCAGCAACGCGGTCGATGGTCTTGACGGAATGCACCTTATTGAGCGGCATGATCATGCCGCCTCGGCGAGGGACCCGGATTTCCAGTTCCAGGGCAGAAGTTCATGCGTGCGGGAGACAGGCATGTCGGGCAGCCGGGCGAGAACATCGGCGAGCCACGCCTGCGGGTCGATGTCGTTCATTTTGGCCGTGACGATGAGGGTATACATGGCGGCGGCCCTCTGCCCGCCGCGCTCGGAGCCGGCAAAGAGCCATGACTTGCGGCCCAGGGCTACGCCGCGCAGGGCGCGTTCGGCTGCGTTATTCGTCAGGCAGATGCGCCCGTCATCGAGGAATGCCGTGAAGGCCTGCCAACGGCCTTCTTTCTCGAACATGTAGTTGATCGCCTTGGCCACCTTGTTGTGCCGGGAGAGTTTCGCGCGCTCTGCCAGCAGCCAGTCATGGAGGCTGTTCACCAGAGGACGAGACAGGTCCTGGCGGGCGGCAAGCCGGGCATCGGCATCCAGCCCATTGATTTCGCGCTCGATGTCGAAGATGGCGTCGATCCGTTTCACCGCTTCCAGCGCGACCGGCGAGATCTGATGGGCGGGTTTGCCCTTGCGGACGTTTCCGGCAATATCCGCCAGTTCGAAGAACTTCCGGCGCGCATGCGCCCAGCACAGGGCGCTGGTCACGGGCCCTGCATCACGGTCGACGCGATAGAGATCGTTATATCCACCATAGGCGTCGGCTTGCAGCACGCCTTGCCATCCGGCGAGGTGCTGATTGGGATTGGTTGCCGAACGATCGCGGGAGAAGTGGAAGACGGCCGCCGGCGGTGCGCCACCATTCCAGGGCCGATCATCGCGCACATAGGTCCAGAGCCGGGCTTTCTTCGCGCTACCCCGCGCCAGAAGCGGCACGGTCGTGTCGTCGCCGTGCAGACGGTGAGCGGCGCGCACGTGGGTCTCGATCAGGGCATGGATCGGCTGCAAGGCGACAGTCGCGTGCCCGACCAGGTCTGCCAGGGTCGACAGGCTCAACTCGACGCCTTCACGGGCGAAGCGTTCGGCCTGCCGGTTCAGTGGCTGGTGCTGGCCATATTTCTCGAAGACGAGCATGGCGATCAAGCCGGGCCCGGCCCATCCACGAGGGATTGTATGGAACGGGGCTGGCGGCTGGCTGATCTTCTCGCAGGCCCGGCAGGTGAACTTCTCGCGTACCGTCTGGATCACCTTCCACCGGCGCGGGATCACCTCCAGGGTCTCGGTGACATCCTCGCCCATCTTCACGATCCGATCCGAGCCACAGCAGGTGCAGGCATCAGGCGCCTCGACGACAACCCGCTCACGCGGCAGGTGATCGGGGAATGGTTTGCGCACAGGGTGGCGGCGCGTGAAGGCGCGCACCGTGGTGGCCTTGCCGGCCACCTGTTCGGCGGCCAGGCCATCCTCGGTTGCCGCCGTTTCAAGCTCTTCAAGCTGCAGTTCCAGCTGATCGATCAGCCGGGCGCGCCGTTCCGACGAGATGCCGTATTTGTCGCGGCGCAGCTTGGCGATCTCAAGCTTGAGTTCCTGGATCATCGCTTCCGAGCAGGACACGACCGCACGGGTCTGTGCCAGCTCGCTTTCAGCAACCTCTACGCGGGCCTCGGCGACGGCCAGGGCAGCGCGTAATCTCGCAAGCTCGGAAGCGGTGTTCGACATGGCGGATGTCTATCATCCGGGCTCGCAAGGCACCAATAAAAAACAGACCTGTCAGCGTAATTTATCCTGCCTTTGCAGGGCGTTGCGTCCAGCGTGGATTGCGCCAATCGATCCCCTCGAGAAGATAACCCAACTGCGCTGCAGAGATCTGCACCGCCTCGCCGGACCGGCTCACCGGCCAGATGAACTTGCCAGCCTCCAGGCGTTTCAAATAGAGCGACATGCCCACGCCATCATGCCACAGGATCTTCACCAGGTCGCCCTTGCGGCCCCGGAAACAGAAGATCTCCCCGGCATGTGGGTCACGACCAAGCCCCTCCTGCACCTGCAGAGCCAGCGTGTTCATGCCTCGCCGCATGTCGGTCACTCCGCCCGCGATCCAGACCTTAACGCCCGCTGGAAACGCGATCATGCGCGCTCCACCAGTTGGATGAGCCGGACCAACTTCTCCGGTTCCAGTTCGGTCGGCACGATAAGCCGACGGCCATTTGGTAGGGCGATCTCGACTTGGGTATCTCGCGCTGGCTCAAAGGGATCAACCTGACCCGGCCGCGAGCCCGGGCTGTCCTGCGTTACGCTAACCGGCGAAAAGGCTGCAGATCGGGATGCGCCAAGTTCGCCGTTCCGGTATTCACGGCGCCAGATCGTCAGCAGCGAGCGGCAAACGCCATGCCGCCGGGCCGTGGCAGCACATTGCCGATGGCCAATAAAGCTTTCCTCGACAATCCGGACCTTGTCCTCGTCCGACCAGTGCCGGCGGCGGGCACCGTCAGAAACGGCAAGAACTTCGATTTGCGGGCGGTTGTTAAAGTCGGACATAACGTCGGACTTATCATCGGATCGTAGCCGCGATCAGACGGCCGCCGCCGGAGCCTTACGGTCGGTATCGAGGGCGCCGACGATGACAGCCACACAATCGCCTCCTCGGCCTCCAGCATTTAGCGCGGGCTCGGCCGGGGACGGTGCATCTGCGGCTTCAAACTGACGTAGCTTGTTAGCATTCACAGGAGACGAAATCTCGTCCACATATGTAAGAAATAAATCCTCTCCCCTTGCCTCATATTCTAGGCAAGTCAGGAGCAGGCAGGCAACGGTCCATCAAAACGGAACGCCCTGTTCTGGCGGTGAAATGCGTAACAAAAAAATAGGGACCGTATCTTGGGATTTCGTGCGCGGGTCCGCGGCACCCCAGATACTCGGCGTTTTTCTGATCTCTCGATTTGCGTTTCGGTTCGCCGCACCGGCAACAATGAACCAGGCTCTACCGGCACCGTCATCTCCGGCCAGGCACAACATTACATGAACACGCCATAATTCGCCGACTTCATGTAAAGCGCAGCCGCATCCGCTCGGGCATACTGCAGATGACATCCCAAAGAGATCTGCGTCATGCCACCAAGCGGTTCGAACCAAGCTCCTGCAATCGCCCACCAGGTCGAAACTCGATCAGTGAGCGACCTCACTCCCTACACACAAAATGCGCGGGAGCACCCACCGGAGCAGATCGCACAGATCAAGGCTTCCATAGAGCAGTTTGGGATCACAATTCCTCTGCTCATCAAGGAAGATGGCACTCTGATTGCGGGCCACGGCCGCCTTGAGGCGGTTCGTGGCCTCGGACTGACCGAGGTGCCGGTGATCGTGGCCCGTGGCTGGTCTGATGAAATGGCCACGGCCTACGCGCTGATCGACAATCGTCTCGCTGAAACCAGCATGTGGAATGAAGACCTTCTGCGGGCAGAACTTGACGCTCTCGAGGACTTGGTTGGCGCAGACTTTCTCGCCGACGTCGGCTTCTCGCCTGAGGAACTTAACGACCTCCTCCCGCCTTTGACCGCTGCAACCATCGGTGGGCTGTCTGAACCGGATGACCTTCCGGAAACCGCTGAGACGGTCATCAGTCGCCCCGGCGATCTCTGGCAGCTCGGCGACCATCAGCTGATTTGTGGAGACGCCACCGATACTGACGCAGTGCGGGAACTGCTTCATGGCGAAACGCCGAACTTGATGGTCGCTGACCCACCTTACGGCGTCACCTATGACCCGTCATGGCGCGCCAAGGCCGGCGTCAACCGCAACCGTCGCAAACTGGGACGCGTGCAGAACGATGACCGAGCGGACTGGCGGGCGGCCTGGGCCCTGTTTCCGGGCGACGTCGCATACGTCTGGCACGGCGCGCTCCATGCCAGCACTGTTGAAGAAAGCCTGATCGCAGCGGGCTTCGAAATCCGCTCACAGATCATCTGGGCAAAAGAGCGGTTCGCACTTTCTCGGGGCCACTATCACTGGCGCCATGAACCTTGCTTCTATGCTGTACGCAAAGGCGGAAACGCCAACTGGCAAGGCGATCGTAGCCAGTCGACGGTTTGGTCAATTGGCTCACGCGACGATGCCGGGCACGGCCACGGAACTCAGAAGCCCGTCGAATGCATGCGGCGCGCCATCGAGAACAGTTCGGCTGTTGGTAACGCGATCTACGACCCGTTTGTCGGCTCGGGGACGACCCTGATCGCAGCCGAATTGGCGCAACGCCGCGCGTACGTGATCGAGATCGACCCCGCATACGTCGACGTCACCATTCGACGTTGGTCGGAGTTCACCGGCCGCGAGGCGGTTCTTGCTGTAACGGGTCAGCCGTTCACGGACGTCGCGGCGCAGCGTGCTCAAGAGGGAGTTGATCATGAACCGGCCTGAGCAACGCCCCTCCGTACTCTTGGACGAAACCGGCCAGCGCTACCACGTCATAAGCGCAAGCGAAGCACGCGCAGTGATGTGGGGCGCCATTATTGACGCGCTCGACCGCTTCAAGGCAGAGCAGGGTGCTAGCTCGACAGCTGGCCAGCAGCCCGAAAACGTCCTGGACCCACACGACGACACCAGTCGGTCGAGCTGACCATTGTGGCCTACGAAAACCCAGCCCGCGGGCCGCCACGTCCTCGGACGCCAAGATCACTTTCTTCGAAAATAGAACAGAAAGGAAACACGACATGCAAAACCAGTGGAGCGCGTGGAAGCCCTGGACCGGAGGCCCCTGCCCCGGCGACCTCAACACCGTGGTCGAGGTCTTGCTGCCCGATGGCACGCTTGCACCCACTGCCGCGAAGAACGTCGGCTGGGATTTCCCGCAGGATCCCGTGGTCGCCTATCGGGTTCGCGAGACCGCCGCTGCAGACGCCGCGCGTGAGAACCTGCGTCGGCCGGAACATGAGCACTGTGACACCGATGGCTAGCCAGAAGGATGGAGGTGCAGGCCTGACGGTAAGTCAGGCTGCCACCCTCACCGGGCGATCGGAACGCTGGCTCCAGAAGCTGCGGAAAGACGGCTTCATAGCCGACGATGGGCGCGGATCATACACCGTTGTCAGTCTCGTGCGCGGGATCATCGCGCACTATGAAGATGCCCTTGAACGCGCGTCAAAAAAGGATGCCTCAAACGAAGTGGCGCGCGCGCGTGCAGCGGAGATCCAGCAGCGCATCGCGGTCAAGAATAGGGAGCTGATCTCGCAGAAAGAGGCTGAGGCGGTGATCATGCAGCTTGCGACCTGGGTCCGTGCCGAGCTCTACGGTCTGCCGCCGCAGCTGACTCGTGATCGGGCCATGCTGAAGCAGTACAATCAAGTCATTGATGACTGCCTCAATCGCTTGGCGGAAAAATGCACAAAATCTGCAGAGTCTCTGAGATCTGGCAGCGACGACTGAGGCACGCCGCAACCTTCCTTCATCACTGATGGTACGTGCGGGTTTGCGCCAAACAAATCGCCTTGTTTTCTTGATCCAAGCCACACAGAATTCGGAGGAATCAGCTACACACCATTGAAGACCGGGGGCGTCAGCATGGCAATGGACGAGAAGAAACTCGCCAAGCTTGAAGAGTTAATCCAGTCAACCTGGCCAAGCACCGGACCGGACCCAGACTACCCATTCAAACAATACGTTTTCCCAGCAAGATCTCTCGCAGTTATGATATTGGGTGCCTCCGAGGTTCTTCCCCTCGAATACGGAAAGTTCATAGATAAAGAGCCGATCGAAAAACTCATTCCGGCCCTTAAAAAGTTGCTCAAACAGCTTGGGCGGATCTCCGGTCAGGGCGCACTTGAGTTGAAGCTGCATGCCGATATGCTTCAATATAGCAGCGATCGCGAAGAACCCTTTGACGAATTTTCAGACTATGCTCGGCGGCTGCTTCGCTCGGCAGAATACATCGCCAATAAAAACTCCGGTTTGAAGCCGCCGCATGGCGGGACCAATTGGCGAGCAATTTCTGTGTTGGATGTTTGCAGCGAGATCTGGCACCAAGAAACTGGTGAGAAAGCGCCTAGGATCAATGCCGAAACTCAGCATTCGTCGCCTTTCGGGAAGTTCATCAATCACGTTTTTCGAATTCTTGGCATTGGCGCGCAGCCAAGAGTTGCACAGGACAAGCTCCGCCAGTGGCAACAAGATGAAGCCCAGAGTACATGAAGGCTCTGCAAGTTCCTCATATCTCGTAACGAGAACCATTTGGACAGGACATACAACGACTTCCAACGGCTGAGTTCGTCTGGAGGTTATGATGTTGGCCAGCGAAGTCGATCTGGATGCTCATGCATTGCTGCCCCCGCGCCAAGCCGCGCGGTACTTGGGGTTGAGTGAGTCCACGCTGGCTAAGCTTCGCAGCCGTCATGCCCGTGGCCGCGGCCCGCGCTACAGCAAGCTGGGTGGATCTATCCGCTATCGGAAGACCGATCTTGACGCCTGGATCGCTGAGAACGCAACGCGGTCTCCCGGCCAAGCGCCGGATGTCCTTGCCGTCCGCGATGACGCAGAGCGGTGATGGTGATGAAAGCGGAAGCTCAGCCATCCTCAGACTGCCGCGCCCGGGTCGAGGCGGAAATCGCCTCCCTTTGCAGCGCTGGCTTCTCTCTGCTCCCGCTTGGCGGCGGCCCGGAGGGCAAGGCCCCCTTGGTGAGCTACGCCAAGAAAGTCACCATATCGATGCCTCAGGTCTTCGGTGCGATGCGGCGGGCAGATTCGCTCATGTATGGCATTCGGCTGCCTGGCCTCGTCGTTCTCGACCTCGATTGTGACGATGATGATATTATCCGGCGCCTTGAGGACCGTTTTGGACCGGCGCGGGTTCAGGTGAGGACGCCGCGCGGCCTGCACCTTTACTTTCGGCGTCCCGCGGCCTCTCTGCCCAACCTTCGCACCGAGGGTCTGCCCGTCGACGTGAAATCCGGCCCGAATGCCTACGTCGTGGGTCCTGGCTCTATTCGCCCGAACGGAGAAGCCTACTACTACGCCACCGGCGCCCAACTCGGCGAAACAGAAATTACGGTTCTGGCCACGGAGAATAGTGAGAGCGCTCCAATTCTGCAGCCGAAGGTCCCTGAAGGCGCACGGAACCGTCACCTTTTCCAGTCGGCAATCAGCATGGTCGAGTATGTCGATAGCCTTGATGAGCTTTCAGACAATCTGAGGTTTGAGCGTGATGAGCGGTGCGTGCATCCGGAAACGGTAAAGGACGCAGAGGTCGAAGCCATCGCCAAATGGGCTTGGAAGAAGCGGCTCCGCAACTCGGTGTTTGAAGGCCGCAACTCTGCCTTCCGCGTCAACAGGTGTGCTGTAGATGCCATTCGGCATGCCGGCGGATCGTCCGATGCATTGGCACTGTACGTGACGCTGGTGGATCAGCATGGGCATGCACCGGCGAAAGCCTTCGCACTCGATCACACCGGCATGCGCGAGGTAGGGCTGACGGATCTGTCGCGGGAGCGTTTTCTGAAAGCGAGACGGGACTTGGAGCGAGCGGGTCTGCTTTCGCAGGTACGACGCCCCGTTCCCGGGAAACTGCATGCTCAGTTCCAGCTTGTGACCCCGATCGATGGTAACGTCACGAGGTTGCCGAGATGACCAAGCCGCATGCTCCTCGTGTCTCCGCAAATGCATTGTCGCCGCACCTGATGTCCCCGGCCGAACGGCGTGCGGAATTGTGCCGTTTGCTGGCCTGCGGGCTGGTTCGCCTGAAGATGGGACAGTCAAGGAAATATTCTCCTGAGATCGGAGATAGTTCGCTTCACTCCGAGCGCCTTCAGAGCGGTCATGCAATTCCAACTCGCAAGGAGACCGCATGATGACCGACGACCCCATCCCCGCGCGCCTGGCCGCGCTCAAGACCACGCCGACGCCGGCGCTGAAGCAGCAGTGGCGCGAGTTGTTCGGCGGCGAGCCGCCGCCGTTCAACCGGCAGTATCTGGAAAGCCGCCTCGCCTATCGCATTCAGGAACTGGCCTATGGCGGGTTCAAGCCGGCAACCGTCCGAAAGCTGGAGAAACTGGGCAAGCAGCTCGACGGCGGCGACCGCAAGAAGAGCGGCATGCGGGCTGATCGGGAACGTCCGATCAACGGCACACGGCTGATCCGCGAATGGCAGGGTGTCGAGCATGTCGTCACCGTCACCACGGACGGCTTCGAGTGGCAGGGACGGCCCTACAAATCGCTCTCCGCCATCGCCCGCGCGATCACAGGAACGCGCTGGAACGGCTGGGTCTTCTTCGGCCTCAGGAACCGGGGGGCACGGACATGACCAAGCCAATCGTGCGCAAGCAGCGCTGCGCCATCTACACCCGCAAGTCCTCGGAGGAAGGGCTAAGCCAAGAGTTCAACTCGCTCCACGCCCAGCGCGAGGCCTGCGAGGCTTTCATCGCCAGCCAGCGCTCCGAGGGCTGGGTGCTCGTCCGCGATCAATACGACGACGGCGGCATCTCCGGCGGCACGCTGGAACGGCCCGGACTGCATCGGCTGCTGGAGGACATCGAGGACGGCCTGATCGACGTGGTCGTCGTCTACAAGATCGACCGCCTCAGCCGGTCGCTGGCCGATTTCGCCAAGCTGGTCGAGGTATTCGACCGCAACGGCGTGACCTTCGTCTCGGTCACGCAGTCCTTCAACACGACCACGTCGATGGGCCGGCTGACGCTGAACATCCTGCTCTCGTTCGCGCAGTTCGAACGCGAGGTGACCGCCGAGCGCATCCGCGACAAGGTCGCCGCCAGCCGCAAGAAGGGCATGTGGATGGGCGGCGTCCCGCCCTACGGATACCGTGTCGAGAACCGGAAGCTGGTCGTGGACGACGAGCACGCCAAGCATGTCCGTTGGATCTTCGCCCGCTTCCTCGAGATCGGATCGGGGATGGAGCTCGCGCGGGAGGTGTCGAAACGCGGCATCCGCACGCCGCGCGGCAACCGGATCGACAAGAAATACCTCTACCGGATGCTGAACAACCGCGCCTATATCGGCGAGGCGGTGCACAAGGGCGACAGCTACCCGGGCGAGCACGACGCCATCATCGACCGCGAGACGTGGGACCGGGTCCACGCCATCCTGCAGGAAAGCCCCCGGAAGCGCGCCGCACGGACACGCGCCGAGACGCCCGCGCTGCTGAAGGGGCTGCTATTCGGTCCCGATGGCGCGGCCTTCTCGCCGACGCACACCCGCAAGGGCGGCCGGCTCTACCGCTACTACGTCAGCCAGACGGTACTGAAACACGGTGCCGGGTCGTGCCCGGTGGGTCGCGTACCAGCGGGCGAGATCGAAGCGACCGTCATCGATCAACTCCGAGCCGTGTTCCGCCAGCCCGAGATCGTGGCAGGGACGTGGAAGGCCGCCCGCGCCCACGCCGACGACATCACGGAAGCCGACGCCCGTTCGGCGCTCCAGCAGCTCGACCCGCTGTGGGACGAACTCTTCCCCGCCGAGCAGGCCCGCATCGTGGCGCTGCTGGTCGAGCGGGTGGACATCGGCACGGACGGGCTCGACGTCCGCCTGCGCGTCGATAACCTCTGCGGCCTCGCGCGCGAGATGCTGGCCGGCGGCACCGGGGAAGCCGCATGACCCGTGCGACGCCGATCCCCGACACCGTGACGCTCCACGTCCCTTTCCGCGTCGTGAAGCGCGGTGGACGCAAGGAGATGCAGATGCCGGACGGTGCTGTTCAGCCGCGACGGCCGGATAGCGCCCTCGTGAAGGCGCTGGCCCGCGCCTTCCGCTGGAAGCGGATGCTCGAGTCGGGCGAGTTCGCCACCATCGCCGAACTGGCCGAGCGGGAGGGCATCGCGCCCTCATACATGACCCGCGTCCTGCGGCTCACGCTGCTCGCGCCCGACATCGTCGAGGCGATCCTGGACGGGAAGCAGGGGCCGGGGGTGACGTTGGCGCGGGTTCTGGAGCCGTTTCCGGTGGAGTGGGAAGCTCAGCGGTTCAGGCAATCAATCTGAAAACAGACGGGGCAGGCCGCAGCCTGCCCCAATGGTGTGGATATTTCGCCTTATCGCGGGAAAGACCACGCCGCTTCTTCTGCTAGGAATTTCAGGTTATCCCGGAATATGCTGGCTTGGCAAGCATTTCGGAGGGCTCATGTATCGTTTCGCTTTCGACCTTGGAACAAACTCACTTGGCTGGGCCGTCTATCGCCTGGACGCTGATGTGCGGCCCGCTTCTCTTGAAAAGATTGGGGTGAGGATATTCCCGAATGGTCGGGATCCACAGTCGAAGGAGTCCAATGCTGCCGGACGCAGAATCCCGCGCGGTGCAAGGCGGCGGCAGGATCGAAGCCTAGGGCGAAGGAAGCGACTGCTCGATGACCTGGTCAGATTCGGCCTGATGCCATCAGATGCAGAAGACCGAAATGAGGTCTTTGCCACAAATCCCCTCGAAGCTCGGGCGAAGGCCGCACGCGAACAGGTGGCGCTGGAGCAACTTGGTCGGGCGCTCTGGCACATGTCCAAGCATCGCGGATTCAAGAGCAACCGCCGTGCCGACAAGGATGCGGACGAAAAGGGCAAGATCGCGATCGCCTCGGCCGCGCTTCTGGAGCGACTGAGGTCAGATGGGCACCCGACATACGGTGCCTTTCTGCACGCGCGCCTTGCGCGTGGCGAAGGGACCCGCATCCGTCCGACGGGTGAAGGCGCGAAGCTTTCCTACGAGTTCTATCCAACACGCGCACTTCTGGAAGCCGAGTTCGATCACATCTGGGCGACGCAGGCCGCATTTCATCCGTCGCTGACCGAAGACATGCGACAGCGGTTCCGTGACACGATCTTCTTTCAGCGCCCGTTGCGCCCCGTACGCCCGGGGAAATGCACATTTTTCCCGGATCAGGACCGGCTGCCGCGCTGGCACCCGGCCGCACAGGAGTTCCTGATCCTGTCACAGCTCAACCATTTGCGCATTGTCGACGACCACGGCGAACAGCCGCTGGACATCACCGCGCGGGATCTTGTCGCGCGTACGTTGATGGCTGGAACGAAACTGTCATGGTCGGGCCTGAAAAAGACCCTGAAGCTGCCGTCACAGGCCGAGTTCAACCTCGAAAAGGGCGGCATGAAGGAGCTTGCACGGAATGACGTGGCAGCACGACTGCTGGGCGATACGAAGAAACCCGGACCGCTGGCGACGATCTGGCCGACCCTCGACAACGCCACGCAAGAGGAAATCCTGTGGCAGATATCGGAGGTCGCAGACACGGAAAAGCTCATCTGCTGGCTTATTGAAAGGCTTGGGCTTTCTCGCGAGGTGGCGGAAAGGGTCGAGAAGATCCCACTGCCGGACGGTCACCTGCGTTTCTGCAAGACAGCGACGCAGGCGATTGTCGAAGAACTGCGCAGCGACGTCATTTCTTATGACGAAGCGGTCCGGCGCGCGCCTTTGCTTGGCGGAGCGGGGCTGGACCACTCCGATTTTCAGGCCGAAGAAGGCGTCGATACCCTGCCGCCCTACAACCGACTGCCCGTTCTAAAGCGCATGATCGGGAACGGAACCGGGGACCCGAATGACCCCGACCTGTTGCGCTATGGCCGGATCACTAATCCAACCGTGCACATCGCACTCGGTCAATTCCGGCGCGTGATGAACGAACTGATCGCAAAATACGGCAAGCCCGCGCAGGTGGCGATAGAGGCCACCCGCGACATGGCCAAGTCCGCGGAGGAACTGAACAAGATCGAGAAAACCATCCGCGACAACGAAAAACGCAATGATCGCTGGCGTGCCGAGCTTCAGCAAGCGGGGCTGCTGACGGAAGGCGCGCGGATCGGCGACCGGTTCTTGCGGATGCGACTTTGGGAGGAGATTGGCAAAGGCCCCTCAGATCGGCTCTGTCCATACACAGGCCGCCCCATCGCACTGCATCAGCTGCATTCCGACGAGATCGAGATCGATCACATCCTGCCCTTCGAGGAAACCTTCGACGACAGTCCGGCCAATAAGACCTTGTGTTTCCGCGATGCCAACCGCCGAAAGGGCAAGCTGTCGCCGTCCGAGGCCGCCGACCAGCAGCCGGATTTCTTCGACCTGGCCGCCATCATCGGACGCACGAAACACCTGCCCGCCAACAAGTCCTGGCGGTTCCTGCCGGGCGCCATGCAGAAATGGGAGGAGACCCGCGGTTTCGAAGACCGTCAGTTGGACGCCACCGGCTATCTGGCCCGAGTTGTCCGCGCCTATGCCGAGGCGTTGTTCCCGAAAGTCGACGATGAGGGCAAACGCCGCAGCCATGTCTGGGTGCTGCCGGGTCGGATGACGGCCATGCTGCGGCACCGCTGGGGGCTGAACCTGGGCGATCACAACCGCAAGTCGCGCAACGATCACCGCCATCACGCGATCGATGCCGCCGTGGTGGGCGTGATCGACAGGCGGATGGTGCAGGTCTTGCAGACCCATGCCCGGAACATGGGGGGTCAGCGGCTGGACCGAGTCCTGCCCGCCCCGCCTGAGCCCTTCGATGGGTTCCGCGACGCCGTCTTGTCCGCCGTCGAAAAGGTCAACGTCAGCCACCGCGCGCAACATGGCAGCATCGGCCCGAGCGATCCGTCACAGACCAGCGGCAGGCTGCATGAGGATACGGTCTTTGGTATCGTGCGTGATGTGTCCGAGAACCAGGCCGACCGGACCATCGGCAATGTTGTCGTCCGAAAACCGGTGTCCGGCCTCACTGAAAAGGAAATCGGTCAGGTCCGGGACGTCAAGCTGCGCCTAAGCCTGGAAGAGGCCACCAGGTCAGCCCGCGACAAGTCGCTGCCAGAGGCGGAACGCAAGAAGCGCCTCCCCGAGTCACTGGCGAAATGGGTTCAGGAAACCGGCCACCGGAAACTGCGCATCCTGAAACCCGAAGCAGGCGTGCGCCCCGTCCACGACCGTGACGGCGAGCCCTACAAATGGCTGGTTCCCGGCGAAATCTCTTGGCTCGACATCCTTGAAACTCCCGAAGGCACCTGGTTTCAGCACGCAACAGACATCTGGGCGGCGAATTCGGGTGGGGCCAAGCCATGGGATGTTGCGCATCCCGACGCGCGCTTCATCATGCGCGTCCGCAAGAATGACACCATCCAGCTGTTCGATTGGGACGACAAGAACAAGTGCATCGTCGAGGGAAGCAACCAGATCAAACGGATCGTTCGACTGTCGCCAAGCAACTCGGTGATTTACCTCGTCGGGATCAATGATGCTGGAGACTACCAGAAGCGGCACAGTGATGCCAACGATCCCTTCCGCTGGGATTTCGCAAACATCGGCAAACTGAAGCTTCGCCGCGCCCGGCGCGTGCGGATCGACGAACTGGGGCGGGTACACACGATCCCGCATGGGACACTCTGACAGGCAGGCCAACCGCTCGGGCGCATTCCCACAAGGAGGCTCTCATGGTTGGACGGATACTGGAACTGACGAAGCCCGGGCTCTCGGTGCACAAGCGCCGCGGGTTCCTGGCGGTGGACACAAGCGACGGCGAGGCCGGACGGATCGCTTTCGATGACGTTGAGGCGGTGCTGGTCGCCAGCCCCGGAATGGTCTGGTCGAATACAGCGCTTGCCGAACTTGGCGTCCGACATGTACCGGTTATGGTGCTGGGCCATGACTTTAACCCGGTGAGTGTCATGCTCCCGCTCAACGGGCATTTCCAGCAGGCGCATCGTTTCAGGGCGCAAGCAGATGCGTCCTTGCCCTTTCGCAAGCAAGCTTGGGCCACTTTGGTGCGCCACAAGATCATGGCACAGGCTGAGGCACTTGAGCGCGTGAACGAGCCCCCCGAGCGATTGCGACGACTGGCAACAGCCGTGCGCTCCGGCGACCCTGACAATCGCGAGGCCCAAGCTGCGCAGGCCTATTGGCCCTTGATGATGGACAAGGCATTTCGGCGTAACCGCGACGCCTCGGGCGCGAATGCCCTGCTGAACTATGGCTATGCCGTTCTCAGAGCAGCGACTGCCCGCTCGATCGTGGCCACGGGTCTGCATCCGTCCTTGTCCGTCCACCACCGTTCCGGTGGCGATGCGCTGGCGCTTGCCGATGACCTGATGGAACCTTTCCGCCCCACTATCGACCTGATCGTCCGTAGCCTTTGCGCGGAGGGCATCACCGAGGTCGCCGAGGCGCGTGGCGCACTCGTGGCCAGCCTCGCGGCCGATTTCCCGACGTCACAAGGCGCAAGCCCGCTTTCTCAGGTTCTTGTGCGTCTGGCGCAAAGCCTCGCCCAGTCCTGTGAGACCGGCAAGCTGCGCCTCGTCTTTCCGGACCGGCCGATCCCCATCGCCGCGGAAGTGCGGTACGATGAATGAGAACGGTTTCAAACAGCTTTCAGGATACAGAATCATGTGGGTATGGGTGCTTTTCGATCTGCCGGTGCTGACCAGCGCGGAACGCAAACGCGCCACGCGTTTTCGCAACGACCTGTTGGACCTTGGCTTTGAAATGGTTCAGTTTTCAGTCTATCTTCGGCATGCTTGGAGCAAGGAAAAGGCTGAGAGCTATGCAAGACAGGTTGGCGACCTCGTCCCGGACCCCGGCCATGTGCAGGTGCTATTCTTCACGGACAAGCAATATGCCCTCAGTCAGGTCTTCCACGGCAAGCGGAGATCGAAAGCCCCTGCAGAAAAACCAGCTCAACTTGTGCTGTTTTGAGCAGGCAAGGGGCGTTTTTCTGAGGCGCCACTCAGTAAAAAGCCCCGCGCAACAAGAGGTTGCGCGGGGTGTAATCCTAGCAGAAGGAGCGGCGTGGCCAAGCCCGGACAACGCCCTCTTCCTCGAACGCCTCGACCGTATCCTAGCAGAAGGAGCGGCGTGGCCAAGCCCGGACCGCAAGGGGATCGACCTTGACGGCAATCAAATCCTAGCAGAAGGAGCGGCGTGGCCAAGCCCGGACGGCAGTTATGTCAACCGCTCTTGCACTTTTATCCTAGCAGAAGGAGCGGCGTGGCCAAGCCCGGACTTCTCTGGCCCGTCTACGTCTACCTGCACAATCCTAGCAGAAGGAGCGGCGTGGCCAAGCCCGGACCGGGATGGATTTTTCATCCGTGATGCTGACATCCTAGCAGAAGGAGCGGCGTGGCCAAGCCCGGACCAGTTATCGCATTTCCAGAATGGCAAAGCGAATCCTAGCAGAAGGAGCGGCGTGGCCAAGCCCGGACGAAATAGAGAACCGGGTAGACATCCACGTTAATCCTAGCAGAAGGAGCGGCGTGGCCAAGCCCGGACACTGATCTGATTGCCTGCACTTCCATGCTTAATCCTAGCAGAAGGAGCGGCGTGGCCAAGCCCGGACGTTCGGGAAAACGGACTCCACGAGCGCCTTATCCTAGCAGAAGGAGCGGCGTGGCCAAGCCCGGACCGCCGATTGCCTTGAGATCCCCCCGCTGGATGCATTGTTCTACAACCACCAAGCCATGGCCTGAGAACTTCCGAACCCGGTCGCGGCAGATGCAAACGCGACTCCAATCCAAGCAATTTCGGGGACTCTATTTTCTTGTTCTATCACAGGGGTTTACAAGCCATTCACCAAATCGGCGCAGTCATGAGGTCCAGAGAATATCAGCCCTGAGAGACCGCTTTCGAGCCTCCCGGCGCTGAGGCCAGTGCTCAGCCCTTCCCGCATAACCCTCGAAAACAACGAGAAAATCCGGCCGCGGCCAAATCGGGAGAACGCTTTCGCGGGGGCAAGTGGCGGAGAGACAGGGATTCGAACCCTGGAGACGGTTTCCCGCCTACACGCGTTCCAGGCGTGCGCCTTCGACCACTCGGCCACCTCTCCGTGCGGCTCTCTTTAGCCGCGGGGGCGCAGGCAGTTCAAGGGAATTCTTGGGGTTCTCGCGCCCGGCCGTCAGTCTTCCAGGTGCAGGCTCACCCGGCGGTTCTGGCGGCCCTTCTTCTCGATCTTTCCAAGGCGTACGCGCCCTATCTCACCCATCCGCGCGACATGGGTGCCGCCGCAGGGCTGCAGGTCCACCTGGTCGGTGCCCTCGCCGATGCGGACCAGATGCCGTACCAAGTATGTCGCTTGTCTCGTTCGGTACTGCGGTCATCTAACCATCCTGCAAATCACTGAGTTCCTTTTCGAAATCGATCTCGTGTTCGTCAGGCGGATTTACGTGTTCAAGAGCTAGGAAGATGACGTCATTCTTTCGTGCGAGGTGAAAGACAAGTTGAGAGAACTGTGGGTAGTTTTCACTCAACAGGCTCTCCAACGGCCCGGCACCCAGTTGCGCGATTTCCTCGTCAGAAAGTTCACTCTTTGATATCTCGATTATTCCTCCCCAGAGTTCCTCTGGGCGATCGAAGGTCCATCCAACGTAACAATCGACGACCCACTGGCTCGCAGACCACATCGCGGTGCCTGCGGGGCTTCTTTGAAATCCCAGCCAGGAGACGGCAAAGTCACTTGAGTTGGCATTCTTCGGAGTAATCATGGACGAAATGATGGTCGAGAACATTAGCCGAGTCCAGGGACGGGTGCAGGGCGTTCAGCCGCCCGCCATCGCCCGACTTCCCGCCCCCGGTGGCGTAAAAGATCGAGGCGTCCAGCACGATCCCGCCCTCTTGCGTGTGCCCCGTCACGGTGGCCTCCGCCTCGGTCCGGTAGGCATCCTTCAGGAAGAGCGGTTCGGTCATCTCGCGTCCGCGTCCCCGTCGGACCCGTCAGCCTCGCCGTCGGTCTCGCCGGTGCGGGCGTCCTCGATATCCTTGCCGGTCAAATGCGCGCGCGCATCCTCGACATCGCCGCTCGTGCTCGGCGTGCCGGGTTCGGTCTCGGGCGCAGGTTCGCCGCGCAGCACCTCGGGGTTGCGCAGCCAGACGTCGCGTTGTGCGAAGGGGATCTCGATCCCTTCCTCGGTGAAGCGCCGGGCAATCTCGTGGTTCATGTCGGAATGCACGGCCAGCACCCAGTTCACGTCGCGCAGGATGGCGCGGATCTCGAAATCGAGCGAATCCGCCCCGAACCCCTTGAACACGATGAATGGCGGTGTCGACATCAGCACCATCGGATGCGCCTCGGCCACCTCCTTCAGGATGCCCTCGACCTTGCGCGTGTCGGTGCCATAGGCCACGCCCACCGGCACGATCACCCGGCCGACGGTGTTGCCGCGGGTATAGTTGGTGACGGTGCCGCTGATCAGGTCCGAGTTGGGCACGATCACGTCGGAGCGGTCGAAGGTCTCGATCACCGTCGAGCGCACCGAGATGTCGCGCACCACGCCATGCGTGCCGCCCACCTCGATCCAGTCGCCCTCGGAAATCGGCCGCTCGATCAGCAGGATGATCCCCGAGACGAAGTTCGACACCACGTTCTGCAGGCCGAAACCGATGCCGACCGACAGGGCACCGGCGACATATCCAAGCGCGGTCAGGTCGATGCCGGCGCTGGTGATGGCGATGATCGCGGCCAGGAAGATCCCGACATAACCGATGCCCGAAACGATGGCGTTCTGCCCGCCCTGGTCGAGCTTCGTCTTGGGCAGCACGGTGTTCTTCAACGTCCCCTGCAGCAGCCGGGTCGCCATGTAGCCGATCACGAAAACGATCACGAGAGTCAGGAAGATCGCCGGCGAGATCCGCGTGCCGCCGACATCGAACCCCTGCAGGAGGCGGGAATAGATCTCGGTCAGGTCCGCCACCCGCGCGCCCCAGGCCAGCGCGAAGAACGGGATCGACATCAGCACCAGCACGAAGCCGATCAGGATCGGGATCAGCGATTCCGCTGCGCCGTCCCGGTTGCCGGTCACCAGCACGTAGACCTCGGTCACCAGCCTTTGCAGGATCAGCAGGATCGCCAGTAGCTGCAGCGAGGCCAGCGACGGGAACATCAGGAAATGCGCCAGCGTGAAATACCCCACCGACGCCAGCACCGGCGAGATCAGCGACAGCAGGTTGAGCGCCAGCACGAGGAACCGGGTCAGCCGCGTGCGGTAGTTCTCGCTGCCCTCCAGTTCCACCTGGTTGCGCGTATGCGCCCTGAGCAGCCGCGCCAGCCGCAGCACCAGCAGCCCCGTCAGCACCAGCAGCGGGAAGAGCAGCGTGTTGGTCGTGGCCTCGCTCCAGCGCGACAGCTCGGCGGTGTTCCGCACCAGCGCATAGGCCGCCACCACAAGCCCGAGCGCCGCCCCCGTCCAGCGGCCGCTGAAGCGCTGCGCCTCGTCCAGCACCAGCGGCAGGGTCCGTGCCTCCTTGGCGGGGAAGATTCGCGTGGCCAGCCAGCGCGCCATGAGGAAGACGAAGGCCGAGGGCAGCAGTGCCTCGACGAACTGCTCGGCCCGCAGGCCCAGCAGGCCGGTCTTGCTGACCGCCTCGATCAGCAGCGCGACGCCGATGAAAGGCAGGATCAGGCTGCCCAGCGACAGGGCGAACCCCGCCAGCCATCGCCCGGCGCCGGGTTGATCGCCCAGAACCCAGGCCGTCAGCCCGCGTGACCAGCGCCGCCCCCGCACGACAAGGACCAACCCGATGGCGAGAAACACCAGCACGGCGGGCAGGTTGTCGCGGGTCTCGTCCTGTCGGATCGGGTTGTTCCAACCGTTGCGCACCTCCCCGACCATCTGCGTGGTGGTGGTGCTGACCTCCTGCAAGGCGGGCAGCCAGTGCACCGGGTTCAGCGGCGACGGCCCGAATTCCAGCAGCTCCTCGGCCTGCCTGTCCCGGATGATCCGGTCGACGCCGCGGATAAGCCCGTCGGCCCGGCTATAGGCCAGCTCGGCCCGCTTCACCGGCGCCTGCAACTCGGCCAGCCGGGCATTCAGCGCCTGTCGCTGGGCTGCAATGTCTTCCGATTCCGTGCCGTCCTCGGGGGCGTCCCCCAGGGCTGCAAGCTGCTGGCGTACCGTGGCGATGGTGCTGGAATTCTCGGATTGCGCGGCAAGGAACCTGTCGCGCCATTCGGCCAGATCCTCGCGCAGCGCCTCCAGCGCGGGGGTCGAGGCGCGGTTGTTCTCGACCGCCTCCTCGGCCCGGGTCGCCGTGCGCTCCCATGCCTCGTAATCGACGGCCTGCCCGGCCGCCTGTGCCATGGCCTGCGGGACAGTGACAAGCCCCGCCCCGGCACCGCCCACCAGCAGCGCCAGGAGAAGGCAGAGCGCCCGCAGAAGCCCCGTCACTCGACGAAGACCCCGGGAATGCTGCGCGGCGAGCCGTCAAGCCACTCGGGCACCGGCAGGTTCTTCTCGCGCAGGAATTGCGGGTTGAACAGTTTCGACTGGTAGCGGTTGCCGTAATCGCACAGCACGGTCACGATGGTGTGGCCCGGCCCCATCTCCTTTGCCATGCGGATTGCGCCGGCCACGTTGATGCCGGACGAGCCGCCAAGGCAGAGCCCCTCGTGCTCGAGCAGGTCGAACACCACCGGCAGCGCCTCCTCGTCGGGGATCTGGTAGAGCATGTCGGGGGTGAACCCCTCGAGGTTGGCGGTGATCCGCCCCTGCCCGATGCCTTCAGTGATCGAGTTGCCGGTCGCGTTGGCCTCGCCGTCCTTGTAGAGCGTGTACATGCCAGAGCCCATCGGATCGGCCAGCGCCACCTTCACGCCCTTGGGCTGCAGCGCCTCGCCCACCCCGGCCAGCGTGCCGCCCGAACCCACGGCGCAGACGAACCCGTCGACCTTGCCGCCGGTCTGTTCCCAGATCTCGGGTCCGGTCGTCTCGACATGGGCCTGCCGGTTGGCGACGTTGTCGAACTGGTTGGCCCAGATTGCGCCCTCGTTCGAGTGCCGCGCCATCTCCTCGGCCAGCCGGCCGGAATAACGGACATAGTTGTTGGGGTTCTTGTAGGGCGCCGCCGGCACCTGCACCAGGTCGGCCCCGGCCAGGCGGATGAAATCCTTCTTCTCCTGGCTCTGCGTCTCGGGGATGACGATGACGGTCTTGAACCCCATCGACGCCCCCACCAGCGCCAGCCCGATGCCGGTATTGCCCGCCGTGCCCTCGACGATGGTGCCGCCGGGCAGCAATTCGCCCCGCTTCACCGCATCGCGGATGATGTAGAGCGCGGCGCGGTCCTTGACCGACTGGCCGGGATTGAGGAACTCGGCCTTGCCGTAGATGTCACAGCCGGTCTCCTCGCTCGCCTTGCGCAGCCGGATAAGCGGCGTGTTTCCAACGGCCTCGGCCAGATCCTTCGCGACGCGCATGCCCTGCTCCCTCATCTTGCATTGCCCCGAAAGGATTAGAACCTGCGCCCCGGAAACTCAAGCAGCAGAACGCAGGCGCGGCCGTTCCCGCTGAAGCCAGAGCAGCATCAGCACCAGCGGCCCGACATTGGCCTCGCCGCTTTCGACAAGCGCCATCGCCTGATCGAAACCCAGAACATGGGTGCGGATATCCTCGTTCTCGGTCTCCAGCCCGCCCCGGCCACGGCCCGTGTCCGGCAGGTCGGCCAGGCCGAGATAGCAATGGTAGAACTCGGTCGAACAGCCGGGCGAGAAGTAATGGCTGGTCATGTGCTCCAGCCCGTCCAGACGCAGCCCCGCCTCCTCCCACGCCTCGCGGTGCGCGGTGGCCTCGGGCGTCTCGCCGGCATCGACCCGGCCCGCCACGGGCTCCAGCACGAAGGGACGCGGGTCGCCCCTACCATAGGGCCCCATGCGGAACTGCTCGACCAGCAGCACCCTGTCGCGCGCGGGGTCATACGGCAGGACAAGCGCCGCGTCGGTGGCCACGAAGACCTCGCGCTGCAACGGCGGGCTCATATGGCCGTCGAACGCCGGATGCCGCAGGGAATGGGTCTGCGTCAGGAAGAAGCCGGCATGGGTTACCTCCCGCCCCGTCTCCTCGACCTGCGAGGCCGGCGTCGCGCTGCGCAGGGTGGCGGGCGGCGCATCCGCCGCGCTCACGCGTGCGGCGGCACGGGCCAGCACCATCTGCAGGTGCGCCGCCACCTCGTCCGCCGGCTTGCGGCCGAAATAACCCGCGATCTCGGTCACCGCGTTCAGGGCGATGTCCCCCCAGCGCTTGGCCCAGCCCGCCTCGTCCCACGCCGCGCCCGGCTCGGTTTCGCCCTCGCCGAGAAAGGCAATGGCGGCCCGCGCCTCTCCATCGACCTCGATATGCTTGGGAATGGGGGTGCAACCAAGCGCGGCGGCGACATACTCGATGCGATCGAATACCAGCCGGTCGGGCAGATCGACCAGCACCCCGTCCGCCATGCCCTCCGCCGCCGGCACCAGCACCGGGAAACAGGTATCACGGTCCGGGCCCAGCGTCGCCCCGGTCAGCCGCGCCGCGCGGGGCCGCCCGGAAAGCGGCCCGCCCGCGACGATCTCCAGCAGGGGCGGCCACGCCAGCGGCCCGGTGACGAAAACCTCCTGCATCGGCTCAGCGGAACCTGCGGGTGACGAATTCGGCAACCAACGCGACGCCCATCGCGCCCAGCACGAGGAACCAGATCAGCGGCCAGTAATAGACGTTCTGCGCATACTCGAAAGCGATCTCGAACATGCCCTGGATCGCCTCGACCGGCCCGTCATACCGCAGGTCGAGCGAGCGCTGGATCATGTCGTAGAAGGACAGCAGCAGGAATTCCCAGAACACGAACGCGCCAAGCCCGGTCAGCCCGGCACCCAGTGCCGCCATGTAGCCCCGCCCGATCCGCCGGCCCATGACCCACCAGCCCACCAGCAGCCCCAGAAGCGCCGTGAACAGGCTGAAATGGCCGAAGCTTTCCTCGATGGGCCAGATGGCCTTGACGGTCTGCGTGGCCTGCCAGCCCAGTGCCGCCAGCCCGATGGCGCAGATGAGCTTGCCGACGGTGGGCATCCGTTCTGTTGGGCGCATGTGTTATCCGGGCCTTGCGATGGTGATCTGCGTCACGTCGCAGTTTCCCCCACGGAACGCCCCGGCACAAGAGGTCAGGTAGAAATTCCACATCCGGCGGAAGCGGTCGTCGAAGCCCAGGCGCGCGACCTCCTCCCACTTCTCGTTGAAGGTGTCGTGCCAGCGGCGCAGGGTCTGGCTGTAACTTTCGCCGAACTCGATCGAGCGCAGCACCTGGAGGCCCGCCCGTTCCACCTCGGCCCGCAGCACCGAGGGGCTGGGCAGCATGCCGCCGGGGAAGATGTATTTCTGAATAAAATCGACCGTGTTGCGATAGGCCTCGAAACGGTGATCCTCGACCGTGATCACCTGCAGCGTCGCCCGCCCGCCGGGGTTCAGCCGGTCGCGCACCGTGCCGAAATAGGTGGGCCAGTACTGCTCGCCCACCGCCTCGAACATCTCGATACTGGCGATCCCGTCATAGGAGCCGCGCTCGTCGCGGTAATCCTGCAGCTTGAAGGTCACCTGCTCCGACAGGCCGGCCCTGGCGATCCGCTCCTGCGCGAAGGCGAATTGCTCCCGGCTGATGGTGAGGCCGGTTACCCTGAGCCCCCGCTCCTTCGCCGCATATTCCGCGAACCCGCCCCAGCCGCAGCCGATTTCCAGCACGTGATCGCCGGGCTTGGCGCCAAGCTGGTCGACCATGCTGGCATATTTCTGGGTCTGCGCGGCCTCGAGGCTTTCCTGTCCCGTCCGGAACAGCGCGCTGGAATAGGTCATCGTGTCGTCGAGCCACAGGCGGTAGAAATCGTTCCCCAGATCGTAATGGTGGCTGATGTTCCGCCTGGCCTGCGCCCTGGAATTCCGCTTGAGCCAGTGGCGCAGCCGTTCGTACATGCGCACCAGCCCCATGCCGGGAAAGCCGTCATAGACGTCCCAGTTGTCCTCGTGCACGAAATCCATCAGCGCCTGCAGGTCCGGCGTGCTCCACCACCCCTCGAGATAGGCGTCGCAGAAGCCCAGATCCCCCTCGCGGATCAGCCGCGCGAAACAATCGGGGTTGTGGATGTCCAGTTCCGCCACCGGCCCGGGCGTCTTGCCTTCCACGCGAAAGCGCCGCCCGTCGGGCAGGACGAAATCGAGCCGCCCGCAATTGATCTTCTGCACCGTGTCGAAGGCCTGCGCGAAGTAGCGCGGCAGGTCCTTCTGGCCGGTCGTGTCGGTCAGGATCATCCGGTTCCCCCAAATATGCACCCCAAGGCTAGGCCGCTGTTGCGGCCAGCGGCAAGGGGTTTTGCCAATGTTTTCAAAAGTCCCGCGCCTCGTAGGCCTCCAGCGCCTTCTTTCTGCCTTCCTTCATGCCCACCACCGGCTCTTCCGGGTAGGCGTCGTCGGGCGACAGGTTCCAGCTTCGCGGGATGGCGTCGAAATAGGACAGCGCCGTCTTGGTCGGCCGCGATTGCCCCTCGGCGATCCAGCGGCGGCGATAGGTGCCGTCGCGGTCGAACTTCTCGGCCTGCGTCTCGGGGTTGAAGACCCGGAAATACGGCGTGGCATCCGGCCCGCTTCCGGCCGTCCACTGCCAACCCAGCGCGTTGTTGGCCGGGTCCCAGTCGGTCAGGCAATCCTCGAACCAGCGCTTGCCGATGTCCCAATGGGTCATCATGTGCTTGGTCAGGTAGCTCGCCACGATCATCCGGGCGCGGTTGTGCATCTTGCCGGTCACGTACATCTCGCGCATGGCGGCATCGACGAAGGGCACGCCAGTGCGCCCCTGCTTCCAGCGCAGCACGCTCTTGCGGTCTTCCTTCTCCTCCCACGGGAAGCGGTCCCACCCCTCGCGCCAGTTGCGCTCGGTGATGCGCGGCGTGTGGTACATGAGGTGATAGGCGAACTCGCGCCAGACCAGCTCCTTCACCCATGTCTCGGCCCCCTCGGCGCCCTCCTTCGCGGCCCGCCAGCCGGCATGCCAGCACTGGCGGGGGGAAATCTCGCCATAGGTCAGGTTCTCGGACATGCCGGAGCAACCCTCCTCGGCCACCATGTTGCGGCCCGTGTCGTAGTCGCCGATGGCATGGCCCGCGAACCAGCCCAGCCGGCCCTGCGCCGCCTCCTCGCCCACGCGCTGATGCGGCAGGCAGACGGCAGCGCCCCGGTCCATCGCGGCGCCGAGCTGCCAGTCGTCCAACTTGTCCGACTTGGGCCATGTCCCCGGCGCGGGTATCTTCGACGGCGCAGCCAGCGCCTCCGGCACCTCGCGATCCTTCACCGCGCGCCACATCGGGGAATAGACCTTGTAATAGCCCCCCTCGCCGGTCTCGACCGTCCACGGCTCGAACAGCACATGCCCCTCGAAGCTTTCCGCCTCGACGCCGTCATCCTTGAGCAGCGACTTCACATCCGAATCCCGCTCGATCGCCTCCGGATCGTAAAGCCTTGACCAGTAGACGGCCCCTGCCCCGGTCTCGGTCACCAGTTCGCGCAGAACCTCCTGCGCCGGCCCGGCGCGAAAGATCAGCCGGCTGCCCTTGTCCTTCAGCCGCTGCGCCAGATCCTCCAGCGACAGGCCCAGCCGCCAGCGCGGCGCGGCGCCCAGCCGGTCGATGCTGGCGTCACGGATAAACACCGGTATGACCGGCCCGCCCCGCTTCACCGCCGCGGTCAGCGCCGGATGGTCGCTCAGCCGCAGGTCACGCCGCAGCCACAGGATCGTCGGTTTCGTATCGCTCATGCCCGCCTCTTGCCGTTGTACTCTTTACGCAAGAGGCGACCTAGCGGATCAGATCACGTCGTCCAGCGCGGTCAGCAACTGGTCGATCTCGGCCTTGGTGGTGTAATGCACGAAGCTCAGCCGCAGCACCCCTTTCTTCAGGTCCACCCCCATCGCCTGCAACGGGCGCGAGCCGTAGAAATCACCGCCACCGGCCATGATGCCGTGGCGCGCCAGCTTCGCCGCCGCGTCTTCCCCCGGCCCGGGCAGTTCCACCGCCACGGTCGGCGCCTTCTCTGCCGCGTTCCGTGGCCCGATCAGCCGGACGGAGTTTCGATCCGACAGGAAGTCGAGCACCGGCTGCAACAGCTCCGTCTCATGCGCCCGGAAAAGGTCATGTACCCCGCTGGTCCGCGCCGCCGCATCACCGTTCAGCCCATGATGCCCTGCCAGGGCATCGTAGTAATCCGCCATACCGGCACTGGCCGCCACCTGCGCATGGTCCGGCCCCGCCGGCGTGAACCGCTTGTAGAGCGTGTCGGCGTTGAACCAATGCGCCTGGTTGGGCAAGAGCCGCCCCAGCTCCTCGCGGATCACCATCACCCCCTGGTGCGGCCCGAAGGTCTTGTAGGCCGAGAACAGGTAGATATCGGGCCGCATCTCGCCCACGTTCGGAAAACCGTGCGGCGCATAGCTGACCCCGTCGACACAGACGAACGCGCCCGAGGCATGGGCAGCCGCGGTGATCTCGGCCACCGGGTTCACGGCGCCCACGATGTTCGAGCAATGCGGGAAACACACCAGCCGCACCTTGTCGTCAAGCAGGGTCTCGAGGTCGTCCAGCCGCAAAAGCCCGGTGTCCCGGTCGATCCGCCACTCCCGCACCTCGATCCCCGCATCGGCCAGCCGCCGCCACGGGCCGGAATTGGCCTCGTGATCCTGGTCGGTCACCACGATCGCGTCGCCCTCGTTCAGCCACTCGCGGAAGGCCTGCGCCAGCACATAGGTGTTCTGCGTGGTCGAGGGCCCGAAGCTCAGCTCCTGCGTCTCCACCCCCAGCATCGCGGCCAGCCGGCTGCGCGCCTCGTCCATTTCCTCGCCCGCAAGCCGGCTGGCCTCGTATGGCGCATAGGGCTGCACCTTGCGCTGGCGGTAATAGCGTTCCAGCCGCTCGATCACCGGCCCGCAGGTATAGGAGCCGCCGGCATTCTCGAAGAATGCCTGCCCCTTCAGGCTTCCCTCGGCAAAAGCGGGAAACTGCGCCCGCACGAAATCGATATCCAGTGTCGTTGGCATGCCGCCCCCCAATTTTTGCCCAACTCACCGGCAAGAAACAACAAAGCCCCCCGGGCTGCAACACCCGGGGGGCTTCCTTTTCCGAAATCGTCGCGCCGTCAGGTCAGGCGCGCTTCTCGCTCATCAGGCCCTTGGTGATGCCGATACACAGCACGATTAGGATGATGGTGAACGGCAGGCCGGTGGAAATCACCATCGCCTGCAACGCCCCCAATCCGCCGCCGACCAGCAGCGCGATGGCCACGAGCCCCTCGAAGGTGCACCAGAACACCCGCTGCGGCACCGGCGCGTCGACCTTGCCGCCCGCCGTGATCGTGTCGATCACCAGCGAACCCGAGTCCGACGAGGTGACGAAGAACACGATCACCAGGATGACCCCGATGGTCGAGGTGATCGCCGACAGCGGCAGGCTTTCCAGCATCGCGAAGAGCGACAGCTCGGGCGAATAGGCGTCGATCACGTTGGCTTTCACCGCCGAGGTGTCGGGGTTGGCGATCATGTCGTTGATCGCCGCGCCGCCGAAGACCGCCATCCAGAAGATGCAGACCAGCGACGGGATGATCAGCACGCAGGTGATGAACTCGCGCACGGTCCGGCCCCGGCTGACGCGGGCGATGAACATGCCCACGAACGGTGACCAGGAAATCCACCAGGCCCAGTAGAACGCCGTCCAGCCCTGCATGTAGCCGGTATCTTCACGGCCATGCGGGTTCGACAGCGGTATCACCTCCTGCACGTAGGCGCCCAGCGTCGAGATGAAGTCGGTGAAGATGCCGACAGCCCCGGCGGTGAACAGCACGAAGACCAGCAGCACCAGCGCCACGACCATGTTGATCTCCGACAGCACCTTCACGCCGCCGTCGAGGCCCCGCAGCACCGAGATCAGCGCCACCGCGGTGATCCCGCAGATCAGGATGACCTGCACGGTCATGTTGTTGGGCAGGCCGTAGACATGGTTGATGCCGGCATTCGCCTGTTGCGCGCCGATCCCCAGCGAGGTGGCAAGGCCGAACAGCGTGGCGAAAACGGCCAGCGTGTCGATGATGTGGCCGGTCCAGCCCCAGACCCGTTCGCCGAAGATCGGGTAGAAGGCCGAGCGGATCGAGAGCGGCAGGCCCTTGTTGTAGGAAAACAGCGCCAGCGCCAGCGCCACCACGGCATAGATCGCCCAAGGGTGCAGCGCCCAGTGGAACGAGGTTGCGGCCAGCGCCATGCGCCGGGCCTCTGCCACGTTCTCCTGGATCAGCGCGCCATCCTCACCGAACGGGCGGACAGTGCCGAGCGGCGCATCCCCCCACGGTGTGCCGAAGTAATAGGCCGGCTCGAGCACGCCGAAGAACATCAGCCCGATGCCCATGCCGGCGGCGAACAGCATCGCGAACCATCCGGGATAGCCATAGTCGGGCGTCGCCTCGGTCCCGCCCAGCTTGATCGAGCCCCAGGGGCTGACGATCAGGAACAGGCAGAAGATGACGAAGATATTGGCCCCCCAGAGGAAGAACCAGTCGAAGGTCTGGGTGAGATAGGCCCGCAGGCCCAGATCACAGAAGGCGCCCGCCTCGCAGCCCTCGACGGCCGATGCGTCGACGCCGTTGAAGAGCGCGTTCGCGGTGTCCTGCGCGAACATCGCAAAGGCCACGAAGGCGACGATCACCAACCCGGAAATCACGAAGACCGGGTTGTGGATGTCGAGGCCGAACGGGCCCACTTTCGTCTGGATGTTGTCCTGTCCGATCTCGTAATCGGTCTGAATGAGATCTGCCGAGCCTTCCGGCTTCGGTATCCCCTGATCTACTGTTTCATCGGCCATGCATGGCTCCTTGTTGTGTGTTTATTCCGTCCTGTCCCGTCCGTGCGAAGCCTAGCTCCGCACCACCATCACGCTGCAATCGACATGCTCGGCCACGCTGCCGCCGTTCGACGGCCAGATGATGTCGAGCACGTTGGGCACGTGGCTGGCCATGATCACCAGGTCGGTACCGGTCTCCTTGGCCGCCTTGATGATCGCGTCGTCCACGTCCGTCGAGGGATCGTGGCAGATCTCGGTTTTCGACGACACGGTGATCCCGTGCTCGCTGCCCTGCGCCATGGCGAAGGCCTTGAGCTTGGCGTCGAACTCCTCGGGGTTGTGGGCGGTCGAACTCGGTGCGGCGGCGGTGACGCCGACATAGACGACCTCTGCGCCGTAGTGCTTGGCCAGGTCGGCCGCGCAGGCCAGCGCTTTCTGAAGATCGCCCTGATGCGCCAGGTCGACCGGCGTCATGATCTTGTTGAACACGAATTCCCTCCTGATCGGACACTTGGGAATCGCCGGACAGCTTGCCTCGGCGCCAATGTGCCTCGTTTTTGCCCGTTATTTCAGCATCAGCGTGAAATTGCCCACGCCTAGGGGGGCAGGCTAACCCGATTCCGCGTTGCATTACAAATACCGGCGACCGTTTTTGTACGTTACGCGACATGAAGCCGGTGCAACCAAAGGGCGAAAAGCCGCCGGCGCCCGCTGACCGGTGCCACGGGGATTTCTCGGATTCGCGGCATCTCTCCCCTTTCAAAACACCGCGCAAGCGCTTATGTTCACGATGTTCCTTCGGGAACTATGGGCATAAACGCGCTCGTAATAAGCGGATCGGACCCGGGGGCGGTACCCGGCGGCTCCACCAAATACCTTTCGTTGGAGGGATCTGGGGCCGAAACAGGATCGACGAACGTGTAAAGGAGTGGCTTTGTCCCGGTGAGGTACCACCGTTATCGGTCCGAACAAGCATAATTGCCAACGACAATAATGCTCCGGTTGCAGTTGCCGCGTAAGCGGTGACAAGACCGAAATTGAAGCCCTTGCCTCTAGCAAGGTAAGGCGGGGTTCGCAGGCACCTGGCAACAGAAGCCTGCACTTACCTCCCGATACGACACTCCCCGGCAATTGACTTTGACGCCCCCTCGGGTAGGTTTCCCGCATGGGGCCCCATTGCGACTGCCCCGTGAGGCCAAGGCCCAAAGTCGCATCCACTGTCAGACCAGAGGATGTGCCATGCCTGCGCCCAATGAAATCACCGTATCCCGTCTTGACCGGCTGATCGGAACGCCCGATTGTCCGGCGATCGTCGATCTTTGCACCGACGAGGACTTCTCGGAAGATCCCTATCTCATCCCCTCCGCCGCCCGGCACCCGTTCACCGACCTGCCGGGGCTGGCGGCGAAGCTGCGAGGAAAGCGCGTGGTGGTTTATTGCCAGAAGGGCGGGAAACTCAGCCAGGGCGCCGCAAGCTGGCTGAGGGGCGACGGGATCGCCGCCGAGTTCCTGCAAGGCGGCATGTACGCCTGGCGCGATGCGGCTGGAACGATGCGGGTGCCGGCGGCCAGCCTGCCGACGCCGGTACAGGGCGAGACGCTTTGGGTCACCCGCCACCGGCCCAAGATCGACCGGATTGCCTGCCCCTGGCTGATCCGCCGCTTCGTCGACCGCTCGGCGCGATTCCTGTTCGTGGCGCCCGCCGATGTCGGCGCCGTTGCCGACCGGTTCGGCGCCACGCCCTTCGACATCGAAGGCGTCTTCTGGAGCCACCGGGAAGAGACCTGCACCTTCGACACCATGGTCGAGGAATTCGGCCTGACCTCCGAGGCCTTGCTCAGGCTGGCCCAAGTCGTGCGCGGCGCGGATACCAACCGCCACGACCTGCATCCCGCCGCCGCTGGTCTGCTGGCCGTCTCGGTCGGCCTGTCGCGCCAGTACCGCGACGATCACGCGCAGCTCGAGGCGGGCATGGGCCTTTACGACGCTCTCTACCGCTGGGCACGGGACGGGTACGAGGAAGGCCATGACTGGCCAACCGCGCGGGGTTGAGGCGATGAGGGTCACATTCGGCGACCTGTTCCGAAGTTTCGGACGCATCGGCGTGCTGTCCTTCGGCGGGCCGGCGGCGCAGATCTCGCTGATGCATGCCGAGCTGGTCGAGCGACACAAATGGCTTTCCGAGAAACAGTTCCTGCAGGCGCTCTCGTTCTGCATGCTCCTGCCCGGGCCGGAGGCGATGCAGCTGGCCACCTATGCCGGCTGGAAGCTGCGCGGCGTGCCGGGCGGGCTGATCGCGGGGCTGCTCTTCGTGCTGCCGGGGGCGGCGGTGATCATGGGGCTGGCCTTCGGCTATGCCCATTTCGGCGAGATGCCGCTGGTCCAGTCGCTCTTTGCCGGCATCAAGGCGGCCGTCGTCGTGGTCGTGCTGCAGGCCCTCTGGCGGCTGTCGCGCAAGGCGCTGGGCGGGCCGTCGAGCTGGGCGTTGGCGGGGCTGGCCTTTGCGGCGCTCTTCTTCCTGTCCATCCCCTTCCCGCTCATCATCGCCGCCGCCGCGCTCTGGGGCTATGTCACCACGACCCATGTGGCGGCCGAGCCCGCGCCGCCGCCCCACCGGCCCGATACCCTGCGCACCGTCGCCACCTGGGGCACGCTCTGGCTGGCGCCGGTGGCCCTGCTGTGGCTCTCCGGGGCGGAGTTCCTGACCGACCTCGCGCTCTTCTTCTCGCAACTGGCCGTGGTCACCTTCGGCGGCGCCTACGCGGTGCTGGCCTACATGACGCAGGCCGTGGTCGAGACCCATGGCTGGCTGACGACACCGGAAATGATCGACGCGCTGGGGCTGGCGGAAACCACCCCCGGCCCGCTGATCCTGGTGACGCAGTTCGTGGGCTTCCTCGCCGGGTTTGCCGAGGGCGGGCCGTGGCTGGCGCTCCTCGCCGCCACCCTCACCCTCTGGGTCACCTTCACCCCCTGCTTCCTGTGGATCTTCGCCGGGGCGCCATACGTCGAAACCCTGCTCGCCCGCCCCCGCCTGCGCGGCGCGCTCGATGCGATTTCGGCCGGCGTGGTGGGGGTGATCCTCAACCTTTCGGTCTGGTTCGCGCTGCACGTGATCTTCGCCGACGTCGCGCCCGGCCGCTTCGGCCCGCGCGTCGAGGCGGCCAGCCTGATCCCGGAAAACCTTGTTTTCATCGGGATCGCGATTGTCCTTCTCCTTGGCCTGCGCCTGCCCCTCATCCTCTGCCTCGGGCTGATGGCGGCCATCTCGGGGGCTGCGGAACTTTTAGTTTGACGCCGGCCCGCCATGGGTCTTTGTTAGAGGGAGAATCCCTCCAACAACGGGCACGACCCGGGGACATCATGGCGCGAGAGATCGACTACGGAAAACTCATGCACAGCGCGATGCGCGGCCTCATCCAGGAGGTTCTGACCGATGTGCGCGACAAGGGGCTGCCCGGCGCCCACCATTTCTTCATCACCTTCGACACCACCCACCCGGATGCCCGGCTCGCCCCCTGGCTGCGCGAGCGCTACCCGACCGAGATGACGGTGGTGATGCAGCACTGGTTCGACAATCTCGAGGTCAATGACGACGGCTTCGGCGTGACGCTCAACTTCGGGGACGAGCCGGAAAGCCTCTATATCCCCTACGACGCCATCCAGACCTTCGTCGACCCCTCGGTCGAGTTCGGCCTGCGCTTCGAAAGCCATGACGAGGACGAGGATGACGACGAGGCGGAGGACGACGGCGAACCGGCCGGCTTTGCCGAGGATGTCGAGGAAGAGACCGAGAAGAAGGATGCCGAGGTGGTGAGCCTCGACAGCTTCCGCAAGTAGCCGCTTGCGCCCGTCGCGGCGCGCGGCGACACGGTTATCCCATGAAGTTTTCATGAAGTTTCGCGGGCCCCGCTTGCCCCGTCCCGCGGCTTTGCTATCTCGCCTCTGACCCCACCGCAGAGGATGCGAACATGGCAAACGATATGGGCCTATTCTTCGGCGAGTTGCTGCGCCACCCGGCCGAGGTTTCGGCGCTTCTCCCCTCCTCCGGCGCCGTCGCGTGGCGGATGACCGAAGGGGTCGACCGCCATACCGGCCCGGTGGTCGAGATCGGCCCCGGCACGGGCAGCTTCACACGCGCGATCCTCGCCCGCGGCGTGGCCCCCGAACAGCTCACCCTGCTGGAAACCAACGCCCGGTTCTGCGAGATCCTGCGCGCCCGCTTCCCCGGCGTGCGCGTCCTCAACCAGCCGGCGCAGGACATCGAGAAGCTGGGCCTTTCCGAGATCGGCGCCGTCATCTCGGGCGTGCCGGTGCTGGCCCGCCCGAAGATCCAGCGCGAGGTGGTGGGCCCGGCCTTCCGCCTGATGAAGCCCGAGGGGTTCTTCACCCAGATCACCTACAGCCCCAACCCGCCCATCTCGGCCGAGATGCAGCGCGAGCTGGGTCTCTCGGTCGAGAAACGCGGCACCGTCTGGGTCAACCTGCCGCCCGCGCGGGTTTTCGTCTTCCGCCGGCGCACGCATTGAACTTTCCCGCCACTTGGGTATGACGGGGGCGAACCGTATTCAGGAGAGCCCCCGAATGACCGACACCCGCACCGAAACCGACAGCTTCGGCCCTCTCGAGGTGCCCGCCGACAAGTACTGGGGCGCGCAGACGCAACGCTCGATCATGAACTTCCCCATCGGCTGGGAAAAGCAGCCGGTGGCGGTGGTCCGCGCGCTGGGGGTCATCAAGAAGGCCTGTGCCATGGCCAACAAGGCGCAGGGCACGCTCGACGCCAAGCTGGCCGATGCCATCATCGAGGCCGCGGGCGAGGTGATCGACGGCAAGCTCGACGACAACTTCCCGCTGGTGGTCTGGCAGACGGGGTCGGGCACGCAATCCAACATGAACGCCAACGAGGTGATCGCCAACCGCGCGATCGAGATCCTGGGCGGCACCATGGGCAGCAAGGATCCCGTCCACCCCAACGATCACTGCAACATGGGGCAGTCCTCGAACGACACTTTCCCAACGGCCATGCACATCTCCACCGCCACCACGGCGCATAACGTGCTGCTGCCGGGGCTGGCCAAGCTGCAGGTGGCGCTGGAACAGAAGGTGGTGCAGTTCGACGGCATCATCAAGATCGGCCGCACCCACACGCAGGACGCCACGCCGCTCACGCTCAGCCAGGAATTCTCGGGCTACGCCCACCAGGTCGCCATGGGGATCGAACGGGTCCGCGGGGCGCTGGTGCGGATCTACGAGCTGGCCCAGGGCGGCACCGCCGTCGGCACCGGGCTCAACACGCGGCAGGGCTGGGACGAGGCGGTCGCCGCCAACATGGCCGAGATCACCGGCCTGCCCTTCGTCACCGCCCCCAACAAGTTCGAGGCGCTGGCCGCGCATGACGCCATGGTCGAGATCTCCGGTGCGCTCAAGACCGTGGCCGCGAGCCTCTTCAAGATCGCCAACGACATTCGCTTCCTCGGCTCCGGGCCCCGCTGCGGACTGGGCGAGCTGATCCTGCCCGAGAACGAGCCCGGCTCCTCGATCATGCCGGGCAAGGTGAACCCCACGCAATGCGAGGCGCTGACCCAGGTCTGCGCGCATGTGATGGGCAACGACGCCGCCGTGGGCTTTGCCGGCAGCCAGGGCCATTTCGAGCTCAACGTCTACAAGCCGATGATGGCCTATAACGTGCTGCAATCCATGCAGCTTTTGGGCGATGCGGCCTCGGCTTTCACCGACAACCTGATCGACGGGCTGGATGCCAACCGCGAGCGGATCGAGAAGCTGATGCGCGAGTCGCTGATGCTGGTCACGGCGCTGGCGCCCGAGATCGGCTACGACAACGCCACCAAGGTCGCCAAGACCGCGCACAAGAACGGCACCACGCTGAAGGAAGAGGCCATCGCGCTGGGTTTCGTCGACGCCGAAACCTTCGACCGCGTGGTCCGGCCGGAACAGATGATCGGGCCGAAATGAGCGGCAAGCCGGTCAACCTGAACCGGGTCCGCAAGGACAAGGCCCGGGCGGAAAAACGCGCCCGGGCCGACGAGAACGCGGTGAAATTCGGCCGGACGAAGGCCGAGAAGGCCCGCGACGGCGCCGCCGCCGACAAGGCGGACAAACATCTCGACGGCCACAAGCGCGAGACATGAGCCACCGCCCCGTCAAGCGCTCGCTCACCCTGCGCGGGCACCGCACCAGCGTCTCGCTCGAAACCGAGTTCTGGGAGGCTTTCCGCACCATCGCCGCCGAGCAGGGCCAGCCGATCAACGCGCTGGCCGCCGAGATCGATGCGGCCCGCGGCACCGAGATGGGCCTCGCCTCGGCCATCCGGCTCTACGTGCTGCGGCATTACCGGGACCGGGCCACCTGACCTGCGGCCCTCGGTACAGACGCCCTTTTTGGGAGCCTCCGGCGGGGATATTTGAACCAAGAAGAAGCCCGGTATTCCGCCCCCGCTTCTTCTGGCTGAAAATATCCCGGGGAGTCGCGCCGGAGGCGCGGCGGGGCAGCGCCCCTATTCCGCCAACCTTGCCTTCAGCGCCGCGTTCTCGGCGCGAAGCTCGGCCAGTTCGGTGCGGATGGGGGCCAGCACCGGCTCCAGCTCCTCGACCGTCAGGCGCACGGGCAGGTGCTGGGGGCAGTTCCAGTCGAAGCCTTCCACGGTGATCACCACCGCCCGTTCCACGCGGGCGCGGTAGCCGTCGTCGCGCAGCCGGGCGATCAGCTCGGGGTCGTCCGACAGCCGTGCCCGCCCGAGGATCTTGATCCGGGCCGAGTTGGGATAGTCGACGAGGATCATGGCGATCCGGTCATCGCCGGCGAGGTTGCCGTCGCTGATATACTGGCGGTTGCCGCGGTAATCGGCATAGGCGATGGTCCTGTCGTCCAGCACCTTGAGAAAGCCGCGCGGGCCGCCGCGGAACTGGACATAGGGCCAGCCGGTCTCGCCGACCGTGGCCTGGTAGAAGCCGTCGCGCAGGCCGATGAAGCGCGCCTCGTCCGGGCCAAGCCGGTCGCCGCGCGCCGCCTCGGGGTCGAGCATCCGGTCATACATGCGGGCAGAGCCCTGCGCCTCCTGCATCTTGCGCACGGCGGGGGTGAAGGCGAGTTCGGCGAAAGTCTTGGCCATGGGGTGATATCCTTAACCGATCGGTCAACCCCTAGATAGGCATGCCCTGCCCGCCTTGCCAAGCCCCATCACGGCAGCGTGACGGAAAAGGATCAGAGCCCCGCGAACTGGGCCGCCTGGCGCGCGTTCCAGCGCACCGTGAGGTGATAGCCGTCCTCGTCCTGGGTCTCGTCCTCGACCAGCCCCTTGTCGAAGAGCCATGCCCGGCGGCGGCCGTCGTCGAAGCCCAGGTGAAGGGTCTCGAGCATCGTCACGCCGGCGATCCGGTCCTTGATCGCCTCGACCACCGCGTCGATCCCCTCGCCGGTCACCGCCGACAAAAGGTAAACATCGTCTGAACGGGCGGCGCGATTCTCGAGCACCGGCCGCGCCTCCGAATCGACCCGGTCGACCTTGTTCCAGAGCTCGAGCTGCGGCACCTCCTTGTTGACCCCGAGGCTGTCGAGGATGGCGGCCACGTCGTCCGCCTGTTCCTCGCTCTCGGGGTGCGAGATGTCGCGCACATGCACGATCAGGTCCGCCGCCGTCACCTCCTCGAGCGTGGCGCGGAAGGCCGCGACCAGCTCGGTCGGCAGGTTCGAGATGAAGCCCACCGTGTCCGACAGAATGACTTCCGGTCCGTTACCGGGCAGTTCGATCTTGCGCATCGTCGGGTCGAGCGTGGCAAACAGCATGTCCTTGGCCATCACGTCGGCCCCGGTCATCCGGTTGAAGAGCGTCGACTTGCCGGCGTTGGTATAGCCCACCAACGCCACGATCGGGAACGGCACCTTGGCGCGGGCGGCGCGGTGCAGGCTGCGGGTTTTCACCACCTTCTCGAGCTGGCGTTTCAGGCGCACGAGCTGTTCGTCGATGGCGCGGCGGTCGGCCTCGATCTGGGTTTCGCCGGGGCCGCCGACGAAGCCCAATCCGCCGCGCTGGCGTTCCAGGTGGGTCCAGGCGCGCACCAGCCGGGTGCGCTGGTAGCTGAGCGCCGCCATCTCGACCTGCAGCACACCCTCGCGGGTGGCCGCGCGGTCGCTGAAGATCTCGAGGATCAGGCCGGTCCGGTCGAGAAGCTTCACCTTCAGGTCGTTCTCGAGGTTGCGCTGCTGCACCGGTGTCACCGGCCCGTCGACCAGCAGAAGCTCGACCTCCTCGGCCTGGATCAGCGTGCGCAGCTCTTCCAGCTTGCCCTTGGAAAACAGCGTGCCCGGATGCGGCTGGCGCAGGCGCACCACGTTCGAGCCGCACACGTCGAGCCCCGGCAGCGCATGGGCCAGCGCCACCGCCTCGTCCAGCGCGTAGGCCGGGTCACGCGCGTCGGCGTCCCCGGGAATGTCAGGATGCACCACCCAGGCGCGGGTGGCGTCGGTCTCGGTCTGGGTCACTCAGCCCCCGTGCGGGCCCTGTCGTCAGGCCCCGTCTCAGGACGACGCGTCATCGCCGTCATACAGGTTCACCGGCTGCGACGGCATGATGGTCGAGACCGCGTGCTTGTAGACAAGCTGCGACTGACCGTCCCGGCGCAGAAGAATGCAGAAATTGTCGAACCAGGTGATCACGCCCTGAAGCTTGACCCCGTTGATCAGGAAAACGGTCACCGGAATCTTCGTCTTGCGGACCTGATTCAGAAATGCGTCCTGCAGATTTTGTCGATCTGTCGCCATCGTAATATTGCCTTTGTTCTTGCGACGCCGCGGATCGGCGCGTCCCTCTCCCTCGGCGGAGTATGAAGTGGCACGGTCCGAGTTTCCACCCTAAAATTCAACCCGTTGCAAGGGGCAATCGCACGGCCCGTATCAATAGCGCCACAGCGAGGGATTGAAGAGCGCGATGATGGCCAGCGTTTCAAGCCGCCCGAGCGCCATGGCGGCGGCAAAGACCATCTTTGCCGGCGCGCCGAGCTGAAGCAGGTTGATCGGCGTCTCGGCGGCGATCTGCGTCAGCGGCCCGGTGGTCGAGAGCGCGGCGATGGCCATCACGATGGCGGATTCGAAATCGAGCCCCAGCCCCGCGAAGATCACCGTGATCGACGACAGCGACAGCGCGAAGAGCATGAAGAAGATCCAGGCGATGAAGGCGCCCTCGCGCCGGATGCGGCGGCTGGCCTGCCCCGCCCCGCTGATCGAGGAGGGATGCACCAGCTTCTCCATCTCGCGCCGCCCGCTGAGATAGAGCGCGTAGACCCGCAACAGCTTGACCCCGCCCGCCGTGGTGGCGACACCGCCGCCCACCACCGACAGCCCCATCAGGATAAGCCCCGGCGTGCCCAGCCCCGACCAGCCGCGCGCCTGGTCCCACGCGGCGCTTTCGAACCCCGTGGTCGTCAGGAAGGACAGCACCGTGAACATCCCCCCCCAGAGGGCCGAGACCGCCTCGGAGAAGTTCTCAATCTCGTCCACGTCGAAGGCCGCCGCCCAGTGCCGCAGGAACAGGATCAGCGGCACACCCACCACCAGCGCGATGCCGATGCGGAATTCCGGGTCGCCCCACAGGCCGGTCTGCGACGTGGTGATCGTGTCGGACGAGAAGGTCAGCCGCGACAGGCCGAACAGCATGAAGAGGAAGATGATCGCCTCGCCTGCGATCCCGCTCTGCGCCTCGGGCACGCCCACCAGCGGGGTGATGCCGCTTGTCGCCATGGTCGACATGGCATGCATCGTGGCCACCAGCGGCCGGTCGCCGGCGATCAGCAGCAGCAGCCAGATCGCCGCCGTCAGCCCCGTGTAGACCGGGAAGAGATGCGCCGTGAACTGGGCGATGCGGCGCGCCGAGCTGGCCCGGCGGAACCGATCGAGGCGCTGCACGTCCTGCCCCGGCTCGGCCCGGGCGGTCACCTCGAACCCGCCGAGGTGCAGGGGCGCCAGCACCGCCGCCGCCGAGATCCAGACCAGCAGCCCGCCCAGCCAGCCCACCAGCCCGCGCCACAGGTGCAGGCTGCCGGTCAGCCGCCCCGGCTCGGAAAACAGCGTGGCCCCGGTGGTGGTCAGCGACGAGACCATTTCCACGTAGGCGTTGAGATAGGTGGTGGTGCCCAGCCCCTCGTAGAACGGCAAGGCCAGGAAGACGGGCAGCAAAGTGTAGCTCAGGAACAGCGATAGCAGGTTCTGCAGGTCCGAGCTGTCGCGCCGGTCCCGCCCGGTCATCGCCAGCCCGATCACGAAGATCAGCGTCAGCCCCAGCAGCCCGGAATAGAAGAAGGACCGGGCGATGGTGTGATCCTCGTTCACCAGCGCGTGCAGGGCGGGGACGAACATCGCGATCGAGAAGATCCCCGTCAGCAACAGGATCAGCGGTAGGCTCAGGATGCGCTCGCCCGGGGTCATCGCCATCTAGAAGAAATCGATCGAGACCTGCAGCAGCTGCTCGACCCGTGCCACGTCGGCGGCCAGCGCGAACATCACCACCACGTCGCCCGCCTCGATCCGCATGCCGCCGGTGGGTTTGACGATCTCGCCGTCCTTCAGCACGCCCGCCACCAGCACGCCCTCGGGAAAGTCGATATCCCGGATCGCGGCGCCGGCAATGTTGGAGGTCGACATGACCTCGGCCTCGATCACCTCGGCCTCGGCATCGCCGATCGAATAGACCGCGTGCACCCGGCCGTGCCGGATGTGGCGCAGGATCGAGCTGACGGTGGTGGCGCGGGGGTTGATATAGGCGTCGATCCCCAAGGGCTCCATCAGCGGCAGCAGCGTCGGGTCGTTGATCAGCGCGATGGCATAGGCACAGCCCTCGGCCTTGGCCCGGACCGAGGCCAGCATGTTGGTCTTGTCATCGTCGGTCACCGCGAGGATGGCGTCGGCGCGCGAGACGCCCGCCTCGGCCAGCAGGGTCGAATCGAGCCCGTCGCCGTTGAGCACGATGGTCCGCTCCAGCGCATCGGCCGCGCGTTCGGCGCTGCGGCGGTCGCGCTCGATCATCTTGGTGCGGGCCTTGCGGCCGCGTTTTTCCAGCGACTGCGCCACGGCGAGGCCGATATTGCCGCCGCCGACGATGACCAGCCGCTCCTGCTTGTGGTCGGACTTGCCGAACACCTCGAGCGTGCGGGGGATATCCTCGACCGGGGCAAAGACATAGGCCTCGTCATGGGCGAAAAGCTGGTCGCCCGCCTCCGGCGCGAAAAGCCGCCCGTCGCGGCGGATGCCGATCACCACCACGCGCAGGGTCGAGAAGAGGTCGTTCAACTGCCTGAGCGGCGTGTTGAGCACCGGGCAATCCTCTTCCAGCCTGAGCCCCATGAGCTGGGCCTTGTTGCCGAGGAACATCTCGGTGTCGAAGGCGGCGGGCGCGGCCAGCCGTTGCAGGGCGGCGTCGGCCACCTCGCGCTCGGGGCTGATCACCACGTCGATCGGCATGTGGTCGCGGCGGTAGAGGTCGGAATAGATGGCATCCAGGTAGGACTGGCTGCGCAGGCGGGCGATCTTGCGCTGGATGGCGAAGACCGAGTGCGCCACCTGGCAGGTGACCATGTTCACCTCGTCCGAATAGGTGGCGGCGATGATCATGTCGGCATCCCGCGCGCCGGCGCGGTCGAGCACGTCCGGATAGCTGGCGAAGCCGTTGATGCCCTGCACGTCCAGCGTCTCGGCGGCCCGGCGGACGAGGTCGGCGTTGTTGTCCACCACCGTCACGTCGTTCTTCTCGCCGCTCAGATGGCGGGCGATCTGCCAGCCCACCTGGCCGGCCCCGCAGATGATGACCTTCATGGACGCACCTTGAGCTGTCGTCGGGGTTTTTGAATGACAGAAGGGGGGATGGGGGTCAATTGCCTTTGGCGCCCGGCCCCGGCCTCCGGGCGCGGCGCGGATTTCCGGTTGATCCGTGGCGGTCGGCTGCGGTCTAGTGAAGCCAGAGCGAAACGGTCGGAGAAGGACATTGCCGATGACACGCCTGTTGATCACCGCCAGCGCGGCGCTGTGCCTGGCGGCCCTGCCCCCGGCGGCGCAGGAGGAGGGAAGCGGGCCGCTGGGCCTGCCGAACAAGGCCGGGGCGTCGGTGCTGATGACCGAGCTGAACGCCATCGAGGCCGCGAACATCATCCGCCGGGGCCGCGTGATCCCGCTTGGCCGGGAATACCGGCCCGAGATGCCGCTGGGGCCCGGGCAGGATTACGCGCTCAGCCGGACGACCAGCCGTGGCGTCACCTCCACCCGGATCGAGACCACGCTATCCGCCCCGCTGACCGCCGGCACCTATCTCGAGGGGCTGGGTCATACCGGCACCGGCGGCGAAGACCCCCGCTTTTTCAATGGCTTCACCCCCGACGAGGTGGCCCCGAAGGACGGCCCCGGAGAGGCCGGGGTGGAGCATCTCAAGCCCATCTTCACCCGCGGCATCCTGATCGACATGGTCACCGTGAACGGCGGGCCGATGGCGGCGGGACAGGAGATCACCGTGGCCGATATCGAGAAGGCGCTCGACTGGTTCGGGGTGAACGAGCCCGGAAATGGCGACGCGGTGGTGTTCCATACCGGCTGGGGGCGGCACTGGATCGCGGACAATGACACCTACCTCTCCGGCGCGCCGGGCATCGGGCTGGAGGTGGCGGAATGGCTGATCGAGCGCGAGGTGGCGCTGGTGGCGACGGATGCCTGGACGGTGGGGGTGCAGCCCGTGAAAGAAGGGCCCGAGCGGGATTTCCCGGTGTCGCTGGCGCTGACCCAGAAACACGGGATCCTGCTGCATGACAACGTGGAAAGCGAGCGGCTGATCGACGCCGAAATCTCGGAATTCGCCTATATCTTCGCACCGGTGCCGATCAGGGGGGCGACCGGCTCTCCGGGGGCGCCGTTGGCGGTGTATTGACGGGCGGTTCCCGACGAATGGCGGCGAATCGGGGTTAATGGCCTGATTTTGCTGGGTTTCCGATGTCGGTATAACGTCGGTATTTTGTCGGTATCGCGTCGGTGCGAATGACCGCCCGCGCCTTGGTTGATGTGGCGTGCGGTGCGGGGGCACGCCAGATGTTGTGAGGCGCGCAACGGCCACCCTGCCCCCCAACCCCGTCGACTTGTCACCATTTTCCACCGCTTTGCCACGATCTCCGCCCCGAGAGCGCCCCCTGCCCCGATACGGCTTCGGTTTCGACACCGAACCATCCGAAGGGCGACAGCATGGGCGCAGACAACACTCCGATTCCCGACCTGATCGAGATTTCCGGCATCACCGTGAACACCACCTTCACGGTCGAGGGCACCGGCGGCGGCACGATCCACGGCGTGGTGGACAACGCCACCTATTCCGACAACGAGACCGGCAACAGCGCCACCCATATCGGCGAGCTGAACGAGACCCAGGATGCCGATAACGGCGTGCTGACGATCGACGGGGTCGAGTACAGCATCGAGCTTGTCACGCCGACGGGCAGCTCGGGCGGCGATGTCACCTATACCTTGTCGGACGGCAGCACCGGCACGATCGCGGGCAACGGCGATGACAGCGATATCGTCTTCATCGTGGCCTCGCCCACCGGCGGCGGCGAGACGCGCTACTTCGCGGTTATGGATGACAGCCTGGGCGACGTGGCGGGGATCACGTCGCTCACGACCGGCGACCTCGACTATGACCCGGCGGGCGACGACGTGATGATAGATGTCGAGCAGAACAACGCGCAGACCGTGATCTGCTTCTGCGCCGGCACGCTGATCGACACGCCCGAGGGCCCGCGGGCCGTCGAAACCCTGCGGCCCAACGACCGGGTCGCTACCATGGACCGGGGCGCGCAGGCCGTCCTGTGGACCAGCGCGCGCACCCTTGCGCCCGAGGCGCTGGCGGCCGACCCGCGTCTCCGGCCGGTGCGGATCGGCCGGGGCGCGCTGAGGCCCGGACGGCCGGCGCGGGATCTGTATGTCTCGCCCCAGCACCGGATCTGGCTGCGCTCGAGGATCGCCGCGCGGATGTTCGGCACGGCCGAGGTGCTGGTGCCGGCGATCAAGCTGACCGGCCTGCCCGGCGTGGCGCAGGTCAGCCCGGAGGGGCCGGTGCGATACCATCACCTGCTCTGCCGCCGCCACGAGATCGTCTTTGCCGAGGGATTGCCCTGTGAAACCCTGCTGCGGGCCGAACGGGCCGGGCTGGCGCTGTCGGGGCGGGGCCGGACCGCCTGGGCCCTGCTGCGCGGCGCCGGGCGCGGGCCGGCCCGGCCGATCCGGGCGAAGGGGGCCACCATCGACCGGCTGGTCGCGCGGCACGTGAAGAACCGCAAGCCGCTGATCCCGGCGTAGCGGCGCGGGCGGAGGGGGCTGGCCGGCGGCGCGCCCCTACCCGGCCTCCTGCTCCTCGGAGTGTTTCACGCCCTTGTTGCCGGTCACCACGCTGAGGCTCTTCAGCTTGCGGTGCAGCGCGCTGCGCTCCATGCCGACGAATTCGGCGGTGCGGCTGATATTGCCGCCGAAGCGGTTGATCTGGGTCAGCAGGTATTCCCGCTCGAACGCCTCGCGCGCCTCGCGCAGCGGCATGGTGGCCACGGTGCCCGACAGCACCACGCGCCCCTCGTCGACCGGGCCCTGGGATTCACCGGGAAGTTCCTTGGCGCCGATCTCGCCGCTGCTGTCGCCAAGGATCAGCACCCGCTCGATCACGTTGCGCAGCTGGCGGACATTGCCGGGCCAGCTCATCGTCTGCAGAAGCGCGCTCGCCTCGCCGCTGATCTTGCGCAGCGGCAGGCCCTGCTCGCGGTTCAGCACCTCGATGAAATGGTTGGCGAGGTCGGGCACGTCCTCGCGCCGTTCCTCGAGGCTGGGCACGGAAATCGGCACCACGTTCAGCCGGTGATAGAGCTCGCGGCGGAAGCGGTCGGCCTCGATCTGCGCCTCGAGGTTGCGGGAGGTCGAGGAGATGACGCGCAGGTCGACCTGCACCTTGTCCGAGCCGCCGACGCGCAGGAAGGTCTGGTCGACCAGCACGCGGAGGATCTTCGACTGGGTGCCGAGCGGCATGTCGGCCACCTCGTCGAAATAGATCACCCCGCCATTGGCCTCTTCCAGCAGGCCCGGCTCGACGCCGCGCTCGTCGCTTTCGCGGCCGAACAGCACCTCCTCCATCCGCTCGGGCTCGATCGAGGCGCAGCTGACCGAGACGAACGGCCCGTCGGCGCGGTTGGAATGGGCGTGGATATAGCGGGCGGCCAGTTCCTTGCCACAGCCGGCGGGCCCGGTCAGCATCACCCGCCCGTTCGACTTGGTGACCTTGTCGAGCTGGCTGACCAGCGTGCGGAAGGCGGGGCTTTGCCCGAGCATCTCCGAGGGTTCGGCCCCGCGGCGCTTGAGCGCGATGTTCTCGCGGCGCAGGCGGCTGGTTTCCATGCCGCGGCGGATGACGACGAGCAACTGGTCGATGTTGAACGGCTTCTCGATGAAGTCGTAGGCGCCCTGCTTGATGGCGGCGACGGCGATCTCGATATTCCCGTGGCCCGAGATGATGACGACGGGCACGTCCGGATAGTCGCGCTTGACGGTCTTGAGGATGTCGATCCCGTCCATGTTGCTGTCTTTCAGCCAGATATCGAGGATCAGCAGCGCCGGCGGCTCCTGCCCGATCGAGGCCATCGCCTCGTCGGAATTGCCGGCAAGGCGGGTGGTGAAGCCCTCGTCCTCGAGGATGTCGGAGATCAGTTCCCGGATGTCTCTTTCGTCGTCAACGATCAGAATATCGCTCATTTGAACCTCATACCGCTTGTCTGTTCTGGTCGGTGGCCTGCGCCGTGGCAAGGACCGGCAGCCGGATGACCGCCATCGCCCCGGCATGGGCGCCCTCCTCGAAGGCCGGGGCGTCTTCCAGCGTCAGGAGGCCGCCATGCTCCTCGATGATCTTCTTGACGATGGGCAGGCCGAGGCCGGTGCCCTTCTCGCGCGTGGTGACATATGGCTCGAACAGGCGCGAGCGGTCCTCGGGCAGGCCGATGCCGTTGTCGGCGATGCGGATCACCGCCTCCTCGCCGGTCATCTCGCCGCTGATGCGGATGGTCGGCCGGTGGCCATCGGGCGCGCCCTTTTCCTGAAGGCTTTCAATCGCTTCGCCGGCGTTCTTGATCAGGTTGGTCAGCGCTTGGCTGATCATCGTGGCATCCAGATCGGCCCAGACCGCGCCCTCGGGCATGTCGGTCTCGAACTGCACGTCGGGCTGGCCCGCCTCCTGCAGCAGCACCGCCTCGCGCAGAAGGCTCATCAGGTCTTCCTGCCGTGTCTGCGGCTCGGGCATCCGGGCGAATTTCGAGAACTCGTCGACGATGCGGCGCAGATCGTCGGTCTGGCGGATCACCACGCCGGTCAGCTGTTCGAGGCTGTCCTTCTGGTCATCGGTCAGGACCTTGCCGAACTTGCGGTTAATCCGTTCCGCCGACAGCTTGATGGGCGTGAGCGGGTTCTTGATCTCGTGGGCGATGCGGCGGGCCACGTCGCCCCAGGCCGCCATCCGCTGGGCGGCGACAAGGTCGGTGACGTCGTCGAAGGCCACCACGTAGCCCTCGCGCTTGCCCTGCTCGGTGCGCCGCGTCGACATGCGCACCAGCAGGTTTTCCATCCGCGCGCCCCGGCTGACCTTGATCTCTTCCTGCACGAAGCCCGAGGCGCTGGCCTTGAGGCGGTCGAAAAGCGGCCCGAACTCGGGCACGGCATAGCTCAGCTCCAGCGATTGCTGGTCGTCGTGCCAGTCGAGCAGCCGCTCGGCGGCGCGGTTGACGAAGGCGACGCGCCCCTTGGCATCGAGCCCCACCACGCCCGACGAGACCGAGCCCAGCACCGAATCGAACAGCCGCCGCCGGCGTTCGATCTGCTGGGTGTTGGCCAGCAGCCGCTCGCGCTGGCCCTTCAGCTGGCGGGTCATCTGGTTGAAATAGGTCGACAGCATCGCGATCTCGTCGCCGCCGCCTTCCTCGCGCACGCGGATGTCGAGATCGCCCTCGCCCACCCGCTGCGCCGCGCTGGTCAGCCGGCCCACGGGCCGCGACAGCCGCTCGGCGAACCACATGCCCAGCCAGATCGCCGCAAGGATCAGGATCACGGCAAAGCCGAGGTAGAGCAGCCCGAACTCGAACAGCACCCGCCCCCGCTCGCTTTCGCGCTGTTCGTAGAAGCGGGCGGTTTCCTTGGTGTCGTCCAGCAGGTTGAGGATGGCGCCATCAACATTGCGGCTGACATAGAGATACCGGTCGGGGATTTCCTCGAGCGGCATCAGCGCGCGGAACTCGTTGTTGTCCCAGTCCTGGATCACCAGCACGCCGGTTTCGTCGGCCTGCGTGATCTGTTCGCGGCTGGGCTGTTCGTAGTCGAAGAGGTAGGAGCGTTCGCCGCGCGCCCGGATCTCGCCCGTGCCGTCGATCACGAAGGCCTCGCGCAACCCGCGCTGGATTTCCCGCTGGCCGCGCGACAGGACCTGCCGGATCTGGCCGTCGTCGATGAAGACCGCCGCGCGCTTGGTGGCGTTGATGACCGAGGCCAGCGCCTGGGCATCGGTGACGAGGTCGCGGCGGTGCTCGTCCTCGTAGGCCTGGGCGGCGGCGACCGAGTTGTCGACCACCCGGCCCACCCGGTCGGAGAACCACGCCTCCAACCCCATGTTGACCGAGAGCGTGGCAAAGACCGCCACGGTGATCGTCGGCGCCAGCGCCATGATGGCGAAGACGCCGGTCAGCCGCAGGTGCAGGCGCGAGCCCGCCGAGCGCCGGCGCCGCGCCGCGATCATCTGCATGAGCTGCTGCATCACCAGCGCCGCGATCATGATCACGTAGACCAGGTCGCTCAGCAGCACGATGCGCAGGATGTTGGACGACGCGCCCTGGTCGAGCGGGCCCATCACCAGGTAGGTCACCAGCGCCAGCACCGGCCCCAGCACCACGAGACCGAAGGTCGCCGCCGTCTGCACGCGGCGGAGGCGCCGAAGGCGGCTGACCGTATCCCACGAGAATCTGCGTGTCCGGGTCGCCACGGACGCCCCCCATCAGGTTGTTATGTTGCTGCGGTCACCCCCCATATCTGGTCCTGGTTCGGGCACCGTCAGCACTGTGGCCCCAATTGGCCACACCAGATGTTGCAGTTTTACATCAACTTGCGGCGGCGTGTCACGCGAATATCAAGGTCGGTAATCTTCTTGCGCAAAGTATTGCGGTTGATGCCCAGCAGGTCGGCGCATTTCGCCTGGTTGCCGCTGGTGGCGTCCAGCGCGATTTCGATCAGCGGAAGCTCCAATTCCTTCAGAATCCGGGCATAGAGGCCCGGCGGTGGCAGCTGGGTGCCGTGCAGGTCGAAATAGCGGCGCAGGTGGCGGGCGACGGAATCCGACAGGCTCTCGCCGCCGCCGGTGCCGACGACGGGCGCCGCTTCCGGTTGATTGCCGATCACCGCCTCGACCTCCCCGCGGGTGATCTCGACCCCGCGGGCGGTCAGGCCGATTCGCTGCACCATGTTTTCCAGCTGGCGGACGTTGCCGGGCCAGCTATAGGCGCGCATCAGCTCCATCGCGTCCGCAGACAGGTGCCGGGCGGGCTGGCCGTCGCGCTCGGCGCGGGCCATGAAATGCTCGATCAGCAGCGGGATGTCATCGACCCGCGAGCGCAGCGCCGGCACCTCGACCACGGCGCCCGACAGGCGGTAATAGAGATCCTCGCGCAGCTCGCCCGCCTCCAGCCGATCGGCCAGCCGGCCGAGGCTTGTCGCCATGAAGCGCGGCACGTGATCGCCCGGCGCATCCATCATCCGCACCACGCGGGCCTGCGCGGCGGTATCGAGGTCGCCCACCTCGTCCAGCACCACGGTGCCGCCCTTCGCGCGCGCCATCACCTTCGACGGCCCTTCCAGGTCGGCCAGGTCGGCGGGCGTCACGGTCACGAACGGCAGCGTGCGCCGGTCGGAGAAGTCGTGGATCGCCCGCGCGATCAGCGACTTGCCGGTGCCCGACTCGCCGGTGATCAGCACCGGCAGGTCGGTGTTCATCAGCCGGGCAACGACGCGATACAGCCCCTGCATCGCCGCCGTCCGCCCGATCAGCGGCAGCTCGTCCGGCTTGTCCTCGACCTCGGCCTGGTGGGCGGCGCGGCTGCGGGAATCGAGCGCGCGCGCGGTGCGCTTCATCAGGTCCGGCAGGTCGAAGGGCTTGGGCAGGTAGTCATAGGCCTCCGCCTCTTCCGCCTGGATCGCCGTCATGATCGTGTTCTGCGCCGAGATCACGATCACCGGCAGGCCGGGCCGGTCCTGCGAGATCTTGGGCAGCATTTCCAGCCCGTTCCCGTCGGGCATCATCACGTCGGTGATCACCGCGTCGCCCTTGCCCTCGCCCACCCAGCGCATCAGCGTGGTCAGCGAGCTTGTCGCGTGCACCTTGCAGCCCGCCCGCGTCAGCGCCTGCGTCAGAACCGTGCGGATCGTGCGGTCGTCATCGGCAACCAGTACAGTACCATCCATCAGTCTTCCTCCATCTCCTTGGGCGCCAGCGGCAGCGATATGCGGAACACGGTCCGCCCGGGTACGGACGAGACGGAAATCCAGCCGTCATGGTCCGAAATGATCTTGGCCGCCAGCGCGAGCCCCAGCCCGGTGCCGTTCTCGCGGCCCGAGACGAAGGGTTCGAACACCTCCGCCGCGATCTCGGGCGGCAGGCCCGGGCCGTCATCTATGACTTCCACCTGCAGGGGCAGTGTCTTGCCCTTGCCCGCGCCACGGCGCACGCGCAGCGACTGTTCGTAATAGGAATGCAGCCGGATCGTGCCGCCCGCCTTGCCGGCGGCCTCTGACGCGTTCTTGATCAGGTTCAGGATCACCTGCAGAAGCTGGTCCGGATCGCCAAGCGCGAGGGGCAGCGAGGGGTCGTAATCCTCGAGCACGGTCATGTCGGCGGCAAAACCCACGATGGCCGAGCGGCGCGCCCGGTCGAGCACGTCGTGGATGTTGACCGCCTGCAGCCGCGGCGCCGAGACGTTGCCGAACTGCTCGACCTGCTCCAGCAGCGCCACGATGCGGCGGCTTTCGCTGACGATCAGGTCGGTGAGCTCGAGGTCGTCCTTGCTGAGGTTCATCGACAGAAGCTGTGCCGCGCCGGTGATCCCGGCCAGCGGATTCTTGATTTCATGCGCCAGCATCTCGGCCATGCCGATGGCCGAGCGGGCGGCGGATTTCACCGATTGCCCCTGGCTCACCCGGCCGGCCAGCTCGCGCGGGGAAATCAGCAGCACCATGTGCCCCGCCTCGCCCGTAAGCGGCGCGATCTGGAGGTTGCATTGCAGCGGCGCCCGGTCGCCCGTGCCCACGTCGACATCGTTGACGAAAAGCGGCGAGCCGTCGCGGCGGGCACGTTCCAGCGCCTCCTCGAGGGGCGCATCGACCGCCAGCTTGTCCCAGACCGGCTGGCCGGTGACGGCGCGTGCCGAGCTCATCAGGAAGCCCTCGGCGGCCGGGTTGATCCGGGCGATGCGGTCGTCTGCGTCGAGCACCAGCGCGGGCACCGGCAGCGAGGTCCAGATGGCGTCGTCGGCGCTCATGCGGCAACCCTCTCGCCATCGGCCAGCGCGTCGGGGAGAAGGCGCAGCACCTCGCCCGCATCGCGGCTGGTCAGCACCCGCTTGCGCAGCTCGGGCCCGGTGCCGGCGCCATCCATGTACCAGCCCAGATGCTTGCGCGCCACGCGGGTGCCAAGCTCTGCCCCGTAGAAATTCAGCATGTCTTCGTAATGGGTTGCGACCATATCCTCGCGTTCTTTCCCCTGCGGAACCTCGGGCGCCGGGCCGCTTCCCATCTCGTGCGCCACCTGCGCCAGCAGCCACGGCCGCCCCTGCGCCCCGCGCCCGATCATCACGCCGTCGGCGCCGGAGAGGCGCAGCGCTTCCTTTGCGTCCTCCGTACCGAGGATGTCGCCATTGGCGATCACCGGCACGTTGACTGCTTCCTTGACCGCCCGGATCGCGGCCCAGTCGGCCCGGCCCTTGTAGAACTGGCAGCGGGTGCGGCCGTGGATGGTGATCATCTGCACGCCCGCGGCCTCCGCCCGGCGGGCCAGCTCCGGCGCGTTGAGCAGGTTGTCATCCCAGCCCAGCCGGGTTTTCAGCGTCACCGGCACGCTGACTGCGTCGACCACCGCCTCGATCAGCGTGAGCGCGTGGTCGAGATCCTTCATCAGCGCCGAGCCGCTGGCGCCCGTCCCGCTGGCCGAGGTCACCTTTTTCGCCGGGCAGCCCATGTTGATGTCGATGATCTTCGCGCCGTTGCCCTCGACCTGTTTGGCGGCCTCGGCCATCCAGTGCGCCTCGCGGCCCGCAAGCTGCACCGCCGTGTCGGCCTGCTCCAGCCCCAGCTCGGCCTTCTCGCGGACGCCGGGCTTGGCCTGCACCATCTCCTGGCTCGCCACCATCTCGCTCACCACCAGCCCGGCGCCGAATCGCGCCACCAGCTTGCGGTACGGCAGGTCGGTGATCCCGGCCATGGGGGCAAGGAACACCTGGGGCGACAGCGCCTTGTCGGACAGACGAATGGTCACGTGCTTAATCCTTGTGCAGTACCCTCTATTTACGGTCGGCTTGCGGGAGGGACAATATTTCAAGGGCATAAAAGCCGGCCGCCGGATCGCAATGCCTATTATTTAGGCATATCTCCACGATAACCCGGCGTAAACTCCCCTTCCGGATGTACCGTCCCGCGGCCTCGCGCGGGGCGCCGGCACGGCGGCGGGCGGTGTCTGTTGCAACCGCCGCCGCCGCCACGCTATCAGGGCACATGACAACCGCTGCCATCATCGTCGCCGCCGGGCGCGGCACCCGTGCCGGGGGGGACTTGCCGAAGCAATGGCAGGGCCTCGGCCAGAAGCGCGTGATCGACTGGACGCTGGCGGCCTTCGAGGCGGTGCCGCAGGTGGGCCACGTCGTGGTGGTGCTCCACCCGGATGAAATGGACCGGATCGCGCCGCGCGCGGGCCTGAGCGTCGTGGCTGGTGGCGAAACGAGGTCAGCTTCGGTGCGCAACGGGTTGGAATCTCTGGCGGAAAGCGGGATAGATACTGTACTCATCCACGACGCCGCACGCTGTTGCGTCCGCCCGACCCTGATCGCCCGCGTGCTTTCCGCACTGGAAAGCGGCGCGCTGGCCGCCGCCCCGGCGTTGCCCGTGACCGACGCGCTCTGGCAGGGCGCCGGGGGCCAGGTCACCGGCACGCAGGACCGCACCGGCCTCTACCGCGCGCAAACCCCGCAGGGCTTCGATTTCGACACCATCCTCGCCGCCCACCGGGCGCATGCCGGCGATGCCGCCGACGATGTCGAGGTGGCGCGCACCGCCGGGATCGCGGTAGAGATCGTCGAGGGGGACGAGCGCAACCTCAAGATCACCAACGCGGGCGATTTCGCCCGGGCAGAACGGATTTTGCGAGACATGGACATACGGATCGGCACCGGCTTCGACGTGCACCGCTTCGGCGAGGGCGACCACGTGATGCTTTGCGGCGTGGCGGTGCCCCACGGGCGCGGGTTGCAGGGGCATTCCGATGCCGATGTGGGGATGCACGCGCTGACCGACGCGATCTACGGCGCGCTGGCGGAGGGGGATATCGGCCGGCATTTCCCGCCCACCGACCCGCAATGGAAGGGGGCGGAAAGCCATGTCTTCCTGTCTCACGCCGTCACGCTTGCCGGGGAAAAAGGCTACAGGATCAATAACATGGACGTCACTCTTGTCTGCGAACGGCCGAAGGTCACGCCGCACGCACCCGCCATGCAGGCGGCGCTGGCCGCGATCACCGGGGTGGCGCCCGACCGGATCTCGGTCAAGGCCACCACCTCGGAACGGCTGGGTTTCACCGGCCGCGAGGAAGGCATCGCCGCGCAGGCGGCGGTGACACTGGTGCCGAAATGAGCCTCAGCCACCTGATCGCCACGGTCTGCTACGTGGGCCACATGCGGCCCGCCTCGGGCACCTGGGGCTCGCTCGCGGCGCTGCCGCTGGCCTGGGGGCTTCACCTCGCAGGCGGTCCGTTGCTTCTGGCCATCGCCATAATCGCCTTCTATATCATGGGCTTCTGGGCCACAGCTAAGGAAACCCACGGTAGCGACAACCACGACCCGTCCGAGATCGTCGTCGACGAGCTGGTGGGCCAGTGGATCGCCTTCCTGCCCGTCTCGATCGGCGCCGCGCATGTGGGGGCGGAGCTCACCGCGCTCTGGCCCGGCTGGATCGCGGCCTTCCTGCTGTTCCGCCTGTTCGACATCTGGAAACCCGGCCCCATCGGCTGGGCCGACCGGAAGGGCGACGCGACGGGCGTGATGCTGGATGACGTGATCGCCGGGGTCTTCGCCGCCATCGGCGTGGTGATCCTGGCCGCGATATCGCACGGGGTGATGGCATGAAAGTGAGCGCATTGCTGGAAAAGGCCCGCAACCGGGGCGTGAAGATCGCCACCGCCGAAAGCTGCACCGGCGGCATGGTGGCGGCGGCGCTGACCGACATTCCCGGATCGTCCGACGTGGTTGAACGTGGCTTCGTAACCTACTCGAACGAAGCGAAAATCGAGCTTCTCGACATCTCACCCCGCACCCTTTCCGAGTTCGGCGCGGTGTCCGAGGAGATCGCCCGCGAAATGGCCGAGGGCGCGCTCAAGAACTCCTACGCCCAGCTCACCGTCTCGATCACCGGCATCGCCGGCCCCGGCGGATCGGAGCACAAGCCCGAGGGGCGCGTCTGCTTCGGCGTGGCGATGGCGGGCCAACCGACCCGCACGGAAACGCAGGAATTCGGCGCACAGGGGCGCGACACGGTCCGCACCCTCGCCCGCGACCACGCGCTGGCCCTGCTCGACAAGGCGCTGTCTTAAGCCCTCAGCCGGCGATCAGCGCCGCGAACTCCTCCGGAGACGCTGCCCGATCGAGCACGTCGCGGATCGCCCCGGCCCTGTCGCCGCCGATCAGCCGCGCGGCCTTGTCCTGCACCTTCTGCCGGCGCACGCTCAGCCCCGGATCGGCGTCGAGATCGTGATAGAGCTCGCGCGTCACCCCGTCCCCCAGCGTCACGATCACCCGTGCCTGCATCTCGCTCAGGCCCTCGTCCGCCTCCACCTCGATCCGGGCGCGCATCTCCTCGATCTCGGCATCGGCGCAGGTCTCGGCCGAGAAGCTCTCGAGCAGCGCCGTATCGCGCCCGCAGAGCGCCATGGAGAGCGCCACGCGATAGCTGAACTTCGCCTCCAGCCCCGTCTTCGGCGCCTCGATATTGCACACGCTCAGCCAGCGCGGATGGGTATGCACGGTGATCGCCTCGATCGGGTCGGGCGTGTCGGGCAGCGTGCCGATCGCCTCGAGCGCGGCATGCAGCCCGTGACAGCAGGCGTGGAACTTGTGATGCACGCCGGGGAAGAGCCACGCGGTGCCCAGCCCGTCGAGCCCCGTACCGTCCGCCATGCCGTGATGCGTTGGCCCGAAACCCTGCGGCCCGTCGATGGCGGCGGGGTTGCTGACGAACCCCCGCCGCGCCAGAAGCGCCGCTTCCAGCCCGTTCTGAGCGGCGATGCCGGCGTTCATCGGCTTGCCCATGGTGCCGAATTGCGACTTCAGACCGGAGGCACGGGTCGAGACCAGCCCCAGCGCCATCCGCATCTGCCCCGCGTCGAGATCCAGAAGCCGGCCCGCCGCCACCGCCGCGCCGAAGGCGCCCGCCGTGCCGGTCTGGTGAAAGCCCGCCTGGTAATGGTCGCGCCCCAGCCAGACGCCGATGCGCACCGAGGCCTCGGCCCCGATCAGCGCGGCCTGCTGGAACGCCATGCCGCCTGCCCCGGCGAACTCTGCCGCGGCCAGCGCGGCGGGCACCACGGCCACCGAGGGGTGACCGATATGGGCGAAATGCGTGTCGTCGTAGTCGAGCGCGTGGCTGACCGTGCCGTTGACCAGCGCCGCCATCCGCCCCGGCACGCGGGCGGCGCTGCCGAAGATCGCGGCCTCCTCGGCGCCGCCCTCGGCCTCGGCCTGCTCGCGCAGCAGCACCGACACCGGCTCCTCCTGCCCGGCGATCCCCACCGCGGCCCAGTCGAGCAGCGACAGGCGCATCACCTGAAGCGCCGCCTCGTCCGGTTGCCCGTTCAGCGCGAAATCGGCGAAACGCCCTGCCAGCTCAGCCATGCCCGTAAAGCTCCGCCGCGCGGGTCTCGAACGCCTTCACGACGCGCTTCATCGCCTCGTAGAAGAAGAACTCCGACGCCGATTGCAAAAGCCGGTTGCGCAGCTCGAAATCCACGTCGAAATGCACCTTGCAGCCGCCCTCGGCCTCTTCGAATTTCCAGTTGGATTTCATGTACTTGAACGGCCCGTCTAGGTATTCCGTCTCGATCACGCGGGCCTCGTCCCAGAGCGTCACCTTGCTGCCGAACTTCTCGCGGAAGACCTTGAAGCTGATCACCAGGTCGGCCTCCATCACCCGGGCGCCGTCGTCGCGGGGCGTGACCTTGCGGATGCGCGCGGCGGCGGTCCAGGGCAGGAATTCGGGGTAGGACTCGACATCCGCCACGAGGTCGTACATCTGCTGGGCGGTGTACGGCATCGTCCGGGTCTCGGAATGGGATGGCATAGGCAGGCTGGCCCCGTTTTCGCGTGACAGTGGGCCGCTGTTTCGTAGACTGCGACCGGAAAATCAAGGGGATACCATGACAGAGCGGCCATATGTCATCGACCGCATGATCTCGGCCAAGGAGATCGCCGCCCGGATCGAACAGCTCGCCGGAGAGATCAAGGCAGAGTTCGCCACCTCCGAAAAGCTGGTGGTGGTGGGGCTGTTGCGCGGCTCCTTCGTGTTCATCGCCGATCTCGCGCGCGAGCTCGACATGAATGTCGAGGTGGATTTCATCGAAACGTCGTCTTACGGCAACGCCACGGAATCGAGCCGGGAAGTGCGTATTCTCAAGGACTTGCGCGGCGACATTGAAGGGCGCGACGTGCTGGTGGTCGAGGATATCGTCGACACCGGCCACACGCTGTCGGCCGTGCTGTCGCTGTTGTCGAGCCGCAAGCCGCGCAAGCTGCGGACCATCGCGCTGCTCGACAAGCCGTCGCGCCGCGAGGCCGAGATCACCGCCGACTGGATCGGGTTCGAGATCCCCGACGAGTTCGTCGTGGGCTACGGCATCGACTATGCCCAGCGGAACCGCAACCTGCCCCATATCGGCAAGGTCCGGTTCACCGGATGAACCCCCGCTGGCTGTTCCGCATGGCGAAATGGGCCCACCGCCCGCCGAGCGAAAAGCGGGTCAAGCTGGTGCTCGGGATCATCGTGGTCTGCCTTGCGGTCTTCGCGGTGGAATACTTCGTCGGCTGGCCCGACTGGATGTCGCTGGAACCGGCCGGGCGGCGCGGCTGGCTGCCCTGAGCGGGAAGCGGCCCGTTCGCAGGGCACGCGGGCGCCGGGGCTCGACCGAATCGGCGCGCCGGGTGACAAGGGCCTGCCATGCGTACCGCCAGATCCGCCCTCGCCCGCCCTGCCCCCGGCGTTGAACGCCCCGCCGTCCCGCGCTATGCCGCAGTGATGCTGTTGATGGCCCTGCTGGGCTTTGGCGCCGGAGGAGCGATGGCCGACCGATCCGACACATCCGACAATGGCCAGATGGCCCGCCCGCTGCTGGCCTATCGCTGCCCGACCGGGTTCGACACCGCCGAGGATCTCTGCCGCGCCTTCCGCGAGCTGCTGGGCCGCGCCGCCCCCGGCCATGCCCTGCGCCGGATCGGTCCGGGGGAGGCGATGCCGCCGCTGCGCGATCACGATCTGTTCATCACGCTGGGGGCGAACCGGACGGGCGACACCCGCCTGACCGGGTGGCTCGACTGGCAGGAAGGCCCGGACGGCCGCCCGACGCGCGGCCCCGACGTGTCGCTCGACAGCAGCGATGCGCCGCTAAGCCCCGGAATGTACGCCGATTTCCTGCGCGGCCTGTGGGAGGTGAGCGCCCCGCCGCCGCTGGGCGGGCCGACGCCCGACAGGTAGCCCCGGCCTGGTCGGCGCGCCGTGACCCGACGGAAGGCGCCGCAAACCTGACGCAACGGTGTTGGATCGCTGCCACAAGGTTTTCTTGTTTTCGTCACCTGGCGGAAGTATCCCCTTCGGCCACGGGACGAAAACAGGGAGATCTCAGGGGATGCAGATCGTTTACCACCGCCATGTCGATGACGAGGAAATTGGCCCCACGGCCGCCAATGTCGTCGAGACGACCGATGCCCCGGCAACGGCCGGCACGGGCTATGCCATCGCGGTCGGCGACACGTTCTCGGGCACGCTGAACCCCGCGGGCGACCGCGACTGGGTCGCGGTCGAGCTGGAGGCCGGGCACACCTACGATATTTCCCTCACCGGAAGCCCCTCGGGCCATGGCACGCTTTCCGATCCCTACCTGCGGGTCTACGATGCCAACGGCAACCTCGTGACCGCCAATGACGACGGCGGCACGGGCTTCGAGTCGCTCGCCACCGTCACGATCAGCGTCTCGGGCACCTATTACGTCTCCGCCGGTTCCTACCGGGACAGCTATGGCGGCTCCTACCGGATCTCGGTCAACGAGTCCGGTCCGGTCGAAATGGCCGATCTCGACACGATGGCGGCCTACCTGACCGACGGCTACTGGCAGGATAACGGCGCAACCCGCCGGTCCTTCGACACCTCGACCGACAACGTCATCACCGTCAACATCACCGCCCTGACCCCCGAGGGGCAGGAACTGGCGCGGATGGCCCTGGCCGCGTGGGAAATGGCGGCGGATATCAAGTTCCAGGAGGTGACGGGCGCGGCCGACATCACCTTCGACGACAACGACAGCGGCGCCTACGCCACCTCGACCGTCTCGGGCGGGCGGATCATCTCCTCGCGGGTCAACGTCTCGCAGGACTGGGTCGACACCTACGGCACGTCGATCGACGCCTATGCCTACCAGGCCTATGTCCACGAGATCGGCCACGCGCTCGGGCTGGGGCACCAGGGTGACTACAACGGCAGCGCCGTCTACGGGCGGGACGAGGTCTTTGCCAATGACAGCTGGCAGCTCTCGGTCATGTCCTATTTCTCGCAGACCGAGAACCCGACGACGACCGCCTCCTACGCCTTTCTCGGCACGGTGATGATGGCCGACATCATCGCCATCCAGTCGCTATACGGCGCCCCCGGCGCCGGCAGCGCGACGGCGGGCGACACGATCTATGGCGCGGGCACCAATCTGGGCGGGCATCTTGGGACCGTCTTCGCCGCGCTGGCCGGGGTGCCGGTTTCCCCGGACGAGATTGCCGGCAACGGGCTGGCGGCCACGATCTACGACGTGGGCGGCATCGACACGATCGACCTCAGCCCCAGCCCCACCGACAACCGGCTCGACCTGCGGCCCGAGCATTTCTCCGATATCGGCGGCCTGGTCGGCAATCTCGGCATCGCCCGCGGCACGATCATCGAGAATGCCGCGATGGGCAATGGCGATGACCACGTCACCGGCAACACGGCCGACAACGAGATCCTCGGCCGCGGCGGCGAGGACACGCTGCTGGGCGGCGACGGTGACGACCTGATCAAGGGCGGCGCCGATGACGACCTGATCGAGGGGGGCGCCGGCAACGACGAACTGCGCGGCCAGAACGGCATCGACGTGATCCATGGCGGCGACGGCAACGATTTCCTCGCCGGCAACAACGGCGACGACACCATGAATGGCGATGGCGGAAACGACAGCCTCAAGGGCGGTTTCAACTGGGACACGCTCGATGGCGGCGCCGGCCAGGACCTCGTCATGGGCCAGAACGGCAACGACACGATCGCGGGCGGCGCCGATGACGACACGGTCATGGGCAACAACGGCAACGACGTGATGGATGGCGACGGCGGCGACGACCTGCTCGACGGCGGCCCGGGCAACGACATGATGCGCGGCGGCACCGGCAACGACACGCTCGACGCCGGCACCGGCCGCGACACGCTGGTCGGCGGCGCCGGCAATGACGAGCTGACCGGCGGCAACGGCGACGACACCTTCGTCTTCCACACCGACACGGCGACCGGCCACGACACGATCACCGATTTCGAGGACGGCATCGACACGATCCGCCTCAACGGCACGGTCGAGTTCGACGACCTGACCATCAGCGCGGCAGGGCCCGACGCCGTGGTCACCTGGAGCGGCGGCTCGGTCACGGTCGAAGGCGCCTTCGGAGCCATCGACGAGGACGATTTCGTCTTCGGCTGAGCGCCGCGCCCAATAAAGGCGGCCGCCCGGTGGGGCGACCGCCTGGAACTTTCCTGCCGTGACAGGCGCGCGCGTTACGACGCGGTCTTGGCCTTGATGGCGTCGATCATCGCCTGTTCGGTCATGTTGACCCGCAGACCGTCACCATCGACGGCAAGGGCATTCTTGCTGATCACCACGTGTTCGGTCGAGCCGTCGATCGAAGTCTCCATCTGCGTGTCGAGATCGACCATCACCATGTCATCGGCCAAGTCGGCCTTGTGGACGGTGCCGACAAGCTCGCCATCGCTGGTGCGCACCTTAGCGTCCTGCGTCAGGGCGGCGTCAAGCTGCGCGCCCGCGTCGCTGGCGGCGTCGTAACCGGCCTCGGCGGTGGCGGCGGCGGCATCGACGCCCAGCTTCACGGTGTTCTCCATGAACTCGCCTGCTTCCTGGGCGGTCTGACCCAGCTCTTCACCGACACTGGTGGAGCTTTCGGCCTGGGTCTCCATCTCGACCTCGGTGTCCATCTGTTCGGCCGACAGCGGGGCTGCGGCGATCAGGGCCAGCGCGGCGGTGGTGGCGGCGATACTCTTGCGGAATGTCATGGGGATTTCTCCTTTGCTTGCTGACATTGCGTCGTGCAACAGGACAACCCGACCCGCCCGGGCGTTGTTCCATGCCGAATCCGGCCGGGGAAAACCGGCATTTGCCCGCCGAAACGCCGCCCCGTTCGGGCCGAAAAAACACGTTATGAGGGAAAATGGCGCACCTGTCAGGATTCGAACCTGAGGCCTCTGCCTTCGGAGAACTACGGTCCATAGTCGTTTTCCTTATTTTATTGGATGAGCTTTCGCAAGTGTTCCCGAAACGTCTCAAGAACACAACGGTATTCCGCGGACATTCCGCGGACAGCGTTGAATTCCGACCTCTCTTAGAATGCAGTTGCAGCCGAACGCTGATGGTCCGGATGGTGGTGACCATAAACGCGGATTAGCGTTTCCTCGCTCATACCGAGAAAGCCGGACGCCTCCCATGTGGGAACGCCGGCTTGCATGAGCCAAGTCGCGCACGTGTGCCTCAGCGTGTGAGGCGAAACATCATGAAGCCCGGCCCGGCGGCAGGCGCTTGCGAATCCACGTTTGACGTCGAGTACCGGTTTACCGGCATACGAAACAACGGGGCCCAGATCATTCCCCCACCGCCGGGCACGTCTTAGGTGTGCAAGCAGCTTCGGGTTGATCGGATTTCGCCCACGTCGTTTTTTTGTGATCCGACGACCGGGTGTCTCCCAATCGATCAGACCCCGCTCAAGGTCTACCTGCGACCATCGGAGAGAAAGGATAGCTTCCTTCCTCTTTCCCGTGTACAGGCCGATCAGAATAAACATTGGAAGGTGACCGCGTGATTTCCCACCAGCACGTGCGGCGCGCAACAGTTGAGCAGCTTCCGTCCTTGTCAGCCATCTGTCACGACTCGGCGGCCTTTCCGGCAGTAGCACGGGGATCTGTTGCGTTAGCCGCCGCGCGGAGAAAGCATGGTTTAGCGCAGCACGCATCACCCCGAGCTCTCGGCGAATGGTCCCGTCCGACCGATCACGCCAGCGCCTGTACTCGTCACACGTTAGCGGAGAGACCTGCGCAGCGGTCTTGCCGGTCCAAAACTCGGAGAGAGGCACAAGCGCATAACCTACCCTCTGCGGTGTGGTCATGCGTTCAGCGGATTCTTCTGCATAGTCCGCCAGAAGATCGTTGATCAGGACTTGAGAGGGATCACGCGGGCCGGCGTCTCGCTGTCGGATGTGGAGCCATTCGGCGAAGACCTCTTCAGCTTCTCGCCGATCCGCCGTGCCCGTGCTGCGCTGCCGGCTTCGGCCGCCGTCAGTCCAAGTGATGTAGTAGCAGCCTCGTTTTTCGAGCCAGCGCAGTTTTGGCCCTTGGTTTCTTCTGGGCATGTTGGTCCCCCTCGCAACATGGCGCCAAGGTATTCTTCGACGGCGTTCTCTGGCAAGAGATACCTGCCGCCGACTTTCGCGTGCTGGATCTCCCCGGAATGGATACCGTCTCGGATCTTCGCCTCGCTTAGAGGCCCGTTCTTCGCAGCTTGTCGAATGGTCAACCACCCCATAGGCACATCTCCATCGTGTCGTTCTCAGAGCGCACGACTCCTCCTTTCGGACGCGCGCGCGTCCGTTGTTTTCGACTGGATTTTCAGAAAAAAGGCGCGCATCGAACGCGCACAAAAAAGCCCCCACGCTATCTAGCTGGGGGCGGCATCGCTTCTCCTGCGATTGTTATGAACAATGTCAATATGAGTAGGAAATGTCAATGAGCGTTTTTCTTTTAATATCAAAGCACTGACTTAATATTAGGCTTTTCGCGCTCTTCCGTGGCCCCTTTTGGTCGATCATGTCCTCGAATTGATCGGCCGGGATATTCCCCGTCCGCATCGCCTGCTTGTGCTGGTGCGGAGACATGCCAGCCTCGCGGGCGGCATCGGTGCGGGAAATCAAAGGGTGGTCGTCCGCCTTTTGTTTTTTGGCGTTGTGCTTGGTAGCCGGCTCAATCTGCTGCATCAGCTCGGCATAGCGGCGCAGGGCCCGGCCCGCTATGCCTCGGCCGTTCCAAGTCAGTCGAGCAGAAATGGCTCACCACGACGATAGGAGACGCGTGGCATCCAAACCCAATTCAGGTTCATGCGGGGGCAGACGGTTTTTATCAGTTTGCTTGTCTTGATCATGCATCTTGCAACGAACTGGCTGTTTGAGAACTTTTCGAGCATTTTCTTTCCTCCGATGTTGCGGTAATACCTTTGGTATCAAATACAGGGGCAGGTAGTGTCAATACCAAAAGTATCAACCGAACAGGTGAAGGCCGCACGCGCTTTGCTGCGATGGTCACAAAACGAACTCGCGCGAGCCTCAGGCGTGTCGGTTCCTACGATTAAACGGCTCGAGGCACAGATCGGCCTGATCGGCGGTCGAACTGAAACCTCGGTCGCCATCTGCTCCGCCTTAGAAGCCGCCGGAATTCAGTTCTTCAATGAAAACGAAGACGCCGCGGGCGTCAGTTTGAGAAAGGTCAAAAATGAAGAAAGTAGCAAATAAGGAAGCTGCGGATGCGGTCAAAGATATGCATCGCGGCCTGCACATCGCTATGGATTACCTTTTGAATCGGAACGATCCGGAAAAGGCAGAAGAAGTCCTGCGGGAGTTAGATTTTCACATGTCGAATTGGATCAACCAAACCAAGATTGCGAAGTAATCCGCGCCGCCCTAAAGGACGTCAGCGCCGGCGATCGTTTCAGGTGCCGCATTTGCGGCAGCTAAGTTGCGGCGTACGGTGTCGTTGTTTACAGTCCCATCCGCCTCCGCGACTTAAGGAGCTCGCGGGCAAAGTCGATCACTTCCTGAATTTCGCTTTCATCCATGTATGCGACCGCCGCCCAAAGTCGAGCTTCACTTGAAGGTTTCATGTCGATCCTCATTCCTTTGTTTCAGGCCAGATCGTATACCCTCCAAACGTTTGTTGCTAATCGCAAATAGCGACACGACTCTTTGATGAAATTTTGCTATCAAAATGGGATCAGAGATGTCAGGAGATTATGATGAAAGAAAACGACAACACCAAAAATCTTGATGCAATCATTGGGGTTTTGCGGGAATGGCGCCGGGAAAAGGCAGCCGACATTTCCTACGGTATGAAAGATGGAATCGACTTAACGAAGCTCAACGATTTACTCGAACTACACAGAAAAATAGTTGAGCTCGAAGACGTTCGGAAGGATGAAAGGTCGACGATTTCGAACGGCGCACTTTCTGGCCGTCAACGTTGAATAAGCCATTTCGCTTTGTTTTGCCTTTTATGTAGAAATGCCTTCATCCCGGCCATTCCACCACATCTTCTTGAGCAATACCGCTGCGCTTTGTGTCGCGTCCTAAAAGTTCTGCCGCATTGCAAACAGGCCCGCTGGTACTTGTTCTTTTGGCGTTCCTTGCTCGCCAAGGATTGGCAGCGAGAGCTGCAATATTTCGCAGACCATCTGAGCGCTGGCGACACGGGCCCGCCGCACCAGAGACAGGGAGGCCGGGTCAGTTTGCGTTCATCTCGTGCAGCCTTCTCGAGAGCGTAAACGCTGGCGCAATAGCATCGGTTCGAACAGTATTTTCTGTGAGTTCGCGAACCCTCGGGAAGCTCTTTGCCGCAGTGCTCGCACCGCGCCTTCAGGTCCAGCTCGCCGCCGCTTTCGCGGCCCAAGCTTCTGAGCTTTCCTTGCGCCTTCGAATCGCGTTGTGATGCGCATCTGCGCAAAGCGTCGAGCAGAACTTTGTTTGTTCCCAGGTCAGTTTCTTGTGACATCGGATGCACCTTGTTCTTTCGATTTGAAGTCCCGGCAGGGCGACGTGCTCGCGCTGACCTTCATTCCAATCGGGCCGCTCGGCACGAAGGCGTCGGTAAACTTCATCAAGTACGCTTCGGGCGGCCAGATCCGCGTCGCGCCACCGCCAACCCTGAAGGCACAGATCGGCCCGCACAACCGCGTGAAGCGGGCCCTCAAGACCGAAGATGGACAGGATCATGCCTGCCTCTAAGGCGAGCCGGTGCAGTGCGACCATATCCGTGACCAGAGCGTCAAACCGGCCTTTCCCGAGCCGGCCTTTGATTGCATCCCGTCTCCGCCGAGCGAGCCGCCGTTCCATGTGTGGCGATATCATGAGCATCGAGGCCCCTCCCGGTCATATCTCCCAATCCACAAGGCGCAGCGCTGCGTCTGCGTCGACACCGCCCTCCTTTGCCATCACCAGCAACTGCACCACCTGGGCTGCGGCCCTCGCCCGCCCGCCAGCATCGAAAGCTTGCAACGGAGCGAGTACGTCGATGCTCACTTCGGCGCCGAATTTCCGGCCCGCCTCTTCCGCGATCAGCTCGGCCACCGGCTGCAAGGTCCAGGTCGCCAATTGCCGCTGACTCTCGCGTACAAGCGGCCCCTGCGCCGTGGTATCGAAGAGGGACGGCAGAACACCGTAGGCCGAAAGGATGCCCGCCCGCGCCGCCTTCAATGTCTCGTCGATCATTGCCCTCGACAGATCCGGCGTCACGTCGCTCGGCCGCCAGTCCTGCGCCGGGGCAGGCCCACCCGCCGCCTGAACGTTGACCGACTCCCGCAACAGGACGCGACCGCGCCGGCCACGGAATCCACGGCCCAGATCTTCCAAGTCGGTATCCGGGGTTTCCGGAAATGGCAGTACCTGAGTGCCGATCGGCGCGTTTTCATAAACTTCGCTCAGGGCAGTCTCGACCGCGTGCAACAGGCTCGCCGTCAGGCTGGCCCGCCGGAGCGGCGCAACGCCCGTCCAAGGCGCCGAAGGATCGGCCCCGATCCGCACATGCAGCACCTCGGGCGCCAGCGCTGTTCGCGTCCGCCCGCCGCCCACCTCGGGGATGGACAGGCGATAGGCCCGTGGCTCACCGTCGCGCGTGCTCAAGTCCCAATCGGTTGCCGGGATCAGCCGTGTGTCGCCGATCAGGAAAACCGCCTCGCCCCGGAGCGCCACGGAGCGGCCCAGCAAGGCCATTGTCCGCCGGTCCAGTAGATCGGCGCCCGAAACATCCGCAGAGGCCATAGCGCCCTCCCAGAGACTCACACAGGACGAAGCCGTTGCCGTCAGTTCGGCAAGCCCGCGCGAGCCCGAGATGTAGGACCACCTTGCGGCGATAACCTCGGAGGTGAAACCCGAGCCGCTGGCCCGTTGCTCGACGGGTTCGGCCCGCCGTCTGAATAGATCGAGAATGCCCATCACGGCGCCCTCCTGTATTTCCTGAGAAGATCGGCAGCGCCGCTCAGATGAAGCGCACGCGCTCGCCATGTCGGGTTTCGATCGAAGCTTTCGCTCAGCCCACCAATACTGACTTCGTACCTCCCCGCCCCGTGCCGTTCCGCAGCCTCTGCCATGTAGGCGTCGAGCCGCGTGACCGCCTCTTGAACCGCCGCCGGAACATCGTCCGCATCGGCCCCCACCGTAGCGGTGAACCGGTAGGTTTCGCCGTCGAGCACGTACCCGCCTAGCGGTGAAGGATCGAGCGTCACCGCCTGCCAGGTCAGATCCTGCCACTTTTCGGTTGCGGTAATCGTCACCGGTTTCAGGTCGGGCGCCCACCATCCCGCTCCCTCGACAGTCCAGTTCACTTCGCGCTCAGACCAGCGCCATGAAATCCATTCCTCAATGCGCGACCATGCCAGCCCCGCATTATTGAGATCGGCGGGCACCGCCGGATAGGTCTCCGGCTCTTCCTCATCCCGTTGATAGGTGTTCATGTTCACCTCCACCTCTGGACGGCGTGAAGCCGTGACGGTTGCAGCACTGGCCCAGGCTCCCAGTTTCGTTTCTCGACCTCGGAGTCCTTGAAGGCCGGACGAACCACGATTGAGAGCTCGTAAAGTAGCGCTTCGCGAACATGCCGGATCAAGGCACCGCGCCGCGGGTCGCCATTTTCATCGAGCGTGCCATCGTCGGGCTCTTCCTCGATGAATTCCGGCTCGGCCACGGCACGTTGCGGCGGGATGCGAAAACCCGGCGAGATTCCGAACGCCAGCCCCGCGCCGATCTGAGCGATCACATCCTTGCCGTAGCTCGTTTGCGAGATCTCTTCGGCAACATCGGCGGTGAAGGTGAGCGCGTCGTCGGAGTCCGTGAGCGCAAGCGTGCCGGTCAGTTTTGAGGCTAAGGGGCGGTTGAAGTCGTGACCCACCAGCAAGTGAATTTCCTTCGTCGGATCATCGACGCGGAACGCGAATGCCCGAGGCTCGAAAACTTCCTTCTTCGGCCTGCCGGTGCGGCCGCCGTCACTGAGCGTCGCGGTCTTACGATAGGGGAAGCGGCCGGCCAGCCGGACGCCGCCCTCGGATCGGCGGCGGACCTCAAGCCCGCCGCCTTCAAGATATGCCCCGAACAGCATTACTGCAGCCCGGTCAGAACTTCGAGTTGTGCCGGTCGCGAAACCGTCGTGTCCATCGTGCACAAACCCGTCACGCGCAGACCGCCTGAAGCGGCGTCACTGTACGGGTCGCGGATCATGTCGACTGCTCCCCACGTGGCCACCCAGAACGGAGGCACACCGCCGGCAACTGTCGTGAGCAGCGCCTTGCTTTCCTCGGGCGAACCAGACGGGGCCTCAAGAGCATTCGGTGAAACCGTAATGCTCTTCAACTGTCGCATCATCTTGTCCCAATCAGTCTCGCTGGCGCCTGTGAAGACCGGACCGTTATCAAGCTGATTGTACACTTCGGGACGGACGAGAAGACGGACATCTGACGGCGAACTCGCCGCGGACCCAGCCATGAAACGCACAATCGCACGTCGAAACTCAGCCCAAGACGCATAGGCCGAAACATCGGTTTCGGTGATCGAATACCCCGATGCGCCCGCGACAACCCCGTCAGGCTCGCCGCTGGAACCGCCACCAAGGAACACCACCCGGTCCAGCTCTTGGGCAATGCAGCCGTTCATGTCGCGCCGCACTGCTTGTTCCAGTGCTGCACCGGCCTGCTTGAGCGTCTTGCGCGTGAGCTTCATCGTGATTCCGAGCGTGTGATCCGGCGCCAGGGGCCGGTCGATGGTGGCGTAGGCGGTTGGTCCTGCCACGTTGCCGGTCTCCGAGGTCTGCCAGCCGGCCGAAACGCTGGAAGTGGCGACGGGAAATTCGAGCTCTCCCTGCCCTACGTTGATCATCGCGCCACCCATGCGACCGGCGACGGATTGCGGGAAAAGCCGGTCGATGATTGGGCGCGTCTGCACCGGATCAGGCGTGCCGCTGGCGATGGTCTCGCCTGCACGCTGTTCCAGCGCCTGCCACGGCACCGGGACGCCCTGATAGGTGCCTTGGCTGCGAAGCTCCTGCACAATCTCGGCTGTCTCACCGTCGATCTGATGACCGTGATCTAGGGCCATGGCGACCTGGCGCACCTCGAAGCGGCCGAGCAGGTCGGCCCATTCGTTATCGGATCGGGTTTCGAGATCCTTTCCCGCCTCCCGGCGTTCCTCGTCTTCTGCCACCAGTGCCGCGCGATAGCGGGTTTCCAGCTGGCGATATTCCTTGTCGCCGGCCTCCATGGATCGCACCTCGTCCTCCGTGGGCTCGGCCTTCGCAGCGAGCGCAGCCAGTTCCTGCCGCAGCTCGGAACGCCGCAGCTCGATCTTCTTCGATTCAAGCATCTTTAACTCCTATGTGCTCGATGGGGTTGCGGGTCGTGTCCCGCAGCAAGTCGCGCCACGCTCGGCGCTCAGGGGAAAGCTCGGGGAACCCAAGTTCGCGCCGAGTTTTCTTCGTGTGGCACCCGCCACACAAAGTCTGTAGATTGATGAGCTCGAAGGCAAGTTCCTGTTTTGTTCTCACAGGCTCGATGTGATCGACCTCGAGGCGGTGACGGGAACCGCACTTCACGCACTTGAAACCATCGCGCCGCTTGGCCGCCAGCCGCAGCGCCGGCCACCGCCGGTCACGGTAAACCCATGTACCGTGCCTCTGGTACTTCATGCCCATAGATACGCCCCCGATTTCTTCTGCGGCCGAGCTGTCATCCGGGCGCCCTGGGCAACAGCCAGTACGGTTGCCGCCGCGGCGTCGATCCGCCCGAGGCTGCGCCCCTTTGCCAGTTTGTGATTTCCGGCCGGGTCAACCAGTGTGATGGCGTCCGCGAATGCGCTGCGTAGCAGCAGCGATGGCGCGCTTTTCACCTGGCCCTCGAAGAGCGCGCGCCGGAAACGCTCGATATCTTCTGCGCCATCCTTCCATCCGAAGCCGCGCCAGATGAATGGCACCCGGTCTAGCCCGGCCTTTGCCAGCGCTTCGATGAATTCAGCATGGCGGAAGCGATCGCCGACGATGGCAACCGGCGCTTGACCGTTCAGCTTCTGCGCCACCCCTGCAAGCCATGGGCCCACCGGAACGGTGGTTTCGCCGAGCGCGACCAGCTCGCCACGCTTAGCCATCTCGACATATCGCCCACGCACGCCGTCAGCGGCGCCTCGATCCGACAAGCTGGGTTTTGTCGGGAATGCTCCAAATGCCTCGAGGCGCCCGGTCTCAGGCCAGTACAGCGCCACGGCCGACATGCTCCGGCTGCCCCCGAGATCCACACCCAAGACGACCGGGCCCTCGCGAGCCGGCAGAGCATCGGGCGCGACCTCTGCCGCAAGCCATTCGTCTACCGAGATCAGGACGGATCGGTCGTCTGTGGCGACGCGCTCATTTCGGTTCAGGTTGCGGAAGCTCGACAGCGCGGAGCCGCCGCGAGCCATTGCCCGCCGCGCCTGCGCCACCAGCCAGTCAGGCGTTGGCCCGATGCCTTCCTTGGCGCCCGGATTGGCGATCAGCAGGCTTACCAGATCATCGGGCGGCAAGCCCGGCTCCGGCCGGTGTTCCTGCACATACGTGCCCGGCGGGGGCTCGTCGATCCACCGGCTGAGGGTGTTAGTGTCATCCGGGGCCGAGGTGCTGATGATCAGCGCCCGGCCGTCACGTTTGCCGAGGCCCGACAGGATTGCGTTTTCCAGCGCGTCGCCCTTCTCTCGCTCCCACGCCGCGCGCTCGTCGAGGATTGCCAGAGTCGGCGCACCGCCGAGAATGGATTTGCCATCGGCCGCGATGACGCGGGCCAGGCCACCGCCGGCCTCGGCCGTCTCCACTTCCAGCTTCGATCCGCGCCGAATGTCGAAGTCGTACTTCTCCCGGTCCTCCTCCGGCAGCCCGTCAATGAAGCCGAGAAGGAACCCGAAAGCGATCTTGGCCTGATCCCGGTTTCGGGCAGCGAAGATGATCTCACGTCGAGGCTGAGGCGCGATCTCTCCGACCAGATGGCCCAGAGAGACGCCAGCGGATAGCGCGGTCTTGGCCGCCCCCCTGCCCACGCTTAGCACGCCGGTCGCTACATCCTTGGCAAAGGCACCCCTTACGAAATCCTTCTGGTAGCTCGCCAGCTTCAATCGCCGACCGGCCAACCGGCCTTCCGGAATCGTCAGCTGCGGCAGGAACCGCAGAGCCGCCATCGCATCCTTCGAGGCACGGCCCATCAGATCGACCCCCCGAAATTTTTTCGGAGAGAGAGAAGAACACCTCCTCCGTCGTTGCTCACCTCCTCACAGACGCCGACGAAGGCTCCGCGCACGATCATGTCACACCTCCGGCAACTGCAAGCTCGGCCTGCTGCCGCGCCTCGCGCCGTTGGATCTCGGCTAGGACGGTGCTTCGCTGCTTCTTCGGTGTGGAAAGGCGCTTGCGCGGGTTGGTTCGTTCCGCGAGCTCGCCCTCCATCCAGTTCCGCCAAGACAGAGACAGACTCGAGGGCATATTCACCTGATCGCCCCACCAGATCCGAAACTTCGTCGTTTCTTCTTCGATGTCGTATTCAGTGAACCCTTGGGAAAACGCCCAGCGCCGAAGCTCTTCGTCAGGTTCGAAGTCCTTCAATGAAGACGAAGTCGAACCTGCAGCGGCCTTTTCTGCTTCTTCCCTTTTGAGGTTCTTAGGGGTTTGTCTTCTTATAGCGTCCGGTTTTCCCGTATCCGGCTCAGCCGTATCCGGTTTTTCCGGACACGGTTCGGACCCCTTGTTTTCAGGGCTTTCATTGATATACCAGACCGATTCAACGAACCTGCCTTGGTCATCGCGCCGCTCTTCGATGCGAAGATAGCTTGCGTCCTGAAGTTCGCGCAGGATCTTGTAGTACTTATCCTTCTTGATGCCGGCGTCCCGCATGAGGTTTGCCGGATGAAACTCGTAGCTGTCGTCGTGCGACATGAGCATCGCGAGGAAGCCCCTCGCAGCGATGGAAATACTGCGGTCTCGCAGTGCGGCGTTAGGGATTGTCGCGTACGCGCGCTGCGGACGGACGGTCCGGTGTTTGATGCTCATACCGCACCCCCGACCGTCACACTATCAGCGAACGCCCTGAGCTCATCTCGATCGTGGAAGATAAATTTGGCCCGCACGTGCTTTCCGAGCACTGTCACGATGTACGCAGGGCCGCACGCCCGATCCTCAATCACACAGGTCAGCGCCGCTCCGCCTGGCGCCTCAGCCGGCCGCATATGAATCAGCTGTCCGATCATGCGGCACCTCTGGACAGGTGCAGCGCGAAAGGATTCCGCGGACATAAAGCGGACACTGCGATCAGTTCCGCCGCGTTTGGTACGGCTAAGTTATTGGAAAGGTTGGCGCACCTGAGAGGATTCGAACCTCTGGCCTCTGCCTTCGGAGGGCAGCGCTCTATCCAGCTGAGCTACAGGTGCCTACGCGGCGGGGTATAGCTTTCACGACGGCGCCCTGCAATCGCGAAATGCGCCCCCGATCATGTTTCCGGCCGCCACAATTCACCGGCCGCGAAAGTTAAGAGGCCGCAATCCCTGGCGGGAATGCGGCCTCTTGATGTTTTATACTCACCAGAAATGGTCGAGCGGTCAGAGACCGTTCGATCAGATCGGGTTGCCGTACTTGTCGTAAACCGGTTCCGGAACGACCATCGGCGCGGGCTCTTCCTGCTGCTGTTGAGCACAGGCGGTTGCACCGAAGCCGATTGCCAGCAGCGTGATAAGCTTGATCACTTTCATAAGGGCAGCTCCTTTCGCATTAAACACGGTGGATAAAACAACGAATTAATTCCTTTGTCGACCGTCTTTTCACGTTACCGCGATGAAATCCGGGAGACTGGCGCAAGAGATTGGCGGGTGTTGCCTAGTTGACGCACATTGGCCGGTTTTTGGCCTCTTTCAGGCCCGAATCCGCCGAAGAATCAGGTGAATAACTCGTGTGCGAGCTCCAGCGCCTCGACAAGCGTGTCGACTTCTGACTCGGTATTGTAGAGCCCGAAAGACGCCCGGCAGGTCGCCGTCAGCCCGAGGTGATCCATCAGCGGCCCGGCACAATGGTGGCCCGCGCGCACCGCCACGCCCTTCTTGTCGAGGATGGTCGAGATGTCATGCGCATGCGCCGCGCCATCGAGCGTGAACGAGAAGATCGCGGCCTTGTCCGGCGCCCTGCCCTGCAACTGCAGCCAGTTCAGGCCCGACAGCCGTTCAACCGCGTAATCGCGAATCCTGTCCTCGTGGGCGGCGATGTTCTCCATCCCCAGGCCCATCATGTATTCGAGCGCCACGCCCAGCCCGATGGTCTGGACGATGCCGGGCGTGCCGGCCTCGAACTTCATCGGCGGGTCGGCATAGGTGACCTCGTCCTTGCTGACCTCGCGGATCATGTCGCCACCGCCGAGGAACGGGCGCATCTCGGCCATCCGCTCCTTCCTGACGAAGATCGCGCCCGAGCCGGAGGGGCCATACAGCTTGTGCCCGGTGATGGCGTAGAAATCACAGCCGATCTCGTCGAGGTTGACCGGCATGTGCACCGCCGCCTGGCTGCCATCGACCAGCACCGGAACGCCCTTTTCATGCGCCGCGTCGCAGATCGCCTTCACGTCGACCTTGGTGCCCAGCACGTTCGACAGGTGCGAGATCGCCACCAGCTTCGTTTTCGGCCCGATCGCGTCGATCACCTTCTGCGGATCGAGCGACCCGTCGGCCTCGGTATCCACCCATGTCAGCTTCACCCCCTGCCGCTCGCGCAGGAAATGCCAGGGCACGATATTGGCGTGGTGCTCCATCACCGACAGGACGATCTCGTCGCCTGCCTCCATCCGCGGCATGGCCCAGCCATAGGCGACCATGTTGATCCCCGCCGTGGTGCCGGTGTTGAGCACGATCTGCTCGGCATCCGCCACGCCGAGGAACCGCGCGATGATGCCGCGCACGCCCTCGTATTTCTCGGTGGCGATGTTCGACAGGGTGTGCAGGCCTCGGTGCACGTTGGAATACTCGTGGGAATAGGCATGGGTGATCGCGTCGATCACCACCTGCGGCTTCTGGGCCGAGGCGCCGTTGTCGAGATAGACCAGCGGCTTGCCGTTCACCTCGCGGCTGAGAATCGGAAAATCGGCGCGGATGGCCTCGACGTCATACATGGTCATCTCCCTGTCATCCCCAGCCCGCCCAGCAGGGCGGTCAGGATCGTCATGCCGATGGAGAAGGTCACCACCGTCAGAATGCAGACGCCCGCCGCCTTCAGCAGGCCGTCGAATCGGTGGGCGGCGGCGATCAGCGCCAGCGTCGCCCACAGCCCCCAGAAGAAGGCGGCGATCATCATCAGCCCGCCCACCAGCGGCAGGATCAGCCCGATCAGGAACAGCACCACCGCCAGCACCAGCGACACGACCTGAAGCCAGATCATCACCGCCAGCACGTCGGCCAACGCGCCCTTCCCGCCGAAGGCCAGGCCGATCCGGTGCAGCAGCACCACGGAAATCAGCGCCTGCGCCCAGTTCAGCAGCGCGAACAGAAGCGGCGTGTGATAGGCCGGCGACATCTGGATCAGCTCGCCCATCTCGCCGGGCGGCAGCGGGGCCACGTAGAACACCGCCGACACCATCAGCGACAGCAGCACCGACACCAGCATCAGCGCGATCCACAGCCCCTGCATGGGCCAGCCCATCTCGATCACCAGCGCACCGGCCTGCCGCGGATTGGTCAGCGTCAGGCGCAGCATCGCCCGGAACCATGCGATATTCATGACATGCCCCATTCCGCCTCGCGCAGGTTCGACAGCCAGAACCACAGGAACACCGCGACCCAGACAACGCCCACGCCGGTCAGCCCCGGCCCCGGCCCGATGAACCCCGCGACCAGCCCGAACAGCAGCAAGAGCGGGCTCGCCGCAAGAAAGGCCCAGAACAGCGCCAGCCGCGCGCCATAGCCAGTGCCGCGGGCGCCGAAGGCCCGGCTGGCAAGGTGGCTCAGGAAGGCCAGCGCGTAAAACGCCAGTGGTGCTATGAAGATCCAGCCCAGCAGCGCCCCGCCCAGCAGCGGGTTCAGCTCCTGCCCGGTCAGGTGCGCCTCGCGCGCCAGCCTTGGCCATTGGCCGATGAAGGTGACAAGACAGCCCGCCATCAGGATGGCCAGCGCCCTGCCCTCGTTCTCGCCCATCGCCAGAAGCCGCCGCATCACCGGCCGCGGCCCCCGGTAGGAAGCCACGATATCGGTGGTGACCGGCATCAGCCGCGCCGGCGCTGCAGCCAGGCGTCCAGCCGGCCGACAAGCTCTTCGCGCAGGGTCTCGTCCTCGATCTCCTGCACCGCCTCGGCCAGGAAGGCCAGCGTCAGCAAGTCGGTCGCGATCTCCTTCGGCACGCCCCGCGCGCGGAGGTAGAACAGCCCGTCCTCGTCAATCGCGCCGCTCGTGGACCCGTGCGAACAGGCCACGTCATCGGCGTAGATCTCGAGCTCCGGCTTGGCGTCGAACTCGCTGTCATCGTCCAACAGCAGCGACTGGCTGATCTGGTAGCCGTCGGTCTTCTGCGCGCCCGGCTTCACGAGGATCTTGCCCTGGAACACGCCCCGCGCGCCGTTGCGCAGCACCTTCTTGAACACCTGCCGGCTTTCACAATTCACCGCGTCATGGGTGACGAAGACCGTGTCGTCATGGTGGAAATCGCCATCGCCCACGCAGGCGCCGGCGATATGCGCGGCGGCATCGTCGCCCAGCATCTCGACCACGCATTCGTTCCGCGTCAGAACGCCGTTCACCGTCAGGGTAAAGGTCTTGAACGTGCTCTCCTTGCCGAGCCTTGCGAAGATATGCGTGGCCGCCCGCCGCTCGTGGTCGCGGCCCTGCGTGCGCACGTGGTGGAAGCCGGCACCATCGGCCACGTCCACCTCCATCACCTTGTTGAACCGTGCCGCCGCCGGGCCGTTCTCCAGCACCGTCAGGTCGGCGCCCTCGTCCAGCTTGATGACATGGTGCAGGATCGCGTCGGATGTCTCCGACCGATGGTGATAGATCAGGTTGATCGGCTTGCTCACCCGGCCTGTGACATGGATCAGCAGCCCATCCTCGGCCAGCGCGGTATTCAGCGCCGCCAGGGGCCGCTCGACCGGGGTCTGCCCCCGCTCTTCCAGCACGCCATAGACGTCCTTGGCCCAGTGGATGTCCTTCTCCGCCGCGTCGCTCAGCCGCTCGATGCTGACGCCCTCGAGGCTCAGGTCATCGCTGGCGCCCTCGTCGAACTTGCCGTCGACAAAGACGATCTGCAGCCGGTCCACGCCGTCATACATCGGCCCCTCGTCCGCCTCGAACACGGCAGCCGCCTGCACCTCCGCCTGCACCAGCGTATCGGGCCGGGTATATTTCCAGTACTCGTCGCGCCGGTCCGGCAGGCCCATCGCCCGCACCCGGCCCATCGCCGCCTCGCGCGCCGCGCTGGCCCAGGCCGCCCCTTCGGGCAGGCTCAGGCCGTCAAGCCGCGCATCGGTCGCATCGGTTTTCGCCTTCGGCAATGCCATCAGGCCACCTCCCCCTGCAGGTCCGTATAGCCGTGCTCCTCGACCTCGAGCGCCAGCTCGGGCCCGCCGGTCTTGATGATGCGGCCATTCGACATGATGTGCACCACGTCCGGCTGGATATGGTTCAGCAGTCGCTGGTAGTGGGTGATCACGAGGAAGCTGCGCCCCTTGTCACGCAGGGCGTTCACCCCGTCCGAGACCAGCTTCATCGCGTCCACGTCGAGGCCCGAGTCGGTCTCGTCGAGAATGCACATCTTCGGCTCGAGCACCGCCATCTGCAGCACCTCGTTGCGCTTCTTCTCGCCGCCCGAGAAGCCCACGTTCACAGGGCGTTTCAGCATGTCGGCGTCGATCTTCAGCGTCTTCGCCTTCTCACGCACCAGCTTGAGGAAATCGGCCGCGCTCATCTCCTCCTCGCCGCGCGCCTTGCGCTGTGCGTTGAGCGCGGTGCGCATGAAGGTCATGTTGCCCACGCCCGGAATTTCCACCGGGTACTGGAACGCCAGGAACAGCCCCGCCGCGGCGCGCTCTTCCGGCTCCATGTCCAGCAGCTCCTCGCCCAGAAGCGTGGCGCTGCCCTCGGTCACCTCATAGCCATCCCGGCCCGACAGAACATAGCTGAGCGTCGACTTGCCGGACCCGTTCGGCCCCATGATCGCGTGCACCTCGCCCGCGCCCACCTTCAGGTCGACGCCCTTCAGGATCTGCTTGTCCTCGTCTTCAAGATCGACGTGCAGGTTCTTGATTTCCAACATGTTCTAACCCTTCTTCATCTCTGCCGCGGGGGCCGTGCCACCGGGCGCATTTTCCTTCATCCGCGCAATCTGCGCATGTGTCATCTCAGTCTCGGCGGCGCGCCTCGCGTTGAGCGCCGCCACCTCCCGTTCCATCTGCCGGCGGCTGACCACGCGATGGATCACCGCGCCCACCACGAACCCGGCACCGATCCCCACGGCCAGCGCCACGCCCGCTGAAACCACCGCATAAGCCGAAAGCCCGACGATGATCGCCACCGCCGAGCCGCCCAGCCCCGCCAGCCGCCCGGCATCCATGTGCCCGGGATAGTCCAGCCGCGTCAGCAGCCATTCCTCTGTGGCGTTCCCGGTCATCGCGCGGCCCTACTCGATCACCACGGCGGTGCCGCTCGCCGATACCATCAGCATCGACTGCCCCACCACCTCGTAATCGAGATCGACGCCCACGACCGCGTTCGCACCCATCGCCGCCGCCCGCGCCTCCAGCTCGGTCATCGCCGTGTCGCGCGCATCCTGCAGCTTGCTTTCATAGGCGCCCGAGCGCCCGCCGACGATATCGGTGATCGAGGCGAAGACATCGCGCACGACATTCGCCCCCATGATCGCCTCGCCCACCACTATCCCCTTGTAGGACGTGATCCTGTGGCCCTCGATATTGTTGGTCGTGGTGATGATCATGCCTCGCCCTCCCAGTAATCGCCGCTCGTCTCCTTGCGGCCGATGAACCGAAGATGGGCCTCCATGAAATTCGCCCCCGGCGCGATGGCCAGCGCGGCGAATTTCCCACTGTCGGGATACTCCACCACGTCCGGGTCTTCCATCGTGGAAATGCTGAGGTATTTCAACACGCTGTCGCCCGTATTTATCAGCTGGTGCGCGGTCTCCGGCCCGCCCTTCGGCGCGGCACAGACGTCGCCGGCCCGCACCGGGTATTCCGCCTCGCCGAAGCGATAGGTGCCGGTCCCCTCGAAGATCACGAACATCTCGTGCTTGCCGAGATGGTTGTGAAACGGAAAGGCCCGCTTGCCCGGCTCGACGACCGTGTACATCGCGCCCAGCCCGGTCGACCCGATCGCCGCGCCCATCGGCGCCACGGTCGCGCCGAACCGCGCGCTGCCTTCCGGCGGCCGCGTCGGCATCGCCGGCGCGTCTTCCACGTTCAGTACAGGCTGCGTCATCTCCGCGTCCTCAGTCAAAACAAGTTAACAGGTCCACCGGGGCGAAAATATTCCACTCATGGCTACACGCCGCCGGATTGGGATAGCCCCAATCAACGACGATACCGGGGATCAGAACCCAATTCAGAACCGTTTCCCCAACGCCGGCGCCAAGGGCCATATCAAGCCTCGCCCCATCATGGAATCGCCAGATCCCGGCGGGATAGGTAGGCGCGACGAACAACAGCGCCACGAAGGAAAACACCATCACCCGGACGATCCAGTCCCGTATCGCCGGCCGGGTCATCAGCCCACCGACCCTTCCAGCGAGATCGCCACAAGCTGTTGGGCTTCCATGGCAAATTCCATCGGCAGGGCCTGCAGCACGTCCTTGCAGAAGCCGTTGACGACAAGCGCCACCGCCTCCTCCTCGTCCATGCCGCGCTGGCGGCAATAGAACATCTGGTCGTCATCCACCTTCGAGGTGGTGGCCTCGTGCTCCACCCGGCTCGAGTTGTTCTTGACCTCGATATACGGCACCGTGTGCGCCCCGCAGTCGCTGCCGATCAGCAGGCTGTCGCACTGCGTGTAGTTCCGGCTGTTCTTGGCCTTCGGGTGCATCGAAACAAGCCCCCGATAGGTGTTCTGCGCCTTGCCCGCGCTGATCCCCTTCGACACGATCCGCGACCGGGTATTCTTCCCCAGATGCACCATCTTGGTGCCGGTATCGGCCTGCTGGTAGTTGTTGGTGATGGCGATCGAATAGAACTCGCCCTGGCTTTCATTCCCGCGCAGGATGCAGCTCGGATATTTCCACGTCACGGCAGAGCCCGTCTCGACCTGCGTCCACATCACCTTGGCCCGGTCGCCCCGGCAATCGGCGCGCTTGGTCACGAAGTTGTAGATGCCGCCCTTGCCGTTCTCGTCGCCCGGGAACCAGTTCTGCACGGTCGAATACTTCACCTCGGCGTCTTCCTCGACGACGATCTCGACCACCGCGGCGTGAAGCTGGCTGGTGTCCCGCTGCGGCGCGGTGCACCCTTCGAGGTAGCTGACGTAGCTGCCCTTGTCGGCAATGATCAGCGTCCGCTCGAACTGCCCGGTATTCTCGGCATTGATCCGGAAATAGGTCGACAGCTCCATCGGGCAGCGCACCCCCGGCGGCACGTAGACGAACGACCCGTCCGAGAAGACGGCCGAGTTGAGCGTCGCGTAGAAGTTGTCGCTCACCGGCACGACACTCCCGAGGTATTTCTTCACCAGCTCCGGATGCTCCCGGATCGCCTCGGAAATCGAGCAGAAGATCACGCCCGCCTTCTGCAGCTCCTTCTGGAACGTGGTCCCGACACTGACGGAATCGAACACCGCGTCCACCGCGACCTTCCGGTCACTCTGCCGGCCCTCGGCGGGCACGTCCTCGGCCCCCTCGACACCCGCAAGGATCATCTGCTCCTTCAGCGGGATGCCAAGTTTCTCGTAGGTTTCCAAAAGCTTGGGGTCCACCTCGTCCAGCGACTTGGGCTTAACCTCCATGCTCTTGGGGCGGGCATAGTAATACTGGTTCTGGAAGTCGATCTGCGGATAATCGACCATCGCCCAGTTGGGCTCCTTCTTCTGCAGCCAGCGCTCATAGGCCGCCAGCCGCCAGTCGGTCATCCACTCGGGCTCGCCGTTCTTCTCGGAAATCAGCCGCACGATATCGGGCGTCAGCCCCTTCGGCGCATATTCCGTCTCGATCTCGGTTTCCCAGCCGTGCTTGTAGGTGCCGGCCTCGCGGACCGCATCGACCGTGTCCTTGTCGACGCCTTCCTTCACGCGTGTTTCGTCCAGTGCCGCCATCTTCAAGCTCCTTTCAGCTCACGCCGCGCGGGCGCGATGCTTTGCATGCTGCCTTGCCCAGGCTTCGGCAAAGCGTGTCACGTCGTCCTCACTCGTCCCGGGGCCCAGCGACACGCGCACGGCGCTTGCCGCCTGGGTGTCGCCGTAACCCATCGCCCCCAGAACCCGGCTCGCCTTCACCTTGCCGCTGGAACAGGCCGAGCCTGCGGATATGGCAAACCCCGCCAGATCCATCGCCATCACCTGTGTCTCGCCTTTCCATCCGTCGGAAATGAAGCAGGAGGTGTTGGGCAGACGCCGATCCGATTTCCCGACAAAAATAGTCTCTCTTGCCGATTCCTCAAGCAGAGTTTCTAGAATGTTTCTAAGTTTTTCCACCCTGGCCCAGGCCCCCTCGGCCTGCTCCCGGAGCGCCGCTTCAATTGCGGCCCCGAACCCCGCGATTCCAATGATGTTTTCCGTGCCGGACCTGCGGCCCATCTCCTGCCCGCCACCCGGCGTCAGCGCGGGGAAATCCACCCCCTGCTTCACGATCAGCGCGCCCACACCCTTCGGTCCGCCCAGCTTGTGGGCCGAGAGAATGGCGAAATCCGCCCCGCTCCAGGCGAAGGAGAACGGAATACGCCCCACTGCCTGGGTGATGTCCAGCAGCAGCGCGCCCTCGCGCGGTTCCGGCTCGGTCACGATCCCGGTCTCGGAATTCGCCAGCCCCATCGCGTGAAGCGGCGCGCCCTCGCCCGTCTCGCGCCGATGCGCCCAAAGCGCATCATGCGCCGTCGCCTGAACCTCCACCGGCCCCGGCCAGCGCTCCATCACCCGCGCCGCCTCCGTCGCGCCGGAGGTGAACACCACTTCCTGCGGCTTGCACCCCACGGCCTCGGCCACCTGCGCCCGTGCCCGCTCCACCAAGGCCTTGGCCGCCCGCCCCTCGCCATGCACGCTCGACGGGTTGCCGGCCACGTCCATCGCCGCCACCATCGCCTCGCGCGCCTCGGGCCTCAAAGGCGCCGTCGCGTTATGATCGAGGTAGACCCGCGCCACTACCTTGCCCGCTTCTTCTGGCTAGAAATATCCCGGGGAGCGTTGAAACACCACAAGGGTTTCAACGTGGGGCAGCGCCCCCAACCACGGCTTTCACACCCACAGGTCACTGATCGTCGACCACCGGCACCAGCGTCGGCACGATCGGACAGGGCGTCAGCGCATTCTCCACCACGTCCGACAGCCGGGTCTGGTGCAGGAAGACGTAGACATGCGCCGACAACCCCTCCCACAGCCGGTTCGCCATCGACTGCGCGCGCGAGCCCGACGTGGCCCCCGAGGCGCCCGCGCCCTTGTGCAGCGCGTCGACCGTCTCGTCGACCGCCTGCAGCACCTCGCAGATGCGGATTTCCGAGGCCGGCCGCGCCAGGCGATAACCGCCCCCCGGCCCGCGCACCGATTCCACCAGCTCCGCCCGCCGCAGCTTGACGAACAGCTGCTCCAGGTAGGGCAGCGACACCTTCTGCCGTTTCGAGATTTCGCCCAGCGTCACCAGCCCGTCCTTCTGGCTGAGGGCGATGTCCACCAGCGCCACCATCGCGTAACGCCCCTTCGTGCTGAGTTTCATGGCCCCGACCCTCGCGAATAGATTGACCTGACGATCCGCAAAGCTTATCTCGCTTGCAGCCCGATCCGGCCCCCGGCTGGAAAATTAGAATAATTCTAAGGTGCTGAGGGAATTTCGTCAAGAATAGCCTCGCCACCCCTGAGATGGACAAAGGGACCATATGCCCGAGGTAATATTTCCCGGACCGGAAGGCCGGCTCGAAGGCCGTTATCACCCCCAACGCGAGAAAGACGCCCCCATCGCCATCGTGCTGCACCCGCACCCGCAATTCGGCGGCACGATGAACAACAAGGTCGTCTACAACCTGCATTACGCCTTCTACAACATGGGCTTCACCGTGCTGCGGTTCAATTTCCGCGGCGTCGGGCGAAGCCAGGGCGAGTATGACCAGGGCGTGGGCGAGCTGTCCGATGCGGCCTCCGCGCTCGACTATCTCCAGTCGATGAACAACAATTCCAAGCATTGCTGGGTCGCGGGCTTCTCCTTCGGCGCCTGGATCGGCATGCAATTGCTGATGCGCCGGCCCGAGATCACCGGGTTCATCTCCGTCTCGCCGCCCGCCAACATGTACGATTTCTCGTTCCTCGCGCCCTGCCCCTCCTCGGGTCTCATCATCAACGGCGGCGCCGACCGTGTCGCGCCCCCGGCCGACACCCGCTCGCTGGTGTCGAAGCTGCAGGAACAGCAGGGCATCACCGTCACCCACGAGGAGATCGACGGCTCGGGCCATTTCTTCGAAGAGCCTTACATGGACACGATGATCGACACGGTCAGCGATTACGTCAAACGCCGGCTGACCGAAACCACGAGGTAGGCCCATGGGCGTGACCGAGGATCTGGCCGACGACCTGGCGCTCCAGGTGATCAAGTATGTCGATGCCTCGGGCGACGAGGGCGTGGTGAACGAGATCGTCGCACTCCTCGGCGCCACCTCGCAAACCGCCGAGGAGGCCTTCCTCACCTCCATGCGCGTGCGCCGCGCCAACATGAAGGCGCGCGCGCTGCTCCTGCAGAAGGTCAAGGCGTTCAAGGCGAAGCAGGAGGCGGGCAAGCCCGCCCCCGACACGCCCGCGCCAGACACCCCCAAGACATGAGCGACAACCGCCTCGACGCCCGGATCGCCTTCCTGAACGAGGCCTGCCGCCTCAAGTCGGTCACCCGCACCACCACGCTCTGCGACGGCTCGCGCTACGAGAACTCGGCCGAGCATAGCTGGCACCTCGCCCTCTACGCGCTGGTGCTGGAAAACCACGCGCCCGAAGGCACCGACATCAACCGCGTGATCCGGATGCTGCTGCTGCACGACCTCGTGGAAATCGACGCCGGCGACACGCCGATCTACGGCGAGACCGGCCACGCCGAACAGGCCGAGGCCGAGGCGAAAGCCGCCACCCGCCTCTTCGGCCTCCTGCCCGAGGGCCAGGGCGAGAGCCTCCGCGCGCTATGGGAAGAATTCGAAGCCGCCGAAACGCCGGACGCCCGCTTCGCCAAGGCCCTCGACCGCTTCCAGCCCCCCAACCAGAACCTCGCCTCGAACGGCATCGGCTGGCGCGAGAACGGCGCCACCTGGGACAAGTTCGAGGCCCGCGTCGCCCCACCCATCCGCCGCACCGTCCCCGCCTTCTGGGACTACATCGCGCCGAAGGTGCGGGCTTGGTTCACACGGAACGGGTAATCCCGCCGCGCACCATCCTGACGCCCGCCGCGCCGGGCGAGCGCCGGCCCGTGGGGAGGCGCTGCCACGCTGGTGACTGCCACTTTATGGCGCCGAATACATCCCACCTAACGACGTCACGCCACACCCGCCAAAGCGCCTGCCCGCCCGGACGGGCCGGCGCTCGCCCGGCGCCTTCGGCTCGATTCCGGGCGAGTATTCCCCAGAACCAGAATCGACCTCTCACACCCCCGTTGCACCCCGCACAACATCCGGTACCACCCCCCACCGCACGCCACATCAACCCGGCCAATCACCGCCAAAAACACCGACAAAATACCGACGTAAAACCGACGTGATACCGACCCGCCAAATCCCAACGAAATCAGCCTGTTAACCCCGATTCGCCTTCTTCTTCTCGACGACCTTCTCCGCCAGGTCCCGGGCAATGGCGAACGCCCCCTTGATCTTGTCGCTCTCCTTGGCCCAGTCCCGCCGCACGACGATTTTGTTGTCCTTGACCTTGGCCATCCCCCGCTGGTCCTGCATGAACTGCACCAGCCCTTCAGGCGAGGCGAACTTGTCGTTGTGGAACTGGATCGTCGCCCCCTTCGGGCCCCCGTCCAGCTTGGCAATCCCGGCCCGTTTGCACATCGCCTTGATCCGCACGATCAACAGCAGCGTGTTCACTTCCTTCGGCAGTTTTCCGAACCGGTCGATCAGCTCGGCGGCGAAACCCTCCAGTTCAACTTTGGAACTCAACCCACTGAGACGGCGATACAATCCCAGCCGCACGTCGAGGTCCGGCACATACTCCTCCGGGATCAGAACCGGCACACCAAGGTTGATCTGAGGCGCCCATTGCTCGTCCGTCTCGGTCAGCCCTTCCAGCTCGCCCGCCCGGATCTTGGCAATCGCCTCCTCCAGCATCGACTGGTAGAGCTCATACCCCACGTCGCGCATCTGCCCCGACTGTTCCTCGCCCAGCAGGTTCCCCGCCCCGCGAATATCGAGGTCCTGGCTCGCCAGCGTGAACCCCGCGCCCAGCGTATCAAGGCTCCCCAGCACCCGCAGCCGCTTCTCCGCCGCCGGGGTCAGCGGCACGCGCGGCTTGGTCGTCAGGTACGCATAGGCCCGCAGCTTCGACCGCCCCACGCGCCCCCGGATCTGATACAATTGCGCCAGCCCGAACATGTCCGCCCGGTGGATCACCATGGTGTTGGCGGTGGGAATATCCAGCCCCGACTCCACGATCGTCGTCGCCAGCAGAACGTCGAATTTCCCGTCGTAAAAGGCGTTCATCCGGCTATCCAGCTCGCCCGCCGCCATCTGCCCATGCGCCACGACGTAGGACACCTCCGGCACCTGCTCCTTGAGGAATTCCTCGATCTCGGCCAGGTCCTTGATCCGCGGCACCACGAAAAAGCTCTGCCCGCCCCGGTAATGCTCGCGCAGCAGTGCCTCGCGGATGGTCACCGTGTCGAACTCGCTCACATAGGTCCGGATCGACAGCCGGTCGACCGGCGGCGTCCCGATTATGCTGAGATCCCGGACACCTGAGAGCGAAAGTTGAAGTGTCCGGGGAATGGGTGTCGCCGTCAGCGTCAGCACGTGCACATCACTGCGCAACTGCTTCAGCCGCTCCTTGTGGGCCACCCCGAACCGCTGCTCCTCGTCGATCACCAGAAGGCCCAGATTGGCAAACCGCACCCCCTTGGCCAGAAGCGCATGGGTGCCCACCACGATATCCACCTGCCCCCGCGACAGCGCCTCGCGCGTCTTCGCGGCCTCGGTCGTCGACACGAACCGCGACAGCGGCCGCACCGAGATCGGGAAGCCCCGGAATCGCTCCGCAAAGCTCTGGTAATGCTGCCGGGCCAGCAGCGTCGTCGGCGCGATCACCGCCACCTGGTAGCCCTGCAGCGCCGCGACGAAAGCCGCCCGCATCGCCACCTCGGTCTTGCCGAACCCCACGTCGCCACAGACCAGCCGGTCCATCGGCGTGCCGGAACTCAGGTCGTTCAGAACATCCTCGATGGCGCGCAGCTGGTCATCCGTCTCCTGGTACGGGAACCGGGCCGAAAACGCCTCCCACGCGTGGTGCTCGGGCTCCATCACCGCGCCCTTCCTGAGCGCCCGTTCGGCGGCGATCCGGATCAACCGGTCCGCCATCTCGCGGATGCGTTCCTTCAGCTTCGCCTTCTTCGCCTGCCACGCACCCCCGCCCAGCCGGTCGAGCAAGCCCTCCTCATGCCCGTACCGGCTCAGCAGCTCGATATTCTCGACCGGCAGGTAAAGCCTTGCGCCCTCGGCATATTCCAGGCTCAGGCATTCATGCGCCGCCCCCGCCGCCGTGATCACCTCCAGCCCGTGATACCGCCCGATCCCGTGGTCGACATGCACCACCAGGTCGCCGGGGCTGAGCGATTGCGCCTCGGTCAGGAAGTTCTCCGCCCGCCGCCGTTTCCGTGGCGACCGGATCAGCCGGTCGCCCAGCACGTCCTGCTCGGCAATCACCGTCAGCCCAGGCGACTCGAACCCGTGCTCCAGCCCCCAGACCGCCAGGTGCAGCCCGTGCCGGCCCACGCCGCCCACATCCTTCACCGTGACCGCCCCGATCAGCCCCTCATCTTCCAGCAAGCCCTCGAGCCGCTCGCGGGCGCCCTCGGAATAGCTCGCCAGAAGCACCGGGCCATCCGCCATCTTTGCTTCAATATGATCCTTCAACGCGCCGAAAAGGCTGATATTTTCCTGCTGCCGCTCGGGCGAGAAGTTCCGACCGATCCGCCCGCCCGCATCGATGATGTTGGGCCCCGGGCTTTTCGCCAGTGGCGAGAAGGCCAGCCGCCGGCGGTCGGCCACGGCCGCATTCCACGCCTCGTCGTCGAGATAGAGCTGCTCCGGCGGCACCGGCTTGTAGATCGTCTCGGCCCGCTGCTTCTGCTCCAGCGCGTGCCGCCTTGCCTCGTACTGGTCGCGCACCGTGTCCCACCGCGACAGCCGCGCCGCCTCGACCTGGTCGTCCATCGTCACCGGCGCGCCGGGCAGGTAGTCGAACAAAGTCTCGAGCTTTTCATGGAAGAACGGCAGCCAATGCTCGATCCCGGCGTGTTTCCGCCCCGCGCTCACCGCCTCGTAAAGCGGGTCGTCGGTGCCGGCGGCGCCGAACTCGATCCGGTAATTCTGCCTAAACCGGGTGATCGCCGCCTCGTCGAGGATCACCTCGCTCACCGGCGCCAGCTCCACCCGCGACAGCTTCTCGGTCGTCCGCTGGCTGCCCGGATCGAACCGCCGCACGCCGTCCAGCACATCACCGAACAGGTCCAGCCGCACCGGCCCGCCCTCGCCCGGCGGGAAGATGTCGATGATCCCGCCCCGCACGGCGTAATCGCCGGGCTCGGTTACCGTCGGGCTCTGCACGAAGCCCATCCGCACCAGGAACGCCTTCAGCGCCCCCTCGTCGATCTGCCGGTCGACCTCGGCCGTGAACGCGGCCTCGCGCAGCACGTCGCGCGGCGGCACCCGCTGGCTCGCCGCGTTGAGCGTGGTCAAAAGCACGAACTGGCTCGGCTCGCCATGCACCAGCCCCGCCAGCGTCGCCATCCGCGCGGCGGAAATGTCGGCATTGGGCGAGATCCGGTCATAGGGCAGGCAATCCCACCCCGGAAAGCGCAGCACCGGCATGCCGGGCGCATAGAACGCCAGCGCCTCGGCCACCTGTGCCAGCCGCTTGTCGTCGCGCGCCACGTGAATGACCGGGCCGCCGTCGCGCTCGGCCTCCTTCAGGATCAGCCGCGCGTCGAACCCTTCGGGCGCGCCGCCCACGATGATGTGCTTCGCTTCGCTCATGTCCTTCCGCCTGGCCGGGCCGAACCCTAGCCGAGCGCCCCGATCGTCATGTTCTGCAGCATGCCCCACATGGCGGTGACGAAGATCGAGATCACCCCCACCACCTGTGTCAGCACCCTGTGCTTGTGCATCATCCGGAACAGCGCCTCGCCCGACAGGCCGTCGCGCCGGATCACGTGCGCCGTGGCCACCGACAACAGTCCGACAATCGTCATCGGAAACAGCAGCAGGAAGACCGCCTGCGAGAACTCGTTGTCATAGAAGAACCCCAAGAGCAGCAGCATGGTCAGCACGAACCCGGTGAACCCGGCCAGAAGCAGGCCCGACTCCTCGGCGATCAGCAGGATGCGGTTGGTGCTGATCCGCACCATCGATTCCAGGTCGTCGATCCGCTCGTGCCCGTCATCCTTGCGGGCGCGCATCACCATGTCCCACGGCACGCCCAGCACCCAGTGGCTGACGGTCGACCACATCACGGCCAGGATGATCCAGTACCAGAGGTTACTGAAACTGCGCATGTCGATAAGTTCGAAGACGCTCTGGTACCAGTCCACGAGATTGAGCCTGTCATACGTTTCTTGCCCGGCCGGCCCCGGGGTTCACCCCTCATAGCGCTGCCACGCGGCAATTCCTACCCTTGAGATAGCCAATTTTCCATGCCAGTGACACGGGAACGGAAAACAAGGATTGACACCCATGCGCCCGACCCAAGCCCCCTTCCCCGCGACCCGCCTGCGCCGCACGCGGCAAAGCCCCGCGATCCGCGCACTGGTGGCCGAGAACACGCTGACCCCGGGCGACCTGATCTGGCCGGTCTTCGTGCGCGACGGCGACGGGATAGAGGAGCCTGTGCCCTCGATGCCCGGCGTCGTGCGGCGCAGCGTCGACCGCGTGGTCGAGGCGGCCCGCGAAGCGGCCGACCTGGGCATTCCCGCCATCTGCCTCTTTCCCTATACCGCGGCCGAGAACCGCACCTCCGACTGTGCCGAGGCGTGGAACCCCGAGAACCTCTCGAACCGCGCCACCCGCGCCATCAAGGCCGCCGTGCCCGAGATCGCCATCATGACCGACGTGGCGCTCGACCCCTATTCCGATACCGGCCATGACGGGTTCGTGGTGAATGGCGAGATCGTCAACGACGAAACCGTCGAGGCGCTGGTCAAACAGGCGTTGTCCCAGGCCGAGGCCGGGGTCGACATCATCGGCCCGTCGGACATGATGGATGGCCGCATCGGCGCCATCCGCTCGGCGCTCGAGGGCGCGGGGCATCGCAACACCATGCTGCTCTCCTACGCCGCCAAGTACGCCTCGGCCTTCTACGGGCCCTTCCGCGACGCGGTCGGCGCCAGCGGCGCGCTCAAGGGCGACAAGAAGACCTACCAGATGGATGCCGCCAACACCGACGAGGCGCTGCGCTGCGTCGCCCGCGACCTCGCCGAGGGGGCCGACATGGTGATGGTCAAGCCCGGGATGCCCTATCTCGACATCTGCCGCCGGGTGAAGGACGAGTTCGCCGCGCCCACCTTCGCCTACCAGGTGTCGGGCGAATACGCGATGATCATGGCCGCCGCCCAGAACGGCTGGATCGACGGCGACCGGGCGATGGCGGAAAGCCTGATGGCCTTCAAGCGCGCGGGATGCGACGGGATCCTGACCTATTTTGCCCCGGCCATGGCCCGGGCCCTTGCATAACCGGCCGCGGCACCGGGACGCGCCGCCGGACGCCTCCGGCGGGAGTATTTCGGGAAAGATGAAGGGCGGGTGACAAAGCCTTAATCGCCTTGTGGAATAGTGCCAGCGAATCGCTTCGGCCCGGGCCCCGGGGCGCCCGGTCGCAATATCCCGCCGAAAAGGCGCTTTGCGGGTGACACTTTGCCGGTGCGCCTCTATACTCGACCCCAGATCGGCAGGTACATGCCGACGCGGAACACAGGCAGTCACAGGCAAATAACATGAGCATTCTTTCCAGACGCAGCTTCACGCTCGGCATGCTGGCGACCACCCCGGTCGTCGCCGCATGCGGCAACGGGGTCGGCAGCACCAAGGGCACGGAAATCGACGCCCGCGCCGACGCGACCATCAACCACCTCTACACCACCTACCCCGCCACGCGCGAAATCGCCGACAAGTCCACCGGCGTGCTGATCATGCCGCTGGTGACAGAGGGCGGCTTCATCGTCGGCGGCGGCTATGGCCGCGGCGCGCTCCGCGTGGGCGGTGTGACGGTCGATTACTACTCGGCCACGAAGGGCAGCGTCGGGCTTCAGATCGGCGCCCAGCAATTCGCCCATGTGCTGTTCTTCATGACCGAGGACGCGCTCAGCCGCTTCCGCCGGGGCACCGGCTGGGTCGCGGGGGCGGACGTCGAGTATGTCTTCAACGACCAGGGCGCCAACCTGCGCGCCGACACGGTGACGACGACCGCGCCCGTGGTGGCGGTGGTCTTCGGCCAGGCGGGGGCGCTGGTCGGCGCCTCGCTCGAAGGCATGAAATACACCCGCATCATTCCCTGACCGCCGCCTGTCGCGGACGGTTGGACAGCGCCCCGGGCCGAAAACGCCCGGGGCTTCACGTTTTCTTAACCCTGGTTAATGAAGGGTGAACTCGCCCACCACCTGCCGCCATTCGCCGGGCGAGATCAGCTTTCGATGGGTGAACTGCACCGAATGCAGCGGCCCCTCGATCTCCTTCTGCCAGAACTCCACGAACTCGAACAGCCGCGGGTGATCGGGCGCGATATCGTACTCCTGCCAGACGAAACTGTTGAGAACATGGGCATAGTCGGGCATGTGATAGAAGAACTCCGCCGTGGTCAGGCCATAGCCCTTCAGCATCATCTCCGTCTCGGTCATCGTTACACCTCCTGCCGGAACCTCGGATTTTTTTGCCTTTGGTTCCAATAAGGATGCCGCGATTTTTTTACTTTTCAACAAAAACAGTATGTTAGCAGCCATCGCCCCTGGCTGCCAAAATCCGCCGCAAACGGGCCGGGCTTTGCGCATTGCACCCCCTGCAAGCCCTCTGATATACCCTTGTCAACATCATAAGAAGACAGCAGGACAGAGCGGGCAGAAACGTGAACGATACGCCGGAAACACCTGAAAACGAAGACGAAATGCCCAACGGCGGTTCCGGCCCCAAGCGTCCGGCCTATGACGGGCCGACGATCTCCATCTCCGAGGAGATGAAGACCTCCTATCTCGACTACGCCATGAGCGTGATCGTCAGCCGCGCGATCCCCGATCTGCGCGACGGCCTGAAACCTGTGCACCGGCGCATTCTTTATGCAATGCACGAAACCGGAAACACCCACGACAAGCCCTATCGCAAGTCCGCCCGCCCGGTGGGCGACGTCATGGGTAAATACCACCCCCACGGCGACAGCGCGATCTACGACGCGCTGGTGCGGATGGCGCAGGATTTCTCGATGTCCCTGCCCCTGCTGGATGGCCAGGGCAATTTCGGCTCGATGGACGGCGACAACCCGGCCGCCATGCGCTACACCGAGGTGCGCATGGACAAGCCGGCACAATCGCTTCTTGCCGATATCGAGAAGGACACGGTCGACTTCCAGGACAATTACGACGGCAAGGACCGTGAGCCTTCCGTCCTGCCGGCGCGGTTCCCCAACATGCTGGTCAACGGCGCAGGCGGCATCGCCGTCGGCATGGCCACCAACATCCCGCCGCACAACCTGGGCGAGGTGATCGACGCCACGCTGGCGCTGATCGAGAACCCCGATCTCGACAGTTCGCAGCTCAACGAATACGTGCCCGGCCCCGATTTCCCCACCGGCGGGCTGATGCTCGGCCGCTCCGGTGCGCGCAAGGCCTATCTCGAAGGGCGCGGCAGCGTCATCATCCGCTCGAAAACCCGGGTCGAGGAACTGCGGAAAGACCGCTACGCCATCGTCATCGACGAAATCCCCTACCAGGTGAACAAGGCGGCGATGATCGAGAAGATCGCCGAAACCGCCCGCGAGAAACGGATCGAGGGCATCGCCCACGTCCAGGACGAAAGCGACCGCACCGGCGTGCGCGTGGTGGTCGAATTGAAGCGCGACGCGACACCCGAGGTGGTGCTGAACCAGCTCTTCCGCTTCACGCCGATGCAGACCTCCTTCGGCTGCAACATGCTGGCGCTCAACGGCGGCAAGCCCGAACAGCTGACCCTGCACGGATTCCTCAGCGCTTTCATAAGCTTCCGGGAAGAAGTTGTCGCACGCCGCACCGCCCATGACCTGCGCAAGGCGCGCGAGCGCAGCCACGTGCTCTGCGGCCTCGCCGTCGCCGTCTCGAACGTCGACGAGGTGGTCGCCACCATCCGCGCCTCGGCCGACGCGGCGGAAGCGCGCGAGAAACTGATGACCCGCCGCTGGCCGGCGCAGGACATCCTCGAATACATCGCGCTGATCGACGACCCGACCCATACCGCGAACGAGGACGGCACCTACAACCTGTCGGAAACACAGGCCCGCGCCATCCTCGAACTGCGCCTGCAACGCCTGACCCAGCTTGGCGTCCGCGAAGTCACCGACGAGCTTCAGGAACTGGCCGCCAAGATCAAGGAATACCTCGCCATTCTCGCCAGCCGAGAGCGGATCATGCAGATCATCTCGGACGAGCTGACCGAGGTGAAGGAGCAATTCGCCGTCCCCCGCCGCACCGAGATCGTCGACTGGTCCGGCGACATGGAAGACGAGGACCTGATCGAGCGCGAGGACATGGTCGTCACGGTCACCCAGGGCGGCTATATCAAGCGCACCGCGCTGGCCGACTTCCGCGCGCAAAAGCGCGGCGGCAAGGGCCTGTCGGGCATGCAGACCAAGGAAGAGGACGTGGTCACCACCCTCTTCGTGGCCAACACCCATACGCAGCTCCTGTTCTTCACCACCGACGGGATGGCCTACAAGCTCAAGACATGGCGCCTGCCACTGGGCGGGCGCACGTCCAAGGGCAAGGCGATCGTCAACATCCTGCCGATCCCGCAGGGCGTCTCGATCGCCGCGATCATGCCGGTCGACGTGCCAGAGGACGAATGGGACAACCTGCAGATCTTCTTCGCCACCTCCGCCGGGGATGTGCGCCGTAACGCCTTGTCGGACTTCACGAATGTCAAATCCAACGGCAAGATCGCGATGAAGCTGCCCGAGGACGGCACGCAGCTTGTGAACGCCCGGATCTGCTCGGAAGAGGACGACGTGATGCTGGTCACCGACTCGGGCCGCGCCATCCGCTTCCCCACGACCGAGGTGCGCGTCTTCAAGGGCCGCGATTCCACCGGCGTGCGCGGCATCCGCCTGCAGAACGGCGACAAGGTCGTCTCGATGTCGGTGATCCGCCATTTCGAGGCCACGCCGGACGAACGCGCCGCCTATCTCAAGATGCGCCGCCAGATGGCCGGCGCCGAGGACGAGGGCAATTCCGACGAGGAAGGCAATGCCGACGCCACCATCTCCGACGAGCGGTTCGAGGAGATGCGCGCGGCCGAGAACCTGATCCTCACCATCACCGAGGGCGGTTCGGGCAAGCTGTCCTCCAGCCACGACTACCCCGTCCGGGGCCGTGGCGGCATGGGCGTGCGGGCGATGGACAAGGCCATGCGCGGCGGCGACCTCGTCGCCTCCTTCCCGGTCCAGCCGGAAGACCAGATCATGCTCGCCACCTCGCGCGGCCAGTCGATCCGCGTGCCGGTCGAGGGGATCTCCTTCCGCTCGCGCGGGGCGGGCGGCGTCAAGGTGTTCAACACCGGCAAGGGCGAAAAGGTGGTCAGCGTCGCCTGGATCGCCGAAAGCGCCGAGGAAGAGGCCGACGCCGAGGCCTGACAACCGGGGGCGGACTCGCTGCAACACGAGCGGTTCCGCCCGCATTTTCCGTCTTTGCGCTCAAGTTTTGCCACATTTTCGGGCCACAAACCGGGTTCGAAATGCGTATGCGCCCCGCCGTCGGGCGCATTTGCCTTGCGATCAACCCTCTCCCGCGGCCCCGCCGCGCGGATCGTCGAGGACACACCTGGTGCCGACCAAGAACGAACGCTGGCTCGACCATACCGGTCTCAACCTGATCCGGATCGTGATCGGGTCGTATTTCATGGCGATCTCGCTCAACCTGATCGAGGGGTTCGATCCCTCGGCCCTGTTCGCGCCGCTGCTCGACGACCGGACCGCCCGGCTGGCGGGGATGGGCGTGCTCTTCACCCTGTCGGTCGTGTTCATGTCGGGCGTGGCCCTGCGCATCGCCGCGCTGGCGCTGGCGCTGTTCATCCTGTGCTCCAGCTTCGCGCAGAACGTCCTCGGCCCCGAGCCGCTGCGGATGTCGTCCTTCTGGCGCGACCTCGCGCTGGTCTGCGCGGTGCTGATGTCCTACTCGACCCTGCGCCGGCAGGAGTTGCGCAAGGCGGCGCTGATCATGCGGCGCCGGGCGGCCCGCCTCAAGCGTGGCAAGTTCTCCACCGTGACCCCGCGCCGCGTGACCGTCCGCAACCGGCCCGACGCCGCCGGCAAGGCCGCCGGCCGTGGCCCCGACGGGCCCGATTACGACCGCGTGCTGCGCCCCCTGATCGCGCCCACCGGCCCGATCAAGCGCCCCGAACCGCCGGTCACCCCGCGGCCCGACTTCAACGGCACGTCCACCCCGGCCAGCGACCGGACCGCACCGCAGCAACCGCTGAAGCTGACCAATCGCCTGCGCCTGATCCCGCCCCCGGCCGAGGCCGAGGACGAGATCGACAACATCTTCTCGAATATCTGAGGGCCGAACCGCCCCGGCCCGGGGCCACGGGCCCGGCTCAGTTGGACAGGTTGTTTACCGACGAGCTGACGCCGATCACCGTGCCGAACAGGCCGATGATGGTCTGAACCGCGGTGACCGGGGATTCCGTCGCCATGACCGTATCGTTCGGCATGACCTGGAACTGGCGCGCGGCGAACAGGCCGTCGGCGGTGGTCATGTCGACCGAAAAGATCACCTGCTGCATGTCCGGCCCGCGCGGCCCCGGCGTCAGGTGGCGGGGATGGTATTCGCGCAGGATCAGGATGCCCTTCGGATTGGCCCGCCCGGGGTTTAGCCCGCCCGAGGCCGACAGCGCATCGAGCGCGTTCATCCGCTCTTTCTCGAAATAGACCAGCTTCTGGTCGCGCGACGAGCCCAGCACGGTAAAGGTCCGGGCATCCTCGACCACGGCGATCTGGTCACCGCCATGCACCGTGATGTTCATCGACGGCTGGGCCAGGACGCTTTCGACGCGGGTCTCGTAGATCTGGCCGCCCCTTTGCAGCCGCACGCGCGGATGGCGCATCGAGGTGTCCACCCCGCCGGCCAGGGCCAGCACGCTCAGCAGCCTCGTGTTGCGGTTCTCCAGCGGGTAGCGGCCGGGCGCGCCCACGCCGCTGGCCACGTCGACCGAGTTGTTGCGCCCCGGCGTGACCTGCACCTGCACCTGCGCGGCGGGCACGATCATCTCCATCTTCCGCTGGATCCGGTCACGGGCCGAGTCGGCGGACAGGCCGCGCACATGCACGTCGCCCACATAGGGCAGGAAGACCGACCCCGACGACGACACCGTCAGCGGCGGAATCGGCGTCTGCTTGGTGCCGTCCGAGATCAGCGAGTTTTCCTGGTTGTCCCAGACCACGACATCAAGCCGGTCGCCGGTCTGGATGACCGAGGAATCCGGCCCGGCATTGGCGTGGAACCACGTATAGTGACTCTGCTCGCCGGTATAGGGCCAGGTCGAGATCATCGGCGTCGCCGCACGGGTCACCTCGACCACCTGGAAGGTGGGATTTTCCGACGCGCCCTGGCTGACCACTTCCCTTTGCACGGCCGCCCCCCGCGGAAGAGAGCAGGCACCGATGGTAAGGGCCATGCCAACCAGCAGGATCGTCTTGGAAAATCTCGTCAAACCGTCGTCCCCCGACTTGTTGGTATTGGCAGTTCACTACCGCATCGAAAGGATGTTAGACAACGGAAATCTCTCGGCATATGGCAGTTGAGCGCAATCGTGACACAATTCCCGCAAGCAGCCGATATCCTGTTGACCGGCGCGGGCGGGCGGCTGGGCCGGCTGCTGCGCCGTGCGGTGGCGCGGGACGGCACCGGCCCTCTGCGGCTCGCGTTCCAGTCGCGGCGCCCCGGCACCGGGCTGACCTGGGCGCCGGGTGACCCCCTCTCGGCCTTGCCGCGCTGCGAAACCGTGGTCGCCCTCTGGGGCCGCACGGGCGGCGACGCGGCCGCCCTGGCCGAGAATGGCGCCCTCGTCGCCTTCAGCCATGCCGTGGCGCTTGCCTGCGGCGCGCGGCGACTGTTCCACCTGTCCTCGGCCGCGGTTTACGGCCCCGGCCGGCGCATGGACGAGACGACGCAACCGCAGCCTGCGGCGGAATATGGCCGATCCAAGCTGGCGCTGGAGGCCGAGGTTGCCGGCCTGCCCCGCACCGACCGGATCGCCCATTGCTGTCTCAGGCTCGCCAACGTGGTGGGCGCCGACAGCCTCGCCCCCGGTCTGCGCGGGGCCGGCCCGGTGGCGATGGACCGGTTCAAGGATGGCGGCGGCCCGATCCGCAGCTACATCGCGCCGGGCGACCTGCTGCGCGTGCTCCTCGGGCTGGCCGATCTGCCCCCCGATCGCTTGCCCGGAACGCTCAACGTCGCCGCCCCCGCTCCGGTTCGGATGGAGGATCTCGTCGCCGCCCGGGGGCTCGACCTCGACTGGCGCCCGGCCCCGCCCACGGCCACGCACGAGGTCTCGCTCGACACCGCCCGCCTGTCGAAGATCCTGCCGGGCGCGATCCGCCACGAAACGGCCGAAGGGATGGTGGCCGACTGGGCCGCGCTGGAGGCGCCGGCATGACCGCCTCGAAACGGCTGATGGATATCGGCCTCGCACTTATACTCGTGGTCATTCTGGCCCTGCCCACCCTGGTCGTCGCGCTCTGGGTGCTGGCCGTAGACGGCCGCCCCGTCTTCTACCCCTCGGAACGGATGAAGACCCCCGACACCCCCTTCACCCTTTGGAAGTTCCGCACCATGCGCACCGACCGCAACGACTCCGGCGTCTCGGGCGGGTACAAGACGGCGCGCATCACCCGGACCGGGCGCATCCTGCGCGGCAAGCGCCTTGACGAATTGCCTCAGCTTTTCAACATCTTGCGAGGCGACATGAGCTTCGTCGGCCCGCGCCCGCCCCTGCGCCGCTATGTCGAGCTGCGCCCCGATCTCTATGCCCGCGTACTGCGCAACCGGCCGGGCGTCACCGGGCTCGCCACCCTGCGCTACCACGCGCGGGAGGAAAAGCTGCTGGCCCGCTGCGCCGATGCCGCCGAGACGGAACGCGTCTACCTTCGCCGCTGCGTACCGGCTAAGGCCCGGCTCGACCTGATCTGGGCGCACAACCGCTCGGTTTGCTACGATGCGGCATTGATCGTGGAAACCGTACGCCGCGTTCTCCTCCGCACCCGCCCAAAATAGTGGCGCAGGTGCAGAAAAGCCCTTTGCTTGCGCGGAATTCCGCGCCTGCCGGCGATAGGGCTTGTGACAGGCAGGCCACTTGCAATACATTGATTTCAGGACACCTTGGGCACATTGCGGCGCTTGTCATTCGGCTGTTGCAGCCGCGGCGGGGTCTGAAGAAATGACACCGGGAGATGCTCCGGCATGTTCTACAATCTAGTCGTTGCTCTGACCCGACAGCAGAAGCGTTTCATCATCCTGGCGGTGGACCTCCTGCTGATCGCGATTTCCTTCGCGCTGGCCAAATCCATCGTCATGCACCCGACCAGCCTGCTGGAAACGCCGGTAAGCTCCGCCATGTTCGTTCTGGCGATGATGTGCTCGGGCGCCGTCGCGACGGTGTGGCAGGGGCTGCACAAGGTCAAGCTCAACGCCTACCAGATGCAGGGCGTGATGGAATCGGCCATCGTCGCCGCGGTGCTGATGGGCACCGGCATGACGCTCTCCTATCTGGGCGCGGTCCGCGGCGGCTCGGCCCAGCTCTTCATCGTCGTCGGCATGACCTTCCTGATCCTGTCGGTCGCCACCCGCCTGCTGATGCGGCGCGTGCTCCTGCGGATCTACGCCAACGGCACCCAGCGCAAACCGCTGATCATCTTCGGCGCCGGCCAGACCGGGCAGCAGCTCGCCATGGCGCTGGCCACCGACGACGCGGTCGAACCCGTGGCCTTCATCGACGACGATCGCCGTCTCCAGGGGCTCACCGTCGCCGGCCTGCGGGTCTACCCGGCCACCGACCTGAAGAAGGTGGTCAAGCGCCGCGGCGTCAAACGGATCGTGCTGGCCATCCCCAGCGCCAACCGCAACAAGCGGGCCGAGATCACCCGGCGCCTGGCCCGCACCGGCTGCGAAGTGCACGCCCTGCCCTCCTTTGCCGACCTCGTCGCCAACAACGCCCGCAACCTCTCCGACACCCGGCCGGTGGACGTCAACGAACTGCTCGGCCGCGACCAGATGGAAGAGGAACTGCCCGGCGTCAGCGACACCTACCTGCGCCGCAACATCATGGTCACCGGCGCCGGCGGCTCGATCGGGGCCGAGGTCTGCCGCCAGCTCATCACCTGCCGCCCGGCCTCGCTGATCCTCGTCGATCACAGCGAACTGGCGCTCTTCGAGATCGACCGCGAACTCCGCGGCTATTGCAAGGACGTCAAGATCGTCCCGGTGCTGGGCTCGGTCTGCGACAAGACGCTGGTCGAGGCGGCGATTGCCGACAACGACGTCGATATCGTCCTGCACGCCGCCGCCTACAAGCACGTGCCCCTCGTCGAGGCGAACGGGCTGGAAGGCATCCGCGTCAACGTCTTCGGCACCAAGATCGTGGCCGACGCGGCCAAGGCCGCAGGGGTGGAACGGTTCATCCTCGTCTCCACCGACAAGGCCGTGCGCCCCTCCAGCATCATGGGCGCCTCCAAGCGTTTCGCCGAGCTGCTGGTGCAGGATCTCGCCACCCGCAGCCAGACCACCCGCTTCTCGATGGTCCGCTTCGGCAACGTGCTGGGCTCCTCCGGCTCGGTCATCCCGATCTTCCAGAAACAGATCTCGCGCGGCGGCCCGGTCACCCTGACCCATGCCGACATCACCCGCTACTTCATGACCATCCCCGAGGCCGTACGCCTGGTGCTTCTGGCCGGCTCCTTCGCCCGCGGCGGCGATGTCTTCGTGCTCGACATGGGCAAGCCCGTGCCGGTGCGCCAACTGGCCCGCAAGATGATCGAAAGCGCGGGCTACACGGTCAAGGACACCGCGAACCCCACCGGCGATATCGAGATCAAGATCACCGGCCTGCGCCCCGGCGAGAAGCTGCACGAGGAGCTGCTGATCGGCTCCGACATGCTGACGACGCCCCACCCCAAGATCCTGCGCGCCCAGGAAACCGGCCTGTCCGAGCTCGAGATGGCCAACGCCATCCAGTCGCTGCGCCAGGCGCTCGAAACCCGCGGGCTCGACCTGATGAAGCAGACCCTCGAAAAGTGGATCGAAAAGGACGTGGCCAAGACCGTCAAGACGGTCAACGAGTAGCCCTCACGCCTCGGCCTTCTCCGCCAGTTCCAGCCATTCCTCTTCCGCCTCCGAAAGCGCCGCCTGCCGCTTGCTCAGGGCATCGGTGGCCTTGCGGAACTTCTCCGGCTCGCGGGTGAACAGCTCGGCATCCGAAAGCAGCCCTTCCAGCTTGGCAATCTCCCCCTCCAGCCGCTCGATCAGGCCGGGCAGCTCCTCCAGCCGGTGCTTCTCGGTGAAACTCAGCTTGGGCTTCGATTTCGGCGCGGCGGGCTTGGCCGCCACCGGCTGCGCGGGCTTCGCCTTCGGCTTCGCAGGCTCCGCCGCCACCGGCGCCGCCTCGGCCCGCTGCGCCCGGTAATCCGACCAGCCGCCGGCATAGACCGTGGCCTGCCCGTCGCCTTCCATCGCGATGGTCGTGGTCGCCACCCGGTCGAGGAAATCCCGGTCATGGCTGACCAGCAGCACGGTGCCGTCGAAATCGTCCAGCAGCTCCTGCAACAGGTCGAGCGATTCGATATCCAGATCGTTGGTCGGCTCGTCCAGCACCAGCAGGTTGCTTTCCCGCGCCATCAGCTTGGCCAGCAGAAGCCGCGCCTTCTCGCCCCCCGACAGCGACCGCACCGGCGCCCGCACCTGCCGCTCGTCGAACAGGAACTCCTTGAGATAGCCCACCACGTGCTTCGGCTGCCCCCGCACCAGCACCTGGTCGGCCTGCCCCGACACCCGCATCTCGCGGTCGCCGGTCAGGTTCTCCCAAAGGCTCATGTCCGGGTCGAGCCCGGCGCGCGACTGGTCGAAGATCGCCGGCACAAGGCTGGTGCCGTGGGTGACGGTGCCGCTGTCGGGCTCTTCCCGCTTCATCAGCATGTTGAGCAGCGTGGTCTTGCCCACGCCGTTCGGCCCGACAAAGGCGATCCGGTCCTTGCGCAGCACCTTCAGGCTGAAATCGTGCAGGATCACGTTTCCGCCGTAAGCCTTTGAAACCCCCACCGCCTCGATCACCTTGCGGCCCGATTTCGGCCCCGAATCGAGCGCCATCGCCGCCGTGCCCTGCCGCCTGATCTGGGCGGCGCGCTCGGCCCGCATGTCCTGCAGCGCGCGCACCCGGCCCTGGTTGCGCTTGCGCCGGGCGGAAATGCCCTCCACGGCCCACCGCGCCTCGGCCTTGATCTTCTGGTCCAGCTTGTGGCGGCTCGCGTCCTCCTCTTCCCAGACCTTGTCGCGCCAGGCCTCGAAATCGGTGAAACCGCGCTCCTGCCGGCGGGTGATTCCCCGGTCGATCCAAAGGGTTGCGCGCGTCAGTTCACGCAGGAAGGCGCGGTCGTGGCTGATCAGGACGAAGGCCTTGCGGGTCTCCTTCAACTGCTGTTCCAGCCAGCCGATCGCCTGGATATCGAGGTGGTTCGTCGGCTCGTCCAGCAGCATCAGGTCCGGCCCCTCGGCCAGAAGCTTGGCCAGCGCCGCGCGCCGCCGCTCCCCGCCCGAGGCGGTCTGCGGCGACAGGCCGGGATCGAATTTCAGCCCCTCCGCCACCATCTCGACCCGGTATTCCTCGCCCGCATCCAGCTCGCTCGCCGCGAATTCGCCCAGCGTGGCAAAGCCCGAGATGTCCGGATGCTGCTCCATGTAGCCCACGGAAATCCCCGGCGGCACGGTGCGCGTGCCGGTATCGGCCTCGACCAGCCCGGCCATCACCTTCATCAGCGTCGATTTGCCCGACCCGTTGCGCCCCACCAGCGCCACGCGGTCGCCCTGTTGCACGGTCAGTGAAACGTCACGAAACAACGGCTCGCCCCCGAAGGTCAGCGAGATATCGGAGAGTTGGAGAAGCGGTGCCTTGGCCATGGGCGGCAGCTATCCCGCCGCCCGGTCATGGTCAAGCGGGCCCGTGCAGGCGGCACCCTGATTCAGCCCGCCGTTTCACCCCGCGGTCGCCCGCAACAGCCGCTTGCGCGTCGGCGGGATGGCGGCAATCTCCAGCCCGGTGAAGACATGCAGCGTGTTCATCTGGGCATCGACCACCGCATGGTCGCTCACCCAGCCCCCCATCAGCAGGTAGGTCCGCAACAGCGGCGGCATCCCCAGCATGGCAAGCTTGGCATCCGGCTTGCGCAGCCGCAGCTTCTGGGCGAAGCGAAAGACCGACGGCGCCTTCACCCGAGGCAGCCAGCGGCGGGGCGCAAGGTGGCGGTCCTTCAGCATGGCGAAGGCATCGGCGTAAAGCTCGGCATCGGTGCCCTTGAACGACGAACAGCCGAACAGCATCTCGACCCCGTTCTCGTCCACGAACCGCGTCATCGCCCCCCATGCCACCCGCAGGATATCGGCGTCGCGCGCCTCCGGGTGGATGCAGAACCGCCCCATCTCCACCATCGGCCCCTCGAACGTCTTCAGCGCCGACAGCTCGTAGAACTGCGCCGAATAGCTCCGCCCGATCTCCGCCCCGCCGGTCAGCGGCAGCATCCGGAAACAGCAGACCAGCTTGCCGGTCGCGTTCTCCTCGACAAGGATATGCGTGCAGATGTCGTCGAATTCGTCGGCGTCGATGCCGGGCACGTCCTCGCCCTGCTTGAAGGCCACGAAGCGCAGCCGCTGGGCGGCGCGGATATCCGCCTCCGTCCCGGCCACCCTCGTGCTGTAGCGCCCTTTGCGGAACATCGTCCTGCCCATGCCCGACCACCTGCTCTCAAAGGTAGGTGCGGGGGCTTTAACACTCAAGATGTGACAGGGCCGTGACGCGCCGCCCCGATCAGTTGAAAAGCTGGCTCGGGTCGATATTGCCGAAATTGCCGAAGATCTGCCGCAGCAGGCCGTTGCCCATCACCGACGAATCCGTCACCCGGCGGGTCAGCGGAACGATATTGCCGTCCTCCAGCCCGAAGCTCTCGATATTCCGGATCGTGTCGTTCTGGTTGAAGCTGATCGCCACCACCTGCCGCTCGATCACCTCGGGGGCGCGCATCCCATAGCTGCGCATCCGGCTCTTGACGTAATAGTAATCCCCGTCGCTCAGCAGGCCAGAGGCCGAGGGCGCACCGATCACCTCGTCCACCGTGGCGCGGGTATCGACACCGACGTTCAGCTTGTTGAGGTCGCGGGCCGGCGGGACGTAACCGTGGTTCTGGTACTGCGACTGGCAGGCCCCCACCACCATCAGACAGACCACGGCCAGCGCGCTGGCCAACCGGTTGCGAATACCCATCATCATCTGTCCTCTTGAACTCAGCCCCGATTGCTTTCACACCCGCTTACAACAAGCTAGGCTATATGTTCAAGAAATGATGAGAGAGGCCCGATGCCGGAACATCCCCGGAAATCCGCCCTTTACCGCGTGAGCGGCCTGTCCCCGCGCAAGCCGCAGCCCTTCGAGATCGCCCCCGGCCCCGACGCGCTGCAGCAGGTGGCAGACGAGCTGGGCCTCCTCGGCCTGAAGAAGCTGCGCTTCACCGGCACGCTCGCCGCCGAGGGCAAGGAGGACTGGCGCCTCGACGGCCATCTGGGCGCCACCGTCACCCAGGCCTGCGTCGTCACGCTCGAGCCGGTCAACACCAGGATAGAGGAGGATGTCGCCCGCCGCTTCCTCGCCAACTGGCCCCCGCCCGAGGAAAAGGGCGACGAGGTCGAGATGCCCGAGGACGAGACCATCGACCCCTTGGGCGAACAGATCGACCTCTGGGCGGTGATGCTCGAGGCCCTCGCGCTGGCCCTGCCCGCCTATCCCCGCGCCGACCAGGCCGAGCTGGAAACCGACAGCGCGATTCCCCCCGGCGCCGCCCCGATCGAGGAGGAGGAAACCAGGCCCTTCGCCGCGCTGGCCGACCTGAAGAAAAAGCTGGAGGATAAAGGCGAATAACCGCCAAAAAACCGCTTGCTCCTGCAACAATTCCCTGTATTTTCGCCGTCTCACCGGAATTTGGGGTTGAACCGGCGGCTCGAGACAGATTAAGAGCCGCCTCAACCCGTGACACACGGGTCTTTCCAAGGACCCACAGAAAACTGAGGTTGCGACATGGCCGTCCAACAGAACAAAGTATCGAAATCGCGCCGCAACAATCGTCGCGCCCACGACTCGCTGACCGCGGCGAACCCGAACGAGTGCCCGAACTGCGGCGAACTCAAGCGCCCGCACCACGTCTGCGCGGCTTGCGGTCACTATGCCGACCGCGAAGTCGTGGCGATGGTTGACGAGGTCGATCTGGACGACGACGCAGCCTGAATCAGTCGGGGGCGCGCGTCCTGATGACCGCAGACTCGGATCAGACCAGGGCACGCCCGAAACGCACGATCATTTCCGTCGACGCGATGGGTGGCGATCTGGGGCCGGCAACCGTGGTTGCCGGCATTTCGCGTTCGGCCAAGAAGAACGACGAGATCGGCTTCATCCTGCATGGCCGCACGGACATCCTCGAACCGCTTGTCGCCAAGCGCAAGAACCTCGAGGGCCGGTGCGAGATCCGCGATGCGCCCGATGTCGTCTCGATGGACGAAAAGCCCAGCCAGGTGATCCGCCACGGCAAGGAAACGTCGATGTGGTCGGCGCTGGAATCGGTGCGCAAGGGCGAGGCCACGGTCTGCGTCTCCTGCGGCAATACCGGCGCGCTGATGCTGATGTCGGTCGTCCGCCTGCGCAAGCTGCCCAGCATCTACCGCCCCGCCATCGCCGTGCTCTGGCCCTCGCGCAACCCGCAGGGTTTCAACATCATGCTCGACGGCGGCGCCGATATCCGGGCCGATGCCAAGGACCTGATGCAATACGCGCTGATGGGCACCTCCTACGCCCGCAACGGTTTCGGCCTGAAACGCCCGCGCGTCGGCCTGCTGAACGTCGGCACCGAGGAACACAAGGGCCGGGCCGAGCTGCGCGAGGCGCATGACCTCATTTCCGCCAACGCCCGCAAGGCCGATTTCGAGTTCGTCGGATTCGTCGAGGGCCGCGACCTGCCCGGCACGCTCTGCGACGTGATCGTCACCGACGGCTTCACCGGCAATATCGCGCTCAAGACAGGCGAAGGCGTGGCCAAGCTGGTCTCCGACCTGCTGAAGGAGGCGTTCCGCTATACCCCGCTGTCGCGCTTCGCCTCGATCCTCGCCTATACCTCGCTCCAACGTCTCAAGAAGCGGATCGACCCGCGCCGCGCCAATGGCGGCGTGTTCCTGGGCCTGAACGGCACGGTGGTGAAATCCCACGGCGCGGCCGATGCGATGGGGGTCTCGTCTGCCGTCAAGCTGGCCTTCCAGCTCGCCCAGACCGGGTTCACCGAAAAACTCGCCGCGCGGGTTGCATCTGCCTCCATGCTTGATCAGGATGACGCGACCGAAGACTCGAAAGCCAGCGGTGACCCTGCATGACAATACGCGCCGTTGTAGAAGGCGTCGGCCACTACCTGCCGGAACGGATCGTCCCCAACACGTGGTTCGAAGAGTTCCTCGACACCTCCGATGAATGGATCCGCACCCGCTCGGGGATCGAGCGGCGGCATTTCGCGGCCGAGGGCGAAACCACCTCCGACCTCGCCGTCAACGCGGCGACCGCGGCGCTGGAAAACGCGGGCGTGAGCATCGACGACATCGACGGCGTGCTCGTCGCCACCTCGACCCCCGACCTGACCTTCCCCTCCGTCGCCACCATGGTGCAAAGCCGGCTGGGCATGACCCGCGGCTTCGGCTTCGACGTGCAGGCGGTCTGCGCGGGCTTCATCTACGCGCTGGCCAATGCCAACGCGCTGATCGTCTCGGGCCAGGCGAAACGCCTGCTGATCATCGGGGCCGAGACCTTCAGCCGGATCATGGACTGGGAAGACCGCTCGACCTGCGTGCTGTTCGGCGACGGCGCCGGCGCCCTGGTCCTCGGCGCGGCCGAGGGCGACGGCACGTCGGCCGACCGCGGCATTCTCGCCTCCGACCTCAACTCCGACGGCCGCTACCGCGAGATGCTTTATGTCGACGGCGGCGTCTCCACCACCGGCACCTCCGGCAAGCTGCGGATGCAGGGCAACCCCCTCTTCCGGCAGGCCGTGGAAAAGCTGACCTCGACCGCCGAAACCGCCCTGCAAAGCGCCGGGCTCGGCCATGACGACATCGACTGGATCGTCCCCCACCAGGCCAATATCCGCATCATCGCCGGCACCGCCAAGAAGATGGGCGTGCCGCTCGACCGGGTGATCATCACCGTGCAGGAGCACGGCAACACCTCGGCCGCCTCGATCCCGCTGGCCCTGTCCGAGGGCGTGGCCCAGGGCAAGATCAAGCGCGGCGACCTGCTGGTGTCGGAGGCGATCGGCGGCGGGCTGGCCTGGGGCGCGGTCGTCCTGCGCTGGTAAACCTCGCTTCATTGGCCTGAAACCGCGCGTAAACTCCTTCCGCCAAGTCATTGACATTGACTCGGAAAATCCTTCCGCCCTAAAGTCTTGGAAAGAGCGAGGGGATGAGATGAGCGACAAGACGTTGACCAGGATGGATTTGAGCGAGGCCGTGTTCCGCGAGGTTGGCCTGTCCAGGAACGACTCGGCAACGCTGGTGGAAAGCGTGCTGGATCATATCTCCGACGCGCTGGTGCGCGGCGAACAGGTCAAGATTTCCTCTTTCGGCACCTTCTCGGTGCGCGAAAAATCGGCCCGCGTGGGCCGCAACCCGAAAACCGGTGAAGAAGTGCCGATCAACCCCCGCCGCGTGCTGACTTTTCGGCCATCACACCTGATGAAAGACCGCGTCGCCGCCGGCAACCGGAAATAACGAAGGCCCGCCGCGATGGCAAAATCCGCAGATGCCTTTCGCACGATCAGCGAGGTGGCCGAGTGGCTGGACACGCCGGCACACGTGCTGCGGTTCTGGGAGAGCAAGTTCACCCATGTCAAGCCGGTCAAGCGCGCCGGCGGCCGGCGCTATTACCGGCCCCAGGACATGCGCCTTCTCGGCGGGATCAAGAAGCTGCTGCATGATGACGGGATGACCATCAAGGGCGTCCAGAAACTGCTGCGCGAGAACGGTATCAAGCACGTCTCCGCCCTGTCCCAGCCACTGGCGGGGGAAGAGGATACGGCCTACCCCCATATGCCCGGCCCCGATACGCCGGAACCGGCACAGGTGCTCGATTTCCGCCCCCGCGCCGGCGATCCCGCGCCCGAGCCGTCCGCCACCCCGGACGAGCCGGAGCCGGCACCGGAACCGGCGCCCGAGCCTGCCCCGCCGCAACGCAACTTCACCCTGACCCACTCGGTGCCCTCCAGGCCCGAGCCGGACCGCGCGGCCGAGGAGCCCCCGGCCCCCGCCGTCGAAGACCCCTGGCCGGAAGAGGCCGAGACCACCGAGACGGCAGAGGCCGCCCCCGACGACGCATTCGGCGACTGGCCGCAGGAAACCGGCCCAGCCCCCGGGCCCGACGATGCCTTCGACCCGCAAACCGCCTTCGACCCGGATGAGGGGCCCGAACCGGAACCGGCCCCCGCCCCCGAACCGGCCCCCGAACCGCCGGTGAAAACGAAACTCCCCGCCTTCCTCAGCCGCCCGCCGGCCGCCGACATCGGCTCGCCGCTGGACGAGGCCGGCGCCGAACCGCCCGCCGACACGCCCGAGCCGCTCGCCCCAGGAACCCCGCGCGTCTCTCTCGGCGTCGATGTCCCCGACGACCCCGCCGACGACGATCACGTCGCCACCGGCCCCATGTCCCTGCTGGCCCAGGTGCCCAGGCCGTTCCCCGGCCGGGTCAACCGGGCGATCCGACCCATCGTCGCGCGGCTCCGCAAGCACCTGGACGAAACGGATGAAACTTGAGCCGGAAAATTCGAATTTGCCCCTTGTCCCCGTGCGCAAATCCAGTATGTAACCCCAATCGTCGGGCTATAGCGCAGGCTGGTAGCGCGTCCGTCTGGGGGACGGGAGGTCGCAGGTTCGAATCCTGCTAGCCCGACCATGAACACCCTCCCCGCAGAACCGCACCACCAGGCGCCCCGCGCCGTGTACGGGCCGCCCGGCCGCAACGGAGCCGCAGGATGACAGGTGTTCTCGCCAGCCAGCAACTCAGGGCAATGATCGCCGACGGGCGCATCTCGGCCCCCACCGCCATTCTTCCCGAACAGGTCCAGCCCGCCAGCCTCGACCTCCGCCTCGGGCGCACCGCCTACCGCGTGCGGGCCTCCTTCCTCTCCGGCGCCGGGCGCACCGTGGCCGAGCGGCTGGAGGAGCTGGAGATGCACCGCATCGACCTGACGAACGGCGCGGTGCTGGAAAAGGGCTGCGTCTACGTCGTCCCGCTGATGGAGATGCTCGACCTGCCCTCCGACGTCACCGCCGTCGCCAACGCCAAGTCCTCCACCGGCCGGCTCGACCTGCTGACCCGCACCATCACCGACCAGGGCGAGGAATTCGACCGCATCGCGCCGGGCTACACCGGCCCGCTCTATGCCGAGATCTGCCCGCGCTCCTTCTCCGTCCTCGTCCGCCCCGGCATGCGCCTCAACCAGATCCGCTTCCGCGACGGGCAGGCCGCGCTCGACGACGCCGCCCTGACAGCACTCCACGCCGAGGCGCCGCTGGTGGATGGCGAGGCGGTCATCTCCGACGGGCTCGGCTTCTCGGTCGACCTCGAACCCGGCCAGGGCACCCTCGTAGGCTACCGCGCCAAGCCCCATACCGGCGTGATCGACCTCGACCGGATCGGCCATTACGACCCCTCCGAATACTGGGAGGAGGTCCACACCGACACCGGCCGCATCATCCTCGATCCGGGCGCCTTCTACATCCTCGTCAGCCGCGAAGCGGTCCACATCCCCCCCGCCTATGCCGCCGAAATGGCGCCCTACCTCGCCATGGTGGGCGAATTCCGCGTCCACTACGCGGGCTTCTTCGACCCCGGCTTCGGCCATGACGCCGCCGGCGGCGCAGGCTCCCGCGGTGTGCTCGAAGTCCGCTGTCACGAGGCGCCCTTCGTCCTCGAACACGGCCAAGTCGTCGGCCGGCTGGTCTACGAGAAGATGGACCAGGTGCCAGACCAGCTCTACGGCGCCGGCATCGCCTCCAACTACCAGGGCCAGGGCCTCAAGCTCTCGAAACACTTCCGCGCCTGACGCCCGTCAGACGTCCAGAACCTGCCCCGCCAGCCGCCGCTGGATCGGCAGCGCCATCATCACCGCCATCAGCCCGTAGAACATCCCCCGCCGCAGGGCCCCGCCCTGCATCAGCGCCTTGCGCGCCCGCTCGCTCAATTCGATCACCCGCCGCCCCTCGGCGTGCCGCGCGGCGTGATACCCCGCCAGCCCGCCCGACGCGAACCGCGCCGCCAGGTCACCCGCATCGGCGATCCCGAGGTTCATGCCCCGCCCCCCCACCGGCGAATGGCAATGCGCCGCATCCCCCGCCAGGAACACCCGCGCCGTCGCATAGGCCGTCACCTGCCGCACCGAGATCCGGAACGTCCCCGCCCGGTACAACCGCTCCACCTCCATCGGCACCGGCAGGGTGGCCAGCGCATCCGGCGTGTTGGAAATCAACCGGAACCGCGTCGCGGCCAGCGGGATGACGATCACCGTCCTCCCCTGCCGCCCGAAAAACCCCTGGAAATTCTCCGGCTCGCGCCAGCCCGGCGCTTCCACATCCGCGATCGACCAAGTCTCGGGCAGGTCATAGCCCTCGAACCCCACGCCCATCGCCGCCCGCACCCGGCTGCCGACACCATCCGCCCCGATCACATGACCGAACCGGCGCGCCTCGCCATTGATCCGCACCTCGACGTGATCCGGCCCCTCGGTCAACGCCTCCAGCGCCTGGCCAAAATTCACCCGCCCGCCATACCGCTCCAGCGCCACGCGCAGGTGATGCTCCGTCCGGTCCTGCGGCAGGGCCAGCATCTGCGCCCCCTCCCCGTGATCGAGGGTCAGGCTGGCAAAGCGGAACCGCCCGGCATGAAACTGCGCCTGCCCCACCACGACCGCCTCCTTGCGTATGGCCCGTGCCGCGCCCGAGGGCGCCAGGATATCCATGCTGGGGGGAATGATCCCCACCGCCCGCGACAGGCCCGACGGGCCTTCGCGCCGGTCGATCACCGTCGGCACCATGCCCAGCCGCGCCAGTTCCAGCGCGGCGGTCAGCCCGGTCGGCCCGGCGCCGACCACAAGGATGTCGCCCGACACCCCGTTCACCGATTGATCAGAAGCGGCCCATGCGCCGCGCCATGCGCATGCCCTGGCGCATGCGCTTCTGGGTCTTGGCCGTCTCCGGGCCCTGGCCCTTGGCCTGCCCCGTACCCTTGGCCTGCCCCGCACCCTTGCCCGCCTTGGCATCGCGCCGGTTGGCATAGGCGTTCACCCCGGCATCGACGCCCGAGCGGATAAGGCGCCGCATCACCATGCGCACGACCATATTGATGATCTGGTTGGCGTTCATGACGCCCTCCTTTCCTGCCTGCTGATCCATATATAGCAAGAAAACGTGGAGATTTCAGGGCATCCCCGCGAAATTTCCCCGGCCCGGCCCTCAGTCGTCGAACAGCTCGTCCTGCCCCTTGGCGCCCGGCTCGTCCTCGTCTTCGCCCTCGCCCGCCGTCGGCATCTCGCCCAGCGGCGCGCGGCTCTCCAGAAGGCCGGCGGCCCGCAGCTCCTTCAGCCCCGGTAGGTCGCGCGCGCTTTCCAGCCCGAAGTGATCCAGGAAGGTCTGCGTCACCACGAAGGTCACCGGCCGCCCCGGCGTCATCTTGCGCCGCCCGAACCGGATCCACTCCATCTCCAGAAGCTGGTCCACCGTCCCCCGGCTGACCGACACGCCGCGGATTTCCTCGATCTCGGCGCGGGTGACGGGCTGGTGATAGGCGATGATCGCCAGCGTCTCGATCGCCGCCCGCGACAGCTTGCGCGTCTCGACCGTTTCCTTCTGCATCAGGTAGCCCAGGTCGGGCGCCGTCCGCATGGCCCAGGCATCGCCCACCTTCACAAGATGCACGCCGCGCCCCTCGTACCGCTTGCGCAGGTGCACCAGCGCCTCGGCCGCGTCGCAGCCATGGGGCATCCGCGCCTCCATCTCGCGCACGGTGATGGGCTCGGCCGTGGCGAACAGGATCGCCTCGCACATCCGCTCCTGCTCGGCCATGGGCGGGGCCGCGAACAGGCTTTCTTCCTTGTGTTCCTTGTGTTCCGTCTCTTCCGTCACGACCTAGCCCCAACGCCCCGGCGCCGATTTCTTGAAAAGAAATCGACCCGAAATCTTTTCAAGATTTCGACCCCCGCCATCCTACTGATCCTTCCGCCGCAGCTGAACCGGCGCGAAATGCTCCGACTGGCGGATCTCCACCCGGCCCTCCTTCACCAGCTCAAGCGAGGCGGCGAAGGTCGACGCCGTCGCCGACCGCCGCCGCGCCGGATCGGTGGTGAACCCCTCGGGCAGGTAGCTCACGATATCCGTCCACGTGCCCGCAAACCCGATCAGCCCGCGCATCCGCTCCAACGCCTGTTCCAGCGTGAAAAGCGCGTCGCGGTCCATCGCGTAGGGCCGGAACTCGTCCTTGGTGCGGATGCGCGCGTAACCCTGCATCAGGTCCAGAAGCGTCGCGGTGTAATTCACCTTCTTCACCCGCGTCACGTCCTCGGGAATGCCGCGGGCAAAGAAATCCCGCCCCAGCCGGTCACGCCCCATCAACTGCGCCGCGCGTTCCCGCATCGCCTGCAAGCGTTCCAGCTGGAACGCCAGGTGCGCCGCCAGCTCCTCGCCCGATGGCCCCTCGTCCTCGGGATCGGGCGGCAGCAGCAGGCGCGACTTCAGAAACGCCAGCCACGCCGCCATGACAAGGTAATCCGCCGCCAGCTCGATCCGAAGCTGCTTGGCCTTCTCGACGAAGGCCAGGTATTGCTGCGCAAGTTGCAGAACGGAAATCTGGCGCAGATCCACCTTCTGCGTCCGCCCCAGCGTCAGCAGAAGGTCCAGCGGCCCCTCGAACCCGTCCACGTCGACGATAAGCGCCTCCGCCGCCATGCGGTCGGCCACCCGTTCGACCTGTCCGGCCTCCTCGAAACTCTCATCCGCCATAGACGCGCCCATTCATCAGCGCCTCAAGCTTTGCCTCCATGGCCGGAATGTCAACCTCGTCGGGCTCATGCCGCGCCGCCAGCGCGCTTTCCGCCCTTGCCTGCCCCTTGTTCGACAGCCGCCCCGCGGCCTCGGCCACCGCCCGGCGCTCGTCCAGCGTACCGTTGCAAAGCAGGACCACGTCACACCCCGCCGCCAGCGTATCGCGGGCGATCTCCGTCAACGACCCGTCCAGCGCCTTCATCGAGATATCGTCGCTCATGATCAGCCCGCCGAACCCGATCTCCTCGCGGATGCATTTCATCACGATGTTCGAGGTCGTGGCGGGCAATTCGTCCAGCGCCGAATAGACCACATGCGCCGTCATCCCCATCGGCAGGTCGCTGAGCGCCCGAAACGGCGCGAAATCCACCGCGGCCAGCTCCTCGTGCGGCACATCCGCCACCGGCAACTCGTGATGGCTGTCCACCAGCGCCAGCCCATGCCCGGGGATATGCTTGACCACCGGCAGCACGCCACCGGCCAGCATCCCGTCCGCCGCCGCCCGGCCCAGCCGTGCCACCGTATCGGCATCGAACCCGTAACAGCGGTTCTTCAGAAACTCATGCGTCTCGCCCCGCGCCACGTCCACCAGCGGCGCGCAATTGCCATCCACCCCGACCTCGCGCAGCTCATGCGCGATCAGCCGGTACCGCAGGTACATCGCCTCTTCCGCCGCCTCCCCGGCGGCCTCCACATGCTCCAGCGGCGGCAGCCATTCGCGCCAGCGGGGCCCGCGCAGCCGCTGCACCCGCCCGCCTTCCTGGTCGATCAGGATCGGCGCCTCGCGCCCCACCGCCGCGCGCATCTCCTCGCACAGCCCGTAAACCTGGTCCGGCGTCTCGATATTCCGCGCAAACAGGATGAACCCGAACGGATCATGCTCGGCAAACAGCGCTTTCTCCGCTTCCGACAGCCGCAGCCCGTCCGCGTCGAGGATCGTCGCGCCGAACCGGCTCACCGCGTGACCACCGGGATGCATTCCGCCCGTTCCGCCACCAGCGCCGAACAGAACCGCCGCGCGTCCGACAGGTCGGCAAACCCCATGGCCCGCAACCGGTAGAAGGTCCGCCCGCCGCTCGTCGCCTTCTCGATCACCCGGTCCTTGTCCTCGAGATACTCATCGAACCGGTCGGCCAGCTTGTCCCATTCCTGCACCGCGATCTCGTGGCTGGCAAAGGCGCCTAGCTGCGCCAGCCGCGTGCCCACGGGGATCTTCGACGGGTCCACGTCCCGCGCCGACGCGCTCGCCACCGAGGCCAGCGCCACGCCCTCGGGCGAGGTCACAAGGCTCGCCGGCCGCGTCTTGGGCCGCAAGGACCGCCCGATCCCGCCTTCCACCGGCGGGCTGTCGCGTTCTTCCAGTTCTTCTTCCTCCACCGGCTCGGCGGCGGGCAGCTCCTGCAAGGGCGCCACGCCCTCGGCCAGCGACACCGCCAGCGCCTCGACCGAGGCGAAGCGCATCGTGCCCTCCTCTTGGGCCCCCTGGTCGCCCTGCTCGGCCGCACCGATCGTGACAGGCTCGGCCGTGGCGCCCCGCGCCTCCAGCCGGGCCAGCTGCGTATCTTCCAATGTCAAATCCAGCGGCTCCGGCGCCAGGATCAGCCGGTCGGCCGGCCGCGCCGCCGTCCCCTCGGCCGCCACGTCATTCACCGACAGCCCCTGGTGCAGCGCCTGCCGCCCGCCCGGATCCTCGGGCGCCACCCGCATCGGCCCCTCGGCCGCGCGAATGACCGGCACGCCGCTCACGTCCCGCATCACCAGCTTGTAGCCCCACACCCCCATGCCAACCACAAGGGCCAGCGACGTGACTGCCCCAAGCAGATTGACGATGTTGGTGATGGATCTGGGCTGCCTCTCGGCACCGCCCGGGTGCCCCTGCTGCATCTCTGACATGTCTCGCCTCGCCACTTCCGGCGATGCATCGCCGCCGGACTTTCTGATATCTGCCTCTAGCGCCCGGCGGTTCTGTTTTATGTCTCGGATGCGGCTCAGCGCATCTCCTCTGCCGGAACTACGCCGAGAATACCAAGACCGGCAGAAATAACAACGGTTACGGCCCGCGCGAGGGCGATTTTTGCCTGCGAGGTGGCCGGGTCGTCCTCCTGCAGGAAGCGCAGAGACGGCTCGTCATTGCCCCGGTTCCACAGCGCGTGCAGATCGCTCGCCAGGTCGTAGAGGTAGAACGCCACCCGGTGCGGCTCGTGCGTGCGCGCGGCGATCTCCACCAGCCGCGGCCATTCCGCCAGCTTCTTGGCCACCGCCAGCTCCGCCTCGTGGGTCAGCCCGCTGATATCCGTCTGGCTTAGCGTGGCATCGCTCACGTCGATCCCCGCGGCCTCTGCCTTGCGCAGCACCGAACAGACCCGCGCATGGGCATATTGCACGTAGAAAACCGGGTTTTCCTTCGACTGCTCCAGCACCTTGTCGAAATCGAAATCCAGCGGCGCGTCGTTCTTCCGTGTCAGCATCACGAACCGCGTCACGTCCGAGCCCACCTGGTCGACCACGTCGCGCAGCGTCACGAACGTGCCCGCCCGCTTCGACATCTTGAAGGGCTCGCCGTTCTTGTAGAGCTTCACCAGCTGCGTCAGCTTGATATCCAGCGGAACCCGCCCGCCCGACAGCGCGCTCACCGCCGCCTTCATCCGCTTGACATAACCGCCGTGATCGGCCCCGAACACGTCGATAAGCGCGTCGAACCCCCTGGAAACCTTGTCATAATGATAGGCGATATCGGGCGCGAAATAGGTCCAGCTTCCGTCCGACTTCTTCACCGGCCGGTCGACATCGTCGCCATGCTCGGTCGACCGGAACAGCGTCTGCTCGCGCGCCTCCCAGTCCTCGGGCACCTTGCCCTTGGGCGGCTCCAGCACGCCTTCGTAGATCAGGCCCTTCTCCTCCAGCGCGTTCAGCGCCTCCTCGATCCGGCCCGTGCCATACAGCGACTTCTCGGAATAGAACACGTCCATCTCGACGCCGAGCGCCTTCAGGTCGGCGCGGATCAGGTCCATCATCCGCTCGGTCGAGAAATCCCGCACCGTCTCCAGCCAGACGGATTCCGGCTGGCCGACATAGGCATCGCCCACCTCCGCCTTCAGCGCCTCGCCCACCGGCACGAGGTAGTCGCCCGGATAGGTGCCGTCCTCGAAGGCCACGGCCTGCCCGTGCGCCTCGAGATACCGAAGGTAGACCGACCGCGCCAGCACATCGACCTGCGCGCCGCCATCGTTGATGTAATACTCCCGCGTGACGTCATAGCCCGCGTAATCCAGCAGGCTCGCCAGCGCATCGCCGAAGACCGCGCCCCGGGTATGGCCCACGTGCAAGGGCCCCGTCGGGTTGGCCGAGACATACTCGACATTCACCTTCTGCCCCTTGCCCATCTCGGACCGCCCGAACGCCTCGCCGCCCGTCAACGCCTTGTGGATCACGCCCTGCCACACCGACGGCGACAGCCGCAGGTTCAAAAACCCCGGCCCCGCCACCTCGGCGCTCTCGATCCAGTCCTCGCCCGACAACCGCTCGGCCAGCGACGCCGCGATATCGCGCGGCTTCATCCCGGCGGGCTTGGCCAGGACCATCGCCGCGTTCGTCGCCATGTCGCCATGCGCCGCGTCGCGCGGCGGCTCGACCGTCACGTTGGCGGTGTCCAGCCCCTGCGGAAGCTCGCCCGCCTCCTGCATCGCCTGAAGCGTGTCCAGAACAAGGGCCCTGATGTCGGTGAAGAGGTTCATATCCGTTTCGTCCTTCCAGCGTTGGCGCCGGTTTACCACCGCCATCCTTGGCGTCAATCGGCCTGACCGTGCGTCACCCGCGCCGCTCGCCCGCACCCCCCGGCCCGCCCAGCAGCCGCGCATGGCTTTCCAGCGCGAAGCGGTCGGTCATCCCGGCGATATAGTCGCAAACCAGCCGCGCCAGCGCGGTCTCGCTATCGGCCCGCGCCACGTCCTCCTGCCAGCGCTTCGGCAGGAATTCGGGCTTGCCCATGTAGAACGGAAACAGCTCCTCGACCACGGCCGTCACCCGCTTGCGCATCTCCACGACCGAGGGCGCCCGGTACATGTGCCGGAACAGGAACGCCTTGATCTCCTTCATGTGCCGCCAGACATCGTCCGAGAACGCGATCGCCGGCCGCCCCAGATGCCTGACCGCCTCCACGCTCTCCGGGTCCGCCTCCTCCAGCACCGCCCGCGAGGTCTCGATCACGTCGGCCACCATCACCCCGAACACCCGCCGCAGCGCCTCGTGCCGCCGCCGGTAATCATCCAGCCCCGGATACACCCGGTCGACCTCGTCATAACAGTCGCCCACGATCGGCAGCCCGCGAATATCCGCCTCGCTGAACAGCTTCGCCCTGAGCCCGTCATGCAAATCGTGGTTGTTATAGGCAATGTCATCCGACAACGCCGCCACCTGCGCCTCGGCACTCGCATGGGTGTAAAGCTCCAGATCATGCCGCTCGTCATACTCCGCCAGCGCCCAGGGAAGCTCCCCCGTCACCGGCCCGTTATGCTTGGCGATCCCCTCCAGCGTCTCCCATGTCAGGTTCAGCCCGTCGAACCCCGCGTAATGCCGCTCCAGTGCCGTCACGATTCTCAAGGCCTGCGCGTTATGGTCGAACCCGCCATAGGGCGCCATCAACGCGTCCAGCGCATCCTCCCCGGTATGCCCGAACGGCGTGTGCCCAAGGTCATGCGCCAAGGCCACCGCCTCGGTCAGTTCCTCGTTCAGCCCCAGCGCCCCGGAAATCGTCCGCGCCACCTGCGCCACCTCGATGGAATGCGTCAGCCTCGTCCGGAAATAATCCCCCTCGTGTTCCACGAAGACCTGCGTCTTGTGCTTCAGCCGCCGAAAGGCGCTGGAATGGATGATCCGGTCGCGATCCCGCTGGAAACAGGACCGGAACGCGCTCTCCTCCTCGGCCACCAGCCGGCCATGCGTCCGCAAAGGGTCCGCCGCGTATCGCTTCTGCATGACCACTGTCCTTGTCGCCTGTTCCCCAAGCCCATATATTGCAGCCAAGCGAACAAGGAAACCACGAGGGTTTATCGACAGATGGAACTGCCACCGAAAGTCACCGACCGCGCCTTTGCCCGGCTGGCCGAAATCGGCGCCGGCGATCAGGGGCAGGCCCTGCGCATCGCCGTCGAGGGCGGCGGATGTTCGGGATTCCAATACGATATCAAGCTCGATCAGCCCGCAGATGACGACCTCGTGCTCGAGGGTCAGGGCCAGAAGGTCGTGGTCGACAGCATCTCGCTGCCCTTCCTCAACGGCGCCACCATCGACTTCGCCGAGGAAATCATCGGCGCCCGGTTCACCATCGAGAACCCCAACGCCAGCAGCTCCTGCGGCTGCGGCACATCTTTCGCGATGTAATCCACATACTTGAAGGGCGCCTTTAAGGCGCCCTTCCAGCCTATTCCGCCGGCACCACCCGCGGCTCGTCCCGCCGTGGCCGCGTCTGGTCCCAGACAAGCCAGCTGCCCGCCGCAATGACAATCGCCGCCCCCACGAACACCCCCGCCCAGGGCACCTCGCCGAAGGCCACGAAGCCGATGGCGACCATCCACAGGAACTGCAGGTTCATCAGCGGCGTCACCACGTAGGCCGGCAGCATCCGCAGCGCCGCCACCAGCACCCAGCGCGCCCCGAACAGGAACACCGCGTAGGCCACCGCCCAGCCCAGGTCCGCCAGCCCCATCGGCTGGAACACGAAGGGCAGCGCGCAGGCCATCACCGCCATCAGCGCCAGGTTCGGATAGAACACCTGCGACAGGATATTGTCGTCCCGCTGACCGATATAGCGCGAGGCCACCATCGACACCGTGCCCAAGAGCACCGCCGCCAGCGCCACGAGATGCCCCAGCCCGACACTGCTCAGCCCGCCGGGAAAGAGGCACATCACCCCCACCGTGCCCACCACCAGCGCCGCCCAGACCTGCGGCCGCACCGGCTCGCCCAGGACCGGCCCGGACATCAGCGCCGCCACCAGCGGAATGAGCGCGATGAACAGGAACACCTCGGCAAAGGGCAACAGCCGGAACGCGTAATAGAACGCGATCGAGCCCAGCACCGTCGCCCCGGCCCGGATCGCCATCGCCCTCGGGCACGCGGTCCGCACGCCCCGCCACTGCCCGCCCTTCCGGTTCGACACCAGCGCCAGCAGCGCCACGATGCCCCCCGACAGCGCGAACAACTGCGGCGCGGCATAAGAGGTGGCGAACAGCTTCGTAATCGCGTCCGCCGTGGAAATCAAAAGCGTGTAAAGCGCCGTCAGCCCCACGCCCGCCAGGCACGCACTGCGTGCAACCGGCCCGATCATGACAGGCCTCCCGGCCCGCCGACCCTGGCGAACCCCTTGAAAAACGCTCCGAAATCAACCGCCTGCTCGGCCGCGGCCAGCACCGTGCGCGCCTCGTCCGACAGCCGGTCGCCCACCCGGTCGCGCATCTGGCCCCAGTCGGGGCTGCGCGCCTCGGTCATATTGTACATGCAGTCCGACAGCTCCCGCAGCGGGCCGGAATTGGGCTCCGGCGCGGCGAACACCACGGCCCCCTCGGGCATCTCGTGGGCAAACCCGCCCCGCCCCGACAGGTCCATGAACCAGTTCACCATCAGCCATGTGTGATAGTCATCCATCCCCCCCGGCCGGTCGGCGGGCATCACCTGGAACCGCATCGACTGGTCCGACAGCCAGCGCTCCCACACCGGCGGCGGCGTCTTGCCGGCAAAGCGCAGCGCGATGCACACCTCCGACAACAGGTCGATGTTCAGCTCCAGGAAGGCCAGCGTGCCCGCGTAGCACAGGCTGTCGATCATCTCCGGATCGGCGCAGGGCGACTTGCGGCCATATTCCGAGAGATAGAAAACGATATGGGTCAGCTCGTAGGCCGCCTTCTTGTTGGGCAGCGTGAAGGTATCCGACCGCCGGGCAAAGGCCCGCAAACGGTCGTCCAGCCCGTGATCCGAGACCACCGGGTCGATCCCGCGCCGCAGGCACAGCCGCCGCGCCTCGGCCCGCTGCAGGTCCGACAGCTCGGCCCCGGCCAGCCCCTGTCGGGCCACCCATTCGGCCAGCGCGGCGCCCTTGTTGCCGACCTGGCCCAGATCCTCGAGATCGAGGCAGATCGACAGGAAAAACCGGTAATACTGCGGAAAGAACCCGATCCGCTTCTCGATCTCCCCGTAAATCCCCGCATAGGCCTCCAGCGCCGCCTCGCCCGGCCGGGCGTCGGCGGTCTCCAGCACGTTCAGCAGCTCGGCATTCTCCTTGAGCCAGTAAACGTCTTCATGCGGCCGGCGCTCCCGCGCGACACGGTCGACAAGCGCTGCCTGCCGTGCCGCGCGGGTGCGTTGGCGAAACGGAACGTCAAGATGAAGTATGCTAGCCATCGTATTGATTTCCCAAAGCTTCCTCAGAAATTCCGTTTCGTGCCCAAAGGCTTACATGCTCGAGGTGAACATCTCGCAGCCATCGCCCTCTTCCGCGGTCACGGCACGGGGGCCCATCGAGGAGGTGAAGGCGCCGACGGCCTCGCCGGTCTCGGCAGCGCTGGCGGTCACGGGGGACATGGACGAGGTGAACAGCTCGACCGCGTCACCGGTTTCGGCCCGGGCCGACGCCACCGGCGCCATCGACGAGGTGAAAAGTCCGGTCGCATCGCCCGCGCCGGCCTCGGCGGTGATGGCCGGACCCATGGAAGAGGTGAACATCTCGACACCCTCGCCAAGCCCGGCATCGGCCCGGGCGACGGGGCCCATCGAGGAGGTGAAGGCGCCCACGGCCTCGCCGTCGTGAAGGCTGGCAAAGCCGCGCGAAGTGGAGGTTTCAACAGATTTATCAAACTTACGAATTGCAGACATTTGGTAACTCCCGTGTATGACGTTGCCGGAAAACGCTTGCACGTTATACGGGTCTTGCCAATATAGATTTCCCTCATAGCGAGTTATCCACAGGCACTTGATTCAACTGTCGATCGGGCAATTCCTTGAATTCCCGTGGGCTTTTCGAACGCCTTCATAAAGCCAAAAAAACTTATCCACAGGTCTGATTATGAACACATTTCAACTTAGGGGTGTACGTCCTCATCCGAATCAATCGCGCCGCCCTGCCCGTCGCCGCAAGGGATTCCCTTGTCAGGGCGAAATGACTGGGCGATAGAAGGGGCGAACCAGCCCGGAGGACCCGATGAAAATCGCCAGCTTCAACATCAACGGCATCAAGGCCCGCGCGGGCGCCCTGACCGACTGGCTGGACGAGGCGCAGCCCGATGTCGTGCTGCTGCAGGAGATCAAGTCGGTCGACGAGAATTTCCCCCGCGAGCTGTTCGAGGAGCGCGGCTACAACGTCGAAACCCACGGTCAGAAAAGCTTCAACGGCGTGGCGATCCTGTCGAAACTCCCGCTCGAGGATGTCACCCGCGGCCTGCCCGGCGACGATGACGACGATCACGCCCGCTGGATCGAGGCCACCGTCATGGGCGAGCACACCGCTATCCGCGTCTGCGGGCTCTACCTGCCCAACGGCAACCCGGCGCCGGGGCCGAAATACGACTACAAGCTCGCATGGATGGAGCGCCTGAAGGCCCGCGCCGAGGCGCTGATGGCGGCCGAGGAACCGGCGCTGATGGCGGGCGACTACAACGTGATCCCCCAGGACGAGGACGCCAAGCGCCCCGAGGCCTGGGCCGAGGACGCGCTCGCCCTGCCGCAGACCCGCGCCGCTTTCCGCCGGGTGGTCAATCTCGGCTTCACCGAGGCCTTCCGCGCCCGCGTCCAGGGGCCGGGCCACTACACGTTCTGGGATTACCAGGCCGGCGCCTGGAACCGCGACGACGGCATCCGCATCGACCATTTCCTGCTGACCCCGCAGGCCGCCGACCTGATGACCGACTGCCAGATCGACAAGGACATCCGCGGTCGCGAGAAGCCTTCGGACCACGTGCCGATCTGGGTGAACCTCGACGCGTAAGACATTGTTTTGGCTAGGAATACGTCGCCCCCCCAAAGCCACCCGCCCCGGGCCTGACCCGGGGCCTCTAAACGGGACGAGGTCCCGGCTCGGAGGCCGGGACGGGTTTACGTATGGGGAGTGTAAGAGGTGCCACACGCCCGGAATCGAGGCCGAAGGCCGCCGGGCGAGCGCCGGCCCGTCCCCACGGGCAGGCGCTTTGGCGGGTGTCGCGTAATATCTCTAGGTAGGATGTACTTCGCACCATAAAGCGGCAGCCAAATCCGTTGCAGCGCCTCCCCACGGGCCGGCGCTCGCCCGGCGGGTCAATGTCGGAAAAGGGATCGGGAAAACCAGAGGCCCCGGATCAAGCCGCGGGCGGCCACTGAAACGCCGGCGAAAATACCTTAGCCACCCACCACGTCATGCTCGTAGATCCAGTCGAACTGGTGCAGCATCCGCCCCGGCGCCACCGCCCCGCCAACCCGCAAAGCCGCATGCGCCGCCCACCGCAGCGGCGGAAACGACAGGTGATACTTCCACGCGTTCGAACTCGCCGCATCCACCACCTTGCGCACACGCCCCTCCCGCCGCGCCTGGTAATCGGCCAGCCGCGCCTCCAGCGCCCCCGGCCCGGCCAGCGCCTCGGCCAGAACCCAGGCGTCCTCCAGCGCCATCGACGCCCCCTGCGCCATGAACGGCAGCGTCGGATGCGCCGCATCGCCCAGCAGAACCGTCCCCGCCCCGTGCCACGCCCGCGCCACCGGATGCCGGAACAGCCCCCACAAGTGCACCGTCTCGACCCGGCCCAGCATCTCCCGCACCTCCGGCCCGAAATCGGCGAACGCCGCCCGCAGGCGGTCGGGGTCGTCCTGCTGGCTCCAGCTTTCCGCCTGCCACTCGGCCCGCTCCTGCACCGCCACCAGGTTCAGCGCCGCGCCGTCCCGCAACGGATAGCTCACCACGTGCCGGTGCGGGCCCATATGCACATGCACCTCCGGGCCCCGGCCCTCGGTGTTCGGCACCACCGCCCGCCACGCCACCTGTCGGGTAAAAAACGGCGCCACCGTCCCGTTCAGCGCCTGCCGCACGACCGAATGCAGCCCGTCGGCCCCCACCACCAGGTCGGCCTCCACATCCACCCCGCGCGCCAGCGCCACGCTTGGCCTTGCACCGGGGCTCACCCGCTCGGCATGCTGCAACAGCCGGATCTTCACCCCCGCCTCCCGCGCCCCCGCGGCCAGCACCTCGATCAGGTCGGCCCGGTGCACGAAGTGATACTCCCGGCTCCCCAGCCCGCCCAGGTCGAGCCGCAACACCTCCCCGCCCCGGTAATCCTTCAGCCGCACCGCCCGGCCCTGCACCGACATCGCGCGCAGTGCCCCGCCCAGCCCAAGCGCCTCCAGTACACGGAACCCGTTCGGGCTCACCTGCAGCCCGGCGCCCACCTCGCGGATCGCCTCGGCCTGCTCGAACACCGTCACGTCCCCGCCGCGCAGCGCCAGCGCCCGCGCCGCGGCCAGCCCGCCGATACCGCCGCCCACCACGACGATCTTCATGCCTTCCAGCTGCATACGCCCTTCCCTGACGAAAAACGCCGGAGCTTTCACCCCGGCGCCCAGATCTGTCTCAGGCCTCGCCCGCGTCAGTCGTCGCGGTGAACCTTCTCGCGCCGTTCGTGGCGTTCCTGCGCCTCGAGGCTCATGGTCGCGATCGGCCGCGCATCCAGCCGCTTGAGGCTGATCGGCTCGCCGGTCACTTCGCAATAGCCGTACTCGCCATCGTCGATACGCCGCAGCGCGGAGTCGATCTTGGCGACCAGCTTGCGCTGGCGGTCACGGGTGCGCAGCTCAAGTGCGCGGTCGGTTTCCTCGCTGGCGCGGTCGGCCACGTCGGGGATGGCGCGGGTGCTGTCCTGCAGCCCCTCGATCGTGTCCCGGCTGTCCTCGAGCAGTTCGGATCTCCACTGAATCAGCTTGCGGCGAAAGTACTCAAGCTGACGTTCGTTCATGAAGGGTTCATCTTCGGCGGGACTGTAGTCCTCGGGAAGAAAGACCTCGGCTTTCATTTCAACTCCCTCATCAAAGCCAGTGTCTGGCATGATATTCTCCTCAGACATTTGGCAAGCCCGTGGCCTCGCACTTACACTTCCGACCGGGGATTGTCACTACACAAATACGCGGCATTGCGGTGTTTTCTGCGGCGCAGTACGGTGCGACGCGACCGCCCGAGGGAAGCTGCAAAAAGGATATACATTTCATGAAGTTCGCCGGCACCGAATCCTACGTCGCCACCGAAGACCTGACCGTCGCGGTCAACGCCGCCGTCACGCTCGAGCGTCCGCTGCTGGTCAAGGGAGAGCCCGGCACCGGCAAGACCGAGCTGGCCCGCCAGGTGGCCCAGGCGCTGGGGGTCGAGATGCTGGAATGGAACATCAAATCCACCACCAAGGCCCAGCAGGGTCTCTACGAATACGACGCCGTCAGCCGCCTGCGCGACAGCCAGCTGGGCGACGAACGGGTGCACGACGTTAAGAATTATATTCGCAAGGGCAAGCTCTGGCAGGCCTTCGAGGCCGACGGCAAGGTGGTCCTCCTGATCGACGAGATCGACAAGGCCGATATCGAGTTTCCGAACGACCTCCTGCAGGAACTCGACAAGATGGAATTCCACGTCTACGAGACCGGCGAGACGATCCGCGCCAGGCACCGCCCCATCGTCATCATCACGTCAAACAACGAGAAAGACCTGCCCGACGCCTTCCTGCGCCGCTGCTTCTTCCACTACATCCGCTTCCCCGATGTCGAGACGATGAAGCAGATCGTCGAGGTCCATCACCCCGGCATCAAGGAACAGCTCCTGACCACCGCCCTCACCCAGTTCTACGAGATCCGCGAGCAGGGCGGGCTCAAGAAGAAGCCGTCGACCTCCGAGGTGCTGGACTGGCTCAAGCTCATCCTCGCCGAGGATCTCACCGCCGAGGATCTGCGCCGCGACGGGGCCGACGCCCTGCCGAAACTGCACGGCGCGCTTCTCAAGAACGAACAGGACGTCCACCTCTTCGAACGGCTCGCCTTCATGGCGCGACGGCAACGCTGACCGGGCCATCCGGCCCGGCGGCAGGAAAGCCCTTCCCCGGCCCGGCAAAGCGTGTAGGCTTGGCCGGGCAAAGACCTCCCCCTTTGCGGGACACCCGACAGAAAGCCTTCGAACCCGTGCCAGTCGACACCACCAGTTTGCACCGCAACCGCCGCCTCCGGGCGGAGGGCCGGACGGGCATCGCCGCAACAGTGCATGGCGCGACGGGCGGAAACAATAAAGGGGCTTTCGGAAATTTGTTTCGGCTTTTGAACGGCCTGCAGGGCGGTCCTGCCGCGAATCGTCCGGGCGGCCTGTCCCGGCGTCCGGCGGCCGCGCGGTTCGCCGCGCCCCTGCGCCGGGCGCTGCTGCCGCTCTGCCTCGCGATCGGCGCCTGCACCGCCGCCCCGCAGGATGACGTCCCCTCCCGCGCCGCCATGCCCGAGGCCTCGAACCTGCCGCCGATGAAGGCATTTTCCGTCGCCCACCCCGAGCCGCCGGCCCGGTCGAACCGCGACATCTATCGCGATTTCCTCGAACTCAGCTTCCAACTCGAATCCGGCCGCCAGCTCGACCGCTTCTCGCGCTTCGAGGGGCCGATCTCGATCCGCGTGGCGGGCAACCCCCCGCCCAGCCTCCTGCCCGACCTCAACCGCCTGGTCAGCCGCCTGCGCACCGAGGCCGGGATCGACATCGGCCGCGTCCCCGGCCGCGGCGGCCATGCCAGCATCACCATCGAGGCGGTCAGCCGCGCCGATATCCGGCAATTCCTGCCCAAGGCCGCCTGTTTCGTCGTGCCCAACGTCTCCAGCCTGCAGGAATACCGCAGCGCCCGCCACTCGCGCCAGACCAACTGGAGCGACCTTGTCGAACGCGACCGCATCGCCATCTTCGTGCCCGGCGACAGCTCCCCGCAGGAGGTGCGCGACTGCCTGCACGAGGAGCTGGCCCAGGCGCTCGGGCCCTTGAACGACCTCTACCGCCTGTCCGACAGCGTCTTCAACGACGACAACGTCCATACCGTGCTGACCGGGTTCGACATGCTGATCCTGCGGGCCTATTACGCGCCCGAGCTGCACTCGGGCATGACCCGCCAGCAGGTCGCCTCGCGCCTGCCCGCCATCCTGACCCGGCTCAACCCCGATGGCGACAGCCTCCCGCCCCGCACGCTCGGGCCCACGCCGCGCGCGTGGATCGACGCCATCCAGACGGCGCTCGGCCCCGGCGCCACCTCTGGCCAGCGCCGCCGCGCCGCGCTCGAGGCGCTGTCGATCGCCCGGGCGCAGGGCTGGAACGACCACCGCCTCGCCTTCAGCCATTTCGCCCTCGGCCGCCTGACCCAGATGACCGACCCCGATTTCGCCCTCGCCCAGTTCCAGGCCGCCGAGGCGATCTACCGCGCCACCCCGGGCACCGAGCTGCACCGCGCCTACTCGGCCTCGCAGCTCGCGGCCTACGCCATCAGCCAGGGCCGCAGCGCCGAGGCGCTGCGCCTCATCGCGCCGCACATGGGCATCGCCGAACGGCACGAGAACGCGGCGCTGCTCGCCACCCTGATGATGCTCCAGGCCGAGGCGCTCGACCTCGCCGGCCGCGCGGCCGAGGCCCAGGCGGTGCGGCTGGACAGTATCGGCTGGGCGCGATACGGGTTCGGGGCAGACTGGGCGGTGCGCGCGAAGATGAGCGAAATCTCTGCGCTCAGCCCGCGAACCTAAACGAACGGGTACCCTGACCATGCTTCTTGCCTTGATAGGCCTCGTCATCGGGGCGCTCCTCGGCGCCCTCGTCGCGCGCCGCCGCAAGGGCTCGAAGACCGACATGCTGCAATACGCGGCCGTCTTCGCCATCCTCTTCGCGCTCGCGGGCCTCTTCCTCACCATCTTCATCCTCCGCGCCTCGGGCTGAGGGGGGCGGCGATGTTCCTTCCCTTCTTCGAGAACCTGCGCAAATCCGGCCTGCCGGTCTCGCTGCGCGAATACCTGACCTTCCTCGAAGCCATGTCCGCCAACCTCGTCACCTACGACATCGAGGGGTTCTACTACCTCGCCCGCGCCGCCATGGTGAAGGACGAGCGCCTGATCGACCGCTTCGACCAGGCCTTCGCCGCCAGCTTCGAGGGGCTCGAACAGATCAGCGCCGAACAGGTGCTCGACGCCGTCGACCTGCCCCGGGAATGGCTGGAAAAGATGGCCGAGAAACACCTCACCCCCGAGGAAAAGGCCGAGATCGAGGCGCTCGGCGGCTTCGACAAGCTGATGGAAACCCTGAAAGAGCGCCTCAAGGAACAGGAAGGCCGCCACCAGGGCGGCAACAAGTGGATCGGCACCGCCGGCACCTCCCCCTTCGGCGCCTATGGCTACAACCCCGAGGGCGTCCGCATCGGCCAGAAGGAAAGCCGCCACCAGCGCGCGGTCAAGGTCTGGGACAAGCGCGAATTCCGCAACTTCGACGATTCCGTCGAGATCGGCACCCGCAACATCAAGGTCGCCCTCAAACGCCTCCGCAACTGGGCCCGCGAGGGCGCGGCGGACGAGCTTGACCTGAACGGCACCATCCGCGCCACGGCCGAGCACGGCTACCTAGACGTCAAGATGCGCCCCGAACGCCACAACGCCGTCAAGGTGCTGCTCTTCCTCGACGTCGGCGGCAGCATGGACCCCCATATCAAGGTGGTCGAGGAACTCTTCTCCGCCGCCCGCACCGAGTTCAAGCACCTCGAATACTACTACTTCCACAACTGCCTCTACGAAGGCGTCTGGCGCGACAACCGCCGCCGCTGGGACGCGCAAACCCCCACCGACGAGATCCTGCGCACCTACGGCACCGACTACAAGTGCATCTTCGTGGGCGACGCCTCCATGTCCCCCTACGAGATCGCCTACCCCGGCGGCGCCAACGAACACTGGAACGCCGAGGCCGGCCAGGTCTGGCTCCAACGCGCCCGCGACCACTGGCCCCAGCACCTCTGGATCAACCCCGTGCCCGAGAAATACTGGCCCTACACCCAGTCCATCCAGATGATCCGCGAGATCTTCGAAGACCGCATGGTCCCGATGACCCTTGCGGGGATCGAACAGGGCATGAAGGAGCTGGGGCGCTAGTGGCGACCGCTGGGGGCGCTGCCCGTCGCCATTGGGCTTGAACCAATGGCGCACCAATGGCGACCCCCCGGGATATTTCCGGCCAGAAGAAGGGCAAGAGTGCGCCCAGTCTGCATGTCCCAGTAGACAAATCCCCCCCGTCGTGAGACAGGCAACCCATGACCGCGCGCAAGATCATCATCGACACCGACCCGGGCCAGGACGACGCCGTCGCCATCCTGCTGGCGCTGGCCAGCCCTGACGAGATCGAGCTTCTGGGCCTCACCTGCGTCGCCGGAAACGTGCCGCTCGACCTGACCACCCGCAACGCCCGCATGGTCTGCGAACTGGCCGGCCGCCCCGATATCCCCGTCTACGCCGGCTGCGACCGGCCCTTGGGCCGCGACCTCGTCACCGCCGAGCACGTCCATGGCAAGACCGGCCTCGACGGCCCCGACCTGCCCGAACCCACCATGGCGCTCGCCGAGGGCCACGCCGTCGATTTCATCATCGACACGCTTCGCGCCGAACCCGCGGGCACCGTCACCCTCGTGCCCATCGGCCCCCTCACCAACATCGCCGCCGCCTTCAAGGCCGCCCCGGACATCGTTGAAAAGGTGCAGGAAATCGTCCTCATGGGCGGCGCCTATTTCGAGGTGGGCAACATCACCCCGGCGGCCGAGTTCAACATCCATGTCGACCCCGACGCCGCCCGGATCGTCTTCCGCGCCGGCGCGCCGATCACCGTCATGCCGCTCGACGTCACCCACAAGGCGCTCGTCACCGCACCCCGCAACGACGCCTTCCGCGCGCTGGGCACGCCGGTCGGCGTGGCCGTCGCCGAGATGACCGATTTCTTCGAACGCTTCGACAAGGAGAAATACGGCTCCGCCGGCGCCCCCCTGCACGACCCCTGCACCATCGCCTACCTGCTCGAGCCCGGCCTCTTCACCGGCCGCCACATCAATGTCGAGATCGAGACCACGTCAGAGCTCACCATGGGCATGACCGTCGCCGACTGGTGGCGCGTCACCCGCCGCAAGCCCAACGCGCTCTTCATGGGCGATATCGACGCCGACGGCTTCTTCGACCTCCTGACGGAAAGGCTGGCCCGGCTGTGACCGCCCTCACCATCGCCAAGACGGACGATCTCGACCGCCTGATGCGCCTCGTCGCCGACTACCACGGCGAGGAAGGCATCGAGCAATCCGACGACACCCGCCGCAACGCCATCCTGCCGCTCCTCGAAGGCTCGCCGCACGGCGTCATCTACCTGATGGGCCCCGCCCGCGCCCCCATCGGCTATGTCGTCGTCTGCTTCGGCTGGTCGATCGAGTTCGGCGGCATGGACGGCTTCGTCGACGAGATCTACGTCCGCCCCGCCGTGCGCGGCCGCGGCATCGGCACCGAAGTGCTCCACACGCTCCCCAAGGCGCTCGCCAAGGCGGGGATGAAGGCCATCCACCTCGAAGTGGGCAACGAGAACCCCCGCGCCCGCAAGCTCTACGAGAAACTCGGCTTCCGCGCCCGCGAGGGCTACGCCATGATGACCCGCGAACTCTAGGCGCCCCTAGCCATTCGCGGCGGAACGCTTATCTTTCGCCCATGACCCTTTCGATTCCGTTCGACAACTCCTACGCCCGCCTGCCCGCGCGCTTCTTCACCCGGCTGAACCCCATGCCGGTGAAGACGCCGCAGCTCATCCGCTTCAACCACCCGCTCGCGGCCGAGCTGGGCATCACCCCCGGCACGGATCAGGAGATCGCGCTCGCCTTCTCCGGCAACACGCCGCCCGAAGGCGCCGACCCGCTGGCACAGGCCTATGCCGGGCACCAGTTCGGCGGCTTCTCGCCCCAGCTGGGCGACGGCCGCGCCAACCTGCTGGGCGAGACGGTGGCGAACGGCAAGCGCTTCGACATCCAGCTCAAGGGCTCCGGCCCCACCCCCTATTCCCGCATGGGCGACGGGCGCGCCTGGATGGGCCCCGTCCTGCGCGAATACGTGGTGTCCGAGGCGATGCACGCCCTCGGGATCCCCACCACCCGCGCGCTCGCCGCCGTCGCCACCGGCGAACGCGTCTACCGCGAGAACGGCGGCCTGCCCGGCGCCGTGCTGACCCGCGTCGCCGCCAGCCATATTCGCGTCGGCACCTTCCAGTTCTTCGCCGCCCGCCGCGACACCGAGGGGCTGCAGGCGCTTTTCGAACACACGGTCGAGCGCCATTATCCCGGCGTCGAAACCCCCACCGACCTGCTGAACGCCGCCATCGCCCGGCAGGCGTCGCTTGTCGCGCAATGGATGTCCGTGGGCTTCATCCACGGCGTCATGAACACCGACAACACCACCCTCTCGGGCGAGACCATCGACTATGGCCCCTGCGCCTTCATGGACAGCTACCACCCCGACACCGTCTATTCCTCGATCGACGCGCATGGCCGCTACGCCTATTCCAACCAGCCCAACGTGATCGTCTGGAACATGGCGCAACTGGCCACCGCCCTCGTGCCGCTCATGCCCGATCAGGATGCGGCCATCGAGACCTTCACCCGATCCGTCCACGCCATGCCCGACATGATCCATGCCGAATGGCTGACCCGCTTCCGCGCCAAGCTGGGGCTGGCCACCGAAGATGCGGGCGACGAAGAGCTGATCACCGGCCTCCTGCGCGCGATGGCAGAGAACCGCGCCGATTTCACCAACACCTTCCGCGCCCTCGCGACGGGCAAGCCCCGCGACCAGTTCCTCGACCCCAAGGCCTTCGACGCCTGGGAACCGCTCTGGCAGAAACGGCTGGAGGCCGAGGAGAATGCCGAGGCCCGGATGCTGTCCGCCAACCCGGCTTTCATCCCCCGCAACCACCGCGTCGAACAGATGATCCAGGCCGCCGTCGAGGGCGATTTCGCCCCCTTCGAGCGGCTGCTGGGCGTACTCTCCAGACCTTACGAGGATCAGCCCGACGCCGCCGACCTCACCCGCCCGCCGGAACCGTCGGAGGTGGTGCAGCAGACCTTCTGCGGCACCTGAGCCGCTGCGCCCCCTGTTGCGCCCGCCCCAACATCTCGCGTGTTGCGCCCGGTACGGCGCATCAACCCCTGCCCGCACAGACCGGAACACCGACGCGATACCGACGTGATACCGACGCGATACCGACACCGTCCGCCCTGCAAAACAAGCCCGTTAACCTGATTCGCGCCGAAACCCTGTCGACAGCGCCCCGCGCTACTTCCGCCGCAGCCGCCGGAAGAACCGCGGATTGGTCCGCACGAACTCGTCGATCAGCACCGCCAGCCCGCCCCGCGCCTGCCCCTTGAGGTATCCGAACCCGGTCGCCGCCCCGATGAACGCCCCCACCGCGTCGACGATCAGGTCGCCCATCGTGTCCATCAGCCCCGATTTCTGCATGTTGAACCCGAAGGTCTGGTCCATGAAGAACTCGAAAATTTCCCAGGCTGTCCCGATGGTTACGGCAAAACAGAAGGCAAAGAACGCCACCGCCACCGGCGGCGCGGCATAGCGGTCGCCCTGGAACATCATGAACACCAGCACGAAGCCGATCAGCCCGAACCCCACGGCCGACGCGCCGTGCATCACCATGTCCCACCACCAGAAACGTTCATAGAAATCATAGACTTCGCCAAGAAACAGCGTGGCGCCGACGAAGATCACCAGCGCCGCGATGAAGCTCGGCGGCACATGCACATCCGTCCACCGCGCCACCACCACCGGGGCAAAGGACAGCGCCAGCGTCCCCAGCGCCACGAAGGCCAGCTCCAGCCGCCCCTCCACCAGCGCGAACAGCACCACCCCGGCCAGCGCCAGCCAGATCGCCCGAGCCAGCCATGTCTGATCTGCGAACACCGGTGATGTCTCTTTCTTCCAGAAGTACTATCTGAAGGATATGAATGGCCAAAGCATCAGGATTGCAACCTACAACCTGCAGAAATGCGTGGGGCTCGACATGCGCCGCCGCCCCGATCGCAGCCTGTCGGTCATCGGCGCGCTCGACGCCGATATCGTTGTTTTACAAGAGGTTGACAAGCGCCTGCCCCCCCGGCCCGCCGCCCTGCCCCACGACATGGCCGAGCAGGATGGCTGGCGCATCCTGCCCTTCGGCGCGCCCGGCGGCTCGCTCGGGTGGCACGGCAACACCATGCTCGCCCGGCCCGGTGTAACCCTTTGCAATACCTGGCATCTTGAGCTTCCGGGGCTGGAGCCGCGCGGCGCCATCATGGCCGAGCTGGACACCGCCATCGGCCCCCTGCGCGTGGTCGGGCTGCATCTCGGCCTCGTGCGCCGCTACCGCCTGCTGCAGCTGGCCGCGATCGAACGCCGCCTGCGCCGCCTGCCGACCATGCCCACCGTGCTGGCAGGCGATTTCAACGAGTGGGGCAGCGCCGCACCGCTGGCGGCGGCGGTCGACGACAAGCACTTCGCCCCCACGCCCCCCAGCTACCCGGCCCCCCGCCCCGTCGCCCGGCTCGACCGCATCGCCATCTGCGACGCGCTCATCGCCCGGTCCACCGGCACATACGCCGCCAAACCCGCCCATATCGCCTCCGACCACTTGCCGGTCTGGGCCGATCTCGAACGTGCGCCGCGCTAGACATCTGGCGCACCCCGGGGCACCGTGATAGGCGCTCGCCCGCCGACCCGCCATTGATGGATGCCTTTCATGACCATTCTCCAGATCACCTCGCTTCTCATCGTGCTGGCCGGCGTGTTCGGCGCCATCAACTACCTGTTTCTAAAGCTTCCTTCGGCCATCGGCATCCTTGTCGTGGCGCTGCTGGCCTCCTTCGGCGTGCTGCTGACCGACCTCGTCTGGCCCCAGCTCCTCATCGCCGACACCGCCCGCGACCTGATCATCTCGATCGACTTTTCCGACGCACTCCTCGAAGGGATGCTGGGCCTCCTGCTCTTCGCCGGCGCGCTTCACGTCAAGCTGGCAGACCTGCGCGCGGAATGGCGGGCGGTCTTCCTGATGGCCACCATGGGCGTGGCGCTCTCGACCATCGTCATCGGCACCGGCTTCCACTGGATGACCGGCATGCCGCTGATCGTCGCGCTGGTCTTCGGCGCGCTCATTTCGCCCACCGACCCGGTCGCCGTGCTGGGCGTCCTGCGCGAGGCGAACCTGCGCAAGTCCTTGGAAACAAAGATCGCCGGCGAATCCCTCTTCAATGACGGGGTGGGCTACGTGGTCTTCCTCGTGCTGGTCGGCCTCGCCTTCCCCGGCGACGACCACCACGCCAGCGGGCTTGAGGATGCCGCCCTCCTCTTCGTGCAGGAAGCGCTTGGCGGCGCCGTGCTCGGCCTCGTCCTCGGCTGGCTCACCTTCCGCGTCATGCGCCTGATCGACGACTATTCGCTCGAGGTCCTGCTCACCCTCGGCCTCGCCTTCGGCGGCTACGAACTGGCCGTTTTCCTCCACGTCTCCGCCCCCATCATGGCGGTCTGCGCCGGGCTCCTGATCGGCGAGGTCGGCGCCAAGCACGGCATGAGCGAGGAAACCCGCGACTATGTCGACGCCTTCTGGAAACTGATCGACGAGATCCTCAACGCCGTCCTCTTCCTGATGATCGGGTTCGAGGTCTTCGCCGTCGCCTTCGAGGTCGATTTCCTGATCGCCGGCGTCCTCTCCATCGGCCTTGCGCTGCTGGGCCGGCTGGCCGCCGTGGCGGTGCCCGTGCTGATCCTGCGCCCCTTCCGCACCTTCTCCCCCGGCGTCGTGCCGATCATGACATGGGGCGGGCTCAAGGGCGGCATCTCGGTCGCGCTGGCGCTCTCGCTGCCCGACAATGAATGGAAACCGCTGATCCTGACCGCCACCTATATCGTCGTGATCTTCTCGATCATCGTACAAGGGCTGACGGTCAGCAAACTCGCCAACCGCGTGGGCCGCGAGCCCGACCTGGTCTGAGGAGGCCCGCATGTCCGCCTATGTCGTCTACGACGTCTTCACCGACACCCGCTTCGGCGGCAATCAACTGGCCGTCTTCCCCGACGCTACCACCCTGCCCGAGGCCGAGCTGCAGGCCATCGCGGCCGAGTTCAACTTCTCCGAGGTCACCTTCGTATATCCGCCGGAGGACGCCACCCACACAGCCCGCGTCCGCATCTTCACGCCCACCATGGAGATCCCATTCGCCGGCCACCCGGTGATCGGCACCGCCATTGCGCTCTCCGATGCGGGCCACGGGCCGGACATGGTGCTGGAACTGGGCGTCGGGCCCCTCTCCTGTCGCGTGGAAGATGGCATCGCCGCCTTCACCACCGAGGCGACGCTCGAGGTTCTGGCCACCCCCGACCCCGCCCTCGTCGCCCGTGCGCTCGGCCTGCAACCCTCTGATATCACCGCCGAAACCCATCCGCCCACCATGGCCACCCTCGGCCTTCCCTTCACCATCACTCAGCTTGCCAGCCGCGCCGCCCTCTCCGCCTGCCAGACCGATATCGCGGCATTCCGCGAAGGCGCCAAAACCCATCCCGGCGGACTCGATTTCGCGCAATTCGCCTATGTCCGCGAGGGCGACACCGTGCATGCCCGCATGTTCGCCCCGCTCGACAACATCCCCGAGGACCCGGCCACCGGCAGCGCCTGCGCCACCCTTGCGGCCCTCCTCGCCAAGACCCTGGGAAAAGACCTCTCCCTCACCGTCCACCAGGGCGAGGACATGGGCCGCCCCAGCCGCATCACCCTGCAAACCGACCGGGGCCGCGTCATTGTGTCGGGCGGGGCCGTCAGGGTCATGGAAGGCCGCCTGCTCTGACCCGCCGATAAAATCTGGCCAACACGCCGCGAACCGGCTATCCAACGGGCCCACGAGTCGCAAAAGATCGAGCCGATGACCGAGACCATCACCGAGCGTTGCGAGGCCAAGGGCCTGCGGATGACCGGCCAGCGCCGCACCATTGCCGCCGTGCTGGAGGATTCCGACGATCACCCCGATGTCGAGGAACTCTACGCCCGCGCCTCGGGCCGCGATCCGAACATCTCCATCGCCACCGTCTACCGCACCGTGAAGCTGTTCGAGGAGGCCGGCATCCTCGAAAAGGTCGAGTTCGGCGACGGCCGCGCCCGCTACGAAGACGCCGAGCGCGACCACCACGACCACCTCATCGACCTGCATTCCGGCGAGGTGATCGAATTCGTCGATGCCGAAATCGAGGCGCTGCAGGAAAAGATCGCCAACAAGCTGGGCTACAAGCTCAAGGGCCACAAGCTCGAGCTCTACGGCGTGCCGCTCAAGAAGAACTGAGCCGCTATTCCAGCCTGTCCGGCAAGCCCCGCCCGTCATTCCACCACCGGTTCGGGTTGTCGCTTCTCGGGTCATAGGCGGCCCGGCTCGCCCAGTCCTCCCGCAGGAAGATCACCGGCTCCTCGTAATGATGCGCCCAGATCACCGCATCCATGACCTTTTCCAACACCTCGAGGTAACGCGGCACCGAGATCTTCAGCTCCACCATCGGATAGGTCTCCGTCGCCCCGGCCTCGAACCCCTCCACATGGGTCGTCGTGGTCGAGCCCGGCTCCGGCTGCGCGGTCTCACGCCCTATTGCGGAAATACTGGCGTTGCGCTGATACCGCCCGTACCCCAGCGGATAAACCTCCATCACCGCATCGAGAATCCGATCCGTATCTTCCGGCAATGTCTGGATTTCCAGCGTCCAGACGGGCTCGAACCGCCCCGATTTCGCCTTGTAGCCTGCCAGGTCCATATCCGCCTCCCGCTGGTCTCCGGACCACCTTTCGCCACCACCCTGCCCCGGTCAACGCCCGACCCTCACGCCCGGTGTTGCTGCTGACGCCGATGGTCACTATAGCCGGTCCCGTGCGGCATCCCGCCGCAGCACGGAAAGGCACCACATGCAGAACGTCCACGGCATCCTGCTCGTGATCGCCGCGATGGCCGGCTTCACCATCGAGGACACGCTGATCAAGCGCATGTCGCAGGATATTCCCGTGGGCCAGATCCTGATCATCCTCGGGCTCGCCAGCACCGTGATCTTCGCCCTCGTCGCCCGCGCCCGCGGCCACGACATCTTCGCCCGCGCGGCGTGGCGGCCGATGTTCCTGTGGCGCGCGCTGTGCGAGGCGACGGCCTCGATGGCCTTCGTCACCTCGCTCTCGCTGGTCGACATTTCCGTCGTGGCGGCCGTCTTCCAGGCCACTCCGCTGGTCATCACCATGGGCGCCGCGATCTTCCTCGGTGAAGACGTCGGCTGGCGCCGGTGGACCGCCATTGGCCTCGGCTTCATCGGCGTGCTGATGATCATCCGCCCCGGTGTCGCCGGGTTCGAGCCGGCCGCGCTGATCGTCCTCATCTCGGTCTGCGCCATCGCCGCGCGTGACCTGATCACACGCCGGATCGACGCGAACGTCTCCTCCTTCGTGATCTCCTTCCAGGGCTTCGGCGTGGCGATCCCCGCGGGTGTCCTGTTGCTGGCCCTCTCCGGCGACGGTCCCACGGCCATGTCCGTGCCCCACGGCGCCATGATGCTCGGGGCGGTCCTTGTCGGCGCGCTTTCCTATTACGGCATCGTGCAGGCCATGCGCCTGGGCGAGGCCGCCGCCGTCACCCCCTTCCGCTACACCCGGCTGCTCTTCTCGCTCATCGTCGGCGTCACCGTCTTCGGCGAGCATCCCGACACCATGACGCTTGCGGGCGCCGCGCTCATCATCGCGACCGGGCTTTACACCTTCGTGCGCGAACAGCGCCTCGCCCGCCGCAAACGGCGCGACCTGGCGGGGAACCCCAACATATAGTTAGCGCTATCAGCCGCAGTTGCATTCGACGCAAAACTTGGTATGGGACAGCCAGCCAATCCAGCCTTCCGAGGGACACGACATGAGCACCATCATCGACATTCACGCCCGCGAGATTCTCGACAGCCGGGGCAACCCCACGATCGAGGTCGACGTCGTCCTCGAAGACGGCACCATGGGCCGCGCCGCCGTGCCCTCCGGCGCCTCCACCGGCGCGCATGAGGCGGTCGAAAAGCGCGACGGCGACAAGTCCCGCTATCTCGGCAAGGGCGTGCTCGAGGCCGCGGCTTCGGTCAATGGCGAGATCGCCGACCTGCTGCTGGGCTTCGACGCCACCGAGCAGGTCTCGGTCGACGCCGCGATGATCGAGCTCGACGGCACCCCCAACAAGGCCCGGCTCGGCGCCAACGCCATCCTCGGCGTGTCGCTCGCCGTTGCCAAGGCGGCCGCCGATTTCACCACCCAGCCGCTCTTCCGCTATGTCGGCGGAACCTCGGCCCGCACCCTGCCCGTGCCGATGATGAACATCATCAACGGCGGCGAACATGCCGACAACCCGATCGACATCCAGGAATTCATGATCATGCCCGTCGCCGCCAGCGACATCCGCGAGGCGGTGCGCATTGGCGCCGAGGTGTTCCACACCCTCAAGAAAGAGCTCTCCGCCGCCGGCCTCTCCACCGGCATCGGCGACGAGGGCGGCTTTGCCCCCAACCTCTCCTCGACCCGCGACGCGCTCGATTTCATCCTGAAATCCATCGAGAAGGCCGGCTACAAGCCCGGCGAGGACATCTACCTCGCCCTCGACTGCGCCGCGACCGAGTATTTCAAGGACGGCAAGTACGAGCTCAAGGGCGAAGGCCTCTCGCTCACCTCCGAGGAAAACGCCGACTACCTCAAGGCTCTGGTCGGCGACTACCCGATCATCTCGATCGAGGACGGCATGAGCGAGGATGACTGGGACGGCTGGAAAGCCTTGACCGACATGATCGGCGACAAGGTGCAACTCGTGGGCGACGATCTCTTCGTCACCAACCCCGTGCGCCTTGCGGAAGGCATCGAGAAGGGTGCGGCCAACTCCATGCTGGTCAAGGTCAACCAGATCGGCACCCTGACCGAGACGCTGAAGGCCGTCGACATGGCCCACCGCGCGCGCATGACCAACGTCATGTCGCACCGCTCGGGCGAGACCGAGGACGCCACCATCGCCGACCTCGCCGTCGCCACCAATTGCGGGCAGATCAAGACCGGCTCGCTGGCGCGCTCCGACCGGCTGGCCAAGTACAACCAGCTCATCCGGATCGAGGAGGCGCTCGGCGACAGCGCCGAATACGCCGGCCGCTCGATCCTGCGCGGCTGAACGGCTCCCGCGGCGGGCCGGAACCACCGGCCCGCCGACCCGGGAAACCTGCCGCTTCCCCTTTCCCCTACCGGCCCGACCGGCTAGCCTGCGGTCATGACAGCAGACGACATCATCCGCCAGCTCGACCTTCAGCCACATCCCGAAGGCGGCCATTACCGCGAGACATGGGTGGCGGGCAACGACGGCCGCGCCACGGGCACCTGCATCTACTTCCTGCTCAAGGGCGGCGAGGTGAACCGCTGGCACCGGGTCGACGCCACCGAGATCTGGCATTACTACGCCGGCGACCCTCTGATCCTGCGCCTCTCGGCCACCGATGACGGGCCGGCGGAACGGCACCTCCTCGGCCCCGCGCTCGAGGCCGGCCAGCGCCCCCAGGTCATCATCCCGCCCCATCACTGGCAACGCGCCGAATGCACCGGCGCCTTCACCCTCGTCGGCTGCACGGTCTCGCCCGGCTTCCAGTTCGAAGGCTTCACCCTCGCCGAGGACGGGTTCGACATACCGGAGGCCGGTTGACGCCGGCGAAGCGCGATTTTTAACCTCTAAAATTCAATGCCTTGAAAAATTGACTCGAAAAACTGTCAATTATTTTCCCGCCGGCTGAAACTTTTCCCCACCCCCTGCGTGGCTACTCCCGGAACTCAGCCAGACGGCGTGGACGCCGTGGGGTCTCTTCCCGACTCCCGTACTCCACGGTGCTGCGCATCACAGCGCTTGATCGCAGCATTTCCCCACCACGCCTTCTGGCCGAGTTTGTCGGGGCCCGCCCTTTGCCCCGACAGACAGGACCGGCGCCGCGTATGAGTGTGAGCGTGTTCTTTGCCTTCCCGGCAAAGTCGGCGTCGGTTCTGGTCCGGGGTGCCTGTTTGCATCCCGGACGCCCGCTGCCGGATAGCGGGTACGAGTGGTTGCGATTGTTCCGGTTACGAGGTTGGACGAGCAGTCCGGATGCGGTTGGCCCGAAGGCGCGCAAGCGCCTTCGGGCCTTCATCCCTCTGCCGCGGCCCGCACGAAATCCACCAGCTGCCGGGTCGAGCCGTCCTTCTCGTTCCCGTCCTGCTCGCCCGACAGGATCGGCGCCATCTCCTTGGCCAGCACCTTGCCCAGCTCCACGCCCCACTGGTCATAGGAGTTGATCCCCAGGATCACCCCCTCGACGAACACCCGGTGCTCGTAAAGCGCCACGATCTCGCCCAGCCGGCGCGGCGTCAGCCGGTCATAGATCAGCGTGGTCGACGGCCGATTGCCCGGAAACACCCGGTGCGCCGCCTGCCGCTCCAGCTCGGCGCCCTCGAACCCGGCCTCTGCCATCAGCGCCCGCGCCGCCTCGACCGGGCGCCCGCGCATCAGCGCCTCCGACTGCGCCAGGCAATTGGCCACCAGCAGGTGATGATGATGCGCCAGCTCCGGCTCGTGGCCCTTCGCCGCCACCATGAACTCGCAAGGAACCACCTGCGTGCCCTGGTGAATGAGCTGGTAGAAGGCGTGCTGTCCGTTCGTGCCCGGCTCGCCCCAGACGACGGGGCCGCTCTGCATGTCAAGCGCGTCGCCCTCCATCGTCACCCGCTTGCCGTTGCTCTCCATCTCGAGCTGCTGGAAATAGGCGGGCAGCCGCGCCAGCCGCTGGTCATAGGGCAGCACGGCACGCGTCGGGAACCCGCAGGCATTGCTGTGCCACAACCCGGTCAGCGCCAGCATGACGGGCATGTTCTCCTCCGCCGGGGCCTCGCGGAAATGCCCGTCCATCGCCTCCCCGCCCTGCAGGAAGGCGCGGAAATCCCCCGGCCCGATGGCCAGCATCAGCGGCAGCCCGATCGGCCCCCATACGGAATAGCGCCCGCCGACCCAGTCCTCGAAGCCGAACACCCGCTCGGGCGCGATGCCGAAGGCGGCGGTCTTGTCCTCGGCGGTCGAGACGGCGGCGAACTGCGCGGCGGGGTCGTCCACCGCCTTCGCCATCCACGCCCGCGCGGTCTCGGCATTGGTCATCGTCTCGATCGTGGTGAAGGTTTTCGACGCCACGATCACCAGCGTCGTTGCCGGGTCGAGGCCGGCCAGGCAATCGGCGATATCCGCCCCGTCCACGTTCGACACGAAATGGCACCGCGGCCCGTCATGGTAGGGCGACAGCGCCCGCACCGCCATCTCGGGGCCAAGGTGCGAGCCGCCGATGCCGATATTGACCACGTCGGTGATCGGCCCGCCCGCGCCCCGGAACCCGCCGCCCCGCACCTCTTCGGCGAACGCCTCCATTCGCGCCAGCGTGTCCAGCACATCCGGCATCACGTCGCTGCCGTCCACCTCGACCGGCCCGCCGCCCAGGTTGCGCAGCGCCGTGTGCAGCACCGCCCGCCCCTCGGTCTCGTTGATCGCCTCGCCCGCGAACATCGCGTCGCGCCGCTCCTCGACATGGTGCGAGCGCAGGATCGACAGCAACAGCGCCCGCGCCTCGCGGCTCATCGCGGTCTTCGAGTAATCGAACAGCATCCCGTCGAACCGCACCGAGAAATCTTCCGCCCGGCCCTCCTCGGACAAAAGCTCGGATATCCGCGCGCCTGTATCGGCTTTCAGGGCCTCCCACATGCCATCAACTCCTGCCTGTACATTTCACCGTTCCAGAAATACTCCGGGGGAGATGTTGAAATCCCACGGGATTTCAACGTCGGGGGCAGCGCCCCCCGGCCCCCCTCACGGCGCCCAGTGCACCGTCGCCTCTTCCAGCACCGCCGCCACCGGCGCCTTCGCCCATTCCAGCGACCTTGCCCTGTCGAGCGCCGCCTTCTTCGCCTGCCCGGTGATCACCACGTGCAGCGCCAGCGCGTCGCGCAGCACCCGCGCGGAAAGCGTCACCCGCGGCTCGGGCACGTCGGGCGCGCGCATCGGCACCAGAACCGGCGCATAGCGGTCGAGCGCCTTTTCCAGGTTGTCCGCCCCGGGAAACAGCGAGGCGGTGTGCATGTCGGTCCCCATGCCCAGCAGGCACACGTTGATCGGCAGCGCCGGGCTGATCCCGTCCTCCAGCTCCTCCAGCACCGGCTCGGGCGCCTCGGATTTCCGGTAGAGCGGCAGGAAATTCGCCTTCGTCGCCCGCCCCGTCAGCAACCGTTCGCGGATAAGCCGGCTGTTCGAGCGCACATGCACCTCCGGCAGCCAGCGCTCGTCACTGGGCAGCACGTCGACCCGGGCCCAGTCGAGATCGGCATCGCACAGGCTGTCGAAAACCGGCCCCGGCGTGGTGCCGCCGGGCACCACGAACAGCACCCGCTCCTTGTGTTCCAGCGCCGCGGTCAGCTCCCCGGCCAGGGTGTTGGCCAGGTGTACGGCCATCAGCTCGTCATCGGGGTAATCCATGAAGTTCATGCCTTGATCTCCCGCCAGCGGCGCCCGTCCCGGTGCATCAGCATCAGCGCGTCATCGGGCCCCGAACTGCCGGTGGCATAGGGCAGCGGATCCTCGCCGCGTTCCTCCCATCCGGCGATGATCCCGTCGGTCCAGGCCCAGGCTTCCTCGACCTCGTCGCCGCGCATGAACAGGGTCTGGTTGCCCCGGATCACGTCCATGATCAGCCGCTCGTAGGCGTCCGGGAAATCCGCCTCCTCCGGCCCCAGCGCCTCGGCAAAGGTCATGTCGAGCGGCACATCGACCAGCCGCATGCCCCCCGGCCCCGGCTCCTTGATGGTCACGCCCAGCTCGATCCCCTCGTTGGGCTGCAGCTTGATTGTCAGGATGTTGCGGTGCCGCCCGGCCCCCTCGCCGAAAATGGAATGCGGCGCGTCCTTGAACACCACGGCGATCTCGCTCGCCCGCTCCTTCAGCCGCTTGCCGGTGCGCAGGTAGAAGGGCGTGCCGGCCCAACGCCAGTTGCTGACCCGGGCGCGCAGCGCCACGAAGCTCTCGGTGGTACTGTCGCGGTTGCCCACCTGGTTGCGATAGCTCGGCCGCCCGCCCGATCCCTCGTACTGCCCGCGCACCACGTCCTCCGGCGCCACCGGGTCGAGCGCGCGGATCACCTTCAGCTTCTCGTCGCGCACCGCGTCGGGGTTGAATTTCGCCGGCGGCTCCATCGCGATCAGGCACAGAAGCTGCATCAGGTGGTTCTGCATCATGTCCCGCATGGCGCCCGACCGGTCGTAGTAATCGCCGCGCCCGCCGACACCCACCTCCTCGGCCACGGTGATCTGGATGTGATCGACGTACTGGCTGTTCCACAGCGGCTCGAACAGCATGTTGCCGAACCGGATCGCCATCAGGTTCTGCACCGTCTCCTTGCCCAGGTAATGGTCGATCCGGTAGATCTGACTTTCGTCGAAATAATCGGCCAGCACCTTGTTGAGCTCCTTGGCGGTGGCCAGGTCGCGCCCGAAGGGCTTTTCCACCACGATCCGCGCCTGCCCGCCCGCCAGCCCGTGCTGGTGCAGCCGCTCGGCCAGCGGCCCGAACAGCCGGGGCGCGACCGAGAAATAGAAGGCCCTGATCCGGTCCGGTCGGGTCAGCTGCGCCAGCTCGTCCCAGCCGTCGTCGCCGGTGGCATCGACCACCACGTAATGCAGCATGCCCAGGAACGCCTCGAGGTTCCCCCGGTTCGCCCCGGCGCCCTCGTCCGACGCCACGATGGCATCCGACGCGAAGGCGCGATACCCCTCGGTGTCCATCTCGCCCCGGGCCGCGCCGATGATGCGCACGTCGCCCTCGATCTGGCCCGCACAATACCGCCGGAACAGCCCCGGCAGGATCTTCCGCCGCGCGAGATCCCCCGTGCCGCCGAAAATCACCAGGTCGAAGGGATCCACCGGAATGACACGCGAAACCATCAGACCTCTCCTGTCCCGCCACGACCCTGATCCGCCGCGCGGCGCTCACGGGGAGTTTATCCCCCCATCACAAACCCGTCACCAGCCCGCTGCTGGCTTTTCACGACAAAAAGGACAGGTTACGCCGGAATTGCAAACCAAAATCGGGTGAAGTGATGAAAGACGCCGCCACAGCCGGGGCCAATGACGGCAAGTTCCGCGATCCTCGGGTGACCGCCGACGGCCAGCCCCGCGCCCATGTGCCGCTGTCCAATCCGCAAACGCTCTGGTTCAACACCGGCACGCTCTGCAACATCACCTGCGTCAACTGCTATATCGAAAGCTCGCCCGAGAACGACCGGCTGGTCTACATCACCGAGGCCGAGATGCGCGACTATCTCGACCAGGTCGAGGCCCGCGGCTGGCCGGTACGCGAGATCGGCTTCACCGGCGGCGAACCCTTCATGAACCCCGAGATGTGCGCCATGGCCCGCACCGCGCTGGAACGCGGCTTCGAGGTGCTGATCCTCACCAACGCCATGCGCCCGATGATGCGCCCCCGCGTGCTGAAAGACCTTCGCGCGCTGGTCGCGGACTATGGCGACCGCCTCACCCTGCGCATCTCCGTCGATCACTGGTCGGCGGACTACCACGACGAGGAGCGCGGCCGCGGCGCCTTCGACAAGACCCTTGCCGGGATGGCCTGGCTCCGCGACGCGGGCGCCCGCATGGCCGTCGCCGGCCGCTCCCTCTGGCACGAGACCGAGGCCGAGGCCCGCGCCGGCTACCGCGCGCTATATGCCCGCCACGGCTTCGCCATCGACGCCGACAATCCCGCCGAAACCGTGCTCTTCCCGGAAATGGACATGACGGTCGAGGTGCCCGAGATCACCACCGCCTGCTGGGGCATCCTCGGCAAGTCGCCCGACGACGTGATGTGCGCTTCCTCCCGGATGGTGGTCAAGCGCAAGGGCGCCGCCCGCCCCACGGTGCTCTCCTGCACCCTCCTGCCCTACGATCCGCAGTTCGAGATGGGCGAAACCCTGGAAGAGGCCGAGCGCGACGTCTCCCTCAATCACCCGCATTGCGCCAAGTTCTGCGTCCTCGGCGGCGCCAGCTGCTCGGGCTGAAGCGCCCCCGTCGTCCACACGCCCGAGACGGCACGCCGCCCTCCGCTTCTTCTGGCCAAAAATATCCCCGCCGGAGGCGCCCGAGGTCGCAACCAGACGCGCACGCCCGCCCGGAAGCGGCTCCAGTGCCACGGACCCCCGTGACGGAGCCCGCCGATGCCCTTCCATTTCGACGAAGCCGAATACGCCGCCCGCCGCGCCCGCGCCACGCAGGCGGTCCGCGAGGCCGGGCTCGACGCGCTGATCCTCTTCGCCCCGGAAAGCCAGTACTGGATCAGCGGCTACGACACGTTCGGCTTCGCCATGTACCAGGCGATGGTCCTGACCGCGAAGGGCGAGCTGCACCTGATGACGCGGATGCCCGACCGCATCCAGGCCCTGCGCACCTCGGTGCTGACCGAGGATGAAATCCACGTCTGGCCGCAATACGAGGGCTCGAATCCGGCCGAGCACCTGAAGAACCTGCTGGGCGACCTCGGCGTCGCATCCGGCCGTCTCGGCTTCGAATCGGACACCGCCGGCCTCACCGACCGCAACGGCCAGCTCACTCGCGCCGCCCTGCCCGGGGCCGAGGCGCACTCCGACCTCATCCGCGCCCTTCGCCGGGTCAAGTCACCGGCCGAGATCGCAATGCACCGCCGCGCCGGGCAACTGGCCGATGACGCGATGGACGCGGGCCTTGCCGAGACCCGCGCCGGCGCCTTCGAGGGCGACATCCTCGCCGCCATGCAGGGCGCGGTGTTCCGCGGCGGCGGCGACTATGCCGGCAACGAGTTCATCCTCGGCTCCGGCCCGCAGGCGCTGCTCTGCCGCTACCATTCCGGCCGCCGCCACCTCGACGCGCAGGATCAGATGACATGGGAATGGGCCGGCGCCCATGCCCGCTACCACGCCGCGATGATGCGCACGGTGATCATCGGCAAAGCCAGCGACAAACAGCGCCACATGCACGAAGCCGCCACCGCCGCGCTGGAAGCCTGCGAAGCGGCGATCCGCCCCGGCCGCCCAATGAGCGAGGTCTACGACGCCCATGCCCGCACCCTCGACGCCTACGGTCTCGGCCACGCAAGGATGCAGGCCTGCGGCTACGGCATGGGCGCGGCCTACACCCCGATCTGGGTGGATTTCCCGATGTTCTACGAAGGCAACCCGCTGATCATGCAGGCCGGACAGGTGTTCTTCCTGCACATGATCCTGATGGATGCCGAGGCCGGGCTCGCCATGTGCCCCGGCCATACCGTGCTGGTCACCGAAACCGGCGTCGAACGCCTCTCTCGCCAGCCGCTCGACCTGCTGATCCGCTAGGCGGGCACGCGCGGAACGGCGCCTGTCCGCAATCTCCTGTTGCCAGCCGCACCGCCTTGGCAGACACTCCCCCTCCGGTCCTCCTCCTGTTCGGGTTTTCACCATGCCCTACGATCAGATCTTCGTCCTCCTCCTCTTGGGCCTCGTCTTCGCGGGCTTCATCTTCGAGATCTACCCGCCCGAGGTGACCGCCCTCGCGGCCTCCGCCGTGCTACTGGCGACGGGCATCCTCGACACCGACGATTTCCTTACCGTCTTCAGCTCCGGCGCGCCGATCACCATCGCCATGATGTTCATCATCTCGGCCGCGCTCGAACGTACCGGCGTTCTGTCGGTCTTGGGCGACATCCTGCAGAAACAGGCGCGCGGCTCGCTCTCGCGGGCGGTGCTGATCATGATGGCCGCCGCCATCGCCGCCTCGGCCTTCATGAACAACACGCCCGTGGTGGTGCTGCTGACCCCGGTGATGATCTCGGTCGCGGCCAATGTCGGCGCGGCCCCGTCCAAGGTGCTGATCCCGCTCTCCTACGCGGCGATCTTCGGCGGGACGCTGACGCTGATCGGCACCTCCACCAACATCCTGATGAGCGATGTGGCCCTCGCCGCCGGACAGCCTCGGATCACCATGTTCGAGATGACCCTGCCGGGCCTGATCCTGGCCGGTACGGGCATGATCTACATGGTCTTCGCCGGGCGCTTCCTGTTGCCCGACCGCGCCTCGCTCGCCTCGGTCGTGGGACAGGAGCGAAAGCGCAAGTTCCTCGCCCGCCTGCTGATTCCCGCGGGCTCGGCCCATGTCGGAAAGGCCCTGGCCGACCTGCCCTTCAACACCGGCCAGGCCCGCATCCTCGACGTGATCCGCGGCGAACGCTCTCAGCGCTCCCAGATGTCCAGCCTCACCCTCCAGGCCGGCGACCGCGTGGTCATCAAGACCGACGCGGGCGAGCTTCTGGGGCTCCGCGAAGACGGCAGCGTCGCCTTCAACGAGATGCACGACACCGGGTTCGAACCGGTCACCGCCGAAAGCACGATGATGATGGAAGGCAGCATCGGGCCCAAGTCGATGCTGCGCGGCCGCACCCTGGGCGACCTGCGCCTGCGCCGCACCTACGGCGTCTACGTCATCGCCATCCACCGCGACGACCGCAACATCACCGAAAGCACCGACACCCTGCGCCTGCGCTTCGCCGACACCTTGCTGCTGGAAGGCCCGGCCGACGGGCTGCAGCGGCTGGTGGCCGATGGCGGCATCGTCAACCTGTCGACACCCGCCGACCGCCCGGTCCGCCGCGGCAAGGCGCCCATCGCAATCGCCGCGATCCTCGGCGTCATGCTCCTGGCGACGTTCGGGGTCATGCCCATCGCCGGGCTCGCCGTGATCGGCGCGGTGGTGGTCATGCTGACCGGTTGCGTCGATCCCGAGGATGCGTTCGACGCGATCGACTGGCGCATCCTGTTCCTGATCTTCGGGATGCTCGGCCTCAGCCAGGGGCTCGACAATACCGGCGCCGCCGAAACGGTGGTGGCTTTCATCGTCGGGCTGACCGGCAATCTCGGACCGCTTGCGGCGCTGGCGGCGGTCTATGTGTTCACCAGCCTGCTGACCGAGATGATCAGCAACAATGCCGTCGCGGTGCTTGTCGGGCCCATCGTCATCGCCATGGCGGTGCAGCTGGGCTACGACCCCCGGCCCTTCATCATGGCGGTGATGTTCGCGGCCTCGGCCAGCTTCGCCACGCCGATCGGCTACCAGACCAACACCTTCGTCTACGGCGCCGGCGGCTACCGGTTCCGCGACTTCGTGACGGTCGGCATGCCGCTCAACCTGCTCTTCGCGGTGGTGGCGGTGGTGGTGATCCCGTGGTTCTTCCCGTTCTGAGGCGCGGCCGGCGCGGGCCAGCCCGCGCTTGCCCGCCCCCGCGGCGCACCCCATATTCGTGACATGCTGAAGTTCACCCCGATCCTGCTTGCGATTCTCTACGCTCTGGCGATGTACCGCTTCTCGGTCTGGCGCACCCGGCGCGAGCTTGACACCCGCTCGTCCGAGCTGGCCGACCCGCGCCTCAAGAAACTCACCGACCGGCTGGCCGCCGCGCTCGACCTGCCCCGGATCAAGGTCCACATCTACGAGATCGACCCGGTCAACGGGCTGGCCGCCCCGGACGGGCGGATCTTCATCACGCGCGGCTTCTACCGCAAGTTCCAGAACGGCGAGCTTTCGGCCGAGGAGATGACCAGCGTGATCGCCCACGAGCTGGGCCACGTGGCACTCGGCCATTCCCGCCGGCGGATGATCGACTTTTCCGGCCAGAACGCGCTCCGCACGGCGCTGGCCATGATCCTGTCTCGTTTCCTGCCCGGCATCGGCGCGATCATCGCCAGCGGCCTGACTACCCTGCTCGCCGCCCGCCTGTCGCGCAGCGACGAGTACGAGGCCGACGAATACGCCGCCGCCCTGCTCACCAAGGCCGGCATCGGCACCGCGCCGCAAAAGGCGCTCTTCGCCAAGCTCGAGGAGCTCACCCAGTCCCGCTCGGGCGCCATGCCGGCCTGGCTGATGAGCCACCCCAAGACCGGCGAACGCATCGCGGCCATCGAAAAGCTCGAGGCCAAGTGGGCGCGCTGAGCCACGCGCACCAACAAAACCTTGCTTTGTACGTCTTCCGGTCACAGTCCGGCCAAACTTTGGCGCGACCTCGCGGGTAAACCCCTGGCAAAGCCACCCGAGAGGCCAGACATGCAGGTTACAGTCGCGCCAGCCAGCGCCGTTTCCCACCGGTTTGCACCGGTCATATTCGTCCTGACCCTGTTTCTCAGCGCGTCGCTGCTGTTCTTCGTCCAGCCGCTCTTCACCCGCCTCGCACTGCCCCATGTGGGCGGCTCTCCGGCGGTGTGGACGACGGCGATGCTGTTTTTCCAGACCATCCTGATCGCGGGCTACCTCTACGCCCACCTTCTGACCCGCCTCCTGCCGGTGCGCGGACAGGTCGTGGTGCACCTGGGCGTGTGGGCCGCCGCCCTGCTCAGCCTGCCGCTGGGCGTGCCTGCCGGCTGGCAGCTCGACCCCTCCGGCTCGACCGCCTGGCAGACCCTGCTCCTGTTCGCGGCGGGCGTCGGCCTGCCCTTCTTCGCGCTGTCGGCCAATGCGCCGCTGATCCAGTTCTGGTACAGCCGCAGCGGCGGGCCCTCGGCGCATGACCCCTATTTCCTCTACGGCGCCTCGAACCTCGGCTCGCTCATCGCCCTGCTGGGCTTTCCGCTCGCCGCCGAACCGATATTCGGCGCCAGCGCCATCGGCCTCGGCTGGGCCGCGGGGTTCGTGGCCCTGGGCGGCGCGCTCGCGCTCAGCGGCCTGTGCAGCCGCGGCCCGGCGGCCATCACCCCCGCCCGGTCGGACAAGGAAGGCCGCGTGTCACCCTGGCAGGTGGCGCAATGGGGCTTCCTCGCCTTCGTGCCCTCGTCGCTGATGCTGGCAATCACCCTCAAGATCAGCATCGACATGGGCTCCTTCCCGCTCGTCTGGGTGGTGCCGCTCGCCCTTTACCTGTTCACCTTCGTGCTGGCCTTCTCGAACCGAAGCCTCGTCTCTGACCGGACCTACAGGATCGTCGCGGCCCTCGCCCTGGCGGTGCTCGGCCTGTTCGTCCTCGGGGTCCATGGCAACTATCTCGAATGGACAGAGGTCGGCATCCTGCTGTTCTGCTTCTTCGCCATCACGCTCTTCGCCCATCGCCGGCTCTACAACGCCCGGCCGGCGGGCCACGGCCTCACCGGCTTCTACCTGACCATGTCGGTGGGCGGCGCGCTCGGCGGGCTCTTCAATTCGATCGTCGCCCCCGTCGCCTTTTCCGGCCTGCAGGAACTGCTGATCACGACCGTGCTGTCGGTGCTGCTGTTCATTCCCTTTGCCAAGACCGCCCGCGACACCCTGGCCGGTATCGCCGGGGGCGGCGCCATCGGGCTGGCCCTCGCGCTGCCCGCGGTTCTGACCGGCCTGTTCGCCACCGGCCCTGACGACTGGACAACGGTTCTGCTCATCCTATTCGTCGGCGCCCTGTTGGGCATCGCCCGGCTCCGCCGCCGGCCGCTGGCCTGTTTCGGCGCGGGCGTCGTCGCGCTGACCGTGGGCGCCCTTCACATCCCCGATGCCTCGCTCCTGCGCGACCGCAGCTTCTTCGGCACCCATGTCATCATGGAAGAAGCCGGCCTGCGCATCTATGGAAACGGCACCACCGCGCACGGCGCGCAACGCCTTTCCGATGACACCAGCGCCCGCCCCGAGCCGCTCTACTACTACCACCGCAACGGCCCGCTCGGCCAGGTGATGACCTCTGCCCGGGGCCAAACCGCCGGCACCGTCGGCGTGGTGGGCCTCGGCGTAGGCTCGCTCGCCTGCTACAGCCAGCCCGGCCAAAGCTGGCATTTCTACGAGATCGACCCCCTCGTCGACCGGATCGCCCGCTCGCCCGAGCATTTCCGTTTCCTGTCGGCCTGCACACCCGAGGCGCCCACCCACATGGGCGACGGCCGCATGATGCTCGACCGCCAGACCGACCGGCGCTTCGACATCCTGGTGATCGACGCCTACAGCTCCGACGCCGTGCCGGTCCACCTGACCACCAACGAGGCGATGCAGCTCTACCTCGACCGGCTCTCGCCCGGCGGCATCCTCCTCTACCACATCTCGAACCGCTACTACGACATCGACATCCCGCTGGCCCGCTCGGCCGCCGACCTGGGCCTCGCGGCGCGGGTGCAGCACTACAAGGGCAACGCCAAACACGACGCAGGCGACATCGCCTCCAGCGTGGTGATGCTCGCGCACAGCCCCGAGGCGTTCGGCGCCATGGCCGACGATCCCCGGTGGCAGGCACTGGAAAGCGACGGCGGGCGAGTCTGGACGGACGATTACGCCAACCTCATCTCGATCATGAAGCGGTAAGCGCCTTGCCCAGCCGCGGCAGCTTCGCCTTCTTCAGAAGCGGCCGCATCTCCCAGGTGTCACCCGACAAGCGGTTGGCATCGGCCAGCACGCTTTCCGCCGCCTCTTCCACCAAACCCGGCCCGGCTTTCCAGAGCCCCAGCAGGAACCCGTCCGGGTCGGCCCGCGACACACCTTCCTCGGCCAGCACGTTGCGCGGAAAATCCTTGACGTTCAGCGTCAGGATCAGGTCCGCCGACCCCGCCACCGCCGCCGCCAGCACATGCACATCCGCCGGATCGGGCAGCCACAGCCGGCTTTCCAGCGAGGGCGGCCAGCTCACCTCCGCCTCGGGCCACGCAACGCCAAGCAGCGCCGCCTCGGCCCCGGCCTGCGCCACGCCATCCGGCCCCAGCTTCGCCGCCGCCCGCTGCCATTCCTCGATGATCCGCGCCGACCAGAGCGGCGTGAACGCCCCCCGCTCCGCGACCCGCAGAAGCATCTGCCGCATCACCGTGGGATAGATCACGCAAGTATCGAGAACCGCCCTCACAGCCGGAAGAACAGCGCCTTCAGATACGCCGTCTCCGCCAGGTTGGGATGCTGCGGATGGTCCGGCCCCGCGAACCCTGTGTAAATCAGCGGCCCGGCCCGCCCGGCTCGCCCGATCCCGCGCAGGCACGCCGACCGGAACTTCGCCAGGTCCGCCGCGTGCGAACAGGAACACAACGCCAGTATCCCGCCCTCGGCCACCAGGGGTGCTGCCAGCCGGGCGACCCGCTCGTAAGCGCGCAACCCCGCCTCCAGCGCCTGTTTCGACGGCGCGAACGCCGGCGGGTCGCAGATCACCATGTCGAACCGCGCCCCCTCCTCGGCCAGCGCGGCAAGCGCCTCGAACGCATCCGCCTTCCGGGTCTCGAACCGCTCGCCCGAGCCCGTCCGATCGGCCCCGCCCCGCGCCAGCTCCAGCGCCGGCTCCGAGCCGTCCACGGCCAGCGCGCTCTCCGCCCCCGCGGCCAGCGCCGCCAGGGAGAACCCGCCCACATGGGAAAACACGTCCAGCACCCGCGCGCCTTTGGCCATGCGCGCCGCAAAGGCATGGTTCGGCCGCTGGTCATAGAACAGCCCGGTCTTCTGCCCGCCCGTCAGGTCGGCCATGTAGACCGCCCCGTTCATCGGCACCTCGACCGGCCCCTCGGGCGCCGCGCCCTCCAGAACCGCACTCACATCGTCGAGCCCTTCCAGCCCGCGCGCCCGGCCCCCGGCATTCTTCAGAACCGTCGTAACCCCCGTCACCTCGCGCAGCGCCGCCACCAGTTCCGGCAACAGCCCCTCCGCCCAGGCCGCGTTCGGCTGGATCACGGCCACATCACCGAACCGGTCGATCACCACGCCCGGAAGCCCGTCCCCCTCGGCATGGATCAGCCGGTAGAACGGCGCATCGTAAAGCTTCTCCCGCAAGGCCAGCGCCGCCGCCAGCCGCCGGCGCAGCCAGTCCGCGCCGATCTCCGCCCCGGTGTCGAGGTCCAGCACCCGCGCCATGATCCGCGAATTGGGGTTCACCGCCACCAGCGCCAGCGGCTCACGTCCGGCATCCTCCAGCACGGCGATGCTGCCCGGCGCAATCGCCTTCGTGCGGCGGTCGGTCACGAGTTCATTGTCGAATACCCACGGCGCCCCGTGCCGGATGGCGCGGGCATTGGCCTTGGGTTTCAGGCGGATCACGGGCAAAGGGGACGGCGTCATGCCGTCCCCTTAAGCCCTTTCCGGCGCCTGGGAAAGATCAGAAGTCAGTCGAACGCGCGCATCAGCCCAAGGCTGGCGGCCTGGTAATGCTCCGGATCGGTCAGCTGCTGCCGGATCACGCCCGCAAGGTGGTCGGTGATCCGCACCTTCTGGGTCTGCCCGGCCCGCTCGGCCTCGATCGCGGCCTTGCCGCCGAATCCCCGGAAATCGGCCTTCACGTGTTTCGGCGCGCTCAGCGCCGCGCCGGTGTCAGGGTCGCGATACTGCATGGTGAACTGCAGTGCATGCACCCCGCCCACCGTGTACCGCGCCTTCTCGGTCAGCGCATGGAACCGCGTCACCTCGATCTCCAGCACGACCGACCGCCCTTCACCCGCGACCTGCCGCACGCCCTTGAGCATGGCGGCCTCGACGATGGCCTGCACCTGCGCATGGCGATCCCCCGGCGGGTCTTCCCGCCACACGATATCGCCGCCCGGGTAGAACCGGTTCGCCTCCGACACTTTCAGCGTCCGCGGCACCCGCACCTTGACCGACGTGACCTTCACCGCCTCCGCCGCCGGCGCCACCTGCGGCGTTGCGAAATCCGCCGGCGCGTTGCGCGTCGCCGTCTCCATCGGCGCCCCGCCACAGGCCGACAGCGCCAAGCTCGCCGTTACGGCCGCGATAATCCCGAATCTTTTCATCCTGTCCTCCAGTCGGCCGCGTCCGGGGGTCTCTCGCCGGTCTTCCCGGTCTTCTCCGCACGCAGGCCTTGCTCGATTTGCCTGGAAATCAGGATGTCGTTGAAATCGGGCGCATTTTGGACGAAAGCGGACCTTTACCAAGACCCCGCGCACGTCAAGCGTGTGCGCTGTTCAGTCCCTTTCCCGAGACCGCCACCCGCCGCGCCGGCGCGGTTTGGCGACCGTGTCCAGCCCCTGCCGCAGGACCGTGGTCATCGGGTGGTCGGGAAACGCCCCCTCTCGCTGCGCCAGGTGCGCCTCGATCGCCGGCTTCGTCTCCTGCCCCTCGGGCAGCGACAGCGCCCAGTCAAGAAAGATGGAGCGGCACTCCCCCTCGGTGATCCCCTCGATGCGGTAGGATTCCCGGATCAGCCCCTTCGGGTCCAGCGGGTCGCGCGCCTTGCTCATGCCTCGTCCTTTCCCTCGTCCGTCATCGCGGCATCTATGATCTCCGCCGCCCGGCCCGTGACCTCGACCAATCGTGCCTGCACTTCGTCCAGCGTCTCGGCCCCGGTCTCGCGCAGCAGGAACGCCACCGCCCCCTCGCCCAGGGTCTCCGGGTCTAGCGGCTTGTCGGTCAGCAATCGCGCCGCCTGCAACACGCACCAGCAAAGCCCATAAGCCTCGGCCAGCGCTGCCCGGTCCGCGTCATCCAGCCAGCCGATTGCGACACAGGCCGCGAGCCCCCCCGCCACGTCGCGCCCCGGCTCGGCGGCCATCAGCGCCCCGGTCTGCGCCACCAGCTCGATCTCCTGCATCCGGCCCGGGCCCAGCTTGGTGTCCCACGCCCCCGCCGGGCTCTTGGCCTCGGCGATCCGGCGGCGCATGTCGGCCACCCCGGGCAAGACCCGATCCCGGGCGCCCTTCTCCTGCAACAGCCTGCGCCGGAACGCCTCGAAATCCCCGCTCAGCGCCTCCGGCCCGGCAATCACCCGCGCCCGCGTCAGCGCCAGGTGCTCCCACACCCAGGCCTCGCCCTTCTGATACTCCTGAAACGACGGCCACCCCGTCGCCACCGGCCCCTGGTTCCCCGAGGGGCGCAGCCGCATGTCGACCTCGTAGAGCCGCCCCTCCGCCATCGGCGCGGCCAGCGCGGTGATCAGCGCCTGCGTCAGCCGCGCATAATAGGTCCGCGACGCCAGCGGCCGCCGCCCGTCCGAACCTTCCTCGCCCGCCGCGTCATAGATCACGATCAAATCCAGGTCCGAGGTCGCGTTCAGCTTTGCCGCGCCCAGCGAGCCCATGCCCAGCACCACCGCGCCCCGCCCCGGCGGATCACCATGCTTGCCCGCGAACTGGTCCACCACCACCGGCCACAGCGCCCCGATCACCGCCTCGGCCAGCTCGGCATATTGCGTGCCGGCCTCGTCGGCACCGATCAGCCCTCGCAGGTGATGCACCCCGATCCGGAAATGCCATTCCTTGCTCCACCGCCGCGCGGCATCCAGTCGCCGCTCGTAATCCTCGTCCGCCTCGAACCGCCCGACAAGCTCCGCCTCCAGCGCCTCGCGCCCCGGCCACTTGGCAAAGAAATCCCCCGCGATCACCGCGTCGAACACACCTGCATTCCGCGACAGGTGCGCGGCCAGCGAGGGCGACGTGCCCGCGATATCCACCAGCAGGTCCACCAGCTGCGGGTTCGCCTCGAAAAGCGAGAACACCTGCACCCCCGCCGGCAACCCCTTCAGGAACCCGTCAAACGCCAGCAGCGCCTCGTTCGGCTCCATCGACTTGGCAAGCTTCGCCAGCAATTCCGGCTTCAGCCGGTTGAAGATCTCCACCGCCCGGCTCGACCGCAGCGCCGGATAGCTGGGCCAGCCGGCGATGATGTCCTGGTCGAGCGCCGCGTCGACCTCCTCGGCTTTCCCCGCATCCTCCGGCGCGAAAAAACTCTCGATCGTCTCGTGCACCTCGGTCAGCCGCGTCTCGAGCGCCGCCTCCATCTCGCCGCGATCGCAATCCATGAAGGCCGCCAGCCGCTCGAACTCCTCCCCGCTCGTCGGCAGGTCATGGGTCTGCTGATCCCGCAGCATCTGCAACCGGTGTTCCACCTCGCGATGCGCCCGGTAATGCCGCGTCAGCATCTCCGCCGCGTCCTTGGGCACCCAGCCCTTCTCGGCCAGCCGCTCCAGCCCCTCGACCGTGCCCCGCACCCGCAGGTCCGGGTCGCGCCCCCCGGAAATCAACTGCCGCGTCTGGGTGAAGAACTCGATCTCCCGAATGCCGCCCCGCCCCAGCTTCATGTTGTGCCCCGACAGGTTCAACCGCCCGCCCAAGCCTTTATGCTCCCGGATGCGCAGCCGCATGTTGTGGGCATCCTCGATGGCGGCAAAATCCAGGTGCTTGCGCCAGACAAAGGGCTTCAGCGTCGCAAGAAAGGCCTTCCCCGCCGCCACGTCCCCCGCACAGGGCCGCGCCTTGATATAGGCCGCCCGCTCCCACGTGCGGCCAAGGCTTTCGTAATAGGTCTCCGCCGCCGCCATCGCCATGCAGACCGGCGTGACCGATGGGTCCGGCCGCAGCCGCAGGTCGGTGCGGAAGACATAGCCCTCCGCCGTCTTGTCGTTCAATGTCGCCGCCATCTTCCGCGTCGCCCGCACGAACGAGGCGCGCGCCTCGTGATAGTCGTCCTTGTCGAACCGGGCCTCATCGAACAGGCAGATCAGGTCGATATCCGAGCTGTAATTCAGCTCCCCCGCCCCCATCTTGCCCATCGCCAGCACCGTCATGCCGCCCGCGATCTCCAGCTCGTCCTCGCCCACGCCGGGCAGCTTGCCGCGCTTGATCTCCACACCGATCGCCGCCCTGAGCGCAGCCTGCACCGCCGCATCGGCAAACGCCGTCAGGTGCCCCGTCACCTCCTCCAGCGCCCACACGCCCGCCAGGTCCGCCAGCCCCGTCAACAACGCCACCCGCCGCTTGGCCTGCCTGAGCCCGTCAGCCACGCCATCCGGCGCGGCCTCCCGCACCTCCGCCAGCACGGCATCCATCGCCTCTTCCGGCGCCTCCAGCGCCCCCGGCAGCCAGCCCGCCTCCTTCTCGCACAAGGTCCGCAGGTAAGGGCTACACCCCGCCGCCCCCTCGATCAGCTCGCCCAGCTCCGGCGCCATATCTGCAAACCGGGCGCGAGTCTCCGCCCCCTGGTCTGGCTCGAAGGGGCGCGGGCAGCGGGTCATGCGGTCGGCAAAGCTCATGCCCGGACAATGCGGCGACCGCCCGGCGGCGTCAATTCGGCTCATGGAACCGGCGCGGCATCCGCGGGCGTGTCCTGGCTGAACAGGTTGCGCCAGCCATTGGCGTCGCGCCGCCATAGCGAACTGACATACATCGCCGACGCCGCGCCATCGCGGGCCCAGCGATAATCGGCGCGGTAGCACAACAACACGTGCCCGGCCCCCGCCGGCACCAGCCTGGCCTCGCTCAGCGCGTAACTCGCCACGCTCGGCCCGTCGGCCAATTGCCCGGCATGCTCCTCCCGCCCGGCAAAGCCGCTGGGGTAGACGCCCAGGAAATCCGGGGCGAGCAGGGCCGCATCCGCCGCGGCGTCGCCGCTGACCAGCGCCTGCCACACCGCCTCTTCCAGGGCCAGGATCTCCTGCAAATCCGGCCCGTCGCTCTTGTCTTGTCCGCTCATACGGGGCAGTTTCGCGCAAATTCGTCCCAGGTCAACGGAAAGCCCGATGTCGAAATCCCTCAAACGCGTCACCCGCGCCCTTCAGGACGGCGGCATCGACACCCGGCCCGTCGAGGTGGGCCAGGCCACCACCGCGCAGATGGCCGCCGATCTCGTCGGCTGCCCACCGACCAGATCGCCAAGTCGATCATCTTCCGCGGCGAGGACAGCGGCACGGCCATCCTCTTCATCACCGCCGGCGGCAACCGGGTCGACGACGCCAAGGCCAGCGCGCTGGCGGGCGAGCCGCTCGGCAAGGCCGACGCTGCCCTTATCCGCGCCCAGACCGGTTTCGCCATCGGCGGCGTCTCGCCCATGGGCCACCTCACCCGCCCCCGCGCCTTCTTCGACCCGCGCCTTCACGCCTTCGCCCAGGTCTGGGCCGCCGCCGGCACCCCGCGCCACGTCTTCCCGATCGCCCCCGCCGACCTCCTCCGCCTTTCCGGCGCCCAGGAAGCCGACTTCACCGCCTGACTTCGCCGCAATTCAGGCCGAACCCCATGCTTCTTCTTGGTAAAAATATCCCGGGGGCTTGGGGGCTGGCCCCCAAATAACGCCATTAAATCAAGCGCAACACCCAATAATGTAAAAAACATTCACATCACCCCTTGCAACACCCGCCCGCAATCCCGATCTAGGGGATGTGAAAGACATTCACATTGAAAAGCAACGCTGACCCGAAAGGACACGCCGAATGACCACCGTCGCCTCATCCACCCCCGCCACCGGCCCCCTGGGCTGGCTTTCCCGGGCCGAGGCCTGGCTGGATGACAAGGGCAAGGGCGCCTGGATCGCCGCCATGGTTCTCGCCTTCATCCTCTTCTGGCCGGTTGGCCTCGCCCTTCTCGCCTACATGATCTGGAGCAAGAAAATGACCTGTTCAGTTTCGCACCGCCGCCACAAGGGGTATGGCCGCATGAACATCAGCCGCTCGACCGGCAACGCCGCCTTCGACGCCTACAAGGCCGACACGCTGGAACGGCTGGAACGCGAGCAGGACAATTTCGAGGCCTTCCTGCAGCGCCTCCGCGATGCCCGCGACAAGGCCGAGTTCGACCAGTTCATGGAAGAGCGCGCCCGCGCCGCCCAATCGGACCGCGACGACGAAACCCCGAAGGAGGCGTAACGCGCCTCTCTTCCCCCTGCCCGGCCCGGAACTTCCCGGGCCGGTTCCCCGTTGATGGAAGGCAACCGGATGACCGACTACACATGGCACACCCCTGACCCGGTGACGCAGCCGGAATTCTACGCCGACGTGCCGGTGAAACGGCTGATCGCGTGGGTGATCGACACGATCGTCGTGGCGGTCCTCTGCCTGCTGATCCTGCCCTTCACGGCCTTCACCGGCATTTTCTTCTTTCCTCTGCTGATGCTCGTCGTGGGCTTCGTCTACCGCGTGCTCACCATCGCGGGCGGGTCGGCCACCTGGGGCATGCGCCTCGTCGCGATCGAGTTCCGCACCGGCTCCGGCCAGCGCTTCGATCTCCCCATGGCGTTCCTGCACACGCTGGGCTTCTCGCTCTCCTGCGCCTTTTTCTTGGTCCAGATCGCCTCGATGATCTTCATGCTGACCACGCCCCGCGCCCAGGGCATCACCGACCACCTGCTCGGCACTGTGGCGATCAACCGCCGCGCCGCCTAGGGACGCGTCAAGGTTTCGCACTTGGCGCCTGCCGGGTTCGTTGTTATCGTTTCAGTGACAAGACCGAACGAATAACGAGCCTTCATGCGCCATACGCTCCCCATCGCGCCGCAATTCTACGTGACGGCCCCGCAGCCCTGCCCCTACCTCGAGGGGCGGATGGAGCGGAAGCTGTTCACGGCCCTCCAGGGCGAGTCGGCGCAACGCCTCAATGACAGCCTGTCCAAGCAGGGCTTCCGCCGCTCGCAGAACGTGCTCTACCGGCCGTCCTGCGCCGATTGCGCGGCGTGCCTCTCGGCCCGCATCAACGTGGCCGAGTTCACGCCGTCGAAAAGCCAGAAGCGCACGCTCAACCGCAACCGCCATCTCGAACGCCGCGCCACCTCCGCCTGGGCCACCGAGGAACAGTACGAGCTCTTCCGCCGCTACCTCGAGGAACGCCACGCCCAGGGCGGCATGGCCGACATGGACGCCTTCGAATTCGCCGCGATGATCGAGGAAACCCCGATCCGCACCCGCGTCGTCGAATATGCCGACCGCGAAACGGGCGAGCTGGTGGCGGTCTGCCTGACCGACGTGCTCGATGACGGGGTCAGCATGGTCTACTCCTTCTACGAGCCCGACCTGCCGCGGCAATCGCTCGGGACCTACATCATCCTCGACCATATCGACATCGCCCGCGAGGCGGGGCTGGCGAATGTCTATCTCGGCTACTGGGTGCCGGGCAGCGCCAAGATGGGCTACAAGGCCACCTTCTCGGGGCTCGAGGTCTACTCCTCCGGCGAATGGCAGAAGATGCGCGACCCGGCGGACTACCACGCCAAGCGCCACCCCCTCTCGAACGATCCGATCGCGGAACAGGTGGCCAACATCTCCCTCCCCGACAGCCACCCCCTCCGCGGGCCGCAGCGGGGCTGACCGGCCCTAGCCGTCACCCAAGCAAAACGAAATCACCGCCTGCATCAGCTTCTCCCAGCTTTCCTCCTGCGGCAGCGGCATGTGGTTTCGCGTGTCCAGCATCATCAGCCGCGCATCGGGCAGCTTCGCGGCCATCCTCTGGCTCTGGCTGAACGGGTGGATCGCATCCTCCCGCGCGTGGGCCAGCAATACCGGCACCCTGACATGGGCCAGGTCGTCCTCGGCAACCAGCCGGTCCACCGCCTGCCGAAGCAGCACGGCGCTCTCCGCCGACACCGATTGCTGCTGGATGCGCACGATGCTTTTCACCTGCCCCGGCGTGGCATCCGGCATGAACAGCGCCAAGAAGGCGTTCAGAAACGCCGACCCCTCGCGCCCCCAGCCCGCCCGGATCAGCCCCAGGATCGTCTCCTCGTCCACCTCCCCCGGCGCCGCCTCGCGATAGACCCGGCCCACCGAATAGCCACCGTAAAGCGCCATCCGGCTGACCCGCTCGGGGTGCCTCGCGGCAAACCTGAGCGCCACCGGCACCGCCTGCGAGGCGGCAAAGATCGCCACCCGCGTCAGCCCGTTGGCCTCCACCACCGCCGCCAGATCGTCGGCGAAGGCATCGAGCGACAGGTTGCCCGTATCCCGCGTCGACAACCCCGTGCCCCGCTGGTCATACTGGTACAGCGTGAAATGCTCCCCCAGCCGCGCCATCAGCGGCTGCCAGACCGGGCAGTCCCAGTCCAGCTCGAGATGCGACAGCCAGTGCCCCACCCGCACCAGCGGCGGCCCCGCCCCGTGATGCGCATGGGCGATCAGCTCGCCATCCGCCGAGGCCACGTAACGGATCGCCGGCGCCGCAGACGTTTTCGCCGGCCCCGCCGCCCCCTCGACCGTCACCGGCGCGACCATCTGGAACCCCAGCTTCGGCACCGTCCGGATCACCCGCTGCGCGGTGCCGTCATCGCCCACCGCCTTGCGCGCCGCGTTGATCCGCGCGCTGATCGTGGCATCCGACACGTTCAGCCCCTTCCAGACCCGCGCGATCAGCTCGTCCTTGCTCACCACCTCCCCGCCCGACCCGGCCATCATGGCCAGCAGCGCGAAAACCTGCGGCTCCACGTGAACCGGCATGCCATCGCGGCAAAGCTCGTGGCGTCCGGTATCCAGTGTGCAATCGGCGAAACGATGGATCATGCGCCAAGGATAACGACCCTTCAAGCCGCCCGCGCAACAAGAATCCACCGCCTTCGACAAATCACAAGGAAAGCACAAGGCCTTCGCAAGACCCCCTTCAAGCGCCGCGCTCCCACCCGTGCTCACATGGTCCCAGGCAACGGAAGGACCAGGACCATGACCACCGAGATCAAGACCCGCCCCGACGGCTCCATCGACACCGCGCATTACATGCAGATCGGCCGCCGCATGCGCAGCGAACAGGCCATGAGCCTGCTCACCGGCGGCGCCCGGAAAGAGGAACGCCCCCGCCGCAAGGCAAGGGCGCTTTTCAGCTTTCTCTGAACCCCGTCACGGGGCCGAACGCCACCGCGCTGCGGCCCCGCGCCCCGGCCACCGGAAAACCCACGGGTTTCCTCGGCGGCCGGGGCCTCTTGCTCATCCACCGATGAGTTGCGGCACGATCGTCACGATCCACGGGAAGAACCACAATATCGCGATCCCCACCACCTGGATCAGCACGAAGGGTGCCACCCCGCGGTAGATATGCCCCGTCGTCACCTCCTTCGGCGCCACGCCCCTCAGGTAGAACAGCGCAAAGCCGAATGGCGGTGTCAGGAACGAGGTCTGCAGGTTCACCGCGATCATGATCGTCACCCATTTCGGGTCGAACGTGCCGCCATAGATCACCGGCCCCACGATCGGGATGACGATGTAGATGATCTCGAGGAAGTCCAGCACGAAACCCAGGATGAACAGCACCAGCATCACGATCAGGAACACCGTGAACTCGTTGTCGTAACTGCGCAGGAACTGCTGGATGTAATGCTCTCCCCCGAAGGAGATCACCACCAGGTTCAGCAGCTGCGAGCCGATCAGGATGGTGAACACCATCGACGTGACCTTCGCGGTCTCCCGCACCACCGGCGTCAGCACGCCACCCGTGAACAGCACCCAGCAGGCGAAGAACAGCCCGAACGCGGCATAGATATACGCGGCATAGGCGAAGAAGAACGCCACCCAGGTATCAAAGCTCACGTCGGCATTGTTGATCCGCAGGTCGAAGTTGATGCCGATCAGGATCGCCAGGCCGATGGCCAGAGTGGCGAAGATGATGATCTTGCCCGAACGTTCCTCGTCGCGCAGCTTGCGATAGGCCGCCAGCATGATCGCGCCCGCCGCCCCCAGGGCGGCCGCCGGCGTCGGGTTGGTGATCCCGCCAAGGATCGAACCCAGCACCGCCACGATCAGGATCAGCGGCGGAAAGACCACGCGGATCAGCTCGTTCTTCGACATCCGGATGGCGGCATGAACACATCCATAGATCGCCAGCGCATAGGGGATGAGCAGCGCCATCAGCGCACCGCCCGCACTCCATTGCGGCCCGATCAGCAGCAGGTCCACCAGAAGGCCCAGGACAATCCCCACGGCCCCCACCAGCAGCGGCGCCGGGCTGGCCGAGGGCATGACCCCACGCCCCACCGCCAGCACCAGTGCGAACAGCAGCAGGATCGTGGCGACCCCGGTGCCGATCGGCGCGGCATTGGCGATCTTGGCCGCGCGTTTCTCGGCGATTTCCTCGTCCGACAACTGGTGCGATGCGGTCACCCCGCCGGCCTCGTCGATCGCCGACTGCTCGGCCACGGCCCTGTCCCAGGCCGCCTGTCCGTGCAGTTCGATCATCGCCTCCTTGCAATCGGGGCCGACATTGGTGCGCAGGCTCGCGGCGTCGCCCTGGTCGGAATAGCTGTCGACGACCAGGCTTTGCGACCCGACCACACCCACTTCCGAGAACACCAGCAGACCGGCGATCAGCGCCACCGGCAGGCCGATGAACCAGGTAAAGCCCTCGCCGCGCGTGATCGGCTCGGCATTGGTCTGGCCCAGGTCATCCACCGCCGGCGCCCGCGAGGGGTTCAGCAGCGCATAGCCGAAGGCATAGAGCGCATAAAGCAGCGCCAGCAGGATCCCGGGAAGAAGCGCCGCCTGGAACAGCGTTCCCACGGAAACCACCGCCGGCTCGCCCAGGTAGGTCAGCGCGTCCGAACACCCGGCCTCGATGGCCCGGTTCTCCTGCGCGACGGAATAGAGGTCGCCCGCCAGCGTGCCCAGCAGGACGATCACGATCGAGGGCGGAATGATCTGCCCCAGCGTGCCCGACGCGGCAATGACCCCGGTCGCGATCTCGGGGCTGTAATTGTGCCTGAGCATGGTGGGCAGGCTCAAGAGCCCCATCGTCACCACCGTCGCCCCCACGATCCCGGTCGAGGCGGCAAGGAAGGCACCGACCACGACCACCGACACGGCCAGGCCGCCCGGCAGCGGGCCAAAGACCCGCGCCATCGTGGTCAGCAGGTCGTTGGCGATCTTCGAACGCTCCAGCGTGATGCCCATCAGCACGAACATCAGCACCGCCAGCAGCGTCTCGATCGACTGGCCGGCAAACACCCGTTCGTTCATACGGTTGACGATGAACGAGATGTTGCGATCCAGCGCCGTTTCCCAGCCGCGGTCGAACACCGGCATGCCTATGCGTGGCAAGTCCGGGTATCGGAAAATGGATATGGTTTCCGGCTTCACGCCGCTGTTCACCAGCGCGTTGTAAGCCTGCGATGTCGGGTCGATCGCCTGGTGGATCAGCAGCCCCGCACTGTCGAGCGCGGCGATGATCGCGAAAGAGATCGCCCCGGCCCCGCCGATGGCGAACGCCACCGGAAAGCCCGACAGAATGCCCCCGAAGAGGCACAGGAACACGATGATCAGGCCGACTTCGACGCCATCAAGTCCGAAAAGCATTGTCCCCTGCCCCCTTAATGCGTGCCTTCATAGGCTTCTTCGCCCTCGCCAAGCGTATCCTTGTCGAGGTACTTGTTTTCGCTCTCCGGCCCTTCCTTCCATTCGAGGTAGGATCGGTAGAAGAACGCGATGGCGTGGATGAAGATCATGGCCGCGAACGCCACCAGCAGGATCTTGAACAGGAAATACCCGTTGAACCCGTTGGGGCTGAAGCCGATCGTCTCGACGTTCCAGCGCACCGCGCGGGCCTTCATCAACAGCCGGTCCAGCGTGTCCGAGGCCGAGGGCTTCGGCGTGATCAGGTGCCGCCAGAGGAAGTACCAGCCGTACATCCAGATCAGGACGGCCATCGGCAGCATGAACAGCAGGCTGCCCAGCATGTCGATCACCCGCTTGGTGCGATGGCTCACCGCCGAATAGATCAGGTCGACCCGCACATGCCCGCCCTGCACGAACGTGTAGGTACAGCACAGCGCCACGACCATCGCGTTGTAAAGCTTCAGCTCCTCGGCCCACCAGCTGATATCCATCTCCAGCGGTATGCCGAACCCGATCGAGATGTCGGGCCGGGCAAAGATGCGCTGCACGAAGACGATGATCACCTGCTGCAGCACCATGATCAGCCCCGCCCAGGCAAAGAACCGGCCGACGACGTTGGCAAAGCCTTCCAGCACCCTGACACAGCCCCACATGAACCCGTTCCACCAGAGCCCGGCGGCGGTCACGATCAGGATCGCCGTGAACACGACGAAGAAGAATTCGACCGACCCGCCGTAATAGACGACGCGCATGATCGCTTCGCTGTTCGACCAGTCCAGCCACAATCCCGGATGGCTGATTGCGTAGAAGAAGTTGTAGAAGGCCAGACCGATGTTCTTGAAGAACCAGACAATGGCGTCCAGCATGGGTCCCCCGCGCCTTTGTTCGCGTCTTGCGGGCTGTTGATGCCCGTCTTGTCATGCAGTCAGGCGGGCCCCGCCCGGGGGCCCGCCCTGTTCAGGGTCAGCCGAAGATCAGCCCAGGACGCGGTCGCGCTGTGCGACGTAGGCGCCGGTCGACTTCTGGATCCATGCCGAGGACGACTTCATCGAGGCCATCGCGCTGTCATAGATCTTCTTGTACAGTTCGTCGCCCATGTTCTCGTCATGCACGGCCTGCGAGGCCTGGCCGAACGCGTCCCAGACACTGTCGGGGAATTCCATGGTCTGCACGCCGCTCGACTGCAGGCGCTGCAGGGCCGAACCGTTGTTCGACAGGAATTGTGCGTGGTTCCACTGGTGCGCCTCGGCACAGGCGATCTCGATGATCTTCTGATGCGCCGGCGACAGGTCCTCGAACACCTCGCGGTTGGTGCCGACCGACAGGCCGGCGCCCGGCTCGTGGAAGCCCGCGGTATAGTAGATCTTGGTGATCTCCTGGAAACCGGCCTTCTCGTCCGCCCAGGGCCCGATCCACTCGGTGCCGTCGATCGCACCCGAGGACAGCGCCTGGTACACTTCGGCGCCGGGGATGTTCTGAACGCTCGCGCCCAGCTTGCCCAGTGCCTTGCCGCCAAGGCCCGGCATCCGGAACTTGAGGCCGTTGAAATCCTCGGGGCTCTTGATTTCCTTCGAGAACCAGCCGCCGGCCTGTGCGCCGGTGTTGCCGGCAAGGAAGCTCTTCAGGCCGAAGATCTGGCCCAGCTCGTCATGCAGCTCCATGCCGCCGTCGAAATAGTACCAGTTCACCAGCTCCTGCGCAGTCATGCCGAAGGGCACGGCGGTGAAGAAGGCATAGCCCGGGTGCTGACCGACGAAGTAGTAGTCGGCACCGTGATACATGTCGGCCTGGCCGGCGGTCACGGCGTCGAACACCTCGAACGCGCCCACAAGCTCGCCTGCGCCTTTAACGTCGATGGTCAGCGCGCCATCGGTCATGGCGTTGACCGAATCGGCCACCCGCTGCGCCGCGTCGAACACGCCGGCAAGGCCACGTCCCCAGGTGGTGACCATGGTCAGCGTGCGGCTGTCCTGCGCGATGGCCGGTGCCGCAAGGCTCGAGGCCGCCGCGGCGGTGCCGCCTAGCGCGGTATTTCTCAAAAATGAACGACGATCCATGTGGTGTCTCCTCCCGATTCAGTCATGGCGCTCCGGGCTCTTGCGGCCCGCGCGCGGATCGTTGCAAGTGCAAAGACAGTAACGCGGTGTTGCGTACATGGGAATACCGACTACTGCGTAGAAACCTGTCCGCCACGCGAATCGCGCGCGCAAATTTCGGGCAGAACGCCGCAGAACCGGCAAAACTCTGGGCAACGGCGGGGATTCGGTCTATCGATTCGGCATGCGGGGCTTGCGTGACCTTATCCGCCTGAATTACGGCCAGAAACTGTTTCTCGTGGCCACCCTGCCGCTCGTCGTCGCGGCGGTGCTGATCTCGGTGATCGTGACGCTGGAGTCGCGCCAGCTGGCCGAACGGGAGATCCGCAACCTCGAGGAACAGCTTATCGCCGCCAAACGCGCCGAGCTGAAGAACTACCTCTCCATCGCCCGGACCTCCTTCTTCAACATCTACGGCCGCGCGGCGCCCGACGACGAGGAGGCCAAGCTTCAGATCACCCAGATCCTCGCGGCCATGCTCTATGGCCAGGACGGGTATTTCTTCGTCTACGACTACGATGGCACCAACCTCGTCAGCCCCCGCCAGACCGACCTGATCAACCGCAACTGGACCGGGCTCACCGACGAGAACGGCACCCCCGTCACCGACGTGCTGATCCGCCTCGCCCGCACCGGCGGCGGCTATCACAGCTACGACTGGCGCAAACCCTCGACCGGCGAGACCGCCCGCATGGTCACCTACGTGATCGGGCTGCAGGACTGGCGCTGGGCGATCGGCACGGGGGTCTTCATCGACGACGTGCTCGCCACCGTGTCCGCCGCCCGCGCCGGTGTCGAGGCCCGGGTCCGGCGCACCTTCGTCTGGATCGGCGGCATCACCATCGCGGCGCTGCTGCTGGTCTTCGTCACCGGGCTTTTCATCAACATCCGCGAACGCCGGCTGGCCGATGCCAAGCTCAAGAAACTCACCCAACGTGTCTTCGACGCGCAGGAGGAAGAGCGCGGCCGCGTCGCCCGCGAACTGCATGACGGGATCAGCCAGATCCTCGTGGGCGTCCGCTACGCGCTCGACACCACCCGGCGGCGGATGGCCGCGGACGACGCCCGCGCCGCCGACCATCTCGACAAGGGCATCTCCTATCTCTCGGGCGCCATCCAGGAGGTGCGCCGCATCAGCCGCGACCTCCGCCCCGGCGTGCTCGACGACCTCGGCCTCGGCCCGGCGCTGAAGGCCCTGACCGAGGATTTCGGCCAGCGCACCGGCATCGAGACCGAGTTCGACACCGTCGTCTTCCGCAACCGGCTCGACGGCGACGCCAAGATCGCCCTCTACCGCGTCGCGCAGGAGGCACTGACCAATGTCGAACGCCACGCCGGCGCCAGCCGCGTGTCGATCGACCTGCGGGGCCACGCCCGCGGCGCCACGCTCAGGATCACCGACAACGGCCGCGGCCTCGACCAGTCGGGCCGCCGCGACAGCACCGTCAATGGCGGGCTCGGCCTGCGCAACATGCAGGAACGGATCGAGCAGCTTGACGGCACGCTCAGAATATTGTCCAGCAAATCCGGCACGGTGATCGAGGCCTCCGTGCCCCTCACCCACCTCCTGCCGCCGCAGGAGCGTTCCGATACCAGCACCAAGGCCAGCGCATGACCGACACGCCCACCCGCATCGTCATCGTCGACGATCACCCGATGGTCGCAGAAGGCATCCAGTCGATCCTGGAAAGCTACGACGACGTCGAGGTGATCGCCACGCTCTCGACCGGCCAGCAGATCATCGACAACGTCGAGACACTGCAGCCCGATGTCATCCTGCTCGACCTCAACATGCCCGGCATCGGCGGGCTCTCGACCACCGAGATCATCCTCGAACGCCGCCCCGAAACGCGCATCCTGATCCTGTCGATGCATGACAGCCCGGAATACATCACCTCGGCGCTCAGCCACGGGGCGCAGGGCTACGTGCTCAAGGACGTGCCCACCGAGGAAATCAAGCGCGCCATCGACGCCGTCGTCGCCGGCCGCCGCTACCTCTGCACCGGCGCCCAGGGTTCCCTCGCCCCGCGCGAGGGCGGCCTGCGCGAGCAGCTCACCAACCGCGAACAGACGATCCTGCTGCAACTGGCCCAAGGGCGCTCGAACCGCGAGGTGGCGCACGACCTCGACATCTCCATCCGCACGGTCGAAACCCACCGCAAGAACATCAAGCGCAAGCTCGGCATCAGCTCGACAGCGGGCCTCACCCGCTATGCGCTGGAACACGGCGTGCTGCAGGGCACCGGCGTTTCGCTTTAGGGGGCGGTCGAGGGGGCGCTGCTCCTAGCGTTGAAAGTCGGGACGACTTTCAACGTCTCCCCCGGGATACTGTCCCCAAGAAGAAGCCCCGGCGTCGCGACACACCGGGGCCGTCATTTTCCCGGGCTCAGCCGACCAGCCCGCCATCCTCGCGCCAGACAACCACCACCGACGAGCGCGGCAACTTGCCCTCGCCATCGGGGAAGGGCGCGTCGGGGTGCTGGATGCCCACGAACATCGCCGTCCGGTCCGCCGACCACGTGAGCCCTGTGACCTCCGAACCCCTGGGCCCGGTGAGGAACCGCGCGATCTCGCCCGTCACCGGGTCGCCCGCCAGCATCTGGTTGTTGCCCATGCCGGCGAACTCGCCCTCGTTGCTGTCGTCGCCATCGGTCTGGATCCACACCAGCCCGGCACTGTCGAAGGCCATGCCATCGGGCGAGTTGAACATGTTGCCGTTGGTCACGTTCTCCGAGCCGCCATAGACGTTCTGGTAGACGTCCGGGTTGCCCGCCATCACGTAGAGATCCCAGTCGAACGTATCGGCGGCGTGGTCGTCCTCATGCGGCCGCCAGCGCACGATCTGGCCGTAATTGTTGGTCTCGCGCGGGTTGGGCCCGTTCACCGGCGTCTCGTCGCCGCCCGCGTTGGGCTTCACGCCGCGGTTCTTGTTGTTGGTCAGGCAGCAATAGGCCTCGACGGCATGCGGGTTGGCGGCGATCCACTCGGGCCGGTCCATCGTCGTGGCTCCGACCTTCGAGGCCGCCATCCGGGCAAAGATCAGCACCTCGGCCAGGCTTTCCATGCCGGTGCTCTCCGGCGTCAGCGGCAGCCATTCGCCGGTGCCGTCATCGTTGAACTTCGCGGCGTAGAGCGTGCCCTCGTCCAGCAGCCCCCCGGTCGACCCGCCCGGCGCATAGGCCGCGTCCGAGACGAAGCGGTACATGAATTCGCCCCGCTCGTCGTCGCCCATGTAGACCACCACGCGCCCGTCGGGCGCCAGCACCACCTCGGCATTCTCGTGCTTGAACCGGCCAAGGCCGGTATGCTTGACCGGCGTGCTCTCCGGGTCCGCCGGGTCGATCTCGACCACCCAGCCCGCGCGGTGCGGCTCGTTGGGGTGTTTCGCCGTGTCGAACCGGTCATCCCACTTGTGGTAATCGTAGCCCCAGCCATCGGCCCCGATCCCGTAGCGCTCGTACCCGGCCTGCACCGCCTCCGGCACATCAGCCTCGGAGGTGGCCCCGAAATACCCGTTGAAGTTCTCCTCGCAGGTCAGATACGTCCCCCACGGCGTCTTGCCCGAGCCGCAATTGTTGAACGTGCCAAGGCTCTCGGTCCCGCTCGGGTCGGCCTCGGTCTTCAGCAGCTCATGCCCGGCGGCAGGCCCGGCAATCGTCATCGGCGTCAGATGCGTGATCCGCCGGTTATACGGGCTGTCGACCACGACGCCCCAGCCGCCCTCGCCCTTCTCGACCTCCATCACCGTCACGCCCTGCAGCTTCTGCAGCTTGCGCACGTCGTCCAGCCCGGCGGGCACGCCCTCCTCGGACTGGGGCAGGTTGATATCGCGATTGGTGTATTCGAGGTTCACGGCAATCAGCTCGTGGCCCTCATGCACGAATGTCTCCATCCCGTCGGTATTCTCGCCGAACACCCGGTCGGCGCTTTCGGCATCCCCGCCGGTGGCATGATCGAACTCCGGCGCGTCGGAAAACAGCGGATCGCCCCAGCGCACCAGCACGTCCCACTGGTAGCCCTCGGGCACGTGCACCGTGGCATCGGTCTGCGCCGCGATCGGGGTGAAGGGAAAGCGCGAGTGCTCCATCGCCTCGGCGGCCCCGCCCAGCAGCTGCGCCGTGCCCATCGCCGCCGCGCCCGAACCGAAGGCCACGACTCCGCCAAGGAAGCCGCGCCGCGACAGCGCGCGCTCGACCACCTCGTCGAACTCGCACCCCTCGGGGCGCGGGTCGTTCAACTCGTCCCACTCGTCGGCGGATACCCGGTTCAGGTCTACATCTTTCATGGCTGGAATCTCCCTTGCTTCATCATCCTCCGCAATCGGTGATTCCTGTAAAATCCATGTGTCCCTTTCGCGAAAACCCGCGCGCTGTAGGAAAAATTCCGCCCCCTCACCCGGTATCGCCGGCTCAGGTACAGCGCACTCCCGGTTCGACCAGTTCGAACGCCACGATCTCGAATTCGTAAAGCTCGCTGTTGTCCGGCCGCATCGCCCGCGCGATCAGCCGGCCCTCGGCATCGTGATAGACCGCGTGCGCCGTATGCAACGCGCGGTAGCAATGGTCGCCATTCGGATAGTAATACTTGATCATGCCGCTGTCTCCCGGTTCAGCCCTCTCGCCCCTCTCCTACCAGCCGACCCTGACACCCCCTGTCCGCAACCCCCGTTCCTGCGCAACATCCGGAAAGCAAACCCGCCGCCCTGCGACATTTTTTTCGGCCAACCCCGTTCTCAGCGGTTGACGGGTCCCATCCCCCGCCATAATGTCCCGCGCACGCAGACAGGAGCTTCCGATGATCGGTTCGATCGTAATTCTGGTAGGAAAATGGCGCATGGGCCGGTAACGGACACCATAACGGTACCCCATGCGCCCCCGAAACCCGGGGGCTTTTTTATGCGCAGCGACAGACACGTCATAAACGGAGCAAATCAAGATGACACGTCACATGACCGGAGCGAAAATGGTGGTTCAGGCCCTCAAGGATCAGGGTGTGGACGTCGTATTCGGATACCCCGGCGGCGCCGTGCTACCGATTTATGACGAGGTCTTTCAGCAGAACGACATCCGCCACGTGCTCGTCCGCCACGAACAGGGCGCGGTGCACGCGGCCGAAGGCTATGCGCGCTCGACCGGCAAGCCCGGCGTCTGCCTCGTCACCTCGGGCCCCGGCGCCACCAATGCGGTCACCGGCATCACCGACGCGCTGATGGATTCGATCCCGCTCATCGTCCTTTCGGGGCAGGTGCCCACCTTCATGATCGGCAACGACGCCTTCCAGGAGGCCGACACCGTCGGCATCACCCGCCCCTGCACCAAGCACAACTGGCTGGTGAGCGACACCAAGGACCTCTCCAACGTCCTGCATCAGGCCTTCCATGTCGCAACCTCCGGCCGGCCCGGCCCGGTTCTGGTCGACATCCCCAAGGACGTGCAGTTCGCCAGCGCCGAGTACACGCCCCCGCAAAGGGCCAAGACCTCGCATTACCAGCCGCAGGTCAAGGGCGATATGGAAGAGATCACCGAACTGGTCGAGGCGCTCGAACAGGCCGAACGCCCGATCTTCTATACCGGCGGCGGCGTGATCAACTCTGGCCCCGCCGCCAGCCAGCTGCTGCGCGAGCTGGTCGACGCCACCGGCGTGCCGATCACCTCGACGCTCATGGGCCTCGGCGCCTACCCGGCGAAGGGCGACAACTGGCTCGGGATGCTCGGCATGCACGGTCTCTACGAGGCCAACATGGCGATGCATGACTGCGACCTGCTGATCAACGTGGGCGCCCGGTTCGACGACCGGATCACCGGCCGCGTCGACGCCTTCAGCCCGCATTCCACCCGGGCCCATATCGACATCGACCCCTCCTCGATCAACAAGGTCATCAAGACCGACATCCCCATCGTCGGCGACATCGCCCACGTACTCGAGGACGTGCTGAAGATCTGGAAATCCCGCGGCCGCAAGACCAACCGCGAGGGGATCGAGAAGTGGTGGAAGAAGATCAACGAGTGGAAGAAGGTCAACTGCCTCGCCTTCACGCAGGCGGGCAAGACCATCAAGCCGCAATACGCCCTCCAGCGCCTCGAGGAGCTGACCAAGGATCACGACCGCTATATCTGCACCGAGGTCGGCCAGCACCAGATGTGGGCGGCGCAGTATCTGGGCTTCAACGACCCCAACCGCTGGATGACCTCCGGGGGCCTGGGCACCATGGGCTACGGCTTCCCGGCCTCGATCGGTGTGCAGATGGCGCACCCGGACGCGCTGGTGATCAACGTCGCGGGCGAGGCGTCGTGGCTGATGAACATGCAGGAGATGGGCACCGCGGTGCAGTTCCGCCTGCCGGTCAAGCAGTTCATCATGAACAACGAACGCCTCGGCATGGTCCGCCAGTGGCAGGAGCTTCTGCACGGCGAGCGCTACTCGCATTCCTGGTCCGAGGCCCTGCCCGATTTCGTCAAGCTGGCCGAGGCCTTCGGCGCCAAGGGCATCCAGTGCAAGGATCCGACCGAGCTCGACGACGCCATCATGGAAATGCTCGAGCATGACGGCCCGGTGATCTTCGACTGCCTCGTCGAGAAGCACGAGAACTGCTTCCCGATGATCCCGTCGGGCGAGCCGCACAACAAGATGCTGCTGGGCGAGAACGCCTCCACCAAGGACGCGATCAGCAGCTCCGGCGCGGTTCTGGTGTAATGACCCACTCTCACCCACCCTCCCCCGCAGGGTGGGTGAAACCCACCAACCCTTCTCGCCTTCGCGCCGCCCAAGGACCCGCCGCATGACGCCCCACTCCGCCGCAGACGCCCGTCTCGCGATCTTCGACAGCCGCCGCGGCCGGCAGCTCGGCCTCCTGGGCGCGCTGGTGACGGTCATGTTCGGCGCCATCTTCATCGTCGGCGGCATCGTCGAGATCAACGAGACCGACCTGATCTCGGTCTCGGTCGATTTCTACGTCTTCTGGGCGGCCGCCAAGCTGGCTCTCCAGGGCCTGCCCCTCGACGCCTTCGACGTCACCCGCATCGCCGAGATGGCGGCCGTCACCCATGACGACTGGATGCCCTGGGCCTACCCTCCGGGCTTCCTGCTGCTGGTGATGCCGCTGGGCCTCCTGCCCTTCGCGCCCGCCTGGGCGGTTTTCATGGTCCTCTCCTGCGCCGCGCTCCTGCTGGCCACCCGCCCCTTCACCGCCGGGCGCACGCATGTCCTGCTGGGCACCGCACTGGCGCCCGCGATCCTGCCCTGCCTGCTGGTGGGCCAGACCACCATCCTCTGGCTCGCCGGGCTGATGGCGGCGCTGGCCGCACTCCGCGCCGAAAGACCAATCCTCGCCGGCATCTTCATCGGCCTGCTGACCCTGAAACCCCAGCTCGGCCTGCTCATCCCCTTCGCCCTCATCGCCGCCGGCCAGTGGCGCGCGATCCTGTCGGCGGCGGTCACCACGCTCCTGCTCGCCGCCATCCCCACCGTGCTCTTCGGCACCGCCTACTGGCCCGAGATGCTCGCCATGATGCGCGAGCACGGGGACACCGTCCGCAACGCCATCGCCGATCTCAACCTGATGATCAGCGCCTATGCCGCCATCGTCTATCTTGGCCTCGCCGAAGCCACGGCACTGGCCGTGCAATGGGCCCTCACCGCCCTCTGCGCCGCCGCCGTCTTCCTCACCTGGCGCCGCCCCTCCACCTCCTTCGACCTGCGCGCCGCCACGCTGCTCTGCGCCATCCCGCTCGCCTCGCCCTACCTGTGGCACTACGAATCCGCCCTGCTCGCCCCCGCCGCGCTCTTCCTTACCCGCGCCGGCGTGGTCACGCCCGGGCGCCCCCTCACCGTGCTCCTCGGCATCGCCATGTGGCTCAGCCTCGGCCCCTCGGCCCTCGTGCTGCTCAAGTCCGGCGCGGCGGATGTCTTCCGGCCCGTCTTCCTGCCCCTCGCCCTCGCGGCGCTTCTCACCTGCCTGTGGCACGCCCTGCTCAGGCCCCGCCCTGCGGCCACCCCGGCCACCCCCGAAGAAACCCACTGAAGGACCAGACCCGATGTCAGCGCTCAAGATCAAGAAAGGCTCGACCAAGCATTCCGCCTACAACCTGCGCCCGACCTTTTCCGACAAGGCCGAGACGCATACCCTGGCGGTGATCGTCGACAACGAACCGGGCGTCCTGGCCCGGGTCATCGGCCTCTTCTCGGGCCGCGGCTACAACATCGACAGCCTCACCGTGGCCGAGGTCGACCATACCGGCCACATGTCGCGCATCACCATCGTCACCACCGGCACGCCGCAGGTGATCGAACAGATCAAGGCACAGCTGGGCCGCATCGTCGTGGTCCACGACGTCCACGACCTCACGGTCGAGGGCCATTCCGTCGAACGCGAACTGGCGCTCCTGAAAGTGGCGGGTGAAGGGGAAAAGCGGGTCGAGGCCCTGCGCCTTGCCGACATCTTCCGCGCCAACGCGGTCGACAGCACGCTCAACAGCTTCGTGTTCGAGATCACCGGAACCCCGCAGAAGATCGACGCCTTCGCCGATCTCATGCGGCCCCTCGGCCTGACCGAGATCGCCCGGACAGGCATCGCCGCGCTCTCGCGCGGCGCCTGATCAGCGGTAGGAGGATTCGGCGGCGCGCTGCGCCCCGGGCGTGCCGCGCGGATGCAGCACCACCACGTTCTGCCGGCCCGCCCCCGTGTTCGGGGGGGCGATCTTGTTGCGGCGCAGGTTCGCCTTGGCCAGCTTCAGATCGCCCGGCAGTGACGGAAATTCGTGCTTCGACACGATGCTGGGATCGACCGCAAGGCGCATGTCGTCCACCTCGCGCAGGTCGAACTCGACAAGGTCGCCGGGCACGAAACAACTCGCCTCCGACAGGTTCTCCTCGTCCTTGTAAAATGCCAGGTTACGGTGGTCCTCGCACCAGATGACCGCCCGGTTATGCTTTTTATCACTCCAAAGAACTACGCCGTACATGGTGACCCCAATCTTCTTCCTCACCTTCGATTTTGAAACAGTTTAAGCAAAAGTGAATGGGGAGATTGCCCATGGAGCTCGGGCAATTTGTGACAAGACCATGCAAAGCTGACGCCAAGTCGCGTCACGACTGACCCTGTTTGGCGTCGATTCTTGTGGAAACGCCTGGGAATCTCCGATAGCGTGATGATATCCCCGCCTTTGCAACTATAAAGCATGTCCTTCCTTGACACAACAACGCACAGCCGACTCGCGGACTCGCGACAGCGACCCGGCCGCGCTCCGAGAGGTCTTCGGCGATAACCTCCGCCGCCTTTGCGCCGGCTACCCCTCGGTATCCGAGCTCTGCCGCGAGCTCGGCATCAACCGCACCCAGTTCAACCGCTACATGTCGGGCGAAAGCTTCCCCCGCCCCGACGTGCTGCACCGCATCTGCACCTTCTTCGGCACCGACGCCCGAATCCTGCTCGAGCCGGTCGATGCCCTCGCCCCGGCGCCGAACGATCTTCTCAGCCATCCGTTCCTTGCCGACTTTTTCGGCAAACCCACGATCGAGGTCTCGGACACGATCTTCCCCAGCGGCTTCTACCGCTTCGCCCGCAAAAGCTTCGTCGACGCCTCGCGCTTCGTGCTGGGGCTCGTGCTGATCAAGCGCGGCGACGGCTACACCTTCCTGCGCGGGTTCGAGCCGCGCCAGGGCGTGCGCGAACAGGGTCTCTCGACCGATCCGCACACCCGCGAATACCGCGGCATCGTCATGCGCCAGGAAGAGGGGATCATGGCCGTGGTCACCCACCGCGCCTCGCTCTCCTGCTCGTTCAACTTCCTGACGCCCGAAACCTCGTTCCAGTCGAACCTGTGGGAAGGCTACGCCTCCCGCACGGTGCGCGAGAAGGTCTCGGGCAACCGCGCCACCCGGATGGTCTACGAACACCTGGGCAATTCCACCGGCCGCATCCTGCAGGCCGCCCGCGAAACCGGGGTCGTGACCATCGACAAGGTGCCGCGCTTCTACCGCCACCTGCTGCGGCCTGACGAGGATTTCCGCTAACCCCCGCCGCACTGCAATTTGTCGCCCTGAGATAATCCGGGTCGCTGCCGGTCGGTCGCGACGGGGGCTTTCATGCGTAGCTCTCCCCAGCTAACGCAAGGAGTCCCGCGATGACCGCCACCGTGACCGATCTCAGCCAGGTCCGCCAGCCCGTCGACAAGGCGCACGGCCTGCCCAACGCGCATTACATCGACCCGGCCGTCTTTGCCGAGGAACGCCAGGCCCTGCTCTTCTCGCAATGGGCGGGCCTCGCCGTCGCCGCCGATGTGCCCGAACCGGGCGACGCGGTGCCGATGGAATTCCTCGGCATGCCGCTCCTCCTCATCCGCGACAAGGAAGGCGACGTGCGCGTCTTCCAGAACATCTGCCGCCACCGCGGCATGATCCTGGTCGAGGAGCCCCGCAAGATCGAGGGCGCGATCCGCTGCCCCTACCATTCCTGGTGCTACTCGACCAAGGGCAAGCTGGTCTCGACCCCCCATGTGGGCGGCCCCGGCCATAACACCCACGAGACCATCAAACGCGACGATCTCGGCCTGATCGAGGTCCGCTCCCACATCTGGCGCGACGTGGTCTGGATCAACGTCTCCGGCGACGCCCCCGCCTTCGAGGAGGCGATGACCGACATTATCGCCCGCTGGTCCGAGTTCGACCTGCCCCTCTACCACGGCGGCCATGACAGCCGGATTACGCTGGAAGTGAAAACCAACTGGAAGCTCGCGGTCGAGAACTTCTGCGAAAGCTACCACCTGCCGTGGGTCCACCCGGGCCTCAACAGCTATTCCAGGCTCGAAGACCACTACAATATCGAGCAACCGGGCGAATTCTCCGGCCAGGGCACCATGGTCTATCGCCAGCTCACCAACGAGAACGGCGAATCCTTCCCCGATTTCGCCGATGTCGGCGCCAAGTGGAACGATCAGGCGGAATACATCGCCGTCTACCCCAACGTCCTGCTCGGCGTCCAGCGCGACCACGCCTTCGCCATCATCCTCGAACCCCGCGGCCATGACCGCACGGTCGAGCACATCCACCTCTACTATTCCGTCCCCGACAGCGACGAGGGGCTGCGCATGCGCAACACCCAGCTCTGGAAGACCGTGTTCGAGGAGGACATCTTCGTCGTCGAGGGCATGCAGAAAGGCCGCCACGCCAGCAGCTTCGACGGCGGCCGTTTCTCGCCGGTGATGGATAGCCCGACCCACTGCTTCCACGACTGGGTGGCCGCCAAGGTCGAGGCCCACCGCGGCCAGGCGCAAGCCGCCGAATGACCGCCCAGCCGGATCAGGGCATCGGCATGGTCGACACGCTCGACGCGCAGCTCCTCGCCGCGCATGACGGCGACGACCGCTTCGCCCTGATCCGGCTCTACACCCAGGCCGCCGACATCACCAACGATGTCGACGCGGCCTGCTTCTTCCTCACCTACGCCTATATATTCGCGCTCGAGGCCGGCGCCGCCGAGGCCACCACCCTCCACGCCCGCCTCAAGGCCCACGGGCGCGAGGAATAACCCTTTCACTCCGCCAGGAACGCCTGCCAGTTCGCCCGCGCATGCACCACCCGCACCACGTCCAGCACGGCCTCATCACTCTGGAAGATAACGAGATGCGCGCGATAGGGATGCACCCGCACCGGCGGCACGAATTCCTCCCTCAACCGGGCCGTCTCCGGAAACTCCGCCAACAGCCGCAGCGTCCGCTCCAACCCGGTCAGGTAGGCCACCGCCTGCCCCTCCGACCACGTCTCGACCGTGTAGCGCCAGATATCCTCCAGATCGGCCTCGGCCCTAGGGCGCCACAGAACCTGCCGGCTCACCCGCCCTGTCCGCGCGTCTTCCTCTCGATGAACCCGGCCATGTCGACCGACCGCGGCTCCCCGCTCCGAAGCCCCTCGTCGATCAGCCCCTGCATCTCGCCGATCGCCTGCTGCCGCTCCAGGTCCTTCCGGATCAGGTCGCGCACGTAATCGCTGACATTGCTGTACTGCCCGCCCCTGGCGCGCGCCTCGACCGAGGATTTCATGTGATCGGGAAGCGATATGTTCATCGTGGCCATGGCTGTTATCTTGGCGTCTTGGCAAACTTTGTCAACTCCCCTCCCCCATCCCTGCAAAACCGTCCTGCGCAAATCCACCTTGCATTTCCCCCTTCCCCTCCGTTAATTAAACACACGTTCAATTAGACGAACGCCAGGAGGAGGAGGCACCCAAATGGATTTCGCCCTCACAGAGGAACAGACGGCCATCTTCGACATGGCCCACGCCTTCGGGCAGGAACAGATCGCCCCCCACGCCCGCGACTGGGAAAAAGAAGGCACCATCCCGAAAGAGCTCTGGCCCCAGGTGGGCGAGCTGGGCTTCGGCGGCCTCTACGTCTCCGAAGAGTCCGGCGGCGCCGGCCTCTCGCGCCTCGACGCCACCCTCGTCTTCGAGGCGCTCTCCATGGCCTGCCCCTCGGTCGCGGCCTTCCTGTCGATCCACAACATGTGCGCCAAGATGATCGACACCTTCGCCTCCGACGAGATGAAGGCGCGCGTCCTGCCCAGGGCCATCGCGCTCGAAACCGTCCTCTCCTACTGCCTCACCGAACCCGGCTCCGGCTCCGACGCGGCGGCATTGAAAACCCGCGCCGAGAAGTCGAACGAAGGCTACACCCTCAACGGCACCAAGGCGTTCATCTCCGGCGGCGGCTATTCCGACGCCTATGTCGTCATGGTCCGCACCGGCGATGACGGGCCAAAGGGCATCTCCACCGTCTATGTCGAGGACGGCACCCCCGGCCTCTCCTTCGGCGGGCTCGAGGACAAGATGGGCTGGCGCTCGCAACCAACCCGCCAGGTCCAGTTCGACGACTGCAAGATCCCCGCCGACAACCTCGTCGGCGACGAGGGGCGCGGCTTCTCCTATGCCATGGCCGGCCTCGACGGCGGCCGCCTCAACATCTCGGCCTGCTCGCTCGGCGCGGCCCAGACCGCCATGAACCTCACCCGCGACTACATGGCCGAGCGCAAGGCCTTCGGCCAGTCCATCGACCAGTTCCAGGCCCTCCAGTTCCGCCTCGCCGAGATGGAGATCGAGCTTCAGGCCGCCCGCACCTTCCTGCGGCAAGCGGCGTGGAAGCTGGACACCAAGGCCCCCGACGCCACCAAGTTCTGCGCCATGGCCAAGAAATTCGTCACCGAAGCGGGCTCGAAAATCTGCAACGACTGCCTGCAACTGCACGGCGGCTACGGCTACCTCGCCGATTACGGCATCGAAAAACTCGTGCGTGACCTGCGCGTTCATGAAATCCTCGAAGGGACCAATGAAATCATGCGCCTGATCGTGGCGCGGCACATGCTGGCGGAGAAATGACAGACATATCGATCCGGAAAGACGGCAAGGCGGGCCGCATCACCCTCACCCGCCCCAAGGCGCTCAACGCCATGACCTACGAGATGTGCATCGCCATCGAGGACGCGGTCGATGCCTGGGCCGATGACGACACGGTCGAGCTGATCATCATCGACGCCGAAGGCGACAAGGCGTTCTGCGCCGGCGGCGACATCGCCGCGCTCTACGAGACCGGGACCAAGGGCGACCATGAATACGCCCGCCGCTTCTGGCGCGACGAATATCGCCTCAACGCCAAGATCTCCGAATATCCCAAGCCCTATGTCGCCTTCATGCAGGGCTTCGTCATGGGCGGCGGCGTCGGCATCTCCTGCCACGGCCACCCCCGCATCGTCTGCGAATCCAGCCAGATCGCCATGCCCGAATGCGGCATCGGCCTGGTGCCGGACGTGGGCGGCACCTACCTGCTGGCCAAGGCGCCGGGTCGGCTGGGCGAATATCTCGGCACCACCGGCACCCGGATGAACGCGGGCGACGCCATCCATGCGGGCTTCGCCGACCATTTCGTCCCGCAGGAGAAATGGGCCGACCTCATCGCCGGGCTCTCCGAAACCGGCGACCTCGCCCTGATCGCGCAAGCCAGCGAAACCCCGCCCGAAGGCAAGGTCAGCCCTCTCCAGGCCGAGATCGACGAGCATTTCGGCGGCGAGACCCTGCTCGACATCCTCAACTCCCTCAATGCCTCCGACAGCGAGTTTGCCGCGCAGGCGCTCAAGGCCCTCTCCCGCGGCTCGCCCCTCTCGATGGCCTGCACCATCGAAATGCTGCACCGCCTGCAAGGCCCCGCCGCCGGTATCCGCCGCGCGCTCGACCTCGAATACCGCTTCACCCATCGCGCCATGGAAAAGGGGGATTTCCTCGAAGGCATCCGCGCCGCGGTGATCGACAAGGACCGCTCGCCCAAATGGCAGCACGACTTCGACAACCCGCCCCAGCTGGCGGCGACGCAGATGCTCATGCCGCTCGGGGCCGATGCCCTGACATTCGAAAAGGAAGGATAACGCCATGAAGATCGGATTCATCGGACTGGGAAACATGGGCGGGCCGATGGCCGCCAACCTCGCCAAGGCCGGTCATGAGGTGACGGGCTTCGACACCGCCGAGGTCAGCATCGAGGGCGTCACCACCGTCGCCTCCGCCGCCGAGGCCGCCAAGGGCGCCGACGTGGTCATCACCATGCTGCCCAACGGCAAGATCCTCCGCGCCGTCGCCGAGGAAATCCATCCGGCGATGGACAAGGGCGCCGTGCATCTCGACTGCTCGACCGTCGATGTCGACAGCGCCCGCGCCGTGGCCGAGGCGGCCCAGGCCGCCGGCCTCTCCGCCCTCGACGCGCCGGTCTCCGGCGGCATCGCCGGCGCCGCCGGCGGCACGCTCACCTTCATGGTCGGCGGCGACGAAGCGGGCTTTAGTACCGCAAAGGAACTCTTCGACATCATGGGCCAGAAGGCCGTGCATTGCGGCCCCTCCGGCAATGGCCAGGCCGCCAAGATCTGCAACAACATGATCCTCGGCGCCACGATGATCGTCACCTGCGAGGCCTTCGCGCTCGCCGACAAGCTGGGCCTCGACCGGCAGGCGATGTTCGACGTGGTCTCCACCTCCTCCGGCTACTCGTGGTCGATGAACGCCTATTGCCCCGCCCCGGGCGTCGGGCCGCAATCGCCCTCCGACAACGACTACAAGCCGGGCTTCGCCGCCGACCTGATGCTCAAGGACCTGCGCCTTGCCATGCAGGCGGCCGAGGCCGCCGATGCCGACACCACCCTCGGCAAGGCGGCGATGAAGCTCTACGAGCAATTCGTCGAACAGGAAGACGGCGCCGGCAAGGACTTCTCCGCCATGCTCCCCCGCCTCGAAAAGCGCGGCCACAGCTAAGGCGGCAATCCGCCCACCCGGCCCGGCCTGCCTTGTGGCGGGCCGGATCGAACCCACTTCCTTGCCTATCGCATATCGCATGCAAGGAGGTTTCCCATGCGCAAGCTCATCGTCGCCGCCGCCGTGGCTGCGACCGCCATGACACCGCTGGCCGCGCAGGCCGGCTCGGCGGGCTGCCCGCCGGGGCTCGCCAAGAAGCATAACGGCTGCCTGCCCCCCGGACACGCCAAGAAGATCTACAGGAGCGATCGCAGGTATCTCCAGGGCGGCACGATCATCTCCTACCCGGAACGCTACGGCCTGAACCCCGGCTACACCTATTACCGCTCGGGCGGCAACGTCTACCGGGTCGACCGTGACACCCGCGAGATACTCGACCTGATCGGCGCAGTCAGCCGGATCCTGAACTGATCCTCGACACCTCCGCCGGGTGGCGGACACCGCCACCCGCACCGACGTAATACCGACAAAATACCGACGTTATACCGACGTTGAAAACCGGCCCTATTCGGCCGCCACTTTCCGCGCCGCCAGCATCTCTTTCAGGTAGCGCCCGGTATGGCTCCGCGGCTCTTCCGCCACGTCCTCAGGTGTGCCCACGGCCACGATCTCACCGCCGCCATCGCCACCTTCCGGGCCGATATCGATCAGCCAGTCGGCGGTCTTGATGACGTCCAGATTGTGCTCGATCACCACGACCGTATTGCCGGTTTCTACAAGCTGATGAAGGACTTCCAGCAGTTTCTTCACGTCCTCGAAATGCAGGCCCGTGGTCGGCTCGTCGAGAATATACAGCGTCCGGCCCGTCGAGCGTTTCGACAGCTCCTTCGACAGCTTCACCCGCTGCGCCTCGCCGCCCGACAGCGTTGTCGCCTGCTGCCCGACCTTGATATAGCCAAGCCCGACCCGCGCCAGCGCATCCATCTTCTCCCGGATCGCCGGCACCGCCTTGAAGAACTCCTGCGCGTCCTCGACAGTCATCTCAAGAACGTCGGCTATGCTCTTGCCTTTCCACGTAATTTCCAACGTCTCTCGGTTGTACCGCGCGCCATTGCACGTCTCGCAGGTGACGTAGACATCGGGCAAAAAGTGCATCTCGATCTTGATCAGCCCGTCCCCCTGGCACGCCTCACACCGCCCGCCCTTGACGTTAAACGAGAACCGGCCCGGCTTGTACCCCCGCGCCTTCGCCTCCGGCAGCCCGGCGAACCAGTCGCGGATCGGCGTGAACGCTCCGGTGTAAGTGGCTGGATTCGAACGCGGAGTCCGCCCGATGGGCCGCTGGTCAATGTCGATCACCTTGTCCAGGTGCTCCAGCCCCTTGATCGTCTCGCAAGGCGCCGGTGTCTGCCGCGCCCCGTTCAGCCGCATCGACGCGGTCTTGAACAGCGTCTCGATCGTCAGGGTCGACTTGCCACCGCCCGACACGCCCGTCACGCAGACGAACCGGCCCAGCGGAAACTCCGCATCGACGGCCTTAAGGTTGTTCCCTTCCGCCTTGATAACCTTGACGGATTTCCCATTCCCCTTGCGCCGTTCGGACGGGATGGAAATCTCCCGCTGGCCCGACAGGTACTGCCCGGTCACCGAAGCCGGGTCGGCCGCAATCTGCTCCGGCGTGCCGTGGCTCACCACCTGCCCGCCATGCACCCCGGCCCCCGGGCCGATGTCGAAAACATAGTCGGCCGTCCGGATCGCCTCCTCGTCATGCTCCACAACGATCACGGTATTGCCCTGATCCCGCAGGTTCTGCAGCGTCTGCAACAGCCGCCCGTTATCCCGCTGGTGAAGGCCAATCGACGGCTCGTCCAGCACGTACAGCACTCCGGTCAGCCCCGACCCGATCTGGCTCGCCAGCCTGATCCGCTGGCTCTCGCCGCCCGAAAGTGTGCCCGCACTGCGCGACAGCGTCAGGTAGTCGAGGCCAACATTGTTAAGGAATCCAAGACGTTCGCGGATTTCCTTCAGGATGGCCCGGGCAATCTCGTTCTTCTGCGCGGTCAGGCTTTCCGGCACGGTCTCGCACCATGCAAAGGCTTCCCGGATCGACATCTCGACCACCTGGCCCACGTGCAGCCCGGCGATCTTCACCGCCAATGCCTCGTCCCGCAGGCGATACCCGCCACAGGCCCCGCAGGGCCGGTTGTTCTGATACCGCTCGAATTCCTCGCGGATCCAGGCGCTGTCCGTCTCGCGATACCGGCGTTCCATGTTGGGGATCACCCCCTCGAACACCCGGCTCACCTGGTAGACGCGTCCGCCCTCGTCATAGCGGAACTGGATCTCCTCGTCGCCCGAACCGTACAGGAACACCTGCTGCACATGCGGATCGAGGTCTTTCCACCGCGCCTTCCGGTCGAACTCGTAATGCCGGGCGATGGCCTCGATCGTCTGAAGGAAATAAGGGCTTTTGCCCTTCCGCCACGGCGCCAGCGCACCGTCGGCGATGCGCAACTGCTCGTCCGGCACCACAAGCCGCTCGTCAAAGAACAGCTCGGCACCCAGCCCGCCGCATTCCGGGCAGGCCCCGAAGGGCGCGTTGAAGGAAAACAGCCGCGGTTCAATCTCTGGAATGGTGAACCCGCTGACCGGACAGGCGAAATTCTCGGAGAAGGTGAACCGTTCCGGCTCCCCTTCCTTCGGTGCGGTTTCAAGCACGGCAATACCGTCGGCCAAGTCCAGCGCGGTGCGGAAACTGTCGGCCAGCCGCGTACCGATGCCCTCCTTCACGACCACCCGGTCGACCACCACGTCGATATCATGCCGGAACTTCTTGTCGAGCTTGGGCGGATCGTCGAGCTCGTGAAACTCTCCATCGACCTTGACCCGCTGGAACCCCTGTTTGCGCAACTCCAGGAATTCCTTGCGGTATTCCCCTTTGCGGTCACGCACTATGGGCGCAAGCAGGTAAGCGCGTGTGCCCTCTTCCATGCCCAGCACGCGGTCGACCATATCCTGCACCTGCTGCGCCTCGATGGGTAGGCCGGTGGCGGGCGAATAGGGTGTGCCCACACGCGCGAAAAGCAGACGCAGGTAGTCGTAGATCTCCGTGACCGTGCCCACGGTCGAGCGCGGGTTCTTGCTGGTCGTCTTCTGCTCGATGGAGATCGCCGGGGAAAGACCGCTGATATGGTCCACATCCGGCTTTTCCATCATGTCGAGGAACTGGCGGGCATAGGCCGACAGGCTTTCGACATAGCGCCGCTGCCCCTCGGCATAGATCGTGTCGAAGGCCAGCGACGACTTGCCCGAGCCGGACAGGCCGGTGATCACCACCAGCTCGTTACGTGGAATATCCACGTCGATATTGCGCAGGTTATGCTCCCGCGCACCGCGCACTTCGATATGCTTGAGCTCGGCCATCCGGTCCCCCGTTCACACTGGTTAAGAGATAGTGGAGGAGGGCCGATCTTCCAAGTCAAAACTGCGAACATAAAGTGAACGCCTGACAACCTCTGTCAGCGAACCGCATTTTTCCGCGGGCCCGCCCGGAATGTCGATCGGGGCGGGCGTCGATCTGCCGATGGACGCTTAGTCGGCCGGTTCAGTAGAACCCGCCGCCATCGCAGGCGGCAAGCAAAAGCACGACGGCACCACCGGAAAGCCAGCGAAGCTTGGCGATCATCCTGTCACGTTTCATCTTGTTCTCCCCTTGGTTCAGATGGCTTTGGTCAGAAGTGCAGGTTCACGCCGACACGTGCGATCAGGTTCGACGACCCACCGACCGCGGGAATGCCGCCCGGAATTTGCGTCGATTCCGGAACATCGACGTAAAGCAGTTCGAGCCGCCCTGACGTCCTCACCCCGAACCAGCGTTCGACGCCGGCCCCGAGGGCCAGGCCCGGCTCCCATTCCTCGTCGGTACCGGCACCGGTCAGCGTGATCGACTTGCGCGTCCACGCGACACCGACCGTGCCGTATATCAGGTAATCCTGCGCGACCACCGTACCGGCACGAAACCGCAACGTGCCCATCCAGTCTTCCTCGAACCGCCCGCCGGGCGATTGGCCGTAGATGTCGAGCGCCGATATGTCGGCCTCGAGGCCGAAGACCGCGTTGCCACTCGTCCAGTTGTAACCGGTCTGGATGCCCCCGATTGCACTTCCCGAGTCGCCGATCGGGCCGGGATTCGCCGGAATGTTGTTGTCGAAATCGCTGTGAACATAGCCAATGTTCGCGCCGATATAGGGCCCTGCCCAATCCTGCGCCGCGGCGGGAAGGGCGAGCACGGACAGCGCAAGGAACGCAAGCGGCGAACTGCCTTGAAGTTTGCGGGTTGGTGCCATTCGGTGCTCCTCCGTCTCCGAGCAGCCTGAAGCCCAACATACATTGATCGGCAAGTTTACGCAACGGCAACCCCACCGGGCCCGACGGGGTTGCCGTTGCTGGACTGGCGATCAGACCGCCGTCAGATGTGTATCACCCGGTCGTAGGCGTCCAGCACCGCCTCGTGCATCATCTCGCTCAGCGTCGGATGCGGGAAGACGGCGTGCATCAGGTCTTCCTCGGTGGTCTCGAGCTGCCGGCCCACGACGTAACCCTGGATCAGCTCGGTCACCTCGGCGCCGACCATGTGCGCGCCCAGCAACTCGCCGGTCTTCTCGTCGAACACCGTCTTCATCATGCCTTCCGCCTCGCCCAGGGCGATGGCCTTGCCGTTGCCGATGAAGGGGAAGCGGCCGACCTTGATCTTGTAGCCCTTCTCCTTCGCCTGCGCCTCGGTCATGCCGACGCTGGCGATCTGCGGATGGCAATAGGTGCAGCCGGCGATGCTGTCGGGGCGCACGGGGTGCGGGTGCCCGCCGGCGATCAGTTCGGCCACCATGACGCCCTCGTGCGACGCCTTGTGCGCCAGCCACGGCGCGCCGGCGAGGTCGCCAATGGCGTAGAGGCCGTCGACCCCGGTACGGCAGTATTCGTCGACGATCACGTGCGTCCGGTCGACCTTGACGCCCAGCTCTTCCAGCCCGAGATTCTCGACGTTCCCGACGATGCCCACGGCCGAAATCACGGTGTCGAACTCGTGTTTCTCGGTCTTGCCGCCGGTTTCGATATGGGCGGTCACCTTGCCCTTTGCGCGGTCAAGCTTCTTGACCGTCGCCTTCTCCATGATCTTCATCTTCTGCTTCTGGAACGCCTTCTTGGCGAAGGCGGAAATCTCGGCATCCTCGACGGGCAGGATCCGGTCCATCACCTCGACCACGGTCGTATCGGCCCCAAGCGTGTTGTAGAAGCTGGCAAACTCGATCCCGATGGCGCCCGATCCGATGACCAGCAGCTTCTTCGGCATGCGCGGCGGCTGAAGCGCGTGCTTGTAGGTCCAGACGAGATCGCCATCGGCCTCGAGCCCCGGCAGTTCCCGCGCCCGGGCGCCGGTGGCCAGCACGATCGCCTTGGATTCCAGCTCCTCGGTGCCCTTGTCGGTCTTGACCGACACCTTGCCCTTGGCAGGCAGCGTGGCCTCGCCCATCACTGTGGTGATCTTGTTCTTCTTCATCAGGTGGCCCACGCCCGAGGCCAGCTGCTTGGCCACCCCGCGAGAGCGTTTGACCACGGCGTCGAGGTCGTAATCAATCCCATCGGCCTTCAGCCCGAACTCCTTGGCGCGGTGCATCAGGTGGAACACCTCGGAACTGCGCAGCATCGCCTTGGTCGGAATGCAGCCCCAGTTGAGGCAGATGCCACCCATGTGCTCGCGCTCCACGATGGCGACATTCAGCCCGAGCTGTGCCCCGCGAATGGCGGCCACATAGCCCCCCGGCCCTGCGCCGATAACGATCATGTCAAAGGATTTTGCCGCCATTTCCGTCTCCGTCTGGCTGTGTTCCGGAATTTAGTTTGATATTAAACTATCTCGCCTCTCCACACAACGCGACAAACGCTCCCCGCAACGCAATGTCACGGGGGGCTGGCCAAACAGCTCACAGGAAAGGATTTTTCACCTCCGGCCTAGGCCGCGTCGGCTTCCTGAAGGGCTTGCAGGGTGGTGCCGTATCCGCCCTGTTCGACATAGTCGAGCTCGGGATCGGTCGAATTGCGGCTGAGCGCATCGTTGCGATAGGGGAATCGGCCGAACATGCGGATGACCTCGCGATGCGCGCGGGCGTGCAGCAGCGTGTTCTCGCCACCTTTCGGCATCCGCTCCATCACCAGGCGGATGCAGCGTTCCTGATCGCACAGGTTTTCGGAATGCATGAGGGGGAGGTAGAAGAACTGTCGCGCCGGCTCGTCGATGCGCAGGTCCCATTTCCGGTGGATCGCCGCCTTGGCCGCGGCCACCGCGTGCTTGTCGGTTGCAAAGGCTGTCGCCTCGCCCCGGAACATGTTGCGCGAAAACTGGTCCATGACGATGATATAGGCCAGTGTCCCGCTGGGATAGGTCAGCCAGAGACCATAGGTGCCCTCACGCGCCCGGTCCCAGGTCTGCCGGAACCTGTCTCGTACCTTCGCGTCAAGCTCGTCCGACGCCTCGTACCATCCCTGAGGTCCGACTTCATCGAGCCAGAACTGCAGGACCTCCTCAGGGGTCGTCATTGGTGCCTCCTCATCTCTTCACACACCCGATATAGGAACGATTATTCCCATATCCTCTTTCATGGACAGTAAAAATTTGTAACATCGGCAACAGTCCGTGACTGTGGATAACTCGTTAGCGCTATCCGTCCTCCGGTTCGTCCTGTGCGGTTTCGTAGTCGTATTCGGCGGCAAAGTTCACCGCCAGCGGCGAGGCGGACATCGAGACCATGGTGAAACTGTCCGTTTCATCCACCGACGGCGCCGCGCGCTGGGTCATCCGGTAGGCCGCGTAGCCCGTGACCGCAAAGCACAACACGGCGATCACCAGGAAGAACGCCCAGGCACCAAGCTGGCCCATCAGCCAGCCGGTGACGACCGGCCCGGCCACCGCGCCAAGACCGTTGATGAACACCAACCCGCCGGCCGCGGCGGCCATGTCCTCGTGGCTCAGGAAGTCGTTGGTATGCGCGATCAGCAGCGAATACAGCGGGTTCGACATGCCCCCGACCATCAACCCCGCCAGAAGCAGCGCCGGAAAGAACGCGCCGAACACCGCCCCCACGATCCCGCCCGCGCCGCAGATGGCGGCAGCGATCAGGATCAGCAGGCGCCGGTCCATCCGGTCCGACAGCCAGCCGATGGGGAATTGCAGCACCAATGCGCCGACGAAGAAGGCCGAGACGAATGTCGAGATCTGCGCCACCGAAAGGCCCACCTCGGCGCCATAGACCGGCGCCATGCCGAACTGCGCCGAGAACACGCCGCCCAGCAGGAACATGCCGACACAGCCCAGCGGCGAAATCTTCATGATCTGGCGCAGGCTGAGGGGTTTGGCGGTATCGAACGACGGCGTGGGGCTGATCGACAGAAGAATGGGCGCAAAGGCCAGCGAGATGAGCACCGAGGGGATGATGAACAGGACGAAGCCGCCCGGATCGGCCACCAGCATCAGCGCCTGCGCCGACACGATGCCCACCATCTGCACGATCATGTAGAGCGACAGGGCCTTGCCGCGGTTCTCGTTGCTGGCCGCCTCGTTGAGCCAGCTTTCGGCAGTCACGTAGACGCCCGAGAAGCAGAACCCGATCAGGATCCGCCCCAAGCCCCACGCGTAGGGATGCGCGAAGGTGGGGTACAGGATCATGACCGCCGAAATGAGCGAGGCCAGCGCCGCGAAGACCCGGACATGCCCGACGCGGCGGATCATGTCCGGCGCCATGCGCGAACCGAACAGGAAACCCACGAAATACCCCGACATCACCAGCGACATTTCAATCGTCGAGAAGCCTTCGATCTCGCCGCGGATGCCGAGCAGCGTGCCCTGCATGCCGTTGCCGACCTGCAGAAGCATCATCCCAAGAAGCAGCGCCCATGCGCTGGACAAAACCGAAAACATGAACTGTGCCTCCCGTACAGACCCGGCAAGAGTGCCTTAGCATGGCACAGATGTCAGGGCCAAAGCCGACTCGCGCTGGTCTGCCCGCGCCGCCCTGACAGCCTTTCAGCCGGGGATCAACAGCGAAGCATCTCCGTACGAGAAGAAACGGTACTCTTCGGCAATCGCGTGCTCATAGATCGTGCGGACCCGCGCCTGCCCCATCAGGGCCGAGACCAGCATCATCAGGGTCGAGCGCGGCAGGTGGAAATTGGTCATCAAAGCGTCGGTGACCCGGAAGGCGAAACCGGGATAGATGAAGATGTCGGTCTCGCCCCGCCACGGCGCGATCTGCCCGCTCTCCCGCGCGGCGCTCTCGATCAGGCGCAGCGCGGTGGTGCCGACGGGAATGACCCGATGGCCCGCCGCCTTGGTGGCGGCAATCTCGGCCGCGGCGGTCGCGCTCACCTCGCCCCATTCGGCATGCATCTTGTGGGTGGTGACATCTTCCACCTTGACCGGCAGGAAAGTGCCCGCGCCCACATGCAACGTGACATGAGTGAATGATACGCCCGCATCGGCCAGTTTCGCCAGCAGCGCCTCGTCGAAATGCAACGAGGCGGTCGGTGCGGCGACGGCACCCGCGTTGCGGGCCCAGACGGTCTGGTAGTCCTCGCGGTCCTGCGCGTCCGCCGCGCGGCGTGCGGCTATATAGGGCGGCAGCGGCATGGCCCCCGCCTCGTTGAGCGCCGCGTCGAAAGCCTCGCCCTCGAGGTTGAAGGCCAGTATCGCCTGCCCGTCTTCCTTCGAGACACAATGCGCCTCGAGCCCGGCCCCGAAGCGCACGACCTCGCCCTCGCGCAGCTTCTTCAGCGGCTTGACCATCGCCCGCCAGCCCCCGCCCGGCGCCGGATCAAGCAGCGTCACCTCGATCCGGGCCTCCGTCTCTCCCGTGGCACCCGCGCGCCGCCGCGTGCCCGACAGGCGCGCCGGGATCACCCGGGTGTCGTTCAGCACCAGCCGGTCGCCGGGGCGCAACCACCGGCCAAGGTCGGTCACGGTCGCGTCGGTAATCGCGTCGCCCTCGGCCACCAGCAGGCGGGCCGAGGTCCTGGGCCGCGCGGGCCGGGTGGCGATCAGCCGCTCCGGCAGATCGAAATCGAAATCGGAAAGCTTCATTCCTAGCGGTCCTGGGTCCGAGTCATGTCTTCCCGTGTTTCGCTTTCCTCCTCGTTCGACGCAACACCGGAACGTTTGGGCGGCGCCCGGCGAAAGATGTCGCGGAACATCCCCGGCGTCAGCACCGACAGCGGGTTGACCTGCACCTTGGGGTCGCTGGTCGGCCCCTTGAGCGCATACTGGAAGCCCAGAAGCCCCTCGCCCTGCCGCGAAAACAGCCCGCCCAGCATGTTGACGGCATAGACAGGGGAAATCACCCCTTCGATATCCATCTGCCCGGCTTCGAGCCAATAGTATCCTTCCATCGAGATACCGAGCGAAGCACCCACGGCGCTGCCGCTGTAAAGGGTCACCCTGTCAGGCCCGAGCTGGAACTCGGCCTCGACCCGGTTGAAATGCAGCCCCTCGCCGGCAAGCTGCTCGAGAATGCCCACCACGCTCAGCGCGTTCAGCAGGGCGGCCATGGCCGGCGCATCCTTGACCCGCAGGTTGTCGACGGTGAGCTTGCCGTCGTAGGTGCCTTCCCCCTGCCCCGGCACCAGCACCAGCACCAGCGAGCCGTCGCGCGCCTGTTTCAGCGCATTGGCCGAACGCAACACGCCGCCCGCGTCCTGCGAGGTGATGGTAAAGGCGCTGCGCCCGTCGCGAGGCAGCACGCGCCCGACGATGGGTGTGCCGCCGTTGACCTTGCCGGTGAACTTGCCGTCCGCGCCGCGTGACATGTCGAGCTCGGCGTTGAAATCGGTCAATGCGATCTTGTCCGAGATCTGCAGCCGGTCGAGCCTGAGCGACACGGGCCCCCGCTCGCCGCGCGGCCCGTCTCCCTTGGCGGCCAGCGAAGTCTGGCGCAGGTCGATCTCGCCGCCGGTGACACGCACCAGCGGCGGCTTGTTCGGCCCGAGCCCCACCAGGTCGACCGGCGCGTCGATCCACGAGCCAAGCTGGACCCGCCCGAAATTGGCCTGTTGCAGGGTGCCGTCGTCGTTCAGCGTGACCGACCCGCTGGCCCGCAGCCCGGCGGCGTCAAGCCGGATACGCTCGATCTTTGGTGGCTGACCCAGCGCGCCTTCCACCTCCAGCAGGCCGGTGGCGCTGGTGCCCATCGACCAGCCGAGCGGTCGCAGGCGCAGGGCCACCCCCGAGAGATCGGAAGACATCCGGAAGACCGGCGGCGTGTCATTCTCGAAGTCGATCTCGATCTGCCCCCGCCCGGATCCTGAAATGCTGCCCGGCGGCAGGCCGATGCGGAACTCGTCGGCGAACCGCTCCGACAGCTCGATCCAGCCATCCACATGCGCGCGCCCGTTGCTGCCCTCGACCAGTGGCATCGACCAGGTGCCCTCGAACGGCACCCGTCCGACACGGCCCTCGCCGGAGATGTTCAGCCGCTCGCTTGTCGCGTCGATCTTCAGCTCCGAGGCGGCCAGCACCCGGTCCTCGACCAGGGTTTCGCTGCGCACGTCCTTCATCGCGCCGGTCAGGCCAAACGCCACGTCCTCGGGCTGAAGGTCATCGACCACGAGGAAATCGAGCTGCCCTTCCAGCTGCGCCATCCCGTCGGCCAGCGTCACCGGGCGCCCGGCCTTGTCGAGAAAGCGGAACGGCTCCTCGTTCAGCAGCGACAGCGCCGCGGTGATCGTGCTGCGGGTCTTCAGCCGCACCGTGCCGGGGCCGCGCTTGATACCGATATCGGGGATGTCGAAGCTCGACCCGGAAATGTCGATCTTGCCGCCCTGCGCGGCGGTCACGTACCCTTCATGCGCTGCGATCACGAAGCGGTTGTCGTAAATGGTGGCGTGGCCCCGGCCGTTCTCGATCATCGGGACGTTCTTGATGAAGCGCGAGGTCAGTTCGGAAAAGTCGAAGCCGAGGAACACGTCGGGCTTGTGGCCGGGGACAGAGCGCAGCGCCATCTGGATATCGCTCAGCTTGGCGGTGACGATGTTCTCCTCGATCCATTTCCGGGTCTTGGGCTCGAGGCGTTCGGGCCAGAGTGTCATCAGCCGATCCGGGTCGATCCCCGGCAGGCGTCCGTCGACACTGACATACCAGCCATCTGATCGGGCCTGCACATCGCCCGAGACGACGAGATTGCGGCCCTGGTCCGACAGGCTCAGCTCGCCCAGCGTGATGCGGAACGGATCGAGTGTCAGGCGCATGTCCATGGTCGCGCCCTCGAAATCGACCGGCGCATCGTAGATTTCCATCGGGTTGGCCGTCAGGTCGCGCACCTGGAACTGCGAGACCAGCGCATTGGGCCAGCCGTCCTCCATCCCGGCCAGGTAGGTCTGGCCCTCGATCCGGGCGCTTGCCCATTTGCTTTGCACGTCGAGCGCGTGAAACCGGATGAGGTGGTCGGACGGGTCATAGGTGAAATGCGTGCTGGCGTGGTCGAAGGCCACCGGGCGGGCCGCCTCGTTCGGGTGCAGCACGCCCTTGCCGATCTCGAGCTTGGTGTCGAGAGGGCCAAGCTGCCCGTCCTCGTCCACCGCGGCGCGGACGGAGCCGGAAATGGGCGCCTCCAGCGCGGTCAGCCACGTCAGCGCGGGCGACTGGCCGGCGATGTCGCCCGCCGGCATGTCCTCGAAATCGATCGCAAATTCCGCCGCCGTCTCGCCGATCCGGCTGGAGTAGCCCACGGCCAGGGTGGTTGCGTAGTCGCGCGCACCCAGCAGCGCGAAATCCGACCGGATCGTCAGCTCCTGCCCGTCACGACGCATCTGGATGCGCCCGCCGTCGACCGTCCAGGCCTTGCCGGCGCGGGCATCCTCGAAACGCAGGGTCAGGTTGTCGGCCGAAACCTCCGTCAGGGCGGAAAAATGCGGGCGCTGAAAGAAATTGTCGGCCCGCTTGATCAGGGCCGTGACAGTCTCGGCCTCCTGCACGGGGTCGGGCGTGTCGCCGACGCTGACCCCCACCGCCCCGTCATTGGCCCGGCGCAGTGTCACCCGCGCGCCGTTCAGCGATATCCGTCCCGGCTGCAATTCGCCCTTCAGCAGCGGCCCGAGCGCCACGGCGCCCTGCACGTCGGACAGTTGCGCGACCGGCGTGCCGGCCTCGTCGCGGATCGTCACGCGGTGCAGCGCCAGCCGCGGCACCCAGTCGTTTTCCAGCACGATCGACACGTCGCCGAAACCGACCGACATGCCCTGCACGTCGCTGTTGATCCTTTCGGTAATCCGTGCGCGCAGCCAGTCGGGTGCCGACAGCCGCGTCCCGACCAACGACATCACGGCAACGCCCGCGGCCATGACCAGCGCGACCAGCAGCGCCCCGCTCCACAGCCCCGCCTTCTTCAGGCGCCGGGCGCGCGGCCGTTCCTGTTTTTCATCGGTCATTCTTGTCTTCAAACGGTGACCTGCCTCTGGCTGTTTATACTGGCCTCTCGCGCCCTAATATGAAACTCAATTCTTTGTTGAAGGAGAATCCCCATGCTGAAACCCGCCGAGGCCGCCCCCGATTTCACCCTGCCCCGCGATGGCGGCGGGAATGTGACCCTGTCCGAACTGCGCCCCGCCCCGGTCGTCCTGTTCTTCTATCCCAAGGACGACACGTCGGGCTGCACCAAGGAAGCCATCGCCTTTACCGGGCTGGGCCGTGAGTTCGAAGCGGCCGGCGCGAAGGTGTTCGGCATCTCGAAGGATACCGTCGCCAAGCACGACAAGTTCCGTGACAAGCACGAGCTTGGCATTCCGCTGCTGTCCGATGCCGAGTCCGACGTGTGCGAGCAATACGGCGTCTGGAAGGAAAAGAGCATGTACGGCAAGAAATTCATGGGGATCGAGCGGACCACCGTGCTGATCGGCGGCGACGGCAAGGTCGTGCAGGTCTGGCCCAAGGTGAAGGTGCCGGGCCATGCCGAAGAGGTGCTCGAGGCGGTGAAGGCGCTTTGACGCAGCCGACCCTGTCGCAGATGGCGGTGGAGGTTCTGACCACTGCCGACGGGCGCGAGAAGACGGCCCTGTCGCGCCGTCATGCGGCCACGTGGTTTGCCGCGCGGGAGGCGGGCGAGACGATCCCGCTGGGGCATGCCACACCGCCCGATTTCCCCGCAAGGCCCGACAGGCCGGAGCTTCTCGACCCGCGCGACGTGCCGCGTCGCCGGCCCGGTTCGCCCAAGGGACGGCTGGCGATCCTGCACGCGGTGGCACATATCGAGCTGAACGCGGTCGACCTGCACTGGGATATCATCGCGCGCTTTACCGACGTGCCGATGCCCGTCGGCTTCTACGATGACTGGGTGAAGTCGGCGGACGAGGAATCGAAGCATTTCAACCTGATATGCGACTGTCTTGAGGCTCAGGACAGCTTTTACGGCGCCATGCCCGCCCATGCCGGCATGTGGCGTGCGGCCTCGGACACGGCAGAGGATTTCATGGGCCGGCTGGCGGTCGTTCCCATGGTGCTCGAGGCGCGGGGGCTCGACGTGACGCCGGGGATGATCGCCCTGTTCGAAAAGGCAGGAGAGACCGGCGCAGTCGAGGCGATGAAGGTGATCTATGCCGAGGAAGTGCACCACGTGGCCTATGGCTCCAAATGGTTTCACTTCCTCTGCGGGAGGCACGAGCACGACCCGAAGGAGGCGTTTCACACTCTCGTCCGCCGCTATTTCCACGGGGCGCTGAAGCCGCCCTTCAACGAGGAAAAACGCGCCGAAGCCGGCCTGCCGCCCGACTTCTACTGGCCGCTTGCCGACAGGGCCGGCTGAGTCGCACCGGCCCTTTCGCACTCAACCCATTGAGATCGGCAATTTTTTGCCGCCTGTGCGGCAAATTGCCGGTTTCATGGACTCAGGTGTCCAAAAACCTTGCTCATCGGGAATCCAGCCGCTAATCACTTCGGAGGCCCTCGTGAAAGAAAAAGTGAACAGCGGGGCCGCCTTGGGGATGGGGCAATAGGGACGGGGTTTACGTGCGAACACGACTCGCAATCAAGTTTCATGCGTTTCTGGAAAGATATTTCCCGGAGCGCAGGGTTTTCCTCCGGTCAGACAACGACACGCGGTTCATCCGCCTGAAGCCCGGGTCTCAACTTATTGCCTTCGTTGGCGTTTCGGCTGTCCTTGCCTGGACAATCATCGCCACCGCCGTTCTGCTGATGGATTCCATCGGATCCGGCAACTTCCGCGAACAGGCCAAGCGTGACCAGCGCACCTACGAGGCGCGGCTCAACGCGCTCGAGGCCGAACGCAACACCCGCGCCGAGGAAGCGGCCACCGCGCAGGAGCGTTTCAACTCGGCCCTGAAACAAATCTCGACCATGCAATCCGACCTGCTGGCCTCCGAAACCCGCCGGCGGGAGCTTGAAACCGGGATCGAGGTCATCCAGTCCACGCTGCGCCGCACCATGAAGGAGCGCGACGCCGCCCGCGAGGAAAGCGAGAGCCTGGCGCTCGCCCTCAGGGACAGCGCACCGGACACCTTGGCCGACAAGGAGGGGATGGGCACCGAAGCGACGCTCGAAACCCTGACCGCCGCCCTCTCCGACACCGCCCGCCAGCGCGACAAGATCAGCAACGACGCCGAACTGGCCCTGCTCGAGGCCGACGAGATGGCCGCGCAGATCCAGCTGATGAAGGACCAGAACGACCAGATATTCCGCCAGCTCGAAGACGCTATGACGATCTCGGTCGAACCGCTCGACAAGATGTTCACCGCCGCCGGCATGGATACCGACAACATGCTCGACACCGTGCGCCGCGGCTATTCGGGCCAGGGCGGGCCGCTGATGCCGCTTTCATTCTCGACCAGGGGCGAGGAGCCGACGCCCGACGCCATGCGCGCCAACCGGATCCTGAACCAGCTCGACCGGCTGAACCTCTACCGCATCGCCGCGCAAAAGGCCCCGTTCGCCCTGCCCGTGAAATCGACCTTCCGTTACACCTCGGGCTTCGGCATGCGCTGGGGGCGGATGCATTCCGGTACCGATTTCGCGTCGAAACACGGCACGCCGATCTATGCCACCGCCGACGGGATCGTCACCCATGCCGAGTGGCTGTCGGGCTATGGCCGGCTGGTGAAGATCCAGCACGAGTTCGGCATCGAGACCCGCTACGCCCATATGTCGCGCATTCGGGTCGAAAAAGGCCAAAGGGTCTCGCGCGGGGAACGTATTGGTGATATGGGGAACACTGGACGTTCCACGGGCACGCATCTACACTACGAGGTCCGTGTCGGCGGCAAGGCCGTCAACCCCATGATATACATCAAGGCTGCGAGAAATGTTTTCTAAGAGCAAAATCAACGATCCCGCCCCCAAGCAAGACACCGCGGCCAAGCCGGCCATCCCGGAAAAGCCGGACACGTCGCGCAGCGACTCACCGTCGACCGAGTTCAAGGCGACCGCGCCCAAGGCCAAGCCGCCGGCATCGGTGCTTTCCTCTGACCTGCACGTCACCGGCAACCTGAAGACCACCGGCGATATCCAGGTCGAAGGCACGGTCGAAGGCGACATCCGCGCGCACCTGCTGACCATCGGCGAAGGCGCCACGATCAAGGGCGAGGTGATCGCCGATGACGTGGTGATCAACGGCCGTATCGTGGGCCGCGTCCGTGGCCTGAAGGTGCGCCTGACCTCGACCGCCCGGGTCGAAGGCGACATCATCCACAAGACCATCGCCATCGAATCCGGCGCCCATTTCGAGGGCTCGGTTCAGCGGCAGGACGACCCGCTCAATTCCAAACCGAAGAACCAGCAGCATGGCGGCGGTCAACAGAACCCGCAGGGCCAGCACAAGCCCCAGCAGGTTCAGGAATCCGCCAAGGGCTGAGCTTTACCGCCCGGGATCTTCGGGGACAGACGAAAAGGCGCCGTGCCTCGCAGCGGCGCCTTTTTCATGTCCGGCAAACGCGGGTTTGCCGGTCCGGCCCACCCTGCCGGATCAGGCGGCCGGCGCGGTCAGCGGCAGCGTGAAGGCGAACGTCGTGGTCCCGCCCTCGCAGGTCACGCCGATCTGTCCGTTATGTGCCTCGGCGATGGTCGCGGCGATATAAAGGCCGAGGCCAAGCCCCTCGCCCTCGGCATGGGTGCCGCGCTGGAACGGGTGGAACAGCTTGTCGCGCAGATCGCCGGGCACGGCGAGGCCGCGGTTGCTGACGGTGATCGACACCTCGCTCTCGCCGGTGTGACCCCGCACCTCGATCGGCGAGCCGGGCGTGCCGTGGCGCACCGCGTTCGACAGCAGGTTCAATACCGCCTGCGCGACCCGCGGCGCATCGCAGGCAACCGGACGGGTGAGGGTGAGATCGAGGTTGATGGTGCTTTCCGGTTCGGCGGCGCGGATCTCCTCGACCACCTGTCGCACGGCGTCCGCCAGCGGCGCGTCGGGCGTCAGGGTTACGCGGATGCCGCCGCCCAGCCGGGCGCGGGCGTGCAGCATGATGTTCGAGATCAGGTCGTTCATCCGGTAGAGCGACGACCGCATCAGCGGCAGGATCATGCGCGCCTTGTCGTTCAGCGGCTCGCGCTCGAGCTGGCGGATGCCGGCCGAGAAGGCCGCGACCGGGTTGCGCAGATCGTGCCCCAGCACCGCCACCAGTTCATCCTGCAGGCGGGCCAGTTCCTTCTCATGGGCGAGGTTGTGCTCCTGCGCCTCCAGCCGCTCCTCGGTCTCGAGGCTGCGGCCGATGACGTCGGCGAACATCTCCAGCATCGCCACCACGCGCGCATCCTTGACGTCGCGCGGCTCGGTGTCGATGGCGCAGAGCGTACCGAAAAAGCTGCCGTCGCTGCGGTAGATCGGGATCGAGGCGTAGCTGACGATGCCGAATTTCCGCGCGATCGGATGGTCCTTGTAGATGTCATCCGTGCCGCTGTCGTTGAACAGGACCTTCTCCGCGCTGGTCCGGACGATCTGGCAGAAGGTCGACTCGATGTCGATCTCGTCCCCCTCGGCCAGGCCGAAATTCACCTCGTCCACCGTCCGGCAGGCCACCCAGCGCTCGGCCGTGACGCGGGCGACGGCGGCAAAGCGCATGTTCGTCGCCAGCATCACCGTCTCGAGGATGGTGCCGACGGTATCGCTACCGGCGATCCGGTCGATATCGGTCTGGAAATCATGCCGCTGCGCAAGGAATGCGGCGTGGTCCTGCATCGCCGCCTGCGGCAGTGAACTCTGGCTCATACTCGTCCCGTACAATCGTATCTCCGGCGCCCGGCCGCCGCCGGGCGGAAAAGGCGGAGCGCGGGGTCATATACCGGCCATTTGCAAGGAATGGCAATATACCCGCGCCGCCGCCGCCGCCGTCAGACACCAGCCGGGTTGTCGACGTCATGCCCCATCGCCCGCAGATCGGCATAGCGGTCGCCGATCCGGTGGTTCGGATGCCCGCCCACCGAGGCGCCGAGCGCGATGACCACCTCGTCGGGGGCCGGCGCATCGGGGATGTTTAGATGGATCGTCTGGTAATGCGAGCGCATGCCGGCATCGTCCTTGTGCATCAGCGGGATCATGATCGGCTGCCCTGCCCCGCCCCGACCGTTGGTGAAGGCGAGGTAGGACTTCGCCTTGATCGCATCGCGCAGCTGGTTGCCGAACCACAGCGAATGGGTCAGCGCCTGCGCATGTTCGACCTCGCCGCCCATGCCCACCACCGCGGCCTTGCCGCAGCCCTCCAGCGTGTCACCGGTCACGTCGAGCAGCATCTCGGTCAGCAGCCTGCCGATCTGGGGGCAGATATCCTGCACCTCGGGGCTCAGGTCTTCGACGTGCTCCCGCCCGAACCACGGGTTGCGGATCACCGCCAGCGCAGCCACCAGTTTGGTGGGCGTCGCCACCTCCTTCCAGCCTTCCTTGTAGGTGGTCTGCACCTGCAGAAGCGTGCGCCTGATCTCAGCCGGCATGGGCCACCTCCTTTTCCGCGAACTCGGGCATCACCTTGTCGATGAACAGCTGCAGCGAGCGTTTCTGCTGGGCCATGTCCATGCCCATAGAGGCGTAGTAGACGAAGGCATCGGCGCCCACGGCCTCGTGCGCCTTCAGTTTCCCGATCACCTGCTCGGGGCTGCCGAACATCAGGTTTTCTTCCAGCATCTCGGGGTCGACGCGGGCATTGCCATCCAGCTCCTCCAGTGGAATTTGCTCCGGGAAGCCATTGATAACCTCGCCCTTTTTCATCATCAGGTTGCCGAACTGTCCCAGCACGTGTCGGATCGAACCCATCGCCGCCTTCCGGTCCGCCTCGGTCTCGTAGACGGCCGCATGGCGCATCACGGCCCATGTACCCCTGAACGGCTTGCCTGCCTTCTCGACCGCCTCGTCGAGCCGGCGGCGATAGGTCTGCACCTCCGACAGCGGCATGGTCAGCGGCCAGCTCAGGATGTCGCAGTCATGCTCGACCGCATAGTCGAAGGTGATCGGCGCGCGGGCCGCCACCCAGACCGGCACCTTCTGCTGCACCGGCTTGGGGCAGGACGTGGCGGTGGGGAACTGCCAGTACTCGCCATCATGGGCATAATCGCCCGCCCAGAGCTTCTGCACCACGGGCAGCATTTCCTGCATGTAACGCCAGCTATCCTTCTGATCGAGGCCAGGCTTCATCCGGTCGAACTCTCGCTGGTAAGCCCCTGATCCGATGCCGAATTCCAGCCGTCCGTCGCTCAGCAGGTCCAGCATCGCCGCCTCGCCGGCCAGGTTGATCGGGTGCCAGTAGGCGGCGTTCACCACGCCGATGCCCAGCCGGATGTTCTTGGCATGCTCGCCCCACCATGTCAGGATCTGGAACGGGTTGGGCGCGATGGTCATCTCGAGCGCGTGGTGCTCGGCCGCCCAGGCGATCTCGAACCCGGCCGCATCGGCCATCTTCACCATCTCGAGCGTGTGGTCGCGCACCTCGCGCATGTCCGTCTCGGGGCTCATGCGTTCGAGGTTGATTGCCAAATGGAACTTCATCACTCTCTCCTTCTCATCGCATCTGGAACGGGTTGCCGACCGGCTCGTCGGACATGTTCATCCACACGGTCTTGGGGCGGGTGTAGTCGTAGACCGCCTGGAACCCGCTTTCCCGGCCATAGCCGGAGGCCTTGACCCCGCCGAAGGCCGCCACGGGCGAGATCGCCCGGTAGGTGTTGACCCAGACGATCCCGGCGCGCACGGCGCGGCTCATCCTAAGGGCACGGGCGCTGTCGCGGGTGAAGATGCCGGCGGCCAGCCCATGCTCGGTGTCGTTGGCCAGGCGCAGCGCCTCCTCCTCCGTGCGGAAGCGCAGCACGCAAAGGACCGGGCCGAAAAGCTCGGTATCGACGATCTTCAGGTCGGGCGACGGGCAGTCGATCACGGTGGGCTGAAAAAACATCTCCCCCGCCTCGGCCCGCTGGCCGCCGCAGACCACGGTCGCGCCTTCCGCGACCGCGCCGGCGATCTCGCGCTCGATGGTCTCGATCTGGCCCTTCGTGCAGAGCGGGCCCATCTCGGTCTCCTCCGCCATCGGGTCGCCGATGCGGATGCCCTCGGCGATCCCCTTCATCCGGGCGATGAAGTCGTCCGCCACATCCTCGTGCACGATCAGGCGGGAGCCGGCCACGCAGCTTTGCCCCGATGCGCCGAAAATCCCGGCGACGGAGCCGTTCACGGCACTCTCCAGATCCGCGTCATCGAACACGATGAAGGGCGACTTGCCGCCCAGTTCGAGGCTCACCTCGGCGAAGTTGCTGGCCGAGTTCATGATGACATGCCGCGCCGCCACCGGCCCGCCGGTAAAGCTGATCCGCGCCACCAGCGGGTGCGAGGTCAGCGCCTTGCCGCAGGGGTCGCCATGGCCCGAGACGATGTTGACCACCCCGTCGGGAATGCCCGCCTCGGCGATCAGCCGGCCGAATGCGAGGATCGCCGCGGGCGCCTGTTCCGAGACCTTGAGGACCACCGTGTTGCCCGCCGCCAGCGCCGGGCCGATCTTGACCGCGGTCAGGAACAGCTGGCTGTTCCACGGCACCACGGCGGCGACCACGCCCAGCGGTTCGCGGTTGGTGAAAACGAACAGGTCGGGCTTGTCGATGGGCAGGGTTTCCCCGCCGATCTTGTCGGCGGCGCCGGCGTAGAAATGGAAGAACTCGGCGATATACTTGGCCTGCCAGCGGGTTTCCTTGAACATCTTGCCGCTGTCGCGCGTCTCGATCTCGCCCAGCTCCTCCGACCGGTCGGCCAGCAGGTCGCCCAGCTTGCGCAGGCAGCGGCCCCGCTCGGTGGGGGTCATGCGCGACCAGGGGCCCTCGTAACAGGCCGCGTGGGCCGCTTTCACCGCCCGGTCGATGTCCTCTGCCGTGGCCTCGGGCGCGGTGGCCCAGGCTTTTCCGGTGGCGGGGTTCACCGTCTCGAACCGGCCCCCGTCGGAGGCGGCGACCCACTGGCCGCCGATCAGCATGTTGTAGTCTTCCATCTCTCCTGCTCCTTCATCCGGCATGGGCGTGCGGCACGACCCGGTGATAGGCCCCCTCGCGATAGGCGAGCGGCGGCGCGGCGCCATCCAGCACATGTTGCACATGACCCAGTATGATCACGTGGCTGCCGGAGCGCACCACCTGCTGCAGGCCGCATTGAAAGGCGGTGGCCCCGTCGATCACCGGCGCCTCGCCGCGGAGGGCGAACATCTCGATCCCGTCGAACCGGTCGGGCACGATCCCGTCGTGCCGCCCGGCAAAGCGGTCGGCGACGTCGGCGAAGCCCTCGGGCAGGACGTTGACGCAGAACCGCCCGTTTTCCTGCACCACCCCCGCGATCCGGCTTTGCGCGGCAAGGCAGACCAGCACGGTGGGCGGGTCGGCCGAGACGGAGGAGAAGGCGCTGACCGTGGCGCCTGCCCGGCCCGCCGGGCCGTCGCTCGTCACCACCGTGACCGAGGCCGCCACGCGGCGCATGGCCGAGATGAAATCCTGTCTGGGTGCAAGCCCGTGGGTCTGCCGAACCATGTCGCATCTCCTGTTTTCGCATCCTGTCGCACCGTCAGGGGTGCCACAGAATCTCAATTCTTGAAAACGAATTGTTTTGCGGAATAAGTTCGGGATATTCGAATTGTGAGGCCCGCCCCCATGAACATCACCGCGCTGCAGACCTTCCTTGCCATCGTCGACACCGGCAGCCTCGTCCGGGCCTCGCAGGTGCTGCATGTCACCCAGTCGACCGTCACGGCCCGGCTGCAGACACTGGAGGACGGGCTTGGCCAGCAACTGCTGAACCGCCAGAAATCGGGCACCACGCTGACCCCGGCGGGCACGCGACTGTTGCGCTATGCCCGGATCATGACCGGGCTCTGGCGACAGGCGCAGCTCGAAACCAGCCTGCCGGCCGGGCTGGCCTCGGTCTGTACCTTCGGCTGCGACCGCGAGCTGTGGCACGGGCCGGGGCGCGACTTCTTCGACGGGGTGCTGTCGGGCAGCCCCGAGATGGCCGTTTCCGTCCTGCAGGGCAGCGCGCGGGATCTCGAGGAATGGCTGGCCAACGGCATGGTCGACGTGATCCTGACCTTCGACTCGGTCACCCGCGGCAACCAGACGGTGCACCCCCTGCCGGCCGAGGAGCTGGTGCTCTATTCCGACCAGCCGGACACGCCGATCGACAAGGGGCCGTTCTATATCTTCGTCGATCACGGCGCCGAGTACCGCCGCCAACATGCCGAAACCTATTACGGCGCGGGGGTGGCGAGGGTCAGCCTCGACAGCTCGTGGTGGGCGCTGCAGACCATGCTGGACAGGGGCGGCTCGGCCTACCTGCCCCGCGCGCTGGCCGAGCCCTACGTGGCCGAGGGCAAGCTCTTCCAGCTCGATGCGCCGGTCTACACGCGCAAGAAGAACCTCATCGTCAACGACGCCGCGGCCCGGAGGTGGACATGGTTCGCCCCGCTCGTGGCCAGGATGACCGCTGCCGAAACATGAACGAAAGGTTAATGCCGGAGCCTGTCGGCGCGCGCCGCCCCTTGCTTCATCTTTCCAAAAATACTCAAATCCGCAGGCAGGCCACGCGGTGGCTCCGGCGCAATTCAAACACACAAGGTTAAGATATCGTATGAAAGCCGCCCTGATGATGGAATATGACGGCGAGCTTCCGCTCGAAACCGTCCCCGACCCGACCTGCCCGCGCGACGGGGCCGTCGTGGCGGTGCGCGCCTGTGGCGTGTGCCGGTCCGATCACCACGCGTGGAAGGGCGCCGACCCGGACGTGGCGCTGCCGCACGTGATGGGGCATGAATTCGCGGGCGAAATCCTCGAAACCGGCCAGGACGTGCGCGCCTTTGCCGTGGGTGACAGGGTCACGGCGCCCTTCATCCTGGGCTGTGGCACCTGCCCCGATTGCCGCGGCGGCGAGCCCACGATCTGCAACCACCAGGAGGTGATCGGCTTCACCGGCTGGGGCGCCTTTGCCGAGCGGGTGGTGATCCGCCGGGCCGATTTCAACCTCGTGCGCCTGCCCGAGAATGTCGACTACACCGCTGCCGCCGGGATGGGCTGCCGCGTGACCACCGCCTTTCGCGCCGTGGTCGACCGGGGGCGCTTGCAGCCCGGGGAGTGGCTGGCGGTGCATGGCTGCGGCGGCGTGGGCCTGTCGGCGATCATGATCGGCGCGGCCCTGGGGGCGCCGGTGGTGGCGGTGGATATCAACTCGGACGCGCTGAAGATGGCAGAGGCATTCGGCGCCACGGCCACGGTCAACGCGAGCGACGGCGATGTCGGCGCGGCGGTGCGCGAGATCACGCGAGGCGGCGCGCATGTCTCGGTCGAGGGGCTGGGGATCACCGCGACCTTCGAGAATTCCCTGCGCTCCCTGCGCAAGATGGGCCGGCATGTGCAGATCGGGATGCCGGTGGGCGCGCACGCCACCCCGCCCCTGCCCCTGCTGGAGCTGGTCTATGCCCGGCAGCTGACCCTGCACGGCACGCGCGGCATCGGCGCGACGCGGTTTTCGGCGCTGTTCGAGATGATCGCGGCCGGCCGGCTTGACCCGTCGCGGCTGGTCACCCGCACCATTCCGCTTTCGGGCGCGGCGGCGGCCCTGCGCGAGATGGATGGTTTCCAATCCAGCGGGGTAACGGTGATCGATCGCCTAGATTGTTGATATTTAGGCAACAAGTTCGCCCATCTGGCCGATTGAGCCTGTGGAAAAGTGTAGATTCGCACTCTTCTTTATGAAAGCCTTGTGACAAGGGCGCCGGTTGGCGCAAGTCAGCCGCGCTCTGTAAAGAGTAGGGAGCCGAGCATGGCCAAGACAGCGACACCGCCGCCGGACAAGGGCAAACCCAAGCCCCAGAACCCGACGAAATCCACACCCAATTCGCCGCGCGTCACAAGTACGACCCGCGTGTTCAACGACTTCGCCGCCATCTGAGCGCGGCGCAAAAACGAAAAGGCCGCCCCCTTTGACAGGCGCGGCCAATCCGAACGGGGCAGTAGGGACGGCGCTTAGCCGACCAGTTCGAGACCCGAGAAGAAATAGGCGATTTCGACCGCCGCGGTTTCCGGTGCATCCGACCCGTGAACCGAGTTCTCGCCGACGGATTCAGCGAATTCCGCCCGGATCGTGCCCGGCGCCGCATCCGCGGGGTTGGTGGCCCCCATCACGTCGCGGTTCTTGGCGATGGCGCCCTCGCCTTCCAGCACCTGCACGACGACCGGCGCGCTGGCCATGAATTCGCACAGCTCATCGTAGAACGGGCGTTCCTTGTGGACAGCGTAGAACACGCCGGCCTGTGCCTTGGTCAGGTGGATGCGTTTCTGGGCGACGATGCGCAGGCCCGCCTCCTCGAACTTGGCGTTGATCTTGCCGGTCAGGTTCCGGTTGGTGGCATCGGGTTTGATGATGCTCAGCGTGCGTTCGACAGCCATGTCAGCCTCTTTTCCTTGGGTTATGCGCGCGGGGGCAATGCGCCCGCGCCGAAAGATCGCGGCTCCGATAGCATGGGGGATAGTGATTGAAAAGCCGCGATTGACCATGCCGGCGGGATGGGGCATGCGGGGGCCATGCTGCGGATTGACGACATATCCTATTCGGTGGCGGGCCGCCCCCTGATCGAACACGCCTCGGCGGTGATCCCCGAGGGGCACAAGGTGGGCATGGTCGGACGCAACGGCACCGGCAAGACCACGCTCTTCCGGCTGATCCGGGGCGAGCTGGCGCTGGAGGGGGGCGAGATCAGCCTGCCCAAGCGCGCCCGCATCGGCGGGGTCGACCAGGAAGTGCCGGGCAACGAGGTGTCGCTTCTGGATACGGTGTTGAAGGCCGACACGGAACGCGCTGAATTGCTTGAGGAATCGATGACCGCGACCGAGGCGGGCCGGATCGCCGAGATCCAGACGCGGCTGGCCGATATCGACGCGTGGTCGGCCGAGGCGCGGGCGTCGTCGATCCTCAAGGGGCTGGGCTTCACCGACGAGGAGCAGGCGATGCCCTGCTCGGCCTTCTCGGGCGGCTGGCGGATGCGCGTGGCGCTGGCGGCGGTGCTGTTCTCGGCGCCGGACCTGCTGCTGCTCGACGAGCCGACCAACTATCTCGACCTCGAAGGCGCCTTGTGGCTCGAGAATTACCTCGCCCGCTATCCGCATACCGTGCTGATCATCAGCCACGATCGCGGGCTTTTGAACCGGGCGGTGGGGGCGATCCTGCACCTCGAGGACCGCAAGCTGACGCTATACCAGGGCGGCTATGACCGGTTCTCCGAGACCCGCGCCGCCAAGCTGGCCGCGGCGGAGTCGGAGGCCAAGAAGCAGGAGGCGCGGCGGGCGCATCTGCAATCCTACGTCGACCGGTTCCGCTACAAGGCCGACAAGGCGAAACAGGCGCAGGCGCGGATCAAGGCGTTGTCGAAGATGCAGCCGATCACCCGGCCGCAGGAGGCCGCGCTCCGGGCGTTTTCCTTCCCCGAGCCGGAGGAGCTGTCGCCGCCGATCCTGCGGCTCGAGGACGCCGCGGTGGGGTATGACGGGCGCGCGGTTCTGAAGCGGCTCGACCTGCGGATCGACCAGGATGACCGGATCGCCCTGCTGGGCCGCAACGGCGAGGGGAAATCGACGCTTTCCAAGCTGTTGGCGGGCAAACTTGAGGCGATGGAGGGGCAGATGCACGCCTCCTCCAAGCTGCGGGTGGGGTATTTCGCCCAGCACCAGCTCGAGGAGTTGCGCCCCGACGAAACACCGCTCGACCATATCCGCCGGATGCGGCCGGGCGAGGCGCCGGGCAAGCTGCGCGCGCGGCTGGGCGGTTTCGGCATCGGCGCCGAGCAGGCGGATACCGAGGCCGGGCGGCTGTCGGGCGGGCAGAAGGCACGGCTGTCGCTCTTGCTGGCGACGCTCGATGCGCCGCATATGCTGATCCTCGACGAGCCCACCAACCACCTCGATATCGAGAGCCGCGAGGCGCTGGTGGAGGCGGTGACGGCCTATACCGGGGCGGTGATCCTGGTGAGCCATGACATGCACTTGCTGAGCCTCGTGGCGGACCGGCTGTGGCTGGTGAAGGACGGGCGGGTGCGGCCCTATGACGGGGATCTGGAGGCGTACCGGCAGATGCTGCTCGGCGGGAATGGCGAGGAGAAGGCGGCGCCGCGGTCCAAGGCGGAGAAGGTGAAGCGCCCCTCGCGGGATGCCCTCCTCGCCATGCGGCAGGAGGTGAGGAAATGCGAGGAACGCGTTGAAAAGCTTCATGAAATGCGCGACCGGATATCCAGGAAACTGGCCGATCCGGAGCTTTACGACGAGACCCGCGCCGGGGACATGGCCGAGTGGCAGAAGAAATATGCCGAGGTGATGAACGGGCTCGACCGGGCCGAGGCGCTGTGGATGACTGCGCTGGAAAAGCTGGAGCGGGCCGAGGGGTGACGGCCCTGAAATGGCCGGATTTCCAACGTCGGTATAACGTCGGTATTTTGTCGGTATTGCGTCGGTGCGGATGACCGACGCGCCTTCCCCCCACCGCCCCCATCTGCAATGGTAGCCCCATGGATACCGGGTTTCTCATCACCGCCTTCGTGACCCTCGTGGTCATCATCGACCCGGTCGGCATGACGCCGCTCTTCGTGGCGCTGACGCAGGGCATGACGGGCGCCCGCCGCCGGGCCATCGCGCTGCGCGCCTGCATCACCTCGGCCCTGATCCTGATCGTGTTCGCCGCCTTCGGCGAGGCGGTGCTGGGCTTCGTCGGCATCTCGATGCCCGCCTTCCGCATCGCCGGCGGCATCCTGTTGTTCCTGACCGCGCTCGACATGCTGTTCGAGCGGCGCACCAAGCGGCGCGAGGGCACGGCACAGGCCGAGGAGGAGGATGACGACAGCGACGACCCCTCGGTCTTTCCGCTGGCCATTCCGCTGATTGCCGGGCCGGGCTCGATCGCCTCGGTGATCCTGCTGGCCGGGCAGCGGCCGGGGCTGGAGGGGCTGGCCTGGGTGGTGGGCGTGATGCTGACGGTGCTGGGGATCGTCTTCGTGCTGTTCCTGACCGCCGGGCTGCTGGAGCGGGCGCTGGGGCGGACGGGGATCAACGTGGTCACCCGCCTGCTGGGCATGCTGCTGGCGGCGCTGGCGGTGCAGTTCGTCCTCGACGGGCTGCGCGGCTTCGGGCTGGCGGCGTGACCTTCCCAACCGCCGCGTGCAGGACTATATCCGACGCATGAGCGAATTCGATTATGCCCGCCTCTTCTACCTCGTGCTGCTGGGCAGCGCCGTGGTGCTTTGGTTCTTCGCGCAGAACCGCAATTCCCTTGGCAAGATCACCCAGCAGGCGATCATCTGGGCATTGATCTTCGTCGGCGTGATCGCCGCGGTGGGCCTCTGGGGCGATATCCGCAACACGGTCATGCCCGGGCAGGCCGTTGTGGCCGAGGACGGGCGGATCGAACTGCCCCGCGCGGCGGATGGGCATTACTACCTGACGGCCGACGTGAACGGCGCGCCGATCCGTTTCGTGGTCGATACCGGGGCGAGCCAGATCGTGCTGACCAAGGCGGATGCGGAAACGGCCGGGCTGGCGACCGAGGAGCTTTCCTTCGTCGGCCGGGCCTATACCGCCAATGGCGAGGTGCGCACGGCGCCGGTGCGGCTGGAGCGGGTCGAGGTGGGGCCGCTGGTCGACGAGGACGTGCGCGCGGTGGTCAACGAGGGCGAGCTGGACCAGTCGCTTCTGGGGATGGAGTACCTGCAGCGGTTCACCAGCGTCGAGATCACCAACGGGACGCTGGTGCTGACACGCTGACGCGCTTTACCGTGCCTTAACCACGTCCGGGGCAGGCTTTGGCCCATGGACAACCGCAACTCTCCCCTGTCGCCGGAGCTTTGGCTCAACGATCTATTCGCCTCCAAGGCGGTGCAGCAGGGTGGCGTGATCCGCCGCAAGGCGCGGGACGTGGAGCGGTTTGCGGGCATGGACGTGTTCCTGCGCGAGGTGCGGCGGCGCGGGTTTCGCGCGGCGCTCAACGGCGGGCAGGTCGTGGTGTTCTGCAACCGGGAGCCTGTCAGGTGGCTTGAGTGAGGGATGGGGGCGCTTTCTTGAAAAGAAAGCGGGGCGAAATCTTTTAAAGATATCGGGTGGCGTCAAGATTAGGCCGTAAGGCTTTATTTTTCGGCCTTTTTCTCCCACCGGCCTGACTCTTCCGACCAGTATTGTGCCGAACAGCCGGCATCGGTCAGGGCCTTCCACTGGCCGCGCGCCGTCTGCAGCGCGGCCTCGTCATTGCCGTCGAACAGCACGCAGACGCGGTCGAGGCGCTGGACCTCTTCCGGCGCGACCTCGGCGCCGTCGATGGTCATGACGCAATGCGGATCGTTGGGGCTGTCAGTCCCGGTGGTCAGCAGGATCGGCTGGCGCGCGGCATGGGGCGCGGTGGCGAGGCCGTGGGGGAGAAACCCCTCCTCCGGCCCCAGCCAGAGCTTCTCGTCGAGCCATTCCATCCGCGCGACCGCCCTGCCCCGGACCGCGACCCGCCAGCCCGCCTCCTGCGCCTTGCCCAGAAGCATGGGCAGGGTCGCCTCGAGCGGGCGGCGGGTCAGGTGATAGAAATAGGCCGCCCCCATCACTTGCCTTCGTAATTGTCCGCGATCATGCGGTTGAGCGAGAGGACGCCCCAGCCCGAGGAGCCCTTGGGCGCGTAGGTGGTGTCTTCGCCCACGCGCGCCACGCCGGCGATGTCGAGGTGAATCCAGGGCGTGCCCTCCTGCACGAAGCGCAGGAGGAACTGCGCAGCCGTGATCGAGCCGGCGGGCCGGCCGCCCACGTTCTTCATGTCGGCGATGGCGGATTTCAGCTGCTTGTCATAGCTGTCGCCCATCGGCATGCGCCAGGCGCCCTCGCCCTCGGCATCGGCCGCCTTGAGGAAGCTGTTGCAGAAGGCATCGTCGTTCGAGAAGACGCCGGCCTTGTCATGGCCCAGCCCGATGATGATGGCGCCCGTGAGGGTGGCGAGGTCGACGATGCCGGAGGGTTTGTACGTCTCCTGCGCGTACCACAGCACGTCGGCCAGCACGAGCCGGCCCTCGGCGTCGGTGTTGATGATCTCGACCGTGTCGCCCTTCATCGAGGTGACCACGTCGCCGGGGCGGGTGGCGCGGTCCGAGGGCATGTTCTCGACCAGCCCGACGAGGCCCACCACGTTGGCCTTGGCCTTGCGCGCGGCGAGCGTGTGCATGACGCCGGTGACGACGCCGGCGCCGCCCATGTCCATGGTCATCTCCTCCATCCCGGCGGCGGGCTTGAGGCTGATGCCGCCGGTGTCGAAGACGACGCCCTTGCCCACCAGTGCCAGCGGCGCGTCGCCCTTCTTGCCACCCATCCATTCCATGATGGCCAGCTTCGAGGGCATGGCGCTGCCATGGCCCACCGACAGCAGCAGGTGCATGCCCAGCTTGCGCATCTCGTCCTCGTCGAGGATCTTGACCTTCAGTCCGGATTTCTCCAACCCCTTGATGCGGCTGGCGAATTCCTCGGTCGTGAGGTGGTTGGCCGGTTCGCTGACAAGGTCGCGGGTGAGGAAGACGCCCTCGGCCGCGGTGAGGTGGGGGGCGGCGGCCTCCTTCAACTCGTCGGGCTTGCCGGTCATGACGGTGATGCCCTTGGGCGCGTCGCGCTCGGCGGTCTTGTGGGCGGTGAACTCGTAGCCCCGCAGGACGAGGCCCAGCAGCATCTCGGCGGCGCGGCGCACCGGGTTCGCCAGCACCAGCAGCGCGGCCTCGCCCTTGAGGCGGCCAAGCGCCACGCCGGCCTTGCGGGCCTCGGCCACGTCGGCATTGCGGGGCAGGCAGACCACGTCGAGCGCCTCGGCCTTCATGCCGGCGGGCCAGGCCAATGTCCGGACATCGCCGGGCTTCATCTTGCCCCAGCTCTCGGCCTCGGCCATGCGGCCCACCGCGCCCCTGGTCAGCCGGTTGGCGCGCCGCGCGCCGGGGTCGAGCTTGCCGTCGGGGGTGACGAAGACGGCGACGCGGCCCTCGAATTCGGCGATGGCGTCGATATCGGTCTCGGTGATGGTCACGGCGGCGGGGGTGGTCATCGGCTGCTCCTCAAATCCCTGTGGTTGGGCAGAGTCCTAGCGCGGCTGTGCCGGCTTGGCCAGTTAGCAGTTTTCCCCCGTGATCAATTCCGGTAAGTTGCCTGAAAAGACGAACCTTGGGGGGTTTAGAGCATGACCAGATTCGACAGGTATATGCTGTCGCAATTCATGGTTCTGTTCGGATTCTTCTCGCTTGTCTTGGTGTCGATCTTCTGGATCAACAAGGCGGTGCGGATGTTCGACCGGCTGGTGGGCGACGGGCAGCCGGCCTGGGTCTTTCTCGAGTTCACCGCGCTTACCCTCCCCGGCGTCATCGGCATGGTGCTGCCGATCGCGGCCTTTGCCGGGGCGGTCTATGTCACCAACCGGCTGTCGACGGAGAGCGAGCTGACGGTGGTGCAGGCGACGGGGTATTCGCCGCTTCGGCTGATCAAGGCGGCGGCGGTGTTCGGCGTGATCATCGCGCTGATCATGTCGCTGCTCAGCCATTACCTGATCCCGACCAGCCTGAGCGAGCTGCGCCAGCGCGAGGCGGAGGTGCGGCAGAGCGTGTCGGCACGGTTCCTGGAGGAGGGCGAGTTCCTGCACCCTGCCCCCGGCATCACCTTCTACATCCGCGACATCAGCCCCGAGGGCGAGCTGCGCGACGTGTTCCTGTCGGACCGGCGCTACCCGGAAAGCCCGGTGACCTATACCTCGACGCTGGCCTACCTGGTGCAGGAAGGGGGCGGCACGAAGCTGGTGATGGTGAAGGGGTTGGCGCAGACGCTCAGGGCCGAGGGCAAGCGGCTCTTCACCACGCATTTCGACGATTTCTCCTATGATATCAGCCGATTGATCGCGCAGAACCCCACCAACCTGAACAAGGTGGAGTTCGCCCATACCGCCGACCTGATGATCCGGCCCGAGGAGGTGATGGAGGTGACGGGCGCCAGCGAGGGGCAGCTGCAGTTCACCCTGCACAGCCGGTTCACGCAGGCGCTGATGTGCATCGTCGCGGCGCTGATCGGGTTCGCCACGCTGCTTCTGGGCAGCTTCAGCCGGTTCGGCGTCTGGTGGCAGATCCTGATCGCCTTCGTGCTGCTGGTGGGCATCAAGCTGGTCGAGGGCAGTATCACCGGGGTGGTGATCAGCCAGCCGGCAATGTGGCCATTGATGTACCTGCCCGCCGGCATAGGCTTCGTGACCACGCTGATCCTCTTGTATTTCGCCGCCCGGCCCGGGCTGTTGCGGCGGCTGGTGCCATGGCGACGGCGGGCATCCTCGGGGGGCGCGCCATGATGCTGGACGCCTATTTCGCGCGCAAGTTCTTCTGGTCGGTGATGCTGGTCTTCTCGATCTTCCTGGTGCTTCTGGCGCTGATCGACCTTGTCGACGAGTTGCAGGATTTCCCCAACCTGCCCTTCGGCGACGTGCTGGAGATCGTGCTGCTGAACCTGCCCTCGGCCAATTACGAGATCCTGCCGCTGGTGATCGTGCTGGCGACGGTGGGCCTCTATATCCGGCTGGCGCGGTCGTCGGAGCTGGTGGTGGTGCGGGCGACCGGGCGGTCGGCGCTGCGCAGCCTGGCCGCGCCGGTGGGGGTGGCGCTTTTGATCGGGCTGTTGTCGGTGACGATGCTGAACCCGATCGTCGCGGCCTCGGCCAAGCGTTACAACGACCTGGTGAACAGCCACGTGGGCGGCGGCGCGGCGATCATGGTCATCGCCTCCGAGGGCCTCTGGCTCAGGCAGGGCAGCCCCGAGGGGCAGACGGTGATCCATGCCGAGCGCGCCAGTTCCGACCTGACGGTGCTGTTCGACACCACCTTCATCGACTTCGACCCCGACGGCCGGCCCGCCAAGCGGATCATGTCGCAGGCGGCGCGGCTGTCGAAGGGCGAGTGGATGCTCTACGACGCCAAGATCTGGGACCTGTCGCGCGGCGACAACCCCGAGGCGGCCGCCGAGACGGCCGAAACGCTGCGCCTGAGTTCGGCGCTGACGCAGGACCGGATCATCGACACGTTCGGCAAGCCCGAGTTCATCCCGATCTGGGACCTGCCCGGCTTTATCGACCAGCTTGACGAGGCGGGGTTTTCCGCGCGGCGCTATGCCATGTGGTTCCAGATGGAGCTGGCCCGGCCGCTGTTCATGATGGCGCTGGTGATGATCTCGGCCGCCTTCACCATGCGCCACGCGCGGCTGTCGAATACCGGCGTTTCGGTGCTGACGGCGGTGCTGCTGGGATTCGGCCTGCATTACATCCGGAACTTCGCCCAGATATTGGGGGAGAATGGCGAAATACCCATACTTCTTGCGGCATGGGCGCCCCCTGTGGCCTCAATACTATTGGCGACGGGCATCCTTTTGCATATGGAGGACGGATGAGGGGTGCTGCCGTAATATGTCTTCTGGTGCTGGGGATGGCGCTGGCCGGGTCGGGCGTGGCCACGGCGCAGACCGGCAGCCGGGCGGACGGCCAGACGACAGGCCAGACCGGCGCCCCGCCCCCGCCCGCCGTGCTGGTCGCCGACGATGTCTACATGGAAGGCAACGAGCGGCTGGTCGCCACCGGCAATGTCGAGGCGCTCTATGACGGCACGCGGCTTCAGGCCGAGGGGATCATCTATGACCGCACCGACGACACGCTGATCCTGAGCGGGCCGATCGTCATCCACGAGGACGGCGAGTCGGTCATCCTGGCCTCGTCGGGCGAGATCGACAAGGAGCTGCGCAACGGCATCCTGCGGGGCGCGCGGATCGTCATGGGCGACCACGTGCAGCTGGCGGCGCAGGAGCTGAACCGCTCGGCCGGGCGCTACAACCAGCTCGTGAAGGTCTCCGTCACCTCCTGCCGGGTGTGCGAGACGGGGCGCGCGCCGCTCTGGCAGATCCGGGCGCGGCGGGTGATCCACGACCAGGAGGAAAAGCAGCTCTATTTCGAGGATGCCCAGTTCCGGGTGCTGGACACGCCGATCTTCTACCTGCCGCGGCTGCGCCTGCCCGATCCCTCGCTTGAGCGCGCCACCGGCTTCCTGGTGCCGTCCTTCTACAACTCGTCGCTGCTGGGCACCGGGGTCCGGGTGCCCTATTTCATCCGGCTGGGCGATCACAAGGACCTGACGGTCACGCCCTTCGTGACCACCGAGAGCACGACGCTGGAACTGCGCTATCGGCAGGCCTTCCGCAACGGGCGGATCGAGTTCGAGGGCGCGATTTCCGACGACGATCTGGGCACGCGAAGCCGGCGGGGATACCTTTTCGGCGAGGGCGAATTCACCCTGCCGGGCGATTTCACCCTGCGTTTCGACATCGAAACGGTGAACGACGACGCCTACCTGCTGGACTATTCCTATTACGAGAAGGACCGGCTGGACAGCGAGCTCGAGATCGAGCGGGCCCGGCGCGACAGCTATGTAAGGGGCGCGATCACCCATTTCCACAGCCTGCGGGTGGGCGAGCAGAATTCGACCCTGCCGACGCTGGTCACCAATGCCGAGTGGGAACGGCGCCTGCACCCCAACTGGACAGGCGGCGGGGAAATCCGCCTGGGGATGCTGGCGCATTCGCATATCCGCTCGTCCGGGCTGATCAGCGACGGGCCGGACCTTGACCCCTGGGCCGACGGGCGTGACGTGGGCCGGCTGACGCTGAGCGCCGACTGGCACCGCAACTGGACCCTGCCGGGCGGTGTGCTGGCGCATGTGCGCACCGGCGTCGCCATCGACCATTTCGAGATACGGCAGGCCGGGCTGACCAGCCTGTCGGAGGCGACCGAGGTCACCCCCACCGTCGCGGTCGAGCTGCGCTGGCCGCTGATCAATGCCATGTCGGGCCACTCGACCCACGTGATCGAGCCGATCGTGCAATTCTCGTGGACCGGCGGCGAGAACCCGTTCATCCCCAACGACGAAAGCACCCGGATCGAGTTCGACGAGGGCAACCTGTTCTCGACCTCGCGCTTTACCGCGCCGGACCGGCGCGAGCGCGGCATGGTGGCGGCCTATGGCGTAAGCTGGACCCGGTTCGACCGGTCGGGCCTGCAGACCTCGCTGGCGATGGGGCAGCTGGTGCGTGACGAGGATCAGCTCGAGCTCAGCGGCCTGAACAGTTTCACCAGTTCCTCGGGCCTCAACAGCAAGGTTTCGGACATGCTGGTGGCCGGGCAGGTCAAGACCGGCAACGGGCTGGTGCTGACGGCGCGGGGCCTGTTCGACGAGACGTTCAACACCACCAAGGCCGAGGCGCGCGCAAGCTGGCAGAACCGCCTTGCCAGCCTGAGCGCCACCTATATCTGGCTGGGCCGCGACGTGGCCGAGAACCGGCCGACGACGATCTCGGAATGGGCCATCGACGCCTCCTACCGGCTGTCGCGGCACTGGACGGGCAACGCCAACTGGCGCTATGACATTGCCAGCGACGAAAGCGTGCGCGCCGGGCTTGGGCTGACCTACACCAACGAATGTGTCGAGGTCCGTCTCGCGGCCTCGCGGCGCTTTACCTCATCGACGATCCTTGAGCCCTCGACCGATATTAGCTTGACGGTCGGGCTCAGGGGCTTCACCACGAAGACGAGCGACAAAAGCTACGTCAGAACCTGCAACAACTAACCGGAATGGACGTCTCTATGCGAATTGTTGTCTTCAAAGCCGCCATGGCCACGCTGGCCGCCGCGCTGTTCCTGGTGCCGGCGCCGCAGGCCGGGGCCCAGGGCCTTTTCGAACCGGTGATCAAGGTCAACGAACAGGCCGTGACCCGGTTCGAGATCGAGCAGCGGGCGCGGATGCTGACGCTGTTCCGCACGCCGGGCGACCCGATCGAGATCGCGCGGGAGCAGCTGGTCGAGGACCGGCTCAAGCTCGGCGCGGCCAAGGTGGACGGCATCCAGGTCACCGAGGAGGTGGTCGACGCGGCGATGGAAGAATTCGCCCAGCGGGGCAACATGTCGGCCAACCAGATGGTGCAGAGCCTTGGCGCCGCGGGGGTCGACGAAAGCTCGTTCCGTGCCTTCGTGCGGGCCGGCGTCACCTGGCGCGAGGTGGTGCGCGCGAAGTTCGGCAATACCGTCGACGTGAGCGAGGAAGACATGGAGCGCGCCAAGCTGGCGATGACCGGCACCTCGGGCGTGACGGTGCTGCTGTCCGAGATCGTGCTGCCCATTCCGCAGGGCGGCGGGCAGGAAGCGATGGCACGCGCCGAGGAGCTGGCGCGGATCACCAGCCTGGCCGAGTTCGCCGCCGCCGCGCGGCGCTATTCGGCCTCGCCCTCGGCCGACAGCGGCGGGCAGATGGGCTGGACCTCGGTCGACGAGCTGCCCGAGCCGCTGCGCCCCGTGGTGCTGGGCCTGTCGCCCGGCGAGGTGTCGGCACCGCTGCCGACCGAACGGGCGATCGTGCTGCTGCAGCTGCGCGACATCGCCGAGACCGCCGTGCCGACGCCGCGCTATTCCTCGATCGAATACGCCATGTACTACATCGCCGGCGGGCAGAGCCAGGAAGCCCGGCAGCGCGCCGCCAATGTCGAGGCCGACGTGGATGTCTGCGACGACCTTTACGGCATCGCCAAGGGCCAGCCGCCCGAGGTGCTGGCGCGCGAGAAGAAGGCGCCGAACGAGATCCCGCAGGACGTGGCGCGCGAACTGGCCAATCTCGATCCCGGCGAGGTGTCGACCCGGCTGACCCGCTCGAACGGGCAGACGCTGGTCTTCCTGATGCTGTGCGAGCGGACCCCCATTGTCGACGGCGGCGAGGGCCCCACGGCCGAGCAGCTGACCAACTTCATCCGCAACCGGCAGCTCGATTCCTTGGCCAACGGTTACCTGGAACAACTGCGCGCCGAGGCCCGGATCGTCGAGCTGAGATGACCGCACCCATCGCGCTGACCTGTGGCGAACCGGCCGGGGTGGGCCCGGAACTGGCGGTGCGGGCGTGGGAGCGGCTGCAGGGGCGGCTGCCCTTCTTCCTGATCGGTGACCCCGACCACCTGCCCGAGGGCGCCCGCGTGGTCGAGATCGACAGCCCCGAGGGGTGCCTCTCCGCCCTGCCCCGCGGCCTGCCGGTGCTGCCGCACCGGTTCGAGGGCGCACTGACCCCCGGCCAGCCCAATCCGGCCCATGCGCAGGGCGTGATCGACGTGATCGCCCGCGCGGTGAAGCTGGTGCAGGACGGGTTCGCCGGCGCCGTCTGTACCGCCCCCATCCACAAGAAGGCGCTGCAGGACGGGGCGGGGTTCGCCTATCCGGGCCATACCGAGTACCTGGCGGCGCTTGGCGGGGTCGACCGGGTGGTGATGATGCTGGCCAGCGACATGCTGCGGGTGGTGCCGGCGACGATCCACATTCCGCTGAAGGACGTGCCGGGAGCGCTGACAGCCGAGTTGCTGCGCGAGACGCTGCGGATCACCCATGCGGCGCTGGTGCGCGATTTCTCGGTGGCGACGCCGCGGCTGGCGGTGGCCGGGCTCAACCCGCATGCCGGCGAAGGCGGCAAGATGGGGCGCGAGGAGATCGAGCTGATCGCGCCGGTGATCGAGGAGTTGCGGGCCGAGGGGCTGGACCTCGCCGGGCCGATGTCGGCCGACACGATGTTCCACGCCAGCGCGCGGGCCACCTATGACGCGGCGGTGGCGATGTATCACGACCAGGCGCTGATCCCGATCAAGACGCTGGATTTCGACCGGGGCGTGAACGTGACGCTGGGCCTGCCCTTCATCCGCACCTCGCCCGATCACGGCACCGCGCTGGACATCGCCGGCAAGGGGGTGGCCAACCCCACCTCGACGATCGAGGCGCTGCGGCTGGCCGCGCGCATGGCCGTCGCCCGCGCCGCCGCATGAGCGGGATCGACAGCCTGCCCCCCCTGCGCGAGGTGATCGCGGCGCACGGGCTCTCGGCGCGCAAGTCGCTGGGCCAGAACTTCCTGCTCGACCTGAACCTGACCGCGCGGATCGCGCGCGCGGCGGGGGAAATCGCGGGCGCCGACGTGCTGGAGATCGGGCCGGGGCCCGGCGGGCTGACCCGCGGGCTGCTGGCCGAGGGCGCGCGCCGGGTGCTGGCGGTGGAGAAGGACAGCCGCTGCATCCCCGCGCTGGAAGAGATCGCCGCGGCGTATCCCGGCCGGCTGGACGTGATCGAGGGCGACGCGCTGGAGGTGGACCCGCTGGCGCACCTGACCCCGCCGATCAAGGTGGCGGCCAACCTGCCCTACAATGTCGGGACGGAGCTGCTGGTACGGTGGCTGACGCCGAAGGACTGGCCTCCCTTCTGGGAGAGCCTGACGCTGATGTTCCAGCGCGAGGTGGCCGAGCGGATCGTGGCGCAGCCCGGCGGCAAGGCATACGGGCGGCTCGCCGTGCTGGCGCAGTGGCGCTGTGACGCGAAGATCGTGTTGAGCCTGCCGCCGGGGGCGTTCTCGCCCCCGCCCAAGGTGTCGAGCGCGGTGGTCCACCTGGCCGCCCTGCCCGGCCCCCGCTACCCGGCCAACGCGAAGATCCTGCAGGACGTGGTGGCCCGCGCCTTCAACCAACGGCGCAAGATGCTGCGGGCGGCGCTGAAGGGGCTGGGGCCGGATATCGAGGACAGGCTGGTGGCGGCGGGGATCAAGCCTACGGACCGGGCCGAGGTGGTATCGCTCGAGCAGTTCTGCGCGCTGGCAAGGGGGTTCGAGGGGTAGAAGGGCTGCGCTGACCAACCGTTTTCTTCGAAGAAAACGGGCCGGAAAATTGCAATTTTCCGGCCCGGAATTTTCCAAAATTCCGATCTCGCCGGACCCGCCGCGCGCGTGACGCGCACGAAAAAAGCGCCACCCCTCGGCAGCGCCCTTTCATTCTCTCGACTGGCAGACAGGCGGTTTACTCCGCCGCTTCCTTCGAATCCGGGCCCTTGTCGCCGCCCCCGTCGGAGGCTTTCGGCTTGGGCGTGCGCGGCTTGCGGGTGCGCTTGGGTTTCTCCTGCGGCGCGTCCTGCTGGCCACCGGTGTCGCCCGACTTGCTTTCCGGCGTTTCCACCAGCCCGCTGTCGGGCTCGTCGCCCGTGGTTTCCAGCACGTCCGAGCGGGATTGCTTCTGCTTGCCTTCGCCCTGCGGCTGGTGGTTCTGCTGCGACGGCTGGTCGTCCTCGACCATGTCGCCGCCGTTCATCTCGCGTTCCTGCCGCTTGGCGCGCTCGCGGTCGCGCTCGGCCTGGCGTTCGCGGTTCTGACGTTCCTGCTCCTCGCGCTTGGCGTCCTGCTCCTTCTGGGCGGACCCCAGAAGCCGCAGGTAATGCTCGGCATGCTGCTGGAAGTTCTCTGCGGCGACCCGGTCGCCGGCCAGCTGGGCGTCGCGCGCAAGCTGGTTGTACTTGTCGATGACCTGCTGCGGCGTGCCGCGCACCTTGCCCTCGGGCCCCGAGCTGTCGAAAACCCGGTTGACGACGTTGCCCATCGATCTATTGCGGTTCGACTTGTTCCGCGAACGTGACTTGGATGATCTCATTGTTAAGTTGTCAGCCCTATGCTCAAAGCGTCTTTTCGACCCGACTGGCGCCCCTTGCGCCGAAATTTGACCCGGATCCGACATGTTCTGGCTTGATGTCAAGCGGGACCGCCTGTTTCAGGCATCCACCGGCTTGACCCCTCCAGTAAACATGCCTGACGGCCCGAGACAAGGGGAAAGGCCGATATTTCGCTCAATTCGGGCGATTTTTAGCGCTCACGTGTCGGTATGTCACGGCGCCGTGAAGGCCCGGGCGGCGCTGACCACCCTGTCGCGCCCGTCGAGATCGGTGTGAAGGCGCAGGTTCTCGAAGCCCCGGGCGCGCAGGAGGGCCGACACGTCGGGCCCCTGCCGCCAGCCGATTTCCAGCAGCAGGCGGCCGCCGGGGCGGAGGTGATCCATGGCGCCCGCGGCGATGGCGCGGTAGGCGGTGAGGCCATCGCCCTCGTCGGTCAGCGCGCCGCGCGGCTCGTAGCGCAGCTCGGGTTCGAGCGTGTCCATCTCCCACGCGGCGATATAGGGCGGGTTCGAGACGACCAGGTCATATTGCCCCTCGACGGCGGTGAACCAGTCGGAGAGGCGCAGCTCGCAGCGGTCGGCCACGCCGAGCGTCTGGGCATTTTCACGCGCCACCGCCAGCGCGTCGTCGGAGATGTCGGTGCCCACCCCGCTGGCCCCGGGCCGCGCGGCCAGCAGCGACAGCAGGATGCAGCCGGTGCCCGTGCCGAGGTCGAGCACCCGCTCGAACGGCGCGCCCAGCCCCGCCTCGACCAGCATTTCCGTCTCGGGGCGCGGGTCGAGCACGTGGCGGGTGACGCGGAATTCGTGGCGGTAGAAGGCGCGCAGGCCAAGGATATGCGACAGCGGCTCGCGCGCGCAGCGGCGGGCGGCCATGCCGGTGAGGCGGTCCTCGGCGGCGGGTGGCAGCGGGTCGGTCTGCATCAGGCTGACCCGGTCGGGCGCCACGCCGAGGGCCGCGGCCATGATCCGCCGCGCCTCGCGGGGGGCGCCCTCGATGCCGGCGGCGGCCAGCCTCCCGCGCAGGTCCGAGAGCCCGTCGCCGACGGTCCGGCTCACCCCTCCATCTCCGCCAGCAGGGTGGCCTGGGCATCGGCGGTCAGCGCGTCGGTGATCTCGTCGAGGTCGCCGTTCATGATCTGGTCGAGCTTGTAGAGGGTGAGGCCGATGCGGTGGTCGGTCATCCGGCCCTGCGGGAAATTGTAGGTGCGGATGCGTTCCGAGCGGTCGCCGGAGCCCACCATCGCCGCCCGGGCCGAGGAGCGTTCGTCATGCGCCTTCTGCCGTTCCATGTCGTAGAGCCGGGTCTTCAGCACCTGCATGGCGATCTCGCGGTTGCGGTGCTGGGATTTCTCGGAGGAGGTCACCACGATGCCGGTGGGCAGGTGGGTGATGCGCACGGCGGAATCGGTGGTGTTGACGTGCTGCCCCCCGGCCCCGCTTGACCGCATCGTGTCGATGCGCAGGGCGTTGGGGTCGATCTGGATGTCCACATCCTCGGCCTCGGGCAGCACGGCGACGGTGGCGGCGGAGGTGTGGATGCGCCCGCCCGATTCCGTTTCCGGCACGCGCTGCACCCGGTGCACGCCGCTTTCGAACTTCATCCGGGCAAAGACGCCGTCGCCCTTCACATGGGCCACCAGCTCCTTGATCCCGCCAAGCTCGGTCTGGCTCATCTCGATGATCTCGAAACTCCAGCCCTTCTCCTCGGCATGGCGCTGGTACATGCGCAAGAGGTCGCCGGCAAAAAGAGCCGCCTCCTCGCCGCCCGTGCCGGGGCGGATCTCGAGGATGACCGAGCGGTTGTCGGCCTCGTCCTTGGGCAGCAGGGCCAGTTGCAGCTTGTCCTCGAGCCCGGGCTTGCGCGCCTCCAGCGTCTCCATCTCCTCGCGTGCAAGCTCGCGCATCTCGGGGTCGTCGAGCATCGCCTGCGCCCCCTCCAGATCGTCGAGCAACTGCCGGTAGGCACGGATTTCCTCGACCACCGGGCGAAGCTCGGCATATTCCCGGCCCAGCTTGGCGATATCGCCGCCGCCCTCGGCCATCCGCGCCTCGAGATACTCGAAGCGCTGCGTGATCTCGTTCAGTTTGTCCAAGGGCACCATGGCGCCGGTCTCTCCCATTCCTTTCATTTGGTCAAGCGGGTTGACGGTGCTATACTTTCCCCCATGAAACGGCTTGCCTTCCTTCTCACGTTCCTTGCCGCGCCGGCGCTGGCCGACGGGATCTATAACGGCAAGACGGTGGATTGCTACTGCACCGACAAGACCGGCGGGCGGGTCGAGATCGGCGAGATGACCTGCCTGCACGTGGACGGGCGCAGCTTCATGGCGCAGTGCCAGATGTCGCTCAACAACCCGATGTGGCGGGAAATCAGCGACGGGTGCCTGTCGTCATCCCTGTCGGAACCGGTTCAGCCAGCCGTCGACGCGCCTGGCGTTCACCCCAAGATCTGACGAGCCGAAGCGCTGACGGGCATGGATGCGGATCTCGCCGCCCGCCTGCTGGACCGTGGTGTAATCGGGAAAGCCCATGAGCTTCGTCCGGCTGACATAGGTGATCATTCCGTCTTCGACCGAGCCTGCCAGCACCGTGGTGCGCGGGCTGCCGGCGATGATCCCGTGCAGACGGGCCAGATCACCCTCGCCCGCCGCGATCACGCGCATGGCGCCGCTGCTGAAATCGCGGTCGGCCACGTCATCCGGCATCTTGTGCCAGCGCTTGGGGTCGGAGGGCGCCAGCCGCACGTAAGCGGCCAGCCCGATGGCCAGCACCAGCACGACCAGCACGACGATTACCGCGATACGCATCCCCCGCCTTTCATTGTTCCCAAAATACTCACTCCCGACCTTTCCGGTGGCGCCAGCCCCAGAGGCTGATCAGATCGGTCGCCACATGCGCCCCCGCGACGGCCGTCGCCCCCGAGGTATCATAGGGCGGCGACACTTCCACAACGTCGCCACCGACCATGTTGATCCCGGCCATGTCGCGCAGGATGATCGCCGCCTGCACCGAGGTCAGCCCGCCCCAGACCGGCGTGCCGGTGCCAGGCGCGAAGGCCGGGTCGAGCCCGTCGATGTCGAAGGAGACATAGGTCGGGTGATCGCCGACGATCCCCTTGATCTTTTGAGCCGTAGCAGCGGGACCGGCCTCGTAGACCTCGCGGGCGTCGATGATGTTGACGCCGAGCGGGTCGGAATTCGAGGTGCGGATGCCCACCTGGACCGAGCGCGCCGGCTCGATCAGCCCCATCTTCACCGCCTTGTAGAACATGGTGCCGTGGTCGATCCGCTCCATGTCGTCATCGGGCCAGGTGTCGGTATGGGCGTCGAACTGGACCAGCGACAGGGGCCCGTATTTCTCGGCATAGGCCTTCAGGATCGGGAAGGTGATGTAATGGTCACCGCCCAAAGCGATGCTGGGCACGCCCGCGGCCAGGATGATGCGGATGTGGTCGGTCACCGCGTCGGGGAAATCCTGGATCTTGGCATAGTCGAAGGCCACGTCGCCATAATCGACGATCGCCAGCTCGCTCATCGCGTCATAGCCCCAGCCATAGGGCGCGTCGAAGGCCTGCAACGTGCTGGCCTCGCGGATGGCGCGGGGGCCGAGGCGGGTGCCGGGGCGGTTGGTGACCGCCTGGTCGAAGGGAATGCCGGTGACCGCCACGTCGACGCCTTGCAGGTTCTTTGTATAGGCGCGGCGCAGGAAGGAGAGCGCGCCACCGAAGGTGTTCTCGTGCGAGAGGCCCTTCAGGTCCTCCTGAATGAGCGCGTTGTCGACTTCCTTCTTCGCATCTTCCAGTGCCATGCCGGTCTTGCCTCCAGATCTGCCGGGAATAATTTGATCAAATTGTGCAGGTTCGAAGCGGGGCGTCAAGCCCCGTGGTTCAGGCCGCCGGCTGGGCGCGCTCCACCAGCCGGGCGAAGAAGGAGGCGCCCACCGGCGCCACCGCGTCGTTGAAGTCGAATTTCGGGTGGTGCAGCCCCGCGGCCTCGCCCTGCCCGAGGAAGAGGTAGGCGCCGGGGCGCTCGGCCAGCATGTAGGAGAAATCCTCGGCCCCCATCTCCTTGCGCCGGTCGTCCACCACCGCGCCGCCGGTGGCAACCTCGCGGGCGATGCCGGCGGCAAAACCCGTCTGGTCGGGGTGGTTGATCGTGGCCGGGTAGCCCACGTCGATGCGCAGCTCCGCCGTGACCCCGTAGGAGGCCGCCTGCCCCGCCACGATCTCCTCCAGCCGGCGGTGGACCATGGCCTGCACGCCCGGGTCGAAGCTGCGGATCGTGCCGTTGATATAGGCGGTTTCGGGGATGATGTTCTCGGCGCTGCCGGTGTGGATCTGGGTGACCGAGACGACCAGCTCGTCGAGGGCGTAGTGGTTGCGGCTGACGATGGTCTGGATCGCCTGCACCATGCCCGCCGCCGCCACGACCGGGTCGCGGGTCTCGTGCGGCATGGCGCCGTGGCCGCCAAGGCCGGTCACGTCGATATGGAAGGTGTCGACGCCGGCCATGATCGGGCCGGGGCAGGTTTCGAAACTGCCCTCCGCCGCGCCCGGCAGGGTGTGGAGCGCATAGACCTCGGAGATGCCGTAGCGTTCGAGGATGCCCTCCTCGACCATCACCCGGCCGCCGCCCGGCCCTTCCTCGGCGGGCTGGAAGATCAGCGCGACGCGGCCGGCGAAGTTGCGCGTCTCGGCAAGGTAGCGGGCGGCGCCCAGCAGCATCGTGGTGTGCCCGTCATGGCCGCAGGCATGCATCCGGCCCGGCGTTGCGCTGGCATAGTCGAGCCCCGTCGCCTCCATAATCGGCAGCGCGTCCATGTCGGCGCGCAGCCCGATGGTGGGCCCCTCGCCGCGCCCCTCGATAACCGCGACGACGCCCGAGGTGGCGATGCCGGTCTCGATCTCGGTGATCCCGAATTCCCGCAGCCTGTCGACCACGAAGGCCGCCGTCTCGTGACAGTCGAAGCCCAGCTCGGGGTGGGTGTGCAGGTGCCGCCGCCATGCCGTCATGTCGTCGGCGAACCCCGCGATGCGGTTTATCACGGCCATGTCTGGACTCCTCGCGCCTCATTGGTCACGCTGCATTCAACTGCAAGAATTGAGGGGGTGCAATGCCTGACGATCCGCTGATATTCGACCCGTCCGGAGGTATGCCCCGCCTGATCGAGATCATGCGGCGGCTGCGCGATCCCGACACGGGGTGCCCGTGGGATATCGAGCAGAATTTCGGCACGATTGCCCCCTACACGATCGAGGAGGCCTACGAGGTCGCCGACGCCATCGAGCGCGAGGCGTGGGGCGAATTGAAGGACGAGCTGGGCGATCTGCTGTTGCAGGTGGTATTTCACGCGCAGATCGCGCGGGACCGCGGGCTTTTCGGGTTCGACGAGGTGGCGGACGCGATTGCCGACAAGATGGTGGCGCGGCATCCGCATGTCTTCGGCGACGAGAGCCGCGACAAGTCGGCCGAGCAGCAGACCCGCGACTGGGAGACGGTGAAGGCCGCCGAGCGGGCGGCCAAGGCCCAGACCGGCGTGCTGGACGGCGTGGCGCTGGGGCTGCCGGCGCTACTGCGGGCGGTGAAGCTGCAGAAACGGGCGGCGCGCGTGGGGTTCGACTGGCCGGATGCGAGCCATGTGCTCGACAAGATCACCGAGGAGGCGGGAGAGCTGCGCGAGGCCGCCGAGAGCCTGCCGCAGGAGAAGGTGGAGGAGGAGTTCGGCGACCTGCTCTTCGTCATGGCCAACCTTGCGCGCCACATGGGGGTCGAACCCGAGGCGGCGCTGCGCGGGGCCAATGCCAAGTTCACCCGGCGCTTCGAGCGGATCGAGGCATGGCTGGCCGAAGACGGGCGGGAGGCGTCGGAGTCGGACCTCGCCGAGATGGACGCGCTGTGGGACCGGGCGAAGGCGGAGGAGCGGGGGTGAGCTGACCTCTGTGAGCCACCGTCGGTCGCCCGGAATCAAGCCACGCCAAGGGCGTGGCGCCGGGCAGCGGTCGTCATTGTTGCGCCATTGGTCCGAGCGACAATGGCGACACCGCCCCCCGGGCGGGCGCTTCTGCAACGGGGGCATGCAGAGCCGTCGTCGGAGGTGGGCCGCACCATAAATCACCCAACTCAATCGTTGGTGCGCCCACCCGCGGTCGGGCGCTGCCCGTCGGCGCCCCCTAGATGCTCAGGCGATGACCCTCAGCCTCGGAATGCGCAGGTTGATCATTTTGTTGGAATATCCCCGCCGCCAGGGCACGTTCGTCATCTGGCAATTGACCGGGGTGCCGGTGACGAAATCCTCCTTCTCGCCCTGGGTGAAAAAGCCCACCCCTTTCAGCAGGTAGGTATCGCCCAGCATCACCGTCGTCACGCCACGGACCCGCATCGGCAGGTGCCCCTTGATGACATAGGCCTGCCAGCGATCGCCCTCGGCCCAGATGCCGCAGACCGCCACCTTGCCCTGCACTTCGCGGATCGTGATGGCGTAATACATGCTGCCATAGGGCTTGAACGGGATCTCGATCACGTAGGCGTCCTTGACCAGCGGCGTGGTGAAGCCCGTGGTCTGTGCCACGGAGGGCGCCACGCCCGACAGGCCGATGGCAAGGGACAGGCCGAGCAGGCAGGTGCGGAGAGGCTGAAACGGGAAATTCATATGGCATCCTTCTGTAATGTAAGGATAAAATGCCCCGGAACGCGCCCTCGCGCCAGCACAATCCAAGGTTGACGCGGCCTAACTCAAGGGCGTTGCATATCCGCCATGGCGGACGCTCGGCGCTCGATAGTTACCCCTCCCCCGCCTCCACCATCTGCCGGTAGAGATGCCACGTCCCGTGCCCCAGCAGCGGCAGCACCACGAATAGCCCCAGGAACCCCGGCAGCATCGCCACGAAGGTCAGCCCTGCCACGATCACCGCCCAGCCCAGCATCGGCGCCGGCGCGCGCAGGACCGACTGGAAGGAGGTGATCATGGCCGTCACGAAATCGACCTCGCGGTCGAGCAGCAGCGGCAGGGCGATCACCGTGATCATGTAGAGCAGCAGCGCGAAGGCGGCCCCCACAGCCGTGCCGAACCCCAGCATCGAAAGCCCCTCGCGGGTGAGGTAGATCTCGTAGCTGCTCGACACGTTGGTCATCGCCGACAGGCCGAGGAACAGGGCAAAGATCATGTGGGCGAGGAAGAACCAGAACAGGAACATGATGATGATCACCGCGCAGATCGAGGGCAGTTGCCGCCGCCTCTGATGCGCGATCACGCCGAAGATCTCGCGTGCCACCAGCGGCTCGCCTTCGCTCAGCCTGTGGCTCACCTCGTAGAGCCCGACCGCCGCGAAGGGCCCGATCAGCGGAAAGCCCACGGCCGCGAAGATCAGCCAGTAGCTTTGCCCCGTGACCCACGTGATCCACGCCATGACCCAGCCGATCGCCACGTAGACGCCCGCGAAAACAATGGCATAGCCCGGCGCCCGTCCCATGTCGCGCCAGCCCCGGTGCAGCGCCGCGCCCAGCATGTCGAAGCGCGCCGCGCCCAGCGGCGGCACCCCGAGCGGTTTTTCCTGCATGGCCGTCCTCCCCTCGTCCCCGGCGCAGGTTAGCCAAGGGATCGGCGGGGGCAAAGATGTAACTGGGGCTCAGCTTAACAGCGGCGGCCGCGCCTCGGGCCAGTTCGTCGCGCGGTGATAGGCCTCGGCCACCTCCAGCAGCATCGCGTCCGTGCCCGGCGCGCCGATCAGTTGCAGCCCCATCGGCAGCCCCGCCGCGCCGAACCCCGCCGGCACCGCCACCACCGGCAGGCCAAGCAGGCTGGCGGGGATCACCACCTCCATCCAGCGGTGATAGGTGTCCATCGCCACGCCCGCCACTTCCCCGGGCCAGTCGATATCGGCCGGGAAGGGCCAGGCCTGCGCGGTGGGCAGGGCCAGCACGTCATGCGTCTCGAACAGCGCCATCGCCTGCCGGTACCAGTCGGACCGGCGCAGACTGGCCCGGTGGACGTCGAGTGCCGAGAGTGCCCGGCCCTGCTCGATCTCCCACAGCGCCTCGGGCTTCAGCAGCCCGGCAGTGGCCGGATCGTCGAGCAGCGGGCCGAGATCGGCGGCATTGCTCCAGGCGCGCAGCGTGACCCAGGACTGCCAGAGCGCGTCGCGGTCGAAGGGCGCACCCACCGCATCGACCCGCGCGCCCGCGGCATCCAGCACCCCCAGCGCGCTTTCGCACAGCGCGAGTATGCCGTCCTCCATCGGCCAGGCGCCGCCCCAGTCGCCCAGCCACGCCACGCGGCGACCTTCGGCGCGGGGCTGTGGCACCCCACAGGGCGCGGCATCCCGCGTCATCGGCTGGCCGGGCACGGCGCCCGCCATCACGTCGAGCTGCAAGGCCAGGTCGGCCGGGCAGCGCGCCATCGGTCCGCGCGTCGACAGCCGGTGCAGGTAAAGCTCCCCGCCCCCGCCCGAGGGCACGGTGCCCCAGCTCGGCCGCATCCCGTAGACATTGCACCACCCCGCCGGGTTGCGCAGGCTGCCCATCATGTCCGACCCGTCGGCCAGCGTCAGCATCCCTGCCGCCAGCGCCACCGCGGCGCCGCCCGACGAGCCGCCACAGCTCCGGTCGAGCGCATAGGGGTTGCGGGTGACGCCATGCACCGGGTTGTAGGTGTGGCTGCCCAGCCCGAATTCCGGCGTGTTGGTCTTGCCGATGACGATGGCGCCCGCCGCGCGCAGGCGGGCCACGTGCGGGTCGTCGGCCTCGGCCACCTGGCCCGCGAAGGCGGGCGAGCCCATGCTGGTGGGCAGGCCCTTCGCGTTGGCGAGGTCCTTGATGGCGACGGGCAGGCCGTGCAGCGGGCCGCCCGGCCCGGCCTTGTCCGCGCCCCGTGCCTCGGCCAGCAACTCGTCGGGATCGCGCAGCGAGACGATGGCGTTCACCGCCCCGTTCACCGCGCCGATCCGGTCGAGCGTCGCCTCCATCAGCGCCTCGGCCGTCAGCCGGCCTTCGGCGATCGCGTGGGCCTGCGCGGCGGCGGTCTGTGCGGGGATATCATCCATGCGGCCAATCTGGCGGTCCGCCCGCGGCGGTGCAAGGCCGATTTCGCCGCCGGCCGGGCCGGCCGGGCCGGCGCCCCTGCGCAATTGAATTGCCAACCTTGCCCTTGCGGCTTAGCGTTCGTGCCATAACCGGAATTTGTTGCCCCCCAAACCTTTCCACGAGGACATTGAAATGAAGCACCCTATCCTGGCATCCCTGCTTGCGACCTGCGCCCTGTCCGGCGCCGCCATGGCCGACGAACTGGTCTCGGACGACCTGATCGTGTTGGACGACCTGCTCTGCGTCGGCGCGAAATGTTCCGATAGCGAACCGGAAATCCCCGACCGGCAGGGCCTCAAGATCAAGGACCTCGCTCCTGCCATCCTGTTCGAAGACATGTCCGACTCGGAGTTTCCGAAAGGGGACTGGTCGATCCGGGCCGGCGAGACCACGGCCAGCGGCGCCGAAGAATTCGCCGTGCAGGACGAAGACGCGGGCACCCGGCCTTTCCGCATCCTGGGCGGCGCGAACGAGAACACCCTCGTGATCGGCGAAGACGGCCATGTCGGCATCAACACGATGCTGCCCACCAAGCAGCTTCACGTTACCGGGACGAGCAGCGCCGTCGGCATCCGCATGGATTCAGGATCGGCCTTCTGGGAATTGCGGGCGAACCCGACTTATTTCCAGGTCCGAAACGCCAACGAGCACGCCGCGATCTTGCATCTGGAAAAGGCAGCGCCGAACCACAGCATATTCGTCCATGCGACCGGTAATGTCGGCCTGGGAACAAACAACCCGAGCGCCCCGCTCGAGCTGTTCGGCGACGACTCGTACAACTTCTTCCGCATCACGGCCGACGGCGCGGCGGTCAACCAGTCGGTCGACATCACCTTCACCCAAGGCCCCCTCGGCACCGGGCAGCTGCGTTACAACATCGTGGATGGCGACAACCAGGAAATGTCGCTCGATGCCGACGGCAACATGGAACTCGACGGCACGCTGACCACCGCGGGCTCCTGCTCGGTCGGCTGCGACGCGGTGTTCGACGCCGATTACCCCCTGCCCGCCGAAACCCTTGCCCTCGGGCACCTGCCCAACGTGGGCCCCACCCGCGAGGGAGCTGAACGAGCGTCTCGCCGCACAGGAGGCGCTGAACGCCCGGCTCATCGCCCGGCTCGACGCGCTGGAAGCGGCCGACTGACGCCGCCGGCGGGGCCATCGCGGCCACACGCTCCGCCCCGCTTCTTCTGGCTGAAAATATCCTGGGGGGAGCATTGAAATCCTTCAGGATTTCAATGCGGGGGGCAACGCCCCCTGCCCGCTCTAGTCCTCGCCCTGCGCCTCGGCCCGGCTCTTGCCCGAGACGTTCATCGCCAGCGTCGCCGCCATGAACTGGTCCAGATCGCCGTCCAGCACGCCCTTGGTATCCGAGGTCTCGACGCTCGTGCGTAGGTCCTTCACCATCTGGTAGGGCTGCAGCACGTAAGACCGGATCTGGTTGCCCCAGCCCGCGTCCCCTTTGGCCTCGTGCGCCTCGGCAATCGCCTCGTTCCGCTTGTCCAGCTCCATCTGGTAGAGCCGCGATTTCAGCGCCTTCATGGCGATCTCGCGGTTCTGGTGCTGCGACTTCTCGGAAGACGTCACCACGATCCCCGTCGGAATGTGCGTCATCCGCACCGCCGAGTCGGTCTTGTTGACGTGCTGCCCGCCCGCCCCGGACGAGCGGAACGTATCCACCCGCACGTCCGAGGGGTTCACCTCGATCTCGATATTGTCATCCACCACCGGGTAGACCCAGACCGAGCAGAAGGAGGTATGCCGCTTGGCGGCTGAATCGAAGGGCGAGATCCGCACCAGCCGGTGCACGCCCGATTCCGATTTCAGCCAGCCATAGGCGTTGTGCCCGGAAATCTTGTAGGCGGCCGACTTGATCCCCGCCTCCTCGCCCGGGCTTTCCGACTGAAGCTCGACCGTGTAGCCCCGCTTCTCGGCCCAGCGGACATACATCCGCGCCAGCATGTTGGCCCAGTCGCAGCTTTCCGTGCCGCCCGCGCCCGCGTTGATCTCGAGGAAGGTGTCGTTGCCGTCGGCCTCGCCGTCCAAAAGCGCCTCCAGCTCCTTGGCGGCGGCCTTCTGCTGCAGCGCCTTGATGGCGCTCTCGGCCTCGCCCACGACCTCGGCATCGTCCTCCATCTCGCCCAGTTCAATGAGCTCGATATTGTCCGACAGGTCCTGCTTGATCGTATCATGCGTCTCGATCGCGTCGACCAGCGCCTGCCGGTCGCGCATCAGCTTCTGCGCCTTCGCCGGGTCGTCCCACAGGGTCGGATCCTCGACGCGGGCGTTGAATTCCTCCAGCCGGTGCTTGGCGGTCTCCCACCCCATCCGCTGGCGCAGAAGCTCCAGCGAATTCTCGATCTCTTCCACGGCGGTTTCGATTTCAGCGCGCATGCGTCAGGGTCCTCGATCTGCTCAGATGCGGGTGATACCAAGGGCCAAGGGGTTGGACAAGACGGGTCGGTACGTGTCGCTCGCCGCGCGGAACAAAGGCGCGCCGCCGCGATGCTACGAAACCGCCAGCTCCGCGTAAGACACCATCACGTGCGCGCGATACGCCTCCCGCGCCTGCAGCCGCTCGTAATACCGCGCCACGTTCGGCAGTTCCGCCCGCTCGATCCCGATCTCGTAATATCGGTACAGCACGTGCCCGAACTGCACGTCCGCCAGCGTGAAATCTTCCCCCGCCAGGTACGGCACCTGCCCCAGCCGCGCCTCCGCGATCGCCAGCTTCCCTTCCAGCGCCGCCACCGCCGCCCGGATCGCCGGCCAGTCGCGTTTCGCCTCGGGAGTGCGCACCACGCGCCAGAAGATCGGCACGGTAAACGCCCCGCCCACGTTGATCTTCGCCCATTCCGCCCACTTGTCGACCTGCGCCCGCGCCGACGCATCCTCCGGCCAGAACGGGTCCGACCCGTAGCGATTGGCCAGGTACCGCAGGATCGCCGCCGATTCCCACAAGGGCGCGTCATCGCCATCCTGCAGCACCGGCACCGTCCGGTTGGGGTTCATCGCGATGAAGTCGTCCGTATCCGTGCCGCCATACCTGTGGCCCACGTCATGCCGCGTGCAGTCCAGCCCAAGCTCGGCAATGCCCCACATCACCGCCTGCACGTTCGACGAGGTCTTCCGCCCCCAGACCGTCAGCATGCGCCCCTCCCGGCCCGCGTCAGTAGAGGCCGCCGGAACTCAGGCTGCCAAAGCTCGCCTTGTCGCCCACGCTACCCGTGTCGCCGTCCGACGTGGTCAGCTCGCGCACCTCTTCCGAACGGTTCTGCTCGTAGATATCGAGGTCGTTGCCCATGGCGAACCCGCCGTCATAGACATAGCCGAAAAGCGGCTCCTCCCCGTCGCGGAAATACTCGGCCACCACATGCGCGCCGCCGGCCCCGTCGGGCAGGCGCTCGCCGGTATAGCGGTCGATCTTGATGAAATGCCCGCCCTCGGGCACCTTGAACTTGCCGCCGCCGTATTTCTTGATCGCCTGCGACATGAACTCCTGGAACACCGGCCCGCACATCGACGAGCCATAGGCGCTCCGGCCAAGGCCGCGCGGCTGGTCGAACCCGATATAGCAGCCCGCCACGATGTTCGAGGTAAAGCCCACGAACCACACGTCGCGCGCATCGTTGGTGGTGCCGGTCTTGCCGGCCACCGGCACCGGCAGGTTGATGGCGCCCGAGGCCGTGCCGCGCTGCACCACGCCCTGCATCATCGAGGTCAGCTGGTAGGCGGTGACGGGGTCGATCACCTGGTCGCGGTTCGACACGATGCGCGGGCCCCGGTTCCGCGGGATCGACGGCTCGTCGCATTCCACGCAATCGCGCGGATCGTGCTTGTAAACCGTCTCGCCGTACCGGTTCTGCACCCGGTCGACCAGCGTCGGCTGCACCCGTTCGCCGCCATTGGCGAACATCGCGTAGGCCGAGACCATGCGGTAGAGCGTCGTCTCCTCCGAGCCCAGCGAGTTGGCCAGGAAGGTGCTCATCCGGTCATAGACCCCGAACCGCTCGGCATAGGCGGCGACGGTGTCCATCCCAACCTCCTGCGCCAGCCGCACGGTCATCAGGTTCCGCGACATCTCGATGCCGGTCCGCAGCGGCGTGGGCCCGTAGAACTGGTTCGACGAGTTGCGCGGCCGCCAGATGCCCCCCGCCGTGTCGATCTCGATCGGCGCGTCGATCACGATGGTCGCGGGCGAATAGCCACTGTCGAGTGCTGCGGCGTAAACGAACGGCTTGAAGGACGAGCCCGGCTGCCGGTCGGCCTGCGTCGCCCGGTTGAACACCGAGTCCTGGTAGGAGAACCCGCCCTGCATCGCCAGAACCCGGCCGTTATGCACGTCCATCGCCACGAAGCCGCCCTGCACCTCCGGCACCTGCCGCAGGGTCCAGCGGATCAGGCTGCCATCGTCGTCCGAGGTCATCCGGCGCACATGCACCACGTCGCCGCGCTTGAACGTCTCCTTGAAGTCGCCCGGCAGCCACGCGATGTCCTTGCGCGGCACGCTCTGCACCTCGGCAATCGCCTCGATGCCCACGGTCATCTCCTGGTCGCCCCGCTCCAGCACCACGGCCGGGTACCACTTGCCGTCAAGCTCGATATCGCGCGCCACGTCCGTCGCCGCCAGCGCCTCGCGCCACGCCTTCTCGTCGTCCAGCACCTCTTCCGGCAGGGTCTCGCCCGTGCCGCGCCATTTGCCGGCGTTGCGGTCATACTGCTCCAGCTGCCGCTGCAGCGCCTGCGCGCCGGCGGTCTGCATTTCCGGGTCGATCGTCGCCCGCACGGTCAGCCCACCGGTAAAGAACTCGCCCTCGCCGAAATTCTGCGACAGCTGGCGGCGGATCTCGTCGGTGAAATAGTCCCGCGGCGGCAGCGTGTCGCGCCATTCCGGGAAATCCCCGTTCTGGACCGAGCGCAGCTCCTGCGCGATCTCCTCGTCCTTCACCGCCTCGCTGATGTAACCGTTCTCGTGCATCTCCCGCAGCACGTAGTTGCGGCGGTCGCGCAGCTGGTCCTTGTTGTGCACCGGGTGCGTCCGCCCCGGCGCCTGCGGCATCGAGGCCAGGAACGCCGCCTCGTGCGGCTCCAGCTCGCTCAGCGTCTTGTTGAAATAGGTCTGCGCGGCGGCGGTCACGCCATAGGAATTCTGCCCGAGGAAGATCTCGTTGAGATAGAGCTCGAGGATATCCTCCTTGCTCAGCGTCTCCTCGATCCGCGTGGCCAGGATGATCTCCTTGATCTTCCGCTCGATCCGCCGGTCGCCGGACAACAGGAAGTTCTTCATCACCTGCTGGGTGATGGTCGAGGCGCCGCGCACCGTCTCGCCCCGGGTCTTCACCGCCTCGACGATGGCCGCGGCGATCCCGCGCGCGTCGTAACCGGCGTGGTTGTAGAAATTCTTGTCCTCGGCCGAGATGAACGCCTGCTTCACCAGCTCGGGGATTTCCTCGGCCGGGGTGAACAGCCGCCGCTCGCGGGCGAACTCGTCGATGATCCGGCCCTCGCCCGAATAGATCCGGCTGATCGTCGGCGGCGTGTAATTGGCCAGCGATTCGTGGCTGGGCAGGTCCTTGCCATAGATATGGAACACCGCGCCGATCGACAGCGCCACCATCACCACGACAAGCGTCGCAAGGCTGAAAATCGTTCCGAAAAGGCTGAGGATGGGTCTGAGCACGCGCGGCCCCCGTTTCAAGTTAGGCATTCCTATAAGCGGCGGGCGAAAGCCCGTCAAAACACAATCGGGTCAGGCCCGGCACCCCTCCGCCTACTGGCGGACAAGCTTGGCGGCGGCGGCATCGGCGATCCGCCACGCCTCCAGCGCGTCGCGTATGCCGGCGGCCATGGCGGCGCGCCACACCGGGTCGCGCAGATGGTCAAGGTCGCTGCGGCTCGACAGGAACCCCAGCTCGATCAGGATCGACGGGATGTCCGGCGATTTCAGCACCGAGAACCCGGCCGAGCGCAGCGGCCGCGTATTGAGCGCGATCCCCTGCTCCTTGATCCCCAGCCGCACCGCGCGGGCCAGCTGGTCGGCGCGCGGCTGGGTCTCCATCCGGGCCAGGTCCATCAGCACGTCCGCCACCACGTCGTCACTCTCGGTCAGGTCCACGCCGGCCAGAATATTGGCCCTGTTGTGCCGCTCGGCCAGCGCGGCGCTGGCCTTGTCGCTGGCACTGTCGGACAGGGTATAGACCGTGGCGCCTGTCGCCCGCCCCTCGCTCAGCGCGTCGGCATGAAGCGAGATGAACACGTCCGCCTCCAGCTTGTGGGCGATCGCCACCCGCCGCTCGAGCGAGACGAACTTGTCCTCCTCCCGCGTCAGCGCCACGTCGAAGCCGCCGGCGCGCAACAGCTCGTCGCGCAGCTCCTTGGCAAAGCGCAGCATCAGCTCCTTCTCGTTGTCGCCGTCATTCTCGGCGCCGGGGTCGATCCCGCCATGACCGGGGTCCAGCACCACCAGCAGCTTCTCCTCGCCGGTCTGCCGCGCCTGCTTCACTGCCGGCAGGCCGGGCTGGTCGATATCCCATCCCGGCAGCGGCGCCGCGCCGGCCGTGCGGGCAAAGTCCTCCTCCGGCACCTCCCGCAGCACCACCTCGATCTGCACGCTGCCGCTGGCGGGGTCGGTCTTCGCTTCCGTTGTTTCCACCGCGAAGGGGCCGGCCATGTCCACCACCATCCGAGACCACCCGGGCCGGAACGTGCCCATGCGCACGGCCTTCGCCCCGTCGGCCCAGTCGACCAACTTGGGATCAACCCCGCGCCAGTCCACCTCGCGGAAATCCATCACCAGCCGCGCCGGCTCGTCCAGCGTGAACACCCGGAACGGCACGCCCTGGCTCAGCCCCAGCCGCACCCGCAGCCCGCCGCCGATATCGTCGATGCGCGTCTGCGCCATCTCGACCCGCGCCAGCGCGGTCAGCTCCCGCCCCTGCGCATGTGCGCCAAGGCCCATCGCGCAGATCACCAGCGCCAGACAAATCCTGATCATCCTGCTCTTCCGCCGTTACCGGTCTTGCTTGCCCGTCAGCATACACCAAGCGGGCCCCCTTGCCCACAGCCCACGCGCCCCGCAAGGCCCGAAAAACCATTTGCCGCACCCCGCCGCCCGGCCCGCTTTCACTTTTCCAGAAATACTCGATTCCCCAACCGCGCCCCAACCGACACGCCCGCAATCCACGCACCACCCCCCGCTTCTTCTTGGTAAAAATATCCAAATCCCGACGCCCGCCCCAAAACACAGGCGCCCGCGGCCTCAGCGCCCCATGAACGCCTTCAACCGCCTCAGCCCCTCGGCGATATCCGCCGTACTGCGCGCATAGGAAAACCGCAGCGTCCCGCCGCCCCGCACGGGGTCGAAATCCAGCCCCGGCGTCACCGCCACGCCCGCCTTCTCCAGGATTTCCTGCGCGAAGGCCCGGCTGTCATCGGTCAGGTGGCTCACATCCGCATAGACATAGAAGGCGCCATCGGGCGGCGCGATCCGGTCGAACCCCGCCGCCGGCAGGCCATCCAGCATCAACTGCCGGTTGGCGCGGTAGACATCCATGTTCGCCTCCAGCTCCTCGCTGCAGTCCATCGCCGCCAGCGCCGCCACCTGGCTGGCATGGGGCGGGCAGATGAACAGGTTCTGCGCCAGCCGTTCCACCACCCGCACATGATCTTCCGGCACCACCATCCAGCCCACGCGCCAGCCGGTCATCGAGAAATACTTGGAAAACGAGTTGATGACGTAACATTCGTCGCTGATCTCCAGCGCCGTCACCGCCTTCGACTCATACTCGATCCCGTGATAGATCTCGTCGCTGATGAAGCTCGCCCCCTGCGCCGCCGCCGCCTCCATCAGCGCGGCCATATCCTCTCGCCCCAGCATTGTCCCCGTGGGGTTCGCCGGGCTCGCCACCATCAGCCCCGACAGGTCCAGCCCCTCCAGGTCCGCCGCCACCGGCTGCAGCCGGTTGGCCTCGCGCGTCTCGATATCCACCGGCACAAGGTCCAGCGCCCGCAATATCTGCCGGTAGCTCGGATAGCCCGGGGCGCCGATCCCCACCCGCTGCCCGGTGTCGAACAGCGCGGTGAAGGCCAGGATGAACGCCCCCGACGAGCCCGAGGTCACGATCACCCGGTTCGGGTCGAGATCGACGCCATACCACTCGCCGTAAAGCCGCGCGATCCGCGCCCGCAGCGCCGGCAGCCCCAGCGCCACGGTATAGCCCATCGCCTCCTCGCCCATCGCGGCGGCCAGCGCCGCCCGCGCGCCCTCGGGCGCGGGCGTGCCCGGCTGGCCCACCTCCATGTGGATGATGTGCCGCCCCGCCGCCTCGGCCTTGCGGGCGGCTTCCATCACGTCCATCACGATAAAGGGATCGACGCCCGATCGGCTTGAGTTCCGCATGGATTTATCCCTAGACTGCGCCACGTATTCGAGCCTTGGGTTGCACCGGAAAGAGACGCGCCGTCAATGCATCATCTCCGATTTCCGGCCGGGGCTTGCCGCCACCGGCCGCACCTTCAAGAGCGAAATGACGAAACACCAATTGACCAGCAAGACGGAGACCCGCTTCATGACACGCCCCCTTCTGCCCGCGCTGGCCGCCATGGCCACGCTCGCCCTGCCCGCGCAGGCCCTCGACCTCGAGAACATGACCGATGCCGAGCGTGACGCCTTCCGCACCGAGATCCGCGACTACCTGCTCGAAAACCCCGAGGTGATCATGGAAGCCGTCGCCGTGCTGGAACAGCGCGAGACCGCGGCCCAGGCCGAATCCGACGTGCAGATGATCGCCGACCACGCCGAGGCGATCTTCAACGACGATCATTCCTGGGTCGGCGGCAATCCCGAGGGCGATCTGACGCTGGTCGAGTTCATGGATTACCGCTGCGGCTACTGCCGCCGGGCTGCGCCTGAGGTGGACGACCTCGTCGAGTTCGACGGCAATATCCGCTTCGTTATCAAGGAGTTCCCCATCCTGGGCGAGCAATCCATGATGTCCTCGCGTTTCGCCATCGCCACCAAGCAGATCGCGGGCGACGAGGCCTACAAGGCCGCCCATGACGCGCTGATCTCCTTCTCGGGCGATATCGACGAGACCGCCCTCACCCGCATGGGCGAGACGCTGGGCCTCGACACCGAGGCCATCCTCGCCCACATGGACAGCCCCGACGTGACCGAGGTGATCGCCGAGAACCACCAGCTCGCCAAGTCGCTGGGCCTCTCCGGCACGCCCTCCTTCGTGATGGGCGACCAGATGCTGCGCGGCTACGTCCCGCGCGAGCAGATGGAAGAGATCGCCGCCGAGATCCGCGCCGACTCGTGAGGCGGCGGTAATCCTGCCCGGCATTTAGGGCCAAGCCCGCCGGGCAGCGCCCGACCGCGGGTGGGCGCGCCTACGCTTGTGCTGGTTGATTTATCGTGCCGCCCACATCCGACGGTGGCTCGACATGGCCCCGTTGCAGAAGCGCCCGCCCGTCCGGGCGGTCGGGCGCTGCCCGGCGCCGCGCTAAAGCGCGGCTTGATTCCGGGCTTGCATCACTCCGCCGCCTGAGGCTCCGCCTCGCCCTCCTCGATCTCCGCCGCGCGCTTCTCGACCTCCTCGACGATATGGTCGATCATCTGGTCGTTCGACATCTTGTGGCTCGCCTTCCCGGCCAGGTACACCATCCCCGACCCGGCCCCGCCGCCGGTGAAGCCCACATCGGTCATCAGCGCCTCGCCCGGCCCGTTCACCACGCAGCCGATGATCGACAGGCTCATCGGCGTCTTGATATGTTCCAGCCGCTCTTCCAGAACCTCGACCGTTTTGATCACGTCGAACCCCTGCCGCGCGCAGGACGGGCAGGAGATGATGTTCACCCCCCGGTGCCGCAGCCCCAACGATTTCAGGATCTCGTAGCCGACCTTCACCTCCTGCACCGGATCGGCCGACAGGCTCACGCGGATCGTGTCGCCGATCCCCATCCACAGCAGGTTGCCAAGGCCAATCGCCGACTTGATCGTCCCACTCATCAACCCGCCCGCCTCGGTGATCCCGAGGTGAATCGGCGCGTCCGTCTGGTCGGCCAGCATCTGGTAGGCGGTCGCGGCCATGAACACGTCCGACGCCTTGCAGCTGATCTTGAACTCGTGAAAATCGTTGTCCTGCAACACCTTGATATGGTCGAGACCCGACTCCACCATCGCGTCCGGCGTCGGCTCGCCGTATTTCTCCAGCAAATGCCGCTCCAATGACCCGGCATTCACCCCGATCCGCATCGAACAGCCATGATCACGCGCGGCCCTGATCACCTCGCGCACCCGCTCCTGCGACCCGATATTCCCGGGGTTGATCCGCAGGCAAGCGGCGCCCGCCTCGGCGCTCTCGATCCCGCGCTTGTAGTGAAAATGGATATCCGCCACGATCGGCACCGGGCTTTCCCGCACGATCTCCTTCAGCGCCTTCGAACTCTTCTCGTCCGGCACCGAGACCCGCACGATATCCGCGCCCGCCTCGGCGGCGGCCTGCACCTGCGCCACCGTGGCCTTCACGTCCCACGTGTCGGTATTGGTCATGGTCTGCACGCTGATCGGTGCGCCGCCCCCCACCGGCACGTTGCCCACCATGATCTGCCGGCTCTCCCGGCGGTAGATGTTGCGCCACGGGCGGATTTCATTGAGCGACATCAGGTCGGCCCCGCTTGTTCGGATATTTCGTCAGGTGGAATCATAAGTACCCGAAAGCACGGTCGCAATGCGGGCAGGCCGGATTATTCCTGCGGCGTGACGTCCGACTGTTCGAGTTGGGCCACGTAGCGCGACAGGTCGCGATCCTGGCTCAGGTCGGCCACGTCATAGCGCTCGGTCAGCCCCTCGGCCGCCAGTGCAAGGTCCGACGTGACCGAGCCGTTGGGGCCCACCGGCCCGTAATGCTTGCCCGCCACCTCGAAATACACCGCACCGGATTCGCCCACCCGCAGGGTCGGCGGCTCTTCCGTCACCGGCACGCTGTAGGTATCGCCCCCGTTCAGGATGCCCTCGTAGACCACGCTGCCATCGGCGGCGCGCACCCGCACCCAGGCCGGCCGCACGGCCACCAGCCGTACGCCGGGCGGCGGGTCGGCCACGACCTTGGGCGTGTTCGCACCGGGGGTGCTGGCGCCCAGCACCGGCACCACGTCGCCCACGCCTTCCACCGCGCTGGCGATGGCGTTCTCGATGGCGTTGCGGTCCACCTGGTCCGACTGGCGGTCGGCCTCGGGCAGCTCGGCCACGAAGGTGCCCACGTCGGCGGGGTTCAGGGTCGAGATCGGCGCATCGCGGGCCACCATCACCGGCACGTCAAGCGCCTCGGGGCGATAGGGCCGGTCCAGCCCCTCCTCGGACACCGGCGGCAGGACGCCCGCGCTGCGCGTCGGGTCCTCGCTCTGGGCCGGGGTCCTCACCGCGGCGTCGAGCGGATCGAGATCGGTCAGCACGTCGGGCGTGTTCTCGACCGGGGCGAACTGCACCCGCTGGATCTCGTTCAGAACGCTCCACCCGCCATAGCCGATCCCGGCGATCAGCGCGACCAGCACCAGCGCCGAGCCGATGGCGCCCGGCTCGATCTGGCTGAACATGGTCTCGCGCGCCGGCAGGAACGGCGTCGACGGCGCGATCAGCGGGTCTTTCGGGGTGGCGTTGCGGCGCGGCTTCTCGTCCGCCTTGCGGATGCTCGAAGCGCCGGCCGACATGCCATGCGCCACGGAAAACCCGCACTCGGCACAGAAATCGGCAAAAGCCGCGTCCGGGTCCATTCCGAGATAGCGCGCGTAGGAGCGCACGTATCCGGGAATGAATCCGGGCGTGTCGAAGGCATCGGGGTCGGCATTCTCGATGGCGGCAATATAGGAGGCGCGGATGCGGATTTCCCGCTCCACGTCCAGCAGCGATTTGCCAAGGGTCGCCCGTTCGCCGCGCATCTTGTCCCCGAGACGCACGTCGTAGGCATCGAAACCCCTTGGTTTCTCCGCATTTACAAGAGGATCAGCCGTTTTGCTCCGGCGTATGGCCATGCAACCTGCCCCTTACAACCCATTGCCTGTTACCCGAAATGACGATTCGGAACCCGCTCTTTTTGTTTATGAGAGGTTACCACAACGCAATATATATTGCACCCGTCGCATCACGTTTCCGCGACGCGGCGCGATATTATGCCGACATTTCTGCACGATTGAGGGCACAGTGGCTCCACAGCTCGTCCATCGCGCGGATGAGGTGGTCCATCTCGTCGGGGCCGTGCACCGGCGAGGGGGTGAAGCGCAGACGCTCCGTCCCGCGCGGCACGGTGGGGAAGTTGATCGGCTGCACGTAGATGCCGTAACCGTCCAGCAGCATGTCCGACAGCTTCTTGGTATGCACCGGGTCGCCCACGATCACCGGCACGATATGGCTGCCATGGTCGATCAGCGGCAGGCCCATGCCCTTCAGCCGGGTCTTCAGGATCTTCGCCCGCTCCTGGTGCAGGTCGCGCAGCGCCTGGTCCCGCTTGAGATGCGCGACCGAGGCCGCGGCGCCGGCGGCCACCGCTGGCGGCAGCGAGGTCGTGAAGATGAAGCCCGGCGCATAAGACCGTATGGCGTCACACATTTTCGCGCTGGCCGCGATATAGCCGCCCATCACGCCGAACGCCTTGGCCAGCGTCCCGTTGATGATGTCCAGCCGGTGCATCAGCCGGTCCCGCTCGGCCACGCCGCCGCCGCGGGGGCCGTACATGCCGACCGCGTGAACCTCGTCGATATAGGTCAGCGCGCCAAACTCGTCGGCCAGGTCGCAGATCGCCTCGATCGGGCCGAAATCCCCGTCCATCGAGTAGACGCTCTCGAACGCGATCAGCTTCGGCGCATCCGGATCGTCCGCCGCCATCAGCTCGCGCAGATGCTCAACGTCGTTGTGCCGGAAAATCCGCTTCGCCCCGCCATTGCGCCGCACCCCCTCGATCATCGAGGCATGGTTCAGCTCGTCGGAATAGATGATCAGCCCGGGAAACAGCTTCGGCAGGGTCGAGAGCGTGGCGTCGTTGGCAATATAGGCGCTGGTGAACAAGAGCGCGGCTTCCTTGCCGTGCAGATCGGCCAGCTCCGCCTCAAGCCGCTTGTGATAGATCGTGGTGCCGGAAATGTTGCGCGTGCCGCCGCTGCCCGCGCCGGTGGCGTCGACCGCCTCGTGCATCGCCTCCAGGACAACCGGATGCTGGCCCATGCCAAGGTAATCGTTGCCGCACCAGACGGTGATCGGCGTCTCCGACCCGTCCGGCCGGCGCCAGGTGGCATGCGGGAACTGGCCCTTCTTGCGCTCGATATCGATGAAGGTCCGATACCGGCCCTCGTCATGCAGGCGCCCGATCGCCTCGTCCAGCTTGGCCGTATAGTCCACGTCGGATCCCCTCCTTGGCAGTCTTCGGTCCCATCTGAATCCGGTCCGGGGCCGAGGTCGCGCGCCGCACGACATATTCAATATTCTATATGCATGTCCGTAAGATGCATATAAGATGGCGCTTTACAGGACAACAGGTAACAAATCGTCACGCCCTCCCGCCTTGACCTATGTCAACCCGCTGGACAGCGCCCCGCGTCCTGTTACGGTCCCGCCGATATAGCAGATGATCCGGAGACTTCCATGCCGATTGACGCCGTTCTGACGCGCATTGACGACGAGATGCCCGCCGCCCTCGACCGCCTGATGGCGCTCCTGCGCATTCCCTCGATCTCGACCGACCCGGCCTACAAGGCCGACTGCCAGAGCGCCGCGGACTGGCTTGTCGCCGACCTGCAAAGCATTGGCATCAATGCGGAAAAACGCGAAACCCCCGGTCACCCGATGGTCGTGGGCCATGTCGGCGACAGCGGCCCGCACCTGCTCTTCTACGGCCATTACGACGTGCAGCCCGTCGACCCGCTGGAGCTGTGGAAGACCGACCCCTTCGCACCCGAGATCCAGGACACCGAGCAGGGCCGCGTGATCCGCGGCCGCGGCGCCTCCGACGACAAGGGCCAGCTCATGACCTTCGTCGAGGCCTGCCGCGCCTGGCAGGCGGTCAACGGCACCCTGCCCTGCCGCATCACCTTCTTCTTCGAAGGCGAGGAGGAATCGGGCTCCCCCTCCCTCGTCCCCTTCCTCAAGGACAACGCCGAAGAGCTCTCCGCCGACATCGCGCTCGTGTGCGACACCTCCATGGTCTCGCCCGGCGTCCCCTCCATCGCCTCCCAGCTCCGCGGGATGCTGAAGGACGAATTCACCCTCCACGGGCCCAGGATCGACCTCCACTCCGGCCATTACGGCGGCCCTGGCCTCAACCCGCTGAGGGAAATCGCCCGCATCATCGCCTCGTTCCACGACGACACCGGCCGCGTCGCCGTCAAAGGCTTCTACGACGGTGTCGAGGAGGTGCCCGACGAGCTCCTCCGCCAATGGGAAAACTGCGGCTTCGACGAGAAGACCTACCTCTCCTCCGTCGGCTACAGCCAGCCCCACGGCGAACAGGGTTACTCCACCCTCGTCCAGCAATGGGCCCGCCCGACGCTGGAAATCAACGGCCTCTGGGGCGGCTACCAGGGCGCGGGCTCGAAAACCGTCATCCCGGCCGAGGCGCATTGCAAGCTCACCTGCCGCCTCGTGGGCGACATGGACCCCGACCATGTCCGCAAGGCCTTGCGCAAGCATGTCGAAGACCGCCTGCCGGTGGATGCCACCGTCACCTGGGACAACGATCTCGACGGCTCCCCCGCCTCGGTCATGAACATCGACCGGCCCGAGTTCGAACAGGCCCGCCAGGCCCTGTCCGAGGAATGGAACCGCGAGGCCGTCTTCTCCGGCATGGGCGGCTCGATCCCGGTGACCCGCTTCTTCAAGGACATCCTCGGGCTCGATTCCATGCTCATCGGCTTCGCCCAGGACGACGACGCCATCCACTCGCCCAACGAGAAATACAACGTCGAGAGCTTTCACAAGGGCATCCGAAGCTGGGCCCGGGTGCTGGACAAGCTGGCGGGGTCGTAGGCGCGCACCTGCGGACGAAACTGGCACACGCCCGGAATCGAGGCCGAAGGCCGCCGGGCGAGCGCCGGCCCGTCCCCACGGGCAGGCGCTTTGGCGGTGTATCGTGACGTTCATAAGGAAAATGTACGCGGCACCATAAAGCGGCAGCCAATACCGTTGCAGCGCCTCCCCACGGGCCGGCGCTCGCCCGGCGCCGCGCTGTGCCCCACAATCATGAAATACGCGCGGTTCCCGCTCATCTGGATCGAGTCATTCCTTCAGCGTAGGGAGAGAGCGTGAGGTTTCACCAGCAACAACGGGAGCACCCCATGACCATCCCCGGCTTCACCGACCACACCGCCCCACTGAACGGCACGCAGATCACCTGGTCCGAAGCCGGCGACGGCCCGCCGCTCCTGCTCCTCCACGGCTTCCCGCAGACCCGCGCGCTCTGGGCCCGTATCGCCCCCGAACTGGCGCAAACCCACCGCGTCATCTGCCCCGACCTGCGCGGCTACGGCGAAAGCGGCAAGCTCGCCGACCCCGCCGCCTACAGCTTCCGCGAAATGGCCCGCGACCAGACCGCCCTCATGCACCACCTCGGCCACGAAACCTTCGCCGTGGCCGGCCACGACCGCGGCGGCCGCGTGGCCCACCGCTTGGCGCTCGACGCGCCCCACGCCGTCACCCGCCTCTGCGTGATGGACATCGTCCCCACCCACACCCTGCTGGAACCCCTAAAACGCGAGGTCGCACAGGCCTATTACCACTGGTTCTTCCTCGCCCAGCCCGAGCCCTTCCCCGAAACCCTGATCGGCCACGATCCCGACGCCTATTACCACTCCTGCCTGCTCGGCTGGGGCGGCGCGCAACTCTCGGATTTCTACGAGGATCAACTGGCGGCCTACCGCGCCGCCTGGCGCAAGCCCGACACCATCCGCGGCATGTGCAACGACTACCGCGCCGCCCTCTCGCATGATGTCCACGATGACGCCGCCGATCTCGACGCCCGCGTCACCTGCCCCACGCTGGTGCTCTACGGCGCACAAGGCGCGATGGCCAAAGCTTTCGACGTGCCGGCCACGTGGGAGGAGAAATGCACCGACATGCAGGCCGCCGCCATCCCCGGCGGCCATTTCTTCCCCGACACCAGCCCGGCCGAAACCACAACCGCCCTCGCGACCTTCTTCAACGCAAGCGACACGGCCCGAAAGGGCTGACGAGCTAACGCGAATTTTCAAGGGAAGGGAAAGTGGCGCGGTTGACGGGGCTCGAACCCGCGACCTCCGGCGTGACAGGCCGGCACTCTAACCAACTGAGCTACAACCGCGTGCGGGGCGTCTTACGCCAGCCCGCCGCGCCCGTCAATCGCCAAATATCACCTCGCCCGCGTCTTTCAGGCCCCGCCCACGGCACCGACGCGATACCGACAAAATACCGACGTTATACCGACGTCGCAAAACGCAGAAAAACAGGGCCCTGCCCCACATTTCGCGACGCGGCCCAAATCACCCGAATTTTCCGGAAATTAACCAAATGCAGCGATGGCGCGGTTGACGGGGCTCGAACCCGCGACCTCCGGCGTGACAGGCCGGCACTCTAACCAACTGAGCTACAACCGCCCGCTGCGCACCCGGGGCATCCGCCCCAAGCGTCTGCGCTTCTTAGGCCCGCGGCCCGGCCCCGTCAAGCACCCGAAACACCGAATTCGCGGCTTTTCTTCCCCGCCGCGCCCCCGCTCACTCCCCGCGGCCCAGGGCGTGCATGATCTGACCCAGCCGCCGCCGCTGCTCGGGGTCGTCACAGGCCGTGTACCAATCTTCCAGAAGGGCCATCTCCTCCGGCCGCAACGCCCCCTCGGGCGCGTCTTCAAGGCATTTCCGGATGGCTGCCAGCCTCTCGGTCCAGGTGCCGCTCCCGGGCGTCAGTCTCTTCCCCATCAAGTCTCCTCAATGTCGCAGCGACCCTCCCGGAAAACCGCCGGCCGCCTCGTCAATATCAATCGCGTGCAATGCCTCGCTCGATCCCCGAACCATGCCGAAGATCCCCAATGAAAGGCAGCATACAGCATGGAATTCGCATTTGACCAGCAGGCCGTGCGCGGCCCGCCCTCAGCGCCCGGACCGGGGCGTTAACCCTCCGGTCATCTTAACCTGCGACACGGCCCAACTGTTCCGCGCGAAACGCGGGGAAAAGCAGAAAGAAAGGGGAAAATGGTGGGTCGTGAGAGACTCGAACTCCCGACATCTTCGGTGTAAACGAAGCGCTCTACCAACTGAGCTAACGACCCCGTGACGCGCCTCATACAAAGACCGGCGCGGGCGCGCAAGTGGCAAGGTGACGATTGACAGCCGCGCCGCCCCGCGCCTTCATGGCGGCCATGAGCTTCGACCCCGCCGCCCACTGGACACACACGCCCCGCCCCTTCGCCGCGTTCCGCGTCGGCGAGGTGTTCCGCGCCGCCTCCCGCACCATGACCGAGGGAATCTTCGCGGCCTTCCAGGCCGCCTCCGGCGACAACCACCCGATCCATTACGACCGCGCCTACCTGAAACGCCGAGGCCACCCGGAACTCTACGCCCACGGCTACCAGACGCTCATCCAGGCCGCCATCGGTGCCTCGCCCCTGGCGCACGAGATGGGCGACGCCCTCATCGGCTTCCTCGAACAGTCCAGCCGCTTCCTCGCCCCGGTCTATTGCGGCGACACGCTCTACCCCGCCTTCGAGATCACCGCCCTCACCCCCGGCAAGACCACCGGCGTGATGGAGCTGGCCATCACCATCCACAACCAGGACGGCACGCTCGTGGTCGAGGGGATGCAGAAATACCTGCTCACGCTCTGAGGCCCCCGGCGCTACGGCGCCTCAAGCACAGTTTCTTCCCCGTTTTCAAGCAGATAGACGCAGCCCTGAAGGTTGCTCAGCCGATCCATGCCCTGCGCGTCCAGCCCACAGGCCTGCCCCCGCAGCACCTTGCCCAGAAGCCCGTGCGACACCACCACACTGGGGCCCTTCAGCTCGGCCAGGAACGCCGCCACCCGCGCCTGAAGCGCGTCCAGCCCCTCGCCGCCGGGCGCCCCGGCATAGAGGAAGAGGTCGCCCTCGCCCGTCGCCACCTCGGCCCGCAGCCGGCCTTCCCAGTCGCCCGTCGCGATCTCCGCCAGTCGCGGATCGGTCATGAAATCCCGCCCCGCCAGCGCGATCCGCGCCGTCTCCTGCGCGCGGCCCAGCGGCGAGGCGAAACACCCGCCCGCCCCCTCGGCCACCCGCTCCAATATGTCCGGCAATATCCGCGCCTGCCGCGCCGCTTGGCTCCGGCCAAGCGCCGTCAGCGGCGAATCCTTGTGCCCCTGAAGCCGCCCTTCCAGGTTCCATTCGGTCTGGCCATGGCGCAGAAACCAGATCGGGGGCAACTCCGCCATCGTGCAACCCGCTTCAAATCAAGGGAAAATGGTGGGTGATAAGAGATTCGAACTCCTGACATCTTCGATGTGAACGAAGCGCTCTACCACTGAGCTAATCACCCGCCGCCGCGTCTCTTAGCGCTACTCCACGGTCTCTGCAACCGTCTCGTTCGAATTATCGTCATCCGCGCGGTCTTCCGGGTCGAGCGCGGGCCCCGCGCTCTTGCTCTGGCGGATGCGGGCCACGGTGATGCGGGCGTTGGCGGTGTCCTTGGTGCGCTGCTGCTTGATCTTGCCGAAGGGCTGCAGGTTGACCTCACGTCCTTCGGAGATCGCCTCGCCAAGGACGTCGATCATCGCCTCGATCACCGGCTTGGCGAATTTCTTGCGCACGCCCGACCGCTTGACCACCTCGTCGATCAGCCCGCGCTTCTTCAGCTCGGCGCCGCCGCTCTCGGCCGGTGTCTCCACCGTCTCCGCCTTCGCCCGGGCCGCCGAGGCGCTGCCGGGTGCAAGCTTCGTCGCGGCCCTTGCGGGCTTGGTCGAGGTGGGTTTCTTCGTCGTGGAAGCCTTGGTGGAAGACCCGGACTTGCCCGATCCGGCCGTTCTCGCTGCCATGGTGTGCCTCATTTGCTTCAATTATGCGGCAAGCCTACCGATTCTCTTGTCTTTTGACTACCTGCAAGTTGACGTGTGGTAGGTTCGCTTTTTAAATCCGACTAGATGTAGTATTGGGGGAATACCGTGAAAAAGACATTGGCTGCCGCCGCAATTGCCGCCCTTCTGGCTGCTGGAACCGCCCACGCGGGCTCGCTGAACGATACGGTCATCACGCCCGACGTGGTCATGGTCGACGCCGTCGACAATTCCTCGAATGTCGAGGGGCTGATCGCGGCCGTGGCGGTGATCGCCATCATCCTCGGCCCGTCGCTCTGACACTGGCGCAATGACACCGGCGCCCTGACAGGGGCGCCGCGACAACGACACCCCATAGCGCGCGGAAGCCGTTCCGCGCGCCGGGCCTCCGACACACCCTAGAACGCCCCCGTCTCCAGCAACCGCAGCCGCGGCTTGTGCCGCGCGCCGTAGAGGTACCGCGCCCAAAGCGCGAAGAGCCCGGTCAGCAGCCCCGCCTCGATCTCGATCCGGTCGGTCAGCCGGCTGCCCTCCGCCGTGGGCGTCACGCGCATCGTGTGCCGCCACGCCTTCACCCCCGCCCCCTTCTCGGACGATCGCAGGACCATCCGGTCGTCATCGCATTCCAGCACCTCCATGCGATAGGGCTGCTTCGGCAGCTTCCCGAACAGCGAGACCATGACGTCGATCTTCTGCCCCTCCCGCACCCGCCCCCCGGGCAGGCCCTCGAAGGTGACAACCCCCTCCATCACCCGCGCCAGCGCATCGTAATCCGTGGCCAGGGCCCACAGCCGTTCGGGCGCAACGGGATAGTCATGGGTCAGGTGTACGGTCTTCATCACGGCGGCTCCGGGTTGGCTGGTCGCCGCCCTTAAACCACGCCGCAACCGGCTTGTCCCGCCGATACGTGCCCCGTCCCTCCGGGCGCTTGCCAGACCCCAGGCCCGGGGCGGGCCACCATGCCCCGCAGGGTGGGTGACAACCCACCGCCCCCCAACAAGAAAGGGCGCCCCGCAGGACGCCCTTTCCCAACTCTCATCAACCCGAAGGATCAGTGCGCCACCGCGCCCGACCCCTCGCCGGATTTCCGCGCGGCCTCGGCCGCGGCGGCCTCCTCGGCGGCCTCGTCCCAATCGACGGGCTCCGGCGTCTTCACCAGCGCCAGCTTCAGCACGTCGCGCACGTGATCGACGGGCACGATCTTCAGCCCCTCCTTCACGTTGTCGGGGATCTCGGTCAGGTCCTTCTCGTTCTCCCGCGGGATCAGTACGGTCTTGATACCGCCCCGAAGCGCCGCGAGAAGCTTCTCCTTCAGCCCGCCGATCGGCAGCGCGTTGCCGCGCAGCGTCACCTCGCCGGTCATCGCGATATCCTTGCGCACCGGGATGCCCGTCAGAACCGAGACGATCGAGGTCACCATGGCAAGCCCCGCGCTCGGCCCGTCCTTGGGCGTCGCACCCTCGGGCACGTGCACGTGGATATCCCACTTCTCGAACTGCGGCGGCTTCACCCCGATTTCCGGCGCGATCGACCGGACATAGGAACTGGCCGCATCGATCGACTCCTTCATAACGTCGCCCAGCGTGCCGGTGGTCTTCATCCGGCCCTTGCCCGGCAGGCGCAGCGCCTCGATGTTCAGAAGCTCGCCGCCGACCGACGTATAGGCCAGCCCGGTCACGACACCGACCTGGTCACGCTCCTCGGCCAGGCCGAACTTGTACTTCTTCACGCCCAGGAAGTCGCCCAGGTTCTCGCGCGTCACCGTGATCGTCTCGTCCTTCTTGCGGATGATCCGGGTCACGGCCTTCCGCGCCACCTTGGCGATCTCGCGCTCGAGGTTCCGCACACCGGCCTCCCGCGTATAGAGGCGGATGATGTCGGTCAGCGCCTCGTCGGTCAGCTCGAACTCCTTCTTCTTCAGACCGTGGTTCTTGATCTGCTTCGGAACAAGGTGCTGCTTGGCGATCTCGCGCTTTTCGTCCTCGGTGTAGCCGGCCAGGGGGATGATCTCCATCCGGTCCTTCAGCGGCTCGGGCATGTTGTAGCTGTTGGCCGTGGTCAGGAACATCACGTTCGACAGGTCGTATTCCACCTCGAGATAGTGGTCCACGAAGGTCGAGTTCTGCTCCGGGTCCAGCACCTCGAGCATGGCACTTGCCGGGTCGCCGCGGAAGTCCTGCCCCATCTTGTCGATCTCGTCGAGCAGGATGAGCGGGTTGGTCGACTTGGCCTTCTTCAGCGCCTGGATGATCTTGCCCGGCATCGAGCCGATATAGGTCCGGCGGTGCCCGCGGATCTCGCTTTCATCGCGCACGCCGCCAAGGCTGATGCGGATGAACTCGCGCCCCGTGGCCTTCGCCACCGACTGGCCGAGCGACGTCTTGCCCACGCCAGGAGGGCCGACAAGGCACATGATCGGGCCTTTCAGCTTCTTGGAACGCTGCTGAACCGCCAGGTACTCGACGATCCGCTCCTTGACCTTCTCGAGCCCGTGGTGATCGGCGTCGAGGATCTCCTCGGCGCGGCTCAGGTCCTTCTTGACCCGGCTCTTCTTGTTCCACGGAATGCTCAGCATCCAGTCGAGGTAGTTGCGAACGACCGTCGCCTCGGCGCTCATCGGGCTCATGTTCTTGAGCTTCTTCAGCTCGCCCTCGGCCTTCTCGCGCGCCTCCTTCGACAGCTTGGTCTCGGCGATCTTCTCTTCCAGCTCGGCAATCTCGCCCTCGCCGTCCTCGCCGTCGCCCAGCTCCTTCTGAATGGCCTTCATCTGCTCGTTCAGGTAGTACTCGCGCTGGGTGCGCTCCATCTGGCTCTTGACGCGGGTCTTGATCTTCTTCTCGACCTGCAGAACGCTCATCTCGCCCTGCATCAGGCCATAGACCTTCTCCAGCCGCTCGCTCACGCTCAGCGTCTCCAGAAGCTCCTGCTTCTGCGCCACCTCAATGCCGAGGTGACCGGCCACGAGATCGGCCAGCTTCGCGGGCTCCTCGCTCTCGGCCACGGCCGACAGCGCTTCCTCGGGGATGTTCTTCTTGACCTTGGCGTAGCGCGCGAACTCGTCCGTCACCGTGCGCAGCAGCGCGGCGATGGTGGCGGCGTCGCCCGGCATCTCGTTGAGGTACTCGGCCTTCGCCTCGAAGAAGTCCTCGTTCTCGAGGTAATCGGTGATGCGCACGCGCGCCACCCCCTCGACCAGCACCTTGACGGTGCCGTCGGGCAGCTTCAGCAGCTGCAGCACGTTGGCCAGCACCCCGGTGCGATAGATCCCGTCGGCGGTCGGATCGTCCTCGCTCGGGTCGACTTGGCTCGACAGCAGGATCTGCTTGTCGTCCTGCATGACCTCTTCCAGCGCCCGGACCGATTTCTCGCGGCCCACGAAAAGCGGCACGATCATGTGGGGAAAGACCACGATGTCACGCAGCGGCAGCACCGGGTAAGAGTTATTGAGGGGTTCTTGCATGCTCTTGTCCTGTTCTTGGCAAGACGGCTCCGGCCCCGTTTATCGGCAGCCCCGTCCGTCTCCGTTTCCAGAAGGTTAATCTGGGGCGGTTCCACCCTTCTTTCAACCTTCGTTGCGACAACCATGCCCCGCTGTGACACCGGGGGCAAGCGGCAAATCCCCAGCTTTTTCAGGGCCCCCGGCGCGGCTGCGCAACCCGGTCACAGCTACGTGCGCGCGTGCGCAGGGGCGCCATTCGAAGTCTTTGAAAGACTTCGCCCCGCATTCTTTTCAAGAATGCGCCCCCCGCCCCTTCAAACCGGCTCGATATCCCCCTCGGCGCGACCCGCATGGAACGCCGCCTCCCATTCCGCGAAGGTGCCCGCCGCGATGGCGCCGCGCATCCCCTCCATGATCTGCTGGTAGTAATGCAGGTTGTGCCAGGTCAGCAGCATCGAGCTGATGATCTCCTGGCTGCGGAAGACGTGGTGCAGGTAGGCGCGGGAATAATTCCGGCAAGCCGGACAGGTGCAGTCCTCGTCCAGCGGCCGCGGGTCGTCCATGTGCCGCGCGTTCTTGATGTTGACCTGCCCCCGCCGCGTCCACGCCTGCCCCGTCCGGCCAGAGCGCGAGGGCAGCACGCAATCCATCATGTCGATCCCGCGCTTCACGGCGCCCACGATATCATCCGGCTTGCCCACCCCCATCAGGTAGCGCGGCCGGTCCTCGGGCAGCATCCCCGGCGCGTAATCCAGCACGCCGAACATCGCCTCCTGCCCCTCGCCCACGGCCAGCCCGCCGACCGCGTAGCCGTCGAAGCCGATCTCCACCAGCTTCTCGGCGCTCTCGGCGCGCAGCTCCTGCGTCACGCCCCCCTGCTGGATGCCGAAAAGCGCGTGTCCGGGCCGATCGCCGAACGCCTCCTTCGACCGGGCCGCCCACCGCATCGACAGCCTCATGCTCTCGGCCACGGCCTCCTCGCTCGCGGGCAGCGCCGGGCATTCATCGAAACACATCACGATATCCGAGCCCAGCAACCGCTGGATCTCCATCGACCGCTCCGGCGTCAGCTCATGCTTCGAGCCGTCGATATGGCTCTTGAAGGTCACCCCCGCCTCGGTCAGCTTCCGCAGACCGGCCAGGCTCATCACCTGGAACCCGCCGCTGTCGGTCAGGATCGGCCGCTCCCAGTTCATGAACCGGTGCAGCCCGCCCAGCCGCGCCACCCGCTCCGCCCCGGGGCGCAGCATCAGGTGATAGGTGTTGCCCAGCAGGATATCCGCCCCGGTCTCGCGCACGCTTCCGGGCAGCATCGCCTTGACCGTGCCGGCGGTGCCCACCGGCATGAAGGCCGGCGTCCGGATCTCGCCCCGCGGCGTGGAGATCACCCCGGTCCGGGCCGAACCGTCGGTGGCGTTCAGGGAAAAGGAAATTCTCGTCATGGCGGCCCAAATGCACCGGATTTTCCGGTTTGCCAAGTCATCCTTGTTTCGCATCCCCATCCATGCTGGTATCGAGCGCGCAGGGCCAAAGGCGCGTCAAGACGCCCGCAACAACGACATGAGGGGAGAGGTTCATGACCCAATCCGAAACGCCGGAAACACTGCAGTTCGGATGGGAAGAATGGATATCGCTCCCCGATCTGGGCGTTCCCGCCCTGCGTGCCAAGGTGGATACCGGGGCCCGCACCTCGGCCCTTCACGCCTTCGATATCGAGACATTCGGCACCCAGGCCCGGCCCAAGGTGCGCTTTACCGTCCACCCCATCCCCGGGCGCGACGACCTGGTGATTCCCTGCTCCGCCAATATCGTCGACCGGCGCGAGGTTGCCTCGTCGAACGGCGAGAAGGAGATGCGCTACGTCATCGAAAGCACCCTCCTGGTCAACGGCCAGAAATGGCCCATCGAGATCACGCTCACCAACCGCTCCTCCATGACCTCGCGGATGCTGCTCGGGCGGCAGGCGATGAAGGATCACATCTCGATCGCCGCCACCGACCGCTTCCTGCAACCGGAACTCAGCTACGACGTCTACCACACCTCCCGCATGCGCGAGGTGGCGCCGAAACGGGCGCTGCGCATCTGCGTGCTCAGCCGGGAAGACAACTACTCCACGCGCCGCCTCGTCGAAGAGGGCGAGAAACGCGGCCACGCGGTTGAAGTCATCAACACAACCCGTTGTTATATGGCGATTAACACGCTGGCCCCCGAAGTGCATTACGACGGCAAGCGCCTGCCCCGTTTCGACGCGGTGATCCCCCGCATCGGCGCCTCGATCACCCCCTACGGCGCCGCCATCATCCGCCAGTTCGAAACCATCGGCACCTACTGCGTCAACGGCGCCGCCGGCATTTCCGCCAGCCGCGACAAGCTCTACGCCCACCAGATCATGGCCCGCGCCCGCATCGGCATGCCCAACACCGCCTTTGCCAGCTCGCCCCGCGACACCGCCAACATCATCAGCCTCGTCGGCACCACGCCCCTCATCGTCAAGCTGCTGGAATCGACCCAAGGCAAGGGCGTCGTCCTCGCCGAAACCAAGAAGGCCGCCGAATCCGTCATCGACGCCTTCCGCGGCCTCAAGGCCAACTTCCTCGTGCAAAGCTTCGTCAAGGAGGCGGCGGGCGAGGATATCCGCTGCCTCGTCATCGGCGGCAAGGTCGTGGCCTCAATGAAACGCACCGGCGCCGAGGGCGATTTCCGCTCCAACCTGCACCGCGGCGGCACCGCCAAATCGGTCCGCATCACCAAGGAGGAACGCGAAACCGCCGTCCGCGCCGCCCGCGCCTTCGACCTCAACATGGCCGGCGTCGATCTTCTGCGCTCGGAAAGCGGGCCCAAGGTGCTCGAGGTCAACTCCTCCCCCGGTTTCGAGGGCATCGAGACCTCCACCGGCAAGAACATCGTCGGCAAGCTCTACGAACAGATCGAGGCCCGCGTCCGCCCCGTTCCGATCCGCCGCCGCAAGACCACGCCGGGCAGCGCGGCCAAGGATTCCTGACGCCCCGCCCCCTCTGGACGCCGCCGCCGATAAATCCTATATGTTCTCTCAGGATAGGAACGTCAGGAATACCCGATGACTCAGAGCCCGGAACCGCTCGAGGGCACCCCTCTCATCGCACCGTCCAGCACGGAACACCCGCTCTACGAGCCGGTGGTCGAGGCATGCCGTTCCGTCTACGACCCTGAAATCCCTGTGAATATCTACGATCTCGGGCTGGTCTACACGATCGACATCGACAGTGAGAACGCCGTTCGCGTGATCATGACGCTGACCGCGCCGGGCTGCCCGGTGGCCGGCGAAATGCCCGGCTGGGTCGCCGACGCGATCGAGCCGCTGGAAGGCGTCAAGCATGTCGACGTCGAACTCACGTGGGAGCCGCCCTGGGGCATGGACATGATGTCCGACGAGGCAAGGCTCGAACTGGGCTTCATGTAAAAGCAAGCCTTTTGGCTTGCATCCCGTCCAAGCAAGCTTTTTCACTTGCTTTATCCGAAAGCAACCCTTATAACTTGCATGCCCCGAATGCAAAGGATTCTGCTTTCATGCCCCGCGTGCAGGCTGTCTTCACCGGCGATCTGATCGGCTCCCGCGACGCCCCTGCCGCGGCGGTCGAAGCCGCCATGGACAGCCTGAAGAGTGCTGCGCAATCCATTGAAACCACTCACGGTTTCTCGGCCCGCTTCACCCGCAACCGTGGCGATGGTTGGCAGATCCTCCTGCCCGACCCGCACCTCGCCCTCCACGCATTCCTCGCCCTTGCCGCCACCCTGCGCGCGGCCGATACCGGGCTCGCCACCCGCATCGCCATCGGCCTCGGCCCGGTCGACACCCCCGGCACCGCCGACCTCTCCGACGCCGCCGGCGCGGCCTTCGTCACCTCCGGCGACCTGCTCGAAACCCTCGATACCGAAACCGCCGCCATCGCCGGCCACGGCGTCACCGACTGGCAGCGCGGCGTCATCGCGCTCGCCGACTGGATCGTCAGCGGCTGGACCGCCCAACAGGCCGAGGCGGTCGCCCTCACCCTGCTCGAGCCCACCCACACCACCAATGCCGAACGGGCCCGCACCCTCGGCATCAGCCGCCAGGCCTTCGAGGCGCGCCTCAAGGGCTCCGGCCTCTCCGCCTTCGCCCATGCGCGCAGCGCCTTCCAGACCCACGATTTCGAGGCCCCCGCATGATCGAGACCTTCACCGCCCTCCTCTTCGCCCATGCGCTGGCCGATTTCCTGTTCCAGACCAACTGGATCAACGCGAACAAGCACCGCCCCCACGTGATGCTCCTGCATGGCGCCATCGTGCTGGTCACCGCGCAGGCCTCCATAGGCCGCGCGGACGCGCCCGAACTCCTCGCGCTGGCCGCCGCCCACCTCGTGATCGACGGCCTCAAGACATGGGGCGGCTTCACCTCCCTCACCGCCTACATCACCGACCAGGCCGCCCATATCGCCACCATCGCCGCGGTGGCGGCCTTTGCCCCCGGCCTCTGGGCCTCGGGGCCTTGGGCCGCCTATCCGCCCCTCCTGCCGCTCATGGCGCTGGGCGCGGGGCTGATCCTCACCCTCATCGCCGGGCAATACGCCGTCAGCCTGCTGATGCAACGGCACGGCGCCCGCATCCGCAGCGCCGGCCTCCGCCTCGGCGGGCAACAGATCGGCCTGCTCGAACGCGGGCTCATCTTCCTCTTCCTCCTCACCAATCACCCGATCGGCGTGGGCTTCCTGATCGGCGCCAAGTCGCTCCTGCGCTTCGGCACCGCCACCAAGGACCAGCGCACCGCCGAATACGTCATCATCGGCACGCTCGCCTCCTTCGGCTGGGCCATTGTTGTGGCGCTCGCCACGCAGTCGCTTCTCTCGGCGCTTCCCGCCCTTGAGATCGGCGCATCGCGGCCTTAGATTCCCGGACAGGACAAAAGGAAACACGCATGTTCGGCATTCCCGGAAAACAGGCGGTCACCATGACCCCGACAGCCGCGTCACAGATCGCCAAGCTGATGAGCAAGGGCGACACCAAGGGCCTGCGCATCGGCGTCAAGAAAGGCGGCTGCGCGGGCATGGAATACACCATGGATTACGTGACCGAGGTCGACCCCAACGACGAGGTCGTCGAACAGGACGGCGCGCGCGTGATGATCGCGCCGATGGCCCAGATGTTCCTCTTCGGCACCGAGATCGACTACCAGACCTCGCTGCTCGAATCCGGCTTCGTCTTCAACAACCCCAACGTGACCGAGGCCTGCGGCTGCGGCGAATCGATCAAGTTCGAGGGCATGTGAGGATTGCACCCCAACCCCTCCCGATCTAAGAAAAAAGAAAACGAGAGGGCACTGGGATGATGCGCAAGCTGGCCGCCGGCAACTGGAAGATGAACGGAACCCGCGCGGCCCTGGCCGAGCTGGAGAAGATCGCCGCCGCCCACCCCGAGGCGGCTGTCGACATCCTCGTCTGTCCCCCCTTCCAGCTCCTGGCCCAGGCCGCGGACATCGCCGCCAGTAGCCCCGTCGCCATCGGCGCTCAGGACTGCCATAACGAGACCTCGGGCGCCCACACCGGCGACATCTCCGCCGCCATGCTTGTCGATACCGGCGCGACGGCGGTGATCGTCGGCCATTCCGAACGCCGCGAAGACCATAACGAGACCAGCGCGCTTGTCCGCGAAAAGGCCCGCACGGCCATCGAGGCGGGCCTCACCGCCATCATCTGCCTCGGCGAATCCGAGGCACAGCGCGACGCCGCCAACACGCTCGACATCATCGCCGGCCAGCTTGCCACCTCCGTCCCCGACATCACCACCGGCGTCAACACCGTCATCGCCTACGAACCGGTCTGGGCCATCGGCACCGGCAAGACCCCCACGACCGAGCAGATCGACGAGGTGCACGATTTCATTCGCGCCCGCCTCGTCCGCCGCTTCGGAGAGACCGAAGGCCGCGCCGTCCGGCTGCTCTACGGCGGGTCGGTCAAACCGGGCAACGCGGCCGAGATCTTCGCCACCGACAATGTCGACGGCGCGCTGGTCGGCGGCGCCAGCCTCAAGGCCGAGGATTTCTCGCCCATCATCAAGGCGTTGGAAGCCACGGCTTAAGTGCCGGGCGGTGCATCGCACCGACGCAATACCGACAAAATACCGACGTCTGCATCACAGCGGCAGCATGGTGGTCGACTTGATCTCTTCCATCGACAAAAGCGCCGTCACGTTATGCACCTTCACCTCGGAAATCAGCGCCTGGTAGAACGTGTCATAGGCCCGCGCATTGGCCACGACGACCTTTAGAATATAGTCGATATCACCGGCCAGCCTGTGCGCCTCCTGCACCTCCGGGCGGTCCTTTAACGCCTTGAGAAACCTTGCCTGCCATTCCGCGTCATGTTCCGACGTGCGGATCAGCACGAAGAAACACGCCTCGAACCCCAGGGCTTCAGCATCCAGCAAGAAAGTCTGCTGCCGGATCACCCCGCCCTCGCGCATCTTGCGAATCCGGTTCCAAACGGGCGTCTTGGAACTGCCCACCGCCTTGGCGATGTCGTCCAGCGACTGCCCGCCGTCGCGCTGCAATTCCACAAGGATTTTCCGGTCGAGCTCGTCGAGGCGAACAGCCATTCCTGATTTGTCCTTCCACTGGAACATTCCATCCGGCCTGCCGCCAAACTGGAACATATGTCCTTATTTCCTTCCGCGTATGGCGGATAACCGGGAATATTTTCTATATAGAGGAGGAAGTCAATCGCAACGCGGAGACGGCACAGATGAAACATTTCCCGATCTTCATGGCGCTGGAAGGCCGCCGCGTCGCCCTCTCGGGCGGCGGAGAGGCGGCACTGGCCAAGCTGCGCCTGCTGATGAAGACCGAGGCAGAGCTTGCCGTCTTCACCCCCGCCCCCGCGCCCGAGATCGAGGCCTGGGCCGCCGAAGGCCGCCTGACCCTCACCCGCCGCGCACTCGAACCCGGCGACACCGCCGGCGCCGTGATGTTCTACGCCGCAGACGAGGACGAAACCGAAGACGCCCGCACCGCCGCCATCGCCACGGCCGACGGCGCGCTCGTGAACATCGTCGACAACCTCGAAGACAGCCAGTTCATCACCCCCGCCATCGTCGACCGCGACCCCGTGACCGTGGCCATCGGCACCGAGGGCGCCGCCCCCGTTCTGGCCCGCGCCATCAAGGCCGATCTCGAGGCGCGCCTGCCCGCCACGCTGGGCACGCTCGCCCGCATCGGCAAGGGCTTCCGAAAGGCCGTCGAGGTGCTGCCCTTCGGTCGCCGCCGCCGCGATTTCTGGGCCGACTACTACTTCAACGCCGGCCCCCGCGCCATGGATGACGGCGGCGAAGGCGCCGTGAAGGACGCCCTTCAAACCCTTCTGACCAAACATGAAAACGCGACCGACCGCGAAGGTCACGTGGCCTTCGTCGGTGCCGGCCCGGGCGATCCGGAGCTGCTGACGCTCAAGGCCCGCAAGGCGCTCGACACCGCCGACGTGGTCATCCACGACCGGCTCGTCACGCCCGAGATCCTCGAACTTGCCCGCCGCGAGGCGGTGCTGATCGACGCCGGCAAGGAAGGCTTCGGCCCCTCCATGAGCCAGGAGGAAATCAGCCGCCTGATCGTCGAGCACGGGTCAAAAGGCGCGCAGGTCGTCCGCCTCAAGGGCGGCGACCCCACCATCTTCGGCCGCCTCGACGAGGAGATCGACGCCGTCGACGCCGCCGGCCTGGGCTGGCACGTCGTCCCCGGCATCACCGCCGCCTCGGCCTCCGTCGCCGCCATCGGCCAGAGCCTGACGAAGCGTACGCGCAATTCCTCCGTCCGCTACCTCACCGGCCATGACATGAAGGGTTTCGCCGACCACGACTGGAAGGCACTGGCCCGCCCGGGCGAGGTCGCGGCGATCTACATGGGCAAGAAATCCGCCCGCTTCATCCAAGGTAGGCTGATCATGCACGGCGCCGACAGGGCCACGCCCGTCACCGTGATCGAGAACGCCTCGCGCCCCGATCAGCGGGTGCTCTCCACCACGCTCGACCGGCTGCCGCAGGACCTAACCGAGGCCGGCCTCACCGGCCCCGCGCTCACCTTCTACGGCCTCGCCCCCCGCGCGGCACAGGCCGAGCTTTCCCAAGCCGAACAGGAGCTTGCCTGACATGGCCAAACCATTCACCCCCAAGGTCGTCACGGCCAACGCCCTGATCGAGGGCGACGTGGTCTACCTCGCCGCCGATGACAGCTGGACCCGCGAGCTCTCCCAGGCCGAGCTGCTCGAAGACGAGGCCGTCGCCGACGAACGCCTGCTCTTCGCCTCGGCCCAGACCGAGACGGTCGTGGGCGTCTACCTCGCCGACGCGACGCCGGGCGAAAACGGCCCCGAACCCACCCATTTCCGCGAGGATTTCCGGCGCACCGGCCCCTCCAACTATTTCCACGGCAAGCAATCCGAAGGGCCGGCCAAATCCGCCGCCCCCGAGCAGGAGACGCAGACCCATGTATGACTATACCGAATTCGACGCCGCCTTCGTGGCCGAGCGCAACCGCCAGTTCCGCGCCCAGGTCGAGCGCCGCGTCGCCGGCCACCTGACCGAGGACGAGTTCAAGCCGCTTCGCCTGATGAACGGCCTCTACCTGCAGCTTCACGCCTACATGCTGCGCGTGGCCATCCCCTATGGCACGATCAACAGCCGCCAGATGGACCAGCTCGCCTACATCGCCGAGACGTGGGACAAGGGTTATGGCCATTTCACCACCCGCCAGAACATCCAGTACAACTGGCCCAAGCTGCCGGACGTGCCCGACATGCTGGATGCGCTGGCCGAGGTGAACATGCACGCCATCCAGACCAGCGGGAACACCATCCGCAACGTCACCGCCGACCATTTCGCCGGTGCCGCGGCGGATGAGGTGGCCGACCCGCGCCCGGTGGCCGAACTGCTGCGCCAATGGTCGACCGACCACCCGGAGTTCCAGTTCCTGCCCCGCAAGTTCAAGATCGCCGTGACCGGCGCCGAGAACGACCGCGCGGTCATCAAGGCCCATGACATCGGCATCCAGATCGTCGACCGCGACGGGGACCTCGGATACCGCGTCGTCGTCGGCGGCGGCCTTGGCCGGACGCCAATGATCGGCAAGGTGCTGAACGACTTCGTGCCGCAGGAAGACCTGCTGCCCTATGTCGAGGCCATCGTCAGCGTCTGGAACCTGCTGGGCCGGCGCGACAACAAGTACAAGGCGCGCATCAAGATCACCGTGCATGAGCATGGAATCGAAGACATTCGTGCCCGTGTCGAGGAGCGTTTCAAGGCGATCCGCCCGGCCTTCACCGGCATCGACGTGCAGCTCTTCGAGGAGATCAAGCAGGCCTTCGCGGCGCCGGCCTTCCGCGAGGACAGCACCGCCGTCTACGAGACCGCCTACAAGACCGACCCGATCTTCCGCGCCTGGGCCGACACCAACCTGGCCCAGCACCGCGCGCCGGGCTATGCCATCGTGCAGATCAGCCTCAAGGCCCACGGCGCCACCCCGGGCGACGCCTCGGCCGAGCAGATGCGCGTGATGGCCGAGATTGCCCGCAAGTACGGCCATGACGAGCTGCGCATCAGCCACGAGCAGAACGTGATCCTGCCGCATGTCCACAAGTCCGACCTGCCGGCCATCCACGCCACGCTCAAGAAGCACGGGCTCGCCACGGCGAATATCGGCCTCATCTCCGATATCATCGCCTGCCCCGGCATGGATTACTGCGCGCTGGCCACCGCCCGCTCGATCCCGATCGCGCAAGAGATCGCCACCCGTTTCGACGAGCTCAAGCTCGAGCATGAGATCGGCGACATGAAGATCAAGATTTCCGGCTGCATCAACGCCTGCGGCCACCACCACGTGGGCCATATCGGCATCCTCGGGCTGGATCGCGCGGGCGTCGAGAACTACCAGATCACGCTGGGCGGCGACGGCACGCAGGACGCGGCCATCGGCACCCGCACCGGCCCCGGTTTCTCGGCCGACGAGATCATCCCGGCGGTCGAACGGATCGTCTACGCCTACCTGGAACTGCGCGACGGCCCGCAGGAGACCTTCCTGCAAGCCTATCGCCGCGTCGGAATGGAGCCGTTCAAGGCTGCCCTCTACGAGAAGGCCGAGGCCTATGCCGCTGAATGATCTGGATAGAACCGTCGCCAGCCTGAACGAGCGCTACCGCCACCACTCGGCGACGTCCGTTCTGGCCCACGCCCTGCGCGACCCCGATGCCGGCGACCTGGCACTGGTGTCGAGCTTCGGTGCCGAATCCGTCGTGCTTCTGCACATGGTCTCGGTCGCCAAGCGCGACACGCCGGTGATCTTCCTGGACACGCAGCTTCTGTTTGCCGAAACGCTGGTCTACCAGCAGGAGGTCAGCGAGCGGCTGGGCCTGACGGATGTGCGCGTGATCCACGCCGATCAGGCCGCGCTGGCCCGCACCGACCCCGACCAGACGCTGCACCAGCGCGACACCGATGCCTGCTGCGACCTGCGCAAGACGGTGCCGCTCCAAAAGGCCCTTGCCCCGTTCGACGGCTGGATCACCGGTCGCAAGCGGTTCCACGGCAACGGCCGCGAGGCGCTGGAGTTCTTCGAGGTCGAGCCCGGCACCGGCCGGATCAAGGTCAACCCGCTGGCCCACTGGCGCCGCGAGGACGTGCAGACCTACATGGAAGAAAACCGCCTGCCGCGCCATCCGCTGGTCGCCAAGGGCTACCCGTCGATCGGCTGCATGCCCTGCACCTCGCCCGTGAAGGAAGGTGAAGACATTCGCGCAGGCCGTTGGCGCGGCGAAGAAAAATCCGAGTGCGGCATCCATTTCGTGGATGGCAAGCTCGTCCGGACAGGAGTGAACGCATGACCGTAATCGTGACCGACACAGGCTTCGCGCCCGATGGCTTCAACGGCGGTTTCGTCGCGCTGGAAGAGGCGCCGAACGGCGCCCCGGCGCTCGACCTGCCCTCCGACACCGACCCGGCCACCCTCACGGGTCGGCTGGACGGGGTCGAGGCCATCCGCGTCGATTTCCCCAGCTTCGCCGACGGGCGCGGCTTCACCATCGCCCGCCAGCTTCGGCTGATGGGCTTCGCCGGCCGCCTCCGCGCCCGCGGCCACGTCATCGCCGACCAGTACGCCATGGCCCGCCGCGCCGGCTTCGACGAGGTGGAAATCTCCGACGAGCTCGCCGCACGCCAGCCGGAAGACCAGTGGACATTCCGCGCCAACTGGCAGGCCCACGACTACCAGGCCCGCCTGCGCGGATAACGCCCCTTCACCTCGACGCCCTCAACGATTAACAGAAGGTGCCGGTTCATAAGGCCGGCAGGATGCATTGATGAACGAGACCGTAACCGTGACCGAAGCCAAGGCCGTGAAAGTTCCCACCCTGCCCGACGCGCAGACCGTGACAGAAGTGAAGCACTGGACGGACCGGCTGTTTTCCTTCCGCGTGTCGCGCCCTGCCAGCCTGCGCTTCCGCTCGGGCGAGTTCGTGATGATCGGGCTGATGCAGAAGGACGAGAAGACCGGCAAGGAAAAGCCGCTGTTGCGGGCCTATTCCATCGCCTCTCCGTCCTGGGATGACGAGCTGGAGTTCTATTCGATCAAGGTGCAGGACGGCCCGCTCACCTCGCGCCTGCAGCACATCCAGCCGGGCGACCAGATCATCCTGCGGCCCAAGCCCGTGGGCACGCTGGTGCATGACGCGCTGCTGCCCGGCAAGCGCATCTGGTTCTTCGCCACCGGCACCGGGTTCGCGCCCTTCGCCTCGCTCCTGCGCGATCCGCAGACCTACGAGGATTACGACGAGGTGATCATCACCCACACCTGCCGCGAGGTGGGCGAGCTGCAGTACGGTCATGACCTGATCGAATCCATCCGCTCCGACGAGATGCTGGCGGAACTGATCGGCGAGGGCTTCCACGAGAAGCTGCGCTATTACCCCACCACCACCCGCGAGGAGAGCCCGAAGATGGGGCGCATTACCGACCTGATGCGCAAGGGCGAGGTGTTCGAGGACCTGGGCGTCGAGCCGCTTTCGCCCGAGACCGACCGCGCGATGGTCTGCGGCAACCTCGCCTTCAACCTCGAACTGAAAGAGATGCTCGAGGAATACGGCCTGCGCGAAGGCGCCAATTCCGACCCGAAGGAATATGTGGTCGAGAAGGCCTTCCTGGACTAACTTCGCCTCGCAATACTCTGATATTACAATATAAAACCCGCGCCGAAAATCTCGGCGCGGGTTTTCCTGTCATAGCGGACCGGTGGGATCAGAGCCCCAGCGCCTCCCGTACTGCGGTCAGCGCGGTTTCAAGCTGTTCGGGGTTCCCCGCAGCCTCGCGAAGCGTTTCGATCAGCACCGTGCGCCGAACCGCGTCGAGGTCCGAGGCCTCGATCAGCTCGATCGCCTGGTCGAGATCGAACCCGTTGACGCTCAACACCTCCTCGGCTTCGGCACCTTCCACCGCGGCCTCTCCTGCCACGGTCGCTCCGGTCTCGCTGTCGCCGGTGGTGTCCATCGATTCGTCCATCGCCTCCTGGGTCGCCTCGGCGGTGTCCTCCGCGGCCTCTTCGGTGGCCTCGGTCGATTGCGCGTCGGCCGGCTCGTCGATGGTAAGCTCGATGATCTCGTCCTCGGCCCTCTCCGCCGCCTCGGACGCCGTATCGGCCACGTCTTCGGCCATTTCCTCGACCGCCTGGGCGGCATTCTCCGCCGCTTCCCCGGCCACGTCAGCCGCCTCTTCGGCCGCCTCTGCAGCTTCCGCCGCGGCCTCCTCGGCCGCCTCGGCCGCCTCGTCTGCGGCCGCTGCCGTGTCCTCGGCCATGTCCCCGGTGGCCTCCTCGGCGGTGTCCGCCGCCTCTTCCGACGCCGTCGCGGCCGCATCGGCGGCCTCCTCGGCGCTTTCCCCGGTTGCGTCCGCGGCTTCGCCCGCATCCTCTGCGACCTCTTCGGCCGCCTCGTCACTCATCCCCAGCACCTCCTGCACCGATTTGCCGGTGAAAAGCAGGTATCCGCCGCCGATGACCAGAACAGCAATTATGATCCAGAGCAGGTTTCGCATGATCGTTCCTTTTGACAGTGCCAGCCTCCGCTTCCGGCGGCCTTCAGATTTCCAGTATCCACATGACTATCCTAGCAGAAAAGCCGCAAGGGAAAACCGGTCGGGTATCGGCCCCGAGCCGCTGATTTTGCAGCTTGAAACGCCCCTTACGGGACGCTACCTTGCGCACTCAAACATGGACGACATAAAGGAACGAAGCCATAGCCCGCAGACCCCACAACGCGCCCCCGACGCGCGACACCGGCCCCCGCGTCAACGATAAGATCCGTGCCCCCGAAATCCGCCTGATCGGCCCAGAGGGGGAAAATATCGGCGTGGTGACCCCAGAAAAGGCTATGGACCTGGCCTACGAGGCCGAACTCGATCTCGTCGAAATCTCGCCCAACGCCACGCCGCCGGTCTGCAAGATCATGGACTACGGCAAGTACAAGTACGAACAGCAGAAACGCGAATCCGAGGCGCGCAAGAAGCAGAAGGTCATCGAGGTGAAGGAGGTGAAGTTCCGCCCCAACACCGATACGCATGACTATGACGTGAAGATGCGCAACGTGGTCAAGTTCCTGGAACATGGCGACAAGGTGAAGGTCACCCTGCGATTCCGCGGCCGCGAAATGGCCCACCAGGATCTCGGCCGTGAACTGCTGCACCGGGTCGCCGGCGATGTCGAGGGAATCGGCAAGGTCGAGAACATGCCCAAGATGGAAGGGCGGCAGATGATCATGATCATCGCCCCGGCCAGCAAGTAACGCCACCTGACCCAACGTCGAACGATCGGAACCTCCCGCCTCCCGCGCGGGAGGTTTTGTTTTTACTGGATACAACCTGCACGGAATCGCTGACGGCGGAGATTGATGAACGGAAACCCTTGATATTCGCAGCATCTCCGTCAGTATCGCACTGCGAACCAACAAGAACGGACGGCACCGGATCAACGGCGCATCAACCGTAAAAGAGACGACAGATCGTCCAGCAAGGGAGGAACCATAATGACACTCAGAACTATCCTCATCGGGGGAATCGCCGCGTCGGCGCTGGCCCCCATGGCGCAGGCCGAGCGTGGCGAAGACGGCCAGGTCGGCATCATCTACTGGCAGGCGCCATCGATCATGAACCCCTACCTGTCCGGCGGCACCAAGGATCTCGAGGCCGCGAGCCTCGTGCTCGAACCGCTGGCGCGCTACAACGAGACCGGCGACATGGTCCCGTGGCTGGTCGACGAGGTGCCCACCGTCGAGAATGGCGGCGTATCCGAGGATCTGACCTCGATCACCTGGAAACTGACCGAGGGGCTGGTGTGGTCCGACGGCTCGCCCGTCACCTCGGAAGACGTGAAATTCAGCTGGGAATACTGCACCGCCGAGGGCGGCGGCTGTGCCCAGATCGAGAAATACGGCGGCATCGAAAGCATCGAGACCCCAGACGAGCTGACCGCCGTGGTCAAGTTCAAGAACCCCAAACCCTTCCCCTACACCGCCTTCGTGGGCGCCCAGTCGCCCATCCTGCAAAAGGCGCAGTTCGCCGATTGCCTCGGGCCCAAGGCACCCGAATGCACCGAACAGAACTTCAACCCGATCGGCACCGGCCCCTTCGTGGTGACGGATTTCCGGCCCAATGACGTGATCACGCTGGAAGCCAACGAGAATTACCGCGATCCCGAGAAACCGGCCTTCGCCTCGGTCGTCTTCAAGGGCGGCGGCGATGCCACTGCGGCGGGCCGCGCGGTGCTGGAGACGGGCGAATTCGATTACGCCTGGAATCTGCAGCTGGCGCCCGACGTGCTAGCCAACATGGAATCGGCCGGCAAGGGCCAGATCGTCTCGGGCTTCGGCACGCTGGTCGAACGGATCATGGTCAACCAGACCGACCCGTCCTCCGACCTGGGCGACCGCCGGGCGACGCTCGACCACCCGCACCCGTTCCTGACCGACAAGGCCGTGCGGCAGGCGCTTTCGATGGCGATCGACCGCGAATTGCTGGTCGAGATCGGCTATGGCGACGCGGGCCGGGTGACCTGCAACGTGCTGCCGGCGCCGGAAATCTACGCCTCCACCGCCAATGACGATTGTAAGGTGCAGGATATCGAGGGTGCCAAGGCCGTGCTGGAAGAGGCCGGCTGGACCGACACCAACGGCAACGGGGTCCGCGACAAGGACGGGGTCGAACTGTCGATGCTGTTCCAGACCTCGACCAACGCCGTGCGCCAGGATTTCCAGGCGCTGATCAAGCAGTGGTGGTCGGAAATCGGCGTCGAGGCCGAGCTGCGCAACATCGATGCCAGCGTCTTCTTCGGCGGCGACCCGGGCAGCCCGGATACGTTCCAGAAGTTCTTCGCCGATGTCGAGATGTACGCCAACAACTTCGACGGCACCGACCCCGAGGCGTATATGTCCAACTGGCATTGCGACCAGATCCCGGCGCCCGAGAACCAGTGGCAGGGCAACAACATGCCCCGTTTCTGCAGCGACGAATACAACGCCCTCGTCGATGAAATGCAGCAGACCGGCGAGCTCGAGAAGCGCGCGGAACTGGCCAAGGCGATGAACGACATGCTGATGCAGGAATACGTGATCATCCCGCTGGTCGATCGCGGCCGGGTCTCTGCCCATTCCAACAGCCTCGGCGGTGTCGTCCTCAACACCTGGGACAGCGAGCTCTGGAACGCGGCCGACTGGCACCGCAAGGACACCAACTGAACGCTTGCCACGACCGGGCGCGCGGGTTAGCCGCGCGCCCGACGCAAGGTGACTTTCAGAAGGTGTGCGGCTGAATGCTGACCTATACAATCCGCCGGCTTGTCCTGTCGGTCCCGACGCTGCTGTTCATCGCGCTCGTCATCTTCCTTCTGCTGGAACTGGCGCCGGGCGACCCGATGGCCCAGGTGCCGCTGACCGTCCCGCCGGAAGTGAAAGCCCAGATGCGCGAGGCGCTGGGGCTGGGCGAGCCCACCCATATCCGTTTCGGCAAGTGGCTGTGGCAGTTCTTCGTGGTCGAGCCGATGGTGCTGACCGACAACCTGTTCGGCACCGAACTGGCCGCCGACAAACAGCGCGTCATCAGCTGGCAGACCCGCTCGCCGGTGATGGACATCGTGGTCCAGCGGATGCCCCAGACGCTCTGGGTGGTGGCCATGGCCTACGTTGTCGGCGTGCTGATCGCCCTGCCCATCGGCATCTACTCGGCCTACCGGCAATATTCCGTCTTCGACCAGGTCGGCACCTTCATCACCATGGTAGGCTACTCTGTCCCGCCCTTCTTCTCGGGCGTGCTGGTCATCGTGATCTTCTCGGTCCAGCTGGGCTGGCTGCCCTCGATCTACGACACCACGCACCGGGTGGTCGACTGGAACACCTTCGTCATGCAGCTCAAGCAGATGGTCATGCCAGTCATGGTGCTTGCGCTGCAGACCACGGCACAGATCAGCCGCTTCATGCGCGCCTCGATGCTCGACAACCTCAACCAGGATTACGTGCGCACCGCCCGCGCCAAGGGCCTGTCCGAACAGATCGTGGTGCTGGTCCACGTGCTGCGCAACTCGATGATCCCGGTCGTCACCGTCATCGCGCTCGGCGTGCCGCAGATCTTCGGCGGCGCCATCATCACCGAGCAGATCTTCAAGGTGAACGGGCTGGGCCAGCTTCTGATCACCGCGATCCAGGCCAACGACCTGCCGATGGTCCAGACCGTCACCTTCATGCTGGCGGTGCTGATCGTGCTCTTCAACATCATTGCCGACCTGCTTTACGGCCTGCTCGACCCGAGGATCCGCTATGACTGATCCGAAACCCGAAAACCCGCAGCCGAAAACCCCGGCCCCCACCCCGCTGGGCGCGCTGAGCGATCCCCAGCCCGCGACCCCGCCGCGCAGCCAGTGGCGCGATGTCTGGGACCAGTTCAAGCACCACCGCGGCGCGCTGGCGGGCGGCATCCTCTTCCTGCTGATCGTCGTCGTGGTCTATCTCGGCCCGCTCGTCTGGCCGCTCGACGCCACCTATATCGACATCCGCGCCCGCAACCAGGGCCCGAGCTGGGCGCACCCGTTCGGCACCGACCAGCTTGGCCGCGACACGCTGGCCCGGATGATGGCGGGCGGTCAGGTCTCGATCGCCGTGGGGCTGACGGCGATGCTGCTGGCGCTCGGCCTCGGCAGCCTGATCGGCGTGCTGGCCGGGTTCTTCCGGCGGCTCGACGGGCCGCTCATGCGGCTGACCGACCTGTTCCTGTCCCTGCCCCTGCTGCCGCTTCTGCTGGTGATGGTGCTGCTCTTCCGGCAGGCGCTCAACACCACCTTCGGGCCGGAGACGGGGATCTTCATCCTGATCGTCTTCGCCATCGGCGTGACAAGCTGGATGCCCACCGCCCGCGTCGTGCGCGGCGACGTGCTGGCGCTGAAGGAACGGGAATTCGTGCTGGCCGCCCGCTCGATCGGAACGACCAATTTCAACCTGATCACCCGGCACGTGCTGCCCAACGTGCTCTCGCCGATCATGGTCTCGGCCACGCTCGGCATCGCCAACGCCATCATCACCGAATCCGCGCTCAGCTTCCTCGGCCTGGGCTTCCCGCCCGACTTCCCGACTTGGGGCCGCCTGCTGAACGACGCGACGGTCTACCTTCAGGATTACCCGGAACGGGTGTTCTGGCCGGGCCTGGCGATCTCGCTGACGGTGCTGTCGGTCAACTACCTCGGCGACGGGCTGCGCGACGCGCTCGACCCGCGTATCCGGGGGCGCTAGGCGAAAACGGTGGTCAACAGCAAATAAGGACCGCTTCACGCCGGACCCGGCAGAGGGAAAACGTTTCACCCCCGCCCCGGCGTCAACCGGAACACTGTTCCGCCGGGACGCGCAGAGGCGAACGGTTTCCCGAAACCCGGCAGATATTCACAGGTCAGAATGCTTGATCGGCAGCAGATTCCACGCCAGATGGGAAAAAATTCCGCATCTCTGCCGAGGCTGCCATGTTTGAAGAATTCGGTTTCGAAACCCTCACCGCCCCGCAGGCGGTGGTCTGGTTCGCGCTGGCCCTGGGTCTCGCCTTCGGGGCGCTGGCCCAGATCACCCGGTTCTGCCTGCGCCGCTCGCTCGTGGGCGAGGACCGCAAACAGGCCTCCGGCGTCTGGCTGACGGCGCTGGCCGTGGCCGTGCTCGGCACGCAGGCCGCCGTCGCGCAGGGCTGGATCGGCTTCGGCGATCACCGCTTCATGGCCGCCAACCTGCCGGTACTGGCCGTCGTTGCAGGCGGCCTGCTGTTCGGCGTGGGCATGGTGCTGACCCGGGGTTGCATTTCCCGGCTGACGGTGCTGTCCGCCTCGGGCAACCTGCGCGCGCTGACCGTGGTGGTGATCTTCGCCATCACCGCCCACGCGACGCTCAAGGGCATCCTGTCGCCGCTGCGCACCACGCTGGGCTCGGTCACGATGCCGCTCGACAGCGCCGCCCTGCCCGGCAACCCGCTGATCTGGACGGCCGGCATCGCCGCCGCCGCGCTGCTTTACGCCCTGCGTTCGGGCAACCGGCCCGTCATGTTGCTCCTCGCCGCGCTGATCGGCGTGCTGGTGCCGCTCGGCTGGGTCGGCACGGGCTTCCTGCTCTACGACGATTTCGACCCGATCGCGATGGAATCGCTGGCCTTCACCTCTTCCATGTCCGACGCGTTGTTCTTCACCGTCGCCTCGACCGCCATTCCGGCGGGCTTCGGCACCGGGCTGATCGGCGGCGTTCTGCTGGGCGGGCTGCTGGCGGCGCTGCTGTCGGGCGGGTTCCGCTGGCAGAGTTTCTCGACCCCGGCGGAAACCGGCCGCTACCTTGCCGGCGGCGCGCTGATGGGCTTTGGCGGCGTTCTGGCCGGGGGCTGCACCGTCGGCGCAGGGCTTTCGGGCATCCCCACCCTCTCCATCGCCGCCATCCTCGCGGTCACCTCGATGGTCATCGGCGCGCTGGTCACCGACCGCGCCCTGCGCGCCGTTCCCGCCGCCCGCGCCCATCCCGCCGAGTAAGCCTTGCACTGACGCCCTTTGCCGCTAGGATGCACGCCGCATTTCAGCAAAGGCAGGCGGCATGACGCGCTACACGTACAAGGTTATCCCGGCCCCCTCGAAGGGGCGGAAGGCCCCTGGGGTCAAAGGCGCGGAAGCGCGGTTCGCCCACGGGCTCGAAGAGGCCATGAACGAGATGGCGGCGCAGGGCTGGGAATACCTGCGCGCCGACATCCTGCCCAGCGAGGAACGCCAGGGCCTGACCTCGACCAACACCGTCTACCGCAGCGTGCTGGTCTTCCGGCGCGAGGCCAGGGGAACAGGCGCCGCGGAGCGCCCGGTGCCGTCGCTGACCGCCCGTCGCGGCCCGCCGACCGAGGAAGAACTGAAATTCACCCGCCGCGAGCCGATCACGGCCGTCGCGGCGGATACCGATATTCCCGAACCGCAGGACCTGCCCGATCCCGAGGCCGAGGAACGGGCCGCCAATGACGACGCTCCCGTCCGGATCGAGGATGCGGAAACGCCGACCGAAACGCCGGAAACCGAAGAGACCGGCGAAGACACCGCCGAGGGTACCGGGAAAGACGACGACGAAACCCCGCCCCGGTGAGACCGTGACCCGTGCCGCGCGACCCGCGGTTTATCGCTCCTCCACCAGATTTTTACAAACTGCCCTCTTCAATTTGCCCACCAATAATCTAAACTCTCCGATCTGACTCGCAGAGGGAAGCCCATGACCAAGAGTGACCCATTCGGATTCGATATTTCTGTCGGCGCTTCGAAGAAGAAGAACCCGCGCGGCCGGCGCGGGATGTCGGGTGCGTCCGAAACCTCGACCCGCGTCTGCGATCACCCGGGCTGCGAGGAGCCCGGCAAGTACCGTGCGCCCAAGGCGCCCGACGTGCTGGATGATTTCTACTGGTTCTGCAAGGACCACGTGCGCGAATACAATACCAAGTGGAACTTTTTCGAAGGCACGACCGAGGCCGAGATGAATGCCCAGATGTCGAAGGACAAGGTCTGGGAACGCCAGACCAAGGCCTTCAACGACCCCGAGGCGCGCGCCTGGGCCCGGCTGGGCATCGAGGATCCGCACCAGGTCCTGGGCGGCAACGCCACCCAGAACCCGGGCAAGAACCGGACGCAGCAGCGCAAGCTGCCCCCGACCGAGCGCCGCGCGCTGGAGATCCTCGAGGCCGAGGATACCTGGTCGAAGGCCGATATCCGCAAGGCCTACAAGTCGCTGATCAAGGTGCTCCACCCCGACATCAACGGCGGCGACCGCAGCCAGGAAGAACAGCTGCAACAGGTGGTCTGGGCCTGGGACCAGATCAAGCCGAGCCGGAACTTCAAGTAGGCATCAGGGCGTGACGGGCTCGGGCCCCGCACGCCGCTCCCCCAGGCGCGGGTGCAGCGTGGCCGCCAGCCCCCAGCACCCGGCCAGCGCGAGCCCCGCGAAGGCAAAGACGCCCGACACCGGCGCCACCAGCAGCACCAGCCACGCCGCCCCCGGCGTCAGGATGCCCGACACGTCGCGGAAGCTGGAATAGACCGCCGACATCTCCGTCCGCTCCGAGGGCTTCACCGACATCAGGAAGGGCAGCCCGCCGCAGATATCGAGCAGCACCAGGAACCCGGAGGCGCAGAACAGCACCGCCAGCGCAAGCGCCGGCGTGGGCGCCAGCATCCAGCCGGCAAGGAACAGCATGCCGGCACAGGCAAACCCCGTCCGCACCGCCATCCGCACCGTGTGCCGCTGCATCCAGCGCAGCATCACCGGCGTCAGGAACAGGATCGCGTTCGTGGCCGACATCATGATCCCGCCGGTCTGCGGGTCGAGCCCGCTTTCGACGGCGTAGATCGGCAGGTAGACGACATAGGCCCACCACCCGCAGGACCGGATCACCGCGAAGAGCCAGCCCACCACCAGCCGCGGCTGGGCAAAGAACCGGCCCAGATAGCGCAGCGGGTTGGCCGCCGGGCGCCGCGCCCGCGTGATCAGCTTGCCGTTGCCCAGTCGCATCACGAAGAACAGCGTCAGCAAGCCGCAAACCGCCGCCGCCGAGACGAGGAACGGCGCCGGGGCCCACCACTGCATCAGTGTCACCCCCGCCACGGGCCCGACCGTCCAGCCGAGCGCGCTGTAGAACATCCGCAGCGTTTCGCACTGGCCCAGCTCGGCCCGCTCGACATAGTCCAGCACGTAGGCGTTGAAACACACGAAAAGCGAAACCGTCGCGACCGTGATCATCACCAGCCCGGCAATCACCCCCGCCCCGCCCGTGGCCGCCGCCAGCGCGCCTGACAGGAACAGCGTCGCCGCCCCGGCATAAAGCCAGCGGCGCGGGATGAACCGGTTGAGCCACGGCACCAGCAGCCCCGCCGTCAGCGACAGGAGGCCGGTGAGGAAATAGACCGCCGACACCACCTGGGCATCGCCCAACGCCCTGTACATGGCGACCGGGAAAACCGACACGAGCATGCCGCGCGCCACGGCCTCGGCCCCGGCAAGCATGGCGAAACCGCGCATCGACGGCGCGGGGGCATGGCGAAGCCATTCGGGAATGCGGCGCTCGAACATCGGGGCATGTCACGTGTTGTTTACCAGACCGGATGCGCCCCGGAACGCGCCCTGTCGCCTTCGTTCGCGACCCGAAGGTCGGAAACGGGCCTCCGCCGCGACCGCCCGAACGAAAAACGGCCGCCCCGATTGGCGACCGTTACGAGAATTTCCGGCGTGTCAGCGCCTTTACGCCGGCTTGAACACCAGGCTCACGCCGTTCAGGCAGTGGCGCTTGCCCGTGGGTTCCGGTCCGTCGTTGAAGATATGGCCCAGGTGGCTGCCGCAGCGGCGGCAATGCACCTCGGTGCGCGGGTAGATCAGCTTGAAATCGCGCTTGGTCTCCACCGCGTTCTCGAGCGGCCGGTAGAAGCTGGGCCAGCCCGTGCCGCTGTCATACTTGGTATCGGAGGGATAAAGCGGCAGGTCGCAGCCGCGGCAGTGATAGGTGCCCTTCGCATACTGCTTGTCGAGCGGCGAGCTGCCGGCGGGCTCTGTGCCCTCCTCGCGCATCACCTTGTATTGCAGATCGGTCAGCATGGCGCGCCATTCCGCCTCGGTGCGGGTCACCTCGAAATTGCCCGAGGCCGAGCTCGCGGCCCCCAGCGATGTCAGCGAAACGGCCGTGCCGCCCATCAGGATCATGGCGATAAAGCCTCTGCGGTCCATGGCGGGGTCCTCCCTTCGGTCCTTGTTGGTCCAAAGATGCCGTTTGCAGGGCGGTGCGGCAAGGGCGCCGCCCTGCACATTTCGGTGATCCGGCTCAGCTTTCGGCGGGCAGGATCACGGTATCGACCACGTGGATCACACCGTTCGACTGGTCGACATCGGCGATGGTTACGTTGATCGTCTGGCCGCGCTCGTCGGTCAGCATGATGTTGTCGCCCTGGTACCGGGCCTCCAGCTCGCAGCCGCCAACGGTCGGCACGATATGCATGCCGCCATCATCGTCCACCATGCCCTTGATGGCGGTCGACATCGCGTCGGCCGAAACCACGTGGCAGGTGAGGATCTGGGTCAGCTTGTCCTTGTACTCGGGCTGCATCAGCGCCTCGAGGGTTGCCGCCGGCAGCTTGTCAAAGGCCGCGTCGGTCGGCGCGAACACGGTGAACGGGCCGTCGCCCGACAGGGTATCGACAAGACCCGCGGCTTTCACGGCCGCGACAAGGGTTTCGTGATCGGCCGAGTTCACGGCGTTTTCCACGATATTCTTGTCGGCATACATGGGCGCACCGCCCACCATCGGGTTCTCAGCGAAGGCTGCAGCGGCGCTCATGGCGGCAACGGCCGTGGCCGCGACAAGTGTCTTGTTGAACATTGTGTATCTCCTCTCTGTCGTCCCGGGCGTCATTGCCCGAACATGCGACAACCCACGAAGGGCAGGCACCGAGAGTTTCAGAGGAAATGCAAAAACCGCGCAGTCTCACGCATCCGTGATCGCGCCGGTGGCCAGAACGGCCCCGGTCGGGGCGCCCGTGGGCGATCCCCCTTCGGGTTCGTCGGAGATTGCCAGAACCCCGCCGGCCAGGGCGCTTTCCAGCTCCGGCGTCACGGTGAACACCGCCCTGTCATCCTCGGGCAGAACGCCCAGCGAAACCGGGGCGGTCTCCCCGGCGATCAGCCACAGTTCAAGCGAGCGGCCCTCCCCGGCCTCTCCGGTCAGCCGCTCGACATACAGCTCGGCAGTGTCGGCGTCATAGGCCGCCTCGATCACCAGGCTGCGATCCTCGGCGGCGATCTCGGCGGTATAGGCCGGCGACTCGGGTGGAACCGGCCCCTGGTCGAGGAAATCGGACGACACGAACAGCAGCACGGCAAGCACGGCCACGGCGAGGCCCGTCAGCCCGAATCGTTGCCACAGCCCACGGCTCTCGCGCCCGCTGTCGCCGAACAGCCGCATCTCGACACGGGTCAGCACGTCTTCGGGGGGCGTCACCGGTTTCACGTCGTCGGCAAAGCCCGAGAATTCCTCGGCCCAGGTGGCGCAGATCCGACGCAGTTCGGGCTCGGACGCCAGGCGCGCCTCGAACGCCGCCGCCTCGTCCTCGGGCAGCAGGCTCAGGGTGTACTCCCCTGCAAGAACGACGTCGTCGTTCGGATCTGATGCTGTGCCGCTCATCGAGACAGGCACTCCCTCAGTTTCAACAGGCTGCGCCGCAGCCAGGTTCGCATCGTGTTGAGCGGCACGTTGTACCGCTCCGCCAGTTCGGCATATGTGTCGCCTTCCAGATACGCGCGTCGCACGGCATCGGCGTGCTGGGTGTCCAGCTCGCCGAAACATCCGTCCAGCCGGGTCCGTTCGGACGCCCGGATCGCCATCGTCTCGGGCCCCGGCGCGGGGTCGGCCAGGGTGGCGGTCAGAACATCCCCCGTGGTCGAATGTCGTGCCCGTCGTTTCCGGTCGATGGCCGCGTTGCGGGCGATGGAAATGAGCCATGTCATCGGGCTCAGGCCATTGGCGCGGTATCGGTCGGCGTTGTTCCAGACCTTGACATAGACGTCTTGCAACACGTCTTCCGCCTCGGCCCGGTCATCCAAGACACGCAGGATAACGCCGAATAGTTTCGCCGAGGTGCGGGAATACATATTGCGAAATGCGGCCCGGTCCCTCAGGGCCATGCGGGCAATCAGATTTTCGATTTCCTGAAGCTCAGACGACATTACACACCAACTCGTTTCGACCTAGGGTAAGTCAGTTGCGCGTGAGGTCCAGCAAAACTTCCCCTACCCCTTGCCCTTTCCGGCTTTATGTTGCACCACGTGGCGAAATTCACGATGCGAACCCAGAGGACCAGACCATGGCGGATGGAACGATAGACACGAAAGCCAAACCGACCGAGGAGATCTCGGTGCGCGACGTGTTCGGCATCGACACCGACATGGTCGTGCGCGGCTTCTCCGACCGCACCGACCGGGTTCCCGAGATCGACACCACCTACAAGTTCGACCCCGATACGACGCTGGCCATCCTCGCGGGCTTCTCCCACAACCGCCGCGTGATGATCCAGGGCTACCACGGCACCGGCAAGTCGACCCATATCGAGCAGGTCGCCGCCCGCCTCAACTGGCCCGCCGTGCGCGTGAACCTCGACAGCCATATCAGCCGGATCGACCTGATCGGCAAGGACGCGATCAAGCTGCGCGACGGCAAGCAGGTGACCGAGTTCCACGAGGGCATCCTGCCCTGGGCGCTGCGCAACCCCGTCGCCATCGTCTTCGACGAGTACGACGCCGGCCGCGCCGACGTGATGTTCGTGATCCAGCGGGTGCTGGAACATGACGGCAAGCTCACCCTGCTCGACCAGAACGAGATCATCACGCCCCACCCCTGCTTCCGCCTCTTCGCCACGTCGAACACGGTGGGCCTGGGCGACACGACCGGCCTCTACCACGGTGTGCAGCAGATCAACCAGGCGCAGATGGACCGCTGGTCGATGGTGGCGACGCTGAACTATCTCAGCCACGATGCCGAGACGAACATCGTGCTGGCCAAGAACCCGCTCTTCAACACCAAGGACGGCCGCCAGCAGGTCAGCCAGATGGTGACCGTGGCCGACCTCACCCGCACCGCCTTCATGAACGGCGACCTCTCGACGGTGATGAGCCCCCGGACGGTGATCAACTGGGCGCAGAACACCCACATCTTCCGCGACGTGGGCTATGCCTTCCGCCTGACCTTCCTCAACAAGTGCGACGAGCTCGAACGCCAGACCGTGGCCGAGTTCTACCAGCGCTGCTTCGACGAGGAACTGCCGGAAAGCGCGGCCAGCGTCAGCCTGGGGTGATGCGGCAGAACGGCAGGCCCCGCGAAACTGGAGCCGTGTCATGCATATCGGCCTGATCGGCGGGATCGGCGTGGCGGCGACGGTGGAATATTACCGCCGCCTGACCACGCTGATGAACAAGCGTCAACAGCGCCTCGAGCTGACCATCGTCCATGCCGACGTTCAGGAACTGATCCGCAACAACAACGCCGACGACCGACTGGCACAGGCCGAGATCTACGCCCGGCTCATCGACCGGCTCAGGGCGGCGGGATGCGACTGCGCTGTCATTTCCTCGATAGGCGGGCATTTCTGTTTCGAAGAGACGCAGGCCATTTCGGCATTGCCACTGGTCTCGGCCGTCGCCCCCCTCGATGCCCATTTCGAAAGCCTGGGCTTGAGCAGCGTGGGGCTGCTCGGCACGCGCAGGGTCATGCAGACGCGGCTTTACGGGCAACTCAAGGCCACCCGCGCGGTCGTACTCGACGACGAAGCCGCGCACCTGGGCCAGACCTACACCGACATGGCGGTCACCGGTCACTGCACGCCCGATCAGCGGCACCTCTTCCTCGACGCGGGCCGCCGCATGATCGACGATCACGGGGCCCAAGCCATCGTGCTGGCCGGCACCGACCTGAACCTCGCCTTCGACGGGCAGGACGCGGGCTATCCGGTCATCGATGCGCTTGATGTTCACGTCGACCTTCTCGCACGGATCGCCTCGGGAGAGGCAGAACCGTCGGCGGGCTGAACCGCCACACCCGGCGCGCGACGTATATTCTATGTATTGACAGGGTATATACATATCCATACCCTCGTCACATGAGGCACAAAACGATCACCCCGGCGGTGGTGGCGTTTCTGGCAGTGACAGGCATCTCCTCCGCCAATGCGGGCACTCTTTCCCCGATGGAACAGGCCCAGGCCTTCGCCACATGCGCCGGCCGGCTTCAGGCGCTCGCCACCCGGCAGGGCGCCGTTCACGACCCGCAATCCACCGACACGCGGCAGAAGCAACTGGGCTTCGAGGATATGCTCGACGCCCTTCTCCCCCATGTCACCGAGGCCGGCGTCGACCCCGGCGCACCCAAGCGCTGGCGCGCCTATGGCTGGACCGAGATCGCCCTCCTCCTGCGCCACGCCGAACATGGCGAGGATGACAGACGCGCCGATCGCGCGCGGGCCGACATGGCCCGCCGGATCGACACCTGCACCCGGATGATCCTGTAAGCCCCCGGAATCGCATCACCCCCACTGGTCAATCAGGTGCAATCCCACTAGGTTGCCCCTGATCACGAACACGATGCGTAAGGCGCGCTAAATGGCTCAGTCCGACAACCCTGCCGATCCCTTCAAGAAGGCGCTGGCCGAGGCGACCAAGGTGCTCGCCGACAACCCCGACCTGTCGGTCACCTACTCGGTCGATCCCGCCGGCCTGACGGGCGAGGCGATGCGCCTGCCGCAGATCAGTCGGCGCATGTCCAAGGACGAGGTGCTGCAGGCCCGCGGCACCGCCGACGCGCTGGCGCTGCGCCACAAGTACCACGATGCCGGCGTCGCGGCCCGCTACACCCCGCCGGGCGAGATGGCGCGCGAACTCTACGATGCCATGGAATCGGCCCGGTGCGAGGCGATGGGCGCCCGCCACATGCCCGGCACCGCCGGCAATATCGACGCCAAGATCGGCGCCGAGGCGTTGCGCCGCGGCTATGACCAGATCAAGGATGCCTCCGAGGCGCCCCTGCCCGTCGCCGCGGGCTATCTCATCCGCCACCTCGCCACTGGCCGCACCCTGCCGCGGGCCGCCGACAACGTCATGCAGCTCTGGCAGGGCTTCATCGAGGATCACGCCGGCGGCACGCTCGAGGACCTGCAGGCCAAGCTCTCCGACCAGGCCGAGTTCGCCCGTTTCGCCCGCCAGGTCATCAAGGACCTGGGCTATGGCGACCAGTTGGGCGACGATCCCGACGCGCCCGATGACGATCAGGACGACTCCGACCAGGAGGCGCAGGAAGAGGATCAGCCCGACAGCACCGGCCAGGACGAAAGCGACGAGGAACAGGCCGACGCCGATCCCGAGCAAAGCCAGGAAGAACAGCAGGACGACGCCCAGGCCCAGGTCAGCATGGATGACATGGCCGACGAGGAGATGGGCGACGAAACCGAGATGCCCGAGGGCGAAGCCCCGCTCGAGCCCCCGGCCCCGCAACCGATTTCCGAGGCCGATCCCGACTACGCGGCCTACTCCACCAATTACGACGAGGAAATCGCCGCCGAAGAGCTGGCCGAGCCGGTCGAGCTGGAACGCCTGCGCGCCTATCTCGACCAGCAGCTCGAACCGCTCAAGGGCGCGGTGTCACGGCTCGCCAACAAGCTGCAGCGCCGGCTTCAGGCCCAGCAGAACCGCTCGTGGGAATTCGACCGCGAGGAAGGTATCCTCGACGCGGGCCGCCTGGCGCGCGTGGTGGCCAACCCCACGACGCCGCTCTCCTTCAAGGTCGAGAAGGACATGGAGTTCCGCGATACCGTCGTGACCCTTCTCCTCGACAATTCCGGCTCGATGCGCGGCCGCCCGATCTCGATCGCCGCGATCTGCGCCGACGTGCTGTCGAAAACGCTCGAACGCTGCCAGGTGAAGGTCGAGATCCTCGGCTTCACCACCCGCGCCTGGAAAGGCGGGCAATCGCGCGAGACATGGCTCAACGAGGGCCGCCCGCAACTGCCCGGCCGCCTCAACGACCTGCGCCACATCATCTACAAATCCGCCGACGCCCCCATGCGCCGGACCCGGAACAATCTCGGGCTGATGATGAAGGAAGGACTGCTGAAAGAGAATATCGACGGCGAGGCGCTGGAATGGGCCCACCGCCGCATCGTCAACCGGCGCGAACAGCGCAAGATCCTGATGGTGATCTCGGATGGCGCGCCGGTCGATGACAGCACGCTGTCGGTCAACCCGGCCAACTACCTCGAGAAACACCTGCGCGACGTGATCGCCATGGTCGAGAAGCGCAAGCAGGTCGAACTGCTGGCCATCGGCATCGGCCACGACGTGACCCGCTATTACGACCGCGCGGTCACCATCACCGATGCCGATCAGCTGGCCGGCGCCATGACCGAACAGCTCGCCGCGCTCTTCGACAGCGACCCGCGCGCCCGGGCCCGCGTGATGGGGATCAAGAAGGCCAGCTAAGGCATTCGCGACAAGATGAAGCCCGGCGCGACCCGGGTTTCATCTTTCCCCAAATACTCAAATCCCTGCCGTTCGGTCCGCGCCACGCCTGAGGGTCCGGAATCCCGCATTGATCTTGCCCCGCCCCTCCCCTAGCAATGTGAGGCTGAACGAATTTCCGGGGGCCCGCCATGTTCCAGACCTTCCAAGACACCGCCAGCCCGGAACAGGGCCCGCCCCGCCTGGCCGCGCTGCGCGAGGCGATGGCGTCCGAGGGGCTGGCCGGGTTCCTCGTCCCCCGCGCCGATGCGCATCAGGGCGAATACGTGGCCCCCTGCGACGACCGGCTGGCGTGGCTGACGGGCTTCACCGGCTCTGCGGGCTTCTGCATCGCCCTCGCCGACAAGGCCGGCGTCTTCGTCGACGGGCGCTATCGGGCGCAGGTCAAGACACAGGTGGATACCGCGCATTTCACCCCCGTCGACTGGCCCGAGGTCAAGCCGGCCCAGTGGCTCAGGGACAACCTCGACAGCGGCGAGGTCGGCTTCGATGCGTGGCTCTACACCCCCGAACAGATCGACGCGCTCGAAAAGGGGCTGGCGGGCAGCGACATCCGCCTGCGCCCCTGCGACAACCTGATCGACCGCATCTGGCCCGACCGCCCTGCCCCGCCGCAAGGCGCCATCCGCGTCTACCCCGAAGAGCTGGCGGGCGAGACCCAGGGCGAGAAACGCGCCCGCCTTGCCGCCGGGCTGAAGGACGCCGGACAGGAAGCCGCCGTGCTCACCCTGCCCGACTCCATCGCCTGGCTGCTCAACATCCGCGGCAGCGACATCCCCCGCAACCCGGTCCCGCACGCCTTTGCCGTGCTGCACGATACCGGCCAGCTCACGCTCTACGTCGATGCCGAAAAGCTCGACGACGAGGTCCGCGCGCATCTGGGCGACGAGGTGCTGATCCGCCCCGCCAATGCCTTTGGCCCCGGCCTCAACAGCCTGACCGGGCCGGTGCGGCTCGACCGCTCCAGCGTGCCGCTCTGGGTGGCGAAACAACTGGAAGAGGCCGGCGTGCCGCTGGTCTGGGGCGACGATCCCTGCATCCTTCCCAAGGCGCGCAAGACCCAGGCCGAGATCGCCGCCACCCGCACAGCCCATATCCGCGACGGCGCCGCGCTCTGCCAGTTCCTCGCGTGGTACGACGATCAGCCCCCCGGCACCATCACCGAGATCGACGTGGCCACCAAGCTCGAGGTCGAGCGCCGTGCCACCAACGAGCTGCTCGACATCAGCTTCGACACCATCGCCGGCTCCGGCCCCCACGGCGCGCTGGCCCATTACCGGGTCACGGAAAAGACCAACCGCACGCTGGAAGACGGCGACCTTTTGGTGCTCGACGGCGGCGGCCAGTATGTCGACGGCACCACCGACATCACCCGCACCCTGCCCGTGGGCACGCCAGGGCCCGACGAACGCGCGGCCTTCACCCGCGTCCTGCAAGGCATGATCGCCATGAGCCGCGTACGCTGGCCCAGGGGGTTGGCGGGGCGCGACCTCGACGTTCTGGCGCGCTACCCGCTGTGGCTGGCCGACCAGGATTACGCGCACGGCACCGGCCACGGCGTCGGCGTCCACCTCTGTGTCCACGAGGGCCCGCAGCGCCTGTCGCGCGCCGGTGAGGTGGCGCTGGAGCCGGGCATGATCGTCTCGAACGAGCCGGGCTATTACCGCGAAGGCGCCTTCGGCATCCGCATCGAGAACCTCGTCGTCGTGACCGAGGCCGAGCCCCTGCCCGGCGGCGACCAGACCGGCAAGCTGTGCTTCGAGACGATCAGCTTCGTGCCCATCGACCGGCGCCTGATCGACACCGACATGCTCACCGACGCCGAGAAAGACTGGCTCAACGCCTACCACGCACAATGCCTCGAGAAGATCGGCCCGCGCCTGACCGGGCCCGCGCGCGACTGGCTCGAGGCCGCAACCGCGCCCCTGTGACACAATGGTGTCACACGCGGACGGCAAATCGGTGTAAGACACCGCAAGACATGACGCACATTGGGGAGGGACAAGAACCATGACCAAGATCAAGATCCGCAAGGCCGAAGGCACATGGACCGTGCGCGCAGGCGGCGCCATCCTCGTGGAAAGCCGCGACGCGCTGGTACTCAGCGAGGACGGACATCCAGACATCATCTACTTTCCGCAGGGCGATATCGCCATGGCCTTCCTCGACGAGACCGACCACACCAGCCATTGCCCCCACAAGGGCGACGCCAGCTACTATTCCATCGTCACGAAGAGCCAGACACTCCAGAACGCGGCATGGAGCTACGACGACCCGAAGCCGGATGTAGAGCGCATCAAGGGCCACATCGCCTTCTACGCCAACGAGAACGTGACCGTCGAACGCATCTGAAGGCAGAGCGGGCGGCGCCTAGCTGTGCTCCTCCCGCGACACCGCCGCCAGCGCGCGGTTATAGGTCTTGAGCGCATCGACATGGAAGAGCGCGCCCAGCAGCTCAGGCGGCTCGCCCTCCTTGGTCAGCGTCACCACCGGCACGAAGGGCACCGCCGTCCGCTCGAACACCGCCATCGCCGCCTCCAGCGTGGCGCCGCCATCGACATAGACCCCCTCGCCAATCAGCTCCCAGCACCGCTCTTCCGGCGCGGCCTTTTCGGCGCCCTTGGGCCGCATGACGTTCGACACCATGTACATCGACAGCAAATAGGCCTGCGGCCCCGCCGCCACCTGCACCCCGCGCCGCTCGAGCTGGGTCAGGAAGAACGACCGCTTCACCAGGTTCGAGCCAAGCGCCGTCGACATCGACACCGCCACCATCACCGCCAGCCCGGTCTGCCAGTCGCCGGTCAGCTCGAACACGATCAGCGTGGTCGAGATCGGCGCGCCCAGCACCGCGGCGGCCACCGCCCCCATGCCCGCAAGCGCATAGAGCGTCGATGAGCCAGACACCTCGGGAAAAAGCCCTGTCGCGATCAGGCCAAAGCTCAACCCGGTCAGCGCCCCCACCATCAGCGAGGGCGAGAACACGCCGCCGCCCATCCGCCCGCCGAGCGTGATCGCCACCGCCACCACCTTCAGCACGGCAAAGACCATCGCCTCGTGCAGCACAAGCTGACCCGTCAGCGCCAGCGACGTCGTCTCGTAGCCCACCCCGATAATATGCGGAAACCAGATCGCCAGCAGCCCCAGCAGCGCCCCTGACACCGCCGGCCGCAGCCAGCGCGGCATCCGCATCCGCATCTGCACGAAACTGGCCATGTCCTCGGCAAAGAGGATCGCGTGCATCAGCGCCGTTGCCACCAGCCCGCAGACCAGCCCGAGGATCAGGAAGGCGGGCAGTTCCACGTAGAATTCCAGCGCGCTCGCCACCGGCAGGGTGAACTCCGTCACGTCGCCGAATTCCAGCCGGTTGATCACCGTGCCCGCGACCGAGGCGATGACGATCGGCGCAAAGGCATGCAGCGCGAAATGCCTGAGCACCACCTCCAGCGCGAACAGCGCCCCGGCAATCGGCGCGTTGAACGAGGCCGACACCGCCGCCGCCACGGCACAGCCCAGGAGGTCGCGCCCGGTCACCCCATCGGCATTGATCCGGTTGCTCACCCACGAGGAAATCACACCGGCCAGGTGCACCACCGGCCCTTCCCGCCCGCTCGACCCGCCGGTGCCCAGCGTGATGATCGACGCCGCCGCCGAGGCCAGCCCCTCGCGCCCCTCGACCCGGCCTTCCTGCAGCGCCGCGCCCTCGATCACGTCCGAGACCGACCTTACCCGCCCGTCCGGCGTGAAACGGTGCAGGATCACCCCCACCACCAGCCCGCCAAGGATCGGCACCACCATCACCCAGTACCACGGCAACGCCGCCGCGGCGCTATGGACATAGGCCATGCCCTCGGCGCTGTAGGCCCAGCTTTGCAGATTGTCGATCCCGCGCCGGAACAGCAGCGCCGCAAACCCCGCCGCGATCCCGATGGCCAGCGCGATCAGCCAGAACTGGAACTGGCTCGGCCCCCGGTCCAGCAACACCCGCCAGCCATTCCGGGCCGCCCGCACCGCCGCGTTGATCTTGCCACCCAGGAAATGCCGCGACGATTGGGTCATGCCACAGGCATTTCCCGCCGCGCCCGCGCTTTCCCCCAGGTGCCGCTTCGACTAGGTTTGGCACGTGAACGGAAAAGAGGGATCTGCATGACTATCCAGGCTGCAATCGGCGCGTTGACCACCTTATTAGGACAACGGCTGACATGCTCCAAGGGTGAACTGGCCCAGCACGGCGAATCGGAGACCTACTTTCCCCTCACGCTCCCCGATGCCGTGGCCTATCCCGAAACCACCGAGGAGGTGGCGGGCATCCTCGGGATCTGCGCCGAACATCGCTGCCCGGTGATCGGCTGGGGCACCGGCACCTCGCTGGAAGGCCAGGCACAGGCCTTCGAAGGCGGCGTCACGGTCGATTTCTCGCGGATGAACAAGGTCCTCGAAGTGTCACCCGAAGACATGCACGTGCGCGTGCAACCCGGCGTCACCCGCCAGGCCCTGAACGAGGAGTTGCGCGCGACCGGCCTCTTCTTCCCCGTCGATCCCGGCGCCAACGCCTCCCTCGGCGGCATGGCCTCGACCCGAGCCAGCGGCACCACGGCAGTGCGCTACGGCACGATGCGCGACAACGTCATGGCGCTCGAGGTGGTCACCGCCACCGGCGAGGTCATCCGCACCGGCAGCGCCGCCCGCAAAAGCTCGGCCGGCTACGACCTGACCGGGCTGTTCGTGGGCTCCGAGGGCACGCTGGGCCTGATCACCGAACTCACCCTGCGCCTGCAGGGCACGCCAGAGGCCATTTCCTCGGCCGTCTGCGCCTTCCCGGAGGTGGACCAGGCGGTCAACTGCGTCATGGACACGATCCAGATGGGCCTGCCCGTCGCCCGGATCGAGCTGGTCGATATCGACAGCGTCAAGGCCGTGAACGCCTATTCCGGCATGAGCCTGCCGGAAAAGCCGCACCTGCTGCTCGAATTCCACGGCTCCGACGCGGGCGTTGCCGAACAGGCCGAAACCTTCGGCGCCGTCGCCGAGGAACACGGCGGCTCGGGCTTCGAGTGGGCCAAAAGGGCGGAAGACCGCAACGCGCTCTGGACCATGCGGCACAACGCCTATCACGCCATCATCGCCGCCCGCCCCGGCTGCCGCGCCGTGGTAACGGATGTCTGCGTGCCGATCTCGCGCCTGGCCGAGGCCGTCGAGACCTGCCGCGCCGACCTCAAGGCGCATGACGTCCAAGGCCCGATCCTCGGACATGTGGGGGACGGGAATTTCCACGCCATTCTCCTCTTCGACCCCGACGATGCCGACGAGAAACAGCGCGTGCTCGACGCCTCCAGGCGGCTGGTCGACCTCGCCCTCTCGCTCGGCGGCACCTCGACCGGCGAGCACGGCATCGGCATCGGCAAGCTGGGCTACATGGAACGCGAGCATGGCGGCGCCTGGGCGGTCATGGGCGCGATCAAGGCCGCGCTCGATCCGGAAAACATCATGAACCCCGGCAAGCTCGTGCCGCCCCGGAACTGAGCCCGCCCCATGCTGCGCGTCCTCGCCCTGCTGACCTGCCTCGCCGCCCCGGCGCTGGCCGAGCCCGTCAACTTCCCTGCCGAGACCAGCTACGACGGCACCCCTGTCACGCTCGAGGCCAGCCTGCACCTGCCCGACGGCCCCGGCCCCCACCCCGCCGTCATCCTGATGCACGGCTGCGGCGGGCTTCAGCCTTCGGTGGCCGAGGCGCTCGACCTCCATGCCGAGGCGCTCAACGCCGCAGGCTTCGCCGCCCTCATCCTCGACAGCTTCGGCCCAAGGGGCATCGGCGGCGGCCATGTCTGCGAAACCTACGAACGTCTCGGCGACGCCCGCCGCTACCGGATGCAGGACGCCCGCGACGCCAAGGCCTACCTCGCCAACCGCCCGAAAATCGACAGCGCCAACATCTTCGCCATGGGCCAGTCGAACGGCGGCAGCGTCACCATCCGCCTGTCACAGCGCAACACGCGGGAGTTCCGCGCGCTCGCCGCCTACTACCCGTGGTGTGGCGCCTTCAACCGGCTGGGATCGAACGCCACCCTGACCACGCCGCTCATCGTCTTCGGCGGCGATGCCGATGACTGGGTGCCGCCCGACGACTGCACCACGATCACCGCCGAAGGGGCCGAATATGCCGTGCACATCTACCCCGGCGCCGCTCACAGTTTTGACCTGCAGATCCCCGAACAGCGTTTCCAGGGCCATCTCGTCGGCAACAACGCCGCGGCCGAGAACGACAGCCGCGCCAAGATGATCGCCTTCTTCAAACGCCACCTCGCCCGGCCCTGACGCCTAACGGCGCAAGACCGGCATCACCCCGAACGCCACCTGCCCGGCCAGCCCGATGGCACCGGGCCACCTGGCATAATGCGCGAGTTGTGCAGCCATCGGGCGGTCAAACACGAAAACCGCCAGCATCCACTCTGCCACCATCAGCAGCCCGAATCCCGCGCTGCCCATCACCAGCCGGTCCGCCACCCTGCCGGGAACGCGAAACCGGCCCACAAGCCATCCCGCACAGACCCACGAGACCACCAGCATCACCGGCAATTCCAGCATCACCGCTGTCAGCTCTCCGACGCGCGGCAGCAGAACCAGCACCCGGAACGTCCCAAGCGCAAACCCCACGGCAAAAACCACAAGGAAGTAAACCGCCCCGGCGGATACGGCCCGGCCCATCGCCTAGCCCGCCATCAGCGCCTCGGCCGCCGCGCGCGCCTCGGCCGTGACCGTGTCGCCCGACAGCATCCGGGCGATCTCGTCCACCCTTGCCGGCCCCGCCAGCGGCGCCACGGTCGACAGCGTCTGCTCGCCCTCCACCCGCTTGGCCACCTGCCAGTGATGCGCGGCGCGGGCGGCCACTTGCGGCGAATGGGTCACCACCAGAACCTGCCCCTGCTCCGCCAGCCGTGCCAGCCGCCGGCCCACGGCATCCGCTGTCGCCCCGCCGACGCCCCGGTCGATCTCGTCGAAGATCATCGTGACGGCGCTGTCCTCCCCGGTCAGGCAGACCTTGAGCGCCAGAAGAAACCGGCTCAACTCCCCGCCCGAGGCAATCTTGTTGAGCGGCCCGGCGGGCGCGCCGGGGTTGGTGGCGACCGTGAAGGTCACGGCGTCCTGCCCGTCCGGGCCCGGCTCGGCCGGCTCCACTTTCGTCTCGAACGCCGCCCGCTCCATCTTCAGTGGCGCCAGCTCGCTGCCCATCGCCGTGTCGAGCCGCCCCGCCGCCTCCTTGCGCGCCGCGCTCAGCGCCTCCGCCGCCTTGCCATAGGCGTCCTCGGCGGTCTCCACCGCACTACGCAGCGCCGCGATATCCGCGTCGCCCTGCTCCACCGCGTTCAGCCGGCTGCGCAAGTCATCGGCAAACCCCGCCAGATCGTCCGCCAACACACCGTGCTTCCGCGCCAGCGCCCGGATCGCGAACAGCCGCTCCTCGGCCTCTTCCAGCTCCGTCGGGTTGAAACTCAGCGCCTCGAGGAACCGCCCCACGCCCGAGGCCGCCTCGTCCAGCTCCACCATCGCCCGGCCGATCGCCGCCATAGGCTCGTCCAGCTCGCCCTCGGCACTGTCGGAAACGCCTTCCAGCCAGCGCAGCGCGTCGCCCGCCGCCCCCTCGGCGCCCTCGTTGCCCAGTGCCGCCTGCGCCTTCGCCACGTCCTCGCGAATCCGCTCCGCCGCCTGCATCATCCGGCGGCGGCGGTCGAGCTCCTCCTCCTCGCCCGCCTCGGGCGCCAGCTTGTCCAGCTCGCCCACGGCATGGCGCAGGAAATCCTCGTCTGCCCGCGCCTTCTCCAACGCCGCCTTGGCCTCTTCCAGCGCCCCGCGCGCCTCGCGCATCTCGCGCCATGCCTGCCGCACGGCCCCGCGCTGGCCCTCGAGCCCGCCGTAATCATCCAGGAGCGCCCGGTGGCCGCGAGGGTTCAGCAACCCCCGGTCATCCTGCTGCCCGTGCAATTCCACCAGCGTGTCCGACAATTGCCGCAGAACCTCGCCCGAACAACGCCGGTCATTCACGTAAGCCGTCTTGCGCCCGTCCCGCGTGTTCACCCGACGAAGCAGCAGCGTGTCATCCTCCGGCAAACCGGCCTCGGCCAGAACCGCCCGCGCCAGATGCCCCGGCGCCAGGTCGAACTCGGCCATCACCTCGCCCTGCTCCGCCCCCTGCCGCACCAGCTCGGCCCGCCCGCGCCAGCCCAGCACGAAGCCGAGGGAATCAAGCAGGATCGACTTGCCGGCCCCGGTCTCGCCGGTCAGCACGTTCAGCCCCGGCCGGAACTCCAGCTCAAGGTGGTCGATGATAAGGATGTCGCGGATATCAAGTGCGCGCAGCATCAGGCCAACCCGTCAGACGGGTGGGTCTCCCCACCCTGTTCTACAGCCAACGCCCCTGGATCATCTGGCGATACACCTGCCGCAGCCAGTTGTCGCCCACCGCTTCCAGCGTCAGGCCCCGCCCGGTCAACAGCTTGTAGCTGTCCTCATACCACTCGGTGCCACGGAAGTTGTAGCCAAGGATCGCCCCGGCGGTGCGCGCCTCGTCGGTCAGGCCCAGCGACAGGTACGCCTCGACCAGCCGGTGCAGCGCCTCGGCGGTGTGGGTCGTCGTCTGGAAATCCTCGACCACCACGCGGAACCGGTTGATCGCGGCGGTGAAGTGGCTGCGCTTGAGGTAGTAGCGGCCCACCTCCATCTCCTTCGACGCAAGATGGTCGAAGGCCAGGTCGAATTTCAGCACGGCCGACTTGGCGTATTCGCTGTCGGGATAGCGTTCGATCACCTCGCGCAGCGATTGCAACGCCTGGAAGGTCAGGCCCTGGTCGCGGCCGACCTCGTCGATCTGGTCGTAATAGCTCAGCGCCAGAAGGTAATGCGCATAGGCCGCATCCTCGTCCGTCGGATAGAAATCGACATAGCGTTGTGCGGCGGACCGGCTGTTCTCGTAATCCTTGGCCTCGTGATAGGCATAGGCCTGCATGATCACGGCGCGCTTGGCCCACTCGGAATAGGGGTAAAGCCGTTCGACCTCGCCGAAGACGCTCGCCGCCAGTTCCGGGTTGTTCCGCGCAAGGTCGTATTCGCCCCGCTCGAAGATCTGCTCCGCGGTGAAGTTCTCGTAATTCGCATCGCCCCGCTCGACGCTGTCAGCGCCACCACAGCCGGACAGCGCCAGACCTGCCACCAGAATCCCCGCCAGACCGGTACGAACCTTCGCCGATGTCATGATGTCAGAACTCACCCAGTTGCAAAAATTGGCCGAACCAAATCCGGCGATCGGGTTTGGTCCTAGCACATAAATCCGTGATGCAAAATCACTTTGGCGCCTTTCCGCGCCGCCCGATCAGGCGACTTCGGGAATTTCCCGCGGATGCACACCGGCACCCGGCAGACGGGCCGCCATTTCGGCATCGCATTGGACCACTTCGAACGCCTCCGGATCGGCGAAAAGCGCGCGCAACAGGTCGTTGGTCAGCGCGTGGCCCGCCCGGTTGCCCTGGTAATGACCAAGGATCGGAAGGCCGGCCAGGCCCAGGTCGCCCAACGCGTCGAGCATCTTGTGGCGCACCGGTTCATCCGCGTGGCGCAGGCCGCCGGGGCAAATCACCCGGTCGCCGTCGAACACCACGGCGTTGACGCCGGGATTGCCGCCCTGTGCCAGCCCGTTGGCAAGCATCGCATCCACGTCCGCCTGGCGACAGAAGGTCCGGCTGGTCGACAACTCGCGCACGAAGCTGCCGTTCGACATGTTCAGCGTTTTCTTCTGGATGCCGATCGCCGCGTCCTCGAAATCGATGCTGAACTCGATCAGCAGCGTCTCGTGCGGCACCAGCCGCGCCATCGCATCGCCGCGGCGCACATCGACCGGCTTGAGGATGCGGATCGCCTTCACCGGCGCATCGGAACTCCGAATACCCTTGGACAGGATGCCGCGCACGAAAACCGAGGCGCTGCCATCCATGATCGGCACTTCCGGCCCGGCCACCTCGACCAGCGCGTTGTGAATGCCACAACCGACCATCGCCGCCATGATATGCTCGACGGTCGAGATCTCGACACCGTGACGGTTGACCAGGCGGGTGCACAGCGGCGATTGCAGCACGTGATCCCACAGGGCGGGAATGTCGTTCTGCCCGAGCGCACAGTCGGTGCGCCGGAACACGATCCCGCACTCCGGACCGGCCGGACGGATCGTAACCCGTGCCGGCTGGCCGGAATGCAGGCCGACGCCGGAAAAGGAGACAGCGGTTTTGATCGTGTTCTGCAAGGTTAACCTCGATCAGGTTCGGGCTTCGTTGTGTTACAAAATTGTCTAATTATCGGGCCGACGTTTAACAACTCAATCTTTGCAACGTCCTGAAACATGCCGGAACGAGCCTTGGCAACAATCCGCCGAGCCGAATCGGCCCACATATCAAGTGGCTGTATTCAAAGAAAAAAGGCCGTCCAAGACGGCCTTTTCACTGGGTCATTTTTCGCTTGGTCAGTTCGCCTGGCGGCGCAGAAAAGCGGGTATCTCGATCTGGTCATCCTCGTCCTCGTAGACGTCTTCCTGCGGCGCCTGGCGGGAATGGACCGGCGGCTGCTGCCGGGCCGGGCGTGCCCCGCCCTGCGCGGCTTCGCTGCCGCTGCCGGTCATCCGGTTGATGAGCGAGTTGATCCCGAAACGCGATTTCTCGCCGCTGGCCGCGGCTTCACGCGGGGCCGGTTCCGCGGCGCGCGGCTGTTGCGCCGGGCTGCGGCCGACCGCGGCCTGCAGGCGGGCCATCGCGTCGGGTGAGGGCTCGCCCAGCGACGGGCCGCGCGGTGCCACGAAGCTCTCGCGCATGTCCTCTTCCTCGGCGGCGACGGGCGCCTCGGGCTCCGGCGCGGGCTGGTAGGCCGGGGCCGGCAGACCGTCATCGTCGGTCGCCATATTCTCGTCCGAGCCGAAGATATCCTCGTACTGATCCTCGGCCGCGGCGCTCTGCGCGTCGAAGCCGTTGAACAGGGTCGGCTCGGCCTCTGCCCTTGCGGCGGGCGCGGGCTGTTCCGCCATCGCAGCCACCTGCGGCCCAGCCGCGGCAGCGGCAGCCGGAACTTCGGTCTCGGCCACATGCTCACGCGCGGGTTTCAGCGGCTCGGCCAGCGACCGGCGCGGCACCGGGATATCGCTGTGCACGTTGCTGGCGTCGATACCGGTGGCGACAACGCTCACACGCATCATGCCTTCCATCGCCGGATCCAGCGTCGACCCCACGATGATGTTGGCGTCGGCGTCCACTTCCTCGCGGATGCGGTTGGCGGCCTCGTCCAGCTCGAACAGGGTCAGGTCGTGCCCGCCGGTGATGTTGATCAGGACGCCCTTCGCACCCTGCAGGCTGATTTCGTCCAGCAGCGGGTTCGCGATGGCCTTCTCGGCGGCCTGGATGGCGCGATCTTCGCCATCGTCCTCGCCGGTGCCCATCATCGCCTTGCCCATCTCGTCCATCACCGCGCGAACGTCGGCAAAGTCGAGGTTGATCAGGCCGGGCCGCACCATCAGGTCGGTCACGCCCTTCACGCCCTGGTACAGAACGTCGTCGGCCATCGAGAACGCCTCGGTGAAGGTGGTCTTCTCGTTGGCCAGCCGGAACAGGTTCTGGTTCGGAATGATGATCAGCGTGTCGACGACCTTCTGCAGCGCATCCACGCCGTCCTCGGCCTGCTTCATCCGCTTGCCGCCCTCGAACTGGAACGGCTTGGTCACGACGCCGACGGTCAGCACGCCCAGCTCACGGGCGGCCTGCGCGATGATCGGCGCGGCCCCGGTGCCGGTGCCCCCGCCCATGCCGGCGGTGATGAAGCACATGTGCGCGCCCGCCAGGTGGTCGACGATCTGTTCGATGTTCTCTTCGGCGGCGGCTGCCCCGATCGAGGCCTTGGCGCCTGCGCCCAGCCCCTCGGTCACCTTCACGCCCAGCTGGATGCGGTTCTCGGCATTCGACTGGCTCAGCGCCTGCGCATCCGTGTTGGCGACGACGAAATCGACCCCTTCGAGCCGCTTCTCGATCATGTTGTTGACCGCGTTGCCGCCTGCCCCGCCGACGCCGAACACGGTGATCCGGGGTTTCAATTCTTCCTGACCTGGCATCGTGAGGTTCAATGTCATTACTCTGTCCGCCTGCTGTTTTGCCCGTATACCGGGCTTTTTCCGCCTATATTGCACCGATCTTAACGATGCTTGGGCTTTTCGTCACCCAAAAAACACCCAAAAAACACAAAATATGGCTGATTTCTTTGCCTCGAACGCGGGATTTCGCCGATTCAGCCACATATTGCGGTTACCAGTTGTCCTTGAACCATTTCACGGCCCGCTTCAGCGACCGCGCCGGGTAGCGATCGACGGGGATTTCGAAGTCCCACCATTCGTCCTGCGGATTGGCCGCGAACAGGCACATGCCCACCGCGCTGGCAAATCCCGGCCCCGTCGCCGCCTGCGGCAGCCCGTGCACCCGAAGCGGCCGGCCCAGCCGCACCTGCTGTCCAAGAATGCGGCTCGCCAGGCCGTCCAGCCCGGGGATCTGGCTGCCCCCGCCGGTCAGCACGATCTGCTGGCTCGGCAGGTAGCTGAACCCGGCCGCATCCAGCCTTGCCCGCACCTCTTCGAGGATCTCCTCGATCCGCGGCCGCATGATCCCGATCAGCTCTGCCCGCGAAATCTTGCGCCGGTCATGTTCCCAGTCGCCGGTCTCGCCGCCGATCTCGATCACTTCCCGGTCATCCATGCCGGTCGCAACCGCGCCGCCATAGAAGGTCTTGATCCGCTCGGCCACCGTCTTGGGCACCTGAAGCCCCATGGAAATGTCGCCGGTCACGTGCTCGCCGCCGATCCGCACGCTGTCGGCATAGATCATGTGCTTCTTCATGAAGATCGAGATGCCCGCGCTGCCGCCGCCAAGGTCGATGCACGCCGCGCCCAGCTCCTGCTCGTCCTCCACCAGCGCCGAGATTCCCGACACGTAGGAAGACGAGGCGAGCCCCGCCAGCTCCAGGTCGCACCGCTTCACGCAATGCGCAAGGTTCTGGATCGCGTCGGCATCCACCGTCAGCATGTGCATGTCCGTCGACAGCGATTGCCCCATCTGCCCGCGCGGGTCCGACAGGCCCGAGCGGTGGTCGAGCGCGAAATTCACCGGCTGCGCATGCAGCACCTCGCGCCCCTCGCCGTAATCCGGCACGTCACAGGCCGACAGCACCCGGCTGATATCCTGCTCGCTCACCGTGTTGGTCTCGAGATCCACCTGCCCCGCCAGCCCGTAGGACCGCGGGCTCGCCCCCGAGAAACAGGCGATCACGTGATCGACCCGGATGTTCGCCATCTTCTGCGCCGCCTGAAGCGCGGTGCGGATGGCCCGTTCGGTCTCCTGCATCGCGGCGATCTCGCCGAAGCGCACCCCGCGCGAACGTGTCGTCGCGGCCCCGATCACCCGGAACCCGGCCTGCCCGGCCATCGCGCCGATCCCGTCCTGATCCTGCAACCGCTCGGTGCCGTCGAACCGCAGCACGAGGCAGGCGATCTTCGAGGTGCCCACGTCCAGCACGGCAACCACGCCCCGCTGAATGGCCGCCTTGCGCATGTTCCGCATTGCCCGTTGGGAATCGTAAAGTTCGATCATCAGTTATCCGTCCCTGCCATCATCTCGGTTACCCGCCACCATTCCTCGACCGCGTACTCGTTCATCCGCACGGTCGGCCGCTCGGCCAGCCGCATGTCCACGACGACCACGTCGCGCTCCAGCATGTCCTGCACCTCGTCCAGCACGATCACCCGCTCCAGCGCCCGCACAGGGTTCTCCTCGGGCAGCAGGATGCGCTGGCCGCGGTCCATGACCACGTCCCACCGCCGCTCGCCCATCCGCACGAGGCCCTTGACCCGGTTGCCCAAAGGCGCCGCCGCCTGCAGGATCGCCAGCGCGCCGCCCACGTCCTTCGAGCCGCCCTTGCCGGCGATCACCGGCAGGTCGGCCCGTTCCAGCCGCGAGGCAATCTCCGACACCACGTAGCCGTCCTTGTCGACCAGCCCCAGCCCGTCCCAGGTCCGCCACACGACGACCGGCTCGCGCTCCTTTACCTGTGCCACCAGCACCCCGCCCTGCCGCACGCGCACGCTCGCCTCCGCCACCGCGGGCAGCCCGACGATCATGTTGCGCACATGCTCGAGGTCGATATCGAAGGAACTCGCCGGCAGGTCGAAGGGGAAGATCTCGCGAATATCGTCCTCGACCCCGGCACTCGCCCCCTCGACGGTCAGCTCGTTGACCATGAACTCGGGCCGCGTCTCGATCTGCTTGCGCAGGTCGGCAATGGTCGTGCGGATTGCCTCCTGCCGCCCGGCATCGGACAGGTAGACCGTGGCCACCGTGAAGGTCAGGCAGAACGGCACCCCCACCCGCAGCAGAACCCGGAAGAGCGGCGTCAGCATCAGCCGCTGCAAGCGATAGGTCAGCCGCGACGGCGCCGGGTCGTTCCGTGTCGTCACCTGTTGCACGACGCATCCTCCACAAGCCAGCGGCACAGCTCCGGGAAGGATATCCCCACCTTCTGCGCCTGCTCGGGCGACAGCGAGGTGGGCGTCATGCCCGGCTGCGTATTGGTTTCCAGGAGCACGAGCCCCTCGAGGCCCTTGCTTTCATCCCAGCGAAAATCCGTCCGGCTCAGCCCGCGACAGCCCAGCACCTCGTGCGCCCGCAGCGCATACTCCATGCAGGCGTCGAATATCTCCTGCGGCACCTGCGCCGGCACCTCGTGCCGCGAACCACCCTCGGCATATTTGGCGTGATAATCGTACCAGCCCTCGGTGATGATATCCGTCACCGTCAGCGCCCGGTCGCCCATCACCGACGCGGTCAGCTCCCGCCCGGCCACGTATTGCTCGACCATCACCTGCTCGGGCATGTCATCCGAAAGGAGCGGCGGCGTGTTCGCCGCCTCGCGCACAAGGTACACGCCCACCGAAGACCCCTCGTTGTTGGGCTTCACCACGTAGGGCGGCTCCATCACGTGCCGCACCTTCACCTCTGCGGCGGGCGCGATGATGCTGTCCACCACCGGCAGCCCGGCGGCAACATACGCGGCCTTGGTCTTCTGCTTGTCCATCGCCAGCGCCGAGGCCAGCACGCCGGAATGCGTATAGGGGATCTTCAGCCATTCCAGCAGCCCCTGCACACAGCCATCCTCGCCCCACCGACCATGCAGCGCGTTGAAGACGACATCCGGGGCAATCTCGGTCAGACGATCGGAAAGATCGCGGCCAGCATCGACCTCGATCACGTTACATTCCGCTTCCCGCAACGCGGCGGCGCATTCCCGCCCAGTCGACAGCGAAACCTCTCGCTCGGCCGACGGGCCGCCCATGATTACCGCCACTTTCGGGGGTGTCCTGCTCGACATACCCACCTTGGTGCCTCAATGTCCCGGGCCGTTCTCCGGCCCTTTTTCGTTAAACCGCCTTATCGGCTATCCGGGGCCGGTTCGCCGACCCTCATGATTTCCCAATGTAACTCTATTCCGCTGGATTGAAAAACCTTTTTTCGCACTTCCTCGCCCAAACCTTCCAGATCGGCGGCCGTGGCCTCCCCGGTGTTGATCAGGAAGTTGGAATGTTTCTCGCTCATCTGCGCCCCGCCGCGCCGCGCGCCGCGCATCCCGGCCTCGTCGATCACCTTCCACGCCTTGAGGTCATGCACGTCATCGGCGCGCCCGGTGCTGGAAAACCCCGCCGGGTTGCGGAAGGTCGAGCCGGCGGTGCGGTCCTTCGTCGGCTGGGTCTCGTCGCGCTTCTGCAACTGGGCGGTCATCCGCTCGTGCAGCTCCTCGGGCTCGCCTTTCGGCCCCTCGAAGGTGGCTTGCGTGATCACCCAGCCCTCGGGCAGGTCGGTCTGCCGATAGCGGAAATTCAGGTCTTCGGCGGTCAGCGTCACCACCTCCCCCGCCCGCGTCACGGCCCGGGCCTCCACGAACACATCCGCCGTATAGGTGCCGTAACACCCGGCATTCATCCGCACCGCCCCGCCGATCGCGCCCGGAATGGTCCGCAGGAAGGTCAGGTCGACACCCCCATCGGCCGCCTTCCTCGCCACATGCGCGTCAAGCGCGGCGGCCCCGGCGGTCACCCGGTTGCCCTCCACCTCGATCCCGTTGAACCCACGGCCCAGCCGGATCACCACGGCCCGCAAGCCGCCGTCGCGCACGATCAGGTTGCTGCCCACCCCCATCGGGAACACTGCGATGCCGGGATCGAGCGCCTTGAGGAATGCCGCCAAGTCCTCGGCATCCGCCGGCTGAAACAGGTAATCCGCCGGCCCGCCCACGCGCAGCCAAGTGAGGTCGGAAAGCGGGCGGTCCGGGGTCAGCTTCCCGCGGGTCTCTGGCATATTCATCATGAAATCCTGCTACTGGCCCGCGCCCGCCGCCGCAAGCCCCTAGCTCTCGCCCGCGCGCCGTCGCACGATCCACCCGATCCCGCCGCCCGCCAGCGCCCCGATCAGGCCCGGCCCCAGGATCAGCAGCCCGGCCATGCCCCAGGCCAGCCCGTCCGCCTGCCCCGCCCGCGACAGGCCCCACAGGATCAGCGCCAGGTAAGCCACCGCCATCACCAGCACCCACCGGCCCGCCCCGCGCCGCGCGGCCCACAGGCCGATCAGGCCTGGCACCCCGGCACTTCCCATGATGACGAACCAGACCACCCGCTCAGCCCCGCAGCCCCGTCCGCCGGGAATGCCACCAGCCCACCGCACTTCCCACCAGCAGCCCGAGAAGGCCCGGCGCCCACATCAGCATCGCCACGATCACCCCCCTCCCCGCCCGCAGCAGAACAGCGCCGGCAATCAGCGGAATGACGAAACAGAGCAGAGGCAGGACATAGACCATCGGGAACCATAATCCCGGCCCGGCGCGGCTGGCAAGAACCCGTCAGCGATACCGGATCAGCCCGGTGACAGCGCCAAGCGCACAGCCGGCAAGCCCGGCCGGAAACACCAGCCAAAGCACCGGCTCCAGCTCCCCCGGCAACAGGCCAAGCACCGCCATCCCGAAAAACAGCGCCCCCAGCCCGGCCACGGCCAGCCAGTGCAGGAACAGCTCGACCCCGTCGCTGGCCTCGGCGTGGCGATAAAAGAACACGAACCCCAGCACCAGCGCCACACCGGCCACCCCGCACCAAATCAGCAGGCCGCCAAGCCAGATCGTGCCGCTCACCGCACGAAGTTCCGCAGCCAGCGGCCCAGGTAGATCACCGGCCAGCGCAGGATGCTCATTCCCGCCACCAGGACGGCAACGCCCCACCAAGGGCCGTTCTGATAAGTGACGTAGCCCAGGATCGGGATGCCCACCGCGATCAGCACGTAGGCCAGCCGCCAGTGATTGTCACGGCTCGGCACCATCGCGGCGAGATTGGCAGCAACCGCCCAGGCACAGGCCAGCAAAAGCGAAAGGTTCATTCCGACGCCTCCATCTTTCCCAGGGCCCGCCTCGCGTAATACTGCAAAGGCCGGCGGAACATCGACAGTACCGCCAGCACCGCGACAAGCGCGGCCGGCAAGCCATACTCGACCCCCAGCCGCCAGATCAGCACCGGCGCCCCCAGCAGAAGCGCGAGCCCCGGCACGAATTGCCAGCGCATCGGCAACATCGCCACCAGCGCCGCCGCGACGACCCACAGACAGGCCAGCAGGAATGTCAGTGTCGTCATGTGCCCGCTCCGAAGGTTACGGCCAGCGCGCCCACCGAAGCCGCCAGCCCGAAGGCCGGCACCGCCGCCGGCACCCGGAACGGCGCTTCGGGGCTCCGTCGTTTCATGGCAATGAGCGCCGCGTTGACCAGGACGAAGACGCCCAGAAGAATGGCCGAGGTGACTTCCGCAAGGTCGGCCACCGGCAACAGGAGCGCCCCGGGAATGACCAGCGCTCCCACCAGGAGGGTCGCCAGGACCGGCGTTCCGAACCGCGGATGCGCATGGTGAAATACCGACAGGCTTGCCGTCCGCTTCCCGAGGCCGAACAGCACCCGGCTCGCCATCACGATCTGCGCCAGCACGCCGTTCAGCGCCGCCACCACCGCGATCAGCGACAGAAAGGCCGCGTCACCCCCCCTTGCCGCCGGCCAGACCAGCGCCAGCGGCTGCTCGCTCTGGCCAAGCTGCCCAAGCGGCACCGCCCGCACGGCAGCGAAGGAAACCAACGCGTAAAGCAGGCTGGTGATCAGCAGCGACAAAAGGATCGCCCGCGGCAGAACATGCTCGGGCCGGGCGACCTCCTCGGCCATGTTGACGATGTCCTCGAAGCCGATGAAGGCGAAAAACGCCAGCACCGCTCCCGCGGTCACGCCGGACCAGACGATCTCCGGCGGCATGCCGAATTCCGCAACCGGCACGGCGGTTGTCCCCGCATAGATGACAAGCCCCAGCCCGATGACCTCGACCACCGTGAACAACGCCGCCAGCGCAAGGCTTTCCAGAACCCCCACGATCGCCACCGCCACGAGGAACAAGCCAAGGCCCGCCACGGTCCAGCCGAACGGCAGTCCGGTCACCGCGATGAGGTAGCCGGCCCCGCCCCTCAGCACCGCCGCCGCCGAAACCGCCCCGGCCGCCACGATCCCCATGCCCACGATGGTGCCCAGCCAGTTCGCCCGAAAACCTCTCGCCACGTAAAGTGCCTCTCCCGCCGCTTCCGGCAGGCGGGTCGAGAACTCGGCATAGGACAGCGCCGTCGGCGCCGCGATCAGCCCGGCAATGACAAAGGAGAGCGGCGCCCAGAGGCCGGCCTCCGCCGCCACCGCGCCCACCAACACGTAGATACCGGCGCCCACCATGACGCCCACGCCATACGCGGTGAGAAGGCCCAGCCCGATCCGACGTTTCAGCTCATCGACCATCCGCGCCTCCGCGTCGGCCCCGTTTTCTTCGAAGAAAACGCCCCGGAATTTTGCAAAATTCCGGGTCCCGCCCGGTCACAGGCTGTCTCGCGGCCCCGGAAAACCCCGGTTCTCCGGATCGGAATTTTCGAAAATTCCGACGCCGCCCGCTCCATCAGCCCGCCTTCCGCTGCAACCGGCCCGGCAGGCCGTTGGCCCAGCCACTGATCGTCCCGGCGCCGAGGCAGACCACCATGTCCCCCGGCCCCGCCTGTTCCCGCACCAGCCGCTCTAGGTCGTCTTCGTCCCGGATCGCACGCGCATGCCGGTGCCCGTGCCGGATCAGCCCGGCGACAAGGTCGTCGCGGCTCGCCCCCGGAATCGGGTCCTCGCCCGCGGCATACACGTCGGCAATCGCCACCACGTCGGCATCGTTGAAACAGGCGCAGAAATCGTCGAACAGGCTCGACAGCCGCGAATAACGGTGCGGCTGGTGCACCGCGATCACGCGGCCCGAACAGGCCTGCCGCGCCGCCTTCAGCACGGCGGCAATCTCGACCGGGTGATGGCCGTAATCGTCGATGATGGCCACGCCATCCACCTCGCCCACCCGGGTGAACCGCCGGTTGACCCCGCCGAAATTCGCCAGCGCCTCGCGGATCTCGCTCCGCTTCATGCCAAGGTGCCGCGCCACGGCCACCGCCGACAGCGCGTTCGACACGTTGTGATCGCCCGGCATCGGCAGGGTGCAGCCCTCGATCATCCCGCCCTCGCCCTGCAGCGCGATATCGAAATGCGCCACGCCGGCTTCGTATCTGAGGTTCACCGCCCGCACATCGGCCTGCGCGTTGAACCCGAAGGTCACGACCCGCCTATCGGTGATCCGGCCCACCAGCGCCTGCACCTCCGGATGATCGGTGCAGCACACGGCCAGCCCGTAGAAGGGAATATTGCTGACGAAATCGTAGAACCCCTGCCGCAGCGTCTCGAAATCACCCCAGTGATCCATGTGCTCGGGGTCGATATTTGTGACGATCGCGATCGTGGCGGGCAGCCGGTTGAACGTCCCGTCACTCTCGTCGGCCTCGACCACCATCCACTCGCCGTCGCCCACCCGGGCGTTGCTGCCATAGGCGTGGATGATCCCGCCATTGATCACCGTCGGGTCGAACTTGCCATGATCCAGCAGCGCGGCGACCATCGTCGTGGTCGTCGTCTTGCCGTGGGTGCCGCCCACCGCGACGTTCGATTTCAGCCGCATCAGCTCGGCCAGCATCTCGGCGCGGCGCACCACCGGCAGGCCCCGCACCCGCGCCTCGAGCAGTTCCGGATTGTCCGGCTTGATCGCCGACGAGATCACCACCACCTCGGCATCCTCGAGGTTCTCGGCCCGCTGCCCCTCGAACACCATCGCGCCCAGCTCGGTCAGCCGCTCGGTGATCTTCGAGCTCTTCAGGTCCGAGCCCTGCACCACGTAACCATGGTTCAGAAGCACCTCGGCGATGCCCGACATCCCGATCCCGCCGATACCCACGAAATGGATCGGCCCGACATCGCCGGGAAGCTTGGTGGCTGCATTCATGTCTTTCGTCCTTTCTCGGCCAGCGCCACGACCATGTCGGCCAGGTCGTTCGGCGCATCCGGCTTGCCCACGCTCAGCGCGGCCTGCGACATCTGGAGCGCGCCCTCGGGATTGGTCAGGATGCTCTCGATCTGCTCGGCCAGCACCTCGACACCCAGTTTCGATTCCGGGATCACCACCGCCGCCCCGGCCTGCGCCAGCCCGCGGGCATTGGCGTTCTGGTGATCGGCCGCGGCATACGGATAGGGGATCAGGATCGACGGCCGCCCGATGATGCTGATATCCGCCACCGAAGAGGCGCCGGCGCGGCTGATCACCAGCTGCGCCTCGCTCATCCGGCGCGGCACGTCGCGGAAGAACGGCTCGACATCCGCGTCGATCCCGTTCTCGGCATAGAAACTCGCCACCCGCTCGCCATCCTCCTCGCGGGCCTGGTGGCTGACGCGCACGTTCCGCAAAAGCTCCATCGGCAGGCTGGCAATCGCGGGCGGCACCACGTCCGAAAGGGCCCGTGCGCCCTGGCTGCCGCCGATGACCAGCACCGACATCGGGTAATCGCCCGGCGGAATATACCCCGCGCCCTCCCGCTCCAGCACGGCGGCGCGCACCGGGTTGCCCACATGCACGCCCTCCACCCCCTCGGGAAGCTCGGTTGGCCACGTGCCACAGGCCACGGCATCCACTTTCTTCGAAAAGATCCGGTTCACCCGGCCCAGCACCCCGTTCTGCTCGTGGATCATCCGCGGCAGCCGCAGCACCCAGGCCGCCGACAGCGCCGGGATCGTCGGATACCCGCCGAACCCCACCACGATGTCGGGCTTGTCGCGCATCATCCGCAGGCTCGCGCCGATCACCCCGCCGAGGACGTGGAACGGCACCAGAAGCTTGTTCAGGATTCCACCCCGGGCAAAGGTGGAACTGGCCACCTGCTCGATCTCGGTCGAATGCGGGAACCCGCCGACATAGCGCGCCCCGCGCGCATCCGTCGACAGCTTCACCCGCCAGCCCCGGCGCAGCATCACCTCGGCCAGCGCCTGCGCGGGGAACATGTGCCCGCCGGTGCCGCCCGCCGCGATGACCAGTAAAGGCTTGCGTTCACTCACTGCCAGTGACCTTTCCATCCTAGGGCACGTGCTTGTCGCACGTTTCCACCCGGCTTTCTACCGCCCGCGGCCCCGCAGGATATCGCGGATCTCGCCCTGCGGCCGGTTGCGGGTAAAGGCAAACAGCATCCCGACCGCGATTCCGCCGGCGATCAACGACGAGCCACCGTAGCTCACGAAAGGCAGCGTCATGCCCTTCGCCGGCAAAAGCCGCACCGCCACGCCGATATTGATCATCGCCTGCACGCCGAACATCGCCACCAGCCCGGTTCCGGCCAGCCGGATGAACGGGTCGCGCTCCCGCATCAGCCGCAACAGCGACCGCAGGACGATCAGCGTGTAAAGCGCGATGATGCACAGGACAAGGACCAGCCCGTATTCCTCGGCGGCCACCGCGATGATGAAGTCGGTATGCGCGTCCGGCAGGCTCCACTTCACTTCGCCCTCGCCCACGCCCACGCCAAAGAACCCGCCCTCGCGGATGGCGTTGGTGGCAAAGCCGAGCTGGGTGTTGGGGTCGACATCGGGGCTCAGGAACCCGTCGATCCGGCGCGCGAAGTGCTCCGAGTTGGAATAGGCGAAGCTGCCCACCGCCACGACACAGGCGGCCATGCCGACAAGCAGCACGATCGGCGCGCCGGCCACGAAATACATCACGCCCCAGCCGAACAGCACAAGGCAGGCCTGCCCGAAATCGGGCTGCATCGCCAGGAAAGCGACGATCACCAGCGCGATCAGGAAGGACCAGCTCTTGCCCGGCGGCCCGTTGATTTCCTGGCTCGCGGCCATCAGCCACGCGGCCACCACCACGAAACCGGGCTTGAGGAATTCCGAAGGCTGCAGACTGCCGAACCCGATCGAGTACCAGCGCACCGCGCCCTTGCCGAAATCCGTGCCGAAGACCGGCAGCATCGCCAGCGCCGCGAAGGCCAGCACGAACCCGATCACCGCCAGCCGCCGGACAAGCTGCGGCGTCATCATCGAGGTGATGAACATCGCCACCAGCGCGGCGAAGCCGAAGATCGCCTGCCGCTCGACATAGTGGAAGGGCTGGAAGCCGTTCTTCTCGGCCAGCGGCGGCGACGCCGCGAGCCCCAGAAGGATACCGATGCTGAACAGGATAAGGATGCAGGACATCGACCACTTGTCGATCGTCCGCCACCACCTGGGAAGTACCGGGTCGCCATCCCGTACCGGGACGGCCCCATAGACCATTTCCGTCATGACACTGCCGCTCTGCCTTTGACCGGCCCCTCTTTCAACGGGGGCTCTTCGGGCAGTCTAGCAGCAGTTCGCCCCGGTGGGAAGCATTCTCACCCCCACCGGGCTGCGTTTACCCGTCCAGGCGGCCCTGAACCGGGCTGATCGCCTCCGGCACCTCGCGGTTGGCAAGGAAATCCGGCCGCGCATTGCCGGCGGCATAGGGCTCCTTCAGCGCGTTCGACATCGCGTTGTAGACGAAGAACGCGTTGGCGCGCGGATCGGGCGTGATGTTCCCGTTCGAGCCGTGCAGCGTGTTGCACTCGAAGAAGATCACCGTGCCGGTCGCCCCCTCCGCCGAGGTGATGCCCCCGGCCTGCCGGGCCAGCCGTTCGATCGTCGTCGGCTGCGGCACACCCACCTTCTGCTCCTTGAGCGAGGTCTCGTGGTTGTCCTCCGGCGTCTCGCCGGCGCAACTGATGAACACACCCTGCGAGCCGGGCACCAGCAGAAGCGGCCCGTTATGCGGCCCGTTCGGCGTCAGCAGAACCGAGGCCGACACCGCCCGCATCCGGGGCATCCCGTCCTCGGCGTGCCAGGTCTCGAAATCCGAGTGCCAGTAAAACTCCTTGCCGGCAAAGCCCGGCTTGTAGTTCAGGCGCGACTGGTGAAGGTAGACCCGATCGCCCAGAAGGAACTCGGCCACTCCAGCCAGCCGCGTGTCGCAGGCCAGTCGGCGGAATGCCTTGGAATGACGATCGAGGCGGAAGACCGTGCGCACCGCATCGCTGTCCGGCTCGCGGATCAGGTCGTCGTCGGGAATGCCCGCACCGCCGTTCCGCAGCTCGTCCGCGGTATCGGTGAGCATTTTCAGCTCGTCCTCGTCGAACATGTCGCGGCGGATCAGGAAGCCATTCTCGGCATAATGCCCCGCCTCGTCCTTGGCGATCGGTGCGTCCTCGGTCCACTCCGACCACAGGACCGGGTCCTTGCGCGGCACCAGGGTTTCCTTGCCCGGCACCCGTGTGCGATACTCGTCCTGTGCCGTCAGCGCGTCAGGTCGTGTCTGGATATTCATGGTGACGCCTCCTTTGTCTTGCGTTGTGCATAGAGAACGGCAGCAGGCGCTCAGTGTTCCAGATTCGGCGCCCTGACGCGGCGGAAATCACTGTACGATATCCGACACAAATCAAATACTTGACGGCTCCGACCGGCTCAGGCAGGTGGCTGGAATGGACGTCGGAACCCTGATCCTCGGCGCCGGCGCGGCCGGCATGATGTGCGCGGCCCACGCGGGCCCCGGCACCCTGCTGATCGACCACGCGAAAAACCCCGGCGAGAAGATCCGCATCTCCGGCGGCGGCCGCTGCAATTTCACCAACCTCCACGCCGGCCCCGATAATTTCCTCTCCGCCAACCCGCATTTCTGCAAATCCGCCCTCTCCCGCTACACCCAGTGGGATTTCCTCGATCTCGTCGCCCGCCACGGCATCACCTGGCATGAAAAGACCCTGGGCCAGCTCTTCTGCGACGGCAAATCGCCCCAGATCATTGCCATGCTGCGCGACGAGCTGTCCGCCGCCGGCGCCGATCTCTGGCTGCGGACCTCCGTCGCCGGCGTCTCCCATGACGGCACCGATTTCCGCGTCGCCCTCGACCGCGAGGGCCAGCGCCTCTCGATCCGCGCCCGCAACCTGGTGCTCGCTTCCGGCGGCAAGTCGATCCCGGCCATGGGCGCCACCGGGCTGGCCTACGACGTCGCCCGCCAGTTCGGCCACGACGTGACCGAAACCCGCCCCGCCCTCGTGCCGCTGACCTTCTCCGACAAGCGCTTCGCCCCGCTCTCCGGCACCTCGGCGCCCGGCCGCGCCACCTGCAACGGCACCGCCTTCGACGAGGCGATCCTCTTCACCCATCGCGGCCTCTCCGGCCCCGCCATCCTGCAAATTTCTTCCTACTGGCGCGAAGGGGACGAGATCATCCTCGACCTCGACCCCGCCGGCACCCTCTTAGAAACCCTCCGCGACCAGCGCCAGCGCGAGGGCCGCCGCAATCTCACCACCGAGTTTGCCCGCCACCTCCCCGCCCGGCTGGTCGAGCACCTGGCACCAGACCTGACCCTCACCGGCAACCTCGCCGACCAATCCGATATGCGCCTGACCCAGATCACCGAGGCCCTGCGCAACTGGCGCCTGAAACCCACAGGCTCCGAAGGCTACCGCACCGCCGAGGTCACCCTGGGCGGCATCGACACCGCCGGCCTTTCCTCCAAGACCATGATGTCCTCCCACGTCCCCGGCCTCTACATCATCGGCGAGGCGGTCGACGTCACCGGCTGGCTCGGCGGCTACAATTTCCAATGGGCCTGGTCCTCCGGCTGGGCCGCCGGCCAGGCCATCCGCGCCCACGGCTGACAAGGCCCCACGCGCCCCGGCTTCTTCTTGGCCCAAATATCCCCGCCGGAGGCGTCCGACAGCGCGGCCCGGCGCCATCCGCAAGGACAACGCGCCACCCCGACACCCGACACGCCTTCCGCGCTACAGCCGCGCCTGCACCTCGGCGATGAAATCCTCGCCGCGCTTCTCGAAATTGTCGTACTGGTCGAAGCTCGCCGCCGCCGGCGCCAGCAGAATCGTCTCCCCCGGCTCGGCCTCGGCCATCGCCTGCGCCACCGCGGCCGCCATCGTGGTGCAGACCTCCGCGCTCACACCCTCGAGCTGCATGGCGAACTCCGCCGCTTCCCGCCCGATGACATAGGCCTTCACCACGTTCGCAAGCCCCGGCTTCAGCCCGGCCAGCCCGCCTTCCTTCTCCAGCCCGCCACAGATCCAGCGGATGCGCGAGAACGCCTCCAGCGCCTTGACGGCCGCATCGACATTCGTCGCCTTGCTGTCATTGACGAAGGTCACGCCATCCTTCTCGGCAATCACCTGGCTGCGATGCGGCAGGCCCTCGAAACTGTGGAACCCCTGCTCGATCACCTTCGGCGACAGCCCCAGCGCCCGGCACGCCGCATAGGCGGCACAGGCATTCTGATGATTGTGCCGCCCCGGCAGCCCCTTCACCGGCCGCAGGTCGATCGACCCCGTCTGCTTGCCCTTCCGGTACTCGCTCAGGTAACCCTTCTTCGCGAAAACCGACCATCCCGGCCCCGACAGCTTGCCCTCGACCGACACCCGGATCACCCGCGCATCGTCCGGCCCTTCCGCCAACTGCCCGGCCAGGAACAACCCCTCCGGCTCGTCCACGCCAATCACCGCCCGGTCCGGCCCACCCTCGGCAAACAACCTCCGCTTGGCCGCGAAATAGCCGCCCAGCCCCCCGTGCCGGTCAAGGTGATCCGGCGTCAGGTTGGTGAACACCGCCACGTCCGGCGTCAGCGCACGGGCCAGCTCCGTCTGGTACGAGCTCAGCTCCAGCACCACCACGCCGCCATCCCCCGGCGGGTCGATATCCAGCACCCCCCGCCCGATATTCCCGGCCAGCTGCGCGGGCTTGCCCGCATGCTCCAGCACGTGATGGATCAGCGCCGAGGTCGTCGATTTCCCGTTGCTCCCCGTCACCGCCACCACCTTCGGCGGGTCGTCGAAGTCGGCCCATTTCTCGGTGCCCAGCGACAGGAAGAACAACCCGATATCGTTGTCCACCGGCACCCCGGCGCGCAGCGCATTGGCCACCACCTTGTTCGGGCCCGGATAGAGGTGTGGAATGCCCGGCGACACGATCAGCCTTGCCACCGCGTCGAACGCCCCCTCTCGCGACAGGTCGGCCACGTCGAACCCCTCGGTCTCGGCCATCTCCCTTGCGGCCGGATTGTCGTCCCAGCAGACCGGGTGCGCCCCGCCCGCCCGCAACGCGCGCGCCGCCGACAGCCCCGACCGCCCCAGCCCGAGGATACCAACCCGCGCGTTCTCGAAACCCGTCACTGGGATCATCTCGCCTCACCCTTCCACATTGCCGCAAGGTGGGTGCCAACCCGCCAACCGCCGCCATCCAACCGGCTCATCCGTCCATCTCCCCACGCGCCAGCCGCCGGAGAACCTCCAGCGCCCGCGGCGCCTGCGCCACCGGCACGAAGACGTGGTCGTGGTGATAGCCCGCCACCATGTTGCAGGGAATGCCCTCCCCCGCCAGTGCCGTCGCCACCGCCGCCGTCAGGCCCACCCCGTCCAGCGCCGAATGCACCGTCAGCGTGATCCGCGCCATCGGCAGGTCGGTGGCAAAGCCAAGCGCGCTGGCCTCCGCCTCCGTCAGGATCAGCGACGTCCCCTCCGCCTCGGCAAAGCTCGCCAGCGCCTTCGGGCGCGCCCGCGCCGCCAGCTCCGTATCCGTTGTCGTACAGAAATGCCAGGTCGCGCCATCGGCCACGGGCGCCATCCCGGCGATCATCGCCGCGGTGTCGCGCACCGCCACGGCTCACCGGACCTTCAGCGTAGCCAGCCCGATCATCGCCAGGATCAGCGCGATGATCCAGAATCGGATCACGATGGTCGGCTCGGCCCAGCCCTTCTTCTCGTAATGGTGATGGATCGGCGCCATCAGGAACACCCGCTTGCCGGTGCGCTTGAAATAGATCACCTGGATGATCACGCTCAGCGCCTCGACCACGAAGAGGCCGCCGACGATGCCCAGCACGATCTCGTGCTTGGTCACCACCGCGATCGCCCCCAGCGCCCCGCCCAGGGCCAGCGAGCCGGTATCGCCCATGAACACGGCCGCCGGCGGCGCGTTGTACCACAGGAACCCCAGCCCCCCGCCGACAAGCCCCGCCACGAAGACAAGGATCTCGCCGGACCCGGGCACGTAATGCACCTCCAGGTATTCGGTGAAGTCGACCCGACCCACCGCGTAGGCGATGATCCCCAGCGCACCGGCCGCGATCATCACCGGCATGATCGCCAGCCCGTCCAGCCCGTCGGTCAGGTTCACGGCATTCGCCGCCCCCACCACCACGAACATCGCGAAGGGGATGAAGAAGACCCCGAGGTTCACCAGCAGGTCCTTGAAGAACGGCAGGGCCAGTTGATACTGCAACTCCGCCGGATGGTTCAGCGCGGCCCAATAGGCCGCGACCCCGGCAATGGCAAAGCCCAGCAACAGCCGCACCCGGCCCGGCACCCCCTTGGTGTTCTGCTTGGACACCTTCGAATAGTCGTCCCAGAACCCGATCAGCCCGAAGGCCAGCGTCACGAACAGCACCATCCACACATAGGCATTGTCGAGCCTGGCCCACAGAAGCGAGGAGGTCATCAACGCCCCGACGATCAGAAGCCCGCCCATGGTCGGCGTGCCCGACTTGGTGATATGCCCCTCGGGCCCGTCCGTCCGGATGGGCTGGCCCTTGCCCTGCCGCTTGCGCAGCACAAGGATCAGCGGCCGCCCGAAGATGAACCCGAAGACAAGCGCGGTCATGAACGCCCCGCCCGACCGGAAGGTGATATACCGGAACAGGTTGAAGAAATCGCCGCCATCCGAAAACAGGGTCAGCCAGTACAGCATTCAGTCGTCCTCTTCTTCCCGCCGCAACGCCCGGCCCGCCTTGCGCAGCGCGTCGATCACAAGGCTCACGCGGCTGCCCTTCGATCCCTTGACCAGCACCACGTCGCCCGCATCGACCAGCCGGTGCGCCCGCTCGGCAAGCTTCTCGGCGTTGGCCACACAATGACCGCGCTGATCCTCCGGCAAGGCCTCCCACAGGGCCTTCATCCGTTCGCCGACGCAATGCACCTCGTCTATATCGCGCATCTGCGGCAGGTCCGCCAGCGCGGCGTGCAGCGCCATCTCGCCCTCGCCCAGCTCCAGCATGTCACCCAAGATGGCGATCCGCCGGCCCTTGGCGATCCGCCCGATATCGTTGCGCGGCTTCGCCGCCGCCAGCATGTCGAGCGAGGCCGCCATCGACGCCGGATTGGCATTGAAGGCATCGTCGATCAGGTCCAGCGTCCAGGTCTCGTCCCCACTGTCGAGCTGCAGCACGTCCCGCGTGCCCCGCCCCGACGGCGGATGCCAGCGCGCCAGGTCGGTGATCGCCACCCCCCGGTCCGCGCCAAGCTGCCAGACCGCGGCCAGCACACCCAGTGCGTTCTCGGCAAAATGCCGTCCCGCCACCCCGACCTTGAACACCACCGGCGTGCGCCAAATCCTTGCATGGGCCACGGTCACCCGCTCGTGCAACTCCGTGCTCAGCAGGCGATGATGGTTGCCCGGCGCCGTTCCGAACGTCACGACCTTGCCGGCATGGCGCTCCGCCGCCTCCAGCAGGATCGGCGTCGTCGCCAGGTCCCCCTTCAGCACCGCCACGCCGCCCGGTTCCAGCCCCTCGAAGATCGTGGCCTTCTCCCGCGCGATCCCCTCGATCGACTCGAACGCCTCCAGATGCGCCGGCGCCACCGTGGTGATCATCGCCACGTGCGGCCGCGCCATCCGCGCCAGCGGGGCGATCTCCCCGGGATGGTTCATGCCGATCTCGATCACGGCGAACCTCGCCTCCCGCGGCAGCCGCGCCAGCGTCAGCGGCACACCCCAGTGGTTGTTGTAGCTGGCCTCCGCCGCATGGGTGGCGCCCTGCGCTAAAAGCACATGCCGCAGCATCTCCTTGGTCGAGGTCTTGCCGACCGAGCCGGTCACCGCCACGACCCGCGCCTGCGCCCTGTCACGCCCCGCGCGCCCCAGCGCCTCCAGCGCCGCCTGCACGTCATCCACGATCAAAAGCGGCGCATCCTCGGCCACGCCCTCCGGCACATGCGTGACCATCGCCGCCGCCGCGCCGGCCTCGAGCGCCGCCTGCACGAAATCATGCCCGTCCCGCGCGGCCTTCAGCGCCACGAACAGATCACCCGGCAGCAACGTCCGCGTGTCGATCGACACGCCCGTCGCCCGCCAGTCCCCGATCGCCTGCCCGCCAGTGGCGTCAACCGCCTCTGCCGCCGTCCACAGGGTCATGCCAGCCCGCCGTCAAGCGCCGCCACGGCCACGCTCGCCTGCTCGCTGTCGTCGAAGGGAAAGATGTTGTCGCCCACGATCTGCCCGGTCTCGTGCCCCTTGCCGGTGATCAGCAGCGCATCGCCCGGCCCCAGCGCATCGACACCCCGCAGGATCGCCTCCGCCCGGTCGCCCACTTCCAGCGCCTCCGGACAGCCCAGCATCACCGCCGCACGAATCGCCGCCGGGTCTTCGCTCCTCGGGTTGTCGTCGGTGACGATCACCAGGTCGGCATGTTCCGCCGCCGCCTGCCCCATCAGTGGGCGCTTGGTCCGGTCACGGTCACCGCCCGCACCCACGATCACCAGCAGCCGGCCCATCACATGCGGCCTGAGCGCCTTGATCGCCGTCTCCACCGCGCCGGGCGTATGGGCGTAATCCACGAAGACCGACGCCCCGTTCACCCGCCGCGCGGCAAGCTGCATCCGGCCCCGCACCGTCTCCATCCGCGGCAGCGTGTCGAACACCTGGTCCGGGTCGGCGCCCGCTCCGATCGCCAGCCCGGCGGCCAGCAGCACGTTCTCCGACTGGAAGCCACCGATCAGGCCCAGCTCCGCCTGCCCCACGCGGCCATGCCACTGGAACCGCAGCACCTGCCCCGTCGGCGCGAAACTCCGCGCGATAATGTGCAGGTCGGCCCCGTCGCGCCGCCCGACGCTCAGGACCTCCTGCCCCCGCGACCGCGCCACCGCGGCCATGTCCCGGCCACGCGGATCGTCGACATTGATCACCGCCACGCCGTCCTCCGACAGAACGCGCGTGAACAGCCCCGCCTTGGCGTTGAAATAGTCATCCAGATCAGTGTGATAGTCGAGGTGATCCTGCGTCAGGTTGGTAAACCCCGCCGCCGCGATCCGCACCCCGTCCAGCCGCCGCTGCGCCAGCCCGTGGCTCGACGCCTCCATCGCCGCATGGGTCACCCCGGCGGCCTCGCTCTCGGCCAGCACCCGGTGCAACGTGATCGGCTCCGGCGTGGTGTGCTTCAGCGGCACCTCGTAGGCGCCCTCGACACCCGTCGTGCCGATGCTCACCGCCTCGAATCCCAGCGCCGCCCAGATCTGCCGCGTGAAGCTCGCCACCGATGTCTTGCCGTTCGTCCCGGTGACGGCCACCACCGTCTCGGGCTGCGCCCCGAACCACAGCGCGGCACAATAGGACAGCGCCTGCCGCGGGTCCTCGGTCACGATCAGCGCGGCCTCGCTCTCGGCCAGCTCCGCCTCGGCGATCCGCGCGCCCTCGGCATCGGTCAGCACCGCCGCCGCGCCCATCCGCAAGGCATAGGAAATGAACTCGCCCCCGTGCACCTTCGTGCCCGGCAACGCCGCGAACAGGAACCCGTCCTTCACCTCGCGGCTGTCCACCGCCAGCCCGGTGATCTCGGCCTTCCGGCCGCCCTGCGCCGTCAGGCCCAGTTCCGCCAATGATTTCCTCTGCCCCACCGATACTCGCCTCGTCATGCCGCCCGTCCCCGGACTAATTCGATGTCAGCGTTATACCAGCCAGTTCACCGGGTTCAATCTCGGGTCTGAGCCCCAGAAGCGGCGCGACGCGGCGTATGATCTCTGCGGCCACCGGCACGGCGGTCCAGCCGGCGGTGCGGCGCGGGATATCGCCCGAGGTTTCCACCGGCTCGTCCAGCGACACCACCAGCACGTATTTCGGATCATGCGCCGGAAACGCGCTCGCGAAGGTGGCGATCACCCGGTCCTCGTAATAGCCCCGGCCGTTCTCCTTCGGCTTGTCGGCTGTGCCGGTCTTGCCCGCCACCGCATAGCCCTGCACATCGCCCAGCGACGCCGTGCCCTCGCTGACCACCTTGCGCAGCATCGCCATCGACCTTGCCGCCGTCTGCTCCGACATCACCGCCGGGCCAAGCTGCCCCTTCGGCTGCCGCAGCAGCGTCGGCGTGACCTTGTGCCCGCCATTGGCGATCGTCGCATAGGCCGAGGCCAGGTGCAGCGGGCTCGCCGACAGCCCGTGCCCATAGGAAATCGTCATCGTCGACAGCTCCGACCACTTCGGCGGCAACAGCGGCTTGGCGCCCGCCGCCTCCACCAGCTCGACGCCGGTCGGATCGAAAAAGCCCAGCGATTTCAGGAACTCCTGCTGCCGCCCGGCGCCGATCATCTGCGCGATCCGCGCGGTGCCGATATTCGACGATTTCACGATCACCTTGGTCGCCGTCAACTGCGCGCCGTAATCGTGGAAATCCCGGATGCGGAACCGGCCCCATGTCAGCGGCCCGCGCGTGTCGACCATGGTCTCGGGGTTCACCAGCCCCAGCTCCAGCGCCTGCGCCACGGCGAATATCTTGAAGGTCGAGCCCAGCTCGTACACCCCCTGCACCGCCCGGTTGAACAGCGGGCTGTCCGAGGCATTGCCCTTGGTCGGCGGGCGCGGCCGGTCGTTGGGGTCGAAATCCGGCAGCGAAGCCAGCGTGATCAGCTCGCCCGTCTGCACATCCATCACGATGGCCGCGGCGCCCTTGGCGTTCATCAGCTTCATGCCGCCGAACAGCACCCGCTCCACCGCCGCCTGTACCGACAGGTCCAGCGACAGCGTCAGCGGCTCGTGCCCGTTCGCCGGGTCGCGCAGCTGCGCATCGTAGAATTTCTCGATCCCGGCCACGCCGATCACTTCCGCCGAATGGACCCCCTCGCGCCCGAAGCTCGCCCCGCCCAGCACATGCGCGGCCAGCTTGCCATTGGGGTAAAGCCGCATCTCCCGCGGCCCGAACAAAAGGCCCGGCTCGCCGATATCATGCACCGCCTGCTTCTGCTCGGGGCTCAGTTTCTTCTTGATCCAAAGGAACTTGCGCTTGCCGGTGAAATCCTTCACCAGCCGCTCCCGGTCCAGGTCGGGGAAGATCTTGACCAGCTCGTCGGCGGTCCGCTCCGGCTCGATCATCTGCTGCGGCTGGGCATACAGGCTGTGCGTCTCGAAATTCGTGGCCAGGATCCGGCCCTTCCGGTCGACGATATCGGCCCGCTGCGCCAGGATGTCGGCGCCCGCCACGCTGGTGCGCGGCTCGCTCGGCTCGGAATTGGCCAGCACACCCATCCGCCCGCCGATCACGGCAAAGGCGCACAGGAAGAACAGCCCCAGCACCAGAAGCCGGCCCTCGGCCCGGGTCCGCGCGCGGTCGCGCATCTCCTCGTTCCGGGCCCGGATGTTCTCGCGCTCGATCGCGTCGGGGTTCTCGCCCCGGTCACGCGCCTGAAGGATACGCGCCAGCGGGCGAAGCGGCGTGCGGATCATGGGTGCCCCTCCATGTTGATGACATCCACCGGGTTGGTGATCGGCAGCGGCTCCTGCTCGGGATACGACACCTGGTCGATCTTGCCGAACTGGTAGGGCTGCAGCGGCAAAAGCCCCAGCCGGTCGAAGTTGATCTCGGCCAGGTCCCGCAGCCGCTCCGGCCGGTTGAGATAGGCCCACTCGGCCCGCAGCATCCGCAGACGCTGGCGTTCCAGCCCGATCTGCTGCTGCAGATGCTCGGCCCGCGCCTGCGCCTCCTGCGTCTTGTAATTCTCGTGATAGGCCCAGAAGGCCAGCCCGATGACCGACAGCGCGGTGAGAACATAGAACAGGCTGCGCATCAAAATCCCCTCTTCAACTGCGGCATGCCAAGCGATTTGCGATCGGCCGGCGCGGGCGCCGCCCCGGTGCGCACCGCGACCCGCAGCTTGGCACTGCGCGACCGCGGGTTGACCGCCAGCTCGTCCTTGTCCGGCCCGATCGCCTTGCGATGCTTGACCGTGAACTGCGGCTCCCGCTCGGCCTCGGCCGGGGCATGGCGGCTGCCGCCCCCGCCGCTGTCCGATTTCAGCTGCAGGAAGCGCTTCACGATCCGGTCCTCGATCGAATGAAAGGTCACCACCGCCAGCTGCCCGCCCGGGCGCAGCACGCGCTCGGCGGCCTCCAGCCCGTCGACCAGCTCGGCATATTCATCATTCACGGCAATCCGCAAGGCCTGGAAGGTGCGCGTCGCCGGATGCGCCTGCCCCGGCTTGGGCCGCGGCAGGCTCCGCTCGCAGATATCCGCCAGCGCGGCGGTGGTCGTGATCGGCTCCACCTCCCGCGCCTTCACGATCGACCGCGCGATGCGCCGGCTCGCCCGCTCCTCGCCGTAAAGGAAAAGGATATCCGCCAGCGCCGTCTCTTCCGCGCCGTTCACCAGGTCCGCGGCACTCGGCCCCGCCTGGCTCATCCGCATATCCAGCGGGCCATCCTTCATGAAGGAAAACCCCCGCTCGGCCCGGTCCAACTGCATCGAGGAAACGCCGAGATCCAGCACCACGCCGTCCACGGCGTCGCCTGCCTCGTCCATATGCGAAAACGTCGTCTGCACCAGCTCGACCCGGTCGCCATACGCCCCGGCCCAGCCCTGCGCCATCTCCAGCGCCAGCGGATCGCGATCGATGCCGATGACCTTCTCCGCCCCGGCCTCCAGCAACCCGCGCGCATACCCGCCCGCGCCCAGCGTGCCATCGATCCAGACGCCCTCCACCGGCGCCACGGCATCCAGAAGCGGACGCAGAAGAACAGGGATATGCGGATCGGGACTGGCGGCTCTGGCAGCAGCAGCCATGCCTCACCCCCCTCGCGGCCCGTCGAGATAGACCAGCGGGTCGAAATCCTCGGGCAGCTCGTCCAGCCACGCCTCGGTCTTCGACAGCTCCTCTTCCTCGTAGGTTTCCGGTTTCCAGATCTGGAAGGTATCGCCCGCGGCGATGAAGAACGCCTTGTCGTCCAGCCCGATCTTCTTGCGCAGCTTCGCCGGCAGCACCAGCCGCCCGGTCTCGTCAACGCTCGTCGGGTGCGACTGGCCGTGAAACAGCCGTTGCAGCATCTTGCGCTCCATCGAGCCGCGCGGCAGCGCCTCGATCTGCTCGTCGACCTCGTTGATCGCCTCGATGGTATAGCATTCCAGGAATTTGCGGCGGTGGTCGCCGTAGACGATGACCAGCTCGGGGTTCAAGCCTTCGGTCCAGTTCGGGTCGGACGCTTCCAGCACACGCCGAAAAGAGGCCGGGATCGAAATCCGCCCCTTGGCGTCCACCTTGAAGGTGTCCTCACCTCTGAACCTGCGAACCACTGTCCCCTGGCCCTCTCGCACTCCCCCCGTTTTGAAAAAACCGACCCCTGAGAAACGAAACGGCGGATTGAGCTGCTGCCAGTGCCCAATCCGCCGCCCTCGTCCCGCTTAGCGGGTGTCCGACTGCGCGCGCCACCTGGGGGGATGTCTGCTCGCCCGCGCGCCGGATCTCTTGGTTCGATGAAAGCGGGTGCCTGTATGAAACCTGACTTGGGATTTTGTTTCGGGGTCTTTGTTGCGCCCCTTTGTTCCCGTCCTCATCGTGTTAAAAGGGATGCCATGGGAATTCATGGATAGCAACAACTTTTTTCGCCCAATCGCTACAGCATATTGATTTCAGACCCACCTCAAAACAACATAATGTGGTGAAATCGGGAGAAGTAATCCCTTCCCTAGATATTATTCCTCACAACCACACAATATATTGTGATCTCGACCCTTCGGCCAAATTTCCCCCAAATTCCCGAACTTTTTCGCAATTTCATGCCCAGCACCCCTGAATCCCATGCGAATCCACAGTGAACCAGCCCCAAATCGGCCATGAATCGCCCCTTTCCCATGGGTGATTCGGCAAAATCAAGCGCACTGTCCCCCGAATTCCCGTGACCGGCCCCACCCCCATTGAAAAACGGCCACCCGTTCCCACGGATGGCCGTCCAGATCGGCTATGAAAGGTCAGGTCAGGCGTTCACGTCCACCACCACACGCCCTTTCACCTGCCCTTTCAGGATATCGCGGCCCAGCCCCGGCAGGTCCGACAGGGTCGCCGCCTGCACCATCGCCTCCAGCTTGTCCATCGGCAGGTCCTTCGCGATCCGCTCCCACGCGCGCAGGCGGTTCTCGTAGGGCTGCATCACGCTGTCGATCCCCAGCAGGTTCACCCCCCGCAGGATGAACGGCGTGATCAGTGCCCCCTCGATCGCCGCGCCCCCGGCCAACCCGATCGCCGCGACCGAGCTGCCATATTCCATCTGCTTCAGCACCCGGCCCAGCATCGCGCCCGCCACGGCATCCACGCAGCCGCCCCAGGTCTCCGCCTCCAGCGGCTTCTTCGTGACCTCCGTCAGCTCCTCGCGCGGCACGATCCGGCTGGCGCCCAGCCCTTTCAGATAGTCTTCCTGCTCCGGCCGCCCGGTTACCGCCGCCACCTCATGCCCCAGCTTCGCCAGGATCGCCGTCGCCACGCTGCCCACGCCGCCCGCGGCCCCGGTCACCAGCACCGGCCCGCTCTTCAGCCCGTGATCCTCCAGCGCCATCACCGCCAGCATCGCGGTAAAGCCTGCGGTGCCCACCGCCATCGCCTGCCGCGTATCCAGCCCCTCGGGCAGCGGCACCAGCCAGTCGGCCTTCACCCGCGCCTTCTGGGCATAGCCGCCCCAATGCGCCTCGCCCACGCGCCAGCCGGTCAGCACCACCTTGTCGCCCGGCTTGTAGCGCTCATCCTCGCTCGCCTCGACCGTCCCGGCAAAGTCGATCCCCGGCACATGCGGATATTTCCGCACCAGACCACCGCCCGGCCCGATGCACAGCCCGTCCTTGTAGTTCACCGTGGAATACTCCACCGCCACCGTCACCTCGGCATGGGGCAGGTCATCCTCGCCGATCTGCCTGACCTCCGCGGATGTCTTGCCGCTCTCCTCGTCCTTCTCGACGACCAGTGCGTTGAACATGTCTCGCTCCTCTCGTTTCATCTTTCCAAAAATACTCCGGGGGAGGCGTCGGGTTTCCCGCGGAAATCCGACGTCGGGGGCAGAGCCCCCTTACCCCGCTCTCAGTTCCAGAACGCAGCCTGCACCTCGGCCTGCCGCACCCCGTCGGGCGTGTGCACCTCGACAACGTCGCCCGCATCCCAATGGGTCAGCCGCACCATGCCGATGGCCACGTTGGTCTCGAAATCCGGGCTCCATGCGGCGGAACTCACCCGCCCCACCGTCTTGCCGCCCGCCGTCACCGGCCACCACCTGTCGCAGGCGGGCACCTTCGGCCCCTCGATCGACAGCGCCCGGATCTGCTGCACCGGCCCCTCCTTGGCCACGCGCAGCAGCGCATCGCGCCCGATACACCCCACCGCCGATTGCGTATTGCAGAACCGGCCAAGCCCGCATTCATGCGGCGTGTTGTCGTCGGTCATGTCGTTGCCATAGCTCAACAGGCCACTCTCGATCCGCTCGATCAGGTTCGGACAGCCCGCATGCACGTCCAGGTCGGCCCCCGCCTCCATCAGCGCGTTCCAGAGCGGCATCCCGGCATCGCTGCCATCCAAGTAGATCTCGTACCCGCCCTGCTTGGAATAGCCCGAGCGCGCCACCACGTGACTCCGCCCCTGGAACTCCAGCGGCGCGAAGCGGAAGAACCGGATGTCCCGCACCGCCTCGCCGAACACCCGCGCCATCAGCTCCTCGGCCTTCGGCCCCTGCACCGCCAGCGGCGAGACATCGGGCTCGTCGATCAGCACATCCAGCCGCCAGCCCTGCGCCACGCCGTTCACCCAGTACAGCAGGTCGCTGTCGGCAATCGAGATCCAGAACCGGTCCTCCGCCAGCTTCACCGCCACCGGATCGTTCAGCATACCGCCCGTCTCGTCCACGATCGGCATGTAATAGCACTGCCCCGGCAGCATCCCCCGCAGATCCCGCGGCGTCAGCATCTGCATCAGCCGCCCGGCATCCGGCCCGCGCAGCTCCACCTGCCGCTCACAGGCCACGTCCCAGACCTGCACCGCTTCCTTCAGGTGATGGTAATCCTCCTCCACCGACCGGAACACCGTCGGCAAAAGCATGTGGTTGTAGACCGTGTAGGCGGTCACCCCCGCCGCCTCGACCCCCTCCGAGAAAGGCGTCCGGCGCAACCGGCGTGACGGCGACAAAAGCGGCGCAGCCATCGGGCTCACTCCTCGTCCGGCATCATGAACAGGTCGGTGACCGGCGCTTTCAGCCCGGTCTTCGTCATCATCGCGTGCACCTGCCCTCGGTGATGGGTCTGGTGGTTGAACATGTGCACCACGCAGGGCGCGATCGGCTTCGTCACCTCGCGCCCCATCGCGCCCGAGTAGAAGGTAAAGCTCCCCGTCAGATCGACGGCATGCAACTGCTCCGCCCAGCGCGCGATCACCCCGTCCACCCGGAACCGCTCGGCGCTCCACGCGCCAAGCGTCGGGAAAAGCTCCGTGCTGTCCTTGATCCCGCCGGCCGGTGGCTCGCAGGTCTTGTCGAACCGGCTCATCCACATCCCGTCCCCCCAGACAAGGTGGTTCAGCGTGCCCAGGATCGACCCGAAGAACGCCCCGTGATCCGCCTTCAGCGCCTCCAGCGGCACGCCTTCCAGCGCCTTCTCGATCTGGCGGTTCTGCCAGGCGTTGTAACGCGCCATCAGGCGGCAATAGTCCGGCGTGATCATGGCCATGGCTCCCTACTTGGGCCCGCCCCAGTCGATCGGGCAGATCTCGGCCGACTTGCCGCCGAAATCCCAGATCCGCCCGTAGTCCCGCACCCGCGATTTCGTGCCGCGCGCGGCGATGATGTCGGGGCCCATCCAGTATTTCGAGTTCGAGATCATCACCGGGTGATCCGGGCTCGCCCCGTCGATCATCTCGATCTCGCCCTGGATCTTGCGCCCGATATAAAGGCCCCGCCGCTTGCCCTCGCGCACGATCTCGACCTTCTCGCGCTCGGCCCCCACGATATCGCTCACCAGCATGGTAAACAGGCCCGTCGTCCCCCCGGCCGCGCCGGAAAAGATCTGCAACAACCCGTTATACGCCTTCCCGCTCGCCCGCTCGTCCACGTAGGCGGCCACCTTCCAGCCGCCCTCGGCCATCCGGCCCGGAATCTCGACCATCAGCCCCACGTTCAGCCCCGACAGGTCCTCGCCCTCGTAATGCCCCTCGTCGATGGCAATCGCCATCCACGCCTTGCAGTCGCCCTCCGTCGGCGGGTGCTTGCCAAGGCTCACGACACACGGACAGAACAGCTCGCACGAGCAGTTCAGGAACAGTTCGCCCTTGATCTTCCACTCGGTCGGATTCATCTTCCGCCGCTTGGGGTTCGCCATCCGGTTGTCGATCCGCTGCGAGATCGGCAGCTTGTCGGCATCCTGCCTGCGTCTCAACGCCATGTCCTATCCTCCCGTCACATAAGGCCAGGCCAGCACTACCAGCCCGCCAACCATCAATATCACGCCCATCGGCTTCACCACACGGTGGCCGATCTGGGGCAGTTTTTCCAGAACCATGAAGAGCGTCGCCAGGCCCATCCAAAGAAGGCTCATCATGCCCCCGACAAAGCCCAGCGCCATGAACCCCCAGCAGCAGACGGCACAGAACGCCCCCAGCCCCAGCCCCATGCGCAAGCCGCCCAGCGCGCCGGGCCGCCAGTGGCCCAGGTAATAGCTCATCGGGCTGTGGCACACGCCATGGCACAGCTCCTTGGTGCGGGTGAACTGGAAGGCCCCCACCACGATCAGCAGCCCGCCGGACACCAGCATCGACTTCGGTATCCCCAGCATGTCGATCACCCCGCCGAACAGCAGCGCCAGCTGCACGCCGGTAATCGCCGCGGCGAACCCGAGCCAGACGATCGCGTATCCCGTCAGCACGCCAATCCAGCCGCCCCAGCTTCCATTCGCCGAAATCATGAGGTCTTCATACGCGCGCAGCGTCGGCACCAGCGTCGGCAGCATCATCGCCGCCATCATCACCGCCCACATGGCAAAGAGCGGCCAGAACTCGGCCATCGGCATGTACATGTCCATCCGCGGATCCATCGCGGCCATCCGCTGCGCCATCTCGCCCGGCCGTCCGATCAGGTCGAGATCCATGCCCACCGCCATCCGGTAAAGCCACCACCACGCAACCAGGATCCCGCCGAAGAAGCCCAGCCAGAGAACGCTGCGCAGCGGCGTGGCAATAGTGTCGCGCATGGCTCTCCCTCTCCGACTCGGCTCTTGCGGCGAAAATGTCAGACATTTAAATGTAAGACAAATGGAAACTGCCAAAACTCCCAAGGCCGACCTCTCGGCCCAGATCGCGCAGGCCATCCGCGACGCCATCGTCGAGGGGCGGATGATCACCGGCGAACGCCTGCCCTCCGAGGCGGAACTGGCCGAGCAGTTCAACGTCTCCCGCCCCACGGTGCGCGAGGCGCTTAAGCGGCTGGCGGCCCAGTCCCTCATCCGCACCCAGCGCGGCGCCTTCGGCGGCGCCTTCGTCAACCGGCTGTCCTACGAGGAAGCCTACGGCCAGCAGATTACCACCTCTACTCTGCTCCTGTCGATGAACGGCATCAGCTTCGAGACCGCCTGCGAGGCCCGCTATGCCCTCGAACGCGCCTGCACGCCGCTCGCGGCCGCCCGCCGCACCCCCGACCACCTCGCCACCATGCGCGCCGAGATCCACCGTCAGGGCCAGCCCGGCCTGTCGGATGAAAGCTTCTGCGCCTCCGATGTCACCTTCCACCGGGCTCTCGTCGACGCGGCCGGCAACCCGGTGCTCAGCTACCAGCTCGCCGGCGCGGTCGAGGCCATGCAGCCGCTGATGAACATGATCACCTTCACCGCCCGCTCCCGCGAGGCGATCGTCGCCTTCCACACCCGCATCGCCGACGCCATCGAGGCCGGCGACAGCACCGCCGCGGAAACCGCCCTCGAGGAACTGGCCGCCTACACGCTGCATCTCGGCCGCGACGTCATGAAAGCCCGCGCCGCCAGATGATTGAGGGGCCAGCCCCTCAAACTCCCCGGGATACTTCCACCAAGAAGAAACACAGGCAAACCCCCGGCTTCTTCTGCCCAAAATATCCCCGCCGGAGGCTCCCCAACCCTCAGCCTATAACAGGTGCCCGGATTTCTTCGCCTTGGTCGCCAGGTAGGCCCGGTTATGCGCCGTCTCGCCCACCTTCAGCGGCACCCGCTCGGCCACCTCGATGCCGTTCTGCTGCATCATCGCGATCTTCGCCGGGTTGTTGGTCAGCAGCCGGACTGCCGAGAACCCCATGCGCTTGAGGATATCCGCCCCGATCCGGAAATCGCGCTCGTCATCCTCGAAGCCCAGCCGGTGATTGGCCTCCACCGTGTCGAACCCCTGGTCCTGCAGGGAATAGGCGCGCATCTTGTTGGCAAGGCCGATTCCCCGCCCCTCCTGGTTGAGATACAGAAGCACACCGGCCCCCTCCTCACCCATCTGCGCCAGCGCCCCGCGCAGTTGAGGGCCACAGTCGCATTTCAGCGATCCCATCAGGTCGCCCGTGAAACAGGCCGAATGCAGCCGCGCCAGCACCGGCGCATCCCGCGGCGGCTGGCCGATCTCGATGGCGTAATGCTCCTCGCCGCCATCCTCGGGCCGGAAGATATGCAGCTTGCCGGCCTCCGACACCTCCAGCGGCAGCCGTGCGCTCACCACCGGGTGCAGCGGGCTGGCCGCCTCCAGCAGCGGCGCCGCCGCCACGCCGTCCACCACCGTCAGCCGCCGCTCCTGCGAAAACGACGCGGCATTCTTCAGCGGCAGCACCAGCACCGCCGGCAACAGCCGCGCGGTCTTGGCGAGCTTCAGCGCCAGCCGGTGCAGCCCGGCATCCCCGCCCCGCTCCGACACCAGCGGCCCCTTCATCGGCGTGCGCAAATCATCCGCCGGGTCGGCCACCCCCAGCACCCAGGGCAGCCCCGCATCCGGCGGCAGCACGATCCGCGCCAGATCCCCGTCATAGGGCCGCGCCTTCAGCGTCTCTGCCCGCCGCGCGCTGATCACCACCACCGGCGGCCCGCCCAGCGCCCGGATATCCGCCAGCCGCGCGGCATCCAGCGTCTCCGCCGCCAGCACCAGCAGCGCCCCCTCGGGGCCCGTCAGCACAACCGGCACACCCATGCGCAGGTCACTGCGCGCCCGCGCAAGGATTTCGGTCAGGTCAGGGGCAAGGCTCATGCGATCACATCCCGGCGCGCGAAAGTTGAGACACGGATGTAGCGCCTTTTGCAACGAATTGAAACAATTGCCCACATGGTAACACTTGGGCGTGAAGTCCTGTCACAGTTCTTGCCCCCCGCGCCGCCCCGGCACACATCTGCCGAAACCAAACGAGGATACCGAACCATGGCACAGCTCAAGAAAATCCTGCTGGTCGACGATGACGAGGACCTGCGCGAGGCGCTCGGCGAACAGCTGGTGATGACCGAGGATTTCGACGTCTTCGAGGCCGGCAACGGATCCGAGGCGATGCAACGCGTCAAGGACACGATCTACGACCTGGTGATCCTCGACGTGGGCCTTCCCGACACCGACGGGCGCGAGCTTTGCCGGCTGATGCGCAAGCAGGGCGTCAAGGCGCCGATCCTGATGCTGACGGGCCATGACGGCGACGCCGACACCATCCTCGGCCTCGACGCGGGCGCCAACGACTACATCACCAAGCCCTTCAAGTTCCCCGTCCTGCTGGCCCGCATCCGCGCCCAGCTCCGCCAGCACGAGCAATCCGAGGATGCCGTCTTCCAGCTCGGGCCGTACACCTTCAAGCCCGCCATGAAGCTCCTGCAGACCGAGGACGACAAGAAGATCCGCCTCACCGAGAAGGAGACGAACATCCTCAAGTTCCTCTACCGCTCGACCGAGGGCGTTGTCCCCCGCGACGTGCTCCTGCACGAGGTCTGGGGCTACAACGCCGGCGTCACCACCCACACGCTCGAAACCCACATCTACCGCCTGCGCCAGAAGATCGAGCCCGACCCCTCCAACGCCCGCCTCCTGGTGACCGAATCCGGCGGGTATCGGCTGCTTTCCTGAACGACGTCCGCCAGGCCATTGAACCCGCCCCGATCGGCGCATAAATGACCTACAAGCCGTTACATGTGCGGCCAATCACATGTACCTCCCTGTTGGACTGCCCCGGCCATTGCGCCGGGGCTTTTTTTGTGCGGGCGACGACGTGCCGGCGCCGCGCATCCCCCTCGACTCGGCCGCCGCTCTATGAGCCAATACGGGCGCCCCGCCCTCACGCCACAGCCCCGGAAAAGCACCATGCCCACGATCACGGCCTTCAAGACCTCCCCCGACAAGGGCGCCGGCCTCGCCCGCGACATGCGGGTCCGCTGGGCGCTGGAGGAAACCGGCCAGCCCTATGACGTCCGCCTCGTCACCTTCGAGGAGATGAAGCAACCCGCCCATCTGAAGCGTCAGCCGTTCGGCCAGATTCCCACCTACGAAGAGGGAGACGTCACGCTCTTCGAATCGGGCGCCATCGTCTTTCACATCGCCGAACATCACCCCGGCCTGCTCCCTACCGCCGCCGCGCCGCGCGCCAGGGCCATAAGCTGGATGTTCGCCGCGCTCAACACGGTCGAACCCCCGATCGTGGAACGCGACCACGTCAAGCATTTCGAAGCCGGCAAGAGCTGGCAGGCCGAGCGGTTCGCCCTGGTGGACGAGCGCATTCGCACCCGGCTCGACCAACTGGCCGAAGCCTTCGGCACGGCCGACTGGCTCGCAGGCACGTTCAGCGCCGCCGACATCCTGATGGTCCACGCGATCCGCAGGCTCGAAGGCTCGGGCATCCTCGAGTCGTACCCTGTCTTCACCGACTACATCGCCCGCGCGGCCGATCGGCCGGCCTACCGGCGCGCCTTCGAGGCCCAGCACAAGGTTTTCCTGAACGCCTCGTCGGCGTAAGTCCCCCCTCCCGCCGCGTCACCCTTTGGCATATCCGCCCCAAGCCCCAATATCGGGACCAGCAACCAAAGGAGCCTCCCGATGAAACAGGTGATCCACGAAGAGTTCGGCGACCCGGCCAAGGTCCTGCGCTGCGTCGATACCGAAAACGCCGTGCTCGGCGCCTCCGACGTCCGGGTCGAGGTGCTCCGTGCGCCCATCAACCCCTCCGACCTGATCCAGATCGCCGGACAATACGGCGTCCGCCCCGACCTTCCGGCCGTCCCCGGCAACGAGGGGCTGGGCCGCGTCACCGACGCCAACGGCACCGACCTGAAAGAGGGCCAGCTTGTCCTCCTCCCCGCCGGCAGCGGCACATGGGCCACCGAGATCATAGCCGGCGCCGGCAATTTCGTGCCCCTCCCCGACGGCGACCTCGATCAGCTTGCCATGCTCGCCATCAACCCGGCCACCGCCTACCTGCTGCTCGACGATTTCGTCGACCTCGCGACGGGCGACTGGATCATCCAGTCCGCCGCCAATTCCGCCGTCGGCGCCTACGTGATCCAGCTCGCCCATGCCCGCGGCCTGAAAGTGGCCTGCGTTGTCCGCCGCCAAAGCGCGGTGGCGGGGCTGAAGGAGATGGGGGCCGATGCCGTCCTCGTCGATGGCGACACCCTCGCCCGTGACGTGGCCCAGGCCACCGACGAGGCCCCGATCCGCCTCGCCCTCGACGCGGTGGCGGGCGACACCATGGCCCGCCTCGCCGCCACCCTCGCCCCCGGCGGCACGCTGGTCAGCTATGGCGCGATGTCCATGGCCCCCGCCCCGCTCGACGCCAAGGTGCTGATCTTCTCGAGCATCACCCTGCGCGGCTTCTGGCTCGCCCAGTGGTTCGAGGACGCCACCCCCGAGCGCCGCAGCAAGGTCTACGGCGACCTGACCGCGCTGGTGGCCTCCGGCAAGCTCAGCGCGCCCGTCGACCGCCACTTCGCCCTCGAGGACATCGCCGAGGCCGCCGCCTACACCGCCGCGGGCGAACGCGCCGGCAAGGTGCTGCTGGCGCCCAACGGGGTCTGACCGGGCCGGGGCGGCGCCCCCGCCGAAATTCCCCGCCGCCCCGGGCTGGACGTTTCCCGCCCCGGCCTTTACCTCTCCCGCCACTGACAGCGGAGACGACACCCCATGCCTTTCACCCTCGCCACCTGGAACATCAACTCGGTCCGCCTGCGCGCGCCCATCGTCTGCAAGCTCCTGAAAGAGGAAGCGCCGGACGTGCTCTGCCTGCAGGAATGCAAGAGCCCGGTGGAAAAGATCCCCGCCGAGATGTTCGCCAACCTCGGCTACACCCACATGATCGCCCGGGGGCAGAAGGGCTATAACGGCGTCGCCATCCTCTCCAGGCAACCGATCGAGGAGGTGGGCGTGCATGACTTCGCCAAGCTCGGCCACGCCCGCCACATCGCCGGGCGGCTGGAAAACGGCACCGTCATCCACAATTTCTACGTCCCCGCCGGCGGCGACGTGCCCGACCGCGAGGTCAACGACAAGTTCGGCCAGAAGCTCGACTACCTCACCGAGATGCGCGACTGGTGCCGCGAGGACAAACCCGCCAAGTCCATCCTCGTGGGCGACCTCAACATCGCCCCGCGCGAGGATGACGTCTGGTCGCACAAGCAGCTCCTCAAGGTGGTCAGCCACACGCCCGTCGAGGTCGAGCACCTCTCCGACGTGATGGAAGCGGGCGGCTGGGCCGACGTCACCCGCGCCGACATCCCCGAGGGCCAGCTCTACAGCTGGTGGTCCTACCGTGCCCGCGACTGGGACGCCGCCGACAAGGGCCGCCGTCTCGACCATATCTGGGCCAGCCCCGACATCGCCAATGCCGGCCATTCCAGCCGCATCCTGCGCACCGCCCGCGGCTGGGACAAACCCAGCGACCACGCCCCGGTTTTCGCCACCTTTGACCTTTGACTTCACTGCCCCCGCGCACATATAGGGGCAGAACCAATCCGATGGAGACGACAATGCTGGAACTGGGCCAAAACCAGAATTCACCCGCCGCCGGCGACCTGATCAAGGATGTCTCCGAGGCCGATTTCATGGCCGAGGTGATCGAAGCCAGCCAGACCGTGCCGGTGATCGTCGATTTCTGGGCGCCGTGGTGCGGGCCGTGCAAGACGCTGACCCCCGCGCTCGAGGCGGCGGTGACCAAGGCCAAGGGCGCGGTGAAACTCGCCAAGGTCAATGTCGACGAGAACCAGATGATCGCGGGCCAGCTCCGGGTCCAGTCGATTCCGACCGTCTATGCCTTCTGGCAAGGCCAGCCGATCGACGGCTTCCAGGGCGCCGTGGCACAATCCGAACTCGACGCCTTCATCGGCCGGATCGTAAACCAGTCCGGCGGCGACGCCAGCGGCGGGCTCGACGATGCGCTCGAGGCGGCCGAGGAAATGCTCGACCAGGGCGCGGCCACCGACGCCGCCCAGACCTTCGCCGCCATCCTCCAGGAAGACGACAAGAGCGCCCGCGCCTATGCCGGGCTCGTCCGCGCCCATATCGCGATGGACGACCTGGAACAGGCCGAGGCCATCCTCAACGGCGCGCCGGCCGAGATCTCCAAGGCGCCCGAGCTGGAAGCCGCCCATGCCGCGCTCGACCTCGCCAAGCAGGCGGCGGGCGCCGGCCCGGTGGGCGAACTGACGGCGGCGGTCGAGGCCAATCCGGATGATCACCAGGCCCGGTTCGACCTCGCCCAGGCCCTGCATGCCAACGGCCGCACGCAGGAAGCGGTCGACCAGCTGCTCGAGCTGTTCCAGCGCGACCGCGAATGGAACGACGAGGCCGCGAAGAAGCAGCTTTTCACCATTTTCGACGCCCTGAAACCCAACGATCCGATCGTTCTTCACGGCCGCAGAAAACTGAGCTCGATGATATTTGCCTGAACCGGTGAACAGGCTAGGTTGAGGGTCATGATCAACCAGGCCGATCTTCCCGAGGTGATCCCGGTCTTTCCGCTGACCGGCGCGCTTCTCCTGCCCCGCTCGCGGCTGCCGCTGCACCTGTTCGAGCCGCGCTACCTGGCCATGCTCGACGACGCCCTGAAATCGCCCGGGCGGCTGATCGGCATGGTCCAGCCCAGCATGGCGCCCGGCAAGAAGGAATGCGACCGGCTGCAGGCGATCGGCTGCGTCGGCCGGGTGACCCAGATGTCGGAAACCGAGGACGGGCGCTACATGATCACGCTCACCGGCATCTCCCGCTACCGCGTGCTGGAAGAGGTCGACGGCTTCACCCCCTACCGCCGCGCCCGGATCTCGTGGGACGGGTTCGACCGCGACCTCGGCCCCGCCGACACCGACGCGGGCTTCGACCGCGAGGCGTTCATGAACCTGCTCGCCCGCTACTTCGACTCGCGCGAATTGCAGACCGACTGGGACACCCTGAAAGAAGCCGATGACGAGCTGCTGATCAACTCGCTCTCGATGCTGCTGGGCTTCGAACCCGAGGACAAGCAGGCCCTGCTCGAGGCGCCCTCGCTCACCACCCGCCGCGAAACGCTGGTGACGCTGCTCGAATACGCCCTGCGCGGCGGCGACGACAAGGAAATCCTGCAATGACCGACACGCCCGAACCCCCCGCGAATTCCGCCACCGACCGCCGCATGCTCGAGGCGCTGGTCTGCCCCCAGACCCACACCACGCTGCGCTACGACGCCGAGGCGCAGGAACTGGTCAGCACCTCCGCCGGCCTCGCCTTCCCGATCCGCGGCGGCATCCCGGTGATGCTCATCGACGAGGCGCGCCAGCTCGACTGACGGCACTTCGCCTCACGTGAGGGAGCCTCCGGCGGGGATATTTCCGGCCAGAAGAAGCCCGCTCCCCACCCCGCTTCTTCTGGCGAGAAATATCCCGGGGGAGACGTTGGATTTCCTCGGGAAATTCAACGTTGGGGGCAGCGCCCCCTGCGCCATTCGATATCCCGACACGACGTCGCGACAGCTTTGCGCACGGTCGGTCCCCCAGGGCAGTCTCAGCTCCAGCTGATCGGTTCGTCTCCAATCACCTGGCCGAAGACATTCTCACGATGCCATCTCAGGTTTTTCGGGCTCGGCCAGTTCTCCGGATCTTCGGGCTTCCAAAGCTTGCAATCCGGTCTCAGCAGCCGTTTTTCGACATCGTCGGGCACCTTGTTGCGTGACACGAGGATCGTTTCGTTATCGTCGGCCACCGAGATCAGGCCCCGGTCGAACATCCAGTGCAACGTACCGGACAGGGCCAGGCGATTGCGAACCGAGTCGCTGCCCATGCTGTCGACCGGTCGGATATGCGCCGCCTGCACCTCCGGGCGCCCGCCGCCATTGCGCAGCATCAGGCCGGACATCGCGCAGCGGTATCCATAGGCTTCGCGCACCTTTCTGCGGAACGCGATGTCACGATAGGGCCTTCGCGTGAGGCGCTCCAGTACCGGGCGCTCGAACGGCTCCGCCTCCTCCTGAAACGCCAAGGATTGCGGGTCGTAGCGCGTCGCCTCGATCCGTTCCAGGTCCTGGGGCAGCCCCAGGTTCACGATGCGCGCGAAGTCGGCCTCGGGCAACCGCCGCACGGCCAGTTGCACCGCGCCTCCCCTTTTTCGGGGTGCCATCGGGCTCCGTCAGGGCCGCTTCCAGTGGCCGTCCGTGCACGAGGCGCGGCACCTCTCGGTCGAAGGGAAGAAAGGTACCGGGCGCGATCATGGCAAGGAACCGCCCCTCGGCGCCCGGCTTCGGGATGACCCGGTCGATCCGTGCCACGGCGAAGTATCCTCGGGGCCCCGCCTTGACCGGTTCATAATAGATGATCCAGTCGCCAACGGCCTCCCGCACCGCCTTCAGGTACGAGCGCGGGAAGTCATACACGACATCCGGCTCGTCATCGTAAATGGAGTCGGCCTTATGCAGGAGAACAAGCTTCGCCATAACACCAGGAAAGCGTTAACACGCGGTTTTGCAAGTCGTTTCGGAAGCAAACCTATGACGCAACCCGCCGCCTTGAACCAGAAGAGCAACAGCGCTCCCCGTCCCGCCCCCCGAGCCGGGACCTCGACAGGCCAGGTTCAGTCGCCGGTGGCTGCCAGCCCACCGCCCCCTCACTCCTCCTCGTCCGGGTCCGCCTTGCCCACACCGAGAAACACGAAGCGCAACGGCAGCATCCAGAGGAACCCCAGCGCCACGAAGACCAGCAGTTCCACCAGCACCGGCAACCCCTCGTAGCGCGCCCGCAGCCAGTCGGTGAAGTTCACCGCCACGACGATATAGATCGGCAGCCCGATCAGCAGCACCACCAGCGACCAGCGCCGCCTTGCCTTGTAGCTCAGCTTCGGCATGACACCCCGGCTCAGTCGGCGAACGGGTCGGTCACGAGGATCGTGTCCTCCCGCTCGGGCGACGTGGACAACAGCGCCACCGGGCAGTCGATCAGCTCCTCCACCCGGCGGACATACTTGATGGCATTGGCCGGCAGGTCGGCCCAGCTCCGCGCGCCCTCGGTCGACTCGCTCCAGCCCGGCATCTCCTCGTAGACCGGCGTGCAGCGCGCCTGCGCATCCGCCGCGGTCGGCAGGTAATCCAGCCGCTGCCCGTCCAGCTCGTAGCCCACACAGATCTTCAGCACCTCGAACCCGTCCAGCACGTCGAGCTTGGTGAGCGCAATCCCCTTCACGCCCGACGTGGCACAGGTCTGCCGCACGAGACAGGCGTCGAACCAGCCGCAGCGCCGCTTGCGGCCCGTGACGGTGCCGAACTCCCGGCCCCGCTCGCCCAGCCGCTGGCCGTTCTCGTCATCGAGCTCGGTCGGGAACGGCCCCTCGCCCACGCGGGTCGTATAGGCCTTCACGATCCCCAGCACGTAATCGATCGAGCCCGGTCCGATGCCGGTGCCCGTGGCCGCCTGCCCGGCGATCACGTTCGACGAGGTGACATAGGGATAGGTGCCGAAATCGATATCCAGCAGCGCCCCCTGCGCCCCCTCGAACAGGATCCGCCGGCCCGCCTTGCGCTTGTCGTTCATCACCTTCCAGACGGGCCCCGCATATTGCAGGATCTTCGGCGCGATCTCTCGCAGCTGCGCGATCAGCGCATCGCGGTCGATCTCGCCCAGCCCCAGCCCGCGCCGCAGCGCGTTGTGATGCACCAGCGCCCGGTCGACCCGCAATTCCAGCGTCGCGTCATCGCCGAGGTCGGCCACCCGGATCACGCGGCGCCCCACCTTGTCCTCGTAGGCCGGCCCGATGCCGCGGCCCGTGGTGCCGATCTTCGCCACCGAGTTCTGCGATTCCCGCGCCCGGTCCAGCTCGCCATGGAACGGCAGGATCAGCGGCGTGTTCTCGGCGATCATCAGCGTTTCGGGCGTGATCTCCACCCCCTGGCCGCGGATCGTCTCGATCTCCTGCAACAAATGCCAGGGGTCGAGCACCACCCCGTTGCCGATCACCGACAGCTTGCCGCCCCGCACCACGCCCGAGGGCAGCGCGTTCAGCTTGTAGACCTTGCCGTCGATCACCAGCGTATGGCCGGCATTGTGCCCGCCCTGGAACCGCGCGATCACGTCCGCCCGCTCGCTCAGCCAGTCGACGATCTTGCCCTTGCCCTCGTCGCCCCACTGGGCGCCCACGACAACCACGTTGGCCATGTCAGTCCTCTCGGCACTAGAAAATCCCGCGCCCGTATAGCCCCGCCCGCGCGCCGTTGAAACCGCAAATTCACGCCTGCGCCCGGCCCTCGGGGCTGGACAGGCGCGCCTCGTTGGGCGAAGGAAAGGGAAAACAAGGGGACGGGGGACAGAACATGACCGGCTTCATCTTGCGCCTCGTGGCGGCATTTCTCCTGCTCGTCGCCACCTTCAACCCGACGGAGTGGAACTACGTCACCTGGGTGCGGGCCAATTTCTACGACCAGATGCCGCTCGCGGTGCTGATGGGCCTGCTGCTGGCGGTGGGCTACATCATCTACCTGCGCGCCACGCTGCGCTCGATCGGGGCCTTCGGGGTGTTCCTGGTGGTCGCCATTGTCGCGGCGGTGGTCTGGGTGCTCTACGATTACGGGCTGCTCACCCTCCGCGACACGTCGCAAGTCGTCTGGCTGGCGCTCATCGCCCTCGCCTTCGTCCTCGGCATCGGCCTGAGCTGGAGCCACGTCCGCCGCAGGCTCAGCGGCCAAGCCGACATGGACGACGTGGATGAATGACCCGGCGCCTTAGAAAGCACCACCTCCCCCCGTTCACGATGAAATCCTTCGACGCGTTCTGCCGCGAGTTCTACCCCGAAGACGAGGCCTATTACTTCGAAGGCGACGACAGCTTCTACCACCTCGACAGGCCATCCCAGGTCAGGGATGTCGCTGAACGGTCATTCGCGATTTCTCACCTTCTTCACCGCAAGCAAACCGTCATGGACGCCCTGCGCGATCTGAAAACCTACGCCGCCAATGGCGACTTCGTGACGCCCCGCATCGTGGCCGAAGGCTATGACTTGATCCGCGAAGGGCACGAGGAAGAAGACGTTCGAATGATCATCCGCGTGCTGGAAGACTATCTTGCAGAATACGAAGCCGAGCGGCAAAACCGCTGAGGAGGTCAGCCCATGCCCAACCCCGACCACGACTTCCAGAAATTCTACTACACCAAGGTCGGCCTCGGCGAAGGCTGCGGCTGTGCCGAGCGGGTAATCGACATGCACGAGGCCGACCGCAAATCCGCCACGCCCCTCGCCCGCCCGCTCGCCCGCCGCCTGCCTTTCCAGACCCGCCTGCACCACGCGCTCGCCGCCCTCGGCCTCACCCGCCGCCGCTGACCCTCGCGAGACAACCCGCAAGGGCTGGCGAGCGCCGCCGGACAATCCGCAACACCCCTCTCCCACCCCCCAATTGCCGGGTTGCAGCCCAGCCGCGAAACGCATAGATAGCGCCTGTTCCGAACCGCAAGGCAGTCCGCATGGAAAACGTCATCCTCCTCGTCCACCTGCTTCTGACGCTCACGCTGATCGTCGTGGTGCTTCTGCAGCGCTCCGAAGGGGGCGGCCTCGGCATGGGTGGCGGCGGCGGCAACGCGACGGCGGGCCGCTCGGCGGCCACGGCTCTGGGCAAGATGACATGGGTGCTGGGCATCGGCCTTTTCGTCACCTCCATGGCGCTCACCATCATCGCGGCACAGACCTCCTCGGGCTCCTCCGTCCTCGACCGGATCACCGACAGGCCGGCCGCGCAGGAAGAAACCTCGCCCGAGCTTCCCGACACCGGCAACGATCTCCTTCCGCCCGCGGAAGGCGACGACGCCCCCCTGACGCCCACCGCCGACTGACCACTACCGATTGAGACAGGCCGGAATACCGCAACAGCATCTTGCGGTCAGCTTGCGCCATTGGCGTGAATGCTTTATGAGTTGAGTCCCGTGGTGCTGCGGCCGAATCGGCCGTGCGGGCCCGTTTGAACACGAGCAGAATCACGGGGGGTTCCGACGCATGGCGCGGTATGTCTTCATCACAGGCGGCGTTGTATCTTCACTGGGCAAGGGCCTCGCCTCGGCCGCGCTCGGCGCGCTTCTCCAGGCCCGCGGCTTCTCGGTCCGCCTGCGCAAGCTCGACCCCTACCTGAACGTCGATCCCGGCACCATGTCACCCTTCGAGCATGGCGAGGTCTTCGTCACCGACGACGGCGCCGAGACCGATCTCGACCTGGGCCATTACGAACGCTTCACCGGCGTCCCGGCGCGGATGACCGATTCCGTTTCCTCTGGCCGCATCTATTCCGACGTGCTCGAAAAGGAGCGCCGCGGCGATTACCTCGGCAAGACCATCCAGGTCGTCCCCCACGTCACCAACCAGATCAAGGACTTCATCGGCATCGGCGATGACGAGGTCGATTTCATGCTCTGCGAGATCGGCGGCACCGTCGGCGACATCGAGGGCCTGCCCTTCTTCGAGGCCATCCGCCAGTTCAGCCACGACCGTCCCCGCGGCCAGTGCATCTTCATGCACCTCACCCTCCTGCCCTACCTCGCCGCCTCCGGCGAGCTGAAGACCAAGCCGACCCAGCACTCCGTCAAGGAGCTGCAATCCATCGGCATCGCGCCCGACATCCTCGTCTGCCGCTCCGAACAGCCGATCCCGGAAAAGGAACGCGAGAAGATCGCGCTTTTCTGCAACGTCCGCACCGAGTCGGTGATCGCGGCCTATGACCTCAATTCCATCTACGAGGCCCCGCTCGCCTATCACCGCGAAGGGCTCGACCAGGCGGTGCTCGACGCCTTCGCCATCTCTCCCGCGCCGAAGCCCGACATGGCCAAGTGGCAGGATGTCGAGGACCGCATCCACCACACCGACGGCGAGGTGAAGATCGCCATCGTCGGCAAGTACACCCAGCTCGAAGACGCCTACAAGTCGATCAAGGAGGCGCTCACCCATGGCGGCATGGCCAACCGCGTGAAGGTCAGCGTCGAATGGGTCGATGCCGAGATCTTCGACACCGAGGATCCGGCCGTCCATCTCGAGGGCTTCCACGCCATCCTCGTGCCCGGCGGCTTCGGCGAACGCGGTACGGAAGGCAAGATCAAGGCCGCGCAATTCGCCCGCGAACGCAAGATCCCCTATCTCGGCATCTGCCTCGGCATGCAGATGGCGGTGATCGAGGCCGCCCGCAACCTCGCCGGTCTCAAGGATGCCGGCTCCGAGGAGTTCGACCACGAGGCCGGCAAGAAACGCTTCACCCCCGTCGTCTACCACCTCAAGGAATGGGTGCAGGGCAACGAGAAGGTCAAGCGCAAGGTCTCCGACGACAAGGGCGGCACCATGCGCCTCGGCGCCTATGACGCGGTCCTCAAGGAAGGCTCAAAGGTCGCCCAGGTCTACGGCACCACCGCCATCGACGAACGCCACCGCCACCGCTACGAGGTCGACATCAAGTACCGCGAGAAACTGGAAGAGGTCGGCCTCTGCTTCTCCGGCATGTCCCCCGACTGCCGCCTCCCGGAAATCGTCGAATGGTCCGACCACCCGTGGTTCATCGGCGTCCAGTTTCACCCCGAGCTGAAGTCGAAACCCTTCCAGCCCCACCCGCTCTTCGCCGATTTCGTGAAAGCCGCGGTGAACACCTCGCGGCTGGTCTGACGGGCCCTATCTCAGCCCGTCACTGCCCCGCCGCGGCAACACCCGCAGCAGCCGCTCCCCCAGCCCCGGCCCCAGCAGCTCCGCCAGGAACCCCTGCACCGCGCCGGGCCCCTGCAACGGCCGCAACGCGCCGATATCGGCCGTCTCCTCGGCCATCGCCGGGTGCCGCTTGCCGCGCAGCGCCGTCTCGATGATCCCCTCGTCCAGGATCCACCGACCCCGGCGCCCCGCCGCCCGGTCCGCGGCCTGGAAATCCAGCCACGCATCCAGCCGCGCCCGCGCCGGCAGCTTCTGCCCCTGCCGCGCCCGGTAGAAGCCGCTGTTCACCCGCAGGCAGATATTGTCCAGCACCCGCGCCGCGCCGCGAAACTCCTGCGGCACCTCGCGTTTCGACAGGTAGTTGAACCGCCCCGGATCGCCGTTGAAGAACACCACCAGCGCGCTCGACAGGTCCATCCCCTTCTGCGCCATCATCCAGCCCAGCACCGGCTCGGGGTTCCGCGACCAGTCGAAGCTGCGCGCCATGCGCCGCAGCTCCGCCGCGGTCGCGGCCCGGGCCCGCTTCATCTGTTCGTCCTTGTTACTCATCGACCAGTCACACTTGTCAAAAGGCGGCATCCGCGGCTCCGTCTTCGCGCGTTGCACCGCGCATCTTGATTGGCCCGCAACCTTGCCCCCGAAAGCGCAAATAGTTGGGAGCAATTGTGGCCCTCCTGCGACCTTTGGACCACGCCCGCGCCAAACCCGCCTTCGCCCGGATTGTCATTCGCCACCCACGGGATAAGAGTGCGGCAAAACACCCCGGTCACCGCGGGAGGGACAGGCACCATCGCGCCGACGCGACAGCGCGCCCGGAAGGGCGCCGCGCGACCGGCACGCCACGGCGCCCGCCCCCGTCCCGCGCCCGGCACCGACGGAGCCCTCCGATGGAAGCAAAAGCCCTGCTAAACCGTTTGATTCACGCGTTTTCCGCGCCCAAGCCCGACCCCCTTCCGGAACCGGACGAGAAGCTCGCGCTCGGCGCGCTGATGGTCCGCGTCGCCATGTCCGACCACGATTACCGCGTAGACGAGATCAGCCGGATCGACCGCCTCCTCTCCCGCCTCTACGGCCTCAACCCGGTCGAGGCGGCCAAGATGCGCGCCACCTCCGAGAAGCTCGAGAAGCAGGCCCCGGAAACGGACCGTTTCGCACATATCATCCGGGAAACAGTCAGTTTCGAGGCCCGCGTCGACGCGCTCGAGGTGCTGTGGGAGATCGTCCTCGCCGACGGCGACATCGACGAGGCCGAGCTCAAGGTCATCGACGACGCCCGCGCCGCCCTCGGCCTCTCCGAGGAAGACAGCGCCCGCGCCCGCGAAACCGCCTTCCTCAGTTAACGATTGGCGCGGGCCGCGCCTGCGCCTATATCTCCTCCCATGTTTGCTGATTTCCTGAACAAGCTCATCCAGCCAGAGCCCGAACAGCTCGACGATGCCGACGCGCGCCTGGCCCTCACCGCCCTGCTCGTGCGCATCGCCCGCTCCGACGGGTTCTACGACGCCGACGAGGTCGCCCATATCGAGCGAATCGCTGGCCGGCGCTATGGCCTCGACCCTGCCGGCGCGCAGCAATTGCGCGCCGAAGCCGAACAGCTCGAATCGGAAGCGCCCGACACCGTCCGCTTCACCCGCGCCATCAAGGATTCGGTACCCTACGAGCACCGCACCGCCGTGATCGAGGCGCTCTGGGAAGTGGCGCTCGCCGACGGCGAACGCGACGCCGACGAAGACGCGCTCATTCGCATGGCCTCCAACTTCCTCGGCATCAGCGACCGCGACAGCGCCCTCGCCCGCCAGAAAGTGGCCCGGGGGTGAGCCTCGCCAGCCTGCCGATGTACGACCGGCCGGAAACCGCGGCCGCGAATGACAGGTTCTGGCAGGCGATCCGCAACCGCTTGGGCCACGGCCCCGACACCCTCACCCGCACCGGCGAATTGTGGGATCACTGGCTCGCCCCCGACCTCATCCTCTCGCAGACCTGCGGCTACCCCTATCGCGCGAAACTCCACGGGCAGGTGACCCTCATCGGCACCCCCGATTACGGCCTCCCCGGCTGCCCGCCCGGCCATTACTGCTCGGTTTTCGTGGCCCGCGCCAACGACCACCGCACCACCCCCTCCGATTTCGCCGAGGCGCCCTTCGCCTATAACGAACCCCTCTCCCAAAGCGGCTGGGCCGCCCCCCAGAACCACGCCCGCTCGCAAGGCTTCATCTTCACCAACACCTTACAGACCGGCGGCCACGCCCTCTCCGCCCGCGCCGTGGCCGAGGGCCGCGCCGACATCGCCGCGCTCGACGCCCTCACATGGGCGCTCATCCAGCGCCACGACCCCTTCGCCACCACCCTGCGCGAGATCGCCCGCACCGAACCCACCCCGGTCCTGCCCTACATCACCGCCCTCACCCGCGACCCCGGGCCGCTCTTCGACGCCATCTCCGCCGCCATCGCCGACCTCTCCCCCGACGATCGCGACACCCTCTCCCTCCGCGGCCTCGTCCGCCTCCCCCCCGAGGCCTACCTCGCCATTCCCAACCCGCCGCCGCCGGCCGCGACAAGTATTGTTGAGTAACATCATGACCCCGGAAATCATTGAGAAACTAATACCGATTAAAGACCAGCTGGATGTCCAAGAGATTATTAGTAATCGAGACCAGGTACTGCGCCGGTTTACGCCAGTCTTTCAGCCTGGCGCAGTGGCTGAATTGGATGAGGGGGTTTTTCGGAATTTCCTGAGTATCGAGCACAACAAGCATTGGACGGGGTTGGAGCGCCAGCCGCAACTCTACGCGAATATGGACGAGCTGCGCGACGTACTTGCCGTTTTGGTGGACGAGACGCGCCCGATCCGTGAACGGGTCGATTCCGTGATTGAAGCTCCGGGTATGGGAATGGCGAAACTCTCCGCCATTCTGCTGGTCGCCTACCCCGAAAAATACGGAGTTTGGAATGGAACCTCGGAAAAGGCCTTGCGCTCGCTTGGGCTGTGGCCCGCTTTCGCTCGAGGCGCGACAATGGGCAACCGGTATGTCGCGGTCAATCAGGTCCTGCTTAATCTGGCCCGAAAGCTCGACATTGATCTGTGGACGTTAGATGCCCTTTGGTGGGGGCTGGACGCAGACGGAAACCCCCAGCTATCTGCGAATAAGGCCGTCAATGTACGCTTCGGCGACGGCAAAGCGAAGGCCCTCGCAAGCATGAAGTATTCGATTTTGAGTACCGTGCAGGCTGCCAATGGGCAGAAGATAGAGGTTACGGTCAAGAACAAAGACCTGAAAATGCTGGCTAGCGAACTTGACGCTCTGCTGCCGCGTCTCATGGAGCAGCAGAACGAGCGCTGCGCCATCACCGGATTGCCCTTCGAGTATGAGGGTGACAAGAACATGCTGCCGTCTGCAGACCGGATCGACAGCAGCGGGCATTATGATGCTGCGAACCTTCAGTTGGTCTGTCGCTTTATCAACTTCTGGAAGCAGGCAACTCCGGACGATGAATTCCGTCGCCTGATCGGCATCGTGCGCAGTAGCAGCGGAGCAGAATAACCAGATTGCGGACGCAACGATCGACTTGGAAGCACGCCACGCGCTCCGCCCGCCCATGCGCCATAACGGCGTGACGAGACGTCAATTCGCCCGTCCCGGCGGATAATGTTCCGTTTTGTGCGTTGCATTGCGCCAGATTTTCCGCCCTACTGCTCGGCAGCCAAACCGTTGAAACCTTGGGGGATGCTGCACTTGGCCGAAGCCACGCCCGTCATCGAGATCCGCAACCTTCACAAGGCCTATGGCCCGCTCGAGGTGATCAAGGGCGTCGACATCACCGCCCACAAGGGCGACGTGGTCTCGCTGATCGGCTCCTCCGGCTCGGGCAAATCCACGCTCCTGCGCTGCGCCAACCTTCTCGAGGACAGCCAGCAGGGCGACATCCTCTTCAAGGGCGAGCCCGTCACCTGGCGCGGCTCCGGCCTCAACCGCCACCCCGCCGACGCCAAGCAGGTGCTCCGCATCCGCACCAACCTGTCGATGGTCTTCCAGCAGTTCAACCTCTGGGCCCACCTCACCATCCTGCAAAACGTGATGGAGGCGCCGCTCACCGTCCTCGGCCGCGACCGCGCCGAGGTCGAGGAGGCCGCCCGCGGCTATCTCGACAAGGTCGGCATCGGCGACAAGGCCGATGTCTACCCCGCCCAGCTCTCCGGCGGCCAGCAACAGCGCGCCGCCATCGCCCGCGCCCTCTGTATGGAACCCGAGGCGCTGCTCTTCGACGAACCCACCTCCGCCCTCGACCCCGAGCTCGAACAGGAAGTGGTCCGCGTCATCAAGGATCTCGCCCGCGAGGGCCGCACCATGATGATCGTCACCCATGACATGAAAATGGCCGGCGACGTCTCCGATCACGTCATCTTCCTCCACCAGGGCCTGATCGAGGAAGAGGGCGCGCCGGACACGCTCTTCGGCCAACCGAAATCAGAGCGGCTGAGGCAGTTTCTCAGCTCCACCATGGCCGCCTGACCAACCACCAACCAAGGGAGAAACCAATGAGAACATTCATTCTTTCCGTCGCCGCGCTGGCCACCTCGGCCAGCCTGGCCATGGCCCAGGACGTCGTCCGCCTCGGCACCGAGGGCGCCTACCCCCCGTGGAACTTCATCAACGATTCGGGCGAGGTCGACGGCTTCGAGCGTGAACTCGGCGACGAGATCTGCAAGCGCGCCGAGCTCAACTGCGAATGGGTCACCAACGACTGGGATTCGATCATCCCCAACCTCGTCTCGGGCAACTACGACGTGATCATCGCCGGCATGTCCATCACCGACGAGCGTGACGAGGTGATCGACTTCACCCAGAACTACACCCCGCCGGATCCCTCCGCCTATCTCGCCATGTCCGAGGACGTCGATCTCGAGAACGCCGTGATCGCCGCCCAGACCGGCACGATCCAGGCGGCCTTCGTCGCCGACAAGGACTGGACGCTGGTGGAATTCGCCACGCCCGAGGAAACCATCGCCGCCGTCCGCAACGGCGAGGCCGACGCGGTGCTGGCCGACAAGTCCTACCTCGCGCCCGTCGCGGCCGAGGAAGACGGGCTGATGCTGCTGTCGCAGGAAGAGGAAATCGGCGGCGGCGTCGGCCTCGGCGTCCGCGAAAGCGACACCGAGCTGAAAGAGACGCTCGACGCCGCGATCCAGTCGATGAAGGATGACGGCTCGCTCAACGAGCTGATCACCAAGTGGGAAGTCGCCACGACCTTCTGATCTCGACGATCATTCCGGGGCGGGCCTGACCGGGCCCGCCCCGACGACCAACGGGCACCAAGACCCGTGGACGGGGGACACCGCCATTTTCGCCTTCTGCACAGATCCCGAGACGCTCGGCAATTTCCAGTGGCTCGCCTGCTACATGACCACGGGCAAGCACATGTCGCTGTACCTGTCGGTCTTCGTGGTGCTGGCGCTGCTGGCCATCACCGCGCCGGCCGCGCTGGCCTTCGGCTTCGGCGGCGCCGTCGCCGCCCGCTCGCGCATCGCGCCGGTAAGCTGGCTGGGCAAGGCCTATATCGCCATCGTCCGCGGCGTGCCGGATATCGCCTTCTTCCTGTTCTTCGTCATCGCCCTCGACCAGTTCTTCGAATGGATCCGCCACCAGGTGAAATGCCCCGGCTGGGACGCGGCGATCCGCCAGGGCAACGATTTCATCGTCTGCCCCCCGGCCAAGCTGCCGCTGTCCACCTCGCCGCAATGGATCCACGAAACCTACGGCTTCTTCCTCGCCGTGCTGACCTTCGCCATCGTCTTCGGCGCGTTTTCGGCCAACGTCCTCTTCGGCGCCATGCGCGCCGTCCCCCGGGCGCAACTGGAAACCGCCGAGGCTTACGGCATGACCCGGCGCCAGACCTTCTGGCGCATCCTCGTCCCGCAGATGTGGGTCTACGCCCTGCCGGGGCTGTCGAACCTCTGGATGGTGCTGATCAAGGCCACGCCGCTCCTCTTCCTCCTGGGGGTCGAGGATATCGTCTACTGGGCCCGCGAACTGGGCGGCACCGCCAACCCCCGCTTCACCAGCTACCCCCACGGCGACTGGCGCATGTGGTACTTCCTGGCGCTGCTGGTCTTCTACCTGGGCTTCACCCGCGTCTCGGAAATCTTCCTCGAGAAACTGATGGTGAAACTCTCCCACGGCCAGGCCACCTCCGGCGGCGAAGCCCAGCGGAGGGCCGGCGCATGACCCGACACCTCGCCCCCCAATCCCTCCCGGCGCCCGCATTTGCTACGCAAACGCTCTCGCGCCTACGGGCCCTCCTGTGGAGGACCCTTGCATGAGCTGCTGGCAAACGATCCAGGACTACGCCCTCCGCTCCGTCGGCATCGGCGAACGCCTCCTCCCGCGCGAGGGCTACACGCTCTGCGAACATTTCACCCTGATCGGCTCGGGCCTGATCTGGAACGTCTATTTCGGCGTGCTGGCCCTGCTGGCGGGCTTCTTCCTCGCCACCGCGGTGGCGGTGGGCAAATCCTCCCGGAACCGGCTGATCCGCAAATCCTCGGAATGGTTCATCTTCATCTTCCGCGGCTCCCCCCTCTTCATCCAGTTCTTCTTCGCCTATTTCCTCTTCCTGTCGCTGAAGAACGTCTCGCCCTGGTTCGATCCCTTCACCTCGGCCTGGCTCGGCGCGCTGATCGTGCTCTTCCTCAACACCGCCGCCTATTCCGGGGAAATCTTCTACGGCGCCCTCCGCGCCATCCCCAAGGGCGATATCGAGGCCGCCGACGCCTACGGTTTCACCGGTCTGGCCCGCTTCCGCCGCATCGTCTGGCCCACCATGCTGCGCCTCGCCTGGCCCGCCTACACGAACGAAGCGATCTTCCTCTTCCACGCCACCACGCTGGTCTTCTTCTCCGCCTTCCCGGCCTGGGGGCAACGGGGCGACGCGCTCTACTACGCCAAGTTCTTCGCCGACAAGACCTTCAACCCCTTCGTGCCCTACCCGATCCTCGCGGGCTATTTCATCCTGCTGACACTGGTGATCATCGGGCTTTTCGGCCTCGTCAACCGCCGCCTCAACCGCCACCTCCCGCAAGAGGCGCGCCGCGGCCTGAAACTGCGCGTGAACCTGATCCGGTAGATTGGGGGCCAGCCCGCCGCCATTGGGCTTGAACCAATGGCGCACAATGGCAGCCCCCCGGGATATTTCCGGCCAGAAGAAGTTAGGGACTCCCAAGCTTCTTCTGGCGAAAAGTATCCCCGCCGGAGGCATAAAATCTCTTAAACACCCCGGCCCTTCTCGAACTCTTCGTAGGCCACTTCCCACCGTCGCGCCCGCAGCACCTTGCGGAACGCATGCTCCAGCGCCGCCACTCCGTCATGCGGCACCCAGCGGCCATGCGCCAGGATCACCCGCCGCGGCCGCCACTTGATCATCACCTCGACATCGTCGGCCAACGCCGTCTTGTCCTCGCGCCTGAGCGCCCAGCGATAGCTGGGCCGCATATGCGCGCCCGTGTGATCCGTACCCGACAGCCAGAAGACCGGCCGCAGGTAGGCGGGCATGTGCTGCGTCTCGATCGCCTCGATCAGGTCGGCCACGATCAGGCTGCGCGAGGGGCGGTGAAAGAAACACGCCTCCCGCAGCTTGCGGCCCGCCCGCACGGTGATCTGGTCGATCTGCCCCGCCCAGTCCGCCTCGGCGCCGCTGGCCTGCAAGTCCCGCGCGCCCGCCACCCCCGCCTCGGGCGGCGCCCAGCATCGGGCCTCCGGATAGGCCCTGGCCCAGCCGTCCAGGTTCGCCACATGCGCGTGGTTCGGCACCACCAGGTGCGCCACCGGCCCCAGCGCGTCCACCTCCGCCCGCAGCCGCTTCGTCAACGGCGTCGGCGAATGCACCCACAGCCCGCCATCCTCCAGCTTCGCCACCGTGGCCCGCGTCGGATAGGGGATGCCCCCGTGCTGGTGCGCCGGCCCGTCGATCAGCCACAGCCCCTCGGCCACGGGTTTCAGCGTGTCGAGCGGCTCGTATCCGGTCGGGCGGTATGGGTTCATGTATCAGGAATCCGGGAATGACGCGCGCGGACAGATCCGGCGCGGGGGATGGGCCAGGGCGGCAAGACATGGTGAAACGGGGAAGCGACCCTCGGTCCGGCCGGTCTCGGCCAGCGCGGTCTCGGCGCAAAACAGGCGGGCGATGTTCATCGCGAACGGGGCGCGCATGGGGTCGTCAGGATCTCCTCGCGGGCGACCCTATGGCGAAGCCGGGCCGCCCGCAAGGGCACATGTTCGGGCGGCGCTAATAGCCTAGTCGGTGACCGTCACGCTGGTCATCACGTCCGGCTGGCCGATCACGGCGCCGTTCTGGCCGCGGCCGCGCTTGATGGCGTCGACCACCTCCATGCCCTCGGTCACCCGGCCCACCACGGTATATTGCCCGTTCAGATGGGTCGCCGGGGCGAACATGATGAAGAACTGGCTGTTGCCGCTGTCGGGGTTCTGGCTGCGGGCCATGCCGACCACGCCGCGCTCGAAGGGCTCGTCGCTGAACTCGGCCTCGAGATCGGGCAAGTCGCTCGCCCCCATCCCGGCCCGGCTCATGTCGCCGCCCTCCAGCTTGCCGAACTCCACGTCGCCGGTCTGCGCCATGAAGCCCTCGATCACCCGGTGAAAGACGACACCGTCATAGGCGCCCTGCTCGGCCAGCGTCGTGATCCGCTCCACATGCCCCGGTGCCACGTCCTCCAGCAGGTCGATGGTGATGGTGCCGTTGGCCTCCCCGGCCACCTCGATCTGCAGCCCCGTCGCCAAGGCTGGCGAGGCCAGCAGGCTGAACGCAATCGCAAGCTTACGCATCGGCGGCCACCTTCATGCTGATCATCCGGTCGGGGTTCTGCGGCGGCTCGCCCCGCGTGATGGCGTCGACATGTTCCATGCCCTCGATCACCCGGCCATAGACCGTGTATTGCCCGTTCAGGAAATGGTTGTCCTTGAAGTTGATGAAGAACTGGCTGTTGGCGCTGTCCGGGTTCTGGCTCCGCGCCGCGCCGATCGTGCCGCGGTCATGCGGGATGCGGCTGAACTCGGCCTTCAGGTTGGGCTTGTCGCTGCCGCCCGTCCCGGCCAGGCGCAGGTTGAAATCCTGCTCCATGTTGCCGTTCTTCACGTCGCCCGTCTGCGCCATGAACCCGTCGATCACCCGGTGAAAGGCCACGTTGTCATAGGCGCCGGCACGCGCCAGCTCCTTCATCCGCTCGCAATGGCCGGGGGCGATGTCGGGCAGAAGCTCGATCGTCACCGTGCCATCCTTCAGCTCGATCAGAATGGTGTTTTCCGGGTCGTTGATTTCGGCCATCGGGCCCTCCTGTCAATCTACGTGCCGGGAGTCCTAAGACCTATCCCCGCGAATGCCAAGCCACCAGCGCCGCACCATTGCGCATGTTGGCGCTACCCCCGCGCGGCAGAGGTTGACGCCCCAGCCGCAAGCCGCCAATAGGGGCGCGAGTTTCTCCCAACCGAAAGAGATGGCGGGCCATGAGCTGGAAATCCCTCGACGATATGGACCTCGACGGCAAGACGGTCCTGACCCGGGTCGACATCAACGTGCCGGTGGAAAACGGACAGGTCACCGACACCACGCGCATCGACCGGATCGTACCCACCGTGCAGGCCATCCTCGACAAGGGCGGCAAGCCCATGCTGCTGGCGCATTTCGGCCGGCCCAAGGGCAAGGTCGTCGACAGCATGACCCTGCGCCAGCTCGTCCCGGCGCTGGAAAACGCCCTCGGCCACTCGGTGCAGTTCATCGAAACCCTCGACGGCGCCGAGAACCTGACAGAGGAGGCCCGCGCCGCCGAGGTGCTGCTCCTGGAGAACATCCGCTTCAACCCCGGCGAAGAGGCCAATGACGAGGATTTCGCCCGCCGCATCGCCGCCCTCGGCGACGTCTACTGCAACGATGCCTTCTCCGCCGCCCACCGCGCCCATGCCTCGACCGAGGCGCTGGCCCGCCTCCTGCCCGCCTGCGCCGGCCGGCTGATGCAGTCGGAACTCGAGGCGCTGGAAAACGCCCTCGGCAATCCCCACCGTCCGCTGATGGCGGTCGTGGGCGGCGCCAAGGTCTCGACCAAGCTCGACCTCCTGTCCAACCTGATCGAGAAGGTCGACATCCTCGTGATCGGCGGCGCCATGGCCAACACCTTCCTCGCCGCGCAAGGCCTCGACGTGGGCCGCTCGCTCTGCGAGCACGACATGGCCGACACCGCCCGCGCCATCGCCGAGAAGGCGGCAACCACCGGCTGCGAGGTGATCCTGCCACGCGACGTGGTCGTGGCAGAAGACCTCCGCGAAGGCGCCCCGTTCGAGATCGTCCGGACCGAGGACTGCCCCGAAAAGGCCATGATCCTCGACGCCGGCCCCGACAGCGTGTTCCATATCACCCAGGCGATGGATCGGGCGGCAACGCTCATCTGGAACGGGCCCCTCGGCGCGTTCGAGACACCCCCCTTCGACGGCGCCACCAACGCGGCGGCGGCCCACGCGGCGGGGCTCTGCCATTCCGGCAAGCTCATCGCGGTGGCGGGCGGCGGCGACACCGTCGCGGCCCTCAACCAGGCCGACGCGGCGGATTACTTCAGCTACATCTCCACCGCCGGCGGCGCCTTCCTCGAATGGATGGAAGGCAAGACCCTCCCCGGCGTCGCGGCGCTGGAAGGCTGAGCCTCGTCCCGGCCCCCGAGCCGGGACCTCGCGCCAACATCCTCCCCGTCCCGGCCCCCGAGCCGGGACCTCGCTCCGCCAGAGGCCCCGGGTCAGGCCCGGGGCGGGTTCCTACCCTCTCCCCCCTTGGCCACAACTTCGCAAGCCAATCCCCGCCCGGAATCAAGCCGCGCCAAAGGCGCGGCGCCGGGCAGCGCCCGTCCGCCCGTCGCACCAAAGGTGCGCCAATATAGGCGGCACGCCTCCGGCGTGACGGGCACTGCCCGGCACTCCATTCCCAAAAACAGCCAAAGCGCCGCCGGTTCCGCCGCCGGGCGAGCGCCGGCCCGTGGGGAGGCGCTGCATCAGCTCTGGCTGCCGCTTTATGGTGCAGCCTACATCCAACCTAATAAAGTCACCCAACACCCGCCAAAGCGCCTGCCCGTGGGGACGGGCCGGCGCTCGCCCGGCGGCCTCCGGCCTTGTTCCGGGCGCGTGCCAGATCACACCTCCCCCCAATACCACCCCCCACAAAACCTGCTGCATCCCCCCGCACACACCCCTAAACTCCCGCCCATGTTCGACATCCTCGCCTCCTTCCTGATCGCCGCCTTCGCCCTCACCGGCAGCCCCGGCCCCAACACGCTCAGCGTCGCCGCCGTCGGCGCCTCCTTCGGGCGCCTCAAGGGCTTCGAATACATGCTCGGCCTCAGCGCCGGCGTCGGCCTCGTCATCGTCATCGTCGGCACCGGCATCTCCGGCGCCATCCTCGCCATCCCGGGCCTCGCCCCCGTCATCACCGGCGCGGCCGTCCTCTACTTCCTCTACCTCGCCTGGCGCATCGCCACCGCCCCGCCCCTCTCGGCGCTGCCCGACGAAAACCGCCCCCGCGCCCCCCGCTGGTATGCGGGCGTGCTGCTGTCGCTGTCGAACCCCAAGGCCTATGCCGCCATGGGCGCGCTCTTCTCGGGCTACACCCTCCTGCCCGGCGCCCCGGTCGAGGACGGGCTGACCAAGGCCGCGATCGTCATGGGCGTGATCCTGATCGTCAACTTCCTCTGGCTCTCCATCGGCGCCACCCTGGCCCGCACCCTCCAGCACCCCAGGGCCTCGCGCGCCGTGAACATCGCCTTCGCCGTCCTGCTGCTGGCCTCCGTGGCGCTCGTCGCCTTCCGATAAGGCCCGCCCGCCCGTCTCCGCGCCAATTCCCGCGCACGCCCCCCGCCGCACCGCCCTGTTAGCGCCACCATAATTGCAACGCTGCCGACCCTCGCCTAAGAGGGGCACGCACGGCGACCCAGCCGCAAATCACCATTTTCAGGGCGGAGCATTTCCATGTCGAAAAAAGATCAAGCAGCCAGGATGCGCGAGGGCAACGGCTTCATCGCGGCCCTCGACCAGTCGGGCGGCTCCACCCCCAAGGCCCTGCGCCTCTACGGCATCGAGGAAGACCGCTATTCGAACGAGGACGAGATGTTCGACCTCATCCACCAGATGCGGACCCGGATCATCAAGTCGCCCGCCTTCACCGGCGACAGCATCCTCGGCGCCATCCTCTTCGAACAGACCATGGAGCGCGAGATCGACGGCAAGCCCACCGGCGCCTACCTCTGGGAAGAGCGCGGCGTCGTCCCCTTCCTCAAGGTCGACAAGGGGCTCGACGATGAAACCGACGGCGTGCGCCTGATGAAACCGATGCCGGGGCTCAAGGAGCTGCTGGCCCGCGCCAACACCCACGGAATCTTCGGCACCAAGATGCGCTCGGTGATCGACGCGGCCTCCCCCTCGGGCATCGCCGCCGTGGTCGACCAGCAATTCGCCGTGGGCGCCGAGATCCTCGATGCCGGCCTCGTCCCGATCATCGAGCCCGAGGTCACCATCTCGATCGCCGACAAGGCCGAGGCGGAATCGATCCTGCGCGACGAGATCGCCAAGCATCTCGACACCCTGCCCGCGGGTCGCGAGGTGATGCTCAAGCTCACCCTGCCCGAGACCGCGAACCACTACAAACCGCTGATCGAGCATGACCGCGTGATGCGCGTCGTCGCCCTCTCCGGCGGCTATGCGCGCGACGAGGCCAACACCCGCCTCGCCCAGAACACCGGCATGATCGCCAGCTTCTCCCGCGCGCTGACCGAAGGGCTTTCCGACCAGCAATCCGACGACGCCTTCGACGGACAGCTCAAGGAGTCCATCGGCAGCATCTACAAGGCCTCCGTCGCGGGCTGACCATGACCCGGATGCCAGCGCCCCACCGGCGCTGGCACCGACGTAATACCGACAAAATACCGACGTGATACCGACGTCGCGAAACAGCCGTTTCCCGCCCCGAAATTTTTTGATCAAATTATCTTGGCAGACCCCCGGCAATAGCTTTAGATTGGCCCCGACATGATGAACGGAGCCTCCCTCATGGAGCTAGCAGAGTACCAGACGATCCGGGTCGCCGCCTGTGACCTCAACGGTCAGATGCGCGGCAAACGTGTGCCCGGAAGCTATGCGGGGAAGCTGGATGACGGCACGGTGCGGATGCCGCTATCGGCCCTGAATCTCGACATATTCGGCGCAGATATCGACGACTCGCCCCTGGTGTTCGAGACCGGCGACGCCGACGGCATCCTCCGCCCCAGCGGCCGCGGGCCGGTGCCCCTGCCCTGGCTCGACACGCCCCAGCCGCTCGTTCCGATGTCGATGTACCACGACGACGGCCGCGCCTTCGACGGCGACCCGCGCCACGCCCTCGTGACCGTTCTCGACCGTTACGCCGCCCGCGGCTGGCAGGTCATGGCGGCCACCGAGCTCGAATTCACCCTCGTCGACGACAGCGGCAAATCCCTCCGCCCCGTCCGCAACCCCCAGACCGGCCGCCGCACCGGCGCGCCGGGCATCCTGTCGCTCACCCACATGGACGCGTTCGACGCCTTCCTCTCGGCCCTCTACGACGGCTGCGCCGCCATGGGCATCCCGGCCCAGACCACCACCAGCGAATGCGGGCTGGGCCAGTTCGAGGTCACCCTGAACCACCAGGACGCGCTGCGCGCCGCCGACGACACCTGGCTCTTCAAGGCGCTCATCCGCGGCCTCGCCCGCCGCCACGGCATGGCCGCCACCTTCATGGCCAAACCCTTCGACGACGACGCCGGCAACGGGATGCACATGCATTTCTCCGTCCTCGACGCCGACGGCAACAACGTCTTCGACAATGGCGGCCCCGAAGGCTCGGCCACCCTGCTCTCCGCCGTCGCGGGCTGCCTTCAGGCCATGCCCGCCAGCACCCTCATCTTCGCGCCGCACGCCAACAGCTACACCCGCCTCGTGCCCGGCGCCCATGCCCCCACCTCCGTCTGCTGGGCCTACGAGAACCGCACGGCGGCGCTCCGCATCCCCGGCGGCGCGCCTGCGGCGCGGCGCATCGAACACCGCGTCGCGGGCGGCGACATCAACCCCTACCTCATGTTCGCCGCCATCCTCGGCGCCGCCATCACCGGCGTCGACGACGCCCTCACGCCCCCTGACCCGATCACCGGCAACGCCTACGACCAGGACCTGCCCCAGCTCGCCCCCGACTGGGAGACCGCCATCGACCTGTTCGAGGCCGACCCCTACATCGCCCGTACCTTCCCCAGGGGGCTGATCCGCAACCTCTGCATGACCAAGCGCCAGGAGGTGCGGCTGATGTCGGATATCCCGGAATCGCAACACTGGAAAACCTATCTCGGAACGGTGTAGTCGGGGCTTGCCCAGGGGTGGCCTGCTGCGCTATCCTTAATTTGATCAAATTACAGGTGAGAGATGAAAATCGGCATCCTGATGACCGGCCACGCCGTTCCGGAACTCCTGGAACGGACGGGGGATTACGACGCGATGTTCGCCCGCCTTCTGGCCGGGCACGGCTTCACGTTCGCAACCTACAACGTCGTCGATGAAGAATACCCCGAGGCACCGGACGCCTGCGACGGCTGGCTCATCACCGGCTCCAAGCACGGGGCCTACGAAGACCACCCCTGGATCCCCCCGCTCGAGGAATTCATCCGCGCCGTCTATGCCGACGGCCGCCCGATGATCGGCGTCTGCTTCGGCCACCAGATCATCGCCCAGGCCCTTGGCGGCAAGGTGATCAAGTACCCCGGCGGCTGGTCGGTCGGGCGCACCGAGTACACGCTCGACGGCGAAACCCTCGCGCTCAACGCCTGGCACCAGGATCAGGTCGTCGAACTCCCGCAAGACGCCGAAGTCATTGGCAAATCCGACTTCTGCGCCAATGCCGCCATGGTCTATGGCGACCGCATCCTGACCATCCAGCCGCACCCGGAATTCGGCCCCGACGTCGTCGACGACCTGATCCGCCTGCGCGGCAAGGGCGTCGTCCCCGACGACCTGCTCGAGGGCGCCAGCCGGGGGCTCGACGCCCCCACCGATGCCGCCCGCTTCGCCGACCGCATGGCGGCGTTCTTCAAGAAGGGAGCCTGAGACATGGCCGACTGGACCGCGAAACTGCCCGAGGCCGCGCAGGCCTATCTCGAGGGCCGGCGCCTCGACGAGGTGGAATGCATCATCTCCGACCTGCCCGGCATCGCCCGCGGCAAGGCCGTGCCGGCCTCGAAATTCACCCGGCAGAAGCACTTCCACTTGCCCGATTCGATCTTCTTCCAGACCATCACCGGCGACTGGGGCGAAGCGGCGGGCGACGAGGGCTTCATCGAGCGTGACATGATCCTGAAGCCGGACATGTCCACCGCCACCGCCGCGCCCTGGACCGGCGACTGGACGCTTCAGGTGATCCACGACGCCTATGACCGCGACAACGCCCCGATCCCCTTCTCGCCGCGCAACGTGCTCAAACGCGTGGTCGAGCTCTACCGCAAGCAGGGGCTCGAACCCGTCGTGGCCCCGGAAATGGAATTCTACCTCGTCGCCCGCAACCTCGACCCGGCCAAGGCGATCGAGCCGATGATGGGCCGCTCCGGCCGCCCCGCCGCCGCGCGCCAGGCCTATTCCATGACCGCCGTCGACGAGTTCGGCCCGGTGATCGACGACATCTACGACTTCGCCGAGGCGCAGGGCTTCGAGATCGACGGCATCACCCAGGAAGGCGGCGCCGGCCAGCTCGAGATCAACCTCCGCCACGGCGACCCGGTCAAGCTCGCCGACGAGGTGTTCTACTTCAAGCGCCTGATCCGCGAGGCCGCCATCCGCCACGACTGCTTCGCCACCTTCATGGCCAAGCCGATCGAGGACGAACCTGGCAGCGCCATGCATATCCACCACTCCATCATGGATATCGACACCGGCAAGAACGTCTTCGTCGGCCCCCAGGGCGGCGAAACCGACGCCTTCTACCACTTCATCGGCGGCCTGCAGAAACACCTGCCCTCGGCCATCGCCATCCTTGCACCTTACGTCAATTCCTACCGCCGCTACGTCAAGGATCACGCCGCCCCCATCAACCTCGCCTGGGCCCGCGACAACCGCACCACCGGCATCCGCGTGCCCCTGTCGCCCCCCGAGGCGCGGCGCATCGAGAACCGCCTCGCCGGGATGGACTGCAACCCCTATCTCGGGATCGCGGCCTCGCTCGCCTCCGGCCTTCTGGGCCTGATGGAAGAGGTCCGCCCCGACCCGCAATTCCGCGGCGACGCCTATGCCGGCGAGTCCGACATCCCCGACGTGCTCGGCAACGCGCTCGACGTCTTCGAAGAGGCCGAGGCGCTGCACGAGATCATCGGGCCGGATTTCGCCCGCGTCTACTCGATCGTGAAACGCGCCGAGTACGAGGAATTTCTGCAGGTCATCAGCCCGTGGGAGCGCGAGCATCTCCTCCTCAACGTCTGATCCGGTGGCAGGCGGCGCGCAGTGAGTATTTGGGGAAAAGTGAAAGCATGAACCTGCTCTACGCCAACGACCGTCCGGGCGAATACCCGCCAAGCTGGTACGCCGCCACGGTGGACCCGCTGGAGCCCTTCGCGCCCCTCGACGGCGACACGCGCGCCGATGTCTGTGTCGTGGGCGCGGGCTATACCGGCCTGTCGGCGGCACTGCACCTGGCCGAGCAAGGGCTCGACGTGGTCCTGCTCGAGGCGCACCGCGTGGGCTTCGGCGCGTCGGGCCGCAACGGCGGCCAGCTCGGCAGCGGCCAGCGGATGGATCAGCACTTCGTCGAGAAACAGGTGGGCCGAGACGATGCGGCAAAGCTCTGGGCACTGGCGGAGGACGCCAAGGCACTGGTCAAGTCGCTGATTTCAAAGCACGATATCGACTGCCACCTGAAACCCGGCATCGCCCACATGGCCTTCTCCAACCGCGAGGTCGAGGAGGAACACGCCTATGCCGACATGCTGGCCGAACGCTACGACTACCCCCATCTAGAGAAGCTCGACCGCGCCGCCGCGCAGGCCCTCTGCCCCTCACCGAAATACGTGGGCGGCACGCTCGACATGACCGCCGCGCACCTGCACCCGCTGGCTTACGCCCTTGGGCTGGCCCGCGCCGCGCACAAGGCGGGCGTCCGCATCTTTGAGCGCACCGAGGTGCAGCAGATCGCCGAAGGCAGCCCCGCGAAACTCACCACGGCCAAGGGCACCGTCACCGCCGATCACGTGATCCTCGCCTGCAACGGCTATCTCGGCGGGCTCAACGGCAAGGTCGCTTCCCGCGTCATGCCGATCAACAACTTCATCGCCGCCACCGAACCGCTGGGCGACGACGCCGCCCGCGTGCTGACGCGCGACGTGGCCGTGGCCGACACCAAGTTCGTGGTCAACTACTTCCGCCTCAGCCACGACAACCGCCTGCTCTTCGGCGGCGGCGAAAGCTATGGCTACCGCTTCCCCGCCGACATCGCCGCCAAGGTGCGCAAACCGATGACCGAGATCTTCCCGCACCTGCACGATATCCGCATCGACCACGCCTGGGGCGGCACGCTGGCCATCACCATGAAGCGCCTGCCCTACCTCGCCCGCGTCGCCCCCAACATCCTGACGGCCTCGGGCTATTCCGGCCACGGCGTCGGCAACGCCACGCAGGCCGGCAAGCTGATGGCCGACGCCATCGCCGGCGATGCGGCAGGCTTCGACACCATGGCCCGCATCCCCACCACCCCCTTCCCCGGCGGCACCGCCCTGCGCTCGCCGCTGCTGGTGCTGGCGATGACCTGGTTTTCCCTCCGCGACCGGCTCGGCATCTGAGGCCAACTCCCTGAAACATCGGCAATTCCGGCACGGTCCCGCCCCCGGCGGGCCGTTGCAAAAATTTTGCTTTGGCGCCGGGCCGGCATGGTGTAGGAGTTTCGGAAAAGCCGAAGACCAGTTTCAGGAAACCCGAAGACATGACCCTGCCCCCCAACGTCTACGACGCCGAGCCCATTCCCGAAGCCGCCCGCGCCGAGATCGAGCAGATGCTCCAGTCGGGCGATCTCTTCCGCTACACCGCCCCGGAAAACGCCCCCGTCACCCTGCTGGAACGGGATTTCGCGGCGCATATGGGCTCCAAGTACGCCCTCGCCGTCAGCAGCTGTTCGGCGGCCCTCTTCCTCTCGCTGAAGGCCCTCGCCCTGCCGCGCGACGCCCGCGTCCTGATCCCGGCCTTCACCTTCGCCGCCGTGCCCTCCTCGGTCATCCACGCCGATTGCATCCCCGTCCTCTGCGAGGTGGGCGACAATTATCGCATCGACATGGCCGATTTCGAAGCCCGGCTCGACGACGACATCAGCGCCGTCATCATCAGCCACATGCGCGGCCACACCTCCGACATGGACGCGATCATGCGGCTCTGCGACGCCCGCGATATCCCCGTGGTCGAGGATGCCGCCCACTCGCTGGGCACCACCTGGCACGGCCGCAATATCGGCACGCTGGGCCGCGTCGGCTGTTTCAGCTTCCAGTCCTACAAGCTGGTCAATGCCGGCGAGGGCGGGATCCTGATCACCGACGATGCCGACCTCGTGGCGCGGGCCGTGATCATGTCGGGTGCCTACGAACACAACTGGGCCAAGCACATGACCGGCGCCGATGCCGCGCTCGATGCCGCCTTCGCCCGCTGGCAGAACCAGCTGCCCCTCTATAACCTGCGGATGAACAACCTCTCCGCCGCCATCATCCGCCCGCAGCTGGCCGAGATTGCCCGCCGCGTCCGCGACGGCCGCGCCAACCACGACTATGTCGCGGCCCGCCTCAATACCTCCCCCTGGCTCCAGGTGCCGGACAAGCTCGCCCCCGAAGACCGCGCCCCCGACTCGATCCAGTTCAACACCGTGAACCTGACCGAGGACGAAACCCGCGCCTTCGCCGCCGCCGCCGCCGACCGGGGTGTCAAGGTGCAGGTCTTCGGCCTGTCGACTGACAACGCCCGCGCCTTCTGGAACTGGCAGTTCCTGCCGGGCGACCGCCCCGACCTGCCGAAAACCCGCGCCATGCTGATGAAAGCCTGCGACGCGCGCCTCCCCGCCCGGCTGACCAGGGCAGAGCTCGACGTGATCGCCGACGCGCTGCTGCTGGCCGCGCAGGACGTGATGGGCGAGGATCGCGCCTACGGCACTTGACCCAAGGCGCGCCCCGCCCTCTCATGCCGGCATGAGCACCGATTACTCCGACGGCGCGGCCTGGATCCGCGGCCAAATCCTCCCCATCGCCGAGGCCACGATCGGCGTCACCGACTGGGCCCTGACCCATTCCGACGTCACCTATGACGTGGTCCCGGTGTGGGAAGGCGCGTTCTTCCGTCTCCCCGACTACCTCGACCGGTTCGAGCAATCGATGCAGGCTTGCCGCATGGATGTCGGCCTCTCCAGCCCCGAGATCGAAGCGGCGCTCAACGCCATGGTCGCCCGCTCCGGCCTGCGCGCCGCCTATTGCGCCATGGTCGCCGCCCGCGGTGCGCCCCTCATCCCCGGCAGCCGCGACCCCCGCGACTGCGCCAACCACTTCTACGCCTGGTGCGTGCCTTACGTGCATGTCCTGACGCCTGAAGTGGCCGAGGCCGGCGCGCGCCTCCTCCTCCCCGACGACATCCGCCGCATCCCCAAGGACAGCGTCGACCCCCGCGCCAAGAACTACCACTGGGGCGACTTCACCCAAGGGCTCTTCGCCGCCAAGGACCAGGGGCTCGACAATGTGGTCCTCGCCGATCACGCGGGCAACGTCACCGAAGGGCCGGGCTTCAACATCTTCGCGCTGAAAGGCGATACCGTCACCACCCCCGACCGCGGCGTCCTCCAAGGCATCACCCGCCGCACCGTTCTGGAACTCGCCCGAGAGGCCGGCCTGAAAACCGAGGAACGCCCCCTCCCCATTGCCGAGCTCCTACAGGCCGACGAGGTCTTCCTCTCCACCTCCGGCGGCGGCGTCGTCCCGGTGGCGCAGATCAACGACCGCAGCTTCGGCAACGGCCGCCCCGGCCCCACCGGCACAAGCCTGCGCGCACGCTATTTCGATCGGCTGAAAGACCCGGCCTACCGCACCGAGGTCACCTACGACGCGACCTAGATCACCGTCAGCGCATCCTGCAAAAACGGATACCGCGCCAGCGCCGGCTCCACCACGCTCTTGCGCAGGATCGGCCGCAGCGTCTCGGCCACCCGGCCGGGCATGTCCTGCAGTATCCCCTTCCGCGCCGTCAGGCTGATCGTCCGCGACAGGGGCTCCATCGGCAGTTCCATCACGTCGAGCTGATCCGCGAACCGCCGCGCCCGCATCAGCGCCAGCGGCGTCAGGATGGTCCACCCCGCCCCCTGGCCCACCAGCGCACAGATCGCGTGATAGCTGTCCAGCTCGAACCGGTGCGGCAGGCTGATATTCTGCCGCGCCAGGTGCGCCGTCAGCAGCCGCCCCATGTAATGCCGCTGCGTATACTGCACCAACGGCAGCCGCTTCAGCTGCCGCAGCACGTCCTTGCCCGGGTCGACCACCCCCTTCGGCGCGGCCACGAGGAACCCCTCCCGCAACAGCGGATGCACCTCGACCCAGTCATCCTCGGCCCCCAGCTCGGCGGCTACGATCACGTCCAGCGCGCGGGAATCCAGCAGCTCGTACAGGTAATGGCTCGCCCCCGTCTCCAGCAGGAACTGACACCCCTTCAGCTCCGCCGCCATGTGGGTCAGCAATTGCGGCGTCACGTCCGCCTCGAAATCCTCGATCATCCCCAGCCGGAACCGCGTCAACAGCGACAGGTCCGACATCGCCAACTCCGCCCGCGCCTGCGCCGCCTCGTTCAGGATCACCTGCGCCCGCCGCTTCAGGATCTCCCCGGCGGGCGTCAGCCGCACGGGCCGCGCGTTGCGCTGCAACAGGGTCGCCCCCACCGCGCTTTCAAGGTTGGTCAGTTGCTGGCTCACCGCCGAGGGGCTGGCCCCCAGCCGCTTGGCAGCGGCGGAAATCGAGCGTTCGTCGGCCGTGGCCATGAACACCTCGATGCCCCACAGGGTGATCCGTCCGGGGCTGTCGACCATGATCGGGGCCCCGCGCTACTTGCCCATTTTCGACAGCTTGTCCTGCAGGTCGGCGAGCTGCTTCTTGATCTCGTCGAGGTCTTCCGAACTGTCGTCCTCGTCGCCCCCCGCCACCGGCGCCGACGGCATCCCCGGCATCTTCATCTGCCCGGTCATCGCCTTCAGGAAAGCGGCCTGCTGCGCCCGCATCGCCTCCATCCCCGGCATCCCCGCCAGCGGGTTGGCCTTGGTCATGTTCTCCATCATCTGCGACTGCCCCTCGCGCAGCATGTCGAAACTGGCCGCCAGGAACTCCGGCACCATCGACGTGGCCTGCGTGGTATAGCTGCGGACAAGGTCGTTCAGCACGTTGATCGGCAGCACGTTCTCGCCCCGGCTCTCATGCTCGGCGATGATCTGCAACAGGTACTGCCGGGTCAGGTCGTCGCCCGATTTCAGGTCGATGATCTGAACGTCGCGGCCATCGCGGATGAACTCGGCGATATCCTCCAGCGTCACGTAATCCGACGTCTCGGTATTATAGAGCCTGCGGCTCGCGTACCGTTTGATCAGCAATGGTTTTTCGGATTCGGCCACGGCGCGTTCTCCCAAGATGCAGCACTGCAGCGAAGCTTAGACCGGCGCATTTCAAAATGAAAGGGCTGGCCTTTCGGCGTGGCCTTAACAGACATCGACACAGGCCCCCGCGCGGAATTCAGGACGAAGCCCGCCAGCCCCACCTCCGGGCCAGCAGTCCCCGAAACTGTTCCCGACACTTGTTGTGCGTCGGTCCGTCGGCAATGCGGCAAGCTCAGCTTTCCATGGATACGTCGGCGACGTCATCACCCGAAAACCGCACCGACAGAACATGATCGGTCACCTTCCCGGGAAGGCTGAAGTCGAACACATTGTTGTTTCCGTCGTCTTCCTCGCTCCACGAGCCCACCAATACGAGTGAATCAACAATCCGGGATGCGTCGGGCGAGGACGTTCCGAACGTGTTCGAAAAATAGTCGGCATCGAGTTCGTCGAGATGATGCTCGACAAACAGCGTCACGCTGTCTTCGCCTTCAGGTCTGCCAAGCAAAGAACGGATCGCCGACCGCGCCTTTTCCCGTTTTTCTTCATCTGTCATGATGCCCTCCTCGCCGCCGCTACAGATCGTAGGAAGACTATGCTCTTTGCGGCAGGGCAAACAAGCACCCCGTGCGCCGTGGCTTCGTAACCGGGCCACACCACGCCCCGCCGATGCGCGGCTCCTCACTGCCGGAACTGCAGGACTAAGCCACCCCGTGCTGCCGTGGATTCAGCTGCGCCGCAGCGAAGGTCCGGAAGGAGTTGAGTTGACACCCGACCCTGAGACTGCGTGTCTTTTACTCCATCAAAGTCGAGAAACGGAGGTAACGCCCGTGAGATTTCTTGGATGGATACTCCCGGCCACCGTTCTCCTTCTGGCCGGGTGCCAGATAGCGCCCGGAAACGTCGACGCTCTCTATTTTCCTGTCGGGACGTTCCACCGCCCCGATCACGGGGTCAAAGGCGAATACTCCTCCAATGAAGGGTTTTCGAACCAACTGAGAAGCATGAAAGAAGGGCGACTGACCGATTACCCGGATCGCAACCCCGTCTTCCGCCTTTTCGTAAGCCCCAGCGGCGAAGCCGTCGCATCAACTATTTGTTCCGCCTGGACAAGCGGGCAAGCGGTCACGTCCTGATCTTCAAAGCCTCGAATGCACCTGCGACCGGGTCGGGCGATGGCAGAACAGGCGTGGCCGACGAGTTCGAGCAGTCCCTTTCGGAGGCGGAGGCGCAGACGCTACGCGACCGGTACGAAGAGTTGAACCTCTGCAACCAGCCCGTTGACAGGCGCGAGGTCCAGGACGGGACCAATTGGGTGATAGAGGGTTTCAACGGATCCAATGAATACTGCGTTCGTCATTACATACATGACCCGGACGGCAAGCGCTTCAGGGCTTTCCATGACACGTTGTTCAGCATGATCCCCCAAAAGTTTCGAAAATTCCGTTGGTGATGTGACTTATGAACGGCTTCAATCCCCCCACACAAAAACAAAGGGCGAGCCTTGCGGCCCGCCCTTCCTGATCATACCCAACTGGGAGGATTAGGGTATGAAATCAATGCGCCTTACTTGGCTGCAGCCGTGGCTTTCTTGGTGGCTGCGGACATGTCGTCGGTCGCCTTCTTGACGGCCTTCGTGGTTTCTTCCTGCATGTCCTTGCCGGCAGCCATCAGAAGCTCGACGGTGTCCATCTGAACTTTCTTGGCGACTTCAGCGAAAGCGGCCATGTTCTCGGCGGCCACTTCGGCATTGGCCGATGCGAAATCGGTCATCGCCTTGGCATAGTCGGCCGGCTCGGTTTTCGCCTTGGAGACTTCTGCCAGTTTCGACAGGGTTTCCTTGGTCCACTTGCTCGAGATCTCGGCCGATTTCTCGGCGGCGGTCAGGGCCACGCCCGACAGTTTCTCGTTCAGGGCAGCCTGATTCTTGAAGGCGTCTTCCATCGCCTTGGTGTCCACGGGGAAAGACCCCATCATGTCTTTCATCATCGTGTTGAAGTCTTGTGCTTTTGCCATTGGTCTTGGTCCTTGGTTTGCTGTGCTCCCGGAACCGTCCCGGGCTTTCTGCGTCTGCAACCTATATACGTGCTGCACTGCAGCATTTCAAGCATTTTTTCTGCAGTGCAGCAAAACCGTCATGAACCGGCAAAAGCCAAGGCGCGTCAGAGACTTGCCTTCTTCCGCACATATGTCCCCGGCGCCGGCGCCAGCGGCGGATGCTCCGAATCGCCGGGTTCCCGTGCGGCAACCTTCTTCCCCGACCGCTTCCGCAGCCATTTCTCCCACAGCGGCCACCACGACCCCTCGTGATAGGTGGCCCCCTCCAGCCATGCCTCGGCCGTCCCGGTGTGATCGTCGTTGGTGTAATGGCCGTATTTCTTCTTCGACGGCGGGTTCACGATCCCGGCGATATGCCCCGATTCCGACAATATGAACGTCCGGTCCTTCGACCCGGTCTGCCGGAACCCGCGAAAGCAATCCTTCCACGCGGCGATATGGTCGCTCTGGCAGGTGACGGCGGTGATCGGCACGTCGACATCGCTCACATGCACCGTCTCCCCCAGCAGGGGAAAGCCGTTGGTCACGAACTCGTTCCGCTGGCAGAGGCCCCGCAGGTACTGCATCGCCATCTTCCCGGGCAGGTTCGACCCGTCCCCGTTCCAGTAGAGCAGATCGAAGGCCGGCGGCGTCTCCCCCATCATGTAGCTCTTGACGGCGGGCGTATAGACAAGGTCGTTCGACCGCAGGAACGACATCGTCCGCGACATGATGAACGACCGCATCAAGCCCTGCGCCGCCACCTCCTGCTCGATCCCGTCGATGAAATCGTCTTGCAGGAACGGCGTGAACTCCCCCTGCTCGCCGAAATCGGTGAGCGCGGTAAAGAAGGTCGCCGACTTGATCGATTTGTCCCCCCGCTTCTTCAGCAGCGACAGCACCATGTGCAGCGTCGTCCCGGCGATGCAGTAGCCCACCGCGTTGACCTGCTTCTGCCCGGTGATCGCCTTGACCTCCCGCAGCGCGGCCAGGAACCCGTCCTCGACATACTCGTCCATGCCCGTGTCGGCAAAGCTCGCATCCGGGTTGACCCAGGACACCACGAACAGCGTGTACCCCTGCTCGGTGATCCACTTGATCAGGCTGTTCTGGGTCTTCAGGTCGAGGATGTAGAACTTGTTGATCCACGGCGGAAAGATGATGAGCGGCGTGGCATAGACCTCCTCGGTCGCCGGCGCATACTGGATCAGCTCCATCATCCGGTTCCGGTAAACCACCTCGCCCGGTGTCGTGGCGATGTTCTCGCCCAGCTCGAAGGCGCTCTCGTCGGCCAGCCGCACGACCATCTCGCCGTGGTTCGCCTCCAGGTCGGCCACCAGGTTCTCGAGCCCCTTCACAAGGCTCTCCCCCTCCGTCGCCACCGCCTTTTCCAGCGCGTCCGGGTTGGTGCCAAGGAAATTCGTCGGGCTCATCATGTCGATGATCTGGCGCGAGAAATACTCCAGCCGCCGCTTCTCCTTCGGCTCCATGTCGTCGAGATCGGCCACCGCCTGCTCGACGGCCTGCTTGTTCAGCGCGTATTGCTGTTTGACGTAGTGGAAATAGGGGTGCGTCTCCCACAACGGGTTGGAAAACCGCTTGTCCCCCTTCAGCGGGTCATCGGCCGCCTCGCCCTCGTCATGGGCCACCTTGCCCTGCGCCAGCGCCTGCTGCGCCTCGAGGAAATGGCGCACCGACTTGCCCCAGTATTCCAGCTGCTGCTCGTAGATCTTCCCCGGATTCTCGAACATTTCCTGCCAGTAGGACGTGGCGGCCTTGGTGAACAGCTCCTGCGACGGGCCGTTCAGGCTGGGGTTGGGCGGCCGGCGCGAGGCCAGCGCCTGCACAAGGCGCTGCGAAAGCTCCTCCACACGCTCGAGGTTCTGGTTGAGCCTGTCGAGATTTTGTCCCGTCACATCCTCTTGCGTTGCCATCTTGGCGAATCCCTCGTAAGTTTCTGCTATGCAGCATATCGTCCACTGGTTGGAGGGGCAGTGCGACGATTGGAACCGGCAGGACCGGGTTAGGAGACGACGATGCGTCACATGATGACCTATGATCTGATGGAAGCCCTCCGCAACACAAATCAGTGGCTGGGCGCCACCGCCCTCTCGATGTCATCCTATCCAATTTTCAGCATGGTGCCAAACCCTGCGTTTCAATGGATGGCCGCCTGGGGCGAAGTCACCGAACGCACGTTTCAGCGCATGGTCGCCAAGCCCGACTGGGGCATCGACTCGATCACCGGCGAGGACGGGCGCGACCACCTGATCAAGATCGAGACCGTGGTCGAACGGCCCTTCGGCGACCTGATCCACTTCGACGTGCAGGGCCGCGACGAGATGGACCGCCGCGTTCTGCTGGTGGCGCCGATGTCGGGCCACTACGCCACGCTCCTGCGCTCGACCGTCCGCTCGCTCCTGCCCGACTGCGAGGTCTACATCACCGACTGGCACAACGCCCGCGACATTCCCGTGTCCGAGGGCAAGTTCGACGTCGAGGATTACACCCTCTACCTCGTCGACTTCATGCGCCAGCTGGGCTCCGACCTGCACGTGATCGCGGTCTGCCAGCCGGCGCCGCTGACGCTCGCCGCCACCGCCTACCTGGCCGAGCAGGACCCCGACGCACAGCCGCGCTCGCTGACCCTGATCGGCGGCCCGATCGACCCCGATGCCGCGCCCACCGACGTCACCGATTTCGGCAGCCGCGTCACCATGGGCCAGCTCGAGGAAATGATGATCCAGCAGGTCGGCTTCAAGTACAAGGGCGTGGGCCGCATGGTCTACCCGGGCCTGCTTCAGCTCACCTCCTTCATGTCGATGAACGCCGACCGCCACAGCACCGCCTTCCTCAACCAGATCACCCGCGTCGCCCAGGGCGAGGCCAGCGACCGCGACCCGCACAACAAGTTCTACGACGAATACCTCGCCGTGATGGACATGACGGCGGAATTCTACCTCTCCACGGTCGAGCGCATCTTCAAGGATTGCGAGATCGCCAAGAACACCTTCACCGTCGAAGGGCGCAAGGTGGATATCGGCGCCATCACCCGCGTCGCGGTCAAGACCGTCGAGGGCGGCAAGGACGACATCTCCGCCCCCGGCCAATGCGTCGCGGCGCTCGACTTGCTGACCGGCCTGCCGGATGACAAGAAGGCCAGCCACCTCGAACCCGACGCCGGCCATTACGGCATCTTCGCCGGCCGGTCGTGGCGGAACAACATCCGCCCGCTGGTGCTCGATTTCATCGACGCCAATTCCGAGGATCCGGCGGCCCGCGCCCGCACCAAGCCCAGGAACCGCAAGAAGAACGTCACCAGGCTGACCGCCGTCTGACCGGCGGCGCGACGGTCCAGACTACATCGGCAGGCGCAGCCTGACGCAGGTGCCCGTCTCGGTCCTGGGATATTCCAGCTCGCCCTCGGCGCTCTCCGCAAAGTTCTGCAACAGCCCCTGGCCCAGGCTGCCATCGCGCGTCTCGGCCCCGGCCATCCCGACACCGTCATCGGCCACCGTCACCACCAGGGCGCTGCCCTGCTGCTCCAGCAATACGCGGATTTCCCCGCTCTCGCGGCCCTCGAAGGCATGTTTCACGGCATTGGTGAAAAGCTCGTTCACCACCAGCCCCACGGCAATCGCCTTGTCCCGCGGCAGGTCCACCGGCCGCAGGTCGGTCACCACCTGGATGCCCTCCTGCGTCACCACCCCGTCGCGCAGCGAGTTGCACAGCAACGACAGGTAAGCCCGCATGTCGACCCGGCTGTCGCCATCCTCGTCGCGATAGAGCGCCTCGTGCACCTTGGCGATGCTGTCGACCCGGCCCAGCAGACGGTTCAGCGCCTGCCGCGCATCGTCGCTCTTTGCCCCCCGCGCCTCGATCCGCACGAGGCCCGCGACCATGGCGAACTTGTTCTTCACCCGGTGGTCGATCTCCTGCAACAGCAGCTTGCGCTCCTCCGCCAGCGCATCCCGCGTCGACACCGCGTACCGGACGACCCGGCGGTAATATTCGGCCAGCCCGACGATGGCAAAGCCCGACAGCACGTTGACAAACACGCGCGGCCCGTCCGACGTGTTCTCGAAGGTAAAGGAGCCGGTCGCCGGAAGGACGAAATACCACGCGAACAGCGCGCTCAGCAGCAGGGTGATCACACCCGCCGTCCACCGCGCGAACAGCGTCGCGAACAGCACGAACGGCAGGGTCAGCGAAAACGGTCCCGCCCCGGTAGGCAGCAGGAAATCCGACAATTCCCGCGCGGCGATCGCGCCCAGTGTGCAGAGCGCAGCCACGACCACCTGTCCGACGATGGCGGACAGCTTCGGTGACATCCGCGATGAAATCTGATCCGAAAGGTCAAATTCCACCGGCACGTCCTGAACCGCCGTTTTCAGCGGCGAAGGGTCATTCGGCACTGGCAGACTCCCAAACAAGTCCAGACCCCATAATGCGATGAATTGCACGGCGTTGGCAAAAGGATTTTCACGCCCCCGCCGGCGCCCTGCTCCCTGCCGTCAGGTCACCCTAGCGCCGCCCGGGGCCCCGCAAGCGGCGCCAGATCGGCACCACGTCCAGCGCCGCGATCGCCACACCCAGCGGCAGCATCCAGAAGCCCAGGATCGGCAGGAACCCAAGCAAGCCGCCGATCATCAGCAGCACCCCCAGCAACAGCCGAACCCCCGGCGGAAGCCGCCGGCTGGCCCAGAGCTGCACCCGCCGCCGCGCGCGCCTTGTCCGGCCCTGTACCGTGGGGCGCCGGTCAGACATCGGCCCGGCTGCGCGCCCCGGCCGGCTGCTGCATCCACTGAAACAGCGCGGCGTTCACCGCGTCCGGCTGCTCGAGCGGCGGCAGATGCCCGGCCTCCTCGATCACCTCCAGCCGCGCCCCCTCGATCAGCCCGGCCATCAGCTCGTGCCGCTTCACCGGCGTCAGGCTGTCATGCCGTCCGCACAGCACCAGCGTCGGCAGCTTCGCCTTGCGCAGCACCGCCTGGTAATCGCGCCGCCGCTGCATCGCGCGGACCTGCCGGATGATCCCCTCGGCGCCCACCGTGCGGGCCATGTCGTGAAGCTGCTTCGCCACCGCCGCCCGCCCCGGCCCCGGCGCCAGGCTCTCGGGCCGCACCAGCGCGTTCACCGCCTCCTCCAGCCGTCCGGCTTTCAGCTTGATGATCGTGGGCTCCATATCCGCCGCCATCTGCGGCGTCTCGGCCAGCGAATGCGTGTTCATCAACGCGATCCGGCTGATCCGGTCCGGCGCCCGGCGCAGCAACTCCATCGCCACCACGGCGCCCATCGAATGCCCCGCCAGCGCGAAGCGCCGCGGCAGCACGTCCAGCAGGCGCGAGGCGATCTCCTCGATCCGGTCGCCCCCCGTCACCGGCGCCACCGTGATCGTCACGGCGGTGCTGAAGGCGGTGATCTGCGCCCCGAACACCCGGGCGTCACACATCATGCCCGGGAGCAATACCAAGGGGTCGCGCATCTGCTTCGGTGTCCTTTATGCCGTCGGTGCCTCGCCCTCAGACTTGCCCGCTGGCCCCGCCGAAATCAAGGACCGCCCGGATAGGCGATGCCCCGGTAGGCGGGAAAGTCCCGATACCGCGCCCGCCGCGCCTCCTGCCCCTCCCCCGGCTCGGCCCCGGGCGCCAGCAACATACCCTTCGGCGCGATATAGCTCGAGATCGTCCGCCGCGGCCGCTCCCGCCAACTGAGGTTCATGGCGCAGAGCTTCGGGAAGAACCACAGCTCCGAATAGGGCAGATGATCGTGGATCCACCACGCCAGGTCGCGCCAGTCGCGCCCCTGCTCGTACCGGTCCGCAAACCACGGGATCACCAGCGACGTGCCCGCCCCGGCGCCCCCCTCGCCCACCCGGTCCCAGATATGATGGCCGTAATTGGCATCGTTCCGGGCACAGTTGAGTTTGTTCTCGTTGCCGAACGCGTTCAACTCCGGGCTGCGATAGCCCGACCGAATGGCGATCCGCCCGAAGGTCTCCTGCAACGGGTCCAGCAACTCCTCGCACAGCCGCCGGCCATGGGCGATGGCCATGTCCGGATCGTCGGGAATATTCGGCACCCGGTGGAAACTGCCGATCTCGGAATACAGGAAATCGCGCATGTAGAAATGCCGGCCCAGCCGCACCCGCCCCAGCGTCTCGAGGCTCCACATGCTCCCCGGCCTTCGCATCAGGGCAACCCCCCGACCCAGTCGAGGATCAGCTTGACCGCCGCCTCGGTATTGCCCGGCGACAGGATATCCCCGGCAATCACATGCGCCGCCGGGTCCACCCCCGGCCCCAGCGCCGGCACCGCATGGCGCACCGGCCCGCCCCACGCTGCGCGCACCGCGTCGGTCGCGCCCGCGTCCAGCACCGCATCCTCGGCGGAGTAGTAGAACAACGCCGGCACGGTAACTGCCCCGTACTCCAGCCCCGCCGCATGTTTCACCAGCACCGCCAGCGGCATCACCGCCTCCATCGGGTAGCTCGTCGTCCACTCCCGCGCATGTCCCTCGTTCCGCGGCTCGAACGACCGCGTCCGCCCCGCCACCAGCGGAACCCAGTACCGCGCGCCCGGCAGGGTCAGCAGCGGCGCCCCCGCGGCCCTCAACCCGAAATTGGGCGAGATGAACGCGATCCCCTTCACGTCCCGCATCAGCCCCTGATCCTGCGCCGCCACCGCCGCCACCGTGCCCCCGGTCGAGGTGGCGATCACGATTACCTCGCGCCCCACCTTCCGCCCGATGGCCAGCGCCTCGGCCGCATCCTCGATCCAGTCGCCCGCCGTGGCCTCGGCCATCGCCTCGCCGTCGCGCCCATGCCCCCGGAACCGCGTGAAGACAAGGTTCGCGCCCAGCGCCTGCGCCACGTTATCGGGCACCGGCCGGATCTCCTCGGAACTGGCGGAAAACCCGTGCAGATAGACGATGGCCAGATCGGTCGGCACCTCCTCCAGCCCGTGCCAGATCACCCGCTTCTGGTTGCCCGGCCGGATATCGTCGAACCGCGCCTCCTGCTCTTGCAGATAGGGGTCCACCCCCCCGGCCAGCACGCGCCGGTCGAACGCCGTCTCCGTCTCCACCGGCTCATACGGCCCGAGAACCCAAAGCAGCACCGCGACCAGACCCAGCCCCGCCAGCACCCGCAAGGGCCAGCGCGCCCGCTTCCGTCTCATCCGGCCGCAGCCCGGTCAATCACCTCCTCGACCGACGCCTCGATCAGCGCAAGGCAGTCAGCGTCGGAAAACCGGTGATCCGCCCCGTCCACCAGCGTCAGCCGCATATCCGGCCCCTCCGCATGCTCCAGCAGCCGCAGCGCCACCGACATCTCCACATCCGCATCCGCCGTCCCCTGCAGGAACCGCACCGGGAACGGCAGGCTGAGGGGCGAGCGCAGCACAAGGTTCTCCCGCCCCTCCTCGATCAGCCGGCGGGTGATCACGTAAGGCTCGCCATACTCGCTCGGCAACGCCACCTGCCCCTTCTCGAACAGCGCATCCCGCTGCGCATCGTCGAACCCGGCCCACATCGAATCCTCGGTGAAATCCGGCGCCGCGGCCACCGCCACCAGCCCCGCCACCCTCTCCGGCATCGCCCGTGCACACAGCAGCGAAATCCACCCGCCCATGCTCGAGCCCACCAGAACCTGCTTCCCCTCGGTCAACGCCCCGATCGCCGCCATCGCATCCGCCGCCCAGTCGCCGATCGTCCCGTCGGTGAACGCCTCCGACGACTGCCCGTGCCCGGAATAGTCGAACCGCAGGAACGCCCGGCCCGTCCGCCGCGCCCACGCCTCCAGATGCACCGCCTTGGTGCCTTCCATGTCCGACTTGAACCCGCCAAGGAACACCACGCCGGGCGATACGCCCGCGCTCCGGTGATAGGCAATCTTCCGGCCCTGCGGCGTGCTCAGATACTCTGCTGTGCTCATTGAACCCCACCCTTTCCGGCGCGCATCCTGCACCGGACACCGCGGGCGTTCAAACCGTTTTCCCCCGGCCACACACCCCGCCCTCTTGACTTGCTCCCCGCCCCGCGCCAAAACCCCCGGCACACACATATACCCGCAACCGGGCGTTCCGTGGGCGCCAAACCGACGAGGAGTTAAGGCCGATGGCCCAGATTTCCCTGACCTTTCCCGATGGCAATGCACGTTCCTTCGACAAGGGCGTGACCCCGGCCGACGTGGCCGCATCGATCTCCAATTCGCTGGCGAAAAAGGCCATCTCGGCCCATGTCGACGGCAAACACTGGGATCTGCAATGGCCGATCGAGGCCGACGCCGCCATCTCCATCAACACCATGAAGGACGAGGCCCCGGCGAACGAGCTGGTACGCCACGACCTCGCCCACGTCATGGCCCGCGCCGTGCAGGAAATCTGGCCCGAAACCAAGGTCACCATCGGCCCGGTCATCGAGAACGGCTGGTACTACGATTTCGACCGTGAAGAGCCCTTCACGCCCGAAGACCTCTCGCAGATCGAAAAGCGGATGAAGGAGATCATCAATCTCCGCGACCCCGTGAAAACCGAGGTCTGGGAGCGTGACCGCGCCATCAAGCACTACAAACAGACCGGCGAGCCCTACAAGATCGAGCTGATCGAAGCCATCCCCGGCGACGAGCCCCTGCGCATGTACTGGCATGGCGACTGGCAGGATCTCTGCCGCGGCCCCCACCTCCAGCACACCGGCCAGCTTCCCGCCGACGCCTTCCGCCTGATGTCCATCGCCGGCGCCTACTGGCGCGGCGATTCCAGCCGCCAGATGCTCCAACGCATCTACGGCGTGGCCTTCACCAGCAAGGAAAAGCTGAAAGCCTACCTCAACTTCCTCGAGGAGGCCGAGAAGCGCGACCACCGCCGCCTGGGCCGCGAGATGGACCTCTTCCACATGCAGGAAGAGGCCCCCGGCCAGGTCTTCTGGCATCCCAACGGCTGGACCATCTACACCGCCCTGCAGGACTACATGCGCCGCAAGCAGCGCGCCGGCGGCTACAACGAAATCAATACGCCGCAGGTCGTCGACCGCAAACTGTGGGAGGCCTCGGGCCACTGGGACAAGTACCAGCACCACATGTTCATCGTCGAGGTTGACGAAAGCCGCGACGGCGAACATGACGATGCCGAGGCGAAGAACAAGGACCAGACCCGCATCAACGCATTGAAGCCCATGAACTGCCCCTGCCACGTGCAGGTCTTCAACCAGGGCCTCAAATCCTACCGCGACCTGCCCCTCCGGCTGGCCGAATTCGGCTCATGCGCGCGGTTCGAACCCTCGGGCGCGCTCCACGGCATCATGCGCGTCCGCGGCTTCACCCAGGACGACGCGCACATCTTCTGCACCGAGGACCAGATCCAGGCCGAATGCGCCCGCTTCATCGACTTCCTCGCCGACATCTACCGCGAGCTGGGCTTCCCCGATTTCGAAATCCGCTTCGCCACGCGCCCCGAAAAACGCGTCGGCACCGATGAAAGCTGGGACTACGTCGAGGGGGCGCTGGAAAACGCCATCAAGGCCGTCGGCCGCGATTACGTGCTCGAACCGGGCGACGGCGCCTTCTACGGGCCCAAGCTCGACTTCTACCTGACCGACGCGATCGGCCGGGTCTGGCAATGCGGCACCTTCCAGGTCGACCCCAACTTGCCCGAACGGCTCGGCGCCACCTACATCGCCCCCAACGGTGAAAAGACCCGGCCCTTCATGCTGCACCGCGCCACGCTCGGCAGCTTCGAGCGTTTCATCGGCATCCTGATCGAGGAACACGCCGGCAAGCTGCCCTTCTGGCTGGCCCCCCGCCAGGTCGTCGTCGCCTCCATCGTGTCCGAGGCCGACGATTACGTGCACGAGGTGGTGGCCAAGCTCCGCGCCGCCGGTGTCCGGGCCGAGGCCGACATCCGCAACGAGAAGATCAACTACAAGGTCCGCGAACACTCCGTCGGCAAGGTGCCCGTCATCCTCGCCTGCGGTCTCAAGGAAGTGGGCGAACGCACCGTCTCCCTCCGCCGCCTCGGCGAAAAGGCGACCTCGGTCGAACCGCTCGACGATGTAACAAAGGCGCTGGCGAAAGAGGCGACACCGCCCGACCTTCTGTAACATCTGCCAATTCGCGCGGCCGGATATTGAAACAATCCGTCATAATCCGGCCGCGCCCCAAAATTTTCCCCAATCCAATCAATCCCTTGGCCGCGCCGCCCGCTGGCGGCGCGCTGACACGCCCGTGTCTGACGCGTTCGTGAGTCGCGCTTCTCGCACCCCCCGCCCTATCCTTCTCCCATCGCCGGATCGCCGCGCCACGGCCAACATGCCCAGCCAAGGGGAGGAGAGGCCGCAAAGCGCTGAAACGGTGGTACAATGTCAAACACCTTGAACGGAGCTACCCCATGTCCAACACCACCAAGACCCTCGCCATCGCCGGTGCCGTCACCGCGGCGCTCGCCTCCTACACCACCACCGCCACCGCCGCCGAGCAGGAAAAATGCTACGGCGTCTCGCTCGCCGGCGAAAACGACTGCGCCGCCGGCGCCGGCACCACCTGCGCCGGCACCTCCACCGTCGACTACCAGGGCAACGCCTGGACGCTGGTCGACGCCGGCACCTGCGAAAGCATGGAACTGCCCGACGACCGCATGGGCAGCCTCGAGCCGCTCGACCGCGACCTGCCGGAATCCTGATGCCACCCGGCCTGTGCGGGATCACCCCGCACGGGCCACCCCCGACCCAACCAACAGGTTCTCCCATGCTGGATACCACGAGCTTTCCCACCCTGCCCGCCGGCCCCGGTGTCGGCTACAAGCCCCAGCATTTCCGCGACATCACTTCTGACGCCCGCCCCGTCACCTGGCTGGAAATCCACGCCGAGAACTACATGGGCGACGGCGGCCGCCCGCTCGCCCAACTCCGCCACCTGGCCGAACGCTTCCCCATTTCCGTCCACGGCGTCGGCCTCTCCATCGGCGGCGAGGGCCGGCTCGACCCCGACCACCTCGCCCGCCTGCGCAAGCTCTGCGACTGGCTCAACCCCGCCAGCTTCTCCGAACACCTCGCCTGGTCGACCCATGACAGCCACTTCCTGAACGACCTGCTGCCCCTGCCCTATACCGCCGCCACCCTCACCCGCGTCGCCGCCCACATCGACGAGGTGCAGGAGGCATTGGGCCGCCCCATGCTGCTGGAAAACCCCTCCAGCTACCTCGCCTTCGATGAAAGCACCTATGCCGAGACCGATTTCCTGAACGAACTCGCCCGCCGCACCGGCTGCGGCCTGCTGCTCGACGTCAACAACGTCTTCGTCTCCGCCACCAATCTCGACCTCGACCCCCGCGCCTATATCGACGCCTTCCCCCTCGACCGCGTCGGCGAAATCCACCTCGGCGGCCATGACCAGGACGAGGACGACCACGGCGCCCCCCTCCTCATCGACAGCCACGGCCGCGAGGTGGCCGACCCGGTCTGGGCCCTGCTCGACTACACGCTCGACCGCTCCGGCCCCCGCCCGCTCCTCGTCGAATGGGACACCGACGTGCCCGACTGGCCCACGCTGGCCGCCGAGGCCCGCCGCGCCGAAGCCGCCCTCGCCCGGGTGCCCGCATGAGCCCCTCGCAATCCGCCTTCCGCGCCGCCCTGCTCGACAGCACCCGGCCCACGCCCGACGGCCTCTCCGACGGCCAGGGCCGCCCCGCCGGCCGCCGCTTCGCCGTCTACCGCAACAACGTCGCCGTCGGCCTCACCGACGCGCTGGAAACCAGCTTTCCCGCCATCGCCAGGCTGATCGGCCAGGAGAACTTCAAGAAGGTGGCCGGCACCTTCCTCCGCCAGCACCCGCCGCAGAACCCGATGATGATGACCTACGGCGCCGACTTCCCCGCCTTCCTCGAAACCTTCCAGCCCCTCCAGCACCTCGGCTACCTCCCCGACGTCGCCCGCCTCGAACAGGCCCTCCGCATCGCCTACCACGCCGCCGACGCGCGCCCCATCGACCCCGCCATCCTGCAATCCCTGCCGCCCGACGCGCTGGCCGAAACCCGCTTCACCCTCGCCCCCGCGACACGGCTCATCCAATCCCGCTGGCCCATCCACGCCATCTGGGCTTTCAACATGGAAGACGGCCCCAAGCCCCAGCCCGGCCCCCAGACCGTGCTGATCACCCGCCCCGACTACGACCCGCAGATGACCCCGGTCTCCCCCGGCACCGCCGCCTTCATCACCGCCCTGCAATCCGGCGCCGCCCTCTCCGAGGCCAGCGACACCGCCACCGAGGCCGAGCCCAACGTCGACCTCGGCACCGCGCTCTCGCTCCTACTCGGCACCCAGACCATCACCGATATCAGAACCGGAGCCAGCTAGATGACCGCCCTCCTCTCCCTCCACACCGCGCTCTTCACCCGGATCGAGCGCGCCGACTGGCTCTTGCCAACCCTCGCCCGTTTCCTCTTCGCGGCGATCCTGCTGGTCTATTACTGGAATTCCGGCCTCACCAAGCTGGGCGACGGCCTCCCCGGCCTCTTCAGCCCCTCGGTCGGCGCCTACGCCCAGATCTTCCCCAAGGCGACCGAGGCCGTCACCTACGACATCACCAGGCTCTCGCTCTTCCACCACCTCACCGTGCTGGCCGGCACCTGGGCCGAATTCATCCTGCCCACCCTCATCATCCTCGGCCTGCTGTCGCGCCTCGCCGCCCTCGGCATGATCGGCTTCATCGTAGTCCAGTCCCTCACCGACCTCTACGGCCATGGCGGCATCGAACACGAGGGTACGCTCGGCGCGTGGTTCGACAAGGCCCCCGACGCCATCATCCTGGATCAACGCGCGCTCTGGGTCTTCCTCCTGCTGGTGATCGTGGTCAAGGGCGCGGGGCCGCTCTCCCTCGACCGGGCGCTGTCACGCAGCCCACGGGAACCATAGCACGGGTTTCACCCCCGTTGCGCCCGGCGCAACATCTCGTAGAGACCCCCACCGAACGCCACATCAACCCCGGGCTTTACCGACCCCGATACCGACGTAATACCGACGTGTTACCGACGCGATACCGACACCGCCTTCCCAGCAAAAACAGGGCCGTTAACCTGATTCGCCCCGAACCGCTGTCGACAGCCGGTTACGACGGCTCAGAAATGCGCCTTCGGCTCGTCCGGCTTGCCCGCCGCGATGGCGAACAGCCCGCCCAGCGCGGTCATCCCGATGGGGAACATGGTGAAGACGTTGAAATCGAACGCATAAAGCATCAACCCGGCCGACATCAGCAACAGAACCCCGCCCCACAAGGCCCGGATCCGAGCCATGCCACCCCCGGCAATCGCCAGCAACGGTGCCGCGAAACTCACCGCCCGGATCAGCCCGACCCGGTCGACCTGGTACGCCAGCCCGTCAATTTCCCCATACCGATCAATGGCTTCCGTATATCCATACGCGAAGAACCCGACCAGCAGGGCCAACAGCCCGCCGATCACCCCAAGCAAAAGCGCCGCATTCCGCATCCCGTTCCTCCGGTTGTGTCACGAGGCGAGATAGGCATTTCCCGCCGTTATCCAAGCACCATTGCCCGAACCTCCGGCCCCCAGCCCAGGTACATCTCCCCGCCATCCACGATCAGCGGCCGCTTCATCAGCGCCGGATGCGCCGCCAGCAGCGCCAGCGGCTCGCTCGCCCGCTCCGCCTCGTCCAACCCCCGCCACGTGGTCGACCGCGTGTTGAGCAAGGACATGCCGAACCGGGCATGGGCCGCCTCCAGCACCTCCCCCGGCACCCCGTCGGCCCGGACATCGCGGAACTCGGCATTGCCCAACGATTTCAACGCCTTCCGGCAGGTATCGCAGGTCTTCAATCCGTAAACTATCATCTCGCCTCGCCCATTTTTTCACCTGATACCGCGCCCCGGCCCGAAGATCACGTGGGTTTTGCTTGCTTTTTACAATGCCGGTGCAATCATCAAGGACGTGACGCGGACCTGGCAGCCTCCGACTTCGCATATCGTGGCCGGTCTGTTTCGTTTGCGCATGGCAAGACCCGGGCCACACACCCGGGAAAGTGAAGACACGGAAGGAGATACGGCATGCCGACCGGCACCGTAAAATGGTTCAACACCACCAAGGGTTACGGGTTCATTGCCCCCGACGAAGGCGGTAAGGATGTGTTCGTCCACATCTCGGCCGTCGAGCGATCGGGCCTGACCGGCCTCGCAGACAACCAGAAGGTTGGATACGAGTTGCAGGACGGGCGCGACGGGCGCCAGATGGCGGGTGACCTCAAGCTGCTCTGATTCAGCCAAGCCACTGTCATTTCACGAAAATCAGGCCGGGTCCTCGGCCTGGTTCCCCTCCCAGTTTTCCCCCATCGCGACGATGCAGGATGTGCCCGTCGCGTAGGACACCACCATTGTCCAGTCGCCCCGCTTGTCGGTCCAGACCTGCATGACCTGCTCGGGGCCCCGCGTGCCCCAGCTGTGCAACTGCTCCCCGAACTGCCGCGACAGCTTCTGCGTCATCTTCTCCGTCGGCTCGCAGATCACCTCCGCGATGGGCGAACTTGCCGAGGCGCCGCCGGCAAGGCAGGCCAGGGCGATAACCAGGAATACGCGCATGGGCCTCGTGTCCTCTCCTCCACTGCTCTTTCCGGCAATGTAACAGAGTCATGACACACCTGTATATACTCTATATATACAAAAGGCGCGAAGCCCACCGCTCCGCGCCTTTCGCCCACCCTGTTCGAAGGGGATCTCGTCGTTACTGGCAGCCCTTGGTGCCCTCGGGGCAATCATACGACCGCGTATAGCTCGCCGCCCGATAGACCGGGTGCCGCTTCATCTCGTACCAGGTCACGTTGGTGTTCGGCTGCCCGCAGCAGATGACGCCGTTGATGGTGATCGGCTGCAAGCCGGCCGGGCAGTAATTGGCAGCGGTCGGCACCGGGTAAAGCCGCGGGCCGTCGGCCATCGCGGGCACGGCGGTCAGCGCAGCCAGCGCGGCGGCCGTGAGAGAGAGGGAAATGCGCATATGGACCTCGTCTAAGGTTACTGAAAAGGCTTTGGAGGAACCTCTGCCCGGAATGGTACCGCTTCGGCGGGGGCTGTCAAAGTTTTTTGAGGCGAAACAGTGCGTTTCGGGGTGGTAGGTGGGTGATTGTCGTGGGTACCGCCGTGCCGGACGGGCTCCGCCGGGCGAGCGCCGGCCCGTGGGTAGGCGCTGCAACGGTTATGGCTGCCGCTTTATGGTTCCGAATACATCCTCGACCGAAACGTCGCGCGACCTCTCCAAAGCGCCTGCCCGCCGGGACGGGCCGGCGCTCGCCCGGCGCCGCGCCATGGCGCGGCTCTGTTCCGGGCGTGTGGCATACCGGGACGAGCGCAACGTTCTGCGTGCTTAACCGTTTCTTTGGCGCGGTCGTCTACTCCGAACATCCATCACCGCCCAATCAACGAACCCGGCCATTCCACCCCGCCCGTTAACGTTTCATTAACCTTCCAATACCCCCTGGAACTCCCGCCATTCCCCCTTGGACATGCCGGAATTCTCCTGCGTCACCTCTTCCCCCTTCAGCATCCGCCGCACACAGTCCAGCGCGGTGGCCGACAGCGTCGCACCCCCCATGCGGTAATCCTCGAAGGCGCGGTAGGCGAAGGGCACCCAGTCGGCCACCACCTTGCAGATCTCCTCGGCATAGACCCGGATCTCGTACTGCGCATGCGCATCCGCCCTGAGCCGCAGGAAATGCAGCAGGTTGTGCAGGTCGACCTTCCAGTACCACTGCGTGTAGATATTCGCCGGCAGGTTCATCCGCGCCAGTTCGCGCGCCAGCCCCTGCTGGCCCTCCTGCCCGATCATCTCCTCGTAATGGTCATAGGCGCGGGTGGAATCCGCCTTGAGATACTCCAGCACCCGCTGCGCCTCCTCCCCGGTCAGCGCCTCGCCCCGGCCCTGGTTGTTCACCACCGACTGCGCGGCCAGGTGTTCCGGCGCCGGGATGTAGAACTCCCGGTCGAGGATCGAATACCGGGCGGAATACTCGTTGACGTTGGCCGTCCGGTGCCGGATCCACTGGCGCGCCACGAAGACCGGCAGCTTCACGTGCAGCTTGACCTCGCACATCTCGAACGGCGTCGAATGCCAGTGCCGCATCAGGTAGCGGATCAGCCCCTCGTCATTGGTCACCGACTTGGTGCCGCGCCCATAGCTCACCCTTGCGGCCTGGCAGATGGCGGCATCGTCGCCCATGTAATCGATCACCCGGATGAACCCGTGGTCGAGTACCGGGTAGGCGGTGTAGAGATGCGCCTCCATCCCCTCCGACACCACGCGGCGGGTTTCCTGCCGGCTGTTGCGCTGCGCGTCGATTTCGGCCTGCTGCTCGGGGCTGAGGGGCATCGCCTGGTCCTTTCCACAAGAGTGAGTCGGGGCCAACTATATCTTGCGGGGGCGCCGGGAGAAACTTCAATATCGGGTATCGGCTGAGCTGCAACACCCCCTCTTTTCCCGGAATCCGGGTAAAGGAAAACATTGACTTCGCGGTGTAATCTCCTGAATTTCATTCAAAACACAAAAAATACACTGATTGAGGCAGTGACAGCATGAAACAGACAGTGGCAAGCCTGCTGGTTTGCGCCCTTCTTGCGGGGTGTGCATCCGGCAGCAATCCATTCGCCAACACCGAAACAGGCGAGGTTCCCGACCCCGGCGACGAAACGCCGGACGAGGAAGAGCCCACGACCGAAACACCGGTCAGCGTCCCCGCGGGTATCGCCGGCGACGTCACGAACGTTTCCTATGATGCGGCCAGTGGCACATTGGTGGTGGAGGGCCTCAGCCTCGACGAGGTTCCCTACAGCGCGACCTACCGGCGCGCGCCGGGGCTCGATCAGGACGGCTATGTCGCATTCACCATCCAGGAAGATCCGCTTGACCGGCACTACACGGCCTATGCCCGCGAAAGCACCAACGGCTCGGTCCGCGCCGGCACCGTGTCCAGCCCCGGCCCGCGCAACCGGTCGCTGATGGGCGCACATTTCGAGCGCGACGGCGCCTACGACCCGCCGGAAGTGACCGAGGACAGCGGTCTCGTCACCTATGCCGGGCGCTACGTGGCGGTCACCAATGGCGGCGATCCCAACGGCTCCGACCTGTTGCCCACCGGCGTGACCGACCCCGAGCTTCTGGTGTCGCAGGCGCTGGTGATTCACGGCGACGCCTTCATCAACGCCGATTTCGCCGACAACACGGTCGAGGGCAACATCTACAACCGCGAACTGCTCGACACCGACCTGAACGTCATCTCGGAACTGCCCTCGGTGGTTCTGGTGATCACCGACATCGAGGCCAACGGCACCTTCTCGGGCACGGTCGAATACGACACCCGCGACCCTCTTTCGGGCACCACGGCCAACACCCAGATCGGCACCTATTCCGGCGTCTTCGGCGGCACCGATGCCGGCGCCGTGGCCGGTGGGGTCGAACTAGACCAGTTCGACGGCGTCAACGACAACCTCGGTCTCGAGTCGGAACTGGAAAGCGGCATCTTCGTGCTGGATCAGTGCGGCATGCCGGGCTCTCCGGCCATCTGCAACGATGTCAATCCCGATGCCGGAACGCCGTAAGGCCGGCCGCCGGCTGGCCATCTGCCTGGCCGGGCTCGTCCTTGCGGGCGGGGCCGGCCAGCCGCATGCCGACGAGGCCGCGGCCGCACCCGACGAACCCATGGTCCGGCTCTCCCTGACCCACGCCCAAGCGCTGGCGCAACAGGCGCTGCGGCAGGGCCAGCCCAGGACGGCGTTCGAACTGACCGAGGGGCTGATCGCGGCCAATCCGGACAACGGCCACGCCCATTTCTTGCGGGCCCATGCCCTGGGCCAGCTGAAGGATTACAGGACGGGCCGCAAATCCGCCGCCCGCGCCTACCGCGTCGCCAATACCGACGTGCAGCGCTTCGAGGCGGCCAAGCTGGCCGCCGAGCTCTCTTTTGCCGATGACAGCTATACCGTCTCGCAGCTCTGGCTGCGGCGCGCGGTGCATTACGCCCCGAACGAGGAAATCCGCAGCCAGTACGTCAAGGCCTTCCGCAAGGTCCGGCGCACCAACCCCCTGCGGTTCGAGTTCCAGGTCTCGATCAACCCGTCCGACAACGTCAACAACGGGTCGAACAGCCCCTACAACCTGATCGAGGGCTCGCCCCTGGTCGGCACGCTCAGCCCCAGCGCGCGGGCGATCAGCGGCGTCGTGGCCAAGACCGACTTGCGCGCCTCCTACCGCGTGCAGCAAAGCGAGGGGCACGAAACCCACATCACCGGGCGGCTGCTCTCGCGCGAGATCCGCTTCAACGACCCGGTGCCCGGCTTCAGCGGCAACGACATCTCCTCGCTGCGCCTGCAACTGGGCGTCAGCCACCTCTGGGCGCCGGGCAAGCACGGCTACTGGAGCTTCGACGCGAACGGCGGCCGCGCCTGGTACGGCGGCTCTCCCTACTACGATTTCGCCGGGGTCGGCGTGCGGCGGCTGCAAAAGCTGACGGACAAGCTGAACCTCAACCTTGGCACCCATGTCGAGGAACAGTTCGACAAGGTCGCCCCGATCACCGATGCGACTGTCTACTCGGTGTCCGCCGGGCTGAGCTATGCGCTCGACACCGGCGGGGAACTGGGCGCGCAGCTGCAATACCGCGATATCGAAAGCGACGGGCGCAACCGGGCCTCGCAGCAATGGTCGGTGGTCGCAACCTACACGCTCGGGCGCGAGATCGGGCCGGCCGAGCTCAGCCTTTCGCTGGGCCACAGCATCCTCGATTACGAAGAATACTGGGTGCTTTTGCCGGTGCGCGGCGGGCGGACCGACGAATCCTGGTTCGGCGGGGTGACCGCGACCTTCCAGGATTACAGCTACATGGGCTTCGTGCCGGTCGTGTCCATCAACGCCGAGAAAAGCCGCTCGAACATCAGCCGCTTCGATGTCGACCAGACCGCCGTGTCCTTCGGCATCCGCTCGGAATTCTGAACGCCCCGCCTGCCCTTCCCCCTCGACAGGGCGCGTCAGCCGTCTATCCTTTGTCTGAACGCGAAAACAGACAGGAGGCGCAGGATGCGGGTACGCTATCTGCATACGATGGTCCGGGTGAAGGACCTCGAGAAATCGATGAAATTCTACGAATTGCTGGGCCTGAAGGAAACCCGGCGCATGGACAGCGAGGGCGGCCGCTTCACGCTGGTCTTCATGGCGCCCGAAGGGCACGAGGACTGCCCGGTCGAGCTGACCTACAACTGGGATGGCGATGACGCCCTGCCCGATGACAGCCGCCATTTCGGCCACCTCGCCTATTCGGTCGGCAATATCTACGAGATGTGCCAGCACCTGCAGGATAACGGCGTGACCATCAACCGCCCGCCCCGCGACGGGCGCATGGCCTTCGTGCGCAGCCCCGACAACGTGTCGGTCGAACTGCTGCAGGAGGGCGAGGCGCTGGAGCCGGCCGAGCCCTGGGCCAGCATGGAAAACACCGGCCATTGGTAAGGGCGGCCGCCCTTCTGGCCGCCTGCCTTCTGTGGGCCGCCACGGCGCAGGCGCAAGCCGCCTGCCGCCTTGCCCTTGTTCTCGCGCTCGACGTGTCCTCGTCGGTGGACGCCGAGGAATATGCCCTGCAGCGCACCGGCCTGGCCGCCGCGCTGGATGCCGAGGAGGTGCGCCATGCCATCCTGACCGGCGCGGGCGGCTACGTCGCCCTCTCCGTCTACGAATGGAGCGGTTTCAACCAGCACAAGCTGCAACTCGACTGGCTGGCGCTGACCTCTCCCGCCGCCATCGACCGCGCCGTCGCGGCGCTGGCCGGGATGGAGCGCAGCCACGACAACTTCCCGACCTCGATCGGCCCGGCCATCGGCTATGGCGCGACCTTGTTGAAACGGGTCCCGCATTGCGAGCGGCGGGTGATCGACGTGTCGGGCGACGGCGTGAACAACTACCGCTACGGCCCGCGCGAGGCGTACCGGCATTTCCCGCTCGACGACGTGACTGTGAACGGGCTGGTCATCCTGGGCGACGACCCAGGCGTCCTGTCCTATTACGGGGCGGAAGTGCTGCACGGTGCCGGGGCCTTCATGGTCGTGGCCCACGGGTTCGCCGAGTTCCGCGAGGCGATGACCAGGAAGCTCTACCGCGAAATCAACGACATCATCCTTGGCCGCGTGCCACATTCCCTGCCCCGGCAGGTGCCCGGATGAGGGGCGCGCGGGCGCTGCTGGCGGTGGCCTGCCTGGTGATGGCAGCTCCCGCCGCGGCGTCCTGCCGGCTGGCGCTGATCCTTGCGCTCGATGTGTCCTCCTCGGTCGATGCCGATGAATACGAGCTGCAGCGGCTGGGCCTGGCCGCCGCGCTCGACAGCGAGGACGTGCGCCACGCCATCCTCTATGGCGGTCACGGCCACGTGGCGCTGGCCGTCTTCGAATGGAGCGGGTTCTATCAGCAGAAGCTGCATCTCGACTGGTCGCTCTTGCGGACGACGCGCGATATCGACCGCGCGGTCGTGGCCGTGGGCACCATGTCGCGCAGCCACGAAGGCTATCCCACCGCCATCGGCCAGGCGCTCGGCTTTGCCGCGCAGCTGATGGGCCGGGCCCCGGATTGCCAGCGGCAGGTGGTGGATATCTCGGGCGACGGGATCAACAATTACGGGTTCGGGCCGGCGGCGGCGTATCGGAGTTTTCCGTTCGACGGGATCACGGTGAACGGGCTGGTGATCCTTGAACGCTATGATGGCGTGGCCGATTATTACCGCAAGGAGGTGCTGCGCGGGCCGCAATCCTTCCTCGTCGTCGCCAACGGGTTCGAGGATTTCAGCGCGGCGATGTCGAAGAAATTATACCGCGAAATCAACGATATCATGCTGGGGGATTCCGGCACGCGGCGGCCGCGCGGATGAGGGGGCTGGCGCGCCTCCTGCTGGTCGTGGTGGCGATGCTGGCCGCCCCGGCACATTCCGCCTGCCGGCAGGCGCTGGCGCTGGGGCTCGACGTATCGGGGTCGGTGGACATGTGGGAATACCGTCTGCAACTCGACGGTCTGGCCGCGGCCCTGCTCGATCCGGAGATGCAGGAAGCCTTCCTGCAATACCCCGAGGCGCCGGTGCGGCTGATGGTCTTCGAGTGGAGCGCGCAAGGCCATCAGCGTGTCGTGATCCCCTGGCAGGACATCACCGGCCCTGCCGACCTGCTGGCCGCGGCCGACGTGCTGCGGACGACCAAGGCGATGCCGGTCAACAACCCGTCCACCGCCATCGGCGCGGCGATGGTCTTCGGCGCCACGGAGCTTCAGACCCAATCGGATTGCTGGCAGTTGACGCTCGACATTTCCGGTGATGGCCCGTCGAACATTGGTCGCCATCCCCGGCTGATCGAGCCGCAGGAGACAGGGCCGGTGATCATCAACGGGCTGGTGATCGGGCCCGACGGGCCGTCGAACACGACGAAGAACCGCCACAACGTCAAATCGTTAATGGGATATTACCAGACCTACGTGATCCGGGGCCCGGGCGCCTTCGTGGTGGCGGCGCTGGATTACGAGGATTTCGCCGGGGCCATGCGCCGCAAGCTGATCCGGGAGCTTCAGCCGGCCGCCGTATCGGGCCACCCGACCGGGGCCGGGACGTCAATAGATATAGCGGATCTGGTCGGCCCAGTACCGCTCGACCCGGCGCAGTGACGTGTTGATCTGGTCGATACCGTCATTGCCGAGCACGCCCTTGCTTTGCAGCCCTTCGGCATGGCCGGCGAAGAGTTTCGAGATGATCGCGCGGATGCCGCGCCCCTTTTCGGTCAGCCGCACCCGCACCGAGCGGCGGTCGATCTCGCACCGCTGGTGGTGCATATAGCCCATCTCGACCAGCTTCTTGAGGTTATAGCTGACATTGCTGCCCTGGTAGTAGCCGCGCGTCTTCAACTCGCCCGCCGTCACCTCGTTATCGCCGATGTTGAACAACAGAAGTGCCTGCACCGCGTTGATCTCGAGCACGCCGAGCCGTTCGAATTCATCCTTGATGACATCCAGCAGCAGCCGGTGCAGCCGCTCGACCAGGGCCAGCGAATCCAGATAGCCCGCCATGAAGCTTTGCTGCTCGGGCGACAGCAGAGGGGGATGTTGCAAACTCATTCTCGGCTCCGTGCGTGACTGCTCGAAGCCGGTGATAGCCCGCAAATGCCCAAGAAGTGGTAAACAGGGCGCCGATAGATAAAATTCGACTCAACTCGCCGGGGTGCTGCCCCGTGCGATCCGGTCGATCAGCCCCGCGTAATGCTCCGGCGGGGCGTTTTGCCCCGTGATCCATGCATAGAGGTCGTGATCGTTTTCCGAGAGCAGCGCGTCGTACAGGTCGAGCCCGGCCGCGTCGAGCGCGTCAAGCTCTGCCTTGGCGAAGCGGCCCAGGATGATGTCCATCTCCTTGATGCCGCGCCGCATCGAGCGCATCCGCAAGCGTTTCAGCCGGTTCTGCGCCGTTTCGCCGGCAGGCCGGAGCTCAGGCAATCGCTTCCTCGCGCAGCTTGGCACGCAGCGTCTTTTCAAGCCGGCCCAGCCGATCCGCCGACAGCGCCAGCTGCGAACGGATATCGCGGATTTCCATCAACAGGTCGGTGACATCCTGCGACAGTTCGGTCACGTCCTCGGGGCCATCGGGGCCCGGGCCCTCGCCGCTCAGCAGCCACAGAAGCGAGACGTTCAGCATCCCGGCCATCATCGACAGCTTGTTGGCGCGCGGCTCGCTCAGGTCGTCTTCCCACGACTTGAGCGTCTTCAGCTTGACACCAAGTCGCTTTGCCAGGTCGGCCTGGCTCATTCCGGCCTGTTCGCGCGCCCCGGCGACACGGTCGCCAAAAGTGGTTGCGTTCGGGTCGTACCAGCCATCCTCGGTCTGGGCGTTCATGGGAAGTCCTTTCTTTGGTCTTTCGGGAGACGGGGCTTTACAACCGGTCAATGCTCCGGTTTGTCACTGATGAACTCGAACCCAGACTATAGAGCGTTCGCGCGCTTATTCCAACCGGAGTGCCAAATGATTTCCCTTTCCGCGACACTTGCCCGCGTCAAACCCTCGCCGACCATGGCGATCACCGCGCTTTCGCAGGAGATGAAGGCGGCCGGCAAGGATGTGATCAGCCTGAGCGCCGGGGAACCCGACTTTCCGACGCCGGAAAACATCCGCGCGGCCGGGATTCGCGCGATCGAGGAGGGCAAGACGCGCTATACCGCGCCCGACGGGATCATCGAACTGAAAGAGGCGGTCTGCGCCAAGTTCGCACGTGACAACGGGCTCGAGTACACGCCGAAGCAGGTCAGCATCGGCACCGGCGGCAAGCAGATCCTCTACAACGCGCTGATGGCCACGCTGAATGCCGGCGACGAGGTGGTGATCCCCGCGCCCTACTGGGTCAGCTACCCCGACATGGTGCTACTGGCGGGCGGCGAGCCGGTGATCGCCCCGGCGGGGATCGAGACTAGTTTCAAGCTGACGCCCGAGGCGCTCGAGGCGGCGATCACGCCCAAGACCCGCTGGTTCATCTTCAACTCGCCTTCGAACCCCACTGGCGCGGGCTATTCGTGGGACGAGCTGAAGGCGCTGACCGACGTGCTGATGCGGCACCCGCATGTCTGGGTTCTGACCGACGACATGTACGAGCACCTGGCCTATGACGGGTTCGAATTCTGCACGCCCGCGCAGGTGGAGCCCGCACTTTACGACCGCACCCTCACCTGCAACGGCGTCTCCAAGGCCTATGCCATGACCGGCTGGCGGATCGGTTATGCCGGCGGGCCGGAGACGCTGATCGCCGCGATGCGCAAGATCCAGTCGCAATCGACCTCGAACCCCTGCACCATAAGCCAATGGGCGGCGGTCGAGGCGCTGAACGGCACGCAAGCCTTCATCGCGCCCAACAACGAGACCTTCCGCCGCCGCCGCGACCTCGTGCTCGAAGGCCTGCGCGCCATCGACGGGATCGAGTGCCCGACGCCCGAGGGCGCGTTCTATGTCTACCCCTCGATCGAGGGGCTGATCGGCAAGACCACCGCCGCCGGAACCAGGCTCGATACCGACGAAACCTTCGCCACCGCGCTGCTGGAAGAGGCCGGCGTGGCCGTGGTCTTCGGCGCGGCATTTGGGCTTTCCCCGGCCTTCCGGGTCAGCTACGCTACCTCGGACGAGGCCCTGCAAGAGGCCTGCAAGCGCATCGCGAATTTCTGCGCCGCGCTGACCTGAGAGCCGAGGGGCGATGTCGGACGATCTGCCGGAATACTACTTTCGGGTGCGCGAAAACGGCGCCTTCGTGTTCCGCGTGGACACCGAGAACCGTCAGCGTCGCATCGAGATGGACCAGATCGCCGTGGTCAACATCCGCAACGGCCAGATCAAGCCGCATGGCGACCGTGACCTGACCGAGCGCGACCTGAGCGTGATCGAGGAATGGATGGCCGAGCGGCTGGAAATCCTCGCCCACCGGGATATCGACGACATTCACAGGGCGGTCGACTACCTCAACACCACGACCCACTGGGCCCAGTCCAAGGCCACCGACGAGCAGCTCGAACTGGTGAGCGACGCTTTGTTGCTGGCGATGCACGACCTGCGCGCGGTGCTGGTGCGCAAGAAGGCCGAGCGGCTGATGAAGGAACAGGGCGGCTGAGGGCTGTCCCTCAGCCCTTGATTCCCACCGCCAGCGCCGCCGGCATGGGCACGGTCCAGCCTCCGTCACGGGCGAAATCCTTGCGCGCCCGCCTGGTGATGGCCCGGCGGATGGCCCGCAGGTTTTCCTCGGGCTGGTTTTTCAGCAGGTAGCCGGCCCGCGGCGCGCCGTTCTGGAAGATCTCGACCACGTCCGAGGGATTGTCGAGTTCCCAGCAGCAGTCGATGGTCTCGAACCGATCGAGCGTCAGCCCGGCCTTCCTGAACAGCTTCCGTGCGGTCTTTTCCTGGGCGAACTGGTGGAAGTCGGGGCTCTCGGGCATGGTCACGCTGGCCGCCCCGTGGGCCCGCACGCTGCCGTAGAGCAGTGCGAAGGTTTCCGACACGTCCGGCCCGTGCCAGCTGGCCATCACGAAACGGCCGCCGGGGCGCAGGACGCGGGCCACCTCGGCCAGCGCCTTCGGCTGATCGGGCACGTGCATCAGGCCGAAGCCGCAGGTCACCGCGTCGAAGACGTCGTCGTCGAACGGCATCTCCTGCGCGTCGCCCACGAGAAAGACGACATCCGGCGCCCGCTCATGCGCGTGGGCCAGCATCTCGCGCGAGAAGTCGAGCCCGGTCACCCGGAAACCGGCGGCGTGGGCGGCGGCGCTGAGATTGCCCTGCCCGCAGCACAGATCGAGCATGTCGCAGCCCGGTTCGAGGCAGGCGAGCATCGGTGCGACCGCCATGTCCGTGGCCTTGGAGAAGCGGTTGACATAGGTGTCGGCGAGCCCTTCGTCGGACCAGCCGTCGACCTCGAGACGCGCGAATTCCCTGAACTCCATGGCGGCCAGTCCTTCCTGACAATGAAACCTCCGCAGCATAGCACGGAATCGTCATCCGCAAGCGGCTTATCCCATCCGTGCGGCCACGTTCCGCGCCGACCAGCCCCAGAACCGGGCCAGCATGAAAACCGCGGCAAAGGCCAGCCCCACCGCCAGCCCCAGCCAGATGCCGACACCGCCCCAGCCCAGCGTGAAACCCATCACGTAGCTGACCGGCACACCGATGCCCCAGTAGCTGATCGCGGCAATGATCATCGGTACGCGGGTGTCGTGGACCCCGCGCAGCAGGCCAAGCGCCATCACCTGCCCCGCATCCATCAGCTGGAACAGCGCCGCCGCCGCCAGAAGGCCGGTGCCCACGGCGATGACGCCCGCGCGGTTGGGCTCCGACGGGCTCATGAACAGGCCGATCAGGGGCTCGGGGAAAAGCAGGAAGATCGCCACCGTCACCAGCGCCACCACCCCCGACATCACCAGCACCACCAGTGCCCCTGACCTTAGCCCCGGACCGTCACCGCGGCCAAAGGCCTGCCCTGCCCGCACCGTGGCGGCGTTCGACAGGCCCAGATGGACCATGAACATGACCGAGGCGACCTGCATCGCGATGCCATGCGCCGCTAGCGGCAGCTTGCCCAGCCAGCCCATCATCGCCGTCGAGGCGGCGAACAGCCCGACCTCGGCGAGGTTGGTGATGCCGATCGGCCAGCCGAGGCGGAAGACCTGGCCCAGTGCCTCCCAATCCGGGCGCCAGACCCGCTGGAAGAGCGTGTGCTCGGGCGTGGCGATGGCCACGTAGATGGCCAGCACCACGAAGGACGCGATATTGACCGCGAGCGAGGCGATGGCCGCGCCCTGCACCCCCATCTCGGGGAAGCCCCAATGCCCGAAGATCAGCGCGTAGTTCACCACGATGTTCAGGCCGACCGCCGCCACAGTGACCCACAGCACCACCTGCGTCCGCTCGAGCGCCGCGAGGTAGGATTTGAGCACCATCACCAGTAGTGCCGGAAGCGTGGCAAAGCCCGCAATGCGCAGGTAATCCTCGGCCAGCGCCGAGATCTCCGGGTCCTGCCCCAGCGCGCGGAAGACCGGCCCGGACCAGTAGAGCACCGGCAGCACCGCCAGCCCGTAGAGCACCGAGGCCCAGGCGCCCATTCGGGTGACGCGGCGCACCTGGCGCTCCTGCCCCGCGGCCTGGGCCGAGGCCACCATCGGCATCACCGCCCAGGCAAAGCCCGATCCCATGATGAAAAAGACGAAGAAGGTCGTGCCGCCCAGCACCTCGGCCGCCAGCGCGTCGACCGAGTACCAGCCCAGCATCGCCGCATCGGTCAGCGTGATGGCGAACTGCGCCACGTGGCTGCCGATCAGCGGCAGGCCCAGCATCAGGGTCGCCCGGGCGTGCTGGCGGTATGTCAGTGCGTCCTTCATCCCGCTCGCCTACCCCCGCCGCGTGACCGCGGCAAGACGTCACAGCGCGGCGAGCAGAAGCTGGCCCGCGATGGCGGCAATCAGGCAACCAGCGGCGATCTCGATCAGGGGCAGCGCGCGGGCGGCGCCCTGCCCCGTGGCCAGCCGGCTGAGCGCCCCTTCCCGGAAGGTGACGGCAGCCACGGCGACCGCGATGGTCACGCAGGCGGTGCCCAGCCCCATGACGAAGGCCCCGGCAATGCCCGCCGCGTCGAGGCCGAAGCGCCATGTCAGGATCAGCAGGAACAGCGCGCCGGTGCAGGGCCGGATGGCAACGGCGCCGACCAGCATGGCGGCGTCACGCCACGATTTCACCTCTGCCGCCTCTTCCAGCGTGGGCCCGTGGCGGTGGCCGCAGGTGTCGCAATGGCCGTCGGGGCCGTGGTGATGGTGGTGATCATGGTGGTCATGAGCATGGTGGTGCACGGAACGCGACGACCACACCCGCCGCGCGCCCCGCACCGCCAGCCAGAGGCCGACCAGCGCGATGGCCCCGTAGCTCACCGGCGCCATCACCCGGTCGGCAAACCCCGTCATCGCCGGCCGCGACAGGTTCAGCACCAGCACCCCGGCATAGACCAGCGCCACCGCCGTCGCCGCCTGTGCAAGGCTCGAGGCCAGCGCCAGCAACGACAGGCGCAGCGCCGGCACCCGTGCCCCCACCCCGTAACCGCCGATCAGCACCTTGCCGTGTCCCGGCCCCGCGGCGTGGAAGAACCCGTAGGCAAAACAGGTGCCCAGCAGCGCCGCCAAGGCGCCGGGCTCGCCCGCGCGCAGCGCGCGCAGCCCCGCCGCCATGGCCTCCTGCGTCGTGCGCTGGCCCTCGGCCGCCCAGCGGGCCACGTCTCCCGCCCCGCCAAACGCCCAGAGCCACAGCGCCGCCCCGGCAATCAACACGGCCGCGATCAGGAGAGCGGTTCGCATGTCACCTCGAGCGTATCGGCATAGAAGCGGCCCACCTCGAACGTGTCGAAGAAATCCTCTGCGCCGGTATTGCCGAGGGTCTCGACCGTCTCATCGGCTGCCGCCGTGTCGGCCCGGGTAAGCTCACCGGTGCAGCCGTCGGGCAGGATCATCTCGCCGATCATCGACAGGGCGGCATAATAGGACGGGTCATAGGCGCGCACCGTCATTCCCCGGGGCATCTCGGTCGAGACCGGGCGGCGGTGACGGGTGACAATCTGACCGTCCTCCATCCGTAGCGACAGCGCCTCGGGCGGGCCGAGCGACAGCTTGCCCCCGGCCGTGTCGATGAAGAGCGCGCCCTCGAACCCCTCGGGCCAGTCGGCAAGGTCGAAGCCGATCAGCTCCGCCCGTTCCGCCTCGGTCAGGGCCATGTCGCCATCCGGATCGAGCCCATAATCCGACAGGATCAGCATCGAGAAGAGGTCGTCATAGGCCCATGTCACCTCGACCCCGGTCAGGTTCCCCTGCCCGTCGGTCTCGAAGCTCAGCCCGACATCGACGAAGACATGCGGATGCGCCCGCGCCGGGGCGGCGGCAAGGCTGGCCAGCAGGGCGGATATGAGGAGCAAGGCGCGCACGGGCATTGTCTTACGACGCCCGGCGCCGGCGGGCAATCCGCGCGCGATGCGGTCGGCGCCGGGGCGCCCGCGCGTGCTGTCAGTGGGTCCAGGCGCCGCGGCGGTTGGTGGCGAAATTCTCGCCATAACCGCCCGGGCGGACATTGGGCTTGCGATTGTGGGGCTCGGTCACCACCGCGTCGATCCCGTGCTCGCGGGCATATTCCAGCGCCGCTTCCTTGGACGAGAACCGCATCCTGACCTGCGCCTGCGTGTCCGAGGACGAGGTCCAGCCCATCAGCGGATCGACATCGCGGCCGGTCTCGTTGACGAATTCCAGCACCCAGTGTTTGGTCTTGGCGGTACCGGATTGCATGGTGTTGCGCGCAGGCTTGTAGATACGGGCTGGCATCGGCGAACTCCTTCGGGTCGTTGCGGTTATTCCAAAATCCGCGCCGCCGGGCAAGAGGGCGTTTGCAGTGCAGGGCGCTCCCCCTGCGGCGGCGGCGCGCGGCGGCACGGACGGATGCCTCCGGCGGGAGTATTTTCGGAACAATGAAAGCCCGTCTTACTGACTGCTGCTGTCAGGAGAGGCGCCGGCCGGGCCATGGCGGGTTGAACTGGCGGGGAAAGAGGCCAAGTCTAGCGCAACCCCCGAGGATTCGCCCCATGCCCTATGCCCATTCCGACAAATCCGAACCGCTGATGCACGCGCCCGCGCCGGACGTGAAGCATCGCGACAAGCTGGAGGGCGGCAAGAAATTCGTCATGGCGACCGAGTTCCAGCCGGCCGGTGACCAGCCCACCGCCATCGCCGAGCTGTCGCAAGGTGTCGACGCCGGCGAGCGCGACCAGGTGCTGCTGGGGGCGACCGGCACGGGCAAGACCTACACCATGGCCAAGGTGATTGAGGCGACCCAGCGCCCGGCCATCATCCTGGCGCCAAACAAGACCCTGGCGGCCCAGCTTTACGGCGAGTTCAAGGGCTTCTTCCCCGACAACTCCGTCGAGTATTTTGTCAGCTATTACGACTACTACCAGCCCGAAGCTTACGTGCCGCGCTCGGATACCTATATCGAGAAGGAAAGCCAGATCAACGAGCAGATTGACCGGATGCGCCACTCGGCCACGCGGGCGCTGCTGGAGCGCGACGACGTGATCATCGTGGCCTCCGTCTCGTGCATCTACGGCATCGGCTCGGTCGAGACCTACGGGGCGATGACACAGGATCTGAAGGCGGGCGGCGCCTATGACCAGCGGCAGGTGATTGCCGACCTGGTGGCGCAGCAGTACCGCCGCAACGACCAGGCCTTCCAGCGGGGCAGCTTCCGGGTGCGCGGAGACAGCCTCGAGATCTGGCCTGCCCACCTCGAAGACCGGGCGTGGAAGTTGAGCTTCTTCGGCGAGGAGCTTGAATCGATTACCGAATTTGATCCGCTGACCGGCGCGAAGACGGGCAGTTTCGAACAGATCCGGGTCTATGCCAATTCGCACTACGTCACGCCCAAGCCGACGATGCAGCAGGCCATCATCGGTATCAAGAAAGAGTTGCGCACGCGGCTCGACCAGCTTGTCGGCGAAGGCAAGCTGCTCGAGGCGCAGCGGCTGGAGCAACGGACGAATTTCGACCTCGAGATGCTGGAGGCGACCGGCGTCTGCAACGGGATCGAGAACTATTCGCGCTACCTGACGGGCCGCGCGCCCGGCGAGCCGCCGCCCACGCTTTTCGAGTTCATCCCCGACCATGCCATTGTTTTCGCCGACGAATCCCACGTGTCCGTCCCGCAGATCGGTGGCATGTACCGGGGCGACTACCGGCGCAAGTTCACGCTGGCCGAGCACGGGTTCCGGCTGCCCTCCTGCATGGACAACCGGCCCCTCAAGTTCGAGGAATGGGATGCGATGCGCCCGCAATCGGTGTTCGTGTCGGCCACCCCGGCGGCATGGGAGCTGGAACAGACCGGCGGCGTCTTTACCGAACAGGTGATCCGCCCGACCGGCCTGCTGGACCCCCAGGTGGAAATCCGGCCCGTCGAGATGCAGGTCGACGACCTGCTCGACGAGGTGCGGAAGGTGTCGGAAGCCGGATACCGGACATTGGTGACGACGCTGACCAAGCGGATGGCGGAAGACCTGACCGAGTACCTGCACGAGCAGGGCATCCGCGTGCGTTACATGCATTCCGACATCGACACGCTTGAAAGGATTGAGATTCTTCGCGACCTGCGCTTGGGCGCCTTCGACGTTCTGATCGGGATCAACCTGCTGCGTGAGGGGCTCGACATTCCCGAATGCGGACTGGTGGCGATCCTCGATGCCGACAAGGAAGGGTTCCTGCGGTCGGAAACCTCGTTGATCCAGACCATCGGGCGGGCGGCGCGGAATGCCGATGGGCGGGTCATCATGTATGCCGACCGCATGACCGGCTCGATGGAGCGCGCCATCGGCGAGACCGAGCGCCGCCGCGCCAAGCAGATCGCCTATAACGAGGAGCACGGGATCACCCCGGCGACGATCCGCAAGAATGTCGATGACATCCTGTCGGGGCTCTACAAGGGCGATGTCGACATGAACCGCGTGACGGCAAAGGTCGACAAGCCGATGGTGGGTGCCAACCTGCAGGCCCATCTCGACGGGCTGCGCACCGAGATGCGCAAGGCCGCCGAGAACCTCGAATTCGAGGAGGCGGCGCGGCTGCGCGACGAGGTCAAGCGGCTCGAGGCCGTCGATCTTGCCGTGCATGACGACCCGCTGGCGCGGCAGCAGGCGGTCGAGAAGGCCTCCGACGCGGCCGTTGGCGCCAAGGGACGGTCGACAGCCGGCCGGCCCGGCCAACGCGGCGGCAACGTGAAACGGCGCAAGAAGCACTGAACCACGGGTTGGTTAAGGCGCGGTTAAACGAGCGCGGCACGGTGTTGCGGTGTTTGCGAACCCGGAACGCCGCTCTCGGAAAATCGTTCAGAATGTGTGGGTTGGCGCGCATTCTTGAAAGAGACCTCAGCGAAACTTTGAGGATTCTTCTGTTTCCGTCGAAGTGGTATGATTGGCCATGAGACAGAGCTTCACCACCCAGCCCGCCCTTTTCGCCTCCCATGAGCTGTTCGAGCATCCCGCGCTTGGGGCGCTGGACGCGGTGGAGGAGGTGATCGACTGGTCCCGGATCGAGGCGCTGTTGCCGCGGGGCGAGGAGCGGCGGCAGACGGGGCGGCCGGGCTATCCGGCGCAGACGCTCTTTCGGGCGCTGCTGCTGGGTCTGTGGTACGACCTGAGCGACGTGAAGCTTTCCGCGCAGCTGGCGCGAGACCTCCTGTTCCGCAAGTTCTGCCGGCTGGAGCTGGACCAGGGGGTGCCCGAGGCCTCGACGCTGGGGCGGTTCCGGGCGCGTCTGGGCGACCGGCTGGAGGCGGTTCTGGCCGAGGTCGTGGCGATGCTGGAGGAGGCCCGTGTGGTGCTCGCCGAGGGGCGGATCGCGATCATCGACGCGACCGTGGTGGAGGCGGCGCAGAGCGGCTACGACCGCCGCGACCCGGAGGCGGGCTCGGCGGTGAAGCTGACGGTGAAGGGCCGTCGGCGGGCGGTCTGGGGCTGGCAGGCCTTCGTCAATGCCGACGAGGACGGGTTCGTGCGGCGGGTGGCGGTGAGCCCCGGCAACCGGGCGGAGGTGGACAGCCTCGAGGATCTGGTGGTGGGCGACGAGGCGGCGCTCTATGCCGACGGGGCCTATTCCAGCCCCCGCAGCCGGGCGCTGGTGGCGCGGACGGGCATGGCCGACCGGGTGCAGCGGCGCGGCGCGAAGCACAAGCGGCTCGGCCCGCAGGACAAGGCCCGCAACGTCGAGATCGGGGTCACCCGTGCCCGGGTCGAGGCGATCTTCGGGCACTGGAAACGGCACTGGGGCCTGCGCCGGACCCGGTTCCTGGGGCTTGCGAAGATGCGCATCCTGACCGGGCTGGCCGCCGTCGGCTGGAACCTGTGGAAAGGCGCGCGGTTCCGAATACTTTACGGCTGAGCGAAGACGAATACCCTCGAAGCCGCACAGGCCGGGTCGACCGAAAACCCCGGCCGAGCTCAGGCCAAAGCGGTAGCCGCTTCAGAACCACCTCGGACATCCACCTGCGAGAGAGGTGTGCGTTTCGCTGAGGTCTCTGAAAAGAATGCGGTCCGAAATCTTTTCAAGATTTCGACGGTGTGCGGAGGCAAGCGATGCTCGAGCTTGAGGCGACAAACACCCATCTTTACCCCGGCGCAACCGGCGCGATCCTGAGCGGTGCGCCGGGGGACGGGCCTGTCATCCTGCGCTTTGCCGATGGCGGCGGGGCCACGGGCACACTCTCCGGCGAGGTGCTGCAAATCGCCCCCTTCACCACCGCGGCCGGCACCGAGATCGCCGCGAAATCCTGGCAGATCGCCTTCGATGGCGACCGCTTCCGCATCACCGCCCGCGCCGCCCCCTGAGGGCTGGACAATCCGGGCCGCGCGGCTAAGTCTGCGCGCATGCGATTTCTTCTTGTCTTCCTGTTCTTTCCCGCCTTTGCACTGGCCAATGACTGGCAGGCTTTGGACCAGCCCGGCGCCATCGCGATCATGCGCCACGCGCTGGCGCCCGGGGCCGCCGATCCGGCCGATTTCACGCTGGATGACTGCACCACCCAGCGCAATCTCGATGACCAGGGCCGGGCCCAGGCGCGGGCGATCGGCGCGGCGTTCCGGGAGCGGGGCATCCGCTTCGACCGGGTCTTCACCAGCCAATGGTGCCGGTGCCGCGAGACGGCGGAGCTGCTCGATGTCGGCCCGGTCGAAGAGGCGCCGGCGCTCAACTCCTTCTTCGATGACTTCTCGGAGGAGGAGGCCAGCACGAACGCCGCAAAGGCCCTGATTTCAGAGACTTCCGGGGCGCGGTTGATGGTGACCCACCAGGTCAACATCTCGGGCCTGACCGGCCGCAGCACGCGGTCGGGCGAGGTGCTGATCATCCGCATGGCAGATGGTGAGGCGGAGGTGCTGGGCGCGATCATGATCGCGCCCTGAGCGCGGTTCACGGGACGAGCGCGACCTGCGACAGGCGTTCGTAGAACGGCAGATGGTGCCGCAGGTAGTCGCGCAGGTGGGGCGCCTCCTCGGCCAGGGCCTCGAACTCGGCCTCCTTGCGCAGCATTTCCTCGGCATCGGCGGCCCGGATGCCGGAGGAGGTCGAGGCGTGCTCGTGCCAGGAGCTGACCTGTTCCCAGTCCTGCGGGGCCTTCTTGTTCCAGTCGAACGCCTCCTCGCGGAAGTCGAGGCCGATCCGCTCCCACAGGCGGGCCATGGTGCCGCGGGTGTCGGCGCGGACGGTCTCGGCCTCGATCACCACGGCGTCGTGGCCGGCCTGGGTGACGGCCTGGTAGAGTTTCCACTCGTCCTCGAGCCCGATTTCCTGGTTGGACATCTGCGGATCGAGCCTGTGATAGCTGAGGATCGAGGCGAGCGGGTGGCGGATCAGGAAGCAGTGGGTGACCCGTTCCATGAAGGCCGGATCCCTGGTGATTTCCGGTAGAACATAATACGCCATGTCCTTGAAAAATACAGGGTTTTCCTCGGCCATGCCGATCAGCATGTCGCGGATTCCGGCATAGGTGGTCGGGTGATCCGACTGGGCGTCGAAGCCGGGGAACGGCTTTTCCAGGACGTTGAGGTAGTAATAGTACATGAACGGCTCGTGCGCGCAGGTCAGGTCGCCCCGTTCGCGCATCACGCGCTCCATCGCGGTGGACATCGAGCGGGGGTGCGACCAGAGCGCGATGATCTTGTTCATGTCCATGGGCCTCCTATTGATCAGGGTCAGATTAGCCGCGGGAGGACCGGGGGACAATGGCACAAGCGCAAGCCGCGACCCGGCATCTGAACCGGGCCGAAATCTGCTGCAACTTTGGGCTTCAAGCCTCAGAAATCGAATATTTCTTCCAGGAATCCACCGCGCTTTTTCTTCTTGCGCCCGTCATGGCCGCGGCGGTCGTCCCCGGCGTTCCAGACCCGGGCCTGGGGCGGTTCGGGTTCCGAGCGGTCGATGATCTTGTCGAGCTCGCCACGGTCGAGCCAGACGCCGCGGCATTTCGGGCAGTAGTCGATCTCGACACCGGCGCGTTCGGCGAGTTGGAGGGTTTCTCCGTCGACGGGGCATTGCATGGCGGGTCTCCTCTGGTGGTTTGCATCTATGGAGGTGTGCAGTACGGGGCCGATCTGCAAGGGGATGCGGCGATTTGGGCGGGGTCTTGCGAATCGGGGTTAACGGACGGAAATGGCGAGGTTTTCCGGTGTCGGTATCACGTCGGTATTACGTCGGTATTTTGTCGGTGTTCACGGCGGTGCCGGGTGCCGGTTAACGGGGCGTTCGGAGGCGGCGCAACGGGGGCTTGGAGTGCCCGGGCGGATGGCGCATGGTGAGGCCATGGAGAATGCCGACACCCCCCGCCCCGCCGCCGCCCTCGTGCTGGGGGCTAAGGTGCTGGAGGGCGGCCGGCCCTCGGCCGCGCTGGAGCGGCGGGCGCTGCATGCGGCGGGGCTGTACCGGGACGGCGTGGTGGCCCGGATTATTGCCAGCGGCGGCCCGCCGGGTGCCCGACCCACCGAGGCGGAGGCCATCCGAGGCTTGTGCGTCGCGGCGGGGGTGCCGGACGCGGCGATCCTGCTGGAGACGGAGGCCGGGAGCACCGAGGAGAACATCCGCCTCGCCCTGCCCCTCCTTGCGGCGGAAGGGATCGGGTCGGTCTGGCTGGTGACGGACGGGTTCCACGCCCGCCGGGCGGGCTTCACGGCACGGCGGCAGGGGATGGACGCGGAGATATCCTGCCCGGAGTTGACCGGCGTGCCGCTGTTGCGTCGGGTGCGGATGCATTTGAGGGAGACGGTGGCGCTTGCGGTGTATGCGGTGCGGCTGTGGCGGGGGTGACGGTCAAGTGACGGGGTTCAGTGGCATCGCGCTGACGATACTCAGGTTCCCGCAAATGGACGCATCGCCCTCGGCATGCGACACTTCTTTGTTTCGGCTACCCGAGTTTAGAAGACGCCATGTTTACACTTATCGAGAACACCATCTCGTTCGATGATACGTCCCTTGAAAGCTTTTACGAGGGGAGCACTACAATCCATCTTGGTGAAAGGGAGGGGGCGCCGTCCTATGCACCCGACTTGTTCGACGACGGCCAACTCACGATCTACTACCAGTCCTTGCTGGGTGCGGATGTATGGTTTTCCGCCGAAGGGACCGGTTACCGCTACACTGAATGCGGGGTCATGCGTTTTTTCAACGAGTTGGCGACGGTGATCTGTGCCCTTCCGATGCACAGGCTCGACACGATAAAGTTTCGCGGGCCGGACCCGGACGAAAGCTGGGAATTGTCCCGTGCGGGCGACCGTTACATGCTTCGGGAGTCCCGGTGGACAGAGGCGCTGAGCACTGACCGTGACGCGTTCGATGCATCGGTCTGGGAGGCCATGGGCATACTGATGTGGGCTTACAGGAAGCAGTTTCCCGATATAACCGACATAACCGATTATACGCATTGCCTGCGCGTTGCCGGAGATCCCATGTTCTACGGCGCAACAGGACGGTGACCGGAGGGGCCAGGGCAGAGAATGCGAGAGCGGACTGCGCTGGCGGCGTATGCGGGATGACCTTTGGTCTCAACCTGTCCCCGCCGGGCGAGCGCCGGCCCGTGGGGAGGCGCTGCAACGTAAGTGGCCCACGCTTTATGGTGCCGAGTACATCCAACCTAAGAACCTCACACCACGCCCGCCAAAGCGCCTGCCCGCCGGGACGGGCCGGCGCTCGCCCGGCGGCCTTCGGCCTCTGTTCCGGGCGTGTATCGGACCAAATCGAACGGAAAAGCCTCAGCGGCAAAACCTACCGCGCCACCGTCACGTCCACATACCGCCCGATCCCGCCCGAGCCGTAGATGCGCACGAAAACCGTCGCCCCGCCCTGCAGCAGGTTCTGCCGCGCGACCGGGTCCATCGAGCCGTTCATGATCATCCGCTCCATCGCCGCGCGGTTGTCGACATTGCCGAAGAACGGATCCCACTCGTCGCCCACCTGCCGGATGCCGTAGCGGTGGTAATTGGCCCGGTCCTGCCGGAGCACCTGCCAGGGCTGGGTCAGGCGGGCGCCCTTGGAGTTGTAAAGGTCGTCGGTGCCGATGAAGGCGGTATAGGCGCCGATCAGCTGTTGCGCCGCGGCGGGGCTGGCAAACGCCAGCAGCCCTGCGGCAAGAAATGACTTGAGGTAACGCATCTTGGCCTCGGAAATGCACACATGCCCCATGACATGCGCCCCGAGCATACGCCCGCCCGGGCCGGTGCGGCGAGTCTTTTCGTGCCGAAGGCCGCCGCCGCCTAGCGGACGACGTGGACCGCGCAGGTCGCGTGGCGCACCACCTGGTGCGCCGTGCTGCCCAGCAAAAGGTCGGCCATGCCGGGGCGGTGGCTGGCGATGACGATGCAGTCGACCGAGTTGCCCGCCGCCCAGTCGGTGATGGTGCGCCCGGCATGGCCATCGACGACGATGCCCTGCGAATGCGGGATGCGGGAGGCCATCTCGGCCAGCTCGGCCTCGATCGCCGTGCGGCTTTCGGAGAGGTATTCCTGCGGCATGTAGGAGATCGCGTAGGTCGGCACCTGCTCCATGACGTGCAGGAGGGTGACGCGGCCGGTCTCGCCGGCCAGAAGCTGGGCGACGCTCATGGCGCCGGCGGCGTCGCGATCTTCTTCGAAGGATACGGGGACGAGGACATGGGTGTACATCTTGGCTCTCCAATGCGCGTGACGGCGCGGTATGACAGTGAAACCGCCGCCTGCCCCGCATTGTTCCGCATCAGCCCGGGCGGCGCTGTCCCAGCCGCGACATCACCCGCCCGTCGGTGACGACGAGGCCCACGGCGATCAGCGCGAAACCGGTGATGGCCCCGGGGGAGAGGCGTTCGCCCAGCACCCCTGCCCCCAGCGCCACGGCCACGGGCGGGATCATCAGGGTCACCAGCATCAGGTTCGCGGCCCCTGCCCTTGCGAGGATACCGAAGTAAAGCAGGTAGGCCAGCGCGGTGGAGAGGGTGGAGAGCGCGAGCAGCGCGGCCCAGGCGGCGCCCGGAAGGGCCAGCGTGGGCGCCCCGTCGGTCAGCAAGACGAGCGGGAGCATCAGCAGCGTGCTGCCCGTCAGCATGCCGAGCGCGTTCATCTCGGGCGGTGTACCCGAGAGCATGGCGCGACCCCAGACGCTGGCGAAGGCATAGCTGAGCGCTGCGCCGAGGATGGCGAGCTGGGCGAGGTTGGCGGGGTCGAGCCCCGACAGGGCGCCCGGCCCCATGATCGCCGCCACCCCCGCCAGCCCGAAGAGCGCGCCCGTGATCTTGCGCGGCGACAGCGGCTCGTCGGCCAGCAGCAGCCCGGCCACCACCGCGGCGAACACCGCCGTGGTGCCGTTGAGGATCGAGGCGAGCCCGCTGTCGATGCGGGTCTGGCCCCAGAAGATCAGCGAGAAGGGAATGGCGTTGTTGAGCGCCCCCATCACCAGGTAGGCGCCCCAGGTGCGCGGGCTGCGGGGAATGGCGATGCCGCGCAGGCGGATCACGAGGAACAGCACCGGCAGCGCCCACGCCACGCGGTGCAGCGTGATGGTCAGCGGCGGCACGTCGCGCAGGGCGATCTCGGCCAGGAAGAACGAGCCGCCCCAGACGGTGGCGAGGGCGGCCATCATCAGCGCGGCGGCAGGGGTGATGGCGGGATTGGTCATGGCTGAGACATGGCACGGGCCGGCGCATGCCGGCGACCCGGAACTTGCGCTATTTCGACATCGCCTCCTCGATCTGCTTGGCGATCTGGGTGGCCCATTCGCCGATGATCGGCAGGAATTCCACCTGGCTCAGGAACCAGGCGATGATCGACAGAAGCAGCGTCGCCCCCAGCACAGAGCCCAGCCCGAAGACCAGCCCGCGGGCGAAGTTGAAGGCCAGCACCCTGGGCAGGGAGTTGTGCATGCGGATGAAATTGTGGGAGTTGAGCCGCGAGACCTCGCGCGTGAGCGAGCGCAGCTCGGCGCGCACGTCGTCGGGGCCCGGTTCGGGCTCTGGCTGTCGTCGTCTGCGTCGGAAGCGGGTCAACCGAACGTGGCCGTCACGTCGTACATCACCGGCTCGAAGCTCTTGCACAGCTCGTGGATCTTGCGGTTGCGGCGGCGCATCTCCTCGGAACGGAGCATGGCCTGGAAATCCTGCCGCGAGCGCCATTGCGAGTAGTTGGCGATGCGGGTCTGGGCGTCGTTCACGTGCAGGCCGGCGGCGATGAAGCCGGGCTGTTTCGAGATGAACTCCTCGTAGGCGGCGGACAGCTCGTCCATCAGGTCCTGGCAGGTGCCGGGGGTCATTTCGAAGGTGGTGATGACGGTCTGGACATCCTGTGTCGTGGCGATCTTGGGCATCGGGCACTCCCTCCTTGCAGGGACAGCCTAACAGCTAGAACGGCACGGGCAACGCGCAAGACGCGATCCGGGGGCGATTAACCTCGCGTTTACCAGTTTCGGCAAGGCTCGGCGGTGGAGGCTGAACGACATGGTGCGGATTCTGGTCCTGCTGCTGGCGTCAGCGGCCGGATCCATGGCCGCGGCCGGGACCTGGCCCATGGCGAGGGGCGAGGGGCATCTCTGTTTCTCGATCGAGGGGGATGCGGGCGGTGGCGCGGGCGCTTATGCAACGCTTTACGCCGAGATGGGCGTGGGCCGGGGGCGTGTCGTGGGGCTCGATTTCGGGCAGGCGGAGGATGATCTCGCCAAGGCGGTGTTGTTCGCACGGTTCCCGTTCGGGGCGCGCGGCGGCGACATCGTGCAGGCGTGGGAGATGGGCGTGGGCATGGTGGATGGCGCGCTGACGCTGCGGCCGGGGGTGTCGATCGGCCGGGGCTTCCAGATCGGGGAGCGCGCGGGCTGGGTCGCGCTCGACAGCCGGGCGGTGTTTTCCGAGGCGGGCACGGGGGTGCTCGAGACCGACCTGACGGTGGGCGCCGAGCTGGCGGGCGGGCACAAGTGGATGGTGCAGCTTCAGATGGCCGCACCCGATGACGCCGACCCTTACGTGAAGATCGCGCCGAGCCTTGCACTGAAACGGGGAAAGGGCCGCCACCTCCTTCTGGGGGCGGCGGCCGGGCTGGTGAATGCCGACGCGGTGAAGATCACCTTCGGCATCTGGCAGAAGTTCTGAGGCGCGTCAGGCCGGCGTGTCGATCCGCAGGCGGATCGTGACCGTGCCCTCGACCGGCGTCTCCCAGCGCAGGTTGACCCTGTCCTTGTTCGGCCCCTGCTGGACCTGGTGATAGGGCATGCCCCAGTAGATCGACCCGCCCTGCTGCCGGATCGCCCCCTTGGCCGTGACCGATTCCACCGTCCGCGCCCAGGCCTCGAACGGCAGCTTGGGGAAGGGTTCGACCACCCAGGTGTCGCTGTGGCTGGCCTCGACATGTTCCATCACCAGCGGGTTCTCGACCACGGTGTTGACGTTGTTGAAGGCGTTGCCGGTGAAGGTGATGTTCCTGAACCGGCTGAAATCCATCGTGGCAAAGCTGGTGTCGATCCCCTCGACCCGGTCGATATTGCCGTCGAACAGGCGGAAAGTATTGCCGGTCACGTTGAGCCCGTTGATGAAATGGCCGGTGCCGTAGGGTTTGACCCGGATGAAGTTGAAGGACGGCGCCGTGCTTTGCGACAGGAAGTTGTTGTTGGTGATGCTCATCGCCGAGAACGAGAACTCGCTGGAGAAACCGGGGTTCTTGTCATGCTCGTTGGTCCACTCGATCGAGCAGTCGCAGATGTAGTTGCCGCTGATCGTCGCCCGCGAGTTGGTATGCGCCATGACGATCCCGGCGCTGCGCGGGCCCACGTCGGCGGCATCGCCCTGGAAGATGTGGTTGCCGAGGATAACCGAACTGGTGCCGCCCACGATCGCGAAATGCTTGAAATAGGTACAGCGGTTATGCCGGATCTTCACGTCGTTGGCGTTGATGTTGACACCGATCGACTGGCGGTTCGGCACAAGAAGCTGCGTCTCGTCCGACAGGAACTGGCAGCGGTCGATCATCATGCCCTGGCAGCCGTCGCCATGGCTCGAGACGCCGCGTTCGCGCGGCGAGGTGAACCAGCAGTCGCGCAGGTGAAATCCGATGCCCTTGGTGGGCAGCAGAAGCCCGTTGCAATCGCCCCGGCAGAGGAAATCGACATTGGAGATGGCGAATTTCGAGATCTTCGAGAAGCCCGAGAAATCGAGCATGTACTTGAAGCGGCGGAAGGTGAAATTCTGGGTGCCCACCGCGTCGTAAAGCTCGCGGCTCAGCTCGATCGTGCCGGCGCCCACGTTCTTCGACTTCACGTAGACCTCGCGGCCAACCCCGTTGCCCTCGACCAGCGAACCCACGGGGATATTCGCCACGTTGGCCACGTTGTTGAGCTCGTAGCCCCTGCTGGTGGTATAGCTGGCCTGCGAGGTGAAGGTTTCGGTGTCCCAGTTGGGCCCGGCCACGACCGAGAACTGGCCGTTGCTGATCAGCCGCCGCTGGGCGAAATTGCTGACATCGGGAACCGCGGCCTTGAGGTCGACGGGCTCGCGCAGGTCGATCTTGAGGCCCCTCATGTCGAGCTCGACGTGATGCGGCGTGCTGATCAGCGACTGGAACGCCTTGCGAAAGGCCAGCTCCTCGTCGCCGAAGGCGTCGATATAGCCCGGCAGGTCGAAATTCTGCATGAGCGTCAGCACCTTGTCGGCGGGCATGGTGACCGTGCCGTCGAACCGCGCGCGCGCCTGCAGGGTCACGCTGTCGCCGAGGAAATAGGCCCCCTCGGGCACCAGCACGTCGCGCCCGTCGGCGGCGGCGTCGGCGGCCTCGAAGGCGGCGTGATCATCGGTGACGCCATCGCCCACGGCGCCGTAATCGCGCACGTCCACCACGCCGATCAGGTCACGCAGGAAGAAGCGGGTGACGTCCTCGATCTCGATATCGTCGATCCGGACGACGCCGCCGTTCGGGCCGGTCAGGTCGAGCCCGAAATGGCCATAGAGCGCCCCGGTGCCCCAGGCCATATCGACGCCGCCGCGGCTGCCGGTGCCGACGATGGCGCTGACCTCGACCACGTCGCCATAGGTGGTCAGCGTCACCTCCGGCCCGGTCTCGTCGACGCCCGTGACATGGGCGCCGCCCGCGCCGCCGGCCCAGCCGGCGATGCGCACATCCGGCAGCGCGCCGCTGATCGCCTTCACCCGCGCCCGGATGCGCAGGTAACAGCCCGGCAGGATCGGCGTCTCGCCGGTATGGCGCAGCTTCATGGTGGCTTGCGTCTTCAACAGCTCCAGCGCGCCGCCGAAATCGGCATCAGACGGCACGAAGGCCGCATCGGGGGAGTTGTCGTAAGTGTCGGAGCCCGGCGTGCCGTTGCCGCTCGACCAGACGTCGAGCCCGCTTGCGAAGGCCGGCGGCATGAAGGTGATGTCATCGGTAACTGCCTTGTTCATCGCTTTCCCTTTCCGCATCCGCCGCGCGGGCGTCCCGGGCCCGGATGTCAATTGGATTACCTCACCGTACGGTCGCACCGCCGGTGAAATCGGGGGGTATGCGCAAGGGGTAAGCGAGATGTCTTTACACCGCACGGTGCGTGTTGCGCGACCTGTGCTAGGATGGGACCGGGATAATTCGGACAAGGGAATTTCAGATGCTGGAATTCGACGCGGCCACGCGCCGCATTCTCGACCGGTCCTATGCCGGCTCGGACGTGGTGCGCCGGCGGCTGGAGAACTTCCGCGCGCTCGACCCGAGGCCGGGCGAACGGGTGCTCGACCTGGGCTGCGGGACGGGTTTGCTGACGGCCGAGATCGCGCGGGCGGTGGGTGATGCGGGCCATGTTCTGGGCGTCGACCCGAGCGCCGACATGCGCGCCGGGGCCGAAGAAAGCTGTGCCGGGGTCGAAACGGTGAGGATCGCGGAGGGCGATGCCGCCGCCATCCCCGCCGAAGACGGGGCCTTCGACAAGATCGTGTCGCTACAGGTATTCGAATATCTCGACGACGTGCCAGCCGCGCTGGCCGAGGTGTCGCGGGTGCTGAGGCCCGGCGGCCGGCTGGTGATCGGCGACTGGCACTGGGATTGCTTCGCGTGGCACAGCGAAAGCCCGGAGCGGATGGCGCGGATGATGGCCTCGTGGGACGAGCACTTGGCCGAACGCTGCGTCCCTGCCCTGTTGCCGGCGCTCCTGTCCGATGCCGGCTTCACCTTCGGCGAAAGCCGGGCGGTGCCCTTTACCGACACCTGCCTGCGCGCCGACGGGATGGCCAACATGATGCTGCACCTGATGGCCGGCTATGCCCGCCAGAACGGCCACCTGCCCGAAACCGAAATCGCCGCATGGAAGGCCGAGCAGGAAGAGCTGGCCCGCGCGGGCCGCTTCTTCTTCTCGCTCACGCATTTCGTCACCGTGGCCCACAAGGCGTGAGCCCCGGCGGCGTCAGGCCGTGCCCTCGGTCGCCTTGCGCACCCGTACCGCGTTGATCAGCCAGCCGGTCTCGCCCGGTATCATCTGGTATTCGAGGATATAGAGCGCGCCCTCGGCATCCCGCACCATCACGTTCTGCCACAGCTCCTTGCCGCGGCGGTCGATGGACAGGAAATTCACCTCCGAAGGCCGCCAGACCATCGGATAGCCCTGCCGCACCATCTGGCCGAAGCGCTCGGGCGTGCCGAAGATGCCCTTGATCATCGGGCTGGCATAGGTGAAGGCGGTTTCGAAATCGTCGGCGAGGAAGGCGTCGATCTGGTTCGAGATCACCTTCTCTATGTCCTCGTTGGCCTTCGCGGGCAGCGCCAGCGCAAGGGTGACAAGAATCGCGCTTATCATGTGTCGCATATCATACCTCCATGCAGGTGATACGCGGGCGACGCGGCGTCCGGATCACTCTTGCCCCGTCCCGGCGCCGCATAATGGTCTGGAACAGGCACCTTCCCCGTGCCAATCTCCGCGCCGAACGACACCGCAGCCGGAGGCTCCGCCCATGCCCGCCACTACCACCTATGCCATCGTGATGCTGATCGCGGGCTTCGGCATCCCGATCCTCGCGGCGCTCAACGCGGCGCTCGGGGTGCGGCTGGGCTCGCCCGTGGCGGCGGCGGCGCTGCTCTTCGTGGTGGCGCTCGTCGTCACGCTGGGGGTGCTGGCTTTCACCCGTCCCTCGGCGCTCCTGAACGTGGCCGGCGCGCCGAAACATCTGTATCTCGCCGGGATACTGGTCGCCTTCTATATCCTCTCGATCACCTTCGTCGCACCGAGATTCGGCGTCGGCAACGCGGTGTTCTTCGTGCTATTGGGCCAGCTTGTCAGCGCCGCGGCGATCGACCATTTCGGGCTGTTCGGGGCCAATGTCTCGCCCCTGTCGCTGTCCCGCGCGGCGGGGATCGGGCTGATGGCGGCCGGCGTCTTCATGACGCAACAGGTCTGAGAGACCGGAACCGTTGGCGAAGCCCGGCCAAGCCGTGATAGGCTTGCCCGCAAAGGAGAGATCAGCCATGGCCCACCATTTTCCGCGCCGCGCCATCCTCGGCTGGCTCGGCCTCGTCGCCCTGACCGGACCGGCGGCGCTCGCCCAGGATGTCGAGGAACCCGACCCGACCGACCTCGTGCCGCGCCGCTTTTCGCCCGCGGAGTTCGCGTCGCTCGACGACAACGAGATCTACATGGCGAACCTGGCCAACCGCCGGGGCCGCGCCATCCGGATCGACGGCTGCTCGGCCGAGGCCAGCGCCGAGATCATCCGCACCGCCAATGCCGACCGCGCCGCCGGGCTGGAGATGCTGCGCCGCCTCTGCGGCGGCTAGCTCAGCGTCCCGCCAGCGCCTGTGCCTGCTGCCAGGCGGCGTCATCCACCTCGACCGGGTCGGCGCCCTGTCGCCCGGCGCCCGGGATACGCGCGCCCTCGTCCATCGCCACCATCTCGGCGATCCGGGCAAAGCGGTCATGGAAGGCGCCCGACATCCCCGGGTCGATCAGCAGGTAGTAATCGCCGATATCGTGCGGCTCCCCTTCGGGCGCCTTGAGCGGGGCGATATCCGGCGCCGCGCGGCTGCCGGTCATCCCCGCCGCCAGCAATTCCGCCATCAGGCCAAAGCCCCAGCCCTTGTAGCCGCCCATGCTGACCAGCGAGCCGCCCAGCGCGGCCTCGGGGTCGGTCGTGGGCCTGCCCTCGGCATCGACGGCCCAGCCTTCGGGGATTTTCTCGCCCGCCGCCTTGGCCATGGTGATCTTGCCCAGCGCCACGGTGGTGGTCGACTGGTCGAACAGCATGGCGATGCCGCCCTGCCCGTCCGGCACGGCGAAGGAGATGGGGTTGGTGCCGATCACCCGCGTCTTGCCGCCCGGCGGCGCCACGATGGGCGAGGCATTGGTCATGCCCAGCGCGATCAGGCCCTGCCGCGCGATCTGCTCGGTGAAGAAACCCAGCGAGGTGCAGGTATGGGCGTGACAGATGGCAAGGCTCGCCACGCCACACTCCCGCGCCGCCGCCACGGCCTCGGGCAAACCGCGCGCAAAAGCGGGCTGCGCAAACCCCAGCCGCGCGTCGACCACCACCGCGCCGGGGCGCGGGCGGCTGACCTCCGGCGCCACGTCGCCCTTCACCCGGCCCGACCGCAATTGCTGGCAATAGCTTTCCAGGTAGTAGAGCCCGCAGATCCGGTTGCCGTGGCTCTCCGCCTCCCGCACCGCGCGGGCCACCTCGCCGGCGATCCAGCCCTCGGCGCCATGCGCCTCCAGCGCCGCGCGCGTCACTTCCTCGATCTCGGCCAGCGATACCTTTGCCATTCCTGTCACCCCCGGGCTTCTTCTTGGTAAAAATATCCAGATCCGACAGCGCCACAAGCACCGCCGCCCAAGGCCCTATCCCGCGACAACCGCGCCCTGGTCGAGCTTGACCACCCGGTCCATCCGCGCCGCCAGCTCGAGGTTGTGCGTCGCGATCAGCGCCGCCAGCCCGGTGCCGCGCACGAGCTGCATCAGCGTGTCGAACACCGTGTCCGAGGTGACGGGGTCGAGGTTGCCCGTGGGCTCGTCGGCCAGCAGCAGCCGCGGGGAATTCGCCAGCGCCCGGCAGAAGGCCACCCGCTGCTGTTCGCCGCCCGACATGGCCGAGGGGCGGTGACCGGCGCGTTCGGCGATGCCGACCCGTCCCAGCAGCTCGTCCGCCCGGGCGACGGCCTTCGCCCGCGGCACCCCGTCGGCCAGTTGCGGCAGCACGATATTCTCGCGCGCGGTGAATTCCGGCAGCAGGTGGTGGAACTGGTAGACGAACCCCACCTCGCGCCGCCGGGCGATGGTACGGCGGCGGTCCGACAGGCCCGTCATCGCCTCGCCGCCGATCTCGACCGTGCCGCTGTCGGGCGTGTCCAGAAGCCCCGCGATATGCAGAAGCGTCGACTTGCCCGCGCCCGAGGGCGCCACCAGCGCCACCATCTCGCCCGCGGCAATCTCCAGCCCGGCCTCGCGCAGCACGCGCACCTCGCCCTTCTGGCCGGGGTTGTAGGTCTTCTCGATCGCCTTCAGGCGCAGCATCGGGTCACTCATAGCGCAGCGCCTCCACCGGGTTGAGCCGCGCGGCACGGCGGGCGGGGAAGATGGTGACGATGAAGCTGAGGCCCAGCGACAGGCCCACCGCCGACATCACGTCCCAGAATTGCAGCTTGGCGGGCAGGAAATAGATGCCGCGGCTGTCCGGCGTCCAGATCGGCTGGTCCGAGAAGGAATCGAGCAACGCGAAGATCGGGTCGATATAGATCGCGAAGAGGCACCCGAGCAGCACGCCGAAGGCCGTGCCGATCACGCCAGTAAACGCCCCGCAGATGAAGAACACCCGCAGGATCGACCCCTCGGTCAGGCCCATCGTGCGCAGGATGCCGATATCGCGCCCCTTGTTCTTGACCAGCATGATCAGGCCGCTGGTGATGTTCATCGCCGCGATCAGCACCAGCACCGACAGGATCACGAACATCACGTTATCCTCGACATCGAGCGCCCGCAGGAAGCTGCCCGAGGAATCCTTCCACGTCCAGAGATAGGCGCGCTCGCCCGCCGCCTGCCGCAGGGGGCCCGCCATCGCCTCCAGCGCCTCGGGCTCTTCCAGCATGACTTCCAGCTCGTCCGCCCGCCCCTCGCGGTTGAAGAAGCTCTGCGCCTCGCCGAAGGGCAGGTAGGCGCGGGTCTTGTCGATGTCGTAGCGCCCGGCCTCGAAGACATAGACCACCTCGTAGGCGTTGATCCGGGGCGAGGTGCCGAAGGCCGTCTTGACCCCGTTGGGCGAGATCAGCTTGACCTTGTCGCCGATCGAGACGCCCAGGTCACGGGCCAGGATGCCGCCCAGCGCGATGCCGTCCGGAAAGGCCTCGATATCGCCGTTCGAGGTTTCCTCGTTGGCGATGCGGGGGATGGTCTTGAGGTCGTCGAGCGCGATGCCGAACACCTCGACCCCGGCGTTGCGGTCGCGGGCATTGGCCATCACCTGCCCCTTGACCAGCGGCGCGACGCGGGTCACGCCCGGCACCTGCCGGACGCGCTCGGCCATGGCCTCGTAATCCTCGATCGTGCGGTCGATGCGGCCGGTCTGCTGGTCGACATCGCCGCCGCTGTAGATCGTAACATGGGCGTTGGCGCCAAGGATGGTGTCGACGAACTCCGCCCGGAAGCCCGAGCGCACGGCCAGCGTGGCGATCAGGGCGAAGACCGCCAGCGTGATGCCGATCAGGCTGATCCACGTCATCGTCGAGACGCCGCCCTCGGCCCGCCGGGCCCGCAGGTAGCGCCAGGCGATCATCCATTCGAAACGGGAAAACGGGGCTGGATTGGCTGCCACTTGGACCTCGGAATTATTTTGCGCGGACCTTGGGCATTGGGAGGGCCTGCGTCAAGCGAAAGGCGCCGCGCCTCAGCAGGAGCCGACGTTCAGCCCCTCGGACATCTTGCCGACGCGCGGGTCATAGACCGCCCGGTCGGACTCGGCATACTCGATCAGCCAGTGGCCCAGCACCACGTCGCCGTCACAGGACTTGCCCTGTTCGACCCGCAGGTAGAACACCGTCTCGCCATCGCTGCCCGACAGCACGAACCAGTCGTCCTGCCCGTCCTCGTGGGTGATCTCGGCCCCCTCGTTCACGTGGAAGGCCTTGGTCTGCTCGCGATAGGCGGCCACGCTGTCGGTGGTGTTGTAGCTGCCGTAGATGCTGATCTCGCCGCTGTCCTCGGGGCTCGCGAAGGACTGCCCGTCGCCGTTCTGCGGCGCGGGGCCCGCCACGAACCCCACCGGCAGCGTGCCGTGCACGTCGAAACGGTCGTTGTGATAGGTCAGGCTGTCGGCCAGCGCCGCCGCACCCCAGAGGAGCGCGCCTCCCGCCAGTGTCAGCCCTGCCGTCCGCATGCTCATCGTGCGCCTCACATCCACGTGTGGAACGAGCTTTTCGCCATCGGCTCGGCCCGGTCCAGGTGCGGGTGATGCGGCCCGTAGATCTCCGCCAGCCGGGCGATCGCCTGCTCGGGCGGCAACTCCTCGCTCTCGCCCGTGCGGCGGGAGGTCAGCTCCACCACCCCGTTCTTGAGGCCGCGCGGCCCCACAGTGATGCGCCACGGCAGGCCGATCAGGTCCATCGTCGCGAACTTGCCGCCCGCCCGCTCGTCGCGGTCGTCGTAAAGCGGCTCGAGCCCCAGCGCGGTGACCGCCTTGTAAAGCGCCTCGCAGGCGGCGTCGGCCGCCTCGTCGCCCTGCTTGAGGTTGACGATGCCCACGTGGAACGGCGTCACCCCCTCGGGCCAGATGATGCCCTTGTCGTCGTGGCTGGCCTCGATGATGGCGCCGACCAGCCGGCTCACGCCGATGCCGTGGCTGCCCATGTGCACCGGCACGGGCTTGCCGTCGGGGCCCTGCACGGTGGCGCACATCGGCTCGGAATACTTGGTGCCGAAATAGAAGATCTGGCCCACCTCGATCCCCCGCCCCTCGCGCCGGCGCTCTTCCGGCACGCGCTCGTGGAAGACCTTTTCCTCGTGCGTGTCGTCGGTGCGGGCATAGCGGCTGGTGAATTCCTCCAGCACCGCCTGGCACTGGCCGACATCGTTGTAGTCGATATCGCGGTCGCCGAATTTCAGGTCGGTGATCTCGCTGTCATAGAACACGCCCGACTCGCCCGTTTCGGCCAGCACGAGGAACTCGTGCGTGTCGTCGCCGCCGATCGGGCCACTGTCGGCGCGCATCGGGATCGCCTGAAGGCCCATCCGCTCGTAGGTGCGCAGGTAGCTCACCAGGTGGCGGTTATAGGCGTGCAGCGCGTCCTCTTTCGTCAGGTCGAAATTGTAGCCGTCCTTCATCAGGAACTCGCGGCCCCGCATGACGCCGAAGCGCGGGCGCACCTCGTCGCGGAATTTCCACTGGATCTGGTAGAGCGTCATCGGCAGGTCCTTGTAGCTGCCGACATGGGCGCGGAAGATATCCGTCACCAGCTCTTCCGCCGTGGGGGTATAGAGCATGTCGCGGCCGTGCCGGTCCTGCATCCGCAGCATTTCCTTGCCGTAATCGTCGTACCGCCCGCTTTCGCGCCACAGGTCGGCCGATTGCAGCACCGGCATCAGGATCGGGTTGTGCCCGGCGCGGATCTGCTCTTCATGCACGATGTTCTCGATCTTGCGCAGCACCTTGAAGCCCAGCGGCAGCCACGAGTAGATCCCGGCGGTGGCCTGCTTGATCATCCCCGCCCGCAGCATCAGCCGGTGGCTGACGATCTGTGCCTCGGCGGGGTTCTCCTTGAGAACGGGCAGGAAGTAACGGGACAGGCGCATCGGGCGGACCTCGTGATGGGTGGCGTAAAGGTGGCGTTCGGCCCCCCGTTTATGGCTTTGCCGGGGGTGAGACAAGCCATGCGGGCGTTCCGGGCCCGGTTTTCGTACCCGCCTGCCCCGTCGCGGCTGAATCGGACCGGCCGGGCGCGGTTTCTCTCACCCCGCCCTTGAAAGCGCGCCCCGCATCGGCAATGTGTAGACGGACGCTTAACCGGGGCAACCATGGCACTTCCCGTCTCGACACAGGCAAAATACTGGGGCATCGCGGCGGCGGTGTTCCTCGTGCTGATGTGGTTCCTGGGCGACGTGATCCTGCCTTTCGTGCTGGGCGGGGCGATTGCCTACCTGCTCGACCCGATCGCCGACCGATTCGAGCGGATGGGCTGTTCGCGCGCCGTCTCGGTCATGCTGATCACGCTGGTGGCGGTGATGATCTTCGTCATTCTAGCGCTCCTGGTAATCCCGACGCTGGTGAACCAGACCGTCACCCTGTTCGAGACGGTGCCGCGCGTCTTTGCCGAGCTGCAGATGTTCCTGACCAACCAGTTCCCGGCGCTGGTCGATGAGGACTCGACCCTGCGCCAGTCGCTGACCGCCCTGGGCGAGACGATCCGCGACCGCGGCGGCCAGATCGTGGAATCGATCATCACCTCGGCCGCCTCGCTGATCAACGTGGTGGTGCTGCTGGTGATCGTGCCGGTGGTGGCGGTCTACCTGCTTTACGACTGGGATCGCATGGTCGCCGAGATCGACGCCCTGCTGCCGCGCGACCACGCCCCGGTGATCCGCCGCCTCGCGCGGGAAATCGACACGGCGCTGGCCAGCTTCATCCGCGGCATGGGCACGGTCTGCCTGATCCTCGGCACGTATTACGCCGTGGCGCTTATGGCGGTGGGGCTGCAATTCGGCCTCGTGGTGGGGGCCATCGCCGGGCTCATCACCTTCATTCCCTACGTGGGCGCGCTGGTGGGCGGTGTGCTGGCCATCGGGCTCGCGCTGTTCCAGTTCTGGGGCGACTGGGTCTCGATCGGACTGGTCGTTGGCATCTTCGTGCTGGGCCAGGTGATCGAGGGCAACATCCTGACGCCCAAACTGGTCGGCAATTCCGTGGGCCTGCACCCGGTCTGGCTGATCTTCGCGCTGTCGGTCTTCGGCGCGCTTTTCGGTTTCGTCGGCATGCTGGTCGCGGTGCCGGTGGCGGCGGCGCTGGGGGTGCTGGCGCGGTTCGGGCTGCAGCATTACAAGGACAGCCCGCTCTACCGTGGCCAGGCCGAGGACGACTTCCGGTAATGGCCCGGCAGCTCAGCTTCGATCTGCCGGTGCGCACCGCGCTCGGGCGCGACGACTTCTTCGTATCGTCGGCCAACGCCACCGCCGTGGCGATGATCGAGGGCTGGCACACCTGGCCCGCCCGCAAGCTGGTGCTGGTGGGGCCGCGCGGGGCCGGCAAGACCCACCTCGCCCATGTCTGGGCAGCCCAGAGTGGCGCGCGGATAATCCCGGCGCGCGAGGTGGCCGGGGCCGACATCCCGGCACTGGCCGAGGGCCCGGTGGCGATCGAGGATTGCGACGCCATCGCCGGCGACCGCGCGGCCGAGGACGCGCTCTTCCACCTCCACAACCTCGCGCTGGCCGAGGGGCAATCGCTGCTCTTCACCGCCGCCGCCGCGCCGAACCACTGGCCGCTCGCCCTGCCCGACCTCGCCAGCCGGATGCAGGGCACGCCCACGGTCCAGATCGCGCCGCCGGACGATGAATTGCTGATGGCGGTGATGATGAAACTCTTCGCCGATCGCCAGCTTTCGCCCGCGCCGCCGACCCTGCCCTTCCTGATCAAGCGCATCGACCGTTCCTTCGATGCCGCAAGAAACATCGTCGAGCGCCTCGATGCCGCCGCGCTCGAGCAGCGCCGGCCGATCAACACCGGTCTTGCCCGCGACCTGCTGGACAATAACGGCGCGTGAAGGCAGACTCCGTCACCTTCCCGTCACGAAAATCGCGCAAGAAACAGAGCAGTATGCACAAGGCTGATTTTCTCAAATCCCCCATGCCCGCCCCGGTCGAGCTGCCCGACCTCGATATCGAGGGGCCGGGCCGGTTCTTCAACCGTGAGCTGAGCTGGCTGGGCTTCAACTGGCGCGTGCTGGAAGAGGCGCAGAACCCGCGCGTCCCGCTGCTGGAGCGGCTGCGCTTCCTGTCGATCTCGGCCAACAACCTCGACGAGTTCTACAATGTTCGCGTCGCCGGCCTGCGCGAGCTGGCGCGCGAGGGGCGCTCGAACCCCGGCGCCGACGGGCTGACGCCGGCCGAACAGCTTGTCCTGATCGACGAGAATGCCCGCCGCCTGCTGGCCAGCCAGCAGACCACGCTGGGCGGGCTGCGCGCCGAGATGGAGGCGCAGAACATCCTGATCCTCGATCGCGACAGCCTGTCGGAAAGCGACCGCGACTACCTGTCCGACGCCTTCCTCAACAAGGTCTTCCCGGTGCTCTCGCCGCTGGCGATCGACCCGGCGCACCCCTTCCCCTTCATTCCCAACCTGGGCTTCTGCCTTGCCCTGCAGCTGGAACGGAAATCCGACCGGCGCGCGCTTCAGGCGCTGCTGCCCATCCCGCAGCAGATCGACCGCTTCACCTTCCTGCCCGCGCCCGAGGGCACGCATCGTGCCCTGCCGCTGGAAGAACTGCTGCTGTTGCATCTCCACAGCCTCTTCCCCGGCTACCGCTGCAAGGATCACTGCGCCTTCCGCGTCCTGCGCGACAGCGACCTTGAGGTCGAGGAGGAGGCCGAGGATCTCGTCCGCGAATTCGAGGTGGCGCTGAAACGCCGCCGGCGGGGCGAGGTGGTGCGGATGAACATCTCGGCCAACGCCCCCGACGCCCTGCGCGCCACCATCATGCGCGAATTGCACGTGAACCCCGACGAGGTGGTCGAGGTCGACGGCATGATCGGCCTCGCCGATCTCAAGGAACTGGTCATCGACAGCCGGCGCGACCTGCTTTGGCCCGCCTTCACCCCCCGCGTGCCCGAACGGGTGCAGGACCATGACGGCGACATGTTCGCCGCCATCCGCCAGAAGGACATGCTGCTGCACCACCCCTACGAGACCTTCGACATGGTGGTCCGTTTCCTGGCCCAGGCCGCGCGCGATCCCGACGTGGTGGCGATCAAGCAGACGCTCTACCGGACGTCGAAGAACTCCCCCATCGTCGAGGCGTTGTGCGAGGCGGCGGAAGACGGCAAGTCGGTCACCGCGCTGGTGGAACTCAAGGCGCGGTTCGACGAGGCCGCCAATATCCGCCAGTCCCGCCGGCTGGAACGCGCCGGCGCGCACGTGGTCTATGGCTTCATTGACTGGAAGACCCACGCCAAGATTTCCACCGTGGTCCGGCGCGAGGGCGACAACCTCGTCACCTATACCCATTACGGCACCGGCAACTACCACCCGATCACCGCCAAGATCTACACCGACCTCAGCTTTTTCACCTGCGATGCCAAGCTGGGGCGGGATGCCACCAAGGTGTTCAACTACCTCTCGGGCTATGCCCTGCCCGAGACGCTGGAAAACCTGTCGATCTCGCCCCACGAGATGAAGAACGACCTGATCCGCATGATCGACGCCGAGATCGCCCATGCCCGGGCGGGCCGGCCGGCGGAAATCTGGGCCAAGCTGAACTCGCTGATCGAACCCGACGTGATCGACGCGCTTTACCGGGCCAGCGCCGCCGGCGTGAAGATCAGCCTCGTCGTGCGCGGCATCTGCGGCATCCGGCCCGGCGTGAAGGGGCTGTCGGACAATATCCGCGTGAAATCCATCGTCGGCCGGTTCCTCGAACATTCCCGCATCGTCTGTTACGGCAACGGCGCCGGGCTGCCGTCGAAGAACGCCCGCGTCTTCATCAGCTCGGCCGACTGGATGGGCCGCAACCTCAACCGCCGGGTCGAAACGCTGGTCGAGATCGAGAACGCCACCGTCAAGGCCCAGATCGTCAGCCAGATCATGGCCGCCAACATGGCCGATATCGCCCAAAGCTGGACGATGGCGCCCGACGGCGCCTTCACCCGCGCGGAATGGCCCGAGGGCGAGTTCGCCTTCAACTGCCACCGATTCTTCATGGAAAACCCGTCTCTGTCGGGCCGCGGCTCGGCCGGGGCGGCGGATGTTCCGAAATTGACACATACGGGCGATTGACCACCTCCGCCCCCTGACGCATATGTTGGGCATGACCAACCGAGGGCCAGATGGACGGCACGAACGATCCCGCTGAAACCGATTGGGGCCCATTCGGGCGACCGCTTTTCGACGAGGCCTCGGCCCGGGGGCTGAGCCGGGTGGGCGTGGTCGATATCGGCTCGAACTCCGTCCGGCTGGTGGTGTTCGACGGCGCGGCCCGCAGCCCGGCCTATTTCTTCAACGAAAAGATCATGTGCGCGCTGGGGGCCGGCATGTCCGAAACCGGGCGGCTCAACCCCGAGGGGCGCGCCCGCGCGCTCGCCGCCATGCGCCGGTTCAAGCACCTGGGCGACGGGATCGGCACCGACGGGCTGACCGCCGTCGCCACCGCCGCCGTGCGCGAGGCCGAGGACGGCGCCGAATTCTGCGAGGAGGTCGAGCGCGAGACCGGCATCCACATCCACGTCATCGACGGCAAGGAGGAGGCACGGCTCTCGGCGCAAGGGGTGCTGCTGGGCTGGCCCGGCTCCTACGGCCTCGTCTGCGATATCGGTGGCTCGTCGATGGAGCTGGCCGAGATCAACGGCGGCCGCGTCGGCCGGCGGCTCAGCTCGTCGCTGGGCCCGCTCAAGCTGCGCGACATCAAGGGCGGCAAGAAGGCCCGCAAGGCGCTGATCCGCGACCGCATCTCGTCGATGCAGGATGACCTCGGCGAGCAGAAGAACCGCCTGTTCCTCGTCGGCGGCTCGTGGCGGGCCATCGCCAAGATCGACATGGAGCGCCGCGGCTACCCGCTGCACGTGCTGCACGAATACCGGATGACGGCCAAGGCGGTGCGCGAAACCGCCAAGTATATCGAGAAATCCGACCCCGAAGACCTGCGCAACCGCGCCGGTGTCTCGTCAAGCCGGATGGCGCTGGTGCCGATCGCGTCGGAAGTGCTGCGCGAGGTGGTCAAGACCTTCAAGCCCCGCGACATCGCCATTTCCAGCTACGGCATCCGCGAGGGGCTGCTCTACGAACAGATGCCCCAGCGCCTGCGCGACCGCGACCCGCTGATCGAGGCCTGCGCCTTCGCCGAATCGCGCGATGCCCGCGTGCCGGGCTATGGCACGGTGGTCTACAAGTTCATCGAGCCGCTGTTCAAATCCGTCCGGCCGGAGCGGCGGCGGATCATCAAGGCCGCCTGCCTGCTGCATGACGTCAGCTGGCGCGCCCACCCCGATTACCGCGCCGAGGATTGTTTCGACAACGCCACACGCGCCAACCTTGGCGGGCTCAAGCATTCCGAACGGGTGTTCCTCGGCCTGGCTCTGCTGCACCGCTATTCCAACCGGCGCGAGGGCACGCGCTTCCAGGACCTCAACACGCTGGTCTCCGAAGACGACCAGGTTCAGGCCGAGGTGCTGGGCAAGGCCATGCGCTTTGCCGCGATGCTCTGGCTCAAACGCGACGCGCGGCTGGGTGAACTGCGCTGGTTCCCCAAGAAGAAACGCCTCGACCTGCGCCTCTCGCCCGAGGCGGCGCCGCTTTTCGGCGAGGTGGCCGAGGCCCGCTTCCGCTCGCTGGCGGAAACCCTGCAGGCGGAAGCGACGATCAAGATGGGGCAGTAGGTCGGTTGACCTACATGGAGCCGGGCAGGGTCTTCCTCGCGACCGAAATCAGATCTCGATCTCTTCCCCCGGCTCGATATCCAGCTCCGGATCGCCCGGCGTCTCGGGCTCCAGCGGGATCTTCCGGCGTATGATGATATCGCCGTTGGGCAGCATCTCGGGCATGTGGTAATTGCTCAGGTCGTCGACCTTGCCCAGCAGGTCGGCAAAGGCCGGCCCCATCTCCTGCGCGAAGTCGCGCAAGGCCGGCTCGATCTCTCCCGCCATGCCCTCCAGGTCGCGCAGCGCCGGCTCCATCTCCCGCAGGATACCCTCCAGGAACATCCGCGCCCCCTCTTCCATCAGCGAGCGCTCGGTCCCGGGCTCTTCCGGCTCGGCCTCGGTGTCCTGGGCCAGCACGGGCGGGCTCAGGCACAGGGCCAGCGTGGTGATCAGGGCCAGACGTGTCATGCCCCCGATATAGGAAGCCCGGATGTCGGTTTTAAGACGTGCCTCACCCGACCCCCTCGGTCTCGATCTTCATTTCGTTGCCGCAATGCTTGCAGTGGATCGCATCGCTGTCATGCCGCATGAGCCCGCATTGCTCGCATTTCTGCCGTACCTTGGCGGGCGAGAAGATGGCGCTGGCCAGCCGCAGGAACAGCCCCACCCCCACCAGCATGATCACCACCGCCAGAAGCCGGCCATATGTCGTGGTCATGGCGATATCGCCGAACCCCGTCGTGGTCAGCGTCGCCACGGTGAAGTAAAGCGCGTCGACATAGCTCTCCAGCCCCGGCTCCTGCGCCCGCATCACGTAGACCAGCGCGGTCATCGCGAAGATGAAGACCAGCAGGTTCACCGCCGAAACCACCGTATCCTCGTGCCGGCGGAAGAACCGCCAGTCGCGGCGCAGGTCGCGCAGCAGGTGATAGGAATGCACCAGCCTGAGCGCCCGCAGAAGCCGCAGCATCATCAGCCCCTGCCCGATGAACGGCGCCGCCATCAGCGACAGGATCACCACGATGTCGACCATCACGTAGAACTGCCGAATGTGCCGCCAGCGGTTGGGCGCGATCCAGACACGCGCCAGCAAGTCCAGCAGGATCAGCAGCGCGATCACCCCGTCGGCAATCAGAAGCCACGGCGACAGCTCCAGCATGGCGGTCGCAAGGAAGAACACGATCGACACCGCGTCGAAGGCCAGCAGCCAGTAGCGGAACCGCGTGGCCCGCGTATCGCGGCCCTCGTAAAGCAGGCGAACCCTGTCCTTCAGCGTCATGCGGGCCCCCTCACAGCTCGATATCCATGGTCACCGGGAAATGATCCGACGCGGTAAGCAGCGCGTCGCGCAATTCCGGCACCCGCCAACAGCCCGGATCCTCGAACGGGTGCCAGATGCGCCAGCGCGGCTTCTTCTTCCGGAGGCCCGGCGAGACCATGATGTAATCGAGCAGCGCCTGAAGATAGCGCTGCTCCGACTGGATATAGAACCGCGCCGTCGTGTTCATCGCCCCGATCCTGCGGGTCAGCGCGCGGCGCGCGTGCGGGTCGTAAAGCCGGTGTTCGGTATCGGCCCCCTCGCCCATGATGATCTCGATCGACGAACGCCCGAACAGATCCTCGTACTCGTCAAGCCCCGGCCCGTCATTCAGGTCCCCCATCAGGATCAGCTCCTCGCCCGCCTCCAGGTGCTGCGCGATCCGCTGGCGCAGCCACACCGCCTGCGCCTGCTGCTTGCGGCGATTGGAAATCGCCATGCGCATCACCTCGTCGCGATTGGTCGCCCCGTGCGGCGCCTTCGACTTGAGATGCGCCCCGATCATCCGAAAGCTGGCCCCCGTGGGCGTCTCGGCGGCAATCTCGAAGGGCGGCTTGGAAAACACCACCAGGTCCTCGGTCGCGTCGATATCGAGGTCGATCCGGAACACCCCGTCGAACCGCGGCGCCTCGCGCGCGCCTTTCTGGCCGGTGGGCTCGCCCTTCGGATCGTGCCGGCAGGACAGCCTGTCGGGGTCGAACAGCAGCGCGATCTCCTGCTGGGTGTCGTTGTGAAACCCGATCAGCGCCTTGCGCGCCCGCAGCCCCACCGCCGCCGCGAACCCTTCCAGCGCCGTCACCGTCGACCGCCGGCTGTTGTGGTCGGGCGCCTCGATCACCATCACCGCATCGGCATCGAGCGCGCTGAACACGACCCCCAGCGCCGCCAGCTGGTCGCGCCGCGTCACGTCGTGCCGGCCCGACCACTCGCCATCGTCGAAGGCTGTGCCGGCATCATCGAAAAGCGCGTTGAACCATTCCACGTTGTAGGTGGCAAAGCGCATCTCAGACCCTTTCGGAAATCTCTTCCCACGCGCGGTTGATGTCGATGATCCGCTTCTCGGCCAGCTTCACCGCTTCCTCCGGTACGCCGCGGGCCAGCATCCGGTCGGGGTGGCTCTCGCGCACCTGCCGGCGCCAGGCGGCGCGGATCTGGTCCATCGGCATATCCGGGCTCACGCCCAGGATGGAATAGGGGTCGGGCTTGGCGTCGGGCACGAATCGGCACTTCAAGGCGTTGAATTCATGCGGTTTCAGCCCGAACAGCTCGGCCACCCGTTCCAGGAACTGGTCCTCGTTCGGGTGATAGACCCCATCCGCCACGGCGATGTGGAACAGCCCCTCCATCAGGTCGCTCAGCGTGTCGGTATCCTCGCCGAACATCCGCCTTATGCGCTCGGCATATTCCTCGAAGCCCGCCACGTCCTGCCGGGCCAGGTTGAAGACCTTCGCCGCCCCCGCCTCGTCGGCCTGGGCGATCTGGAACACCTCGCGGAACGCCGTCACCTCGTCGCGCGTCACCAGCCCGTCGGCCTTGGCCATCTTGGCACCCAGCGCGATCACGGCAATGGCAAAGGCGACGCTGCGTTCGGGCGGCGTGCGCAGGCGGTCGAAGACCTGGCTCAGCGGCTCGCCATTGGCCAGCGCCGACAGGGCCTCGGATATGCGGTTCCAGATCGACATGGGCGTGACCCTACCGGCTTCCGCGCGGGATGTCAGCGTCAACCGCCGCCGGGGCCAAGGATTTTCTGCATCAGCACAAGATCCATCCAGCGGCCGAACTTGGCGCCAACCTGCGGCATCCGGCCCACGGTTTCAAAGCCGATGGCCTTGTGAAAGGCAATCCCCGCCGCGTTCTCGCCGCTGACCCCCGCCACCAGCACGTGACAGCCCCTCTCTCCCAGCGCCTCCTCCAGCCGATCCATCAGCGCCCGGCCCATCCCCCGCCCCCGCGCCTCCGGCGCAAGCTGCACGGTATGCTCCATCGTATGCCGATACCCCGGCCCGCCGCGGAAGGGAAACGCCGTGGCAAAGCCCTGCACCGCGCCGTCTTCCTCGGCCACGAAAAACGCGCCCGGCCGCGCCGCGATATCGGCGGCCAGCCCGGCTTCGGTCTTCTCCTCGGTGGTGAAGGTGACGGCGGTCTCGCGGATATAGGGGTTCCAGATCCCGGCGATGGCGCCCGCATCCTCCGGCACGGCGGCGCGCACGCTCATTCCAGCACGCGCAGCCCGTGCGGCGTGTCGATCTCGTAGCGCATCGCCTGCTCGCCGGGCTCGATCACCACGCGCTCATCCTCCAGCCGGTCCTTCAGCGCCGCCTGCAGCGCCACGGCCTCCGGATGCGCGATCACCAGCCGCCGGAGCGCACAGCCCGAGGGTGCCAGCCGTGCCGCCGGATGGGCCGAGCCCTCCCACTGGATCACCGCCGGGAAGGCATTGTCGAAGGGCAGCACCCCGTCCTCCGGCACCGCCATCCGCCAGCGCAGGTCGCCCCGCTCCAGCGCCACGGGAACGCCCGCCCCGGGGATATCGGCCACCACCCCGTCCAGGTCATCCGTCCGGCAGATCCAGATCCGCGGCCGCGGCCGCCCCTCGAACCGGTCGAGGTCGAACCACCGGGGATAGGACAACGCCCCTGCCCCCGGATCGACCGCGATCACCTCGAGGTAAAGCCCCTCCTCCATCCCCAGAAGCAAGTTGTGGGTGCCGAACTTCACATGCTGCCCGCCCGGCTGCAGGCCCACGCCCAGCGCGTGCTCCACCGCCTCGCGGCCCTCGTCCAGCGTCTCGGCCGCCACGGCCAGGTGATCCAGTTCCAGCATTTTGCCCCGCGCTCGTTACCACGTCGCGGCCACCATAGGCACCGCGCCCACCGCTTGGCAATCGCTCAGACCACCACCCGCCACAACGCCCAGAACGCCACCAGAACCGTGGGGTAGAACGTCGCCGCGAAACCGAAGGCGCGCAGCGGCGGCGCCACGTGATAACCGGCCCAGAAGGCCAGCCTTGCCACCGCGAACGCCACCCCCAGCACGAGGATCACGCCCGGCCCCTCGGGACCAAGCAGCACCGCCGCCGCGGGCCACACGGCCATGGCCAGCACGAGCTGCTCGGTGGTGTTGACCAGCACCCGCCGGTCGATCTCCGCCGCGCCGGCCAGCGCGCCGCCATCGACGATGGCCTCATCGAAGAACCGCCGCTGCGCCAGCCGCCCGACCATGGCGATCATCACCAGCCCCGGCGCGAAGAACGCGGTCATGATCGTCGGCATCAGCGCAAAGACCGGCAGTTCCACGAACACCGCCGCCCCCACGAGCACCGCCATGGCCCAGGCCACGCCGGCCGCCATGCCCACCGCAATCTTCCGCCTCTTCTCCATCACCCCGCCCTTCTTCTGGCCCAAAATATCCCGGGGGAGACGTTGAATTTCCTCCGGAAATTCAACGTCGGGGGCAGCGCCCCCTTATCCTACCCCCGCGCCTCGCGAATGAGCTTCAGGATATCCTGCGCCGCCGCGGGAATGTTCGTCCCCGGCCCGAAGATCGCCTTCACCCCGGCCTCCTTCAGGAACTCGTAATCCTGCTGAGGGATCACCCCGCCGCAGATCACGATGATATCGCCCGCATCCTTCTCGCGCAGCGCCTCGATCAGCTGCGGCGCCAGCGTCCGGTGCCCCGCCGCCTGAGAGGAAATCCCCACGACATGCACGTCATTGTCGATGGCGTCCTGCGCCGCCTCGTTCGGCGTCTGGAAAAGCGGGCCGACGTCCACGTCGAAGCCGATATCGGCGAATGCCGTGGCGATCACCTTGGCGCCGCGGTCATGCCCGTCCTGCCCCATCTTCACCACCAGCATCCGCGGCCGGCGACCCTCCTCCTCGGCGAACTCCTCCACTGATTTCTGGATCGCGGCAAAGCCGTCGTCGCCCTCGTAGGCCGCGCCATAGACGCCGGCCAGCGTCTTCACCTCGGCCCTGTGCCGGCCGAATACCTTTTCCATGCTCATGCTGATCTCTCCGACAGTGGCGCGGGCCCGGGCGGCCTCGACCGCCCCTTCCAGCAGGTTGCCGCCCTCTTTCGCGCGGCGTTCCAGTTCTTCCAGCGCCTTGGTACAGGCCGCCTCGTCGCGGTTGGCGCGGATCCGTTCAAGCGCGGCGATCTGCGAGCGGCGCACCTCGTTGTTGTCGATCGACAGGATATCGATCGGGTCTTCCTTGTCCTTGCGGTACTTGTTGACGCCCACGATCACCTCGTCGCCCCGGTCGATCATCGCCTGCCGGGTGGCGGCGGTCTCCTCGATGCGCAGCTTGGGCATGCCGCTGGCCACCGCCTTGGTCATGCCGCCCATCTCCTCGACCTCCTCCATCAGCGCCCAGGCCTTCTCGGCCAGGTCATGGGTCAGCTTTTCGACGTAATAGGAGCCCGCCAGCGGGTCGACCACGTTGGTGACGCCCGTCTCTTCCTGCAGGATCAGCTGGGTGTTCCTTGCGATCCGGGCGCTGAAATCCGTGGGTAGCGCAATCGCCTCATCGAGCGCGTTGGTATGCAGCGACTGCGTCCCGCCCAGCACGGCGCTCATCGCCTCGTAGGCGGTGCGCACGACGTTGTTGTAGGGGTCCTGCTCCTGCAGCGACACACCGGACGTCTGGCAATGGGTCCGCAGCATCATCGACCGCGGGTTCTTCGGTTCGAACTCGCTCATCACCCGGTGCCAGAGCAGCCGAGCCGCCCGCAGCTTCGCCGCCTCCATGAAGAAATTCATGCCGATCGCAAAGAAGAAGCTCAGGCGGCCTGCGAACTTGTCCACGTCCATCCCCCGGTGGATCGCTGCGCGGACGTATTCCCTCCCGTCGGCCAGGGTGAAGGCCAGCTCCTGCACCAGGTTCGCGCCCGCCTCCTGCATGTGGTAGCCCGAGATCGAGATCGAGTTGAAGCGCGGCATCTCCCACGCGGTGTACTCGATGATGTCGGCCACGATCCGCATCGACGGCTCGGGCGGGTAGACATAGGTGTTGCGCACCATGAATTCCTTGAGGATGTCGTTCTGGATCGTCCCCGACAGGACCGACTTGTCGTGCCCCTGCTCCTCGCCCGCGACGATGAAGCTGGCCAGGACCGGGATCACCGCGCCGTTCATCGTCATGCTCACCGACACCTGGTCGAGCGGGATGCCGTCGAACAGGATTTTCATGTCCTCGACGCTGTCGATCGCCACGCCCGCCTTGCCCACGTCGCCCACCACGCGCGGGTGATCGCTGTCATAACCGCGGTGGGTGGCCAGGTCGAAGGCCACGCTGACCCCCTGCTGCCCGGCAGCGAGGTTCCGGCGGTAGAAGGCGTTCGATTCCTCCGCCGTCGAGAAGCCGGCATATTGCCGGATGGTCCAGGGCCGGCCCGCGTACATCGTGGCCTTCACGCCCCGCGTGAAGGGCGCCGCCCCGGGGATCGAGCCCAGGTGATCCAGCCCCTCGACATCCTCCTCGATGTAGACCGGGCTCACGTCGATGCCTTCCAGCGTCTTCCACGTCAGGTCATCCAGCGTGCGGTTCTTCAGTTCCTTCTCGGCGATCTCGCGCCAGTCGTCTTTCTTCGATGCCATTGCCTTGTCCTCTTCTCGTCCGGCCGGTGGCAGGGTCGCCCCCGCGCTCACCGGTCCCTGATTTCCGATCCCTGCCGCCCCGCGCGAACGCCGCCCGGCGCCCCCCGCCTGCGACTTTTTCCGTTCTCGCTGAATTCTGACTTCGCATCCCGCGCCCGACGGCCTATATCTGGGGCGACGGGAGTATCCATGCAAAGAACGTTAGCGCTTGTTTTCGTAAGCTTTTTGTCTGCCTTCGCCGGGGCCGCCCCGGCCGTGGCGCAGGACGATCCGCCGCGTGACGACATCATCCTGCCCGGCGAGAACGTCGACCTGGAAGAGTTCATGTGGACGAAACGCCCCCTCGTCGTCTTCGCCGACAGCCCGGCCGACCCGCGATATGTCCAGCAGATGGAATACATCAACGAGCGGCTCGATGATCTCGCCTTGCGTGACGTGGTGGTCCTGACCGACACCGAGCGCGGCGCCGACACCGCGCTGCGCCGGGAATTGCGGCCGCGCGGCTTCATGCTGGTGCTGATCGGCAAGGACGGCACCATATACCTGCGCAAGCCGCTGCCCTGGTCGGTGCGCGAGATTTCCCGCGTCATCGACAAGCTGCCCATGCGGCAGCAGGAAGTGCGCGAACGGCGCGGCGGCGAAAGCTGAGCGGCGCGCATCACCCCTCCCCCATCGCGGCGAACAGCAGGTCGCGGCGCGTGTCCATCACCATGACCGTGCCGCTCTCGCTGTCATAGGCCAGCAGCGCATCGGGGCTCAGCAGCGCCCGGCGAAACGCCCCCTCCGCCCCGTCATCCATGCAGGACCGCGCCTCGAGCCCGGCGCGGCGCATCGCCATGCCGGTCGGCCGCGCCTCGTTGGCAAGCTCTACCAGCGCGGCATCGGGCGCCATGCCATCGGCCCGCAGCGCCGCCCGCCCCTGCCGCGGCAGGGCCCACAGCATCTCGGGCACCGACCCCGTCACCGGCATCGCCGCGCCAACATCCGGACCGGCCAGACGGAACACGCCCGCCACGCAATCGCCGCGCGCCTGGAAATACGCGGTCTCGCCCAGCGCGAACCACTGCTCCAGCCGTGCCCGCATCGCCGCCTCGTCCTCTCGCACGCAGGCGGTCAGAAGCGCCAGCACCACCCCGGCCAAAGCGAACTGCGTTATTGCCGCGGTTCGGTTCATTCAAAGAAACTCTCTTCTACAACAGCGACCTTGAAGGTTTCGGTTACACGGCATCCGACTTCATGCCGAACCATCAGGCGCGCGAGTTCCGGACCGTCAATCAAGACAAGACGAGCGCCAAGCTTCTCGGCAGTCGACTTGGCACTTGGGCTAAAGCCAGAGGTAGTGACGAAGATCCCCTTCGTCACATCTTTCAACCCCAGCGCGCCATAGAAATCACGGATTGATCCGGAGCCAATCGTATTGCCTACCGCATAGCGCTTGGCCTGAACATAAACCTGAACGACGCCGAGCGGGTCAAGATTGATTACACCGTCAACGCCATCGTCACCGGACCGACCAAGAATGTTACCGGAAGTATCGTCGTAGCCATAGCCCATTTTCAGGAGCAGATCGACGATAACTCCCTCAAAGAAGGCCGGCTCACTATCGCGCAATCGCTCAAGCAAATCTGCCGCCAAGGCATCCACAATTTGCTGGTGTGCTGTGCGCATTGTTTCGTCAGGAGTCGTCGTATCGTTCTCGACGGCGACGTCGCCTACACCTGAAACATTCGTGCGGGACTTAAACTCGAGAAATTGTTCGTAGCGTTCCAAGAACTTTGCATCGATACGATCAGGATGCTCCGCTAAGACGTTCCTTCCTTCGGCTGTAATGTCGAAATATCCTCGCCGCGTGTTGCGCAGCAAGCCAGCCTGTTTCAGATAGCTTCTCGCCCAATGAACCCGGTTTGCAAACCGCGTCTGCTTACCGCTGGGCAGCATTTCCGACTTCTCTTCGTCACTGAGGCGGAGCTTACGTTCGAGTTCTGAGACTGCGTCCGAGATTTTTACTTCTCCGGACGCAGCCAATTCCAGAACTGGCCTCATCAAAGACTGATAGTCGGGGATCATTGCCTTACTCGAATTCCATGATCACGTCATCCACCGCAAGGCTGTCGCCCGGCCCGGCGTTGATCTTCGAGACGATGGCCTTGCGCTCGGCCCGCAGGATGTTCTCCATCTTCATCGCCTCAACCGTGCAAAGCGCCTGCCCCTCCTGCACTTCCTGGCCTTCCTCCACGCCGATGCTGACGATCAGGCCCGGCATCGGACACAGCAGCATCTTCGACGTATCGGGCGGCTGCTTCTCGGGCATCAACGCGGCCAGCTCAGCCTGACGGGGCGTGCGCACATGCACCTTCAGGTCGGCCCCCCGCGTGCGGATGCGGAACCCGCCCGAGATCTTGCCCACCTTCAGGACCAGCAATTCGCCATCCACGTCCAGCTCCGCCAGTTGATCTCCCGGCGTCCAAGCGCTGCTCAGCCTGTGGCTGGTGCCGTCCTCGAATGTCACGGTCGCGCCCTCGCGGTCGGCGTCGATGGTGACGGGGAAGCTCTGCCCCTGCAGGGTCACGACCCAGTCGCTGCCGACGTGGCGCTCGTGGTTGTCCATCCGGCCCGACACCCGCGTCCGCCGGATCTCGGCGATCCGGTGCATCGCGGCACAGCCCGCGGCGACCCGGCGCAGCGCCGGCTCGGCCAGTTCCACGCCGTCGAACCCCTCGGGGTATTCCTCGGCGATGAAGGCCGTGGTCATGTCGCCGGAGACGAATTTCGGGTGATCCATCACCGCGCTCAGGAACGGCAGGTTGTGCCCGATCCCCTCGATCTCGAAACTGTCGAGCGCCACGCGCATCGCCTCGATCGCGGTCGCCCGGTCCTTGCCCCAGGTGCACAGCTTGGCGATCATCGGGTCGTAATACATGGAAATCTCGCCGCCCTCGTAGACGCCGGTATCGTTGCGCACCGCCGTCTCGCCGCTGCCCGCTTCATCCTGCCACTTGCCGCTTTCCAGGAGCGGGCCCGCCGACACCTCGACCGGCGGGCGATAGCGCGTCAGCCGCCCGATCGAGGGCAGGAAGTTGCGGTACGGGTCCTCGGCATAAAGCCGACTCTCCATGGCCCAGCCGCCAAGCTTCACGTCCTCCTGGCTGATCGAGAGCTTCTCGCCGGCCGCCACCCGGATCATCTGCTCCACAAGGTCGACGCCGGTGATCAGTTCCGTCACCGGGTGCTCCACCTGAAGCCGGGTGTTCATCTCGAGGAAATAGAAGTTCTTCTCGCCATCGACGATGAACTCCACCGTCCCGGCGCTGGCATAGCCCACCGCGTGGGCCAGCGCCACGGCCTGCTCGCCCATCGCCTTGCGGGTTGCCTCGTCGAGGAAGGGGCTCGGCGCCTCCTCGATCACCTTCTGGTTCCGCCGCTGGATCGAGCATTCCCGCTCGCCCAGGTAGATGCCGTTGCCGTGGCTGTCGCACAGCACCTGGATCTCGATATGCCGCGGCTGGGTCACGAATTTCTCGATGAACATCCGGTCGTCGCCAAAGCTGCTGGCGGCCTCGTTCTTCGACGCCTGGAAGCCCTCGCGCACCTCCTCGGCATTCCACGCGATCCGCATCCCCTTGCCGCCGCCGCCGGCGCTGGCCTTCAGCATCACCGGAAAGCCGATCTCCTCGGAAATCTTCAGCGCCTCCTCGGCATCCTCGATCAGCCCCATATGGCCGGGCACGGTGTTCACATCCGCATCCTTGGCGATCTTCTTACTGGTGATCTTGTCCCCCATCGCCTCGATCGCACCCTTGGGCGGCCCGATGAAGGCCACGCCCGCCTTCTCCAGCGCATCGGCAAATTTGGGGTTCTCCGACAGGAAGCCATAGCCCGGATGCACCGCCTCGGCGCCGGTCTGGCGGATGGCCTCCATCACCTTGTCGATGACGATATAGCTCTCACTCGCCGGCGGCGGACCGATATGCACCGCCTCGTCGGCCATCTGCACATGCAGCGCGTTGCGGTCGGCATCCGAATAGATCGCCACCGTCTGAATGCCCATCTTGCGCGCGGTCTTGATGACGCGGCAGGCAATCTCCCCCCGGTTGGCGATCAGGATTTTCTTGAACATGTCTCAGGTCCTCTTCTCGGGTCTTGGCCGCGCGGCGCGCGGAAGGGCGATTGCGGGCACGGGCGACAGGCCGCCATGCACGCAAAGCTCTGGAATGAAACGAAAAAGGGGCGGCCTGCACGATGTGCAAGGCCGCCCGTCAGGGGAAGGGTAACGGATAAGACGAAACGTCCTGGCCCCTTGGGGAAGGGCCACCACTACAAGGCCCACGCTGCACATCCGCGCGGCTCTCGCCAAGTGGCGCGTCACACGGATAGGGAGATCGGCTGCATTCCGCACAAATCCGGGGAGGGGTGGCAAGTTCATGCCCAAAACCCCGCCCATTTTTCCGGCACGGGCCATCAACCGCCCTCCCCGTCGAACGCCTCGGGGAAGGCCGCGCGCGCGACATTCACGTCGAGCACGAGCAACGCCTCGTAATCCTCCGGGTCGAACGGGTCGCTGGCGGGCTTCACCTCGCGCCCGAACAGCCAGCTCAGCCGCCCGGCATCCAGATTGCCCCGCTCGAACGGCTCGTCGCCGAACTGCTCCCACAGCGCCCGCACGAAGGCGGTGTCGGCCATGCGGTCGGCCGGCCGCCGGTCGCGATAGCGCTCGCGGCGCACGATCGGCGTGGCCCCCTTGGGGTTGGCGCGCCTTATGGTGAACTGGAAATCCGATCCGGGCAGGCGCCCGGGAAAGCCGCGATGCTTCAGCATGGGGCGCCCTCCGTGACAGCGGGGCGCGGTGCGGCGGTCAGGACGGGCCCAAGGGCCCGCCCCGTCTTTTCCCTCGCGGGATTACTTGTACTTGCCGGTGTAGACGGGCTCGACCGAAATCGGCGCCGGATCGACCACGACGAATTCTTCTTCCTGCTGCTGTTGGGCACAGGCGGCAAAAGTCGCCACGATGCCGAGCGCAAGAATGCTCTTGATAGTCTTAGACATAAATGTCTCCTGTATGTGTACACATTTGGACGCCACGTTAAACGCCCCACCTGCCTCACGTGGGTCTTTGCGGTCACTGGAGAGTAACCGGAGTCCAGAATACTGGAATCGCCGGACATTTGATACTTGTCCACAGCGATGCCGGTTTCGTGTGACTCCAAAGCCTCAAACTTGCCCACACTTGAGATTCGAGCCGCAAGATATTGTGTAAACATCAGAAAACCTCCCAGATACAGAGGCCGTTTTCGACCCTGTAGGCCTCGAACACCTGCACCACATCCGGGTCCGCCACCCCGAATTCCGATGGCCCGTCGCCCACCGAAACGATGATCGTCGCGCCGGTCGCCTCGGCATCGGGCGCGTTCGGAAGGGCATAGGCGTTGCACAGGTGCTCCAGGTCGGCCGAAACCACCTCCAGCCCCGCCGCCCTGTCGAGCCCCGGCGCCACGAAGCGGAAGCGCAGCACCGGTGCGCCGCCGCCCTCCTCCTGCAGCACCTCCTGCAGCCCGGCCTCCAGCCCCGAGGGCAGGACGAGGCGCTCCTCCTCCGCCCCGCCCTGCCGGGCACTGGCCGCGATCGTGACCGCCGCCGCGCAAACCATCGTCAATCCTCTCATGACGCCCACCTGATCCACCTCTCCCGGTTCCCGGCATCCGCCAGCACGCCGGCAATCCGCGCCTCGACCTGCGCCCGCGCCACCGGCCCGTCCACCTGCCCGCCCGCGGTCACCGCCAGCATCCCGTCCTCGTCCGCCACGCGCACCACCGGCGCGAACCCCTTCACCCGCCGCAGCGCGCGCCACACGTCCTGCCGCACCTGCCGGGCCAGCCGCCGCCGGTTCACGACCGGCACCACCGTCCGCGCCGCCACGTCGAACCGCGCTGGCCACCGCCGCGCCACGGTCAGCACGCCCGCCTCCTCCACGATATGCCACCCGTCACGCGCCATCGGCCAAAAACCACCCCATGCTTCTTCTGGCTGAAAATATCCCGGGGGCGTGGGGGCTGGCCCCCACTCCTGCCCTCTCCACTGCCACTACAGCGGAATATTGTCGTGCTTCTTCCACGGCAGGCTGCGCTTCTTCTTCCGAAGGCTGGCGAACGCCCGGCTCACCCGCATCCGCGTGTTGTGCGGCTGGATCACCTCGTCGATGAAGCCCCGCTCGGCCGCCACGAAGGGGTTGGCGAACCGGTCCTCGTAGCTCTTGGTATGCGCCGCGATCTTCTCGGGATCGCCCAGGTCGGCGCGGTGGATGATTTCCGTCGCCCCCTTGGCGCCCATCACCGCGATCTCGGCCGTGGGCCAGGCATAGTTGAAATCGCCCCGCAGATGCTTCGACGACATCACGTCATAGGCCCCGCCATAGGCCTTCCGGGTGATCACCGTCACCTTGGGCACCGTCGCCTCGCCGAAGGCGTAAAGCAGCTTGGCTCCGTGCTTGATCACCCCGCCATACTCCTGGCTCGTGCCGGGCAGGAAGCCGGGCACGTCCACCAGCGTCAGGATCGGGATCTCGAAACAGTCGCAGAACCGCACGAAGCGCGCGGCCTTCCGGCTCGAGTCGATATCGAGGCACCCGGCCAGCACCATCGGCTGGTTCGCCACCACGCCCACCGTCCGGCCTTCCAGCCGGATGAAGCCGGTGATGATGTTCTTGGCGAAATCCTCCTGGATTTCATAGAAATCGCCCTCGTCCGCCAGCTTCTCGATCAGCTCCTTCATGTCGTAGGGCGTGTTCGGGTTGTCGGGGATCAGCGTGTCGAGGCTGGGCTCCTGCCGGCTCGGCTCGTCGAAGAACGGGCGCACCGGCGACTTCTCGGTGTTGTTGAGCGGCAGGAAATCCACCAGCCGCCGCACCTCGGCCAGCGCCTCGACATCGTTCTCGAAGGCCGCGTCGGCGACCGAGCTCTTCTTGGTATGGGTGCTCGCCCCGCCCAGCTCCTCCGCCGTCACCTGTTCGTTGGTCACGGTCTTGACCACGTCCGGGCCCGTGACGAACATGTAGGAGCTGTCCTTTACCATGAAGATGAAGTCGGTCATCGCCGGCGAATAGACGGCCCCCCCGGCACAGGGCCCCATGATCACGCTGATCTGCGGGATGACGCCCGAGGCCTCGATATTGCGCTGGAACACCTCGGCATAGCCGGCAAGGCTCGCCACGCCCTCCTGGATGCGCGCCCCGCCCGAGTCGTTCAGCCCGATGATCGGCGCGCCGTTCTGCAGCGCCATGTCCATCACCTTGCAGATCTTCTCGGCATGGGTTTCCGACAGCGAGCCGCCGAAGACGGTGAAATCCTGGCTGAACACGTAAACCTGCCGGCCGTTGATCGTGCCCCAGCCGGTGATCACCCCGTCGCCGTAGAGCTTGTTCTCCTCCATCCCGAAATCGATACAGCGATGGGTCTTGAACATGTCGAACTCTTCGAAGCTGCCCTCGTCGAGCAGGATTTCGATGCGTTCGCGGGCGGTCAGCTTGCCCTTGGCGTGCTGGGCGTCGATGCGTTTCTGGCCACCGCCAAGACGCGCCTCGGCGCGGCGGTCCTCGAGTTCCTGCAGGATATCCTTCATGAGAGTCCTCTTCCCGGTTTTCGCCGGAAAATAGAGAAGACGGCGCAGGATACAAAGCACAATTCGGCAAATTTGCAAATCTTTAGCAGAGCGGTCGAAGCTAAGTGCAAAACCGGCAAAGCCCGGCGGCAGCACCACGCCGCCCCGCCACCGTGCGCCACCGCACAACCCAGTGGCAGACGGCTATGCATCTGGCGATATGGACACCGCCGCGCGACGCGTTAGATTGCGCCCATGACCGACACCCCCCACGGTGCCCCGCCCGCGCAGACGGCGGCGGACCCGATTACCCCACCTCCGCGCCGGTTCCTCGACCGGACCACGCCGCCGCATGTCCTGACGCTGATCACCCTGTCGGCACTGGCGGCGCTGGCGATGAACATTTTCCTGCCCTCGCTGCCGGCGATGGCCACGCATTTCGGCACCGATTACCGCGTGATGCAACTGTCGGTCGCGCTCTATCTCGGCGTGAACGCGGTGCTGCAGCTCTTCGTCGGCGCCATCTCCGACCGGATCGGGCGGCGGCCGGTGCTGCTGGCGGGCGTGGCGATCTTCCTGCTGGCCACGCTGGGCTGCATCTTCGCCACCAGCACGGTCATGTTCCTCGTCTTCCGCATGTTCCAGGCGGCGATCGTCACGGCGCTCGTCCTGTCCCGCGCCGTGGTGCGCGACATGGTCCCCGAGGCCCAGGCCGCCTCGATGATCGGCTACGTCACCATGGGCATGGCCGTGGCCCCCATGGTCGGCCCGGCGATCGGCGGCGGGCTCGCCTCGGTCTTCGGCTGGCAGGCCGGGTTCTGGGCGCTGTTCGTGATCGGCTGCGTCACCCTGTGGCTGACATGGTCCGACCTCGGCGAAACCGCCCCCTCGCGCGCCGGCACCACCTTCCGGGACGAGCTGCGCGACTATCCCGAACTGCTGAAATCCCCCCGCTTCTGGGGCTATACCGCGACCTTGGGCCTCTCCTCGGGATCGTTCTTCGCCTACCTGGGCGGCGCGCCCTACGTGGGCGACCAGGTCTTCGGCCTCGACCAGGCCACCTTCGGGCTGTTCTTCGGCGCGCCCGCCGTGGGCTATTTCTGCGGCAACTTCCTCGCCGGGCGCTTCTCGGTGCAGGTGGGCATCAACCGCATGGTGCTCTGGGGCTCGATGATCGTCGCGGCCGGTGTCTCGCTCAGCCTGCTGCTGTTCGAACTCGGCCTCGGCACGCCCTACACCTTCTTCGGGCTGATGACCTGCGTCGGCCTGGGCAACGGCATGGCCATCCCCAACGCCACCTCCGGCGCGCTGTCGGTTCGCCCCCACCTTGCGGGCACGGCCAGCGGGCTGTCCGGCTCGCTGATGATCGGGCTGGGCGCCGGGCTCTCGGCGCTGGCGGGCGCGTTGCTGACACCGGGGGCCGGCGCGGCCCCGCTCCTGTGGATCATGGTGGTCACCGCCATCGGCGCGATCTGCTCGATTGGCCTCGTGATCCGGCGCGAGAAACGATTGGCGCTCGGCGGGTGACGAACGAAAAGGGCCGCCCCAAGGGGCGGCCCGGTTCGTCACGGAAACGAGGCAGGTTCAGCCGTCGTATTCCGGCATCTGCTCCAGCTCGCTGCGGCTCATGTCGGTGTAGACCCGCAGTTCATCGCCATTCTCGGCGCGCTTGATCTCGACATCGTCGAAGGCCACGGCAACGCTGCGTTCGCCGATCCCGAGGAAGCCGCCGACATCGATCACGATATCCTCGACCTGGGCCGCGCTATCGCCGACCACGGCCACCGAGACCTCGCCCACGCGCTCCTGCTGGGCATAGACCCGGGCGCCCGTCAGCTCTTCGGCGGTGAAGCTTCCGGCTTCGGCATTGGCATAGCCGTCGACCTCCGCCCGGTTCTCGCCGCTCTGGTCCGAGGCGACCTGCTCGCCATTGTCCTGTTCGGACTGTTGGCTCGCGGTCTCTTCGGCCCGCGCGTCGTCGGCCTCCTGGCCGCTCCCGGATTGCGCAACGCGCTCGGCGTCGTTGTTCCGGTCGGACTGCTGGGTCGAAACCTTCCCGGTGATGCCTTCTTCGGACGCGTCGTCGCGCTCCGACTGCGCCATGCGCTCGGCATCGTCGTCCTCGGCACTCTGGCCGGCCGACGCCTGCTCCGTCAGGTTCTCACCGGAGGTCTCTTCGCTCTCCGACTGCGCGACGCGTTCGGCTTCGTCGTCCTGGGCGCTCTGGCCAGCCGACGCCTGCTCGGTCGCGTCCTCGCCGGAGGTCTCGTCGCTCTCCGACTGCGCAACACGCTCGGCGTCGTCGTCCTGGGCACTCTGGCCAGCCGACGCCTGCTCGGTCGCGTCCTCGCCGGATTGCCGATCACCCTGAGACTGCGCTTCCTGCTGATCGCCATCCTCGCCGGCACGCCTGATCGTCACCTCGGGCTCCCCGGCACGGGTGACTTCCACGGTCGGCTCGCCGGATTGGGTCACGTTGACCTTCGGCTCGGCCCGCTGGAACTGGATCGACGGCTCGGCACGCGAGATCTCCACGCGCGATGCGTCCTCTTCCGAGTCCGGCTGGTTGACCGTCACGGTCGGCTCGGCGCGCGAAAGCTGCACGTCAGCCTCTTCCTTGGCAAGCTTGCCGGTTTCGCCCTGCGCGTATTTCTCGCCGGTCCGGCTGTCCTCGATCTGGACACCTTTCGAGTTCTCGACGTCCTCGGCAACCTGAAGGTCAAGCCGCACCGAAGGCGACGATTGCGACACGGTCACTTCCGGCTCGGCCTGCCGCACTTCGACCTGCGGCTCGGCATTCGCCACGTCGACACCCGGCTCGGGCATGGTGACGATGATCTCGGGGGCGGGCTGTTCGATCCGGATCGTCGGCTGAACGGTCTCGACCGTAATCTCGGCCGGCTTTTCCTTCACCACGATCTCGGCGGCCTGCTCCTGCACGCTCACGTCGGCACGGCCCGGCGTCACCGCGACCTCGGCCTCGCCGCCATTGACGTCGACCGAAGGCGCTTCGCGGTCAAGAAAGACGGTGCCTTCCACCGTCACCTCGTCGCTCAGCTGAACCGTCGTCTGGTCACGCTCGACGGCGCTCATCTCGGCGGTTTCCGAGTCGCGGGCCACCGCGGTCTCGTCATCGGTCTCGCCCTGGGCGAGCTGCATGTCATTGTCTTCTGCGGTCGTGCGCAGCTCGGTCAGCGCGTCGTTGCACTGCGCCGCTTCACCGCTTTCCACGATCCTTGCATAATCCGCGCGGTCGTCCGGGGCGGCCTCGAACAGCCGGTCGGGCGCCTCGGCTCTGACCTGTTCGAGCTGGGTGCATTCCTGCGGCCGATCCTGGGCGACAGCGGCTGGCGCGCCGATCGTGACGGTCAGTGCGGTCGTCACGGCGAGCCTGGCTTTGCGGGATAACATGTGTTCCTCCTTTGAAATGTCTTCCGTGGAGTCCCAACCAAACCCCCGATCCGAATGTTCCTGAGAGAATTCTGCCGCATCCGCCGCGGGCCGGCCGCGGGCGCAACGGCAGCTTGCGCCCGGCAATTTGCAAATCTACCATAAGCGAACCGCGAAACTGCAAAGGCCGCGCCATGCCCGCCCAGAAACTCTATGCCGGCGCCAAGCTGCGCGAAACCCGCCAGAAACTGGCGCTCACGCAAAAGGATTTCGCCGCCAAGCTGGGCGTCTCGCTGCCCTACCTGAACCAGATGGAGAACAACAACCGCCCGGTCTCGACCACCGTCGTGCTGGCGCTGGCGCAGGAGTTCGGCTTCGACGTGACCGAGCTGTCGACCGGCGATGCCGAGCGCATGGTCTCGGACATGCGAGAGGCGCTGGCCGACCCGGTCTTCACCGACCCGCCGCCGCTGACCGACCTGCGCCTGACGGCCTCGAACGCGCCGGCGCTGGCCAAGGCCTTCCTCGACCTGCACCGCGCCTATCGCCAGACCCATGAACGCCTCGCCTCCCTCGACGAGGCGCTGGGACGCGAGGACAGCCGCATGCAGCCCTCCCCCTGGGACGAGGTGCGCGACTTCTTCCACTATTGCGACAACTATATCGACGCGGTCGACCGCGCCGCCGAGCGCTTCGCCGGCACAGACCGCACCCGCCCGGTGCGCGAGATCGCCGAGGCCAAGCTGGCCTCACTCGGCATCACCATCAGCCATACCGACACCGGCAAGCTGCGCCACTACGACCGCGACAGCCGCACGCTCCACCTCTCCTCCCGGGCCGAGCCGGAAACCCGCACCTTCCAGATGCTCCTGCAGATCGCGCTGCTCACGCAGGACAAGCTCTTGGAGGCCACGCTCGACCTCGCCCGTTTCCAGTCCGACGCCGCCCGCGCCATCGCCAAGATCGGGCTCGCCAACTACTTCGCCGGCGCCGCGCTCATGCCCTACACCGCCATCCTTCAGGCCGCGCAACAGCACCGCCACGACCTCGAGATCCTCGCCAACAGCTTCGGCGCCTCGATCGAGCAGGTCTGCCACCGGCTCTCGACCCTGCAACGCCCCGGCGCCAAGGGCGTGCCCTTCTTCTTCGTCCGCGTCGACCAGGCCGGCACCATCACCAAGCGCCACTCGGCCACCCGCCTGCAATTCGCCCGCTTCGGCGGCGCCTGCCCGCTCTGGAACGTCCACCGCGCCTTCGAGACGCCGGGCCGCTTCCTGCGCCAGCTTGCCGAAACCCCCGACGGAGTCCGCTACATCTCTCTCGCCCGCGACGTCTCCAAACCCGGCGGCAGCTTCGGCGCCCCGGTCCGCCGCTTCGCCATCGCGCTCGGCTGCGAGATCCGCCATGCCGACGCGCTGGTCTATGCCGACGACCTCGACCTCACCAACGCCAAGGCGTTCGAACCCATCGGCATCTCCTGCCGCATCTGCGAACGCACGCAGTGCCACCAACGCTCGGTGCCGCCACTGGAACGGCGGCTGCAGGTGGAACCGGACGAGCGCGGGGTGCTGCCCTACACGGTGGATTGACCCCTCAACGCAAAGCGCGCCGCCCGTTGGGGCGACGCGCTTCCTTGTAACTCTCCGGCCCTGCAGTTCAGGCCGACAGCATCCGGTACAACTCGTCCTTCAACGAAGCCCGCTTCTTGCGCAACTCCACCTCGGCCAGCCCCTCCACCGGGGCCACGTTGCTCTCGGCCCGGTGCACGGCCCGGTTGACCTCGTGATATTCCTCCGCAAGCCGCGCGAAATGCGTGTCCTGCGTCTTCATGGCGGTGATCTTTTCCGCGTGTTCGGGGAATTCCTCGTGCAGCTCGTGCGGGGTATGGGACATCGGCGCGCCTCCTTCATTGGCTGAACCCGCTCCAACCCTAGGCGCGCGCCGCCCCGCCGGCCTTGATACCGATCAAACGCCGCGCGGAAATCAGATCATGATATGGCGCATCAGCTCGTCGCGCATGGTGTCGCGCTCCTTCATCAGCTCCACATCCGCCTCCTGCGATTGCGGCTCCTCGTCCATTTCGGCCCGGTGGGCGGCGCGCTGCAGCTCGTGGTAACGCAGCGCCTTGGCGCGGAATTCCGGGTTCTCCACCTCCAGCCTCTTGATCTGGTCGGCGTGGTCCGGAAACTCGTCGTAGAATTCCTTGGGAAGTTGCGACATGGGGTCCTCCTTCGGGCACCGTGCTGGTGCCTGAAGGAAAAACGCGCCCGGCCCGCCCCCGGTTCCGGGCCTCAGCGCTGCGCCGTCTCCCAGTCCGGGTGCATCCAGGGCTGCGCGTTCTCCGGCGGCAGGGGGCTACGCCCCAGGATATGATCGGCCATCTTCTCGCCCAGCATGATCGACGGCGCGTTGAGGTTGCCGTTTGTGATCCGCGGAAACAGGCTCGAATCGGCCACCCGCAACCGCTCGACCCCGATCACCCGACCCTCCGGGTCGACCACGGCGCCGGGGTCGTCCGCCCGCCCCATCCGGCAAGTGCCGCAGGGGTGATAGGCGCTCTCGGCATGTTCGCGGATGAACCCGTCCAGCTCGTCATCGCTCTGCACGTCCTTGCCCGGCTGGATCTCGTGCTTGCGGAAAGGCGCAAAGGCCTCCTGCTCGAACAGCTCCCGCGTCAGGCGGATGCATTTGCGGAAATCGACCCAGTCGCTCTCCTCGCTCATGTAGTTGAACCGGATCACCGGGTCATCGGCCGGATCGGCACTCCTGAGCGTCACGCTCCCGCGCGACGCGCTCCGCATCGGGCCGACATGCGCCTGGAAGCCGTGCCCCTCGGCCGCCGCCTGCCCGTCATAGCGCACGGCGATGGGCAGGAAGTGGAACTGGATATCCGGGTACTCCACCCCGGAATCCGAGCGGATGAAGCCGCAGCTCTCGAACTGGTTCGAGGCCCCCGGCCCCGCCTTGCCCAGCAGCCATTGCAAGCCCACCCACGCCTTGCCGTAAAGGCTCCAGTACTTGTAAAGGCTCACCGGCTGGCTCGCCGCCATCTGGATATACAGCTCCAGGTGATCCTGCAGGTTCGCCCCCACGCCGGGCCGATCGGCCACCACGTCGATGCCATGCTCCTTGAGATGCGCCCCCGGCCCCACGCCCGACAGCATCAGCAGCTTCGGCGAGTTGATCGACGACGCCGCAAGGATCACCTCCCGCCGCGCCTTGATCACCTGGCTTCGGCCACCGACGATCGCCTCGACCCCCACGGCGCGGCCCTCCTCGATCACCGCCCGCTGCACGAGGCCGCGCACGATATCGCAATTCTCCCGCTTCAGTGCCGGCTTCAGATAGGCATTCGCCGCCGACCACCGCCGCCCCTTCCAGACGGTCATGTCGAAGGGCCCGAACCCCTCCTGCTGCTCGCCGTTGTAGTCGTCGGTCAGCTGGTACCCGGCCTGCCCGCCCGCCTCGATGAAGGCGCGGGTCAGCGGGTTCGCCATCTGCCCCCGGCTCACGTGCAGCGGACCATCCTTGCCGCGCCAGCCCGGGTCGCCGCCATGCCCGCCATCGTGCCAGCTCTCCATCCGCTTGTAATAAGGCAGCACATCGGCATAGCCCCAGCCCTCGGCCCCCTGCGCGCGCCAATGGTCGAAATCGCAGGCATGGCCCCGCACATAGACCATCCCGTTGATCGACGACGACCCGCCGATCACCTTGCCCCGCGGACAGGCCAGCCGCCGCCCGCCCAGGTGCGGCTCGGGCTCCGACTGGTAGCCCCAGTCATAGCGCTTCATGTTCATCGGGTAGCTCAGCGCGCCCGGCATCTGGATGAACGGGCCGATATCGCTGCCGCCATGCTCGACCACCAGCACCGATTTCCCGGCCTCGCTCAGCCGGTAGGCCATGGCACAGCCCGCGCTGCCCGCCCCCACGATCACGTAATCCGCTTCCATCCTACCTCGCTTCCCCAAGGTCACACCCGGTGATTCCGCGAAGGGTCAAGGATGCCCCGGACTTGCTCCGGGGCACCGCGCCCTGGCGCGGCTCGTCCTTGAGGCTTCGGGGAATCGCCCCACACACTCGATCAGGCGCGTTCAGGGCAGACCTGCCCCTGAACCGCCTCTCAACAAAATCCCGAACCCAGCCACACACACCACGCCGCAACTCGCACGCCTCCGCCCCGGCAGGACGGGGTGGGCGGGCGGGCGGCCTGCCGGGGCGGAGGCGCTCGCCCCACATCAAAACGGCGCCTCCGTCGCGCCCATCCGCACGTAGACCGACTTGACCTGGTTGTAATGCTGGATGGCTTCCTTGGAATTCTCCCGACCCACGCCAGACGCCTTCACACCGCCAAACGGCACCTCGACCGGCGCGTCGTTGTAGGAGTTGATGAAACAGCTCCCCGCCTCCAGCCGCCCGATCACACGGTGCGCGCGGCTCAGGTCCGAGGTATACACCCCCGCCGACAGCCCGAACTCCGTGGCATTGGCCCGGGCCACCACCTCCTCCTCGCCATCAAAGTCGAGAACGCTCATCACCGGCCCGAAGATCTCTTCCCGCGCGATGGTCATGTCATCCGTGACGTCAGCAAACACCGTCGGTGCCATGAAACACCCCGGCCCCGCCGCCCGCTCGCCGCCACAGACCAGCCGCGCGCCCTCCTCGATGCCTTTGGCGACATAGCCCAGCGCGATCTGCAACTGCGCCTCGCTCACCATCGGGCCATAGTTGGTGGCCTCGTCCATCGGGTCGCCCATCACGACGCCCTGCAACCGCTCTTCCAGCCGATTCAGAAAGGCCTCCTTTACGCCCTTCTGCACGAACACCCGCGTCCCGTTCGAACAGATCTGCCCGCTCGAATAGAAATTCCCCAGGATCGCGCCCGAAACCGCATCCTCGACATCCGCATCGTCGAACACCAGCATCGGGCTCTTCCCGCCCAGCTCCATCGTCACATGCTTCATGCCCGCGGCCGCGGCGGCATACACCTTCCGCCCCGTCGGCACCGACCCGGTCAGCGACACCTTGTCGACCCGCGGATCCCCCACCAGCGCCCCGCCCACGGCGCCACGCCCCTGGATCACGTTGTAAAGCCCGGCAGGCGCCCCCGCCTCGACCAGTATCTCCGCCACCTTCAGCGCACAAAGCGGCGTCACCTCGGACGGCTTGAAGATCATCGCGTTCCCGCAAGCCAGGGCCGGCGCCCCCTTCCAGCAGGCGATCTGCGTCGGGTAGTTCCACGCCCCGATCCCCACGCACAGGCCCAGCGGCTCGCGCACCGTGTATGCCCAGTCGCCCCCCGACAGCGGGATATGCTCGCCGGTCAACGACCCCGCCAGCCCGCCGAAATACTCCAGCGCATCGGCCCCGCTCGTGGCATCCGCCACCAGCGTCTCCTGCAACGGCTTGCCCGTGTCCCACGTCTCCAGCACCGACAGCTCGCGGTTGCGCTCGCGCATGATATCCGCCGCCCGGCGCAGCACCCGGCCCCGCTCGGTGCCCGACAGCGTCGCCCACTCGGCCTGCGCCGCCCGGCCCGAGGCGATGGCCGCCTCGATCACCGCCGCCGTCGCCTCGTGCACGGTGGCGATCACCTCGCCCGTGGCGGGATAGACCACCTCGATCACCGCGCCTTCGGTATCCTCGATGTAACGGCCATTCACGAAATGGCTGGCCTGCGGTTGAACTGTCACGTCCGGGTCTTCCTTGTCTGATGCCGCCCCGGGGTTACCGGGGCGGCAGTGTTGCGTTGGATCAGTGCGCCCGTTCCACCTTGTGGAAATCGAGGTCGCGGTCCTCGGGCATGCCGTCGATCGCCATCACCTCGCGTCCCCTGGTGACGATGATGAAGATCACGCAGGTCAGGTACAGCCCGATGACGATGGCCCCGATCCACTGGATCTGCAGCCACTGGCTCTTGAACAGCAGCGTCAGCGCGAACAGCACGGCCACGTTGCCGGCGATGTACTTGAGCTTGCCGAACCGCTCGACCGTCAGCGACAGGTTGTCGGTGTAAAGCCGGATCAGCGAGTCGAGCGAGTTGATCACGAAGGTCACGCCCACCACGATCATCGTGATGTTGATCATCCCCTCGGTCGGGATGTCGTTGAGGTGATAGTAGTACAGAACCGAGAACCACAGCGCGAGCGGGATCGACGGGATCACCAGCAGGGCCGCCAGCAATTGCCAGGTCTTCAGCCCGCCCACGAAGCGCGAGGTGAACTGCCCGATCATGATCGACCACGCGAACCACCAGAACAGGTAGAAGGCGTGATAGTCGGTCAGCGGCAGCACGAACCGGTGCAGGTTGCCGAAATAGGCGCCGATATTCGAGATCGTCCCGCCGAACTCGCCCAGCCCTATGCCGGCATAGGCCCACATACCAAGGATCAGCAGCAGGAACGCCACGGTCGAGCCGACCGAGAGGATTCGCACGTATTTCAGGTCGGTCGAGGAATAGGCCGCCGCCAGGATCACCGCGAAGACGATCACGTAGAAGGTGAACACCACCGTCTCGCCATCCCCGATCGAGGGGATATAGCCCGGCAGGTAGATCAGGAACAGCGACGCGGTAAAGGCACAGGTGCCCACGATCACCACGTTGTTCACCAGTTTGACCACCGGGATTTCGAAGAACTTCACCCGCGGCTCGATCACGCAGAAATAGAACGATGTCAGGAAATAGAAGGCCCAGATCAGGAAGCCCCAGAAGCCGAACTCCACCGCCAGCGGGTTGGCGAAGGCATAGGCGGGCTCTTCGGCATAGCCGCCGAACTCGGTCAGCGGGAACATGATCAGCCCCACGTCCAGCCCCGAGGTGAACAGGATCGCGATGAAGGTGAACAGGTGCACGGGCGTGACGCCCACGCATCTGAGGTTCCACCACTTCACCACGCAAAACACCACCAGCGCGAAGGCCAGCAGTACGCCGAAAGATATGATCAGGTCCATCTTCGTCTCCCCTTTCCGCGCTCTGTGCGCGTGTCGTTAAAAGATGGAAGCGACCCTTAACATTTATTCTTGATTCACGAAACAAAAATTTGAATGGCTATTTAAATTCTGAAACGGCGGTTGCACTTGAATTCGCTGTCTCAATGAAGAAAATGCCCGCATGAGCCGCACCCGCATCCGCGATATTCGCCATGACGAGCTGATCGACGCCGCGATCACCGCCACCCACGAGTCCGGCTTCGCCGTCGTCACCATGGCCGATATCGCCCGCCGGGCCGGCGCCTCGGCGGCCTCGATCAACTACTATTTCGGCAGCAAGGAAAAGCTGATGGAGGCGGCGATGCGGCGGGTGATGTCCACCCTTCGCCACTGCGTGATCGACCGCCTTCGACAGGCCACCACCCCCGAGGAACGCCTCTACGCCGTGGTCTGCGCCAATTTCGACGACCGGCTGTTCACCGCCCGCATCTGCTCTTTCTGGGTGCAGTTCTGGGCCCACGCGCCCTATGCCGGGAACCTGTCCCGCCTGCACCGCATCAACCGGCTCCGGGTACAGTCGCACGTCCGGACCGAGCTGCGCACGCTGGTCTCGCCCGAGCTGCGTGAACCGCTGCGGGAATCGATCCAGGCCTACATGGACGGAATCTGGGTCGAAGTCGCCCAGAACCCCCGCCCGACCAATCCCGCCCGCGCCCGCGACACCGCCCGCCAGGTGGTCGCCACCCTGCTCGACGGCGCCCGCGGCTAGGCCCGCCGCCAGGGCGCCGGCGCACGCACGCCTCGGGGTCTGGCTGTCGGCGGGGATCGGGAACATGGAGAATTCCGGGAAATGGGGCCCGAGGCGTTGCCCGGGCCGGTCTTTACGTCTTCTGCCGCACCACCAGCACGTCGCACTCGGCGTGCATCACCACGTGCCCGGCGGTCGAGCCGATCACGTAATCGCGGATCCGCGGGTTGTGCGAGTTCATCACGATCAGGTCGCACTTGAACTCCGCCGCCGCCCGCGGGATCGCCCGGTGCGGCTGGCCGGTGCGCACCACCGACTTGATCGTCACGCCCGAGGTCTCCTGCCCGTCCACGAACTTCTGCAGATCCGGCAGGCTGTCCTCCGGCAGAACCTTCAGGTTGTCGCTGATCTCCGGCACCACGGTCAGCGCGATGATCTCGGCGCCCCCGGCGCGGGCCATCGACACCGCCTTGGCCATCAGCTCGTCAGATTGCGGTGCGTGTTTCAGCTTGATCGGCACCAGTATTCGCGAATGCATCTCCGTCCCTCCTTGTCAGGCCGTGGCAGGGCCGCACTCGGGCGGCCCCGCCTGTCTCATGTCCGGCTCACTCGGCCGGCGCGATCCCCTCGGGGCCCGGCGCCGGGCGTCCACCCTCGGGCTCGGGCGTCGCCGCATCCCGCACCGGGCGCTGAACCAGCGGCTCGTCCTTCAGCGCGCGAATGAGCCCCCACATCATGATGAACATGATGATCGAGAACGGCAGCCCCGCCGCCAGCGACGCCGTCTGCAGCGCCCCCAGCCCGCCGGAGGCCAGCAGCACCGCCGCCACCGCGCCCTCGCCGAAGCCCCAGAAGACGCGGTAGGTCACCGGTGGCTCCTCCTTGCCCATCGAAATGAGCGTCGTCACCACCAGCGTGCCGCTGTCCGACGAGGTCACGAAATAGGTGATGATCAGGATCAGCGCGACGAAGCTCAGGAAGCTCCCGAAAAAGCCCAGCCCGAAATTGTCCATGATCAGGAACAGCGGCCGCGCGATATCCTCGTTCACCGCGGCGATGATGCCCCCGTCTTGCACGAATTCCTGGTAGAGCGCCGTGCCCCCGAAAACCGCCATCCAGAAGAAGGTGATCAGCGTCGGCACGATCAGCACGCCCACAGCGAATTCCCGGATCGTCCGGCCGCGCGACACGCGGGCGATGAACATCCCCACGAAGGGCGCCCACGCGATCCACCAGCCCCAGTAGAACACGGTCCACGCGCCCTGCCAGCCGCTTTCCGGGTCGGGGTTCACCCACAGGCCCATCGGGATCACGTTGACGATGTACTCGCCCACGTTGGTGATGAAGAAGCCCAGCAGGAACACGGTCGGCCCGACGATGATGAAGACCAGGATCAGGAAGATCGACAGCCACATGTTCGTCTCCGACAGGATCTTGATGCCGCGGCCTACGCCCGACACCGCCGACAGCGTCGCGATGGCCGAGATCACCATGATCAGCAGGTACTTGATCCACGGGTCCATCGGCACGCCGAACAGGTGGTTCAGCCCGGCCTGGATCTGCCCGGCCCCCAGCCCCAGCGTCGTCGCCACCCCGAACACTGTGCCGAAGATCGCCAGCAGGTCCGCCGTGTGGCCCCACGCGCCATAGATCCGGTCGCCCAGGATCGGATACAGCGACGCCCGGATCGTCAGCGGCAGCCCCTTGCGATAGGCGAAATAGGCCAGCGCCATGCCGACGATCACGTAGACCGCCCAGCCATGCAGCCCCCAGTGCAGGAAGGTCACCTGCATCGCGGTCACCGCCCCCTCCATCGAGTTGGCGGTCCCCTCCTCGAGGAAGGGCGCGTTCTGCACGTGGTACATCGGCTCGGCCACCGACCAGAACAGCAGGCCGATCCCCATGCCGGCCCCGAACAGCATCGAGAACCACGCAAACGTGGTGAATTCCGGCCGGTCCTCGTCCTTGCCCAGCCGGATCGAGCCGTAGCGCGAAAAGATAAGCCCGACCACGAAGGCGATGAAAATCGCGATCGACAGGATGTAGTACCAGTTCAGGTTGGCGTTGATCCACGTCTGCACGTTGGAAAAGAACTTGCCCATCGCCTCCGGCGCGAACACCCCGATCAGCACGAAGCCGAGGATCAGGAGCTTCGACAATGTCGCCATCGGCGGGTTCACGTCACGGAAGATGCCGGACGTGCCTATCTTCAGGCGGGATTCGTCGACTTGATCTTGCATTGCGTTTCCTCACTGTTGCGGTGCCGGCGGCGCGTGGCTTTTTGCCATCTTCGCCGTGGCGGTCCCTCGTCGTCCCTGGCCCCGGGCGGCTCGCCCGCCCGGCGCCCTGTCGCCTACTCGCCTCTCGGGTAGCGCTGGTTTTCCTCCACCACGTTCAGGTCCATGTGGTTGCGCATGTAACGTTCGCTGGCCTTCATCAGCGGCTGGTAATCCCACGGGTAATACCCGCCCTGGCGCAGCGCCTCGTACACCACCCAGCGCCTCGCCTGGCTTTGCCGCACCTGCGCGTCGAACAGCTCCAAGTCCCAGCGCGCCTCGGCCTTCTCGGCAAAGTATTTCAGCGTCTCGGCATGGGCCGGATCATCCGCCAGGTTGGTCAGCTCGTGCGGGTCTTCCTCCAGGTCGAACAACTGGTCGGGATCGAGCGAGCAGCGGTTGAACTTCCACTTCCCCTCCCGCAGGCTGACCAGCGGCGCGTAGGATGCCTCGGCGGCATATTCCATCGCCACCGGGTTCTCGCGTTTCACACCCCGCCCCTGCGGCTCGAGGCTCTGCCCCTCGACCCACGGCGCGATCTCGTCCATCGACACGCCCGCCAACTCGCACAGCGTCGGGCAGACATCGATCGTGCTGACCGCCTCCGTCACCAGCCCCGGCTCCATCGACGGGGCCGAGATCATCAGCGGCACCCGGGCCGAGCCTTCGTAGAAGCTCATCTTGAACCACAAGCCCCGCTCGCCCAGCATGTCGCCGTGGTCGGAAACGAACAGGATGATCGTGTCATCCACCTGACGCGTCCCTTCCAGCGCCTCCATCACCTCGCCGATCTTGTCGTCGAGATACGAGATGTTGGCAAAATACGCCCGGCGCGAACGCTTGATATCCTCTTCGGAAATGGTGAAGGACCGCCAGTCATCGGCGTCGAAAATGCGCTTCGAGTGGCTGTCATGCTCCTCGTAGGGCATCGCCGGCACCTCCGGCAGCAGGTGCTCGCAATCCTCGTAGAGGTCCCAGTACTTCTTCCGCGCCACGTAGGGGTCATGCGGATGGGTGAAGCTGACGGTCAGGCACCACGGCCGGTCGTCATGCCGCCGGCCCAGGTCATAGACCTTGCGCGTGGCGTTATAGGCGACCTCGTCGTCATACTCCATCTGGTTGGAAATCTCGGCCACGCCCGAGCCGGTGACGGACCCGAGGTTGTGATACCACCAGTCGATCCGCTCGCCCGGCTTGCGGTAATCCGGCGTCCAGCCGAAATCGGCGGGGTAGATATCGGTGGTCAGCCGCTCCTCGAACCCGTGCAGCTGGTCGGGGCCCACGAAATGCATCTTGCCGGACAGGCAGGTCTGGTAGCCGGCGCGGCGCAGGTGGTGGGCATAGGTGGGAATGTCGGCGGCAAACTCGGCCGCGTTGTCATAGACCCGGCTGTGAAACGGCAGCAGCCCGGACATGAAGCTCGCCCGGCCCGGGGCGCACAAGGGGCTCGCCGTATAGGCATTGCGGAACCGCGTCGAGCGCGCGGCCAGTTTCTTGATGTTCGGCGCGTGCAGCCACTCCGCCGGGCCATCGGGAAAGAGCGTGCCGTTGAGCTGGTCGACCATGAAGATCAGGATGTTTGGCTTGCTCATTTGGTGGTGGGTCCCTCTTCGAGAAAAGTGTCAAGATAGTGCATCATCACGTCGATCGCCGCCTCGGCGGACAGCGGATCGGCGCGCAGCGCCTGCCGGATATAGAGCCCGTCGATCATCGCCGCGAGCCCCCTCGTCAGCACCCGCCCCTCGGCGCCGGCCACCTGCCGCACGGCATAGTGCAGGTTCGACCGCAGCCGCCGCTGGTAGATGTTCAGAAGCCGGTTCGCCTCGTCCGATTTCTGCGCCTGGACGTAGAAATTGAGCCAGGCCGACACCGTCTCCTGCCGGAATTGCCGGGGCGAGAAGCTGGCGCGCACGATGGCCTCGATCCGCTGCCGCGGGGTCTTCGCCATCACCAGCGCGCCACGCACCTCGGCGCCGTAAAGCGACAGGATATGGCGCATCGCGGCGGCGAAGATCTGCTCCTTCGAGCCGAAATAGTGATGCGCCAGCGCGCTCGACATCCCCGCCCGCTTGGCGATCTGGCTGACCGTGACATCGAGTGTCCCGCGCTCGCCGATCTCGTGGATCGTCGCCTCGACCAGGGCCGAGCGGCGTATCGGTTCCATTCCGACCTTGGGCATGGCGGGGACCTCGCAAATACCTGTTGCGTCACCCGGCGTAAACGTGTTTAATTGACTCGTCAATCAATAAAAACCGGAGGGACGCCACAGCCCCCGAACGGCCCCGATCACCCAATTTTTCATTGCAGGCCGGGAAGCCGTCATACTAACGTCGCATCATGCAGCGACAAAAAATCGAATGTATGTTCGGGGGTTAAACGACACGGAACGCACCGTCAGTCCGGAACCACGGGACAGAACGCGCCGACGCCGAAACATGGCGCGGCCGGTATATTGCAAGTGACCAACCAACAGGGAGACACCGACATGGCACTTATCAAGGGCGGCCTTCTCGACCGCCGCGGATTTCTGAAAACCACCGTCGCGGCCGCCGCGGCCTCGACCCTGCCGCTGGGCGGCGCCTTCGCCCAGACACCCAAGCGCGGCGGCAACCTGCGCGTCGCCAAGGGCCACGGCAACACCACCGACACGCTCAACCCCGGCCAGTGGGACAACGGCTACATGCTGGCCCTCGGCTTCGCCATCCACGGCCGCCTGACCGAAGTGGCCCAGGACGGCTCGCTGATCCCGGAACTGGCCGAAAGCTGGGAAGCCTCCGACGACGCCTCCGAATGGCGGTTCAAGATCCGCAAGGGCGTGACCTTCCATGACGGCAAGGCGCTGGAAGTGCAGGACGTGGTCAACTCGATCAACTTCCACCGCGGCGAGAACTCGACCTCCGCCGCCGGCCCGATCGTGGCGCCGATCACCGACATCACCACCGAAGGGGACGACACGGTCGTCTTCACCCTCGACGGCGGCAATGCCGACTTCCCCTTCATCCTCAGCGATTACCACCTGGTGATCTGCCCCGCCGACGGCGACAGCATCGACTGGCAGTCGGGCAACGGCTGCGGCAGCTACAAGCTGACCGCCTTCAACGCCGGCGTCTCCTCCTCCTTCGAGCGGAACGAGAACCACTGGCGCGACGACGTGGCCTTCGTCGACACCTGCGAGATGCTCGCCGTGGTCGACCCCAACGCCCGCACCACCGCGCTCGTCTCGGGCGACGTGCACGCCATCGACAAGGTCGACCTCAAGGCGGCCGGCCTCCTGGGCCGCAAGCCCGGCGTCAACATCCAGTCCATCGCCGGCACACAGCACTACACCTTCGCCATGGACACCCGCGCCGACCCGTTCAAGGACAACAACGTCCGCCAGGCCCTGAAATACGGCATCAACCGCCAGGAACTGGTCGACAAGATCCTGTTCGGCTACGGCTCGGTCGGCAACGACCACCCGATCGGCCAGGGCCAGCGCTTCTTCAACTCCGAGATGGAGCAGAAGGAGTTCGACCCCGACAAGGCCAAGTGGCACCTCAAGGAAGCCGGGATGGACAGCGTCTCGGTCAGCCTCTCGGCCTCCGACGCCGCCTTCCCCGGCGCGGTCGACGCGGCCACGCTGTTCCAGAACTCGGCCTCCGAGGCGGGTATCGAGCTCAAGGTCGTGCGCGAACCCAAGGACGGCTACTGGTCCGACGTCTGGATGAAGAAACCCTTCTCCGCCGTCTACTGGGGCGGCCGCCCGGTCGAGGACCAGATGTTCGCCACCGCCTACCAGTGCGGCGCGGCCTGGAACGACAGCTTCTGGTGCAACGACCGCTTCGAGGAGCTGCTGACCACCGCCCGCGCCGAGCTCGACGAGGACAAGCGCCGCGAGATGTATTACGAGATGCAGGACCTCGTCGCCAACCAGGGCGGCGTGATCATCCCGATGTTCGCCAACTACGTCTTCGCCACCGGCGACAATGTCGGCCATGCCGAACAGATGGCCTCGAACTGGGACATGGACGGCGAGCGCTGGATGGAGCGCTGGTGGATCAACTCCTGAGCCCCGGCGCGGCCATGGCCGCATGAAACTTCAGGCCCCGGCGGAGCGATCCGCCGGGGCTTTCTCATGGCAGCCCCCGCCGGACCATACCCCCCGACGCGCAGACCCGCCTCACCGGACCTCCCGCACGTCTTCCCGCGCCGATTATTCCCGCCGGAGGCATGAAGCCTTCTCCCCGAGCACCCCCCACGCGGCCCATGCCAACAGCCCCCCACCGCTTCTTCTGGCCGAAAATATCCCCGCCGGAGGCATGAAACCCTCTCCCCCACCGCCCACCACGCGGCCCCATGCCACCAGACCCGCCACCGCTTCTTCTGGCCGAAAATATCCCCGCCGGAGGCATGAAAACTCTTTACCGACACGCCCGGCAAAGCTCTCCCCGCCCGACGACCTCCCCCACCGCCCGACCGGCCACCGCCGTTTTCTTGAAAGAGACCTCAGCGAAACTTTGAGGATTCTTCTGTTTCCGTCGAAGTGGTATGATTGGCCATGAGACAGAGCTTCACCACCCAGCCCGCCCTTTTCGCCTCCCATGAGCTTTTCGAGCATCCCGCGCTTGGGGCGCTGGACGCGGTGGAGGAGGTGATCGACTGGTCCCGGATCGAGGCGCTGTTGCCGCGGGGCGAGGAGCGGCGGCAGACGGGGCGGCCGGGCTATCCGGCGCAGACGCTCTTTCGGGCGCTGCTGCTGGGGCTGTGGTACGACCTGAGCGACGTGAAGCTTTCCGCGCAGCTGGCGCGGGACCTCCTGTTCCGCAAGTTCTGCCGGCTGGAGCTGGACCAGGGCGTGCCCGAGGCCTCGACGCTGGGGCGGTTCCGGGCGCGTCTGGGCGACCGGCTGGAGGCGGTTCTGGCCGAGGTCGTGGCGATGCTGGAGGAGGCCCGCGTGGTGCTGGCGGAGGGGCGGATCGCGATCATCGACGCGACCGTGGTGGAGGCGGCGCAGAGCGGCTACGACCGCCGCGACCCGGAGGCGGGCTCGGCGGTGAAGCTGACGGTGAAGGGCCGCCGGCGGGCGGTCTGGGGCTGGCAGGCCTTCGTCAATGCCGACGAGGACGGGTTCGTGCGGCGGGTGGCGGTGAGCCCCGGCAACCGGGCGGAGGTGGACAGCCTCGAGGATCTGGTGGTGGGCGACGAGGCGGCGCTCTACGCTGACGGCGCCTATTCCAGCCCGCGCAGCCGGGCGCTGGTGGCGCGGACGGGCATGGCCGACCGGGTGCAGCGGCGCGGCGCGAAGCACAAACGGCTGGGCCCGCAGGACAAGGCCCGCAACGTCGAGATCGGTGTCACCCGTGCCCGGCTCGAGGCGATCTTCGGGCACTGGAAACGGCACTGGGGCCTGCGCCGGACACGGCTCCTGGGGCTTGCGAAGATGCGCATCCTGACCGGGCTGGCCGCCGTCGGCTGGAACCTGTGGAAAGGCGCGCGGTTCCGAACCCTTTACGGCTGAGCGAAGACGAATACCCTCGAAGCCGCACAGGCCGGGTCGACCGAAAACCCCGGCAGAGCTCAGGCCAAAGCGGTAGCCGCTTCAGAACCACCTCGGACATCCACCTGCGAGAGAGACGTGCGTTTCGCTGAGGTCTCTTAAAAGAAAACGGACCGAGATCTTTTCAAGAATTCGCCCCCTCACTCCACCTTCCGGTAGCTGATCATCGCCTCGTGCCCCATCAGGATCAGGTCCATCCACCCGCCTGCCAGATTGTCGATCAGGTAGCAATGACTGTCCCGGTGCTGGGCGCTGGTCTGGATCAGCACCGGCCCCGCCCCGGCGCTGTCGGGGCAGTCCGCCTTCACGTCGAGATACATCGTGTCCAGGTACCCCGCCTTGTAATAGCTGTGCAGTTCCGCCCCCTGGATATAGAGCGTCTCGTTCGGATCGTCCGCCGAGACCCAGTTCCCCTGCATGGCCGCCCGCAGTCCGGAATGGGCATCCGGCGCCAGCACCTCGATCTCGCTCACCGCAAGCTGCGCGGTGCTGTCGCCAAACCCGGTCAGGTCGCCCGTCACCTGCATCGGCGTGTTGATCGGCAGCGCCTCGAGCCGGGCAAGCAAGGCCCGCGGCGTCGGGTCGTCGTAACCTGCGAAATACTTCCACCCGTTGGCGATGAAGCTGCAGGCCTCGAACCCGTCGTGGACATCGCAGCCCTGAAAGATCAGCCGGTCGGTGAAGGGCTCGCCATGCACCCCCCGGCCCAGCCCGCTTTGCAGCACCTGCCCCGGGCCCGCCTGCGCCGCCGTCTGCGCGCTCGCCTGCGCTGTCCCCTGCGCCGACCCTTGCGCTGATTTCCCCTTCGCCACGCTCTCCTTGGCCCGCACCGGCGCCTCCATCCGGAAGGAAAAGCGTTCCGCCGTCTCGCCCGTGTCGATCACCGCGAAATCCGCGCTCTCGTAGCCCCGCGCCGCGCACTCCGTGTCGCCGACGATGGTAAAGGCCTCCCCTTGCGTGCAGAACCTGTACCCGCCGCCCTGGAACTGCTGCCCCGCCGCCGTCGCCCGGTAATAGTAGTAACGGTTGGTGAGCTTTCCTCCCACCGGCTCGGCACAGGCGCCGGGCGCGATATTCCACCACCCCTCGGACACCCAGTCATCGCCCTGCCGGTAGCCCACCAACACCGACTGTTGCACGCCCGTATCGTTGCAGATCTCCAGCCCGGCCGACGCCGGGACCGGGCACAGGGACAGCGCGACCGCGCCGGCCAGGTACCGTTGCATGAATAAATCCCCCCGAAAACTGTCGCCTTGCAGGCCCGCGCAGGGGGCCCGGAATGCCCTACAGTTTCGTCGCCGCACTCGCCGGCGTCAATGCCCGCCGCTTGAGCATCGCCTCGCGCCAGCTGATGAAGCTGACGGCCGAGACGATCACCAGCCCGCCGACGATCACCCAGGGGTCCAGCGGCTCGCCGAAGACGAAGGCGCCCAGGCTCACCGCCCAGACAAGCTGCAGGAAGGTCACCGGCTGCGTCACCGCCAGCGGTGCGGCCTGGAAGGCCCGCGTCATCGCGTAATGCCCCGCCGTCGCCAGCCCCGCCACCACCAGCAGGATGCCCAGCTCGGTCCAGGTCGGCGTGACCCAGTTCAACGCCGCCAGCGGCGCCAGGAAGATCGTCACCGAGATCGACAGCATCGCCACCACCACCGCGGGGCTGCACCGTTCCGACAACAGCTTCACGATGATGTAGGAGGCTCCGAAGATCATGGCGGTGAACACCATCGCCAGGTGCCCCGGCCCGACCTCGCGGAATCCCGGCCGCAGGATGATCAGCGCCCCCACCAGGCCTGCCGCGACCGCAAGGATGCGCCGGGCCGCCAGCCGCTCGCCCAGGAACAGCGCCGCGCCGATCGTGACATAGATGGGCGACATGTAATTCATCGCGGTGACATCGGCGATCGGGATGCGCGCCATGGCATAGAACCACAGCACCACCGCCGTCATATGGGCCAGCCCCCGCAGGCCGAACAGGCCCCAGGTGCCGCGGCTGAACCGGAACTCCCCGGCCCTGAGCAGCATCGGCACCGCGAAGATCAGACCCAGCAGGAACCGCAGGAACGCCGCCTCGACCGCCGGGATGCGCGTGCCGAGGATCTTCACCATCGCGGTCACCCCCACCAGCAGCAGCCCGGTCACGATCATCCAGCAGACGCCCGCGACGGGGTTGTTGGCGCCTTGGGCGGCGGCGGGGGGCGGATCGTCACTCATGCGCCGCATTAACCGTGCCGGGCAGGGAAATGTCGAGCGGGTTTTCCCACCCCGCCGCCGGCGCCATTTTCCGCCCCGCCCCCCGCAACGAGAAAGACCTGCATTCCGCGCCCACCATGCTACACTGTCCCGACACCCAAGGCGGACATGCCATGACCGAACCCGCAAGCGGCCTCTACGGAAGCGCCGCCCAACGCAAGCTTCAGGCGGCCTCCCTGGCGGCCGCCGACAGCGTCCGCGACACGCCGGGCGCCGTCTTCGCCGCCCGCATGGCCGGCACCGACGATCCCGACCGGCTGGGCTGGGACCGGATCGCCGCCACCCTACGCGACGAGGGCGCCATCACCTTCCGCATGATCCCCGTCGACGCCTGCCCGGACATCGAGCAGCGCCTCGCCGACATCGGCTGCGAGATCACCTGGTGGGACGTGTTCGACAGCCCGCGCGACACCATCGGGGCCACCTGCGACGACCTTCTCGCCACCGCCCGCGACGATCTCGTCCCGCTCTTCCCGCCCGCATCCGCGCAGGACGCCTTCCACGAACGGGTCCAGGCCTTCATGGCCGGGCGCGGCGTCGCCCCCTACCCGGCCCAGGTGCTCTCGGGCGAGGCCGGCCCGGCCGCGCTCGCCGTGCTGGCCGATCCCGCCGACGGCTCGATCGCCGCCACCGCCTTCACCTATTTCCCCTACAACTGCCACAGCCCGCACCACGCCACCGCCTGGGCGGGGCTGGTCGCCGTGCGCGAGGACATGCGCGGGCGGGGCGTCGGCATCCGGGTCAACGCGCTCGTCCTCGGGGCGGCGGTTAAGGATCTCGGCGCCGAGCGGGTGCAGGAATACGCCCGCACCACCAACCTCGCCTCCTGCCGGATGATCGAACGCTGCGGCCTCCGCCTGCGCAGCGATGTCCGCTCCGGCATCGCCCAGCCCGCCGGCGCCCGGAGCTTCACGCGCTGACCGGCGCCGGGGCCACCGGGCCCCGGTCCTACCCCGGCAGCGGTATGAATTCCGCGTCATCCCCCGGCGGCAGGCTGAACCGCCCGTGCGCCCAGTCGCCCTGCGCCCAGGCCTCCTTCGCCGCCGCGATCTTCTCCTCGCTCGAGGCCACGAAGTTCCACCAGATGTACCGTGGCCCGTTCAACGTCTCGCCGCCCAGCGCCATCAGCCGTGCGCCCTCCGGCCCGGCGGTCAGCGTGATCGCGTCGCCGGGGCGGAACACCATCATCCGGCCCGCCTCGAATCGCTCGCCCGCCACCTCGACCGCACCTTGCGTGACATACACCCCGCGATCCTCGTGATCCTCCGGCAGGGGCAGCTTCGCGCCCGCCTCCAGCACCACGTCGGCATAGAACATGTCGGAAAACGTCCCCACCGGGGCGCGCTCGCCCCAGCCGCGCCCCATGATCAGCCGCAGCCGCTTGCCCTCGCCCTCCAGCAGCGGCAGCGCGGCCTCGCCGTGATGCTCGAAACTGGCGGCACGCTCCTCGTCCCGCTCGGGCAGCGCCACCCAGGTCTGGATCCCGAAAAGCCGGCTCCGCCCTTCCCGCGTCGCGGCGCTGGTGCGCTCCGAATGGGTCACGCCCTGGCCCGCCACCATCCAGTTCACCTCGCCCGGATAGATCATCTGGTGCGTGCCCAGGCTGTCGCGATGCTCGAACTCGCCCTCGTAGAGATACGTCACCGTGCCCAGCCCGATATGCGGATGCGGGCGCACGTCGATCCCCTGCCCGGTCAGGAACTCGGCCGGGCCCATCTGGTCGAAGAAGATGAACGGGCCCACCATCTGCCGCTTGGGCGCCGGCAGGGCGCGGCGCACCTCGAACCCGCCGATATCCCGCGCGCGCGGCACGATCAGCGTCTCGATATCGTCAAGCTTTCCGGCTTCGGGGCACCCCGGCTCGAGGCCCGGCGCCCAGCTCACCCCGCCTGCCCCCTGGGAACGGCCCGGTTCAGCACGTCGCTCCATTCCGGATGACGGCGGAACTGCGCGGCGGCAAACGGGCACAGCGGCAGGATCTGCTTGTCCTGCTCCCGCGCCAACTCGACCGCCCGCTCGACCAGCGCCAGCCCGACGCCCTGTCCGCGATAGACATCCGGCACTTCCGTGTGGTCGATGATGATCAGCGCCTTGCCGGCGGCGGAATAGGTCATCACCGCCTCCGGCCCGATGCCGATCCTCGCGGTGAACCGGCCCTTGCCGTCGTCCGTGTGATGTTCGATATCCATGATGCCGCGCCCTTTCCAGCCGATCCCCCCATAATCAGGTAGCACAGCAGGGCAAAACCGCAATCGCCCTTGTCTCACACCGGCTGTGCATTGCCGATGAGACGCCGCCTCACAGGTAGATCAGCTTCGCCGCGATCGCCCACATGGTCAGCCCGACGACCAGGTCCAGCACCCGCCAGCTCCCCGGCCGCCGGAACACCGGCGCCAGCACCCGCGCGCCATAGCCCAGGCCGAAGAAGAAGACGAAACTGGCACTCACCGCCCCCGCGCCGAAACCAAGCTTGTCGCCGTACTGCGCACTCACCGACCCCAGCAGCACCACCGTATCGAGATAGACATGCGGGTTCAGCCAGGTGAGCGCGAGACAGGTCAGAAGCGCCGCCCTCAACCCGGCCTTGCCCTCGCCCGCCTCCAGAACCTCGCCCCCTTTCCACGCGGCCCAAAGCGTCCGCGCCCCGTACCACGACAGGAACGCCGCGCCGCCAAAGCGCATCACCTCCTCCAGCCCCGGAACCGCCCGCGCCAGCGCCCCGAACCCGGCCACGCCCGCCGCGATCAGCACCGCATCCGACAGCGCACAGGTCAGGACCACGGCGAAGACATGCGCATTCCGCAAGCCCTGCCTCAGGACAAACGCATTCTGCGCTCCGATCGCCAGGATCAGCGAAAACCCCAGCGCGAACCCCGCGATATATGCCTGCATGTCCTGCCCTCCGGTCAAAAGCTTGACCGGCCTAGCCCGACGGGTCACATTACGCAAACGAATGATCTTTATCCAGCATCAGAATCACTTATGCAATTCGACCCCGCCCAGCTCGCCGCCCTCTCCGCCGTCCTCCGCCATGGCGGGTTCGAAGCGGCGGCCAGCGATCTCGGCCTCACCCAGTCCGCCGTCTCGCAACGCATCAAGGCGCTCGAGACCCGCGCCGGGGCCCAGCTCGTGACCCGCGCCAAGCCCTGCACCGGCACCGAGGCCGGCCGTCGCCTCGCCGCCCATGCCGACCAGGTCGCCCTGCTCGAGGCACAGCTCGCGGGCGACCTCTCGGCCCTCGCACCGCCTCCGCAAACCCGCATCCGCCTTGCGCTCCCCGCCGACAGCCTTGCGACGTGGTTCCTCGACGCGCTCGCCGACCTGCCCGATCACCTCTTCGAGCTTTCCATCGACGACCAGGACCATTCCGCCGACTGGCTCCGCCGCGGCGAAGTCCTCGGCGCCGTCACCGCCCAGCCCGACCCGGCCCCGGGATGCGATGCGCTGGCCCTCGGCGCCCTGCCCTACGTCGCCACCGCCAGCCCCGCCTTCCTCGCCCGCCACTTCGCCGCCGGCGTCACGGCAAAGGCGCTCGCCCGCGCGCCGATGCTGCGCTTCAACCCCAAGGACCGGCTCCAGCATCTCTGGATCGAACGCGTCACCGGCACCCGCCTCTCCCCGCCGACCCACGGCCTGCCCTCGTCGGAAGGCTTCGTGCAGGCCTGCCGCCTCGGCATCGGCTGGGGCATGAACCCGCTGCCGCTCGTGGCAGACGACCTCGCCACGGGCCGCCTCGTGGCGCTGGCCGATGCCACCCGCATCGACACACCGCTCTACTGGCAAACCCCGCGCCTGATGGCCCCCGCCCTGGCCACCCTGACGCGGGCGGTCAGACGCGCGGCCCGGACCCACCTGGCGGCCCCTGTCTAGCTCTCCCGCCCCGGGGCTGGGCCGGGGCATCAGCCCCCTGCGCGACCCATCCCCGCCGCGCGAGCGCCGGCCCGTGGGGAGGCGCTGCGACGGATCTGGATGGCATTTTATGGCGCCAAGCACTTCCCAGACCGAAACGTCACGCAACCCCGCCAAAGCGCCTGCCCGCCGGGACGGCGTCGTCCATTGGGCTCGAACCAATGGCGCCTCATGAACGACCGCTCGCCCGGCGCCTCGGCAAGGCGCGGCTCTGTTCCGGGCGTGTACCAAACCGCACCCCCCCATACCACGTCCCGGCCCCCGAGCCGGGACCTCCACCGCCTTCCGGATACCCCTCTTGCAAACCCCGGCCCTTTTCCCGTCTGTAAACCCGTTAACCCTTTGTTAACTCGCGTCCTCCCACCCTCTCCGCAGGAAAAAGGAGGCACAAGAGTGACAAACAAACTGAGCTACGAATCCGAGGCATTGGACGCCATCCATGCCAGGGCCAACACCGCCAAGAACGAGTGCTTCTTCATCGGGTTCCTCGATGGAATAGTCGCGAATGGCCGGGTCGAGGATACCGAATTCGAACCGCTCCTCGCCGAATGCAGGGCTGTCTGCAAACAGGTGGGCGACGAGGACGCGGCCGAGATCCTGAGCGAGGCCGCCGCAGGCCATCACGACACCCTCGGGGAACTGCTCGATGTGCTCACCCAGATCGCCGAGGTCCGGAGCAGGAAGATAGACCCCGCCTGCCCCCGATCCGCGGCCAATCGCCTGCTGGGCTTCTGCGCCGGTATCAACTGCGACGGCATCGTCACCACGCGCGAGGCGCAGGTTCTGCATGGCCGGATCAACGCCGCCCACGACCTCGACGCCGATCCGCGCATCGCCGCCCTCCGGCACGTGGTGTGCGACGCGCTCTGCGACGAGGTCATCGACCCGCCCGAAGCCGCCGAAATCAGCCACCTGATCACCAGCCTCGTCGGCGACAGCTATGCCGACACCGGCGTCCCCAGCTGCGAGGCGATCCCGGTCATAAGCGACACCGACCAGGTGGATACCATCCTGTTCGAAGGTCGGCGCGTCGTCCCGACCGGCGTGTTCGACTTCGGCACGCGGCGCCAGGTCACTGCCCGGCTGGAGGAGCTTGGCGCCACCGTGCAGAAGTCCCCCACCCGCGAAACCGATTTCCTGATCATCGGCGCCGAGGGCAGTCCGCATTACACGCACAAGTCCCACGGCGGGAAGATCGGCAAGGCTCTCGCCCTCCGCGGCGACGGGCATAGCCCGCGGATCTATCTCGAAGCGCAGCTCCGCGCACACCTGTCGCCGTAGAGGGGGGCCAACCTACCCCCAACCACCTCAAATTCTTGAAAAGAATTCGACCCGATATCTTTCCAAGATATCGCCCCACCACTCGACCGAACAACGCCCCCGTCCATTCGCACCGACGCAATACCGACAAAATACCGACGTTATACCGACGTTGCATTTTGCCCCATCCCCAACAAAAAACGGCGCCCCGCGGGGCGCCGTCCGGATCGGTCCGATCTGTCGCGAATTTACTCCGCCGCAAGCTGGCTCATCACCTCGTTCGAGGCCTCGAAATTCGTGGTCACGCGCTGGACGTCGTCATCGTCCTCCAGCGCGTCGATCAGCTTCATCAGCTTCTCCATCCCCTCGAAATCCATCTCGGTCGTGGTGGTGGGTTTCCACACCAGTTTGGTGGATTCGCTTTCCCCAAGCTCGGCCTCCAAGGCATTCGACACCTCGTTCAGATCGGTATCCGCACACCAGATGATGTGGCCATCCTCACTCGATTCCACATCTTCTGCCCCGGCCTCGATCGCGGCCATCATCACCGTGTCGGCATCACCCACATCCGCCGGATAGGTCACCTCGCCCTTCCGCTCGAACATGAACCCGACCGAGCCGGTCTCGCCCAGGTTGCCGCCGTTCTTGGTGAAGGTCGAGCGCACGTTGGAGGCGGTCCGGTTCCGGTTGTCGGTCATCGCCTCGACGATCACCGCCACGCCATTGGGGCCGTAGCCCTCGTAGCGGACCTCCTCGTAATCCTCGCCCTCACCGCCGATCGCCTTCTTGATCGCCCGGTCGATATTGTCGTTCGGCATCGACTGCGACTTCGCCTGCTTCACCACCAGCCGAAGGCGCGGGTTCTTCTCCGGATCCGGGTCGCCCATCTTGGCGGCCACGGTGATCTCCTTGGAAAGCTTGGAGAAAAGCTTGGCCCGCACGGCGTCCTGCCGCCCCTTGCGGTGCTGGATGTTTGCCCATTTGGAATGGCCGGCCATGTCGTGCGCTCCGTCAGATACCAGTCAGATGTCAGTTGCTCGGACCGTCTATAAATCACGCCCCGCCTGCCCCGCAAGCCGGTTGCGTTCCCGGCCCGAATAGGCTTGGCTGCACCTAATCCCGGAGGGCCGCCGTGACAACCGACCAGATCATCCTTTTCTCGCTCTTCGGCGCGGTCTTCGCCCTGCTGCTCTGGGGGCGCTACCGCTATGATATCGTGGCGTTTTCAGCGCTGCTGATCGGCGTGCTCCTGGGCGTGGTGCCGACAGAGGAAGCCTTCTCGGGCTTCGGCCACCCGGCCACGATCATCGTGGCGCTGGTGCTCGTCGTCTCGGCCGGCCTCGTCCGCTCGGGCGCGGTCCACCTCATCACCCGCACCATGGTCGACAGCTCCCGCAGCCTCGGCTCCCACATCGCGCTGATGGGCGGCATCGGCGGCGTGCTCTCGGCCTTCATGAACAACGTCGCGGCCCTTGCCTTGCTGATGCCCGTTGACATCCAGACCGCCCGCAAGGCCAAGCGCGCGGCGGGGCTCAGCCTGATGCCGCTGTCCTTCGCCACCATCCTCGGTGGCATGGCCACGCTGATCGGCACGCCGCCCAACATCATCATCGCCTCGATCCGCGAGGATGCCCTGGGCGCGCCCTTCGCCATGTTCGATTTCGCCCCGGTCGGCGCCGTCACCGCCGTGGCGGGGCTCCTCTTCGTGGCGCTCGTCGGCTGGCGGCTCATCCCGCAGCGCGAGGATACCGTGCTCGAAGCCTCCGAGATCGCCGACTACATCGCCGAGCTCACCGTGCCCGAAGGCTCCGACCTGATCGGCAAGCGCCTGATCGAGCTGGAGGAAACCGCCAACAAGACCGACGTGGCGCTCATCGGCGTCATCCGCGACGGCCGCCGCCGCTACGGCGCGGCGATCAACACCATCCTCCGGGAAGGCGACGCGCTGGTGATCGAGGCCAAGCCCGACGCGCTCGACGAATTCCGCTCCTCCCTTTCGCTCGCCTTCTCCGACAAGCAGCGCGAGGAGCGCCTGCAGGCCGAGGGCGACGGGCTCGACATTCTCGAGGTCGTGGTGCCGCAAACCTCGCGCCTCGTCGGACGTACGGCCCAGAGCGTGGGCCTGCACTGGCGCCAGCAATCGGTGCTGATGGGCATTTCCCGGCAAGGCCGCAAGATCACCAGCCAGGTGCGCAACACCACCATCCGGGCGGGCGACATCCTGCTGCTGCTGGTGCCCAAGGCCACCGGCCGCGACGTGACCGACTGGCTGGGCGCGCTGCCGCTGGCAGACCGCGGCCTCGCAGTGACCCAGGACAACAAGACCTGGCTCGCCATCGGTCTCTTCGGCGCGGCGGTGGCGGCGGCCTCGGTGGGGCTCGTCTACCTGCCCATCGCGCTGGGGCTGGTGGTGATGGCCTACGTGCTGACCCGCATCGTGCCGCTGAACGAGCTCTATACCCATATCGAATGGCCCGTGGTGGTGCTGCTGGGCTCGATGATTCCGCTGGGGGCCGCGCTCGAGGACGTGGGCGGCACCGAACTGATCGCCGGCAGCCTCGTGGCATTGACCGAGGGGATGCCCGCCTGGGTCATCCTCACCGTGCTGATGATCGTGACCATGAGCCTGTCGGACGTGCTCAACAACACCGCCACCACCATCGTCGCGGCGCCGGTGGGCATCCAGATGGCGCAAGGCCTGGGCGTCTCGCCCGACCCGTTCCTGATGGCGGTGGCGGTCGCCGCCTCCTCGGCCTTCCTCACCCCCATCGGGCACAAGAACAACACGCTCATCCTCGGGCCCGGCGGCTACAAGTTCTCGGATTACTGGCGCATGGGCCTGCCGCTGGAGATCCTCGTCGTGGCGGTGTCGATCCCGGCGATCCTCCTCTTCTGGCCGCTCTGACCCGCACCGGCCGAAGTGGGGGCCAGCCCCCACGCCCCCGGGATATTTTGGCCAAGAAGAAATACGGGGGCCGCCATTTTCCCGGTTTCAACAGCTTCGCCGGAGGCGTCCGAACCGCGCCACGCCTCCTTGCTGCGAAGGGGCGCACAGCATCGCCCCTTGCCCTCGCCCCGCCGCCGCCCTAACACCGCATAATGAGACTTCTGTATCTGGGCGATGTGATGGGCCGCGCCGGGCGGCGGGCCGTGACCGAGAACCTGCCGCGCCTCAAGGCCGAGTGGCGGGTCGATTTCACCGTGGTGAACGGCGAGAACGCCACCGGCGGCATGGGGCTTTCGGGCGAGCATGCCAAGCTCCTGCTCGAGGCCGGGGCCGATTGCGTCACGCTGGGCGACCACGCCTTCGACCAGAAGGACATGCTGCAATTCATCGAGTCCGAGCCGCGCATCGTTCGCCCCATCAACTTCGCCAAGGAGGCACCGGGCCGCGGTCACCGGGTGTTTACCGACGGGCGCGGGCGCAAGGTGCTGGTGGCGCAGGTGCTGGGCCAGGTCTTCATGAAACGCGCCTTCGACGACCCGTTCAGCGCCATCGAGCCGGTGCTGAAGGCGCATGTGCCGGGTGGCGGCGTGCAGGCCACGCTGGTCGACATGCATTGCGAGGCGACGTCGGAGAAGATGGCCATGGGACATTTCTGCGACGGGCGCGCCAGCGTCGTCGTCGGCAGCCACACCCACGTGCCCACGGCCGATGCCCAGATCCTGCCCGGCGGCACGGCGTTCCAGTCCGACGCCGGCATGTGCGGCGATTACCTCAGCATCATCGGCATGGACAAGGCCGAGCCGATGCGCCGCTTCATCACCGGCATGGGAAAAGGCCGCTTCACCCCCGCCATGGGCGAGGCCACGCTCTGCGGGCTGTTCATCGAGACCGACGACCGGACCGGCAAGGCGGTCAACGTGACCATGATCCGCGACGGCGGGCGGCTGCAGCAGGCCGCCCCGTGACGGGAAACCCGCTCTATGTGCTGGTGCTGTTCTTCATGGGGGCGGGCTGGGGCCTGACCGTGCCGCTGGCCAAGGTCGCCACAAGCACGGGCCACCAGCCCTATGGCCTGATCTTCTGGCAGTTGGTCATCGTCGTCGCGGTGCTGGCGCCCATGGCGCGGCTCTCGGGAAAGCCCGTGGCGCTCAAACCCCACCATCTCCGGCTGTTCATCGTCGTGGCCCTGACCGGCGCGGTGCTGCCCGACGTTTTCTTCTACCTCACCGCCTCGAAACTGCCCGCCGGGATCCTGTCGATCCTGATGTCGACGGCGCCGCTCTTTTCCCTGCCCATCGCGCTCGCCATGGGCAATGACCGGTTCTCCTGGGTGCGCCTGACCGGGCTGCTCTTCGGCATGGCGGGGGTGATCGTGATGATCGGCCCGAAGGCCAGCCTGCCCGACCCGGGGATGACCGTCTTCGTCTTCCTCGCGCTCCTCGCGCCGCTGCTCTACGCCACCGAGGGCAATATCGTCGCCCGCTGGGGCACCTACGGGCTCGACCCGTTCCGCACCATCGTCGGCGCCTCGGCGGCGGGCGCGGTCATCACCCTGCCCATCGCCCTCCTGTCGGGCCAGTGGATCAACCCGCTCCACGGCTTCGGCATTCCAGAGGCGGCGCTGGCGCTGGGGGCCGTCACCCACGGGCTGGTCTACGCGGCCTATGTCTGGCTGGTCGGGCGGGCGGGCTCGGTCTTCACCTCGCAATCGGCCTATATCGTCACTGCCTTCGGCGTGGTCTGGTCGATGGTGCTTCTGGGCGAGCGCTACTCGGTCTTCGTCTGGGTCGCGCTGGCGCTGATGCTGGGCGGCATCTTCCTCGTCCGGCCCCGGCCCTCGTTCCGACTGGGTGTGCCGAAAGAGGCCGCGCGCCTGCACGCCTGCGACGAGGCCGGGCCCACATGACAGGCCATCCGCCGCGACCCCGGATCGCACTTGCCCCGCTGCCGCCCATCGGGAAAAATGGCAGCCAACAGGAACGGGACAGTCAGACCTGATGCAGATACTGGAATTTTCGCAGACCGGGCAGGCCCTGGTCACCCTTGGCGTGGTCGCCGTCATGTTCGCGCTGTTCATCCGCGAGGTCTATCCGACCGAGGTGGTCGCCATATCCGGCGCCGCCGTGCTGCTGGCGCTGGGGCTGCTGCCTTACGAAGAGGCGCTGCATGTCCTGTCGAACCCCGCGCCGTGGACGATCGTGGCCATGTTCATCGTCATGGGGGCGCTGGTGCGCACCGGCGCGCTCGACTGGTTCACGCAACTGGCCGAGGCCCAGGCCGATGCCCGGCCGGCGCTGGCCATCGGCGCGCTGATGGCCTTCGTCATGGCCGCGTCGGCCTTCGTCAACAACACGCCCGTCGTGGTGGTGATGATCCCGGTCTTCGTGCAGCTGGCGCGCAAGCTCGACGTCTCGGCCAGCAAGTTCCTGATCCCGCTCAGCTATGCCGCCATCCTCGGCGGCTGCCTGACGCTGATCGGCACCTCGACCAACCTGCTGGTCGACGGCGTCGCCCGTGCCGGCGGCCTCGAGGCATTCACCATCTTCGAGGTCACCCCGCTGGCCGCAATCCTTGCCGTCTGGGGCGCGCTCTACCTGCGGTTCGTCGCGCCCCGCCTGCTGCCCGACCGGGCCAACATGTCAACCCTGCTGAGCGACCGAAAGGCCCGCAAGTTCTTCACCGAGGCGGTGATCCCGCCGGAATCGAACCTCATCGGGCGCGAAGTGAACGGCGTGCAGCTGTTCCGGCGCGAAGGCGTGCGCCTCGTCGACGTGATCCGCGGCGACCAGTCGCTGCGCCGCAACCTCGAGGGGGTGATGCTCGAGGTGGGCGACCGCGTCGTCCTGCGCACCCAGGTGACCGAGCTCCTGAGCCTCCAGCGCAACAAGAGCCTCAAGCGCGTCGACCAAGTTTCGGCGGTGGAGACCACCACGGTCGAGGCGCTGATCACCCCCGACTGCAAGATGGTCGGCCGGCGGCTGGGGGCACTGCGCCTGCGGCGGCGTTTCGGGGTCTACCCGCTGGCGGTGCACCGCAAGGACAAGAATATCGGCCGCCAGCTCGACGATATCGTCGTGCAGGTGGGCGACACCCTGCTGCTCGAGGGCGCGCCCGAGGACATCAATCGCCTCGCCACCGAGATGAACCTGGTCGACGTCTCGAAACCCACCGAACGCGCCTATCGCCGCAGCCACGCCCCCATCGCCATCGGCGCACTTGCCGGCATCGTGGTGCTGGCGGCGCTCGGCGTGGCGCCGATCCTGCTGCTGGCGGTGCTTGCCATGGCGGTGGTGTTCCTGACCCGCTGCATCGACGCTGACGAGGCGTTCTCCTTCGTCGACGGGCGGCTCCTGGCGCTGATCTTCGCCATGCTGGCCGTCGCCACGGCGCTGGAAACCTCCGGCGCCATCGACCTCATCGTCGAGAATTTCGCGCCTTTCATCGCCGGGCTGCCGCCCTTCTTCATCGTCTGGTCGGTCTACCTGCTGACCTCGTTCCTGGCCGAACTGATCAACCACGCGGTCGCCGTGGTGCTGACGCCGGTGGCGATCGGGCTGGCGCTGTCGCTCGGTGTCGATCCGCGGCCGCTGGTCGTGGCGGTGATGATCGCGGCCTCGGCCACCTTCGCCACCCCGATCAGCTACCAGACGCACATGATGGTCTACGGGCCGGGCGGCTACAAGTTCACCGACTTCATCAAGGTGGGCATCCCGCTCAACCTGTCGATCGGGCTGCTGGCCTCGGCGCTGATCCCGTTCTTCTGGCCGCTCTGAGTCATGCCGTCACGTATCGCGCCTCGTAGCTGACAGGGAAGTTCACCGACCGCGCGATGAAACACACCTTGCCGATTTCGTGGTGTACGGCATCGGCCTTGTCGAGGTCGGTGCCCGCCGGCACCACGATCTCGGGCCGTAGCACCGCCCGCAGGAACCGGCTCGCCCCCGATTTCTCTGTCTCGCCCACGGCCAGCGGATCGTCGGAATACCCCTGCACCGCGATCCCCGCATCCGAGGCCAGGTGCAGGTACCACAGCATGTGACAGGCCGAGAGCGCCGCGATCAGCATATCCTCGGGGTTATGCAGCGTCGGGTCGCCCCCCAGCAGCGGGTCGTTCGAGCAATGGATCACCGGCTTGCCCGGCGTCTCGACATTCCATGTCCGGTCATAGCCGCGATAGCTGGCCGTCCCTTCGCCCCGGTTGCCGGTCCAGACCACCCGGGCGGTGTAATCGTGCTGTGCCATTCATTGCTCCATTGAGTTTGATTCTGTATAAATGTATACACTTTTACGAAAACCGGAGACCAGCCCGAAAATGACCCCCGACGCCATATCCGACGCCCTTGAAAGGGACATCCTCGGCGGTGTGCTCGCTCCCGGCAGCGTGCTGCCGCAGGGGGCGCTGGCCGCGCGGTTCGGGGTCAGCCGGATTCCCGTGCGCGATGCGCTGGCACGGCTGGCCCTTGCCGGGTTGGTCGAGCTCACGCCGAACCGCCGCGCCCGGGTTGTCGAGATGACCCTTGAAGAGGTGATCGAGGCCTTTGACCTGCGCCTGATGCTGGAAACCGACCTCTTCGCCCGAGCGCTGGAGCGCATGACGCCACAGGATCTCGACCGGATCGACTATGCCCTCGCCCGCTCGGATCTCGAGGCCCGCAATGCCAACTGGGCCGAAGGTGACGCCCTGTTTCACGCAGCGCTCTACGCCCCCGCGCAACGCCCAAGGCAACAGACCATGATCGACGGGCTGCGCCGGGCCTGCCGCGTGCAAATCGCGTCTTACGAAAGCCTGCCCGAAGACACCGACCGCTGGCTCGCCGATCACGCCGCCCTGCGCGACCTGTGCCGTGCGGGCGAGAAGGCGGCGGCGACAGAACGCCTGCGCACGCACCTCACCAACGCGCGCGACACGCTTCTGTCGCATCTCGCGTGATCAGAAGCTGATGACTTCGCGCTCCGTCACCACCATGTCGAGTGGCTGGTCGGTGGGCTCGAGCGGCAAGCCCTCGGCCTCCTGCGCGGCGTAGGCAAAACCGATCGCCAGCGTCGCGCGCTTGCCGCGCAACATCTCCAGCGTCCGGTCATAGAACCCGCCGCCATAGCCCAGCCGCCCGCCCTGCCGGTCGAACGCCACCAGCGGCACGATCAGGATCTCCGGCTCGAGGAAATCGTCCACCTCCGGGATCATCGCCCCGAACGGCCCTTCCTTCAGCGCGCAGCCCGGCTCCCACCGGGAGAATTTCAGCGGCAGGCCCGCGCCTTGGATCACCGGCACGCCCACCGGGCCGCGCGCCGCCGCCTCGGCCATCACCGGCAGCGGGTCGATCTCGGTCCGGATCGCCATGTAGCCCGACAGCGACACGCCACGATAGCCCGCCAGCACTTCCGCCAGATGCCCCGCCTCTCCCGGAGGTGCCGCCTCGTGTGCCACCTTGCGCCGGGCGAACGCAGCCTTGCGCGCCTCCGCCTTCACCGCCGTCAGATCGATCATAACAGTACCACCACCGCCAGTCCGAGGAAGGCGAAGAACCCGACCACATCCGTCACCGTCGTCACGAAGGCACCGGAGGCCAGCGCCGGGTCGACGCCGATACGGTCAAGGATCACGGGGATCACCGTGCCGGCAAGCCCGGCCACGACAAGATTGATCACCATTGCGGCAGCGATCACGTAGCCAAGCTCCGGCCCGCCGAACCACGCCACCCCGATCACGCCCATTACCACGGCAAAGATCAGCCCGTTGATCAGCCCCACCAGCACCTCGCGCCGGATCACCCGCCAGACGTTGCGGCCGGTAAGGTCTTTCGTGGCAATCGCCCGCACCGCCACGGTCAGGCTCTGCGTCCCCGCGTTGCCCCCCATCGACGCCACGATCGGCATCAGCACCGCCAGCGCCACCACCGTTGCGATGGCTTCCTCGAACTGGGCGATCACCAGCGAGGCGAGGATGGCCGTGACAAGGTTCACCGCCAGCCACGGAAACCGCTGCTTGGTCGTGTCGATCACCCGGTCGGCAATGCTGCCCTCGCCCACACCGGCGAGGCGCATGATGTCTTCCTCGTGCTCCTCGTCCAGCACGATCATCGCGTCGTCGATGGTGATCACCCCCACCAGCCGCTCGTTCTCGTCCACCACCGGCGCGGAAATCAGGTGATACTGGTTGAACGCATAGGCCACGTCCTCCTCGTCCTGGGTGACGGGGATGACATGGAACGTCTCCTCGACCAGCGACGACAGCAGCACCTCACGCCGCGACGCCATCAGCTTGCCCAGCGTCACGTTGCCCACCGGCTTCAGCCGCGGGTCGACCAGGATGATGTGATAGAACTGGTCCGGCAGGTCGTCCTGGTTGCGCAGGAAATCGATGGCCTCGCCCACGTTCCAGTGCTCGGGCGCCATCACCACTTCGCGCTGCATCAGGCGGCCGGCGGAATACTCCGGGTAGGTCAGCGAATGCTGCACCGCCACCCGGTCGCTGTCTTCCAGCACGTCGAGGATGGCGGTCTGCTGGTCTTCTTCCAGGTCCTCGACAAGGTCGACCACGTCGTCCGAATCGAGGTCGCGCACCGCCTCAGCCAGCACCTCGGGGTGCAGCGTGTACAGCACCTCCTCCCGGATCGACTCGTCCAGCTCCGACAGGATGTCGCCGTCGAAATCCCGCCCGTACAGCTCGATCAGCCGGCGCCGGTCGAAAGCGTTGATCTGTTCCAGAAGGTCGGCGATGTCGGCCGCGTGCAGCGGCTCCAGCTCTTCCAGAAGCCGGGTGCGGTCCTCGGTGTCGACCGCATACATGATCCGCGCCACCGCGCGGTCGTCGAGCACGTAGGCATCGTCCTCGCGGTCGGTTTCGGTCTCCGCCACAGCGTCGTCTTCAGCCATGCGTCACCCCTTTCCGCACCGAACCTGCCCGGCCGGCCCTCTGGGGCCAGCCTACCCTGAAACGCGCCCGCGGTCTGCCGGTTGCACCGGCTTGCGCGAAAAAACGCAGGCCGCGTCTTTCGCTCCGCCTTAAAGAAGCACCTTCCGGAAAACAATGACAATAGCCGCATTTACCCGCCCCTTCGCGCTGCTATGGTGCAACCGATACGCGAACAGACAGATATGGGCAGATGACCAGCGAAACTCTCCTGACGGGCCGCGTGCTTGTCTACACAGGCTCGCCGTTCGACGGCGACCCGGCCAAGTCGGCACGGCTCGACGAGGCGGTGCTGATCCGCGACGGCCGGATCGTGCAGACCGGCGCGACCGAGGCGCTGCTCGAGGCCGCGCCGCAGGCGCAGCGCGAGGACATGGGCGACGCGCTCATCACCGCCGGCTTCGTCGATGCCCACGTCCACTATCCCCAGACCGCGATGATCGCCAGCTGGGGCAAGCGGCTGATCGACTGGCTCAACACCTACACCTTCCCCGAGGAGATGCGCTTTGCCGATCCCGCCTACGCCGCCGAGATCGCCGGCCGCTATCTCGACCTGACGCTGTCGAACGGCACCACCACGGTAGCCAGCTACTGCACCATCCACCCCGAAAGCGTCGAGGCCTTCTTCACCGCGGCACAATCCCGCGGCCTGCGGGCGGCGGCAGGCAAGACCTGCATGAACCGCAACGCGCCCGACGGGCTCTGCGATACCGCGCAATCGGCCTATGACGACAGCAAGGCACTGCTGGAGCGCTGGCACGGGACGGGTCGCCTCTCCTATATCGTCACGCCACGCTTCTCGCCCACCTCGACCCCGGATCAGCTTTCCGCCCTGGGCGCGCTATGGTCCGAGCACCCCGACTGCCTCATGCAGACCCATCTCAGCGAACAGCCCGACGAGGTCGACTGGGTCAAATCCCTCTTCCCCGAGGCGCGCGACTATCTCGACACCTACGAGGCGCACGGGCTTCTCGGCGAACGCGGCCTCTACGGCCACGCCATCTACCTCGAACCCCGCGAACGCGACCGCCTGCGCGAGGTGGGCGCGGCGCTCATCCACTGCCCCACCTCCAACACCTTCATCGGCTCGGGCCTCTTCAACATGGCGCTCGCCAAGGCCGAAGGGTTCCGCGTGGGGCTCGCCACCGACACCGGCGGCGGGTCGTCCTTCTCGATGCTGCGCACCATGGCGGCGGCCTACGAGATCGGCCAGCTTTCGGGCACCGCCCTGCACCCGGCCCAGCTCTACTGGCTCGCCACCGCCGGCTCTGCCGACGCGATGCACATGGGCGACCGGATCGGCAACATCGCCCCGGGGATGGAGGCCGACCTGATCGCCCTCGACCTCGCCTCGACCCCGGCCATCGCCCAGCGCTCCGCGTCGGCCGACGACATATGGGAGGCGCTCTTCCCCACCATCATGATGGGCGACGACCGGGCGGTGAAAGCGGTCTGGGTGGAAGGCCGGCGCGCGCTCGGCTGACCCGTAGGGTGGGTGCGCACTCACCATCGCCCGGCCTTAAAAACCTCCCCCGTCCCGGCCCGCGAGCCGGGACCGCGCCCCGTCAGCCGCGACTTCAGCGAAACCATCCTGAGGCTGAAAAAGAGACTGTCAGGGAAGGAAGGTGCCCCCACGCCCGGCCACCACCGCTTGACCCGCCGGGAGAGCGCCGGCCCGTGGGGAGGCGCTGCAACGGATGTAGCTGTCAGTTTTTGGTGCCGCCCACATCGTCGTTGCAGACGTCATGCAACACCCGCCAAAGCGCCTGCCCGCCGGGACGGGCCGGCGCTCGCCCGGCGGCCTTCGGCCTTTGCACCGGGCGCCCCTACCCCATCAACCTCGTCGCCAACGCATTCTGCCTTTCAACCACCTTCGGCAGATCCACCGTCACCACCTGCCCCTCGCGCACCACAGCCCGCCCCTCCACGAACAGATCCCGCACCTTCACCGGCCCCGCCAAGAGCAACGCCGCCGGGTCCCAGCTCCCCGCGCTCTCAACGCCCGACACGTCCCAGACGGCAATATCCGCCCGCTCGCCCACGGTGATCCGCCCGCAATCCGGCCGGCCCAGCACATCCGCCCCGCCCCGCGTGGCAATCTCCAGCGCCTCCCGCGCGCTCATCGCATCGGCCCCTCTCGCCACCCGCTGCAACAGCATCGCCTGCCGCGCCTCCAGCACCAGATTGCCAGCATCGTTGCTGGCCGAGCCATCCACGCCCAGCCCAACCGGCACCCCCGCATCCCGCATCGCCCGGACCGGCGCGATCCCCGAGCCCAGCCGGCAATTCGAACAGGGGCAATGCGCCACCCCTGTCCTCGACCGGGCAAACAGGTCGATCTCGGCCCCATCGAGCTTCACGCAATGCGCGTGCCACACATCCTCGCCGGTCCAGCCCAGCTCCTCGGCATACTGCCCCGGCCGGCACCCGAACTGCGCCTCGGAATAGGCGATATCCTCGTCATTCTCGGCCAGGTGGGTGTGCAACATCACCCCCTTGTCCCGCGCCAGCAGGGCCGCCTCCCGCATCAGGTCGCGGCTCACCGAGAACGGCGAACAGGGCGCAACGCCCACCCGACACATCGCCCCTTCGGACGCATCGTGGAACCCGTCGATCACCCGGATGCAATCATCGAGGATCGCCGCCTCCGCCTCCACCAGCGCATCCGGCGGCAGCCCGCCATCACTCTCGCCGATGCTCATCGCCCCGCGCGTCGGATGAAAGCGCAGCCCCACCTCGGCGGCGGCATGAATGGTATCCTCCAGCCGCGCGCCGTTGGGATAGAGGTACAGGTGATCCGAACTCAGCGAACACCCCGACAGCGCCAGCTCGGCCAGCCCCACCTGCGCCGACACGAACATCTCCTCCGGCCCGAACCGCGCCCAGATCGGGTAGAGCGTCTTCAGCCACCCGAACAGCAGCGCATCCTGCCCGCCCGGCACGGCGCGGGTCAGCGTCTGGTAGAGATGATGATGCGTGTTCACGAGGCCCGGCGTGACGACACAGCCGCGCGCCTCCACCACCTCGCCACGCGTCTCCAGCCCCTCGCCGATCGCGGCAATCACACCGTCCCGCAACAGGATATCGGCCCCGCGCAATTCCTCGCGCGCGTCGTTCATCGTCAGCACGTGGTCCGCACCACGGATCAGGATTTCAGCCATGGAAAGCCCCCTTCATCGCATCCGACCCCCTCAGATCGCATGAAACCGGGCCACGGGGGAAAGGGGTGAAGACCCGTGGTCGGGGACAGCCTATCGCAAACGGCCCCGGAAATGAACCTCCATCACGGCAGGCACCCGGAATTTACGCAAATTCCGGGATAGAGAATGCGCATTCTCTATCCCGTTTTCCGCACGGAAAACGCCCCTACCCCGCGACCTTCGACAATATCTCCAGCGCCGCCGCGTGCTGCTCCGGCCCCGCCGCGGCCACCGCGCGGCCGCCCTGGTGCGCGGGCCGCCCCTGCCAGTCGGTCACGATCCCGCCCGCCGCCTCGATCACGGCGATCGGCGCCTGGATGTCGTAAGCCTGCAGCCCCGCCTCGATCACCAGGTCGATCTGCCCCGCGGCCACCAGCGCATAGGCATAGCAATCCATCCCGTAGCGCGTCAGCCTCACCTCGCGCGCCACTGCCGCGAAGCCGTCACGCTCCGCCTCGCTGCCAAGCTCCGGGAAAGTGGTGAACAGGATGGCCTCCGACAAGGGCCGCGCGCCCAGCGTCGCAAGCGCCCGCCGGCCCTGCGGCCCCTGCATCTCGGCCCGGCCGAACCCGCCCTCGAACCGCTCGCCCGTATAGGGCTGGTCGATCAGGCCATAGACCGGCCCGGTCTCGTCCGACACCGCGATCAGCACGCCCCATGTGGGCGTGCCCGACAGGAACCCGCGCGTCCCGTCGATCGGGTCGAGCACCCAGGTCAGGCCGCTCTCGCCCCGCGTCTCTCCGTATTCCTCTCCGAGAATGCCGTCCTGCGGCCGCCGCTCTGCCAGGATCTCGCGCATCGCCCGTTCGGCGGCGCGGTCGGCCTCCGTCACCGGGTCGAAGCCGGTGCCGGCCTTGTTGTCGGCCAGCATCCCCTCCGACCGGAAAAACGGCAAAATGGCCTCACGCGCCGCATCTGCCAGCGCGTGTGCCGTTTGCACGATAATGTCTGAAGTCATCTGCCAGCCGGTCCTTCTGCCGCGTTCGCGGCCTGCTTAGCCCGGCCGGGCAGTCACGTTCAAGCGACGTCGCTCAGAACCCGGGCCAGGTCGAACAGGCGGCGGCGCTGGTTTTCCGGGATCGCATAGTACGACCGGACCAGTTCCAGGGCTTCCTTGTCGCCCAGGATGTCGGCGGGAACCGAGCTTGCATTCTCCTGCTGCGCCTCTTCCTCGGAGGTCAAACCCTCGAAGAAAAAGCTGACATCCACGTCGAGCGACTCGGCGATGTCCCAGAGCCTCGAGGCGCTGACGCGGTTGGCGCCGGTCTCGTATTTCTGGATCTGCTGGAACTTGATCCCCACGCTTTGCGCCAGCTGCTGTTGGGTCATCCCCACAAGCCAGCGGCGGTGCCGGATACGCTTTCCGACATGTACATCAACGGGGTGCGGCATGTTTTATCCTCTCCTGACAATGCTCACAAAACCTTCGATCCCGCCCCGAAGGGCAGACCCAAAGGAAATGGGTACAATCTTCAGCCGCTGCGCATCCCTGCAGGGCCAATATATGGTATCGCGTGTATAGGAATTTACAAGCACAACCGCTACCTAAATACGTGATTGGTTAAAATCCAACACAATCGTAGCGCGTCCACCCGCCGATCCTTCCCGGCCACCGGGCCGCGGCGATTGACACCGGCGCCCGGATTCGCCAAGCCGGGCCAAGCCCTTATCGCCCGTTCCTAACCACGGAGAGAGCCTTGCGCGCCTTTCAGGTCCTGCCCGACGATCAGCCCCCCGCCCTTCGCACCATCGACATCCCCGCCCCGGCAGAGGGCGAGGTCCGCCTGAGAATCGGCGCCTGCGGGCTGAACTTCGCCGACACGCTGATGATCAGGGGCGAGTACCAGGACACGCCGGAGCCGCCCTTCACCCTCGGCATGGAAGTGGCCGGCACGGTCGATGCCTGCGGCGCGGGCGTCGACGAGGCGATGATCGGCCAGCGCGTCGCCGTGTTCGGCGGCCAGGGCGGGCTGGCGGAATACGGCTGCTTCCCGGCCGAGCGCTGCGTGCCGCTGCCCGATGCCATGACCTTCACCGATGCCGCCGCCTTCCAGGTCGCCTATGGCACCAGCCACGTGGCACTCGACCACAAGGCGCGGCTGCAGCCGGGCGAAACCCTCCTGGTGCTGGGCGCGGCCGGCGGCGTCGGCCTGACGGCGGTCGAGATCGGCAAGCAGATGGGCGCCACCGTGATCGCCTGCGCCCGCGGCGCCGACAAGCTGGCGGTGGCCGAACAGGCCGGCGCAGATCACCTGATCGACGCGCAATCGGAGGATATCCGTGAGCGCTGTAAGGCGCTCGGCGGGCTCGACGTGGTCTACGACCCCGTCGGCGGCGACCAGTTCAAGGCGGCCTTCCGCGCCTGCAACCCCGAGGCCCGCATCCTCGCCATCGGCTTCGCCAGCGGAGACGTGCCCCAGATCCCGGCCAATCACCTGCTGGTCAAGAACATCTCCGTCCTCGGCCTCTACTGGGGCGGCTACCTGAAATTCCGGCCGCAGGTGATCAGCGACAGCCTCGCCACCCTCTTCGGCTGGTATGCCGAGGGAAAGCTGAAACCCCATGTCAGCCACACCCTGCCGCTCGACCGGGCGGAAGAGGGGCTCGACCTCCTGCGCACCCGCAAATCCACCGGCAAGGTGGTGATCACGCCGTAAGCGCCTTCGGCACGGCAACCGGGCCCCGGCTGGCGGCGAACCCCTGCCGCAGCATGTCCGCCAGCTCGCCCAGCACTTCCTTGCGGCTGTCGGCGCCGTACATGTTGATCTTCTGGATGCCCAGGTCGGGCAGCGCCCCGCAGGATTGGATCGCCTCAAGCTGCGGCGGCACGCTGTCCTCCAGCAACGCCCCCACCGCCAGGTCGGCGCTGATCAGCGCCTCGACCGACCGGTCGTCGTCGGAATCCACCGCCATCTCCCATTCGATCCCCGCATCGTCCAGCTTGCGCAGCACGCCCGCACGGAAAATGCAGACATTGCAGAAGGCCAATTTCAGTGGCTTGCGCTTCCACGACAGCCCGCCCTGCGCCCCGACCCAGCGCAGCGGCATCTCGGTCAGCGTCTCGCCGCCCTGCCCCGGCGCCTCCTCGGTCGTCAGGATCAGGTCGACCTCGCCGCGCCTCAGCGATTCCAGCAGCTTCAGCGAGGTCGATGACCGCAGCTGCACCTTAACCCGCGGGCAGAGCGCGTTGAACCGCTTCAGCACTTGCGGCACCACCGGATAGATCACGTCGTAGGGCGCCCCGAGGATCAGCTCGCCTTCATACACGTCGTCGGTCAGCCGCCCGACCGCCTCGTCGTTCAACTCCACCAGCCGGCGCGCATAGGTCAGCAGCAGTTCGCCCGAATTGGTCAGCGCGATCCGCCGGTTGCTCCGGTCCAGCAGGTCCTGGCCCAGCAGCTCTTCCAGCCGCTTGAGCTGCATGGACACCGCCGATTGCGTCAGGTTCAGCGCCGCGGCGGCGCGCGTCACGCCGCCCTGCTCGGCCACCGCCACGAACGAGCGCAGCGTCGTCAGGTCCAGGTTCCTCATCCATCACGCTCCTTGATGCTGAAGGTCACAAACATTCGTTTCACAAATGATACTCTATCGGCCATCTTCATCAACATCAACGATGGAAATGCTGTCAAGCATCACAAAACCTAAAGGAGTTCACCATGGCTTTCCTCTCCGTCTCCCGCTCCCGCGCTTGCCCGCAAATCCGCCGCCGCGCGTCGCTGCTCGACCTGCTCGGCCTCTCCCGCCAGCGCCGCAAGCTCGCCCGCCTCGACGAAGCAGCGCTGCGCGACATGGGCCTCACGCGTCGCCAGGCGCTCGACGAGGCCCGGCGCCCGGCCTGGGACGTCCCCCACCACTGGATCAGATAACTGCGTTTTCCGGGCTGTAACGGCCCGGAAATACTTGAAAAGCACGGGCTCTCATCCGATATTAGTCCAAAGTCCGTGGACGGGACTGGTCTTGACACATATCGGAGGCTTGAATGGCTGAGTTTGACACAATCCGGACGGCATCTGGCGCACGCACTGCCGGCCAGGTTGACCAGGGCCTGCGCGCCCATATGAACAAGGTCTACGGGACCATGTCCGTAGGCATGCTGATCACCTTCCTCGCCGCTTGGGCCGTCGGCACCAACGCCGCGATGATGGAGACGCTCTTCACCGGGTTCACCCGCTACATCGTGATGTTCGCCCCGCTGATCATGGTTTTCGCCTTCAGCGCGGTGATCAACCGTCTGTCGGCCGCTGCCGCACAGCTCTTCTTCTACGCCTTCTCGGCGGTGATGGGCGTCTCGATCGCCTATATCTTCGTGGTCTACACGGCCTTCTCGATCGCCCAGGTCTTCCTGATCACCTCGATCGCCTTCGCCGGGCTCTCGCTCTGGGGCTACACCACCAAGAAGGACATCTCCGGCTGGGGCAGCTTCCTGATCATGGGCCTGATCGGCCTGATCGTGGCGTCGATCGTGAACATTTTCCTCGGCTCGCCGGCGATCATGTTCGCCATCTCGATCATCGGCGTGCTGATCTTTGCAGGGCTCACCGCCTATGACACGCAGGACATCAAGAACGAGTATCTCGCCCACGCCCATCACGGCGACAGCGAGTGGCTCGGCAAGTCGGCCATCATGGGCGCGCTGCGGCTGTACCTGGACTTCATCAACATGTTCATCATGCTGCTGAGCCTGCTCGGAAATCGCGAATAACCGATCCCTCCAGGATCGCACAGAGCGGGGCCGGTCCATGGACCGGCCCTTTTCTTTTGTAGGGTGGGTGCCAACCCACCACCTGCAGCGGCAGAGGCCCCGGGTCAAACCCGGGGCGGAGGGATCACGCATGCACGGTATCGGTTAGTCCCACCGGGCGAGCGCCGGCCCGTGGGGAGGCGCTGCAACGGTACCGGCCCGCACTTTATGGCGCCGAACACATCCTGCCTCTGAAACCTTCCGCAACCCCGCCAAAGCGCCTGCCCGCCGGGACGGGCCGGCGCTCGCTTATCGTGAATTGCCTTGCAATTCACTTGCGGCAGGCGATTGCATGCAATCGCCGATAGCCCGGCGCCGCGCAAGGCGCGGCTCTGTTCCGGGCGTGTGCCCGCCGTAGGGTGGGTGCCAACCCACCACCCCCAACCAACAAAAAAACCGCGCCCGGGGGCGCGGCTTTCGTCATACCGTCAAAGGGCAAGACCTTACTTGATCTTGCCTTCCTTGTACTCGACATGCTTCCGCGCGACCGGGTCGTACTTCCGGATCGACATCTTCTCGGTCATCGTCCGTGCGTTCTTCTTGGTCACATAGAAATGGCCGGTGCCCGCGGTCGAGTTCAGGCGGATCTTGATAGTGGTCGGCTTTGCCATTTGTCTCGCTCCTGCACAGGACGGGCAGCCCGTCCGTGAAAATCCCGTGAAGCCCGCCTTTTATAGGCCCGCGCGTCCGAGTCAACCAGTTTTTGGCGCGCGGCCCGGCGTGGCGGCGCTCAGTTCGACGTCAGGCGCGTCGGCATCCGGTAGAAATGGTGCACCCCGATCGTGGCGGTGCGCGGAAACCGGTGCGCCCAGCGTGGATTGACGGCGCGCGTGTGGTAATGCGTCGCCCCCTGGGTCAGCGCCCGCGGCGCGCCCTGCACCATCAGGTAGGCGACCTTGCCGACATTTTCAAACGCCCGCTTCTCGCGGATCACGTCCTTGTAGCCATCGCAGGTATAGGTGAACTGGCACTGGTACTTGCGCCCCGTCCCCTGGTGCACCACGGCACAGACCTCGTCGGGAAAATCGGCACTGTCGACGCGGTTGAGGATCACCTCGGCCACGGCGAACTGGCCCTTCACGCTTTCCCCGCGCGCCTCGAAATACAGCGCTTCGGCCAGGCAGCGCCACTCGGCGTCCCCCTTGCGCGGCGCCTGGCCGGCCAGCCATTTCGCAGAATACTCGACCTGCAGCTCCGGCCGCGAGAGAAAGCTCGCCAGCCGCGCATCGGGCAGCGCGTTGATCGCGCGGCGCTCGGTCTCCAGCAGTTTGGTCAAAGGTGTCTGGGCTGGCGCGGCACCCGTCGTCGCCAGCAGCAATGCAACAATAATGCGGAACATATCTAATTTCCCTTCCCAAAATGGGTCCTGAAAACCCGGGCATCCGGGCCCGATATGCGAGATGGCACCCAGCGTCTACCCCCCGGGACGCCGGGAAAGTCTAACATACAACAATTGAAAAAAAGTAGCCCCGGGGGCTTGCCAAAAATTACCAAGCACCCGCAGTGACTTAACCGATTCTGTCTTTTACCGCCAACTGTGCGGCAGCAAGTCGCGCAACCGGCACCCGGAACGGCGAGCAGGAGACGTAATCAAACCCCGCCGCCCGGCAGAAGGCGATTGATTCGGGGTTGCCCCCGTGCTCTCCACAAATCGACAGGACAAGGTCGGATTTTGCCTTCCTGCCTCTTTCCGCGCCGATTTCCAGCAATTCGCCCACGCCGTCGGCATCGAGCGTATGGAACGGGTCTTCGGCATAGACCCCCTGCTGGACATATTTCGACATGAACCGTCCGGCATCGTCGCGGCTGAGCCCGTATGTCATTTGCGTCAGGTCGTTCGTCCCGAAGCTCAGGAACGACACCAGTGGCGCGATTTCCCCCGCCCGCAGCGCGGCGCGCGGCGTCTCGACCATCACGCCGAGGCGATAGGTGAAGTCCTTGCCGGTCTCGTTGCGCACGGCCGTCGCCACCGCGTCGACCCGCGCCTTCACCAGCTCCACCTCGCGCCGGGCGCTGACCAGCGGGATCATGATCTCGGGCACCACCGGCTTGCCCTCGTGGCTGGCGGCCACCGTCGCCTCGAAGATCGCCCGCGCCTGCATCTCGTAGATCTCCGGCACCGTGATCCCCAGCCGCACACCCCGCATGCCCAGCATCGGGTTGTACTCGCCCAGCGCCTCCACCCGCCGCGTCACGTCCGACAGCGGCAGGTCCAGCGCCTCGGCCAGCTCCAGCATCCCCGAACGGTCGGTCGGCAGGAACTCGTGCAGCGGCGGGTCGAACAGCCGGATGCACACCGGCTGGCCCTGCATGATCCGGAACAGGTCGATGAAATCCGCCCGCTGCATCGGCAGCAGAAGCTCCAGCGCGGCGGCCCGGTCCTTGCCGGCATCGGCAAAGATCATCTCGCGCATCACCGTCAGCCGGTCGGCCTCGAAGAACATGTGCTCGGTCCGGCACAGGCCGATCCCCTGCGCCTTGAACGTGCGGGCGACCTCGGCATCGGCGGGCGTGTCGGCATTGGCCCGCACGGCGATGTCGCGCGCGGCGTCCGCCCATTCCATCAGCGTCGCCAGCGACTCGTCGCGCGCCGGCTCCAGCAGCGGCGTGTCGCCCGCAAGGATATCGCCGCTGGTGCCGTCCAGCGTCATCATGTCCCCGGCATTCAGCCGCCGCCCGTCGGGGAAGACAAGGAACTTGCGCCGCATGTGAAACTCGATCGACGAGGCGCCGACCACGCAGGGTTTCCCCATCCCCCGCCCGATCACGGCGGCGTGGCTGGTCATCCCGCCCCGCTCGGTCAGCACGCCCACGGCGGCGTTCATGCCGCGGATATCCTCGGAACTGGTCTCGCGCCGGACAAGGATGCACGGCTCCCCGCGCGACTCGCAAGCCTGCGCCTCGGTGGCGGTGAACACGATCCGCCCGCTGGCCGCACCGGGGCTCGCGGCGATGCCGCTGGCCAGCACGTCGCGCGGCGCTTCCGGGTCGACCTGCCGGTGCAGCAGCTCGTTCAGCGCCCGCGGCTCGATCCGCATCAGCGCCTCCTCGCGGGCGATGATCCCGTCCTCGGCCAGCGCCACGGCAATCGCCACGGCGGCCCGGGCGTTCCGCGCCATGCGCACCCCGTCCAGCAGGAACAGCCGCCCGTTCTCGATGGTGAACTCGGCCTGCATCTCCTCGCGCAGCTTCTCGCGCATCAGCGCGGTCTGTGCCTTGAGCTGGGCAAAGGCCTCCGGCGCCAGCTCCTCCAGCGACGGGCCGCGCGGGTCGCGCTCCAGGAACAGCGCATCCGCCCCGCCCCGCAGCGCCTCGCGGCCCTGGCTCTGGCTCAGGTAGCGCCCGGTGATCTGCCGCGCGCCGGTCTGGCTGTTGACCAGCTGCATCACCCCCGAGCCGCATTCGCCCTCGCCCAGCCCCAGCGCCATCTCCTGCACCACGAGGCCCAGCCCGGCATCCGCCGGCGCGCCCTTGGCCTGCCGCAGCAGCCTTGCACTCGTGCCCTCCCACGCCCGCGCCATCGAGCGCAGCACCTCGCCAAGCTGAACGCCGCGATCCTGCGGGAACGCCTCTTCGGTCTCGTCCTCGTAGGCCGCCAGCGCCTGTTTCAGCCCGGCCATCGGCTCGTCGGCCACGTCCTCGAACGCCTCGGGGTCCAGCCGGGCCACGTGGATGGCAAAGCTCTGCACGAACCGCAGGTACAGCCGCGCCGCCGCCTCCTGCCCGATGGTTTCGGACATCTCGGCATAGCAGGCATCGTTCATCCCGATATTCAGCACCGCCCCCGGCCCGCCCCAATCGGGGTCTTCCGACGATGGGCGCACGCAGAGGATGGCATTGCGGGCAAACGGCGCCAGCAGCGCCTCGGCCGGTGGTGTCTCGCCCTGGGCGATCCGGCGCACCGTCTGGAACGACAGGGCCAGCGTGCAGGGCACCGGAAGCTCCAGCCTGACAAGGCGCTGCAGGCATTTCGCCCGGCCCCCGTGGGTGTCGGTTTTCACCGGCGCATCCGGCGTGATAAGGGTGATATGCTCATCGTTTTGCTGCACTGCGGCACCATTGCGCTTCACGCGCTCAAAAGCAAGTGCCGTGTAACAATTGGGCGACAAGGTGGAATAAGAGGCAGACGGTCAGAGAGCCACACTGCCCGGAACAAAGCCGCGCCTTGGCGCGGCGCCGGGCGAGCGCCCGACCGCCCCCGAGGGCGGGCGCTTCTGCAGCGTCAGCCTATACAAAATCGTCAGATGGCATGGCACCATAAATCAACCATCACACCCGTAGCAGCGCCCGCCCGCGGTCGGCCGCCCGCCCGGCGGGAAAATCTACCCCTCGATCCGAGTCAAATCCGCCGCCTGCAGACAGATCACCCGGATCCGGTTCAACAGGTTCAGCCGGTTGCGCCGCAGGATCTCGTTGTCGGTATTGATCTGCACCGCCTCGAAAAACGCATCGATCGGCGCGCGAAGCCCCGCCATCGCCGCCATCGCCCCGGCAAAATCCTCCTGAGCGCTGGCCGCCGCAATCGCCCGCTCCGCCCGGTCCAGCGCCGCAAACAGCGCCTTCTCCTCCGGCCCTTCGGCGAATTTCACATCCGCGCCAAAGGAATACTCGACCCCGTCCTTCTCCTCGGCCTGCCTGAGAATGTTGTTCGCCCGCTTGAACCCCTGCACGAGGTTCTCGCCCTCCTCGGTCGCCAGCACCTCCTGCAACGCCCGCGCCCGCTTGACCAGCAACGCAAGGTCGTCATTCCCCTCCATCGCGATACAGGCATCAATCACGTCATGCCGGATGCCCTGGTCGCGCAGGTAGACCTTGAGCCGGTCATGGAAGAAGGCGAGGAGGTCGGTGGCCTTCTCAGTCGTTCCGTTCTTTTCCATTTCGGGCAGGTTCGAAAGATCAAAAACCGAACTACCGGTGTTTAGCTCTTCGGGTTTCTTTTTCCCTTGCCAAACTTGTCGCAACGCGAGGAATTCGGCGGTTTGCGCTCCGAATTCCTTTGCAGCTGCATCTTCCGCCAGAAGGCGTGGCAAGACTTCATTTGCAAAGAAAAGCGCGGAAGCGTGATCGTAAACCTCGCCTTCCAGAACGCTGAGCAAATTCAAACTCAACCCATTCTCCAAAACCAGCCGAATAACCCCCAGCGCCGCCCGCCGCAACGCGAACGGATCCTTCGACCCCGTCGGCTTCTCGTCGATCGCCCAGAACCCCGTCAGCATGTCCAGCTTGTCCGCCAGCGCCACCGTCACCGACACAAGCCGCGTCGGCACGTCATCCGACGGGCCGAGCGGCGAGTAATGCTCCTGGCACGCCGCCGCCACATCCTCCGGCAGCCCGGCCGCCTCCGCATAATACCGCCCCATCAGCCCCTGCAGCTCGGGAAACTCGTAGACCATCTCCGACGACAGGTCCGCCTTCGCCACCCGCGCCGCCTGCTCCGCCAGGTCCGCATCCGCGCCCACCACCGGCGCCAGCTCCCGCGCCAAGGCCGCGATCCGCTCGATCCGCTCCGCCTGGCTGCCCAGCTTGCTGTGGAAGGTCACCTGCTCGAGGCTCTCCACCCAAGGCTGCATCTTCTCGTCACGCGCCACCCGCAAATCATTCTCCCAGAAGAACTTCGCATCCGACAGCCGTGCCGCCAGAACCTTCTGGTTCCCCGCCAGGATCGTCGCGCCATGATCCTCCGTCTCGACATTCGCGACCGTGATGAACCGCTCGATCCGCCCCGTCTTCGGGTTCCGGACCGAGAAAAACTTCTGATGCTCCTTCATCGAGGTCTGCAACACCTCCGGCGGCAGCCCGAGGAACTCCTCCCCGATCTCCCCCATCAGCGGCACGGGCCATTCCACCAGCCCCGCCACCTCGGCCAGCAGCCCCTTGTCCTCGACCACCTCGAAGCCCCCGGCAAAGGCCAAATTCTCCGCCTCCTGCCAGATATGTGCCTCACGTTCCTCGGGGTTCAGCACCACCTTGTCCCGCTTGAGCTTCGCGGCGTAATCCTCGAACCCCGTGACCGCGAACCGGCCCTGCCCCATGAACCGGTGACCTTGCGTGGTATTCCCGGCCTTGATCCCGTCGATCTCCAGCTCGACAACGCTGGCCTCCCCCGCATCATCCGTCAGCACGCACAGGATCGAATGCAGCGGCCGCACCCAGCGCAGGCTCCCCGCGCCCCAGCGCATCGACTTGGGCCAGGGGAAATTCCGGATCACACCTTCCAGCACCTCCGCCACGATCGCCTCCGCCGGACGGCCCGGCTTGGTGATCTTGGCAAAGTAAACCTGCCCCTTCTTCTCGTCGCGGATTTCCAGCTCGTCCTTCGACACGCCCGCCCCGCGCAAAAACCCTTCCAGCGCCTTCTCCGGCGCATCGACGCGCGGCCCTTTCCGCTCTTCCACCACCGTCGGGCTCTCCGCCGGCAAGCCCTCCAGCGCCAGCGTCAGCCGCCGCGGCGTCGAGAACGCCGCCGCCCCGCCATAGGTCAGCCCCGCCTCGACCAGGCCATCGGTCATCCGCGCCTTCAGGTCGTCGGCCGCGCGGCGCTGCATCCGCGCCGGGATTTCCTCGGAAAACAGTTCGATCAGAAGATCAGGCATGTGGTCTCAACCCGGGGCTTGGTGGAAGTTTCGGGTTGGATAACGGCGCCTCGCCACAACGTCCAGCCGGATTTCCGCACAAGCGACCGGTTCAGACCCGCGGATCGGCCTTCCGCTCGGCCCGCTTCGCCAGCGTCTTCACGTCCGGCCCGGCCCGCGCCGGCACGATCCGGTACACCGCCTCGATGAAACAGAAGAGGGCAAAGGCGATCAGCCCGGCGGTCAGCAGGATCAGCAAGATCCGCCCGAACGCCATCCCCCTTATCGTGTCGAACGCCTTGCCCAACCCCCCGGCCTGCTCGGGCGAGGCCGTCATGGCGGCATAGATCAGGAACCCCCCGATCAGCGCCACGGCCACGCCATGCGCCACCAGCCCCGCCTTCGCCACCGGGTCCAGCCGCTCCATCACCGCCGTCCGCCGGAGGTGCGATTTGTACTTCTCGGAATACGCCTTGTAGAAATAATAGATCCCGGCGCCCACCACGACCGCGCCCGCCAGCCCCACGATCCACTGACCGTATTGCATTCCCAAAAGCTTCGCGGTCCAGCTCTTCGATCCGCCGCCGCCCGTGCCGATCCCCAGCGCCGCGGCAATCGCCCAAAGGCCCAGCGCGCCGTGGATCACCCCGGTCACCGCCTGCCCGGTCCTGGCCACCACGCCCTTCAGCCCGGTGCCATAGGTCTCCAAATCCATTTTCGCATCGATCACCCGCCAGACCATGAAACACAAAAGCCCCAGGCCGATCCCCCACAGGGCAATCACCCCCCAGGCCTGCGACTTGAGCAGTTCCAGAGCGCCCGTCGTGCCCTCCGCCTCGCCGCCGACGATGGCCGCCATCAGGGCCAGGCCGCCCACGACAAGGTAAACCGCCCCGCGCGCCCCGTACCCGGTTCGCATGACGGGCACGACCCAATAGGGGGCTGTCTCGGCCATGGCGCTGTTCTCCCTTTGCTGGGAAGACAAGCGCCGAACGGCCGGTCAGGTTCCGATCAATATCTGTCGGGCGGCTCCGGACAGTCCTCCGGCGCGGGCTGCCCGTCGAACACCACCTCGCCGCAATGGTTGATCTGGTGCCAGACCCAGCCCTGCCCGTCCTCGGCCACGGCGACGATCCGGTCGATCCCGTACTGGATATTCTCCTCGCCCATGAAGGCCAGGGCCGAGCCGTTTTCCAGCTTCGCCCCCAGCGCCCCGGCATCGAAACACTCGAACCAGCCCGGCGCCTCCAGCGGCACGGCGCCCTCGTAGGGCTGATAGGCCTCGCTCAACTCCGCCAGCGGCGTCGGGGTCGTGAAACACGCCCGGTACCGGATGGGCGAGCTGTCCGCGTCGATCCCATCGAACCCGTCATAAGCAATCACCTCCGGCTCCCCCGAGCCTTCGGCCGTCATCCGCACATCCTCGCCCGTGGCCTCCACCTCCTCGTAATAGGCATAGACCTGCAGGTAATAGAGCGCCCCGCCCGCCACGGCCGCACAGACCACGATCATCAGGCTCAGGATTTTTCCGGTCACGTCACAAATCCTTCTCTGTTGTACTCTCGCGAGGCTCTGCCTCTGCGAGCGGCTCGATCTCCGCCTGCTGGCGCGAAAGAGAAACGGAACTGAACGCCCGGTCCGACAAGCGACCCAAGGCATCGGTAGCGACCTTCAGGTTGCCCGAGTCACGGGTTTCCGGCCCATTCAACCAACCGAAAAACCGCAACACGCCACCAAGCGTGCGCACGTCGCCTATGATCCCCTCGAACCACTGCAGAAACGCGACGGGATAGGTCACCGTCAACTCCAGGCTTTTCCCGTCGCCGGCAAGGTCGGCCACACTCGGGCCGAACGCTTCCGCGGCACGCGTGAAGTCCTGCCTGAAACAGACATCCAGAAACGCGGTTCCCGTCGCGGGCTGCGGAGCTGAAGGGGGCTCACCGGCCTCCTCGCGATCATGGCCCGAGGTGTCAAGGACGAACGGCCCAACGCAACTCAACTGGCATACCGCCACCAGACCGCGCGCCTTCAACCGTTCCGATACCCCCATACTCCGAACGAACCTCTCTGGTCCGAACTCCGCCCGGATCAGGCGCTGCATTCCACTCCCCCGGCCTCGGTCTGCACGAACGCATCCGCGCATTGCTTGGCCAGCGCCCGGACCCGCCCGATATAGGCCTGCCGCTCGGTCACGCTGATAACGCCCCGCGCGTCCAGCAGGTTGAAGATGTGGCTCGCCTTGATGCACTGGTCATACGCCGGGTGCGCCATGATGATGCGGCGGCCCGTCTTGGGGTCCTCCGCCTCCTGGCTCAGGATCGCCTCGCATTCCGCCTCGGCCTCCTCGAACTGCTTCAGCAGCACCTCCGTATTGGCCACGTCGAAATTCCAGCGGCTGTATTCCTCTTCCGTCTGCCGGAACACGTCGCCGTATTTCAGCGGAATCGGCGCGTCGGGGTCGTTGAACGGCATCTCCATCACGTGGTCGATCCCCAGCACGTACATCGCCAGCCGCTCCAGACCATAGGTCAGCTCGCCCGACACCGGCGTGCAGTCATGCCCGCCCACCTGCTGGAAATAGGTGAACTGGCTCACCTCCATCCCGTCGCACCAGACCTCCCAGCCCAGCCCCCAGGCGCCCAGCGTCGGGCTTTCCCAGTCATCCTCGACGAAGCGGATATCGTGCAGGTCCATGTCGATCCCGATCGCCTCGAGCGAGCCCAGGTACAATTCCTGCAGATCCGGCGGGCTGGGTTTGATCAGCACCTGGTACTGGTAATAATGCTGCAACCGGTTCGGGTTCTCGCCATAACGCCCGTCGGTGGGCCGCCGCGAGGGCTGCACATAGGCCGCGGCCCAGGGCTTCGAGCCCAGCGAGCGCAGGGTCGTCGCCGGGTGGAACGTGCCCGCCCCGACCTCCATGTCATAGGGCTGCATGATCGCACAGCCCTTGGAACTCCAGTAGGCCTGAAGCCGCAGGATGATCTCCTGGAAACTGCGGGGCTTGTCCGTCTTCTCCGCCATGCTTGCCTCTTTCCCGGCCCGGTTCGCGTCGCCGCCCTACCTACGGCCACGCCCCCGCCGGGTCAATTGCGCCCGCGCGCATATTTTGGATGCACGTCCGGCTCAGTTTGATAAAAAGGCCCGAACGACTACTTCAAGGTTCAATGGCCAGGGTAACTCAATGACGCGCACCGTACTTTCCTTTCTTCTAATCCTTTGTTTCTCGGCATTTACAGCCACCGCCCAACAACAGAATTCCTGGATCCAGCTTGAGTCCCACCCCAACCTCGCGGTGACCGAACAGGCCATCCGCGCCTACGGCGCCCAGATCGACGACGTCAACGGCTTCAACCTCGGCGGCGGCTGGTATGCCGTGGCGCTCGGGCCCTACAGCGCGGACGAGGCCGAGAACGTCATGATTTCCCTTCGCGAACAAGGCCTTATCCCGCGCGACAGCTACGTCGCCGACAGCGCCAATTACCAACAACAGTTCTGGCCCATCGGCGCCAACCTCCTCAACCAGGCGGCCGAGGACACGGCCGATGACGTCGAGGGCGTCACCACCGAAAGCGTCGAGGTGACCGAGCTGGCCGACGCCCTGGCCGAGGCCGCGGGCAGCGACGCGCCCGAGGAGACCGCCACGGCAACTGAAACTGAAACCGAAACCGACACGGCCGCCGATACCAACACCCAGATGGCCCAGGCCGACACCGGGGCCGATACGGGGGCCGATACCGGAGCCGACACCACCGCCCAGGCCGACACCGGCACCACGACCGGCACCACCCGGCCCGAGGTCGTGGCCGAGCCCGAGATCCCCGAGGAAACCCCGAACGAGGCCCGTCAGAACGAGGCCCGCCTCACCGCCGAGGAACGCCGCCAGCTCCAGATCGCGCTGGAATGGGCCGGCCACTACCAGGGCGCCATCGACGCCGCCATCGGCCCGGGCACCCGCAGCGCCATGGCCGACTGGCAGCGCTCCAACGGGCACGAACCCACCGGCGTGATGACCACCCGCCAGCGTGCCGAACTGCTGGGCCAGTACAATGCCGTGCTCGACGGGCTCGACATCCGCACCGTCCGCGACACCGAGGCGGGCGTGCAGATGAAACTGCCCACCGGCGTCGTCGCCTTCGACCGCTACGAGTCGCCCTTCGCCCATTACGGCGCCAGCGGTGACATCCCCGAGGCCCGCGTCCTGCTGATCAGCCAGCCGGGCGACCGCAACACCCTGCTCGGCCTCTACGACATCATGCAGACCCTGCGCATCGTCCCCGAGGACGGCCCGCGCGAGATCTCCGGCAACAGCTTCTCGCTCACCGGGCGCAACGCCTCGATCGTCTCCCATACCGAGGCCTCGCTCCAGGACGGCCACGTCAAGGGCTTCACCCTGATCTGGCCCGCCGGCGACGAAGACCGCCGCACCCGCCTGATGGCCGAGATGCAGGCCAGCTTCCAGCGCCTCGATGGCGTGCTCGACCCGGGCGCCGGCGGCGAGGTGGAACAGAATGTCGACCTGGTCTCCGGCCTCGAGATCCGCCAGCCCAAGCTGTCGCGCTCGGGCTTCTACGTCGATCAGTCGGGCACCGTGGTCACCACGCTCGAAGCGGTACAGGGCTGCGAACGCGTGACCCTGGACGAGGATTACAACGCCCAGGTCGTCGGCATCGACGAGGCGCTCGGCATCGCCGTGCTCAAGCCGGTCGATCCGCTCGCCCCGATCGCCGTCGCCGCCTTCCAGGACGTGCCGCCGCGCCTGCAATCCGACATCGCGGTCGCCGGCTACTCCTATGGCGGCGTGCTGGGCTCCCCCACCCTGACCTTCGGCCAGCTCGCCGATGCCAAGGGCCTCAACGGCGAAGAGAACCTCAAGCGCCTGGCGCTCGCCACGCTCGAAGGCGATGCCGGCGGGCCGGTCGTCGATGCCTACGGCGCGGTCGTCGGAATGCTGCTGCCCGCCAGCCAGGCCGGCCGGCAACTGCCCGAGGGCGTCAGCTTCGCCGCCGACGCGGCCGCCGTACGGCAGGTGCTCGCCGATCTCGGCATCACCCCGGCCTCGACCAGCGGCGGCACCACCATCCCGCCCGAGACCCTCTCGAAACAGGCCTCCGGCATGACCGTCCTGGTCAGCTGCTGGGACTGAGGCACAGCCCCCTCGAACGCCAAGGGCCCGGGCATCGCCGCCCGGGCCTTTTTCGTGCGCGCCCCTCGCTCCCGCCCCGCAGATGCGACCCGGCAGAAAACCGGTACGGCCTCGCCCCCGATCGGCTAGAATGCCCGGGCACCCTCTAGGAGACAGAGCGATGACCCACCCAAGGCAACTGATCTCGAACGGAAACCCGATGGAAGAGATCGTCGGCTTCAGCCGCGCGGTCCGCGTCGGCCCCTACATCGCGGTCGGCGGCACCGCCCCCGTCGACAGCGCGGGCAAGACCGTCGGCCCGGGGGATGTGTTCGCCCAGACCACGCAATGTTTCAAGATCATCGAAGCCGCGCTCGAACAGGCCGGCTCCGGCCTGCACGATATCGTGCGCACACGGGTCATCCTCACCGACATCGACAACTGGAAACCGGCCATCGAGGCCCGCAAGACCTACTGCCGCGACGCCCGTCCGGTCGACACCATCATGGCGGTCACCCGGTTCGTGAACCCCGAATGGCTCGTCGAAATCGAGGTCGACGCCGTGGTGGCCGACTGAAGACACCGCCCCGGCTTCTTCTGGCCGGAAATATCCCGGGGAGCGTTGAAACCCTTTCGGGTTTCAACGTGGGGCAGCGCCCCCTTACCCGGTTCAGGCAGACACAGCCGGCGTCACGTGGATAAGCGTCGGCCCGTCCGCCTCGAACGCCGCCATCACCGCCTGCGCCACGCCCTCGAGGCTGTCCGGCTTTTCCGCGTGCGCCCCGTAGGCCTTGGCCAGCGCCACGAAATCCGGGTTGATCTGGTCCACCGCCTTCGGCGCGATCTGCGCGCGGATCATGCTGTCCTCGATCTCCTTCAGCTTGCCGTTGTCCCACAGCAGGATCGGCAGCGGCAGGCGAAGCTCCACCGCCGTCGCCAGCTCCTGGATGGTGTACTGGAACCCGTAATCCCCGGCGATGCACAGCGTCGGCTTGCCCTTCCGCGCCACCGCGCCCCCGATCGCCGCCGGCAGCGCATAGCCCAGCGTGCCGAAGCCGAACGGGTGGTGCCAGTGGCCGGGCCGGTCCATCGGCCAGACCTCCTTGGCGGTATAGGCGAACTGCGTCATGTCGGAATAGAACATCGTGTCGCCCGGCAGCACGTCGCGCAGCGCGTCGCAGATCGGCACGATCCCCGGCCGCTCGGCATCCGATTCCGCCCGCCACCGCGCCCTGGCAGCGGCCACGTCGGCCTCGCGCCAGCCGGCCCTGGCCTCGAACCCGCCCACCGACAGGATCTCCCGCGCCAGCGCCGCGGCATCCGTCTGCAGCGCCAGCTCGGTGCCCGAAGCCGCGCGCAGCTCCTCGGGGTCGATATCCACCCGGATGAACCGCCCCTTGTAGCCCAGCTCGTCGCGCCACAGGTCCACCTCCGACAGCTCGGTGCCCACGGCAATGACAAGATCGGCCTTCGCGATCACGCTGGCGCTTTCCGGCCGCGCCAGGTAGGCGCCGTAATCCAGCGCATGGCCGGCGGCGATGCCGCGGCCCGCGTAGGTGGTGAAGCTCGCGGCCCCGGCCTGCTCGACCACGGCCTTCCAGTCGCGCGCCCCCTCGACGGCACCCCCGCCGAACACGAAAAGCGGCCGCTCCGATGCCTTCAGCGCGGCCACGATCCGCTCGGCCGCCGCCACAGGCCGTGTCTCGGTCTGCATCGCGGCCATCTCCGCCGGCGGCGCATCGGCCAGCCCCTCCAGCGCCCGGATCGGCACCTGGATATGCCGCGGCCGCTTGCGGCCCGTGGCAAACTCGGTCAGCGCCCGGTCGATCAGGCCATAGGCGCTTTCCGCATCCCGCGCCTCCAGGCTCCACTCGCACACGCAGGCGCCCGCCGCCTCCTGGTCCAGCATCTGGTGCAACTGCCCGCGCCGCCGCGCCGTCTCGTCGAGGCAGGACGAGATCGCCAGCACCGGCACGCTGTCGGAATAGGCCTGCCCCAGCGGCGTCATGATGTTGCACAGCCCCGGCCCGGTGATGATATAGGCCACCCCCGGCTTGCCGCTGGCGCGGGCATAGCCATCGGCCATGAACCCCGCCCCCTGCTCGTGCCGGGCCAGCACATGGGTGATCCCGGCCTCCTCGATGCCGCGATACATCTCCTGGTTATGCACGCCGGGAATTCCGAAAATCGTATCCACGCCGCGCGATTTCAGCATGTGGCTGATTTGGGCTCCGAGGGGTCTTTGGCTCATCAGGCTCTCCAGAAACTTATGGTAAACAGGACATAGACGGCGAAAAGCTCCAGCCGTCCGATCAGCATGCCAATGGTCAGGATCCACTTGGCAAGGTCGTTGAGGGTCGAATAATTGCCCGCCGGGCCGATGATCTCGCCCAGCCCGGGGCCGATATTGGCCACCGCGGCGGCGGCCCCCGAAACCGAGGTGGTGAAATCGAGGCCGGTCATCCCCAGCGCCACCGACAACAGGCCCAGCGTGACCACGAAGAAGACGAAGAACGCCATGACCGAGTTCAGCACCTCCTCGCCCACCGGCCGGCCCTGGAAGCGCGGGGCGAAGATGCCGTGCGGCGCATAGATGCGCCGCATCTGCGTGCTGATCGAGGCGAACAGAAGCTGGTAGCGGAAGATCTTGATCGAGCACGAGGTCGACCCGGCACAGCCCCCGATCAGCCCGATGAAGAAGAACACCGAGACAAGGAACGGGCCCCATTTCATGTAGTCGACGCTGGCATAGCCGGTGCCGGTGATGATCGAGGTGATGTTGAACATCGCCTCCCGTAGCGCCTGCTCGGGATGGTGCGGAAAGATATTGACCAGCACCGCCGCTGTCACCGCCACCAGCACCGCGATGATCGACAGGAACACGTGAACCTGGCTGTCCCGGAACAGCGGCAACACCCCGCCGTTGAGCATCTGCACGTAGCGCACGAAAGGCAGCGCCGCCAGTACCATGAACACCGAGGCCACCCATTCCGCCGGCCCCTGGAACGTCCCGAACGAGGCGTCGTAATTGGAAAACCCGCCGGTCGAGACGGTGGTCAGCGCATGCACGATCGCATCGAACGTGCCCATCCCGGTGAACCGGTAGCACATCGCACAGGCCACCGTGATGCCCACGTAGATGATCGAGATACTCGAGGAAATCTCCGTCGCCCGAGGAAGGATCTTGCCCATCGTCTCGAACGCCTCCGAGCGGAAGATCTGCATCCCCCCCACCCTAAGTTCCGGCAGGAATACCATCGCCACCACGATGATCCCGATCCCGCCCAGCCATTGCATCAGCCCGCGCCACAGCAATATGCCGCGCGGCAGCTCGTCCAGCCCCGTGAAGACCGTGGCCCCGGTGGTGGTCATCCCCGACATCGCCTCGAAGATCGCGTCCACCACCCGCGCCTCGGTCGCGCCAAGCAGGAACGGGATCGCCCCGAAAATCGGCAGCGCCACCCAGACGCCGGTTGTCAGAAGGAAGGTCTGTTGAAGCGTCAGCCCCTCGCGCACCCCGTTGCGGCAGGCGAGCGCCACGAGCCCGCCCGACAGCACCGTCAGGATCGCGCTTTCGGCAAACACGGGCCAGTGACCCCGCCCATCGGCGATGTCCACCAGCATCGGCGCGATCATGGTCAGGCCAAGGGCCATGACCAGAAGGCCGAGCACATATGCGACGGGGCGCAGATCCATAGTCAGGCGCAGCCTTGGCCGGGCCGCCTGACGGTGTCAAGCGCGTCCGCTCCGCGCAATCACCCCCGCCGGGTCATTTCGGCGGCGGCGGCGACGGGCCGGAACACGGCCCGCCGCATCGCGATCAGATATAGAACAGGTCGCGGAAGACGTAGTACGGAATGTCGTCCCGCTTCAGGCCCATCTTGGCCAGTTCCTCGTCGGATTTCGCCTCGAGCTTCTCGATCGCCTGCCGGCGCGAAGCCACCCGGTGATGCGCTTCAAGCCCGCGCATGAAGGATGTGAAAAAGCGGCTCAGGACGCCTTGCTTGGCATCGGTCGCGTGAAAGTTCGTCGTTGCAGTAGCCATTTGGAAACCTCGTCTGGTTCAGGTTCGGTTTCCTCCCTGCCACAAAAGCTAGGTCAGCAGTGCTGACATGAGAAGCCTAAAATCGGTATGGCCGGTTTGCACCTGGTGCATTCCGGCCACGCCGCCGCTTCACACGCCGGTCTTGCCGCTGCCGGTCGGCGGCATCGCCGGCGGGGCCGAGGGCTGGCGCGTGCGCTTGGCAGCGGTATCGGCGGCCTCGGCCTTTGGCGCGTCGGATTTGGGCGCCTCGGCCTTGGCCTCCGGTTTCGCCGCCTCCGCCTTTGCCGTGTCCTTCACCGGCTCGGCCTTGACCGCCGGCTTCGCCGCCTCGGCCTTTGCCGCCGGCGCAGGTTTGGCTTCCGCCGTCTTCGCCGGCGCAGGTTTCGCCGCCGCCTTCTTCGCCGGCGCAGGTTTCGCCTCCGCCTTCGGGGCCGGCGCAGGTTTCGCCGCCGCCTTCAGGGCCGGCGGCGTCGCCTCGGCAACCGGCGCCTCCTCGGGCTTCACCGCGCTCCGTGCGGCGCAGTTATACGGCCGGCCCATGAACGGGTTCGTCGCAAGCGCCGCTTGGCCGAACACCTGCGCCACGCGCAGGTTGCTCTCGATCACGTAACCGGCCATCCGCATGCTGGCGGCCGACAGTTTCAGGGGGGCGGAAACAGGCAACATCGTCTTGTATCCTCTAGCTGTGGTGCTCCGCGCGGGATAGCGCGGAAACGTGACAGCAAGATAAACCCTGGCGCGCATGCACAACACCACCCGTACCGCGACACGGGCGCGCGCTGACACGATCGCGCAAAAATCAGCCGAACCGCGCGCAAACCGCCCGGGAATCGCTCATCGGCGCAACCCGGTCGACCTTCGCCTCAGCCGACGTGGAACAGCGTCTTGAAAATCTTCGGATCGATGCTCTGCGCGGCGAATGTCTCGCCCTCGGTCAGGATGCTCACCGCGTCATGGCTGTGCAGGCTCTCCTGGTGGCTGGCCATGATCCGGAAATCCCCGATCCGCGCATCCTTCTGCAATTGCTCGCAAAACAGCCGCGCCGCATCCTCCACGAAGATCGGGTTCGCGGCGTTCAGCTCGGCAAAGGCCTGCTCGTCCTCGCGCTTGACCATCACCTGCGTCTCGGTCGGCACCGCCTTGCGGGCCATCTCGATCATGTCCTCGAACCACAGGCAGCCCGGCGCGTCACAGTTGATCTCGACCGAGATCCGCGCCACCGACCGCTGCGAATGCGGCGTCGCCAACTGCCCGCGCGACTGCCGCGCATGTTCGCTTAGCTCCAGCGAGCACGGGCAGGTCGACGAATAGACGTAGTCGAGATGCATGAACTTGCGCCGCACCTTGTTGGTCTCGACCAGCTCCAGCGCGATATCGTAGAACTGGAACCCCTCCAGCCCCGACCGCAGTGACTTGATCTTCATCGGGTAGGAAAACCGCATCTGGATGCGCGCGTCGACGCTTTCGAGGTCCGACATGTAGTCATCCAGCGCCGCCTCGATCACCTCGAAGCTGAAGGTCTTCTCGGCGTGTTTGTAGAAGCTCCGCATGATCCGGGACATGTTGATGCCCTTCTTGCCGGGCTCGAGGCTGACCGTCCCGGTCACCGAGGTCTCCAACGTCAGGTCGCCGTTGTCGCGGGTGTGAAAGCTGATCGGCAGGCGGAAATTGGAAATCCCCACATGCTCCAGATGCTGCTTCGCCCCCCGGATAAGCGAGGCCGGACCGTTCTGCAGATCGGGCATCGACTTGCGATAGGCGTCGTCGGGCTGGAACTCCTCCGGGTAGGTGCGGCTCAGCGCCGGGTAGTTGGTCACCTCCCCGCGCGGCAGCAGCCGGGCGATGGCAGGGTCCAGATCGGCCACTTCCTCAGGGCTGGCACTCGCCGCCCACGCACGCAGCACCGACAGCGCCTGTTCGGCGTCGTCGCGGTCCAGCGCATCGTCCAGCTTGGTCCGATGGATATTCATCAGCGGCCATCCCCTCTTGTCCTGCCGTCTATCACATAGTGCGTCCCGGCGGAAAATCCCAATCTCGCATAATTATACGCCGAATGCGACAGGCGGGATCATTTCCCCCGCGCGTCGGCGGATGGCCCCGCCGCAAGCCGCCGCTTGACATGCAACCACTCGGTTGCATATATACCCCCCCATGACCGATGTCTTCCACGCCCTCGCCGACCCCACCCGCCGCGACCTGCTCGACCGGCTGTTCCTGAACGGCGGGCTCACCCTCTCCGAACTGGCCGAGGGCGCGCCCATGTCCCGGCAGGGCGTGGCCAAGCACATCGCCATCCTCGAGGCCGCCAACCTCGTCACCACCGAATGGGAAGGGCGCAACAAGCGCCACTTCCTCAACCCCGTGCCGCTGACCGGCATCGTGCATCGCTGGGTCGGCAAGTTCGAAGACGCCCGCCTCGACGCGCTGGCCGAGTTCAAATCCCGCCTCGAAACACCCCCGGACAAAAAGGAAACCAAACGCCATGGCTGACGACCTCACCCCGGCCCACGAGACCCGCGCCGCGACCGGCCAGCCCACCGCCTCGGATTTCGTCTATGCCGTCTACATCCGCGCCGATATCGACACCGTCTGGAACGGCCTGATCGACGGAGAGCTCACCCGCCGCTACTGGGGGCACGAGAACCGCTCGACATGGGAAAAGGGCGCGCCCTGGGAACATGTCCGCACCGATGCCGACGGCACCGTCGACGTGCGCGGCCGGGTGATCGAGATCGACCCGCCCAACCGCATGGTCTGGAGCTGGGCCTTCGGCACCGACGCCGACAACCCCGAGAAACTCTCCCGCGTCACCTTCGAACTGGTGGCCCTCGGCCCCGACACCAAGCTTACCGTCCGCCATGCCGAGCTCGAACCCGGCTCGCCGATGGACCAGGGCGTGCGCGAGGGCTGGCCGGCGGTCCTGTCGAACCTCAAGTCGATCCTCGAAACCGGCGAGGTCCTGCGCGAGGACCAGTGGCCCGACCCCGGGCAGTAGGACTGCCCCGGGCCGTGACGGCGCTCACCGGCCCCGCACACCCACCGCGGGGCCGGCCGGCGACCCACCCGCACCGACGGAATACCGACAAAATACCGACGTTATACCGACGTCGGTTTTTGCCCCCTCAAACCGCCTCCAGCGCCCGCATCACGTCAGCAATCAGGTCGCCCGTATCCTCGATCCCCACCGACAGCCGCACCAGCCCCGGCGTGATCCCCAGAACGTCCTTCTGCTCGTCCGACAGCCGCTGATGCGTCGTGGTTGCGGGATGCGTCGCGATCGACTTCGCATCGCCCAGGTTATTGGAAATCAATACGATTTCCAACGCGTTAAGGAACCGGAACGCCGCCGCCTGCCCGCCCTTCACGTCGAGCGAGATCACCGTCCCCCCGGCCCCCATGTCACGCTTGACCAGCGCGTGCTGCGGATGGCTCTCGTGCCCCGGATAGATCACCTGCTCGAGCTTGCCATGCCCCTGCAACGCCTCCGCCATCGCCAGCGCCGTCTCCGCCTGCGCCCTGACCCGCAATGCCATGGTTTCCATGCCTTTCAGCATCACCCAGGCCGTGAACGGCGACATCGACCCGCCCGTATGCTTCATGTAGGGCTCGACCGTCTTGCGGATGAACTCCCGCGACCCCAGGATCACGCCGCCCAGCGTCCGCCCCTGCCCGTCGATATGCTTGGTGGCCGAGTACACCACCACGTCCGCCCCGAGCGCGATCGCCTTTGAATAGACCGGCGTCGCGAACACGTTGTCCGCCACCACCTTGGCGCCCTTGGCATGCGCGATCTCCGCCACCGCCTTCACGTCCACCACCTCGAGCGTTGGGTTCGCCATCGTCTCGAAGAACACCAGCTTGGTGTCGTCCCTGACAGCCGCCCGCCACGCCTCGAGATCCGTGCCATCCACGAACGTCACCTCGACCCCGAACCGCGTCAGCACCTCTTCCAGCACGTACAGGCACGACCCGAACAACGCCCGGGCCGAGACCACGTGATCCCCCGCCCGCAGCATGGAAATCAACGCCCCCGACACCGCCGCCATTCCGCTGGCGGTGGCAAACGCATCCTCGGCCCCTTCCAGCGCGGCGATCCGGTCCTCGAACATCTTCACCGTCGGGTTGCCGTAGCGGGCATAGATGAACTCGTCCGGCCCGGCCTCGAGGAACCTCGCCTCGGCGGCCTCGGCGCTGTCATAGACAAAGCCCTGCGTCAGGAAGATCGCCTCGCTGACCTCGTTATACTGGCTCCGGCGGCTGCCTGCGTGAACCAGCTTCGTGCGTGTGTTCCAGTCTGTCATATTTCCGTCCTCCGGGCCCCTTTTGCCCATGAAAAAACCCCCGACGCGGCCAAGCGAAAGGGGGTTCCTTCATCCTGACCTCTTTAGCGGTGTTGTTTTACGTGGCCCGCAATCCGGTAACAAATCGCCACGCCGAACGCTTTAGCCCCGGCACGCCCCGGCGTCAATCCCGCGGGGGCAATGTCACGGTCCCTTAACCGTAGGTTCAAAATAGTTTCGTATGGTGCGCGTAACCCCTCGCCACAAGATGTAGTGGGATTACGAGCAGTATGCCGCTTCTTCAGATCTCCGCCGGCCCCGACGGGCCCGAACTCTACGGTGCGCCACGCCCGCTCGGCCCGGCGCTGGCCGAGGGGCTGCAACACCCCGGCCCGGTGATCGTGATGATCCATGGGTTCAAGTTCGCCCCCGGTGACGCCTTCGACTGCCCGCACCGCCACATCCTCTCGCTCGATCCGGCCCGCGACTGCTGGAAGGCGATGAGCTGGCCGCGCGCCCTCGGCTTCGGCTCGGGATTCGAGGACGAGGGGCTGGGCCTCGCCTTCGGCTGGCCCGCCCGTGGCACCATCTGGCAGGCCTACGACCGCGCCGAAAAGGCTGGCCGCGCGCTCGCCACCCTCATCCGGCAGGTCCGGCGCGCGGCACCCGGCCGCCGGGTCCACCTGCTGACCCATTCGCTGGGCGCCCGCGTGGCGCTTTCCGCCCTGCCGCACCTGGCCGAGGGCGACGTGGGCCGCGCCATCCTGCTCAACCCGGCCGAGTTCGGCGGCCGCGCCCGCGCGGCGCTCGCCACGCCCGCCGGCTGCGCGGCGGAGGTGTTCAACGTCACCAGCCGCGAGAACGACTTTTTCGACTTCCTGCTAGAACGCCTCATCGCCCCGCCCCACCGCGGCGACGGCACGCTGGCCCAGACCATGCCGCGCCAGCCCAACACCCTGACCCTGCAACTCGACCACCCCGGCACGCTCCGCGCGCTCAACGCCCACGGCTTCCCCGTCGCCCCGCCCAGCGGGCGCATCTGCCACTGGTCGTCCTACCTGCGCCCCGGCGTCTTCAGCCTCTACCGCACGCTCCTGCGCCACCCCGAGGCGCTCTCCCAGGCCCGGCTCCGGTCGATTCTCCCCGACCGGCCCGACCCGCGCTGGTCCCGCGTGCTGCAATTGCCCGACTGGCGCGTACCGTTGCCGGTCCGCCGGAATGCCTCACTCTGAGCCGGCGCGGAAAACGCCCCTGCATTAACTGTTTGTTAACCTGCGCCGCACAGTGGCCGAACCGACAAACCTCACGCCTTGTCGTCACTCTCCCCCTGCGTGCCATGTTCCTTGAACAAGCCACCCTGGAAGATGAAAAACAGGAAGATCGCCGCCGTCAGCCCGAAGGTCTTGAAGTAAACCCAGGTCTCCTCGGTCATCGTCCGCCAGATCACCTCGTTCAGGATCGCCAGCCCGAAGAAGAACAGCATCAGCCGCTTCGTAAGCAGCATCCACCCCCGATGGGTCAGCGGCATCACCCCTTCCATCACGTATTCCAGCCACGACTGGCCCCGCAAAAGCCCGATCCCCAGCAGCCCGCCGAACAGCAGGTAAATGATCGTCGGCTTCATCTTGAAGAACCGCGGATCATTGAACCACACGCTCATCCCGCCGAAGACGATGATCAGCACCGCCGTGATCATCTGCATCTTCGACAGATGCCCGGTCAGCTTCCACAGGATCGCCATCGACAAAAGGAACACCGGGATGAACCCGGCGGTGACCACGATGAACCCGTCATACTCGGTCCCGCCCATGACGAACGTCTCGTCCTTGAGCCAGAGATACGCCACGAAGAACCCGATGATCGGGCCCAGTTCCAGCGCCGTCTTGAGCCCCTGGTTGATCTTCCGTCCTGCCATGTCCTGCCTCTCAGCCTCCGAATTCCACAATCACCGCACCAACGGCGATCAGCGCCATCAGCGCGATCCGCCGCGGGCCCACCGTCTCGCGCAGCACCAGCCAGCCGATAAGCGCGGCAAACACCGTCGAGGTCTCGCGCAGCACCGCCGCCTCGCCCACCTTGTCCAGCCGCGTGGCCAGCATGATCGACCCGAACGACATATAAGCCACCAGCGCCCCGATCACACCCCTCGCCAGCAACCCGCCGGTCTCGGGCCGCACCTCCATCCGCCGCCAGCGCCAGAGCGCATAGATCGGAATGCAGATGCCGTCGACGAGGAACAGCCAGACGATGAAGGTGAACGGGTTCGCCGTGGCCCGGATGCCATAGGCGTCAATCGTGGTGTAGAGCGCCACAAAGATCCCCGTCAACACCGCCAGCCCCAGCGCCGCCGGCAAGGTCTCCCGCGCCACCCGGATCGTCCGCAGGTTATAGACCGCCAGCCCGTAGATCCCCGCCAGCAGGACCGCCACGCCCAGCCACTGCACCGGCGTAAACGTCTCGGCAAACAAAAGCCACGCGCCGATCACGGTAAACAGCGGCCCCGTCCCCCGCACCACCGGGTAGACCACCGTGTAGGCGCCCCGCATATAGGCCATGCCCTGGAAGATCTTGTAGACAAGGTGCACCACCGCGCAGAGCGCGAAGATCGGCCACATATGCGGCTCGGGCCACGGCACCACGAACAGCGCCAGCGGCACCGAGATCACGAAATAGCTGGCGTCGATCGCCCCCCGGCTGGTCCACGGGTCGAACCGCCCCTTCTGCAACGCCCCCATGACGGCGTGCAGAAAGGCCGCGAACACCGCCAGGCACAGCGCCAGCGTATGCCCCGCCCCGGTCCCCTCCAGCGAGATCAGCCAGTCGCTCATCCCGCCGCGACGACCCCGGAACCGCAGGCCCCCGAGTTCGTTGAATTGTCAGGTAGGAGACAAGGGACACCATGATCGACCACTTCGCCGACATGTTCACTGGCAATTTTTCCGCGGTTCCGGCCTCGATGGCCTTCGCCCGGCTCACCGCCGCGGTGGTGCTCGGCGCGCTCATCGGCTTCGAGCGGGAATGGCGGCACAAGCCCGCGGGCCTCCGCACCCATATCCTCGTCTCCGTCGCCGCCTGCCTGTTCGTGATCATCGGCCAGGAACTCGCCGCCCTCGAATTCGGCGGTCAGGGCGAACAGCAGAACGACCCGATCCGCATGATCGAGGCGGTCACCGCCGGCGTCGCCTTCCTCGCCGCCGGGCTGATCTTCACCTCCAAGGGCGAGGTCCGGAACGTCACCACCGGCGCCTCGCTCTGGCTGGCGGGGGCCGTGGGCCTCGGCTGCGGCGCGGGCCAGATGCCGCTCGCGGCCATGACCACCGCCATCGTGATCGTCGTCCTCTTCGCGCTCCGTCAGATCGAGATCTGGATGGGCACCCACTGAGCCGCTCACCGCGCCTCGAGCCCGGTCAGCGCCGCGGCGAACTCCTCCGGATCGAACGGGGCGAGGTCGTCGATCTGCTCGCCCACCCCGATCGCATGGATCGGCAACCCGAACTTGTCCGCCAGCGCCACCAGCACGCCGCCCTTGGCGGTGCCGTCCAGCTTGGTCATCACCAGCCCGCTCACATCCGCCAGCTTCTGGAAGGTCTGCACCTGTGACAGCGCGTTCTGCCCCGTCGTCGCATCCAGCACCAGCAGGGTGTTGTGCGGCGCGCTCTCGTCCTTCTTGCGGATGACCCGGACGATCTTGGCCAGCTCCTCCATCAGGTCGGCCCGGTTCTGCAACCGCCCGGCCGTGTCGATCATCAGCAGGTCGGCGCCATCCTTCTGCGCCTTGTCCATCGCATCCCACGCCAGGCTCGCGGGGTCCGAGCCCTCCGGCGCCGTCAGCACCGGCACCCCGGCCCGGTCGCCCCAGATCTGCAACTGCTCCACCGCGGCGGCCCGGAACGTGTCGCCCGCGGCAATCACCACCGATTTGCCCGCCGCCTTGAACTGGCTCGCCAGCTTGCCGATCGTCGTGGTCTTGCCCGACCCGTTCACACCGACCACCAGCACCACCTGCGGGCGGTTGGGGTAAAGCGGCATGGGCTTGGCCACCGGTTCCATGATCCGGGCGATCTCGGTCGCCAGCAACTCCTTGATCTCCTGGCTGGATACGCGCTTGCCCATCCGACCCTCGGCCATGTTCGCGGTCACCCGCAGCGCGGTATCCACGCCCATATCCGCCGTGATCAGCAGCTCCTCAAGCTGCTCCAGCATGTCGTCATCCAGCGCCCGGCGCACCACCGTCTTCGCCTCGCCGCGCCCCAGCAGACGGCCCAGCAGGCCGGGCCTTGGCGCGGCCTCCGGTGCCAGCTCGCCCTGCGGGCCCGGAAAGGGCTCGGGGATCGGTTCGGGAATGGGCTCCGGAATGGGGGCCGGCATCGCCTCGGGCGCCACGTCCCGCGCCTGCGGCACGTCGCGTACCGGCACTTCCTGCGGCGGCTCGACAGGCTCCGGCAGGTCCGGCTCCGGTGTCTCAGGGGGCGATCCGGGCGCGGGCGGCAGGTCGGGCTGCGGGTCTTCCCGCGGCGCATCCGGCACCGGCGGCTGGTCCGGCTGCGGCGCTTCCGGCGGGGCCTCCTGCGGCCTTGGCAAGTCCGGCTCCGGCGCCTCCGCCGGCGCCTCGGACGGCTCTGGCAAATCGGGCTGTGGCACCTCTGGCGGCGCATCGGGCCGCTCGCGCGGCTCGGGCGCGGCGGCCTCCTCCTCGCCGCCGTCCTCGACGATCGCGTCCAGCCCCTCCTCCAGCTTTGAGGAAGATTTGAACAAGCGTTCCTTTAGCTTCGAGAAAAACGCCATGGGCCCTCCGGGTTGCCTGCCCTTTTCACCTAATCCCATTGCCGGGGATTTGGAAGCCTCAGCCCGCCAGCGCCACCGCCATCATCACCTGCGCCCCGAAATAGAGCGCCCAAAGCGTCACCGACAGCGCCCGGTCAAACCGTTCCGCCACGTCCCGCCGGAACATCTGCACCGCCAGCAACGTATCCGACAGCACGAACGCCCCCGCCCCCAGCGCCGCAAGCCACAACGCCCCCGGTAGCGCCAGCGCACAGCCCGCCATCACCGTGATCAGGGCAACATAACCCCGCACCGGCCAGCACATCTCGCCCGTATGCGGCGCCAGCCAAAACTCCGTGGACCCCGCCAGCGCCAGCAAGGCCACCAGCGGCACCACGGGCGGCCCGCCCTCCACCAACCCGAACAACAAGGCGATATAAGCCACATGCGCCAGCGCAAAGGCGCAAAGCCCCGTCAGGAAGGCCGGCTCCCCCTCCCGCGACAGCGCGTAATCTCCCACCGCCGACAGCCCCAGCGCCACCACCAGCCACACCGGCCCGCCGGCCAGCGCCGCCCACAGCGCCAAAACCGCCACCGGCACCGTCTTCACCACGCTGCGCCATACCGAAACCGGCCCGTGACAGAACCACAGGCCATAGACCACGGCCACACCGCACCCGAGGGCAAGGAGCGTTCCCATTACCGGTTATTTACCTTTCGCGGCCCATCATTTTCTTCTTCTGACGCGAATTCCGCGCTAAAGTCACGATATTCCAAGGCTTGCGGAGGGACAAAAATGTCGGAAGCCACAACCACCAAACCAGCTACATGGCGCGTCGTCGTCGCCTTTATTCTCGACCTGTTTTTCAGTTTCTTAATATTCGGCTTCATCATCGCCAAGATCACCGGCGACACCACCGAAGGCGGGTTCGAACTGAACGGCCTGCCCGCGATCATCCTCTTCGCGCTGGTGATCATCTACATGGTCGGGATGCCGCGCGTCGGCGGGCGCCTGTTCCAGCGGCTTTTCAAAGCGATCTGAGGGGCTTACCCCTCAGACCTCATCCGGAAAATGCTTCATCGTCAGGCGAATGGGGTTCGGCGCCGCCTGCCCCAGCCCACAGATCGAGGCATCGCCCATCGCCTGGCAAAGCTCCTCCAGCAGCGGCTGGTCCCAGCGGTCCGCCTCCATCAGCTTGACCGCCTTCTCGCAACCCACCCTGCACGGCGTACACTGGCCACAGCTTTCATCCTCGAAGAACCGCAGCATGTTCAGCGCGGCCTGCTTGGTGCTGTCCTTGTCCGACAGGACCACCACCGCCGCCGAACCGATGAACGTGCCATGCTCCTGCAGCATGTCGAAATCCAGCGGCACATCCGCCATCGACGCGGGCAGCAAGCCCGATGACGGCCCGCCCGGCTGATACGCCTTGAACGTATGCCCGTCGAGCATCCCGCCCGCGGCCTCGATCACGTCGGTAATCGTCGACCCGGCCGGCAACAGATGCACGCCCGGCTTCTTGACCCGGCCCGAAACGGAGTAGGATCGCAGTCCCTTCCGCCCGTTCTTCTCGGTCCCGGCCAGCACGTCCTTGCCCTCGCGCAGCACCTTGGTGACCCAGTAGAGCGTCTCGACATTGTTCACCAGCGTCGGCCGGTCAAAGATCCCCACCTGCGCCACGAAGGGCGGGCGATGCCGTGGCAGGCCCCGCTTGCCCTCGATCGATTCGATCATCGCGCTCTCTTCGCCGCAGATATACGCCCCTGCGCCCCGGCGCAGGTCGATATAACCCTTCTCGACGATCCCCGCTTCCTCCAGCGCCGCGATCTCGCGCCGCAGGATTTCCAGCACGGCGGGGTATTCGTCGCGCATGTAGATGAAGCAGGTCTCGGCCTCCACGGCCCAGCCCGCGATCAGCATTCCTTCAAGAAAAACATGGGGTTCCCGCTCGAGGTAAAAGCGGTCCTTGAATGTCCCCGGCTCGCCCTCGTCACCGTTCACGGCCAGGTAGCGCGGCCCTTTCTCGGCCCGCACGAAGCCCCATTTCCGGCCCGACGGGAACCCGGCGCCGCCAAGGCCGCGAATGCCCGAATCCAGCAGCGTCTGCTGGATATCCTCGAACACCCCGCCCTTGCGCACCTCCGCCAGCGTGGCATACCCTCCACCTTCACGATAGGCCGCAAGCCCTTGATATTCCGGCAAATGCGCATGCGTGTCATCCGCCGCAATCGCCGCCTTCACCTTCTCCGGCGTCGCATGGTCGATATGGTTGTGCCCCAGCTCCAGCACCGGCGCGGTATCGCAGCGCCCCATGCACGGCGCCCGCAGAACCCGCACCTCCGACGCATCCAGCCCGGCCTCAAGCGCCGCCTTCAGCTCCTGCGCCCCGGCCAGCTCGCAACTCAGCGAATCGCACACCCGGATGGTCAGCGCCGGCGGCGGCGTCTCGCCTTCCTTCACCACGTCGAAATGCGCGTAAAACGTCGCAACTTCATAGACTTCGGCCTGCGCAACCCGCAGTTCCTCGGCCAGCGCCCGCAGGTGCCCGGCCGACAGGTGCCCGAATTCGTCCTGAATCAGGTGCAGATACTCGATCAGCAGATCCCTGCGCCGCGGCCCGTCGCCCAGAAGCCCGCGCACGTCCTCCCACGCCTGATCCTCGAGCTGACGGCCCTTCGGTGTGCGCCGGCCCTTGCCGCGCCCCGATTTCCAGACACCCTTGCGCTCATCCAGTGCCATCCGACACCTCCTCTGACGTGATTGCCCGGGTTCTACCGGTGGCACGGCAACAACGCGATGCCAAAAACGACAAACAAGCGCCCGGAAGCGTTGCGGTTTCCTTTACCGCGCGTGTAGTAGAGCTGTTCGGAAACGGGTTTCTCGCGCCGCATCTCCGGCGTTCGGGGGCGAAAGGACGGCAAACGATGCTTCTCTTCGCCGGTGTCACGGTTACGGCCTTCGTGCTTGTCGGTCTCGCCGGCCTTGTCGGCGGCGCCTGGCCCTGGCTTGCCGCCCTGTACCTCACCGGGTTCGTCTTCCTGATGGACAGGCTCATGCCCGACACCATCACCAACACCGAGCCCGACGCCGAATTCCCGGCGGCCACGCCCCTCCTCGTCACCCTCGGTCTTGCCCATTTCGCCCTTCTGGCGCTGGCCACATGGGCCGTCGGCGGGCCGAGCGGCCTCGCCCCGGCCGAGCGGGTGCTCACTGCCCTCGCCGCCGGTCTCGTCTTCGGCCAGATCTCCCACCCCGTGGCGCACGAGCTCATCCACAAACCGAGCCGCTTACTCCGCCACCTCGGTCGCTGGATGTACACCACCCTCCTCGTCGGCCACCACGCCAGCGCCCATCTCCTCGTCCACCATGTCCACGTCGCCAGCGCCGCCGACCCCAACAGTGCACCGCGGGGCGAGGGCTTCTATCGTTTCGCCCTCCGCGTTGGCCGGCAATCCTTCCTCGCCGGCCTCCGCGCCGAGAACCACCGCCGCAAGCGCGCCTCGAAACCCGGCTTGCACCCCTACATCACCTACGTCGGCGGCGCCCTCGCCACCATGGCGGCGGCCCTCCTCCTCGCCGGTCCCACCGGCATCGCCGCGCTCCTCGCCATGGCGATTTACGCGCAATTACAGATCCTTATGTCGGATTACGTCCAGCATTACGGCCTCCGCCGGGCCACGCTGCCCAATGGCAAGCCCGAGCCCGTCGGTCCCCGCCATTCCTGGAACGCCCCGCACGCCTTCTCCTCCGCCCTCACCGTCAACGCGCCGCGCCATTCCGACCATCACGTCACCCCCGCGCGCGCCTACCCGGCCCTGCAGCTCGACCCGGGCACCATGCCCTGCCTGCCCCGCTCGCTGCCGGTGATGGCCGCCATCGCCATGGTCCCGCCCCTTTGGTTCCGCATGATGAACCCGCGCTGCGACCGCTGGCAGCGGGTTGACGCCACATCGCCCGAAACCCGTCCCGACCCTGTCGAAATCGGCTAGCGCCCCGCCATCGCATCTGCCAAACTCGCCCCCATGCGAAAAGCCCTTTTGTCCCTCTGCCTGCTGACCCTGCCCCTGCCCGCCACCGCGGCCGACGTCATGGACGCCGGAGAGTTCGAAGCCTACACCAGCGGCAAGACCTTCTATTACGGCTCGCGCGGCGAGCCCTACGGCGCCGAGGAATACCTCGCCAACCGCCGCGTCCGCTGGACCTTTCTCGACGGCAAGTGCCAGGAAGGCGTCTGGTACGAGGATGACGGGCTGATCTGCTTCGTCTACGACAACCAGCCCGACCCGCAATGCTGGAGCTTCACGCGCCGCTCCGGCGGGCTCATCGCCCAGTTCGAGAACGACCCGGCCCAGACCGAGCTCTACGAGGTGCGCCAGACGGACGAACCGCTGATGTGCATGGGGCCCGACGTCGGCGTCTAGGCTTGTCCTTTCGCGATGCGGACGGACATCTTAATCGCTGAAATCACCCGGATACTTTCCAATTCCTGACATTTCCGGATCAACCCGCAGGCTCAGAACAACGACCCCTGGTCCGGCACATCCGGCTTCGGTTTCGCCCGCTTCACGGCCCCGCCGCCGCCCGACACCACCGGCATCCGCCCATCGGCGAACTCGATCTCCAGCGCCCCGGCCTGCTCCGCTGCGGCCTTGGTCGTCACCACGCCGCCATCGCCCCGCACCACGGCATAGCCGCGCCTGAGCGTCGCCTCGTAGCCCACCGTTTCGCGCAGCCGCTCCAGCCCGTCGATCCGCTCGCGCCAGCGCAGCACCTGCCGCGACCCGGCATCCGACAGCCGCCGCGACAGCGCCGATAAATCCCGTGATTTCCGCGTGATATCCCGCTCGATCGCCCCGGTGCCCAGCCGGCCCACCGCCGTCTCCAGCCGTCGGCGGTCACTCTCCCACGCCCGCCGTAGCAGGCCGGGCCGCAACGCGCCGGAGCACTCGAAAAGCTGCACCCGCCTGAGCTGCACCGACCGGGTCAGCGCATTCGGCAACCGCTCGGCCCAGCCATCCAGCCGCTGCCGCGGCCCGTCCAGCAGCGTCTCGACCCGCGGCAAGGCCCGCGCCAGGTCGCGCAGACGCTGCCCCCGGTCGCTGATCCCCTTGGTCAGCGCATGGGTCAGCCGCGCCTCCTGGTTGTCGGACCACGCCAGCAGATCAAGCCGCACCGGCACCGCCAGCTCCGCCGCCGCCGTCGGCGTCGGCGCCCGCACGTCCGACGCGAAATCAATGAGCGTCGTGTCCGTTTCGTGCCCCACGGCGGAAATCAGCGGTATCTGCGACGCCGCCGCCGCCCGCACCACGATCTCCTCGTTGAACCCCCACAGATCCTCGACCGAGCCACCGCCGCGCGCCACGATCAGCAGATCGGGCCGCGGCAGCGCGCCCCCCGGCGTCAGCCGATTGAACCCCTCGATGGCCCTTGCCACCTCCGGCGCACAGCGCTCACCCTGCACCGCGACGGGCCAGATCAGCACCTTGCGCGGAAACCGGTCCCGCAACCGATGCAGGATATCCCGGATCACCGCCCCCGAGGGCGACGTGACAACGCCAATGATTTCAGGAAGATACGGCCGCCTCTTCTTGCGGGCCTCGTCAAACAGCCCCTCCGCCGCCAGGGCCTTCTTGCGCTTCTCCAGAAGCGCCATCAGCGCGCCCACCCCGGCAGGCTTCACATCGTCGATGACGATCTGGTAGCGCGACTGCCCCGGAAAGGTGGTCAGCCGCCCGGTCGCGACAACCTCCATCCCCTCCTCCGGCTGCACCGCCAGACGCTGGGACACCCCCTTCCAGATCACCCCGGCCAGCACGGCCCGGTCATCCTTCAGGTCAAGGTAGATATGCCCCGACCGCGGCCGCGACACGCGGCCCACCTCGCCCCGCACACGGACGAATCCGAACTCCCCCTCGACCACGCGCTTGACCGCGCCGGACAGCTCGGAGACGGAAAATTCGGGGGCGTTCTCACCCGGGGCCGGGTCATCGATCAGATCGGACATGACCCATTCATGCCCGATCCGATCGGCGATGAAAAGCGCCCGCGCTTACGCGGCGCGCTTGTTGTGGCGGCCTTCGGCGATCTCTTCGATCACCTTGGCGCTGAAGGCCGGCAGGTCGTCGGGGTTGCGGCTGGTCACAAGGCCGTTCTCGCAGACGCATTCGCTGTCTTCCCAATCGCCGCCGGCATTGATCACGTCGGTCTTGATCGAGTGGTACGAGGTCACCTTGTTGCCTTTCAGCACACCGGCTTCCACCAGCAGCCAGGGCCCGTGACAGATCGCACCGATCGGCTTGCCGGCGGCCCAGAACGCCTTGACGAACTCGACGGCGGTCGGGTTCGCGCGCAGCAGGTCGGGGTTGATCTGCCCGCCGGGCAGCACCAGCCCGTCATAGTGATCGGGCTGCGCATCGTCGAGCAGCTCGTCGACCTTGACGGAGGTGCCCCAGTCGCTGCCTTCCCAGCCCTTGATCTCGCCGCTCTCGGGCGAGACGACATGCACCTCGGCGCCGGCTTCGCGCAGCGCCTTCAGCGGGTGTTCCAGTTCCGATTGCTCAAAGCCGTTCGTCGCCAGGATGGCGACCTTCTTGTTGTCGAGACGTGCCATGTTGCGTGTCCTTTGGTTGAAGTGGGTTTCTTGCTATCCCAACGTGCCCGGCCGCCGCCCTGTTCCTGCGCCCTTCCGCCGCTTGCCACCTTCCGCCACTGCCGCTATCGAGAGGCCGGAACCGGGCAAGGAGGCGTGCGCCATGAACATTCTCATCCTCGGCGGCGGCGGGCGCGAACACGCGCTGGCCTGGGCGGTCATGCAGAACCCCAAATGCGACAAGCTGATCGTCGCGCCGGGCAATGCCGGCATCGCCGAGATCGCCGAATGCGCCACGCTCGACATCGAGGACGGCGCGGCGGTGGTGAATTTCTGCGACGGCAACGCCATCGAATTCGTCATCATCGGCCCCGAGGCGCCGCTCGCCGCCGGCGTCGGCGACCGCCTGCGCGACGCGGGCCTGCTGGTCTTCGGCCCGTCCGAGGCCGCGGCCCGGCTGGAGGCCTCGAAGAGCTTCACCAAGGAAATCTGCGACGCGGCCAAGGCCCCCACCGCCGCCTATGGCCACTTCACCGACGCCGCCGCCGCGAAGGACTACGTGACGGCCCAGGGCGCTCCCATCGTGGTCAAGGCCGACGGGCTCGCCGCCGGCAAGGGCGTGATCGTGGCGGAAACCGTCGAGGACGCCCACGCCGCCATCGACGACATGTTCGGCGGGGCTTTCGGCGGGGCGGGCGCCGAGGTGGTGATCGAGGAATTCATGGAAGGCGAGGAAGCCTCCTTCTTCATCCTCTGCGACGGGGAAGAGGCGCTGCCCATCGGCACCGCGCAGGATCACAAGCGCATCGGCGAAGGCGACACCGGCCCCAACACCGGCGGCATGGGCGCCTACTCCCCGGCGCCGGTGCTGACATCAACTATCGCCGACAAGGCCTTGAACGAGATCATAAAACCCACCCTGCGCGAAATGGCCAAACGCGGCACCCCCTACCAGGGCGTCCTCTATGCCGGGCTGATGATCAAGGACGGCGAACCCCGCCTCGTCGAATACAACGTCCGCTTCGGCGACCCGGAATGCCAGGTGCTGATGATGCGCCTCGGCGCCCAGGCCTTCGACCTCCTCCACGCCGCCGCCGAAGGCCGCTTGGCCGAGGCCCGCGTCAACTGGGCCGACGATCACGCCATGACCGTGGTCATGGCCGCCGACGGCTATCCGGGCGTTTACGAAAAAGGCAGCACCATCAAGGGGCTGGAGGACGTTCCTGAAGACAGCTTCCACATGGTCTTCCACGCCGGCACCGGCCGCAAGGACGGCCAGTTTGTCGCCACCGGCGGGCGCGTTCTGAACGTCACGGCGCGGGGGGCGACATTGCGCGAGGCGGCCGACCGGGCTTACGGGATGATCGAGAAGATCGACTGGCCGGAGGGGGTTTTCCGGCGCGATATCGGGTGGCGGGCGCTCTAAGCCTTTGGGATCGAACGGCTTGCGCCATCCGACGGGAGCGAGGGGCCAGCCCCTCGCGCTCCCCGGGATATTTTCAGCCAGAAGAAGCGTTTAGCAGCGGGTTGCAGCGTTGAGGCTGTAGGGACCGGTATACGGGCCGAGGTCGCGGTGAGTGACCCGGCCTGATGTGAGCCGCGCCGCCACGATACGGCTCCAGTCGGCACTGGCAGTCACAACCTCCACAGCACCCCCACACCGGCGCACCCCGCCGGCAATGAAATCCCAGCCGATCCGGTGATTGGTGAACCCTTCGCCATCCGCCACGTGCTCGAGCTTGCCACCCCGAAACCGCCAGACCCGCAACCGCTTGGCCAGGTGCGGCCGGTCCACGTAGGCCAGCTCCACATGCCCGTCGCCATCCAGATCCGCCACCGCCACAGGCGCCAGCCAGCGGTGCCGCTGCCCGATATGGGGCGTTGCCGCCACCAGCCTGGCGCGCCGGTCATAGACCGCCAGCTTCGCCCCCGTCGCGGCGTTCGACTGTACCACCACGATCTCCGGCAGCCCGTCACCGTCGAGATCGGCCAGCCTTGGCGCGATATCCTCGAACACCTCGCCCCGCGGAAGGACCACCTCCGCCGGGCAAGTGATGCGGCTATCGCCGGGTATCCGCAGATGAATGGTCAGTGCTTTGGCGTCGCGCAGGTCGCCCAGCACGCCATGCCCGTATGCGTCCGTTTCCTGCAAAAACCCCGCATGCATCACCAGCCGCGCGCCTCTCGGCACCCAGCCCTCATGCGCACCGCCACCGGGTTTCGTATTGACTACTTCGGCCTCGGCAAACCGCCCCGGAAGCCCATACCCCCCGGTCCGCGCCTCGCAGGCCCAGCCGACAGCCGGCAGCAGCAGCCCGAGGGCAACCGCCGCCAGCGCGCGCATCAGATCTGCTTCTCGGGCATCTGCACCACCAACCCGTCCAGCGCATCCGTCACCTTGAGTTGGCAGGTCAGGCGCGAGCGCGCCGGGTCGGGCTCATACGCGAAGTCGAGCATGTCCTCTTCCATGTCGTCCTTCTCGGGCAGCTTCTCCACCCAGGCCGGGTCGACATAGACATGGCAGGTCGAACAGGCGCAGGCCCCGCCGCAATCCGCCTCGATGCCGGGGATGTTGTTGTCGCGCGCGCCTTCCATCACGGTCAGCCCGTTGGCCACCTCGACCACATGTTCGGTGCCGTTGTGCTCGATATAGGTGATTTTCGCCATGACTGCGGTCTCCCTCGCCTCGGATTTCAATGGTTCCTAGCCAAGCCATGTAGGAGAGGCCAGCCCCATTTGCGACAGGACGCGCCGGGAGTTGCGACAAATCCCGAATGTTCTATATTCGTTCTCATGAAAGTGGTCTCTCCCACCCGCCCCGGCACATGGCCGCGCCCGCCCGCGGCCCTCGTCGCCGCCCGGCTTGACGAACCGCCGGGCGGCGCCCGCGTCACCGTGGCCGGGCTGGTCATCCTGCGCCAGCGCCCCGGCACCGCCAAGGGCGTGATCTTCCTCACGCTCGAGGACGAGACCGGCGTGGTCAACATCGTCGTCTGGCGCAACATGTACGAACGCTTCCGCCGGGCGGTGATCTCGGGACGGCTCCTGCGGGTCACCGGCCGGGTTCAGCGCGAGGCCGGCGTCGTTCATGTCGTCGCCGAGGAGATCGAGGATGTGTCCCCGCTGCTAGACCGGCTGCTCGATCCCGATTGCCCGCTTCCCCGCGAGGGCGAAACCGGCTAGACTGCGCCGCAACAAGACCGCCCGCAAGAGGCATCGAGCATGAAAATCAACCTGTTACCAGCCGTTGTTGCGGCCACATCCCTGCTTGGCGCCTGCCAGGCGGGCCTGCCCGAGATGGCCGAACCCGCCGAGGTGGTCGCCCGCGATGCGCCCCCCGGCGCCCAGCCCGGCACCTGCTGGGCACAGGACGAAACCCCCGCCGTGATCGAGACGGTGACCGAACAGGTCGTGGTCCAGCCCGCCGGGCTTGCCACCGACGGCGCCACCGGCACGCCCGCCGTCTACAAGACGGAAACGCAGCAGAAGATCGTCAAGCCGCGCAAGGCCACCTGGTTCGAAACCCCCTGCGAGTACCAGCTCACGCCGGAATTCAACACCTCCCTGCAACGGGCGCTCAAGGCGCGCGGCCATTACCGCGGCCCGATCAACGGCGAGATGGACGGCGTCACCAAGGCCGCCATCCGCGCCTATCAAAAGCCGCAGGGGCTCGATTCGGCCAAGATCTCGCTGGCGGCCGCCCGGCAGATGGGCCTCTCGCCGGTCGAGCTTCCCGGCGAAAAGGAACGCCGGCTCGAGGCCGCGGCCAAGGCCGAGAAGATCCTCGAGGCCGAAGAGGCGCGGATCGCCGCCGAACAGGCCGCGCTCCGCAAGGAGGCCGAACAGATCGCCCGCCTCGAGGCCGAGAAGGACGAGGCCGCCCGGAAGGAGGCCGAACGCCAGGCCAAGGCCGTGGCCGAGGCCGAAGCGGCCGCGAAACGGGAAGAAGAACGCCTTGCCGCCCTCGAGGCCGAAAAGGCCGAACAGGCCAAACGGGAGGCCGAGGAACAGGCACGGCAAGAGGCCGAGACGGCCGAAAAGGCCAAACGCGCGGCCGAGCTGGAAGCGGCCCTCGAGGAAGAGAAGAAACGTAACAACGGCAGCCTCACGCCGCTGCCGATTTCCAAGGAAACCTATTAGCGGCGCGTCCGGCTGCGCCCCTTACACGTCCCGCCGGGTGCGCAGGTAGATCAGCGGGTAAAACACCAGCCCCAACCCCGCGCCGATCAGGATCACCAGCCGCGTCAGGTTGCCTGCGCCCTCCGCGTCAACCCGTTGATAGATCAGCCAGAACGCCACCCCGAAAAGCGCCGGCAACACCAGCACCGCCACCGCGTACATCGCGGCAAACCGCACACCGCCCTCCGCCTGCGCCGCACAATACGCACAGCCCCAGACGCCCATGTAGATGCAGATGACCGCGATCAGCATGACCCGGATCTAGCGCGATCCGGCCCGCGGGCGACCGGCCTCAGGCCATCCCGCCCTGCACCAGCCGATCGGCAAGCTGTGCATAGGCCTGCGCCATCGGCCCGTCGCCCAGCGCGATGGGCTTGCCCTCGTCGCCCGCCAGCCGCGTATCGAGGTCGATGGGCAGCGCGCCGAGGAACGGTATCCCCAGCTTCTCCGCCTCCTTCGACACGCCGCCATGCCCGAAGATATGCGCCTCGTAGCCGCATTCAGGGCAGTGAAACACCGACATGTTCTCGATCAGGCCAAGGATCGGCGTCTTCAGCGTGTTGAACATGTCCATCGCCTTGCGCGCATCCAGCAGCGCCACGTCCTGCGGCGTCGACACGATCAGCGCGCCGGTGGGCTGCGCCCGCTGGCTCAGCGTCAGCTGCACGTCGCCCGTCCCCGGCGGCAGGTCGACGATCAGCACATCGAGCTCGCCCCAGTTCACCTGGCTCAGCATCTGCTGCAACGCCCCCATCAGCATCGGCCCCCGCCACACGACCGCCTTGTCGGGGTCGAGCATCAGGCCGATCGACATGAAGGTCACGCCATGCGCCTTGAGGGGTTCGATGATCTTGCCGTCGGGGCTGGCCGGGCGCTTGCTTTCGCCCATCATGCGCGGCTGGCTGGGGCCGTAGATATCCGCGTCCAGCAGCCCCACCTTGCGGCCCTGCTTCGCCAGTGCAACGGCAAGGTTCGACGACACGGTCGACTTGCCCACGCCCCCCTTGCCCGAGCCCACGGCAATCAGCGAGCGCACCGAGGCCGGCCGGATCGAGGACTGCCCGCCCTTCGGGTGCCCGCCCAGCTTCAGCGAGGGCGCGCCCTCGTCCGATCCGCCGGCGGGTTTACCGGGCGCCTTGCCCTTCTGCTCATGCGCGGTCAAGGCGACCGAGGCCCGCTCGATCCCCTCGACCGAGGCCGCCGCCCGCTCTGCGGCGGCGCGCAGCGGCTCCATCTTGCGGGCGATATCGGGGCTGGGCGCCTCGATCACGAATCGCGCAACACCGCCCTCCACCGACAGCGCCCGCACCATATCGCGCGAGATCAGGTTGCCGCCGTCCGGCAGCTCCAGCCGCTTCAGCTCGGCCTCTATTGCAGCGCGAATATCGCTCATGCCCGTTCTCCCGTCAGTTCTGCTGCAATAGGTGGCAGATTTTTCTGCACCTGCAAGGGGTAGAAATTTTTAGCTTAAAATACAGACACTTTGCCTCAATTTAGGTCAGTCTTTCTTATGCAGTTTCTGCATAGCAGCAATGATTATCTGGGTATTGTGCACATGCAGCATTTGGCTATCTTTGTTCTCAGAAACAAAAAACGACATCCCCTCGCGAACGGGGGCCAGGAAAGAAGACGGAGCCGAAAATGGCATACACAAGCGAGAAGAGCGCCGCACAGACGGGCCTCGCCATCGAAATCAGCGCTGCAGCGCATCACCTGATGCAAGCGGCATACGACTACCTCGCCTACCGCGCAACCGTGCGCGAACTGTCCGAGCTGGACGCGGCCACCCTGGCCGATCTCGGTATCCACCGGTCCGGCATCCGCGCTGCGGCGCGGGAGGCAGTCTACGGCGAATAACAAGGTTCGGGTGTCCCTCTCCTCCTCCCTGGGGCATCCGGAAATGGCGACGGCATCTCTCCTCCTCCCTGATGCCGTCGCCCAAAATACCGGGGCCAATTTTCGGTCCTGACAGCTGCGTAAGGCCCTACTCCTCCTCCCAGGGCCGAACGTAATGGAACGGCGGCGCCACTCCTCCTCCCAGGCGTCGCCGTTTTCTTTTTTGGGTACCGCGTGCCTCCCGGTGACCGTGCCGGATGCCCGCCTATTCGACCGTCTCCCGCACCCGCAGCGTCTTCGAGACCGACGCCAGCCGCCACGGCCGCTCCTGTCCGTCCGGCCACATCTGGTCCAGCGTGGGCGTCCCGTCGAGCCGATCGACTTCCGCAAAGATATAGCGCCCGCATTCGCGCAGCTTCACGTGGCTCGCGCCCCAATCGGCCTTCAGGCTCTCCTCCAGCCGCTGGGCGTCCTCCGCGATCTCGTTGGTGTCGAGCTTGCGAGGTGTGCCATCCACCAGCTCCGCCGCGGAAATGGTCAGCGCCTTGCGCCCGTCATTGATGATATTCACCGAGATGACGAGCGCGGCGACCGAGTCGGCCCACCACCAGCCGAGCCCCACGCCGATCACCCCGAAGGCACCCGCAAGGCCCGTCATCCAGTCGGCCTTCTGCATCAGGGCATCGGTATACAAAACCTTGTCCTGAAGCTTGCGGGCCAGGGGAATTTTCAGCCGGCCGAGAATGACCGGCGGCACGACCGAATAGGCAAGAACCGCCACCATCACCCATCCCATCCAGAGATCGGCCCCGAAGACCGGCGCCGGTCCGATCGTCGGGTGTTCTGCCTGAACGAGCTTCGACATCGAATCGTAGACCAGGAAGAGGCCCATCACGACAAGCCCCGTGGCAGAGACAAGGAATGCCAGGCTGTTGAACCGTGCATATCCGAAAGGAAAGCGTTCGGTTGGGCGTTTCTGCTCGAAATGCAGGGCAATAAGAAAGGTGGTGGCCGGCAGCAATCCGAGAAGGTCCTCGACCCAGGCCGACTTCATCGACTGGCTCGACCCGATGGCAAAATACATTCCCACCACGATGGTCGCCTGCCAGAACAACGTCCACCATTCCAGCCGGCGGGCCCGGCGCAGGGTGTCATGTATCTCTTTGGGAACGTTCTTCACGGCCGCCCCTTCTCGATCACCCGCTCTATCGACAGCAGCCACCGGTTTTCTCCGTTATGCACGGCCCCGCGAAGAACCGGCACCCTCTTGCCGGGCTCCGGTCTGACCACCGATCTCGTGAAGGCGACCCGCTCGTTCCACGGCGATTTTTCGGGAAATACGCCGATGACCAGGTCAAGTTCGGCCTCCTCCAGCGCCCGCAGCAGCGCCCCCTCTGCGCCGATGCGGCCATCGAGGTCAACCCCGTGCGCCTCGGCCACACGTGCCGCGAAGCGTTCCATTTCCGGATACCGGCTCTCCGCCTCGCCGCCGACGAACCCGACCCTCATCATTCCGGCGGCCTCGACGTTCCGGGTCGTCCCCAGCGGGTCCGAGGGGATCTCGAGACACCCGGCAAGGCAGAACAGAAGTGTCGGAAGGAACAGCCGGAAAGGGTTCATCACTCTATCGGAACGTCGCCGGCGCGGCGCCGGTTCCGGGCCATTGCCATCGATCCACCTTGACGGGCGAAGCCCCGCCTGCTCCCTTTCCCCCGACCACAAAAGGAGCCGTCATGTCCGCCATCCCCGAAGAAACCCGGAACGCCATTCTCGACGCGGTCGAGGCGGGCTTCGAAGACCAGGTCGCCTTTCTCGCCGACCTCACCCGCCTGCCCAGCCGCCGCGGCGAGGAGGACGCCGCGCTCGACTACATGTCCGACGCCCTGGCCGCCCGCGGCTGGCAGGTCGACGATTGGACCGTGCCGATGAGCGAACTCGTGAACGAACCGGGCTTTTGCGATTCCGGCGGCGATCTCGTCGCCATCCGCTCGGTGACCGGCACGCTCGACGGGGCCGGAACGGGCGGCAAATCCCTGATCCTGCAGGGCCATCTCGACGTCGTGCCCGAAGGCCCCGCCGAAATGTGGTCCGCCCCGCCCTACGAACCGGTCGTGAAAGACGGCTGGATGTACGGCCGCGGCGCCGGCGACATGAAGTCGGGCGACACCGCCGCCCTCTTTGCCGTCGACGCCATCCGCCGCGCCGGCTTCGCCCCCGAGGGCCGCCTGCACTTCCAGTCCGTGGTCGAGGAGGAAAGCACCGGCATGGGGGCGCTCGCCACCCTGGCCCGCGGCTACCGCGCCGATTGCGTCTTCATCCCCGAACCCACCGGCCACACCCTCGTCCGCGCCCAGGTCGGCGTCGTCTGGTTCAAGCTGCGGGTGCAGGGCCGTCCCGCCCACGTCGCCTATGCCGGCACCGGCGCCAACGCCATCATGGGCACGTTCCAGCTTCTCACCGCGCTGGAAGAGCTTTGCGAAGACTACAACGTCCGCGCCGCCGATCACCCGGCCTACAAGGGCGAAGAGCACCCGATCAACTTCAACGCCGGCAAGATCAAGGGCGGCGACTGGGCCTCCTCGGTGCCCTCCTGGTGCGAGGTCGACTGCCGCATGGGCCTGCTGCCCGGCTGGTCGGTCGACGACGTCAAGGCCGAGATCGCCGATACCGTCGCCAGGGCGGCCGAGGCCCACCCCTTCCTCCGCTCCAATCCGCCGGACATCGTCTGGAACGGCTTCCAGGCCGACGGCTTCGTCCTGGAGAACGCCGACGCCCCCGAAACCGCACTGTCGGCGGCCCACAGATCCGTCTTCGGACAGGACGGCCCCCAGGACAGCGCCTTCACGGCGTTGACCGACACGCGCTTCTACGGGCTCTACCACGGTATCCCCAGCCTCTGTTACGGGCCAGTGGCCGAGAACATCCACGGGTTCGACGAACGGGTCGACCTCGCCTCGGTGAAGCAATCCACCGGCGTCATCGCCCTCTTCATCGCCGAATGGTGCGGCCTGACCAAGGCCTGAGCCGGGTCTACCCGGCGCGCACCCGCGCCGGGTTGCCCAGGACCATCGTGTCGGGCGCCACGTCCCGCGTCACCACGCTGCCCGCGCCGACGATCGCGCCATCCCCGACCGTCACGCCAGGCAACAGGATCGCCCCGCCCGCGACCCACACCTCGCGCCCGATCACCACCGGCCGCGCCCGTTCCAGCCCGGCCACCCGCTTGGCCCGGTCCTTGTGATGCGTCGGGCAATAGATCTGCACCCCCGGCCCCAGCATCGTGTCATCCCCGATCCGCACCTCGGCGGTATCCAGAATCGTACAGCCCGCATTCATGTAGACCCGCGCCCCCAGGTGGATGTTCACCCCGTAGGCACAGTGAAACGGCGCCTCGATCATGCAATCCTCGCCCATCTCGGCGAACAACGCCGCCAGCGCGGCGCCAATCGCCCCGCGCTCTGCCGGCACGCCGGTGTTATGCGCATGGCACGCCGCCCGCGCCGCATCCTGCATCGCAAACAGCTCCGGGTCATGGCACGTGTACCACGCCCCCGCCTGCATCTTCTCTTTCTCGCTGGTCATGCCGAACCCTAGCGGGCGGCGCGCCCTCAGTGAAGCGCCCGCCGCCGCCCCCGGCGCGCGCCGCCCGTCATCGGCCGCGTCGCCTGCCGCAGGAACACCACGAAGGCACAGGCCGCATCGCTTTCGGGCTCTCGCGCCTCGGCGCTGTCCAGCGCGGCCTTCGCCTTGGCCGGCGTCACCTCGCCCTCGAGGCCAAAGGCCCATTCAAGGAACCCCAGCCGCGCCACGCTGTCGGCCTCCGCCCCGGTGGCCTCGCTGCGTTCCAACCCGTCCAGTATCCGCGTCGCGGTCATATCATCTTCTCCACCGGCCACACCCCGGGCCGAACTGGGGCGAAGGACAGCAAGGCGATGCGCCGAAACCCATCCGCCCGCACCGCCCCCCGCGGCTTGACGTTGCTCCAAGGCTGGTTTCCGGGCTCGCGGGTCAGGACAGGGGCACCTTCCCGGACAAATGCGTCCAGTGGCATCTCGCCCCTGCCCCCCATACTTACCGTTGCGGGGGCAGCGCCGGTCTCTCACCGGCTTCCCAATTCTCCGGCCCCTCCGAGAAGGGCACCGGCACCTCGGACATTCACTGTCGCACCTCGCCGCGCCCCACACAAGCGAAGATCGCAGGCAACGCCCCGGCCCCGGCCCAACGGCCCCGCCCGCCCCTAATCCCCGCGATCCGCCATTTTGCGTTTGATCTGGGCGGTGTGCCGTGCCCCAATGCCCGCGCATACCCGCCCACGGCGAGAAAGACCCAAAGATGACCCCCAGCGAATCCCCGGCTGGCGCAACGCCCCACCGAATCGACGGCCTGCAATACGCCAACTGGTCGGAAAAGATCTTCCGCCAGATGCGCGAGGGCGGTGTCGATGCCGTGCACGTCACCATCGCCTACCACGAGAATTTCCGCGAAACCGTCCTCAATATCGAGGCCTGGAACCGCCGCTTCGAACAGCACCCCGATCTCATCTTCCACGGCCTGACCGGCGACGACGTCCGCCTTGCGAAGGAAACCGGCCGCACCGCCATCTTCTTCGGCTTCCAGACCCCGGCCCCCATCGAGGACGATATCGGCCTCGTCGAGATCGTCCACACCCTCGGCGCCCGCTTCATGCAGCTCACCTACAACAACCAGTCCCTCCTCGCCACGGGCTGCTACGAGGCCGAGGATCCCGGCATCACCCGCATGGGGCGTCAGGTCATCAGGGAGATGAACCGCGTGGGCCTCGTCATCGACATGAGCCATTCCGCCGACCGCTCCACCATCGAGGCCGCCGAGCTTTCCGAGCGCCCCATCGCCATCACCCACGCCAACCCCCACCGCTGGCAGCCCGCGCTGCGCAACAAGCGCGACGAGGTGATCCGCGCGGTCACCGAAAACGGCGGCATGATGGGCTTCTCCCTCTATCCCCATCACCTCAAGGACAAATCCGACTGCACGCTCGACAGCTTCTGCGCCATGGTCGCCGACATGGCCGACCGCTTCGGCATCGAGCATTTCGGCATCGGCTCCGACCTCTGCCAGGATCAGCCCGACAGCGTCGTCGACTGGATGCGCTCCGGCCGCTGGACCAAGGAAACCGACTACGGCGAGGGCTCCGCCGCCGCCCCCGGCTTCCCCCCGCAACCCGCATGGTTCCGTGACAACCGCGATTTCGCTAGTATCGAGCAAGGATTGCGCAACAAAGGCTTTGACGACGGGGAAACAGCGGCCCTTCTGGGGGAGAACTGGCTGCGCTTTTTCGATCAGAACTTCGGGCCCGGCGCCAAGCGAAAGACCTGAACAATGGCCGAGGCCGAAACGCCCACCATATCGTGCCGCCCGCCCGACACGGTCATGAAACTGGCCCGGCTCGGCGCGTTCCACCAGACCCGCCTGTCCTTCATGCGCCAGCTCCTGCGCCGCATGAAGGCCGAGCAATGGCGGTTCGAGGAACGGGTTTTCGATATAGATGCCAAGGGCATAGGCCATGCAGTTTACGTGGCGCACACGCCCGCCCGCAGCTACTCCCTCATCGCCTTCTCCCACGACCTGCCCGCCGACCAGCGCTCCGACCGGGTGATCGCCACCGCGTGGGATGCGACCTTCACCCTCTTCGACGGCATCCCCGACGAGGCCGACATCGCCCGCCTCGCCGACAACGTCCCCCGGCAGGAGGCCGGCCGCATCTCCGAGCGCGAGCTTTCGCTCTCCCGCGCCAACCGCTCGGTCCGGCTGTGGGACTACGTGGTGGACCGCCTCGCCGCCGGAAAACAGCCCGATGCGCGGAAAATCGCCGAAGTCGGCTATCTCATGCGCACCACCGCCGTCTACGGCTCCGGCAAGTTCGGCGCCGCCGACCGCGCCGCGCTGGCCGACCGGCCCGAGTTCCAGGCGCCGTTCCAGGTCGAGATGCTGTCGGTCTACCTCACCCGCGCCTTCGTCATGGACCTGGTCGAGCACATGGCCCGCGCCCGCGCGCCCGGTCAGGCCCTCGCCCTCGACCCGGTGCTGCGCCGCCGCTTCGGCATCGGCAATTCCACCGGGCTCGGCATGGCGCCCTTCCTGATCACCCACCCCGCGCTCCTCAACAACTGGGTCGCCGCCCGGGAAGAGGCGCTCCGCCGCGTCCGCGCCCTCCCCGAGGCGCCGCGCGCCACCGTCACCGCTTTCCGCCAGACCGCCGCCCGCGCCCGCATCCACGCCCATGGCTGGCGCTCCGAGCATCCCGGCCAGCAGGCCAAGCTGGAAGACCTCCGCGCCGACATGCTGGCGCTGACCGAACATCTCGCCATCGCCGACATGACCGCCCCCTACCCGTGGGACCGCCTCTGGCGCTGGGGCGAGGCCACGCTTTCCCTCGAAGGACAGGAACAGCTCGTCTCGCTCCTGCTCGAACCCCATGGCGATCTGGTCGACGACCTCTGCGAGACCATGAGCGCCGACGAGGATGAAAACTGGCGCATCGACGGCGCCATGCCCCTCGCCGATCTCCGCGCCATCATCGAGGACGTCTACGGCTGGGCATTGGCCATCGACTGGAGCGCAAGGCCCGCGCAGGCCCGCATCTGGTACACCTCCGAAGAAAAGCTCGAACCCCGCATGGGCGAACGGTTCGAGGAACCCCTCAACCCCTATGAACAGCCCCTCTGCCCGGGGCGCGACGCCGCCCTGATGCACATCGCCCTCACCGCCTCCGACGCGCCCACCGTGGCCGAGTTCCTGCTCAAGCACCCCGAGCACCGCCACATCGCCCGCCGCGCCCAGATCGCCGCGCAACTCGCCTATGCCGAGATCCGCGACAACACGATCGACGCCTCGGTCATGCCCATCGACATGCTGCGGATGAAGCTCAGCTTCTTCGGCGCCTGCCATTTCGACCCGCGCTCCGACCGCTGGGTACGCATCAACATGTACCAGAACGCCCCCTTCCCCGAGGACCTCGCCCGTAACGCCGCCGATGACTGGACCCTGCCGCGCCTGCCCGAGGTCGGCGAGTGAGCTGGTCGCTGAACGAGATCGAGGCGCTTTCGCGCAAGGCCGCCCGGGGCGGCGGGATGGATTGGGGACTGGCCGAGGAAACCGGCAAGGCCGTCCGCTGGCTCTGCGCCGCGGGCTGGCCGGGGGCGGAAACGCTGGCCGCGCTGCTGCTGGCGCAGGACGGCGTCACATGGGACGCCGTCCGCCCCCGCACCGACGCCGAGCCGTGGGCCGCCCGCGACGGCCTGCTCTGCCCCTCCGCCGCCGGCGCCGCGCTCACCGACCGCGCCCGCGACCTCGCAGACGGCCGCACCATCACCATGGCCGCCACCGCCCGCCCGCTCCTCCTCGTCCCCTACACCGCATGGGCCGCCGACCTCGCCGGCCGCCCGCTCTTCATCCGCTGGCCCGGCGTCACCGTCACCTGCGGCGGCGACGGCGTCTTCGCCGACATCGCCGACCCGGCCGCGCTCACCGCCAGCCGCACCGAAACGCTCGCAATCGGCCCCGCCGACCCCGCCAGCGGCCAGCCCCTCCCCCGCGCCCATCGCGGCGACCTCCCCGCGGGCGCGGTCGAAACCCTCGCCGCCTTCGCCCACCGCACCTACGCGCCGGGCACCCCCGAAAGCCGCGCCTCCGGCGCCGGCGCGGGTCTCACCGACAACGACTGAGCCCGCACCTTTCACGCCTTGGTGATCCCCCTCGCGCGAATCGGCGAAACATGCGACAATTGGCCACTAACTCCTTGGAATGGCGGGCCGAAACCGGCGCCGCCGGCACCCGTCCGGGACGGGTCTGACCGTTCCGGCACCCGATCGGGAGGTCGAACATGGTCAAGACAATCGGAAACCCCCTCACATGGCTCGCCCAGGGCGCCTCCGGCACCGGCCGCGCCATGGGCAGCGCCGCCGACGCCCTCGGCAGCGAACTCACCGAGATCCCGGAAACCAACATCCTCACCACCGCCGACATCCGCGCGGCCCTCTCCGCCGGCTTCGACGATTTCTCGCGCTATCGCACCGACGTGATGTTCATCGTGCTGATCTACCCCGTCATCGGCCTCGCCCTTTCGGTCATGGCCTTCAACGAGGCGCTGCTGCCGATGATCTTCCCCCTCGCGGCGGGCTTCCTGCTGCTGGGGCCGGTGGCCGCCATCGGCCTCTACCAGATGAGCCGCAAGGCCGAGACCCAGGCCAACGTCAACTGGAGCACCGCGCTCACCGTCCTGCAGGCCCGCAATATCGGCCCGGTGCTGGCCATGGCCCTCTACCTGCTGGCGATCTTCGTGGCCTGGATGTTCACCGCGCTGCAGATCTACGGCTGGACACTCGGCCCCGAACCGCCCGCCTCCGCCAATGCCTTCCTGGCCGACGTGTTCACCACCTCCGCCGGCTGGACGATGATCGTCACCGGCATGGCCGTGGGCTTCGTCTTCGCGGCGATCGTGCTGGTCATCAGCCTGATATCGCTCCCCATGCTGATCGACCGGCACGTAGGCGTGCCCATCGCGGTCGCCACCTCGCTTCAGGTCGCCCGGGAAAACCCGGTCACCGTCGCGCTCTGGGGCGCTGTCGTCGCCGCCCTGATGCTTCTGGGCACGCTGCCGCTCTTCCTCGGGCTGATCGTCGTCCTGCCGGTGCTGGGCCACGCCACCTGGCACCTCTACCGCGCCGCCGTCCCGCGCGACATCTGACCGGCTCGGAAGGCCTTCCGCTTTCCGCCCGCAGCCCGTAGCCTCCCCCGGAAACCGGGGGAGGCACCCATGCGCGCCACGAGAATGATCACCGCCGTCGAGGCCCATGCCGAGGGCGAGCCCGGCCGCGTCATCACCTCCGGCGCCCCGCCCCTGCCCGGCGCCACCGTCTTCGAACAGATGCAATACTTGCAAGCTCATGCCGACGACCTGCGCCTCCTGATGCTCCGCGAACCCCGCGGCCAGCCGGCGCTCTGCTGCAACCTCCTCGTGCCGCCCTGCCACCCGGACGCCGACGCCGGCTTCATCATCATGGAGCAGACGGAATACCCGCCCATGTCCGGCTCCAACACCATCTGCGTGACCACCGTGCTGCTGGAAACCGGCATCCTGCCGATGACGGAGCCCATGACCGAGCTCACCCTAGAGGCCCCCGCCGGCCTGATCCGCGTCCGCGCCGACTGCCATGACGGCAAGGTCACCCGCGTCACCTACCGCAACGTGCCGGCCTTCGCCCTCCACCTCGACGCCCCGCTCGACGTGCCCGACCTCGGGCCGATCACCGTCGATATCGCCTGGGGCGGCATGTTCTACGTGCTGGCGGATGCCGACACGCTCGGCATCTCCCTCGACGCCTCGAACGGTGCCGAGATCGTCCGCACCTCCGAACGCATCCTCGCCGCTGCCCGTCAGCAACTCCCCGTCTCCCACCCGGAAAACCCCGCCATCACCGGCCCCACCATCACCAACCTCACCGGCGCAACCACCACGCCGGGCACCCACGCAAGGCAGGCCGTCACCGTCTCCTCCGGCGGCTACGACCCGGCCCGCCCCCATGCACTGCCGGGCGTGCTCGACCGCTCCCCCTGCGGCACCGGCCTCTGCGCCCGCATGGCGGTGGCCCACGCCCGCGGCCAGCTTATCCCGCACGAGGATTTCATCACCGAAGGCCCCCTCGGCACCACCTTCACCGGCCGCATCGAGGAGATCACCACCGTCGCCGGCCACCCCGCCATCCTCCCCTCCATCTCGGGCCAGGGCTGGATCTCCGGCACCACCCAGCATCTCCTCGACCCCACCGACCCCTTCCCCCAAGGCTACACCATCGGCGACATCTGGGCCTGACTTAACCCACCGAAATCTTTAAAAGATTTCGGACAGTTTTCTTTTCAAGAAAACGCCCCCACCCCCCAGAATCGCCCCGAAATCGACCCAATCCCGTCGACCCCACGCCCATTTCCCCCGTCATACCCTGCCCCCGAGGCAGTCATGAGGGTGGCGGAATGACCATGCAGACGGATATCCTGGCCGGCAGATCGGCCATCGGCCCGGCGCTCTGGCGCATCCGGCTGCTGATCGGGCTGGTCGCGCTGCATTTCCTCGGCGTCTACTCGGCCTGCCTGCTCCTCGGCCACCCGTTCGGCTCGGGCACCGCGACGACGCTGATCAGCCTGCTGCAACTGCAGGTGCCGCTCTTCCTGGTGATCCTGCTTTTCTGGCGCTTCGGCTGGATGATCGTCAAAGTCCGCCCCCGGCGCCCCATCGCGTGGTTCGCAACCGACCTGCGCGAGATCCTCCTCGACCGCGACCGCATCTTCACCGGCGCCTTCGCCTTCCTCGCCATGTGCCTCTTCGCCGGCAGCTTCACGGTGGGCAAGGACCTGATCCCGCTGATCAACCCGTTCTCGTGGGATCCCACCTTCGCCTGGCTCGACCGCGCGCTCCACGGCGGCACCGACCCGTGGCACTTGCTCTTCCACCTCACCGGCACGCCCGCCATCACCACGGCGATCAACGCGGCCTATCACCTCTGGCTGATGCTGGCCTATTTCCTGATCTTCGTGGCCTGCTTCAACGTCTCGCGCCATGACAAGCACCGCCACTACCTCGTGGCCGACGTGCTCTGCTGGGTGATCGGCGGCAACATCCTCGCCACGCTCTTCTCCTCCGTCGGCCCGGTCTATTACGAGGCCTTCGGCTACGGCGCGGATTTCGTGCCCCTGATGGACACGCTCCGCGCCTTCAACGAGGTCAGCCCGGTCTGGGCGCTTGACCTGCAGGAGATGCTGCTCGACGGTTACATGAATGACGGCCCGGTCCGGGGCATCTCGGCCATGCCGTCCATGCACGTGGCCTCGACCGTGACGATGACGCTCTACGCCTTCTCGGTCTCCCGCGTCTTCGGCTGGATCATGACCGGCTTTGCGGCGCTGATCCTGGTGGGCTCGGTCCAGCTCGGCTGGCACTACGCCATCGACGGGTACTTTTCCATCGCCCTGTCGCTCGGCTGCTGGGCCCTCGCCCGTCGCCTGCTGCGCGGCTTCGGCTGATGCCCTAGCGCAGCCGCACGAACCCCACCCGCCAGTCGAACGGGTCATCCGGATGGCGCCGCTCGCCGCGCCCCTGGTTGTCCTGGAACCACGCCTCGTATTCGCCCATCCGGCGCTCGATCCCGATATCCTCGAGGAAATGGCCCCCATTGCCGAAGGCAAAGGCAAAGAACCGCAGGACGAGATCCCCCTCTCCCGTCTCCGCCCTGAGCGCAGGGTCGGGAAAGGACGGGTTGCGCACCGTCGCCGTACCGAACCCGCCATCGTTGCGCGCATAGGATTGCGCCACATCCCCGGCGCCCGCCACCGCACCGGCCGGCAGATAGGCGTATTGCACCTCGACGGCATAGGCGAAATCGTCGTCGCGGAAATCCACCCGCAGCTCCGGTGCGGTCGCGGTGCCGGTCACCGGCCCCACCGCGAACCGCCGCACATGCCCGTCATTCCCGTCACGGCGCAGGTCGAACCCCGCCAGAACCATCACCTCCCCGGCCGCTTTCGGCGCCAGCCCGATGCGGCAGGCCCCCCGGCAGTCCGCCTGCGCGCTCCGCAGCACCACCCCCTCGGGCAGCGGCACCAGCCAGACGAACCCGTCGGCGAAATCCTCGCCATTGTGGTCGGCCAGCGCGAAACTCAGCGACCCGTCCTGCTGCAAGACCTTCACATGCCGGATCTTGTGCCCGCCCCGCGTGTTGAACCGCCACCCCTGCAGGCCGTAGACCCGATCGGCCCGGTAACAGCCCTCGGGCACCGCCCGGCTGACCCCGCCGACCCGGCCGCCCAGCACGCTGCGATGCAGGGTCGCGTCGCCATCCGGGGCGTCGAGATACACCCGGCACGCCGCTCCGAAGGCGGGCGAGGCCCGGCACGCCGCATGCTCGCACGGCGCCTCCTGCGCCACGACAGGCTGCGCCATAGCGAGCCCGGCCAGGAAAACAAGATATCGAAGGAACATGCGCCCGCCCTTTCCGCGAAAGCGCCCCGACCCACCGCAGCATAGCACGCCCCGGTCGCATCCCGCCCGGCCCCGGCCTCGCCGGCCCGCCATAGGCAAGCTTCAGCCGACATCCTGCAAGCGTGCCGGGCCGGGCTGAAGCCCGGCCTGCGGGGCAAGCCGGATGCGTCGGTTCGCGTGAGTTCACGTAGGCCGGGCTTCAGCCCGGCACCACCGGCACCACCGGCACCACCGCCCCTACCGACCCCGCTCGACGGGCGTTCACCCCGCCACGACCTCCTGCAACCGCGCCACGTACCGTGCCAGCGTGTCGATCTCGAGGTTCACCCGGTCGCCGACCTTCACGTCGCCCCAGGTCGTCACCACCTTGGTATGCGGGATGAAGTTGATGCCGAAATCGCGCCCCGCCACCTCGTTTACCGTCAAGGACGTGCCGTTCAGCGCCACCGAGCCCTTGGGCGCGATGAACCGCTCCAGCCCCTCGGGCGCCCGAAGCGTCACCCGCGTGCTGTCGCCCTCGTCGTGCAGCTCGACCACCTCGGCGATCCCGTCGACATGGCCCGACACGATATGCCCGCCCAGCTCGTCGCCCACCTTCAGCGCGCGCTCCAGGTTCACCCGTTTCCCCTCGGCCCAGCTATCGAGGTTGGTCTTCGACACCGTCTCGGCCGAGATATCCACGTCGAACCAGCCCTCGCCCTTGCCCACCACCGTCAGGCACACCCCGTCACAGCAGATCGAGGCGCCCATGTCGACCCGGGCCATGTCATAGCGCGTGCCGATCCGGGCGCGCAGGTCGCCGCGCTGCTCGGTCCGTTGCACCTCGCCCACATCCGTGATGATCCCCGTGAACATGCGCCGCCTCCTTTGGCCCTGGTCCCGCCTGCACCTACCGCCCGGCGGGCCGGCGGACAAGTCCGCACACCGATTAAGACTTAATTTCGCCCCACTCCCATACTAATAATCACGCGAACAAGGTAGTGGGTATGATGTGACCATGGTTTCGGGCAACGAACGGGTTTTCCTGTTTCTGCAAGGTCCGCACGGGCCGTTTTTCAGCAAGCTGGGCCGGATGATCCGGCGCACCGGCGCGGCCGTCTGGCGCGTCGGCTTCAACGCGGGCGACCGCGCCTTCTGGAAAGACGGAAAAAGCTACATCCCCTACACCCAACCCGCCGCCGAATGGCCCGACCGCTTCCGCCAGATCATCGCCGAAAAGGGCGTGACTGACCTCGTCCTCTACGGCGACATGCGCCCGATCCATGCCGAGGCCGTCGCGGCGGCCAAAAAGCTGGGCCTCACCGTGCATGTGTTCGAGGAGGGCTACATGCGCCCCTACTGGGTCACCTACGAACGAGGCGGCTCCAACGGCAATTCCCGGCTGATGGAGATGAGCGTCTCGCACATGCGCAAGGCGCTGGAAAACTCCGACATGGACACCGCCCTGCCCCCGGCCAGCTGGGGCGACATGCGCCAGCACATCTTCTACGGCGCCGCCTACCACGGCTGCGTGCTGCTGCTGAACCGTCGCTACCGCGGCTTCCGGCCCCACCGCGCCATGACCGTCCGGCAGGAATTCGCCCTCTACCTCAAGCGCCTCCTGCTGATGCCCGCACAGGCCATCGAACGCCGCATCGCCACCCTGCGCATCCGCCATGGCGGCTTTCCCTACCACCTGGCGCTCCTGCAGCTCGAACACGATTCCTCGTTCCAGTCGCACTCCCCCTTCTCGACCATGTCCGAGTTTCTCGAAACCGTGGTCGAGGCCTTCGCCCAGGGCGCGCCGCAACACCACCACCTTGTCGTCAAGGCCCACCCGCTCGAAGACGGCCGCGTACCCATCCGCCGCGACCTGCGCCGCCTCGCCCGCCAGTACGGCATCCACGACCGCGTGCACTTCGTCCGCGGCGGCAAGCTCGCGCAGCTCCTCGACGAGGCCCGCAGCGCCGTCACCGTCAACTCCACCGCCGCCCAGCAGGTGCTCTGGCGCGGCATCCCGCTCAAGACCTTCGGCGACGCGGTCTATGCCAAGCCCGAGTTCGTCTCCACCAAGCCGCTGCGCGATTTCTTCCAGCTGGCCGAGCGCCCCGACCGCAAGGCCTATGCCGATTATCGCCGCTACCTCCTCGAAACCAGCCAGGTCGCGGGCGGCTTCTACTCCGCCTCCGGCCGCCGCCAGCTGCTGCGTCAGGCCGTCGACATGATACTCATCCCCGAGGACCCCTACGAGGCGCTCGAGTCCGGAACCGCGGCCCCGAGGCAACAGTTGCGGGTCGTCACCTGACGGGCACAACTTCTAGCGCTGGATTTTTCCTCCGGATTCCGTTAGCTTGGACGAAAAACCTGAGGCAGAATAATAATAGGTCGAGGAGACCGAGCAGTGAAAACCCGTTCAACCCGCTGGGCGAGAACCGTCGCCCTGACTCTCGTTGTTGCGATGGTGGCCTCCTGTGGCCTGCCGCGCGTCGGTCCCAACAAGCGTGAAATCTACGCCGGCTCGGTCCAGCGGCAGGGCGATGCCTTCGTCGTCGCCGTGAACGACCGCGTCACCCGCGCCACCGCCGTCCAGCCCGCCCTCGGCTTCACCGAGGACTTCAAGCGCGCCGGCCTCGTCGGCTCCGACACGATCCGCCCGGGCGATACGCTCGGCATCACCGTGTGGGAAAACGTCGAGGACGGCCTGCTCGTCAACGAGGGCGTCTCCGCCGCCGTGCTCGACGAGGTGCAGGTCGACGGCGCCGGCTTCATCTTCATCCCCTACGCCGGCCGCATCCGCGCCGCCGGCAACACGCCCGAGGCGATCCGCCGGATCATCACCCAGAAGCTCGACGTGCAGACCCCCGACCCCCAGGTCGAGGTGCGCCGCCTCGCCGGTGACGGGGCCACCGTCTCGCTGATCGGCTCGGTCGGCGCCCAGGGCGTCTACCCGATCGAACGGCCCACCCGCACGCTCTCGACCATGCTGGCCGCCGCCGGCGGCGTCACGGTCGAGCCCGAGGTGGCCCAGATCACCGTCATGCGCGGCGACCAGCGCTCCAAGGTCTGGTTCCAGGACCTCTTCAAGCATCCCGGCTTCGACATCGCCCTGCGCGGCGGCGACCGGATCCTGGTCGAGGAAGACACCCGCGCCTTCACCGCCCTCGGCGCCACCGGCGCCCAGGCCCGCCTGCCCTTCGACAGCCCGACCCTTTCCGCGGTCGAGGCCATTGCCCAGGTGGGCGGCCTGCAATCGTCGACCGCCGACCCGACGGGCGTCTTCATCCTGCGCAACGAGCCGGCGGAGATCGCCAACATGGTGCTCGGCCGCAACGACCTGATCGGCGCCCAGCGCATGGTCTACGTGCTCGACCTGACCCGCCCCAACGGCATGTTCATGGCCCGCGACTTCGCGGTGCGCGACGATGACACGATCTACGTGACCGAGGCGCCCTTCGCCCAGTGGAGCAAGGTGATCTCGGCCCTGACCGGCTCGCTCGGCTCGATCGGGTCCGTGGCCACGGCGGTCGATACGCTCGGCGGATCGTGACACCAGACCAGAACGACGGCAAACCCGCCGGCCATGCAGGTGACCGGCGGGTTTTCTATTTTAATGCCGGCTTCTTCCGCCAGGCCCGCGTCCGCCGGATCATGGAACTGACAGGCTACCCGCTCCGCCTTGGCAAGCCCGGCCCCGACGACCTCATCGCCGTCTGGGGCCACTCCCCCTACGCCACCCGGGGCGAGAAAATCGCCGAAGCCACCGGCGCCGGCCTCATCCGGGTCGAGGACATCTTCCTCCGCTCCCTCTTTCCCGGCCGCAGCGGCGAACCGCCGCTCGGCCTCGCCATCGACAGCCAGGGCGTCCATTTCAACCCCAACACCCCCTCCGACCTCGAAACCCTGCTGGCGACCCACCCGCTCGACGACACCGTGCTGATGGACCGCGCCCGCGGCGCCATCGCCCGCATCCACGAGGCGCATCTCACCAAGTATACCGGCTTCGACGCCGACCACCCCGTGCCCGAGCCCGGCTACGTCCTCGTCATCGACCAGACCAAGGGCGACGCCAGCGTCACCCACGGCAACGCCGACGCCAACACCTTCCGCGAAATGCTCTATTACGCGCAGGAGGAGAACCCCGGCGCCCGCATCCTGGTCAAGATCCATCCCGAAACCCAGCACGCCCACCGCGACGGCTATTTCTCCGGCGAAGACGAATCCGGGCGCGTCCGGCTCTTCTCCGACGCGGTAAGCCCGTGGTCCCTGCTCGAGGGCGCCATCGCCGTCTACACCGTCTCCTCGCAACTGGGCTTCGAGGCGATCTTCGCCGGCCACCGCCCCAAGGTCTTCGGCCAGCCCTTCTATGCCGGCTGGGGCCTCACCGAAGACCGCCACCCGCTCAATCTCCCCCGCCGCGGACGCCGCCTCTCCAAGGCGCAACTCTTCGCCGCGACGATGATCCTCTACCCGCACTGGTACGACCCTTACCGCGACCGGTTGGGCTCGCTGGAAGAGGCCATATCGGCGCTCGAGGCCCAAACCCGCGCCTGGCGCGAAGACCGCCACGGCTGGGCCGCCTACGCCATGCGCCTGTGGAAACGCAAACCCCTGCAACGCTTCTTCGGCCGGTTCGAGGCCCTGCGCTTCGCCGCCGACACCCTGCCCGCCGGGCCCCGCCCCGCCATGGTCTGGGCCTCGAAACCGCAGGTCGCCCCCGAAGGCGCGGTCCGCGTGGAAGACGGCTTCCTGCGCTCCCGCGGCCTCGGCGCCGACCTGATCCCGCCGCTATCCCTGGTCTGCGACGACCTCGGCATCTACTACGACCCGTCGCAGGAAAGCCGCCTCGAACGCCTCATCGCCCAGCGCGCCGAGCTGCGCCCCGACCAGCTCAAACGCGCCGAAACCCTCATCAAGACCCTCACCAAACAACGCCTCAGCAAATACAACCTCGGCGACACCGCCCCCGAGTTGCCGCAGGGCCACCTGATCCTCGTCCCCGGCCAGGTCGAAGACGACGCCTCCATCAAGCTCGGCGCGGGCGAGATCCACACCAACCTCGCCCTGCTGGAAAAGGCCCGCGCCGAGAACCCTGACGCGGTGATCCTCTACAAGCCCCACCCGGACGTCGAAGCGGGCCTGCGCACCGGCCACGTCGCCCAATCCGACCTCGACCGCCTCGCCGACATGGTCCTGCCCCGCACCAACCCGGCCGACCTGCTCGACCGCATCGACGAGGTCTGGACCATGACCTCGCTCATGGGTTTCGAGGCCCTCCTGCGCGGCGTCAAGGTCACCACCACCGGCGCGCCGTTCTACGCCGGCTGGGGTCTCACCCGCGACCTCGGCCGCGTCCCCGCCCGCCGCGCGGCCCGGCCGTCTCTCGAAGGCCTCGTCCACGCCACCCTCATCGACTACCCCCGCTACCACGACCCGGTCACCGACCTCCCCTGCCCGGTCGAAGTGGTGGCCGAGAGGCTGGCGGCGGGCACGGTGCCCCGGCCTTCCCGCGCCAACCGGGTTCTGGCGAAACTGCAGGGGGTGTTCGCCTCCTACGCGGGGTGGTGGCGGTAGGGCGCCCCCGCACAACGCCGAGAAGCCGCGCATCGTCGGGCCGCGGTGCGGCGAACCAACGCCGGTGGACGCCACTTTATCGCTGCCAAGCACATCCAACCTCACGACCTCGCACACCCCTCACCAAATCGCCGTGCCGGGGGGCGGCCCGGCGATGCGCGGCGGGCTTCGCCCTGGATTCCGCGCTAAAGCACCCCGTCTTTAACCTGAGACATATCCGGCAGCCTTGAAGTAGTTCCAGCACTCTTCGGTTGAGTAGAGGTCGCAGATGTCGGCGAGTGCGTTGAACATGTCGGTGAAGCTGCGCGCGCCGATCCGGCGCAGGTGTGCTTTGAGCTTGGAGAATGCCATTTCGATGGGGTTGAGGTCGGGACTGTAGGGCGGCAAGAATAGGAACCAGCATCCTGCCCTGCGCATCGCTTTTTCCGCTTCGGCGTTCTTGTGCGTGGCGAGATTGTCCAGAATGACCACGGTTCCAGGTGAGAGTTCCGGCACCAGCACCTTTTCGACGTAGGCGGTGAAGGCCGCGCCATCCATGGCCCCTTTTATCACCCAGGGTGCGATCATCGCATCGGCGCTCAACCCGGCGATGAAGGTCTGGGTGCCCCATGACCCGAACGGGGCGTCCATGATCAGGCGCTCTCCACATCGCGACCATCCCCGCTGTCTGGCCAGGTTTGTCTTCACGGATGTTTCGTCAATGAAGACAACGCGTTCCGGCTGCGCCATCACGGCCGGAATACGGTGCCTGAACCAGTCTTCGCGCTGCCGCCTTACCTTGGCACGGCGGCGCTCGGTGGCGACCAGTGACTTTTTTTGTATGTGTAGCCGAGCTTGCGAAGGAACTTTCCAATCGCGTTGGGATGCGCGCTGACGCCCGTCGCATCATACAGCGCCGCGCTCAGCTCAGGCATCGTTATATCGCCATCATGCTCGATGATTTCGGCAAAGAAGGACCGATGAGGGTCCAACTTGCCCTTGCCTTTCGGCCGGCCCTGAGGTGCAGCCGCCGCTCGGCCTGTCCGCCGGATCGCAAGCGCCCAGCGGGCTCCAGTGGCTGGCGACAGCTTCAAACGCAACGCCGCCGCGCGACCGCTCAACCCTTCCTCAATATATCGCTGAAACCGCGCCCGGAGCGCCGATGGCAAAGGTGCTGACATGATCCATCCTCCCAAACAGGATGAATCACAAAATCATGCGCGTGGGAATCGCCGCGATTCAGGTTAAAGGCGGAATGCTTTAGGCGCGTGTCGGCCACTTCCCCCACCACCCCCCTTGCCCGACAACCATCCGCCCGCGATACTCCCGCCATGAACCTCGACCGCCTCGACCACATCGTGCTCTGCGTCGCCGATATCGACGCCACGCTCGACTTCTACGAGCGCATCCTCGGCATGCAGCCCCGCGAGGAAAAACCGGGCAAGTGGTCGCTGCATTTCGGCCCGCACAAGATCAGCCTGCAGGACGCCGCGACCACCCCCGAACTGGCCCGCCGCACCGTCCCCGGCAGCGGCAATTTCTGCCTCCTCACCACCACCCCGATCGACCAGGTAATCGAAACCCTCACCGCCCACCGGGTCGCGATCGTCGAGGGCCCGGCCGAAAAGGCCGGCGCGACCGGCCCGATCCTCTCGGTCTACTTCCGCGACCCCGACCAGAACCTCGTCGAGATCAGCAACCCGCTCTGAGCCCCGACCCACATCTCGTGGATTACCCCACCGCACGCCACATTCACACCTGCCCGATACCGGCCCCGCACCGACGCGATACCGACGAAATACCGACGTGATACCGACGTCACGATCCCTTCAAAACAACGCCGTTAACCTTCGAATCGCCAACCTCCCGCATCGCCGCCACTTGCGCCGGTCCCAAACCGCGCGTAAACCGCCCCCGGACCAAGCCCAAGGATGCGCCCCATGCCCATTCTCGTCATGAAATTCGGCGGCACCTCCGTCGCCAACATCGACCGCATCCGCCGCGCCGCCAAGCGCGTGGGCGTCGAGGTGGCCAAGGGCTACGACGTCATCGTCATCGTCTCCGCCATGGCCGGCCGCACCAACGAACTCGTCGGCTGGGTCGACGAGATCTCGCCCTTCTACGACGCCCGCGAATACGACGCCGTCGTCAGCTCGGGCGAGAACATCACCGCCGGCCTCATGGCGCTGACCTTGCAGGAAATGGACGTCCCCGCCCGAAGCTGGCAGGGCTGGCAGGTGCCGCTCAAGACCACCTCCGCCCACTCCGCCGCCCGGATCGAGGAGATCCCCACCGACAACATCAACGCCAAGTTCTCAGAAGGGATGCGCGTCGCCGTTGTCGCCGGTTTTCAAGGGGTTAGCCCCGAAGGCCGCATCACCACCCTGGGCCGGGGCGGCTCCGACACCACGGCCGTGGCCTTCGCCGCGGCCTTCGATGCCGAGCGCTGCGACATCTACACCGATGTCGACGGCGTCTACACCACCGACCCCCGGATCACCTCCAAGGCCCGCAAGCTTGACAAGATCGCCTTCGAGGAGATGCTGGAGCTTGCCAGCCTCGGCGCCAAGGTGCTGCAAACCCGCTCGGTCGAACTGGCCATGCGTTACAATGTCAAACTGCGCGTTCTCAGCAGTTTCGAGGAACAGTCGGACACCGCGGGCACGCTGGTCTGTGCCGAGGAGGAAATCATGGAATCAAACGTCGTCAACGGCATCGCCTATTCCCGCGACGAGGCGAAGATGACCCTCGTCTCGGTCGCCGACCGCCCCGGCATCGCCGCGGCCATCTTCGGCCCCCTCTCGGATGCCGGCGTCAACGTCGACATGATCGTCCAGAACATCTCGGAGGAAGGCCGCACCGACATGACCTTCTCCTGCCCCGTGGGTCAGGTCACCCGCGCCGAAAAGGCCCTGCGCGAGGCCAAGACCCGCGGTGACATCAACTTCCACGACCTGATCGCCGATACCGAGGTGGCCAAGGTCTCCGCCGTAGGCATCGGCATGCGCAGCCAGTCCGGCGTCGCCGCCCGCATGTTCAAGACGCTCAGCGCCGAGGGAATAAACATCAAGGTGATTGCAACCTCCGAGATCAAGATTTCCGTGCTGATCGACCGGAAATATATGGAACTCGCGGTCCAGGCCCTGCATGATGCCTTCGGATTGGAAAAGGCGGCCTGACAGTCTCCAAGGGACATGACAGGGTCGGACCGCCACAAGGACAGGTCCCGCAAGGCGCATGACTGCACCGCAGGAACATCAGACCGACAGCCGGCAGATGCTCGGCCGCCTGCGCTCGGTGATGGCCGAGGACGCGGCCGGCCAGACGCGACTTGACCGGATCACCACGCTGATCGCCGAGGAAATGCACTGCGAGGTCTGCTCGATCTACCTCTTCCGCGACGAGGACACGCTCGAGCTCTGCGCCACCGAGGGCCTCAAGCCCGAGGCCGTGCACCAGACCCGGATGCGCCTTGGCGAGGGGCTGGTCGGCCGCATCGCCCGGCGCGGCCACATCATCAACACCGACGACGCCCCCGGCACCCGCGGCTTCCGCTACATGCCCGAAACCGGGGAAGAGGCCTATTGCTCCATGCTGGGCGTCCCCGTCCAGCGGCTGGGCGAAACCCTGGGCGTGCTGGTCGTCCAGTCGAAAGACGCCCGCATCTTCTCCGAGGAGGAGGTCTACGCCGTCGAGGTCGTCGCCATGGTGCTGGCCGAGATGGCCGAGCTCGGCGCCTTCGTCGGCGAAGGGGCGGCGATGAAGGCCCGCCACCAGCAGGCGGTGCTCTTCCACGGCGCCGCCGGCCAGGAAGGCGCGGCCCAGGGCCATGTCTGGCTGCACGAGCCGCGCGTCGTGGTCACCAACCCCATCGCCGACGACCCCCACCGCGAGATGGAGCGCCTCACCGCCGCCGTCGACGAACTCCGCGTCGGCGTCGACCGGATGCTGTCCAACGCCAAGACCGGCGACAGCGAACAGCTCCAGGTGCTCGAGGCCTACCGCATGTTCGCCAATTCCAAGGGCTGGATGCGCCGGATGGAGGAAGACATCTCCCGCGGCCTCTCGGCCGAGGCGGCGGTGGAAAAGGAACAATCCGCCGCCCGCGCCCGCATGTCCCAGGTGACCGACCCCTACCTGCGCGACCGGCTGCACGACCTCGACGACCTGTCGAACCGCCTGCTGCGCATCCTCACCGGGCAGGGCAATGAAACCGGCGCGGAAATGCCCCCCGACCCGATCCTCATCGCCCGCAATATCGGCCCCGGCGAGCTGCTCGACTACGGCCGCCGCCTCAAGGGCATCGTGCTCGAGGAAGGCTCCGTCGGCAGCCACGCCGCCATCGTCGCCCGGGCGCTGGCCATCCCCCTCGTCATCCATGCCGAGCGCATCACCACCGAGGCACTGAACGGCGACCTGATCCTTGTCGACGGCGACCAGGGCGTCGCCCACCTGCGCCCCGACGAGACCGTGGTGAACGCCTTCCGCGACAAGATGGCGATGGCCGCCAAGGCCCAGGAACGCTACGCCTCGATCCGCGACAAGCCTGCCGAGACGATCTGCGGCACGCGGATCGCGCTGCTGATGAACGCCGGCCTCATGGCCGATCTGCCCAGCCTCGACAGCTCCGGCGCCGAGGGGGTGGGCCTTTTCCGCACGGAACTGCAATTCCTGATCCGCAACCACATGCCCAAGCGGGCCGAGCTGAGCGAGCTCTACGCCCGGGTGATGGACGCCGCCCACGACAAGCGCGTCACCTTCCGCACGCTCGACATCGGCTCCGACAAGGTGCTGCCCTACATGACCGCCACGGACGAGCCCAACCCGGCGCTCGGCTGGCGGGCGGTGCGCGTGGGCCTCGACAAGCCCGGCGTCATGCGGATGCAGCTTCAGGCGCTCATCCGCGCCGCCAATGGCCGGCCGCTTTCCGTCATGTTCCCCTTCGTCGCCCAGCGCGAGGAATTCACCGCCGCCCGCGCCGAGATGGACAAGGCGATGGAACGCGAGCGCATCCTCGGCCACAACCTGCCCTCCTCGCTCGAGGTGGGCGCGATGCTGGAAACCCCGTCGCTCGCCTTCGCCCCCGACAGCTTCTACCGCGAGGTTGATTTCCTCTCGATCGGCGGCAACGACCTGAAACAGTTCTTCTTCGCCGCCGACCGCGAGAACGAGCTGGTCCGCAAGCGCTACGACACTTTGAACGTCAGCTTCCTGACCTTCCTCGAAGGCATCGTCGACCGCTGCAACCGTCTGGACACGCCCCTCTCCTTCTGTGGCGAGGATGCCGGCCGCCCGGTCGAGGCCGCCTGCATGGCCGCCATCGGCCTGCGCTCGCTCTCGATGCGCCCGGCCTCCATCGGGCCGGTCAAGTCGATCCTGCGGCGCACCGACCTCTCCGAACTCCGCGACGTGATCCACGAGGCGCGCGAGGCCGGCGTGCAATCCGTCCGCCCGCAGGTGATGGAGTACCTGCGCGGGAAGCTGTAGGCCCCGCCGGGAAGTTGCCGCTCGGTCTGCTTGGTTTTACAGATAGGTCATGAAACACGCCGACTGCGTCCCGAAAACCAAGTTCGACACGGCAGCCGTCGCCCGCGCAAAGGCGGTCGGGTTCCCGGCGCTCGACCCGGTCGTGCCAGACCTGCTTCCGTGGCTGAAAGACATGAACTGGCCGGTCGCCCCGGCTCTTGCCGAATTGCTCACGCAGGCCGGCCCGGTCATCATACCGTCCCTGCGCTCCGCGTTTGCCTCGGACGACGCCATCTGGAAATACTGGCTGCTTACGGAACTCTGCCCGCATCTTGCACCATCAACCTTGATCGTGCTGTCGCCGGACCTGAAACACCTGTCCATGCATCCCACCGAGGCCGAAAGGTCCGAACACGTCGATCAAGCGGCAAAGGCGCTGCCGGCATAGCGCCGAATGCCTCGGTCTGTGACTTTTCAGTCACCGCAAGAATAGGGGCCTCCGAATGGGACCAATACCACGGGTTGTACCCCCCGCCCCGAATGACTCGAAAACCGGTTCTTAACCATCTGATTCACAAACTGAATAATATCACCCGGCTTGAGGAACAAACCGTGTCCTGCTACCGTTCTTTCCAAGGCGCAACCATAGCGCCACCATTGAGGACGACAGCACCATGGCTCTTACGGGCACATCCCCCCATCCGTTAACCAATTGTTTACCACCGCTCCGCCGGCCGGCCTCCATGTCGCTGCCCGTGCCCGGCCCGGCCAGCCATCACGCCCCGGCCGACACCTCGGCCCTCGCCACCCTGCCGCGCCGCGAGCGGGTGGAACAGGCCTTCGCCGACATCCCCCTCACGCCCAACGAGCGCCGCGCCATCCAGGCCCTGCTCGACGCCCCCGACAGCACGGCCCCCGAGCTCGGCGCCGCCTGCGGCTGGCAGAACGCGGCCTGGCGCACCCAGATGATCCTGCTCTGCCAACGCCGCCGCCGGTATTTCTGGCCGAACGGCATGGGTGCCGACATCACCAACGGCGCCATCCTCGCCGCGCTGACCGAATACGATTCCGCCACCCTGCGCTTCAGCCCGCAACCGGACATCCTGCACATCCTCTACGAGGCGGTCGACGCCAGCTGACGTCAGGCCTTTTTCACCGGCACCTCGACCAGCTTGCGGAAATCCTCGATCAGCTCGCCATGCGGCTTGCCGGCGTCGATCGCCAGCCGCCGCAGGCCGAAATGCACATGCGCCATCTGCTGGTAATAACTGGTATAGGCATAATTCGTCGCCGCCCCCGCGGCGGCCCCCAGCACCGGCACGGTCTGCGCCGCCAACTTCTGGCCCAGCACCGTCGCCAGCCGCGGCGCGACCCTTGCAATCAACGACTTGATCGCCGTCCCGGTCACCGCCATCCGTGTGCTCAGGAACGCCAGGTCCGACCCGTCGTCATGGTCCAGCGGCCCGGCCGCGGCGAACACCTGGATACAGTCATACTGCACCCCCGGCTCGGCCGGATCGAACCCGTGCTCCACCGCCACGTCCTGGATCGTCCGCAGCAGCACCGTCACCGTCACCGGCAGTTCCGCCAGCGCCGTGGGCAGCCCGCCCATGCCGCCTGCCGCCCCCATCGCCGTGGTCAGCGCCCGGCCCATCCAGCTCGGGCTCACCTCGACCACGCCCCGCGACCGGTGCGCGGCCTCCATCGCCAGGGTCAGCGCCTGGTCCGTCCGCTCCGCCAGCTGGGTGCGCACGCCATTGGGCAGCCGGTTCAACAGCGTCTCCGCCTGCCCGCCGATCACGTTCAGCACCTGGATGCCCACGTTGCTCGCCCGCGCATGCCGCTGCGCCAGAACTTTCAGCCGCGCCTCCACGGCCTCCGGCGCAATCGGCGCTTCGAGAATTTCCATCCGCCACTCCTTCAAAGGCTACCCCATGAAGATCGGCGCAAACCCCCGCCGTTTCAAGCGCAGCGTGTCACCCGGCCGGTGATCCCGTCCCACGCGCCCTCGGCCAGCGCCACGCCCAGAACCCTTGCGGGATTGGTCGGCGGCGGCATCTCGACCCCCTCCAGCCGGTGAAACCCGAACCGCCCGTAATAGGGCTCGTCCCCCACCAGCATCGCCCGCTGCCAGCCCAGATCGCGCGCCCGGTCGAGGCTTTCGAGGATCAGGAAACCGCCCAGGCCCTCGCCCTGGTGCGTCGGGTGAACCGCCACCGGGCCCAACAGCAGCACCCGGCTCTCGCCCACCAGCACCGGCCAGAACCGGATCGCGCCCGCCACGATCCCCTCTTCCCGCGCCACCAGGCACAGCTCCGCCACGGGGGCCACGCCCTCGCGCAGCCGGTATGACGACAGCGCCTCGCGCCCCGGCGCGAAACACAGGTCGTAAAGTGCCTCGACCTCCCACCAGTCGTCGGAGGTTTCTTCTGTCAGTGAAATCACCGCCCGCCCCTCAAAAAACAGGTAGATAGTCGCGTATCACGCGGTTAGGGCTGGTTCAAACCGCAACTTCAGGCGGGGCGCAAGCCCCGCACAAGGGAGCCTCATGTTCTACAAACCCGAAGACGGCCACGGCCTGCCCCACAACCCGTTCAACGCCATCGTCACCCCCCGCCCCATCGGCTGGATCTCCACCCGCGGCAGCGACGGCTCGGAAAACCTCGCCCCCTATTCCTTCTTCAACGCCGTGGCCTACGTGCCGCCGCAGGTGATGTTCGCCTCCACCTCCGCCAAGGAGGACCGCGACGGCACCAAGGACAGTGTCGCCAACATCCGCGACACCGGGTTTTTCTGCGTCAACATCGTCGAATACGCCATGCGCGACGTGATGAACAAAACCTCCGGCCCGTGGGAGAAGGACGTCGACGAATTCGAGCTCGCCGGCATCGAACGCACAGACTGCGAAACCATTCCCTGCTCGCGCGTCGCCAACGCGCCCGCCTCCCTCGAATGCAAGCTGACCCAGATCGTGCAATTGCCCGGCGAGGCCAATTTCACCGTCTTCGGAGAGGTCACCGGCATCCACATGCGCGACGACTGCCTCGTCGACGGCATCTTCGACGTGCTCCGCTTCAACCCGCTGGCACGCATGGGCTACCGCGACTACACCGTGGTACGCGAGAAATTCGCGCTCAAACGCCCCGGGGAATGACCTCAACCGGGGTGTTTCGCGCGGATCGCGATGGCATGCATGAAATACCCCGCCCCGACCAGTTCGCCGGCAAACTCGCTGATCCCGTTTCTCGACAGGCCCAGGGCCATCGCCTCCTCGAAACGCGGGAGCGCGGCCTCGACGCCGGCCTCTTCCTGCAGCATCAATATGGCATCCAGCAGCACGGCCGAGGCGTTCGTCGCGTCCAGTTCCAGCGAATGATCGATCGCGCGTCGCGCCGCGGCCATGTCCTTCCTGTTGTACTCGATATAGCCCAGTAGCTCGTAATCGTAGGTATCGACCTCGTCGCCGGCGATGTTGCGGCCGATCTGAAGCGCCGCCTTCTCGTACTGGCCGTGATGCATCATCAGCTTGGCCCGCCAGTAGACGACGAAGATGTCCGGCCCCAGGATCTCCTCGGCCGAGGCCAGGTAGGCCAGCGCATCGCTGCCACGGCCAAGCTCCGACATGGCCCGCGCCCGCCAGATGTATCCCTCGTGCGTCTCCGGGGACGCCTCGACCAGGGCGTCGGCATCGCGGATCACCTGCCGGTATCGCTCCAGCACGAACAGCGATCCGATCCGCAGGTCGAGGAAATAGGCCCGGTCCATGTCGTCCTCCAGGGCCCGGCCGGTCTGTTCGATCACCTTCTCGTGCTCGCCCAGCGCCTTGTAGGACTTGGCCAGGCCGGCCAGCGCGTTCGCGTCCCACGGGGCCTCCTCGAGGAACGTGGCGAAGAGGTCGCGCGCCTCCTCGGCACGGTCCACCTCCAGAAGCCGCCATCCCTTCTCGCGCCGGGCCCAGTGATAGTCGGGGTTGATCGCCAGCGCCGCATCCAGGTAGGTCATCAACTCGTCGAAATCGATCTCGTCCAGGTCCCAAAGGCTCAGGCCCAGCCCGGCAAGCCCCGAGGCCGACGCGGAAATATCCAGCGCGCGGCGAAACTGCTCCGCGGCGGCCGCGTAATCCCCCTCGTCATGCAGCACCCAGCCAAGCCCGCGGATGGCCCTGTCCTCGTCCGGGTCGCGCGCCAGCGTCGCCTCGAAAACCGCCCGCGCCTCCTCCAGCCGGTCGGTTTCGTAATAGGCGAAGCCCAGCGACTCCTCCATCCTGGCAAGCTCTTCGGAGGTATGGCCCGACCCGGAAAGGGCGATACCGCAGATCTCGATCAGCCGCTCCGGCGTATCGGACGACCCGATGCAGACCGAGGCATGGGTCTCTTCCGAACTGTCGATAAGCGGGAAAGCCCCGGCCGGGGCGGCGCAAAGGGCCAGCAGAACACTTGAAACAACCGCAAAGCGCAACGGCGCCATGTGAAAAATCTCCGAACCTTCAATCAACCGGAAGCTTACCCGCGACCCGCACAAGATCAACCGCCTTGCACCGCTTGGGCGCCCACCGGCCCCTATTTCCCGTAATACTCCCGGAACCACGCCACGAACCGCGCAATCCCTTCGCGCACATCCGTTTCGGGGCGATAGCCCGTCAGGCTCTGCAGCAGGCTCGCATCGGCCCAGGTGGCCGGCACGTCGCCCTTCTGCATCTCCATCAGGTTGCGCTGCGCCTTTTTCCCCAGCGCCTCCTCGATCGCGTTGACGAAATCCAGCAGGCGCACGGTCTGCGAATTGCCGATATTGACCACCCGGTAGGGCGCCACCGGCGACAGGCTGTCCCCCTCGGCAATATCCTCGGGCCGCTCGGGCCGCACCGGCGCCGCGTCGATCAGCAGGCGGATCCCCCGCACGAGGTCGTCGACATAGGTGAAATCCCGGAACATCTCGCCGTGGTTGTAGACGTCGATCGGCCGATCCTCGAGGATCGCGTCGACGAACTTGTACAGCGCCATGTCCGGCCGCCCCCACGGCCCGTACACCGTGAAGAACCGGAACATCGTCGTCGGCAGGTTCCACAGATGCGCATAGGAATGGCCCATCGCCTCGCAGGCCTTCTTGGTGGCCGCGTAGATCGTCATCTGCATGTCGGCCTTCTGCGTCTCGCGATAGGGCATCTCCGTCTCGGCCCCGTAGACCGAGCTGGTCGAGGCCATCAGCAGGTGCCTGACCTCGTGCCGCCGGGCCACCTCCATCACGTTGAAGGTGCCCACCACGTTCGCATCGATATAGGCCCGCGGCGCCTCGAGGCTGTAACGCACCCCGGCCTGGGCCGCGAGGTGGACGATCACGTCCGGCCGAAACGCATCCGCCGCGGCATCCAGCGCTTCGGCATCCTCCAGCATCGCCTCGGTCGCCGCAAAACCCAGTTTCTGGCGCAGCATCTGGTGGCGGCGCTGCTTCAGGCTGACGTCGTAGTAATCCGTCATCCCGTCGAAGCCATGCACCTCGATCCCCTCGTCCAGCAAAAGGCTGGCCAGATGATAGCCGATGAACCCCGCCGTGCCGGTGATGAAAACCCGTGTCATGCCCGCTCCCGCCCCGATTATTCTTGACCGGAATCGTTAGCCTGTGGGCCCGCACCACACAAGCATTGCAGGCCGCTTGAGGGGTCAGTTCGCCCCACCGGCCCCCATCTGCCCCAGTTCGGGCGTATATTGCCTGTAGGTGCCCCGCCCTGCCGCCTTGGCGGCATAAAGCGCGGTGTCGGCATCATGCATCATCCGCACCGGGTCGGGCGGGTCGTACATGCGGCTCAGGCTCGCCCCGATGCTGACTGACACGCTCAGCCGCCGCTCGCCGAACGGAATCGGCCGCGATAGCTCGCGGATCAGGCGGCGCGCCAGGTCGGCCACCGCATCGACCCGGGTCTGCTCGGGCAGCACCAGCAGGAACTCGTCCCCGCCGATGCGGATCAGCGTGTCCCGGTCGCGGGTGCTTCCGGTCAGGCGGCAGGCCACGGCCTGCAGCACGGCATCGCCGGCCGCATGGCCATAGGTGTCGTTCACATGCTTGAAGTGGTCGAGGTCGAGATGCATCAGCGCGAAATCCGTGGTCGTCTCCACCAGGCGCGACATCACCGGCTCCAGCGCGCGGCGATTGCGCAGTCCGGTCAGCTTGTCGGTGACCGACGCTTCCAGCGCCTCGATCCGCGCGCCGTCCAGCCGCGTGTTCAGCCGGCGCAGCTCTTCCATCGCGGCCGACTTGGCCTCGACCAGGTACAGCATCTCGATGGCCAGGTCCGTGGCCGCGAAATCGGCGCTGGTCAGCGCGTAATCGCGGACCGCGTCGACGATGGAAATGCCGAAGGACAGGTTCAGCACCGCGCCCGGCCCCTCTGCCCCCGCCGCGGCCGGCAGCGGCACGAGGACGCCCTTGAGTTCGGTCCGCGGCGGCGTGCGCAGCGCGAAATGCAGCTTTCGCCCCGCCAGCGCCAGCAGTGCCTCCATCCGGTCCGAGGCGCGCGGACGGCGCAGGTCGAGCAGGTCCGTCAGGCGCGTCCCGTCCGGCACGCCGCCGGGGGCAAGCTTGCGCATCGCCGGGCCGGCATGGCGGATATGGCCTGTCCCGTCGAGCAGGATGTGCATCGGGCACAGCGTGTCGAGCACCGACCCCAGCCGCTCGGCATCGAGCCCCGCAACACTCATGGCACCGGCGCCCCGAGGTCGAACGCCCTGCCCTCGGCAAACGCGGTCTCCAGCAGCATGATCGCGATGATCTCCCGCCCGGGGCTCGCCCCCATGTGTTCCAGCACCACGAGCGCCCCGTAATCATCGGCCATCGCCCGCAACAGCCCGACCATGACATGCCCGAACCACGGCTTCGCCCCTTCCGTGCGGACGACGAAACTGAACGACCGCGGCCCGTGCTCGCGCAGTTCCATCTGCGGCAACTCCAGCTCGGGCACCGCCAGCCTGACCCGCGCGGGCAGATCGTCCAGCGAATACAGGAAATCGACGAACTCGGTTCCCCCGAACCGCAGCAGCCGCCGCAGCGCCTCGGTCGAGGGCGAGGAGACGAGGAAGGTGCCGATATCCTCCAGCACCTCGCCCCGCGCCTTGCCCAGCGCCTGCGCCAACCCGTCGAGCATCGCCTCGGTCACGCCGGGATCATAGCTCTGCATCGCCTCGAACCGCCGCACCGGCAGGCCCTGCCCGCGGCACACCCGTTCCCAGAACCTGTCGCCGTATGTCGCCCGCCCGAAGCGTTCGATGGCCTGGTTGATCAGCCCGTGCATCATGTGCCTCCAAAACGGAGGTATATGTGACAGGCCGGCGTTAAAGAAGTGTCAATAAATGCAAGTTTCGACATTCCGCGCCGGCCGGCACGGCCGCCCCGAAGGGCCGGCCGAACCGTGGTTTCAGAAATCCGTCGGCGCGCCACCCTCGGCCTTGCGGCGTTCCACGAAGGCGGCCAGCTCCTCGCGGATTGCCTCGTCCATCGCCGGCGCCTCGAAGCTGGCGATGATGTCGCGATACACCTGGTGCGCCCGTTCCGCCGTCCATGACCGGCCCGCGGCCTCCCACGCCTCGTAGTTGCGCCAATCGCTCAGGAAGGGCTGGTAAAAGGCCGTGGTGTACCGGTCCTGCGTGTGCTGGATGCCGAAGAAATGACCCTGGTTACCCACTTCGCGCACCGCGTCGAAGGCAATCTCGTCGGGCCCGGTTTTGGTCAGCATCGGGTCCATGTAGCGCTGGATCTGCTGCAGGATCTCGCAATCCATGACGAATTTCTCGGGGCTCGCGATCAGCCCGCCCTCCAGCCAGCCGGCCGCGTGATAGATCATGTGCGCCCCGGCCTGCACGCCCGACCACAGGCTGTTCGAGGTTTCCCACATCGCCTGCCCGTCCGGCACGTTCGCGGCGCAGACACCGCTGGCCCGCATCGGCAGCTTGTAGAACCGCGCCAGCTGGCCGGTCATCTGCGTCGCTCGCATGTATTCCGGCGTGCCGAAGGCCGGCGCGCCCGATTTCATGTCGACGTTGGAGGTGAACGTGCCGATGGCACAGCACGCGCCCGGCCGGATCAACTGTGCCAGCACCACGGCGCACAGCCCCTCGGCCAGCGACTGCGCCACCGCGCCCGACATGGTCACCGGCGCCATGGCGCCCGCCAGCGTGAACGGCGTCACCACCAGCCCCTGGTTGCGCCGGGCGATCCGCATCCAGCCATCCAGCATCGGGTAGTCATGCTTGAGCGGCGAGGTCGAGTTGATGTTGGTGTACATGTGCGGGCTGGCTTCGAACTCGTCGCTGGTCAGCCCGCCGGCGATCCGCACCATCTCCATCACGTCCTCGACCCGCTCCTTGCCCAGGCAATAGGCATGCGCCACCTTGTCGGTCAGCGTCAGCTTGTCATAAAGCACGTCGAGATGGCGGATCGAGGGGTGCACGTCCTGCGGCTCCACCGGGTAGCCGCCGACGAAATGGATGCAGTTGAAATACTGGCTCAGCTTCAGCAGGTTCGCGCACATCTCGCGCGTGCCGGTCACCTTCCGCCCGATATTCATGTCCCAGTAGCTCGGCGGTGACGAGACGTTGCCGAAATTCAGGTGCTGCCCGCCGATGGTCAGCATCCGGTCGGGGTTGCGCGGGGTGATCGTCCACTGCTCGGGTGCCTTGGCGATCATCTCCATGACGAAATCGCGGCCCATCCGCACGTTCTCGCTATTCACGGTGCAGCCGCCCGAGGCTTTAAGGATTTCTAAAGCCTCCGGGTTCAGGAACTCGATGCCGATCTCCTCGAGGATCCGCATCGCCCCGTCGTGAATCGCCTGCACGCCGGCCTCGTCCAAAGGCTCGACCGGTTTATCAATGTTAACCGGCGGAACCCAGGGCATCTGGTCGATGACCGCGGTGCCGCGGCGCTCTGCATTGCCCGCGCGGCCGCCGCCGCGCTTCCTGCGTTTGGCTTCAACTGCCATGGGAGACTCCTGTTTGCACTGTCCGGTATGACAGCATTGCTCACAGGTGCGAAAATGCCAGTTAGCGACACGACGTGTCGTTTTTGTTCTAACCGTGCGCCTGTTTTGGCCGAAGCCCCCGTCCGGTGACGATCAGGTAGATCGCCAGGCTCACAACCACGACGGCGCCACCGATGGCCATGGTCACCGTCGGCCGCTCGCCCACGCCGATCCACACCCAGACCGGGGCCAGAACCGTCTCCAGCAACATCAGCAGGCTCACGTTCGCCGCCTGCGTATGGCGCGACGCCAGCGACAGGGTGAAAAACGACACCGGCAGGATCACCGCCCCCGTCACCACCATGGCCCATGGCCGGCCCTCGGTCATTTCCCCGAGCCCGGTGATGGTCAGGCCCGTCAGCCCGGCCATCCACGCCCCCACCCCGATCACCAGCATGATCGGCAGGCCCGGCCGTGCCCGCAGGATGGTGAAGTTCAGCGCCAGCATCAGCGCCACGGCCAGCCCGAACCCCGCCCCGGCCAATGCCCGCAGGTTCAGCGTCACCGCCTCGCCGTCGCCGCCCGAGACGGCGATGGCGATCCCCGCCATCACCGCGGCCATCGCCACCCAGGTCGCCAAGCGCGTCGGCTCTGACAGGATCACCCGGCTCAGCAGGGCCGAGCAGACCGGCACCGCCGCCACCCCGATCAGCACCACCGCCGCCGGGGCCGAGGCGATGCCGAGACAGAAGAAGACCGAGTTGAGAAGCTGGCAGCCCATGATCGCCACGCCCGGCCCGGTGGCCAGCTGGCGGATATCACCCCGACGGTCGCCGCTCAGCACCGCCCAGCCCAGCACCATGACCGAGCCCATCAGCATCCCCCGCCACGCGACCATCTGGAACCCGTCCATCCCCGACAGCCGCATGAACAGCGCATCCGGCGTCAGGAACAGCGCCCCGGCCGTCGCCAGCAGGATACCGTAAAGCGGATGCCGGCTCATGCCGCCAGCCAGGCCGGGATCTCTCCGATATGCGCCAGCACGTGATCGGCGAAAGGGCTCAGCTCCGCCGCGCCCGCGGCCCCCGTGAGCACCGCCAGCGTCTGCATCCCCGCGGCCCGCCCGGCCACAAGGTCATGGGTGCTGTCCCCCACCATCGCCACCCGTCCGGGCGACAGCCCATGGGCGTTCGCAAAGGCCAGCAGCGGACCGGGATCGGGCTTGGCGCCAAAGCCGGAATCGAACCCGGCCACGAAATCGAACAGCCCGGCGACCCCGGCGGTGCTCAGGTGGGCATGGGCCACGGCCTCGCTGTCATTGGTCATCACGCCAAGCTTCAGCCCCTGGCCGCGAAAACCCTCGAGCAGCGGCGCCAGCGGCACCGACGGCATCAGCGGCGCCTCGGCGGCCATCGTCATCAGCAGGGCCTCGATGGCGGGAATATCCTGCCGGCCGAGCCCCCGGGCGACACATTCCGCCGCCTCGCGGTTGGTGCCGGCGATGATCGGGCTGGACGGGCGGAACCGCATGGCGCCCAGGTCATAATCCATCGCGTCCGCCAGGGCTGCACGCCGGGCGGCGTCGCCCTCGGCCAGGTGCTCGATCACGGCGCCGGCCCAGGTGCTCCAGGTGGCGTGGAAATCGAACAGCGTGCCGTCCTTGTCGAAGAGCAGCCCGTCAAGCTTCGTAACCGGTTTGTTCACGTTCCGCCCTTACGTCCAGTGTATCTGCGCCCCGCCGGGAAGCGCGGCACGCGCGGCCATCGGTGCGCTGTTGGCCAGGCCGGTCTCGGCACAGAACGCCAGCACCCAGGCGTCGTCCATCAGGATGAAATCCAGTACGGAGCCAAGGAATTCAGGGTCTTGAGCACCGGCGCGCAGGTCGGCCTCCGACGCGCCGCGGGCGCCGAGGAAGATCGGCAGCAACTCGTCATTCCCGGCCAGCCAGGCCAGACCTTTCAGCGCGATCGCTTCGGCGGCATCCTGCTCAAGGTTCAATTGCGTTAATTCCCGGAAAGGTTTTCTTAACTTCTGCCATGGATAGTCCAGATGACGGAAAGAACAAGTCTGAAGGTCTTTCGTTGATGACAGGAAAAATTCTGATTGTCGACGCTCTGGCTACCAACCGGATCGTGCTCAAGGTAACGCTGGCGGCGGCCTTCTATCGCGTGATCCAGGCCGGCAGCGGACAGGACGCGCTGGAAATGGCCCGCCGCACCCGTCCCGACGTGGTGATCGCGGGCGATTTGCCCGACATGCCGCTCGCCGACTTCGCCACCGCCCTTCAGCCGGCCACCGGGGCGCCCGCGCCGCCCATCGTCGCCCTTCTGCCCGACGATGACGGCGACCGCCGCGTCGGCGCGCTGCGGGCCGGCGCGACGGATGTCGTCTCCAAACCCTTCGACGAAATCGTGCTGCTCGCCCGGCTCCGCTCGATCATGCGGCACAGGCAGATCGACAGCGACCTCGGCATGCCGCCCGATACCGCCGACGCCCTCGGCTTTGCCGAGGATCCGGCGGCGTTCCGGAAACGGCAGAAGTTGGCGATCCTCGCCGCCACTCGCCCCGAGGCCGAACAGCTCAAATCGCGCCTTGCCCTGGGCACCTGCGACGATGTCATAGCCCTCGGGCTTGACGAGCCGGGCACGGCAAAGGCGCTCAGGCGCAAGCCCGACGCCATCGTCCTGCATGTGGGTCCGAGGAACACGCGGCCCGGGCTGAGCCTTCTGGCCGAATTGCAGGCCGCGCCAAGCACGCGGCGGGCCCGCGTCCTTGCCCTGCTCGATCCCGAGGTCATGCACCTCACCGCGCCAATCCTCGACATGGGCGCCCATGACGCGCTGCCCGACACGACCGATGAACGGGAAATGGCCCTCCGCCTCTCGTTCCAGCTCTCTCAGAAATCGCGCGGCGACGCGCTGCGCGGCAAGCTTGAAGACGGGCTGCAGGCCGCCCTGATGGATCCGCTGACCGGCCTCTACAACCGCCGCTACGCGCTCAGCTTCGTCAAACGGATGCTGGCCACGGCACAGCAGACCGGGCGAACCTGCGCCGTGCTCGTCGCCGATCTCGACCATTTCAAGTCGGTCAATGACACCTACGGCCATGCGGCGGGCGATACCGTGCTGGCGCAGGTCTCGGCGCACATGCGCGCCGCCCTGCCCGCCGACAGCATGATCGCCCGCATCGGCGGAGAGGAGTTCCTGATCGCCGTGCCCGGCACCTCGCTTTGCGAAATCCGTGACCTCGCCAACAACCTGCGCCGCGTCGTGCGCGACAATCCGGTCCCGCTTTCCGGGGCCGGGCCGGTGCGGGTGACCGTCAGCATCGGCGCCGCTCTGGCAACGCCCCGGCCCGCCGGGGCCTGTACGGATGTCGCCAAGCTGGTGGCCGAGGCCGACAAGGCGCTCTACGGCTCAAAATCAGGCGGGCGCGACACCGTCACCGTCTGCCGTCGCCCCGCCGCCTGAGGACGGCTCAATCCCGCTTGTGGCGCCGCTCCCG